>NZ_MAYT01000023.1 GCF_001685015.1 Pseudobacillus wudalianchiensis
TTCTCGCTTTGACTTTATCTCCAAACATATCCAAATGCCGGGAAGTAGGGCCGATAAAAATAATGCCTTCTTCCTCACAGCGTTTAGCAAATTCGATATTTTCTGATAAAAAACCATACCCTGGGTGAATCGCATCAACTTCTGCCTGTTTAGCAATCTCGATAATGTTTTCAATATCAAGATAAGCGTCAATCGGCTTCTTGCCTTTCCCCACAAGATAGGCTTCGTCCGCTTTGTAGCGGTGATAGGACCCTGAATCTTCCTTGGAATAAATCGCTACTGTCCGGATATGGAGCTCCGTACAGGCACGAAATACACGGATGGCAATTTCTCCCCTGTTAGCAACCAGCACTTTACTGATTTTTCGCATTTTCATCTCTCCCCTGTTGTACGAGTAAATATATATAAAAAGGTTCAGTTAACTGAACCTTTTTATGACTAAAGTAAGCATTACTTTTTGTACAGCTGTTCATATTTGGCAAACATAGAGATGTTAACAAGAATGCCAAGCGAAATAGCTAACAAAATGAGTGACGATCCTCCATAGCTAATGAACGGCAATGGAACCCCCGTGATTGGAATTAACCCTGTTACCCCGCCAAGGTTAATAGCTGACTGAATAGCAATCATGCTTGCAATCCCAACAGCCATCATCGTTCCAAACGGATCTCGACACTTGATCGCAATGTAAATGCCTCTTAAAACAATAAAGCATAGGCCTCCTACTACAATCGTGACCCCAAAGACACCTAGTTCTTCTGAAATAACCGAGATGATAAAATCTGTGTGCGGCTCTGGTAAATACCCCAATTTTTGCACGCTTTGCCCTAATCCTCTTCCTAAAACACCGCCTGAACCAATGGCTAGGTAGGAATTTACGAGTTGATATCCATCGCCTTCTTGATGTTCAAAAGGATCCAAATAGCCATTGATGCGGCTCATCTTTCCTTCCGTGAAAATGTCGTCTTTTTTATAAAGAATAAGCGGCGATAAAATTAAAGCAGCCATCATACCAAGAACGACAAGTTTCCACATGCTTTTAAATTTCATACCGGAAGAAATAATAATTGTACAGCCAATAAGAAAGATAATAAATGCTGTACCAAAGTCCGGCTCACTAGCGATGATCATACATAAAAAAACTAGTAAGATAACCGGCGGCGTAACCCCTTTATTGAATGAGTTAATATATTTTTGCTTTTTAGCATAGATAGCTGACATATAAATAATAATCACAAGCTTAGCAAATTCTGACGGTTGAAGTGAAAAACCTCCAATACGAATCCAGCTTCTTGCGTTATTTGAAATCGTTCCATAAAAAGATAGAATACCTAAAAGAGCAACAATACCTGCTACCATAAAAAATAAAAATTTACTATTTTTATAAGCCTTATACGGAAAGATAGCCGCTACGATGAAGAAAAAAGAGGCTATCATAATATGAATCTTTTGCTTGTTGTAAAAGTAATCGCTTGCTACTTCATAGCGTTGTACTGCTGTTACAGAGCTGGCACTGTAAACCATCATCAACCCAAACAAGCAAAGCAGAAAGAAAGCTGCTATGAGTGAGTAGTCGTATGATCTAATTATTTTTTTCCACATATTAATCTTCCTATCTCTTACATCTCAGTGCAAGCTAAATTTGGATCATTTTATGTAAAAAAAACTCAAACATCGATATAAGGTGTTTGAGTTTTTTGCCGTTTATTTTCGAGTAGACGCTTCATGGAGAGCTGATAATTCCCGTTCAAGCGAATCAATCAGTTCCTTTCCATCTTTTTCATCAACCAATCCTAAACGAATCGCAAAATCTATTTCACGGGATAAGCCAAACATCTGGGTGTCCAGCACCTCTTCATACAGAGGACACTGGGGCATCGTTAAGTTGTCCATTTGAACTTTTATGAGCCGCAAGATCTTTCCCGCATCTGCTTCTAATAGAGAGTAGGCTTTTTCCCTGTGATTGACTTTTAATTCAGATGCCATATCTAACTCCCCCTGTTCAGCGCAATAAATTGACTGTATCTTATAAAATTTTATCGTTAATTTGACTAATTTGCAAGGGATTTCGAATTTATCCCCTGACAAGAGAAGGTTCTAGCGTTATAATCTATTTGGAACATCAAATTAACTAAGGGGGAACCCCTATGAATACAACAATGTCTATCAAAGGAAACGTTAAGTTTCCCATCACTTTAGATTCAGGAGTTTGGATCTTTGATGACCGTCGCATTGACTTGGATACATACTTTGATATCGAGGAAGACAACAGCTTACATGCAGACGAGGAATATACAAAGAATGTATCTAAGTTTTGGGATAAAGAAATCCGCGAGGGAGCTGTATTCCCACCGACTATTAAATCTGAAAAAAAATATGAAAAGGAAAAAGTACTGACCGGTACATTTGGCATACCTTTTGATCCATTTTTAAAAAATGCCGAGCCCGCCGCAAATGCTCAATCTCTCGTGATCGAAACAACGGCTGAAGAGATCACACTGCCCCTAGAGAAAGCTAGCGAAATCATCCTCGCTTTCTCCAAAAAAGGTAAGCCTCTTCGTGAAGACGGGCCCGTCCACGTTCTTTTCAAAGATGGATCAAATCGGGAAAATCCGATTAAACACGTTGCCTCATTCCGAGTTGAATAGGCTCATCCCTTTCATAAGCTGAACAGCCAGACACCTTTAACGCAAACAAGGTGTCTGGCTTTTTTTCTTGAATTAGATCTTATTACAATATATCAGCCGCTAACTGAGCAAGCCCTGACCGCTCGCCTTTCAGCAATTTAATATGCCCTGCAACAGTCTGGTCTTTAAATTTTTCAATAGCGTATGTTAATCCGTTATTGTATTCATCTAAATACGGATGATCAATTTGGGCTGTATCTCCCATTAACACAATCTTGCTCCGTTCCCCCACTCTCGTAAGAATCGTTTTTACTTCATGCTTCGTTAAATTTTGGGCTTCATCAATGATAATATATTGTTCAGGAATGCTTCTTCCTCGTATATAAGTAAGAGCTTCAACTTCCACCGAGTGAAGTCCCGCTAGAATTTGGTCAATCTCCCCCGGCTTTTTCGTATTAAATAAGTATTCCAAATTATCATAGATTGGCTGGACCCATGGACGTAATTTTTCTTGCTTTTCACCGGGCAAATAACCAAGATCTTTTCCGACCGGAACAATCGGGCGGGCGACAAGCAGTTTTTTAAAGAGCTGCAAATCTTCTGTTTGCAAAAGCCCCGCCGCAAGTGCAATGAGCGTCTTCCCTGTCCCTGCTTTTCCTGCCATGGTTACAAGCGGAATATCGGGCCTCATTAAAAGTTCAATAGCCATCATTTGCTGGACATTTCTTGGCTTAATTCCCCAAATGATCTCTTCATTATATAAAAGCTTTTTCAAGCATTTCCCGCGCGTATCTACTATACCAACCGCAGATGCGGAACTGCCAAGGGCGTCTTTTAATACGAGGAATTGATTCGGATAAAAAGGATGATGGGCAATTTCCGAAAGTGGAAGCTCCCCTTTTTGATAAAACAAGTCAAGCGCTTGTTTGGATACATATATTTTCAAAAAGCCTTTATAGATATCACTCATTTCAATAACGCGGTCGCTTAAGAAGTCCTCCGCCTGTAATCCGAGTGCATCAGCCTTTACTCGTACAAGTGTATCCTTGCTTACCAAAATGACCGCATGGCCGTCCGCTTTCGCTTCTTCCTCAAGAGATAAATTCTTGGCTACCGCTAAAATACGGTTATCATTCGTATTCTCAACAAATATATCTTGAAGCTTTTGAAAAGAACGGTGATTCAGTTCAATTCTTAAACTTCCTCCGTTCTCTAATTTAACCCCCTCATGCAGCTTTCCGGTTTCCCGCATCTTATCGATTAACTTTGACACAAGCCTGGCGTTTCTTCCGATTTCATCCATATATCGTTTCTTTGAATCCAACTCTTCAAGTACTACTGCTGGGATGACAACTTCATTTTCTTCGAAGGAAAAAATAGCGTATGGATCCTGCAACAAGACATTGGTATCCAGCACATAAATTTTACTCAACGATACGCCTCCTGCTTTGTTCATCTTTTTTTATTATATGAGAATAAATGGTGCTGCGTTCAACGATTGAGCAAAGGCTGTTAAAAATATATGCCTGCATGAATAAGATTAGAAGAGAATCGCAAAATATAGAGAGCCATCTTATCCATTAATTAAAGAGGTGACAAACATGAAACCGATTCTCCCCTTCCTGGCGATTTTTCTTCTCTTTGGCTGTGCTCAAAAAGAAGGCGCAGGGGTAAATACAACAAGAAACACGAACGATGAAACTCCTTATAAGGCACAAGTAAATAATAGTGAACCAAATAACAGAGAACGTATTTCCATGAGAGAAGCTTCCCGCCGACTGGCAGCTACGGCACGTACGATGCCGGGAGTGAACGACGCAACAGCTGTAGCTTGGGGACGATACGCGATTGTCGGGATTGACGTAGATGCCGATTTAGATCGTTCTGAGGTTGGTTCAATCAAGTATACAGTCGCTGAAGGTCTCAAACACCAGCCATACGGAGCAGAGTCTATTGTCGTAGCGGACCCTGACTTATATGCTCGTCTAAAAGAAGTTGGCCAGGATATCGAAAATGGCCGGCCACTACAAGGTCTTGCTAACGAATTGGCCGATATTACTGGCCGGGCTATGCCTGAATTCCCTGGTCATTTAATAGAACCAGATCGCAACAAACCAACAGAACAACCAAAGAAAAACTTATCTCCATCTGAATCCCGTAATTTAGAAAAACAACAGGAAGAACAATCGAATCATCAAAAATAAAATGGATCATCTAAATAAAAACAGATCATCAAGTCCATATGCCTATTTTTAAAAAGGAGGCTGCCTATACATTAGCCTCCTTTTCTCAATGCTTCTAACACTTGACGATCCAGATTTTTAGCTGCTTGTTCATCATATGTTTTTTCATGCTTTGGTTCCGAAGTAATTTTCGACCCGTAAAACATCACATCCCGAATCTCCGTTACATGAATTTCGATGATCGCTGTTTGCACAGGTACATCAGCCGCTCTTTCAGTGAGGATTCTTCCGATACCAGATATCGAGTAAGCCGATTCATTTGCCAATAAGTGAATCGCTACTGCAGGGTTATGCTTCAGGTTTTCTACCATGCGCGACCGGCTATGGACGGCAATGCGCAGCAGTTTCTCATCCAATGCCCGTATCCAAGAAATGGCGTGAATAGCAGGGTTCCCGGATTCCCCATCAATCGTCGCAATCGTAACAAGACGATCCTCCTGCAAAGCTTCAAACAAAGCCGGTATTAAGTAAGTCTCTACTCTGTTAGCCAAATTCATCCCCTCCTTCTGTCTTTATTATACATAATCGAACGAGACCTGCCGAATTTGTAACTCTCCTTTTTCTCTCTGAGGAGACGCTATCCGATGATCCATGATATAATTGACAAAAAAGCTGGAGGTAGCTGAAGTGAGAGTTAAATGTATTTTATGCGAAAAAATTGAAAAAATTGATGATCAGCTCCCCATTGCCAAACGGTTAAGAAACAGACCAATTCACACGTATATGTGCGCTGATTGTAATGAAAGAATCGCTGAAAAAACAAAAGAGCGAATTGCTACCGGCAAGTTTCATATTTATCGTTCAGGCAAGGAGCAGGAAATTTTATAGCTGCAGATTTCAACACAAACAACTAAAAAGAACCGCTTAAGTAAATGGCACCTCTATTATGAAATAGAGGTGCCATTCATCTAGGCGGTTCTTTTAATTTTGATTCTCTTCCTTATGCATCTTGAGCCTGAATTTATATACACCGAGTACAAGCGCGGCTACAATCAAACTCTCTACAACAGGCAGCTGGTAAGACAGGATAAGCAAAAGCAGCGACCCAACAATGAGCGATACATAGACAACAATGTTTTTTCCTAAAGATAATTTCTTAGCAAAGCCGAGGTTGTAGACAAGAACACAAAGCAGTATAATGGCCAGCCAATAAATTCTTACCGCCCAATAGGCTCCTCCAACTCCCTTAATTAAGGCTCCTAGCAGCGGGCTGACGTGTTCTAATCCTTCCACTCCCTATCTCTCCCTTACAAGTTAAATTTCTTCATTTTTCTTCTTTTTGGCTGCCCGCTCCCGTTCATTTTTATCAAGAATTTTTTTGCGTAAACGAATAGACTGTGGTGTTAACTCGCAGTATTCATCATCATTTAAATACTCAAGCGCTTCTTCAAGCGACATAATGCGCGGTTTTTTCATCGTTGTCGTTTGATCTTTTGTGGCAGATCGCACGTTCGTAGCTTGTTTCACTTTTGTAATATTCACTGTCAAATCATTTTCACGCGTATGCTCCCCAACAATCATGCCACCATAAATTTCTGTTCCAGGCTCGACAAAAATCGTTCCACGGTCTTCTACTTGCATAATTCCGTACTGAGAAGCTTTTCCGGTTTCTATAGACACAAGCACACCTTGACGGCGGCCGCCTACACGCCCTGGCTGCATTGGTTGGTAGCTGTCAAATGTATGATTAATAATTCCGTAACCACGGGTCATCGTCAAGAATTCCGTAGTGTAGCCAATTAATCCACGGGCAGGAACCATGAAGATCAAACGTACTTGGCCGTTTCCATTATTAATCATATCAAGCATTTCACCTTTACGCGAGCCTAATGATTCAATAATAGCTCCTGTGTACTCTTCAGGCACGTCAATTTGTACACGTTCCACCGGTTCACAACGTACTCCATCGATTTCTTTCACAATAACTTGTGGTTTAGAAACTTGAATTTCAAAACCTTCACGACGCATATTTTCTAACAAAATCGATAAATGCAATTCACCGCGTCCGGAAACAATCCAGGCATCCGGCGAATCGGTATCCTCTACCCGAAGACTTACATCTGTTTCTAACTGAGCTTCAAGACGCTCTTGGATTTTTCTCGCTGTTACAAACTTTCCTTCACGACCGGCAAACGGACTATTATTCACGAGGAAAGTCATTTGTAAAGTCGGCTCGTCAATATGGAGAATCGGAAGAGCCTCTTGATAATCAACTGGACATACCGTTTCACCAACGTTAATGTCCTCCATCCCAGAAACGGCAATTAAGTCCCCAGCGCTCGCCTCTTGAATCTCAATTCTCTTCAATCCCATGAAACCAAATAGCTTCGTTACGCGAAATTGTTTAACTGTTCCATCTACTTTCATTAACGCTACTTGTTCGCCGACTTTAATCGCACCGCGAAATACACGTCCGATCCCGATACGGCCAACGTAGTCATTATAATCAAGCAGGGCCACTTGGAATTGAAGCGGTTCGCTGCTGTTGTCAATTGGTGCAGGAATATGCTCAATAATAGCATCAAACAAAGATTCCATATTCTCATCCTGCTTGTCAGGAGTTGTACTGGCTGTTCCGTTAATACCTGAAGCGTAAATAACCGGAAATTCAAGCTGTTCATCGTTCGCATCAAGCTCGATAAAAAGCTCAAGCACCTCATCTACTACTTCTTCTGGACGCGCGAAATCACGGTCAATCTTGTTCACCACAACGATTGGACGCAAATTTTGTTCAAGGGCTTTTTTCAACACGAACCTTGTTTGCGGCATACACCCTTCGTAAGCATCTACAACAAGCAAAACGCCGTCGACCATTTTCATAATACGTTCTACTTCACCGCCAAAATCCGCATGTCCTGGCGTGTCAAGAATGTTGATTTTTGTATCTTTATATTGAATGGCTGTATTTTTGGCTAAGATGGTAATACCACGTTCTCTCTCGATATCACCTGAATCCATCGCCCGTTCTTCTACATGCTCATTGCTTCTGAAGCTCCCTGATTGTTTGAGCAGCTGATCAACGAGAGTTGTTTTCCCGTGGTCAACGTGAGCGATGATCGCAATGTTTCTTAAATCATTTCTTGTATTCAAATTAGTTCCTCCTGACTAATAAAAAACCTCAAATCCATAAAATTCGCTTTTGTAACTGGATTATTATATCATAAGTTGGATTGAAATTCTAATTGATATTAAAGGTTTCTCTGTCTTTAAAAATCTTGTACAATAGAAAAAAAGGAGGCTCTTGTTGTGAAAGAAATTAAGTGGATTTTTGTACTCTTTGCTGTTGCTGCTGCTGCGTGCATGATTGGCATGGGAATTGCTATAGGAGAGCAAAGTATATTAGGCCTTATTTTATGTATTGTAGCTCTTATTGCTGTTATGGGATTCGGTTTCTCTACAAAAGCAAAAATGAGAAGAGCCGGAAAGCTATAGATCAAACTCACAATATGAAAATTGTTTTTCCATATATGTTTACAATGCCCTTAGGCTGATTGACATCTAGGTGCCAAACTCAACGAAGAGCAGACTAACCAATAGCTCTAAGCAACATGGTCAGACAAGCCATCCAGAAAGCGAGCACTTGTCAACAGCCTGAATCAAAAAAGGATGCGAATATACTCGCATCCTTTTTCATTTTCACTTTCTTACTAAAAAATCGTTTAATATTTGCCCATGAAGGACAGGAGCCCCAGCAAAAATGCTGTTCGTTTTCAGCAGATCCAATTCTTCTCCTGCTAAATTCGTCATAATGCCTCCTACTTCTTCCACTAAAATTTTTCCAGCAGCGAAATCCCACGGAGACAGCCTCATGGATAAATAACAATCTAATCGGCCTGATGCCACATAAGCAAGCTCGATTGCAGCCGAGCCATATGAACGGGTACCTCTTGCTCTTATCGCTAAGTCGACTAGCTTCTTTTCATCAAAATATTTGTTTTTTACCAGCCATGTAGCATTAACCGCAACGAGTGCCTTTTCTAGTCTAACCTCGGTTAAGGAAGGCAGCCTCACCCCGTTCATGTACGCCCCGTTCCCCCGTTCAGCATAGTATAACTCATCATGAGCCACGTCATAAACATAGCCTAGGCGCCCGACTCCATTTTCATAAATGCCAATCGAAATAGCAAAATGGCGCTGCTGATGAACAAAATTCATCGTTCCATCGATAGGATCGATCATCCATACGATTCCTTTAAGTGAAGTAAGGTCATCTCCCTGCCCTTCTTCCCCTAATATACTATGGCCGGGATATGCCTTTCGAATATTAGAAATAAAAAACCGCTCTGTTTCTTCGTCAATATTCGTTACTAAATCATTGGGGTTTGATTTTGTGTGAATGCTGAGGGAATGCTTAAAAGATTCACGAATAGAATCTCCTGCTTCCATAATCCACGTCTTTACTTGCTGATCTATTTCCGTCCAATTTGCCATAACTATTCCTCCACCGTGGAAAATTATGTAATATCCATCCATCTACATCAAATTATAGTATATCTATCTCTTTTTGCAAAATAAAAACGGCCCCGCTCCATATCGACAGCGAGCCCGTTCTTTATTCATCGTTCGTGTCCATCCCTTTCTTACTATTCTTCATTACGCTTCCATTTTCAGCATTTGTTCACGCAGAATATTGAGCTTCTCTTTAGATCTCTTCATCTGGGCATCATTCTTTTCCTTCATTGCTTCATAGAGTACCGCTAATTCATAATCCAGTTCTAAACGGATAACAGCCAATTTCTCCTTTGATGGCGTTTGTGTATACATTCCATTCATTACTTGTTTCATTCGTGAGCACTCCTTTTATTTTTCTAATTTTGGAATTATGGTGAACCTTAACCTCTCATTGAATGGGACTAGTTTGCTTTATTTGTTTCTACTGCATAGTATTTCTATTTACATATTTTTTTATGATAAACTATCCTCAAGTAAGAATTGGGAGGATACTTTATGAACTTTAATGGCTTTACTCAAGCTGATTTCGATGTTTTCCGAATCGACGGTTTAGATGAAAGAATGACCGCTTTGAAAGCATTGATTCGGCCAAAATTAGAATTTTTAGGCGATCATTTCGCCGGGGAGCTAAGCGTTTTAGCAGGAAATGAAATGTTTCCACATGTAGCTAAGCATGCCCGCCGGACAGTGAATCCGCCAAATGATACATGGGTTGCCTTTGCTGATAACAAACGCGGGTACAAAAAACACCCTCACTTTCAAATCGGATTATGGGAATCGCATTTGTTTATTTGGTATGCCGTGATAGATGAAGCTCCGAATAAAGCAGTTATTGGTTCTTTCCTCGAGAAAAAGATACCTTATTTGCGAAAAAACATCCCTAGCGAGTTCCTTTGGTCCGATGATCATAGAAAACCGGAAGCGACCAAGATGAAAGATTTGTCTGATGAGCAATTACTTCATTTGTTCCAGCGCCTCCAATCCGTAAAAAAATCGGAAATTCTTTGTGGTGTTCACTTACCGAGAGAAAAAGCCATCCAGCTAAATGGTCCCGATTTAGTGACGTTTATTTATGATGCGTTTGTAAAATTAATACCCCTATATAAATTGTCTTAAACAAAATAGCCCTTCCAAAATATGCTTTTGGAAGGGCTATTTTGTTTGGCTCTTTTCTGTTGTCCTGCTATCTTATTTCACTCTTATTTTTTCACCAGCAATGGTAGACTTCATCTGCTGTATCGCACGATAAGAAGAGTATCCACTTACTTCTTCAAATTCATTGCATAGCCGCTTTTCCTCTGATTTGCTCGGCACAATTTCTTTGAATCGCCGGTAAATGGCCATTAATTCCTCCCTATTTACTCCAGCTTCATATGCTCGCTCAATCGCTTCAAAAAATTTAATGACATCAATAACTTCTTCTGTTGACCAGTCTGGCGAAAAAGGGTATGAGTATTCCATCGGTTATCCTCCTCTTTTCATTCTGATTGCATATTACTTCGTGTGCTAGGCAAAGCTTTATGAACATGCTATAATTTCTTGTGTTTCTAAAGCTCTTGCACAAATAGATACGTTATATTAAATGAGGTGAAATGTAAATTGTCACAATTTGATACACCATTGTTCACTGGCTTAAAGGCCCATGCAGCAAAAAATCCGGTGCAATTTCATATTCCAGGCCACAAAAAAGGCAGCGGAATGGACCCTGAGTTTCGCCAATTCATTGGAGAAAATGCTCTTTCTATCGATCTAATTAATATATTGCCGCTCGATGACCTCCATCATCCTCAAGGTATGATCCAGCAGGCTCAAGATTTGGCGGCAGAGGCATTTGGAGCAGATCATACATTCTTCTCTGTTCAAGGCACAAGCGGAGCCATCATGACGATGGTGATGACGGTCTGCGGACCTGGAGATAAAGTTATCGTGCCCCGAAACGTCCACAAGTCTGTCATGACAGCCATTGTCTTTTCTGGTGCAGTACCCATTTTTATCCACCCCGAAATTGACCCAGAACTTGGGATTTCCCACGGTATTACGACAGATGCCGTTAGCCGGGCATTAAACGAACATCCAGATGCTAAAGGATTGCTCGTTATTAACCCAACCTATTTTGGTATTTCCGGCGATTTAAAACAAATTGTTGAAATCGCTCATTCATTTAATGTACCTGTTCTTGTTGATGAAGCACATGGTGTTCATATTCACTTTCACGGTGAACTTCCGATGTCTGCAATGCAAGCAGGAGCAGATATGGCAGCAACGAGTGTGCATAAGCTTGGCGGCTCTTTAACTCAAAGCTCAGTTCTAAATATGAAAGAGGGACTGATTTCACCAAAGCGCGTGCAAACTATCTTGAGTATGTTAACAACAACTTCTACCTCTTATCTTTTGCTTGCTTCTCTTGACGCTGCAAGAAGACGCCTTGCTATCGAGGGAGAGAAATTAATCGGAGAAGCTCTTTCACTTGCCCGCTCTATGCGTGAACAAATTAATGAAATTCCGAATCTTTACTGTGTGGGCCGAGAAATACTCGGTTCAAAAGCGACATATGACTACGATCCGACTAAACTAATTATTTCTGTAAAACAATTGGGGATTACAGGGCATGAGGCGGAAAATTGGCTAAGAGAAAATTATAATATTGAAGTAGAGCTTTCAGACTTATATAACATTCTCTGTATTGTGACACCAGGAGATACCGAAAGAGAGGCTGACCTTTTAATCCGCGCTCTTGCCCACATGGCGGATATGTTCGAAGGATCGGAAGCAAAGCTTCATAAAGAAGTGCTCCTCCCGGATATTCCACTGTTGGCGTTATCACCGCGAGATGCATTTTACGCTGATACAGAAGTGGTACCATTCGAAGAATCAGCAGGCCGAATTATTGCTGAATTCGTCATGGTATACCCGCCAGGCATTCCAATCTTTATTCCTGGAGAAATTATTACCGAAGAGAACCTCCTATACATTCAGAAAAACCAGGAAGCAGGATTGCCGGTCCAAGGACCGGAGGACTTTGAATTGAAGACATTAAGAGTAATCAAAGAACGAAAAGCGATTATATAATCTAACAAGAAACCCGGAAGCAGCCGCTTCCGGGTTTCTTGTATCTGCCATATGTTTATTTAATCAGTCGTCCAACTCAGTTTCTTCTTCACAGCCGCAATGTGAATAAGCAACAGAAACTTTTTCGTCCTCAAAATACTCAATTGTGTTCATACATGATTTACAAATAATTGTGCCCACATTACACATCCCTTTCCAATGATTTGTAAACGTTTTTATTATTTAATTATATAATAATATAACATAATTAGATTTTCAAGCTCTTATTGTATGACACATTTACCCTTTTTATAAAATTTAAGTTATCTTTCTCAAAGAAGAAAACAACTATTGTACAATTTCTAAGAATGACACTAGGATAAAACTTAAGGCTTACTATCATTTCTTAACTCCGAATAAATGAGAATATACTTTAGTTGTTTTGTCCAAATACATATTCAAACAGAATGAAAATACATTAGTTAAGAGTATATAAAATTACTTATATTTGAAATGAGGGAGAGTATGATACAGCTAGCAGGAGTCCCTTTTCAACAAAGTAGTATGTGGCCAATCGGCGGAGTCGAAGACATCATTGTTCAACGTATGAATGAAACTCCCGTTGTGTATTCTTACGACTCTATTGAGGAGTTAATCTTTGAGGTTACGTTACGAAAAAATATTATAGCCAGTGCACGAATGATGAACGAAGGAAATGCGCGCTTTGAAACGTTTGAAAAGTCCCGTTGCAACCCGCAATACTGGCAATTAACAAGAATCGGCGGCTTCCGGCTGAAACCTAATGTCCCCCCGTCCGAGGCGATCGAAGATATTTTTGAAAATAGCTCCATGTACGCATTTGAATGTGCAACTGCAAAAATAATTATCTATTATCATGCCGTTCTAAATAGTCTCGGTAAATATGTGTTTAATCGCTTATTCCAAAACCTTTATTTATACAGCTGGCATTTTGATCCTGATCTCGGCATTCACACGGTTGAGACAAACTATTTCTTGCCTGGAGATGTTGTTTATTTTGATAATCCTGACTTTAATCCTGACACCTCCTGGTGGAGAGGAGAAAATGCGGTTGTTCTTGAAGACGGGACCTATTTCGGACACGGAATAGGAATAGAGACCGCCCAACAAATCATTGTACATTTAAATAGAAGAAGAAAGCCCGGAGGTTATCGATCAGCCTATCTAAAAAATTCAGCTGCCCGACTAGATTTTAAACATTTGGCAAAACTCTCGGTCTTAACAAGAAGTTACCCGACTTATAAGCCGCGCCACTTTGTCATACGCCATAATAAGAGTTCCATTTCATTTAAGCAGTATGTTTTTTATTTATATAAGGTTTACACTCAAATGCACAGTTAAACCCATTCTCCATATGGAGAATGGGTTTAGTCATTTGGTGATAGAGTGTAATCGTCAAGGCCGACTGCACTTCCCTTCATTTTATTTGAATCGTCTTCGGGTCAATAATCTCATACCCTTTCCCACGAATTCCGCTCACGATATCACTTAAAGCTTCTTTCGTCCATTGTCTGTCGTGCATTAATAAACTGGCGCCGTTGATGAGGAATGGGGTATTCACCATTACATCGGATAAGCTTTCCTTCTTCTGATATTCCTTCTCCCAATCGTACCCGTATGTCCAATTCATAGGAATCATTTTCTCTTCTAAAATAACCTGTTTAGAGAAATCTGTGTAATGTCCAAACGGGGCACGGAAAAAGACAGGACGCTTGCCTGTGACTTTTTCCACCATTTCATTTACCTTTAAAATTTCTTCCTTCTGCTCCGCCTCTGGCAGGCTCTTTAAATCTTTGTGAGAATAAGTGTGATTGCCGATCTCAAACCCCATGTGGGCTATTTCTTCTAACATTCTTTTGTTGTCATCTTCCTCTAAAAATTTTCCATTAACGAAGAAAATAGCGGAAGCCTTTTCTTTTTTAAGTATTTTGGCCATTTCTAATGCATACTTTTCAGGCGCATCATCAATCGTGAGCAACACCGCTGCAGGATTGGCTTTTCCAATGGGTTCTATCGACCAATTCCTCTGGTTCACTCGATAAAGAGGAGCCTTTCTTTCTTTATCAGCCAATCTGTCGCCTTCCCCCTTATCCGTCTGTTGATTCAATGCTTTCTTTTCCGCTGGAGGGGCTGTCTCCTTTTTTTGTTCCTGAACGCCTTGATTACTGCAGCCGATCAAAAGTAAGAGCGTGAATAAAATGGTTAGTTTTCTCATCCTTTCCCTTCTTTCCACTTGTTTCTTCCAGTGTAACAAAGCTCAAAAGGAAGTAGAAAAGATATGAAACAGCTGATCAATAGCCAGCTTGCCTGTCCAATAAAAGATCAGAGTAGAAACCGTCATAAAAAAACCTTTCCGCTGTGAATGCAGTATCTTTTCAGCCGCTGTCATGCAAAGGTAGAAAAAAACAATAAATAAAAGTCCTCGAAACGTTTTCGAATCTCCATTTGACAGCCAGGCTGCCAGCGTATAAAAGCTCCAAATCATTAAGTGAAAGATAAACACAATATAATAGCTCATAGCTCCTCCGCCCATTCTTTTTGTTTGCTACTTTAGTTTATGGCTGTGGAGGATGATTCTTAACCAAATACAGCTAAAAAAGAGACTTTGTCTACACTCTCAAAAAAAAATAGAACTGCCCTTTGGACAGTTCTATTTTGGTTATTATTTTACAATATGGATAGGCGTGCCAAGAGCTACTTCAGCAGCTTCCATAGCAATTTCGCCTAATGTTGGATGGGCATGGATGGTCATCGCAATATCTTCTGCTGTCATGCCTGCTTCAATAGCAAGTCCAAGTTCAGCAATCATGTCAGATGCGCCAGATCCAGCAATTTGCGCACCAACAAGCAATCCGTCTTCCTTGCGTGTAACAAGCTTAACGAAGCCGTCTGTACTGTTAAGTGCTAATGCACGGCCGTTAGCTGCAAACGGGAATTTCGCTGCGATTACTTCGATTCCCTCTTCTTTCGCTTCTGCCTCTGTGTAGCCGACAACTGCTAATTCAGGCTCAGTGAAACACACAGCTGGGATTGCCATGTAATCAATTTCAGAACGCTCGCCTGCGATAGCTTCTGCTGCTATTTTTCCTTCATAAGAAGCTTTATGAGCCAATGGAGGACCTTGTACAATATCTCCAATAGCATAAATGTTAGATACACTTGTACGGCACTGTTTATCAATTTCAATTAAGCCGCGGTCTGTGATTTTCACGCCAGCCTGCTCAAGGCCTAATTCTTGTGTATTTGGCTTACGGCCAACCGTAACAAGTACATAATCCGCTTCGACTTTTTCTTCTTTGCCGTCTACTTCATAAGTAACTGTTACGCCGTTTTCTGTTTCCTCAGCAGCTTTTGCCATTGCCTTCGTAACAATTTTCACGCCTTTTTTCTTCAAGTTACGTTTAACAAGAGCAGACATTTGCTTTTCAAAACCATTTAAGATTTCGCTGGCACCTTCAAGAATCGTTACTTCTGTTCCGAAGTTTGCATAAGCTGTAGATAACTCAGCGCCAATATATCCGCCGCCAACTACTACCATTTTAGCTGGAACTTCTTTCAGTGCTAAAGCGCCTGTTGAGTTGATAACCCGCTCAGAAAATTTAAAGTTAGGAATTTCGATTGGATGAGAACCTGTTGCGACAATTGCATTTTTAAATTTATACGTTTGTGCAGAATTTTCATCCATTACACGGAGTGTATTCGCATCAGCAAAGTAAGCTTCACCACGAACAATTTCTACCTTATTTCCTTTTAAAAGTCCTTCTACTCCGCCAGTAAGCTTGTTAACAACACTAGCTTTCCATTCTTGAACTTTGTCAAAGTTAACTGTAACGTTTTCAGCTACAATTCCGATATCATCTGAATGTTTAGCTTGCTCATAACGATGAGCAGCTGTAATTAATGCCTTAGAAGGAATACAACCAACGTTTAAGCAGACACCGCCTAGTTCTCCTTTTTCAACGATGGTTACTTTTTGTCCAAGCTGCGCAGCACGGATTGCTGCTACATATCCACCTGGTCCTGCTCCGACGACAATCGTACCTGTTTCGATTGCGAAATCTCCTACTACCATTGCATTACGCCTCCATTAATAAAAGTTCTGGATCATTTAATAAACGCTTAATGTGATTAAGCGCATTTTGAGCTGTAGCACCGTCGATCATTCGATGGTCAAAGCTCAATGATAATGCTAACACAGGTGCGGCTATAATTTCACCATTTTTTACGATTGGTTTTTCTGCAATTCGACCAATGCCCAAAATAGCTACTTCCGGATGGTTAATAACCGGTGTGAACCATTGACCGCCGGCAGAGCCGATGTTTGTAATCGTGCAAGATGCGCCCTTCATTTCCGCCGGGGAAAGCTTGCCATCGCGCGCTTTATTTGCCAGTTCGTTAATTTCATTTGAGATGGCAAACATTGATTTACGGTCCGCATTTTTTACAACAGGAACAAGAAGGCCCTTGTCTGTGTCTGCAGCGATCCCAATATTGTAGTAATGCTTATGAATAATTTCGTCTGTATTATCGTCAAGCGATGTATTTAAAGCTGGATATTCGCGAAGGGCACTTGTTAATGCTTTTACCACATAAGGAAGGAAAGTTAACTTAATACCTTTTTCTTCAGCGACAGCTTTGAATTTTTTACGATGTGCCCAAAGTTTAGTTACCTCTACTTCATCCATCAATGTAACGTGCGGTGCTGTATGCTTAGAATTTACCATAGCCTTAGCGATAGCTTTGCGGATACCGCTCATTTTTTCGCGAGTTTCTGGGAATTCTCCTTCTGGAATAACAGGTGCAGCTGCACTTTCTGCTTTCTGTGCTGCCTGCCCTACAGCTGTTTCTTCCTGTTTAGCCGCTGGCTCTTCTGCTGCTTTCTGACCTCCCGTCATAAAGCTGTCAACGTCTTCTTTTAGTACGCGGCCATTCTTACCTGAACCAGCTACTTGACGAATATCCACTCCATTATCACGCGCATATTTACGAACAGACGGCATAGCTATAATACGGCGGTTTGGATCAACGTTCGTTTCTTGAACCGCCGGCTGTTCACCTGCTCCCGTTGCTCCTTCCGCCTTCTGCATAGGCGCCTCTTCTTTTTTGACGTCCTGGCCTGCTTCGGCTGTTGATTGTACTTGCGCCTCAGTTTTTTCTTCGCCGTCTCCATGTCCTTTAAACTGTAGATCTTCGTAGCCTGGAGCATCAATTCTAACAAGCACATCTCCTACGACAGCCACTGTTCCTTCGCTCACTAAAACCTCTTCTACCGTTCCTGTAACAGGAGAAGGAATTTCGACAACTGCTTTATCATTTTGCACTTCACAGAGGATATCATCCTCTTCAATTTTGTCGCCTGGCTTTACGAACCATTTTACGATTTCGCCTTCATGAATACCTTCACCGATATCCGGTAATCTAAATTCAAATGCCAAAGTCTTCACCCTCCTAATGTAAAAGTTCATCATCTTAAACAAGCGGTATATTAGGAGAGATCTCAGACCTATTCAACATAGGCCTGAGACCGTCTGCCTTATACTCTGCTTATTATTAAAAATCGAGTACTTTTTTCGCCGTTTCAATAACGTCCTTAAAGTTTGGAAGCCAAACAGGCTCTGCTTGCGAGAATGGGTACACTGTATCTGGAGCCGCTACACGCAATACCGGGGCATCCAGGCTCAAAATAGCGCGCTCATTAATTTCTGCTACGACATTAGCTGCAATTCCCGCTTGCTTTTGAGCTTCCTGAACAACAATCGCACGTCCTGTTTTTTCTACAGAAGCAATAATAGTGTCTATATCTAATGGCTGAATGGTACGAAGGTCAATCACTTCTACGGAATGTCCTTCTTTCTCCAACTCTTCGGCCGCCTTAATGGACTCATGAACCATTGCACCATAAGTAATGATAGAAAGGTCTGTTCCTTCACGTTTTACTTCTGCTTTTCCAAGAGGGATAGTATATTCTTCTTCCGGCACTTCTTGACGGAAAGAACGATATAATTTCATATGCTCTAGGAAAATAACTGGGTCATTGTCACGAATTGCAGAGATTAACAATCCTTTTGCATCATAAGGTGAAGATGGGATAACGACTTTCAAGCCTGGCTGCTGAGCAACAAGCCCTTCTAAGCTATCCGCATGCAGTTCTGGTGTATACACACCACCGCCAAACGGAGAGCGGATCGTTACCGGTGCAGAATAGCTGCCGCCTGAACGATAACGGAGACGGGCTAATTGACCACTGATAGAATCCATTACTTCATAAACGAAACCAAAAAATTGAATTTCAGGAACCGGACGGAATCCTTCGAGAGCAAGTCCCACAGCAAGCCCGCCGATTCCGGATTCAGCAAGCGGTGTATCAAATACACGGTCTTCACCAAATTCTTTTTGGAGACCTTCCGTCGCCCGGAAAACCCCTCCATTCACTCCAACGTCTTCCCCAAAGACCAATACATTTTCATCGTTCTTTAGTTCTGTGCGCAGAGCGTCCGTAATAGCTTGGATCATTGTCATTTGCGCCATGGCTTACTTCGACTCCTTCTCTTTGTAAATTTCATATTGCTCTTTTAAATTCGCAGGCATTTCTTCGTACATATGAGCCATTAAATCCGTCACCTTTTGCTTCGGTGTTTCGTCTGCTTTTTTAATTGCTTGTTTAATCTCTTCTTTTGCCCGTTCAATGACAGCTGTTTCCTTCTCTTCATTCCACAACCCTTTAGCCTCAAGGTACTTACGGAAACGAACAAGCGGATCTTTCTTTTCCCATTCATTGTCCATGTCGTTTGTACGATAACGCGTTGGATCGTCTCCTGCCATCGTATGCGGACCATAACGGTAACACATTGTTTCGATTAAAGTTGGACCTTCTCCATTTAGAGCACGCTCACGAGCTTGACGAGTAACCGCATAAACAGCTAATGGATCCATTCCGTCTACTAATACACTCGGCAGGCCAGCTGCCACCCCTTTTTGAGCAATTGTTTTGGCCGCTGTTTGTTTTTCACGCGGTGTTGAAATGGCGAACTGGTTATTTTGCACAATGAAAATAGCAGGAGCATTAAATGCACCAGCAAAGTTAATTCCTTCGTAGAAATCTCCCTGTGAAGAACCACCGTCTCCTGTGTATGTAACCGCTACCGCTTTTTTGTCACGTTTTTTCAAACCAAGTGCTACACCGGCATTTTGAATGTATTGTGCTCCAATAATAATCTGTGGCGCTAATACATTTAAGCCCTCAGGTACTTGATTTCCATGATAATGGCCACGCGAGAATAAAAAGGCTTGATATAAAGGAAGGCCATGCCAAACGATTTGTGGGACATCACGATAACCTGGCAAAATCCAATCTTCTTTTTCCAAAGCAAAGTGAGAAGCAATTTGAGAAGCTTCCTGTCCTGCTGTTGGTGCGTAGAAACCTAAGCGCCCTTGACGGTTTAAAGAGATAGAACGCTGGTCAAGAATACGCGTATACACCATACGAGTCATTAACTCTTCCAACTGTTCATCTGTTAATTCAGGCATTGCCTCTTCATTAACGACCTCGCCCTCTTCGTTTAAAATCTGAACCATTGTAAATTGGTCTTCAATCAATTCAAGTGTCTTTTTTGCATCGAACTGTGCCTTCTTTTTAGCACTCATGAAAGCCACCTATCCTTTCTTTTTTGTTGTGCGTAATCTTCCTACTTAATAAGCCATCCTTCAGTCTTCTGCCTTGCACATATTCTCCAGATGGAGTGATTTATCTTCAGCTCTGTACTACTATAAATATCATCTATACTAGTACAATCACTTGTTTACAGACATAAGTCTATAATAATGATTAGCCGAAAGTCAAATAAAATTAGCCTATCTAAAAGGGAGTTGTTGATTTTCCTCAATTCCCTCCATTAAAACTGTATTACTCCACGAAAAGTATCTGTACTATAAAAAAACTAATTTCTTTCAACTGTTATAGAGTAGTTTTGCACCGGGTAAATTTCCCTTTCTTGAATACATGTATATCCTTTCCCTTTGAAAAAGAAAAAAACCGGGTATTTTAGGTATCCCAGCTGCTTCTCTGCGATGAGGTAAAGGACGAACAAGCAACGCTAAAGTGTTTTTCCTAACGAAACGGCCTTTTATTTATTTCCCATTTATCAATTTCTCTAATAATTTTTTTTGTTTGTTCACCGTTTGTGTTAATTGGTTAAAGCGTTTATTAGCTGTTTTTAGCTTCTCACTATCTTGATTAATGTTAGTAATCCGCTCTTCAACTTTCCCTAAATTTGTTTTTTCCTTCCCAAGTATCGTATAAAGTTTTTTATTCTCCGCTAAAATCTTGTAATAAAGCTTTCCTATTTTCTGATGCTCTTCGTACCTCGCCTCCATGGTCCGAATCAATTCATTAAGCTGGCTCCTTACGCGTTTATTGTCCACTTGTTTTTTCAGCTCACGTATTTTGGAAAACTCATCTGCGGCGTTCTTCATGGCTTCCTGTTCTGCTGAAACTTTTTCTTTTCGCTCTTCCAAATTCTTTTTAGCTTTCTTTGTTAAAATCCCCCATTGCTTTTTATCTTTCTTACTAGGGGCCATCATTTCTTCATATATCTTTAACTCTTTGTTCTCAAGTTTTTTCAAGGGCTCCTGCTGTTTCACTGACTCCTCTTCTGTTTTTGCCGTTTTCTCAAAGATCGTGATCGCCTTTTCTTCAGGTGAGCCTCCACAGCCTGTTAACAAAACCGACACTGTCATAAAAGAGACAATCGACTTTTTCTTCATTTCTCCCTCCCTCTGCATTCACACTCTGCCTTTATGTATTACTCATCTGTTTTTCTTACATAGCCTAATTTGTCTCCGTTAAAACATTAGCCTGTTTCATTAACAACGACCTGTTTTTTTGATAAACTATTTCGTAGAGATTGTCTTAAAGAAAGAAGGTACGTATGATGATTACGATGAAAGATATTGTTCGGGAAGGTCATCCAGCTTTAAGGGAAAAAGCAGTGAATGTGGCTTTGCCGCCAAGTGAAGAAGATAAAAAGACCGCTAAACAATTACTCGAATATGTACAAAATAGCCAAGATCCGGAAACAGCCAAAAAATTCGGTTTACGGCCTGGTGTTGGACTGGCAGCTCCACAGATTGGCCTGACAAAACGCATCATTGCCATTCAAGTCCACGATGAACAAGGGAAACTGATCAGTCACGCTTTAATTAACCCAAAAATTGTAAGTCACTCTGTAGAAAAAGCTTATTTACTCTCTGGTGAAGGCTGTTTATCAGTAGATCGCGATGTTCCCGGATATGTACACAGATATGCGAGAGTAACGATAAAAGCCATTGATCTTGAAGGAAAAGAAATAAAGCTTCGCTTAAAGGGGATGCCCGCTATTGTAGCTCAACATGAAATTGACCATTTAAATGGCATTATGTTTTACGATCATATCGATCCGAAAAATCCTTTTTCAGTCGTTGAAGGCTCCGTGCCGATTGAACGTTAAAAGCCGGACCTATCTCTGTGCTTGAATGTCAATAAACCGCTAGCCGCAGGCCGTTGAACAACTAACGGCCTGCGGCTATGTGTGATAAAAGGTTATACTCTATAGAAGCTCCAGCTTTTTAAGAGCGAGGTAAATGCCGTCTTCCGCTACATCTGCTGTCACCATGTCTGCTGCTTCCTTTACAGGCGGAAGTGCATTGCCCATAGCTACCCCAGTACCTACAAGCTTTAGCATTTCAATGTCATTTAATCCGTCACCGAATGCATACACATCCTCCATCTTAAAATCAAGACGTTCCATCATTTTTTTTATTCCTTCTGCTTTCGATCCTCCTGCTGGAAGAATATCAAGAGAATAAGGATGCCAACGAATAAACGTGAATTCAGGGAAATCCTTCCGATACCTTTCTTCCTCTGCTTCTTCACAAAAAATGAGCGTTTGGTATAAATCATTTTCTTTGTGAAAATCCGGGCTGATCCCTGGATAAGGAAATTTCAACGTGGAGAGACTTTCCTTTACATATGTATCATCGGGACGATTTGCTTTCATCGCTTCTTCCGTCATATAAACAAGAGAATGCCCCTGCTCGCCTGCATATTGATTTAACCGGTCAAGTGAGTCAGCAGCCAGCGGATTCAGATAAATCACTTGATCTTCAAACACCACGTATTGGCCATTGAAACTAACGAATGAATGAATATCAAGCTCCTTCCGCAAATCCTCAAACATAAACGGTGCTCGTCCAGTAGCGATCGCTGTGTAAACCCCTTTATCTCTTAACTGTTGAACTGCTTCCTTTGTCTTTGCCGGCAACTGTTTATCATGATCCAGCAAGGTTCCATCTATATCAAAAAACACTATTTTTGTCATGCAAACAGCTCCTCGTCATATATTTTCCCCTCTCCACGCTACCTTAACTCCTTATCAAAGTCAACGAACCGGTATCTTTGGAGTTTATTACCACTCCTAATCAATGATCATTCTACCCATACTAACGAATAGGTGACGGACGGCTTCCCATTTCTCTTTTTATTTAAACAAATGTATGATAAAATAACCGTAAGGAGTGATCCACTATGTTAAAAAAGCTAAAAAAGAAGCTTGCCAAACAGTGGAGAGACATGCTCAGAAGAAAATCAATCGCATAATAAAGAATGGTGTAGCCCTTCCTTTATGAAGGGCTGTCTTTGTGTATAAATACGAAAATTTTCGTCTATTCCTATCTAAATAGAAGCAGGAATATGAAAAACATGAAAAAAAATCAAACATTCTTTATAATAAAGAAAAGCGGAAGGCGCTCGTCCAGCGCGATAGCGGATTGGGGCTCTGGACGAGAAGTCGTTTTTCAGACTTCGACAGAGAGAGCGAAATCAGCGTACGTGCTAGCGCCTGCAGCTAGACTTGAAAAGCGGAGCTAACTGCTCTGCCCCGACAAGCATAAGACGAAATGGAGAAGTGGCGTTTTCGGCTACACAGCCAGATCGGCTTATGACCTCGAGGGGCAAGGAGGCGGAGCTAGACATGAAAAGCGGAAGGCGCTCGCCCAGCGCGATAGGAGGTTGGAGGGCTCGACAAGGAGTCGTTCTTTGACTCCGACAAAGAGACCGGAACCGCCGTACGGGCTGGCCGTTGCAACGAAACATCAAAAGCGAAACAAACTGCCCAAAAGTGGTACTAAAAATGAGAGGAGCTGCCCTAGAATCTTTCTAGGTGTGCAGTTTTGATATATTAATCGGACAAGGAGAGAAACAAATGATTTTTAAAGTGTATTATCAAGAAAACAGAAGTGAAGTAACAATACGTGAAAACACGAAAACTCTTTACACAGAAGCTGCTTCAGAACGGGAAGTGCGTCAGTCACTGAAAAACCGCCCTTATAATATCGAATACGTCCAAGCAATTGAAGGACCGTACCTAGCTTATGAACAACAGTCGCCAAATTACCGATTGGAGAAGCTTTAATTTATGAAATCCGTTAAAAATGATCAAACAGCTGTTTTTGCCCTTGGCGGTTTGGGTGAAATCGGAAAAAACACCTATGCAGTACAATTTCAGGATGAGATCATTTTAATCGATGCCGGCATTAAATTCCCTGAAGACGAATTGCTTGGTATCGACTACGTCATTCCCGATTACACGTATTTAGAGAAAAACGCTGACAAAATCAAAGGATTATTTATTACCCATGGGCATGAAGACCATATCGGTGGTATTCCCTATCTACTTCGTCAAGTGAACGTTCCAATCTATGGTGGAAAATTGGCACTGGGCTTAATTAAAAACAAATTGGAAGAACATGGTTTATTGCGTCAAACGAGGATGCATGAAATTCATGAAGATGACGTCATCAAATTTAGAAAAACATCGGTCACTTTCTTCCGTACAACGCACAGTATTCCAGATTCCTATGGCATTGTCGTGAAGACACCTCCGGGAAACATTGTACACACGGGTGACTTTAAATTTGATTTTACACCGGTTGGAGAACCGGCTAACTTAACTAAAATGGCTGAAATCGGCAAGGAAGGCGTGCTTTGCCTCCTATCCGACAGCACAAATAGTGAAGTACCGAACTTTACAATGTCTGAACGCCGGGTCGGTGACAGCATTCAAGACATTTTCCGAAAAGTAGAAGGACGGATTATTTTCGCTACGTTTGCTTCTAACATTCATCGATTGCAGCAAGTGGTAGAAGCAGCTGTAGAAAATGGCCGGAAGGTAGCCGTATTTGGCCGAAGCATGGAAGCAGCCATTAATATCGGACAAGACTTAGGCTACATTCGCTGTCCAAAAGATACTTTCGTTGATAACCAGCAGCTCAACCGACTACCCGCTGATCAAGTAACCATTCTTTGTACAGGAAGTCAAGGAGAACCAATGGCTGCCCTGTCTAGGATCGCTAACGGTACTCACCGGCAAATTCAAATTCAGCCAGGCGATACAGTTGTATTTTCATCTTCGCCTATTCCCGGCAACACCATCAGTGTAAACCGGACCATTAACGCGCTTTTCCGTGCAGGGGCTGATGTTATTCACGGTTCATTAAGCAATATTCATACATCCGGCCATGGAAGCCAAGAAGAACAAAAACTTATGCTGCGCTTAATCAAACCTAAGTTTTTCATGCCGATTCACGGAGAATACAGAATGCAGAAAATGCACGCTCAACTCGCTGTTGACTGCGACGTCCCTGAAGATCACTGTTTTATTATGGACAATGGAGAAGTGTTGGCTCTTAGCAAAGATTCTGCTCAGCTCGCTGGCAAAATCCCTTCTGGTTCCGTCTATATTGATGGAAGCGGTATTGGCGATATCGGCAACATTGTTTTACGTGACCGCCGTATTCTATCCGAAGAAGGGCTCGTTATCGTTGTAGTGAGCATTAACATGGAAACCTATAAAGTAGAAGCAGGACCTGATATCATTTCACGCGGTTTCGTCTATATGCGCGAATCAGGCGATTTAATTTACGAGGCGCAAAGCATGTTAAACAAACACATCCATCGTATTCTCAGCCAGAAAACGACTCAATGGTCGGAGATTAAAAATGAAATCATCGACACACTCGCTCCTTTCCTTTACGAAAAAACAAAGCGTCGCCCGATGATCCTTCCAATCATTATGGAAGTTTAATTCAATCATCCACCGTCCAAGGCTGTCTCTCAAAGTGTGTCATACACGAGAGGCAGCCTTTTTATTTTTCCTATAAAAAAGATGCAGTACGCAGCTGCATCTTTAGGTTTCATCCAGGCTGAATAGCCGGAAGTTCTCTATAGGTAATATAATTTATACAAATGTAACGATTATATCGATACTTCTATTAAGCATTCATTACTTTTTGTTCGAAACGATTAATATCTGAGTCAGCACCGATGACGATCAAGATGTCTCCCTCGGCTATCTTTTCATCTGCTTGCGGAGACACAAAGATCTCTCTTCCTCTTTTAATCGCGACAATGTTAATGCCATATCGTGCACGGATATCTAAATCGATTAGCGAGTTTCCTGCCAACACTTTATTCGCTACAATTTCCATAATAGAATGCTCATCCGACAGCTCTAAGTAATCAAGTACATTATTAGAAATCATATTATGGGCAATTCTCCGCCCCATATCCCGCTCTGGATGGACAACGTGATCTGCTCCAATTTTTCTAAGTACTTTTTCGTGGTAATCATTTTGCGCTTTTGCGGTAACCTTTTTCACCCCAATTTCTTTTAACATTAACGTTGTTAAAATACTGGACTGAATATCATCACCAATCGCTACGATGACGTGATCAAAATTACGGATGCCAAGACTTTTTAACACCGATTCATCCGTTGTATCCGCTACAACGGCATGTGAGGCAATAGCAGCAAATTCATTGACTCGGTCCTCATCCACATCGATCGCCATTACTTCCATTCCTTGCTCTGAAAGCGCCCGGCATATGCTGCCGCCAAAACGACCGAGACCTATTACGACAAATTCTTTTTTCACGTACATTCCCCCACTAATTCATCGAAGTTTCATTACTTGACCATTCTAACATAGAAGATAACGCTATACGATACCTCTATTTATTGTTTTTTTCCTTTTATATAGTCCGCATCAAACAGGAATAGCTTCATCAACAAATAAAGAGATGGAATTAGCAGCAAGAGCCCTAATATGAAGACGATCACAAGCGCCATCGCCATTGTTTCGTTTGTGACACTCTCATGCAAGATAACATGCGGATATAAAATATAAGGCAAATGAGACGCACCATAACCAAAAAAAGCAAAGAAAAACTGCAGCATCACCATAATAAAAGCCGTCCCAAAATGTTTTCTTATATAAATTAAGTACGACGCCATCATAAAGCAAACAAGAGACATAGCGAACATCCACCAATACTCACTAACAGCCTTTTGAAAATGCTCAGGATTATGTTCCCGGAGCGACACAAATACGAGTAGACTCGCCAAGATTGTTGGAGGACTCCATAATAAAGCAAATTTACGAAGAATAGCTCTCGCTCCCCTATCGTTTGCCCGATCTGCGTAGTAAGTTAAGAAAGCGGCGCTAATAAACAGAACAGACACAATAGACAGCGCGACTACACTCCAAGAATAAGGGCTTGTAAACAGCTCCTTTGCCAAAAAGGTAACCTTGTTGCCTTCAACGTTTAGAAATCCACCTTCAGAAATTGTTAAGGCGGTCGAAAGCGAGGCGGGAATCAATAAACCCGTCGCTCCATATAAAAATAAGTAAACAATATTATTTTTCGAACCGTAATTGTTAAAAGCGTAGAAAGACCCGCGTATAGCCAGCAAAATGATCGCTATACTACCAGGAATAAGCAGGGCCGTTCCGAAATAATAGGCTGTACTAGGAAAAAAGCCAACTATTCCGACAAAGAAAAAGACAAAAAAGACGTTTGTTACTTCCCAGACCGGTGATAAATATCTGGAGATTAAGTCATTAATTAAATGGTCTTTTTTCGTTATTTTCCCATAATAAGCGAAAAAGCCAGCACCGAAATCAATGGACGCAACGATTAGATAACCATATAGAAACGTCCAGAGAACTGTAATGCCGAGAAGTTCTAAATTCATGCCTCTTATCCTCCTCTATTTACTCAAGGGTTTGGGAAACGTTTTTCCAGTTCAGCTTCTGCCGGCGTATTTTTAAACATCCGAATTAGTACGATGACACAAAGCACTCCAAGCACTAGATAAAGAAGAGCAAACAAAATAAACGTAAGCCCGACTCCGTCACCAGTCGTGGCCGCTTCCGATACTTTCATATATCCTCTCAATATCCATGGCTGACGTCCTACTTCCGCATAGATCCAACCGAATTCAATCGCAAGCATTGCAAGCGGGCCAGAGGCGGTAATCATCCATAGCAACGGTTTGTTTAACTCGTTAAACCGTTTAATTTTATCCATTAGAATATAAATACCTGAAACGGCGAGAACGAAGAAACCGATTGAAACCATCAGATCAAACATATAATGAATCCATAATGGCGGACGCTCATCTTCTGGAAATTCATTTAATCCAATGACTTTCGTATCGAACGAGCTGCCAGCTAAAAAGCTCAAAAATCCCGGGAGACGAATTTCATTTTTTATTTCATTGTTTTCGTCAAGCGTACCGAACAAAATTAAGTCGGCATTTTTTTCTGTCTCGAAATGCCATTCTGCAGCTGCCAGCTTCTCAGGCTGTTTTTCGGCCAAAAACTTAGCTGATATATCTCCAGCAACAGCAGTCAAGATAGAAAAGATAAAGGTACAAATCATCGTCAGCCGTAAAGCTTTTCTTTCATACTGACTGCGTTTTCCTTTCATAATAGCAAAAGCAGCAATGGCTGCCAGCACAGCAGCAGCAGTCATGTAAGACGTAGTTAATACGTGAAATACTTTAGATGGAGTAGCAGGATTAAACATTGCAGCAATCGGATCAATATTAACCGCTTTTCCACTTTTCAATTCAAATCCTTGGGGCGTGTTCATGAATGAGTTTACTGTCGTAATAAACAAAGCTGACGCAGAAGAGCCGATCATTACGGGAATCGTTAAAACCCAATGTGTCATACGGTTTTTAAACCGATCCCATGTGTACAAATAAATGCCAAGAAAGATCGCTTCAAAGAAAAAAGCGAATGTTTCCATAAATAAAGGCAAAGCAATGACCTGTCCAGCCACTTCCATGAAACTCGGCCAAAGGAGCGATAATTGAAGGCCAATAGCCGTTCCCGTTACAACGCCTACAGCGACTGTTATCGTGAAGCCCCGGGCCCAGCGCCGTGCTAACAATAAGTAATACGGGTCGTTTCTTTTGATCCCAATAAATTCAGCGATCGAAATCATGATCGGAACCCCTACACCAATCGTAGCGAAAATAATGTGAAATGCTAATGTCATTGAAGTCAACATCCGGCTGAGCATGACACTATCCAGTTCCATACAGAGCCCTCCTTATTTTTACATCTTCAGTTTATTTTTCCTATTCACTCTATTCTAAACGCTTGGCACGAGGAAAAGTCCCTTTCTTGATGAAGATTTTGTGACTTTTTTCACAAACTCACTTAATAAAAAAACCAGCTCATTAGCTGGCTTCTTTTATTATTGGGCATTTTTCTCCATTTCATCTAACACGCGATTTACACGTTTTTCGAGCATTTTCATGCCGCTGCCTCCAGCTTGGAAATGACGAAGATTGCCATCTTTATCAAATACGTAATAAGCAGGAACATACTGATTCTCAAATGCTTCTGTTAATTTATGCTCGCTGTCTACGAAAATTGGCTGTGTAATTTCATGTTCTGCTGCCACTGACTTAATTTCTTCTAAATTAAGGTCATCTTCAGAACGAGGCATATGTACAGCTACGACATTAAGCTTGTCACTGTATTCATCACGGAATTCATTTACTTTTGGCATTGCTTCTTTACATAGATGACAGCTGATAGACCAAAAATGGATAAGTGTTGGCTTTTCTCCGACTAGCTCATCCTTCGTTACTTCACCGTTCAACCAAGCAGTTGCACCTTGTAATTCTGGCATCGGTTCTCTAAGTTTCATTTGAATAGCCTCCTTATTTCTAAAAAAGGCCTAACAAGTAAGTTAGGCCTCTAGATTTGTTATGCTTAATGAAGTCTTCACAAAGAAAGATTATAGAGTTTTTTGGCCTGGCTTCCAGTTTGCAGGGCAAAGTCCGCCTGTTTGAAGCGCTTGAAGAACACGAAGTGTTTCATCTACATCACGGCCGATATTGTTGTGGTTTACTACTTGGTATTGAAGCTCGCCTTCTGGATTGATGATGAATAATCCACGAAGTGCAACTCCTTCTTCTTCAATCAATACGCCATATTCACGAGCTACAACATGATTTGTGTCAGCAGCTAATGGATATTTAAGATCGCCAAGACCGTTGTCTTTGCGGTCAGTGTTAATCCATGCTAAGTGAGTGTGAATAGTATCTGTAGAAACGCCGATTACTTCTGCATCAAGATCTTCGAACTCATCATAACGATCAGATAAAGCAGTAATTTCTGTTGGACATACGAAAGTAAAGTCCATTGGATAGAAGAATAATACTGTCCACTTGTCGTTTTTCATGTTTTCTTCAAGACTTACTTTTCCAAACTCCTTATTAGCCAATACTGCTTCCATTTCAAAACGTGGAGCTTGTTTTCCTACCATGCGTTCTGCCATCGCTAAAATCCCTCCAAAATTAAAATTCATTATAAATGAGAAAGTAAATGATTATTCTCAATTACTCCCCTGATCACAATTATTATTATAATAGATACAAGCATTATCGTCAACAGTTGTTTATAATAATTTTAAAAAAGAAATTAATACAAACGTTTAGTTGCCCTCACTTAAAAATGCCCTTTACTGTTATTCCCTGCTGTTCTATTTTTAAACGCTATCATTTATATCCAGTGTAACATGATCTTTCCGGACAACCAAATAATAACTTCTGCAGCTGCTTTGAAAGGAAAGAACTGTTCTGATTTTTCCAAAAGCAAGCAGCAGGTGAAATAAAACCGCTTACTTCCAGCCAGTTAAGAAAGTGTATGAAAATACCTCGTCAGCGCTTCAATGCCGACTGTAATCGCTTCTTCATTTGGATTTAGCTTAGCATGATGAAGACCATAATCAGAACCTACCCCAAGCCAAAACATTAACCCAGGGATTTCTTTTAGCATATAGCCAAAGTCTTCTCCCGTCATCGCTTCTTTGCAAATAACGAGCTGAATGTCTTCTTGATGCTCCATAAAAGATATAAAACGTTCTGAAACAGCAGGATCGTTATTTACTTGATAGTAATTACAGCCATAATCAATGGCAGCCGTGCATTCAAAGCCGACTTCAATCCCTTTTACAAGCGCTTCAATACGCTTTTTCACTTTTAACATAGATTCTGCAGATAACGTCCGAATCGTTCCTTCAAGGCGAGCGGTTTCAGCGATAATATTTTGAACCGTCCCTCCTGTTAGCTTGCCAATCGTGACAACTGCACTATCCAGCGGATTCGTATTTCGAGATACAACCGTTTGCAGCTGAGTAATTAAATGAGCAGCCACAACGACCATATCCTTTGTCTCGTGAGGAAAAGCCGCATGGCCTCCTTTTCCTGTTAAGTCAATAAATAATTCGGAGGTGTTAGCAAACAACATGCCTTCTTTTGTGGCAATCGTTCCTGCTGGATATTCAGGAGCAATATGCAGTGCGTATATTTCATCCGGCAACCACTCACTCATCTCTTTACTCTCTATCATCGGTTGTGCTCCGCCAGGCCCTTCTTCAGCCGGCTGAAAAATAAAAAGCAAATCGGGATCAATTTCATGATGGACAAAATGAGTCAGCACCCCTAAAGCGATGCTCATATGGACATCGTGACCACAGGCATGCATGAAGCCTGGATGGGAGGATTGAAAATCGAGGCCTGTCTGTTCCTCAATCGGCAGTCCGTCCATATCAGCACGATAGCCGATCGTACGCTGCCCTGTTTTGCCTTTTATTTTGACTAGAATGCCTGTTCTCCACGTTTTGACTTCCAATCGTTCCTGAGGAAGAGAACGCAAATATTCCAAAATATAGCTTTGTGTCTTATACTCTTTAAATCCAAGCTCAGGAATTTGATGAAGGTCTCTTCGGATACTTATAAACGGACTGTATTCCACTTTTCCCACTCACTTTCTTTAATAAAGAAGCACGGGCTGCAGCCCGTGCTTCTTTCGGTTTCTCTTCCATGCTGCTTACAGCTTGCGTAATTCCTGCATGATTTCTGTTTTTGACTTTGTCTTATCGTCAATTTGCTTAATCACTCTTGCTGGTGCCCCTACTGCTACTGAAAACGGCGGAATATCCTCTGTGACGATTGCACCTGCTGCCACGACAGATCCTTGTCCGATTCTTACCCCTTCTAATACGACAGCATTTGCACCGATTAACACATCATCTTCAAGAACAACCGGTTGTGCAGAAGGCGGCTCAATTACTCCCGCTAATACTGCGCCAGCGCCAACGTGGCAGTTTTTCCCTACTGTTGCGCGTCCTCCGAGCACAGCGTTCATATCAATCATCGTTCCTTCACCAATAACAGAACCAATGTTAATCGAAGCCCCCATCATGATGACAGCATTATCACCAATTTCTACTTGGTCACGAATAATCGCACCTGGCTCAATACGTGCCTTAATTCCTTTTAAATCAAGCAAAGGAATCGCTGAATTGCGACGATCGTTCTCTACAACATACTCTTCAATTTTGCCTTCGTTTTGTTTGATCGCTTCAGAAATTTCTGACCACTCGCCAAAGACAACACCTGAACGGCCTTCAATAAATGTTTTAGCAGAAGCGCCAAAATCAATTCCTTCAAGTTCACCTTTTACGTATACTTTAACTGGTGTTGATTTCGTGCTATTGCTAATAAAAGAAATAATTTCATGTGCATCCATCATTTTCATGCTATGTATTCCTCCCACTCTTCATCTATACTGCGAAAAGCTAAAAATTTTACTTCGCATTTCTTCTTAATTTATCAGAGTAAAGAACATTTCACAAGAATATTTTATCTTTACTTGCACTCTTCCACTACTTCAAGAAATGCCTGAACCTGCCTTAATTCAAAGGCAGAATCATATCCAAGGAGCCATGTATCCCGGCGAAGAGGACGCTGTTCCTCATCAAGCAAAGGCAGCTTATATACATCTCCCTCTACTTCATCCAGCGTGATGGCCGGCAAAATGGCATACCCAATTCCATTAAAAGCCATTTGTTTACACGTTTCTATTTGGTCAACAATAATAGACTGTTTAGGTGCCATTTGAAATTGCCGGTGCCACCATTCCTGTATTTCTTGAAAATAAGTGGAATCGCTCTTAAATTGAATAAATGGCTTGTCGGTTGTCAGGATTTCTTCAACATTCCGGATTTCTCTGTCTACTAAATAGAGACTATCTTCAAAAAGATGAATTTTCCGTCCTTTCCACTCTGGCATTCCGCGGATAATGCCAATATGCACTTCCCCCTCATAAAGTGCTTTAGAAATTTCACTGCTCCACCCCGTCATTAAGGATATTTTGGCGTAAGGATACTTTTTCACGAAGCGCTTTAATACTTTTGGCAGCCACTTTTGCCCGACAATGGAGGCACAGGCGATCTTTAATGTACCGTATACCTCTGATTCAAGAGCTTGAATATTTTCCTGTACCTTTTCTCTTTTTTCGACGACCTCTGCAGCAAACTGCACGATCATTTCTCCCGGCGGCGTTAAAGATAACCCTTTTGTCGACCTATTGAAAATCTTTGTGCCCCATTCTTTTTCAATTGTTTGTAGCCGCTGTGACAGTGCCGGCTGTGAAACGAACAGACGCTGAGCTGCTTTTCTCATATTCATTTCTTCCGCTAAAACCTTTAATAGTTGAAATTCCGAAAATATCATACCGCTTCCCTCCAAACTACGAGTGAATCACTCACCCTTTTTTAACAGTAATAGGAAGAGAAAAGAAAACACAGCGAAAATAAGCACCACTACATAAACGGAATGCAGTGAACTCGATAAGCCTTCCTGTAAAATATGAAACATCTCATCCGAAAGCTTGCTGCCTTCCCCGCCAAGCAGCTTATTAATCGAATCAATGGACAAAGACTGGATTTCTTCATTAGGCTGCCTGTCCAAGAAAGCCTGCAGCCGGCCATTTAAAACACCGCCAAGCAAAGCAGCCCCTACTGTGTTTCCTAAGTTTCTCATAAACATATTAGCCGCAGTCGCCGCCCCCCGCTGATTCCATTCTACCGAGTTTTGAATTGAAACGATGAAAGCAGTCGAAGTAAGACCCATACCGACACCGACGAAAAAGGAAGAAATAGCCGCCCACCAGGGTCCACTTTCCGCATTCATCAACACGAACAACGCACTGCCAAGAATCAGAGATATGCCGCCAATTATTGTCGTTTTGCGATAACCGATAGACAAAAGCATTTTCCCTGAAAGCGTTGAAGCAATAGGCCATCCGATTGACATAGCGGTTAGTGTAAATCCAGCAATCGTCGCATTCTCTTCCATTACGCCTTGTACATAAGTCGGTAAAAAACTCGAAATCCCGATCAGCATAACACCCGTTGTAAAAGACACGATATTAGCGATCAAGATAGAACGAACTTTCCAAAGATCAAAAGGCATCATAGGAGATGCAGTTCGCTTTTCTATCCAAATAAAAGAAATAAAAGCGATAGCTGTTGCAGCAAACAAAAGGGCGCTCTTCCCAGATAACCAAGGAAATTTTACTCCGCCCTCCACTAATAAAAACATGAGGCAAGAAATAGAAATTAAAAATACGAAAGTACCAGCATAGTCGATTTCCGGTTTTTTCTTTTCAATATTTTCATGTAAAAATAATAGTAAACCGGCAATAGCTAATAGACCTAGCGGTAAATTAATCCAAAACACAAAACGCCAACTGACGAATTCTACAAGCAATCCACCAAGAGCAGGACCCGTCACTGCTGAGATTCCCCAAACACTTGAAAGATATCCCTGTACTTTCGCCCGCTCTTCTGTCGTATAAATATCGCCTACAATCGTGCTGGCAATCGGCATTACAGCCCCTGCACCAAGACCTTGAATCAGACGGAAGAAAATGAGCTGTTCCATAGAAGTGGCCAGCCCGCACAAAAAGGAACCGATAAGAAAAATTAAAATGCCGATAATCAGCACAGGCTTGCGCCCAAAAATATCAGATAGCTTTCCGTAGATTAATACAGTGGCTGCATTCATTAATAAATATGAAGAAAATACCCAGCTATAAAGAGAAAAGCCGCCCAAATCTGCTACGATAGCAGGCATCGCCGTAGAAACGATCGTTGCTTCAATCGCCCCTATAAACATGGCCAGAATAACAGCGGCTAACACAAATGGGCGCTTCGTCACTTTCCTTTCCTTGTGAAGTGCATCGTTCAACTTCTATTTCCTCCCTGCAGACTACAAAAAAACCGGTCCATCATTAAAAGAAGCTCTCATCTTTCCCATGCTTCTCTTAATGAAGGGAATCCGGCCAAAAGTAAAAATTGTAGTTTATTTAAGCTGATCTACGTGATAGTTCAAATGTTTAAGAATGACTCTTCTCGTCAATATACCTTGAAATACACCTTCTTCATCTGTTACACACAAAAAAGGATGATTGATTAACAATCCGAGCGCTTTTCGAAAATGGTCATGGATCGTAAGCCATGGCTTATCAGTCGCCATCACTTCTTCCACTTTCATATGCTCTAGCTTTTCAAACTCAATTCTCTCTAATCCAAGAATCGCTTCCGTAATCATCGGTGAGCTAATTAATCCTTGAAGCCTGTATTTGGCATCTAATACTGGAATAGCTGTATATCCGCTCTTCGTTAAAATTAACAAAGCATGCTCTAAATTATTCCCTGGCTGCACGTGGGCAACTTTCTCGGCAGGAATAATATAATCCATAATATTCGTATGAAGGACATCTTTACTCTCGAAAGAAATCATCTGACTACTACCCCTTTACACTTTTCTGAGCGCTTTCTTCTTGTGGTTAGGCATCTCGCACTCCCCATTGTCTAAGGTACTTTCTTTGATTATAGCAAATCTTCCCCATACATTTCCATGACTCCCCAAAAGCCCCGCTTACGCTTCGTTGTAAGCAGGGCTAGAATATCATTATTACTGCTGTTTTTCTTCTTGAAGAAGTTCGAAGATTTCAATGGCAGTCATATCGATGTCATCGAAAGGATACTTATTGCCCTTTCCATCTTTATCGTATACTTCCAACTCAAATGTATCTTTTCCTGGAAAGAACTTAACCTGGCACAGCGTCTTGCCGTTTACTTCAAACAAGCGTTGCTGAACCTCTCCGTTTTCTCCGCCTTCTTGTAATGATTTCAATCGCTGAATAATGCCTGCTAATTGTGACATAAAATGATTGGCTCCTTTCACCTTGCTAATTCGATATTTATTTTGGTTTTGACTGTCCCGTATCTGTTTGTTATAAAATAAATAGGCAAAAGAAATATACCATACATCTATTTTATATCCAACTATTTTATTTTTTATATTATATTCAAGAAGAACAAAGGAGAAACCCAATGATGCCTGTTATTTTATATACCCAGCCTGAATGCCCCCCATGCCAAATCGTTAAACTATTTTTAAATGACCGCGGTGTTCGCTATGAAGAGAAAAATATTGCAGAGGACGAATCCGCAAAGCAAGAATGGAGAAATAAATGGAATGCTTCTTCTACTCCAACAGTAGTCGTTCAAGATGAAGCGGTGAGAGGCTTCGATCTTGAAGCTTTAATGAATTATTACAAAAAAATGGAATGTAGAACCGAAAGGATGGGCCATAAGATCTTTCTCTTCCATCCTTTTTTCTTGCCGTTACACAGCTGGCAGATAAGGTAAGGACAAAAGGTGAAATCAGGAAAACGCACTTTAAAGCAGGAACGATTAACCTGATGAGCCAATACAAAACAATTTATAAATATCTCTGTTTCCATTACTATTGATAATGTCCAACCCTATTTGAAAGAGTGAAAAATATGAAAGAAAAACTTTCTCGCCGGTCGTTTTTAAAACAATCCCTCACGTTCTTGCTTTCTCTTCTCGGACTGGCAGGAGGAGGGTATTCTTATGCGAGGTTCATTGAGCCAAAGCGCCTGCAAATCAATGAAGTGGCCGTTACGCATGAATTAATTCCACGCGCTTTTCATAATAAACGAATCGTTCAATTTAGTGATACTCATTTAGGTTTTCAATATACAGTAAAACAATTAAATGAACATGTGGAAAAGATCCATTCGCTTCGTCCAGATTTCATCTTCTTCACCGGTGACTTGCTGGATAGACCAGACACATATAGTCCAGCAGAAACAAAGACGGTTACCTCTATTCTCCAAAAATTGCAAGCTCCTTTAGGGAAATTCGCTGTTTATGGCAATCACGACCACGGCGGTTACGGAACAGACCTTTATAAATTTATTATGCAGGAATCTGGATTTCAACTTTTAAAAAACAAATCAGTTGAATTAAGACATTTGAACGAATCTATTTATTTGCTCGGTATTGATGATGCCTCACTCGGACAGCCTAGTTTCAGCCAGACTAAAAAGAAAGTAAAAGAAGGGCATTACCTTATCCTGCTTTCCCATGCACCTGATCTAGCAAAAGAGGCCGCAAATGCCGGTATTCATTTACAATTAAGCGGGCATTCCCATGGCGGCCAAATCCAACTCCCCTGGTATGGAGCCCTGTACACGCCACCCTATGCCGAAATCTATAAAGAGGGACAATATATAGTAGATGGAGAAACAAGATTAGCTCTTTATGTGAATCGCGGACTTGGCACAACAAGGCTGCCTTTTCGCTTTTTGTCCATTCCTGAAATCACGGTTTTTACGTTAAAATCTCCAAGCTAAGGAGAAAAGCGGCTTGAATAGATTCACCTGCCTTTTTAGAAAGGCTGTCTCAGCAGCCTTCTTTTTCGTTAGGTTTGTTACATTTGATTGTTGATTTTTGTTGCAGTCAGATACTTTTCACTCTAATTCCCTTATTAAACACCCATTCATCATTTAACAAAGCATTTAGTTAAAAAATTAAAATAATTCAGATACTTTTCAATCAACTAAAAAAAGGTTATAATGGGTTAAAATTAGTCTGAAAGGAGTCCTTTAATTGAGTACGCATAAAGAATCTCCTGCCCATTCTCCATCTACTTCAAACCTCGCTAAAGCAATCTTTACTGTCAATCGGCATGCTAAGACGGCTACGAATCCTAAATACCTTTATTTATTAAAAAAGAAAGCACTTTTGAAGATGATCCAGGAAGGACGGGCAGAAAAAGCCGGCCTTCACTTTTCGAATAATCCAAAGAACAGTCAGCAACAATCAGATGTTCTCGTCGTGTGCGGCGAGTACACTTTTCATATTCCGCCCTGTAAAGAAGACTTTGCCACGCTCCCTCATTTTGGCAGCTTAGATCAAAAAAAGCGAAATCCAAAGACATACATGAATTTAACTGAAGCAAAACGAATTTTACAATTATATACCGGATTTATTGAAAAGAGTGAACGTACTTTCCCTCAGAAAAAGCAATATCAAAAACCGGTATTTAAACCGCTCGGCCAATCCTATTAAAATAGATCGTTTCTCTTCTTAAGTCAGCTTTTTAAAGAGAATTTTTAAAAAACTGACTTGATTGGAATAACACTCTTTATAAAACTCTATAATTTGATCGTGCAAACAAAAAAAACACCGGTGCTTCCGGTGTTTTTTCGTTATGATCTTAGAGGACAAATTGATCAATATGCTTAATAAGCTCGGCAATCTCCGGCTTACTAACTTGAGCATTGGCTCCTACTTCATCCCCTTTGTGGCGTAGATCCTCCGTAATTAACGAGGAAAAGATCACAACTGGAAGATTCTTCAGTAAAGCATGTTCCTTTACTCGTTTCGTCAAATGATGTCCGTCCATCTGCGGCATTTCAATATCCGTGATTAAAAGCTGTGCTCCCTTTCCAGCTGCGACTTCGTCGGCCTGGTTTTCTAAGAACTCGAGCGCTTGTTTGCCATTCTCAAAGAATTCTACTGCATCGTAGCCCGCTTCCGCGAGTGTATCGCTAATTAATTTTCTTAACAGCGGAGAATCTTCGGCAACGATAAGACGCTTTTCTGACCGCTCTCTTTTGCCAAGCTGTTTAATTTGTCCTATGTGGATACCTGATTCGGGATTAATATCAACAATTACCTTTTCAAAGTCGAGCAGCAAAATCATTTCTCCGTTTATTTTAATTACTCCGATGACTTGACTGCTGCCTCCCTGGTACATATCAGATGGCTTTTCAATATCTTCCCAGGAAATTCGATGAATTCGTGTAACATTCTGAACGTGGAAAACGACCTTTTGTTTGTTAAACTCCGTAACGATGTATTTATCCGTCTCTCCTGTTTTGCCTCCTGGCAAGCCCAGCACCTTCGCCATATCCACTAATGGCAACACTTCCCCGCGCAACTGGATAATCCCTTCAATATGCTCATGAGCGTGCGGGATAAACGTGACAGCGACCGGCTGAATAATTTCTTTTACTTTAATAACATTAATTCCGTACTTGTTGCCACACACCTCGAATTCCACAATTTCTAATTCATTTGTTCCACTTTCCAGTAAGATCCCGTTATCATTATTCATTCATTTGTCCCCTTATCGATTCTATTTACCCTATCATTAATAATGTCGGTCTTTTTTAGAGAATATTTAGACTCGCTAGCATAACATGTTCATTTAGAATAAAGTTTCCTCCAAATATTAGCGTTCCCCTTCATTTATTGATAAATAGAAAGACTATATCGTGAAAAATGCTTAATCAATTTACTAAGCCTTCTTATTAAACATACCCGTCAGACTAATGAGAATATTTTTAAAAAACATCATTTTTATGTTCAATCAATAAGACGATTCCTATATAATACACTGTAAGAATTATTGATACAGAACTTATGTTAATGAGAAGGTGATCATAAAATGGAAAACTTTTATCTGTTTGTCCTTATGTGTGTTTTTTTTATTATTTTACCAGGCCCCGATACTGCCATTACTACAAAAAATACGATCACTGCTGGGAAGTCCGGGGGGCTTAAAACCGTTCTCGGCATTTGCTGTGCCCTTTCTATCCATACTTCTGCTGCCGTATTTGGACTCTCAGCTATCATTGTAAAATCAGCGTTATTATTTTCTGTCTTTAAATATGTAGGCGCTGTTTACTTACTTTACTTGGGGGTTAAGACATTATGGTCTTTAAAGAAAAAAGAAGAAGCAGCAAGCATTCAGGCAAACACAAAAAGCAAGTTTGGAAGCACCTCTTGCTTTAAACAAGGATTCTTTACAAACCTTCTGAACCCTAAAGTCGCGATTTTGTTCTTAACCTTTTTCCCTCAGTTCGTTGACCCTGGCAGTCATACTTTTTTACCGTTTCTCATGATGGGGATGACTTATACCGCACTGACTATCATATGGTCTTTGCTTTATGTTTATTTGATTCATCATATTAGTGCTTTTATGAAAAAACCTAAAACACAAAATATGATTGAAGGAATCACCGGAACCATCCTGATAGGATTTGGTGTAAAGCTAGTTCTTGAAAAGGCTCCTAATTAGATTATTCTTATGTATTAGGCAAGCCCCTTCGATTTCCCTAAATCGAAGGGGCTTATTTTTATAGCTATGTTCAACGAAAGTCCCTCACTGAAAGAAGCTAAAACCCCTTATTTCACTCCTGCTTTTTCTTATTGCGAAGCTGGAGCCAGCCTGCTTTTACAAACATAAAGAACATCCCGACGGCAATAACTGCCATCACAGCAAGAACAAGAAAATAGCCGTAAGAAGTGTGCAATTCCGGCATGTTATCGAAATTCATGCCATAGATTCCAGCAATAAACGTTAACGGCATAAAAATAGTGGTAATAATCGTTAACGTCATCATAATATTGTTCATTTTATCTGAGCTGACCGATAAGTAGCTATCACGGACATCTGAAGAAAATTCGCGATAGGATTCCAGCATTTCTACTAATTTCAATAGGTGGTCATGAATATCACCAAAATAAATATGGCGGTCTTCTATATATTCTAACCGGGTCGAATTCAACAGCCGGTAGAGCAGGTCTCTCATTGGGATAATGGTTCTTCTTAATTTAGACATATGGTGGCGGATATCAAATAGGCGGTCAATTAAGTTGTTTCGCGGATTTGTATCCAGTTCCTCGTCTATGCTGTTTAATGCATCCTCCACATGATAAACTAACGGAAAATACTCATCCACGAACCTGTCAATCAATCTATGTAAAATAGAAGCCGGACCTTGGCGCAGTCTTTCATTTTCTACTATACTTCTCCATACTTCATCTAATTCATTTACAGGCCGCTGATGAACTGTGACGATCATTTCTTTATTCATAAACACACCTACTTCTTTTCCTTCAAACTCCTTTTTATCAAGCGCATGAACAAGAAAAAAAGCATAATTCTCATAAAAATCCAGCTTAGGCCGGCCGCTTTGGTTATCAAGACAATCCTCTACCGCCAAAGGATGAAAATGAAAAAAACGCTTTAACAGCTTTGCCTCTTCTTCTTTCGGATTGAAGAAATCAACCCAGTACCATAGCGTATCTTTTGCTTTTGTCTCTTCTAAAGGAGCATCAAAAACTAATTGGCCATTTGTTTTTAACATGCAAATTTTAATCATTTTTTTCTCCATTGTTCTTCATTTTCACTACTGTCTGTCTATTTCAATGCTACAATATATCATATCCATATAGAAAGGCGGCAAACTCATTGGAACACTTGATCAATGAACAGGTAAAAAATATTCAGATTTCTGGTATTCGTAAATTTTTTAATCTAGTCGGCGGGATTGACGATATGGTCTCTCTTACAATCGGGCAGCCCGACTTCCTCACACCCGAGCATGTCAAAGAAGCAGGCAAAGAAGCGATTGAAAACAATTATACAACCTATACCCATAACGCTGGCTTCCTTGAACTGCGGAAAGCGGCGGCTGATTATGTACATACAAAATATCATTTAACATACTCTCCGGAGTCAGAAGTAATCGTAACAGTCGGAGCCAGCCAGGCCATTGACATTACCCTGCGCACACTTTTGTCACCAGGGGATGAAGTTATTTTACCAGGACCCGTGTATCCTGGCTATGAACCCATTATCCAAATGTGCCAGGCTAACGTACGTACCGTCGATACACGGACAAATGGATTTAAGCTGACAGCAGAATTAATCAGCGATGCGTTAACAGACAAAACGAAAGCTGTTATTTTGCCTTACCCGTCCAATCCAACAGGCGTCAGTCTGACAGAAGCTGAACTAAAAGCGATTGCGGACCTGTTAAAGGGAAAAGACGTCTTCGTGATCGCTGATGAAATCTATAGTGAACTGACGTTTGATGCGCCTCATGTATCGATTGCTTCCTTTCTCAGAGAGCAGACAATTGTCTTAAATGGCCTGTCTAAATCACATGCGATGACAGGATGGCGAATCGGCTTCTTATTTGCTCCTGAAACGATCGCCCAGCACATTTTAAAAGTACATCAATATAACGTGTCGTGCGCTTCTTCTGTTTCACAAATGGCGGCGTTAGAAGCTGTGTCAGCCGGTATAGATGACGCCCTTCCGATGCAAAGGGAATATAAGAAGCGACGGGATTATGTATTTGAGCGACTGTCTGCTATGGAAGCGGACGTAGTAAAACCAGACGGCGCCTTTTACTTCTTTGTAGCGATTCCCAACTGGGTTCACGAATCCTCTTTTGACTTCTGCTACAAACTTGCGATGGAACAGCGGGTAGCCGTCGTTCCTGGCAGCGCTTTTTCTGAATTTGGCGAAGGATATTTTCGACTTTCTTTTGCCTACTCCATGGAAGAGTTGCGCAAAGGGCTTGATCGCATTGAAAAGTTTTTAACTACTATGAAAAAGTAAAAGCACTTGGAGCCGGTTCAATCCAGCCGACTCCGAGCGCTTTTTTGTTTACTTCTCTTTTTGATTTTTGTCTGTATTGCGTTGTAAGATAGCACCTGCTATTGATATTCCGATTAAATAAGGAACAATAAGCATGCCATAACCTGTACCATACTCTGTAATGTCAGAAGTAAAATGGAGATACACTCCCCAGAGGATATAGACGCTATACCCTATGATGACCGTGATTAACCATTTCCACTTTTTAGTGAGAAGTGGAAAAAGCAGCGGGCCGCCGATGAAGATAAGTAAAATGATGATTTGCGAAAAACTAGTGGCCACCATATAGCCTCTTTCTAAACGTCCTATCTTGGGCGCTGCTTTGTAAACCCATGACCTTTCCTACCCCCATCTGAATCTTCCATTTATAACTAAGTTTTTAATATAATAATAAACTCAACACTCTTCTTTAGAAGAGCCTTCTTTAAAGCTAATTCCAATAGTTAAACAAAGCTTGCGTACCGCTCTCTTCCTCTCCTCGTGCAGCGAGCTCTTCATACATCTTTTTTGCAAGAGATAGCCCTGGTAATTCCAATCCCATTTTTTCTGCTTCTTCAATGGCAATTTTCATATCCTTTATAAAATGTTTAACATAGAAGCCCGGAGCAAAGTCTCCTTGAATCATTCTTGGTGCCAAATTAGATAGAGACCAGCTTCCTGCTGCCCCTGTAGAGATGCTTTTTAGCACGTTGTCTAAATCTAGTCCCGCTTTTTGCGCATATAGCAGGGCTTCACAAACCCCAATCATATTCGTTGCGATGGCAATTTGATTGCTCATTTTTGTATGCTGTCCTGCTCCGGCTTCTCCTTGATAGACGATATTGCTGCCAATCGTTTCGAAAAGCGGCAAGGCTTTTTCAAATGCCGCTTTGCTGCCGCCCACCATAATAGCCAGCGTTCCGTTTTTCGCCCCTGTGTCTCCACCGGATACAGGAGCATCTAGCGCTTCTACTCCTTTTTCGCGTGCTTTTTCATAAATATTTCGAGCAAGGCTTGGCTGAGATGTCGTCATGTCAATCACCATTTGCCCCTCACTGCTGCCTGCCAAAATCCCTTCCGCTCCTAAGTAGACTTCCTCTACATCATGCGGCTCGCCAACAATGGTAAACACAACCTCTGTTTGACAGGCTACTTCAGCAGGTGTTTTGCACCATACAGCGCCTTTATTTAATAGCTCTTCTGCCTTCTCTTGCGTACGTGTATAAAGAAATAATTGATGTCCTGCTTTCTGCAGATGTCCCGCCATGCTTTTTCCCATTACTCCTGTACCGATAAATCCAATTTTCATTTCCTTCACTACCTTCCCCACTTATATATAAAATAAGTTACTTTCCTCCGAACCTTTATGCAAACGCTCACTGAAAAAATTAAAAATAGACTTTGATTCTCATCTTTATGCTCTATTATGGTTCGTGCACACAAAAAAAAGACCTGCTTATCGGCAGGCCTCAAGAAAAGGGGGTTGTGAGTGAGAATCTCCAATTGATCATGCTTGGTTATATACTTCCCACTCTCTTGCCGAATTAAACCATAAAAAGAAACTTTTTTGTTTTTTCTCTATCATACTTGATTGTTGGTATTCACCATAGGTGGACGCCTTCCGTGAGAATCAACGACTAAAAACATCCTTCTCTCTTAACAGAGCCTTGTTTTTAAATAGAACGAATCATTCCGCCATCTACTAGAAAGCTGCTGCCTGTCATATATGTATTAGCGTCAGAAGCTAAAAAAGCAACCACATTAGCGAATTCTTCCGGTTGCCCATAACGGCCAAGCGGGATTCTTTTTTTAATTTGTTCATCCAATTGTTCCATAGAAATCCCCTGCTTTTCAGCGTTTATTTTATCAAGATACTTCAAACGGTCTGTCGCAATACGGCCAGGAGCTACTGTATTAACTAGAATTCCATACCGGGCAAACTCTTCCGCCAACGTTTTGGAAAGACCGACAATTCCAGTACGGAACGTATTTGACAAAATTAATCCTGAAATGGGCTCTTTAATAGAAGAAGAAGCGATATTGATAATCTTGCCGCCTTGTTTTTTTAGATGGGGCAAAGCTTCTCTTATCGACCGAATATAAGATAATAAATTTAGTTCAAAGGCTTGCTGCCATTGTTCATCACTCATATCTTCAAATGATCCGGCAGGCGGTCCTCCTGCATTATTGATTAAAATATGAATGGCCCCGAACTTTTCCACAGTGTTATGGACGACTGCCTTGATATCTTCCAAATTTGTAATATCACAAGCTGTATAATCGACTCTTCCCTGATTCTCTCTCTCTAGCTCCTGCTTTACTTCTTCTAGCTTGCTGCTATTTCTGCTGGCAAGCATCACATTTGCCCCTCCTGCTGCCAGTTTAGCTGCAATCGCTTTTCCGAGCCCTTGACTTGAAGCAAGAACGACGGCTGTTTTTCCTTGAAAAGTTTGATCCACTTTAACAACCTCCTTTTCCTTTATCTGCATATTATTATAGTATATTTAGAATTTTCCTTCACTTTTTATTTCTCTGCTTACTTAAGAAGTGGTTGAAGCCGCTCCATAAATAAAGGGGCTCTTATACTTAATTGTTAACTTCCGCTCTAATCAATTATTCAAAAAACAACTTCATCCTTAACAAAACCTAAATAAAAAAATCCGGACGATCACCGTCCGGATTCAAGTGGGGGAAAAATGAGAATGAAAAGGCTTAAGTAAATCTCATCATGTACTGTTACTTATTATTTACCGATAATCCCTTATTTAAACATTTTTTCATATTTTTATTTAAACAGCTTATAAAAACCTGCCTTCTTCTGTAACCGAGCTATTTAATAAAGAAACGTTCATTAGCTTCTCGGTTCCGCCATATAGTGATAGATAACAGAGCCGCCTCGCTGGGCAATTCCTCTAAAATGTTTAAAATCTTCTCTTTTCACCAATTCACGTTGAAAAATGAGGAAATGCTCTTTACTAACGTGACACTCATTAATTTCACCGTTTTTCAGTTGGTTCATTAGATTTTCTGCATCAGCTGCCGTCATAGCTATCCTTCTTTCTGAATTTTTTATCTTATCGGGCAAATCACTTTACTCTTTTTCAAAAATAAGGCAAACTGTAAAGTAATTCATTTTACCATTTATTATAACGCAAAAATGTTTTAAATCGATTCCTGTTAGGCCTTACTTTCCAAAGCTTAATATAAAAGCAATAAAGAAACAACAAGTAAAGCTGTGTGAATTTAAACTATGGAGGAGAGAGAAAAATGACAAAAGCAGAAGTGGGGAATGTGATTAGATTTAAAGGTGGACTGCAAGGAATTGTTGAAAAAGTGAATGAAAACTCGGTCATCGTTGACCTAACCATTATGGAGAATTTTAGAGAGTTGCAAATAGAAGAAAAAACGGTCGTCAACCACAAAAACTATACTATTATTCAGCCTTCTATCAATGCATAGTTTCATTACTCTAAAACTGCCGTGTATAAACCTCCTTTATACGCGGCAGTTTTTAATAGTTTGAGCATGTTACCTTCTCTGTTACAGCTTTGCTCTCATTCCTATTCGCCTAGTATTCCCTCTTTTCCTCATTATTAAGGGATTTCCATTCTATTTTTAATAGGCTTTTGTTAAAATAAGTGCTGTAATGAAAGAAAGGAGTTCAGAAAGATGGCACTTATTAAGGATTGGCGGCTGATTTTAAGTATCATCCTGGCGCATGTATTGCTCTACATGACGTTTTCAGATCGCGATATTTTTTGGTATTTATACACAGCTGCAAACCTTTTCTTCATCAGCTTTGCTATTATTAGCGAAAAAATAGATGATAAGCAGAAGACACGAAGTTATTTAAAATATGGTGTTCTATCAGGATTACTCTTATATGCACTCTTTTTCGCGGGTCACCTTCTTCTCCCCATCCTGCCTTTTTCCCTGGAAAAAGAAGTAGCGAGCATTTATCGGTGGTACTCTCCACAGTTCTCCTGGCACTATATCGTTTTGATACTTGTTTTTATCCCCGGAGAAGAATTATTCTGGCGTGGATTTATCCAAAAACGCCTTTCCATCTATTTCAATGACTTAACAGCGATTATTGCCGCTTCCGTGTTATACGCCTCTATCTTCCTTTACTCAGACAAATTTATCTGGGTACTTGCTGCTTTTATCGCTGGCTTATTCTGGGGATCATTGTACGTATGGAAACGCAGTGTACCAATGCTCATTATTTCTCATCTCGTATTTGATGTACTCTTAATCGTCCTGCTTCCGCTTTTCTAGGAAAATAAAACGAACCGTTGCGGTTCGTTTTATTTTTTCCAAAGTAATAGGAGAAACAATAAACTAATCATTCCAAACAACGGATATAGGAAACCAAGCAGCGTGCCATAGGAAACTTGGCTTAATAAAAATCCAGCAGAGAAAATAAGAAGAAACAAAAGAGAAGCTGGCCAGCGGATATGATTCTCAAGCTGCTGCTTCAAGCCATAGGCGTTCCCAATCACTGATGTAAAGATCTCTCCATAAATAAGAAAAGCATAAATGAAATGAAAGGCAGGAATCAGTTTTTCCACAATCTGAGCCATTGGGATATCATATTTCGCAACATCTGCTAATTGAATTAAACTGACATGACTCGCGATCATCAGGCATGTTAATACGACTCCTCCTAAAAAAGCCCCTTTTTTAATCGTCTGCCGATCCTTTATTTCAAATGCAAGCGGGACTAATACAGCTTGTGCCAAAGCTAAATTAAAAGCTGCATAACTAAATGGCGAAGTCCAGACCTTCCATGTATGATGAGATGTTTCTTTCATAAAAAGATTTTCTAGAAAATCAGGCTGTGCTATCGCTTCACTCGCAGTATACAAATGAAACACAATCATAAGCGGAACAACGAAAACATTGACAGCCAGCAACCCTGTTACCCCTTTTTTCATCACTAAAAAACCGATCACAATTGTTAACAGGATGCCGGCATTTGCCGGAATATGAAATCTTTCTGAAAATAAGGCTCCCGTCCCCGAAAGCATAACACCAGTAACTCCAATCAACATAAAAAATTGAATAAACGTAGCCGCTAGACCAAACCTTTCACCAAAGAGGTACGCGTTAAATTCCTCAAAAGACTTTGCTTGTACATCCATTGCAACCAGCATGATTTTCGCTCCAAGAAAAATAAACAAACAACCACTTATAATGATTCCAAACAGTCCATAAAAGCCGAATTGTGAAAAAAACTGAACGATTTCTTTTCCGGTCGCAAAACCTGCACCAATGATAGTTCCAACATAAACAGCCGCTATTTGGCAGGCTCCACCCCATGTCTTCAAAGCCATCCCCCGCTTTATACGTGTTAGTTCACCTTATGCTTGTCTTTCACTTTCAAGAAGAAAAAAATTTTTTGATAAAACACTTGAAAGTCAAAGAAGGTCAGAGTATAATGAAATCAAAGGTCAAAGTTAGTCAAAGTCAAAACTTAACCTACTAAACTATTGAATCTCTAAACATGAACGGAAAGGAATGAAGTGTATGTTGTGTCAAAACTGCCATCAACATCAAGCTAATGTTCAATTCCGTATGAATATTAACGGAAAAACAAAACAGCTTTATCTATGTTCAAATTGTTATCAAAAAAATAAACAACCAATGGGAGATGGTGCGATGAACTTTCAACAATTTGGAGGATTTCCTTTTGATGACCTAATGAAAGGCTTCGGTTTTTCTAATATGAACGGCCAAGCAGCTCCTTCCCCTAAAATGCAGCCGCAGCAAAACGGCGGCAATGGTGGAAACGGCTTTCTTGATCAATTCGGCCGCAGCTTAACCAATATGGCAAAAGCCGGTTTAATTGATCCAGTCATCGGCCGAGACAAAGAGATCAGCCGTATTATTGAAGTATTGAATCGCCGCAATAAAAACAATCCTGTCTTGATTGGTGAACCTGGTACAGGTAAAACAGCGATTGCAGAAGGCCTCGCTCTCAAAATTGCGGAAGGCGATGTACCTGCTAAACTTAAAGAAAAAGAAGTATACTTGCTGGATGTGGCATCCCTTGTGGCAAACACCGGCATTCGTGGTCAATTTGAAGAAAGAATGAAACAATTAATTACCGAATTGCAGCAACGTAAAAACGTCTTATTGTTTATTGACGAAATCCACCTAATTGTTGGCGCTGGCTCTGCTGAAGGCTCAATGGATGCCGGCAACATTTTGAAACCAGCACTTGCTCGCGGTGAATTGCAATTGATTGGTGCGACAACTTTAAAAGAATACCGCCAAATTGAAAAAGACGCCGCGTTAGAACGACGCTTCCAGCCCGTTCAAGTAAGCGAACCAACAGTAGCAGCAACGATCCAAATTTTAGCTGGCTTGCAAAAACGCTATGAGGACTTCCACGAAGTAGCCTTTACAACAGAAGCGCTTGAAGCTTGTGCGAAATTGTCTCACCGTTACATTCAGGATCGCTTCCTGCCTGACAAAGCGATCGACTTGCTCGATGAAGCCGGATCAAAACTGAATTTAACAATCGATACACAAGATAAAGAATCCATTAACGAACGTCTTGCTCAAATTTCAAAAGAAAAAGAAACAGCCTTGCAAGAAGAAAACTATGAAAAAGCAGCCAAACTGCGTGATGAGGAACTAAAATTAGAAGAAAAACTGCAAGGAACAGAGGAAACTGTTGAGCGCCCAGTCGTAACAGCAGAGCACATTCAACAATTAATTGAGGAAAAAACAGGTATCCCTGTCGGCAAACTTCAAGAAGACGAACAACAAGCGATGAAACACCTAGAAGAGAACTTAGCGAAAAAAGTTATTGGACAAGCAGAAGCTGTTCAAAAAGTGGCTAAAGCGATCCGTCGCAGCCGCGCCGGCTTGAAATCAAAAAATCGTCCAATCGGTTCCTTCTTATTCGTCGGCCCAACTGGTGTAGGGAAAACAGAACTAACAAAATCACTCGCTGAAGAATTATTCGGCTCTAAAGATGCGATGGTGCGTCTTGACATGAGCGAATTTATGGAAAAACACAGCGTCTCTAAATTAATCGGTTCACCTCCTGGATATGTAGGCCACGAAGAAGCCGGACAGCTAACAGAAAAAGTACGCCGCAATCCGTACAGCATTATTCTGCTTGATGAAATCGAAAAAGCCCATCCAGATGTGCAGCATATGTTTTTGCAAATTCTTGAAGATGGCCGTCTTACTGACAGTCAAGGACGGACAGTCAGCTTCAAAGACACCGTCATCATCATGACAAGCAATGCCGGAACAGCTACTAAAACGATTACTGTCGGTTTTGAGAAAAATAATGCTATCAAAGAAAGCTCTATCTTAGATTCTCTCGGCAGCTTCTTTAAGCCAGAATTCTTGAACCGCTTTGACAACATCATTGAATTTAAATCGCTCGAAAAAGCGGACTTACAGCAAATCGTTGAATTAATGCTTGCTGAATTGAATCACACTCTTACGGAGCAATCGATTGCACTTCACGTAACAGATAAAGTCAAAGAACGATTGGGTGAACTCGGCTACCATCCAGAATTCGGTGCCCGTCCGCTCCGCCGTGTTATTCAAGAACAGCTCGAGGATGGCATCGCTGACTTTATCCTCGATCACCCAGAAACAAAGCAATTAAAAGCTGTGTTAAAAGACAACGATATTCAGATTGTAGCTGCCTAACCATAATCCAGCGTCTGAACGCTTAGATTATAGAAAAAGTCTGCCTTATATATCATCAACGTTTGTCAACAGCCTGAAGCGTCTGAGAATAACTCAGACGCTTCTTTTTTATATTAATTTGCTTCCCGCTTGATCCAGCCACTGTTCAATCGGTTCAATGACCTTTCCAATGCAGTCTTCTGCAAATGGGGAAGCTAATCCAGCCAGCTTAACAATGTCTGTGAAAGACAAACTGCCGCCAACCCGGCAGATTTTCACATAATCCTCCCAGGCTTTCTCCCGATTTTCCTGCATCCGTTTCCAGAACTGCAGGGCACATACTTGAGCGAGGGTATAATCAATATAATAAAATGGCACTTCATAAATGTGCCCCTGACGCTGCCAGAAGCCCCCTGCTTCTAAATATGGGATGCCGTCGTAATCACGGTGAGGCAAGTATGTTTTTTCGATCTCTTTCCACACGGCTTTTCTTTCTGCCGGGGTTAACTCGGGTTCTTCATACACCCGATGCTGAAACTCATCTACCGCGGCTCCGTATGGAAGAAACAAAATGGCCTCGCTTAAGTGAGCATACTTGTATTTATCTGTATCCTCTTTAAAGAATAGCTCCATCCACGGCCACGTAAAAAACTCCATGCTCATCGAATGAATTTCGCACGCTTCATACGTCGGCCATAGATATTCAGGAACCGTGAAATCCCGGCTTGAGTACACTTGAAAGGCGTGCCCCGCTTCATGTGTGAGCACATCAATATCTCCTGATGTCCCGTTAAAATTAGAAAAGATAAATGGGGAACGGTATCCAGAAAGGTACGTGCAGTATCCCCCGCCTGCTTTTCCTTTTTTTGCTGTAAGGTCCATCAATTCGTGGTCAAGCATAAATTGAAAAAACTCGTTCGTTTCCTGGGAAAGCTCTTTATACATCTTCTGCCCATTTTCCACGATCCACTCTGCCGGCCCTTTCGGCTTCGCGTTGCCCGTCGTAAATTGATAGCCCTCGTCGTAAAACTTTAATTCCTGCAATCCAATTCGCTCTGCTTGAGTCTTTCTGAGCTTAGTCGCAAGCGGAACAATGTATTTCTTTATTTGTTCTCTGTATCCTTTGACCATCTTCGCATTATAATCCACCCGGTTTAAACGGCCATAACCAAGCTCAACAAAGTTTTGAAATCCGAGCTTACGGGCGATATCTGTACGAACTTTTACTAATTCATCATAAATAGCATCAAATTGTTCTTCGTGACGAGCAAAAAAAGCAAAGCGCGCTTCGGTTGCTTCCTTCCGTACAGAGCGGTCTGCCGACTCCGTGAAAGGCTCAATTTGAGCAAGCGTCAGCATTTCTCCCTGAAACTCAATTTGAGCAGAAGCCACGAGCTGTGTATATTGTGAGGAGAGCTTGTTTTCTTTCTCAAGCAGCGGCAGCACTTCTGGTGAAAAAGTTTTCACTTGAGCTTCCGCTAAGAGGAACAGCTGTGTGCCGAAATTCTTTTCAAGCTCCTCCCGAAAAGAAGAAGCTAACAGCGCTTCGTTGATCTGTGAAGCGATCCCTTCCATCCTTGGGGAAACTTCGTCCATGTAATCCTGCTCCTGCTTGTAAAACGAGTCATTCGTATCGATTGTATGCCGGATATGGCAAAGGTCCATCATCGTGCTTATCTGGCTGCGAATGTCATTCATCCTATTTAATGCATCCACTTGCTTTTCTACGCAATCCGCTTCCTTAAACTGCTTCAAACTTTGGCTAATCTCTCTTTCAGCCCGTTCTACATCCGGGCGCTCATACTTATATTCACTAAATTTCATTTAGATTCTCCTTTCTATCGGTTCACTCTTTTAATGTGATTCTGTTCACCATAAGGATTGGTTTTTCCTTCGGCCGCTTCTCTTTCCTTAAGTATTCGGCTTCCACTCCAATCCATCGCCCCAAATTTAATATATCACCTTCCAATTGTGATTAACCTCTGCTTTAACCGTTCCCTGTTTCTTTATGTAATCAGCGAGCAGTTCCGACATATCCGTCTGTATTTCTTTTATCACTTTCTTCCCTTTAAACATTAAGTAATCTCCCCCGCCTCCTGCACGGTAGTTATTTAACACAACCTGATAGAGACGTTTAGCTTCAACCGGTTCCCCATGATAGGTTAATTGCTCAATCCGGCTGCCTGGTGCCTTTTGAAGATTAATTGTATACTCAATCCCTTCCCACATATCATAGTTATAATGCTGGGGTTTAGGATAAGAAAACTTAGGGCTGACGCCGGGTCTTCCGTCTGGAAGCAGCGTAAAATAAGAGGCTGAACGCTCTAATGCCTTTTTCATTTCCTCGCCCGTAATTTCAATAACAGCTAATGAATTAGGATAGATATAGTTAGATACGATATCCCGCATCGTCACTTCAGCAGGGAGACCGCGCGAGCCGTTATGAAAAAGCGCTGTACAAGAAATGTCTGTCTGGGATGCTTCCATCTGTACTCGATTAATGAGTTCGATAAGCGGATGTTCTGTTAACCTGACTTGAAAAGGATCATTGATCTCCATATTTCCCTCTATCGTCCCAATGACTTCATCCAGCCATTTTTGCGTTTGCAGCTCTTCTTCTTTGACTAATTCAAGAATTTCTTTATCAGCTGTAAAGTGTTTAGCCTCTATTATGTCAACAGAAAGCTCACTCAGCTTCACCGACTCTTCTGACAAAGTAAACTCTGCTGTCACTTGTCCCATAGCTGCTCCGCTGAATCCAGGCTGAACAACGGCTACACCGTTTATAAACTCTGCTGCTATTCGGTGCTGGTGCCCAGTAAGCAGCACATCAATGCCTTCTACTTCCGTACATATCCGATAAGCTTGATTTTCCCCTTTTTCTTTTGTTTCGATTCTTTCTCCATTGGCGAGGTCAATTTCAAATCCACCATGATAAGAAACAATCATAATATCTGGTTTTTCTACTTCTCTAATGTAATGGACCCACCTTTGAGCCGCAGCGACCACATCGGTAAAAGACAATCCGTAAATATATTCCGGCTTTTCCCAGTTAGGAATGTAACTCGTCGTGATGCCAAGCACAGCAGCTTTAATTCCAGAAGTAAAATTCTTTATAAAGTAAGGACGTCCGAAATAAGGGGATTTTGATTCCTTATGTAGAATGTTGGCGCTTAAAAAGGGGAAATGAGCATCTTGTTCGGCTTTATTTAACATCTCCATTCCGTAATTAAATTCATGATTGCCAAGCACAGCCGCATCATATTGTAAATAGTTCATCGCTTTGATCATCGGATGGACGCCTTGACGGAGGGAGCGGTAATAAAAGCTCGCTAACGGTGTGCCTTGGAGAAAATCTCCATTGTCTACTAACAAGACATGATCATTCTCTTTCCGCACTTGTTTAATAGCCGTTGAAAGCCGAGCGAGACCATGATCAGCCGTCTTGTTCGTTCCGTAATGAATAGGAAATATCGCTCCGTGCACATCACTCGTTTCAAGGATGTTCAGCTTAATTTTTTTCATTCTTATCCCCCTATGCCAGTTATTAATTCTTTTTATTCAACTTACCACGTTTTTCCTCTGTTTTAAAAGAGCTTATCCAATGAAATTTTTCCTAAGTATACATACAAGGGAGAGAAAATAATAATAGTTTGCTATAATGAAACAGCAATGAATTTTTTAAAAGGACGAAACTAGATGAATAAACGTGAACGAGCGATCTATTTTTTCATTGTCGTGCTCCCTGCCATTCTAGCTATTTTTGGCTGTTATCATTTTCTTGCTGATCGTGCCGATGAACAGCAGCGTGAAAAATTAGAATGGGCAGCGACTCTTCATCGCAATCAATTAGATCAATTTATTAATGAAACAAAAGTCAGTATGGATATTCTAGCTGTAAGCACGGAAGAAGAAGTGCAAAGCTTGGGTAAAGATGGACACATCCCCAATGAAGTTCAGGCCATATTAAAAAAAATGGCCGGAAAAGATCCACGCTACGGGGGGATTTATATCCTCGACTTTGAAGGCAACTTACTTACCGGCACGAATGACTTATTGAAACAATATAACCTTAGAAACAAGCCCTATATTAAGGAAGCTCTCTTAACGAAAGACACAGCTGTTTCCGATGAAGCTGAAACATTATCTAACAATCAACCTGTTATAGCGATCGCTACACCTGTAATGAAAGATGAACATGTGGAAGCTGTTATCGTTTCACATATTCGATTAGATTACATGAAAAATATTATGAGGATGCTGACACCCGAATATTCTATCTCAGTTGAAAATGCCAAGCAGATACCGATTTTTTCTGTTAATGAAAAAGTAGACGCCGAAGAGAACCGGCATACTGTTGAATATCCTCTAGCTCAGCTTCCATGGAATTTAATCGTTACGGCTAGGCAATCCAGCCAAAATCATCTGCTTGCCCTTACCTTACTGTTTGGTATAGCTATTATTGTCCTTCTTCACATCGTTTTTCTACTCGTTAAATATATGATGCTAAAGAGGCAAACAAAGCTGGAGAGAATGCAGCAGGAGGCTCAAAAGCTTGAACTCATCGGAACGTTAGCCGCAAGTACAGCCCACGAAATACGCAACCCGCTAACCGGAATAAAGGGACTCGTCCAGCTATTAAATGAAAAATACAATCACCCGGAAGATAAATTTTATTTTAGTGTCATCAATAAAGAAATTGGACGTATCAATCAAATTGTTAGTGAATTTTTGATTTTAGGAAAACCGACTGCTCAAAAAATCCAAACGGTTGATATACGTGAAATTGTCTTTGATTTAAATCCGCTCATTCGTTCCGAAGCTAATTTATATTCTATTGAATATGAATTAACCCTTCCTGAACAAGAGATATGGGTTCGTGTCAACACCGATCAAATGAAACAAGTTTTATTAAACCTGACAAAAAATGCTTTCGAAGCGATGTGTGATGGCGGACAATTAAGCTTAAATGTTTTAAAAGGCGAAGAAAATTGTTATATTACCATTGCTGATACTGGCCCCGGCATCAAGAAAGAAGATCTGGACTTGATTTTCAAGCCATTCTTTACTTCCAAAGAACATGGAACGGGCCTTGGTCTAGTAGTATGCAAAAGAATTATAGAATCATTCGACGGCTCCATCGAAATAGATAGTGAACATGGTTTTGGTACTGTCGTCAGCATTACCCTTCCTCTTCAATTTCATGAGCCCGTTGAATAAATAGCAAAGACTGCTGTGAGCGCTCCTATATGTGCGTCTGCAGCAGTCTTTTATGATTGAATTCAGTTTTTAGGTTTAGTTTCTCCTTAAATAGGTTATATAACAGGAGGATGTCGTCTTTAGAAAAACAACTAGAGAGAAATAAAGGAGAAAGAAACATGGCTGATACAGTATGGAATGAAGCGGCACTAGAATGGCATACAGACTTTTTAAAAATTTATGATCCGTCTACTCGCACATATAGAAAAATAGCCTCTCTTACTGAGGCAAAAAGATTAATCAAACAATCATCAGAACCTTTTATTCGTACAGCCGCAGCTATTTATGCATTTTCATTGACTGCTGTACGCTCTCCCTATACAGAAATACAGATTTTTATCGCAAAACTCGAAAAAGAATCACGTCAGTTAAAACAATTGCTGGCCTATTCTCCGTTTTCCAAGGAATTGCTTGATCATCTATTGGAAGCCGGAAAAAAATCGCAGTCGATCAACGGGATCAAAACAGATATTTATCATGAAGCAATTCGCCTATCCATCAAAATTGAAGATTATTTCAATATAGGAGAAAGCTTAAAACGCCGGGCTTGACAGCCGGCGTTTTTTTAAAAAAATCTATAAGCGACGCACTTTACGCATCCCATTTTTACATAGAATCATGTTTTCCAGACGACGCTTCCTATTTTTGTATAATGGCGAGGTTGGCGGTTTTCCTGTATAATGTCATGTTGTGTTTAAAATAATACTGCAGCCAGTTGCTACATCATACTTTTAAGGTGAGGGTTTATGTCTAAAAGAGATTATTATTTTGATAACGCAAAGTTTATTTTAATTGTTTTCGTTGTATTCGGTCATTTTATTCGCTCGTATATCGGTGATAACCCTGTTATCTTTGCCTTGTATACAACCATTTACTTGTTTCATATGCCAGGGTTTATTTTAGTATCAGGTTTTTTTGCCAAAAGCTTTTATAAAAAAGGATACGTTAAAAAAACGGCTCAGAAAATTTTGCTGCCATTCTTTATTTTCCAAATTATTTATTCCTTTTTTTATTTTTATTTGTATGAAGATCAAGCACTGCATCTTGACTTGCTCGTGCCCCAATGGTCATTATGGTTTTTGCTCAGCTTGTTCTTCTGGAACTTATTGCTGGTCATTTCGGTTAAATGGCTAAAACTCAAACCAGTTGTCTTACTGACTGTTTCTTTCGCTATTGGAATTGCGATTGGCTGTATCGATCGTCAGTTAGATGTGTTAAGCTTTGCTCGTACGTTTATTTTCTTCCCATTTTTCTTAATTGGATATTATTTAAAAAAAGAGCATTTCAATTTGCTTGCTCATAAAACCGTTCGTATCGTCTTGTTCTTTAGCGCACTTGCTGTCTTTTACACGGCACTTAGCTTCCCTGATTTTGACCAGAGATGGCTGCTTGGCTCTTTCTCTTTTGCAGACTTAGGGGCTTCAAACTTCTCAGGAATAATCCACCGCACGGGCATTTATATGGTAAGCTTTATGATGATTGCTGCTTTTTTTGCTTTTGTACCGAAGAAAAAGTTCTTTTTTACCGATTGGGGCAGAAATACATTGTACGTTTATTTACTGCACGGCTTTGTCATTAAAACCTTCCGTGAAAGTGAAGTGAAAGACTCAGCTGAGTCAATTCTTCTCTTGTTGATTGCATCTTTATTTTTAACGATGATTCTTTCTTCGACGGTAGTGACAACGGTGGCTCAACCGTTCATCGAGACGAAATGGTCCAAGCTTAAAAAGCTCTTTTCCAATCGATATGAACAAGGCAAAATATCAGAAAAGCTATAAGGAGAAGTTGATTCATGAACGTCGTTCTCAGCACATTAAACGCTAAATATATTCATACCAATTTGGCTATCCGTTACTTAAGGGCTTTTGCAGAGCCGGATTATCAAGTAGACCTGGCCGAATATACGATTAAAGATCCTGCTATTAATATTGTAACGGACCTCTATAAACGCCAGCCAAATATACTAGGATTCAGCTGCTACATTTGGAATATCGAAGAAACACTTGCTGTCGTTAAAATGATGAAAAAGGTTCTTCCCGAAACAATCATTGTTCTCGGTGGCCCAGAAGTGACTTATGACGTTCCTTATTGGCTTGAACGAATTCCAGAGGCGGACTTTATCGTAATCGGCGAAGGAGAAGAAACGTTCAAGCAGCTGCTTGATGAAATAAAGGGTGAGCAGGATTGGAATAAAGTAAGCGGCATTGGTTATTTAGAAAATGGAAAGCCAAAAATCAACCCGCAACGAAACAAGTTAGACTTGCGCGAGCTGCCTTCGCCATTTCGATTTGATGAAGACAAAGCCCATTTGTCTAAAAGAATCACCTATATCGAAACGAGCCGCGGCTGTCCGTTCCGTTGTCAATTTTGCCTTTCTTCCATTGAGGTCGGTGTCCGCTACTTTAACCGGGAAGCCATTAAAGAAGATATCCGCTATCTAATGGCAAACGGTGCCAAGACGATTAAGTTTGTCGATCGGACGTTTAATATTAGCCGCAGCTATGCAATGGAAATGTTTCAATTTCTCATTGATGAGCACGTTCCTGGAACGGTTTTTCAATTTGAAATTACCGCGGACATCATGCGGCCGGAAGTTATTGATTTTCTCAACAAAAATGCACCTAAAGGATTGTTCCGCTTCGAAATTGGCGTACAATCAACAAATGACACGACAAATGAACTCGTTATGCGGAAACAAAATTGGTCGAAGCTTGTACGTACCGTTACAATGGTCAAGGAAGGCGGAAAAATCGATCAGCACCTTGATTTAATTGCCGGCTTACCGGAAGAGGATTATCATTCCTTCCGCAAAACGTTCAATGATGTTTTTGCGCTCCGTCCGGAAGAGCTTCAGCTTGGCTTTTTAAAAATGCTTCGCGGCACCGGCTTGCGTATACGTGCAGCGGAACATGACTACGTGTACATGGACCATGCACCGTACGAGATTTTAGGGAATAACCTTTTACCTTTTGCCGACATCGTAAAAATCAAACAAGTTGAAGATGTGCTTGAAAAGTATTGGAATGACCATCGGATGAATGAAACGATTGAATACATTGTCACTCATTGCTTTGAAACACCGTTTGACTTTTTCCAATCGTTCGGAGCTTATTGGGAAGAACAAGGCTGGGGCAGAATTGGTCATCAATTAGAGGACTTATTCAAACGTCTGCGAGAATTTTTACTTGCAGTCCGTCCTCATCAGTATCCAGAGATTGAAAGCATTATGAAGTACGATTATTTGCTGAATCAGCGGTACAAGCCGCGGAAGCCTTGGTGGGAACCTGTACTTACTAGACAAGAACGCTCTTCTTTATACCAAAACATTTTACAAAACCCTCTCCTTCTTGGTCAGGACTTTGTCAATCTTGGATTAACAGAAAGAGACGTCTATAAACACACGATGATCGAGCCATTAACGATGTCGTTTATAGAAGGCAGTTGGTTGAAACGCCCTACTTATCTTGTCGCCTACTTTGAGCCGGCAAGCGGGCATCCTACTTTCTTTTTCATGGAAAGTGAAGCAGCCGCAAACGCCATGTAACCTAAATACAAATAGGCTGATTTGTCCCTTAGCGGACGAATCAGCCTATTTTGATTTCTTCAAGAAGAGCCAACAATCTTTTTCCCTCTTGGCGCAGTGCTATACGGATCAGGCTCCACTGTAATGCCAATTTGATCGAATTGCGTATCGTGTGCAAGCTCGTACGTTAATGCTCCCTCGCCGCTTTTATTCGGTTTAAATATCCCGGCATTTTCTCTCTTTCCATTTCTTAACAACCACACTTGATAGACCTCCGAACCGTTCAGCTCCGGCAAATCATCTACTTGGACAACTAACCTTTTTTCTTCTCCTTGCTGCAACACAATCGCAGAGCCATCTGTATTTAAAGGATTCCCTAGCTCTGCAGCCTGCAAGGAAAAAGTGGAGACTACTTCGACAGGAAGGTTCCCTTGGATAGTTTCATGCCTCAGTTGATTATTAGAGATGGTTAAAGCGACCGAAACAACCATCAATAACAAAACCGTTATGCTCGCTACAGGAGAAAACTGTCTCGAAAGCCATCCCATCCATTGGCTGATACGAGCCAGCCAGGATGTCTTTTCGTATTTTTCCTGATCGTCAAAAACAAATGCCATCACTTCCGATTTTAACGTTTCCGGTACTTCTTTTTCTTCTATATCTAAGTATAAGGAATGCCAGATATCCGTCATAATTTTATACTCCTTTGAACAGTCAGGGCAATGATGTAAATGCTGTTCGAATTTCTTTTTAGCCCTTTGGTCTAAGTCATCCGCCATAAATGAAAGCAGGTGATCACATTCCCTGTCCATTTACAAATCCTCCACTTCTAAATACTTTTTTAATTGTTTTAAGGATTGATGCAGCCTGCTTTTCACTGTGCCTACTGGCTCATTCTCTATTTCAGCAATTTCTGTTAGAGAAAACCCTTTCCAATAAAATAAATCAATCAATCTCTTTTGTGCAGTACTTAACTTGCTTTTAGCAGCCAATACCGCATTAAGTGTTAACCTCTGTTCAATTTCGTCCACTGGATTGGTCAATTCAGCAGAAGCATGCTCCTGGATTTGTTCAGTATGTTTTACATGGAGACTATTTTTTCGAATATAATCCAAGCACACGTTTCGAGTAATGGTCAAAAGCCAATTAACAAATTTTCCTTTTGAAGAGTCATAGGAGCTTTTCGTTGTCCATAGTTTCAAAAACACTAACTGAACCATTTCCTTCGTTGAGTCTGCATCACCGTTTGCAAATTTAAAGGCAAAGCTATAAATCAATTTTATATAACGGTCATATAACTCTTCCAGGGCAGACCGGTGTTTTTTCATCACTAGTATGATTAACTCTTCATCACTTTTTTCCTTCAAACAGACCCGCCCTCCTTGCTATGATAATCCTTACATTTTAAGCTCTGTTATAGTTGATGATTGAAAAACAGCCTTCACCTTTAATGAAGCCAAATTCTATTCATTCCATAATAAAGAACCGCCACTATGGCGGTCGCAGAGTTATAGATAAAGTCTATAGTCTATTCCTCAGGCTAGTTGAAAACGGTTATCTTTCGAGGAGCGGAGTGACCATCAGGGTCATGAGCAACGAAGAAAGCGAGCGTTTCTCAACAGCCTGGGACCGCCACCATGGCGGTCGTTCCCTAAAAGAGTGATTTATTGAAAGGTTGTATTTTTATTTATAATATACCAAACACTTTTCACCCCTTGTCCCTTTAGATCCCCTTCTTGTTTATCACCGGCAAAGTAATACAGCGGATAACCCTTATACGTAACTTGTTGCTGGCCATTATCTTCCCTTGTAATGGTCCCAAAATCTTCTTTCTCGAATCCTGCTGGCACCTCAAAATTACTTTCTGTAAATGGAGGCCATTTCTCCAGGCATTCACCGCTGCAATGACTCTTTTCCTCTTCATCCTTCTTAAAATAATAAAGGGTCATTCCTTTAGAATCAGCAAGATATTCACCTGCTGATTGATCTTTGAGCAACTGCAAGTTCTGAGTTTCTTCAGCAGCGGTCTCGACCGCCGCATCCTTGCCTTTATCACTTGTCGGTTCAGCGGCATTGTCGCTCTTTCCACAGGCAGCTAAAAGAATAAGAGCTGAAAATAGAAAGACCATCCATCGTTTTTTATTCATCTTTGCTCACTCCCTTTTAAATCTATTGCCAACCCCATTTTTGAAACACTTGATGAGAGGTTCTCTTCTTCAAATATTGGATAAACATTTTTGCTTCTTTCTTGTTATCAGAATTGTTCGTTATACTAATCGGTGTGCCTCTGTACAGCTTGTCCTGAACGGGCAGCTGTACTAAATCCGTTACATCAGGCAGCCGATAATGCCACGACTCATAAGTAATCCAAGCATCATATTTAGAGTTCTTTTTCCAAAGATCAATGGCTTCGGCACTCGTTTTAACGGATAGGGCGATATTTCTTTCAATACCGGGAATCAGCCCTTTTCTTCCCGCTAGATCTTCCCACATTCCAAGCTGGCCTGCTCCATTTACATCAATAATCTTCACACCTTTTTTCGTTAAGTCCCCGAGCGATTGAATGTGTTTAGGGTTTCCTTTTCTAACTAGAATCCCCACTGGCCGCGCGTAAAGCTCAGTTCGTGTTTTTTCGTTAATGATCCCCGGATGTTGGATCGTAAAATTGGTCAGCATATACTCGGAACCGCCATAAATAAGATCAGCATCTTCTTTTGCTTGGGTAATCCATTTTTCTTCCGGTCCGCCTGTTACTTCCACTTTTATCCCTGTTTCTCTCGTGAACTGTTCCGCCAGCTCGTTCATTGGGGCAAGAGGGCCGCCGGGACCGTAAACCTTAATAGTGTCATCAGGATTCATCGCCTCCCCCTTCTGCAAAAAAACAGATGACAGCCCTCCAAATAACGCGACAATCATCACGAAGACTGCGGTTAACATTGTTTTCTTCTTCAATCCTCTTCACTCTCCTTGCTTTTTCACTCCGTCTATATTAAATAACGAACTCAACAAAGGAACGGTTTGAATCTTTTTACTTTTCTTTCTCTTCTGTACAAATGCCCCTCTAGCCCTATAGTCCGACAAGGGCAGTCATTCGCTTATATGATTCGCTTCTTATTCATACAATACGATAAAAACTTCTTATTTAAGCTCGTCAAAACACATTGATCTTTGGCAAAAAATAGCTATTATTAAATCTATGAGACTATTTTTGTGGAGGAGTTCATGAACGAACAACTTATTTTAATTGTAGAAGATGAAGTATCCATCCGGAAATTTATCGCTTTAAATTTAAAGAGGGCCAACTTTTCTACAAAGGAAGCTCCGAACGGAAAAGAGGCTTTATCGATCATTGATAAGGAAAGAATCAGCTTAGTCATTTTGGATTTAAATTTACCTGACATAGACGGTCTTGAAGTATGTGAAAAGCTGCGGGCTGCCCACCCCCATCTTCCTGTCATCATCTTATCTGCTCGCGGGCAGGATATGGATCGGATTACAGGCCTTGAACTTGGGGCTGATGACTATATTGTTAAGCCCTTTAATCCGCTTGAACTTGTGGCACGGATTCGTTCTGTTCTCAGACGTACAGAAAGTATACGAGAGCCTGAACCACTCTTAACATCGGGTCCCCTTGAGCTCAATTTAAAAGAGCAAACGCTCACCAAACATCAACAGCCTATTAAACTGACGATGCGGGAATTTCATTTACTAAAATTGTTCTTTTCAAAAATAAATGAACCGATCAGCAGAGATGAATTGCTAAATGAGGTGTGGGGCGAAAACTATTTTGGTGACACCAAAACAGTAGATGTTCATATTAGACGGCTCAGAGAAAAAATTGAAGATGATCCCTCCCATCCTGTTTTCATTGAAACCATTTGGGGCTGCGGCTATCGTTTTAAAAGGATCTATACATGAAACAAGGGATTAAAAGGAGGCTTACCTTAAGCTATTTCTTCATGATTCTCTTGACGGTCTTTATTTTTGAGGCCATTATTATTTTCTCCCTGCACTTCTACTATACGGACAGCGTGGAGCAAACATTAAGTGATCAAGGCATCGTATTTTCCAACTTTTATGACGATTATTTAGAAAGTCATAAGCTAGAAGATCATGCTCAAGAAATGCTTGACACGTATAACTTTCTTGTGAGTACAAGAACCCAAATCATTGGGCTGAACGGTCAAGTCCTGGCCGATAACTATGAACCCTCAGCCCAATGGATTCAGGATCCAGATGTCACAGCGGCGAAGAATGGACAAATTGGAGTATGGAAGACAAAACAAAATAAAGAAGCGATCATGTCTGTTTCGCAGCCGCTTAAAAAAAATGGACAAGCCGTCGGTATCATCAGGTTCACAACATCCTTAGAGCCTATGAAACACATCTTTTATAAAAACGTAGGCTTTCTTTCTCTTATCGGTGCCGTCGTTGTAGCGGTCTCTGCGGGGATTAGCTATTTTTTAGCAGGCTCTATTAAACGGCCGATCACGGAAATCACGTTAGCGGCTGAACAGATGGCGAGCGGTCGATTTTCCACAAGGGTTCATAAAAGGCAGGATGATGAAATCGGCAAGTTAGCCGATACACTAAATTACATGGCGAGCGAAGTAGAAAGACACGAACAGTTGAAAAATGAATTTATTGCTTCGATTTCACATGAGCTGCGTACTCCCCTGACTTCGATTAAAGGATGGGCGGTGACGCTCCAGGAGATCACAGATGATATAACAACAAAAGAAGGTCTTGAAATCATTTCAGCTGAGAGCGACCGGCTCACTCATCTCGTCGGCGATTTATTAGATTTATCCAGCCTGACATCAGGAAAAATCAAACTGACGATCGAACAAGCTTCTCTCGTTGACATTTGCCGGCAAGTGGTCCAACAAATGCAGCCTCGTGGAGAACGGCAGATGATCCAGCTGCAGCTTACTTATGAATCTTCTATTCCAAATAGTTCTCTAGATAAAAATCGAATGAAGCAAGTGCTGATCAACCTATTAGACAATTCATTTAAATTCACACCGCAAGGAGGAACGATCTCTGTTCACATCGGAATAGAGGATCAAAACATTAAAATCAGTGTTTCTGATACAGGATCGGGAATTTCTGCAGAAGAATTGGAATGGGTAAAAGATAAATTTTATAAAGGGCATTCAAAATCAGCTGGCAGCGGTCTCGGTTTAGCTATTTGCCAGGAAATTCTTCACTTACACGGCGGAGAAATAGAAATTGAAAGCAGACAAGTACAAGGAACGACAGTCCATTTGTTTCTTCCCTTGTAACGATTACGTAACTATTTTTAACCTTTTTATAACTATTTTTTCCTTTTTATGCGCTATAGTAAGAACATAAAGAAGCACCAAAAAAAGGAGGTGAGTGCCATTGATTATAAAAAAATAGCAAGCCTGTTCGTTCTCGCGGCTCTTCTTCTAAGCGGATGCAATCTCTTGCCTGATCCGGCCAGCCTGATTCAGGCACCGCAAGTTGCTAAAGCAGCAGAAGCTAATGAAAAAAATTTCTTTTCAATTGTAAAGCCCTTTTTACCCTCTGGAGCCGTTATTGTTACACCAACGGAGCCCGTGGGAAGCAAAGCGATTCAAACAATTGATATTGACAGAGACGGGACAGATGAGCTATTTGTTTTTTATAAATCAAAGTCCTCTCTTCCTTACTTGCTAGTGTTGCAGAAAAAGAATCATCGTTGGGAAAAGTTATGGGAAAAGAAAGGAAACGGCTATACGGTCAGCTGGGCCGCCGCCGCTGATGTAAATGGAGACGGGCAGGCTGAGCTGCTGGCAGGCTGGAAGATCGGTGAGTCAGCAGGAAACATTTTAGAAGTATACTCTTTTAAAAAGAAGGCTTTTTATAAAATGGGTTCCCTCAATTTCCATGAGCTCGATTTAATTACAACCAATGAACAGCATAAAAATAAAATTTATCTCGCTCTTTGGCAAAGACAAATGGCTGATATCTACCAAGTCACCATCCAAAGATGGCATCAGTCACACTTTGCGCCTGACAGCTCCATTGATCAGGAATACTTTCCGAGAGTGGCAGCTTACTATCAAGAGCGGGCTACAGAAGTTCCCAATGCTGCTTATTACTGGTTTTATTTAGCCGACTCTTTATTAAAATCAGGCAAAAGCCCTGAAGCCTTAAAAGCTATTAATAAAGGAATTGAAGCTCAGCCTGTTGAGCCAAGAATTGAGCATTTTGAAAAGCTCAAAAAAGAGATTGAGGAAAGCATCAAGAACAAACAAGAGCCTGCTTTCGAGTACTACAACAAAGCATTAGATTTTTCATTAAGCATCCCGCAAAAGCTTGAAGGAAAGATCGTTGCCGACGAGAATGAGGGGCTGACAGCGGAAAAACAAGTCAACATTTATGCTACTGCCGATCATATCCAGAAAGGTTTGCTATTTGCGATCGAAGTGTATCCGAAGGAAACCTGGCTGGGCTTAGGAAAAGATGCTCCTTTAATGAAACTGGCAGAGAAAGATGGCTTAGTCTATGCAGCAAGATTAACGAATGAACATCCTTTTTCCTCACAGCCGGATAGCACTTCTTATCAAGTCTACAATGAGTGTCTGGCTTATATGGATGAAATGATACAAAGCTTTGCTTTCGGCAAACAGGAAAAAGAGCTATCAAGCTTAAAAGAAGAAATGGTTAGAAAAAGCATGCAAGAGGCCAAGCGAAAATATTGGTATGTTATGGCTGGTGGAGAACCTGAAGCTTCTGAGGAACCAATCTATTCCTTCACCTATCATAACACTGATTATCGTTATTTAGGAAAAGATCTTGATACACAAAAAAAGCTTTTCTCCTACCTCGAAACTGATTTCACTTCAGAGGCGGTCAGCCAAATGATTGAGCGAGCCAGAATTGTTGAATATCACGGACGACTCGCTCAGCCAAACGCAGATAGCGGATCTTTAGCTAACTATAGTAAAGCGAGAATACAGTTAACAAAAGAATCAGAGACCGAGAAGGAATATGACGCCTATGTGCCTATAGGAGAAGGCCCAAACGTTGAAGTTGTTCATATTGTCTATAAAAAAACAAATAGTGGCTGGAAAATTCATACGGAGCCACAATTATTTTAAAATGGAGGAATTACAATGAAAAAGAAATTAATGGGATTAGGATTAGCAGCAATGATGGTATGCTCTGCAGGGACTTCTGTATTGGCGAAAGCTCCTGCTGCTCCGGTAAAACAAACAGCTCCACAACTTACGCCAGAGCAACAAATTAAAAACATTACAGATTATGCTCTCAAGCTCAAAGGTGTACCTTTTAAAGTTGGCGGAACGACTATTAAAGGATTTGATGCTTCTGGATATGTTCAACACGTATTTGGAAAATATGGCGTAAAGCTGCCACGCAACTCAGCCGAAATTTATAAAAAAGGTGTACCGGTTGCTAAAGATAAACTTAAAAAAGGCGACTTGGTTTTCTATAATACAACAGGCAAAAAAGGCAATACAGTCAGCTTTGTAGCGATCTATTTAGATAAAAACCAAATGATCGGCGTCTCTACAAAAAGCGGTGTCACGATTATTGATATGAACAATAACTATTGGAAAACAAAATTTGTAGGTGCGAAAAGAATCGTCAAGTAATTTAAAAAGCGCAGCAATCTGCTGCGCTTTTTGTATTATTCTGCCGGTACATTAACCGGCCCTTTTTTTCTAGCAAATAGGTAACCGCCAAGAGCAATAGCGACAAGCACAATCCAGAATGTTAATTTCCATGGTGTCGATTCAGGGAAATGCTCATCCAGAATATGAACTTTCGGGTGCGATAAAGTAAATACCGCTAATTTAACACCAACCCAACCGACAATCAGGAAGGCGGCTGTTTCTAAAGTTGGATAGCTTTGCAGCAATTTAACGAACCAAGTAGCAGCAAAACGCATGATGACAACACCAATTAATCCACCAAGGAACATAACGAGAAACTGGCCAGCGTCAATACCGCCGATATGGAACCAGCCGCTTGGCTGCAATGTAACCGCTAAAGCGACAGCTGCAAGCATCGAATCAATAGCAAAAGCGATATCCGCTATTTCTACCTTTAATACAGTCACCCAGAAAGAAGAGCCTTTCGATTCTTTGACTTCATGCTCCTCTACTCCATCATTTCCTTTATTCTTCCATGTTTTGTAAAGATGGTTAAACGAGATGAAGAATAAGTAAAGAGCGCCAATCGCTTGGACCTGCCACACTTTCACTAAAAACGTAATAAGGAACAAAGCGATAAAACGGAAAATAAAGGCCCCAAGCAATCCATAAAATAAAGCTTTCTTTTGTTGTTCTTTTGGCAAGTGCTTCACCATCACTGCCATAACGACGGCATTGTCAGCGGCAAGAATGCCCTCAAGTGCAATTAGCACGAGCAGCACCCAGCCATACTCTAGTAACATTGCTGCATCCATAAGTAAATCCCCTCCTGTAATCCTTTAGTATTTTTCTCCAAACTTACCAAATTTAAACAACAAAAAAGACCTCTGCCTATAATAGGCAAAGGTCTTGCTGGACATGCTTACACTCATGTCAACAAAGCCGATGGATACGATCCATGAATTGACGACTTTGTTTTAGGTAAAATACCTAACGCTACTCCCCTTTGACTTTCGTCATTGAAGATTCTGTTGTTTGTATCTTTAGTATAAATCTTCCTGCCCAGCTTGTAAACAATTTTTATCTACTTATTTACCTTTTTATTTATCTTTCGTGTCTCTTTATCAAAGAAGCTGTAGACGACAGGAATGACAAACAGCGTTAGAAACGTACTTGACAGCAGCCCGCCGATCACGGTGATCCCCATCGGCTGGTTAATTTCTGTTCCACCGCCAATACCGGCTGCGAGCGGTACGAGACCAAGAATGGTCGTTAAAGCGGTCATTAAAATGGGGCGAGCCCTGTCTTTAGCTGATTCGATGATCGCCTCATAACTGCTTAGACCGCTCCGTTTTCTTTGGATAATGTAATCCACGATCACGATCGCATTATTCACAACAATACCAGCAAGGATAAGGATACCGATTACAGCCGGTATGCTAATAGGCGTTCTCGTAATCGTCAGTGCAATTGCGACGCCGACGACCATCAATGGAACGGTGAACATAATGACAAATGGATATTTAAACGATTCATATTGAGCAGCCATCACAATATAAATCAAGACGATAGCCAAAACGAGCGCCAACATCATATCATCAATAGAGCTTTCCAGCAATTCCCGGTCGCCGCCAAACGTGATGGTCGTTTCCTCAGGCAAGTCGAGCGCAGCAAGCTTTTCATCTACCTTGTCAGAAACGGCTCCTAAATTCGTGTCGGATAGGTATTTTGTTGAGAACTGGACAGCTTCCTGTTGATTAATACGCTGAATAATGATCGGTCCTTGTTTCACTTCAATATCTGCCAATTGCTCAAGTGGATAAAAGTTGCCGGCCGGCGTTTTTATAAGTAATTTCTTTAATGCTTCTATCTTTTTTGTTACTCGTTCATCATAACGGACAACAACAGTTTGGACGGCTGAATTTTGACTAATAATTTGGGTAGCAGGCACCCCTCTTGTTGCATCGTTCACAATAGAAGCTACCTGCGCTGGAGCAAGACCGGCCGCGAGTGCTTGATCTCGTTTTACCTTTATTTGTACTTCTTTTACCGTTTCCTCTCTATTCGTTGACACCTCTGTTATTTCATCTATATCCTTAACTGCTTTCTCGACCTCTTGAACGATTTTATCCAAGCGTTCCGGATTAGCATCCCGTACGTTAAACGTTAACGTTTGTGGACTGGATCCAGAAGCTGACTGCATATTGAAGGTGACTTCCGCCGTAGGATTCACCTGATGGGCTGCCTTTTCGACATCCGGCTTTACATCATCAACAAACGCAAAGACAGAACGATTTCTCTTTTCAAGCGGCTTCAGCTTTACATATAACTCTGCTTTATTAGACGACCCGGTGCCTCTAAACGAATCTTCTTGAGTCGAACCGACAAGACTGACATATACATCTACGTCTTTTTCCTTTCTAAGCTCTTTCTCTACTGCTTTTACGACTTTATTCGTTTCCTTTAAAGAAGTACCGTGCTCGACGTCCAATCTAATGTTAAAAAAACCTTCATCGGTTGCTGGCAGAAATTGAGATCCAACCGTTGTCAATCCCCATCCCCCAGCAATCAGCATAACAAGGGATACGACAATAACGAGCGGCCGGTGATGCAATGACCAGCGGATCGCTGATTCATAACGCTGAGCAATCTTTGATTCTTTCTTTGCATGTCTTTGAGATTCAGGGAGTTTCAGCCAGCGGCTTGCCATCATCGGAATAACAGTTAAAGCAACGATTAAAGAAGCCGCGAGACTAAAAGAAATCGTTAAAGCGAATTCTTTAAATATTTGTCCGAGAATCCCCGAAATGAAGACAACCGGCAAAAAGACGGCTACTGTCGTTAAGGTGGAAGCGGTGATGGCTGCTCCTACTTCCTTGGCACCGTCTCGGGCTGCCTGCCGGGAATCTTTTCCCATCGATAAGTGACGGTAAATATTTTCAATGACGACGATCGCATTATCTACAAGCATTCCGATCCCTAATGCCAGCGCTCCGAGCGTCATAATATTTAAGTTAAAGTCAGCGAAATACATTAGTACAAACGTGACAATGACCGAATAAGGAATGGCGACCCCAATAATAAGAGGGCTTTTTACATTCCTTAAAAAGGCAAATAACACAAGCATCGCTAACAATCCGCCAAGAAGGAGCGAGCTGCCGATATTTCCAATCGCAAGACGAACGTAGTCCCCTTGGTCAAACAGAATATCTGACTGGATACTCTCATAGCGCTTTTCTTTCATCAATTCATCTAACTTCTTTTGAAACTGCTTGGACACTTCCGCGGTATTAGCATCCGCCTGCTGTAAGACACTCAAGAGAACAGCTGGACGCTCATTAGCCCTTGTTAAACTGCCGGTGTCTTTTCTTTTCGACTCCACTGCAGCTACATCGCCAATGATAATTTCTTCTCCGGTAAGCGGATTAACCGTCACTACTAGTTTCTTCACATTCTCTATACTTGTCAGCTGACTGACAATTCTCGTCGTTAAGGACATGCCGTCCGATTCAACAGGGCTTCCCGGAAGCGAAATATTGTTAGCCTGGACCAGTTGTACAATATCTGACTGGGCTAAGTTATACTGCTCCATCTTTTTCTCGTCAAGCTGAATCACAATTTCTTCTTCCAGCGTGCCGGAAACATTTACACTGGCGACTCCTTCTACCGTCATAAGATCTTTTTCTAATTGATCGGCTAACTTTTGTAATTCGCCTTCATTTTTAACAGACTGCAAAGACAATTGAATAATGGGGAATTGGGACGGATCAAACTTCAGAAATTGCGGCTTGCGTACATCCTTCGGAAGAGGTGTTTGATCAATTCGCTGGAGAACATCTGATTGAATATCATCAATTTTGGTACTCCAGGAAAATTCCATCAAAATGAAATTAGAGCCTTCCCTTGTTGTTGATGTAATATTTTTGATTCCTGGAAGCGTAGATAAACTTTCTTCTAGAGGTTTTGTTACTTTTTCAACGATCTCAACCGGACTAGCCCCTTCGTAAGAAGTGACAACAACAGCAACCGGGGGATTAATATCCGGTATCAATTTTAGCGGTATTTTTAATAAAGAGACCACACCGAGAATAATAACTAAAAACATCACCACTGTTGTAAAAACAGGCCTCTTAATAGAAAAGTTACTGATTCTCAAAATAAATCTCCTTTCACGGTTTTCTTCGCTTTGTTTACAGCTACCCTTTTAACTATAATGCACCGCTATGCGCTGTTCAACTTTAAACGGCAGAAAAAGGATTCCCTTCAAAGATCATAAAAAACTGCACCCAACTGTTGTGTCGGGTGCAGTTCATTCCATTGCATGCTCTTTTCCATAAAACTATTCTTTTTTCGTTAATGTCCACCCTGTTACTCCATATAAAATGGTGAGCAGCGGGCTTAGCAAACAGAAAAAGGCAAATGGCACATAAGCGATCGTGGCCACGCCAAGCATTTTTGTGATAAATACACCGCATACTCCCCAAGGAACGAGCGGGTTAATCACTGTACCAGCATCTTCTAGTGTTCTAGATAAATTTTTTCGAGCTAACCCGACTTTTTCAAACTGCCGCTGAAAAGCCTCTCCTGTCAGCAAGATCGATAAGTACTGTTCACCAATAACAAAATTAATGCCAATGGCGGAGAGGGCGGCGGCGGCTACAGTGCTGGCGACTTTTCTTAAATAATGTTCAATCGCTTCAAAAAGACGGGGCACGATACCAAGGGAGAATAGCAATCCACCGAGACCCAAAGATAACAAAACGAGTGAAACAGTAAACATCATGCTGTCCATTCCGCCCCTTGTGAGCAAAGCATCAACATCTGCGTTGCCTGTCTTAGAAACAAAGCCGGAAAACAAGATATTCCATATTTCAGCGAGCGTTCTATCAGAATGAAAAAAGGACAAAAGAACACCAAAGGCTGAACTTAAGGCAAGTGTCACAATCGGCGATACCTTCTTTATAGATAAGAAGAAAAGCAGCACGAGCGGCAGCCATGCATCCCAGTGAATTAAGTTCATTTCACTTAATGCGGCTTTAATCGCTTCTACTTTTGGAAACTGTGTCTGTTCAACTTCTGGCGAAACAATCCCGAATAAGACGAGCGTAATCAGAAAAGCCGGAACGGTTGTCCAACACATATTTCGAATATGTGTAAATAAATCAACGCCCACGATCGAAGCCGCCAGATTTGTTGTGTCTGACAACGGGGACATTTTATCACCGAAGAAAGCTCCAGACACAATCGCTCCGGCTGTAATAGCAGCTGAAGCGTCCACTGCCTGGCTTACCCCGATAAAAGCCACCCCTATCGTCGCCACCGTTGTTAAAGAGCTTCCAATCCCAAGTCCAACAATAGCCGTCACGATAAAAACAATGCTATAAAAAAAATTCGGTGTGACGAGACTGAAAGCAGTATAAATCATTGTAGGAATGGTTCCCGATATGATCCAGCTGCTAATCAATACGCCAATAAGAAAAAAGATGAAAACAGCCCCCATCCCACTTTTTGCCCCTTCAATCATTCCCTCTTCCATTGTCTTTAACGGAATTTTTTTCAGAGCACCGAATGATAACAGAACAAATATAGACAGCAAAATAGGAATATGGGGCACCGATTCGAGCTTTACAATTGAGAAGCTAATCAAGGCCACAATAACAGCTGTTAAAAAGAGTGCCGCTGGCAAAGAAGGCCTCACTCTTGGTTGAATCTTAAACATTATGTCCACCTCAATGTTGTCACTAACTTTTTTGCTTGAACGCTTTTATGCGTTGAAGTAACACTATTCATTATTAACGACGATGATTTTACTGTCAATCATTTTTTTAACATAACAACTTTTAGAAAAAACCAGTCTGTCCTAAAGACAAACTGGTTTTTAATAAAACGTTATAATTAATATGATTTTTCATCTAGTGGATGATAAAGTTTAATGTGTTCATTCTTATCCTGGAACCAGCGGAGCGCAAAGTCATTTTCAAATAAAAAGACGAGCTTTCCGTGCCGGTCTTTCACGAGCAAGCTGCGCGAGCTTGACAGGCTTTCCTTAACGTCCTCTTCATTCTCAATCCAACGGGCAATTTTAGAGCCCATCGGCTCCATAACGACTTCAGAATTATATTCACCTTTCATCCGATGTTCAAATACTTCAAACTGCAGCTGGCCAACTGCGCCGAGAATATAATTTTCCGTATGCAGCGTCTTGTATAGTTGGATGGCTCCCTCTTGCACTAATTGTTCAATTCCTTTATGAAAGCTTTTTTGCTTCATCACATTTTTAGCGCTCACTTTAACGAACAGCTCAGGGGCGAATTGCGGAAGCTTTTCATATTGAAAAAGTGGTTTTCCGCCTACAAGCGTGTCGCCAATCTGATAATTTCCTGTATCGTATAAACCAATGATGTCCCCACTAACCGCTTCATTTACCGTGCTGCGGTCGTCTGCTAAAAACTGTGTTGATTGAGATACTTTTGATGTTTTGCCCGTTCTTGTCAGCGTGACGCTCATGCCCCGTTCAAATTTTCCAGAGCAAATCCTGAAGAAGGCAATCCGGTCACGGTGAGCAGGATTCATGTTCGCTTGGATCTTAAAGATAAATCCAGAAAATTGTTCATTAACAGGATCAATTTCTCCTTGATCCGACTGTCGCGGCTGAGGAGGAGGAGCAAATTGCAAATACGTCTCTAAAAACGTCTGAACACCGAAGTTTGTCAACGCACTTCCAAAGAAGACAGGGGTCAACTCCCCTTCCGCAATTCTCTCTTTAGAAAATTCATTGCCTGCTTCCTCTAGCAGCATGATTTCCTCAAGCATCTGATCATACAAAGCAGATTTTTTAATCTCATGATTAACCGCTAATTCTCCCTCTTCATTAAGCGGAAGAAAGCGGTCTTCTTCTTTTTCCGTACGGAACTGTTCGATCCGTTCATTAAAACGGTCATAAATACCGAAAAACTCTTTTCCCATCCCAATCGGCCAGTTCATCGGATAAGATTCAATACCGAGCACTTCTTCAAGCTCAGCTAATAACTCAAGCGGCGGCTTTGCTTGACGGTCTAATTTATTAATAAACGTAAAAATCGGGATTCCTCGCATTTTACATACTTTAAATAATTTCTTTGTCTGTGCCTCGATCCCTTTTGCCGCATCAATGATCATGACGGCACTGTCTACCGCCATTAATGTCCGGTACGTATCTTCACTGAAATCCTCATGCCCTGGTGTGTCAAGGATATTAACGTGACAATCATGATAATGGAATTGCATAACAGAAGAGGTAACCGAAATCCCCCGTTGTTTTTCAATTTCCATCCAGTCTGATGTAGCGAACTTGCCAGTTTTTTTCCCTTTTACTGTACCCGCATCACGAATTGCTCCTCCGAATAGGAGAAGCTTCTCCGTTAATGTTGTTTTCCCCGCATCCGGGTGGGAGATAATTGCAAATGTTCTCCTGGAGAGAACCTCTTCTTTTAATGAAGCCATATGGCAGCCAATCCTTTCAAAAATAAAATCCGTTCGCCTGTCGTTTCACTTCCTCCAAGAAATTAATATAACGGAAAAAGTGCTATACGTCCATTACATTTCACATGTCCACTGATAGATACGATGAGCCATTTCAGAGGCAGCTTGTTCGTCCAAAGCTGTTCCATTCAAAGAAGCAGCCAGACGATCGATCAGCTTTTCTCCTGTCTCCTCATAAGTAAAAGAATTGGACCATTCAATAGAAGGAACTGCGACTACAAATGTTTCCTCCTTTTTATTTTCATAAATAAATACTTTGGTTTCCTCACCATCTGAATAGCTTTTTCTGATTTTCATGTTTAACCACCCTCAAGTAAGACTCTGCCCTATAGATTATATATAAGAAACTTAATGTTTTGACGGGCAAGTAAATTGCTGTTCATTCATTATTTCATTATAAACTATACACTTGCAGGGCTGACAAGAAAAGATGGCGGAAAAATAAATGATCCTCATGGTATTTTTTGGCATCCGTATTTCCTTCCAAAATGATCCGATCTGTATGATATACTCGGGTATACGAAAGAAATGAAAGAATACAGGTGTTTTTATGCATATTTTCCGACTTCCCGGCAGCCGGATCATTAAAACAGGGGCAGCTGTTTTCATTACTGCTCTCTTATGCGAAGCACTCGGCTGGCCGCCCGTTTTTGCCGTTATTACGGCAATCGTCACGATTGAGCCAACAGCAGCTGCTTCGATTCAAAAAGGCTTGATTCGCTTTCCCGCTTCTATTATTGGAGCCGGTTACGCTATGTTATTTACATACTTATTCGGGCATAGCGCTCTCACCTTTACATTAGCAGCCGTATTAACCATTTTTACGTGTTCAAAACTAAAACTGGACGCTGGTCTGCTTGTCGCTACCTTGTCAGCCATTGCAATGATTGAAGTAACAGAGGCCCACTTTGCCCATGCTTTCTTCACAAGATTAGGCACAACAAGTATTGGTCTGATCGTTTCTACGCTCGTAAATTTATTGATCATGCCGCCTAATTATTCAACAGAAATTGCAAAAAAGGTGGATATGCTCCATACGAGAACAGCACAGCTTTTAATAGATGTAACTCGTGCTCTTTTAGAGGAAAAAAGTGCCGATCAATTTAAGTTCATCTATCAGTCGGATCAGCATTTATTCGAAAAAGCAGAAACACTGTGCCACTTTCAAAGAGAAGAGTGGCGCTATCATCGTTTCACGCAGGAAGACAGGCGTAACGTTCATTTTAACTTCAAAAAACTGGAAACATTACAGCAAATTCATTTTCATCTGGGGAACATGATCTCTTTGGAGCCTGATCCTCTCTTTTGGAGTCCAGAGCAAAGAGATCGTATTCGACAATCTATACGGATGTTAGCTTCTTTTATTGAACATCCTGATAAAAAGGCGGACACCTCTTTACATGAAAGCATGAACCCTATTATGGAAGAATTTTGGTATGCGAAGGCAGAGGCAGGTATGGAATCCGGGGAAATGAACCGGCTTTTTTCTATTGAAATTTCTCTTCTTTATGAATGGCTCTCGATTTTTGAATTGGCAGAAGAATTACAATCTCATTCTACTTTCTTGCAAAAGCAGTCATCTCCTCCGTTATACGATTATAGAAAATAAATCCGTTGTTTCTTCCCACTTTGTGAAATAATAAACCATTTTTGGAAAAGTTTTTTATTTTTTTAGTTGACTTTCTGTGTTTTATATGCATCTATTCGGGAATAAATAAACCAAGCACGGAATAATAAAAAAAGTAAGGAGGAAACAAAATGGGCTTTATAATGTTTTTAATCGTTGGAGGAATTATCGGCTGGTTAGCCGGTCTAATCTTAGGTAAGGATATTCCTGGAGGTATTATTGGTAATATTATTGCTGGTATTATCGGTGCTTGGATCGGTGGTGCGCTTCTTGGCGATTGGGGTCCAGATATCGGCGGTATGGCGATTATCCCAGCGTTAATTGGTGCAATCATCCTTGTGTTTATTGTTAGCTTTATTATGAGAAGTATGAGCCGCGACCGTGCTTAATAATGTTAATAAAGTAAGGAGGAAACAAAATGGGCTTTATAATGTTTTTAATCGTTGGAGGAATTATCGGCTGGTTAGCTGGTCTAATCTTAGGTAAGGATATTCCTGGAGGTATTATTGGTAATATTATTGCTGGTATTATCGGTGCTTGGATCGGTGGTGCGCTTCTTGGCGATTGGGGTCCAGATATCGGCGGTATGGCGATTATCCCAGCGTTAATTGGTGCAATCATCCTTGTGTTTATTGTTAGCTTTATTATGAGAAGTATGAGCCGCGACCGTGCTTAATAATGTTAATAAAGTAAGGAGGAAACAAAATGGGCTTTATAATGTTTTTAATCGTTGGAGGAATTATCGGCTGGTTAGCTGGTCTAATCTTAGGTAAGGATATTCCTGGAGGTATTATTGGTAATATTATTGCTGGTATTATCGGTGCTTGGATCGGTGGTGCACTTCTTGGCGACTGGGGTCCAGATATCGGCGGTATGGCGATTATCCCAGCATTAATCGGTGCGATTATCCTTGTGTTTGTTGTTAGCTTTATTATGAGAAGTATGAGCCGTGACCGTGCTTAATGATTATAATAGAAAAAACCGGAAAGCCGATGCTTTCCGGTTTTTTCTATTATAACGAAACAGGTGATTCCACGGCTTTAAAGGCTTCTTCGAAATCAGCGATTAAATCTTCCACCGATTCCAAACCGACTGACAGCCTTAACAAGCCATCCGTAATTCCTCTTTTATATCGCTCTTCTCTTGGCATAGCCGCATGGGACATTTTTGCCGGATAAGATAAGATTGACTCTACCGCCCCGAGGCTCACCGCAAACACCGGGATTTTCACATGATTAACAAACTTCCGTACAGCCTCTTCGTCCTTTAATTCAAAGGAAAGGACAGCTCCCGGTCCAGTGGATTGATAGGAATGAACAACATGCCCTTCATGATCAGACAATCCAGGGTAATACACTTTTTCTACTAGCTCATGCTGTTGTAAAAATTCGGCCAAGACTTGTGCTGATTTAGAAGATTGCTCAAGACGCACGTGGAGAGTTTTTAATCCCCGAAGCACGAGCCAAGCATCTTGGACACCAAGTACAGCACCGAATGAGTTTTGCAAAGCGTACAAGCGGTCACCAAGCTCTTTATCCTTTGTGACGGCAAGCCCAGCTAGTACATCACTATGACCCGATAAGAACTTCGTCGCACTATGCAGAACAAGATCAACACCAAGATCAAGCGGACGCTGTAAAGCTGGTGTCAAAAATGTATTATCGACAAATGTCAGACAGTTGTTTGCTTTTGCCAATTTAACAATTCCTTTGATGTCCGTCACTTTTAACAAAGGGTTAGACGGTGTTTCCATGTAAATTAATTTTGTGTTTTCTTTTATATTGGAGGCGACTTCATGTAAATTGGTCATATCCACAAATGTATGGTCAATCCCAAAACGGTTGAGTACAGTTGTAACCATGCGATACGTACCGCCATACACATCCTCCGTAATCAATATATGATCTCCTTTAGAAAGCAAAAGGAAAGCGGTAGAAATCGCTGCCATGCCTGATGAAAAAGCAAATCCGCGCGTGCCGCCCTCTAGTTCAGCGATCGCTGTTTCCAGTGCTTCTCTTGTCGGGTTCCCAGAACGGCTGTAATCATAGCTGCCGAACCGATCGAAATCCTTTTGGTGAAAGGTAGAAGCATGCTGAATGGGTACACTAACCGCTCCCGTTCCTTCATCAAATTTATGGCTGTTGTGTAATAGTTTCGTTTGAAAAGAATACTGCTCACTCATCATCTTCACCCCTTCATTTTGTTAAACGCTTGTGTTAAATCAGCAATTAAATCCTCTGCATGTTCAATTCCTACTGAAAAACGAAGCAGCCGGTTACAGACACCGTTTTGAATCCGCACCTCTTCCGGGACATCCATGTGTGTCTGTGTCGCTGGATACGTAATAAAGCTCTCTACTCCACCGAGGCTTTCAGCAAACGTAATCAGATTCAAGCTTCTTAAAAAGTCATCCACCCACGCTTCCGACTCTAAGCGGAATGACAGCATTCCTCCTCGTCCTGGATAGAGAACATCTGTCACTTCCGGACAACATCGCAGAAATTCTGAGACCTGTTTTGCGTTCTGCTCGTGCTGCTTCATACGCAGGCTCAGTGTTTTCATACCGCGGATTAACAGCCAGGAATCAAGCGGTGCTAAAACAGCTCCAATAGCATTCTGCATTTCTCCTACCGACAAGGCCAGCTTTTCTCCTTTCACTGCAATCAAGCCGGCCAGCACATCATTGTGGCCGCCTAAATATTTCGTCGCACTGTGGATGACAATGTCAGCTCCTTGCGTTAACGGACGCTGCAAATATGGAGTGTAAAACGTATTATCCACAATGAGCAACAGCCCATGCTCTTTCGCTAATCCTGCCACTAACTCGATCTCTACCTCCTGCATGAGCGGATTAGTAGGTGTTTCAAGAAAGATGACTTTTGTCTTTTCTGTTATTTTCTTCCTCGCTTCGTTAATATCTTGAAAGCTGTCATAGACAAATGACAGTCCAAACTTTTTCCACCCTTTCTCAAATAAGCGATACGTCCCGCCATATAAATCGGCGGAAACAAGCCACTCATCCCCAGGTTCAGCCAATGCCAGCAGAGTTTGGATCGCCGCCATCCCCGATGAAAAAGCAAACCCAGCATCGCCGCCTTCCAAATCTGCAATGGCTTGCTCTACAATTTGCCGTGTTGGATTTCCTGTACGAATATAATCATAACCCGTTGAACGTCCAATTCCCTCATGACGGTAAGCTGTTGAAAAGTAAACGGGTGCATTGACTGTTCCTGTTGCTGTTTCACTGCGGTTTCCAATTTGTGCTAGCACTGTATCGATGTGTGTACGTGACATGTTCTTCTCTCCTTTATGTATGCCTAAAAATAAAAAGCCTTCTTAAGAAGAAGGCTTTTTAATATCTTCCTCTCATCTTTCGGGATGGATCCCGCTGGAATTAGCACCTTGACTTTACGCAGCCGGTTGCTGAAGCATCATCGGGCCAGTCCCTCCGCTTCTCTTGATAAGAACTTATAAAATTTTGACTTTTTTTAAATGTACAGTAAAAAGATCGAAATGACAAGAGTTTTTCTAATATTTTATTTTTTCGCAAATTGTTTATCGATCAATGCCGCGAAATCAGGCTGCTCTTTCAAGAATTTCAAGTCATAAGAAGAGTTAGCAAACTCTTGCACAACTTTTTCATTCACATCTGCTGTGTACGTAATTCTTTCCCATGCGCTATCGACAACGTCTTTTGCCAGTTCTTGCTTCGTATCCTTTTTAATCGCTGCAATCGTTAGCTTCTTCGCTTCTTCAGGATTGCTGTTAATAAAATCGATCGCTTTTTTATGAGCATCTACAATGTGCTGCACAAGCTCTGGATCCTCTTTAATTAATTTGCCGCTTGTCACAAGTACAGAGTTAGGCAGTGTTGTACCAAAAGAAATTTCGTCGCTATCTACAATAATTTTTGCTCCTTCTTCTTTCACGAGCAAAGAGCCCCAAGGTTCAGGAACAGCCGCAAGATCGACTTTACCTGATTCAAATAAACCGGCATATTGAGCTGGTTTTCCAGTCGTGTGCTTTAAGCTGCCGCCAATGCGATTTGATTCAAGCCCAAAATCTTTTATAAATGTTTCCATTTGCACGTCATGTGTACAACCAACACCAGGAGTGATAAATGTTTTACCGGCAAAGTCTTTAACTGAATTAATGCCGCTGTCTTTACGAGCAACGATGACCGTACCGCCTGAAGAGCTGCCAGCCACAATTTTCACGTCAGCTCCATTCGTAAAGTTATTCATAACCGGACCAGGCCCAACAAGCCCTGCCTGAACGTCTCCTGTTTTCAATGCCACCATAAAGGCTCCGCCATCTGGAAAAGATTTATATTCAACATCCACGTCTTTGCCAAGCGCTTCTTCGTAGTACCCTTTTTCTCTGGCGATCATAGCCGGTACATGGTCAAGGTTTGGAAAATAACCGATGACCACTTTCTTTTTGCCTTCTGATTTTCCCTCTTCTGCCGAGTTGCAGCCGGCTAATACGCCAACTAGCAAAAGCATAATGAAGCCAATATAGCCAAGCTTCTTCTTCATGTTGTTTCCCCCATTAACTAAAGATATTAATTTGTTTCAAGTCCCCAGCGCCGCATAACATTTTTCTCCACTCTTTGGAAAAATGCATAATCGACGATGCTTCCAATGACGCCAATTAAAATCATGACAGCGATCACGAGGCTCATGTCCCCGAAGTCAGAGGCATACTTTAACGTATAGCCTAGTCCTGGCCCTGTACTTAAAATTTCAGCAGCCATCAACGCCCGCCACGCAAATGCCCAGGCCAGCCTTATTCCAGTGACAGCATAAGGAATAGACGCCGGGAAGATCACTCTCATGAACAAGTCAATTCCGCGTGATCCCATCGTCTGCGCCGCCCGAATATAAAGCGGAGCTACACTCTTAATGCCCATTCGCATATTGATCGTCATCACGAGTGTACCGCCAAGAACGACAATGAAAATAACTGATTTTTCATTTAAGCCAAACCACATAATAGCAAGCGGCAGCCATACGATGCTCGGTACGCTTTGGAGAGCCAAAATAAGTGAACCAAGTGTTTCATCGGCGGTTTTTGATTTAGCTAATAAAATGCCGATGCCAATTCCCAATACGAGAGAAATAAGCAGCCCGACAAATAGACGCTCAAAGCTTGCTATTAAGTCATAAATTAATGTTTTGTCTTCAAATCCGCGAACGAGTGCCTGCCAAACATCTGTCGGCTTTGGCATGACATCCGGCGTCCAGCCGCCTGCCCGCACGATTCCTTCCCAAGCAATTAATAAAACGATAAAGAAAACAAGTTGTTTAATGATTCGCTGCATAGGCTAGTTCCTCTTTTACTACTTTGTCAATTTCATTTTTCAATAGCAAGCTGATTTTCTTTTCAAGCTGGATCACTTCTTTTTGATCAAACCTTCTCGGTCTTGGGATATCTACTGGAATATCCGCAATGGTTGTTCCTGGCTGTGTACCCATGACGATGATTCGGTCTGATAACTTAATAGACTCCGAGATGCTATGAGTAACAAATAAAATCGTTTTTCGTGTCTCAATCCAAATTTTTTCAAGCTCTGCATGCATGCGCGCCCGTGTCTGCTCATCTAATGCACCAAATGGTTCATCCATTAACAGTACCTTTGGGTTCATTGCCAGCGCTCTGGCAATGGCTACACGCTGCTGCATTCCTCCTGACAGCTCATGAGGATAATGGCCGGCGTAATGAGAAAGCTGCACCATTTGTAAAAATTTACGCGCCGTTTCTTTCGCCTCTTTTTTGCTCATTTCCTTTTTTAAAGGAAACATGACATTTTCTTCGACGTTCAGCCATGGGAATAAGGCGGCTTGTTGAAACACCATCCCCCGGTCTTTCCCCGGCTTTTTAATTGCTTTCCCTTCGAGCTTAATTTCACCGGAAGTCGCTTCACTTAAGCCCGCTACCATCGATAACAACGTTGACTTCCCACAGCCTGAAGGACCAAGTATCGAGACGAACTCCCCTTCATCTATCGTAGTGTTTACATCAACCAGTACATCATTAACTACTTTATTATTAACAAACTGCTTATTAATACCATCTATGTGTAAAAACATAAGATCACCGTCTTTTTAAATTAATCATATTTAACTAATCGGATTTATTTGTATTATATACTGTATGCATAGAAAGTCAATTGTTTACTAAAAATTTTTTACATTTAATTAAATTTTCTGATTTTTCCGTTGATTATCCTTTCGGGATGTTATAGAATAAAACACATTACTTCTTGAAACGAACTGAAAAACATCACGGCTTATTAATTAAGGAGAAGAGGAGATTATGAGAAATTTAAAAGAAGAAGCACTAGAAATTCATCGAAGCCATCAGGGAAAGCTGGAAACGAAGGCTAAATTAAACGTTAAAAATTTAAAGGATTTGAGCCTCGTTTATTCCCCTGGAGTCGCCGAGCCCTGTCTTGCCATTCAAACTAACAGCGAAACAATTTACGATTACACAATGAAAGCGAACACTGTTGCTGTAATTTCTGACGGTACTTCTGTATTGGGGCTTGGAGATATCGGAGCAGATGCTTCTTTGCCAGTTATGGAAGGAAAAGCCATTCTTCTAAAAAACTTTGCTGGTGTGGATGCCTTTCCTCTGTGCCTTGACACGCGCGACCCTGAAGAGTTCATTAAGGCAGTGAAGCTGCTCACCTCATCTTTTGGCGGAATTAACCTTGAAGATATAAAAGCACCTAACTGCTTTTTCATTGAACAGCGCTTGAAAGAAGAGTTGAACATTCCTGTGTTTCATGACGATCAGCACGGTACGGCCATTGTTACACTCGCTGGCTTGATTAATTCACTTAAACTCATTAACAAGTCTTTTAATGAGATTAAAGTGGTTATTAATGGAGCAGGCGCAGCTGGGATTGCTATTACCAAGCTGTTAAACAATTTCGGGGTAAAAGAAATCATCATGTGTGATACGAAAGGAGCCATTTATAAAGGACGCCCGTACGGAATGAATCCAATCAAAGAAGACGTAGCCGCCTTTACGAATCCTGACCGGACAGAGGGTACTTTAGAGGAAGTAGTGAAAAACAGTGATGTCTTTATCGGCGTTTCTGCCCCAGGAGTATTAACTCCTGACATGATTCGTACGATGAAAAGAGATCCAATTGTCTTTGCGATGGCGAATCCGAACCCAGAGATTACACCTGATGAAGCGAAGGCAGCGGGTGTAAAAGTGATTGGTACAGGCCGGTCAGACTTTCCGAATCAAGTAAACAATGTCCTTGCCTTCCCAGGCATTTTCAGAGGAGCACTTGATACGCGTGCCTCCGACATTAATGAAGAGATGAAAGTAGCGGCAGCCTATGCTATTGCCTCACTTATTTCTGACAATGAGTTGGCAGCAGATTATATTATTCCATCTGCTTTTGATGCCCGTGTTGCTCCTGAAGTAGCAGCGGCTGTGGCACGTGCCGCGATCGAATCAGGCGTTGCCCGCAAAAATATTGATATTGATTCCTTACGCACGAAAACGTATCAGCTTTCTGCTATTCAAGTTCAGCCAGCTGAAGTTGTTTTTTAATGGAACAAAGAAGCAGCCACAGTTCTGTTAGGTACAGAGCGCGGGCTGCTTCTTTTTTATCAATTTGCTGGCGGGCCAAACTTCCCTTCTTGATAATCCTGAAAAGCCTGACGAATTTCTTCGCGGGAATTCATCACGAATGGCCCATGTGCTACAATAGGATCACCATGTGCCTGACCAGAATAAAGAAGGACTCTCGTTCGCTCTAAAGCTTCTATTCGAAAAGCTGTTCCTTTTGTTAAATTAGCTGCTTGTCCTTGTTTGAGAATCACTTTTGTTTCGCCAAATGATGCCTGTCCCCCCAGCACGTATAGGAAAGCCGTGTCTTCATTCGGCAGCTCATGGGTATACGTTTCATTGGCGGGGAGGTTGATTTCCACCATAGAAAAAGGAACGAGCGGCTTCATTGGGCCTCCTTCTCCAGAAAAAAGACGAACAGCGGCAGATCCTATCTTTTTTACTGGCACGTCTTCTGCATAAATATCCTGATAGAATGGTTTCGACTCTTTCAGTTCAGCCGGCAAGTTCAGCCACAATTGCAGGGAATGAACAATATCGTCACCGACCGCTTCTTCAGCGTGCCGTGCTCCGGCCCCTGCATTCATATATTGAACATCACCCGGTCCAAGGATGCCTCTTCCACCTTTGTTATCAATATGTTCTAGCCGGCCATCGATCACATATGTCACCGTTTGAAACCCTTTATGTGGATGATCAGAGAATGTTCCTCTCTTAAACCAATCTTCAGCCAGCATAATAAAAGGATCCATTTCATACATTTTATCCGGCGGCAGAACGAAGGCCTGTTGAATATGCGGAAACCCTCTTTCGTTAAACTTTACCTTCCATGATTCAAATATATTGCGCATTGTATGCTCCTCCCTTCCTTTCTTTTAATATAAGGAGTTTGCTGGACTACCTTAAATAGTCGGCAATCAATCCTGCCAGCGTGTCCCCGCCATCCATTGCTTGAACAACCGCCTCTATGATCGCCACGCGAGGCTCTAGGCTGCCTATTTCATTTTGTACAAAAGTCAGCAGTTCACTTTGTTTCGGGGCAGCTTCCTTTTGCATCGAGCTGATTTGCTTCATAATGGCTCTCTTCTTTTTTTCCTTAGAAAGCGTGGATTCAGGAAACCATTTCTCAATGAAATGGATGCCAATCAAAATATCTTCATTCCTTTGCACGTCTTCTATTACTGTATCCATCCGACGCAATCCATAAGCGATAATCTCCCTGAGATCAATTAACTCATTCTTCGTGACCATCGATAAATGAATAATCTGCTGGATCATTCCTAAAAAAACAAGTGTAAGATCTAGAGAATACGGCTTCACTGCCTCACCGTAAAGCTCAATTACACGGCCTTGCATCCACTTCAATTCTTCTAAATAATGGCGCTTCACAAATTGTTTTAGCTCTTCCTCTTGAGAAGCGAACACCCCTTGATATAGGGCAAATAAATTATTCCGCTTATTTACTTCCATCGTAACAGCAAGTTGATCGCTGAACCCTTTACAGTCTGACACCGGCCGCCCCGCAAGTATGGCCATCCGGCGCTTTCTTATTTCGATTTTAATATTTTCAAAAATATCAATTAACAACTCACTTTTAGAAGTGAAATAATTGTAAAAAGTACCCTTGGATATATGACTTTCATCTAAAATGTCTTGAATAGAAGTAGCATTAAACCCTTTTTCTACAAAAAGTGCGTGAGCCGCTATCATAACTTGACGCTTACGATCATTCATTTCATCACCTGAATTTCTTTAGTTGTACTACCTGTATAATTCCATCGTATCTTATATGAATAAAAGAATCAAACCCTCTAATAAAGCAATATTTTTTATTGATTTTTTTGGACTATCGGTATATGATTGAAATCTGTTAGAACTATAGTTCAAAAATTATACACCTTGTATGGGAGGAAAATGTATGAATACACAAGGAGCCGTGGAAAAGCCTCCGTATGGCGTGATTGCCATTTTGTTTGTTGGTGCGTTCGTCTCTATTTTAAACGAGACTCTTTTGAACGTCGCGCTTCCATCTATTATGAAGGAGTTTGATGCATCAGCCTCAGCTGTTCAATGGCTGTCAACCGGTTACATGCTAGTGAACGGTGTCCTCATTCCAGCCAGTGCTTTTTTTGTTCAAAAATTTACAAATAGAAAACTCTTCATTTTAGCGATGAGCTTGTTTACAGTTGGAACCGTGCTTGCCTCTTTTGCTCCTTCGCTCGGCGTATTACTTGCCGCTAGAATGATTCAAGCATCGGGATCTGCCATCATGATGCCATTGTTAATGAATGTTATGCTGTTTAGTTTCCCTGTTGAACGCCGCGGAGCCGCTATGGGACTATTCGGACTTGTGATGATTACAGCACCAGCTATCGGCCCTACCTTGTCAGGCTGGCTGATTGAACACTATTCATGGCGCACCTTGTTTGATGTTGTCATCCCAATCGCAGCCATCACCCTATTGTTTTCTATCTTTAAATTGAAAAATGTTACTCCCCAGCGAAACATTAAACTTGATATTCTTTCATTAATTTTATCAAGTATTGGCTTTGGCGGACTATTGTATGGCTTTAGCTCCGCCGGGGAAAAAGGATGGGACTCTGTCTATGTTGACATTCCTATTGCTGTCGGTCTTATCGGCTTATTGCTGTTCATCTTCCGTCAGCTTCGCCTAGATGAACCGCTTTTGGAGTTTCGAATTTATCGCTATCCTATGTTTGCCCTTTCTTCAGCGATATCGGTCGTGCTATCCATGGCGATGTTCTCGGCCATGCTGTTAATGCCTATTTATGTACAGACATTGCGTGGAATCTCTCCGCTTCACTCTGGCATGCTTATGCTGCCGGGGGCGCTTGTGATGGGACTCATGTCTCCTATTACCGGTAAACTTTTTGATAAGTTTGGTGCGCGTATCTTAGCGGTATCCGGACTCATTGTCACAATTTACACCACTCACTTGTTCAGCAATCTAACTCTTGATACGTCCTATAGCTATTTAATGATACTCTACACGTTGCGGATGTTCGGTATGTCGATGGTAATGATGCCTGTCATGACGAATGGCTTAAATCAGCTTCCACAAAGTATGAATCCGCACGGCACAGCGATGAATAACACGCTTCAACAAGTTTCCGGTGCGGTAGGCTCCGCTTTTCTCGTCACACTGATGCAAAACCGAACGGAGTCAGAAGCTGAAAAGTTAGCTGAAGCAGCGATGAAAGAAATGCCTGCTGGGACCCAGCCAGATCCTGCTCAAATGGCTGAAATGAAAGCACACATTATGAATGAAGCGATGCTTCACGGCATTAACTTTTCTTTCACGATTTCCGTGTATATCGCTCTCGCGGCGCTCATTCTTGCCTTCTTTATGAAGCGTGTCAAACCAACAAAAGAGCCTCATAAAGAGCATTCTCTTGAAATGTAATAGAAACATAAAAAAGCATCCAGAAACCCTAACTTCTGGATGCTTTTTTATCGATTAATGTTAATAGCCAAGCCGTTTGGAAATCGCTTCTCCAGCCTGGATCATCCGCTTACTTAAAACTCCCAGTCTTTCATCTGTCATTCGCAGTGTCGGACCGGAAATACTGACAGCTGCTGCTACACTTCCTGTATGATCAAAAACAGGGGCTGCTATACAGCGAATGCCGATTTCATTCTCTTCCAGATCAAGCGCATATCCTCTTTCTTTCACCTTTGCCAGCTCATTTAAAAAAACTTCCTTTTCGACAATAGTGTGAGAAGTATGTGCCGGCAATCCTTTTCTCTCAATCGTAGACAGCACATCAGCCATTGGCAAATGAGAAAGGATAGCCTTGCCAACTGAAGTACAATGAACAGGTGCCCTCTTACCGACCTTAGAATGCATGCGTAGCGTTTCGTTACCATCCAGCTTCTCGATATATACCACTTCTCCCTGATCATATACAACTAGATGCACCACTTCATTTGTCTCCAGTTCAAGCTCCTTTAGTATAGGTTGTGCCTCAGCTCGGACATCAAGCGAGTCAAGCAATCTTGAACTGATATCAAGAAATTTATAACCAAGCCGGTATCTTCCGGTTTCCTCATTTTGTTCTATATAACCATACTGGCTTAAAGTCGCTAACGTACGAAAAACAGAGCTCTTATTAATATCGATTTGTTTGGAGATTTCTGTCACACCAAGCCCCTGTTTTGATCGACCTACAAGTTCGATAATATCAAGTGCCCGTGCAACCGACTTTACTACATTTTCTCTTTCCAATTGACAGGCTCCTTTCAATAAAAATAAAAAATGTTAATAACCCACTTTTATTCGCCAAAGAGGCTGGCCTCCAACAGGCCAGCCCCTTCTTATTATCTCTTATTCTTCCTAAATAATAAACCCTGCATACAGGAGATTTTATTGAGTAACACTATATTTCTCTTTTGCCTCAAGGCGACGCTGATGCAGGATAGGCTCTGTGTATCCATTCGGTTGCTCACAGCCTTTAAATACAAGATCGCATGCCGCCTGGAATGCTACGGACTCTTCGTAATTTGGCGCCATTGGACGGTAACTGGCATCTCCCTCGTTTTGCTTATCAACAACAAGGGCCATTCTCTTCATCGTTTCCATCACCTGCTCTTCTGTACAGATGCCATGACGCAGCCAGTTAGCAATATGCTGGCTGGAAATGCGGAGCGTAGCCCGGTCTTCCATTAAGCCAATATTATTAATATCCGGCACTTTCGAACAACCAATCCCTTGTTCAACCCAGCGGACTACGTAACCAAGAATGCCTTGTGCATTATTATCAATCTCTCGTTGAATCTCTTCTTTGCTCCAGCTTGGATTTTTCTCAAGCGGAATTTGTAGAATGTCATCTGTGTAATCTTGCTTCGTTTGTTTTACTTCATCTTGAACTTGTTTTACGTTGACTTGATGATAATGCAAGGCATGTAGTACAGCGGCTGTTGGCGAAGGAACCCATGCTGTATTGGCTCCTGCTTTTACATGGCTGATTTTTTGCTCCAGCATAGCAGCCATCATATCCGGCATAGCCCACATGCCTTTGCCAATCTGAGCATGGTTTTGCAAGCCTACTGCAAGCCCTTCAGCAACGTTGGACTTCTCATAAGCCGAAAGCCAGACAGAAGATTTAATATCTCCTTTGCAAATGACTGGTCCCGCTTCCATGGAAGTATGAATCTCATCTCCTGTTCGATCAAGGAAGCCTGTATTTATGAAAGCAATTCGGTCTTTAGATGCCCGAATACAGTTTCTCAAGTTCAGAGACGTCCGTCTCTCCTCGTCCATTACGCCGATTTTTAATGTGTTTCTTTCTAAGTCTAATAAATCTTCAATTCGATCGAATAATTCACAGGCAAACGCTACTTCCTCGGATCCATGCATTTTTGGCTTAACGATATAAATAGAGCCTTTGCGAGAATTGATTAACTTGGCGTTACCGCAAATAGAATGCTTAGCGATTGCACTTGTCACGATTCCGTCAAGAATGCCTTCAAATACTTCGTTGCCATTTTCATCAAGTACAGCATTAATCGTCATTAAGTGGCCGACATTGCGGACAAACATTAATGAACGGCCCGGAAGCTTGAAGGTACTTCCGTCTACTGCTGTATAACAACGGTCTTCATTCATTTGACGCGTCATGCTCTTGCCATTTTTCTCAAATGAAGTACTTAAATCACCTTTGGCTAACCCAAGCCAGTTACGATACACAAGCACTTTATCTTCTGCATCAACCGCCGTCACCGAATCTTCACAGTCCATAATAGTTGAAAGGGCCGCCTCCATGAGAATATCTTTTACGCCTGCTGCATCGGTTTTCCCAATCGGGTGATGTTGATCAATTTGAATTTCAAAATGAAGACCGTTATTTTTTAAGAGTACAGCAGAAGGAGCATCCGTTTGTCCACGGAAGCCTTGCAGTTGCTCCTTATTTTTTAATTTCGTTTCACTGCCGTCTTTTAACGTGATTACTAGCTCTCCATCTGTAATTGCATACTTAGCAGCTTCTTTATGGGAATTGCCCTCAAGCGGTGCGGCGTTGTCAAGAAAATCACGTGCAAATGCAATGACTCTTTCTCCTCTTACCGGATTGTAATTTCCTTTTTTCTCAGCGCCATCTTCCTCGGAGATCGCATCTGTTCCGTACAACGCATCGTATAAGCTTCCCCAACGAGCGTTGGCTGCATTAATCGCATAGCGGGCATTGTTCACGGGTACAACAAGCTGCGGTCCAGCCTGGAGAGCGATTTCTTCATCAACATTTTCTGTTGTTACTTGAAAATCCTCCCCATCTGGCTCAATGTAGCCAACTTCTTTTAAGAAAGCCTTATATTGATCTGACTGAAATGAATGGTCTTTATGCCACTGGTCAATTTTTCTCTGTAATTCATCTCGTTTCTCCAATAGCACCTGATTTTTTGGTGTTAGCTCAGCTACAATTTTACTGAAACCTTCCCAAAACTCTCCTGTTTCTACCCCTGTTCCTGGCAGTACCTCATTATTAATAAAGTGAAGCAACTGTTGATCAACTTGCAAGGACCCAACTTTTACGTAACTCATTTTCACACCGCTCCTNTATATTGATCTGACTGAAATGAATGGTCTTTATGCCACTGGTCAATTTTTCTCTGTAATTCATCTCGTTTCTCCAATAGCACCTGATTTTTTGGTGTTAGCTCAGCTACAATTTTACTGAAACCTTCCCAAAACTCTCCTGTTTCTACCCCTGTTCCTGGCAGTACCTCATTATTAATAAAGTGAAGCAACTGTTGATCAACTTGCAAGGACCCAACTTTTACGTAACTCATTTTCACACCGCTCCTTTGTTTCTTATTACGCAACAGCGTTTCTATAATTTTCTTTAAAGAAAGATTAGCATAGAAGTCTGAAAATTACAACTAGTTTTCTATAAACAGTGACTAAATAATCTGGAAAAGCCTGCCTCTGCCTTTCCATACCTCTTAATCAACAAAAATAGAAATTAAGCAAGAGATGAACAATAAAAACATAAAAAAAAGAAGCCACCCTTTTACAGGATAGCTTCCAACCAAAAACCTTATCGTACTCCTATCTTACCCATTGCTAAGCTAATTGAAACACCTTCCCGAAACCGACCAGTTGGTTTCTATGCAAAAACAATTTCTTTCGTCAACCTAAAGTCTCTTGGCGTTGCTCCAACAAACTTTTTAAATGTTGAACTAAAATAATTAGGTGTATTAAATCCCGTCATGTCGGCAATTTCCTCTATTGTATAACCTGTTTGTCTGAGCATTCGCACTCCGTTTCTTAATCTAACAAACGTAACATATTCTGAAAAATTATTTCCTGTTTCTTTTTTAAACAATCGGATAAAGTGGGAGTAGCTTAAATTTACGTGTCTTGCTACATCCCTTGCTGTCATTTCTTCACCAAAATGAGTATGAATAAAAACTGTGCTTTTTTTGATGTCCGGTTCCTTAGAAATTTCTTCGTAATAACGAAGGGAGACCTCATGGAAGGGCGGCAAGCTCCTGGCAATTTCCGCTTCTTTAAAAGAATGGTGAAGAAGATGAGGATCATTGTAAAGGGAACCGACACCTATATAAATTTGGATCCGATGCTTTGTTAATAGAATTTCTATAATTCTTTCGAATAACTTTCTTCCTTCCTGCCAGCCTTTTAAGGAACAAATGCTTTCGGGCTGCCGAAACAATACAAGCATAGATTTACGGAGGGGAATAAAATATAAACGCGATACTTTTCCAGTAAAAGCCTGATTGAAATAGGAGCAAATTAACTGACTAGAATGATTTTCATCAGCGGGGTCACAGTCTAAATGAGCAAAGCCCTCCACATAGCAGACAGCATTAGGAAATGTATTCTTCTTAAAAATAGAGAGGGCATCCATCATGACATTCTCAGATTGAATATTTTGATGTAAAAGCTGTCTCAGAACATAGTTCTCCAGCGGTTCATTTTCTACTGTATGACCTGCGGAAATGATTTTTTCTCCCTCTAATTGAAAATGTACAGCCGGCTTTTTCTTCAGCAGCTTTAATACATCATCCATGCTCCGAATAAAAGCTGATTTTTTTACGGGATTGAATACGAGAGAATGTGCTTGCAGCCGGATGGCTAATGGTGAAGTGTGCTGCCATCTTTGATCTAGTAATAGTATGTAAAAACAATTTTGCCGCTTCATTAGGCGATATACCTTCAGCCAATCGTTTAACTCGCTTATTTGGAAGATTTTAATATGTGTTGCTTTGCCGCTATAAGAGTCCGTCTGAATAAAAAATTGCTGTTCGTATTTTTCCTTAAGCCATTTTTTTAACAAAGGATAAGATGTTGAATCGACATTTTCAAGACAAACCGTGTATTTCATTCGCTATCTCCCTTCTCCCCCCACATTCTAGCATCCAATTTTATCAAGAACAAGCAATTTTTTATAATATTCAGACAACAAATTGTAAGGGGTTACATCCTTCTCCTTAGTATACTAATGGCAAGGAGGGATGCGTTTTGAATAAAGAATATGAAATGACAGATCAGCCGCTGGGAACAATGGATGCAGATAGCCTGCCGCCGCTTGATAAGGAAACGCGTCATATTATGAAGTCTGAACTTCGAACGGGAATCGGCCTTTCAACGATTTACTATGTGTTTATTTTTTTCATCCCCATCATTAACTGGTATTTAAAAGATTTTGCTTTTAGCCAGTTTTGGGGCGGCATGTCGGTTACGTGGTTTTTAACTACGATCGTCGGAATGGTGATGGCCTTTTTAATTGCTTATATTCATACAAAACGCTATGAAAAGAGACTCGCTCTTTACGATGCAGCTTCTCATCTAGAGGAGCCGGCAAACAATAGAGGAGGTACTAGCGCATGATATCGACTTTTCTGGAGCCAAAGTATTTTTTCACCTTCCTCTTAATGGGGACCATTGTGTACATTACCTACCTATCGAAGAAGAATTCAAGTGCCAGCGACTTTTTCGTCGGCGGCCGTTCCTTTGGCTGGTTCACAAATGGTTCGGCTATCGCCGGAGATTATTTAAGTGCCGCGACTTTCTTGGGGCTTGCCGGCTTAACCTTTTCCATCGGATATGATGGGGCTTTTTATACGTTCAGTTTTTCAATCGGTTTAACTCTTCTCGCTATTTTTGTTGCCGGACCGCTTAGACGATTTGGCGCTTACACAGTAGCCGATTTTGTTGCTTACCGTTTCCATAGTAAGCGCGCTCGGTTAGTAGCTGTTCTTGTTGTCCTGTCTATTTCTGGCTTTTATGCTGCTCCTCAGCTGCTTGGCGCTGCTCAAATTTTAAGCATGTTTTTTGGGACTTCCTATGAATTTGGCATTATTTTCACCTGCTCTGTAATGATCTTGTATGTCGGAGTCGGCGGAATGAAAGGAACAACTTTAAACCAGGCTCTCGAGCTGTGGATTCGTCTTGGCGCCTTTATTTTAATGGTCGGTGCAGCCATTTACGGAGGATTGCACTATGATAAAATCTTGTCTGCCATTACTAATTTCACCGGTTCAGTCGCTAACACAGCGGCTTTTACCGAAGATGGGAAAGACATAGCAGCAAACGGTCAGGCTTGGGCTACTTCCGGTGTATTAACACCTAACTTTCTGCATACGGTCTCTCTCATTATTGGTCTGTCGCTTGGAACGATTGGTCTTCCGCATATTTTATTGCGCTTCTACACAAACCCTAGTGCGAAAGCAGCGCGTAAATCCGCTCTCATGGCGATCGGGATTGCCAGTGTCTTCTTTTTATTTGCTGTTTATTTAGGTGTTGTCGGACGCGCGCTTTTCTTGGAAGGAAACTTAAATCCAGAAGTGATGAAAAACCTCGTAACAGGCGGCGACAACATGGTTGTACCGTCCATTGCCGAGGTGCTCGGCGGCAAGTGGCTGCTCGGTCTCGTTATTGCTGGCGCATTTGCAGCTATTTTCTCAAATCTTTCTGGATTATTTATCGCTAGTTCAGGTGCTCTGGCCCATGACTTATATGCTTCCTTTTCTAAAAAAGAATTAACACAAAAGCAGCGTGTCGCTGCCGGAAAAATGGCTATTTTAGTGTTAGGGGTTTTATACGGATTACTCGGCTTGCTAGTAAAAGAAGCTTCTATCGGACATCTTGTTGCTCTTGCCTTCACGGTAGCAGCTAGTACATTTACACCGATCTTTTTATTTGGCATTTGGTGGAGGGGAATGACAGAAAAAGGAGCGATTGCTGGACTTCTTGTCGGGCTTATAGTTTCCATGTTCATGATTTTCTTTGCCTCTTTCCTTCCGCCGGCCCTCCAATTTAAAGTACCTGGTATCATTACAGTACCAGTTGGCTTTCTAACCGTATACATTGTCTCGAAGCTTGATCGGAAAGTGCCAGCAGACGTAAATGCTTTTATGAAAAAAGTGCATTCTAAGGAAAGTGAAGTGGCTTAAGTTACATCATAAAAAAGGACTGTCCAACATCATCTATTTCGATGCTGTTGGCCTAGTCCTTTCTTGTTATCTTTTGAGCTCTCTGCCTGTAGCGCCTGGTGATATGTCCGTGTTGCCCTGGCCATTCGCCTGTTCATCGTTGATAGCCGGGCTTTCTTTTGTACTTCCTACGTATACTGATTTATGTTTTGCCTGCTGTTTTCTAAATGAATCAAAATTCCAATTAACCACTATTCTCGCCTCTCTCTTTCTTCTACGTAAGGGTCATGCTCAAATGCCGGCAAATCGCCAAAGGTCGTCATAATGTCTTCTTCATCTAGCTCTTCTTCATATTTTTCATGTTGTTCGTTTGGATAGACGGTAATATTTTTCCCCTCAATATCGACTCCAACGAAGTTTTCATAGTCTTCCACGTAGCCAATGTTTTCGTCTGATTCAATATACATGTCATTATAATGATCAGGCGGATCGATAAAATCGGATGGAGATTCAGATGTTCCCCATCTGGCTACTTCCTGCCACGAATCTTCTGCATCGAAAGCGACAGATTCATCGGCACTGTCGTCAAAATCAAACTTGCCAAACGGCGGCATAAGTACCCCTTCTTCTACCGGACGATCATGAGAGATGATTTTGTTCTGTGAATGATCAATACAGTAAGCGGTCGTAGGGATTGCTTCAAGACGCTCTAACGGGATTTCTTTTCCACAAACTTCACACTTTCCATATTCCCCTCGATCCATCGCTTCAAGTGCCCGCACAATGTTCTTTAATTGATTTTCCTCATGCTCATTTAGTGCTAGGTCTTTTCCTCTTTCATATAGCTCCGTTCCTTCATCAGCCGGATGATTATCATAGGATGACAACTCTCCCATTGATTCGTGAAAGTGGGCTCTTTCAAAACCAAAATGTTCATTGGTTGCAAAGCGTTCCTCCAGCTCTTGTTTTTCTCTTTCGAGCTGAAGACGCAGCTTAGATAACTGTTCTGCTGTCAGCATGTCGTACCCCCTTCTATAAAATGCTGATTCATTATGTAGTATGAGTAAAATTGATTTACTTCATCCTAAACGTTGAAGGAGAACAAAAAGGAAATAGCGTTTCAAAAAATCGGCACTGGGGCAAGAATAAAGATAAAACGTTCGTTCACTGAAAGGAGCATTCCGGATGCATGAAGCTTTCCTCCATTTGAAACACCGGCCGTTTCCGCTTCCTTCTTCTCCTTGGGTCATGACGCAAACGTGGGCTGATTTGCTGTTTATGCACTGGCCGATTCATCCTGAGGCTCTAAAACCCTTTCTTCCTGCCTCTCTGCAAATTGATGTATATGAGAGAAAAGCTTGGCTGGGGATTGTTCCGTTTACTGTATCCGATATGCGTTTTCGGGGATTGCCATCCCTTCCATTCTTACGCTCATTTCTTCAATTAAATGTTCGAACATATGTTATCTATAAGGGTGTTCCAGGTGTTTATTTTTTTAATCTAGATGTGAACCATTTGCCATCTGTTTTGGGTGCCCGGCTTTTTTATTCTTTACCTTTTCGCCAAACAAATATGGCAGCTGTCATGGATACCAGCTGCCACTTTCAGAGTTCTTATTCTTTTGGACAAAATCAAGAAGAATTAGATGTAGCTTACAAACCATCTTCCCTTCCGTATTTAGCAGATAGGGGAACGTTTGAGTATTGGGCAGCAGAGCGCTACTGCCTCTTTACTGAGAGGAGAAAAAAATTATACCGGGGAGATATTCACCATACGAAATGGGCATTACAAAAAGCAGAAGCCGTTATTTTTCATCATACAACAGCCGCTTTTCTGTCACGCGCTTATTTTCAACAAGAGCCAATTCTTCATTTTTCAAAAGAAAAACAGGCATTCTTTTGGCCGCTGCAAGAAATGTGAAAAAATAAAAAGGCGGAAGCCTTTATTCAGGCCCCTATTTATTGATCACTATGAGAAAACGGCAGAATTACGGTAGCAGTTGTGCCTTCTCCTTCCGTACTTGCAAATTGAATCGTGCCTTGGTGATTTTCAATGATTTTATAACACATCATTAAGCCCAGCCCTGTCCCTTTTTCTTTGTTTGAGTAAAACGGCTCACCTAGACGCTCTAATCGCTCAGTTGACATACCAGCTCCCTCATCTCTCACTTCAATAGCCGCTTGTTCATTATCAATCATGCCTGTCTTTAAGTAAATATTCCCTCCTGCAGACATCGCGTCAATCGCATTCTTTATTAAATTAATAATCACCTGCTTAATCTGCTTAGATTCACAATACACTAAAGGCAGAGACTCATCAAAATGCATATGAATATCGACACCGTATAAAAGTGCTTCCGGCCTCATAAACTCTACAATTTCCCTTAGCACTTCATTCATATTGCTTAGCTTCATCTGTATATCCTGGTGTGGTTTGGCCAGCACTAGAAATTCATTCATAATAAACTCGATTCTTTCCAATTCTGATAAAATAATATCCGTGTATTTATTATTCGTTTCCTGGGCTAGGAGCTGCATAAATCCTTTCACTGACGTAAGAGGATTTCTAACTTCATGGGCAATCCCTGCTGCTAATTGGCCAACAGCACTTAACTTATCCCACTTTCTGATCATGAGTTCTCTTTTCTTTAAGTCTGTGACATCTCTGCTGATGTTAATCCAGCGACTGATCGTTCCATCTTCATCCCAAATCGGGGTGATTTTAGTATGTAACCATCCTGGCTCTCCCTCTTTATTCCGTAATACTCGATATTCAAGCTCTTTTACTTCATTGGTCGGCTGACAGAGGAACTTCACCACCCCCTCATAGTCCTCCGGATGACAATTTTCCAGAATGATTCCAGGATTCTCATATAACTTTTTGAGAGGCGTATTAAAAAACCGTTCATAGGACGGGCTGATGTAAAGAAATTTATTCAATTTCAAATCAAACAGACTAATCATTTCTGTAATGTTTTCTGTAATATCTAACAACAGTTTTTCTCGCTCAGCAATTACTTTATTTTGTTGTTCGACTAAAAGTTTTGTTTCGAAATATTCAGTTAAATCTTTCGTTAAAGCTAGACATAAGAAAACGCGGCCAGTTCGCTCGTAAATAGGAGATAATGTGACAGATACTGGAAAGGTAGTTCCATCTCTTTTTGTCCTTATCGTTTGAAACGTAATAGGCTTTTTGCTTTGGCATACGCTTTCAATCTTATCAAACCATTCTTGTCTGCACTCATCCGGTACAATCGGAGAAATTTTGCCAATTACATCATTCTTCTTCCACCCATATAACTGTTCAAATGATTCATTTATGAGGATAACTCGTCCGCGTAAATCAACTATATATCCCGGATCTTCGGTATGATTCGCGATAAAATGCAACCAGCTTCCTTCCTTCTGGCAGTCTCTGTTGTTTTCTTGAATTGACTCAGCCATCACTTGTATCCATCCTTCTTTTGTTTTTTCAGCTTGTTGCCAAAATAAATGTCCGTATCTTCCACTATCACGGCGAAGTCGGCTCGTAAATGGTGCAAACGGCAAATCTTCATCAAAAAGCAAAAGGCGCTTTCTCACCTCTTCTTTATCTTCCTCGTGGATAAAATGAAAAAGAGACTGGTCGGTGTGAGTGGCATAAGGAATTGTCATAAGCTGTCTAAAAACTCGATTGGCGTACTTTATCTTCCCCTGTTCATCTAATAGCAGCAATATCGTTCTTGCCTTATCCGCAAACCACTTCGCGGCAGCCTGTTCCGCACACATTTCAACCATCACCGTTCCCTTTTTTCTTTATTATGTAGGAGTTGGTATCTGATATCAGCAAAAATTATTCGACAAAATTATACATAGGCGTCGAGCCTCTCCTAAAAAAAACTGCTTTGAATAAGGAAAACTCTTTACTCAAAGCAGTGATATGATTTATTTACTTTTTTCTAAAACAACTTTTTTTAGTTGTGCTGCTACCTCTTTTGGAGATACCGCTTGGCTAATCGCTGTAATAATAGACACGCCGTCCGCTCCACTTTCGATTACCTTCGCAGCGTTTCCTGCATGAATACCTCCAATTCCAACAATTGGAATGGATAGAGAGGTTGACCTGATTTCCTCGACTAGTTTTGTTCCCTGTACGGGCTTCGTATCTGTTTTAGTTAAAGTCGGAAAGATAGGTCCGATTCCTACATAATCAGCCCCTTCTCGGATTGCCGTTTTCACTTCTTCCATCGTGTGGGCTGATAGGCCAATAATCTTTCCAGGCATTTTTTCACGAACGACACGGAGAGCTTCATCATCTTGACCAATATGTACACCGTCTGCTTCTAATTTGATGGCTAATTCTATATCGTCATTTACGATAAACGGGATCGAATGATCACGGCAAATCTCTTGAAGTTCGGAAGCCAGCTTTGTTTTTTCCTCGCCCTTCAAAGCACCAGTGCCTTTTTCCCGAAACTGAAAAAATGTAATACCACCTGCAATTGCTTCTTCAAGAGTGAGAATGGGATCTTTTAAACAATTAGGACTTCCCATAATGAAATACACTTGCAGCAGTTCTTTTAGTTTTTTTTCATTTGTATATGGCATCAGCTGCTGCCTCTTTTCTTTTAAATGCCCAATGATTTGTAGGGCCGTGTCCCTTTCCGATCTGTAGATCCATTTCAATCGCCGCATGTACATAGTTTACTGCCAATTCGACCGCCTCCTTCACACCCTGCCCTTTAGCCAGCTCAGCTGTGACAGCAGCAGCGAATGTACAGCCTGTTCCGTGGGTATTTTTAGTCGGAATTCTTCTGCTCGTGAAATAAAGAAAGTCTCTTCCATCGTAAAGCAAGTCGATCAATGTCTCCTCATTATCAGAATGGCCTCCTTTAATGACGACATTCTTCACACCTAGCTCATATAATTTCTTGGCTGCACGTTTACGATCATCAATTGATTGAATAAGCATGTTTGTCAGCACTTCTGCCTCAGGAATATTAGGGGTAATGACCATCGCTAGCGGCAGTAAAAATTCTTTCATCGCTCTAATCGCTTCTTCCCGGAGCAATGAAGCGCCGCCTTTAGCAACCATCACAGGATCAATGACAACCTTTTTCCAGCCAAATTCTTCAATTTTTTTCGCTACAGACTGTATAATCTCCCCACTAAACAACATACCTGTTTTTAAAGCATCCGTTCCCATATCTTGTCCAATTGCTTCTATTTGTGCCTCCACGGCTGCGGCAGTCATGGGATAGACTCCATGCACACCAAGTGTATTCTGAGCTGTTACAGCTGTTAGAGCGGACATTCCAAATACACCAAGCTCCTGAAAAGTTTTTAAATCTGCTTGAATTCCGGCCCCTCCGCCGCTGTCGGAACCGGCAATCGTCAACGCCTTCCTTACTTTCATTTTCTCCACCTCCATTAATTAAATGTTTCTACCCTAGCAAAGGCTTCAATATTCCTGGCGTCTACTTTGGACAACTGATTTAGAAACTCTACTTGAAAGCTGCCCGGTCCCTCCTCACCGCTCATTTTCATGGCAGCCTCTGCTGCTATGCCGTAAACTGCTGCCGCACTTGCTGCTGCTAGTACCGTATTTTGTTCTATTGCACAAAACGCACCGATGACGGCACTTAATAAACAACCAGTCCCTGTCACTTTTGTCAGCATCGGATGGCCATTGTGAATAAGGATCAATGAATCTTCACTAGCAATGACATCCTCTTCGCCCGTAATAACGGTCGTCATTTGTCCTCTCCTAGCTGCTTCTTTTGCGAGTTCTCTCGTATTTCCGGCGCCGCTTCCAGCGTCTACCCCTTTAATCTCCCATTGCTTTCCAGTTACATTGGCTATTTCCGCAGCGTTTCCTCTCAATACGTCAACCTTCACTTCGTTCATAATTCTAGCGGCGGCCTCTGTCCGGTAAGCTGTTGCCCCCGCGCCAACCGGATCAAAGATCACTGGCACTCCCGCCTCATTAGCCGCTTTTCCTGCTAAAATCATAGAGGTTACTTTTTCCTCGTCTAACGTGCCAATATTTAATACGAGCGCTCCCGCAATCCTGGCCATGTCTGCCACTTCTTCTTTTGCGTAAGCCATAACGGGGGAAGCACCTAGCGCAAGCAATCCGTTTGCTGTAAAATTAGTAACAACCACGTTGGTAATATTGTGTACAAGCGGACGCTGTCTTCTTACTTGTATAAGTGTTTGAGTAATCGTTTCGGTATTCATTTCCTCCACTCCTTTCAAAATAGCCTCCTTAAAAATACATAAAAGAGCACGGGACCGGCGCACGTGCTCTTTTCATCGTCACATTCCCTGCGCTGGCATTATCCAACAGGTTCGCACGGTCTGCAGCGGCATTGCTGCACTCTCAGCCGACATCCGCCAGCTCCCGATTTATCATCTATTTTTAGTTACTTTTCACTTTGATAATACTTGGATAACTCCATAATCATCGCACCCATTCTCTCAAGCTCTGGTATGATCATTCGGGTAACCCCTTCTTCTGTCAGCGCCTCGGCTGTTACCTTCCCTACTGCACCAGCTACCGTATTGGAGGCAAAGGCAGCGAGAAGTTCTTCCTGACGATTTTCTTTTCTCGCATACTCAAATAGTGAACGAACCTGGATGGCTGTTGTAAAGCACACAGCGTCTACTTCTTTGTTCACCATTTCATCTAGTAATGTTTCTACCATTGCTTCATCTGGTGCATGGTGGCGATAAGGCAGCAAGTAGTGGATACTAGCTCCTTTTTCGTTTAGAAACGCTGTTAACGCCGGAGCCTTTTCCCCATGAAGCTGTATCGCTACTCGTTTATTGATAAAGCTCTCTTTTTCTAACGCCCGAATCAGGCCAGCCGTCGTGCCATCATCATCCACAGCGTCGGGAGTGATGCCCAGCTTCTTTAAAGCAGCGATGGTTTTATACCCTCTAACGGCTATCTTGGCTTGCTCGATAACTTGCAAAAATTCTTTCTTTATTTCAAGTTCCTCGGCAGCATTTACTAACGCTTCTGTCCCAATCCCAGTCGTGAAAATCATCCAATCAACCGGCTGGCTAATCAGCTCTTTTATCTCGGCTCCGACTTCTTCTTCCGCTAAAAATACTGTTCCCTGGAGCGGACGAACAAGTGGCAGCCCGCCTTGTTTTTCAATAATCAAGCTCATTTCTTCTGTTTTTCTAGAGCCTGCAATCACGATGCGTTTGCCTTCTAACCCTTTTCCCACTTCATATTCCCCTTTCAAACTTGCCATTTTCTTTATCCTAACATAAAAAACCCACTAAATCGCTAGACTTTTATGTTTTTAGGGGAAGGCTTTGATTAGTCAGCAATATTGACAAACACCTCTTCTAGTTTAGGCTCTTTCTTAATGAGTCCTGAAGCCTTCATCCACTCGGCTGTTTCTATCCACGATTCTTTCGTTTGGCTGCCGAACCCTTTCTCTGACTTCATTTTCGGAAGAAGAATGTCCAGACTTTGTTTCTCTACCTCCTCTATCAGTGGAAAATTCGCTTCATCTTGCTTGCTTAATAAGATGCTTAACGCTTCATCAGGGTGTTGTTCCGTGAAATCAAAGCCTTTTTCTGCAGCCCGCCAAAATGCTTTAATCGTATCCTGCTGCTTTTCCCACGTTTCATCACTTGTCACCGCTACCAGTTCATAGAAATTAGGTACACCATATTTTGTTGGATCAAAATTACGCGTTTCATGGCCTTCATGTTTTAACAGCGGGACTTCATGATTAATATAAGCTCCGACGACAGCATCTGCCTTTTTCGTTACGACAGCTGAATTTAATTCAAATCCTACGTCAATCATATTTACCTTTTTGGGATTTCCTTTATCTTTGGCGACCATCGTTTCAATAATTGCTTCATTTAACGGAATTCCAGTAAAACCAACTGTTTTTCCTTCTAAATCTTTAGGTCTTTGAATAGGGCTGTCCTTTAAAAACATGACTCGATTTAATGGAGAGCGAACAATGGCTCCTACCGATTTCACTTTTACTCCCTGGTCCGTTCGTGCCATAATGACATCGGGCTGATAAGAAATTCCTAATGTCACTTTTCCAGCAGCAGCAAGCTGAATCGGATCAGTCGGATTTGCTGGAAACTGAATGTCCACATCGATTCCTTCAGCATCAAAATAGCCTTTTTCCTCCGCTACGTACAGGAAGCTATGGACAGCATTGGGATACCAATCGAGCATAATCGTCACTTTTTCTTTCTTCTTTTCTTTCCCTTCTGCCGTCTGCGCTTTTTCGCTGGCACTATTTGTATTACAGCCCGCAAGTAGCAGAGCAAGCAATAGGAATAACCATTTCTTCATGATGACTTCCTCCATTTTAATGATTTATTTTCGATCCATTTTACAATCACAAATAAGATGATTCCGATCAGCGACAACAACACAATCGGGGCAAAAACGGCCGCTCCATCAAATTGAGTCATCATGCGCCTGCTAAAATAACCGAGACCGGCCTGTGCGCCAAGCCATTCACCAATGGCCGCTCCAATGACACTTAACGTAACCGCCACTTTCAATCCTGAATAAAAATGGGGCAAGGCGGAGGGAACGAGCAGCTTAAAAAAGATTTCCTTTTTCCCCGCCCCCATCGTGAGCATCAGCTCTTTCAATTCCTGGCTGCCCGATCGCAGCCCGTCATATGTATTCACCGTAATGGGGAAGAACGTAATTAAAACTGTCACAACAACCTTGCTCCAAATCGAATAACCGAACCAAAGAACAAAAATAGGTGCCAAAGCAATGATCGGGATCATTTGCGAAGAAATAATAATCGGATAAATGGCTTTTTCAGCAGAAGGACTTACACTCATCCAAACAGCGATTCCGACTCCTAATAAAATAGAAATGACTAAACCGATGATAATGGTGGACAAGGTTACAGGCAAATGTTCGATCAATAAAGGCCCTTTTAGTTCCCATAGCTTTTCGATAATACCGGTCGGCGGCGGCAGAATAAAGATCATATTAACGGCGCGCGCTGCCGCTTCCCAAATAATCAAGAAGGCTAAAATGAATAAGCCTGCTGAAAGCGATCCCTTGCGATTGTTCATCCCATCACCTTCCCTCTTAACTGTTCAAGCAACTGATCCTTTAATTCAATAAGAGAAGGTTGATTCAAGTCTTTTAAGCTCCTTGGCCTTCCAAGCGGCACATCCACTTCCTGCAGAGTGCGGATAGGCTTTTCCCCAAAAACAAAGATACGGTCAGACAAAAAAAGCGCCTCGTTCACATCGTGGGTAATGAACACCACAGTCGTTTTTTGTTTTTCCCACTGCTCCATTAGCCATTCCTGCATGGAAAGCCTTGTGATCGCATCAAGGGCACTAAAAGGTTCATCGAGCAGCAGGATGTTTGATCCGCTTAACGTGGCACGTAAGAAAGAAACCCGCTGCCTCATCCCGCCTGATAACTCATGGGGAAAACGGTTCTCCATTCCCTCGAGCCCAAACTCTTCGAGGAGAGGGAGAACCCGTTTATAGGCTTCTTCTTTTCGAACCCTTTTTAATTCAATAGGAAGAGCAGCATTCTCTTGAATGGTTCGCCAAGGCAGCAGTAAATCTTGCTGGGGCATGTAGCCTACCTTTCCGAGCCGATGTTCCTCTGCTTCTCCATTCAATAAAATATGACCCTCATCCGGATTTTCCAATCCTGTAATCAACCGAAAAAGCGTGCTTTTACCGGATCCGCTTGCCCCGATAATCGTAATAAACTCTCGTTCATAAATAGCCGTATTTACCCTTTGGAGAATAGGTGTAGATTCTGTTTGTTGTTTATCTTTATAAGAAAATGTCACATTTTGAAACTCTAGAACTTTTTTACGCTTCTCCTGGCCACATTTGCTCATTATATGCCATCTCCCAGAACATGTACTCGTAGCGGGTCGTATTTAAGAAAATCTCTTCCAATTTTGCAAGCTCTCTTTCACTTTTCTCGGCTGTGTGCTCATCTAAAAGGTCGATGCACCAAGTGGCGAGCTCGCCGAACTCTTTAGAAGAATACATTTTAATCCAGTCTCCATATAGTCCATGTTCACTGGCTCCTGGAATCTCATTTAATTCTTTGCCGATCTCCCAATAGCTCCATGCGCATGGGAGAAGGGCGGCAATCAGTTCTGCAAGCGTACCGTTCTGGCTGGCATGAAGCATGTAATGCGTATAAGCAAGTGTAATCGGGGAAGGCTTTGCTTGTTCCAGCTCCTCCTCTGAAATGCCGAAACGCGCTGCATACTGACGGTGAAGGGACATCTCAAAATTAAGTGTTTCATTCAGCAGCGAAGCGAATTTCCCCATCGTCTCCACATCATTTGCTTTTACAGCCCCGAGAGCAAATACCTTGGAATAATCGATTAAATACAAATAATCCTGAATCATGTAAAAGCGAAACTTTTGTTGATCTAACGTGCCATCCCCAATACCTCTAACAAAAGGATGATTATGATTTTCCCGCCAGATCGGCTGTAATTTTTCATATAACCTTTCGCTGAATTTCACTTTTATTCCACTCGTTTTCATGGATACATCACTCCTTAACAGATAGTAGACGCCTATTTCAATGGGCTGGCAGTTGTCGAGATTTCTAGAACATCTTTCACCACTTGCCCTTCATTGCTTGCATATTCTGATTTTGGTGTATGACACCAGCGATAGATAAAGGATAAAAGCACTTTTGTGTAACTTACGAGTTGTTCGATGGACAACTGCTCATTGACAGAATGGGCATTGTTTAAATCCCCCGGTCCATAAATAACAGTCGGAATGCCAGCGTCAGCGAGCCAGCCTCCGTCTGTCACGGTTGGCGATACGTCGACAACGGGCGGCTTGTGTAAAATAGTTGTGTGAGAATGAATAAGGGTCTGCACAGCAGCATGGTTTTCTTCCACCTCAAAGGAAGGAAAAATTTCTCCTTTATCCTCAATCATTGATGAGCCTCCCCAGTTAAACAGTGGCGGGTTGTTCCTTAGCCATATGTCTCCGTTCGCAATGCTACGGATATGCTCTTCTACCTCTTTCGCTGCCTGTTCATATGTTTCATTCGGATAATAATGCACCGTAATCCAAAGCCGGCATTCATCTGCAATGAAAGCCGCGTGTCTGCCGCCTTCAATTACAGCCGGATTAATCGTGTTCGTCCCCGGTAAAAATCCAGGGTAACATTTGGCGACGGCCCAGTGGCGCTCTAGTTCCTGCAGCCCTTCTATCACTTTCATCATCTTCTCGATGGCACTAGCTCCAAACAACTTTCCGCCTGCATGAATCATGTTTTTCCGCGTGGCATCGTGATATGTCTGGCTGCTCTTGATCGTGATCCATCCGGTAATCACTCCGCCTTGTCCTTGTATATGTAAATCGCTCGTATCTACTACTATCGCAAAATCTGCTTTATATCCCTGTCTGCAACATTCAAGCGTTCCGGCCTCCCCTACTTCTTCACCAATCACCGATTGAAAAATCACATCTCCTGGAAGGGAAATGCCTGCTTCATGGAGAAGCCGCAGCGCAAACAAAGCGCCAGCCAGTCCGCCCTTCATATCCGCTGCTCCACGGCCAATAATAGAACCGTTCTTTATAACAGCCTGAAACGGATCGATGTCCCACTTCTCGTCTTCCTGCACTTCCGCCACATCGATGTGCCCGTTAATAATTAAGCTTTGAAATGTCTCAGAATCCGTTCCACTCCATTTCCCGACCACATTTGGATCATTTGGATATACGTCCCACATATCAATAGAAAAACCTAGATCCTTTAAAAAATCCGCTACAAATGACTGAGCCTCTTTTGTATTCCGTGCAGGTGGAGCAGGTGTTTGAAAAGCAATGAGCTCTTTTACTAAATGAATGAGCTCCTCCTGCCGATGCTCTACTTCTTGCAAAATCGTATTCAATTCTTTGACCATCATCTTCTCCCTCCCTTAGTAGATACATGTAAAAAAGCCGCTTCTCCAAAGAGAAGCGGCTGTATAAGCTTTCATTTGGCTGCAATAATAAAAAAGATTGCAGCTTAGCACCATTATACGACCTCTTCCCTACGCTGGCATTATCCAGTTCAGGTGATAAGGGTTAAGGTAATCTACCTCTCTCAGCTTTTGCAAGCACCCCCAAGGACAAATTATTCAATTAGTCTTTCATTCTAGTTGTAACATACTTAGCAGAATTCAGCAATACAATTCAGAATTTTTAAACAAATATAATCCGGTATTTATTTTTTAAAAAACCGTATATTGATAAAAAGCTTCTATTTGGAAGGAGGAGAGCTGTCTTGTATCATCCTGACCCATTTAAACGGCTTTATGCTATTCCTCTTACTGGCTACCCATTCGTTCAGCCACAGGTTTTAACCCGGCCTCCGTCCTACAGGCCTTACCCTAAAGTGAACGTTACTTTATTTAAACAATCTGCTCAATCCATTAAACAGCTCGTACATGAGAGTAATTTGCTGCTCAATAAATTAACAGATAACAGCGACTTTGCCTTTCGATTAATGACGGCTGCCCAAGCGGCAAATCATCGGGAGGTAGAACGGCTTGTCCGATCAACGGGAATATCTGGAAAAGCGATTGTTTCCTTTACCCCTGATGTTTTTCGGATTGAACTGAGAACCACCACAGCAAATGCAGAGTGCTGCAAGCTCGCGATTTCGCTCCGCTGGCGTTAATGATCTAGACGGTATTTCCATGTTTTTAATTTAATAAGCCGTCTTACGAGCAGGAGACCGATGATGGATCCAGACAAGCTGCTAACGAGAAAAGCAGGCAAAAAGAAGAAAGCACCTGCAGCCGTCCCCATTAAAACTTTCGCATAAGGTACGGCTAATAAAGGAGCCACGATCCCCGAGCCTGCCACTTCTCCAATAGAAGCGCTCCACGAACGGCTCGTTTTTTGATACATATAACCAGCAAGAAAAGCGCCAATCATTCCTCCTGGAAACGCTAATAATGACCCTGTTCCCAATAAATTCCTTAGAAGTCCGGTCACAAACGCAATGACGACAGCCGGACCCGGGCCAAGCAGAACCCCAGCCATAACGTTCACGGCATGCTGAACAGGATACGCTTTTGCTGCCCCGGCAGGAAACCAGATCAGCGATGAGCCAAATGTTGCAACGGCTGTAAATAAAGCCATATACGCCAGCTTTTGTACTTGATTCATTTCCTCTTCCTCCAATGCAAAAAAGCCGAATCCTCATCTGGATACGGCTAATGTAAGTAAAATAGTCAATAAACGCTCTACTTTCCTACGCTGGTATCAACCAGATCAGGTTCAAAGAGTTGAAAAGCCCTGTGCTTTTCTCTCAGCCTGTAACAGGCACCTCTAGTAGCTTTTTATTAAATTTACTTTCCATTATAGAGGGAAACCGGTTAAATGGGAAGCACCTGTCTATGCAGCTTTTTACTCATTTGTTCCCCGCCAGACGAAATCCCTCTCCTTTTGCTTCTTGGAAACGTCTATTCACCTCATCCCAACAAACAATATTCCACCAATTATTAATATAATCTGCCCGCTTATTTTGATATTTTAAATAATAAGCGTGTTCCCATACATCAAGTACAAGCAGCGGTACAACATCCCACTGGCTTAAATTTTGATGCTTTTCCGCTTGTAATATTTCCAGCCGCTGGGCTTGAGGTGCCCATACAAGAATCGACCATCCTCCGCCCTCCACGTTCTCGGCTGCCTTTGAAAAATGGTTTTTAAACTGGTCGAAGCTGCCAAACGAACGTGCAATCTCACGGTTTAATTCTCCTGATGGTTTTCCCCCTCCGTGCGGACACATGACTTTCCAAAAGATAGAATGCAAATAATGACCGGCACCGTTAAAGGCAAGCTCTCTTTCCCAATGCTTTACGAGCCGAAAGTCATTGTTATTTCTTGCTTTTTGCAGTTCCAGCTCTGCCCTGTTCAATCCGTCTACATAACCTTTGTGATGCCGATCATGATGAAGCCTCATAGTGGCTTCGTCAATGTAAGGTTCCAATGCATTATACGCATAAGGAAGAGGCGGAAGCTGGTGTCCTCCAATTGGAACCTGCTCCGCTCTTTCCTGTTCACCCTCTTTCTCTTCTATGTTTTTTTCAGCAAACAAGCGCTCGTGAAGCTGCCACCACTCCTGATCCAATGCTTGAATCTCTTCCTGAATCGAGTGAACTTCCTCTTCATCTTCCACCTTTAATAGGCGGTTATTGATCCTTTCGACTCGTTCTTTCCACTTTTCTACTTGGTTAAGATCCAGGTTTTCATGCTGCAGCGCGCACAACGCGTCACACCATTTTTTTGCTTCTTTCAAATAGCTGAAATATTTCTCCATTCCCGCTCCCCCTTTCAGCTGCTCATTTCAACATATGCATGCTTTTGGTTTACGTTCTTATTCCAAACGCTCGTCTTATCACGTAAAAGAAAGAATAAAGAAGACAAGGATTAGATGAGATTAAAACGTTTTCGCTAGTTTGCTTACACAAAAAGGCTGTCCAGCAGCTAAAGTCTCCTTAACTGCTGAACAGCTCTCCTATCAACTAGATATTTCTATTCTGCTTTGGAGCGGCTTCTTAAACTTAAACCATGCCACAATTACGCCAATAATTAAAATTAAACCGAGATAACCTACAATTGGATAGAGAGTACCGACTAATTTGACAAACCCTACGAAGCTCGCAAGAAAAGCGACTAATGTAGAGACGATAACGGTTGGTGTAAAAGATTTGCCGCTTGCCGGAACGATTCTAGCCGCAAAAGCATAGATCATACCGACAGATGTATTGTAAATCATCGCCAACAAAACAAACGACATGAAGTATCCGGTAATCGGCGAAATTTCATTGGCAATGTGTACAATAGGCATAGCGGCTTGTTGACTAGCCTCAAAATCCAAAAGCATCGTAAGGTTAATGAATAAAATTAATAAGCCGAGACCGATTCCTCCTAAAATCCCTCCGAGGCCAGCTGTTTTTTCACTCTTCTCTGCTCCGCCCATTAAAGTTAAAATAGCTCCGCCGGCCGCAATATTGTAGGAGACATATAATATGGCCCCTATCAGCCAATGGGAGGCTGCCGTGTTTTCTGTCTTTCTTAGTTGTAAAATATCAGATAGGTTTCCTTCATATTGAACGACTGAATACATAAAGACAATAAAAATCATAAAAAATAAGAATGGTGTCATGAAACTAATTGCTGAAATCACTTTTTGAAAATTGAAACATAAAGTGACAGCCGTAAGGACAGTCATTACCATGCTTCCATATAAAGGCGCTATGCCAAATTGCTGCTCAAAAATGGACCCGCTGCCTGCAATCATAACGGCTGCTACTCCAAACAAGAAAAAAGTAATCAGTCCATCTACAAAAACCCCGACCCATTTTCCACAGATCAAATAAATAACATTTTTATGGGAATCTGTTTGAATGCGAGAACCAATTTGCAGCAACTGCATCCCTAAAAAAGCAAATAAAACAGTGGCTAGGCATGTCCCTACAATACTAAGCCAGCCAAAACTCGTAAAAAACTGAAGAATTTCCTGCCCAGAAGCAAATCCTGCTCCCACGATTACGCCAATATAAGCACCTGCAATTTGAAAAGCTTTTCTCATCATTTCTTCCTCTTCCGTTTGAATATTCTGAACTCATGATGTATAGGAGAGAAAACCCGATATTTCCGGGTTTTCTCTAAAACTGATATTGCTCTATTTACAATGAATACACTTTTTCTTTTAAAGTAAATTTCTTAACAGCTTCGAGATCGATATCGTAGCCGATTCCCGGTTTATCTGGAACTTGGATCACGCCATCCTGCACCGTTACTTCTGGTGTAATGATATCTTGCTCCCAATAACGCGAGGACGCAGCCGTATCACCTGGAAGCGTAAAGTTACTTAGCGTTGTTAAAGCAACATTATGGGCTCGTCCAACGCCTGCTTCAATCATTCCGCCGCACCAAACAGGGATATTGTGTTCCTTACATAAATCGTGAATTCGTTTAGATTCCGTTAATCCGCCGACGCGGCCAATTTTAATGTTAATGATTTTACAGCTGCCGAGCTGCAAAGCTTTTCGCGCGTCTTCATAAGAATGGATACTTTCATCTAAACAAACAGGTGTTTTCAATTCTTTTTGGATAACAGCATGGTCAACAATATCATCCGAGGCAAGCGGCTGTTCAATCATCGTTAAGTTGAATTCATCAAGCTTCTTTAACTGCGGAAGATCTTCTAAACGATAAGCTGAATTGGCATCCGCCATCAGCTGGATATCTGGGAAAGAACGGCGAATTTCTCTCATAACCTCAACATCCCAGCCCGGCTTGATTTTCACTTTGATTCGTTTATATCCTTCTTCGACATGCTTTTTGATAATGGCTAAAAGATCTTCTACTGTGTCTTGAATTCCAATGCTGATCCCGACATCAATAGTTGTATTTTCCCCACCAAGCGCCTGGTAGAGTGGCACTCCCTCCCGTTTCGCATATAAATCCCATACCGCTCCTTCAATCGCTGATTTTGCCATATTGTTTTTGCGAATCGGTTCAAATATAGCCGAAACGTCATCCGGATGAGTGATCTCTTTGCCTTTCAATAAAGGAATTAAGAAATCCTCTATCATATGCCAGTTTGTTTTTAATGTTTCTTCATTATAAGTGGGAGAGGTAAAAGCAACAGACTCTCCCCAGCCGGATCTTCCCTCTTCGTCCTTTACTTCTACTAAAATGAACTCTTTATCTTGGATCGTTCCGAAGCTAGTAGTGAATGGAAACTTCATTTTCATCTGCAAGTGCCGTAAAATAATTTCTTTCAATTTCATTCTTTCTCTTCCTTTCCTATATCGCTAATTGAGAGCTTTTAACAAACAAATAATGATTCGCTGGTTCATCGGGACGTTGAATCAGCTTAACAGCCGTATAACCATTCGTAAATAGCTGTAAAAAGATCGTGCGTATATCCATCCGCCAGTCTAAAGCTAAATTGAAGGAATACTTTTTTATCTCCTGAAATTTTTTAGGAACCGGAACAAGCAGCGCTTCTTCCCCCTCTAAATACTCTGAATGATGAAGAGATATCTTTGGAAACCCTTCTTTTGTCTTTTCATATTCTGCGAACACTTTTGCCTTCTCTTCTGAAAAGACGAAAGAATGGTTCACGTAGTCACTTTGAATCCACCAGTCTACTTTTAAACGGTCCGTTGGAAGGCCGGCATTTAACCCATCCTCCATTTTACCGTAACAGTTTACTTCATATGTGGAACAAACCGCTTTTAATTTTGTTAAATTCAAATAAGCATTGACACTTTCAAGCGGATCAAATGTCCATGTGACCTGCTCATAGCCAAGGCGTGCCGCTTCTTGCTTTTGAGCCTGTTTCAGCGCTTCACCAATTCCTTGCTTTTGATAGTCAGGATGAATGCCGAGCATGTGAGAACATAAATACGCAGATCCGTTCGCAAAGCCGGCAAACCCATAGCTAAATCCAATTAAGCGGCCTTCCTGGAAAGCCCCCAGCAATAAACCGCCATTTTTATGCGCAGTCAGTGTTTGGTGAATAGGGAGTGGCTCCATGCCCCACGTATCCTTTTCAAGCTGCTGCATTTTTTCAAAGTCTGTACGGTCGTTAAATAGCCGAATTTGATAATCGTGCACGCTGCCTCACCCTTTCCTCTGTTCAAATGTTTGGATAATGGTTTCTGTTAAAATTTCAATTCCTGAATAAAGCGCCTCTAATTGAAATGTCATGTCAGGATGGTGCAAGCCTGGCTTCAAATCGCAGCCAAGCCCAAGCATAGCCGCCTTCACTTTCGGTCTTTTTACTGTGTAAAAATGAAAATCCTCTCCGCCAGTTGTGACAATGGGTGAAACGACATGTTTTTCTCCCAATACTTTGCTGATAGCTGCTTTCATGATCGCAGAGGCTTCGTCTGAAATAATGGCGGCAGCTGTTTCAGCTTTTGTTTCAAGATGAACCGTTGCTCCGTGGATCATTTCAATTCCTTTGCACGCCTGCACAATTTTCTCCGTTAACGCCGTCATGACTTCGTTTGTTTGCGCCCGAACGTCAATTGAAAACGTTGCTTTTGCCGGAATAATATTGCTGGACTCCCCTCCACTTTGAAACTTCGTCATTTTCACTGAATAAGGAATTGATGGGTCCATATGGATTTGCTGCAAAGCTTGGATAAGAGACGACCCAATTTCAATCGCATTTTTACCAAGATGCGGCCTTGCTCCATGAGCTTCTTCTCCGATAATTTCTCCAGCGATAAACTTGGCTGCCCCATGCTGGATTCCTGCTGACGCTTGACCGAAGGAGAGTTCCTGAATAGGCCGTAAATGAACGCCATACAAAAAGTCCAAGTCGTCAATAATCCCTTTTTCGATCATTTTCAATGCGCCCGTTCCTTTTTCCTCAGCTGGCTGAAAAATAACCATTAACCGGCCCGGAAATTGATAACCTAAACTTTTTAATAACAGCAAAGTCCCAACAGCCATCGTCATATGAGCATCATGCCCACAAGAATGATTAGCTTGAAACTCACCGTTTACTTCTTGCCAAAGAGCGTCAATGTCACACCGCAATCCAACCGCTGGATCTCCCTCGCCCATTTCTACAATAAGTCCTGTACAATCGTCAAAGGTCTTAACCACAAATCCTTCTTCTGTTAAATAATTCGCTAAAAAAGCGGTCGTATTGACTTCCTGCCAGCTAATTTCAGGATGTGCGTGCAGATAATGATAAAGTTGCTGAATAGCTGGTTTCAATTGTTCAAGTTGCTTTTTCATGGAAAGACTTCCTTTCTGCCAAGATGCAAAACAATGAAGATTCTGTCTTTTTTACATATGTCGAATCATTAAAAATAAAACAAATGGTCCGCATTCACCTGTTCATATTGCTGCTGCCGCTCATTCACTTTCTCTGGATATTGAATATACAAGCTAGCCATCATCGCATTAAGCAAAGAAAAAAGCGGCGGAAAAACATCCAGTGTAGATTTCTCTTGACTGCCAATCGCAAAAGTAATATCACTATATTCCGTAATGGGGGCTAAAGGTGAATCGGTTAAACTAATAACAAAGGCACCTCGGTCCTTTGCCATTTTGGCAAGCTGTACAGTTTCTTTTACATATCGGTGGAATGTAATGGCAATAAAAACGGAGCTTTCATTTATATTTTGCAAAATAGCTACTAGGTCATCAATTCCTGGCTGTACTAATCTTACTTCGTTACGCACAAGTCCTAGTGTAAAAGCCAACCATTGAGCAGGGGCAAACGAAGTTCTCATTCCTGCTAAAAAAACGTTGTTTGCTTTCATCATTTTGTCTACAGTCTGCTGAAGATTCCCTTCATCGATCGTGTCAATGACCCGCTGAATATTCTCTGCATCTTTCTCCATTACTTGAGCAAAAAAATGTGGTTTCTGTGCCATTTCTATTTTAGAAGAGTAGTAACGATTCAAACTGCTTTTATGTTGAATTAAATATTCACGGATAATGGACTGCAAATGAGCATAGCCGTTTAATTCGAGCGAATAGCAAAAACGAATCACAGTCGTTTCACTTACTGAAATTTGTCTTCCCACTTCTCCCGCGGATAGCAGAGCGACCTTTTCAGGAAAGTCGAGAACATATTTCCCTACCCTTTGCTGCCCTTTTGATAATGAAGCATACTTTTCTTTTACTTTATCTAATAGTTCCATGTTTCTTTCTCCTTAATATGAAGTAAATACAACATATTACAATTAAATGAAGTTTCAACTTCATAATAGAATATAAATTATCATAATCTTTAATCATTAGCAAGATATTTTTTCTGACTATTCCGTAAAAAGCTATTTAATAAATGTAAATGCTAGAAGCTTAATTTTTCGCAATCGGGGAAAAGAAAGAGTAAGGAGCTTAGTTGGAAAGGAGAGAGACTATGCAATCAAAATGGGCTAAACTTGCAGCAGCTCCCTTTTTCGTTGCCATGATTCTTGGAGCATGTGCTAGTAATGACTCAGAGAAAGAGGAGAAACCCGTTATGGAGGAACCAACAGATAAAGTAAAGGAAGACGAAGATAATCAAGGTGGTTCCACAGAAAAAAATGCCGAAAATGATGGCAATCCTTCAGAAGAAAATAAAGAAGAAGACCCAGGCATTGATAAAGAAGATACTAAAATGGATAGCCAGTAATGTATAAAGCGTTGCACGATGTTTTCATAAAAACATCGTGCAGCGCTTTTTTAGTATAAAAAGGAGAAGGTAAGAAAAACTAGCCAAAAGATTTCCTACTAAATGACTCTAAAGGTGGTTCTATGCAAAAAGCCGATTCCATTACTCCTTTTCAACTTATTTTACTGGCCATGACGGCGATCGGTTTAAAGAATCATGTATTTGCTATTTCTCCTTTAATTCAAACAGCAGGCCGTGATGCCTGGATAGCTGTTCTAATTACGATGATACTGGCTTTTTTATGGATTCCGCTCTTTTTATACGTACAGAAAAAAACGAATAGGCAACCATTACTTCAGTGGTTAAGAGCGACAATTGGCGATAAAGCGACGATTGTTTTGGCATTTGTGTTGATCGGTTACTTAATCGTCATGGCAGCCGTAACTCTGCGAGAAACAATCACATGGGCCAATGTCATGTTTTTGCCGGAAACACCTGCTTTTTTTCTCGTCATTCTTTTTATCTTTGTTTGTTGGGTAATGGGGACGACTAATTTGAGAACATTAAGCATCCTTAATATCTTTTTATTGTTCTTCATCATTATTTTTGGGTTCTTTGTTGCTATCGCCAACATCCAATATAAAAATTATTTTTTATTGCTGCCAATTTTAGAGCACGGCTATGCTCCTATTATGAAAAGCCTCATCTTCCAAGCATCAGGGGTTGCTGAGATTTTTATTTTTTTATTGCTGCAGCATAAACTAGATGCCTCTCTCCGCGTACGCCATTATGCGGCCATGATTATCATCTTAACGGTGCTTACGACCGGACCGCTTATTGGGGCGATTGTTGAATTCGGCCCTATAGAGGCTGCGAAACAGCGATTTCCTGCCTATGAAGAATGGGGACTTGTATCCCTAGGCTCATTTATCGAACATCTGGATTTTTTATCGATCTACCAATGGATGTCTGGCGCGTTTATTCGGATATCGCTCATTTTAATTTTAATGAAAGAACTCCTGCTGATCAAAACAGAAAGAAAGAAAAATATAACGCTCACCTTTCTTTCTCTTGGTATTGCCGGTCTTGTGCTTATTCCTATCACTGATTTTACTTTTTCAAAGTGGCTGACGACCATCTTTTTACCAGCCAGTTTCTGGTTTTTTTCCGCAGCTATTATTTTGTTCGTCATACTTGCCATTTTTTATGGAAGAAAAAAACGGGGGTCTACGAATGAAAATAAAAAAGATCCAATTAAAGAAAGCTGAAAAATTAGAAAAACAGAAAAAAAGAACATCCTTAATTAAACGTTCTTCCCTGTCTATTGATGCTTTAAAAGATTTATTTCAAAAGAATGGAGACGTTCAATTCACGGAATTAGCATTTAACGATCATTTGATTACACTCGTTTATTGCAGCGGGTTAGTAAACGTTGACCTGCTTAAATCAACGATCCCGAAACGATTAGAAAAGTTTTTTCAAACTCATCATGAGGCAACAAAGGAAAACATCCTTTCTTTGCAAGTCCCTTCTCTACAATTGGTGACGAAAAAAGAAAAAGTGATAGAAGATATTTTTTCAGGGATGCTTGTTATCATTTTTCCTATTGAGAATATCGCTGTTTCTGTGGATATCGCGGACCGGCCGCAGCGTAAACCAGAAGAAACGAATACAGAAGTAAGCATCAAAGGGCCTAGAGATAACTTTATTGAAGACATTACTATTAATTATGCTTTAATCAGGAAAAGATTAAGAACCGTTTCGCTCGTAAGCGAGTCATTTGAAATTGGCAGAAGGTCCAAAACAAAAGTTGCCCTTTTGTATATGGAGGATATCTCCAATAAAGATACCTTAAAGCAAATCAAGCAACAGTTATCCACGATCGATATCGATGCCTTAATAAGCGGCACACAGCTTGGAGAGTTAATGACTGGAAGTCCTTATGCTATCTTTCCGCGCCACTCCTACACAGGAAGACCTGACTTTGCTGTTCAGTCCTTAATGCAAGGAAGGTTTATTATTTTAATTGACGGAGTCGCTTATGCCTACATCACACCAGTCAATTTGTTCTTTTTATTAAAAAGCGCAGAGGACAAAGAATATCCTTATGCTTTCAATTCATTTGAGCGGCTTATCAGGGTCGCTGGTATATCCATCGCTACCTTCCTGCCCGGTTTTTGGGTAGCTCTTACCGCCTTTCATCAAAACCAGCTTCCTTTAACACTATTGGCGACCGTCGTAGAGTCACGAAAAGGGGTGCCCTTTCCGACATCCTTGGAAGCCATTTTAATGATGCTCTTATTTGAATTATTCCGAGAAGCGGGCTTACGAATGCCCTTGGCGATCGGACAGACACTCAGCGTTGTCGGCGGCTTGATTATTGGGGATGCAGCCATTCGCGCGGGATTAACAAGCCCCTCCATGCTCGTGATTATCGCTGGCTCCTTTGTCGCCATGACTACGCTTGTGAATCAATCGTTTATGGGAGCTATATCACTTATTCGTTTCTTTGTTATTATCCTCGTTGCCCTATTCGGCTTCTTCGGTTTTTTTGCTTCTATCTTTCTTGTTGGGATTTCCGTCGCAAGAATTCGCATCTTTGGTGTCCCTTACTTAGAATTAGCGGCTCGTTTACATTGGGGGAACATTCTCAAAGCCGTGATCCGTTTGCCCGCTCAGAAAGAAACGAAACGGGCAAGTATGCTGAACCCAATCGATGGAACGAAAGAGGACAGATCAAAATGAACAAAAAAATAAAGTCTTTTTTCTGCGTCATAGTAATGGCCTTCCCTCTTCTTTTGCTTTCAGGCTGCTGGGATTCCTACGAGCCTGACCGCATGGTGTATGTACATGGGGTAGGGGTCGATTACAAGGATGGCTATTATACCGTTTATCTCCAGCTAATTAACTTAGGAATGCTCGCTAAACAAGAATCTGGAGGAGGAACAGAGGAAACAAAAGTAGAGGTTGGAAAAGCGTCTGGAAAAACAGTGGACGAGGCCATCTTTAATTTATATCGCTCTTCTCAGCGCCGGATTTTCTGGGGGCATTTAGCCATTATTATTTTCACGGAAGAAGCCCTGCGTGCCCAAGGCTTAAGCCATGCTGTTGATTTATTTGACAGATACCGCGAGACCCGCTATCGCATGTGGATGTATGCCACAAAAGAACCGCTCGACAAATTATTGACAGCTGTACCGGTGATGGAGCTTTCTACTGCCCTTTCTAGGTTAAGCGATCCCTATGCTACTTATGACCAGCGTTCCTTATTCAAACCAGTAGATCTGAGAGAGCTCCTCATATTTTTAAATGAACCGCCGCATGAAGCTGTTATTCCATTGGTCGGCATCGATGAAAAGGACTGGAGAACAAATAGCGGAAAACGAAATACAATCCAATGGAAAGGGGCAGCAGTTGTGACCGCAAATTCATTTAAACAACGCTTATCCCCTAAGGAGACAGCAGGTTTAAAATGGATAAACAAGGACTTAAACAGAGAAGATTTGCGGGTAAAAAAGGGGAAACACAAGGATACGAGTGTATTAATTTATGATCTGAATGTACATATTAAACCCATTGTCAGAAAAGAAGACATTCGTTTTGAAGTACAAGTAAAAGCAAAAGCCAGTTTGCGAGAGCTGAGCCACTCTGTCAATTTGAGAGAAATTTCTCAAGAAGCAGAAAAAATAATGGCACGAGAAATAGAGAACACCTTTAAAACAGGATTGAAGGCGAACGCAGATTTGCTGCGTTTATCAGAAACACTTTATCGCAAAAATGTACAAGCATGGAAAAAAGTCCAACAGCAAGGCTCCATTCCATTAACAGAACAATCACTTCAGACAGTAAATGTCCACGTTAAAATTGTTGAAGGAGAAAAGCAGCGAAAAGAGCCTACCTTGAATTAATATTTATTTGCTTAAGCAAAAAGCTGCTATAAAGCCAGAGATTAGCAAGCATTATAGCAGCCTTTTTGTTATTGTACCATTGATCCTTGTTGTCCTACTTCCTTAATTACAACACCCCTTTTTGCCATTTCTTGAATATAGAGATCACCAGGAACAATTTGCTCCGGCGGATAAACACCTGTTTGCCTAATCGTCCCATTTGCAATCATCTGTGCCACGACTGAAATTGTGTTCGCTGTCGCTCTCGCCATGGCCGTTACATGATGAATCGTATCTTTATAGGTGATCATTTCATATGCATAGCTTGCTTTACTTCCCGCTTTTTCCCCTTCTGTTTCTACTCTTAGCAGAACGACATCCTCTTTCTCTCTTAAGTCAACGATAGGATCAAGCGCTTTTAATAACACATCCCTCGGCCTTACCTGGACACCATTCACCTCAATAAAGTAATCAGAGCGGGTTAAGTTAAGATCGACAAGCAGCTTGAATTTTTCTGCATGGCCTGGATAACGAATGGTTTTATACTCCAGGCAATCAAGATCAGGATAAGAATACGAAAGCGTCGATGTTCCTCCTGCAGTATGGAAGGCTTCAAGCGGCCCGAATTTCTCAAAATGAATCGTTTCGATTTCTGATAAAGATGGGATTTCTTGTTTTTTCCCATTTCTAACAATAAAAGAAGGATCAGTATAATGATCAAACACGCCTTCCATTGAAAATACATGGTTATATTCAAGCGGCGGCTCCGGACGAAGCGGGATCCCCCCGACGTATAGCTTAATCGAATTTACTGTATCGAGTTTGCTTGCACCATGTCCCGCTAAAATATTAATCATGCCCGGCGCCACACCAAGATCAGGAATCAGTGTAACCTTTGCTTTCTTCGCTTCTTCCATCATTTCCAGCACTCGGTCCGTCGCCTGGCCAATATGGCCGCCAAGATCTACCGAGTGCACCCCCGCTGTAATAGCTGCTTTTGCGACAGCTACGTTAAATGAATAAAATAAGGCATTGATGACTACATCATGTTCTTTCATTAACTGAATAAGCTGCTCTTTATTGGAGGCGTCTACAAAAGCTGCGGTTAATTTTAAAGATTGTAAAATGTTACACGTCTGTTTTGCTTTTTTAAGATCATAATCAGCCAGTGTTACTTTCACGACCTCTTTACATTGTACCAAGTCCCTTGCCGCTTCTTTTCCCATTAGCCCAGACCCTAGTACTAAGACGCGCATGTTGCTTCCCTCCTCATTGTTTACTTTTACATAAAAGTATATGAGGCAAAAGCGGATTTCTTGATTTAAAACAACAGAATTATTCAACCATATCTGAGTTTATGACTCGATTATCTGCTGTGGTGATCTGGGGCTTTTGCTTTCTCAAAATAAGGACAAGGGCGAGCAACTCAACAGCAATCGTTAAGATTCCGAGAAAAACACTCTCTGTTAATCCAAGAACAACATACCAATTCCCGTAAAAACGGCCGCCAAAAGAGCATATGGCAGCTGTGTCATGACGTGATCAATATGATTGCAGCCTGCTCCTGTTGAAGAAAGAATCGTTGTATCAGATATAGGAGAACAATGGTCCCCAAACACTGCTCCGCCAAGTACAGCCGCCATCATAGGCAATAATAAATTAAGATCAGTGACTGCAGCTATTTCCCCGGCAATAGGCAGCAATATGCCAAAAGACCCCCAAAGTTCCTGTTGTATTCTCCGTTTTATAAGTAATCTGACGAAAAAAGAGAGCATGCTGTCATGCTCTCCATGCGTGTTCTATTTTTCAGGGGAAAGATCACAGCTTTCATCCGTACAAACGGCTTCATTCTTGTCCCCTTCGGATAATATCTTTACTACTGGACCGTCATTTTCCTCTTCCCATACTTTTTGCAAAGCGGCTGCGAAAGCTTCCACTGGCTGGGCTCCGGACACAGCATATTTGTTATTGAATACAAAGAACGGAACTCCTTGGACACCAATTTGACGCGCTTCTGCCTCATCCGCTCTCACTTCTTCAGTTAAACGGTTTTCTTTTAGAAACGACCGTACCTCTTCCTTGTTCAATCCGACTGTTCCGGCAATTTCTGTTAATGTATCAGCATCACTTATTGGCAATGAATCGGTGAAATATGCTTTCAACAACCTTTCCGTCAACTCTGCTCCCTTGCCTTTTTCGACAGCGAATTTAGCGAGACGATGAGCATCCAGCGTATTTGCCGGCTTCATATTTTCAAAATTGAATGTTAACCCGACAGTTTTTGCCTGTTCAGCGACGTTTGCGTTTGCGGCCTTCGCTTGTTGAATGCTCATTCCGTATTTTTCAGCAAGCGCTTCATGAATAGTTTTAGAGGTTTCTTTCGGTGCATCTGGTGCAAGCTCAAAGCTTTTAAAGCGAATCGTTACTTTCTCTTTATATGGAAACTTGTCCAAAGCTTCTTCCAATCGGCGTTTTCCAATATAACAAAACGGACAAACAAAATCTGACCATATGCTAATTTCCATTTTCCTCACTCCCTCTAGATCAGCTTTTCAGTCCCTATCATACCTAACAAATGTGACAATAAAAAGCGTAACCCTTTATTTTCCTCTATTTTTAATTTCTTCTTGGCAAACTGTAAAAAATCAATTATTATTTTATTTTGGAATTCTTCTACTAATCTCTTACTAAAAATGACAGTTAGAGTAAATCTTTTTATTTGCGTGGAACGAATTATTGATGTAACGCCCAACCTCAAAACGATGAATAAGAAATAGTTTGATTGGAATAGAAGAGCATAAATACTTCAGGCAGGCTAACAATGAAGACACTGATTTTTTCATCAACAACCTGAAAGAAGGAATTTTTTTAATGACATTATCTTTAAAAAGGTTAATCCTATTCGTTGCCCTTATCGCTGTACTGTTTACTCTTTCTATCAGCCTGTATGCCGGCTATCAAATGGAAAGAGAAACCCTGATGGAGAACACACTTGAAACGAACCGATCGTATGCTGAAAAGTTGGCAAGCACGACCGAAGACTATTTAAATTCTACTTTGCAAACTCTGCGTACTAGCGCTCAAACTGTCGCTCCTGCAATGAATACAAATGAAGAAGTGCTCCTAAACGAAGTTAATCGTTTAAAAAATCACTCAAATATATTTAACTCCGTCGCTGTAGTCGATCATACTGGAAAAATTTTGGCTGTTTCACCTGAACATCTCAATCTAAAAGATAAAATGTTTTCATCTTCAGGTTCGATTCAAGCATTGAAGGCGAAGAAGCCGCTTATTTCTAAACCGTTTATCTCTATTACTGGACGGCTCATCATTATGATTTCCTATCCCATTTTTAGTGAGCAAGATGAGTACCTTGGCTTTGTAGCTGGAACGATTTATTTAAGAGAAAGAAGCATCTTAAATCAGCTGCTAGGGGAACACTTTTACCATGATGGGTCCTATGTTTATGTTGTAGATGAAGATGGACGGATCATTTACCATCAATCCTCCAACCGGATTAACGACGTTGTTTCTGAGAATCCCGTCGTTCAAAAATTGATGAAAGGACAAAATGGAGCCCAACGCCTCATCAATACACAAGGAAAGGATATGCTGGCGGGATATGCTACAATTCCTGTGGCTCATTGGGGAGTTGTTTCACAACGCCCTACTTCTAACGCCCTTGCTCCTTCGAATGCGATGATCGAACGAATGCTTTGGACTTCTTTGCCGCTCATTCTTATTTCGTTCGTCATCATCTGGCTTATCTTAACAAAAATTACCCAGCCTTTACAGCAGCTTGCTCATTTAGCTGAGAATAGTTCAGAGAACAATCGGCAGCAAGATATTAAAAACATCCACGCTTGGTATTATGAAGCTATTCAGCTAAAAAAGGCCCTAATGACGAGCTTTCATATTCTTCATGAGCGAGTAAACGACTTTCAGCAGCAATCATCCACCGATCCGCTGACCGGGCTGCATAACCGCCGATCTATGAATGACTGTCTTGCACAGCTTGTTTCAAATGAGTCACCATTCTCTATCATTCTCTTTGATATCGATCATTTCAAAAAAGTGAATGACACGTATGGCCATGCAGCTGGAGATGAAGTCCTTATTTTTCTTGCCAATTTGATGGAAGAAACAACTCGAGAAGAAGACATTTGCTGCCGTTACGGCGGAGAAGAATTTCTAATTATTCTCCCGCAGGCTGAACTTCCATTAGCTCAACACATAGCCGAGAAATTAAGAAGGCGTTTAGAGAAAACAATAAGTCCCACTGGCAAAGCTATTACCATTTCCGCGGGGGCAGCCTCATTCCCTGATGATGCAGCTGTTTCAGATCAACTCCTTCATCTAGCTGACCAGTGTCTTTACAAAGCTAAACAAACAGGAAGAAATAAAGTAGTCATTTCTCATACACCGAGTTAAACAAAAGGAATTAGTCTGTAGATGAGGGTCTCTGTTTCTTTTTTCGCGATTCGGGTATACACAAAGCAACGATTATTTAGGAGGTGCTTTTTATGCCACATACAGGAGAAACACCAGGAAAAGGCGACTATAAATGTGAAGAATGCGGACAAGTTCTTACTCTTGATGAGGATAAAGATCGTCTTCCTCCTTGTCCGGAATGTCATAAGACTCAATACGAAGCCGTGTAAGCTTAAAAAGGGCGTTCTAAAATTTATATTTTTAGAACGCCCTTTTTCATATTGTTCTTATCGCTTTTTAAATACTTCTTATGCTTGCTTAGATTGAATCGGCGTTTTCACTTCCATTAGTTGATCAAGTGCTTGCTGTAAGTCTTCCCAAATGTCTTGTTTAGCCTCAAGTCCGACAGACAAGCGGATCAGCTTGTCTGAAATCCCCATTTGCACTCTTTTCTGCTCAGGAACGCCTGAATGAGTCATCGTTGCCGGATGCTGGATAAGCGTTTCCGCGTCACCAAGACTGACGGCAATTTTGATAAGCGATAGACGATTAAGAAGCTGCTGGGCATGTTGCTTGCTGCCATTAATTTCAAAGGAAATGAGCCCTCCGCCTTTTTTCATTTGCTTCTGCATGATCTCATAGTCCCCGCCTGTTGCGTCACCGGGATAAAACACTTGCTGCACAGCCGGATGTTGTTTCAATTGCTCCACAATATATTCTGCATTCTCACAATGACGATCCATGCGCACTGGAAGCGTTTTCATCCCTCGCAGCAATAACCATGCATCAAAAGGAGACATTACACCTCCGACATCCTTTAATGTCGTCATGGCAATCGTATGAATCAATTCTTTTTTTCCAGCTGCAAGTCCAGCAATAACATCTCCGTGCCCGCCGATATATTTGGTTGCACTATGGAGTACAATATCGCATCCGGCCTTTAAAGGCTGCTGCAAATAAGGGGATGAAAATGTATTATCCACAACAACCGGAATGCCATGTTTTTTAGCTATTTTAGCAACTAGTTCCAAATCAATTAATTTCATCGTTGGATTAATGGGCGTTTCCACATAAATACAGGCAGTCTCTGGACGAATCAATGTCTCTAGCTGCTCTTCTGTTTCCATGCTGCAAAAATCATGCGTGATTTGATATTTTTCCTCCATTAACTGCAGAAGACCAAACGTACACCCGTACACACCTTGTGAACATAAGATATGGTCACCGCTCTTTGTTAAAGCCATTAGTATAGCTGATACAGCAGCCATGCCTGAACCGAATGCAAGCCCAGCTTCTGCTCCTTCTAGTTCAGCAATCCTTTCTTCCAAAGCCTTTACCGTGGGGTTGCCAAGCCTTGAATAAATAAAACCATCCTCTTCTCCAGCAAAACGCCTCTCCCCTTGCTCAGCGCTTTCGAAGGTAAAAGTAGAAGTTTGAAAAATAGGGGTAGCTAAGCTGCCTAGATGCTCTTTTGCATCATAGCCTGAATGGATAACCGCTGTCTCCATGTTTGTAAACTTTTCCTTCACTTTTTCCACTCCCTTCATTACAATCGTATACTTTTTAAATGTCACTCCCTATTATTTTATAATAAATCAAGATTTTTGACAGCGATTTCCACATAATAAAAAGAGGAAGATTTCATTCAAACTATTTAAATAGAAAAGCAGCACATTGACTGTGCTGCTTACTGACTGGTCGCTTTTACTTTTTCCTGAACTTCTGCGATGTTTCTCATTTTATTGTCCCAGCAAGCCTGACTTAAATCCACGGGGTATTCTTCCGGATTGAGAGAACGTTTATGTTCTTTCCATAGAAGTTGAAGGTTTTCTTTAGCAAATGCCCGTATTTCCTGGACATCCGGCTGTGCGTAAACGAGCTTGCCTTCCTGGAAAATAGGTTCGTGCAGCTCGCGCGCTTCAAAATTAGTCACAAATTTACTGATGAACGTATGCACAGGATGAAACATTTTCAGCCGTTCTTCCTCTGCCGGATTTTCATACTCCATTGCTAAATAATCCCCTTCTGACTTGCCGTTTTGCTTGTTAATAATCCGATACAAGCGTTTCAAGCCGGGGGTTGTTACCTTTTCTGGGTTTCCTGAAATTTTAATGGTATCTTCCATGACACCTTCTTCATTTTCGATGGAAACAAGCTTATAGACAGCTCCTAAAGCAGCCTGGTCAAACGCAGTGATTAATTTTGTGCCAATGCCCCAGCTATCAATTTTAGCGCCTTGTGCTTTTAGATTCATGATCGTATATTCATCTAAATCATTTGATGCGATAATTTTTGTATCGTGGAATCCGGCCTCGTCCAGCATCTTTCTCGCTTTTTTTGATAAATAAGCCAAGTCGCCGCTATCAAGTCGGATACCGATAAAATTAATACGATCGCCTAGTTCCTTTGCTACTTTAATAGCTGTCGGCACCCCTGACTTGAGCGTATCATAGGTATCGACTAAAAACACACAGTTTTTATGGCGTTCAGCATATTTATGGAAAGCCGTATATTCATCTTTGTACGTCTGGACAAGTGAATGAGCATGCGTGCCGGAAACGGGAATACCGAATAATTTACCGGCTCGCACATTGCTTGTACTATCAAATCCCCCAATGTAAGCTGCTCTCGTTCCCCAAGTCGCAGCGTCTAGCTCATGAGCCCGCCGACCGCCAAATTCCATTGCTGGCTCTTCACCGACAACTTGTTTAATCCGAGAAGCTTTTGTCGCAATAAGGGTCTGGTAGTTAACAATGTTCAACAAAGCCGTTTCGACAATTTGTGCTTCCGCGAGCGGAGCCTCTAATCTTAAAATCGGCTCATTGCCAAAAACCACCTCTCCTTCACGCATTGCTTTCAACGTGCCGGTGAACGTCATTCCTTTTAAATAAGCTAGAAAGTCTTCTTTATATCCCAGCTCATGACGTAAATACTCAATATCACTTTCTGTGAATCGAAAGTTTTTTAGATAATCAATAATTCTTTCTAAGCCTGCGAAGATCGCATACCCATTGCCAAACGGAATTTTTCTAAAGTAAAGTTCAAAGACGGCTTTTTTGTTATGGATGCCATCATACCAATAGGTTTCAGCCATGTTAATTTGATAGAGATCTGTATGCAAGGCCATTCCATCATCTTCAAAACGCTTTTTCATGTCTGTTCGTTCCCTCCACAATTAAATCACTTTTGCAGCTAAGCAATCTTGAAAATGACGCAAGGCCCATTCATGCCCCGCCTGATTAAAGCTTGCAACCGCATTTTGGTGAATGACAATTGAATACCCCTTGTTATATGCATCAACAGCCGTATGCAATACACAAATGTCTGTGCAAACACCAACTAAGTGAATTTCAGTAATTCCTCGTTCCCGAAGTTTAATGTCCAGATCCGTTCCCGCAAAAGCGGAATAACGAGTTTTATCCATATAGTAAAGCTGCTCGTTTTCCTTATTTTGCTGATAAACCGTTTCGAGCCGCCCATACAGCCGCCTTCCTTCCGTTTCAGCAATATTATGAGGCGGAAATAATTTTGTTTCCGGATGATAAGGGTCCTCTTTCATATGTACATCAATAGCTAGTATAACGTAATCTCCGTTTTCCAGAAACTCCTCCGTTAACGAAGTGATAGCCTCTTCAATTTCGATTGCCGGCTCGCCAACAGGCAGTGCCCCATTCACAAAATCTATTGTGTAATCAACATTAATTAACGCTTTTTTGACCATGTTTCCTCATTCCTCCTCATGTGATATTTTTCACTTATAAATGCTCTTAATTGGATTGTAATCATTAAACCGATAAAGCGTTGTTTTGAACTTTGAATTTCTTTGTGTTGTTTTTGGACTACCATCTTCGTTAAGCGCTTTTTCAAGGAAAGGAAACTTTGGTGCTTTACGCCAAAAAAATGGTTCGGACTTCACAACCTCTTCGACTAAATCTCCTGATACACATAGAATGATATGCCTAAGCTCAGATAATGTAAATTCCTTTGGCAAAAATTCCTTCGCAAGTGTTGTCTGTAACATCTCAAGCTGAACTTTTCTCAACGCATCTTTAATTATTATTTTATGATCAAAAGCTAACGGCAATTCAAGGGCCTCTGTGACGTTGAATAATTGCACATCTATCGCATCATCACCGGCTTTTCTTTTTTCTAATAAATATTCAGGCACCGCAGCATAATAGGCATTCGAGATCATCCATCCTCTCGGGTCCCGGCCTTCTTTATCGTATACAGCGTAGTGCTTTAAATAAATGCTGCTTAAACCTGTTTCTTCTTCCAACTCTCTCATAGCTGCTTCATCAGCCGTTTCATGCGGTGCTACAAACCCACCGGGCAATGCCCACTTACCGCCTTCTACATTTGACTGGCCTTCGCTGTTTTTCATTGATCTTTTAATAAGAAGAAGATGAAGAGAGCCAGAAAATTCCGCTTTTTCGTCTTGTTTAATTGTAAAAATGACAATATCGCTCGTATAACCATCTGGAGTACGATACTTCTTACTATCATACTCCTCTAACGCCTCTTTGTGGGAAACAAATTTAACCACTCTCGCTTTTCACCCCGATAATAGTTTGCAAATTATTAATGATTAATTAATCGTTAATCAAAATATACACGAAATAAACAGCCGTCACAACCCTTATTTTCCTAAAAAGAACCAAAAAAAAACGAGGCTCTCCTGCCCCTGATATTGTCGTTTGCTTTATGCACCTTTTTTTACTTTCGGACGTTGACTGATAGCCTTTAATATAGACATCTTATCTTGAGCGGTTAACATTCTCCAACTTTTCACTTTTATTTTCATGTTGAATCCCACCTTTATATGATGTTAAATTATTTTTAACGTTCCATTAAGTACTCTCTGGCTACTCGACTATTATTTCATTCTCTTATTCTATAATTACCGTTTTTCAGTAAAAATAAAACAAAATTCGTTCCCCAAAAAATGACCAAAATCCGCAAAAAATTTATTTTTAAAATAGGTTTATAATAAAAAACACCGGGTAAATAAAAAACACAAGGCGGAACTACCAAAAGAAGGGACTGGTAAACATGCGTTTACAAGCGACTTCAAAGGATGAATTGCACGGCCTTGGCGGAAAATTTGCTTTACTGACGAAAGGCACACTCGTCGGGAACCGATATATTTAGGTTCCATTAGCAAGTGTTGAATCAGTAAGTGTAGTTTTTTGCGAAAGTGCAAGTGGAGTGCAGGTTAATGGGAATCCACCGAAGCGGATAGTAAACAACGGTTTGCAAACACCTTCACCGGATGAACAAACTGCATCGGTAATGTAAGTTGATCTGACGATGAGTCTTCTCGTCGGGATGAACAAATTTTAAAGACTGTTCAATGGATAAAATTTTCCGCGTGCAACTCCCTGTCATGGGGACGAGAAAAGCATGTTCCAAATGGGGCGTGCTTTTTTCGTTTGTCGATATTTGTAACTAATTAGAAGAATTTTTTGTAAATATTCCCCCTATATTCTCGTCTTCTCTCCCGCCCACTTGCCAATCATCATACTTTTTCTTTCTAACGCATAAGATAAGTCAAATTTTAAAATAGGAGGAGTGATTATGCCCTCTATTATTAATATTTACAGCTTAAAAATTAACAATGTTTCTAATAATGGCTCCATTAATATTGGCGATGCCCTCCATAACGCCCACACAGCTAACACAAAAGCGCAAGGATCAAATTCATCCTATGGCGACATTTCTCCTACAGAAGCTAACATGGAAAATGTCTTTATTGATCCTGATGTAAATGATATGGGAGATATTGCGAACCCAGCTAATGTTAATTCCGCTCAAATGTAAAAAATGGCCTTTAAATAGGAAAGCTTGCTGAAGTGACTAAAAAATCAAGCGTATGCCTATAATCTGTACCTCTTTCCGTTTTATCTCATATAGTATTTAGTAGAGCGCCAAAGGAGGAAAATCGATGCCTTTCGTTATTAACATCTTTAACATCAAAACAAACGGGGTAACTCAAAATGGCAATATTGATGTCGGCGGCGTTGTCCATAATAGCCATACGGCCAATACTAAATTTGTTGGCGGCAATATATCATTAGGCGATTTTTCACCTTCTTCTTCTTGCATGGGTAACGGGATGCTCGACAGTGATATAAGCGATCAAGATCAAATCGCCAACCCTTCCATGCCTGTGACGAATCAATTTTAATTAAAAGAAAGGGGTACGGCTATGTTTCCTTTTCAATCATCCTTCCCTTCTGTGAATGATTGGCAGAAATGGCTCAAGCATCTACACGAGCGCGACGTAGAGAAATATGTTCAAAACGTTTTATCATCTTCTTTGCCTCCATCATGGCAGATGAATGAAAACGAAGGTGATCGAGCAAAAAATGAACCTAGGCAACAGAATATCTCACCTCCAGTGGAAGAACCTGTTTCATTGCAGTCCTCTGTCTTTGAAACACATGAAGCCGTATATGTAAGGATTCCGATTTCCGATCCTTCTCTCTTTAAGAATTTAAAGGTTTTTCATACGTCCAACCAAGCTATATTGGAAGGCTTGCCCGGATCTGCGTCCGAAAAAGTCATCATTCTGCCAGCCATTGTAAAGAAAAAAGGAGCAACAGCCCATTATAAAGATGGGGTTTTACAAATTATGATTCCTAAAGAAGTTGACTTCCAATATACCGAGATCGACATTCGTCATTTAGATTAGCGTTCTCGTTTGATCCTTTATTTTAAACAAGGGGGAGGCTGCTTTGGATTTTGACAAATTTAAACAATGGATGGAATTTGCCCAAAATTATCAAACGGGAGAATTTTGGAATTCTGTTTTTGACCCGTCCAAGGCAGAATTGATGAACAGAGATCTTCCTGCGAAACAATCGAAACAGCCATTTCCGCCTGTTGACATGTTCATTGATGAATCTAGAGTGATATTGGTGATTGAACTGCCTGGATTTACAAAAGAAGAAGTACATTTGCTCGTTTCCGGAAATACACTTACGATTCAAGGGACTTCCTCTGCTCCTTTTGAGATGCAGCATACGATGAAAGAACGCTATTACGGTGAATTTAAAAGAACGATCCAGCTTCCTGAGCCAGTTGAAGGCAGAAATGTCTCTGCTAGATTTCATAACGGACTGCTTTTTCTAAGCTACTTTCGTGTCAAGATACAAGAAGAAAGAGTGTTTATTGAATAGTTACTTTTAATTAAGGAGCTTTTAAGATAGCTTTTACTATAAGAAAAGTGTGGGGATTCCATGTGACAAATATACCTCATGAACTTTCAACAATCATTAACTGGCTTGATCAACGAATACAGCATGTCACAAATCAAGTGAATAAGATCAAACAACAAACAACTGATCCAATTATTGTTTCCAACTCCCTTCCTGACGGCTGGGAAAAAATAGTTGCAGCTAGAATAGAAAATAGATTACTGGAAAAAAATCAGCTACTGATCCAACAGTTAAAAGAAGCCCAACAAAAATTAGAAGAATTAGAATCCGTAAAAATCCCCCACCTCCAAAATCAAATAAAGCAGCTGGAAGACAAAATTACCTTCCTTCAAAAACATGGTGTGCCAAACGTTCCTACCTCTCATCCCATCGTTTTCCAAGAGTTTTCTATTGAAAAGGTATTTTTAGATAAATATGAACAGACCACTAATTTGGGACAATTAGGAATTAAAGAGGTAACCGGCAAGCTACATATTGGCAATGCTTATACTACGGCTTCCGATCTTACACATTCTGAAGAAAAACCCAAAAATAGTGGACAATCTGAAGACCTACAAGAACACGAAGACCCTGAAAAATGACTGACCAGCCCCATTGCTTAGCTTAATTAAACAAATATCACTCTTCTAGGGCTGTAAAATAAGCTTTTCTTTCAATTCCTAGGCAGGACGATAAAGATATACTGTTTTATTTAAATGAAACAGGGTAATTTAATGATGACAAGAATTAAACTTATTTGCTAGTTCGGCAAATCGTATATCAACTATTAATAGGTAAGGAGCTTAAAGTTATGTCCCTCACACCCGAGCAGCGTGTTGAATTGCACGGTTTTAACAACTTAACGAAGACATTGAGCTTTAATATGTATGACATTTGTTACACCACTACAGAAGAAGAACGCAATGCTTACATTGAATATATTGATGAACAATATAATGCAGAGCGTTTAACGAATATTTTAAAAACGGTCGCCAATATGATCGGTGCCCACGTATTAAATATTGCCAAGCAAGATTATGTTCCTCAAGGAGCGAGCGTCACTTTGCTCGTCTCGGAAGGACCAGTCGTTGAAGTGCCGGCAGAATCACTCGATGAATCTCCGGGACCGCTGCCTAACTCTGTTGCTATGCATCTTGATAAAAGTCACATTACGGTGCACACTTATCCTGAATTTCACCCCTATGAAGGCATTAGTACATTTCGAGCGGATATTGATGTTTCTACATGCGGTGAGATTTCACCACTTAAAGCATTAAATTATTTAATTCATTCTTTTGATACAGACATCATGACGATTGATTACCGGGTGCGTGGTTTTACCCGTGATAAAAGTGGTCATAAACTATTCATTGACCATGATATTAACTCGATCCAAAATTATATCCCTGACGAAGTCAAACAACAATATGATATGATCGATGTGAACGTTTATCAGCAGAATATCTTCCATACAAAATGTAAACTGAGAGAGTTTGATTTAGACAATTATTTATTTGGACACTCTCCGGACGAACTTTCCAAACAGGAGATAAAAGAAATTACCGATAAGTTAAAGATTGAAATGGATGAAATCTTTTATGGGCAAAATATCCCCCAGCCATAATAAAAACAAGCCGCCACTTCTTAGAATGAAGCAGCGGCTTGTTTAATATGGAAGCACCTATTTACGTATATAACTTAAAAACAACCTGGCCTTTCACTACGATTTTCTCACCCTGATTAACGGCTATTACTTCAAAATACAGTTTATCCTGCACTCTCTTCAGTAATGTTGCTTTTAGTGTGAGAACATCGTCTAAACGTACAAGGTCTCTGAAGCGAATAGAATATTCCTCAATGAATCCTTCGTCGTAATAAGGGGTGAATAGCTTTGATAGGTTGCCCATCGTCCACATGCCGTGAGCAATAATACCGGGCAGCCCAGCTTTTTCTGCTTCTTCATCAATCGTATGAATCGGGTTAAAATCTCCTGAAGCACCGGCATACTGAATAAGGTCCAGCCTCGTAACAGGGGCGAGCTGTATATCTGTAAGATTCCCGTTAAGTGAATAATCAGCTATCGGTTTCAAGCGAGCATCTCCCTTCTGACAGCTTCATTAAGGATAATAATTTGTTTAGCGGAAAAAAGAAGCTTTCCAGAGGCATTTTCACCATGCTTCGTTAAAAATAAAAACCCTAGCTTTTCGTTATTCCCTCTTTTTTCTACATAGTTATTTACTTCCATCCAGCAATAGACTTCCTCATTCACAAGAAGCGGGCGTTCATAGCGAAAAGTTTGTTCTCCATGAATCAGCCCCTTATCAGGTAACCGTAAGTCGGCAATAGTTCCATAATCAAATGTGATAGGAAAAGTAGGAGGTGCTATATTTTCACGATACCTCGATTGCTTCCCGTATGCCTTATCCAGGTAAAGGGGATGCAAATCTTTGATCGCTTCAGCAAACTTTCTAACTGCTCCTCTTTCCACATAATTTTTTATCTTTTCTGACTGCTTGCCAATATATTCACGCAACATTCTGTTATCCCCTTTTTAATTTTTTGGTCCGCCCGCTACATAAAGCACTTGTCCGTTAATAAAGGAAGAACGCTCATCCGCAAAAAAAGTAACAGCGTGGGCAATGTCTTCGGGCTTTCCAATTCTGCCAACTGGAATTTGTTTGCTGGTGGCTTCCGCTAATTCTTCAAACGGAATTCCCATTCGATCGGCTGTTGCTTTTGTCATCGCGGTTTCCGTAAATCCTGGTGCTACTGCATTAGCTGTAATACCGAACTTTCCAAGCTCAATAGCCAATGTTTTGGTCAGCCCCTGAATTCCAGCTTTCGCCGTTGCATAGTTAGCCTGCCCCCTATTGCCGAGAGCAGAAGTAGAAGATATATTGACAATTCGTCCATAATGCTGCTCAACCATATACTTCTGGACAGCACGACAAGCGTAAAAGACCCCTTTCAAATGAACATCCATCACTGTCAGCCAATCGTCATCTGTCATTTTAAATAATAAATTGTCTCTAAGCACCCCCGCATTATTAACGAGAATATCAAGAGAGCCAAACGCTTCATAAGCCTCCTGCATAGCCTGCTCTAGTTGATCGCGTTCCGTCACGCTCCCTGCCTTTGCAAAAATAGGAAACCCTTGCTCTGTCAGATCGTTTTTTATTTCACTCACTGCTTGTTCATTCACGTCAATTATGGCAACATTGGCCCCTTCTTTTGCAAACTGCTGAACGATTTCTTTGCCAATTCCACGGCTTCCGCCGGTGATAAAAGCCGTTCTCCCTATAAATCTCCCTGTCATCTCTTCTCCCCCTTATCCGTATTAGCAGGATAAATCAACTTAAATGTCCCTGTTCCCTTTGCGACTAACTTTCCCTCTTGATCTGTAATTGTTCCTTCAACCAATGCTGTTTTGTACCCCTTTGATATAATCTCTGCTTCAGCAAACAGGACGCCTTCCGTTACCGGAGCTATATAGTGAACCGTCGAAGTAGTGGTTACACAACGAGTCTTCGTCACGGAACGCAACTGCATACTCTGAATAAAATCTAAAACAGCCGCATATACACCGCCGTGTAAAGTCTCATTTGTATTTAACAAGCAGCCTTTCATACTGAGTTTAATGCGAACGTCCCCTTCTTCGAATCGTATTACTTCTAACCCAAGATGGTGAAGAAAAGGGCATTCCTCAAACTCATTTACAATTTCCTCAAGCAGCAACCTGCTCCCCCCTTCATGAAATCTAGCAAAATAAAAAATTGACTATATTCTATTGACAGTACTTTGCTTTTCCTCCTCATAGTACCTGATTTTTCTGGAAATTAAAAACATCTAGCTGAATCTTAAGCAAATAAAAAACGTACCCTATCGCGAAACAGGATACGCTTTCTTTTAAAGTACTTTACTTAAAAATGCTTTCGTCCGCTCATGCTGCGGATTAGAAAACAACTCAACTGGTTCATTTTCTTCCACAATATAACCGTTATCCATAAAAATCACCCGGTCACCAACTTCACGGGCAAATCCCATTTCATGAGTCACCACAATCATCGTCATGCCATCTTTTGCCAACTGCTTCATCACTTCAAGAACTTCGCCGACCATTTCCGGATCGAGAGCGGATGTGGGCTCATCAAACAGCATGACTTTCGGTTCCATTGCTAAAGCACGGGCAATCGCCACCCGCTGCTTTTGACCGCCGGATAAAGAATCTGGATAAGCCTTAGCTTTATCAGCGAGACCGACCTTTTTCAAGAGCACCATTGCTTTTTCTTCGGCCTCTTGTTTCTTTATCCCTCTTACGTTCATCGGAGCAAGCGTTATGTTTTCAAGAATGGTCTTATGAGGAAATAAATTAAAATGCTGAAATACCATACCGACTTCTTTACGGATTTCATTAATGTTTGTTTTTTTGTCTGTTAAATCTTTTCCTGTTACATACACGTGACCGCCTGTAACAGATTCCAGCAGGTTCAAACAACGGATAAAAGTTGATTTCCCTGAACCGGATGGGCCAATGACGACTACCACTTCTTGGGGCTTTACTTCGAGAGAAATATCTTTCAATACTTCATTGTCACCAAATGACTTTTTAAGATTTTTGACGGAGATCATTCTGTTTTCATTCTCCTTTCAACGTAGTTCATTAAATAGGTTAGCGACAACGTTAAGACAAGATAAATAGCTGCCACCGTGATGTACGGCTCCCATACTCTAATATACTGCCCTTGAGCGGCACGGCCCCAATACATTAATTCTGGAGCGGCAATAATAGCAGCAAGAGATGAATCTTTTAATAAAACGATAAATTCATTGCCGAGCGGCGGGATCATCCGTTTTACAGCCTGTGGCAAAATAACGAGCTTCATAGCCTGAACGTGGCTCATACCGAGTGAACGTGCTGCCTCCATTTGTCCTTTATCAATGGATTGGATACCTGCTCGAAAAATTTCTGCAATGTAAGCAGATGCATTTAGTGAAAGGGCGATAATCGCCGATACAATCGGGTTAGATGGTGACATGAATAGCGGCACTATCCCAAAGTGAATGAGCAAAATCTGCACGAGTAACGGCGTTCCTCTGAAAAAGTTCACATACCAGACAAAGGGAAACCGCACTAACTTGTTTGTTGACATTTTCCCTAATCCAATTAGTAACCCCAAAATAAGTCCGATAAAAATTCCGGCTAGGGACAACCCTAGTGTTAAAAGGGTTCCTTTAATAAAAAATGGCATATAATCTACGATGATATCTGTACGAAAATCCAATTTATTTCCCCCTTTCTGGGACAAAAACGACTGTCCAGAGGCTCAGGCCTATGTGGACAGCCGCATTTTTCCTTATTGTTTAGCTGCTTCTTTTAATGTTTCTACGTTTGGCTCTTTACCAAACCACTTTTTATAAATTTCTGTATACTTGCCATTGTCATACAACTCATTCAATGCTTTATCAAAATCTTCTTTATACTTGCTGCCTTTAGGGAATACAATGCCGTAATACTCTGGCTTGAATTGCTTGTCATCCCCAACCGTTTTAATACCGCTATCCGGGTTATTCTTCACATATTCAAGAGCTACTGCAATATCGGTAACCGCTGTCTCTACATCACCGCTCTGTAAAGCCTGGAACATGAGTGCCGCTGTTTCATATTTAGAAATAGAAGATGAGTTCTTTCCAACAACCGCTTCCGCAGCGAATTGTCCAGTCGTTCCGTTTTGAACGCCGACTTTCTTGCCTTTTAAGTCTTCGGCACCTTTAATTTTTGTTCCTTCTTTAAAAGCAATCATGCTTGTAGATTCGAAATAAGGGACAGAGAAATCATAGGATTTCTTTCGCTCATCATTAATCGTTACCCCAGCCATACCAATATCGAGCTGTTTGCTTTGAAGTCCGGCAAACATAGCATCCCAGCCGGTATTTTCGATATTCACTTCATAACCAGCTTCTTCAGCCGTTGCATTTAAAAGATCCACATCAAAACCGCTTACCTTCCCTTTATCCATAAATTCAAACGGAGCAAAGGTTGCTTCTGTTCCTACTTGTAAAACCTTTTTGTCTTCTGATTTTTCTTTGCCAGCTGAATCTTCCTGTCCTCCTCCGCATGCGGATAATAAAAGTGCGCAACCCGCCACGACCGATAGAAGAGATTTTTTGAATGAAATTTCCATGTTGCCAACCCCCTGAGTCATTTTTCCTTTTTTTCTTTCAACAATAAACCAAAACTAGTATTTTACTCCGTCAACTTTCTCTTTATCTAGTAAAATAATAGCGTTTACAATGACAATTTTCAATCTATTTTTACATTTTCATTCTTTCTAATAATTATATTAACACAACTTAACGTATTTTTATACATTTTATTTAAATAATAATAATTTTGTATATTCAATTTCCTTTAGTAGATTATTGGATAAACAACTTCAAATAATCTTATATATGAATAATAATACAAATGTTTTTTCAATTTTTAATATTTTTTATTTTTTATCTCTTGCACAGTTTGTTGGAATTTGCTTAACGATTCGTTTGCACAGAAAGGTGCATGCCCGCTTACAAAATAATTCCACTAAAAAGAGACTACCCAACAAAATTGCGTAGTCTCTTCTTCATTACCTGTTTATACTTATAAAAAACGGGTTTTTACAAAATTCTCTACTTCCTCGGCTGTGTCCATGTATAATACTTGTTCGATGCTCTCGCTGAGTTCTTTTTTAGATAAACGGGAGATAATGCTTCTGGCTGGCAGAATAGAGGAAGCACTCATGCTAAATTCATCAAGGCCTAAACCGAGCAAAATCGGAATAGCCCCTTCCGTTCCTGCCATTTCTCCACACATTCCTGCCCATTTGCCTTCTTTGTGGGCCGCGTCAATCACCGTTTTAATCAAACGGAGGATCGCTGGGTTATAAGGTTGGTACAGATAAGATACTCGTTCATTCATTCTATCAGCTGCCAATGTGTACTGGATTAAGTCATTTGTTCCAATCGAAAAGAAATCGACTTCCTTGGCAAATGTATCTGCCATCACAGCAGATGACGGAATTTCAACCATCATTCCCACTTCAACGTTAGAAGAAACGGCTGCCCCCTCTTGCTGCAGCTTTTCTTTTTCTTCTAGTAAAATAGCTTTCGCCTGGCGAAATTCCTCTAGCGTCGCAATCATTGGAAACATGATTTTTAGATTGCCATAAGCACTTGCACGAAGCAGTGCGCGCAGCTGAGTGCGGAACATGTCCTGCATTTCGAGACATAAGCGAATGGCCCGAAAGCCTAAAAATGGATTCATTTCTTCTGGAAGAGTTAAATAAGGCAGCTTTTTATCCCCGCCGATATCAAGCGTCCGAACAACGACCGGTTTCCCTTCCATCCGTTCCAGCACTTTTTTGTAGGCTGCAAACTGTTCTTCTTCTGTTGGCAGCTGATCGCGGCCCATATAAAGAAACTCTGTACGGTACAGGCCAACGCCTTCACCGCCATTTTGAAGAACTCCCTCTACATCCTCAGGTGTACCGATATTAGCCACTAGCTCTACACGGCAACCATCTTCTGTAACCGTTGGCTTGTCTACAAGTTTAGCAAGCTCTGCCTTATGTGTTTCATAGGCGTCCTTTTTCTCCTCATATTCTTTCACAACAGCAGGCTCAGGATTCACAATGACTTTTCCCTCCTGACCGTCAATAATAAGAGGCACGCCATTTTCAATATCTTTTAATGCTGTTTTCGTGCCAACCACTGCCGGGATTTCCAAGGAACGTGCCATAATGGCCGAATGGGAAGTTCGCCCGCCAATGTTCGTTGTAAATCCCTTGACAAACCGTCGATTTAATTGAGCAGTATCTGAGGGTGTTAAATCTTCGGCGACAATGATCACTTCTTCGGAGATGAGACTCGGATTTGGTATGTCTACTCCAAGCAAGTGCCCAATCACTCGCTTCGTTACATCACGAATATCTGCCGCACGCTCCCTCATGTATTCATTATCCATTGATTCAAACATGGAAATAAACATATCTGCTACTTCTTTCATCGCAAATTCGGCGTTTGAGCCTTCTTGAATAATTTTATCCTTTACCGGATTAATGAGCTCAGGATCACTTAAAACGAGGGAGTGCGCTTCGAAAATAGCTGCTTTATCTTTGCCAAGCGCTTTTGCAGCATGTTCTTTAATTTTCTCGAGTTCCTCTGTTGATTGTTCAATTGCACGATCGAAGCGCTGATTTTCCGCCTCTCGATCAACTACCTCTTTCTTTTCAACTGTAAGATTGGGTTCTTCCAATCGAAAAGCCTTTGCAATCGCAATTCCTGCAGAGGCCCCGATTCCTGTCAATAGCTGACTCATTTAGCGAGTCCTTCTTTTTCCAATACTTCTGTTACTTTTTGGATTGCTTCATTTTCATCTTCACCAGATGCCGTTACTTTAATTTCAGCACCTGAAGGGATCCCAAGAGACATAATGCCTAAGATCGATTTTAAGTTAACTGTTTTACCTTTATATTCAAGATTGACATCTGCAGAGAATTTGCTGACCGCCTGGACTAAAATGCTGGCTGGACGAGCGTGAATTCCTGCTTCATCTATAATTGTGAATGTTTTTTCCATCATGTCATCAATCTCCTTTATACATATAATGTAACTTAAATCATATCACTTTTTATAGTTTGTCCAAACTATAAGCACTTGCGCAAAACCTTTTTCTCCGTTGTAAAAACTGCTTCTATATGTATTCCCTATCATCTAAAAATCATGCCGGATGGTCTGTTACCATCCGGCATGAGCCTACCTTTATTTTTGTTGTTCAGCTGTTACGATCGTAGACATTGTTCTCCGCCTGCGTCCGGGAGCCGGTTCATTTTGAATTAACTTCATCATTTCCTGTCCCAACACGGTCAGGAAATGTTTAAATTCTTCATCACTCGCATAAAACATTGCTTGCCGGTAACCCGCCCCGTCTTTTAAGAAATCGAATGAATCTTGGTTTACATAGCTCTCAAAGTCTGCCAGTACTGTTGCCATAAACTTAATAAAATAGCTTACGTGCTCTTCCTTGCTTAAGCTCAAGAATTCTTCTGGTGCCATCGCCTGCGAGGTTTCTGGAAGGGCATATACTTTCTCGACCGTGCCGCGCACTTGGTTTTCCTCTGCTATTATGACTAAATCTGCTTCAACTAGCTTTTTTAAATGCCTGTAAAGAGAAGCCTGAGGGACATCCGGCAGCTTCTCTCCCATTTGCTGTACCGTTAATTTCCGGCCATTAACAAGCGTTTGCACAATTTTCATACGAACTGGATGAAGCAGTACCTCCCCTTTCGATTCCTTCACGATCATTCATTCCTTTCTCATTTAAACCGCAATTTTAATTGTCGAATAATATAAATAGATAGCAAGGCGAATGCAGCTACAAACACTTCAATCACCCATAGGCTTTTAATCGTGCCAATTTGATAAAGCGCTGCGAAAAAATCCATCAAAAAGTGAAGACCGATCGCGTATAACACGTATTTGAACTTTCTGCTCCTCACTCCAAGCAGGACCATGACAGAAAACATCACCTGCATAATTATGGCTCCTGTTCGTTCGATTCCAGCCAGCAGATAAGAGCCGAAGCCGGATTCCATGATCCGTATTTTTAACTGGCTTACCTGTTCCGAAGGCAGAGCGCTAAGATTTGTTTCAAAGGTACCGTTGCGAATCATGATGGCGTACACCAAGATATTGACTGCTCCAAGCGCACCAACCAATATGGCCTCGATTCCTCCATGCCCAATGCCGAGCGACACGCCGTCGCCAAATTCCCGTCTGCGCTTCAATAATAACAAAAAAACAACATAACGGCCTAATTCTTCAAACAATGCAGCCGCCAGCGCTCCATACAACGCATAGGCTAAGAGATTATCGGTCATTTTTAATGATGGGCCTGCGGGATCAATCATGACAGCATGCAGTCCGCTCTCAAGCACTTGTGAAAACAAGATAAATACCCCGACTCCTGCCCAACATACTTTCCAAGAGAAATTCCCTTTCTTCCGCCAATAAATAATAGCAGCTACCGGCAGCAAGATTGAAATGAAAAACTGAAACCCCATCCCCGAAAACGCTGACGATTCAACCATTTATTCCACCCCTGTTTTATTATCATTATTGATAATGATAATAAAATAACTTTCTTGAAAAGTCAATCCTCTTTTTAACCTTAAAGAAACAGGCGCCTTCTTTAGCAGCGCCTGTTTCTTAATTACAATGATCTCCTTCACAAGGATAATCAGAAAAATCAATTTGAATCGTCGTATGTTCAATGTGAAACTCATCGTGCAGCTTTTTTTCAATCACTCTGAGCAGCTGTTGCCCATCTGTTTCTGGTTCAATGACGACATGGCAGCTTAACGCGGGAAAATCAGAAGTAATCGCCCACACGTGTAAGTCATGAACACCGTTCACACCAGGCAAACTTAGCAAGGCCTCCCGTACTCGTAAAACATTAATGTTCGCTGGCACTCCTTCCATCAGAATATGAAAAGAGTCTCTTGTCACCCGAATACCGCTAATAATAATCAAGATGGCTACGATCACACTAGCAATTGGATCCGCTAAATTCCAACCGAAAAACATGATCAGCAAGGCGGCTGCGATGGCTCCAACGGAACCGAGTAAATCACCGAGAACATGCAAAAAAGCGCTGCGGACATTTAAGTTTTCATCTTTATCTCCCCGCATTAAGATGTAAGCGGCCGCGACGTTAACGAGTAAACCAATAATCGAAACAGTCAGCATTCCGATACTCATTACTTCAGGGGGAGCCATGATCCTTCTGTACGCTTCTACAAAAATGTAAACGGAGATGGCGAGTAAAGTAAGTCCGTTAATAAAAGCAGCCAGGATTTCAAATCGTTTATAACCAAACGTTTTCGATAAAGTAGCTTCTTTTTCCCCAAAGCTTAAAGCAAAATAACTCAGACCAAGCGCTGCCGCATCACTTAGCATATGCCCCGCGTCCGACAGCAATGCCAAGCTGTTCGTTAAAATTCCGCCTACTACTTCTACGACCATATAAGTCGCAATTAAAATAAATGATAATTTTAGTGCTTGTTTGTTGCTCGAATGATGATGGTGGCCATGCCCGTGATCATGGCTGTGTGAATGTCCCATTGTCTCTTCTCCTTTATATGAATATATGCTCATATATTTATATTATTTCAGATGCTCCCCTTCTGTTCAAGTTTTTTTGTAAAAATATTCAAACACTTTTACACTATTTTTCCTCCCTTTCTTTTAGGAAAGTATTTTCCCCTCCGTGTCTCCTCCATAAACAGGGTTGAAGACGCTTTTTAAGGGAAGAATATACACTAAAAAGGAGGTTGGTTTCGTTGAAGGATGAAGACAAACAAACGTCAGAAGGGCTAAATCAAATTTTAGAAATTATTAATGCCAAAGGCGATGAAGGAGAATTAAAAAGAATCGTAAATCAGGGGCATGAAGACAGCTTAGTATGCAGCGATGAGCTGTTTCATAAAGATTTAAGAGCGATCGTTGATGATACGATGCGTGAAGAAGAATAAAGAAAAACCGGACACTGCACTAGCTGTCCGGACAAGAACATAAACAAAGTATATTCCTAATCCCCAGGTTCATTGAAAACGTGTGTCAATAGCCTGGGCCTCTTCCTTAACTGATTTGAAAACTGGACCCATCAATGATATCGATCCCCTCTTTTTCTTTTAATGTTTCCATTAAAGAGAATAACGCATCGTCCTTTCGTTTCGCTTCAATCATGATATCGATTTGCGGAACACTTCCGCTCACTTCCTTCAAAAACTTTAGCAATTCCTTTTCATCAATAAAATCGGCATGAGCCTTAAAGTCTTTCTCGGACCTCGGACTGGAAATATGCATTTTCAAAGGCAATTTTGCATTTATCCAAGTATGGATCACTCTTTGCCACTCTTCTTCCCAGCTTTCTCTTTCCTCGTGGTTAGCAAGGTAATGATGATAATCAAATACGAGCGGGATTCCTATTTTTTCGCAAAGATATAACGTGTCTTTTACAGTAAAAGTCGTATCGTCATTTTCCAGCATAATCATCTTCTGAAGCGCTTCGGGAATCAGCCCCCAATTCTGAATAAATTGCTCGAGTGCTTTTTCTTTGTCTTTATAGCCGCCTCCTACGTGAAGAACGCAGCGATGCTCAGGATCAATCCCCATTCCTTTTAATAATTTTTTATGCATCACAAGTGTCTTTAAAGCCATGTGGAAGGCTTCTGTATTGTGTGTATTTAACACAACAAAATGTTCGGGATGGAAGTCGACCCGCATAGATGGATGCTTTTCTAAATAAGCGCGGATGGCAGACAGTTCTTCTTTTAAAGGATCAATAAAATTCCAATCCGGTAATTCAGGGTGATTAGCAAGCGGGATTAATTTCGAGCTAAGCCGAAAGAAGTGGATGTCATGAGCGGCGTTATGCCGTAAAAGCCGCAAGCAATTTTTCAAGTTAGAAGCAGCAATTCTTTCGAGCTTTCTAATGGCTGCTTCCCTGTCTTTGATTTTTTCAAATTGCGTGTAGGTCATCGTTTGTGAAGGAGAGCCGTTTTTTACATTCATGCTCATCGCTGCATACCCAAGACGAATCAATGTCATTTGCTGCACCTCAACGTTTTAATATTTTGGATGTACTTTTCGTAAACTGAGCTGGAATGGTTGTTTTTATACTTCAATTTCCCGACTTTGGGTAACATACTTAATATAGTGAGGTGAAAGCAATGTACAAATTATTATCACATAATGATCTAGACGGTGTTAGCTGCGGCATTCTCGCTAAGCTTGCGCTTGGAAAGCAAGTACAGGTACGCTATAACTCCGTTTCTGGCCTTGATTATGAGGTCTCATGGTTTTTAGAAAATCAAGATAAAAAAACCACTTTATGGATCACTGATTTATCTGTTAATGACGAAAACAAAGAAAAACTCAACGAATTCCATCTTGCCGGCGGAAACGTGCAGCTGATTGACCATCACAAGACAGCTTTGCATTTTAACGACTATGAATGGGGACATGTCATTGTTGAAGACGAAGAAGGAAAGCTGACATCTGCCACTTCTTTGCTTTATGACTATTTGCTGACACAGGAATTAATTGAACCGTCTAATGCCATCGCTGAATTTGTAGAGCTTGTCAGGCAATATGATACGTGGGAATGGGAAAAAAATGATAACCAGGAAGCCCGCAGACTAAATGCCCTCTTCTTCTTAGTCTCAATAGAAGAGTTTGAAGAACGGATGATGAGTCGCCTTCGTTATCATGATCATTTCTTTTTCGATGAGTTAGAAGAGAAAATATTAGATATGGAAGATGATAAAATCGCCCGCTACATCCGGCGGAAAAGACGAGAGCTCGTACAGGCCAAAGTGGGCGAGCGATTAGCCGGAGTTGTCTATGCTGAATCTTATCATTCTGAGCTTGGCAATGAACTAGGGAAAGAAAACCCTCATCTTGACTATATCGCGATTTTGAATATTGGCGGGAAGCGCTTAGGATTCCGCACGATACATGATCATATAGATGTATCCGAGGTAGCCGCCTATTACGGCGGCGGCGGACATGCCAAAGCGGCTGGCGCCTCTATGACAGAAGATGCCTATCGACACTTTGTCACGGAAACGTTTCACTTAATGCCGCTGCAGGAGGATGCCAAAAGAAATCGCTATAACATGAAAGAATCCTCATTCGGCACGCTGTATCAAAATCGGTCAGGCGAAACCTTTCTTCTCTATTCGCCGACCGAAGAGCAATGGGCCGTTAACCGTAATAGCACCCTGCTGCCCGAGACGTTCTCAAGCTTTCAAGAAGGAGAAAACTTTCTGAAGAGAACCTTCGAGGCGGCGCTTGCTAAAGATGATATATTTGTTCGTTATCTGCAGGAATTAGTAGGAAAAATTAAATAAAATTGACGCAATGAACAAAGGAATAGTGGCTTTTCCTGTCATTTATGGTACGCTTTAAAGAAGAATAGGAGCGATTGCAAATGATAAAAATTGAAGTACCACAACCAGACCTTACGATTGTAAAAAAGAATGCAGAAGGAGATACGAGTGAAGCGGCCATTGCCAGACAATACGGCTTCATTGACTACCACAAAATTGCCCGCGATAAAGGCGGCATTTATATGTATTATGATGCTCATGATGAATTAATGTTCGTCGGGAAAGCGCGAAAATTAAGAATGCGCATCCGTAAAAGCTTTGAGGACGCTGCTTCCCCAATTAAGCTGTATCGGGATGATGTCTATAAGATTGAAGTCTGCTACGTCGAGGACCCAATGGAACGAGAAATTTATGAAACCTACATCATTAATAAATTCCAATCAAAGTATAATATCGACAAAGCATTTTTTAGATAATATTAACGAAAACAGCCATAGGCTTTAACCCCTATGGCTGTTTTCTTTGCGGCAGCTACCCAAGCCGCTCGTGTTTATGAATTTGCGGTCAGTATTCTAAAGTTTATGGCGAGTACATACTGCTTACTGGCGTGTATCATGAAGATTAGCTATTAATAATCTTTTTGATAGCCGGCAAGAGGATAGGCTGGAATTTCCTGCCAACGATTAGGATCTACACTGTTCACTTTCCCAGAGGCAATGCCTTCAAGAATAGCCTTTAATCCAAGATAATTTTGCTTTGTCAAATAGCCATTCGATTTTTGTCCAAGATTCCCTTCGCGTGTGTTTCCTTTTGTTTCAAAGAAAATCGCCGGATTGCTATGATGTGTCGGATTAAGATTGTTGTAATTCAAACCGAGCATCATGGCCGAAACAACTCCGCCTTTAATGTCAATTTCATACCTCTTCTCACCGCTTCCGACTTGGTAGCGGTCAATGTGCATATAGCCGTAGTCTTTTAATGCATCATAGACATATACTTGCATTTGACGGGTAACGTCATTGTAGTTTTTCACAGAAGGCAACGTTGGGCCGTTTGGAGCAAGTGAGACTCCAAGTGACATCGTAGTAGATTCATTCGTGCCGTATACTGTTTTAAAGCCTTGATGGTGCAGATCGACGGCATAATCAGGCTTTACATCAGCCCAGTACTTATAAAAAACAAGTGATTCTTTTGCTTTAAAGCCCTTCTCCGCCCAGTCGCGGTTTAAATCAATTGTTAACGACTTGCCGTTAGATCCAAGCTTTGGCTCTCCATTTTCATACAGTGTCGTTGATCTTGTATTCATAATGCTACCATCCGGATTATACATTGGGATCGCATAGATGGTTACATTCTTTAAAATAGCTTCTACATCTTTTGAGCCGCTGCTGCCAAATGTTTTCAGCAAGTCTAAAACAGCACGTGTTGTTAATTTTTCGTCTCCGTGAATTTGCGCTTGTATCCACACTTTAATTGGGCCTGTCCCAACCTTCGCTGCATAGAAGCTGCGATCCTGCTCGCTTTTCCCATATTGATCTAACGTGAAGACCTCAACCTTGCCTTTGCTCGTTTGCTCAATATCCTTCAACATTTTGATCATATCCTCATATGTAACAAGGCTGTCATAACTTAGCTGTCCATTTGTCGAAGGCCCTCCAGGTACCGTTTCAGCTGCCATTCCAGAAGTTGAAAAGCCTGCAGAAAACAACAAAGTGAAACCTAAAGCGCACGTAATGACTTTCTTCACACCCATCCCCCCAATTGTTATTTACATACGCTATCATTATAAATTGTTAGAATATTTAAATAAATAAGGCGAATAGCTGATTTATTCTTGCTTATTTGCTAAAAAAGATAGGAAAAAAGTTTGGAATGCTGTGAAACCGAAAGCTTTTTCGACAATTTCTTCTTTAAATATAACGACTTGGCGAATACTGTCGGCAAGTTATTCCCTCCTTTTGTTGCCTTCTTTTACAGCATCTGTTATCGTTAAGGAGAATTATTTTTGTTCGAAGAAAAAGATTAAGCGAAACTACCTTTCGTCTAATGGATTTGAGCAAGGATAGTACTATAAGTGTGCTGTGCACATAAGAGGAGGAAGTAAGATGGAACAAGGTAAAGTAAAATGGTTTAATGCAGAAAAAGGGTTCGGATTCATCGAGCGTGAAGGCGGAGATGACGTATTCGTTCACTTCTCAGCTATCCAAGGTGACGGCTATAAAACTTTAGACGAAGGTCAAAACGTTACATTCGAAACAGAACAAGGCCAACGCGGCTTGCAAGCAACTAACGTTCAAAAAGCATAATCATATAAAGAATGTAGATAAAGTTTAGCTCAGGGCTCTCAAGCTGATTGAAAAGGATGATCCTTCGAGATGCGAAGCCTGGTGAAGATCTGAATGACCGCGATCGTCATAAGCACTTCAGACAGGCGAACAACGAAGAAGTCCCGTGCTTGTCAACAGCCTATTATATAACACCACTAACTTAATGAAGTTGGGATAGCGAAGGCTATTCTAGACAAGCGGCAACTCACCTTCAACTTTCTATTGAACGTGCAGTTGCTTTTTTTGTGTGCTTCCGATAACTCTTCATTACTTTTTAAGAGGTGATCCATTTGTTTAATTTGATACTAATCGTTCATATTTTCACAGGCTTTATTTGTTTGATCACGGGACTGATTGCTGGCTTTTCCAAGAAGAAAAAAGGAAAGCACACACTCACAGGTCAAATATATTTCTGGTCTTATTCACTCGTTTTTCTTTCCGCTGTCATCATGGCTATTACACATTGGCAGGAAAGCGCCTATCTTTTTTATATCGCTCTTTTTTCTTTCGCCTTTGCTTTGCTCGGCTACGTGTCTGTAAAGAAAAAGAGAAAAAATTGGCTAAGTCAGCATATTGCAGGAATGCTCGGTTCTTATATTGGCATCGTCACAGCTACCCTTGTCGTGAATAGTCCGAAGATTCCACTTTTAAATGAGGTGCCTATACTCGCCATTTGGCTATTGCCGACCATTATCGGCACCCCGATCATCTTCAAAATCGGAAATAAATATGCTCCAAAACAAAAAAAGATAGCCAGTTAACGATGAACAGCCTTTCCCACTCGGGAAAGGCTGTCAATCTGTTATTGAGCGCTTATCGCTCCGCATGCAATACGTGATCCAGCGTCACCCGCTGGTTGAGATTTGCCATCATCTGCTTTTTCATGAATGACAAGAGCAGATCCATCTTGATCCAACAAAGAATGATCTTCCCCACTGTTAAGTGTGACCTCTTTTGCGATCATTTCCGCTTTAACTGTCCCATCTTTTCCTACGTTCAGGTTTGGCAAGTCACCAGCATGAGGACCTTTTTCATGGTTCATTCCATGGCTGGCATTCGTTGGATTAAAGTGACCACCTGCTGATTCAAAATCCGGCCCGTCACATTTTCCCGTTTCATGAATATGAAATCCATGCTCACCAGGCGGTAGTTCTAAAGCATCTACTTTAATGGCTACTCCTTCTGCTGTTTGTTTCAGTTCAGCTGTCCCCACTTTTTTACCTTCATCATTTTTTAAATCAATGACCGTAGCATCATTATCTTCTCCCTCTCCAGCAACTGGTGTATCTGGAGATGCAGGAGCCTGCTCCTCTGTTGAAGTTTCCTCACTTGGCTGTTTTTCTGTTGCTGTAGCATCGTTCTCAGCAGTCGTTTCTTTAGTTTTCTGTTCATCCGCTTCTTTGTTATCTCCGCCGCCACAAGCACTGATGACTAGCATTACAGCTAAGATAAATGTGAAAAATAATAGTTTTCTCATAATCATCCTCCCCTTCCAGAAATTATGTACATATACACTCACTTTACACCGTTCAAAACTTCTTTAAACACTTTTAGCGAATTTCACTTCATTCGACCTAGTGAAGCCATAAAAAAAGAAAGATTGCTTGCCCTCTATCCTAAATCCTTTCGCACATTTCCCGCTTCTATTTGCTAAGGGAACTGTCATCGCCTTGTTTGTAAAAGAAGAAATAAAAAAGTGCCGTTTACAAATTATTCATCCTCTTCTTTCAGCAGAGGTAATTCCCTTGTTAACGGCAACTATTCTATTTTTATTCTTTCATTAAAGAATATTTTTTCAAAAATAAGGTAAAGGTAACGTGAGGTGATAAAGCGTGCAGCAAACACAAAATTTAAGTGAGTTGACAGAGTTAGTGAAATCTGAAAAAGGAAACATACAATTATGTATCTCCCAACAGGAAAAGAGTTCCTCTGGCATATCACTTGGAGATGAAGATACAGGAGGAGCGGACCAGGAGATAGAAGTAAAAATCCTAATGGAAGCCGCTAAAAAAGCGATTGTCTTTGAGAAGGTGTATAATCAGTCAATCGAGTATGAAGAAGCTATTAAACAAATAAAAGCCTTGGAGCAAGCATTTCCATTACAAAAAATGAGTGTTGAAGAAATAGAGAAGAGAATACAAACGATCGATCAAGGCTAACTATAATAAATTGATGAAGTGTTTTACCCGATAGGAAAGAGGTTAAAGTAGAGAAAGAGAGAATTTTATATTATAAGAGATAAGGAGGACATCACATGCATCCTGTTGTTTTATTTGATGGTGAATGTAATTTTTGTGATTCAAGCGTTCAGTTTATTATAAAGAATGATCCTAAAGGAATGTTTCATTTTGCTTCTTTGCAAAGTGAAACGGGGCAGGAATTACTAAAGAAGCATCACGTTCCTTCGGATATCGACAGTATGATCTTGATTGAAGGCGATAAAGTGTATTATAAATCGGCGGCGGCCCTTCGAATTTGCAGGCATTTAAAAGGCGCTTGGAAATTACTATATGCTTTTATCATCGTTCCTCGCCCAATCCGAAACATCGCCTATGATTTCATTGCTAAAAATCGTTATAAGTGGTTTGGAAAAAAAGAAAGCTGTATGCTCCCATCGCCAAGCGTGCGAGCACGATTTATATAAAAAAGGAAAAGCACTTCTGCTTTTCCTTTTTTATTTGAAATTAGACACACGCCAAAATTGATCAGCCATAGTAGCAGACAACCATTCGAGACCCTTGCTTTCAGCCTGATGAATAGGCTGCCAAGAAGTATAATTATTCTTCAAATACACCTCTTGATGCGGAGATTGGTCATGCACTCCACTAATATCATAAAATCCATTCTTGTAAAGGCGGACATGCATTTTATAGTCGATGGCCGGTGAAGCAACGAGGGGATTTCCTACAGAATGGATAAGCTGAATGGAGGCTTCTTTATTTGTTACATTTGACTTCTTTAACTGAATTCCTTCCGCTGAGGCAGTCTCTTCTTCTTTAAATCTTCTTGTCCACCCGTAAGCTTTTGTTTTACCAACATCTTTCACTAAACGAACATTAGGGCTTCGCCCGTCAAAATTGATTAAGATATCTGCTCTCGTACGATAATTAGGGGCTTCTGGATCAAATCCCCGCCCATCTCCTTCAAAATAACGAAGAGTAGAAAAGAAGTTTGGATTCTTTAGCCACTTATTTGTTAAAAATGTAGTGTACCGAATCGCCCACTCTGTCCGGTCAGAAGTCTGCTCCCTTGGCCTTAACACACTTTCAACCATTCCAATTTGTTTAGTTAAGCTAAACCTCTCCAATACCGCTTCTTTCTCTGAGGTGTCCTTTTTAAAAAAGCCGATGATTCCCGCAATAGCAAACTTTTCCTCGCTCATTGTTTTTTCAGAGAGCGCAAGTGGACGAGTCGCCTTAATGGAATAATGATAGTCTTTGTCGCTCTCGATCATATCATCGATAAATTGGCAATCCTTGACCTTCGCTATTTTTTCTCCATTACGGTAAACTATATACTCTTTAACACCTTCAATAGGCTCCCATTCCATGCTGATCACTGAATGGGTTACAATCGTCGTAACAATTAAGTTTTGCAATACGTTCGCAGGGTTTTGATCCTTCGTTACAGTAGAGGTTTGTATTTTTATCGTATTAGCGAGTTGGTTGGCAGGACCCATCTTTTTCACTGTATATAGATAGGTTTTTCCCGGAACGAGTCCTGTATCCGTTATCTCTTGATCGGTTCCTGAATAAATCAGCTCATCCTCTCTGTATACTTTATAAGCTCCCTTCCCTTCCATCCAATGAAAGGTAATCTCATTTTCTTTCTGTTTAATGGATTTGATCATCAGGCTATTAATGCGGGCTAATCTCTGCTGTCGCCTTTTTCTCCAAGACAATAAAATGCTTCCCGCTAAACCCAATGCAGCTATAGAATAACGATACATCGCTTTTGCCACCCCGCTTTTTTACATTTAAAGAACTATTAGTACTAGGAAACACCTTTTGTTATACCCTGATCGGATATTTTCCACACCTTCTGCCAATCGTTCACAAATTGTCTTCATTCTTCATTAAAGTGGCGTATGACCTGGGTTTTCATACATTAGACAAGTTAGCATGAGTCATGATTACATAAAAAAGCCGTGCTAAAAGCAGCACGACCTACTGTTGTTCTACATCATATCCTTGTTCTTCAATTTCATCCGTAATATCTTTTATAGAGACAACGTTTGGATCAAAAGACACGTCCACCGTGTTTTCCTCTAAATGTACTTTCACAGATTCGACTCCATTTAATTTTCCAACGTTGCTTTCAACTGCATGAACACAATGATCGCAAGACATTCCTTGTACATACAATGTGACTTGTTCCATTGTCCTTCCTCCTCCATTTTATTGCTTTATGACGATCTACCTTGTTACAGGGATGGGATGTGCTGCTTCTTATTTATTCACTCTTCTTTATTGGAATAAACACACGCTTTATTCATATACAGGAAGAAGATCTTCTGCAAGGAATCAATGGGCGGAAAGAAAAAACATGGTCTAACCACGAAAGTCCCATAAAAAAGATCGCCTTCTCTGGCAGCTGCGATTAGGCTTTTTGATGAGTCTTTCCATGTTTATTTAAAAGTTCAGCTGTATCTGAAATTCTCTCTACCATTGAGTGGAACTCTTGAGTACTAGCCGATTGTTCTTCTGTTTGAGCGGCAATTTCCTGAATAGAGGCATTTATTTTTGAAATTTCTTTTTGTGTTAATTCCAGTTGCTGTTGAATATCCTCAGCGGCTGAATTACTATTTGCAGCCATTTTTCGGATTTCATTCGCTACAACTGAAAAGCCTCTTCCAAATTCTCCAGAGCGAGCAGCTTCGATCGAGGCATTTAATCCCAAAATATTCGATCTCGAGGAGATTTCCTTCACTTGTTGAATTATTCTTTCTACACTCTTCATATTATTCTTCATGGCCTCGGATTGCTGAGACAACTCTTGAAGCTTATCTGCTGAAGAATTGGTAATGGCAGCTATTTCTTCCGAGAAAGCCGTCATTTGACTAATAACGGAACTAAGCTTTTCTGCTCCTTTACGCAGGTCTTCCATCTTTTGATTGGAAACTACAGCGGCAAAGGCTCCAATAACTTGTCCGTTTTGCTTAATCGGTGTGCATGTGGATATATAAGGAACACCAAGCATATCAGCTGGTATTTCTTCACGAATTTTTTCCCCTGTCTGCAGGACTCTATAAGTAGCAGACTTTTTGTATTTTGACATGCTTTCTCCGACTTTTAATTTTAAGTCGATTGCTTCTCCTGGAAGATAGCCAATGATTTTTTCTTTGTCACTTAAAATTAAACATGTATCTTCCGGATAGGACTGTTGAATAATTGGCAAGTTTTCAGCTATCTCTCGTAATTGATGAGTCATTGCTCTCCCCCCTTGCTTATTATGTAAATATTATCACTATTCAACCAACAAATCTATGAAATTCGTTATAAGTAAATAGACCTATTTTTCAGCAAAAAGAAGATATAACCTTGATGTGTAAACAGCTCATGAGGCAAACGAAGAAAGGGATTAAATAGCATTAACTCCTTCATCCGTATGCCCAGCCACCTTTATGTACACTAAATAACACGACAACGGGCATTAGAACATTCTTTCAGTATTACAGTTACAAGTCGGACGTAAAAAAAAGCTTTTACTTACATAAAGCAAAGATACCCAATGATACCTGACAGCTCCCCCGCCGTAATGGCAGGGGAATTTATTTTAGCGCTTCGTGTTACTATGTTTTGCTCTCTCTTCAAGCTGTGATTTAGGGCTTGTATCTCCTTTGCCGCCCCCTGCATATCCTTGAGGATTGACCCCGCTAAACGCCTTATTGCCTCGATTTCGATTCTTGCTCATTTAAAACACCTCCTTTCTTTACTATTTGCGTAAAGAGCAAGCTGTAGTATGGAAAAATGTCACATGGCCACTTAATGCCTTTTCAAACTTTGGCTTTGATAATCGGAAATAAAAAAGGTAAAACTACAACCGACGACAAGTTTTTAATTATTGTCGCAAGGAGAGGATCGATATGGCAACAAGACAATCCGTTGATGAATGCTTGGAAAGATGCCAAAGTGCTATTAACCATGCGGAAGAACAATACAAGGAAGCAGCGAGACAAGAACATGATAACGACGGAAACTTTTCTGGGTCCCAATTCATGTTGGAAGATGCGTACAACGAGTTGGATAAGCTGCTGCTTAGCGCAAATGCCCAACAAAGAGAGCAGCTCCATCGCATGAGACTGCAGCTGCAGCAAGTACAAAACAGCATGATTTTATTAGACCATTAACACATAGCTGGCCCACCACAACTGGGCCAGCCCTTGAGGTGATGACGATGAATATAAACGAGATGATGGATCAGGCCAAACAGACAGTCGGACGGGCTACCGCCTATATCAAAGAAAAAACATTTAACTTATTAGGTACTCCTGCTGCTTCTATTACAGAATTAGCCGCCTTCATTCCGACTCATCATGATACAAAAAAAGCAACGAAAACTTTTTTAGGAAAAACTTTTACCTTTTATGACCTTGAAACGATGGGCATCCGTTACTATTTAGAAATGAAGGGCCCGCATATTTTGCAATTAGATGCCCAGACAAAAGACCGGAGTATCGTCGCTTATCGTTCCTATAGGGATCATCATAAATTAGACATTCCTATTCGGTTTCCTTAATCACCTCCTTTTTACAAGAAAAGACCATCGCTTCCCTTTAGAGGAATGATGGTCTTTTCTTAACCTATTGTATACTGCTTACTTCCTTTTCTACTCTTCTTTTTTCTTCCGGGATAACCAAGTTGAGAAGAACCGTTGCCAATGCCCCGACCGTAATGCCAGAAGACAAAATGTAGTTAGCCCAGTCAGGCACACTGCTTAATACTTCCTTCGGTAAAATAGTGACAGCAATAGTTAATAAAATTGGGATACCGATCACAATCATATTTCGATCATCAATAATAATGGGCTGAATCACCTTCATGCCATTTGTAACAATGGCGACACAAACGATACCAAAAATTCCGTTAATAACAGGCTCAGGGATACACGTAATCGCTGTGGATAATTTAGGAATTAGGCCAAGAAAGACAAGAATCAATCCGCTCGCCATAATGACCATTCTGCTTGCTACGCCAGTAATGGCTAAGAGGCCGGCATTCGATGAATAACCTGTCATCGGCGTGCTGCCAAACAAAGCTCCAATAAAACAGCCAAGTCCTTCTCCAACAGAGGCACGGTTCAAACGCTTTTCGTCCAATTCTTTCCCTGTTACTGTGGATACAACGAACCAGGTACCTGTTGTTTCCATTAAAATAATGAAATAGACAAACACCATCGTAACAATGGCACCGGCATCAAATACCGGCTTTCCAAATGGGAATACGGTTGGCAGTGCAAACCAGCTCGCTTCTTTTACTGGAGAAAAGTCAACTGTACCAAAAAAGCTGGCTGTGACTGTGCCGACGACAATCGCGATAATAACAGATACTAAGCGCAAAAACGTACTAAAACCATTCTTTTTGCGGCCAAGCAGCATACAAATAACGAGTACTAAAGCCGAGACAGCCGCGATCAGAATATTATTTCCAATGTTTCCTTCTGAAATAAATACGTTGTTCAGTCCAACAGGCATTAAAGCGATGCCGACAATAATGATAACAGTGCCGCCGACGAGCGGCGGAACAATCCTTCTGACCACTTTAGCAAACCATTTTAATGGATATCCAAGAAGAGCAATAATAAGAGCACCCGGGATGAGGCTGCCAGCGATCGCTCCAAGACCGAGCTTTCCGCCAATCGCCGCAATCGCACCAATTGGCACGTAAGAGGGACCTTGTACAACCGGAAGTTTAATCCCGGCACCTGTTTGAATCAATGTCGCGAGTCCTGTTGCTAAGAAGCACATTTGGATAAAGAAAGACGTATTTTCTGTACTCAGCGCAAGCAGGCCTGCGATAACGATGGGGGCAATATATAAGTCCATAGCCAGCACGTGCTGTAAGCCAAGGACGAACGCTTTACCAGGGCTGACCTTATCATCTACTCCAATAATAATGTTATTTCCTGACTTATTCTCCACTGCAACCCTTCCTTTTATTCGTATTTTCTTTGTTTTCAAGTGGATTATATATAAAAAAATCTTTTTTGTATATAAAAAACGAACATTTTTCTAAAATAATATATTTTAATTCGTATTTCTGTTGACCAACTGCCATCCTCTTATTAAAATAAAGACATGATATTGATTCGGAGGGATACAAACTATGATACGAGACGAAGTATTACAGCAAGATTGGATCGTGGCTTGTCGTTCAGAAGATGTAAAGGAAAAGCCCATTCAAGTTATTCTTATGGGAGAACGACTAGCTATTTTCAGAAATAGTGAGGGTGTACATGCTTTTAAAGATTTGTGTATTCATAGAGGAGCCGCTTTGTCACTTGGCGAAGTGAAAAATGACTGTCTCGTCTGCCCTTACCACGCTTGGGAATATAACGACAAAGGGGATTGCGTAAAGATCCCTCAGCTCCCAGAAGGAAGAGCTATTCCAAAGAAAGCAAAAGCAGCCTCCTATGCCTGTGTAGAAAAGTATGGTTTTATCTGGGTGAATTTAGCGAACAATCAACCGGAATTCTTTCGTTACGAAGAAATGGAAGGGACCGAATTTCATAATGTGATCTGGGGACCGCAAGAAGTACAAGCAAAACCGCCGCGTATCGTTGAAAACTTCCTGGACGTTGGCCATCTGGCTGTTGTGCATCAAGGCTATCTTGGATCAGAGGAACACCGCGAAATTGGGGATTATGCAGTTCATTGGGAAGATGGGCGCATCTATTCTGATGAGATCGCGATTTACCAGCCGGATCCTGATGGTTCTGGTGTACCAAAATATGTCTACTATACGTATGAAATCATTCGGCCATTAACTGTAAAATTCACGAAGAAAGATCGCGAAAATGATACATTGATGACCATTCTCTTAACAGTCCGTCCTGTTACTGAAACGACCTCCATTGCTTATGGCATTCTTTCCTTTAACTACGACACTGGACTAACAGACCAACAGCTGATTGAGTTCCAAGACGAAATTTTCTCTCAGGACAAACCGGTTGTTGAAAACCAAAAACCAGAAGAGCTGCCGCTTGATCTGCAGGTCGAGCTTTCCCTTATCTCTGACCGGGTGAGCATTGCCTATCGCCAATACTTGAAAAAACTCGGCGTGACGTTAGGAACATCTTAATAACCAACCAAAAAAATCGGGCGATTTGCCCGATTTTTTGTTTGGGTTGTTATATTACATTATACAGAGCGCAGTCTTACTGTATCCCTCTTCTAAAATCAACCCACTGTATGCCTTCACGATTTTCCATGCGGAATCCTTTCCACCCTTGCTTAAACAGCTCTTGCTGCCCAGTCGTATCGTCCATTCGGCTTGTTGCGAATTCCCACTCTTTTTCGGTGCGGTCTTCTCTTAGTTCCTTCACAAAAACATAACGAAGCCGACTGCCGTATTTTTCTTTTAACGTTGCCATTTCCATTCCTTGAGCAAATTTGTCTTTTAAACTTGGGATATTAAATGGTGCCACGGTGCAGCAAACATACTTATACTGTTGGTCAAGTGTCTCTAATTCTTTCATAATGCATTGAGCTAAAAGCTTTTGCAGGCCATTGCCGCGATAATGAGGGTGGACATTCGAAATTTCTTGGTAAATCACACTTGACAGTTCTTCCTCTGTTAAGCCAATATCTCTCCCTAAATGCTCTTCATCAAGAGGCGGCACCAGCAAAGCCCGGAAAGCGATGAGTTTTTTGTCTGCAAATGTCCCGACCATCAATCCTTTCCCCTCGAGAATATACTGAAATTCTTCATAGGAAAGCGGCTGTAATATGTCTTTATTTTCTAACGTTTCAATGACTACTTGCTGTAATTCTAGAATAAGATCGATATGCTCCATCGATAATCGTACAATAGTAAATGCTTGATTGTTCGTACTTAATCTTCCTTCATGAATGACTCTCATAAAAATTCTCCCTTCCGTTAACGGATGGCTGCTTCGAAAACTGTCAGCTCCGCCAATGTTTTTTCATCCACGTCTACACCAAGCCCCGGCTGTTCCGTTAATCTAATAAATGGAACGTCATAATGAAGGTTTCCAACGTCTTTTGAAAATTTTAAAGGTCCTGTTAATTCAACACTTGTGATGACTTTTTTTGAAAAAGCCACGTGGAATCCAGCAGCAGAACCAATAGACGATTCAACCATCGAACCAACTTGGCATTCAAGCCCTGCCATTTCCGCCTGATGAGCTAATTTTACCGCAGGATAAATCCCTCCGCACTTCATTAATTTAATATTCACTTTATCAGCGGCTTGTTTTTCGATGACTTCGCGCATTTCCCGAGGACCTTTTAATCCTTCATCGACCATTAAAGGAATGTCCGTCTTTGATCGAATAAATGCCATTCCATTTATATCGTCCGCCAATACCGGCTGCTCCAGCCAATCAAGATTGACTTCTCGAAGAGCCCGCAACGCCGTTAACGTTGTGGCGCTATTTGTCCATCCTTGATTGACGTCCACCCGAATCGCGATCCCCTCTCCTACTCTTGCCCGCACCGCTTTTATCCGTTCGACATCTTTTCTCACATCGTTGCCGACCTTCATTTTAAAGGAACGATAACCTTGATCGACCATAGTCGCAGCCTCTTCCGCCATATAGTCAGGTTCAGCAATGCTTAATACGTGTGTAATCGGAAATTCATCATGGTAACGGCCGCCGATCAGCTGGTAAACAGGCTGTTTCAGCTTTTTGCCGAGAATATCAAAACAGGCGATGTCGATAGCCGCTTTTGCAGCGGGTGCTCCATAAACGGCCTTATTCATGATATCGTGTATTTTTTCAATTTCTAATGGATTTTTTCCTAACACAGCAGGCGCTAGTGTATTCTTTAAAGTATAAAAAGCACCTTCCCATGTTTCACCTGTTACATGCTCATCGGCTACAGTTTCTCCATATCCGGTGATGCCTTCATCTGTTTCTACCTTTACAATAATAGATGGCATATAATCATACGTATGGTAACTTACAATAAACGGAGTGTGCAAAGGGAAATGTGCAGCGTATAAATGAATGGCTGTAATCTTCATCAATTTTTCTTCCTTTCAGTTTACAATTGTTTTTTATATTTGTTATAGTTATCGTTAAATAGTCGTTAAATAGCTAAACTTTTATCTTTGTATAGGAGCTGGAACCATGACCATTAAGATTGCTGTAATCGGTTCAGCGGATTTTATCCGTACGATTCTCTCTGTCGCACCTCAAGTCGGAGAAATTGACATTGAGCCTTATGTATATGATCGGCCGGAAGAAGCCGCCGAGCTGGTCAAACATTTAAAACCTTGCGATGTTTTGTTTTTTTCAGGAGCCTTACCTTACTATTTTTCTAAAGAAGTACATGAGCCAATGCCGATTCCCTCTCTTTATCTAGAACAGGATGAAACAGCGATTGCCATTTCTCTTCTTTCTCTTATTTCTCATCAACATATTCCATTAGAGCGGATTTCAATTGATTTGACTGAATCTTCATTTATTCAAAACATTCTTGCCGATATCGGCTTTCACGACGTCCCTCTTTATATAATGGATTACGCGGATAAATTGCCAAATAAATTTGATATTAATGGTATTGTTGATTTCCACTATTCTCTCTTTCAAGCAGGGAAAATTGATAGAGTGTTAACAAGTATCCATGCTGTGTATGACAAGCTTCAGCAGCTTGATGTTCCTGCCCAGAGGATGATCGATCCAGTCAAATCGTTGATACATGGCTTACAAGATGCAAAAGCACAAGCAGAACTAACGAAAAGCCACTCGGCTACAATCGCAGCCGGCTATATTTCTCTAAAGCAGACAGAAGCTATTCAGAAAGAGCATTTAAATACATTCGCCCGCAAAATGAACGCTACCATTCAGCAATCGTCGGAAACTGCTTTTTTACTGTACAGCACCCGTGGTGATATCGAAATCGTTATGAACAGTAATGATTTCCACGAGTTTCTTCTCCATTGGCAAGAGCCTGTTGCTGTCGGCTTTGGCTATGGATTTACCGCCGCCGAAGCCAATCAAAACGCGAAAATTGCAGGCAGTTTTGCGGCCCATCATGAACATGAAAGCTGCGGTTATATCTTAACAGAAGACAAAGAACTGCTCGGTCCTTTTCCAAAAGAAAAGAAAACACAACGGTTAAAAAATGATCATCCCGAATGGCTGCAAATTGCCAAAGAAACAAAGCTTAGCCCTGCAAATATATCAAAAATTATTCAATTTGGTAAGTCTCGGCAATCCCTTCAATTTACAGCTGTCGATCTCTCGGACTACTTGCAGGTCACACGCCGATCAACTGAGCGGATCTTAAAAAAGCTCGTCGATCATGGATTTGTTAAAATTGTTGGTGAAGAAATGACGTATCAACAAGGACGCCCTCGTTCTATTTATGAATTAAATATGCCTATTTACTAATGAGGAAAGAAAAAGTTCGCTTTACAGAACTTTTTCTTTCCTTTTTTAAAGTGTAGAGAGAGTCTTACTTGCCATGCACCAGGCCAAGCGAAAATATTTGCCTTACCTGTCCTTACTTCTTATTGATTTAATGTAGCTTCCTCTTGCTGTGCTAGTGCCAATCTTTCTTCGTCTGTCAGTTTTACAATAGAGAATCCAGTTAAGGCATAAATGATAGAAAGAATCGGCACGATGAAATTTAATACTGCATATGGAGCATAATCAAATGTATGAACACCGAGTGTTCCGAGTATAAACACTCCGCACGTATTCCATGGAACGAACACAGACGTTAATGTTCCTCCATCTTCAAGGGCACGAGACAGGTTTTTCGAATGAAGCCCCTTTTCCTGATAGGCTTTTGCATACATTCTCGACGGAATAACGATCGAAATGTATTGTTCTGAACAAGAAGCGTTTGTTGCAAAGCAAGAAACAACCGTTGAGGCAACGAGCGTTTTTCCTGTTCTCGCCAGCTTCAAAATTTGTTTGACAATCGCTTCCAGCATTCCCGTATACTCCAGAATGCCGCCAAAGGTCATTGCCACAATCGTCATGGAAACGGTATACATCATAGAATCCAAACCGCCGCGGTTAAATAAGTTATCAACCATTTCATTTCCTGTATCAATAACGAAGCCGCTTTGCAGAGCAGCAATCGCTCCTGTATAAGAGCCTCCTTGAATAAAGACCTGAGAGGCAAAGCCAAGAATAATTCCGATAATCAACGCCGGAATAGCCGGAACCTTTTTAGCTACTAACACGATGACCAGCAATGGAATAATCAGTAAAAATGGTGAGATTACAAAATTATCTTGCAGTACATTCATTGTTTGTTGAATGTCTGCCGTATCAATTCCGTTTTTGCCAAAGTCTTTTCCTAAAAACGCATATACAGCTAACGTAATGATTAATCCTGGGATCGTCGTATAGAGCATATGGCGAATATGGACAAATAAATCCGTATTTGTTAATCCTGCAGCCAAGTTCGTTGTATCTGAAAGCGGTGACATTTTATCCCCGAAATAAGAGCCTGAAATAACAGCCCCAGCAATCATCGGTGCAGGAATTCCCATGCTCATGCCAATTCCCATACCCGCTACCCCAATCGTCCCCATTGTAGACCAGGAGCTTCCGATCGCTAAAGATACGATAGCGCAAATGATCGTAATCGATACTAAGAATAATGACGGTGTAATAATTTCCAATCCATAATAGATCATCGTGGCGACAATGCCGCCGCCGATCCAAGCACCAATCGTTAAACCGACAAGCATAATAATAACGACAGCCGGAAGTGCGAGCCGTATCCCTTTATACATCGCCTCTTCAATTTCTTCCCACTTAAACCCTGAACGCCAGGCGACAAGTGCAGCTGCCGTTGTACCCACAATCAATGGAATGTGCGGTCCTTGCTCTAAAACTACTACAGTTACAGCCATGACAGCAATCATGACAGCCAGCGGAATAATGGCTACCCAAAAAGACATCTCTTTTTTCATTCTCTTACCCCATTCCTTCTTTTTTCGAAAACTTTTAATTGTCGCATAATGGACGTTAATAGGGTAATAATAACTGGTCAATGGCTGTACGTCAATCTGATCTTTTGCTTTTTTTGCAAAAAATTTTATCCTACTAAGCTCTTTTAAGCGCTTCTGCTAAAACTTTTGCACCCGTATTCAATACGGATTGGTTAAATGTCATATGGGGATGATGCAGTCCTGGCACTAAACCCGCTCCTACGCCGATCATTGTTGCTTTTACTTCCGGATGCTTAATCGTATAAAAATGAAAATCATCACTTCCAGAAGTAACAACCGACGGTGCAACAGCCTCTTCTCCTGCTACATAACGGATAGCTTCTTCGGCAACGGCGGCCGCTTCCTCTGATACTTCCGCTCCTGGAGTATAGTCAATCCAATTTAATTCTATCTCAACCCCGTAGAGATTCTTCAATCCTTCCAAGCCTTCTGTTAAACGTTCTTGCAGAACTCGCAATGTGTCATTTTTCTGAGCGCGTACATCGACAGAGAACTCAACTGTTCCTGGAATAATATTGACACTCTCTCCCCCAGCTAAAATTTTTGTCAGCTTAGCTGAATAGGTTTCGAATGGTGACAGATAAATTGACTTGATCCATTGGTGAAAAGCAACAATCACATCAATAGCATTTTTTCCTTGATGAGGACGTGCTCCATGGGCATCTACCCCTATAATTTTTCCTTCCAAGAAAATACCGGCTCCATGATGAATAGCTGGTGCAAAGTGTCCAAATGAAAGTTCTTCTTCCGGACGTACGTGCACACCAAAAAGATGGGTCACCCCTTCCATTGCCCCCCGTTCAATCATAGCGACCGAACCATTTCCTTTTTCCTCAGCCGGCTGAAAAATAAAGCGAACTTTCTTATTGAGTGGTTCATTTTGCAAATAAAGCAAGGCGCCTAACACTATCGACATGTGAGCATCATGACCACATGAATGATTGGCTTGGAACACCCCATCCACTTCCTGCCACAACGCATCAATATCGGCACGGACAGCCACTGTTTGATCGCCCTCGCCAATTTCCGCAATGACTCCCGTTACGTCAGGAAAGCGGCGATAAGAGACACCCAGCTCATCTAGGATTTCCGTAATTTTTTGCGTGGTCCCTTCCTCTTGCCAGCTCACTTCAGGGTGCTGGTGAAAATAATCAAACCATTGCAGCACTTGCTCTTCCACTTTTATTGTCATACAGAACTCTCCTTTTCCATGTCACTTTTACATAACTCAAAATCAACGCTTCTCAAAATGTATACTCACTTCCCACCGCCTTTCAAAGTTATTTAGATAGTACCACTTTTTCATGCGCGTATCTTAGCCTGATTGATAATTTTTTTATAAAAAATGTGCTTATGTCTTTTTACTTAGACTCTGTTAAAGGAGAATGTTGTTGCTCACTAATGGATGGCAGCGGAAATCAACAACCCAATATAACAAAGCTTCCGCATAAGAGAAAAATATTTTTACAGTCTTACAGTTCATTTTTTATTTTTCCCTACTTTATAACACTCAAAAAAAATACCCTCTCCTACTTTAGAAGAGGGAGAGAGTGTAGACAAAGTCTATTTTCAATACTGTAGGCTAGTTGAAAACGTTTATCTTTCGAGGCGCGAAGTCTGGCGAGCAACGAAGAAAGCGAGCGTTTGTCAACAGTCTAGTATTCATTCATTTAGTTATTAATGCTCCAACATTAATGGGGGTTTTGGTATTCCATGAACAAGCTTCCTCAAGCTGCCCAGCAAGCCTAAAAAGAGTCGCTTCATCAGCAAAACGGCCAGCAAACTGCATTCCAATCGGAAGACCGGAAGCGCTCCAGCCAAGAGGCAAGGAAACAGCTGGCTGTCCAGTCGTATTAAATAACCGGGTAAAAGGAAAATAACGAAATATCTTTTTGCCAAATCCCTTCATATCACTGTCCGGTGCATCCATATTTAGTTCACCTATAACTGGAGGAAGCTGAGCAGCTGTTGGGGTTAACAATACATCATAATGCGTGAAAAACTCTCCCACTGATCTTGAAATTCTGTTTTGAATATCAAAAGCTTCCAAAAGTTCAGCAGCTTTTAAGCTTTGCCCAATTTGATAGGCGGACCAAATAGCTGTTTCAAGATTTTCTTCAGAAGGAGTACGTTTTAACCTAGCAGAAGCCTTATTAATCGCAGCTGTCGTATAAGCTGCCTTTATACGCAACGCAGCAAGAGAATGCCATTCTTCGTCAACGACTGGAGCGGCTTCAATGACTTCATGTCCTAGCTCTTCGCAAAGCTTTACTGTCTGATGAAGAACACGGACCACCTCTTCATTAACAGGGGCCTGGTTTTGCGGCTGCGCCGACCATGCAATCCGAAGACGACCGGGTGCCCTCAAAGCTTCTTCCTTATACGGAAGCTTCGGCCTCTCTGCCCATGCATAACAGCCAACATCAGGCCCGCTTACACAATCAAGCAATGCAGCCGTATCCCGGACACTGCGAGTAATGGCAAAACTGGACGAGCGGCCATATGCCGGTTCGCTTGTATTAGGACCAGTGGGCACACGCCCTCGTGTCGGTTTAAATCCAATTAATCCGTTGTACGAAGCAGGAACACGAACGGAACCCGCTCCATCATTTGCATGTGCAATTGGTACAATTCCAGCTGCTACTGCAGCGGCAGAGCCACCGCTTGAACCACCTGCACTCCGTTCTATATTCCAGGGATTGCGTGTAGGGCCATGAAGAACGGATTCAGTGGTGAAGTTATATCCGAATTCAGGTGTTGTCGTTGTGCCAACAGTTAGTAAGCCAGATTTCCGAAACCTCGTCATTAGTTCATCATCAGTCGGCGTCACCAAACCAGCAAGCAAACGGCTGCCGCTGCTTATGGACACACCTGCAGCTTGTATGCCCAATTCCTTAATGAGAAAAGGCACTCCCGTAAAAGGTCCGTCATGCAATCCCCTCTCTATCTCCTTATCGACTTGTTTATCTAAAATCTGCACAACCGCATTAATCGCCGGATTTACCTTTTCAATCCCTTTAAAAGCAGCTTCCGCCAATTCCTTTGGAGTTACTTCTTTCTTCTTCACTAATTCGGCCAACCCTACAGCATCGTAAATCGAATACTCTGAAAACTTCATTTTGATCACCCCTTTATCTATTACAACAATTCAAAAAGCAATCTTCTTTACTAATTAGCTTCTGCCTGTTTATTGACTAGCGTCGAGGCTTTTATTGTTTCTTTATCGGGATTAGTAAAGATTAAGAAAATCAAACTAAATACTAATAAAATTGAAGCTGCTAGCAACACAGAATAATTGAAGCCAAGAACTTCATTGTTATCTGCCATTTGAACAACAAAACCAGTCGCAAGCGGGCCGACAATTCCTGCTAAATTCGCTAACCCTATTAACGTGCCAGATGCCAATCCTTTTCTTTCTGGCAATAAATGATTAGCAATTTGGGGGGCAATAGAAAACATTGTATTAACAAATGTTAGCCCCAACCCTAATGCGATAATAGCCCCTGCTGTGGATTGAATGATTGTTGTTGAAAAAAAGGCTGCAGCTCCTAGAATTAAAGAAATACCAGCCACTACCACACGAGACTTTCGAAAGCTTTTTGTTTTCTTTAGTAAATAATCGGAAAACGCTGCAACGATCACTGAACCAAGCCCCGTGAAAATTCCAATCCCCCCCAAGATATATCCCATCTGTATTGGTGATAAGTGAACCACTTTAGTTAAATAGGTCGGCATCCAAACGAACGCCCATGATAAAACCCAAAAAGCAGAGAAGAAAGCGAGCGTCGTCAAAATAAAGTTAGCTGAAAGGAAAACCTTAGAAACGTCTTTCCATTTAACTTTTGGCAGCTTTTCTTGAGACTCATCCAGTGTTATAGGATTTTTAGGCTTTTCTCGGCCAAACAAAATCCATAATATGCACCATATCAAACTAAGAGATCCTAAAAAGCCGAAGCCCACTCTCCAGCTATAGCTATGGATAATAAAAACTAAAAGCGGAGCCATCAATTTAGCTCCCATACTCCCACAGTTTACAAGTGAAATAGCAAACGCCCGTCGCTCCGGCGGAAACCATTTACTTACATGGCTGATAGCTGTTGCATAGTAAGGGCCCTCAAACGCTCCAAGAAGTACCCGTGAAAAAATTAATAACGGCAAGCTGTAAATAGCGAATGCGCCCACCTGGGAAATTGTCCAGACTATTGCCATAATAGTAAGCATTTTTTTTGTTCCAACTTTATCAGATAAGGCAGCACCAATAATGCCAGCTATTGAGAACAACCAATAAAAACTACTCCCAACCATTCCCCACTGGGCATATGTGAGATTTAAATCTTCCATAATGGGAACCGCAGCATATCCTACAATGGCTTTATCTGCATAATTAATGATGTATAGAAAAAATAAAAAAACAACAATAACCCAACGCATAAAAATCCCCCTTTGTTCATCACTTTAACCACCTGCAACGCTTTCCTATCGCTATTCTCTATAGCCTTCCTAAAGTTTTTCTTCATGCTTTATTAGATGGATGCTTAGGAATAGATAAATGACAAAATAATTATAAATATTCAGTCTCTTTCAGATGAAACATGCTTTCGTTTTCAAATAGTAAATCTCTTATTTGAGTATACTCTTTTGCAGCTTAGGGTTATCTTTATCGTGATGTATATTGATCGGTGAAGATGTGGGGTCTAAGATGAGGAATCAATTTCTTTGAAATGCTAAACAATAGGCCGGTTTAAACAAGTGATTTAGATGAAGATAACAAATAAACAATCGATCGCTCCAACAAATTCTCTCTCTTTATTTGCGCTTTCATCTGTCCCTTGCCAACACTTAAGATGTAGTGGTCCATGCTTACGGAGAGACCACCCATTCTGCATTTAATTTAGTTCTTTTTGCATGAAGCATTGGTGCTTTATATTTCTGTCATCACTCTCCCTCCTTTTTCAATATTTAGATGCAAGTTCCACTCCCATCTCTTTGTAGTTCATATTGTTAGATTAATGTTATTGTAAATGTTTTCTCCATTTCAGTCAAAAGTTTTCTTGTAATTAAACACATTTTTCTTATTTTTCTGTATATTTTCTTTTTATTTTCAAAACATTTAACTTTTTTGGTTTAATCTTCACCTCTATTTCTTTTGAAAAACTAGACAGAAGTTAATGGTAGAACCATTTCAGATAGAAGGGTTATAATGTTTTTAAAGCGAGAAAACCGGAGGACAAAAAATGCTAAAACAACTCACAGGACCTTTATCCCAAAAAGAAAAAAGCTTAAAGGAATTATATAGTTTGATCATAGAGCACGGTCCTGTTTCCAAAAGTGATTTAATTAAGTACACAGGGATGAGACAAACGACGTGTTCTCGATTGATTGATGAATTGTTGGATATGAGCCTTATCGTTGAAAGCGGGTATGGAGAATCCAGCGGCGGACGCAAGCCGCTCATGTACGACATAAAGGAAGATGCCAGTTACGTGATCGGCATTGATGTATCTAGAACGTATACGAAAGTATTATTAATGAACCTTCGACTTACGGTGTTAGATGAAGCGAACCTCAGAATGAACGAAACATCTACTCCTGCTTTTACAACTGACTTCATCTCTTCTCAGATTCAACACATGCTGAATAAGTTCCAGCTGACGCCTGATCAAATACTAGGAGCTGGCATCGGGACAATCGGGCCATTAGATCGTGAAAAGGGAATGATTTTAAACCCTATCCAGTTCCCATCTAGCGGTTGGCAAAATGTGCCGATCACCGAATTATTAAGTGAAAAACTACAGTTGCATACGCAGCTCGACTACGGCGCGAACACGGCGCTTCTGGCAGAGTACCATCAAGAACCATTTAAAAAATATAAAAATGTTGTACATGTCATTAAAGGAACCGGCACCCGGACAGCTATGATTATGGACGGCCGGCTCATACGCGGGACAGATAAGGTAGGCATGCTGGGACAAGGACATATGATTGTGGATCTGCACGGCAGGAAGTGTATTTGCGGCAGCAATGGCTGCGTTAATGCCTATTCCTCTATTGTTGCAATGAAAGAAGATATCCTTGCTAGTCTCGGACAGGGGGCTCCTTCTATCATCACTGAATGGACTAAAGATTCTAAAGACATAGATTTTGAGGATATCTGCCGGGCAGTAAATGAACATGATCCTCTCGTTACGCGTATTGTTAAAAATGCTGCCTACTATGCCGGTGTTGGACTTACGAACCTAGCTCGTGTCCTCTTTCCTGACGTTATTATTCTAAGTGGGCCTACGTACACAAGGATGAACTTATTTTATGAAGTAGTGACCGAAACGGCAGCCAACCGTTGTAAAAACCTTTATTCTGATCAAGAAATCATTTTCACCCGCGGACAGCTTGGGGAAAACGCCAGCGCAATTGGAGCCGGCCGCATGGTCATTGACCACTATTTAACCGATCACACGATGGCGTAATGGATGACTTTACACTCTCAGAGCTCTCTTATTGTCAAGGGAGCTCTTTTCTATTCTTTATTGCTCGCTGAACTCGGCGAAATAAAAATCATTCCAAAAATGACTAGATCTCTTGTTCGCAGCACTCTCTTGAGACTTTGGTCTCCTTGATTCATTACACTCATTGCTTCCCCCTCATAAAAAGCAACCCAAAGAATAAAGTCGTTCATTTGTCGTTTCCTTTGGAATTGCTTGATTTCTTAAAGTTCACATGGCTTTGTTACCTATGAATTTTTTTATCCTTTTCAACATTTGAGGTGAACAATCAAGATGAGTCTCATACCGTTTTTTCAATTGCCATTAATGATGGACGGATACAGTATTGGTTACTGGAATCACTTGAAGGTCTCTGCTAACGATGATCTCTCCAGCAAATACGGCAGCTGCCTCCTGCTTTGTCTCTTCCTCGATAATGTTGGGAAGAAAATGAGTTAGAACGAGCGTTTTCACTCCGGCTTCCTTGCCAATTCTGCCTGCCTGTTCTGGTGTACAATGTTCTTTTTGCAAGTTATCCCAAATCTCCTTCAGTTCTGCGCTGTCTGTGTGGCGATACACACTAGTGGGTGCCAGACAAGCATCCATAACGAGAAGGTCAGCATCTTTTGAAAGTTTTACGAGGTCTGATGTAGGAGCCGTATCTCCTGACAGGACGACTGTTTTTTCTCCTACTTCAAAACGATAGCCATACGTCAGTACGTTGTGAAGCATCTCAGCAGTCGTAATCTTCCATGGCAGCCCACAATAAATTTCCCCCGGCTCATCAATTTCGATAATGTTCACATCTAACACGCCGTTCCCTGGTCTGCCGAGTGATGTACGGTAGGAAATGTCTTCTTCAAACAAATGAAGAATCGTTTCGTGAAAATGCTTCATTCCCTTTGGGCCAACGATGGTAAGCTTGCGTCGTCCAAGCCCCCATCCACCCAGCAAAAACTGCCCATACCCGAATACATGATCAGAATGAAGGTGGGTCATAAACAAATAATGAATCTTTTCTGGCGCAATGCCTGCTTTCATTAGCTGAGCAGTCGTTCCTTCGCCGCAGTCCACTAAAATATGTGTATCTCCAACGGTTAAAACTTGTGCTGGACCTGAACGTTCGAGTTCTGGTCTCGGACTCCCCGTCCCCAGCATCGTTACTTTTACTTCTGTCATTTCTTTGTGCCTCCCTCTTCAAGTTCCTATGTGTAAGATTCTTATTTTCCTTATGATGACGGTAGTTTTCTGAGCTGTATCAGCTGTTTTTCATGCTCTCGGTCTCAGTACTTTCCTTCTCCTCGCCCCTTTTCTGAATCTTTCATTTATTGTTACTATCTTAAACATTTTAACCATTTCAGTCAAAAGATTTATTTAAATATTCAAAATCTATATTATTAATATTAATTTTTATACTTTTTTCATATATCTTTAATTATTTAAACACAAAAGTAGTTTATACTTATTTAAGGATCCCTTTGTTTTTCTACTTATATTGTCTAAAGTAGTTGTATTATTCTATTGGATCACCTATTTTTTCGACTTCATTAAAGAATCAAAAAACTTATTACCAAAACGGATCAAAGAGTGCTATACTATAGAGACTGCTACAGAAGAAACACAAAGAGGTGTTCAAATGAATAAAAAGTGGAAGCTGTTGGCGGAGATATTTTTCACCTTTTTTAAGATCGGCCCCGTTACGTTCGGGGGTGGCTATGCGATGATCCCTCTCATTGAAAAAGAGGTAGTGACTAAGAAGAAGTGGATGCAAACAAATGATATAACGGATGTCGTAGCGCTGGCAGGTTCTGCTCCCGGTGCGATGGCGATTAACTCAGCTACTTTTGTAGGTTACCGAATCGCTGGTGTCAGCGGGGCCATCGCAGCTATGATCGGCATCCTGCTCCCTACCTTTCTCATTGTGGTGGGGCTCAGTATTTTCTATCTTTATTTCAACGATAACCCGAAGATTGAAGCAGCCTTTCATGGCATTGGCCCAGCTGTTGTGGCTCTAATCTGCTTAGCCGCTTATAAACTTGCCCCAACAGCGATTATTGACAAAACAACACTTGTGATCGCTAGTATCGCTGTTCTTCTGTTATTTTTCCTTCATATTCATCCTGTTGTGATGATTCTTGGAGGAATTGCTGCCGGGATTTGTCTCGTTAAAATTAGAACATGGCTTGGCTACAAAACAAAGCTTGATGGACTCAAGCAAAAAGTGGGGTGAGCACAGTTCATGATGTTACTCGAACTATTTAAGACCTTTTTTATTATTGGGTTTATTTCATTTGGAGGAGGATATGCAACAATCCCGATCATTGAGATGGAAGTGACCGCTCATCAATGGATGACGACCGAGGAGTTTACTGACATTATCGGCATTGCCGGCATGTCACCTGGACCAATCGCTACAAATTGCGCTGTTTTCGTTGGCTATCAAACAGCCGGCTTTGCCGGTGCCGTTGCTTCGACAGCAGGTGTCATTTTGCCTTCACTTATTGTTATTCTAATTTTGGCTGTTTTCTTTTACCGGGCAAACAAAAACCCTATCGTCCAGTCCGCTTTTTACGGGCTTCGCCCAATTATCGTTAGCTTGATTGTATATGCAGCCATTAAATTTGCCTTTTCCAGCGGCATGGTTACCACCTTATCTAACGAATCATTCAGCCTTTTACTAATATTTATTTTTTCGTTGCTGGCATTAACGAAATTCCACTTACACCCAGCAGTTGTCATTATTCTTTCCGGTCTAGCTGGAGTGGCCCTGTATACCTAGCAGCAGTAATGGCTCCCTCGCTAGCCGTTCTGCATAATACTTAGCGGATGAACGACAACACACCTGTCGCACCGTCGTGTTAATGACCCGTACACTAAATAAAAGAGGTCTATCTGCACACCTTTTTATTTATAAAGGAAACAGAGTTACTTCACTATCCTTTGTTCTTTCGCTGCGAACGCTTCAGGATATCCACAGCTGCCATGCTCACTTAAGTCCAGACCCACCAGCTCTTCTTCTACCGTTACCCGTAGTCCGTTCATTAATTTTTTCATAATAACTAAAGCAGCGAATAAACCAGTTGATAGCGTCCCCCACACACCGGCCATTCCATGAACAGAGAGCGCAAAGATGGGGTCATCCACTTTTATCCTCTCAAAAAATTTCACGCTATAAAACACAATGACTCCAGCTACTAGGCCGCAGCCCACTTTTCTACAAAAGCACAGGATGCTGTTATAGCAACAAGCCCGGCCAGTGCTCCGTTTAACATGGTCGGTACATCAGCCTTCCCGCATACAACCCAAGAAATGGTTAACGCACTAAACGTTCCAGCTGCCGCAGCCACATTCGTATTTAAAGCAACAAACCAAAAAAACCATCTCCCACCCCTAACGTACTTCCCGCATTAAATCCGAACCAGCCCACCCATAAAATCAATACCCCTAGAGCGGTGAATACTTGATTATGACCAGATAAATTATTTGCGGTGCCATCTTTATTGTACTTACCCACCCTTGGCTTCAAGAGAATAGTAGCTGCAAAAGCCGCCATCGCTCCCGTTAAGTGAACGACTGTAGAACCCGCAAAGTCCTGCTTGTCATGAGCAGCCAGCCCCCTCCCCATATCCAATGGGCTATGACAGGATAAATAATCGCTGAAAAAATAAGAGCAAAAACAAGATAAACTGAAAATTTGGCCCGCTCGGCGAATCCTCCGAAAGCAATAGTTAGGGAGATTCCTGCAAATGCCAGCTGACACATGAAAAACACAGCAGCTGAGTAGCTTGTCTCTTCTACTTTATCACTAGAATAGAAAAACTCAGATAACCTAACAAAAAAGTTAGCGTTGTCTCCAAAGATAAAGCCGTAACCCGCCGCCCAAAACACGATCGAAGCAATCCCAAACGTAAAAACCGTCTTTCCAGCAATATGCCCGGCATTTTTCATTCGTGTTGACCCAGCCTCCAGCAAGATAAAGCCACCTTGCATTAAAACCACCAAAATTGTCCCTACCATAATCCATATACTATTTAATAAATACAAATCATCCATTTGCATTCCTCCACTTTTATTGCAGGCCAGTTCACCACTGCGACCTTATAGTAACGCAGTGGGAACTCACCCCTGATGTTTAGTTATCTAGAATATTAATGTTGTACTGTTCGAACCATTCATTGATCTGTACAAGATGGGCAATAAGCTGCACACCTGTCATAAGCTGGCCAAACCAAGGCACTTTAAAGGAAGAGCCATTTGAGCGAATAATATCTGTTACTTTTGTTTTGGAGAGTAACTCAAGAATAGGAGATGAGGGATTGTTCATAATGTTCGTTAACTGTTTCTTTACTCTTACGGTATAGGCTGGATGATAGGTTTTGGGATAAGGACTTTTTTTTCGGTAAAGCACATCATGAGGCAAAACTCCTTCCAGAGCCTGACGCAAAATTCCTTTTTCCCTTCCATGGAGCATTTTCATGTCCCATGGGATATTCCAGGCGTACTCCACAATCCGATGATCAGCAAATGGAACTCTCACCTCCAAGCTCGCTCCCATACTCATTCGATCTTTGCGCTCAAGCAATGTCGTCATAAACCAAATCATATTCAAATAAAACATTTCCCGGCGACGCGCTTCCAACGGGCTTTCCCCATCTAATTGAGGTGTTTCCCGGACAGTCCCTTCGTATCGGTCTCGTACATATGCTGCGAGATCGAGCCGCTGCTGCCAGTGCGGAAGAAGCAATTGCTGTCTTTCCTCTTGAGATTTCATCCAAGGAAAACTTTCATCCTTTAACAGCTCTTCTCGATAAAACCACGGATAGCCCCCAAAAATTTCATCTGCACACTCGCCAGATAAAGCGACGGTAAAGTGAGGTTTAATCTGTTCGCAAAACCACAACAAGGAAGAGTCAACATCTGCCATTCCCGGCAAATCTCTCACTTTTACAGCTTCCTTTAAGTAATCGGCCAGCTCATCGTTTTGAATAATAGCCGCATGATGGACCGTTCCTAAATGCTGCTGCATCTTTTCGATCCACGGTCTATCTTCATCAGGCTGGAAAGTGCTTGCTTGGAAGTATTGATTATTATGGACATAATCAATAGAGTACGTATGAAGCGGTCCATGGCCTTTTTCTTTAAAAAAATCAGATGCAAACTGGCTGATCGCGCTCGAATCGACTCCTCCCGATAAAAACGTGCAGACCGGCACATCAGCTGTCACTTGCCGTTCAACTGCATCCTTCATAAGAAATCTGACTTGTTCCACAGTTTCCTCTAGTGAGTGATTATGTTTCTTACTCTTCACATTCCAATATCTCCAAATTTTCAATCCACTCCGGGAGTAGGTAAGTGCATGAGCCGGCCTAAGCTCGTTGATCCCCCGGAAAACTCCATGGCCCGGAGTGTGAGACGGCCCTAATCCAAATACTTCTTGGAGCCCTTCTCTTCCTACCTCCCTCTTCACCTTAGGATGAGATAGAATAGCTTTTAATTCAGAAGCAAATAAAATGGATCTATTTCCTTCCTTGTAGAAAAGCGGTTTAACGCCAAGACGGTCTCTTGCGATAAAAAGCTGTTCTTTCCTCTCATCCCAAACCGCAAAGGCAAAAATCCCATTTAGATAGTCTACACATTTCTCTCCCCATTCTATATAAGCTGTCAACAAGACTTCCGTGTCAGAATGAGAACGAAAAACATGCCCTGCCTTTACTAACTCTTTGCGAAGATCTTCCGTGTTATAAAGCTCTCCATTATACACAATCGTATAAGTCTGCTTATTTACTTCTTTTGCCATCGGCTGGGTTCCGCCAGCCGGATCTACAACAATGAGTCGAGTGTGACCAAAAGACACGTGACGGCTGCTCCATACATTTGAAGCATCTGGACCGCGTCTCGCTAATGTATGCGCCATTTTTTCCACGATGAATGCCTGAGTTGTCAAATCCTGCTGCCAATCAATCCACCCTGTTATTCCGCACACTCGTCATCACTCTTTTCTATTAAATTTTTAAAACAATCCCCGTTTTAATATTGCGTAATATACTGCTCACGCTCCCACGGATGAACTTGCGTGCGGAATAAATCCCATTCAATTATTTTCGCTTCAATAAAACGTTCACACAAGTGAGGGCCTAAAGCCCGTGTCATGACTTCATCTCCTTGAAAATTTTTGATCGCCTGAGCAAGAGTAGCTGGCAAATCAACGATGCTGTTGTCCTCCCGCTCTTGTTTAGACATGACGTAAATATTTTGATCGACCGCTTTCGGCGGTGTTAATTGATTTTTAATGCCATCCAATCCGGCAGCGAGCTGGACAGCCATCGCCATATATGGATTAGCCGAAGGATCCACACTACGCACCTCCACTCGTGTACTCATCCCTCGAGAAGCCGGAATGCGGATCAGGGGACTTCTGTTTCTCGCTGACCAAGCTACATAACAAGGAGCTTCGTATCCTGGAACTAACCTTTTATATGAATTCACTGTCGGATTGGTAATCGCAGTGAAGTTCGGAGCATGCTTCAAAATACCGGCTACAAACTGTCTAGCCGTATCACTCAGCTCCAGATCTCCATCTTTGTCATAAAAAACATTCTCCCCATCCCTGAATAAGGACAAGTTACAATGCATACCGGAGCCGTTCACGCCGAACAGCGGTTTTGGCATAAAGGTCGCATGCAGGCCGTGCTTACGAGCAATTGTTTTCACGACTAGTTTAAATGTTTGGATGTCATCGCATGCTTTCACAGCATCTGTATATTTAAAATCAATTTCGTGCTGACCAGGTGCTACCTCATGATGAGAAGCTTCAATTTCAAATCCCATTTCTTCTAATTCCAATACGATGTCACGCCGGCAGTTTTCACCTAGATCTGTAGGAGCAAGATCAAAGTAACCGCCACTATCGTTTAATTCAAGTGTCGGCTCTCCTTTTTCATTCAGCTTAAATAGAAAGAATGCCGGTTCAGGCCCAACATTGAAATTCGTGAATCCTAATTCCTTCATTTCATTTAACATTCTCTTCAAATTACTGCGAGGGTCTCCTTCAAAAGGCGTGCCATCTGGATGATAAATATCACAAATAAATCTGGCAACTTTTCCTTTTTCGGCCGTCCAAGGGAAAATCACGAATGTATCTAGATCTGGATACAAGTACATATCTGACTCTTCAATCCGGACAAACCCCTCAATAGAGGAACCATCAAACATCATCTTATTGCTCAACGCTTTCTCCAGTTGTGATGCCGGGATCTCAACGTTTTTAATCGTTCCTAAAATATCCGTAAATTGCAGCCGGATAAATCTCACATTCTCTTCCCGAACTAATCTAAAAATCTCTTCTTTATTAAACTGCGTCATACTCTCCTCTCCCTCCCATTGTTTTTTATTTATAATAGTGATTCCTTCTTCATAAACATTTCCGGACGGCACTACCCTCTTCCTAGACGGCCCAAACGACCAAACTTTGGCCTCTGCACACATCACCAGCTGCAATGAACACAAACTGCGCCGGCCAATCAAATCCTTCTCTCATCAGCAGTCCTGTCATTCAATGTGCTTTTGTGTAATCTCTGCTTCTGAGTCTCTTGCGGCAAAGAGAGTATTTCAACACCATACTCCTCTTTGCATGGTATGCTCAGTTGTGAACAAGCTGTTTGAAAAAATTGATGAGGAAGCTGAACCATGACCCCGGCTCCATCTCCTGTAAGCAGATCACTTCCCTGGCCGCCACGATGATTCAGATAAACCTTGTTTAACAACACTGCGGGAAGCTGCTCCTTTAACACGGGCAACAAATCCGGTGCCGCACGCACCACGTTCAAAGGTTGGATCATAAAGTCCTTGTTTTTGCGGGAGCATGGTCCCCTTCATCCTTTCTGCTGTTTAGTATTTTATTTTCTTTTTAGCTAAATTATTTCAAGCAGCCATTAAAAATATTGGGTGTCCTCTTGCTAGTTATTGTATGATTCAAGAATTAATCCAAACAATATATTGTTTGGATTTAAATAATCTATTTTTGAGAACAATTAACCGAAAGCGTTTTCTACAAAACATTTTAAATGATTAAAAAAGACCTCTCACTTCAGATAGAGCCTATAATTTTGACATGTTAGCGTTGAATTTCAGCAAATACTTCGATTCAATAAATAAACAGAAAAATTTTTCTGATAATCTATTAGGAAAACGGGAATAAGGATAAAAAGTGAGGAGGTTATCGCATATGAAAAAAAATAAATTGGTTGAAAAAGTGAAGGATACGTTTAGCCAGGCGGCAGATTATGTGAAAGAAAAAGCAATAGAGTTGGCTAATCCGCCTTCTACCTCTATCGCTAAACTAGATGAGTATATTTCAACCCATCCTGACACGAAAATGGCGGCTACAACATGGCTAGGAACAACGTTCATCTTCTATACATTAGAGGATAAGGAGGTCTCCTACTACATGGAGAAAAGGGGTTCTTATCTCCTGCAACTGGATGTCACTAATCAGAATGGGGAACTCATCTCCTATCGCTCGTATAAAGATCGGCCATCTTTAAACACCCCTATCCCTTCTATTTCTCAAACCATTCGTTTAAAAAATAATAAAGCAGGCTCATTAGCACAATGAGCCTGCTTTATCTTTTTTCTATTTAAATTTATCGATTATGCATCCCAGCAGTCAAAGAACCCTTTCAATATAAGTTATTTTATATTGATAACGGTGAGTAAATGGTATTCTTTTTGCAACAGTACCCTTTTACGTCAAAGCCGTATTTTTTTAACTGACGGACGCTTAAATTAAGCAGTACTTTATCGGATACGATCACAATGACTTCTTTATTAGAAATTTCGTTATGCTGTCTCGCCAAGTAAGGCAAAGGAATATGAACGGCAGACGAAACCGGATTTCGGCTGGCTTCATGAAAATCGCGAACATCAACCAATGAGACATTCTCGTTATTATGGCACCCCTGAATCTCTTCTGTTCCGACAACCGGTACGTAACGCTTATATAACATAGGCAATATCAACAGTACGATCACGCCTAAAAGAATAAACATAGTTCCCTCCAACTAAATCAAATAGATGTCCAAGGCATATTGGCTATAAATCTAACATACCCCCTTGTGTATATTAAATCAAATTCATTGCCCAGTCAATATTTTTTTGGAAGGTTTTCTTCTAACAATCTCTTATAACACTAAGATAAAATAAACTCCCAGCAGTAAGACCAATACACTGACAGCGATCGTGACAACTGCAATCATGATAGCCGATGATCGAAAAGACGTTTCATTGATTTCTCTTCGCTTCACAAAATAGCTAATCGCCCCCGTAACTAAAATGGAAAGACCGACAATCAGAGCAAAGATCATCATCAGCAAGGAGATTTTGTCCGTTACTTCACTAACCTTTGACCCGTAATTAAAATGCAGCGTTACCGCTAAAAAACCGATCCCCACCACAGCAATACCCGTGCGCAGCCATGCAAGAAAAGTTCGTTCATTTGCTAAGTGCTGTTGAATGTATTTGGATTCATCTACTTTTTCTTTTTTCATTATCGTACCTCTCGTTCTTGGGCTTCCTTAGTATCTTCCCCCTTTTTTTCTACCCTCATTTTACACATAAGAACATAACGCGCAAATTCTCTGCTTACTCTTTCCTATTCCTTCTAAATAAAAAGACGGCATTCCACCAAAAAACGCACAGAACAAATAATCATTTTGGACATAAAAAAAGCTCTTCTAAAATGAGCTGATTCACTCACTTTTCGAAAAGCTTTCTTACTGCTGTTTATTCAATGCCAACTGCTGTTTTAACATAGGCAGAAATAGCATCAACGGACAACTGCAGGTTATTCGTTAATAAACTATTCTTTATATAAGATAGCTTATTCCCTTCAACCGCGTAAGACTGGATATTTAAAATATTGTCAATATAAAGTATGCCCTTGTTCGTAATCATCGGCTGCGTGATTTTGTCTCCGCCGTTCTCTATTGGAGCCGAAGGAATAACCTCTGTACCATTGAGCAGCCCTTCTTTTGTTAACTGCTCCATTCGTGCTGGATAAGAAGGCATTCCCTCCATCATTAGTTTATGAAGTTCAGCTATATGGTTGGGATCATTCCCAAGATAATATTGAACATAATAAGCAAGGATGACTTGTTCTCTTTCTGTTAATGTTTCCATTTTTGCTTCCTCCTTTGTTCTTCATATATTTCGACAAAAAGAGAAACATTCCTGCTAGAACTCTACATACCTTTTGCTCTATATTGAATTAGGTCAAAAGGCAGAAAAAGAGACTGCTGCGCGGGTTTCTCTATCCACCTCTAGTTATGTTTCACATTTTTTCTTATTTAACCGTCCGTCGTATGATGTTCCTTTTGCAATACTAACTGCTCTGCTGCCGCTTGCTTGTGCAGCTGTGTCGATAGGCCGAAAGCTAAAAGCAACAAAAGACTACAAAGCATAAAAGAGGAAGGGATTCCACCAACGTGGTCAATCATCCATCCTCCAAGGCCCGGTCCAAGCAATTGTCCAGAAGCAAAGTATACCGTCACATACCCTAAGGCAATAGGGGCATAGGATGGATGAATTTGCTCTGTCGATAAAGCTTGAATGAGTGACAGCATGCCAACGACCGTGATTCCCCAAAGAAGCTGGCTAGCGATAAACCCTGCATTCACCGGGAATACAATAGGTATAGCCATTGAAATGGCTCCAATAAAAAGGGTAATCAGCAAGGACTTCTTCCGGCCAATCCGGTCTGAAATAGTCCCCCACAGCGGTCCGCTGAAAATAGACAACAAGCCTCCAAACGCCATAATTTGTCCAGCTGCATAACGTGTGATGTGGGACTCTAACATAAAGCTGAATAAGAAGCTTTGAGGGATTAAGTAGGCGAAGCCGATCAGCCCATAGATAAGGGCGACAAGCAGGACTCGTTTATGCAAATAAACTTCTTGAAATAATGATTCTCGCTCCTCCATATTTTTGCGGGCAGGAACGGGCGGATCATGCAGCACTAAATGGGCGGTAAGGGCAGACAATAAGGAGAGTGCTCCATATACAACCCAGAGATAGCGCCAGCCGTTTAAAGAAAACCAATCAGTAAAAAATGGAATCAATGCGCTTGAAATCAATGTACCTAATCCAAGGCCACTGACGAGAAAGCCAATCATCATTCCGCGCTGTTTTGGAAACCAGCCGACGACGATATTAACAAGCGGAGTATACGTAAAAGCGGTGCCGATACCAAGAAGAATCATCCCCAGCATGCAAGAAAGAAAACTTTGTACAAAAGATAAGTAAAATAGACCCGCGGCAACAAGCAATGTGCCAATGACGACTAATCGTTTTGATCCCCATCTCGCTGCCATAATACCAGCAAACAGGACGAGGCCTAAATATCCCACCGAGGTGGCTGTACCAAGTACGCCCGCTTGTTCGTATGTAAGTGCCAAGTCCTCTTTCATAAACGGCATTAAAATGCCATAAGACATGCGGCCAAATCCAAGCGTACTAATCGTTACCATCACGCATGTAAAAGCATATTTCCATATTGGCTGCTCTTGTCCCATACACTCCCTCCTCCGCTGTTGCTCCCCTTTATTTTCAAGCTAGCTTGGATAGTTAAACATCAATCGTATAAATCCTCCAACGCTTGCTGCAGCGTTGCTTTTGTTTGAATAGATTTGAAATCAATTCCAATTGACACGAGTGTATGAGAAATTTCTGGCTGTATACCGGTTATGATTGTTTCTACCCCGAGAAGCTTTAAAGCGTTGACCACTTTAAAAATCTGATCGGCCACCATCGTATCGACAGTTAGAACGCCCGATAAGTCTAATATGAGGTGAGATAGTTGTAATTTTTTTGCTGAAGTTAATGTAGTCTCCATTAAGAACTGCGCACGCTCTGCATCAACATTTCCAATCAATGGAAGAATGGCAATCTCTTTCGTTACAGGAACAACAGGTGCTGATACTTCGATGAAGGCCTTTTTGGCTTCATTTAGCATGCGCTCATGAAATTCCACAAACGTTAAACTGAAGTAGTAAACCGCTTCGTCCAAGAGAGCGTCGATGATAGAACTGGCATCGAAAACAGTATCTATCGTCATCTCAGTTTTTTTCACTTCTTCTCTGATCGCCTTCCAGATAAACATCCGATAAAACCGGGTATCCTTTAACGCCTCATCAAGCGGAACACCTAGCTGAAAAATTGCTTCGCCTGTTTCTTTTCCCCATTTGGCGATACTTTCATGTACAAACTCTTCATTAGCATGTTTAAGAAGAGCTTCACCAAACAAATGAATGAATTCAGCTCTCATTTCCAAAATTCCCGCTTCCACAACGGCTAATTGTTCTTTCTCTCTTGCACTTATTCCCTTCAGCCTTTCATTATGTATCTCTTCAGCGAGTTGAACTTTCTTTTCGATAATTTTCTTTCCTAGAAGTTGAAGCTCATTTTTCATTTTTCTGCCTCCAAAAGCTGCAAACTTTCATTAAACGCTGTTTTTGCGCTTCTCATTCAGTTCTTAGCGATATGAATTTCGAGGAATTCTCTCATTAGTGTACCATAACAATTGTCTAAATTGTTAAAAAAGACCTCCAATCTTCTTTCATCAAAAAAGGCTGTGTTGGCATCTCCAACACAGCCTTCTTGCGTGCTTACAGCGAACGCAGGCACTCTTTTACTGTTTGTACGATAAAGTTAAAGTCTTCTTCTGTAATGCTCAATGGAGGTGCGAGCTGTAGTATATTATTGTAACCAGCTACGGTGTCACCATTCTTGCCGATAATCAGTTTTTTCTCCTTATAATTCGTGTGTCTTACACGAGCAAAAAGGATCTGCTATTTATTATGGTCCAATCGAATAACAAGTTCTACGAAATATGGAATAAAAATTTTTCCTAAGACCCCTTCTATGTTTCGGAACAAATTGTGTACAGCAAATAAATCACAACATAGACTAACTAATCACCGTAAGTGAATGAAGATCAGCTCTAAGGAGTAATCCTTAGAACCTTTTTTAAGACAGCCATAGATACAGCTTACTTAACAGCTTCTTTTAGCTCTTTGCCTGGTTTAAAAGCAGGAACTTTAGGAGCAGCAACCCGTATCTCTTCTCCAGTTTGTGGGTTGCGGCCTGTTCGGGCTGCACGTCCACGGACCTCAAACGTTCCAAGCCCAACAACTGGGTTTTTTCTTCCTTAGCAAGCTTATTAGAAATCGTTTCAAATAACACATTCAATGCTTTAGTAGCATCCTGTTTGCTTAATTCAGCTTTCTCCCCAACAACATTCACTAATTATTCCTTACTCTGTTAAAAACATCTGCTCAATGGCAGATGTTATGACAGGTTATTCCTATATGCTTGTATCTCCTAAAATAATTTCTATTTCACTTTCCACTAAGCTCTTTCTTACGGCTATGCTCATCGTTCCCATTGTATTCAATGCGACAACTGCCATATAGCCTTCCTGTAGGTAACAAACTATTTATTTTCCTTAGAGGCAAGTGAGTTCATCGTTAGTTTCCATTGATCCAGCCACTTGGCTTCACATCAAGATTGATATTGACCTGTTTCACTTCCAAATATTCGGAGAATCCATAAGTCCCTAATTCTCTTCCTATTCCGCTTTGTTTATATCCTCCCCAAGGTGCTTCATTATAAGTTGCATGATAAGTATTAATCCAAGTGATCCCAGCACGGAGCTTGCGTATAACTCGCATAGCTCTGGCAGCATCGGATGTAAATACAGCTCCCGCTAAACCATATGGTGTATCATTCGCCAGTTTAACTGCTTCTTCTTCCGTTTTAAACGTCTGGATCACGAGGACTGGTCCGAAAATTTCTTCCTTGACAATACGCATGTCTGGAGTCGTGTCAGTAAAAATGGTAGGTTCAAGGAAGTACCCTCTTCTATTAATACGGTTCCCTCCACATAATAGAGTCGCTCCCTCTTGTTTTCCAATTTCAATGTATTCTAATACTCGTTGTAGATGCTCTTCTGTAATTAATGGCCCCATAACTGTTTCTGGTTCTTTTCCAGATCCAACCCTTATATCTTGCGCCTTTTTCACCAAAGCGGGAACAAACCGATCGTAAAGTGCTTCATCTAGTAATAATCGAGATCCTGCAGAACAAACCTGCCCCTGGTTGGCGAATATAGCATATAAGGCATAATCAAGCGCTGTCTCAAAGTCTGCATCAGCAAAGACGATATTAGGTGACTTTCCTCCTAATTCAAGACCAATCTTTTTTATAGAATCAGCCGCGGCTTTCATAATAAGTTTTCCGGTTTTTGATCCGCCCGTAAAAGAGACTTTATCTACCGATGGATTACTGGCCAGTTCTTCTCCCACTGTTTGCCCCGCCCCAAGTACGAGATTTACCACTCCAGGGGGAAACCCTGCTTCACCGATAATTTCAAACAATTTGATAACGGAAAGTGGTGTTTGTTCAGCTGGCTTAATGACTACCGTACAGCCAGCTGCCAGAGCAGGAGCCATTTTTTGTGTTGCCATTACCAATGGATAATTCCATGGAACAATTTGACTAACCACCCCTACAGGTTCAGCGATGACCATAGCCTGCATGTGATCTGGAACATCATATATCTGCCCGTGCGGTTTTGTCGCTAGTCCTGCGTAATAACGAAATTGGTCAGCAGCATCCAACACGTCATGGCGCGCTTCACGCAGTGTCTTTCCATTGTTTAAAGTCTCTACTACCGCTATCTCTTCCAAACGCTCCTCTAGCTTATCGGCGATGCGAGTCAGGAGGACAGCTCGCTCTCTTGCTGAGCTGTCCTGCCAGCCGTCTTCATAAAATGCTCTCCTAGCTGCTTCAATTGCTTGCTTTGCATCTTCTGCATCGCCCTCTGAAACTACAGCAATTACTTCTTCTGTAGCCGGATTAATAATCTGGCGGGTTTTGCCACTGCCACTGTCTTTCCATTGACCATCGATATACATTGGTTCAGAATAAATTGTATATGCTGAGTTAGCACCCATACTCTGCTCCTCCTTGAATTCTTGTAAGCTATTTTATTACTAATCGTTTCGTTCAATTTAAAAGATATGTCTCGCACATAGAAAATGTTGAGATCAGTTATTGTTCTTCCATTTTAAATAAAACATGTAGCCCATTCCTATAACAATCCAAGCTATACCGAGCAGCTTAGCTAACGCTGCTAAACTGTACCATACATACCCGATAATAATTAAGCCGATGATCGGAAAAAAAAGATGATTCAGATAATCACGACTTTTTCTATGGCGGATGTAATAGTTGATCACTGAAATGTGTAACAAGATAAATCCTGTTAAAGCTCCAAAGTTTACTATAGAGGTTAAGCTGCCCATTTGGGATGAGAAAAGAGTGGCAACAGCCAACGAAATTACGGCTACAAGAATGGTACTTATATAAGGCGTCTTATATTTCGGATGTACCTTAGCCAAGACTGAAGGCAATTTTTTATCTCTGGCCATACTGAACAACAGTCTAGATATTGCCGCTTGGAACACTAAGGCGTCCGCCACTCCGAAAGCAATCGCTATTGCCAAGGCAGTAATCCACTTTAACCATGGACCTCCAGCGATCTCAGCAATTTCATAAAAAGCAGTATCTATGTTGCTAAAGCTCTGATAATCAGGATAAATAAGCGCTGCGATCCACGTTTGAACAACAAAGAGAACTCCTACTGCCAATAAAGAGAAAATAATCGCTTTTCCAATGACTTTATTTTCTCCTTTTGATTCCTCTGCCATTGTCGAAACGGCATCAAACCCTAAAAAGCTTAATACTGCAATTGAAACTGCACTCATTACCATTTCTATACTGAAACTACTAGAATCAAATAATGGTTTGAACGAAAACTCAGCCCCATTTACTCCGTTCATAATAGCGAAAATACCAGATACTACAAATACAGCTAAAACGATAAGTATGAGATAGGTGATAACCTTTATGGCTTTGGCAGTGACTTTTACCCCCACTATGTTAAGAACAGTGTTACTCCCAATGAAAAGGACCAACCAAGCAGTAGTAGGAACTCCCGGCAAAATGCCTTCAAGAGCTGCTGCTGCAACTAAATATATGAGTGTAGGCACAAAAATATAGTCAAGCAGGATAATCCATCCAGCCAGAAAACCAATAAAGTCGTTAATTCCTCGCTGTGCATAAGAATAGACAGATCCGGCAATCGGAAAAGCCTCTGACATCCGTGCGTAACTTAGAGCGGTAAAAATCATCCCGACCATTCCAATTAAGTAGGCAAGAGAAACCATTCCATTTGAAGCTTGAGCTACATATCCATAGATAGCAAACGGAGCGATCGGCACCATTAAAGACAACCCGTAGATTAACAAATCCCAAAATGTCAATGAACGCTGGAGCTCCTGTTTATATCCAAATTTCTCGATTTCATCTGCTCCTTGATTGACTTCTTTCTCAACTTTCAACCTATCCTCCATTCCCCTAACCCCCTCCTACTGCAATGCTTTTTATTTGGATTGTTTTAATATAGTTGCCTCCACATCAATACAGCCGTCTTTAATCACTACTCCATAAACCTTCTCTGCAGCTTCAAGACTTATTTTTCCTTCTCGAACATCTTTAATCGTTCTTTGTACATCGCGCAGTACCGGATATCCATATCCTCCTCCGCCAGATGTTTCTATGATAATACGATCTCCTGGCTGAGCTTGAAAATATCCTTTTCGCATTTCAACCTCTTGGCCATCTTTTCTAACGTGCCTGATCTTAGCAGACGAACCTGCTTTTCCACCCTTTAATCCCCAAGGAGCGAAGTCTGGATTAGACTGTTCTGTATATACTAATCCTTGATGCTCCTGCTCAAGTATCTCGTACTCTCTTTTAATCCCAAGTCCCCCTCGCCATGTACCTGGACCGCCTGAATCCGGAATCAACTCGGTCGACCGAACGCGAATTTGATAAGATAACTCGCATACCTCTGCCGGTAAGATTGCCACGTTCCCGCAATGAGTATCGACTGCATCAATGCCATCTCCATTTGGATGGGCTCCCATCCCTCCTCCGAGATCGTCCTGTATGACTCTTGGGTTCCCATGAATAGGATGCCAGCTATCAATGGCTAAGCTGGAGAATCCAACAAATGTTCCGGCCGCTGTACGCTCTGGATACAACTCAGAAAGGGCGCGTAAAATAGTATCAGCTATTCGTTGAACAGCAAGATGACGCAGACTAACAGCTGCAGGAAAGTGTGGATTAACAATACTGCCTTCAGGCAGCCGTACTTTTATAGGACGGAAGCATCCTTGATTTTGTGGTGTTGATGGATCGACTACACACTTTATGGCATACAATACAGCTGAAGTAGCTGCAGCTGGCGGAACGTTCATTCCTCCCTCCATTTGCGGACCAGTACCTGTAAAGTCAACCTCAATATCCCGTCCTCTCTTCATCACTTTGATGCGTATTTCGACAGGAGGACCGCCAACGCCATCGTCATCAAGCCATCCACTAGCCGTTGCCTCCGTATCCTTCATCGCGGCTAACTCTGTCCGCATACGCAATTCAGAATAATCCATCGACTTCTTCATCACTTCTAGTAAAGTGTCCACTCCATAACGGTTCGCTAACTCCTTCAGACGCCCTTCTCCATAACGGCATGCAGCAATTTGAGCACGCAAATCCCCCATCGTGGCTCTGGGCTCGCGAACATTGCCAGCAATAATGGTTGTAACAGCTTCATTAATTTGTTCTGCTGTCGCCAGTTTTACAGGAGGAATACGTAAGCCCTCTTCAAATATAGATTTGTTATCAAAGCCTTCAGTACCTGGGTTTTTTCCTCCCATATCTGCATGGTGAGCAATCGTACCGCATATTCCAATCAACTGTCCTTCAAGGAATGCTGGCGTAAACACATGCAAATCCGGCGTATGTTGTCCACCGCGATATGGATCATTAACTAAAAACGCATCTCCAGGCTGAAACGTATCTAGAGGAAAATCATTGAAAAGATCCCGCAAGGCCGTGCCCATTGAACCTAGGTGAGCTGGAATGTTTTCTGCTTGTGCAATCAGATTGCCCTTATTATCAAAAATCCCACAAGAGTAATCAATCATCTCTCTAATAATGGGTGAATAGGCACTTCTTCCAAGCACGCCACTCATCTCATCGGCGGCGGCGAGCAGGCCGCTATAGACTACCTCTAATGTAATAGCATCGATTTTTGATTCTGTTTCTGGTTTCTCTATTGACAGCTGCGATTGTTTTCTCATGCTCTCCCCTCCAATGACACAATCAAGTTTCCTTGCTCGTCTACTCTAACAGTTTGCTGTGGCTCTACAATCATTGTCGTATCCATTTGAACAATAATGGCTGGTCCTGCAATTTCAGTATCTAAGCTAAAACCGCCGCGATGATAAATTGGTGTATCCATCCATCCGTACTCATTAAAGTATACTGAGCGATGATTAATAGGCGTGTTCGCATTTAGACCAACTTCTTGCTTTACCACTTGTTCGTCGTCTAAACGCTCAATTTCTCCAATCGCCGATAATCTTAAATTTACAACTTCTACAGGCTCATTTTCTGCAGCATGGCCATATGTGTTCTTGTGAACTTCATGAAAGCTGCCAGCTGCTTCCTGAAGCAACTCCCTTGTGACCTCTCCCTCAACCGGGACGTTCAAATAATATTCCTGCCCTTTATAACGAAGATCCAATGACCGCTTCAAATGTATGCACTCAGACGGTACTCCTTCTCCCTTTAGACGTGCAGCCCCCCGCTCGCCTAACTCCACAAAGCTTCTCTCCAAGCTCGCTGAATCAGCGATGTCAAGAGCCACAACTTCTGTATGGGTAAAATCATGCCGCATATCACTTAAAAGCAATCCCTGTGCACATAGTACACCTGCTGAAGAAGGAATAATGACGGTTTTAATGCCTAGTTCTCTTGCTAATGCAGTGGCATGCAGTGGACCCGCTCCGCCAAAGGCAATCAGTGCGAAGTCCCGCGGGTCATATCCCCGGCGGCTAGATACAACACGAAGCGCTCCAGCCATGCTAGCGTTGGCAACCTCCAATATTCCGGAAGCGACACGTTCCACATCAAGGTCCAATTCCTTTGCGAGTTTTTCTAATGCTGCATAGGACTTTTCAGGGTAAACTGTAAATTCGCCACCTAGATAGTTTTCTGGATCAAGGCGGCCAAGAAAGAGGTTTGCATCTGTTACTGTCGGCTCCGTTCCCCCTTTTCCATAACAAGCAGGTCCTGGCACAGCGCCTGCACTTTTAGGCCCCACTTTCAATGCTCCGCCTTTATCTTTCCATCCGATGCTGCCTCCACCCGCTCCAATCGTGTGGATGTCAACAGTTGGCACTTGCAATGGATAAACGTCATTTACCGAAGTGCCTTGAACAACTTGCGGTTTCCCATCAATAATAATGCCAATATCCGAACTCGTACCTCCCATGTCAAAAGTTAAGGCATTAGGGAAATTAGCCTTGCGGGCAATCTCAGCCGCTGCCACTGCTCCACCGGCAGGTCCGCTAAGGATGAGATTATGCGAGGAAACCTCCGCTTCTTTTCCTGAGACGATTCCTCCATTTGACTGCATGATATTCAATTTTTCTCCAATGCCTCTTGATTGTAGTTCCTCACGTAAATACCGGATATAACGGCGTACAACAGGAGCCAGCGCCCCGTTGATTACAGTTGTGGATGTCCGTGGGTATTCACGAAACTCAGGGCTGACTTCTGAAGAAATGCACACATACAATTCCGGATCAAGCTCCGCCGCTGCCTCTCGAACCAGTGCCTCATGCTCTGAATTGGCATAAGAGAACAGAAAAGAAACCGCAAGACTTTCAATATCCTCAGAAAGGAGTTTCTTTAATGCTTCATAGACCTCTTCCTTATTCAGCTCGTCGACTACTTTTCCTTGGGGATCAATCCGCTCTGTTACTTCCATTCGCAAATGACGCGGTACAATTGGCGCCGTTTTTTTCTGCTGAAGCTGATAAAGCTCAGGCCGCATTTGTGTGCCAATTTCTAATGTATCCCGAAAACCTTTAGTCGTAATAAGGCCGACTTTAGCCCATTGCTCCTGTAGCATGGCGTTTGTAGCCACTGTGGTCCCATGGGCAAGAAGGTCGACTTCCTCGACCGGAATTCCTGCAAGGTCACAAAGACGTTGTAAGCCGTTTATAATGGCTTCCGCCGGGTTTTGCGGTGTGGAAGGCACCTTAACAACTATTGGCTGCTTTTCATTCTGCCATAAAACACAGTCCGTAAAGGTTCCGCCCGTATCGATTCCTACCCGTACTTTATTTAATACATTTCCAGTTACACTCATAGTTTTTACCTCTCATCACGTAGTTTTTTACTTAGACTATTAGTTTCATTTTCATGAAAGATAAATAAAATTTTAATATTCTGTGTTTTATTGACAAATACTTACTTTAGGCTTTATACAAAAATAGCTTGATCTTTTTTAGTTTCACTATGCGTAATGTTTACTTCAACACTTTTCTCACGTAGATAAGCTAAAAACTTTTTCGGATCAATGCATTTCTCTGGCGGTTTAACCCCTTTCTCTGTCACTTCACCATTCAGAAGCATTTGAGCAACGATAGATGCTGGAATAGCTGTCGCGTACTGAGTGGCGCTGACATTCCATTTCGGCTGGTAATCTGTTACTAACTCTAACTTGATAGATGTTTTATTGCCATTCTTCATTCCTTTTACTTCTACTAACAAGGCATCTTTCCCCCAGATAGGTTCTTCCTTTTTAGCTAACACTGTTTGCAGCAATGATACCGTTTGGCGTCTAGGTGAAACGCTATTGCCTGCAATTTCTACAGGATCTGTTTCTAAAAGCCCTAAAGAGGTTAAGGTTTTTATTTTTTCAATCGTTTCCGGATCCCAAGTATCTTTGTATGTTATCTGTTTAACGCTAGGAAAGCTGGTTGGCAATGTTGCTAATTCAGAATGAATGATGGAATATGTTTTTTGAATACCAATGTCTTCATGAAAAACTGTGTATTCTTCATCCGCCAACGGTGGAATCTCAAGCAGTTTTCCATCTTTTACAACTAAGGCATTCTTTATAGCTTCATCAATAATCGTATCAACGGCAAAAGCAAAGGTAACCCCTGAAGTGGTTGATCCGTAACGAATATGGATTTCTTCCGCTTCATCCAGCATTTCCACACCATAACGGCTGAAAATGTTAGAAGTACCAGGATCAGACCCCATTCCAACAATTGATAAAATACCCGCAGCCTTCATTTCTGCATCTAGTTTTAGCTGTTCATTGGTACGTTTGAAAAGACCTCCTAAATCAAGTACACTCACTCCTGCAGCCGCAGCAGCTTTCATAACATCCAAATTAAAAATGTAATTAGATGCGTTTACACATACTGCGCCTTGGCTGAGAACCTCCTGTGCTCGTTGTTCATCTTTAATGTTTAAGGAAACAACCGAAATTTTATTATTTACCCAGCTTTTTAATTCCTCTAATTTATTCATATCTAAATCCGCCGCAACTACCTCCACGCCGCTCTCAACTAAGTCCCTTACAATCACTCGACCAATTGTGCCTGCCGCACCTAAAACAACAACTTTTTTCACATTGATGCCTCCCTAAATATTAATTTGCTATGTATAGCTTGTTTAATATATAGCAAGAATGATGCCAAACATTTTGTTGGCAGGAGTACTGTTATATCAACAATTTTCAGAAATATTTGTTTATCTTGATGGCATCCTGCATCAAAAAGAGATGTTCATGTGCATCTAGACAATTATTTTTAAGATATTTAACGTATTAACCTTCTTCTATCTCGTTAGGACTCTTTTATTAATTTATACTTTTGGAGTTTTCGTACAATAGTAGACTGATTGACTCCAAGGGACTTCGCCATCTCTCTTGTCGTGTTGCATTTCCTCATCGTTTTCAGCAAAAGCTGCTTTTCAACGCTTTCTAAAAACTCAAATAGATTAGCCACTTCCTCTTCTCCTTTTTCAATACTCGCAAGGGATATGGGGGCTGCTTCCTTCTCTCTAAAGAAAATGGATTTTTCCATTACTACAAATCTTTCTACTACATTTTCCAACTCTCTAACATTCCCTGGCCAAGAATAACTTAATAGTTGCTCTAGTTGCAGGGAGCCAAAGTTGACATTTTTTTTGTATTTCAGATTAAATTTTTGAAGAAAATGAAAAGCAAGCGCTTGTATGTCCTCTCTTCTCTCTCTAAGGCTGGGAATATGAATAGGTACTACGTTAATACGGTAATAGAGGTCTTCACGAAAAGTGCCTGCTTTGACCATTTGGCTGAGATCCTTGTTTGTAGCCGTGATAATTCTTACATCTATCTTTTTTTCTTTTGTTCCTCCTACTTTCATAATCACTTTCTCCTGTAAAACTCGCAACAACTTTACTTGTAGAGCCAGAGACATTTCTCCAATTTCATCTAAAAAAAGAGTGCCGTTATTAGCAATCTCAAAAATCCCCAACTTTCCTCCTTTTCTTGTACCTGAGAAAGCACCTTCTTCATATCCAAAGAGTTCAGATTCTAATAAATTCTCCGGTATAGCTCCGCAATTGATCGTGATAAATGGCTTGTCATTTCTATCACTTAATAAATGAATTTGATTAGCCACCATTTGTTTTCCTACGCCTGTTTCACCTAAAACAAGAACTGAGGCATCGACCGCTGCCACTGACTTGATAAGTTCAAATAAATCTTCCATTTTTTTACTCGTATAAATAAAAGGTTTATCTTCATATTTCTCTTGCTGAATTCGCGCTACCTCTCTTTGGTAGTTATCCAATAAAAGCCTTGACTCTTCTAGTCTGTTTTTGAGTTGATTTACCTCTGAAGAATTTTTTGTTATAGAGACAACTCGGACAATTTTGCCTTGCTCATTTTTAACGGGAATGGATTCTATATCAAAAATCTCACCTGTGTTTGTATATTGCAATCCATTCTCTCTCTTTCCTGATTTAAAGACCTTGGCTGTAATGGATGGATAAAAGATTTTTCTTTTCTCCAGATCAAACACATTTTTCCCCAGGTATTGCTGGTCATCCTCCGATGTTACACGAATAACTTTTCCTTTTTCATCTGTGACGAGAACACTCCTATAGTATTCATCAAAGACAGTTTGGAACTCTTTCATAAGCCATTCATCGCCCGTCATGACATTACGTAAGTTATCATCAAGCTCCCAATCAAGCACACCTTGAATCTCATTGTTTTTATCCTTAATGACTACTATTTTATTCTCTTCGTACATGAGTTGATTTTGATCTCCGCTATATGAAACTGAAGCTTCTATCACTACATCTTCGATTGATATCGCTTTCATTGCCGCTAAGCCAAAGTTTTCAATTTTTTCAGCTATTGCCTCTCTCCTTACGCATCCTATAATATTTTCAGAAGTATATAATATAAACCATTTGCAGCTTGATTTAATTGCAGCCATAACAAGTTCTTCAAAAGTTGTCGGCCAAGGAATACATGCAGATTCTTTAATCAGATACTCTTCAATCTTCATTCCGGATCCTCCTTGAATTATTAGCCCTATCACTCTGTTTGTCCTAAGTTAAATAGTTCTCTTCATTTTAAGAAACCCCTTTTAACGAAACGAGAAAAAGACTGCCCTAGTATTTCCAAAGCAGTCTCTTAATTTCAAATTATATAGAGCTTAGACACTCTTTTAATGTTTGTACGATAAAGGTAAAGTCTTCTTCTGTAATGCTCAATGGAGGTGCAAGCTGTAGTATATTATTGTAACCAGCTACGGTGTCACCATTCTTGCCGATAATCAGTTTTTTCTCCTTACAAAGGCCGATCACTTTATTGATTAATTCAGCCTTTGCCGGCTTCTTCGTCTGTTTGTCTTCTACTAGTTCAATGCCAATCAACAGACCTTTTCCACGGATGTCCCCAACAAATGGGAGGCTTTTTAGCTCTTCCAATTCTTTGAGCATACGCTCTCCAAGCTGCTGTGAACGCTCAATCAGCTTTTCATTTTCGTAAATTTCTAAATTTTTCAACGCTAAAGCGCAAGCTGCTGGATTTCCCCCGAATGTATTGACATGACGAAGCCGGTCGTATTGATCATTGCCGCAATAAGCTTCGTAAATCTCCCTTTTGACAGCTGTCGCTGACAATGGAAGGTAGGCGCTCGTAATCCCTTTCGCCATTGTGATAATATCAGGCTTCACATCATAATGCATAAATCCAAATGGTTTGCCTGTCCGGCCGAAGCCACAGATGACCTCATCACAAATTAGGAGGGCTCCATGTTTTTCACAAATTTCTTTTACTTTCTTCATGTAGTTTTGTGGAGGAATCAGACAGCCTCCTCCTGTAATAATAGGCTCCATAATCATCGCTGCTACTGTTTGGCTTAACTCCCAGGTCATCACTCGATCTACTTCTTCTGCACTCTCAAGCGTCTGCTCATCATCAGGACGGCGATACATATCCGGCGGATTCACGTGAATGAATCCGGGAGCGAGCGGCTCATACTTATATTTTCGTTCAGCTTGGCCTGTAGCCGAGAGAGCTCCCATTGAGTTACCGTGATAAGCACGATAGCGGGAAATAAACTTGTATCGGCTGTGATCTCCCTTTTGTTGATGATATTGGCGAACGATTTTGAAAGCTGTTTCGTTTGCCTCTGAACCGCTATTTGAGAAAAAGATAACGTAATCGCCGCCAAGCCATTCATTTAGCTTTTCGGCTAGCTTAATCGCAGGAATATGACTTTGAGCTAAAGGAAAGTAAGGCATTTCCAGCAGTTGCTCATAAGCAGCTTCTGCCAGTTCTTTTCTTCCGTAGCCAGTATTCACGCACCAAAGACCTGACAGCCCATCCAAATACTTGTTGCCGTCTATATCTGTTATCCAAGCCCCTTCTGCTTTCTGTGCAATAATGTTTCCGACAGCTGGCGCTGATCCCCTCATCGCGTGCCAAACATAACGCTCATCCCTTTTTTGCAGATCCTGCTCTTTTTTCGTTACCTGCATCATCGTTCCCCTCCATTTTTGATTCTCTTAATAACGGCCAGTCAACATCTTTTTGCGCGTATAAAACTCTACGCCGTCTTTACCGTTCGCATGAAGGTCGCCATAGAAGGAGTTTTTATAACCTGAGAACGGAAAAAATGCCATTGGAGCTGGTACACCTAGATTAATGCCGAGCATTCCTGCATCAATTTCTTCACGGAATTCCCGGATCGCTTTTGCACTGTCTGTATAGAGGCAAGCCCCGTTTGCAAACTCGGATTCATTTGTTATCTCAATCGCCTCTTGCAAGCTTTCAGCCCGTACAATAGAAAGTACTGGAGCAAAAATTTCATCCTGCCAAATTTTCATATTTGTTTTCACATGATCAAAGATCGTCGGGCCGACAAAATAACCTTTTTCATTTTCCCCTTCTCTTCTGCCGTCACGGACAAGCACAGCCCCTTCTTTTTCACCGCTGTCAATATAGCCAATGGTCCGTTCCTTATGAGCTTCGCGGATAACCGGTCCAAGAAACACTTCCTTTTCCATGCCATTGCCCATTTTAATATCATCCGCTTTTTGTTTAAGAAGGCTCACTAATTGATCTGCAATATCTCCAACAGCCACTACGACAGAGGCTGCCATACAGCGTTCACCAGCTGATCCGAAAGCAGCGCTCGTAATGTTAGCGGCTGCGTTTTCTAAATCGGCATCCGGCAATACGATAGAATGATTTTTAGCTCCTGCCAACGCTTGTACTCTCTTGCCATTCGCAGCAGCCGTTTTGTAAATATATTCCGCAACAGGTTGAGAACCTACGAAGGAAATCGCTTTTACATCTTTGTGCTCCAACATTCCATTGACGACGTCGTGGGCTCCGTGAACAATGTTCAACACGCCATCAGGAAGTCCAGCTTCTTTAAATAGCTCTGCCAAACGATTCGCTAAAAGCGGCGTACGTTCAGATGGCTTCAAGATAAAAGTGTTTCCACAAGCAATAGCAAGCGGGAACATCCAGCATGGAACCATCATCGGAAAATTAAATGGCGTGATGCCGCCGACGACTCCGAGAGGATAACGGTACATGCCCGATTCAATGCCTGGAGAAATATCTGGAAGCTGGCTCCCCATCATTAAAGTCGGCGCACCCGCAGCAAACTCGACACATTCAATGCCGCGCTGCACTTCGCCGTAGGCTTCGTTATAGCTTTTTCCATTCTCAAGCGTCACAATTTCGGCGAGTTCTTTCCAGTTTTCCACTAACAACTGCTGATAACGAAATAAAATGCGAGCACGCTGAGGTACTGCTACCTTCTTCCATGATTGAAACGCTTCCTCCGCTGCTGCTACTGCCTGATCCACATCTTCCTTTGTAGAAACAGTTAGTCTAGCAATCACTTCACCTGTTGCCGGGTTCGGGATCTCTTCTATCTTTTCACTAGATGACTCTGTCCATTGTCCATTAATAAAGTTCTTCACTGTTTTCACATCTTTTGTCACTACCATCATAAACCCTCCTGCACTAATTTAAACTGTTTGATAGCTTCATTATAGTTTCATTGGAGAACCCTTTCATTAGACAAATCGTAAAATATTCAGAAAATTTTTTCTACATTTTGGCCAATTACAGTTTATTTCCTTACCTTTTGTCGTTTATGAAAAGTCTTGGCCAATCGCCTTGAAATACTCATATGCCGAAACGGCAAACTCAATCGCCTGCCGTTTTGGCGGTTCCATAAAGTCCTCTCCTAGTAATTCATATAGTTTTTCGAGCCGATGATAGAGCGTTTGTCTTACAATATAAAGCCGTTCTGCCGTTTCCTTTTTTGAACCATTACATGCTAAATAAGTTTTTAACGTGCTCATCAACTTAGCATGATGATACTCATCATATGCGAGGACAGTGCTTAAATAGTCCGAAACAAATTCCTGAAGCACCCCTTGTTCATGGACAGCATAAATCAATCTATAAATATGCAAATCTTCATAAAAATAACTTTTCATTTCGCAGGAAACCTTTTCCCTAATAGTCGCTACGATCGTTGCTTTTTCATAACTTGATTTTATGTGAGTCAATTTATCAACAATCGTTCCTGCACTAATTTTTCCAGGCAAAGAAGAGTAATTTTTAACGTAGTCTGACTTTTTAATCTGGTTTATGGCTGCTTTGATTCGTTGCTTACAAGTATCTTCTTTTCTTTTATCCAGCAAAATAAAAATGATTTCGTTTTTAGAGATCGTTGATAAAAGAAAAAATCCTTGTTCTTGAAAAATAGACCGAAGCAGCATCTTTAAATAGGTTAAATCAGAGTTTTCTATATCAGATTGATCCACTTGTAACAGAAAGACGACTGCCCGTTTCGGTTTCAATTTTGGCTCTATTTCTTTTAGGAACTGATTGATCTGCTCTTCCGTATGCTCTCCCTGCAGCCACTTTTGAACCCAATCGGCCTCTTTTGCCTTTCTTCTTTCTTCAATCCATAACTCTCGCAAAATAACCTGCGCAAGCGCTGTAGTCGTACGGTCTAAAATCAATGTTTCAAATTCTGTTATTTCTCCTCTCTCTGAGATAATGATTAACTCCGCAAAGCTTTGACTCCATATATGAATAGGCTGGCGGGCAATATGGCAATTTTTTTCTAGCTTATTTTGATTTAAATCAGCAAGAAGCTGTTGCTCTTCTCTAGTTGATTTATTTGAAACAATCTCTGCACGCCCCTCCCTCGGAAGATAAATGACCGGCAGCTGAATTTGTTGATGCATCATTTTCAGTACTTTCTCTCTTGGAGCTGTTTCTAACAATATTTCATTGATTCGACGAGAGTAGTCTTCTAAATCAGCAATCATTTGATATTGTTTTTTTATAATTAAGGTATGAACGCTTTCTGTAATATCAACAAAGCGAACCTCCTCGTAAAAGACGATAATGGGAAAGTCATGACGGTCGGCAAGCTGAAGGATTTCAATTGGAATTTCATTCATATATTTTCCCAGCTCGATACAAAGCCCTGCTGCCTGACAATCAATTAATTGCTGTACAAGCAATAAGAGCGTTTCTTTTCCTGCTTTCCACCCTACCCCTGTGGAAAGAATCAGCTCATCGCCGTTGAGAAGGTTGCTTACGTCAGAGACCTCCATTACATGCACCCATTTTACTGCCCGATGCCGGCCATTTTTTCCCGCTACGACTTCTGCCTGTTGAAAATAGTCAAGGTCTAACACTTCCTGAACTGATAATTTCATCTCTTTCTTCACGTATCCACCCCCGCACCCTCTAACCTCATTCTATTTATATCAAGTTTAATATCAAATCTAGTATCATTCAATTATATGGAAAAAGCAAAAAAACTTAAAAAAGAACACTCCCAAAAGCTTAGCTTTGGGAGCGTCCTCGTCTTTTGCAGGAAGAAAATTTTACAGAATGATCTCCTACAGATTGAATTGTTCTAATAAATCGTTTAGTTCTTCAGAAAGGTCCGCTAACTTCTCTGCATAATTTTTAACTTGTTCCATGGAGCTATTTGCTTCTTGGGCTGCAGCAGCTGTTTCTTCAACACCAGCAGCAGATTGTTCAGAGATTAAAGCGATGCTCTCGACCGTTGATCCAATGCTTTCTGTTTCTCCATTAAGTTGGGTTAAGTGTGTGGTAATCACACGAATCTTTTGAGCAAGAGTTGAAATGGTCCCTGTTATTTCGTCAAAAGTCATACCTGTCATTTGAATTTGTTCTGCGCCTGCTTCTACTTTCTCAAAGCTCGATTGCAAGGATCCCGTTACCTCTCTCGAACCTTGTTGAATCCCATTCACCATTTCCGTAATACCGCTAATCGAGTCAGCCACCTGCTCTGATAACTTACGAACCTCTCCTGCGACTACAGCAAAGCCTGTTCCATGTTCTCCCGCTCTAGCTGCTTCAATCGCGGCATTGAGTGCTAATAAGTTTGTCTGCTCTGCAATATCCCGAATCACCTTTATCATTCCTGAAATGTGCTTCGCTTGCTCGTCTAAATCCTTCACTTGATTCATCGATGCTTTCACAATTTCATGCATCGTGCTCATATCTTGAATTGAGGCATCCATTAAGGCCTTTCCTTTATTCGTTAAATCTAATACATGATCGGTTGTAGCCGACATATCTTTTCCATGGTCATAAGCAGCCTGAATGTTTTTAGAAAAAACTCCTACTTTTTCTACTAATTTTAACGATGAGCCCGCTTGTGTCTCTACACCTGCTGAGAGCTCATTCATAGTAGAGGCAATCTGTTGGCTCCCTTCGTTAATTTCGTTAGAGGATTGTTTTAGAACACTGCTTTGTTTGGCAACAATCTTTGAAGTATCAGCAATTCGCTCTACCATCTCTTTAACATTATTCTGCATCATGAAAATCGACTCTGTTAACAGCCCGATTTCATCATTCCTCTTTTTGCCTTCAAATATTGTATTTAATTTGCCTCTCGCAAATTCGTCCATAAAATAGGCTGCTTTTTTAATAGGTTCCGAAATGGAACGGCTAAATAAAAGCGAAGCAATAATCAAACACAACAGTGTGACCCCGCCAACGATGAAGGTTAACAGCGTCATCTTATGATCCGCTTTTACGATAACTGAAATATCTTGTGAAATCTCCACTATGCCAATGACTTCCGTTTTCGTAGGATCAAACATCGGTATGTATGTTTGTAAAAACTCTCCCTTTTCAATAGAAGCTTCCTTGCCCGTTAGCACTTTATTGATAACAGCTGTATCATCCAGTTGTTTTCCAACATTTTCTGGAGTAGAAGAAACCATGACTTCACCAGATGGATTGTATAGGTTAAGCTGCACGCCTTGAACGGTCTCCGCCAAACCCTTTAAAAAATCTTGATCAATCCCCATCTGCAGTGTTCCGATCACCTTGTTATTCGCTTCTAAAGGCATGAATGCTCTCACTGCTAATCCACTGTTTCCGAATTCAAACCCTGCTGCCCCTTTTCCTTCTAAGGCGTCTTGGATAGCAGGAAGCTCACTTTTGTCATCTCCGTATTTTTGAGGGTTATGCCCTCTTAGAAAGACGGTCCCATCTGTCTCGCCAAATTCAAATACGCTAATATGGTGTTCTTCTTGTAAGCGTTCAAAGATCGGCCGTATTTTTGCCAATAGCTGCTCCCGATTATTTGTTTGAAAAGCACGAACGAGTTCTTTATCATGACTATACTTTTTTGCTAAATCTAACAATTCAGTTGAAGATCGTTCTAGACTCTGGACGACTGATTGCTTAGTGGATTGCTGGCTTTGCTGGGTAAGCGCTGAAAAAGCCTGATCGGTGTTATACAGTAGAATGATGCTTAAAATCAATAACGGAATAATCGAAGTTGCCAACAGAATAATGAACAATTTGTTGCTTAATGTTTTAAGCCTAAACAAAACTTTTCCCTCGCCCTCAACTAGTAACATTTTACTACTTATATAAATCAAACACATTATAGCTTACGGGTTAGGAGTTTTATACATTTAGGCCTTTTTATTTACAAAATCTTAATAAAAAAACGCTAACAACAGACATAATTCTACATAAATAAGGAGCTGTAAGAACAGCTCCCCGGTGCATAACAGAAAACTTTAAACGCTACCATTTTTTAATAAATATTATAAACATTTTCACACTCTTCACCTGTTGGCTGGTAAAAACAATGAAGTTTGTAACGTGCTACAAGCGGCTGGTCGTACCATGTCGACGGACAGTTTCCTTCTGGTCTAAAGTACCATAACGCATATTTTGAAGGCCAGATCCTTTCTCCATTAACCGACCGACGAGCCAGCCTTCGCTCACGTTCCCGTGGTCTTTGATAAAAGTATCCTTTCTGTACAGCCTCAAAAGCATGCGGCTGATACACCATTTGGGGAATCGTGCGCAGTCCCTTAAAATCAGAACAGTTTGCCCTAATTCTATTAATTCCAACGTTGCCCACCATTAACATCCCCTGTGTTCCTTCACCTTCTGCTTCTGCCCTCAGCAGCCTTGCCAGCAAGTCAATATCCGATGCCCTATGTTTTACGACTGCCATTTTTTCACCTCCGTGAAATCTCTCTTTTAGTATATTCTTTACCATCTAAATGATGAGACACAGTTATAAGATCATCTGTTTATCCAAACAATCAGAAATCAACTTTCCCTCTCAGATCTCTAACTTTCTATTTCTATGATTACTAAAGTGACAGGATATTTTGAACACTTTTATACTCAAATAAAGAGCGAAAGAATGCGCCAATCAAAACCTTCGAAAAAAGAAAAGATTTTAATAAAGCCACCCTGTGGGGGAGCAGTGACTGTTCAATTTGGCAACGAACTTGCATCCTTTCCCAAAGCAGAGGGAACCTAATTAAAGCATGTAAAACCACACGGCGCGCTTTACAACCAAGCTGTGGTTAGCAAAGAAATTTCCCAGGCAATCGTTGCCGCTGTCGAATCCTCTCTTATTTTGTACGGATTTGCAGGGAATGAATGAAGGCAGGAAAAGCAGCTGGATTAGTAACAGCAAGTGAAGTATCCGCTGACCAAACCTATACGCCAGACGGCACACTAACGCCTTCTCTTATCCAAAAAAGTCAGACTGCCTTCTGAAGCAGTCTGACTTTTTTATTTGCTTATACGATCTGTTTTCAATTCGCGGACAATCTCTTTTCCAAAGTGGCCAAGCTTCCCCTCACTATAGGAACGCATCACTTCTGGAGCGAGTGATCTAAGCGCTCTCTCGATGTAGTCAGCAGCCAATCCCTGTTCTGTAAAATGGCTCTCCAATTCTAACGCCGCTTTCACCGCATAATAAGTGGCTAGTTTATTTACTTGCAATAGTTTCTCTTCACTATCTATCTTGATTCTTCCAAGGTCATGAAATACTTCAGTTATTTCAGCTGGCAAAGGAGATTCTGTAATAAACAAACCATCTCCCCGTTCCAATAAATCTCTCGCATGCCCCATAAATTTCATTCCCCAAATAGAAAGGTGAGGAAATTGGCTTTTCACTTCTTTCGTATAAAGTGTTGTCGCCATGTTGATAATCCGCGTCTCGGTTAATGGAATCCCTTTGTCCATGCATTCATTTAGAAACGGGACAATCTCTTGTGCCGGAAGAGCTAATATGATCATATCCAATGTTGAAAGTTCTTTCTCGTTCAATATGTACCCGCTTGGATAATGTTGAATAAACGTTTCCACTTTTGTTCTTTCCGGATGATAAATACCAACGGCCCGGCCTTTGAAAGACCAATGCTCCATCATGGCTCTCCCTAGTTTTCCAATCCCCACTAAACCAACTTTCATCTTTTTCGCCCCTATTCTATTCTTTTACTCTGTATAGACAGACAAATGATATCTGTTATTGTTTTTGCAAGATTGATAACCGTATAAAGCCGTGTATTATTCAAGGTTTGCGCGGGTGTCAGTGGATCTAAATAATTTACGATCGCTCGTAAATGGACATCTCCGACTTCAGAAAACCCTTTATTAAGAGCTTTCCCAGGAATAAAAGGCGTCTCCTCAAAAAGAATAAGGCCTACCCTCTGTTTCTCCCCTAAACAAGCATCAATACCAAATATCAGCGGATTCTCGTACTTCTTGTAAATGTTCTGTATCATCTCTTCTAAATTTAATGCGTGAACAGGCTGCTCTAACGTACCATAAACATCGTATGGAATCGTCTTTTCTTTTAGCATCGTTCCAACGAGAGGACCAAGCGAATCTCCTGTCGAGCGGTCCGTGCCAACACATAGAAAAACAATCTCTTTTTTCACTGATTTTTCTAATGCGTCTTTTATTTTTTCGACAATAACCTCTGTCTCCATCTTCTCTATTTTAGCTTTTTCTGTTACGTAACAATTGATCGTCCCCTTTGTTCTCCGCTTTTTTCTTCTCAGAAACCAGATGCTCATCTTACCCCTCCCCTGTTCAGCTAATCATATAGAAGCCCCTATCTCCTATTTCAATAACTAGACGGGGCTCTTTACATTGTTTCTACTTTACTATGCTTAATCCATTAACTTCATTGTAATGGAATAACAAGGAAGCAGGCTTGTTATTTTGCGAATATTTATTACTAACTTTTCAGCTTTTGTAATGCTTGCTCCTCCGCAGGAATTCGCACATACAGTAAAAGTAGAGCATTGGCAACCGAAAAAACTAAAGCTGTTCTCCAAGCTCCAAAAATAAGAGGAAAGGTGGCAATCTCAGTCGCCACGACGACATAGTTAGGATGAGGAATCCAGCGATAAGGACCGCGGTTTACTCGTGATGCGCCGGGAAGGACGAGAATTTTTGTATTCCAGAACGGCCCCAAGGAAGCAAGAGACCAAACACGAAGCACTTGGGCAAGCAGGAAAATGATAGAGAACCATTGCCAGCCTGAGGCTAGGCCCAATTTCAAATAAAGGACTTCTCCTAAAAGAGAAATAAAAAATAAAATATGTAATAAAACAATCCATTTATAATGATCAGAACCTACTTCGATCGCCCCCTGCTCCCGCATTCGTTTCTCATTAGAGCGAGCATAGACGACCTCTAATAGCCGCTGTGCCACAACAAAGACAAATAAAATAAAGAAAAAAGTCATTGGTTCATCTCTCCCCATTCAAGCCAGACCATCTCCGAGCTAAAGCCGGGACCAAGTGCTGTCAGCAGCCCTTGCTCACCAGAAGAAGGCTGGCGATTGATCACTTCCTTTAATACATATAATACTGTTGGAGAAGACATGTTTCCTTGAGAAGCTAATACTTTTCGAGAAGGAGTCGTTTTTTCACTGCTAAATCCTAATGATTCTTCATAGGCATCAACTACTTTTTTTCCACCTGGATGAGCAACAAAGTAATCGATCTCATCTAATTTTTTGCCCATCCGCTCTAAAAAAAGTTCCACATTAGGCTTTAACCAACTTTCAATGATACTCGGGATGTCTCGAGAGAAAATGACATGCAGCCCTCCATCCTTCACATCCCACCCCATTACGTCTTCGGAATCGGGCATCAATGTAGACTGTGTGCCTTTTGTAAAAAATCCGGCACCCGTAATTTGAGCTTCTTCGCCCGTTACTAAAGCGCACGCTGCCCCATCGGCAAATAAAGACGTACCAATCAAATTACTTTTTGACATGTCAGCGTGCTGAAAGGTTAAGCTGCATAATTCGATGCAGAGCACAAGCACTTTTGCTTTTGGATAAGCGAGACAATAATCATGCGCCCTACTCATGCCGGCTGCTCCGCCTGCACAGCCAAGCCCCCAAAGCGGAATCCGCTTTACGTGAGCGGGAAATTTTAATTCATTCATCACTCGGACATCGATAGTCGGAGTCGCCATTCCTGAACTGGAAACGAAAATAAAAGCGTCAATCTCTTCCTCATTAACCCCTGCTTCTTGCAAGCACTTTGTCACCGCTTCTCTTCCAAGCCGGACGGATTCCTCAATATATTTGTCATTTTTCTCCTTTAATCCCTGCTCCTTTTCAAACCATGACAACGGAGCCGCAAAATAACGGCTTTCAATTTGTCCATTGCCAAATACCCGCAATAGGCGCTCAATATCGTTATAATGCCCCCCAAATAAACTCCGGACTACCTCAACCACCTCTTTCTGATCAAAGCGATAGGATGGATTCTCAGTCACTACACTTCTAATAAACGGCATCTCTTTCTTCATCCCTTCTGCCAACTAAATAATTTACTGATATCTTTCCCTCTTTAAATAGCTCATACACCCAATCGATACTTTATTTTCCAGTTCCTTGGATCTTTTCTCGTTCTAATAAGGAACTTTAAACATAACACTTTATTTACGACCGTTTATTCAACTATGATGCAGGAAATGTCCAATGAGCTGGCGAATAGTGTATGTATCAGTTTGAAAGCGCTTATATACATAGGGGGATCGAGACAAATGATTAAAACCATCAACTTGAATGAAGTCATTCGCGGGGAGAGTTTGCCACCAGCATGCGATACGACGCTCGGTGTAAAAGTGTTAGAAGCAGGTGAGGGCTATGCAAAAGGAATTTGGACGATCGAAGACCACTTATTAAATGGAAATGGGGTCATTATGGGCGGCTTTGTGGCAGCTGCTGCTGATATTATGATGGCCTACGCCATTACTCCGCTAATAAACGAAAACCAAACGTTCGCTTCTATTAATTTGCAGACCACTTTTCACCGCCCAACCTTTACTGGCGAAGTTGACATTGACGTAAAGGTTGAAAGGCTCGGGCGCACGGTTTCTTATTTGACAGCAGACTTAAAACAAAATGGCAAATTAACGGCAAGCGTAACCTCTTCTATTATGATTATGGATAAAAAATAACCATATCCTTCTCATCCTTTGTGGAGAAGCTATGAGACAGCTTCGAACAAAATAAAACACCCCTAGTCAAAAGGGGTGTTGAGATTGTAGACAAAATCTACTTTATATGCTGTCAGGCTGATTGCAAGCGTTTGTCTTTCGAGACGCGAAACCTGACGAGGAGCGGAGTGACCATCAGGGTCATCAGCACCACAGGCAGGCGAGCAACGAAGAAAGTGAGCGTTTGCCAACAGCCTGAACATCCCTAGTCGAAAGGGGTGTTTTTAGTTTATAAAGAAAGATTACATCCGATCCATGTAAACGGTCTTCACTTGTGTGTAAAATTCAATGGCTGTTTTCCCTTGTTCGCGTGATCCCGTACTGGATGCTTTGCAGCCGCCAAATGGAACTTGCGGTTCAGCGCCCGCTGTTTCTGAGTTCACATGAACAATCCCCGCTTCAATGTCGTCAACAAAACGATTGGCTAACGTAAGGTTATTTGTACAAATAGCTGCACTTAATCCATATTCTGTATCATTGGCCATTTCAATGGCTTCCTCGTAGCTGCCTACCTTGAATAAGGCAATGACAGGACCAAAAATTTCTTCTCTGGCAATTCTGGCATTACAAGATACGTTTTCAAACACGGTCGGCTTTATGTAAAAACCGTTTGCCAAGTCGGCCTCTGCCGGCACTTCTCCTCCGCAAAGAAGAGTCGCTTCTGCCTTGCCAGCTTTAATCATAGCCAACACTCCATCCTGCTGGCTTTTCGATACTGCTGGCCCCATGAATGAATCTGCTTCAAGCGGATTTCCTACTTTTAGTTCCTTTGTACGTTCCACTAACCGATCACGGAAGGCTTCGTAAATTCCTTCTTCTACGATCACACGGCTTGTTGCTGTACACTTTTGGCCAGTGGATTTAAAAGCACCGTTGATGGCGATATTTACTGCCTTTTCTACTTCGGCACCAGCTAGCACAATCAATGGGTTTTTCCCGCCCATTTCTAACTGTACCTTTTTGCCATTCGCTGTAGCCTGGTTTTGAATTTGAAGACCAACCTGATTGGAACCAGTAAAAGAAATCGCTTTAATAGCTGGATTTTCTACAAGTTCATTGCCGACTACCGAACCTCTTCCGAACACACAGTTCACGACACCGGCCGGCATGCCTGCTTCATCAAAAGCTTTCATAACGTGATATACCGACTTCGGTGTGAGGTCTGCTGGTTTAATGACAATGGTGTTTCCGTAGATCAGAGCCGGTGCAAGCTTCCAAACTGGAATAGCAATCGGGAAATTCCAAGGAGTGATTAATCCAATTGGACCAAGCGGCACGCGGTTCGTATATAATAATGTTTCTGCATTAGCAGACGGGATCACATCACCAATTGGCTGCAATCCTTCTGCTGCATAATATTCTAGAATGCTGATCGCACGCTGCGTTTCCCCAACTGCTTCTGCGAGTGTTTTGCCTTCTTCAAGTGCCAAGTCCCGACCTACTTCTTCCACATTGGCTTTTAAGATCGCTGCAGCTTTACGAAGATAAGAGGCTCGCTCTTGGAATGAGCATTTTTTCCATGACAAAAACGCCTTCTTTGCAGCAGCTGCTGCTTCTTGAACATCTTCTTTTGCACTAGAAGGAAATTCCCCTAGGTTCTCTCCATTGTGGGGACTGTGATTTTCTTTGTACTCCCCTGTCGTTGGTTCTTTCCACTGTCCATTGATGTAATTTAAATAACGCATTGTTTCTCCTCCTCTTACAACAATAATCACTTATACTGCTTATAAAAAAGCAGTTGGGCATAAGTTCCTATTAGCTTATCTATCTGTACTTCACTCGCAAATGAGTGGCAGTTTTTCCCCTGACTATGCCGAAAAGTGAGCGGAAATGCGAATTCTACATTTGGTAAAAGTGTCGTGAATAGTGGAACTTTTTTTATTTTAGCATATTTTCAGTTAATAAAAATAGCGAAATTGCGCTTTTACTAGCAGGGATTTCTGTCTGTTTGGGTACTCTGGCTTGATAACTTTACTTAGAAAATCTGTATCATCCCGCTAATTAGTATAAAACTTCTGTCGCCTGGAAAAATATTTATATTATCAGGACTTGTAATGAGAACTTCTCATTCTCTATCTCTGATTGATTCGCACTAAACAAGTGAGGGTCGTTGTAATAATTAGAGCTGTCTTTGTATCTTGATCATGATCTATTTTATGATCAAGTATTTTTATAGATTCATCGTAATGAACGAAGTCTTCCTATTTCTCCAGCCCTCTAGAACGGCAAATTAGAATAAAGGATAATCATCCCATTCAATGAGAATCATGTTCTCTCTTAAATAGACAGCATAAAAAAAACCAGAGTTTTACATTCCACTGGCTTTTTTATTTCGCTTCACTTTCTTGTGCTGATTCTAATCTGCTGCACCACATATTAACAAAAGAGAATGTCTATCCCCTTAATTAACAGCAGCTAAGCTCATCGCTTTCTTTCTCAGGGCCGCCTTATCGATTTCCCCCTGTGTTAGCGGTATGTCCTTCAGAACAAAAAACTGATCTGGAACCTTGAAGCTAGCTAATCTTTCTCTGCAGTAAGTATGAATATCTTTTAACTGTATTTCTTCTTTGTTCACGATGAAGGCGACCACTTGCTCGCCTAATACAGAATGGGGCACACCTAAAACTACGGCTTTTTCCACCACTTCAATTTCTGTTAAGAGTTGTTCAATTTCACTTGGGATCACTTGTTGCCCTGCTTTTTTGATCATATCTTTTTTTCGGCCCACAATTTGTATAGTCTGTTCATTCGTCACTTTTGCTAGGTCTCCTGTGCTGAACCAACTGCCGCCATAAATCTCTTTCATCAATTGAGGATGTTTATAATAACCGAGAAAGTCACAAGGTGTTTTAAAGCATAATTCTCCTACTCCTTCAGGAGACCGGTTTGCCAATTTGAATTCTACTTCAGGTGATAATGTCCATTCTATTCCTTCTCGGATATCCGTCTTTGTGTACATCATAACTCCTAACTCTGAAAGCCCGTATAGGCTGGTAATCTTGCAGCCTTTTAAAGGGGGAATCCCTTCAAGAAATTCATCTGAGATCATTTCTCCCGCAAGATACACGGCTGATAATGGTTTAAGTACGGATACATCATTAATATTATCGAACATGCATAGAGCTTTGAATAGCCAAGGACTTGCTACCAATTTACTAGTGGGATTCCATTTCATTAGTTTTATAATATGAGGAAAACTAAATGATTCAGTAGCCACCACGGAAACTTGCGAATGAATCCCTGACAGCAGCCAACAAAGTCCGTATAACCCTGATATCGGTACCATTAAAAAGATTTTGTCTTTTTTTGATAGATCAGCAGCCGCAGTTAACGATCTTTGAGCAAACTTAAAAAATCCCCGATCAACCCTTATTCCTTTAGGCAGCCCTGTACTGCCGGATGTACAGGCTATTACATAAGGGGTTGGATCTTTTTCAGATATTTTCTCCTCTCCATCAATCATCTTAGTTTCCCAGTAGAAACCGTCCTCTGACTGAATAATGATGGCTTCTTCATTTGAAGATTCGGCCCACATTTGCACAGCATTCTCCAAGCTAAAACTATTGTGTTGTTTAATGGTAAAAATAACATGCGGATTAATATAGGACAGAATTTGATTTAACTCTTCTTTCTTCAAAAGTGGATTAATTGGGATAACGGTCCCTCCTAATTTATTTACCGCCAGTACAATGTTTAGGAAACTCACTACTCCCGGCATAATGATAGCGACTCTTTTCCCCTTTAAATCTTCTAGTTCTTCCAAGAGGTGACAATACTTTTTTACATTTTGCTTTAGATCCCCTAGAGTGTAAGTGCCTGCTTGTGTTGTTAAAGCTCTCTTCGATAAATCTGCTTCTTCATTAAAAATCCAATCATATAAATAAGACATTTCTGTATTCCTTTCTTAAAAGTTTCTCACGTACATAAAACATCTTCAGAAACTCCTGTATATATGCTGATGACACAAAAGGTTAGATCCTTTATTTAAAAGGACGTAAAGAATCTACTCTAAGGCTATCCCTTCTCCTGTACAGATACTTTGTTATCTTTAATAAAAGGAAGGCAAGAGGAAAATGATACTTCAAGAAGAATATTCAGAGGGTGTCGCAAAAAAGCTTATCTAATCGCCTCCTTGCTGAATCCCCTTATAGAAATCTAAAGATGGCACAATGATATTTCCGTCAACATAAGCTCCTGAGGATTAATGGATAAAGTATAGTAAATGTTGAACTGTATAATGAACTAAAAGGAAATCATCTCTGAGAGACCTACTTTGTTTTCCTAATAATTCCTAGAAAGCAAAAATTCACACAAAAAAGCCCACCAAAAGATTGGTGAGCATAGGTAGACGGGGATTACCTCTATCGTAAGGTAATCCTCACTATATCCAACCTCTTTCGGTAACCCGGCGATCATAGTTATTACATAACCTTAGATCCGTAGCTTTGCGTCCTTATCTTTCAATAAGTTTGCCATTATCGTGTATGGTAGATTGATTTATAAATAGATCATCCAAATAGTTATTACTTTAGACATAGGTATTTATGACTTATATCATAACCCACTGACTAAAATTTGTAAATAACAATGTATATTTTTGTCTTGTTATCACTTTTTTTGTCGAAAATTAAGGTGGTTTAATACCAAACCTACATTTTTATCATTTTGTATTCACACTTTTCTTTTTGAAAAAAAAAGAGGGATAGCTCTACTTAAAAAGGAGCATCGAAGTTATTCCTCTAGCAGTTGAATCAAAAAACATAGAAAAATAAAAAAGAAAACGGGCACTTAAGCGCCTGTTTTCCCTAAACAGCCCACTAGTTGGTTACAATTGAACAACATCTTGAGGCTTCTCTTCTTTTTTTCCCTTTACTTTATCAATCTTATCAATAAACATTTGAAACACTTTTTTCTTTTCTTCCAAGTCTGTAATCTCTTCCTTTAACTGATTAAATCGCTTTTCAAAAGGAGTATGATAAAGCTCGCGAATGTTGCGGATAATATCTTCATTAATCGTTGACTGAATAACTTGCTTCGTAATGCTAAATTTATAAGAATATACCTGCAGCTCGCGCTTAATTTCTTCATATTCCTTATCGATGTCATTTAACAATTCACTAATTTCCTGTTTCCATTCTTCTAAAGATTTTTTTACATGCTCCTCCATGTCGAAACTCCTTTTATTCGTTGTGATATGTATCTCATTTAATTGCTTACCTTTCATTGTATCAATTGAACTTTTCGTCTAGATGTCTATGAAATTACATGAAAATAAAAAATAAGTAACAGCCTGCCCGTTATGTTTAGTATTTGGTGCACCGGTGATATAATCACTACTAAAAGGAGAGTTTTGGAAATGGGACTAGGCTTTAGAAAAAGCTTTAAAATAGCGCCAGGCGTCCGGGTAAATGTGTCAAAAAGAGGTGTTGGTGTCAGTGCAGGCGTGAGAGGATTGCGCTACTCTATTAACTCGAGCGGACAGCGAAGAACGACAGCCAGTCTACCAGGCACTGGCATTTCTTACACGCACACCTCCGGCTCAGGAAGGAAGTATAAAAGCTCTGCGCAGCAGCAAAGACAAAGACTTGTGCAGCAACAAAAAGAAATAGCTAAACAACAAGAACTAGAGCGCGCTAGGTATGAAGTGGAAGTATACGAAAATAAGCTTGATCTCATTCGCTCGATTCACAAGGAATGTGATGATACATTTGATTGGGAGGAAATTAGCCGCTCTACTCATCCTCATCAAAAAAATGACAAGGGGCAATTTAAAATCGAAGCTCAACAGGAATTGGATTCCTTTCAACCAACTCTTTTTCAAAAGCTTTTGAAAACCGGTGGCAAGAAAGAAGAAGAACTAAGGGCAGCTGTTATTCAAGCTAGACAGAAGGATGCCGCAGAATGCAGAGAACTAGAGAGAACGATCAGCATCGCTAATCGAATTCTGAATAAAGATGTTGATGCTTATTTTGAAGTAATAGAGGAATTAGCGCCGCTTGATGACTTATTGGAATTCGGAAGCGGCTTTGAATTTTTTATAGAAGAGCCCGATGCATTAGAAGTTGAATTTCTCGTTCATTCTAAAAATGTAGTGCCAACGCAAATCAAAACCTTAACGAAAACTGGCAAACTCTCTGTAAAAAACATGCCTAAAACGAAGTATTTCGATATTCAGCAGGATTATGTCTGCAGCTGTGTCATCCGAATTGCCCGAGATATGTTTGCAATTTTACCGTTCAATACGGTTACAGTGCATGCGATGGATGAAGTACTTGATACATCAACAGGGCGACCGAATCTCGTTCCGATTTTATCGGTAAAGTTTAATAAAGAAAAGCTCAATCAGCTAAACTTTGATGCGATCGATTGCTCGGATGCTATGATTAATTTCGAGCATCGAATGGACTTCAAGAAAACACAGGGCTTTAAACCTGTAGAAAAACTATGATTCTGTCTTATTTAATAAAAACCGGCAGTCTGATGAGACCGCCGGTTTGTTACTATTTATTTGCGAGCATTAAACTCACTTACGGACACGGCAGCTCGCTTCACGTCTTTTTTATCAAATAAGAACGGCTTAAACTTCCAGTTAGCATAGAGGCTGAGCTGGTCTTCATAATGCTCGCTGAGTGTCCCATCCTTATGAATAAAGCCAATCTGTCCTGGCGGTGTGACGTTAAAACCTTCCGGCTGTTTTGGTGTCATTTCAATATAGTGATTTTCACTTCCACGATTCATTTCGATTATTTCTGTTTTTGATCCGTATCCATGTGGAATAGCAATTAACGATTTTGCACCAAATGTCATGGTTTTAATTGGCGCACGCCACTTATCTGCTTCTTCTCCCTTTTCTTTATAAAGCTTAGCAAGTGCTTCATCGGTACTTTCCAACATAATTTTTTCTGCCTCTTCTTTTGACTTCCATTGATAATTTGTTGGCTCCCCGCTTAATACTTTATAAGCGAGTGTCGCTCCCATACGGTGATCTGTGATTTCTCTCGTTAAATCAGAGACACTGCCTAATGAATCATTGAACAACTTATCATGGGTGTTATTCCACCACTCATCAAAGAAAGCGACGACTCCGGCATCATAGTAGCCATCATGATTTTTATCTTCTTTTAAATTGTTCCATTTTCTCAGCTGCTCAACTAAATAAGCATACTCTTTATTTTCAGATTGGTATTTCTCAAGCGTTTTTATTAATAATGGCTTGAAATAATGAGTGCGCAGCTGCGCGAAACTTGCTGTGTAATTGATTTCATTTAAGTCTTTTAAATCCACCTTGCCTCTTGCTTCTATTCCATTGATAAACTGTTGAACGCGGTTATCTTTTCCCCAAACAATGCTGTATTCACCATTTCTCCAATACTTAGACGGTTTATTGTTCCAATTGACGACATATCCTTTTTTCGGATTGATAGCTTGCGGGTTTTTAGCAAATGACTGGAATCCCTTCCACTCGTATTCCCCTGTGCCTGGTGTTGGGAATCTGTCATCGATTTCATTGCTTCGGATCGGGTATTTACCAACGTGATAATAGGCAATGTTGCCTTTTTTATCAGCATAGTACCAGTTTAATGACATCGTGAACTCGCTGGCTGCCTGCTGAAACTCTTTTACGTTTTTCGCCCAGTTAGCCTTCATATAAGCCTGGATGCTCTTGGCTTCTGCGCCGCGGAATGACCATGATTTACTGTAAGCTACGTTCTTTTCTTTATCGAGGCTGATGACAGGACCGTGAACAGTGTGGAAGAATGTCTCTTCTATCTTCTTTGACTTTCCATCTTCTCCACGGACGATGAATGTTTCTTTCCGCTTCTCCATGTTTCTCCATTTTCCTTTATAGAAATATTGTGTTGGATCAGCCGGGTTTAGTTTTTCTTCAAAGATATCCGTAACATTGCCATAACCAGCAGTAGCCGTTAAAGCTAAATGTTGATTAGCGCCAAACATGATAAAAGGATAGCCGATAAATCCTGATCCCTCCATATCAAAGCCAGGAGAATGCAATCCTACTTCATACAGGAAGCCAGGTGCCACGAAGCCAACTTGCGGACCGCTGAACAATAAAGCGTTGCCTGATTTAGACTTTTTCGCCCCCACAATCATCGCATTGCTGCCGATTTTCAAAGGCAATCCTAATTCTTCTGATGACTGAACAAACTTGTCTCTTTCTTTTACAATTTTCTTTGAGGCATCGATCACGGCCGATGAAAACGGCTGGATGGAAGCTTTTCCTTCCTTTTTAATGTCTGTTTGATCATCTGATTGAATACTTGTAGGCGCTTCCAAATCATTTTTCCAAACAAGGTCATCAAACATTTTTACCGCTTGCTCTTTTCCATATGTACGTTCAAGCCGTACTAGAATTTCTGCATTTTTCAATTCCTGATGGTTGTCCATAAAATAAGTCATCGACACCATGTAGAGACGGACAACATCTGTTGCTTTCCACTTTCTCGGTAAAAAGCCATAGTCATGAAATTCCTTTGAAAGCTTTTGATCAGGCGCTTTCACTGCTTCATTCACATAGGCTGTGATACCTTCAGCAAACTGTTCAATTAACTGCTTCGTTTCACGATCAAGACCGTTCAGCATTTTTTGAATCTCTTGGTCGCTATAACCGTCTCGTCTTGACTGCTCATCTTTCGTTACATATTCTTCACCAAAGATTTCTGAAACGGTTCCTTCATTTCCCCGTCTGAACATTTCTAGTTGGAACAGACGATCTTGTGCCATTACGTAGCCATATGCCTTATACAAATCCTTTTTATTTTTGGCATATAGATGCGGAACTCCATATGAATCACGAATAATCGTCACATTCTCCACTTTCTTTTGGTCTTTAGCCAATGCAAAGTTTTGTGGAAGAACGAGCACGAACACCATCATAATGACCATGAGCCACTTTTTCTTCATCCCTTATTCCTCCTGTTCTTCATTACATTTACAAAACGAATTATAATTTCACCGTTATGCAATAGCAATCAAATTTTTAAATGTTTAGAATATTTAGTTAAATAGTCAGGTGTTGACTTACAATTTTTTCTTTATATCTCCAACTAATGAGGTGGAAAGTTCATAAATGAATGACCTATCTTTTGTTCTAGAGAAAAATAAAATAGCACTGCTCACATTTCGAGCAGTGCATTCCATGTAAACTACAGCTTCTTCTCATTACGTTTAAAATACCGGTATACCTCATCGTCAGACCAGGCGAGCCGCTTTTGCAAAACGGCTATGTATAACATTAAAAGAATCGGCCCATCCGAATTACTTTGAAATTCGATTCCTCGCGTCTGAAAAGCTTCCATCAATGGATAAGCAAAGTCCATTCGATCATTTCGGTAATAAAAGTCTGCTTCTGCATGTACTTCTTTGACAAACTCCAAAAGCCCGGCCTTTTCTAAAAGTGGAATTTTCTCCTCTATTATTTGGTAAGATACATCAAATAACAAATCAATGGTTTCGTTTGTCAGCTTTTCTCTGCCGATGAATAGCCGGTTCACTTCACTTTCCAAATCACGAATCAGCTTAAACTCTCCTCTGCGCGCTTTGAGCTGCTTTAGAATATTCGAGTAATACCAATGCTGATTACTTTTTCCCTGGTTAAAATGCTCCCAGGCTTTCGCTCCCTCTGTCTCTACTGACTCATAAATGCTGCGAATATTATGCAGCTTATCACATACAATCACTTGAAGTGCTTCCTTCGTAACGAACGGCAGCGCTTCGATCGTCGCTCGTTTTCTTTCTTCCCAAGGTAAAGTCTTATCTTGTTCAGACGCCGCTTGCACAATATCTGCTGCCTGTCTGCCAAACTCCGTGACAAGCTGATCATAAGTGGCTTCTGTATCTTCTAACGTATCGTGAAGAATACCTGCTGCGATTACCTCATCAGCGCATCCCGCTTTTTGCAGCATCATTCCAACGGCAAATGGATGAGCAATGTATGGAATATCAGCCACTTTCCGGACTTGTCTCTTATGTGCTATTGCAGCGAAGTTAATTGCTTTTTCAATTAAGTTCATAGTGTTTCATCCTTTTTTGAAAGATTTTGTTTTAAGCCCTCTCACCTTTTTCCTCTATACCCAATTGTGCGCATATTTTTCGATCATCTTTGTGTAATTGATATTTCTATCCGTTAAAAGACTTGAAAACCATACTATTAACTTCATTCTTCTCCACAGTGCATTAATCCTTGTTTTCCATTATGACATGGAAAATTAAAAAAGAGGAAAGCTAGTGACTCTGCAGGAGCAAAACAAAAATGGTCATGGCAGGATGAAAAAAGTTTTCACCTTGCCATGACCGTTTGATCGATAGCTAATTTTGAACTGTCATTCAAAAATTTTCACTTTTATTTCATTCAAGTAGAAACACTCCACCTTAGAGAGTCGAAGGTTTCAAATCTTTTGGGCCTTTATAGCGAGTAATTTGGTCTGGCGTCTTTGCATGAGGAAAAGAAAGATTCTTATATACTTCTGCATTCTCGATACCATCTTCATAACACTCATCTACGTTGCATCCAGCTTCTTTAAATTCCTTAAGCATTTTTAAAAAGCCGAACATTCCGCAGGAACCATTTTCTCTTACACGTCGAACTTCTTCTAAGTTTAAATGTACGAAAGTAAAAGACTCCGCAATGCCTAACTCTTCAATAATTCTTCCTTCTGGGTCAACCGCTACCGAATTTCCCATTCCAATCGGTGACGGATGGTTAATGCTGACGACAAAGCATTGGTTTTCAATCGCCCGGGTAATCGCTACAGGAGTATGATTTCTCAGTCCGCCAATCCATTCTCCTTGAAGAGTTGGTTTTATAATAACTTCCGCCCCTTTCAATGCAAGATTACGGGCAGCCTCCGGGTAATGGCCATCCGCACAAATTAAAAAGCCAACCTTTCCGATATTCGGGATTTCAAAAACAGGAAATTCATTTCCTGGAGTAGATGGCTCTAATGGATAAGGGATAAATACTTTTCGATATTTAAGGACGATCTCTCCTTGAGGAGAAATTAAGATAGCGGTATTGTATACGCTTCCATTTTCGCCTAATTCAAAAAAAGAACCTGGTACCAGCCATTTGTTAATCTGTTTTGCTTTCTCTATCAACTCTTGTACCATCGGCCCATTTGGTATAGGTTCCGCCATTTCCTTCCAATAGACCGCTTCGAGTCCGTTCAGGTATAGTTCTGGAAAAGCAATCAGGTCAATGGTCGGGTTCACAAAACAAACCTGGTCGATGTACTCCATCATTTTTTCTAGGTTTTTTTCCTTCCTTTGCTCTAGATCCTGGCTCATACTAGGTGATGCCACTTGAACAATCGCCATATTTAAATAACTCATTCTATCCTCTCCCTTCTTTTTTATTATAAAATAGAGGGAATAGTATGAAAATTATCCGAAAGTGTAATATTCTTATTCCTATATCAACAAATTATTTTCATGATGTTAAACATACACGATTTAACGAGGTGAGAGCATGAAAGAGATACCGTTCAATACTTATAAAGAGCTGCTTCTTCAGTTAGATGACTTACATACCCTCTCAGAATTTCGGGAACAGGTGTTATACTTGTTCGAAAAACACTTTGGGCTTGAACGCTCGATTTTCTGGCTATGTAGGGATAAAGGAGAAATTTATAGTCCCGTTACTAGAAATACACCAGAGAAATCCCTTCATCAATACATTCATCATTACCATGACGAGGATTTTTTGCTGCCAATACGTGTATCTTCTCTGTTATCCAATACGAGAGTATTACGGATAGAAGATATTATATCTAAACAAGAGTATGAAGACAGCCTGTTTTACAATGGTTTTATGAAGCCTCATCATCATTATCATGAAATGGGCGTTTATTTAATAAGCCAAAATAAATTAATTGGCGGAATCTCCTTCTTAGGTGAACAAGGGAGTGCCAGCTTTAATGATAAAGCAGCTAACAGCATCGACCTTCTTTCTCATTTTATCTCGCTTAAGCTTCAGTACATTCTCAAGCATTCACCCAATAATAGCCAAATAGAAGATTTAAAGTTAACTCCTAGTGAAGAAAAAATTTGTGAATTGTTACAATTCGGACTCACTAATCAAGAAATGGCTGATCATTTATTCGTCAGCTTACACACCATAAAAAAGCATTTGCAGAATATCTATAAAAAATTAGGGGTGACGAATAGAACTGGCTTGTTGTCACGAATGATGCAGATAAACGCCAGCTCTTAAATCATTCTCCACGCTAGTACATTGACCAACTATATATTTCCAGCCTTTGTCTTCTCTTATGTTGTGTTTATTTTTGGTTAGCCATTATAGTAAGGCTTGCTTTCACAAGCGCCTAATAAACACAACATAGAATTACACTTTAAATCTCGTAATCAACTGCTGCAGCTCTTCTGATATCTTCGCTAGAGTAGCGGAAGCTGTGGAAATCTCGTCCATCGACACTAGCTGTTCTTTTGTCGCAAGGGATACACTTTCATTGCTTGCGGCTGATTCTTCTGCTACATCTTTTACGACGTTCATAGAAGTGGCTACTTGTACGGTGCCTGAAGACAATTCATTAATGGCGTTAGCCACGTCTTTGATCTGGACCACTACTTCGTGAATAGAGCGTTCAATTTTCTCAAAGGAGTCTCCGGCTTCTTGCACCACCGTTAAACCGGCTTCTACTTCTGTTGTGGCTGACTTCATGGATTGCAGCGTCTGGCCTGTATTGTTCTGAATGACTTCAATTAAATTTGTGATTTGTTCTGCTGAGGCTGCTGATTGTTCGGCAAGTTTTCTCACCTCATCAGCTACTACGGCGAACCCTTTGCCCGCTTCTCCCGCTCTTGCTGCCTCAATAGCGGCATTTAGTGCCAGCAGGTTGGTTTGAGCCGCGATTGCTGTAATAACCTCGTTAATTCTTCCAATTTCAATTGAACTTTCACCGAGTTCTTTTATAGAGATTCCTAAGCCTGTCACGTTTTCGTTTATAGAATTCATCTGCTTTACGACTTTTTCAATAGACTGCTTTCCTTCAGATGACATATCAGATGTTTGGGCCACCTTTTGGGCTGCTTGCTCTGCATTTAAAGTGATTTTTTCAGCATAGCCTGCCATCTCATTGATAATTTTAGTGCTTTCCTCGACGCTTTGTAATTGCCTGCTTGATCCTTTAGCTAATTCTTGAATATTGCTAGAAACGCTTTCTCCCGCTTGGCTGCTTTGCTCAGCACTTGCACTTAACTCTTCAGAAGAAGCGGCAACGAGCTCGGAGGTTTCACTAACAGTTTTAATGATTTGTTTCAAGCCGTTAATCATATTATTAAAAGAGGAAACAAGCTGCCCAATTTCGTCTTTAGAACGGTAGCTTCCTTGGATTGTAAAGTCACCATCTTCTGCTCGGGACATTAAAGATTGAATTTGCCTGATTGGGTTCACAATGCTCCGTGTTATCACGAGTCCAATTAAAATGGAAATAGCGATTCCTGCTAAACTAACTGTTATTAAAATGGAGGTAGCTGTCTTTAATTTCTCATTGTTTCTCTCTTTAATTTTGTTCGCTAACTGTTCATTATACTCTTGCAAATCATTGATCGCCTTGTTAATTTGCGTGCGTTTTTCAGATGCGGATTGAACATAAAGGGCGTATGCCTCATCCTTTTTATTTTGTTTAGCTAAATCGAGCACTTGTTGTCTCACTTCCGAAAACTGAAGTAACGTTGTTTGAAAAACTTCTAATGTCTTCTCTTCTTCGGAAGACAAATTTGTTTTTTTATACTTCTTCATGTTCTCATTATTTTCTTTTATCGCATTACTAATATTCGCCATTAACTCATTGTATCTAGCTGGATCTTTAGTAATTAATGCCTCTAACGTAAAAGAATCAATCGCACGGTTATTAGCATTAATCCGCCCAAGCCAATCGATTGGTTGTACATTTTCCTTATACATGGTTTCTGATCCAGAAGCCATGTCTCTCATATTCTTGTACCCCACCATACCAACAGTGCTTCCCATCACTGCAAAAAGAATAATTAGCATTAATAACTTTTGAGCTGTTTTCAAATTATTTAAAATCGTCATTTTATTCCCTCTTTTGCGAAGTTTTTATTAAGTTATATCGGACGTTTAACCCAGATTATGTAGTACTTATTTCGCTTAACAAAAATTTTTTTCTCAAATTTTCCTCACACCACAAACTTAGTAAAGAAAGAAAAAGCAAACAAAAAACGCGACTAAAAAAGTCGCGTTTCATATTTTATGGTTTCAATGCCATCCAGCCGTGTAAGGAATGGATGGAAAAGCCATTGAAACTAGAAAGTTGTTCATAATAAGATCTAGTGCTATTTAATTGTTCCCACATATAGCTTTCTCCTTCTTCATAGAAAGAGACGAAACTTGCTTCTGCGGAAGGAGTTGTTTCCACTCCAATCGATACCTTTTTATGTTTCAACGCAGCATCGTTCATTTCGTTGCGCACGAGCTCAATAATACCGTTCGCTCCAGCAGCGGTGTCGCGATAAGCCATGATTGTAATGGCATCTGTATTGGAAATGACCCATTCTGATAACTTTCCTTTTCCTAAAGTATTGCTGTAAGACTGTCCATCAAACCAGAATGGAATGTCTACTGCAAGAGGCAAACCTAAACGCTGAGAAGACTGCCGAGCTTCTAGTAAAAGTGTTTGATAAGCTAAAACTGTTTTCTTATACTGACTGTTCCAGCCTGCATATAAATAAGGTTCCACGTCTAAATGGATGCCTGTAAACTGTTCTTCCGGCAATGCCTTTGATTGATAATTTGTTACCCATGAGAAAAAGCTGCGCTGCTGGGAAAGCCCCTGGCTGGATACCCAAGATGGAGCGCCATCTAATGCATGTACTTGTATGCCCTTCAGCCGTGCTTGTTTAATAAACTCTTTGTAACGATCTATTGAAATACTGCCATTAATTTGCAAATATACTTGACTAACTTGATGCTCTTGCATGAAAGTGAGTAATTGATCTTTATTTGTGACAATTTGTTGCGTATCCCATAGCCATGTGGAACGAGGCCCGCTTCCTTCGCTTGCCGCCGCTCTGTCATTCACCATTAGGAATGCCATCAATAACACAACCATTAGCAAAAACATCTTTCTTACTTTGCCCATCCTCTTTTCCTCCTCATGATTGAATGGCCATTGCTCTTCAATTATGAGGAGAATGGCAGCTCGGCGGCCATACAGTCTTCACTGCTTAGGTCCGTAGCTTTGCGTCCCCGACTTTCGCCAAGTTTGCCTTTTACACTTTTTTTATCGGAGGAAACGTAGCAATTGTTTAAACATTTATAAAAAAATAGCTGAAGTGAATTGTGTCTTTTTAAATAAGGCCTGTCTCAATCGAAGGCTGTTGTTGATAAGGTGCCTCATCCTTCTTTTTCACACTTTGATCCGTTCCTATTTGGCGTTCTACCTCATGGAAAATATCTTCTAGTGAAGTGACGACTCCTTTGTCGTCCTTATGCATCACATGTTTCGGTTCAAAATGAATAGGCGAATCGATACCCGCGGCGGCAGAAAGACGGAACAGCCCTCGTCGAAGCGTGATTAAGTAATTCGCTGTCCGGTACTTCTTTTCGTCAATAACGAGTGCTTTTTGCAAATCAGGGTCAGTAGTGGCCACTCCTACGGGGCAAATATTGGATTGGCATTTCAACGTCTGAATACATCCGACCGTAATCATAAACCCGCGTGCAATATTAACAAGATCCGCTCCCATCGCTAAAGCAATCGCGATCCGGTCAGGGGTAAATAGCTTGCCGGAAGCGATAATTTTTACCCGTTCACGTACTCCGTATTTCTGAAGAGTCGCTACAAGAATAGGCAAAGCCGATTTAATCGGCAATCCAACACTGTCAATTAGCTCTTGGTAAGAAGCTCCTGTTCCGCCTTCTCCCCCGTCCACCGTAATAAAGTCAGGGCCTTTTCCAGTTTCCTTCATATACTTAGCCAATTCTTCTACACTATCATTGCTGCCGACTACGATTTTCATCCCGACTGGCTTTCCAGTCTGATTGCGAATTTTCTCCATAAACTCGCATATGGCCGGTACATCACTAAAATCTCGAAAGCGATTAGGGCTGTCAATAGATTTATATGGCTCCACTTTTCGTATCGCCGCGATTTCTGGAGTTACCTTTTCCGCATCAATGTGCCCGCCGCGTGCCTTAGCACCTTGAGCCAGCTTAATTTCAAATGCTCTTATTTGGGGGATTTCGCTTTTTCGTTTTAATTCTTCCCAATCGACGTTGCCTTGCTTATCACGAATCCCAAATAAGCCTGGACCGATCTGCATAATAATATCGACGCCGCCTTTTAAATGATAAGGAGACAATCCACCCTCTCCTGTATTCATCCACGATCCCTTCGCCAAGGCCAATCCTTCTGATAAGGCTGTAATGGCCCGATCGCCTAGCGAACCGTAGCTCATTGCTGACATGCCAATCAATCCTTTAACAATGAAAGGCTGCTCTGTAGTAGGGCCAATCACTACTGCGTCTTCATCATGCAATAAATATGCGAGCGCTTCATTGTCCTCCCGTTTTTCCTCTCTTTGCATGAAAAGAGGATCTTTTAATAAAATATATCTTTGCGTTAATGCCTTTGCCTCCTTATCCATTTTGAGTTCCTCTGTTAACTTCGGAAACATATCATTCCGTATAAAAAAACCTTCCTCTTCAAAATCGCGCTTTGATCCAAACCCAACAACATCACGGCTATATTTAGCACTTTTAACGATATGTTCGTAATCCTCTCTAGAAAAAGGCCGTCCTTCAGTGTCGCTGTTGAACCAATATTGCCGCATCTCCGGTCCGATCTTTTCAAAGAAATAACGGACTCGCCCAAGCAGCGGGTAATTTCTTAGAATCGAATGGCTTTTCTGATTGCGGTCAAATAAAACCATATAGACTAGAAAAGCAACAAGGATAATGAAAACAATGGCCAACACAACAGCGCCCATAATAATCAAGAAATCTGCAACGTTCATGATTACCCCTCCAAGTCATACAATTCAACTTCTCTTAATTTGTACGTAGATAAAAGAATGTATGCAATAAAGAGAGTTGAGACAGAAGCACATCATCTTAATAAATAAAAAGAGCTTCCGAAAAGTGTATCATCCTACACTTTTTTCGAAAGCTCTTTTAGTTACTCGTGACTATTTCGCACTAACAGTGTGTTTATTTAAAAACGCAGAACCCGCAATACCCGGCTCAGTCATTTCAAAAGGATTTAAAATAAGATCTATTTCTTCCTCTGTTAGAACTCCTTGCTGCAAGCACAATTCACGAACTGACTTACCGCTTGCGATCGCCTCTTTCGCGATTTGAGCAGCCGCCTCATATCCAATATGAGGATTAACCGCTGTAATAATTCCTACGCTTTTTTCTACATACTCTTTCATGCGGTCTACGTTCGCTTCAATGCCAGAAAGACAACGCTCTGTAAAAGTGCGGAATCCATTATTCATGATATTGATAGATTGAAGTAAATTAAACACTAATACAGGCTCCATCACGTTCAACTCAAACTGCCCTGCTTCAGAAGCTAAACAAATCGTATGGTCATTTCCGATTACTTGAAAAGCAATTTGGTTGATCACTTCTGCCATGACCGGATTGACTTTTCCAGGCATGATGGATGAGCCAGGCTGGCGTGCCGGCAAGCTAATTTCAGCAAGTCCTGCGCGCGGACCGGAAGCCATTAACCGGAGATCATTAGCGATCTTAGACATATTAATCATACAAATTTTTAAAGCCGCAGACACTTCAGTGTACGCATCTGTGTTCTGAGTCGCGTCAACGAGGTGTCTCGCACTCACTAGAGGAAACCCACTTAATGCAGCTAAATGGTTAGTCGCACTCTTAATATAGGCCGGATCAGCATTCAATCCTGTTCCGACAGCTGTTGCTCCGATATTAACTTCGTACAAATGAGTACGTGATCGCTGAATTCGCTCCATGTCGCGCTCTACGACATTGCTATACGCAGCAAATTCCTGACCTAGACGGATCGGAACGGCATCCTGAAGATGAGTACGGCCCATCTTAATTACATGGTCAAACTCCGCCGCTTTTTCCTTAAAGACTTTGTGCATCTCGTTCATCGTCGCAAGCAAGCTTTCTAGCGATGCAAGTACGGCAATGTGAATAGCAGTAGGAAAAGCGTCATTCGTAGACTGTGACATATTCACATGATTATTAGGGCTTAAATAACGATAATTACCTTTTTCGTGCTCTAATAATTCGAGTGCGCGATTCGCAATTACTTCATTCGCATTCATATTTATTGAAGTACCAGCCCCGCCTTGAATTGGATCGACAATAAACTGGTTATTCCATTTTCCCTCTATTACTTCTTCTGAGGCCTGGACAATGGCCTCAGCAAGCTCTTTATGTAAACGGCCAGTCTCCATATTTGCCAATGCCGCTGCTTTTTTCACTATTCCCAATGCTTTGATTAACGACTCATGAATGCGGTAACCAGTAATAGGAAAGTTTTCAGAAGCGCGCATTGTTTGGATGCCATAGTATGCATCTGAAGCAATCTCTTTTTCACCTAAAAAATCTTTTTCAATTCTCACTTTATCTTTGATCATTGTAAATCCATTCCTTTCAGAAACATTTCTCTCTGACATGCTGTACCTAGAACAATTCTTATTATTGACTCTAAAAAATGTCTGAAAATCAACTATACATTCTTTACATCATAAACAACCTTCTTTTTTACAGCACTTGATCCAAATCCATTTTTAGGAATTATTCCTAAAATATACTCAATTAAGAATACAACTGGACTGTGTGTAAGTCAATGTTACTAGAAGAATATTTTTTTCTGTCACAAAAATTCCTCTCCATATCCAACTATAGCACATTCTCATCTATCTATAGCATTTTTTGAAAATATAAAAAGAAGGAGCTGGCCACTTACAGTTACCTGCTCCCTTTAAAAATAATATTATCTATTAGCTGCTTCGCTGAATACTTGGGTACCATTCTTCTCCGTCATGTTTTTTGATAACTCCCGGTCAATAGTCATAAGGCTTTTCAACATCAAGTTTCCCGCTTTTTCGATGTCTTCAGGAAGACTGATCTCTTCTGGACAATGACTTTTCCCATCGACGCTTTTTACAAAGATCATCGCTGATTTCGTGACAGCCGCCATGTGGGCAGCGTCGTGAACTGCCATGCTGGCAAAGGTTCTGTATGGCTCCTTCATTTCCTCAGCCGTACGCTGCAAGATGCTAACGATTTCTTGATCGAGGTCAATAGGGTCTTGCCGCAAAAAGATTTCTTCCTCGACTTCTACTTGTCTTTTTTGAGCGATGGTTTTCCAACTCTCTCGGATAAGATCCACGACTTTGTAAATTCGGCCGCCATCTTCCCCTCTCACCTCAAGATTAAATTCAACCTGACCTGGGATGATATTAGTAGCATTAGGAAAAACATTTAATTTGCCGACAGTACCGACTAAATCTGTCTCGTCTTCACGGCAATGGCGTTCTATTTCGAGAATGATTTCAGCAGCAGCGGTTAACGCATCCTGACGATGTTCCATCATCGTTGTCCCTGAATGATTCGCCTGTCCGCTTACTCGGACGGTACTACGGTACATGCCGACAAATTTATTAATAACCGCTACTGAAAGATTGCGGCTCTCTAACCGCTTCCCTTGTTCAATATGAAGCTCAATAAACGCCTTTTTCTCTTCTGCCATTTGGTCCATTGCCGGAAATTTCTCTAAACCGCCGCCGACTTCTTCTAATTCTGTTTTAATAAGATTTCCTTTGTAATCATGAACGGTCTCCAACATTTCTGCCGTTAATTTGCCGGCGAATGACCGGCTCCCGAATGTAGATAAATTAAAGTCATTCGATTCTTCAGCTGTAAAGGAAACAATTTCAAGATCATGGTCTAGCATAATATCATGTTCTATTAATGTTTTGATAATTTCTTTTGCTGTCAAAACCCCTAATGGCCCATCATACTTGCCGCCATTTGGAACAGAATCCAAATGAGAACCAATGACAATTGTTCCTTCTTGTTTTCCTGTTCCTTTTTTTCTTCCCCAAATGTTAGCGGCTCCGTCAATTGTAACGTTTAGCCCCAACTCCTCTAGTTCTTCGATAAACAACGCTCTTACTTCATGGTCAGCCTTAGAAAAACTAGGCCTTGTAATGCCTCCATTGTTGTTTTTTCCATACTCGGCATATTTTTCGATATCTCGTACTAACCGATCTAGATTTATTTGCACGGCTCGTTCCGCTCCTCTCTTTTTACTTAAAGGCCCTGTTATACTTGGTTGTTGATTTCCGCTTCAGGCGGACGCTTTCCGCGGGCGGTCCGTGAGCTTCCTCGTCGCGTGCGCTCCTGCGGGACCTCACCAGGACACGCTTTTCCCGCTGGAGTCGCCGCCTTCCGCTCCAATCAACTATATTAAAAAACAACATTTACCTTTAACAGAGCTTACTTAAAATGAATATGTAAAAACTCCATATTATAAGAGGCCTTCACTCACTTACGACACAACTCTTTTTCCTTAACTTTGCTGCAATCGGAGCAGCCTGCTCGTAATAACGTACGATCATTTCAACCATTTTTTCTTTACTTTCTGTTAAAGAAGCTAAATTGAGTTCAACCGCCGAACTGTTGAACATATGCTCTCCATTTGGTTTTGAGTATTGATAAGCTGGCTCACAGCCAATCAATTTTCCCCAATTTAAAGAACGAAGCTCCTCAGCCACCTGCTGATACTCATCTTCAAGCAAGTGAAACCCTACCGTATAAGTGAGCGGCCATTTCCCGTAATTAAGCAAGGTCCCAATGTGTACGCGCTGAGGCTCTTGATCTGCAAAAGACATCGCTACCCAGCCAACGATAGGTGCCTCTCCATATTCTTCTTCGAACCTCGCAATCACATCGGGCAATCTCGCCAACTGATATTTATACTCTACTCCATCAAAACAAAAAGAAAGACGGCGCTTTGCTTCTTCCCCAACAGATAAGAATAGTTGTTTAGCAAAGGCCTGGAATTCCTTAATAGATTCTACATGAGATTGAATTTGCTCTACATTTACCGTTTGTATTAAGTTCATGTGATAGCTCCTTAATTATTTGCTCATTATTTTCGTTAGCGAGAAAATAAACGACTGCCTGATGCCTCATCTTTTATAGAAAAAAGAAACCGCAAACCCCTATATTTTAGAGTATTGCGGTTTCTTCCGTACTAGCCATTCACGACAAGCCTACTGCCTTAATCCTCTTCATTTCCTTCACTAATAACAGCCTCAATATCAATTTCCATTAACATTTCCGGCATAGCAAAACCACTTACAATCAACCCAGTGCTACAAGGATACACATCTTTAAAATGCTCTGCTAAAACCGGGTAAACCTTGCTGCGATCTTCTCTGTTCAGTAAATATACAGTCATTTTACAGATATCCTTGACTGTGCCGCCCGCTTCTTCAATCAGCTGCTTCACACATTTACATGCCTGATCTGCTTGCTTTGCTACATCCCCGATTCCGTGAAAATTGCCATCTAAATCAAAACCAGTTTGTCCTCGTAAAAAGATGCGATTTCCTGCCCGTACCGCCATACTTAGCTCATTCTTAATATGATGTTCTGGTTTTCCTAAACTTGAAGGATAGTATTCATCCGTTTTAAACTTTCTAATTCTTTTAATAGCTGGACTTTTCACTTCGCCTTGTACTGTCATCGTCTTTCATTCCTCCTAAATAAATATTTTTGTAACTTCTAATTAAGGAACTTATCCTTAATTATTCTTTAATAGAAATATACAATCATTCGTTTTGTAAGTCAACAATATTATTGAATATTTTAAAAATTCTGTTGAAACGACTCTTCTTTCTTCTGTCAATCAGTTTTCCAACAAACAACTTTATTTATATACTCACATCTTCTTTTAACTCGTCAGCAGAATCTCTCGGTGCGGTACTTGTCGTTTCAATTAATTCTTCTAAAGGGATCGTTTGGAAGATCCCCTTCTTCATAACAAACTTAACCCAGAGAGCAGCGTAAATGACGGTTAATCCTAAGAACCATAACGAGTACTTATAAATTTCTGTTCTTAAAGCCGCATCAGGCGACATATTAAACATGACATAGAGAATGCCAATCATCCCTATAATCTGGAAGGTAAATCCTAAAGGAGATTTAAACGTTCTTTTCACATTTGGATATTTATAACGCAAAATAACGACATTCAAATGGGCAATAAAATACGTCACCAGCCAACAGAAGCAGCCTGCTAAAATAAACGTGACAATTGATGCGCTATTTGTAAGGCCTACCAGCAAAAATACAACAAACAAAGCACACATAAGCACCACAGCGGCCCAAGGAGAACCATATCGGTTTGTTTTCCCAAAGACCTTAGGCATCTGCCCCTCTAGTCCCATCGAATAAACCATCCGGGCGATCGCACATATCAACGTATTTAACGTACTAACTGTTGCAAGGATGGTGACAATCCCCATCCACGTTTGCCCTGTTTTCCCTAAAATAGCACCTGCTGCCTCAACATGCGGGGAGGCTGATTCACCTAACAGCTGCAGGGGAGCATATTTAATCGCTGCAAATCCGAAAAGTGCATCAGCTAGTAAAATGATGACTAAACTTAGAATCATAGCTAAAGGTACGTAGATCTTTGGCTTTTTTATTTCCTCGGCCATCGGCGTTACAAATTCGACCCCTACAAATAGCCAAATGGCTAGCGCCGTAAAACCAAATACGCCCCAGCCAGACGGATTGAATTCCAAAGTAGTTGGCACAGGTGTTCCTGTAGCCCCTATCCCAGTTAATCCAATAATCCCCAGAATAACAGTAGAAGCAATTAATAGTGTGGTTAAGATAATTTGGATGGTGCTATACACTTCTACCCCTAATACATTTACCATGCCAAGCAAGATAACAAGGGCAAGCGAAATAATCATCGGATTGATTCCTGGAGCAAACACGTCACGAAATACAATTCCAGCAATTCCTGCCTCAGCGCTTCCTGCAAAGATCGTAACGAGTACATAGCCGCTAATGACAGCAACCATTCCCATAAAAGGTCCAAGCGCAGGAAGTGTAAAATGATTGATTCCCCCGGCACGAGGGATAATGCTTGAAAGCTCAGCAAAGGAGAAAGCCACACAAAGATTTAGAAACAAAGCAACTCCCATTGCTAATATAAATCCCGGTCCTGCCGCACCAAATCCTTGCCCCAGCGATACTAGCGCACTAGAGCTTACAACAATCCCCACTCCTGTAGCAACAGCTGCCCATAACCCTAACCTTCTCTTTAATTGTTTAGTCACTTATTTTTAACCCTCCCGTTTCTGAATAAAATTTTATGAAGCAGAACTGTTCACACTGGGTTATACCACAAATCGAGAACAAAAAAGCTGTCCAAAAGTCAGATATCCACTGATTTAAGGACAGCCTGTTAACGTCTGCCAATACAAGTTTAGCTTTCTTTTAAAAAGAGTAAGAAACAAAACTGGCTTCTAGTCTAAGTTTACCCACACACTCTTTACTTCCGTATAATTTTCTAAAGCATAAGATCCCATCTCTCTTCCAAAGCCAGATTCTTTGTAGCCGCCAAATGGAGAAGCTGGATCGATGGCATCGTAGCAATTAATCCACACACTACCGGATTTTAACTGGTTTGCTATATTGTGAGCAGTCTTTAGATTTTCTGTCCATATCCCTGCTCCTAATCCGTACAATGAGCTATTGGCCCGTTCAATCACTTCTTCTACCGTATCATAAGGCATCACTACTACAACCGGTCCGAAAATTTCTTCTTTCGCGATCGTCATATGCTCTTCGACATCAATAAAGATTGTTGGTTCTATAAAGAATCCTTCATCTAATTTTCCTCCGCCTGTCGCCAGCTTCGCTCCTTCCTTTATTCCAATATTGATATACTCAAATACACGATCCTGCTGTTTCTTTGATACTAGGGGACCCATCGTTGTTTCGGCATCTAGTCCGTTTCCGAGCTTCACTTCTTTAGCCAACTCGACCATGCCGGCCACTACTTCCTCATATTGGCTTTTATGAACGTATACTCTCGAACCTGCACTGCAAATTTCTCCCTGATTAAACATAATGCCAGTGAACACGCCTGGGATAGCTTTTGAAAGGTCAGCATCTGGAAGAATAATATTAGGAGACTTACCACCTAACTCTAGCGTTATTCGCTTCATCGTATCAGCAGCCTGCTTCATCAATTTTTTCCCTACAATAGTAGAGCCCGTAAAAGCAATCTTATTCACATCCGGATGTTCTACAAGCGCTTGTCCAGCTACTGGTCCGAATCCTGGAACGATATTCACTACGCCAGGAGGGAATCCCGCTTTTTCAACAAGCTCCGCAAAATAAAGAGCGGAAAGCGGTGTTTGCTCAGCAGGCTTCAACACGACCGTACAGCCAGCAGCCAATGCCGGAGCTACTTTCCACGAGAGCATGCTAATAGGAAAATTCCACGGGATAATTTGCCCTACCACTCCAACTGGTTCATGACGTGTATAATTTAGGAAATTGCCAGAAACAGGAATGGTCTGCCCCATATTCTTCGTGGCCCATCCCGCAAAATAACGGAATTCCTCAATGGCATTCGGCACATCAAGAGCACGGGATTCACTAATTGGCTTGCCATTATCTAAAGTATCCAGCTGCGCTAATTCTTCTTGATGCTCCTCAATAAGATCTGTTAGTTTAAAAATCAGTTTAGCCTTTTCAGCGCCACTCATCTTTGACCATGGGCCTTGCTCGAACGCCCTTTTTGCCGCTCTTACGGCAAGGTCAATATCTGTTTCTTCTGCTTCATAGATTGTCGCTAATATTTCCTCTGTCGCCGGATTAATCGTTTGGAACGTTTTAGAAGAAGCAGATGCAACAAATTTCCCATCAATATATAGCTTTTTTGTCCCTTTTAAAAACTCACTTACTTTACTGCTTAATTCAAGTGTTTGATTAGCCATTTCTTATTTTTCCTCCTTTAATTTAAATAAAATAAGCATGCCAGAGAGCTAGCTGCTAAGCCTGTATAGTCCCTGACATGCTGTCATAACGTATTACTTCACTGTTTTTTCGAATTCAGTCATTGCCGCATCAATGATATTAATCATTTCGGAAATTTCTTCTTTATTAATGATAAGAGGCGGAGCAATCGCTACGATATCTTTTCCTTTTTCAAAATCAGCCGCTCTTAAGATCAAATTGCGCTTGAAGCATTGCTCTACAACGAAGGTGGCTGGTCTGACCGTTTCTGCAAATGGCAAGTCTGCCTCTCGATCCTGTTGAAGTTCAAATCCAGCGAGCAAGCCTACTGCTCTCGATTTCGTGAAATAACGATATTTATCCGTTAAATAGGCAAATCCCTTTTTCAATTCTTTCTCCATGTTGTTAACGTTTTCAAGAATGTTGTCACGCTCAAGAATCTCAATCGTTTTTAAGCCTATCGCACAAGCTGTTGGATGGCCGCTATACGTAAAGCCATGACCTAAAATTTTGTCATATTGAACGATCGTATCCCTTATTTCCTTACTTATTAAAACGCCGCCAAGCTGCGCGTAGCCACCTGTAATGCCCTTCGCCACACTCATAATGTCAGGCACAACATTCCAATTATCCACACCGAACATTTTACCTGTGCGGCCGAACCCGCAAATGACTTCATCGGCAATCAAGAGAATATTATTTTCTTCACAAAGTGCTTTAACTGCTTGTAAATATCCATCTGGTGAAACATGAACTCCGCCTGCCCCTTGTATCGGTTCAAGGATCACGGCAGCAATCGTGTCTGCCCCTTCTTTCTCAATCACATCACGAATGCAACCTTCATAATTCGGATCATTTCTGTCTCCCAGCTCACAATTTGTTAAATGAGATTTGGCTCTTACCATATCGGGATCTTTTGAGCCGGAAAAACTATGGAATCCCTCAATACGTGTAGCTGTTCCGGCTGAAACAGTAGCTCCATGATAACTGCGGCTGATAGAAATTACTTTTTTCTTTGTCGGCCGCCCTTTTAAATCCCAATAAAAACGTGCTAATTTAAAGGCTGTATCGTTTGATTCTGATCCACCGGATGTAAAGAAAATTGCGCTTAAGTCTCCTGGTGCGATAGATACCACTTTTTCTGCAAGACGCACAGCTTTTTCATTAGAGTAGCCATAGAAGGAAGAACTGTAAGCAATCGTTGTCATTTGGTCATAAGCTGCCTGTGCAAGCTCCTTGTTCCCATGCCCTAAATTCACATTCCAAAGCATAGAAGCGCCATCAATATAAGACTTGCCTTGTACATCCGTTACACGAACCCCTTCGCCTTTTGCAAAAATAATTTTAGGTCCATTTTCAACAAATAATTTAGGTACTGTTGTTGGGTGAAGGTAGTGCTTTTTATCGGCTTCAATTAACTCTGCAATGTTTAGTGCTGTTTGAGATACAACCATTTTCTTTACCTCCAGATTTTAATAGTGGATGAACGTCCAGGAATGTCATTCTATCCTGATCTCTCATTTCGTTAAATAGGAATAATTAGAGATATTTTCCTTAATTGTAAATATACTTAATTTTTAGAATATTGTCAACACTGTTTATACAACTTTATTATTTTCTTACACTACTTCTTTAATAGGCTTGGATTCAGTTTTGTTCTTCACTTTTTCAAAGTTATAATACAAGCCAAAAGCAACAACGATCCCTACTAACCAGGCAATATCCAATCCATTCAACATTTTAGATACCGGCCCTTGATAGATCCCATTGTTGATAAAAGGGATTTGGCAACAGACAGTTAAAAGATAAATAGCCAATGAACTGACACGCAGCTTGCCAAAGGCTCCATTCTTATTCATAAATTCTTCTGGAGCATGTTTTTGGCGGCCCAACACATAAAAGTCTGTTAAGTTAATGACACTCCAAGGAACGATAAAGAACAAGATAAACCCTAAATAGATTTGAAAATTACTCATGAAGTTGCCTGCACCTACAGTAGCTGCCAGAGCAAGGAGAATCCCCACCATCGCAGAGGTGAGCACGCGTATTTTTATCGTTGTAGCAAACTTGAAGAAGTTACTTGCTATGGATAAAACGATAATTCCAGCTCCATAAATATTTAATGAATTAATGACAATCAACCCAAGGGAGAGCAAAATAACAATCGCTGTTCCGGCACCGTGGCCCATTTCTTTTATTTGTGCCATTACATTGCCGTCTGCAACCATACTAGCTAAAGCGGCTCCTAAGAGCATTAACCAGACAGAACTCAAAAAGCTTCCTAAATAAGTGTAGATAAATGTTTTTTTAGATTCAGTTGGGTGCATATATCTTGAGTGATCAGATACATACGGCCCATAAGTAATCTGCCAAGTAACCGAGATAGAGGTAGCTAAAATGAACTGGCTGAGCGAGAAGCCTCCCCGATTAAGCATTTCCATGGATACTTGACTAACTACGAGCAGAGTAAGTACCAAAAAGATCACTGTGTAAGAAATCGTATACAGTTTCATCGACTTCTGTATCAAGCCTTGGCCATAAATAGCTAGCAATACCATTGGAATTAAGCTAATGATAACCGTTACATTAAGATTAATTCCCAGTGTTTCATATATTCCCTGGCCGACCAATACAGTGTTGCTTGCCCCATATCCTAAATACATCGTGAAAATAATGAGCATGGGCAAGATAACCCCGAAATATCCAAACTGCGCCCTGCTCTGCATAACTTGAGGAATGCCTAGCTTCGGTCCCTGAGCAGAATGAAGCGCCATAACCGCTGCTCCAATCCCATGCCCTAAAATAATTGACAAGCTCGCCCACCAAAAATTTAAACCGATGATAACTGCTAGTGCTCCGGTTATAAGAGTAGTAGAGACCGTGTTCGCAGCAAACCAAACAAAAAACAGCTCTTTTGGATTCCCTCTTCTTTCTTCTAAGGAGATGTACTCATAACTTTTTTGCTCAATGGAATTAGAGCGATGATTCTCACTCATTTAATCTTGCCCCTCTCTATTTTTGAATAGCTGAATATACATGCAGCTTTTTATTAATACGTTCACTCCCAGCTGACATTAAGATCATTCTTTATTCAACCAAAATACAAAAGTCTCCAAACAAACTCGTCAGATAAATGTCTAGAAGCAAGGGGCTTGAGGAGAGCCTGGCACTGTTCATCATTTAGTATTGAACTTATCTAATTCAACATTCCAGCAAACTCTCCTTCTTAGGGATGGATGAAAAAATGAATCTATATACCTAACATTTCCTAGTAAATTAAACTTGAACCCGTAAGGTGCTCCAGAACTCTGATTGAATGTTGATCACCTGTTCAATAACTTCTTTTTGATGATCATACACCTTATCGGGATATCCATTTGACCCTGAAGCGAATGGATCTTCTACATCCGTTTGAATTTCACTTAATGTCTCAATAATCCGAAGTGTACAAAATGGAACGTAGGCGTTGCTGTAACCACCTTCATGACACATAACCAACTTCTTACCGCAATGTTTCTGAGCAATTTCTTTCATGATTTTAGTCATTTCTCCAAACCCTTCTGCTGTGACCCGCATTCTTCCTAACGGATCGAATATCCCTGGATCCTGACCAGCTGATACAATAACTAATTCCGGCTTAAATTCATCTGCTAGAGGGCGGATGACAGATTCAAAAGCATGTAAGTAGCCCGCATTTCCTGTGCCTGGCGGCAATGGGATATTGACATTATAACCGCGCCCTTCTCCCTCTCCTACGTCATTAGCAAAGCCTGTATTATTAGGGAAGTTTAAGTCTTCATGAATAGAGATAAATAAAACATTAGGATCATTGTAAAATGCTTTTTCCGTTCCATTCCCATGGTGTACATCCCAATCTACAATCATAATTCTTTCTAATCCGTACTTTTCCCTGGCATATCTAGCAGCGATCGCGACATTATTAAAGATACAAAATCCGATCCCCATGTCTGCCTCTGCATGGTGTCCAGGCGGACGGGTAAGTGCATATACGTTTTCGGCTTCTCCTGCCATAACGGCATCAACAGCCGTTATGGCCCCTCCTGTAGAAAGCAAAGCGATCTCATAAGACCCTCTTCCAACGATGGCATGATCGCCGGCATCTCCACCTGTTGTATCACTTAATAGTTTTACTTTATCGATATACTTTGGCGTATGGAATAACTCAATTTCCTTTCTCGTTGCTGGTCTAGGGTCAATTTTTTGCAGTTTTTTCATTAATCCGCATCTTTCTAATAAATTGTTGACCCGTCTTTTTGTTGCTGGATCTTCAGAAAAAACATCTTTCTCCAAGTACCCTCCAGAAGGAAGGTAAAGTGTACCGCTCCCAGTATCATGCCAAAAATAGCTTTCGTCATAAATATAACCTGTCTTCATTTAGATTCCCCCTAATTCTTAACTTTAATTTGTGATACTATCTCATCCCTTTGATGCATCAACAAACTTCTCTGTCGGCTCTATAAATTCCTCTTCTGTTGGCTTGCTATATCGAGATCGTATCAGATAAGCGACAAGAATCACCCCAAAGCTAATCAAACTCAAAAACACTTGTGAACGTGTGCCTGGAATCCAAATCATAGCTGCAATGACGGCCAGCATCCAAACGATTGTTGCATAAGATAAATAAGGAAATAGCCACATTTTCAGCTTTAATTTTTCTGGTTCTTCCTGTTCTAATTTACGGCGTAAGCGGACTTGGGCAAAAGCCAAAATCAAATAGTAGAAAAGCATGACAGCTCCCGCGGAATTAATCAAGAACAGAAAAACAGTCTCTGGAAAAAAGTAATTTAAAACAACGCCTATATATCCGAAAACCGTTCCTGCAAGGATGGCTCTTACCGGAACACCTCTCCTGCTTAGTTTGACAAGAAATTTTGGTGCGTCGCCTTGTTTAGTTAAAGTGAATAAACTTCTAGATGTGATGTAGAGGCAAGAATTAAGTGAGCTAAGCACAGCGGTAAGGACGACCACTTCCATGAGCATCGGGGCAAAAGGAAGACCTAATCGCTCTAACGCAATAGCAAAGGGACTTTGAATCGCCACACCGGCAAATTCGAAGTTCCATGGCACGATGGCTACGATGAAGAAGACAGATACGACATAAAAGAAAAAGATTCGGTACATTACTTGATTTGTTGCTTTTGCAGCATATTTGGCAGGTTGATCCGATTCAGCAGCGGCAATGGTAGCAATTTCCGCTCCTCCCATCGAGAAAAGAACCGTTACACTTCCAATTAGAGCCGCCACGGTCCCATTAGGAAAAAAGCCGCCTGAGGTATAGAGATTTGATAGACCAGGTGATTCACCAGGCCATAATCCAAGAAGGTAGACCGCCCCAAAAGCGATAAAAAAGATAATCGCAAATATTTTAATCGAGGCGAACCAAAATTCAGTTTCAGCAAAAGATTTGACTGAATAAAGATTTGTTAAAGTGAGGACGACTAGCAGTACTAAGCATAAAAACCAAGCTGGGATATGGGGAAAGTAATTTACGAGAATACCAGCCCCCGCTACAGCTTCAATTGCAGCGACGATGACCCACATGTACCAATAGAGCCACCCTACACTAAAGCCAGCCCAGTTGCCTAATCCGGACCTTGCGTACTCAGAAATGGAACCCGCTGTTGGATTAGCTACCGCCATTTCACCAATCATTCGCATGACTAAAAACATCAAAGTCCCTGATAAAATATAACTCACGACAGCCGCTGGACCTGTTGAATTAATTACAGCCCCACTTCCGACAAAAAGTCCAGCTCCAATGATTCCTCCGAGAGCGATCATCGTAACATGACGGTTCTTTAATGTGTTTTGCAATTCTCCTTGCGTGGATGAGCCATGCTGCATGTGATCATTTGCCATAGTTCCACCTCTTTTTTTCTATAGTTATTTATCCTTTGGCCTTTGCTTATCTACAAGACATACGAACAGCTATTGGTGCATTCTCTTTCTCACGTGTTTATTAACAATTCCACACTCAAGCTTCCCTCGTCTTGCTATTTTTCGAATCCGCTTACATAAGGGAATGTTGTATGGATGCTCATCTTTTGCTTCTCTACTTGTACTTTTATAGATTAAAGATCCAAAAGGAATTTATCCCTAAATATTCCTTAATTAACTCTTTATTGAAAGAATACAATCTGTTTTTAAGCCTGTCAATAACATTTCTAAATATTTAGAATATTTAATCCGCATTATTAAGCCGCTCTCATCTTACGTTCTTTTCTTTAAAGTCCCGATTTTAAAATTTCGTAAACATTCCATATCAATGGGCTCTTTTCTGCGACTCAACCATCTTATTGGAAACTCTCAATTCTCTATTAGCCACATAGAAGCTGCTTTATCGCCAGACAAAAGAAGGAGCCCGTTTGCTTAAAAACCATCGGCCTCCTCCCGTCAGCAGCAATAAATAATCAAAATTATTTCACTCTAATAAAGTTCCATGATCTTGCCCGTTATTCATCTCCTTTTACTCCATAAGAAGGGGCAAGTTCAGGTTCAACGGCCCGAATTTTATAATCTTTTGCCTGCGGACCGTAAATTTCCCATACTTTTTTCAAATCAGCAAGTGGATCGTCGCTATAATCTACACGTAAATCAACATAAGCAAATGGAGCATCCGGATGATAGACTAGCAGGGCAATAGAATGCTCTTGATCAAGCTCCCCTCCCATATGAAACCCAAGCTCGATCGCTGAAATTAACCGTTCCGGCAAAGAAAGGTCCGTCCTTTCTAAGAAACGCTGCCCCATCGCTTCTGGAATAGCCCGATCACTTAATAGATTGCCGATACAGGCTACATTCTCTGCATAAAACTCTCCGTGTACACCAAGTGCTCTTTCACCAGTAAACACACCGGATTTTCCCTTCGCATCTACGACAGCCAGCTGTCTAAATTCAGGAAATTCAGAAGCTGCAATCATTGTCCGAATAGCTGATTGCGCATCATACCCTTTTTCTAGAGTGGATAACCCTATATCGGCAAGTCTTGGATCTGTCACATTCTGCGTCAGAATCACCCCTACATTCGACCTAACCCAAGGACACCGTGCACCAACGGACGGGCTGCTAGAAGTCACGACAGCTCCTAAAGCGCCCGTTGCTGCACATCGCCCTGCTACCGAAAATGTGTTTGTTATTTTCATATAAAATTCCTCCTTGAAAATAAGAAGCTGCAGACAGCATCAATGCCGCTCCGTTTACTCAATAAACCATATAAAAAGCTTATTCCTTTAACCACTCATCGATATATCTGCTGCATAGGATTGGAGCGATCGGAAAGAGTCTAGGCACTCCTCTCCCAGCAGCTCTTTCGCTCGGGAGTAGTGACCCTGCTGTAACAACTTTCGAATGCGGGTAGAAGAAATTTTTTCGCCTTCCTTACACATTAAAGGATTTACAATTCCTACGTAGAAATAACGGCGCAGCACTTCGATTGTCCCTTTTTTATTTTTACCAAATAAAAAGTCAGGACCTTCCCAAATTTCAATTGGGTTCATTTCCTGCAGCTCTGCAATAAAGTCTAGAACTTCCTTTTTCGTAAAGGCTTCATCAAAAGGCCCCACAATCACATGATCAGCTCCGATTCTTTCAAGTGCCTGTAGCTTCTCTTCTACCGACATTAACTGTTGACACCCTTTGAAAAAGACCTTGGGAGGAGGATCAAAGGTATAGACAACAAAAGGAACTTTAAGCTGATCAGCCCGCTCTTTTGCTTTTGATAGTAATGCCTGATGCCCCTTGTGAATGCCGTCAAGCGCACCAATCGTTAGAACAGATGCAGAAAGCTGTAAAGTACCTGGTGTATGAATATCCAATGAAACCTTCCCCTTTCTATTTTAAAAATTGGCTCTGTTGTACTTAGTTGTTGGTCTTCGCTGCATTCAGATGCCTTCTATAAAAACAACTTTCGCCTTTAACAGAGACTAAAAATTAAAGATTGGTAACTGGTACAGCTGGTTTTAAATCTGCTGCTTTTCGAACTAATTCTCGTTGAGCTTCTGCATTAAAGTTGTTAAAAACGGCCATTTGCTGAGCGAATGGCGGACTTTGAGCGAACAATTCAAACGTTGTACGATGGCCTGCATAAGAGGAATTCAAAAGATCTCTTGCGAAATAAAGCAGCTTTCCTCTTTCTTCGGCGCTCCACTCGCTAACAGAATAATATTTATCCATGTATTCTTGAATCGCTGGATCAGCCATCGTAGCAGAATCCGGCGTTACCGCTAATTGTCCTCCAACAAGCTCTCTCGTTAAATGAGCCATAGCTGGGAAATTAGATAAAGCAAAGACCCGTCCAGTGTAAAGCAGCGATTGATTTGGCATCATCAAGCCGCCCGGACTTATTTCTGCATTCGCAACAGCTGCGGTCAAATGAGCATTGATGCCTTCACGGTAATTAATGAGTTCAGATATTTTTTCTTTTACTGCTTGCAGCTGTGTGAGACCTGTTTGTTCAACGTTTAATAACGCCACTCCAATTAAATAATCCGCTCGACGCAGCATTCTAAGTGTATAGTTGAAGCCAGAATAACGATGAAGAGTAGAACGAATATAAGCAGCAGATTCTAAAGAGCGGTGAAATAAGACATTTTCCCATGGAATTAAAACGTTATCAAAGATAAGAAGAGTATCAATTTCTTCAAATTTAGTAGCAATTGGATAATCGGTTTCAGTTTTATTCGTTCCGAGAGAAGTACGGCAAATATGCTTTAATCCAGGTGAGCCCATATCACAGATAAAACCACAAGCGAACGGAGCCATTTTTTCTGAGCCGGCATTCCAATCTAAAATGGTCGGCTTCACAAACGCTTGGTGGGCATAAGCAGCAGCTGTTTCAAACTTTGCCCCCGTAACCACAATTCCTTTATCATTTTCTTCAACAACATGAAGCAATGTTCCGCCGTCTTTCCCGCTGAATAATTTGCTGCGGTCACCTTTTGGGTCCGTGTTAGCCGATACGTGGAATAAATCTTCTCGTGCGACACGATCGATATGATAATCAATATTTTTGGCGTAAGTAGGATCAATTTCCTTTAATCGATCTTTGGCATCATATAAGGACCACATTTCACCAATCGTTTCATCCCCAACGCGGTACACGACTCCGCCTAAATCATCAAGAACAGTTTCTACGTGCGTACGAATAGCCGTTAAGTCTTCTTTTGTTGTCGGTGCCTGATAGGCGCGGGAAACTCTTTCTCCATCTTCAAGTGTTGTCGTTAAGATGTCTTTGTACTGGTCTTCAAAAGCCATATCGTACATTCTAGCTTTTACATCTATAATCGGTTTAAAAGACGGATGCTCTGCCAAATTTGTTACTCTCTCGCCATCAATGTAAACTTCCCGACCATCATTCAATGATTCACGGTATTGCTTGCCCGTCATTAAAGCCATATTACTTCCTCCTTTTCATTTCCTGGTTTTTTGAAAGAGCTTACATATGATTAATTGGTTTTTACACTTTCCTTAAGATTGCTTAAACTGTCCAAATTTTCCTTTGAAGTACACGAGAGGATCTCCGCTTGCTGCTTCAGCTTTTTGAACTTCTGCAAGAAAAACGGAATGAGTACCGCCTGTTACCTCTTCGACCACCCGGCATTCAATCTGCGCAAGCGTATCATGTAACACAGGGTTCCCAAGCTCTCCATAAGACATATTGACATCTTTAAACTTTTCCGTGTTCGCTCTAGCAAATTGCAGGGCCAGTCCACCTTGATGTTCAGCAAGAATATTGACCGTAAAGGAACCAACTTTTGAAATAGTGTGGCATGTGCCTGTACTCTTGTTAGCGCAAACAAGAAGCATAGGCGGTTCCAGAGAAACAGAGCTTACAGCGCTGGCTGTAATACCGTAGTCAACGTCATCTTCTCTCACAGTAATAATGGACACGCCGCTCGTAAAGTGACTTATCACGTTCCTGAATTCTTCAGAACTTACTAACTTTGAAGAGTTATTTTCTTTAGAAGAAATCGTACTCATTTAACTCTCCTCCTTCTTCGTTTTTATTTAAGGATTTTTTCTTTAATTATTCCTTAAATAAACTATACAAACTTCTTTTCTAGAAGTCAACAAAATTTTCTAAAAATTCTTTTAATAGTTTTCTCCTTTTAAACTCTAAATAAAAAGCGGCACATTCAAAAATAGCCCTCTTATTTAAATAACAGAGCGCTGTCATTTAGATAAGAAGGCTATGATAGAAAGAGGTTAACATCATTATGAATGATTTGCTGTTATATTCAGTCCTACTCGATATATTTTTCTTGGTCGTCCTCTTGAGGTCGGGGCTTCTTCGCCTATCTCTTCGGCAATCCCTACTTTTGTTAAATCGGTTAATATACGGCGGGCGTTTCGCTGAGTCATTTTTAGCCACTCCGCAATTTCAGACGCCGTAATGGCATTTCTTCCGAGACTTTTTTGGACAGCCATAATTTTATTGAAGGTTGTGATCGAGACCCCGCTCTGCTTCAATTTATCTCCTATTTCTTTATTTTCATTTCTAAATCCAAAAGAGATACTTTGTTTGTCTTCAAGAGGACCTTTCACTACCCCATTGTTTTCCACGACGAATACCGAAAACTTCCCATAGTTTTGGGCGTGATGCAAAGCGAGGCGGGCATTTTCTTCAGCCGCTAAAGCGGTATCCCCATATCCAATGCCGATATTTGAAGGTAAATCGGTAATAAGAGCGATTTTTTCTAGCAATTGAACACTTTGTTCCCCAGCTTCTTGCAGTGAGCCTCTCGTGGAAAAAATAATATACGTTCCAATGCCAATGGCTACGAATGATCCGGCTATCGTTTCACTAAAATCTAAAATGGCTGATTGCAATTCGAGATTCAATCGATGGAGCTCGTATGATAAAACATGGGGACTTTCAATCTTTTCCATATTATCCATTTTGATGAGCATAACGGTAATTTGGGATTGCTTAAAATGAACAGTCTGCCAGTACTGAAGAGCTAAGCTGATCGTGGATCTTATATTGGCACGTGTGGGGGTACTGCGATACACAGGAATTCCTTTTACGCGAAGGTTCTCAAAAACATCACTTAAACATGTCACACACACAGAGACTTTTCCTTCATTAAATAAGTTAATGTGAAAATCACTAATCTCCTGAATCGGCGTGTACCCTTTATATTCATACCAGTAAATATTGTCATGTGTAATTTGCAAGTCTCCGTACGTTTCATAAATATCTTTTTCATCCAACATATCTATACTAATGTTATTTAAACACTTTTGGTCTTTGTAACCTGCTTCTAGAAGGGCCTTCATAAAGCTTGAACCATTTAACTTCAGGTAAAAGAAAGGTTGATTGGATGTGCTTTTTTTGGCCAAAGTGTATGGGGTAAGACCCGAAAAAAGCCAGATATCGACTAAATGCTGATTCTCTTCCACGATGCTGGTTGTTTCTTCTGCACGACTATACACAAATGGAACAAGATCTAATTGGTTTTCATACTCTTTTGCTACTTCTTTAATTAACTGGATAGAATCCCTTGGTCCCACCACTCCAACTCTTGTTTTCATTCTCACTCCTCCTTTTTATCAATTCAACTAACATGGAGAACGGAGCTAATTTCCATATTGACAACACAGCTGGCTAGTGTTTTGACTGCAATTGGCATAACTGCTTCATCAAAATCAAACTTTTCGTTATGATGGCCCGCAGCAAGCCTCGTGCCGAATACAACGTAAGCTGCCTGCCCGCCCAGTTCCTGAACACGCGCCATCATGTAAGTTGCATCTTCAGAACCACCTGATTGAAACGTATCTCTCACCGTATGTATTTCCTCAATATCATTTGCTTGATTACGCAGAAAACCGAGCAGTTCGTCACTTGATTGGCTTGTTTTTGCTTCACCGACAATTTCTACGCTTGACGTGACTCCGTACATATCTCCTGCTGATTGAATAATCTTAATTGCTTTTTCGTACATAAATTCATTGATCTCCGTTGTCTCACCACGGGTTTCTACTTTAAGGAATGCTTTGTTTGGAATAATATTTCTTCCACTGCCAGCCTGCAATACTCCTACATTGATCCTTGAATGGCCGCCACTGTGCGGAGAGATCGCATGCATATTTAACGAGGCCGTTGCCGCAGCCAAAAGCGCATTATTCCCCTGTTCAGGATTGGCACCGGCATGAGCTGCTTTACCCGAGAATGCTACGTCGAACTTTGTAGTAGCCAAAAAGCCTAAATCACTGCAAACAAACTCCCCTAGCTCAGCGCCCAGACCAATATGCAGAGCAATAAAAATATCCACATCGTCTACAACTCCGGCCTGGACCATCGACTTTGCTCCGCGCACTCCTTCTTCCGAAGGCTGGAAGATCAGCTTGAAACGGCCCTTTAATTGGTCTTTCATATTCGCTAGCACATAAGCGATCCCTAAACCAATCGCCATATGAGCATCATGGCCGCATGCGTGCATCATGTTCTCATTTACTGAAGCAAACCCTTCTCTCGCAGGACGATGGCCTCCATCGTAGGATTCTTGTATATCCAAAGCGTCAATATCAAAGCGCAGCCCGATTGTCGGTCCAGGGTGTCCCGTATCCAAAACTCCAACAACTCCTGTAAAACCTCCAGAAAACTGTTCAACCCAATTTAGGTCTGCCCCTTGGATAGACGCTCTTCTCTTTTGCCGCTCCAACGTTTCTGCATTAGGTACCCCCATCCGTGATTTCTCATCCACGACATCTTGCCCCGTTGCAAGTTCATACCCCCAGCTAGACAGCTTAGAAGCTATGATAGAAGCAGTCCGAAATTCTACCCATCCAGACTCCGGATGTCTATGAAAGTCTCGGCGCCATTCGACTAACGACTGACTAATTTCTTTCGTCAAACTTGAAACCCGACTCATCACGTTCCTCATCCCCCAATATGTATGATTTGATTAAACGGCTAGTAAGAGAATTTTACATGAGAACTTTAACAGATCTACTAAATAAGACAAAAAAGGAGAACGTTTTCGCACGCACTCCTTTTCTCTCTCTTTCATTATAATTCAGACTAGTTTGTCAAAACAAGTCTGTAAAAAAATGGACAAAGAATTCGAAATTAAGAGTTTATTTGTGTTATTAATTATTCTCTCCATGTAGATCGATCCGTTCTGGACATGTATAGACGTTCAAAGATCGATCACGGATGAATCCAACCGTTGTAATGTTTAATTCCTCCGCTAACTGTAGAGCAAGCTCTGTAGGAGCCGACTTCGTTAACACAATTTCACAGCCGATTTTGGCAACCTTCGATAAAATTTCTGAAGACAGGCGTCCACTGAATACGAGTACTTTATCGCTAATAGAAATGCTGTTTCTAATACAATATCCGTAAATTTTGTCAAGGGCATTATGACGGCCAATATCCATCCGACTCAGCATCATTCCATTTTTATCACATAAAGCAGCGTTGTGAACGCCGCCCGTCTCATGAAAAAGAGCAGCAGACTGCTGCATGTCATTCATTAGCCGAAAACAATCTTCCGGGGAAAGCTTAACATGAATTCCATCCATTTTTTTAGCTGTTAAGGCATCATTCACAAAAACAAACCCCTGCCTGCTCATCCCGCAGCAAGAGGTGATGTATCGTTTACTTTGAAAGCGCTGGGAGTAAGGGTTCAACTTACTCGTTTCCACGTAGACATAGCCTTCTTTTTCTTGTAAACGAATATCTTTAATATCTTCATAGCGGCGGACGATTCCTTCCGAAGCTAGGTAACCAATGACCATGTCTTCGATATATTCCGGCGTACAGACCATTGTGACAAACTCTTCGCCATTTATTTTAATCGTCACGGGGTATTCTGTTACGACGAGGTCTTCCGTATATTGAACCTTCCCGTTTGTAACACGAAGAATACTTCGCTTTACCTCTGTCTTATTCACTATGTTCACCTTCTAAACAATATTTTTATCGAAGACAAATACAGAAACAGCGATATCTTCTTCTACCTTAATATCTGAAAATAAATGAACCAGTTTCGCGCCAACAAGCTCTTCCAATCCTTCTGGAGGACTAGAGGCATACACCTCTTGAATGAGCCTTGTTCTAGCCGCATGCACCATTTCTTTTCCTTCTGGGGTTTTAGCGATAAACTTTTCGGTTGGAGTTAAATTGCCGTACAAAGTGGAAATAGCCATATTTTCTACGAATACGCTATGAATTCGCTCCGGACCTTTCCCGAGCAGATCCTTGCGAAGCTTGCGGATAATATCATTAAATGCATGAACTTTTTTGGACATACGTTTACTCTCCCTGCTGTTCACTTTTTTAGTAAAGGAATAATAACCAGCGTTTTTTCAATTATCCTAATATTCCTAATTAAACATTGTGTATCTTGTCTATTTTTTATCCAGACCTTATAATAGGGAAGAAGGACGCAAAATAATAGTCATTGTTTTGGCTCTTTCCTATTTTAACATTTAATTGGATTGGCTGTTTAGTAGGAATTGCTAAATAACTACTCCACCATGAGCATATTATGTCTAGTACCGAGGCATAGTTTCATGGTGGAGTTTTTTATTTTTTGGCGCTGTTATATTGGTTGTTGATTTTCGCTACAGGCGGACACTTTCCTCCGCTAGAATCAATTATCGGAAAACAATATTCATTTATTTTTTAGAAAGGGAGGCAACGATAATGGTGACCATTACAATTAATGAAAAAGAATACATAACTACGCCCGGCTCAACCATTCTAGAGGTTGTGAATGAGCAAAAGATCCCCCATCCACAAATTTGTTATGTCCCTGAAGTAGATCCTATTCAAACGTGCGATACGTGTATTGTGGAGGTAAATGGAGAACTCGTCCGCTCTTGCTCCACTATTGTACAAGACGGCATGAATGTTCAACTCTCCTCTTCTCTCGCAAAGAAGGCACAAACGGAAGCGATGGATCGCCTTCTCGAAAACCATTTACTTTATTGTACCGTATGTGACAACAATAATGGCAACTGTAAGCTTCATAACACGGTTCAGCAAATGGAAATTGAGCATCAAAAATATCCGTACAAGCCAAAAGCAGCTGCCTGTGAAGTCGATATGTCTCATCCATTCTACCGCTATGATCCTAATCAATGTATTGCTTGCGGACAATGCGTAGAAGTGTGCCAAAATTTACAGGTGAATGAAACGTTATCGATTGACTGGGAAGCGGAACGCCCTCGTGTTCTCTGGGATAAAGGCAGCCCGATTAATGATTCTTCCTGTGTCAGCTGCGGACAATGTGTCACCATTTGTCCATGCAACGCGTTAATGGAGAAGTCTATGCTTGGCGAAGCTGGCTTTATGACAGGAATGAAAGAGGAAATTCTTACACCAATGATTGACCTGGTGAAAGCTGTTGAACCAGGATATAGCGGTATTTTTGCCGTATCTGAAGTGGAAGCTGCTATGCGAGAAACCCGGACAAAGAAAACAAAAACGGTTTGTACTTTCTGCGGAGTCGGCTGCTCCTTTGAGGTTTGGACAAAAGGCCGCAAAATCCTGAAAGTTCAACCAACCTCAGAAGCACCTGTGAATGCCATTTCTACATGTGTAAAAGGAAAGTTCGGCTGGGATTTCGTCAATTCAGAAGAACGTCTCACTACCCCTTTAATCCGTAAAAATGGGGAGTTTGTCCAAGCAACCTGGAAAGAAGCGTTAAGCCTCGTTGCGAGTAAGCTTGGCTCTATCCAACAAGAACACGGTCCGGGCTCTGTCGGCTTTATTTCTTCTTCAAAAATTACAAATGAAGAAAACTATCTAATTCAGAAACTGGCACGGCAAGTATTTGAAACGAATGATGTCGATAACTGCTCCCGTTACTGCCAATCTCCGGCGACAGATGGGTTATTCCGAACAGTTGGCATGGGCGGTGACGCTGGAACTATTCGAGACATTGCGAAGGCTGGACTCGTCATCATCGTTGGCGCCAACCCTGCCGAGGGACATCCTGTTTTGGCTACCCGTGTCAAACGTGCCCACAAGCTGCATGGACAAAAGCTGATCGTAGCCGACGTACGCAAGCATGAAATGGCCGAGCGTTCCGATATCTTCATCAGTCCAAAACAAGGAACAGACCAAGTATGGTTAATGGCTGTTACGAAATATATGATCGATCAAGGATGGCATGATCAAGCATTCATTGAGGAGAACGTTCACTTCTTTGAAGAATTTAAAAGTGTACTAGAAAAATATACATTAGAATACGCTGAAACCGTCACCGGCATTGCTCAAGATACATTGATCCGGGTGGCTGAAATGATTCGCGATGCAGATGGGACTTGTATTCTTTGGGGAATGGGTGTCACACAAAACACCGGCGGCTCCGATACCTCTGCTGCAATTTCAAATTTACTGCTTGCCACAGGCAACTACCGTCGTCCAGGTGCTGGTGCTTATCCACTCCGGGGTCACAATAACGTTCAAGGCGCCTGTGATATGGGAACCCTGCCAGGCTGGCTTCCAGGCTATCAGCACGTGACCGACGATGCTGCCCGCCAAAAGTTTGAAAAAGCTTATGGCGTAAACATTTCTGCTGTGCCAGGTTTGGATAATATTCAAATGTTAAAGTCTATTGAAGCTGGTAACATGAAAGCCATGTATGTCGTAGGTGAAGACATGGCTCTCGTTGACTCTAATGCCAATCATGTTCATGAAATATTATCATCACTTGATTTCTTTGTTGTTCAGGATATGTTCTTTTCAAGGACGGCCCAGTATGCAGATGTTATTTTACCTGCCTCTCCATCTCTTGAAAAAGAAGGAACCTTTACGAATACAGAACGCCGCGTACAACGTTTGTATCCAGTTCTTCCTTCACTAGGCGATTCCAAGCCTGACTGGTGGATCGTCCAGGAAATCGCTAACCGCTTAGGCGCCGGATGGAATTACAGCGGTCCAAGTGATATTTTTAATGAAATGGCAAGCCTTGCTCCTCTATTTAGTCAGGCAAGCTACGAAAAATTGGAAGGCTGGAATAGTTTCCTTTGGGGAAGCCACGACGGAGCAAGTACTCCCCTTCTTTATACAGACGGGTTTAACTTCCCAGACAAAAAAGCGCGCTTTGCCTTGTCTGAATGGGTTCCGCCTGTTGAGTTTCCGGAAGAATTTGATCTGCACATTAACAATGGCCGGATGCTCGAGCATTTCCATGAAGGCAATATGACGAATAAATCGAGAGGCATCCAGGCAAAAGTTCCGGAAATCTTCGTTGAAGTATCTCCTGAACTAGCGGAAGAAAGAGGAATTCAAGACGGAGCACTCGTACGCCTAATTTCTCCGTATGGCGCCTTAAAGCTCCCTGTCTTAGTAACTAGCCGCGTTAAAGCGAATGAATTATTTTTACCTATGAACTCTGTCGATAAAGAATCCGCGATCAACTTTTTAACGGGGCCTGCTGTTGACCAGCGTACAAATACCCCTGCTTATAAACAGACAAAAGTGCGAATGGAAATACTCACGACTCAAGGGGAAAGACCGCTGCCAAAAGCGAACCCGCGCAATAAAAAGAGGCATCCGCAAAACGGCGTAGAAGTACAGCGTAAGTGGAAGCGTTCAGGATATGTACATTTAACTACTAAATAAGTAGAAAGGAGAGGAATTGAATGGCTGCACCGATTACTTCTATTCGAAAACATGAATATATCGGAGAAGAACAGGCACAGCAAAAGCTGACCGATCTGCAAAAACAGTTAGCAGAGCACGAAGAGGCTCTAAACAGCATTCTAACAATTGTTGGTGAATTAAATGACATGGGAGCACTTGAAGCCGCCAATTCTATGCTGCAGGCGAAAGAAAAAGTCGCTAGCATTGCTATTCACCAGGCATCCCGTGAGCCGATCACGAACCTGATCAATCACTTTTTAAGTGCAACGGATGCACTAGCTAATATGGACCCCAACATGATGAAAAAACTAACAGGAAGCATCACAGCCGGCGTAGAAGAAGCAAATGAACACCTTCATAGCGGCAAACCGCTTGGAATGATAGATCTCTTAAAAGTCCTAAAAGATCCTGACATCAATCGCGCTGTCCGATTTGGGGTTCACTTTCTAAAAGGAATGGGAAAAGAGTTAAAGAAAGAATAGAAAGCTTTAAAAAGGTTAATCAAACTTATTATTATTATGGGTGTTCCAAAGGAAAGGATGCGGAACACCCTTTTTTATTGTGAAGCAGGCATTTTGTCCTTTCTTAAGAATAGAGATAATTAAAAGAGGAAATTCTCCTGCAAACTATAAATATATAAATCAGAGTATAATAAAGGCACTCGCCTATTAAGATGAGAAACCGTTTTAAAAGCAGCTCGTTATAGGAGGATTTATACATGTTGAGGGAGAATAAAGTGATTGAGTTGGAAAATATTACTTGGAAGAGAGAAGAAAGAGAGATTCTAAATCATATTTCATGGAGTGTAGCGAAAGGAGAACACTGGGCGGTTCTTGGTTTAAATGGTTCAGGAAAAACTTCTCTTCTAAAAATCATTACGGGCTACCAATGGCCCACTAAAGGAAAAGTGTCGGTATTAGGCCAGCTTTTTGGCAAGACGAATATTCCTGAACTTCGTAAGAGCATTGGGTGGGTAGGCTCTTCGCTTGAAGAAAAGTTTCACACTCGTCCAAGTGACTCTGTCCTTGAAGTGGTGTTAAGCGGAAAAAATGCCTCGATTGGCCTATATGATGAAATCAGCCAAGAGGATGTTAAAAAAGCGGAGGAACTGCTTACACAGTTTAGAATTGACCATTTAGCCGATCAGACTTATTTTTCGCTTTCACAAGGAGAAAAAAGAAAAATGATGATTGCTAGAGCACTCATGCCCTCCCCGAAGCTGCTCATCTTAGACGAGCCTTGTAATGGGCTCGACCTATATTCAAAAGAAGAGCTGCTTTCTACCATTGAAAAGATGAGTTATTTACCAGAAGGGCCAACTTTATTGTACGTCACCCACCATATCGAAGAGCTCGTTCCCTCTATTACCCATGCCCTCTTAATAGCTAATGGGCGTACGGTGGCGGCTGGTCCAAAAAAAGACGTTTTAACGGAAGACGTACTTAGTCAAACTTTTCACCTGCCGATTTCATTAAACTGGGAAGATGATCGTCCCTGGATTCGTGTCAAATCAAGAAATTAAATTTTATTCCATGCAGCTAATGCGCATGATAACTATCTCTTCTACTCCGGATCATTTCCTAATAGCTCCGGAGTAAACAATGTTTATGTAAACGCTTAATAAAAATATGTTTCTTGTCTCGTTTATTACTGGTTTGATAGCTTCTATTTCATCTTTATTCCAAATAAAAATTCCTAGGTCGCAATCCATTAGTTTGTTTGTCGAAAAGAACATTTATAAAGGGAGGGTTTTTCTTGGAAAGAACAGCTTACCGCGGTGTCAGTTATGGAGAAGCTCAAAGGGTCGTTCTAAATCAAAAATATGAGCGTAATGAATTAAGAGAGTTTAATAACAGGGTAGCTGCCCGCTCTCTATTCGGACAAGGTATTTATCTCATTAATGATCCTGCCCTGGCAGCACAGTACGCATTTTGCCATGCCGAAGTTGAAGGTGATGAATCAGCGGTTGTATTAAGCCAAAAGATTTGTTTTCAAAACCCCTTTATTCTCAATTATCAATTTAGCGAAGCCCGCTTAAGGAAGGAAGCCCTTCGTTGGAAATATGCCGGTAAGCACTTTCCAGATCCTACAGATGACCAGAGCCCATTAGAACTTTTTAAACAAATAGGAAATACGATTAAAGAATTTCTTCTATCTCGCTCTAACGACGGTATCATTTACCATATAGATGATGAAATTATTTATTATGTTTTATACGACCAGGAAAAACAAATTAAAGATATTAAAGTCGAGTTAGTCTTTAAGATTCAGGACTCTCATCCAGGAAAAAGAATAAACGAACTCCACCTTTAGTCAGGCAGCTCCAACTAGCCCTGCACACGACAGGTGAACAAATAGGCACCCCGCCAAAATAACACATAAGATAGCAGACAAAAGATCTTTTCAATGTCTTCAGCATTATTTTAGCGGGGGAATCGTTCATTTTATTACGCCCTTATACTAGCTTTTTTTGATTAGCTATCAGTAAATTGGAAAAGTACTTCCGGGCATCTGCTGTTAGGATTTGAAGCTCTTTTCTTTGTTCTTTATTCTTTAAGTCTAATTTTGAACGCTCGAAAGTTAGAAAAGCTCCGCTTAAATCTTCTCGAACATGCGTGATCGTATAGCCATTTTCATATAGCTCATCAATTTTTTCTTTCTCTTTTAAAAACTCTTTATAAGATGACATCTTTTCTCCCCCTGCTAGCCAATAGGCTCTTTTATATAGTGGCTTGTTCCTTATCCGTCAGATTTTTCTCTTTCCCTTCACTGTCAATGACCCAATCACGTCCTGCGGTAATCCCCAAATAGCTCTCGTCATTGAGATCTTGCAATTCCGCCTGTTTATATTTCGCGAACCACCAATACTTAGCTAACACATAGTAACTGGCTGCAGAAAGCAGAAACCCGACGATGAAAGAGTACTCTGAAAAGATCACGGAAGCTCCTCCTCCGATTGACCAAGCGATCATTCCAGCCCAATTTACTCCCATATGATAACTGTATTGGCCAGCTTGCTCATACAGATCTGGCACATTGACCCTGCGTTTGCGTATAACATAATAGTCGGCGAACAAGATTCCGACGATTGCTGATAACAGGCCGCCGCTAATGAGCAGAAACGGCATTAATGCATCAAAGAGGCTCCACGGCTGCGTGACCATCCCAATAATCCCGGCTGCTACCACCCCTACGTAAAAAGGCACTTTCGGTCCGCCGATATTGGAAAAAACAGTAGCTGCCGGAACTAAATTGGCTGCCGTATTCGTTGACCATTGGGCAAACACAATCATAAGAAGCAATACTCCCAATACAATTCCGCCTGCCGCTTCCTGCAAAGCAACAATGGGATCGTAATTCCCCACGGCAATGTAGGCAACGCCTCCAATGGCTACAACAAAAGTTTGCGTTAACGGCATCGCTATGACGCTTCCCACTAAAGCCCCTTTGTTTCTCTTAAACCAGTTTTTCTCATATTTTGGAGCTTTAATATACCGGGAAATGGAAGAAATATCTGCACATAATGTCGACCAATACCCCATATTGCCTAATACGACCGTTAAGAAGGCAGCAGACAAGGCAGCACCTGATACAGGATGTTCAATCCATGTCCATACGTTCTTATCGGCGGCGCTTGCCCGATCAGCCAAAGTGTAATACATCCAGATAGAAATCAAAATAATAGTCGGAGCTGCTAGATTGGCAAACTTCTCTATTGCTTTAATTCCAATCGATGTATTGATCACCTGCGCCGTTACAAATACGAGCAGGCAAACAAACCAGTTATCGAACCCCGTCAGGATATTTAGAATTCCATTAATAGCAGCAGCTCCGAAATAAGAATTGATCCCGAACCAAATGGAAGCAGCAATTCCACGGAGAAGAGAGGGAAAATGAGTCCCTAGTGTACCAAAAGGGGCTCTTAAATAAATCGGAAATGAAATTCCGTGTTCTATGCCGATATCTGCGATCAGAGTGATCAAAAAACCAATCACGATACAACCAACAAAAGAGGCCAATAGAACCCATGTCAATGGCATAGACTGTACTCCCGCTCCGCCAATAGCAAATGCCGCCAGGACAACGGCCATCCCTATCCACATGACCGAGAATCCAAGCGTACCGATTTTTCTATCACGATGAGCAATTGGAAGAAGATCCGGCGACTTTAAATAGTCACTATTCTTTTTCATCACATATCTCCTCTATTCATTCTCTTAGTTTCACGAATAGCAGTGATGACAAATGAAAGGAAGGACCCCCTCCCTTTCATGAACAAAGCAGCATTCCACGGATAGCATACGTTCGGACGTCTTATTTACTCATTAACGTACTTGTTCAGCCGGCTTCTTTGCACTCCCAAAACGGTCTCGCTTCAAATATTGCCCCTTTCCTGGCTTCCCAACGAATTCTTTTTCACGGATAACGAATTCGCCGCGAGATAAAACGGAAATCGGTTCCCCGGTCACCTTCATGCCTTCAAAAGCGCTGTAGTCGACATTCATATGATGAGTTTCAGCTGATATCGTTCTTTCTTTATTTGGGTCAAAGATGACAATATCGGCATCACTGCCTACAGCAATCGTTCCTTTTCTTGGGAACAATCCAAATAGCTTAGCAATTCTCGTTGATACGATATCAACAAATTGATTAATGGAGATCCGTCCTTTTTTCACGCCTTCTGAAAATAGAATGCTGAATCGATCTTCGATGATTGGCCCGCCGTTCGGAATTTTAGTGAAGTCTCCTAATCCCAATTCTTTTTGGCCTTTAAAATTAAAGGAACACTGATCAGAGCCAAGCGTCTGTAATTGCCCGTTTTTCAAGGCGTTCCATAATACATCTTGATTCCACTTTTCACGAAGAGGCGGAGACCACACGTACTTGGCGCCTTCAAAATTCGGCTTTTCTAAATAAGACTGGTCTAGTACAAGGTACTGCGGGCACGTTTCTCCCCACACTTGATAGCCTTTCTTTCGGGCTTCTTCAATTTTTTCTACCGCCTCTGCACACGATACGTGAACGACATACAGCTGGGAATCTGCAAGGCCGGTTAATTGAGCAGCTCTTCCAGTCGCTTCTCCCTCTACCTCTGGCGGCCTCGTTAAAGCGTGGTAAATAGGATCGGTGTTGCCTTCTTTTAGCGCCTTGTTCACTAAAAAGTCAATCACATCCCCATTCTCCGCGTGCACCATTACGAGCGCCCCATGCTCTTTTGCTGTCAGCAAGGTGCGAAATAGCGTTTCATCATCTGCTTGGAATACGTTTTTATACGCCATAAAGACTTTAAATGACGTAATCCCTTCTTCCTCGATAATTTTAGGGATTTCTGCTAATACACTGTCATTAACCTCGCTAATCATAAGATGAAAACCATAGTCGATTACAGCTTTCTCTTTTGACTTTTCATGCCATGTTTGGATCGAATTCTTTAATGGTTCTCCTTTGCTCGTTAAGCAAAAATCGATCACCGTTGTTGTCCCCCCGTGAGCTGCAGCAATCGTTCCTGTTTCAAAATCATCACTCGTCACGGTGCCGCCGAATGGCATATCCAAGTGAGTATGAGGATCGACCCCTCCTGGGAATACGTAAGCCCCTTTCGCATCAATTACTTGAGCGGCGCTTTCATCTAAATTCCTGCCAATAGCAGCTATTTTTTCCCCTTCAATTAAAATATCTGCTTCATAAAGATCTGATGCGGTGACGATTGTTCCATTTTTTATTAATTTTTTCATTCATTCGTTCCCCCTCTTCATCTAAGAATTGCAGATTGGAAGCTTAATAGCTGCTTGACGCTCATTCCACGTCATCGGTTCACCGTTCGGAATTTCAACCATGTCGATCGCTCCGTCTACAGGGCAGACAATGGAACACAGATTACAGCCTACGCAGTCTTCCTCACGAACCTCAAGATAGGCATTTCCATTTTCCGATGTGAGCATATCAATACATTGATGAGATGTGTCCTCACAGGCGATATGGCACTTGTTGCAATTAATGCAAACGTCGTTATTAATGCGGGCAACAATCTTATAGTTAAGATCCAAATTCCCCCAATCAGAATACTTCTCTACTGATTGGCCAATAAGACCGTCAAGTGCAGCGATGCCTTTGCTGTCGAGATAGTTATTTAATCCATCTATCATGTCTTCAACGATACTGAAGCCATGATGCATAGCTGCCGTACAAACCTGGACGCTGCCTGCTCCCATTAACATAAACTCGACGGCATCCTTCCAAGTGGAGATGCCTCCTATTCCTGAAATCGGAACGTTAATTTCAGGGTGTCGTGCACACTCAGCCACCATATTCAAGGCAATCGGTTTCACAGCTGGTCCGCAGTAACCGCCATGCGCCCCTTTTCCTGCAACGTGCGGAATCGTGTTCCATGAATCAAGGTCAACGCCAGCCAAACTATTGATCGTATTAATCATGCTGATCGCGTCTGCTCCCCCTTGTACAGCTGCGTAAGCAGTCGCAGTGATATCCGTAATATTGGGTGTCAGTTTCACGATAACCGGTACTTTTGCTGCTTCTTTTGCCCAATATGTTTGCTTTTCGACTAGTTCTGGCACCTGTCCAGAGGCCGACCCCATTCCCCGTTCCGCCATGCCGTGCGGACAGCCAAAGTTTAATTCAAAACCGTCCACCCCAACGTCCTGGACTCGTTTCACGATCTCGTGCCATTTCTCTTGTTTCGGCTCTACCATTAGGGAGGCGATAACAGCATGGTTAGAAAATCTCTTTTTTGTTTCATAGATTTCTTTTAAATTCTCTTCAAGCGGCCTGTCAGTAATCAATTCAATGTTATTAAAGCCTGCCACACGCTGACCGTTAAAATGAGTGCCTGCAAAACGGGAGGAGACATTCAAAATTGGTTCCCCCAACGTTTTCCATACCGCGCCGCCCCATCCTGCTTCAAATGCCCTTTGCACTTGATAGCCCGAGTTTGTCGGCGGAGCTGAAGCCAGCCAAAAAGGATTAGGCGATTGAATGCCCGCAAAGTTAACACGTAAGTCTGCCATTTGTATTCCCCCAGTCTTCATTATGAATTTCTCAGGCCATTGGCAAACGCCCGCTTTCTTCGTTACTCGCCTGCCTGCGGTACTCATGACCCTGATAGTCACTCCGCCTCTCGCCAGTTTGCTCCTCGAAAGATAAACGTGTTCAATCAGCCTGATGGTATATAAAGCAGCCTTTGTCTACAGTCTCTTTCTTTACACACTTTCCAATGTGGCTTCATTTGTAATGAATTGCTTATGAATAGCATGGGCAGTCAATTTTCCTTGCTGGGCAGCCGTAACAACCATCGCCTCACCTTGGCCGTCTCCAAAAATAACGTCCCCGGCTGCATATACTTTTGGATTGGATGTTTGATGGGTAGCAGCATCAATTTTGACAATTCCTTTGTTGTGTTCCAACCCAAATTCTTCAATTAAATGAACATAGCGAGTCTGTCCAATAGCTTTAATGACGGCATCCACTTCCATTGTAAATTCCGATCCAGGGATTGGGGTTGGGCGGCGGCGTCCAGAATCATCGGGCTCTCCTAATTCCATTCGAATGCATTCCAAGGCTTTTACTTTACCAGCTTCATCTTGAATGATTCTCTTTGGCTGTGTCAGCCATCTAAATTCCACCCCATCTTGCTTAGCAAATTCGTATTCAAATTCATAAGCTGTCATTTCTTTTTCTGTACGGCGATAGATCATTTTTACATCCCCTGCCCCTAAACGAACCGAGCATGTAGCCGCATCAATAGCTGTATTCCCTGCTCCGATCACGACTACTTTTTTCCCGATAAATTCCTGATCAAGAGGCGGTGTTTTTGTTCCTTCCACGAACTCAATCGCATCTAATACCCCTTCTGCCTCTTCACCTTCAATGCCAAGCATCGGCACCTTTGACATTCCTATCGCTAAAACAACAGCGTCATAATTACTGATGATCTCTTCTGCTTTAATATCCTTTCCTACCTTTGTGTTCGTTTGAATCTTCACTCCTAGTTTTTCTACCTGCTCTACTTCCCATAACGAAATTTCCTGAGGAAGTCGGAATGAAACGATTCCATACGTATCGAGACCTCCTGCTTTATCTTTTGCTTCAAAAATGGTGACTTCATATCCGAGACGAGCCAGTTCACGAGCGGCTGATAATCCGGCAGGTCCTCCTCCGATGATCGCTACGCTTTTCCCGGTTGCTTCACCAGCTTGGAACAGCTGCTCGTTATTTTTGATCGCCCAGTTTGTGGCATGACGCTGTAAATTTCCGATCATGATAGGCAAAGAAGCGTTATTCAATACACAGGCTCCTTCACACAATTCTTCTGTTGGACAAACACGGGCACAACTCGCTCCTACTGGATTAGACTCCATGATGACACGAGCAGAGCCTTTTAAATTTCCAGAGGCAATTTTTTTAATAAATGATGGAATGTTGATGCTTGTCGGACAAGCTTTAATGCAAGGAGCATCATAGCAGTAAAGACAGCGATTAGATTCTTCGATCGCTTCTTTTGGCGTCAAATCTGGTTCAATTTCCTGAAAGTTCGTCCTTAAGTTGTCCAATGAAATGGTTTTGTTCTTTACTCTGTTTAAATTCATGCTTAATCCCCCCTCACTTATTTCCAAGCGGCTTCATGAATACTGTTTTTTATTTCACTTAAACGGTATTCACTTCATTCTCTACAGGTAAAATGATCAGAAGCATTGCTTTCTTGTTCACCTTAAGCCCCCCTTCAACATTCGGTTTATCCATTACATACTCCAGTCAATCAAACTATTTAATTATTCTAAATATTGTTAAAATAAATAGTATGATACTAAAAAATATTTGTCAACATATTGATTGCATTTTTACTTTTAATATAATGCATTCACTTTTAAATATATAACCTTTTAAAACTCATTTATTTCGTTTAATTTTTCATGCAACTTAATTTATTTATAGTATTAAAATAGTGTAAAATAAAAATATCTTTTGATTTATCTGACAGCATGGGATAGGAAGGCGGGAACATTTTTGAAAAGAGAAGAGTTAGAAGCGATGCTAAAGAAAACAGAAGAAAAAATAAAAGAGCAGCAGCTGCTTCTCAAAGACCTATCTGAGCGCCTAGAGGCGTTAAATAAGCAAGAAAAAGAACGAGAAAAATATATTTCTTCAAAAGAAATCGTTGAGCTGATTTTCAATAAAATCGGTAAAACCATTAATATGTCTACCATTAAACGCTGGGCAGATGAAGGATATTTAGGAGAAGTCATTGATGAAAAAGAAAAATTTTGGGCGCTGCAATCCAAACAAGGGAAGAAACGTTTTTTGTATCCTAAAACCAACACTTATGACTTTTTATATGAAAAGGGCTATTTGCTTCCTGAGTTTGAAGTATTGGACCGCGTGCTCGTAACGAATCAATCCAGTGAGCCCATTGTTGGCATCGTCATTGACTCACGTTTAATGAAAGGGCAATTCTTATACACTATTCAAATTGAAGGCTCTTTCGAAACGATTAAAAACGTCAAAGAGGATATTTTAAAAGAAGCCTCAGAGGAGCTGATCAATGAATGAAAGTAAAAATGAAGCTGCCCAATACTGTTGCCAATCAAGAAATAGCTCGAAAAATTAAACAGGCTAATCAAAAAGCGAACAACACTCTCGACATTTCATTTGAAAAAGATTTAACTACCATCTATTTTGAGGGAGATTGGATATTGATTCCTGACAAGTCCTGGTTTTCCGATCATATAATCGTAGAAGGACAGGCAAAAGAACTTAAAGATAGCTATGAAATTAGACCGAAGAACAGAGGAAAGACGATTAATCTTCATCTTGATGCCGAGTTAGTTGCTGAATTAAATGAAATTAAAAACCACGTAATGAGCAAAACACAGCATGACATCATCCTCGACTTGTTCAAAAAAGGGCTCGATCAATATAATAAAGAAAATCAGTAAAGAACCTATTTCATTTTATCCTTCTCCATATTGGCTGCTCCTGCTTAGTAGCATGCTATGCTTTATTCTGCTTTCAGCTGCAGCCTCTTCTTTCAATCAATCCTCTTACATCATCCTATCACCTCATTTCGAAGCTCATCTAAATGTCTACAAAGTTATATATTCACTTTCCCGCAAAAAAATCATTTTATAAAAGAGGAGAAATTAATATTTTATAGAATTATTCAATCAATCAAAGCATTATCTAGTTATTGATAACATTTTTTACTTTAACTACATAAGGAGGTATAGACAATTTGTATAAACAAAAGCTGGCAATTAACGGAGAGAGATTAAAAGACACGCTTGAACGTTTTGCTGATTTTGGCCGCACAGACCATAACGGTGTTACTCGGCTAGCTTTATCTGAAGAAGACCGCTTAGCAAGAGATTACTTTCGTTCCTGCTGCGAAGAATTGGGGATGACCGTTCAAATTGATGATATGGGAAATATGTATGCCACTTTGGCTGGTATTGAGAACAAACCGCCAATCGTAGTCGGTTCTCACATGGACACAGTAAAAAAGGGCGGACGGTTCGATGGAATTTTAGGCGTTGCGGCTGGCCTGGAGGTGGTTCGAACATTAGTAGACAACCAAATCAAACCACAAATTCCACTTACGATCGTTAACTTCACGAACGAAGAAGGTGCCCGCTTTGAACCGTCTATGATGTCCTCCGGTGTTCTGTCCGGAAAATTTGAGAAAGCGGCCATGCTGAAAAAAACAGATGTGAATGGAGTTACGTTTGAAGACGCCTTACATTCAATTGGGTATGCAGGCGATGCTGCCTCCCGTTTAAAAGAAGCGACAGCTTTTTTGGAATTGCATATTGAACAAGGCCCTATTCTTGAAAAAGAAACTTTAACCATTGGAGTAGTGGAATGCGTAGTTGGGATGGTATGCTATGAAATTGAAGTAACAGGAGAATCAGATCATGCGGGAACGACCCCTATGGATATGAGAAGAGATGCTCTCTTTGCTGCCAATGATCTCATAACGAAAGTACGCCAACAGCTGGGTGCGCTTCATTCTGATCTTGTCTTCACGATGGGAAGGATGAATGTATTCCCTAACATCCATACAGTGATTCCTAATAAAGTGGTCTTTTCATTAGAAGCAAGACATAAAGATCCTGCTGTTATAAAACAGGTAGAAGAAATCATTCAATCGCTGACGAAGCTCCCATCAGAACAGGGATGCATGATTAAATCCAAAAAACTGTGGGGACGGGATACCGTTTGGTTTAATGAAAACATCTGTCATGCACTTGAGCAATCTGTACAGTCACTGGGTTATCCATTTAAACGAATGGTAAGCGGCGCTGGTCATGATGCCCAATTCATTGCTAGTTATATCCCTACTGCCATGATATTCGTGCCAAGCATTAAGGGAAAAAGCCACTCCGAAGACGAATTAACTACATGGGAAGATTGTGAAAAAGGAGTTAATGTACTGCTCGAAACTGTGCTCTCCCTTCAATCTTAATAATTATGGTGAAATTTCGATGCCTCACTTTATCGAAATTTCACCTTTTTTGTTTGGATCTGTCCCTCAATATTTCCCGGGAAGGAACCGTCTATATTGATTTTATTAATGAGGAGGCTTCATTAAGTTAAATAAGCTGCGCAAAGCCAATAAGATGGACAAGCCAAATAGACACCTTTATAATTACCTGAGTAATTATCGAAAAAATAAAAACTCTTAAGAAAGGCGGCATACATATTGAACAAAAAATGGATTGTATACGTCGTTGCCTTTGCTGCTTTTTTCGGTCCCTTTACTCAGACTATTTATGCACCGCTCATCCCGGAGGTACAGCGGCAGTTTCATACTTCTGAGTTCGTTATCAACTTGACCATTTCCATCTTTACGCTCGTGCTTGCCCTTATGCAAATTGTCTACGGCCCCCTTGCAGATCGGTTAGGCAGACGAAAAATTATGCTTCCTGGAATTTTAATTTACATAGGAGCTTCCATTGGAGCAGCTCTTTCCCCTTCTATCCCGGTTCTTATTTTCTTTCGTGCTCTTCAAGCGGCCGGAATTGCTGTTGGTTCAGTTGTAGCCACTACTGTTATTGGTGATTTATTTACCGGAAAACAGCTCGGCAGATCAATGGGAACCTTTCAAATGATGGTTTCTCTTGGACCAGTTGTTGGCCCTGTAATTGGGGGAATTGTTGGAGAAATTTCAGGATTTCATGGTGTCTTTTGGGTGCTTGCCGCAACAGGAGTGATCATGTGGCTATTAACTTATAAGTTTTTGCCCGAAACAAAAACAGCAGACAGCGGGGGCTCCCGGATTTCCATTCGCGATTTTTATTTGATTCTTAAACATCCAGTTGGTTCATCCGTCATTTTGCTAGGGTTTGTTCAATACTTTACCTTTTATAACTTTTTAGTCTTCATGCCTCACCTGCTATCTGAATTCTATCACTTATCAGCTAGCGAGAAAGGAATTATTTTTCTCCCTATGTCATTGGGAGTTGTAATAGGGAGTTTTGCGGGCAGCCGGCTGCAAGAACATTTCAATTCGAAAAAGTTTCTTATTTTTAGCTCTTCCTTAAATGTGATCGCTACCCTTTTGTTTGTTATGATGTCATCTGTTTCATTAACGATGCTCATTGTCAGCATTTCATTATTCGGTCTTTGCCTCGGGCTTTCGCTTCCTGTCCAAACGACACTGCTCAGTCTGGCTTTTCTGCACAATCGGGCAACCGCAATCGGAACATATAACTTCTTCCGCTACCTCGGTATGGCAGCCGGCCCCATGATCGGCGCTATATTTTATAATCTAGGAAATCGGATTGAATTTATCTTTGCTGCATTTGTCTTCACACTGGTTGTTTTATTTGCTGCCCGTCAATTTGTCCGAACACGGCAAAATTTAACCACTTAATTCGTTCGTTCATTTATAGGCCCTCTTGGAAAGAATTTTTCTTTACAGAGAGCCTATTATAATTTTAAAGAGTAAATTTGCGGACTAAGCCGCTAAGATCCTCGGCCAATGTAGAAAGCTGAAGGGCATTTTCTGCAATCTCCTCCATCGAACTGCTCGTTTGCTGAATGGAAGCAGACGTTTCTTCAATTCCCGCAGCTGATTCTTCCGAAACCGAAGCAATATTTTCAATGGACCGATTCATTTGTTCGCTTCCGATAACTATTTCATTTAAATTCTCCGAAACCATCTGAATTCTCTCAGCCATTTCAGACACAGAACCATTAATCTTGTCAAACATGTCTCCAGTTGTCCTTATTTGTCCCATGCCTTTATCTACTTCCGTGTATCCTGTTTCTAAAGAAATAACGACTTCAGCTGATTCTTCTTGAATGCGTGTAACAATCTCCGTTATGTCTTTTACAGAAATAGACACTTGTTCGGCCAATTTGCGTACTTCATTCGCCACAACCCCAAATCCTTTTCCATGCTCTCCTGCCCTTGCTGCTTCAATCGCTGCATTTAATGCTAATAAGTTAGTCTTTTCGGCAATCTCATGAATCACGGCTACTAACGTGGAAATAGCCTTGGATTGGTGGTCAAGACCTCTTACTCTTTCAACTGCTGTTTGTACAATCTGATCAATTGTATTCATTTGATTAATAGAAGAGCCCATTAACTGGCTTCCTTCGTTTGTTAAGCTTAAAATAGCATTTGATGCTGTATGAATATGTTCTCCATTACTATTAGCCTCTTGAATCTTCCCAATATAATTGACCATCGCTTCTGAAAGCTCGTTCGTATCGTGCGCTTGGGATTCGGCCCCAGCGGATAGCTGCTGCATAGTAGCTGCTGCCTGCTGACTCCCTTCTCTTACTTCACTAGCTGACTGTGTCAGCTCTTCACTTTGACTCGTTACGGTTTCAGATGTAGCGATAATTTGCTCAATCATTCCTCTTAAACTCTCCATCATTTTGTTCATTGCCGTACTGAGCAAAGCAATTTCATCTTCCCCTTTATAATTGCTTTTTTCCACATTCAGATTTCCCGATGAAATATCTCCTGCCATTGCGATTACTTTATTTAAATGATGCCGTACGATGCGATTAATCATAAACACAATAGCAGAACCAATGAGGGCAGATAAGACGATAGAGAAAATTAACACCGTAACAGATTCATTTAAACTGCGTTCCGCCTCTTTAGCCGCTGACTGCCGCTGCTTATTAATCGAATCTTCGAGCTCAGCCAATTTTTCGACTGCCTCGCTTCTTAAAGCCTGAGTCCTCTGTCTAGCAAGCAATGCTCCTAAGCTATCTTTACTTTGAACAGCAGGAATGATTTTTTCATAAAAAAGTTTGTTTACCTCTTCATCATTCGCACTAATACGTGCAAAAAGCTCTGCTGCTTCTTCCATTTTGATGGCAGCTTCTAGTTCTTCCTTAAGAATATTGAAACTTTCCTTTCTTTCCTCAAATTCTTTAATAAACCGGTCATCCTCACTATTCATGTAATCCGCAATCCGAATGTCTTTTCCTCTAAATAAGGAGGCCATTTCCGTCGTTTTAATCGCCAGATCTCCTTTTCGCTCTAGATTGGCAATATCCTCTTTGACATCCGCCAGCTTTACATAAACAATTGTGGCAGACAAACAGAAAAGAAGCATCACCACTCCTAACGCCAGGGCATATTTTTTACCGATGTTTAAGTTTCTAAGCAGCTTTGACAGCAAGATTTCTCCCTCCCCTTAACCTTCTGCAGAAAAAAGTAAAAGAGCTCTTCCCATCAACGTAAAGACAAATCGTTTTACGCGGACGGCCAAAAGAGCTCTTCTAAAAAACAGTTCGGCAGCCCAGCCGTCATAGCACTGTTCATGCTTTAGACCCGTGGCTTTGCGTCCCCGGCTTTCACCGGGTTTGCCAATATTGATTTTTAGATAAATAGACTTACTTCCATCATACATATTTTCGCCAATTTAAGCAATTATAACTATTTTATATATTCTGCTTTTTTAGGAGGAATGTTATAATTTAGGTTATATATACTTTAGTCAGGAGGGGTGTTAATGGAAAACAGAGTAAATAAATCTATATTGCCTGTGGATCACACATTAGAGCAACTGCAAAGAGATATCATTCTAACAACTAAAAAGGGTTTTCCGATTTTACTGGCAGGGGCTATCGTCTTTTTGCTATTTGCTTTTCTGCCGTTTTTTCTTCCTATGGATACCATTTACTTAGTATGGGTGTGGGGGCTGAGTGTGATCTTTCCACTCGGAATTCTTATAGGCAAGCTAGTAAAGGTCAATTTATTAACACGTGATCATCCGTTAGGCATACTAGGCGGCATTATAGCAGCCCCCCAGGCTTTTTACATTCCTGTCTTCATTATCGTCTATATGCATATCCCCGAGTATCTTCCTTTTGCGATCGGTTTATTAGGAGGCTCTCACTTTTTACCTTATATGTGGATTTACAAAAGTAAAGCTTACTTATTTGTCACGTTGGGCACTTGTCTTTCCTCGCTCATTTTAGGGGGCTTTTGGATAAACCAGGCTTTTATTCTAGTCCCTCTCGCCATCTCCATTGTATACAGCACCGGTGTTCTATTAATTTTTAAAGAATTAAAACTTTTTAAGTAAGCTTCAAAAAGAAAAGATTCAGCCTATGACAACGTGGCTGAACCTTTTTTTTAGCAATTCCCTCTTCTATTTTGTTAAATAGAAAAATAATAAATGATTTCATACTATCCTCCAGATTTCTCTTTCATTCGCTCTGTTACTTCCATAAACCAGTCTTTTTGATTTAAATCAACTGTTAATCTCGCTAGATCAAAAAGCTCCTCTGCTGTTAACTCATCATTCATCAGCACTAACTGATGATAACTGTATCTGTGTTCCCCAACCGGCTTGCCGTTTCGAATAACAAAAACAACAGCGCCATGGTAGCTTGCTTCCAATACAAACCCGACTGCATTTCTATTTTTAATTTCTACCCAAACGCCTGCTTTATACAAGTGAATGCCCCCATATCCCGCCTTCCGCGAGTTTGTTTTCCCGTCTAATTCCCGCGACATGATGAGCAGCACAAACGAAAACATTGTTTACACTTATTATATTCAGCTAGCTCTCCCGATGACAACCTAGCTCATATATTTCCTATTCCCGTTGAGCAGTAAAGTTATTATAGGTTCTTTCTATCTTGAAGAAAATCTGTGCATTCAAAAAAATAATGGAGATGCATGCTAAAGCTGCATCTCCATAAAAATATTAGCTAGTGGCACCGAGAGGGTTTTCATTAGGATCGGCTGCCTTCTCATTTTTCTTTGCTCTATTTTCTAAATTCTCAATCCGCTCAAGTTCCAATGCTTTCGGAATCGAAATCCAATAGCAAAGAAGGATGGCTAGAACAGCACCGAGGAATTTACCAGCCATTACGGGAATAATGATCGTCGGCTGGAAATTTGCCGGGAAAGCTAATTGGTCACCGATCATCCATCCACCAGAAATAGCGTAGGCGATGGTTAATACTTTATCCTTCGCCGGCATGTCTTTAATGATTTTAAAAAGGGCCAGCGGGTTAGCTGTTGCCGCAATGACTCCAGCGCTGCCGATGCTGCTTAAACCAAGCAGCTTACCAAAAAATTGTAACGGCTTTGCCAAATACTTTTGAATTGCATAGACCATTGGAAAAGCACCTGCTAGCATAATTCCAATATACCCGGCAATTTCAAGCCCTCTAAATTGGTCCTTCGCATCGGCGATAATTGGATCGAATCCCCAATGACCGAATATGGCCGTAAATACACCTGTGAAATACTCGACGATTGTACAAGCTAGAACGAGCTTCATCGCTGTGCTCATAAACCAGCCGATTGCCATGAATCCTTTGATCATAAGATTAGGAAACATTCGCAAACCGACAGCAATAAAAATCCCAACTGCTGTTAAAGGAATCAAGTTAATTAAAATAGTGCCAATCGACATAGACAACTGATAAGTTGGCTCGGCTGTCGTACTAATCGTGTCCCGTATTTTTGTCTCTGTCAATGCTAGAATACTTGTCGTTATGAACACACTAATCGGCACAGTGAGAACACCCGACATCATACCAAGCGCCAAATATTTATGATCGCGTTTTTGCAGCATGGCTAGCGCTACCGGAATAGTAAAGATAATATGAGGCCCCATAATAATGCCATTCACTGTAGCGATAATCCAATTTTCACGATCACTGGCTAACACATCAGCAAGCTGATAACTTCCCATGTCACTTGAAATAAGCGTGGTTGCTGCCATCGCCGGATCAGCCCCGATCGCTGAAAAAAGCGGGCCAAAGGCAAATTCAATGAATTTAGATAAGTACGGAATTGACGCTAATGTGGCGGCAATCGGAATAAAGATCGGACCAATCGTATGAATCCCTTGGATAAACTCCTTCCCCATACCTTCTTCCTCATTACGGACAGCAGCAATGGCGCCTATCATAACAAAAGCCATAATAACATAAATAACATAAGTGCCTAAATGCTCCATAGACATCCTCCCTTTCACTCTAAGTTGGTTACGTGTAAACTCACATTCCTACGCATGTAAAATAGAAATTTTGACACCGATTTTAAAATATTTGCAATTTTTATGCCATTTTCACAAAAAAGACACTAATTTGTTAATTATTGTTTTATTTAGGATTTGCAGGGCTTTTGCTTGCTATAAACGGCCCTGTGAATTTAATAAATAAGGATCGGTTATTCAAGAATGAAATTTTCAAATGATAAATGAAATTTCATCTTGATCTGAATTTTTTATGAAAAATTGCATAAAAAATGCGCTATAACATAATTTTCTTTTACTCGCATTGTGCCGTTTACAAGATGATGTCCCCAAAGAGTTCGCCCGTTCAAAAACATAAAAAGACATGCTAGCATTTAGCACGTCTGAGATTGTAGACAAAGTCTACTTCATCTTCCATCAGGCTGATTGAAAACTTTGTCTTTCGAGGCGCTAAACCTGACGAGGAGCGGAGTGACCATGAGGGTCATGAGCACCGCAGTCAGGCGAGCAACGAAGAAAGCGCGCGTTTGTCAACAGCCTGAGACATGCTAGCATTTAGCACGTCTTCATTTATTCAGCCGCTCGATAAAGTCCTGCAGCTTATCCAGTGACGTTAAATTTTGATTGCATTTTTCACTGTCCTGGCAAATGTAGTTCCCTCTCTTTGTGAAAGTTCCTTTTTCTGTTCTTTTTCCTTTTACTTCTGCAATGAACATCCCAATTTCCTCATAGCCATTGCATAGGGCGCAAATTCCTTTTTGATTGGCACTAGTAAAGGTTCCTTGTACTCCTATAAGATTCTCATCAAAATACGTTACTAAATATTTTTTATTGGAGCCTTTATCGTGCCATCCAAGGTAGGAAGTCTCCTTTAAATCGATGCTTTCTAAGTCAGGCATTTTTAGTTTTTTGGCTTTTGGGAACAGTTTTTTAAGGCTCTGTTCTGTTATTTTCTTAAAAGGAATCACATAGGGTTTTAGGCTGGATAAGAATTTTTCTGCCTGTTCTTTGTTCTCAACTGTCGTGATCGGGCTGAGTAATTGCCGCTGTTCTTCATTTAATTCAGTAAATACTTCAGTTACATTTTCTTCTGCCATTGCCTTTAATGCCTTCAATACCCCTTCGTGTTGAGCCGCCGTATGCCCATTAACCAGGTTTTTAGCCTGCCTTTTAATTAAATTGTATTGGTCATTCCTTATAAAAGCTTCCATGTTTCTCACTCCTGTTCGTTCTTCCTCTTACGTTACTCGATTAAGCTGTTTCTTGAAAGGCAAAGAATGATTAGGAAACAAATTCGCCATAAAAAAGCGCTGATCCTCTTGAAAAGGTCATCAGCGCTGTCAGTTAATAGGCTATTTGGAATAGACGATTTTTTTAACCGTTTCGGTTGAGAGATAATACGTATCGGCCAACTGTTGAATCGGCTCACCGTTTCGAAAAGCTTCTCGAATCGCAGCATTGCGATCATCGATACTTTTTCTTCCTCCAGAACATGAACCCCACTTTTGATGCGCCTCTTTCGGTTTCGGAATGTAAATCGTCTCTCCTTGCACATATTTTTGAATCTCGATAATTAATGTTTCTGGTAAAACAGCGGTTGCTTTTACATATTTCACTTTTGCCAGCTCCTTATTTTTTTGAATATCAAATAAGGTGCAAAGCCAAAGGATAGGGCAACTCACTTAGGCGATGATTTTAACGAATCACCCCATGCAAAGTATCGCCTTTCTAACCCCAGGCTTTGCATGAGACGCTGCAAACTTTGGCAATCTGCTCTCAATCGCCATACCATCACCTCCCCACTAATTTATTGTACTTTCTTTCGATAGTTAGATGCCAGTTTTTCTTTTAAGTTTTAGCTCTGTTGTATTTGATTGTTGATTTTCGCTGCAGGCGGACTCTTTCTGCGGGCGGTCCGTAATCCTTCTCGTCGCATACGCTTCCGCGGAATCTTCCCTGGAGTCGCCGCCTTTCGCTTTAATCAATTATTGAAAAAACAACCTTCACCTTTAACAAAGCATCCTTTTAATAAGCACTCCAGCCAGCATCTGCTGCAATGGCTACTCCATTAATATAGGCTGATTCATCAGAAGCCAGGAATAACGCAATATTAGCAATATCTTGTGTTGTTCCGGCTTTCGGCATTAAATTCACACCACGTGTGGCGATTTTCATGCCAAACTCATCGACATTCGTCATGCTTGCGGCAAAGTTCGTTTGAACATGCGCCGGGGCAATGGCATTACAGCGGATATTTTGCGGGCCATATTGAGAAGCGATATTTTTGGTTATCCCTACTACTGCATGCTTAGCAGCTGTATAAGCTAATCCACCGCGGCCGCCAGTTAAGCCGGCGATAGAGGCCATATTGACGATCGTTCCGCCTCCGTTTTCGATAAACACTGGAATCACTTTTCGAAGGGCACGCATTACACCGGTTACGTTAATGTTCATGACACGCTCCCATGTTTCATCTTTTACGTTAGCTGCTGCCTGCATATTGTCACCGACGCCAGCATTATTCACTAAAATATCAACCTTGCCGAAAGCCTTTACGGTGTCCTCTACCATTATTGAAATATCTTCTTCATTCGCTATGTTCACCTTTACACCGATCGCTTCTTTTCCTAATTCCTTTAATTCTTTTACCGTTTGCTGCAGTGCTTCCTCGTTAAAATCAGCAATTACCACTTTTGCTCCCTCTTTCGCATAAGAAAAAGCAATTTCCTTTCCGATACCGGCTGCACTGCCAGTTACGATCGCTACTTTATTTTCAAGACGTCCCAATATCATCACCTCATCCGCTTTTTTGATTTATGGATTCTCCACAAAATTCCAATCCAATCACTACAGATAAAGTATAGGTTATCATTTACGTTGAATCAAAGATTGCGATTCGTTAAGCATTCAGTAAACTAAAAAGGCAAACCGGCCACTTCGACAAGCGAAGCGCCAGTTTGCCTTCCTTTAATCCAGCCATCCTTTTTTCTTCATAAACATAAATCCCGCTATAGACAGACCAGCAGTCGCAATCCAGCCTGTTTTGCCTTTTTTTTGCTGCTTTTTCTCTGTTTCCGCGACTCCTTTTAAAAAAGAGAGCAAGAATAGCAGCGTTTCTTTCCAATTTGTCTTTCCAAGAATCTGAGCGAGGGAGCGGTCCCCTTCACTCCATTGCGCAACCTGATCAAGGCCGCTATTCATTCTTTCGATGACAGGTCCAAGTTTTTCGACGTCCAACTGGCCGAGTGTTCCTACTAAAAGCAGGCCATTTTTCAATGTTTTCGCGGCCCCTGGGTTGTCTACTGCTTTGACAAGCACATCAAGCACTCGGTCGCCTTGGTCGAATAGGCCAACCGCTAAATCCATGCCGCCGCTTTTATACACTTTGTCCAACACATTCATAAGGGCTTGAAGGGATTCTTTATGTTCGATCAACATCGCTTCGATTTCTTGTAAATCCCGCTGCCGCTGCTCTTCTTCACTTAGTTCCATTCGCCGAACTTGAGTAATTGCTTTAGCCACGCTTTAACGCCCCTTTCTTTACAAGATCACCAGGGAATATATAATCGGGACGTGCCCACTTCTTCTCTACTTGTACACCAATCTGCGGGTTCGGATTGCCTCGTCTGTGGTTAATACGCGGAAGTGGGTCTTCACCTGTTTGTTGTATGATCTCCATTTTCGCTTTCACTTCTTTATATGCTGGCGTGTCTGTATCCTTATCGGCACGGCTGCTCGTTAAGTAGTTAATGGCTCCTTCTCCTGAGTCATTCATTGGAAGGTATACCTCTTTTCCTTTCACCCGGTCGGTGATATGACAAGGGACCTTCACACTTCCATATGGTGATGTGAGGCGGACGACTGTTCCATCCTCAAGTCCTCGTTCTTTAGCCAGCTCTGGTGATACTTCCAAAAAGACGCTTGGCGTTTTGGACGTAATCCCTTTTGATTTATACGTTAGGTTTCCTTCATGGAAATGCTCAAGGAGACGGCCATTATTCACTTGAATATCATATTCTTCTTCATATTCCATCGGCTTCGTCCATTGCACAGGGAACAATCTCGCCTTTCCATCCGGGAATGGGAACTCTTCTTCAAAAAGAAGCGGCGTATCTGTTCCATCAGGAGCTACTGGCCATTGCAGTGTATTGTATCCTTCCAATCGTTCGTACGTCACTCCCGCGTAAAGCGGCATCAAGCTTGCGGCTTCTGCCATAATTTCGCTTGGGTGCTCGTACTCCCAACCAGCGCCGAGGTGATTCGCAATTTCCATAATAATCTGCCAATCCGGCTTTGATTCACCAAGCGGCTCGAAGATTTGGTACAACCGCTGAATACGGCGTTCTGTATTTGTAAAGGTGCCTTCTTTTTCAAAAGAAGGGGCCGCCGGGAGTACTACATCTGCAAATTGCGCTGTCTTAGAGAGGAAAATATCTTGAACGACGAAGAAATCTAACTTCTCAAACGCTTCATGAACGTGGTTAATATTAGAATCCACCATCGCCATTTCCTCACCTTTTATATACATGACCTTTACGTTTCCGTTATGAATCCCTTCCACCATTTCATGATTGTTCAAGCCTGGCTTTGCCGACAGCTTTACGCCCCAGCCTTTTTCATATTTGGCACGCACGTCATCGTCCTCTACCTTTTCATAGCCTGGGAATCTATCGGGCATGCTGCCGAAGTCACTCGCTCCTTGCACGTTATTATGGCCGCGTAAAGGATAGCTCCCTGCTCCTGGCTTTCCGTAGTTGCCCGTTACAAGCAATAAATTTGAGATGGCTGTACTCGTATCACTTCCGCCAAGATGCTGAGTGACCCCCATTGCCCACAAGATACAGGTAGAAGAAGCTTCATGAACCGCTTTCGCAATTTCGATAATCTGCCTTTTCGGCACACCGGTGATCTTTTCGGCATATTCCATGGTGTACGGTTTGAGACTTTCCACATACTCTTTAAAACCATTGACACGTTTTCTGATAAACTCTTTGTCTGCCCAGCCCTTATCAATGATATATTTCGTAACAGCTGAAAGCCAAACGAGGTCCGTCCCGGCTTTTGGCTGAATGAATAAATCCGAACGCTCAGCCATTTCGTGCTCACGCAAGTCGGCTACGATTAATTTTTGGCCTTTTAACTTATGAGACCGTTTGACTCTCGTCGCGAGCACTGGATGCGATTCAGACGTGTTTGATCCAACGATGAGAACAAGGCCGGCTCTCTCGATATCCTTAATGGACCCTGAGTCCCCGCCGTAGCCAACTGTGCGGAAAAGTCCCATCGTTGCTGGCGTTTGACAGTAACGTGAGCAATTATCAATGTTATTTGTGCCGATAACCCCGCGCCCGAGCTTTTGCATTAAATAAGACTCTTCATTTGTACATTTAGATGAGGTGATAAAAGCAAGAGAATCCGGTCCGTATGTTTCTTTCGCTTCAGTAAACTTTTTCTTAATTAAATTAAGCGCTTCCTCCCAATCGGCTTCACGGAACGTGTCCCCTTCCCGAATAAGCGGCTTCGTAAGGCGTTCTTTACTGTTCACAAAATCCCAGCCGAATTTGCCCTTTACACATGTGGAAATGCCATTAGCCGGCGCTTCTACTTGTGGTTCTACTTTTAATATTTTACGGCCTTTCGTCCAGACATCGAAACTGCAGCCGACTCCGCAGTACGTACAAACGGTTTTTGTTTTCTTTACACGCGCTTCTCTCATGGCAGATTCCATGTCCGAAACAGGCATAATCCAGCTATAGCTTGTTTCTACATTTTTCGTCAGTTCAATCATCGGACGCAGCGTATCCTTCGATAAGCCTGTTAAATAGCCCGCCTCTCCCACCATTCCTTTTTCCATCATGGCGTTACAAGGACACACAGTGGAACAGTGTCCACATGATACACAGGATGACTCATTGATGCTGACACCGTGATCCCAAATGACACGTGGACGTTTGAGACTCCAGTCAATAGATAATGTTTCTGTTACTTGGACATCTTGGCATGCTTCTACACATCGCCCACATAAGATACACTGATCTGGATCATACCGGTAAAAAGGGTGTGAATTATCTTCTTCATACGGCTTTGGTGTAAATGGCTCGCTCTGATGCTCAATTTTCATTTGTTTTACGGTGTTATGTACTTCGCAGCGGCCATTATTATAATCACATACTGTGCAATATAATTCGTGGTTATATAAAATACGGTCCATCGCAATGTCTTGTGCCTTTTTTACCTCTTCGGAAGCGGTATTAATGACATCCCCGTTATGGATAAAAGTCGAGCACGACCGCACAAATTCTCCATTTACTTGTACGATACACGTATCACACGTTTCAATCGGCCCTAGTGAAGGATGATAACAAACAGCCGGTATATCAATCGATTGTTCCTTGAGCGCCTGCATAACAGTGATGTCTCCTGGCATGCTCATGTTCTGGCCATTAAGCGTAATATTTACCTGCTTTGACACAGCAAAAACCCCCTCTTTTTTACTGACATGGCTAAAGAACAGGTCTATCATGAGAAAACAAATGATCCGAACGAATATTCTGTCTTTTGCCTATGCTTTTTTTAAAACTACCCTTTTTTGTCAGGCATAAACAAAAAAAACAGCAACCGATGGGCTTCTTGAAAAAGCCTGTCAGTTGCTGTCTCATTTAGATGAATCTATGAAGCGGAAGCTTTTAAATCTGCTCTGCCTTCAAATCTGCTCATTTTTCCCTCTAGTTTGGCAAAGATAATTTCACAAGCTAAACAAAGAGCCCAATAGATAATAGAAGCCACAAGATACATTTCTAAGAAACGATAGCCGTCGTTCGCAATAATTCTCGAAATGGCTAGAATCTCCATTACTTTCACTGCAAAAGCCAAAGACGTCGCCTTAATTAAATTGATAAATAAATTTCCTAAATTCGGCAAAGCAATTAGAAAAGCCTGCGGCAGAATGATTCTGTATAAGCCTTGTGCTGTCGTCATTCCTACTGAATAAGCCGCTTCCATTTGCCCGGCGCTTGTCGCGTTAATCGCTCCCCGGAAAATTTCTGCTTGATAAGCTGCCGTATTGATTGAGTAAGCAATCAACGCATAAATAAGCGGGGAAATATTATCTGCATTTAACTCCCAGCCAAAGCGGGGATTTAAGTAATCAAACAATACTGGAACACCATAGAAAAAAACATACAACTGGACAATTAACGGGGTTCCCCGGATAAAGGAGATGTAGAGGATCGACAGCTGATTCAGCAAAGGGACTTTATAGATCCTGACCAAAGCAATCAGCAAACCGAACAGCAGACCAACTATCATGGCAATAATGGCTATTGTTAATGTCCATGGCACCCCTTTTAAGACTGCGGGCACTTGTTCTAACGCAAATTTAAAGTCGATAATAGCCACAAATCATCACTTTCCTTAGCAAAATTATTACTTGGATAAACCAACGTGTCCTTTTTTAAACACTTTTTCGGCGTAGCTGACCACCGCTTCAATCACCATACAAGCTCCCCAGTATACAAGGGAAATCACAATGTACACCTCGAACATGCCCATTCCGTGATTATTCCCCAAAATGATCCGTACCTGCCCCATGATATCGATAATGCCAATTGTAAAAGCAAGGGATGTATCCTTTAACAATTCAATAATGTTATTGCCTAGGTTTGGCAAGGCAATGACAAATGCCTGAGGCAGGATGATCCTTCTTAATGCCTGTGGATAACTCATGCCCACACTGTAGGCTGCCTCTAATTGCGCCTCGCCAACAGCTAGATAAGCAGAACGAATGACTTCTGATAAGTAGGCGGCAGTGTGAAGGGAAAAGGCGATAATCGCGAAGATGAGACGATCCCAGCTATTGATATCAATACTAAAGACTAATAACAATTGCGGAAGCCCAAAATAAACAAGAAATAACTGAACTAAAAGGGGTGTACACCGGGTAAATGACAAGTAAAAAGTAGCCGTTTGATAGAGAATCGGCTGCTTTTGTATCCGAATAATAGCGATTAAAACACCTAAAATTAAAGCAAAAAACAAGGAAGCTCCCATCATAAATAAAGTTAAAGGAAGCTTATCCAATACTTTAGTAAACAAATCGATCCACTCTTGCAAGCTTGTACTCATCCTTCTCTCCACCTAAACAGATCAGTTAAAATAAAACCTAAAGTCAAAGTTTGCTAGGTTAAGTGCAGATCACCCAACCTAGCCATCATTATTTCTTATACTCGAATCCTTTTTCGTTAATGTACTCAAGATCTTGGAAAATATCGATGCCAAACCATTTTTCAGCCAGCTTCGGAAGGGTACCATCTTCGATCAATTCTGTTGTCACTTTATCCATTTTCTCAGCCAGCTCTTTATGTTCTGAATCAAACACGACATAAATTGGCTCTTTTGAGATGACGCCTGCAACTTTTAAGTCTAAATTAAGATCTTTCTGCACAGCATCGAACGTTGTTTTGTTCAAAAACACAGCATCAGCTTTTCCAGCTGCCACACGCTTTAAGTTATCCGCGTTTGAAGGATGGTCCATACTTTCGATTGTAATTTGGCGATCCGGATGGCTTTTATTGTAACCATTTAAGATAGAACGCAAGCCCCCGCTTGGAGACATCGGAGCCAGCTTTTTGCCAACCATGTCATCTAATGTCTTAATGTCATTTCTATCTTTCTTTGTAATGAGTGTTGTAAGAGAGTAGCCATACTCATTCTGTGGATACAAAAATTTCTGCTCTCTTTCTGGGTTTTTGAAAAACCAGTTAATGGCGAAATCAAATTTTCCTGTGTCAACACCGACTAAATTAGATTCTTCCTCGCCGAATGTGTATTCAAATTTATATTCCGGAAGCTTTTTCTCAACCTCTGCTAAATAGTCCATATCATAGCCGATTGGATTATTTTGATCATCCGTATATAAAAACGGCGGATTCACTTCATCACTTAATGCTACTTTAATAATTTGTTTCCCATCTTTTGTTTTTGCGTCTTCGCTGTTAGAGCAGCCCGCAATCAAGAAAATAGAAACCATTGTTAGAAAAACAGTAAGCCAAATGCGTTTCATTGCTATGTATCCCCCTATTAAATTTCATATTCAGGCTCTCTAACAAGCCTTTTTAAAAATTGTTTTGTCCGCTCATGCTTTGGATGAGCTAATACCTCATCAGGTGTGCCTTGTTCTACAATGACCCCGTCAGCCATAAAGACAACACGATCAGCTACTTCTCTGGCAAAATCAATTTCATGAGTGACAACTACCATCGTCATTCCCTCTCTGGCAATCTTTTTCATAATAGCCAGCACTTCACCGACCATCTCCGGGTCAAGGGCAGATGTTGGTTCATCAAACAAGATAACGGAAGGATTTAAGGCAAGCGCCCGGGCAATGCCAACACGCTGCTGTTGACCTCCAGAAAGCTGGGCAGGATAATCGTTGATTTTCTCGCTCAAGCCTACTTTTTGAAGCAGGTCTACACTAAGAGCACGAGCTTCTGCTGCTTTCATTTTTTGAGCAACAATTAAGCCCTCCATTACATTTTCCAGAACAGTTTTATTTTTGAATAAATTATAGTGCTGAAAAACCATGGCCGTCTTGCGTCTTAGCGCCAAAATGTCTTTTCGTGAAGCATTTTTTCCTTCAATTGAAAATCCTTCAACAGAAATCGTTCCTTCATCGGGTCTTTCCAAATAATTGATACAGCGGAGCAGTGTCGTTTTTCCTGATCCACTGGGACCAACGATCACGAGTACTTCCCCTTTTTTCACTTGCAGATCAATCCCTTTTAAAACCTCATTCTTTTTAAAACTCTTTGTAATGTTCGTTAATTCAATCAATCTAGCTCCCTCTCTATCGGCCAATAAATATACCCAAACATTAACATAATAATTCCTAGTTGTAAAGTGGGTTTTTTAACTCTATAATAGAAATTATAGAAGCATTTGGTATTTAAGTACTTGACTAATAGAACAACTATGGATTGAATGGAAAGTAACTGAAGCTAACTGATTTTATTAAGGAAGTGTAGAAGGTGTCCAAAGATTTATTTATTAAAACAAGTATGCAAAAAGAATGGCTGGAAAAACTGGCCAAACATGAAGAAGATTTCAAGAAAGACTCAGAGAAAAATGACAAAGACTCATCTTTTCCAAAAGAGAATATTAAGAAGCTGATTGAGATGGGTTACACGAGGCTGACTTTACCGACCGAATATGGCGGTAGCGGCATTACGGTATCCGACATGGTTCTTTTCCAAGAAACGATCGCTAGCATGGACGATGTAACAGGGTTAGCAATCGGCTGGCATCAGGGGGTCGTCGGTGAGCTGTATGAGAAAAAGCTCTGGAAGGAAGAGAAGCTGCAGTCTTTTGCAAAAGAAGTCCTAAATGGCGCTTTAGTGAACAGAGCTGTCAGTGAGGCTCAAACGGGCAGTCCAACCCGCGGCGGCCGTCCTGGAACCTGCGCTGTGAAAAAAGGAGATAAATGGGTGATTTCCGGACGAAAGAACTTTACGACGATGTCACCTGTCTTAACTCATTTTCTCGTTTCAGCATGGGTAGAAGAAAAACAAGGGATTGGCTTTTTCTTAATTGATAGAGATTCTAAAGGGTTATCCATCGAGGAGACTTGGGACGTAATCGCTATGAGAGGAACAGAAAGTCATGATCTCGTACTTGACCATGTGGAAGTAGCCGAAGAAGATTTTGTAGAATTAAATCATGGACCAAGAGGCGATAAAGTGAATGGGTGGATTTTACATATTCCATCCTGCTATTTAGGTATTGCTCAATCAGCTCGTGACTATGCCGTAAAGTTTGCTGTGGAACATTCCCCTAATAGCATTAGCGGGTCTATTAGCCAACTGCCAAACGTACAAAGTTTAATTGGCCGTATTGACTTGGAATTAATGAAAGCCCGTCATTTCCTTTACAGTGTAGCCGAAGCTTATGATGATGTTGAACGCCGGCCATACATCACAAATGAATTAGCGGCCGCAAAACATATTGTCACCAATTCAGCTATTAAAATCGTTGATTTGGCTATGAGGCTAGTCGGAGCTAAAAGTTTACAAATGTCTAATCCTCTTCAACGTTATTATCGTGATGTCAGAGCTGGGCTTCATAACCCGCCGATGGACGATATGACGATCTCTAAACTGGCACAAACAGCTATTAAGGAAGCAGAGAAAAAATAAGCAAAGCTTTTTCAGGCAGCTTGCATCTTATCAGACAGGCTGCCTTGTTTTTTCATAATGATACATAGAAAATAATCTATTATGCCTTTTCTCTGGACAATGATTGATCCTTCTTTAAAGTGATTGCGTGGATCATCTTGAGAATCGGCCGAATGAGTAATTGTGCACTGCCGATGATAAATAAAATGGTACCTGCTAATTTTGTTGTTTCCCAGAGAAAGAGAATACTGCCTGCTAGGAACCAAATACCGAGCATGATCTCATTCACTATAGAAATAAAATGATAGTGCTTATTAAAAAACAGGCCGTATTTTCCAATCTTCAATTCCACAAATTTTTTTTGCTTCTTTACTTTCGGCATATGTTTCCCCTGCCTTTCACCCATTTTCTCTTCCCTTTGCTTCCTTCTTTAAACGTTCCATTTCCTTTCATTCCACCGTATTTATATATCTTCGATGTAAAAAGCTTTGACATCTGATCAAAAATAATGTAAATTACCCATTGGGCGAACATTTTTTGCGTCCAAAAACACTAATATTCGTTTTTAGGAGTGTTGACCATGGAAAATGTATTTGATTACGAAGATATACAATTGATTCCCGCAAAATGTGTAGTAAACAGCCGTTCAGAATGCGATACAACTGTCACTCTAGGAGGACGTACATTTAGACTGCCTGTTGTGCCGGCTAATATGCAGACAATTATAGATGAAAAGATTGCTATTTACTTAGCCGAAAACGGTTACTTTTATATTATGCATCGCTTCAAGCCTGAAGAGCGTACAGATTTTATTAAAGACATGCATGCACGCGGCCTATTCGCCTCCATTAGTGTGGGTGTTAAAGAAGAAGAGTACAGCTTTGTTCAACAATTGGCAGAAGAGCAGCTTTCTCCAGAATATATTACAATAGATATTGCTCACGGCCATTCAAATGCTGTGATAAACATGATCCAGCACATTAAAAAGCACTTGCCTAATAGTTTTGTCATTGCAGGAAATGTTGGCACTCCGGAAGCTGTAAGAGAGCTGGAGAATGCTGGAGCAGATGCAACAAAAGTAGGCATTGGGCCAGGAAAAGTATGCATCACGAAAATTAAAACTGGATTTGGAACAGGCGGTTGGCAATTGGCAGCATTGCGCTGGTGTGCAAAGGCTGCAAGCAAGCCGATTATTGCTGATGGCGGAATTCGCACCCACGGCGACATTGCTAAATCAATTCGATTTGGTGCATCTATGGTGATGGTTGGTTCATTGTTTGCCGGCCACGAAGAATCTCCGGGAGAGCTTTTTGAGAAAGACGGCAAAATTTATAAAGAGTACTTTGGTTCAGCGTCAGAATTCCAAAAAGGTGAAAAGAAAAATGTAGAAGGCAAAAAAATGTTCGTAGAATATAAAGGGCCTTTACAAGATACGTTGACTGAGATGGAGCAAGACCTTCAATCTTCTATCTCCTACGCAGGAGGAACGAAATTAGATGCCATCCGTAACGTCGATTATGTAGTCGTGAAAAATTCTATCTTTAATGGTGACAAAGTTTATTAATCATAAAAAGGATCCCTTTCCAAGAAAGGGATCCTTTTTAGTTAGGACTGTTGAATATTTTTAATGATAAATCGACTGTTGGGGAGAGCTGGAATTCTCCCCATCTCATACGTTAGATCCTGAGTGGGCACATCATAAGTAATTTCCTTCGTCAAAAACTCTAGACTCTCCTTCATGACTAAAACCGTCACCCACTCGCCTGCACAGCGATGTCCCATATAATGGTCTCCCCCGCCTTGGGGAATAAAGGAAAATGGGCTCTCTTTCCAATCTTTAAATCGTTCCGGTCTAAACTCTTCAGGATGTTCCCAAAGGTCCGGATGGTGATTTGTGCCATAAATATCAAGCAGCACTAAGGTTCCTTTTTTAAACTCGTAATCTCTCCATGTAAAATCCTCTCTCACTCTCGCTCCTGTAAAAGGCCCGAACGGATAAAAACGACGAACTTCCTGAACAAACAGCTGGCTGTAGCCACCTTGATCATCTTTTACTTTTTCTCGTTCTTCCGGATAATCACGCAAAGCGAGCGCTCCAAAAGTGACAAAACGACCGATCGCGACAATGGGTCTTAATATGTTGATCAATTCAATCGCCGCCATTCGATCATCGAGCAGCTTCCCCTTTAAATCCCGATGCCAGGCAATAATGTAAGCAGCTGTATTTTCCAAAGGGTGCAACTTTTTCGCACGGATCTGCTTAATGATTTTTTCAATCCATTCTTCCGATCGGGACCGCGCCTTCTTTCCTTCACGGTATCTTTCTCCAACAGAAGCGAACGTATCGATCATCGTTCCAAAATCAATCGCCCGTTGTTTTACTTCCACTTCTGTAATGGGTACGCCCGCCCATTGACAAGCAATCCGACACATGATTTCCTCTGCTTCATGAAATAAGACTATTTCGTCTCTCTGTTCCCACTCAGGGATCTTCGCCCGCCATTGCTCCCTGGTAATTTTCGCAAGTTCATCTAGGCGGCCTGGTGTCATCATAGATAGAAACATCCGCTTACGCTGCTTATGCTCTTCTCCATCTAACGTTTGGATAGCGTTTTCTCCAAACAATGTTTTTTGTACCCTCTTTGGCGCTGCTCCTTTACGGGTAAATAGGTTCTCATCATAAAAAACAGACGCTGCTTCTTCACCAGCTATACAAATTGCCTTCTGCCCGAGAATGCGTGTTTGAAAAATATCTGACTGCAGCTCGCTGCGTCTTTCCGGTATAAAGTTATATCCTTCTTTTAATAAGGCAAGTGTATGGTCGAGCCCTTTCTCCTTAGGGATTGAACGGCCGGATGTCACAAAGATCAGCTCCTTAAAAATGTTGTATGTATTTTTTAATAAAAAGAAAATCTTGATTCACGACAACAATCCTGCTAAAAAACTGCTTAAGCCTTATGTTACCCTGATAGCCTTCTACTAAAACGGTTCTCCCTTAGAATCAAAAAAGTACTGAGAGCTTAACTCTCAGTACCCTTTGTAAGCATATAAAGCGTTCTTAATGAGCTTTTTTGATCTCATACATCCCGCCAAATAGTTCAAATGAGCTGCTGTTTACTGGACTAGAAAGACTCACTTGAAACGGCCTTTCTCCTCTTTGCCGAAGAACGCTTGCAACGATTCCATCCCCCACCGGGCTGCTAAAAACAAACCGGCCGCCTTTCAGCTCTAGAGATTGGCATTGTGCCTGAAGCGTTTCATCGAAAAACTTCTCTCCAACCTCCAGACCAAACCACTCAGACCATTGGCGAACGGTTTTCTCTAAATCACGCACCGCAAATGTGACATGGGAAAAGACAGTTTTCGAAGGATGAGGCTGAATAACCTTGCTCTCGGTTAATTCCTGCCTTCTCTCCTCATCCTTCTCTTTCCATTGAATAATAAAAGGGAGTTCCAGCTCGCCATTTAGCTGCCCTATATAAAGAAGCTGCCACTCAACTAAACTGCCGTCCGGTCGCTTGCGGCTAAAAGATTCAGGACCGTTGACCATTAACCCCTTCTCACGAAAGTGACGCGCTGCTCCTTCTATATCAGTCGTTCTAATCGCCACACGTGAAAATCCTTCAGTGAATTGCTCTTTTGCGACGGTTTCTAGAAAGCTATGTCTAGGATGCTGTGTCTGCTTTACTAACTCTTTGTCATATGTACTTAACAGTTCAATGTAACTTAAATCAAAATAACTGACTGCATTATAGGTTCCCCGATTTTCATGGACACCACCTTCAACCGCAGCAATCCCTTTTTCTTTTAAAAAGGCTATGGCTTTTTCCGGGTCTTCCACAAAATGAACGACATGATCAAACATAAAATCCAATCAAATTCCTCCCTTTCTTATCCATATAGGAGCTTTCTTTTATTATAACGAGCAAACAGGCTTATTCCTATAAAAGAGATCTATTAGTTTATTTTGTACTTATACACAAAAAAATCGCTCCATTTAACTTGGGCGATCGGTCGATTCGTTCTATCTTAAAATATTTTATTTATAAATTTGAGAACCTATCAGAAGCAAACAAGAAGAGCATTGGTCTTCAATGCCTGTGCATGTTGCAATAACATCCTTTTTCTCTGAGACCTGACCAGTGTACGATAATTCTTGATTGACAAACCGCCCGACGCACGGACAATACGATGTCCAACGTTTTATTTTATAGTTCCTCGTCATCCATGATCTCCCACTTTCCCTGTTATCCCTTTAACCCTCAGCAGCATTATTTTCTCCCCATCCCCTACTTCTACCCTTTATTTTCTCTATCTAAACAACGGAATGTTTTTCCATTATTTTAATCTCTTCATACTCTATATTAGACAATAAGAACTAGCTTATGTCTAGTCAAAATCCTCTAGCTTTTTTTACAAATAATTGATGGATATACTAGTAAAACAATGAAAACCGCAAAGCCCGATAAAAGGGCTTTGCGGTTTTCATTACTGCTTATTCTCTTTGTTTCTAATCCACATGGCTGTTAATAAAATAATAACTAAAAGCACGGCTTGAGGAATCATAGTTTCCCAGGTCGGATAAAAGCCGATCCAGCTAATAATTGGCAAGCTGTGAATTTGTGTTGTACTAATGTGGTCCGTCAACTGCAACGCATGAATACTCACACCGAGTATTTTAAACGCTAAGAAATAAATTAAAATGGTCGCAATTTTAAAGAAAGGACCGACAGAAATTTTTGCACTGTATCGGATAAATAAAAAGGCAAATACCGTTAAAATAACAAGGGATAGGACAATACCAGCAATCAATTTGCCTGTACTAATCGACGGAGCCATTCCCATATAGAAAATAATCGTTTCTGCTCCTTCTCTAAAAATCGATAAAAAGCTGACAAACGCCATAGAAACGATACTGCCGGTTGAAAGAGCCGTTCCCATTTGTTTTTGAATGTAACGGTTCCAGGATTTCATGTTCGATTTCTGATGCAGCCAGACACCTACGCCAATCATCATCACAACGGCTATGATTCCCGTTACACCCTCAATCGCTTCACGATTCGCTCCTGCCGTTGCCGCTGAAAAGGCCATGTTAATAAAGATCGCTGCCACGATACTCATCAGAATTCCCGCTAGAGCACCGAACCAAATCCATTTTTGATGCTGGGAGGCGTTTGCTTTTCGCAAGAAGGCAATTAAGGCCGCTACGATCAACAGCGCTTCTAAGCCTTCACGAAGCATAATTAGAGCTGCATCCCACATCGTATAACTCTTTTTTGCTTGCAGCAACTCAATGGATTGCCTATATTCATTTATCTTCTCTTGCTGCTCTTTTACGTCAGTGCCTGAAGAAAGTTTTCCTGCAATAACAGGAATGTCACTCTCTAGTTTCGTATACAAACCGCCATTTCGTGTCCGTACGTCTCCCTCAACAGACGGCCAAACAGTTAAAAATTCTTGCAAGAAAGGAACTGCTTTTTTAGGCTGATTGTTATCAACCGATTCGTTCGCTTTTCCTAACAAATCAATTAATGTTTGCAAAGAGTAATGGTCGTTGCTTGCTTTTATTTCCTTACCAGAAACAAAACCGTTCACAGCGCCAGCTAGCTCGTTATAGATGCCCTGAATTTGATCAAAATCTTTCTCTTCTTGTAATAGTGCAATGCGAAGAAAGCCCATTTGCGTCTCGATTTTTCCATAGTACCCAATGCTTTGTTCCCGCACGATGCTTTCGTTCCGGTTCCACGTCGTTAAAAACTTTTGATATTGAGTATAAGCTGATTTCGCGTCTTTGTTTTCAATGGCTGTTTTTAAATCAGCTAAAACGGGTGTAAAGGCCGACTTGACTTGAAGTCGCTGCTCTTCTTCATCAACTGGATTCTGCTCTTTCTCAAAACTAACAAGTGCATGTGACAGATTAGAGAGAGCCGTAAGCATCGGCTCTTTCTCCTGCTTGTCTAATGCTTTATTTACTTCTAAAAGTGTTTTATCTACTTTCTTTGCTTCTTTACTCTTCGCTTGATCCACTTGCTCCCAATCTTCATTTAGTTGAGCAACTAGTGTTTCTACCGCTTTCCAGTCGTCCGCTTTTGTCTTCATCATCGCGTCGCCAACTGAAATGAATAAATTACCATAGTCTTCCTCAGCCTGTACGGGTTGTATAGGAGATAACACATACAACAGTAAGCCAAAGAGAATGATAAGCTTTTTCATCTAATCCTCTCCTTACCCAAACAACTCCGCTCCAAGGTAGCTGCCTTTTTTCACACCTGGAAAGCAGGCGAATAACGCACTGCCACGATGCGTGATATATTCATTTAATTTATCCACTCGCCCGAAGCTATTTTGGATATTAATGAATTGTTTCGGGTGCTTTTGGAACGAGATAAATAGCAATCCTGCATCGAACGCTCCAGTAGTCGGATTAATGCCGTCTGAGTAAGAAAATGAACGCCGCAATATACGATCCTTCACTTGTCTTGCCAAATGGAGATGGGAATTAACAGGTATCACTGGCTGGTCATTTTCTTTTCGGTCAAGCCCAACGTCGTCGAATTCGCCCTTTTTTCCAAGCGGGGCACCAGTGTCACGGTGCCGGCCAAACGTTGCCTCTTGTGCCGATAATGCTGTACGGTCCCATGTTTCCAAATGCATTTGAATTCGTCTTGCTACCAAATACGTACCGCCTGTTAGCCAGCTTTTAGATTCGCCGGGTTGTACCCAAACAACCTCATTCATTTCTTTCTCATTATCTACATTTGGATTTCCTGTGCCATCTTTAAAAGCAAATAAGTTGCGCGGTGTTAGCTTTTTCTTATTTTTTACTTCATAAGAATTAAAGCCCGTCTGCGACCAGCTCATCGTTACCTTTCCTCTTGCTGCACGCACTAAATTACGCACTGCATGGAAAGCAACTTGTGGATCATCCGCACAGGCTTGAATACAAATATCGCCACCGACATAATTAGGATCTAATTGATCTTTTGGAAAATGAGGTAGATCAGCCAGCTCTTTCGGCTTCATATGCTGTAATCCAAGCTCTTTTTTCTCAAATAAACTTGGTCCCACTCCAAATGTTAGTGTCAAATGGGAAGCATCTAGCCCTTCGGCCTCGCCTGTATCCGCTGTAGGAAGCAGCTTATTTGCTGTGTAAGGCTCGACTAATTGACCATTCATTAATTGAGCACTGTAATTTGTCCACAGTTGAAACAGTTCTTTTAACTCTTTTTTAGATTTCGCTATACAATTTAACGCAACAAAGTACACGTGCTCAGGGTTCTTCGTTAAAATTCCTGATTGATGCTTACCGTAAAATTTAACTTTATTCACTGCTGTTTGATCATCATCGATAAACGGGTTCGCTCCGAAAGCTGTTAACGCACCGGTTAAGCCGGAAGCACCGAGAATGACCCCGGCTCCTCCAATTCCTGCGAACTTTAATACATCACGCCGAGAAACTTCTTTTTGCAAGATGGACTTTTCCTCTTGATTGCTCATTTATTCTCACTCCACAACGATTGCCATTTGGCTTAAAGGTTCCCCTAAATGATCGACAGCTTCTGATAATGCTTTCGTATCTTCTTTCGTTAATGTTTCGTAAGACACATAACCGCCTTTTCCATCCTCGTACTTAGCTAGTAATTCATTTAATGTTCCAAAGTTTTCTTCTAATGTTTTAGCAAGCTCAGCATCTTTCTCTTGTAATGTCGGCTTGAAAATCTCGAAAATTTTCTCTGCGCCTTCAACGTTTGCTTTAAAGTCGTACAAGTCTGTATGGGAATAAATTTCCTCTTCCCCTGTAATCTTTGATGTAGAGACTTCGTTTAATAAATCAACTGCCCCTGTAATCATTAAATCTGGCGTTACTTCGACTGTTTCAACTTTAGCCCGCAGTTCTTTTACATCTTTCAAGAGTTGATCAGCAACTGCCTCATATCCTTTTGTCGTACCATCAACCCACAGGCCTTTTTCAATTTTATGATAGCCAGACCACTCTTCCTCTCCTTGTCCTTCTTCTTTGACGTCTGCTAAACGAGCATCAATACGCGGATCAAGGTCTCCAAAGCTCTCTGCAATTGGTTCAGAACGTTCAAAATACATCCGGGCAGGTGCATAAAGCTCTTTTGCCTTTTCGACATCTCCTGCTTTCACTGCCCCTACAAATGCTTCTGTCTCAATGACAAACTGATCGAGCTGTTCTGAAGCGAATTCCTTGTATGCTTTAGCCTCTTTATCTAATTTGTTTGCCTGCTCTGTCTCTGAGCTTGGCGCTGTTTCTTTACTGTCTGTATCCTTTGATGCAGTATTTCCGCATCCAACTAAAAGACTACTTGATAATAACAAAAACCCTACATTTCGGATCACTTGATTCATTATTGAAACCCCTAACCTCTTAATTTTATATTCTACTAATGATTATTAATGATAATCATTGTCAATTACATTGTCAATGTCGTTTTTACCCTTTGTTATATGGAATATTTTCCTTCTTTACTTGGTCTATATATTTTTCTTCTAACGACAAGCGCTAATAAATTTAGAAGTGATTAAAAAATTAACAATATAAAGACCCCAAAGTCTCAACCTTGGGGTCTCTTCTACTTTTTATTTTTCTGTTAAAAAGTATTTCTCGATATCATCTAAGAATAAGTTAGCTGCCAATACGCCGCCAGCCGTGTTCCAGATGGCATCATCTACTTTATGAATATTGTTGTTTTTCACGACATTGAGATTCTTAAATAGCGGATCATTAATCCACTCGTCCTCTAACTTCGGACCTTCTCCTTTAGTTTCTGCTGGATCGTAGGTGAAGTAGAAAAGAATATCACCGTCCATCGCTGGAATACGCTCTTTCGTTACATTTTTCTCAGCAAAGTCCGGCTGATCTTGTCCCTCTGGGCGTGCAAACCCTAATTGATCGAGGATCACACCAGAGAACGTATCTTTATGATAAATCCGTACTTCTCCAGGCATGAAACGAACGATCGATACTTTTTCGTTTAATTTATCGCCCAGCTTGCCTTTTAACTCTTCCACGCGCTTATCAAAATCAGCGATTACTTTGTTTCCTTCTTCTTCCTTGTTTACAGCTTTGGCATAAAGTTCAAAGTTTTCTTTCCAATCACCGCGTAACGTTTCGGCAAACACAGTTGGAGCGATGGCACTTAACTGTTCATAGATTTTTTCGTGACGCATTTTATTTCCGATAATCAGGTCCGGCTTTAAGGAAGCAATCGTTTCTACACTTGGTTCGCCTTCATTTCCAACGCTTTTAACGTCCTTCATTTTATCTTTAATATGGTTATACCAAGGATCTCCCGTCCAAGACTGTACAGCGCCTACTGGTGTCACACCTAATGCTAGAAGGGCTTCTGTTCCTTCATTTGTTAAAATAACGACGCGCTTCGGGTCTCCTTTAATTTCCGTTTTCCCCATTGCATGTTCTACCGTGTAAGGCTTGCTTTCGGTTTTATTTGCCTCATTAGAAGCATTATTTTTTTGAGACGTTTGCTTTTCTTCCTGGCCGCATCCAGCTAGTGCAAAGACAATGACTAACAGGAAAGCTACCAATAGCGTTGAAAAGCTCTTTCGCTTAGAGTATGTCCCCATATGTATTCTTCTCCTCTACTTGAAAATGATTTTCATTTACAGTTAGATATTATTGGATAAAAAGACAATTGTCAATACTCAAATGAAAATGATTATCAGAATCATTGACAGTGCTTTTTTCATCTTTTACACTTAAAAGAAAATAGGAATATTGGGAGAGAGAAATAGATGTTGCTTAAACATACGAAGGGAAAAGCCTTCGGACTAATGATTAGCGGAGTTATTTTGCTCATTTGTACCGTGCTGAGTATTACTCTTGGTTATACCGATACAAATATAAAAATAGCTATTCAAGCCTTTCAGCATTTTGACGGTTCTAACGAACATATTATTATTCAAGACATGCGTCTTCCCCGCGCCTTAATTGCTGCGGCAATCGGAAGCAGCTTAGCTATAGCAGGTGCACTCATGCAAGCCTTGATGAAAAACCCGCTTGCTTCTCCTGATATTATCGGCATTAATGCAGGCGCAGGCTTTTTTATTGTCGTCGCGATGATGGTGTTTTCTGTTAACTCCTTACACGCTTTTACGTGGATCGCCTTTGCAGGAGCTGCAACAGCTGCTTTTATCGTTTATTTTTTTAGCGGAACAGGCGGCGGAGGTCTCACTCCGCTACGGTTAACACTTGCCGGTGCAGCCATTGCGGCTCTCTTTTCCTCTTTAACCCAAGGGTTATTAGTCATGGATGAATCGGCGCTTGAGCAAGCTTTATTTTGGCTTGCCGGATCCGTTCAAGGTAGGAAGCTGGAGATTCTTCTTTCTGTTCTTCCTTATCTTGTAATAGCCACTATTATCGCTTTCTTATTAGCACAAAAAATCAACATCTTAACAATGGGTGAAGATATCGCAAAAGGGCTTGGTCAGCAGACAGGCGTCGTTAAATTAATGATTGCCGTCTCCTTTGTCCTGCTTGCCGGCGGCTCTGTCGCTGTCGCTGGTCCAATCGGATTCATCGGTATTATCGTTCCTCATATCGTTCGATCGTTAGTGGGGAATGACTATCGCTGGGTATTGCCTTACTGCAGTGTACTAGGGGGCATTTTACTATTATTGGCCGACATTGGCGCCCGCTATATCATCATGCCGGAGGAAGTGCCAGTCGGGGTCATGACTGCTTTTATTGGCACGCCCTTTTTTATTTACATTGCACGTAAAGGAGGCTACGCCTCATGAAGAAATATCTATCACTGCGTCTTGGCAAAGGAACAATCTCGTTTTTACTTGACCGAAAAGCTATTTGGATCAATGCTGCTTTTATTTTCTTGCTTCTGTCTGTATTTCTTATAGGGACGGGAATGGGAGAGCAGTTTCTCTACCCGTGGCGCGTTTTAACGATCCTATTAGGGCAAGGAGACGCGTTTGAACAACTGATTGTCAACTCGTTTCGCATGCCAAGGATTCTCATCGCCCTTCTGGTAGGCATGAGCCTTGCTGCAGCAGGAGCCATTTTACAAGCGGTCGTGCGCAATCCCTTAGCCTCCCCCGATATTATTGGAGTCACTGGTGGCGCGTCTGTAGCGGTTGTGTTGTTTTTAGTCGTTTTCACTGATCGGAGCAATGCCCTCACCGTCAGCATTCATTGGCTGCCGTTAAGTGCTTTTATCGGAGCCTCTATTGTCACTTTGCTGCTCTATTTACTAGCTTGGAAAGATGGATTATCCCCTATTCGTCTTGTGTTAATAGGAGTCGGCATGTGGGCGCTGATGAAATCGTTAACGACATTATTCATGATTTTAGGCCCCATTCATCAAGCCAGTCAGGCAAATGTTTGGATTACTGGCTCTGTTTACGGATCGAGTTGGAAAAACGTCTGGATTCTAGCACCTACTACGGTCACCCTGCTCATCATTGTGCTTGTGATGATCCGGCATATTAATATTCAAGAGCTTGGAGAAGGAATTGCTACAGGAGTCGGATCCTATGTGCAGAAGCAGCGTTTTCTTTTATTGCTGATTAGCTCAGCTTTAACGGGGAGCGCGGTCGCATTTGGAGGCGGCATTGGATTTGTTGGGTTAATGGCCCCGCATATTGCCAGACGGCTTGTCGGCTCCTCATTTGGAGCGCTGCTTCCGTTATCTGCTATTATTGGCGCCATTTTAGTTGTAACAGCCGACTCAATCGGGAGAACCTTTTTCCTTCCGGTTGAAGTTCCGGCAGGCGTTTTTACAGCCGCCCTTGGAGCCCCCTATTTTATCTATCTTTTATACAGGCAGCGTAATGCTTAACAAAGGAGCGAAGAGTATATGCCAGCATTAGAAACAAAGTCGTTAACACTGTCCTATGGAGACACGATTATTATTGATGAATTGGATTTACACATTCCTAAAGGAGAAATTACAGTTTTTATTGGCAGCAATGGTTGCGGAAAGTCTACGCTCCTTCGCTCATTAGCCCGCTTGTTAAAACCAAAATCCGGCTCTATTTTAATTGATGGTGAAATGGTATCAAGTCTTCCTACGAAAGAAGTGGCTAAGCGGCTGGCTATCCTGCCCCAAGGCCCCATTGCACCTGAAGGCTTGACGGTTTTACAGCTTGTTAAACAAGGACGCTATCCTTATCAAAAGTGGTACCGGCAATGGTCTGAAGAAGACGAGAGAGTCATCCATCATGCACTTCGGGCGACTGGCATGGAAGAGTTAGCGAATCGGCTGGTAGACTCGTTATCGGGCGGCCAAAGACAACGGGCTTGGATTGCGATGACGTTAGCGCAGGATACCGATATTATTTTACTGGATGAACCCACTACTTATTTAGATATGACGCATCAAATCGAAATTTTAGATCTTTTATTTGAGCTCAATGAACAAGAAGGACGAACGATTGTAATGGTCCTCCACGACTTAAATTTAGCTTGCCGTTACGCTCATCATCTTATCGCTGTAAAGGACAAGAAAGTCTATGCCCATGGAAAGCCTGAACACGTGATGAGTCCTGAGTTAGTCAAAGCCGTCTTCAACATGAATTGTAATGTAACAGTCGATCCGCTCTTTGGTACCCCCATGTGCATTCCTCATGGAAAAGGGAGATACGTTACAAATGAGGTGAAAAAAGAGCATGAACTCATTTACAAATGAAGAAATGGCTGCTTTAGAAGAAAGATATCGATTCACGAAGCAAGCCGCTCCTTCCTCTTTATCGATTCAAACAGCCGATTTGCTCGAAGATCAACGGCTGTATGCTTATTTAATCCAGGTAAAAGAAAAAATTAAAGCAGCCAACACGACGGTAGCTGCCTCTCTTTTTATTAAGCGCTACAGTTTTGCCGTACTCATCGCTCTTTATTCCATGAGTGCACTCAATAAGAAGCTGGATTTTTCCGTTAAGAATGTATGTATTGAAACATTGAATGAAGCGGACAAATTGTGGCTGCCTTCCTTTCGATTTAATGATTTATCTGTTGAAAAAGCGAGTAGTCTAAACCGTTCTGAATGGAGAGAAGAAATCGTTCAACAAGTGTTTAGCGGTCATGTCGACGTATTGTTTACCCACTTAAAAAAGCATAGCAAACTTTCGAAATTAATCTTGTGGGAGAATCTCTATACGTACATTCGCTGGATGTATCAAAATTTATTGGATGACCCTGAACAAAGCACTCAACATGATCTGATTGCGGAGGATTTTCACTATATTGTTAAAGAAGGAGCAAGCTCTTTGTTTGGCTCCTATCATCAAAACCCATTTTTTAGATACGAGGATCAAAAAGAGCTAATTGAAAAAGATGGAAAGCTCATTCAAAAACGTAAAACTTGCTGCCTCTCTTATTTAGCTGGTTCTAAAGGAAAACATTGCAGCATCTGTCCTATTGTTTGCAAAAGATCGCCAACGTAAAAAAGCTAGTTCATTTACATTGCTTCATGAACTAGCTTTTTATCTTGTCGCATGAACAGATAAAATACCCGTTCACTACTTTTCGCCGAATTTAATAAACATCATTTCATCTTCAATTAAGTTGCAAGCCGCGCATTGCACTCTCCGCTCTGGGCCATTGTAAGCTGCATGAAAAGGACCAGGATCACTCGAGCCTTCGAACCGTTCAAGGACTTCCCCTGTCTGAGGATCTAGTTTCACTGCATGAGCCACCTGTTCAACAATATTGAAGCGGGATCGATTCGTCTTGCAATTTGGACAGCGATATCGTGTACTCATAAGAGCCCTCCTATGCCTAATCTGTTCATTATCCTGCCCAAAATCGCCCTTCCTATTCATTAAATGCCTTTCCTTAAACCAAACAAAGGAGCACTTGATTAAGTGCTCCTTTTCAGGCTGGTTGAAATAGAATTCATTTTATTTGGCTACAGCTCTTCATTAATTTGTTTTAATCGATTCTTTACGTCTTCTTCCGTGAGCCCATGCTCTTTTACATAGAGATTATCTGGATGTATTCTGCATTCATGTGTACAGCCGCGCAAGTACTTGTGTTCATTTTCTTCCGAACAGAAAATCCGCTTATCACACTCAGGATTTGCACAGTTTACGTAGCGTTCACAAGGTTCATCAGTAAAGTAATCTCGTCCTACAACCACATGCTCTACGCGGTTAATCGGAACACCAATCCGGTCATCAAACACGTAACACTGGCCATCCCAGAGTCTGCCTTGGACTTCTGGATCTTTTCCATATGTCACAATGCCGCCGTGAAGCTGATTGACATCTTCAAATCCTTCTTTCTTCAACCAGCCGGAAAATTTCTCACAGCGGATGCCGCCGGTACAGTAAGTTAAGATCTTTTTGCCTTCCAGCTCTTCTTTATGTTCACGGATCCAGTCAGGAAGCTCACGAAATGCCTCGATATCCGGACGCACTGCTCCCCGAAAGTGGCCTAAATCATATTCATAATCATTTCTTGCATCAATAATCACTGTATCCTCTTCTTGCATCGCTTCAAAAAACTCTTTCGGGCTTAAATAATTACCCGTCATTTCCCGTGGATTAATGTCCTCCTCAAGCTGAAGCGTCACTACTTCTTTTCTTGGCCGAACATGCATTTTTTTAAAAGCATGGCCTTCTGCTTCATCGACTTTAAACACCATCTCGGCAAAACGAGGGTCTTCCTTCATTACCTTCATATATTGGTCTGTTTGCTCAACCGTACCGGAAACCGTTCCATTAATTCCTTCAGCTGCCACCAGAATTCGTCCTTTAAGACCGAGCTGTTGGCAAAATTTCAAATGCTGCTTTGCAAACTCCTCGGGATTCTCAATAGGAACATACATGTAATACAGCAATACTCTATATGGTTTAACAATAGTCATCTTATTTTTGCCACCTATCTATTTATATTTGCAGAATATAAATACATTAAGCAATATACTCCTTCCTTATTCTGATTGCAAGCAAAGGGGTCAGTCCCCCTAGCGCTTTAAAGCACTATGAGTACTGACCTCTTTAACTCTAAAAATTCATTTTCGATTGTCCGCCGTCTACATTGATACTGGCGCCTACGATCCAGGAGGATTTGTCGGAAGCAAGAAACGCCACAACATTTGCGACTTCTTCTGGAGTGCCAAAACGCCCTGCTGGAATGTCATTTTTCACAAATTCTTGAATGCGCTCCGGATTCTCTTCAAGCCGCCGCTTCCAGTTCCCTGTTTCATGTAAAATGCTCCCCGGCGCCACACTGTTTACACGGATCCCATTAGCTATCACTTCATCAGCAAAAGCCTTTGTAAAACTAATTAAAGCTGATTTAGCATTGTTATACGTCACTTTGCCGCCGCTCTCTCTTCCGTATACGGACGTAATATTAATGATGGCTCCGCCTTTTTCTTCTCTCATATGACCGGCAGCAAGCTTACTTAAATGAACAGCCGAAAAGTAGTTCAGCTCCAACGCCTCATAAAATAATTCCATCTCTGTTTCCATAACCTTGCCGCCATGGCTGCCGCCAGCGTTATTGATAAGAATATCTATTCTTCCTTTTTGTTCAATAAAAGATTGAATAAGCTTTTCACGTTCATCGGCCTGCAATACATCCGCCTGAAAAATAGTGACACGACCGCCGAGCTCCTTTTTTGTTTTCTCTAACGACTCCAAGCCGCGGGCAGCTATTGAAACATCTGCTCCTTCTGAAAGAAAAACCTCAGCAATGGCCTTGCCAATCCCCTTAGACCCTCCCGTAATCAGAACATTTTTTCCTTGCAGCTGTAAATCCATTAGACCATCTCCTACTCGTTTTATGTATGACAAATGTGAAAAATCACTTTGTGCAACATCTCTTCCCTTTACTGCTATGTAAATAGTAAAAACCTCTCTTTTGCCTAAACAAGCAAAGACGAAAAAACTTATATTTATCATTAGCAAAGCGAGACGGATTTCCTTTTTTACTTGTCTGACCATTCACTCATTCCATTATAACAAGAAGTTTCCATCCCTTCTTTATAAACACGATGAAACTAGATTTTCATCCTGCAAACAAATAAAACAAACCTAATAGGGAGATACTAACGGATATGAAAACTATCACCTGAGGTGCAGACATGCGAAGAAGAGTAATCATTGGAGTTTCCATCTTCCTTTTAGGAATCGGCGCAGTCATGATGGCAAATTTAGATAGACCATCAAGAGAGCCGGAAATTTATTCTCGCGCGGGAATGGATGAAAGAAGGGTACAAGTACAAAACTTGCAGCATAAGAGTCCACACATTCAAAAGGTGGACACGATTCAGGCAAATGAGATTTTAAAGAAGAGATTAAACAACGATCCGTCTATTCAGATGATTCATCACAACGCTCAAGACAAGAGCCACTATTATGCCAACGAGGTCGTTGTAGACTTTAGTACTACCCCAAGCGGAACTAGTCTAGATAAAATAGCTAAGGACATTGACGGAGCTCTTAAGGAAAAACACAATTCTTCCTATATCTTCAAATCTTATAGTAAAACAACAACTGAGTTGATTCAGTATTTCAAACAAAACCATCAGATTAGGTTCGCGGAGCCTCATTACATTTACTTACAAAATGAGGTGAACGATACTTACTACCAGAATTATCAATGGAATTTACCCGCCATCCGTACTGAGGTAGGCTGGAACGTAACCCGTGGCTCAAAAAAGATAAAAATTGCTGTGGTAGACACCGGGGTAGACCTTAATCATCCTGACCTTTCTCGCCGGTTGACAAAGGGCTACAATGCGCTCTCTCCTAAAGATCCGCCACAAGATGATAACGGACACGGTACACATGTAGCTGGCATCATTGCTTCCGTACCGAATAATGGTGTGGGGGTAGCTGGTATTACTTGGTACAATCCAATTATTCCCGTCAAAGTGCTTAATTCCGAAGGGACGGGCGGTTCCTTTGATGTGTCAAAAGGAATCCACTGGGCAGCCGATCATGGCGCGGATGTGATTAACTTAAGCCTTGGAAATTATCAACCGTCCGCTGTGATGGAAGAAGCGATTCGCTACGCAATGAAAAAAGATGTAGTCGTTGTTTCCGCTGCTGGCAATGATAATTCCAGCCAGCCAAGCTTTCCGGCTGCCTACCCTGGCGTACTCGGTGTAGCCGCTGTAGATTGGGAAGGCCGGAGAGCACCGTTTTCGAATTATGGGGATTATATCGATATAGCAGCACCTGGTGTGCACATTGCCAGTACCTTTTTTCAGGGACAGTATGCCAGCCTGTCAGGTACCTCAATGGCGGCCCCTCATGTAAGCGCCTTGGCCGGGCTCATCCGCTCGATTGACCCTAACCTAAGAAATACAGAAGTCATGAACATTATGACACGAACGACACAACAAACAGAACGACCGCGCCCCGCCGTCTACTACGGCAACGGAGTCATTGACAATACAAGCGCTCTGGAGGCGGCTTACAGAAGAAAATATCCACTCGGCAGAACAAGTGAATGGTTTAATCAATTTTTTGGAAGATAGAATCATTTAATTCCAATAAAGATGAAAAGGCGTGATCTGTCCACTATTGGACTAGATCACGCCTTAAAATGTAGACAAAGACTATTTTGCATGTTGCCAGGTTGATTCATTTAAGGCTTTATTCATTTATTACTTAGGCTCAGTATATTTCTTGGCTCGTTCACTATCTGCATAACCTTTAGTTGTAGGATCTTGCACAATTCCTAGCATTGAAAGAATAACGAGTACAGCATTGATGACTGCTAGAAGCCAAGTGTTGAATTGATCCGTCCATGAGAAATGAATGAAACCTATTTGATTTAATCCGCCTGTAATCAATTGAGCAAGAATTAAAATTTGAGAAAAAAAACTAACGACCCAGGCAGGATTCTTAAATCTTAATTTCCAGTTAATCATTTTATATCCCTCCTACTATAAGATATGTCCTGCATCAAAAGTTGTATAATGAACAAGCCCTTATAAAAGGAGGACTTTCTTTAACTTGCTGATTTTCAACTAGTTAATCACCTAAGTGATAATTGCCATATAATAGCCTGTTTCTTATCCAAGCAATCCGAAGAAAGGGCAAACACAGAGAAATAACGTCGATCTAATTTTTGCAGCTGCTTTTCTGCATTCTATTTGCTCGCTTTCTGTCGGACGTTAAACAACTAATTAATCTGTCCTCGTTTGAAAATAAGAAATTCCCAAGAACCCTATTCTGTATTCTTAATCACTTACAAGCAACTAGCCAACCATCTTTTATGATCTCTTCGTAAACATAGAAATCAGCGGGCTGACATGGCCGTATATACTGCTTAACTGCTTGGCTGTTGCGGTCACCTTTGCCAAATCCATCTTCCCTTCCTGGTCTTGAAGCAACGATAGCAACCCTGCTTTTGGCGGTTGTTGTGGCCCTCGTCCTGGCCGGCGTCTTGGACCAGGTGAATAAGGAGCCATAGGTCGTCTCGGTCCTAAAAACATTAGCATAGCACCTCCTTTTTATTCCTTATTCCATCGTATTCATCTAGTCCCTTTCTGAAAGGGTGTGTACCCCGGGGTTTCAAAAATTGCAGATTACCGGATAGGAACCTTTAGTAAAGAAAAGCATATTCTATTAGATGAATTCACGATTGAAGGAGTGTAGATGTGAGCGTTATTCGAACCGACGAGTGGCTGCTAAATTCCTATAATAGACCTCTGGAAATATGTGAAAAAATAAAGGATTACTTTGATGGGATTTCAGCATTTGAAATTTTTGATTATTTTTCGCTTCACGGGATGTATCGCCAGCCGGTTCAAAACGATTTAGCGTTCGTAAAAAACTTGCAGCGAAACAACGCATGGAAGATCGTTGAACAGGAAGAAAAGCAGCTTCGAGCGAAATGGAAAGGACCTGAAGTCCCAATCTTTATTTTGCCGTCAAACATCCATGAGAAGAGAATACAAGTTGAATCTAATGGAAAATCAGGATTGTCTTTCAAGGATAAATTGTTTTTATTTATTTCAGAACATAATACCGAAGAAGAAATCAAAGCCTTGCTAACCCATGAATACCATCATATTTGCCGGTTAGAAAAATATAAAAAGGATGAAAAAGATTTTACCTTGTTAGACACCATTATTATGGAGGGATTAGCGGAACATGCAGTTCGGGAAAGGCTTGGGGAAAAGATGGTATCCTCTTGGACCGCCTATTATTCAAATAAGGAATTAGAAAGAATATGGCGCCGCATTATCTTTCCTAATATTAACATGCCTAAGTCTCACCATAAGCATAATGCTCTGCTGTATGGCTTACATGTCTATCCGAAAATGGGCGGGTATTGCACCGGCTATTATCTCGTTGGAAACTGTCTTGATGGCAATGGACTGACAACGGATGAATTGATCGATCAGCCCTCTGAAGTAATCGCTAATATTCCTCCCTCCTTATAGCAGAAACGAGCAAGCAAAATAAGCAGAAAGAGTCTGTAAAGCCTATTTTCCCCGACACCTTTCTGCTTTCTTCTCATACACTATATACATCCAGAGAAATATCCTTTATTTACTCTCTTAATGGAGAAAAAGTCTCCCTAATCGGTGGGTGCAACAGTAAATACAATTATATCTTTTTACAACTAAAATCGGATTACCAGAGGAAAAAGGGAAGTAAAACAAGACCAGTAATGGCGCCTAATGCGATTCCGTAGCCGAACCCGGCTCCAAATCCATAGCCATAACCATAACCTCCATAACCATAGCCCCCTAAGTTGCGCGTACCACGAATAGGCCGGATAAATACTCTTTGATTATTCGCATATTGAATAATCCCTCTATGCACTCTTCCGTCACGCGTTCTAATCTCAACAGCTTTGCCTCTATAACGTTGGCAAAGTCCATGGTAACGTTGTATTGACATTTTCTCACCCCCATATTCTAGTGCGCTATATGGTAGTATATGTCTTGCGCCAGTCATTGTAATGGACAAACATAATAGGATATATGTGGAAAAATGGTTTAACCAAAAAATCCTTGTCTATTTTTGATAAATGAGGTAATAAAAAAGCAGAAAATCAATAGAACGATTTTCTGCTTTCTATGTTTTAATTTAAGTAATGAATAAACCAAAACCTCTTATTAAAAATAATGGAGGCTATTTTATTGCTAGACATAGCAGGATAGAGGCATCCTGCCATTTCTAAATATGATGTTGTTTACAATAATGATTCACCAATTCCTCAACCTGATCATGCTCAGCAAATTCTCCCGAAAACTCAAACTTGATCTCCTCTATAAATTCACCTTCCCGATAAACATGGATGGCTCCGTTCTGTTTAATCACGCTGTATTCCGGCACAAACCGATAGCCGTTGCGTTCAATGGCTCCCATGCTGGCACCTCCTTTTCTTTTTTCATTAGTATGACCCGGAAGCCCCTCACTAGCCCATACAATATGAGCTTCTTGGGCATATTAATCGTGAAACACACGCAAAGGAGAAGAAAATATGACGAGAAGAAATAAAATTTTAGTCCCGGAAGCACGCCAAGAACTGGACAAGCTGAAGGCGGAAGTGGCCCATACTAACGATCCGTCTGCAGCCAAATTTGAAGCCGCAAAGGAAGTCGGCATTCCACTGAAAAAAGGATACAACGGCCATTTAACATCAGAGGAAGCTGGCAAGATTGGCGGCCGCCTCGGAGGCTCTATGGTCCGGGAACTAATTAACATGGCAAAGAAAAACCTGGATTAACCGATATGAGGTGAAGAAATGAAGATGGAACGTGTGCTTGAAATCCTGCAATCAGAAAAGGACATCCCTGTTCATTACAAAGGTGTCCCTATCTGGATTGAGGGTGTGGACAAAAATTCATGCTTGGCCACTATCCAAGCTAGAGGAACCCACGACGAAAGCCGGGTTCTCTCCATTGATGGACTAGAGGAAATATAAAGTGCCATCGTTTAGTTTGCTAGCATTATGAATATAAAAAATGGGCTGCTATCTTCGCAGCCCGCTATAGTTTATTTGTGAATCCAGATAGCTCCAGCCGAGTTGTCGTTCGCTTCACCAATGACCTCGAATTTCAAGCCATGATTTGGTACACTGCGGCCCGCATCAGGAATCAACAAATTCATGTACGTTTTCGAATCGTCAAATGCGGTAACCCCGCTTAATCCTTCGTATTCATACATCCCTCGTGTCGGGGAATGAATGGACCAGCTCGGCGCTGTATCTAAGCTGAAGGCAGCATCTGCCACTTGGTAGCGCGTGCTCTGATTAATGCTAGGTTTTCCATTTAACGTCCCCACAATGGCTTCAGGATGAGCATCCACTATTCCTAAGAATCCTTCGCCTGGATGGATGCCCGTCCAATTGTCCATATGGCTTTCATCGCCATACCACACGACTAAGCCTGTATTATAAGCTACCCCCCGGGAATGCATGAGCGCTTTATCAGATCCAGCGTAGTTTCTCCATTCTAAGTAATAGTAGTTGTCCTTTTTAAACGTTCCATTTGACACTTCAAAGCCATCTGTTGTGAATTTAGGCGCACCTTCAGCACCGTCTTCAAAAACTATATTTCCATCGACCGTCAGCTTGGCATTGTCGAGGGCAAATCCGTCAAGAGACAGCCCGCCATCAGTCACGTACTCAAACACCAGTTTTACTTTTGTGCCGGTGAAGGCGCTCAGGTCATAAGACTTGTCCACCCATTGCCCTTTGGTGGACTCGGCGCACGTATCGCCGTCAGTATCTTCATCACCGATTATATCAATCATTACTTCTTGCCCGTCACTCGTAACGGCCTTCACATATAAAAAGTCATAATCGTATTCAATGTCATAATAGGCTTTATAATCAAATACCGCCGTTTTGGCAGCTGTTAAATCAAATTCTGGTGACAGTAAAGTTGTGTAGAGGTCGTCACCTTTCTTGCTATAGTAATATTTTTCACCGAATTGCGGGGCAATGCCCTTAACCGTTTTTTGCGGTAAATTCACTTTTACCGTACCTGGATTTCTCGACTTTGTTACGCTTTGATCCAACACAAAGGCCATCCCGTTCTTATCTAAGTCCTTGTAGCCCACTTCGACCATATTGCTCCAGTTTCCACCCATTACTTTTTGGAAAAACTCTTTGTTTTGAGGAGAGAAGCTCGTTGGTTCTGTGCCAGCAATCTTGCCATTCCAACTGCCGCCGCTCATAATTGACCAAGAAGCAATTGGTTCGCCGTGACCTGTATATTGTGTATCATATTCATCCGGCAATCCCAAATCATGGCCAAATTCATGCGCGAATACGCCAACTGCTCCATCCTCAGGCTGGATTGTGTAGTCAAACGCTGCCATATTGCCGCCCCAATAATCCACTTTTGCCTGTGAACCCTGAACACGATAAACGCCATCCAAAGTCCAGCGATGGGACCAAATCGCATCATCTCCAAGCTTGCCGCCGCCAGCTTCCTGACCAGTTCCGGCGTGAATAATCATTAAATGATCAACAAGTCCATCCGGTTCATTTTGATTACCGTCTCCATCCAGATCATATTGATCGAATTGATCGTATTCGGATAAGTCAATCCCTGAAGCCACTGCTGCATTTAAGGCCTCTTTCACGAGGTCCCGAGGACCCTTTGGATTCATATTATCGTGACCGCCGTTTGGATTGTCGTCCCCATATTCCTTTGCTGTACCAGGGAGCGTTAACCAATCTGACACCGTGCCATCTACCGTATAGCTGCCACCAGATTGCTCTTCGTAAAATTGTTTAAACGTCTTTACTTTATCTCCATTAAATAAAGTAAATTCCTGATCGCCGAACATTAATTTCTCATAATGCTCTCTGTTAAAATTGTCCGCATACATATAGCCATCTTCCTGAATGACATTATTATGTTTGAAATCGCTGAACTCTGTTAACAGAACCAATACTTTATCATGCCGAACATTCCCTTGATAGTTTGCCTGTTTAGCAGAATCAACTTTTACCGCGCCGTTTGGCTTCCCTTTTTTAAAGTTTTCATGCCCTTTATTCAACTGCTTTGCCAGTTTATCTTTTTGCTTTGTCAAAAAGCCCTTCGTCTTTTTATCGAATTCTTCTTGTTCATTGCTGTATTTCTGATGAACCCCAGGCTGTTTTTCACCTTTCTTTTTCTTAATATAGTCCTTTACCGCTTCCTGAATTTCCGCTGAAGAGGCATGTTTCGATAACAGTCCCCGGTCTTGCAAGCTCTTGGCGATTCTCTCTTCGTTAATAATAGTTAAATCAATAGCGGAAGACTCCATTGCCGCTGCCTTCGCAGCCACCGGATGAATGTTAACGCTTACAAAATTACTTGTAAAGATAGCTGATGCTGCAATCGTACTGGCCGCTAAACTTGAAATAAACCTTGAATTCCGCTTCTTCCCCATGTTAACCCCCTGTTAAACTATTATTTTGGTACTCGAAACACTTTGATTATATATCTGTTAATAAATGGTGTAAATGTATAAATAAATCTTTGGATAAAAATGGTTAAATGTACACACGAGAATAGACTGCCAGTTTATCTTTACGGGTATTTATACTAGCTGCAGCATAAGCAAATAGGCTGTATGGCGGTTGTTTATAAATAAGCAGAACAGGCAAACAGGGGTGTGTGACATGATTTCAAATTGAAGAAAATTTATTCGTATAGATAAGTTGAATAATTAATCCTATAATACATATCCTATTCCTGCTTAGGAGGTGAAATTTAATGACTAATCAAAGAAATAATCAAAACCAACAAAATGACAAAAGTGTCGCAGAGAGCATTAAGAACACAGCAGGCTCTGCATTTGAAACAATGCATAATGCTTTAGAAACAACTGAAAATGTTGCAATGAATGCTGTTGATGCAACTAAAAATGCCGCAAACAATTTAACAGGCAATACAAAAAACAATCAAAACAAACAATAATGAATGAAGATTAAACGCCATTTATCTGGCGTTTTTTCATTTTTGCATACATTCATTTCAAACACGGAGAAATCAAATGACTCTTATTCAGGATAAATTAATACACTATATCTTCTTAACAGCGTTCTTCAACTAACGTGCTCCGTTAGCTCACTAAGAAATATACTTGTGTTTGTATGTAATTATATGTATAAATTTAGAGCATCTTTATTTTAATAACCATGTTTTAGTTCCATTGTTTCAATAGCATTATTATTTTTTATATAAAAAGAGCGCCTATACCTTTTATTTGGTATAGCTGCTCTTTTTACTGTTATATAGGTCTCAACTTACTTTTACTCTTATTGCCAGCTTGATCTTGAACGTAAATTGTCAACGTTGACCCTTCTTTTGTGCCTTAATTTTTACATTGCAGATTCCTTTTTTATCTATCGTTCCTTGTCCGAGCTTGTTCTTTCCATTGTAAATATAAACTGTTATTTAATAATATCGCTATAGGAATAAACACCTTCTTCGCTTTTTATCTAGACTCCTGCTTTTTTATCCCTTATAATCACTAGTATATTTCTAAAAAACGAACATTAAGGTGAAAATCATGAAAAAATATATGGAAGTTTTCCAAGGTACTGCTTTTTCCAGTAAGTCTCCTAAAGAAGTTCAAATTTTAAAAGACCATCTTTTCTGTGTTAACAATGAAGGGATCATTGAAAAAGTCGTAGCGCCAGCAGATGCGGATTATCAAGCATTGTTAGCAGCTTACGAAGGAGAGGAGAGCTTTCATCGTTTAGCGGAAGGCCAGTATCTCTTACCCGGATTTGTTGACTTACATGTTCATGCGCCGCAATGGGCTCAATCGGGAACAGCCTTAGACATTCCGCTCTATGATTGGTTAAACACGTATACCTTCCCCATTGAAGCTAAATTTTCAGATCTTGACTTTGCCAAAACGGTTTACAACGATGTAGTCAGCACCTTGCTTGCTCATGGAACGACGACAGCACTTTACTTTGCGACTGTGCACAAAGAGGCGAGTTTGCTGCTGGCTGAAATATGTGCCAAGAAAGGGCAGCGCGGATTAGTTGGAAAGGTCGTGATGGATAACCCGGAACAAACTCCTTCCTATTACCGTGACGCCGATACGCAAACGGCGCTGGCCGATACAGAGGAATTTATTGTAGCAGTGAAAGAATTAGCGAAATCAACGAAACAAGGGGTCTACCCGGTCGTAACACCACGCTTTATTCCAAGCTGTACCGATGACACGTTAAAGGGCTTAGGGAAATTGGCGGCCAAGTATGATACCCATGTGCAATCACACTGCAGCGAAAGCGACTGGGCTCACGGTTATGTAAAAGACCGATTCGGCAAACACGATGCTTTTGCATTGCATGATTTTGGCTTATTGCGTGATAAATCGGTCATGGCCCATTGCAACTTCTTAGATGATCACGATGCCGAGCTATTTGCTGAAACCGGAACGGCGGTTGCTCACTGCCCAATATCCAACGCTTACTTCGCCAATAGCGTGATACCTATCGCTCACTTTCATTCTAAAGACGTTGAAATTGGGTTAGGGTCCGATATTTCCGGCGGTTTTTCACCTAGCCTTTTCGATAATGCCCGACAAGCAGTAATCTCATCGAGAATGTTAGAAGATGGAGTCAATCCCGCTCTTCCTGCCGAAGATCGCGGTGTCCCGCAATCACGCATTACTATCAATGAAGCCTTCTATTTAGCAACAGCTGGCGGCGGCGAAAGCTTAAGCTTGCCAATTGGCCGCCTGCAAGAAAATTTCGCATGGGACGTACAAATCATTGATACGAAAACGGCAGCTGCCAAACTGCCGATCTTTGAGGCAAATGAAGACTTGCATGACGTCTTTCAAAAAATAATGTATTTGGTCCGTCCGGAAAATATCCAGGAAGTTTGGGTTCAGGGTGAGAAAGTGCATTCACGTCAGAAATAAGTTAATTTTCTTGCCATATGAGGAGGCCAATACCATATGTTTGGCCTCCTGTTCAATTCTTCTCATTCTTTCAATCATCTGCCGAAAAAAGGCTCTAAATAGACGTCTGTCTTGTATCTTTATTGATTAATAAGTAAGGTCAAAGATTAAGCTTTTTGCTGCTTGGCCCTTCTGACCAATTTGCCGCCATCATAGAACCTGCCGTTTTCTACTACATACTCTTTAGCTTCAGCCGAAGAAGGGATTTTACCCACTGCTTTCCACGTATGAAAGTACGACTTTACATTTCCGCTATAAAAAACCCAACTAAAAAACCTCCTCGAAAAATTATGGAATCCCTTTGTTCGAAAGCGGTTCATTAACTTGGGATCTTTCCATACAGTCATCGTTTGACCTACGCCGCCTTGCATCTGTCCTGTTAATTCCGCGTAGAGGAGATTTTCATTTTTAACTAGAGCTTTCATAATAAACTGATTCAATATCCCATTGATCATTAACCGCGGAATATTAAAGTTTTCACCCCTCGTAACAGATATAACGGCCCCTTTTGGCACCTCTATGTCTTTATTCCCTAATGTAAAGGTAGCGCCGTATTTATTGTTTGGATCTTCATGCTTTACCCATTCTCGTTTCATTTCTTCACCCCTAATAGTTTCTTGTAGTACAATACTACCAAAAAAATGAAAAATTCGTACAATTTTCTTAAAACTTTTAATGTCCATTGAGCAACAAAAAAGAGGAAGTGAATCATCACTTCCCCTTGTACTGCTTCCTATTCATTTGCTTGTGACAGCTTTTGGCTTATCCTTTAATGGCAATGGATCAACACTTTGATCATTTGCTGTTAAATCAATGCCGTAATCTTTTGCAAAAACCATGTATGTATCGACAAGCACATCTTCTTTCTTTTCGTCTAAAGTGAACACTCTAGCGCCACGCAGTCTATTTCTTTCTGCTCCCGAAAGTCCGTAAGCACCGAACCCGCAATTACCTCCATAGCCAAGCATTACCCCATAATAATTTCCCGCATATGTGTTGATATGGTCGTGTCCACAGAAGACGCCCTTTACATCACCACGGTGCAAAATGGCAGAGAACATGCCGCTATTGATTGGTCCTGGACATTCATCTTCATTTCTTTCCCCGGTGATGCTATGCTTTTTCACCGCAAGCGCATGCTTCGCTTCAGACATTTCCTCTTTACTGGCAAACCACATATACCGATGCTCCCATAAAGGAATATGCATGAACATCAAGGACGGCACTTTGCGATTAAATCGTTTTTCTAATTTCTTAGACATTTCATAATACCAATTCACTTGATCAAAGCGCAGCCAATCCCAATCCGGATAACCCTCGAAATTTTGTCCGGCAATTTCATCTGGAGCATATCTTCCGCTATCTAGTAACCATAAGTTAAAAGCAGGTGTCGTTCCCTTAGAATTATTAATCAACAGATGGGAATTTCCTGTTCCTGTTAACCCTTTTTCACTAGGCTCGTTCATATTGTGAGGGTATGACATATAAATCTTAAGCATCGCGGCCTCATCAAGCCCGTTTTTTGGAGTGGAATCTTCATCATGATTTCCAAATGTCACCGCCCAATGAATCTTTCTCTGTTCCATTGGCTGAGCAAGATTGTTAATTGCTTGTTTTACTTCCAAAGGCGTATCAGGCCCACTTGCCAACATATCTCCATTGATCACTACAAAGTCAGGTTTTTCAGCGTCTAAGACTTTCTCCATTAACTGAAGGGTTCTGCGATCAATCCGTTCATCGTCCTGCGGGTCATTAAACTGCACGATTTTAAATTTTCCGTCAGGATTAAATTTTAATTTAGCCGTTTGATGATCGTTAGCAAGGGCGGCCGTGCTGCCAAATAAATCTCCAGGCAGTCCACTAGACGCAAGCGTTAAAGCAAGTGTACTCATTCCTCCAATTTTGATAAAACTTCTTCTGTCTAACCCTTTGCTCATATCTTGATTACTCATTTAGAATACCTCCACCCATTTTTCCTAGCCATCCAATAAAGATGTGTTCTCCATCTTCCCGCTTTTGATCATAAACTGCCAATATTAGCAGAATATGAATTCGAGTCAAAAGATAAGTAAAGAAAACAAAAAGATCGAAGAAAACAAAGTCTCCCTAAATTCGGAACCGCAGCCTTCCTAAGAAGGAGGAATCATCGTTTTCATAGTCAAAAAGACAGACGAACCAGTGAATATCTCTTTTGTTTTACCAAATATTTTTGAAAAATTAACGTTATTGAAACCCTTTCTTTATAATCCATTTTTATAATGAAGGAACAACAAGAAAATGGTAGAAATGTGGGAGAGAGATATGAATAAGTCGTTAATGTCAGAAAGATATAAAGTCATTTTACGAGAATTGGATATGAAAACGAGAGTTAGTGTCATCGACTTAGCTTTAAAACTAAACGTAACACCTGAAACGATTCGGAAAGATTTAAGCGCACTTGAAAAAGAAAAAAAATTGCGCAGAATTCATGGCGGTGCCGTTAAATATGTAGGCGTAAGCAATGAGCCTGACTTCAATCACAAAGTTAGTCTTGCGCATCATCAAAAACAATTAATCGGAGAAGCGGCGGCCTCTTTTATCAAGGACGGCGAAACGATTGCGCTGGATGTCGGGTCCACTACCTTACAGATCGCCAATTCCATTAAAAACGTCCGAAATGTTTCCATTGTCACCAACTCTTTAGCGGCAGCCGTGACGTTAAATAATCGACTAGAAGCGAATCTGTTTAGCGGAAAAGTTATTGTCATTGGAGGAACATCGAACCCGCGGCAGCGTTCCATTAGCGGTTCCATCACCAATCAACTGCTAGAACAATTCTATTTTGATAAAGCGTTCATTTCCTGCGGTGGAATAAGCCGGAACGGAATCTGTGATTTCGATGTAGAGAAAGCAGCGGCCTCTTCGATCATGATTAAGAAAGCAAAGCAAGTATACGTTGTCGCCGATTCCTCTAAATTTAATCAGAGCGCCTTTTTTCATATGGATCGCTTATCATCCATTGATGTCGTGATTTCAGACCAGGACATGCCAATACAGTGGGCAAAGTATGCGAATATTGGAAAATTGGATTGGGTGAAGGCGGATGAAAGGATGTATGTTGATTGATGAGTTGCTGCCGCTTTTTTAGTTATAAGATAGAAGGCTAAAATAAAAAACAGTCCTTGAGGTCAAGGGCTGTTGGGTATGATTCTGACTGGGTTTGGGCTAGTGACCTCTGCCATTTCAACAAAATCAGTAGAGGACCATTCTATTATATTCAGAAATCAGAGAAATTAACTATATAAGTATGACTCAAGCTTTCAACATAGCTAACGCTCCAATTAGCTGGAGCATCTAGACACTTGCCTAGATGCTTCATAAATGAACGGATGGATGCACAAATCTCTTTTTATGTGGCGTAAAACAGATTGACGACCACGCTGCCTTTTAGCCAACCTTGCATAAGCTCAACCGCATTGAGTTGGGAAGAGTACGGCGGCAGGAAAAGCAGTGTAAGCCCGGTGGCCCTTCTTTTTCCAAAAAGGCTCCAACAGCTTCGTGTGATGAATTCAGCTATTGTCCAAAATCATGACCAGCTCTTTTTGAAAGGCTTCCTGTTTCTTACGGTCTGCACGCTTTAATATATACGCCGGGAGAGTGCGGCTGAAGCCCAAGCGTTTCAGCATTTTGCCAATGCCTACCTGAGTCATCGAAATCGAATAGTTCTCTTCCAGGGCATGTTTCAAAATGCAGGTATCCCAGCTTGATTCATAGCCATAGCCTTCTTCAGCCGATGTGCTATGCTCAATCATCCGTTTCACTTCGACTTCCTGATCTGGTGACAACAGAGAGGGGCTTGTCCGGAGAGGAATCGCGGTGAAGCAGCGCTTCCATACCGCCTCGGTTAAATTTTTTGATGTAGGCGGAAACTGTATCGCGGTGAACATTCAGAAGCCTGGCGGCGAACGAAGAATCACTGGAACGGTTTCTCGTCTCCCAGTTTGACCAATACAACCAGCGTTTCGTCAATCGCTGCTACTGGGGATTCCATCAGGCGCGCTTAGAACTAGCGCGATGTCTAAAACAAAAAACTAGAGAGAGTTTAATAAGAAAAAGCATTCTTTATTTACATAAAATTATTAACGGCCCTCGGCAGGTGACAAGTGCCAGACACCTGTTACTTTGAAATTAAATTATTTATTCATAAAAGCTTTGATTTCTTCTTCCGGCATGGATGAATCGCATTTTACGTTTACTGTGTCACCATTAGTAAAGATAAAACCCGGAACCGTTGGAATGTCGTATTCCTTACGGAAGGCCATAATCCCTTCTATATCAGATTCTTCCACACTATCGACATAATAGATATGAGCATCAGTTTCCTCAGCAACTTTTTTAAGTTTTTTAACGAAATTTTGACAATAAGGACATACAGCCTTGCCAATATAGATAATGGCTTCGCCTTCCCCTTTTACTAATTCCTGTGCTTTTGCAGAATTAATTTTATCAAAACTAGCTACATTTTCTTCATAAGTAGTAACCATCACTCAATCTCCCTTCTCTAATGTCATTATTGTACAACAACGTGTAAATAATCAAATAAATTATGCTTACACTTTTGAATGTCGAACCTTATCGAAAGCTGGTGTAAAACACAAAAAATTAATTTCAGTCAAAATATCAAGAGACTGAAACGTAAAGATATAAGTTCTTTCTAAAAAAATCAATTATTGCAGAACAGTTTTGAAGTATCAGAAGAAATGCCATACATCATTTTAAACAATATTATATTACTCCTGTCTCTGCCGTTGCAAACCCACGTCCTGTTAGTCGTAACCCTGGTTTGACTAACTTCAATTCTAATTTTGTAATAGTTCCGGGAATAAATAATGTATTATATGCATAGTCAAACGTCGAGACTTTCCCTTGTATGGATAGATATGCATATACATGGATGGGTTAAAGTTCGCTTCAATAATTCCATAAGCATCTTTATTAGCTGCAGGAGCTTCTTTATTTGCAATAATCAAATCGATGCCGCTAATTTTAGCTCCAAGTGCCGCTACCGCATCCACCGCTATTTTTTTATAGTCATCAGGAATTTCATCTGTCACATCAATCGAGTCTCCACCCGTGCTAATGTTAGAGTTTTCACGCAGATAGATGATTTCACCAGCTTTTGGAATCGAGTCCATTCGATACCCTTGACCTTTAAGCATAAGGTTCTCCAATTCACCTAATTGTATGCTTTCTAAAGGAGTCCTATGGTCTCTTCCTCTTAACGAATCGCGGTTCTTTTGAGTGACTAACTCTTCGATGGTATGTTTCCCGTCACCTTTCACGTTCGCAGGAATTCGCAATAAAACAGCATAAACTTTATCATCTAACACAAAAAATCGATATTCTGTTCCATTAAGAAACTCTTCTATTAATACGGAAGAATCTTCTTTAAATGCAAGTATGATTGCTTTTTGATAATCCTCGTAATTTGCCCCTTCTTTGAAGATCGATATTCCTAATCCATAGTTTGTTGTTTTCGGCTTGACAACAAATGGCTTGGCAGAAAATAGATCATAGGAACGCAAAGCTTGTTCTATTGTGTGAAATTCCTCACCTATCGGCACACGGAATCCATGCTGCTGAAGAATTTTCTTTGTTACTGTTTTATTTTCCATAATTAAAGTAGATACATACGTATCTTTACTTGTCATATTACCATTTTTCACATATTCGATATGGTCTTTTAATTGAAGCTTCAAAAACTGATCTTGCCGATCCAGAATTTCGACCCGGATTCCTTGCTGAATAGCATCAAACATTAAAATCTGGGTGGACAGCTCCATATCAGTAAATCCTGTTAATTGATATGGCTTTTCCCATGATTTCTTATAGTTTTCTTTAGCAATGCACGTAGCCACGTGAGCTTGACTGCTCTCTTCACTTTCTTTGCAAAGCCTTCCAGCCAAAGTCTTGCTTGGGTCCCTCAGCATTTCCCTCAGATTAACAAATAACGAATCCGAGATAGTTAAATCTAAAGTTTTTACTAACTGTTCCATCTCATCCACCATATGGTGAGCCTCTACTGCAAATTGTGTAGGCTCTAATGGATGCTCAAGAGCCACTGCATCATTGTAAAAATCGCCCATTTCTACCCACTCATCACAATGATTATCTTCATCTTTCCATAGTAAATAAATTAAGAAAAGATGTAGAAACTCTGCTTGTTCATAGCTAATACCATACGTTTCAAAAGGATTTAAATCTATATTACGCAATTCAACATAACTAACACCGTGTTCTTCTAAATCGGAAACTTGATGTCCGCCTCTTAAACGGATAGCTGAATAAAATTCTTTTTCTTCTATTAGAAGCCCTCTTTTAACCATTAAAGAGAGATCTGATATATAGTTTCGTATACTACTATATGACACTCGAACATCATCAGAGTTAGTATACCCATATTTACTGCTTCTAATACTTCTTACTGGCTCATTCAAAGAACCTTCTTCAAAAAAATTCTTTTCACTACTAGGAGAAGCTCCATAAAAATAAGTCACTAACCAGCGATAACGTAAATAGTTTCTTGTGACTTTTAAATAAATCTCTGTTTTAAAATGCTGATAATCTTTTATCTCCGATTGTAAGTTAAATAACGATTGGATTAACTCATCACTAAATTCAAAGTTGAAATGAACACCACTGATCATCTGTTTACGGCGGCCATAAGAATTGGATAACGATTGACGGTATAGAACATTTTCAACACTTTTGAATTTCGCAATCACAATATCTTCTTCCTTTTCTGGTAACTGCGGTGGCATGCTCAATGGCCAGAGCATTTCATTATCACCCATAGAACGATAAGCAACATCATGAATAGCTGCTAAGTAATTAAACAGTTCCTCTAGCGTTTCAGTAACAGGTGTAATTAATTCCATCTGTGTTTCTGAAAAATCCCGCTGAATATAAGGATGTTCATCTCTTATCGAAATACTTTTAGGATGATCCGTCTTAGCTAAATTTCCTGATAAGTCAACTCGTTGGCCTTCTTTTTCAATCCCATAACGGGCTTTTAATAAGTATGGTTTAACACGGTCATTGACTAACATTTTTTTCATATCCATATTATCTGTGCCTCCTAATTAACTTATCTTTAAATAGTAAACTTAAAACACGACAAAATACAGTAATAGAAAATATCCACATTTAGTCACAATGTGGATATTTTCCATTCCATATTTTATCGTAAAAAGAGTATCATCTTAAGTACTTCATATGGAAAGAGAAATGGTCGTCTAAGAAAGTAGCAATAAAGAAATAGCTATGATCATAACCTTCCTCTTTGTTGTAACTTACTTCTTGATTATTTTCTCGAGCGTTTTCTAAGAAGATAGTTTCTTCTAATTGCTCTGGATAAAACGTATCTTGAGCCCCTTGCGTAATGAGAATAGGCGGCATGCCAGTTTCTTTGACCAGTTCTGAGGCATCCCATTCTTTCCAAGAAGCTTTGTCTTCGCCTAAATAAGCTGAAAAAGCTTTTATTCCCCATGGGACGTGACTAGGACTTAAAATAGGAGCAAAAGCAGAAATCGCTTTGAATCTCGCAGCATTTTTCATGCCAATTACTAAAGCTCCATGCCCTCCCATTGAGTGGCCCATAATGCTTTCTTCCCCTGAAAAATTAGGTACCAAAGTTGGCGCAATAGCTGTTAATTCCTCTACTATATACGTATACATGTTATAATGCTTGGCCCATGGATCTTGTGTCGCGTTTAAATAAAAACCTGCCCCTTGTCCAAGGTCCCACGCTTCATCATCAGCAACATCATCTCCACGTGGTGAAGTATCTGGAATCATGACGGCCACTTGATATTTTTCAGCCAATCTTTGAAATCCGCTCTTTTGACTAAAATTATCATCTGTACAAGTTAAACCGGATAACCACCAAATAAGAGGGATTTTTTTCATTTCTTTATTGGACGGCAAGTAGATACTAAATGTCATATCACATTGTAAGGCTTCTGAATAATGGCTGTACTTACATTGTTCTCCGCCAAAAGAGCGATGTTTTTCAATAAGCTTAAGACTCATTTTCTCACTCTCCATATGTTAAAATTGTACGGATCGACTCACCCTTATGAAGCAAATCAAACGCCTCATTGATATCTTTAAAATTTAAGTGGTGTGTGATAAATGAATCTAAATCAATTTCACCATTCATATAATCTTCAACCATTCCTGGCAGTTGGGTTCTCCCCTTAACTCCTCCAAAGGCTGATCCACGCCATACCCGGCCTGTTACTAATTGGAATGGACGAGTATGAATCTCTTTGCCCGCACCTGCTACACCGATAATCGTGCTTTCACCCCAGCCTTTGTGACAACATTCAAGAGCAGATTTCATTACTTCAACATTTCCGATACACTCGAAGCTATAATCTACTCCTCCATCCGTCATTTCAATGATGACTTCTTGAATTGGTCTATCAAATTTAGAAGGATTTATAAAATCAGTTGCCCCCATCTTTTTAGCCAATTCAAATTTATCCTCATTTAAGTCTATCGCAATAATTCGGCTTGCTTTTGCTTGAACCAATCCTTGAATAACAGCTAACCCAATAGCTCCAAGACCAAATACGGCTGTTACAGCTCCTTCTTCTACCTTTGCTGTGTTATGTACAGCGCCAATACCTGTAGTAACCCCGCATCCAAATAGACAAACTTTATCAAGCGGCGCTTCTGGATCAATTTTTGCTAAAGAAATTTCAGGAACGACTGTATATTCACTAAATGTACTTGTTCCCATGTAATGATAAATAGGCTCTCCATTATAAGAGAAACGTGTTGTTCCATCAGGCATTAAACCTTTACCTTGAGTTTCTCGCACAGCACTACATAAGTTTGTTTTACCCGAACGACAGAATTTACATTCTCCACATTCAGCCGTATATAGTGGAATAACATGGTCCCCTGGTTTTACTGAAGTCACTTCATCCCCTACAGCCACGACAACACCAGCACCTTCATGACCTAATACAGCAGGAAATACGCCTTCGGGATCGTCACCTGATAAGGTAAAAGCATCTGTATGACAGACTGAAGTATAAAGAATTTTTACTAATACCTCTTTTGCTTTTGGTTCTTCCACATCGATTTCTACAATTTCAAGTGGTTCTCCTGGTTTGAATGCAACAGCAGCTTTACTTTTCAAATGAACCCCTTCTTTCTTTATTTTCTGATATTTACATTCTCATAATTACATATTATAATTCAGCATACAATACTGACATTTTTGTCACTATAGACACAATATTATATAGAAAAGAGTGAATATATATATATGGTGATTCATTATAAAGAAAAAGCTTATTTTAATAGCAAAGATTTGGCCTTATCCGTTATAGGCGGACGTTGGAAAATAGCTATTATATGGTGTTTATTCCAACAGTCTCCACTAAGATTAAGCGAAATACAACAAAAACTCCCCCATGCCAATCAACGCATGTTAATTAGACAATTAAGGGAATTAGAAGAAGATCAAATCATTACTAGATTTGTACACCCTGTTGTTCCTCCTAAAGTGGAGTATCAATTAAGCGAAATGGGGCTTCGTCTAGAATCCGTTGTCACTTCCATTTGTGACTGGGGTGATAGTTTTAGGGACTTTTTGCAAAATGATACTAATGAAACATCAGTTGATTAGCAAATTTCACAAACGGTTCTGAAAATGAAAGCGACGAAACGCTGGTATGAAGGCGTTTCGTCGCTTATTAAGGATTCCAAAACGATCATTTAGGAATCTTTTTTCCTTTAGGATGCGTATTCTGTCCCTAACATATTACCAAATTATTTATTTTTATTATGGGTAAATTTCCGAGAAAATAAGCCCCTATTGCCTATCATTTTATTTAATAAAATATTGCTGAAAAATGTATATTCAGAAACACAAAAATTATTAGATACTCCTCTTGCACCATCAACCATGCTCTGTAAAACTGCATCGATTAATTCATTATGAATCCCAAAGACGGATTTTAAGAAATTGTTCTCTCCACCATCTTTTCCGGTTGGAGAGACTACTGTCTTATACCCTTTTATCTCTAATATAGAAGCGACTAAATCTTGAAGTCTATGACCGCGAAATCCTTTTCGATAGCTACTCTAATTTGATCGCACCCGAGAGTTTCCCGATCAACATCTTCTTTGTTATCCACAGAAGATGGAATTTTCCCCAATACAGCAGCTTCGCCTAAAAAAGCGTTTACAGCCGCCGGTATGCGTGCTTCCGTTTCATTACTATGAATACGACATACTGTTAGAAATGCTCCTAGTGAATAGAGTAAGTCCTGATCCAATCTCGTACGTGTCATATCCTTTGTAATCCATTCTACTTTTCTCATGTGGCTTGCTTCTGAACTAAGATCAGTTTTATACATGTATGCGTCATTAACGGCTCCAACTGCAATCGCCGGCTCTTATTTTAATGGGAAGACAACAATGTCTCCCACTTTAATTTCAGATCTAAATCTCCACACTTGGTTAGCTTTGTTTTCAATCGCTTTTGGCTTACCATCAGGATACGTTTCTTCAAATAATTCAAGTAAACTTTCCTTATCCTTGATTGTTGAAAGATCCCCCAAGTTCATCCCAGTCAAACAGGCCTTTTATACTAACATCTAACGTTTCATTTCCCTTTCTCATTGCTGATTTTTCTTTATTTCACCATAGAAGTCTCAATTAGCAGCTTATTAGCTTCAATAAAAAACATGGCAGAAAGATAAAGCCTATCTTATAGGAGAACTCTCTTTGCAATTATACGAGCACTTTGACTCTACAACTTTTCTTATACCCCACTTGTTTACTAGTTCTATTTCCATGGTATTATAAACCTATTATTACCCACAAACTAGATTAGATTTCAAGTTAAGGAGTTAAGATTTTTATATGTAAAGTAATCACTTATCTTATTATCTAATTATAAAAATGAAAAGGAGCAAATTAAATGAAGAGATTATTTAGTCTATTGTTAGTTTGTTGTTTAACTTTTACAAGCACTACCTTTGCTTCAGCTGCATTTAAGGATGTTAGCCGTGATTATTGGGCAAAAGATGAAATCACATACTTAACGGACAAAAAAGTCATTAACGGTTTTTACGATAATTCATTTCGTCCACAAGCACCGGTTACCCGATTACAAGCTATAACGTTGATGGCTAGGGCTCTAAATCTAGATTTATCTAATCGTCCCAATCCAGGCTTTAAAGACTTATCAACCATGAATAGTAGCTATAAATATGCTGCAGCTATCGTGGACGAAGGTATATTTCCAAAAAGTGCATATTTAAAACCAAATGAACCTATGACTCGTGAATTAATGGCTAGAATGCTTACGTCCGGATTTAAATTAAAATCGACAAAAAAAATTAGTTTCAAAGATGTTCCTTCAAGCCATTGGGCTTATCCATACATCTCTGCTTTAGCCGAGAACAATATTACTCTAGGGTATCCAGATGGAACATTTAAACCAAGCACACCACTTACACGTGCTCAATTTTCTGTATTTCTAGCAAAAGCTTTAAATGACAATTTTAAAACCTTTACTTTTTCTAATGATAATTATCACTTTAAATTAGAATTACCAAACTACATGAAATCCCAAGTAGTGTTTGACGATGGATTAGGTATAAGTGAGAATAAAGTTTTTTCGGTTAACTTTTATTATAACAATGCTACTTATCTTGGTTACACACCGTTCGCTGGATCAATTCATATCATTCCTGCTTCATTATGGAAAAACTTCTTCGAAGATGCACCTTACTATCTGATTAAAAAAGCAAACAACTACTATTACTGTTATCAAGGTCAAAGTGAGGATCCTTATTATGAGGTAGGCAAACAAGGATCTAGAGAAGCTAAAACATACATGAGTATCCATGATAGACTTGAATATGCCATTAAACATATGAAAATCAATTAATGAACAAGCCCGCTGGTTAGTTTCCAGACGGGCTTGTTCGTTTATAAGGAAGAATAGGGATATTCTTCAATTATCAAAGCTGCACCTAGTTTTCAGTCATCTTATAAGCTGGTCAAGAGAAGTACATTATACTTAAATAAGAGCCTTCACCGTAAATAAAAAAGCGCCAGAAACGCTACTTTCATAACGTTCTGACGCTTGCGTATGATTCCGACTGGGTTCGAACCAGCGACCTCTACCCTGTCAAGGTGTCAATGTAGGCTATTTCATAAATTCATAGGGTACAAAAAGCTTTATTTAACAACGCTTAAAACTCATTTTGATAAATTAAGATTCTTTAAGAATTATTATGTTGGTCGGCAAGATGTCGGCAGAGTGTCGGCGCAAAATAAAGATGAAAAACTTAAAAGATAATTGCTAAAATCATTAATACTCCACTCAATAACAACAAATCCCTCTCTCCTTCTGTTAACCATTGTGTCCTCACAAAATAAGATCCATATGAACCTTTCACTTTCACTAATTTAATCTTACGGACGGAGCTGGATGGTAAGACCTCCACCTGATGTTCGGACTCTACCGCGAACCTCCCTTTCTTGTCTCGGGATCGACTGCTGACATCTCGTTTGTTTGTCTTCTCTTCTTCTTTGTCCAGAAGTTCCAACAAGTTCTTCAGTTGACGTCTCTCTTCTATTGTAAGCACTGACGTCCCCCTCCTTCTCTTTGATATCCGGATTCTGTTCCCTCCACAAAACAGCCTGATTCATCGACCAGTTAGGACGGGGGAGAGGGACGTCTTTCTTTTTATTGCTGTGAAGTATAGATTGAAATTCTTTCGAATGAGCTGCCGCGAAGAGAGCAGCCCGGACAATTTGATTGCGATCCAGGTGTGTTGCTTGGAAAAGCTCATCTACATATTTTTTGAAAGTTGAATGGTACCTGACTGTCGGCCTGTAAACCATTGACGTCCTCCCCTTTCGTTATGACGTCTGCTGACGTCTTTGTAAATGATATGTAAAACCACTTTGTATTATCACAATCAAATTGTTATTTTCAAAATCATATTGTGAAAGGGAATGATAATGCAGTTCACGAATTTATATAGTGGGTGATAAATTATGATGATTAGTTTAATTGGGCATTGGATTAAGCAGTCAAAGCTCACTAGAAAGGAATTATGCGAGGTCTTTGGGGTTTCGCAAAATACACTTTCAAATTGGTGTACAGGAAAGACTTTCCCAACAATTCCACAAGCATTCAAACTTGCAGCACTTTTTAACGTAAAAGTAGACGATCTATATCAATGGAAAGAAGAAACGAAAAAACCCCCTCTCGAATGAGAGGGGGTTCAATGTTTAAGAAATTAATAATTCGTCTATGTCATGAGCATCCCGTTCAATAACATCGCACAATTCTAACACTTTTCTCGTATCGTCCAAATCTAACTTCAATATTCTATTTGCATCCAATGAAGACAGATAGTTCAATACCCCCATAAAATCTTCCATATTCTCAATATTAGAGGACTTATACATTAGGTGTACTTTTGTATCGTTCTCAATATTTTCAAACATGAACTTTGTTTTAGCAAGCCATTCTGTATTTTTTGATGGGCCTCCAATGTAAGGAATTGCTTGGAGATAATTCCACACACCATTTTTATAGCCAAAATCGATATTAATTTTAATAATATCTAAATCTTTTATCGGTGTAATCGAAAAGTCCTGCATCACTTTCCTGTCTAATAATTTTTTCTCCTCGAATAAACCCTTTAGCAATCTTTTCGTACTAACTTCTTTATGTTCAGTCTCTAAATAACTTATTCCTACATAGGTTTCAAATAGGCTTCTAAACACCCCTTCCAAATTTCTAGTTAGAGAAAATTTTGGCCTAGACAGGAATAGCTTCTTATCTTTATAATGCTCGTAAAGTTTATCTAAGAACTTCTCGTCCATTAATGAACCTATCTGTACATCTCCGACAATGCCCAGCAAGTTCTCTGTGTTTTTGGTCATATAATATTCAAGCGCATCTTTGAATGTTTTATAAATATTAACTTCTACTTGAGAGTCAGTAATCGCACGGATTTTGGGAGAGTTTTCGCTTATTAGTTGATACTTTATTAATGCTTTTTCTTCAATTGAGTGTAAAATAACACCGACATTAACCACTTCGCCTGTTAATTCATTTGCACAATAACGTACTATACTGTACCAACATGCCTTGCGGCTTTCCATTCTAAAACACCTCCCCTGAAATTTGAAAAAGCCTCTCTGTCTGCCAGCCTTTGAATTATAAAACGCACTAGATCTTTTTGTTTCATTATAAAATATTTATAATAAGCAATTTGGCTATTCTTGTCTACAAACCACGTATTAGGAATAGCGCTGAACCACTCGTCAACTACTGCCTCACTCAATCCTTCTATGCAACTCACGGCATCTTGAAACGAATGATTTGATACATTCTCTAGTTCAATATTATTCTCTATAGCACGAAACACCTCTCCCAACCCGTTTACCGAACCATCGTTAATATTATTTCTAAGAATAAAATTAACAAATGTATCAGTATATTCTGGCGTCGCACTGGGGAATTTCAAATAATTGATTTTATTTGTATTCCAGGTAGGACCAAAAAATGAATGCCCATGATCAATAGTAAATACCTTTCTTTCATTATTTTCTTCTGCAATCAGAAGGTTTCCTGTGTTACCGTATCTGTCAAAATTTGCAATGAGCAAATCAAACGCAATTATCCTTGATATATCCTCTGGATTTTTTATATTATCAAAAAAACGTTTCCATGATCGACTAACATAAGGCTTTCTCATTTTCAATAAATCTAGGTAGTTCTCTTTTAAATTCTCTTCCTTTTTGCTTAATTCTTTCGAGGCAAAGTGTACTCCCGAATAAAATCTGTGCACAAACGTAATTTGCGGATCGGCATCGATTAATCTTTGATCTAAATGTGCAATAGCTGCATCTGGAACTGGAACTTCTAAAAATTTAGCAGCTTGATAGGCAATTAGCTCATTCAGAAACATGCAATCATATGTAACTAACTTCCCATCTTCCAAGACCTTTTGAGTTTTCAAAATGTATTTGTAAGAGTCATCCCCAATTATTAGAGCTGGCCTACTTACACCTTCTCCCAAATAGCTCAAGAACGCATCAACATCTATTTCTTTAATCACTATATTCCCCCTCTCCCCAACTATCCCTTCATCAAGTAATTTTATTTCAAGTAAGAGATGTATTCAATGAATTTATTAATAAAATTTGGTTTTAAAAAACAAAAAAGCCCCTCTCTAATGAAAAGGGCTAGGCACTAACAGAACTTACCGCCAATATATCTATAAACGGTACCTTTCTAACATCTCCATACTTCTCTTCCACATGGATCAGTTTTGTTTGGCCGTCCATTTTCGCAACTTTTCCTTGGATTTGCTCATCTACCTTCCAAACAGACAATATTACTTCTGTTTTCTCTGTGAATGCTTCTGTTAATTGGTATGCAATTTCTTCAAGTTCAAATTCATCGCGAGCTGGGCGTTGGGGTTTACTTTGTTTTTTAGTTTTAGCCATTATATATCCTCCTTAATTTTCTTTATATTCCAATTATACAGAACAAACATTCTCTTTTCGACAAAAAACACGAACATATATTCTTGTTTTTAAAATAAAAAAGCCTCCCATCCGCTAAGGACAGGAGGCTTTTACATCAACTTTCTTTTATATAAATTGTCCAACCAAACGTTTTTCTAATAGTCTCTGCGTGAAACTCAGCAACGTTCCTGCCAACAAACGTGCCAGTGAACAGCCGCAGCCCTGGATTAAACTGCAAATCATCTGCCCGTTCATAAATCATCCAGTGAGGATAAGCTTCTTTAAGCTGTTTCTTCGCTTTCGCTAATGCAGCTGCATCCGGAAAAGTACCTGTGGCCAGACGATATGTTTTATCATCACTTGGAGTTGGTGCTCTTACAATGGATGTAGCCTTTACCTGTCCCTTATTTAGAAACCATTCAAGTGTCTTAGTTCCAATCAATGTATTCAGGTCCACATTCCCATTCACACCCGCCAGCCGCCCTGTTTCTGTATATTGATGTAAATCGCAAGGATAATCAGGTTTCTTTCCTCCATAACGAGGAATCCAAACAAAGTCTGCTTTGATTTGATCTGCTCGGAATAGCTTGTACGTATGATGCCCAACATACAGACCGACTCTTTTTGCTCCTAACCTTTGCAGTTCGTCAATAAATGCCTGTGTGCCAGCGCTCATATCATTCATAGTTTTGACTTCTACATCAGCTACCCAGAACAAGGCTTCCTTATCCCCTCGTTCCCAGAAGTCTCGGGCCTCTTTTTTTGCATCATCAATAGAGACAAAACGACAAAAAGCGTAATTACCAAACGGCACCCCGTACTTCTTCGCCCCTTCTACATAGCTTTTATACTGCCGATCCCGAACTCTACTTCCGTCCTGGACTCTGAGAATAGCGAGGGATAATTCTTTTGAAGCCTTGCCCCAGTCAATGAAGCCTTGATGATGAGATAAATCTGCAATTTTGCTCATTATTTCAGCCCCTTCCCTTCGGTTCTTTGTATCTCATGGCTAGATCGCTGTCTCCCACGCCTTTTGTTGTCGGATCGTTTAATGAATTAAATACACTCATCCCCACAATAAACAGCACATAGGGATTGGATAAGGCTTTAAAAGTGACATCAAATAAAATAGGCCAAGACGTAATGTCCTGACCTGTTAATCCGAAATATGCACCGACTGGAACGACGATTGACAAAAACAGTTGAAACCAAAAAAGCGGGTTTTTCGCCCGCACTTTCCAGTTAATATTCAATTGAATCCCCTCCTAGTTATTTATTAAGTTGAAAATAACGGTAACGACAAGCCCTGTGAGACCGATACTGGCCGGCACCACAATGCTGATCCATTTAAAAATTTTATTGGATGCTTCCTGCCGATCAGCCTTTCTCTCCGCAGCACTCTCGCGGAATTTGCTATATAGCCGATCGATATCCTCTTTGTGATCTGCAATGAAATCAAGAGCTTTATTTGCCTTGTCATTTGCAGCCATTGCTGTTTCGGCAGCACCTTTCGCCATGACTTTAACATCTTCAATTTTGTTGTTCATGTGATTGAGCTTTTCATCGATGCCTCGCATCGTGGCAGACACTTCCTTTAAATCCCCTCGCAGGCCGCCGATTTCTTCAAACATCTTCAAGGCAAAGCTTTCTGTGGTCATGAGACCGCCCCTTTCTTCCGACACACCCACTCACCCCTTTCTTTATATAAACAACTTCTCTCTCTTTTCCTTGCATAAAAAAACACCTATTCTTTAGGTGCTTTGCGTCGTATTATCGATCTAAGCCGACATTTATTGAGTTGCTATTTGTTGAGATAACTCATCATATTCTACTTGTGTTAGGCGATTATTTAATAGAAAAATATCCAATTTACTTTGCATATCCTCTTTGGTTGTATAAGACTGACGATCAATCATTGATTTACAAGCTTTATAAGTTAACGACATATTAAAATTCCTCCTAATTTAATAAATTATAATAATCCTAGTTCAACCATCGACAAACGAAAATCAACATCGACTAAATAGTCCATCTGTTCATTCATTGACTCGCTCAACGACTTCTGATAAACCGGCGCTGCGTCTGGCTGGTCGGGGTCAGGGTATGCGAATTCTATAGCGTCCGCTTGCCTGTCTGTTGGTAACGTCTCCAGCAGGTCTACATTTACGCGAGCGTCTACAGCTTCTATAAAGTCTTGACTACGGCGTCCAAAAGGTAAATCAATTACACCAAAAGACTCTCTTTCTCGCTCTGATAGCACTTTATAAGACGCTATATCTTGCTCGACTGTCGTCTGAACTACAGCGCCCAGCTTTTCGCCTGTATTTACTAACAAATTGCCTGTTGCTTTGTCGTAAAACAATCTGCGGCCTACTTTATTAATCATGAACTTTCCTCCTTATTCGAACGCTATCCAGTTAGCTGTTACGTTTAGATTTGTACTAGGGAACGTTAATGTCTTGGTGCTTTCATCCCATGTAAGAGCGTTTGTTTTAATAAAAGTACCGCCGTATGAAGAATAACTATTACCTTCTGACGTTTCGACCCTTATACCTTTTTTAATATCTGCGAATGTTCCGTAGTTCCAGCTATCAGAAGGAATTGTCGTAGAACCGTCAAACATGGCAGACGCCGCAACTAATACAGACGGTTTAAAGGCTAGGCCGTTAAACACTACAGGGCTGCCAGATTTAAACGCGACTGTTCCGCTGGCCCATCTTACGGCAGGAAGCAGGCTTAAGGCTTTTATGATTGTGTCCAGGGTATCGTTATCGTTTATTGTCCCGCCCTTAGCTCGTACTGCAGCTATTAAATCTGTTTTCCTTGCCGCTAAAAACGGCGCGAGCTGTTTTAAACCTAAATTTACAACGTCAGGAGTCTTCGTATCGTCCGCCAGGATTTTTGTAAAGGTCCATGTACGAACGCTTGGTACATGCGGCGGGTTATTGTAATTATCATTAATCTCGACTGTTACAGTATGTGTGCCAATAGATAAGCTATCCCATTTAGAAGCTGTATTCAGTGTTTGCGCTCCCGTTCCTATAAAGGTACGAAGAGTTTCCCCGTTCAGCTTTTCTGTGACAGTGATCGGGTCGCCTTCCTTGTCTGAAAGCGTGTAAGACTTCGTAAGAGCTGCTGCAAAAGCTCCTAAATACCCGTCGGCCCCGTCCATTTTAGGCGTTTCATTTGTAACAGGAATAAAGAGTAACGACGTAGACGCGCTATAACCGCCCCCTGAAATGGGAATATTCATTTCGGCGCCTGTGTAGGACGTTCTTTCATGGTTATAGGTAGTCTGCATTGCCATTTCCGTAGCGGTCGTAACACTCTCTAAACGAAATATACGGGTAAAGTTTGGCGCTTCGTGCGAACCTATGTCCCTAGAGCCGCCATAAGTCATGAGAATATTTAGTAAAAGGCCGTTAGGTGTTAAGCCGCTTACAGGTTTAAAGCTGGGATTAAGAAGGTCTATACCGTCGGTTCCTACAAAACTAAAGTCTTTTACATTTCTGTAAATATGAGTCGAAGCGATACCGTTCAGGTAAGCGTCTGCCCCGCTTGTAAACTTCGTATCTGTTTCGTTTCCTACAGCTCTTTTTGTTAAAATCGCCATTCCCATGTTATTAGTGCTGTAGATTTTATTGCTGAATAAGGTCCAGCCGCTGGGCGGTGTTATAGTTTTAACAGTCCCGAAACCATAATGAATGAAGGCGATCAGAAGATCGTCTGCTTGCGCTCCTGCTGGTACAGGTACTTTGTTTTGATTGATAGAGTCTATAAGTTCGTTTTTAGTAGCGACTAACTCTACCTGTTTTTTATCTATTGTCGGAAGCGTATATTCAATGGTTATAGTCGGACGTAAGCTTCCGGTCGCGTATTCCGTAGAGCAGTAAGGATAATCATTAGTGTTTATCTCGCTCGTTTTAATGATAAATCCAGTAGCATTTCCGTTTACCATTTCTTGTACAGATTCCGTTATATCTAAAACTGTAGGTGACGGCGCAGCTGAAAAAGAAGCAGTAGAACCTTTCGCTGCATTATAAGCAGGTGCATTTTGCCAAGTCACCGTATCATGTGACCAAGCTCCTGTGATTGGATGTGTATTGATAACTAACGGCGTTGACCTAGACGCAAGTAAAGAAAGCGTTATACTTGCGCTAGTGATAATTGCGTTATTTGGTATAAACCCCTTGTCGAAAGTGTAAAGCAGCCTGCTATTTCCGCTTCCTCCTAGAGTTAACGAATCATAAGCATAGAAATTCGATGTAGGATACCTGTTATCTATTTGGGTATCGTATATTTTCGCGTTAGCGTAACTAAGTGTAACTTTTGGCACCCTCTCGCCCCCTTACATCTGAATAATTTTGTTAATTTCTGTAATCATGCCCTGTCTATCGGTGTCGGTTAAATCACTCCCTTCACCCTGTAAGATAAAATTTACGCCGTTATAAACGAGGGTATACACGCTGCCTGCCTTGAGGTTGCCAGAGCCTACGTCCGTTCCATTCGCCTTCTTAATCGGCTTAGCACCCAATCCGTTCACATTGACAGTTGATGCTCCAGTATTATCTGCGTTTATCTTTAGACGTAGAGAAACACCCTCGGCATATGCGGAGAGTGCTGGCGTAAGTGTGGCGATATATGCGTTAGCTGTTCCCGTTGCAGATGCGTAGCCTGTGTGAGTCTTATAATCTGCCAAATGCGACGTAAGGGCATCGTTGCTTGCTGACGCATCTGCTTTATTCAGAGAAGCTTGAACATCGGCCGCCAAGTCTGCTTTTGGTATTCCACTTCCTGGTTTTGTGTATCGACTATTGGCATTATCATTTGCTTTCTTAACGGCGTTTGCTGTAGCTGCTTGTGTAGTCGACGTGCTTGCCGTGCTGTCATTTAGCTGGACAACTCCTTTTGCAGCAGTCGTAGCGTCAGGAACCGATTGCAAGGCCGAATCTGCCTTATTTAACGAGGACTGGACAGCTGTTGCTAAGTCTGCTTTTGGAATACCTAATGCTGGCTTTGTATATTTACTCGTCACATCTGTTTGAGAAGCAGCATTCGCCTCAATAGCATCGATTAACAATTGATGGTTAGCCAGATTGTGTGTATCTGTTTCTTCTGGTCGAGGCAGTTTTAATTTAGTTGTATATTGCATGTGACCAGCTCCTTTCTAAATTCTTCTTATTTCTATTGCTTTTCTTTCAATGGTAGGTGTGCCGTCAAGCAGGCCATACGCTTCCACATAAAATGTCCCTAACTGTTCCGCTGTGTAGTCACAGGCAATGGTATACCCATCTATCACAATTGCCTGGCTCAATGGAATTTCTTTTAGCTTTGTCCAGTCGCTTTTATACACGATAAATTTGATATCTGCAGGAATTGTTGGTTGCCCCTGCCAATCCTTAAATTCTGCTTTAAGCCGTATGGTATCGCCAAGCAGATAATAGGGTCTATTCAATGCTTATCACCCCTGTTCTCGTTTGCGGATTTATCACTTTTGCGCGAGCCGCTGAGTTCATCTCCGTTCCCCTTGAAAAAACAAGCATATTTTGCTTTCTCTTGGTCAGTTCATAGTCAGGTGAACGGCCGTAAATGGAGAAATCCACTACTCCTTTTAATGGATTGCCGACGATGTTTATGGAAAGCTCTGCTTTTGGCGCCACATTCCCCACTTCATCTTCTGCTACCGCATAAAAGGTAGTGATCCCATTAGGAAAGTCATTAAATCTCACTTCGCCTACGTAGTGATCTTTTTCATGGAGGAATGTCACATCATGGCGATCTCCTAAACTGTCAATAAAGTAAAATTCCTGTTTTGAGCCTAATACCTCATTCCCCTGCACGACGACTTTGTTCCAGTTATCTCGCCCGGCGTATGAGGGAGCGATAATGCTTATCTCTGGTGCGGTTGTATCTAATTCGACAGTAAAAAAAGACACCTTCTCTCCCTCCTAGCTTTGGTATGGTGTCCATTCGTTTTTAGCGTTCTTTCCATAAACATTTATCCTGTATTCGCGATCTCCCCATGTCAACTCGTTAAAATCCACATCGAAAATACCAACTGGTATCATGGATGGAGATGATAAACTCATTCGTGCTTTATTTGTCAAGCCGCTAAAGTGGAAGCTGAGACTGTCACTGATATTTTCTGGATGCGTCTTGATCAACCACTCTACGTATTTCCATCCATCAATAGGCTTCACCGTTAAATACGGAGTATTAATTCTCTGGCCCGGGTTTTGAGCCTCTGTGTTGTCTGCTGTGTAAGCTTTGATCGCTATATCGCGTTCCCAAGCTTTGACCCAGACGCCTACCAGATAATAGGTGTCTGATTTTTGAGGAGCTTTATCCTCATAACAATACCAATAAGCGGATCCGTCTGTATTGGCATCTTCGAATGTAGCAACGACTGCCCCAGCAACTGGCCCGTCTTGTGTATACATGATATTTGTGTTGTAACTCTTCACCCAGCTCGGGTCATCAATCGATGGATTAAGCAAAATATTTTCTCCAGCCGGCAATGCGATTGCTATATCTGCCCACTTATAGCGGCGTGCATTCAGCTGGCTCCAAGATAAATTCTGGGCATCCCATTGTTTCCAACTATCTCTCACATTTTCTGCAATACCTACTAAATCTCCCTGTCCGACCCCTTGCCCATCTGCTCTTGCTTCCCAATTTGCCAAGGGCTGATCAACTGCAAAAACTACAGTTGACCGATTTACCCCTGTCTCTTTGCTTATTTTACTTCTTGAAACACTTTTAATAGTGATAACTGGCACCGGCATTAAAACACCACCCGCTTATTAAATTGACCAGTTGCCTGCATCGTCTTGGACAAAGACTTTGATCGTTTTATTTCCGTCACCAGACTTAGCTGCTTCTAAATCTGCTCCTTTAACCGAACAGTTAATAACAGTACCAGACGCAAAAATTCCTGTTCCTTGCATATTTTCAGATCCATTGACAATACCGATTTGAACATTGGTTCCCGTGTCGTGTGCGGCACCGCTAGAAGCCACGTACATAACCTTGTAAGCCTTAAAGTCCGAATCAACTGTAAAACTAAAGCTCACAGTATCTTTTCCTGCCTGCTTAGAAATCTTAGGAACATCTGGACCGGTAATTGTCACGATTGGACGAGTAGTGTCTAACGTAATACTGTCAGATACCTGGGCTGATACGTTGTACACATCATCTCGGAGCTGTAAATTGATTGTTTTATTGCCATCTCCGTTAGATAACTGCAGCTGTTGAGACGCTTTAAATCCAATCCATAAAGCGCTGGCTACATCCACTGCTGTTGCGGCAGCGCCTACTAATCCGTTTGCTTTCGCCCAAGCCAGGTCAATGTCTCCCCAAATCTTCATTTGGTATCCGGTCTTATCGGCGTCGTTCGTATTGATTGTTGCTGTAACCAGCGCTGATGTAGAGTATTGCGCATTACTGTTTAATAAAATTGATGGATTCGATGGTCCGGTTGTATCTAGAAGCACCGTAAAAAAGTTCGGCATGTATTTTCCCCCTATACTCTCTCAAATTGACCCCATGTCAAATTCATGGTGTCCAAGTCACTCCAAGTCCAATTTCGTTTATCAGATTCTCCCCAAGTTAAATAAGTAAATTCATAGAGCAGCTCTAAGTGGGCCGGAGTGATCTCGCGTAAAGCTTGTTTCACATCCGGTAAATTTCTCGGTATCCCGCGATTAGATATAAATCTTACTGCTATGGCTCCGTTTCTTTCTTCTGCTTTGACTTCACCATTTACCCAAGATTCTGCTGTTTTCTTGATTAGTTCAATTGTTACTGTACCGACCCCGATGTGTTTAGCTAATACGACAGAGCGGCGTTCTTCTAATGGCTTGTTTAAATCAATCGGGATGCCGTACATGACTTCCCACTTGATTAATTTCTCGCTGTCAGCTGTTAAGATAGAATGACTGTCTACATATCGAAAAAATTCCACAGCGAATAACGCCAGTTCGTCTGCCGATCTGTCGTGTAGGTTTTTCATTTCTTTTATGTCTTGCCAAAACAGAGGGATAGCGAATCTTAACCGTTCACGGATTTCCTCACGGCTGAACATTCAAAATCACGCTCCCTAGCACCGGAACTGAACCTGCAGGGATGACAACGTTCGCTGTACCGCCGTTTACGGTGAAATTTGTAAAGTCAATGATGCCCTCGGTGTCCAGCAGGATATTTTGCAGACGGACAACTCGAACCGTCCTCTCTTGATCGAAGCCCGGAGCTCCTTCTGTTTCCCCTGTAGCTAAATCCTCCAAATAAGCAGTGGCCGCCGCTGTATACTCTGTTTGCACATCCATTCCATTGGTTTGGACGTTTGCTGTAATATTGATCGGGATCTCTTTTGCTGCTTCTACTGTAATCGGGTCGTTTTCACTGCCGATCACTGGCCGCACACTGTCGATGTATTCTTTAACTTCTGCTACCTTCTCAGGTGTTGGAGCACCATAATCAGATGATAGGACAATCACTTTCACTGTGTTTGGCCCGTTCCACACGGGGATGACATAAGCATCCACAATGCCAGGTACTTCTGTAGCCCATTGATGATAATGGTTGGGGTTGCCGCTTGTTGCCGGACGCCTGCGATTGTTCAAAAACCTTTTGGCTAATTCTTCGTCTGATTCTTCATCGAAACCGTTATCTGTTTCTATTGGGTTTGTAACTGTTATAATATCTGCTAAATCACCTACAACACCGGTAATAGCGCCTGCTGATACATTCCCGTCTGCACCTTCAAAAACGGCTGTAATCCCCACTGTAACTCCTACAGGCGTAGCGGTTACGTCTTCATTGGTGACAAAAAGAATGTTTAGAGTTGCCGGAGCAAAAAGCTGTGTTCCTGCTGGCACGGGTGTTGGTTCATCTGCTTTTAACAACGCTTGTCCCGTTGCTCGGCCGCCTGACTTGCGCGTTTCTCCCCACATCGCCACAAAACTATCTAACTTATTGCCAGACATGGTGACTTCGCCGCTTTCATTGACGATAAACCCCTCTTCCTCCTGCGCTTTTAACTCTGCATAGAGGTTCATGATCTCGTCAGCGATTGGAGCTGCGGCTGTATAAGTCGGAGTCCCCTCCCGTGTATCAATGTCTGACGGAGTATTATTGAGCATGTTGGTTAATATCTGTGCCGCTAAACTGTCATCCATTGTGTAAATCATCGGCCGATCACCACTCTTTCTTCCTGCCCATTCACTTTAATATCGATAAACGCTTTCTTCCCTTTGAATTCTACAGTTGTAGTCGCATTTCTTAGTTCCTCATGCTGCTGTGCTAATTCCACGACCGCCCGGGCAATCTCTCCTTCTATGATTTCTCTAGGAAGCTGTTCCTCAATTAATCTTTCAAAGAGCGCGCCAAATTCATCATAAATCGTGTACTCGTATTTTTCCGTCATGCAGCCGATCTTCAGCCATTGCACCCCTTTGTCCTGCCCAGTGATCTTTTGTGAGGTCCACCGCCCATTTTCAAAGTCAATGTAATAGTCTGATTCTCCATTGGCCGTCTGAGCTTCTTGATTTTCTAATACTTCTGCATCCGCTTCAATTTCTAGAATGTTTTCTGGAATGAGAGCCATGCTACACCTCCACCTTATCCAGAATAAAACCAGTTATTTTGTTATCAGTATCGTCGTAAATCACTGCTACTCGGTCGTTTTGATCGAGCTCATTGTCAATCATGATAGATGCTTCCCTTTGTCCTAATGAGTCGTTAAAAATGATATGAGCCGGATAATATGCAGGGAGTAAATGACCGAGCGGCACAAGAGTGGATGTTTCCAAGCCGGTATCATCTAACTTTACAGTGAGTGGATCTGTCTTCGTCACGATACCGAACGCAAGGGTTACATCTTTGTTGTGTCCCGTTTTCTTTATCATTTTAGCGAAGTCTGAAAAAGGATCGCTTTTTTCTCCAGGTACATGGCGCATAACATCACTTCCTTACAACAAACTGTTTATTTGCATAAAATGTTTTCCCCAGTATCCATTGCTGTACGAGTGCTCTTTACAACCGCTTGAAGCCAAACTAACACAGTAACCTTTTCGTGTAACAATGCCGACGTGGCTGACGGCGTTCTTTCCTCTTTCTTTAATGGTCCCTTTGAAGAAAACTAAATCCCCTGGCTGTGCGGCTGATTTTGTTATTTTCTTTCCTTTTGTTATCTGCGACACAGTTCCATGGCCAATATTCACCCCGGCTGCTTTCAAGAAAATATGATGAGAAAAACCAGAACAATCTCCGCGGCCGGAAGGAATATTTTTTCCGTTCCATTTATATGTGAGTTTGCCAACGTAACTTAAAGCCATCCGCACAACCGCTTCTCGTTTGTCAGATACTTTACCTAATCTTTTGTCTAACTTATCTTCTTCCTCTTGGAGTGCATCAAACTTCTTCTTCCACTTCGCCGAAACACTGTTCCAGTTGTTCGCTTTCGTGCGTGCATCCGCTTTGCCTTTCCCTTGCTCCAATACCGCTACTTGTACGTCTCTTCGCCCAAATGCCATCGCTTGGTCAGGATCCACCGCAATGTCAATTCGTTTTCCTTTGATCGCTCCTCCGGTGTCCTCGGCTAGATAGATACCGCTGTATCTTTCCATTGAAGGTACATAGATAGCGACAATAGAGCCATAAGGAATGAGTTTAGGATCCACCGCAATGGTTCTGTCCTCTCTGACTGTTGTGCCAGATGCCGTAATGCCGTTTTTCTGCTTGTTGCCATTGATGCCACCTAGTTTCCACGCATAAGCGGTTGCGACATATCCTGCTGTGTAGCTCACATTCGGCAGTTTCTTCGATAAGTCAGCCGCACCGCCTCCACCCTCATCTTTCGTCGGATCATCATATCTTACAAACTCCGGCTCATATACCTTCGAGAGTTCAAGGGACATAGTGCCATATCCGTTATTTCCTGTATGAGAATGAGCGGTCACGTAATAATAATCACTCGCTCCTGTCAAGCTGTCATACACTTCTATTACTGTTCCTGCTCGGACATAGTAATCAGCCATTGCTTCGACTGTGATATGGTCAGATGCCACACTCAACTTCTTCAACAGCACTTTTGCTTTTTGCTGCAGAGCGGATGAACTGGTTTCCTCGTCGTCATGGTCAGCAAACGTCATGAGACCGTATTCTGCTTTCGCTACATGATCGGTGAAGACTGCTTTCGGTCCTGTTAATTCGTTACCGGCACTTAGAATAACTTGAGTTTTGGTTTCCTCAATGGAAATTTCTCTGGACGAAGAAAGAAGGTTCTCTCCTCGCTTGATAATTTTCCTGTCAGCAGATAGCGTGACTTCTTTTAAGGTCAAAAACCCTTTTTCATCCGTCACTTTATACCGCTTGCCCGTTCGCAGAAATGTTTCAGTTAAGACGGTTTGAACGATCTCCCAGAGTGTTTTACGGATAAAGGTGAGGTTATCAAACACGTAACCTGTATTAACAAGCTTCCCTGTCTTCACTCCGGCTTTTTTCGCAAGAAAGGCAATTACCTGATCTGCTCGCTGTCTCTCGAATACGTGTGTTAGATAGTTCTTAGCTAAATAGCCGTTGTAATCGTGGGTGCGGATCGTTTCTCTGCCTTCTCCGTCAATCTGTGTAGTGACGATAACGCCCCTATATAGCTCCGCTTCTCTTCCATCCTTGTAGATCATGACCTTTACCATCCGACCACATTTAAAATCAATCTGGCGGCGCTCTTTAGCTCTGTTATGAACGGTTATGTCAAACGTTTCGGCAGCGGCATCAATGTCACCGCCAAAATCATGTGATGTGACCATTTCGCTAATGTGGTAGCGGTAATCCTTGTCAAAATAATAAAACCGAAGCTTCGGGCGGTCGGCTTCGGTGTATACCTCTTTTACTCGTTCTATCTTTGTTGCCAAACAGCCCACCTCACTTCGGTATCGTTAGTTTCTGACCAGGATAGATTGTGTACTTCGATTTGGCTTTACGCTTTTTATTTTCAGCATCTATCACTTTTTTGTTTGCGTTATAAATTTTGAGATAATCCGCTTTGCCATAGTAAGCCACCGCTAATTTCCCCAGTTGATCGCCTTTTTTCACCGTGTACGTGCGGGGCAGCGCGACTTTCTTCGTTGGTTTCTTCTTAGGTGGCGTTGTGGTTTTCGCACGCAAAAAGACACGGGAGTATATTGGCGGCTTGTACACTTTTAATTCAAGCGTGTACCAAACATCACCAATATGTCCGTGTCTCTCTTTATCGTAATTCAAATTTTCAATGACTACTGTTGTATTAATGTTGGCCTCTTTGCAGTAAACCCGAAATGCCTTCTCGCTGTTTTTCCAGCCTTTTAATTTCTCGATTGAAGCATAAGGCGGCAGGTATTTAGAGGCAGTCACATAACTTGGATCATGCACACGAGGAAAAAAGGATTCAATCGTGAAGGTTTCCAGCTTTTCTCCTCCGAACACAATCCGTTCACCAGCTCCAAGAATTTCAACTGTTTCCGCTCTACCTGGCGCTTCAAAGGGGAAAGATTCAGGAGGAACAGGCAAAAACATCTTGTTCGCCGTATTACCTTCCTCCCACATGGCGAGGTTCAACATTAGACCACCCCCATGTTGATAACGTGCTCAATGTTCTGCACCAGTTCACGAGCCATTTCTTTGGTTGTTTTCTGCGCACCATGAATATGGATGCCGCCGTTGATTGTGATAGTTTGGCGTGTAGGAGCGGCGTTCCCGCTACTTTGAGAACCAGTAGACTTGCTTTGCCCTTTATTTAAAGCACTTGTGTCTAATACAGGACGTTTACCGTTAGACTTCAATACTCCTAATTTCCGGAGTGTATCAGATTGCTCTGCTGTTAATACACTTTCGTTACGGTGAAGCAAAGCTGGAAAATCATCAAACGGTACTCTTTCTAACCCTGTTGCAAACCCTTGAGGTTTGCCTGGATCACCAATCCTTGTTGGTACTCTGCTCGGTGTTCGGAATGAGGTAGGTGGTTTAACCGGCTGCGGCTTGTGATTCTTATTTCCTTTTGGTTTTGTTTCTCCCCAATCTACCTTCGCAACAATCGGCACATTTACACCCGGTATTTTGTTGATAAACCTAATCAATTTATTGATATTTGTAATGACTGTATTAACTGCTTCTGCCGCTGATCTTTGAATGGAACTCCAAACATTTGCCCAAACAGATTTTGTTTTATCCCAGCTGTTCATCATTTCTGCAGCCGCCCCTATAATTAATTTAATAGGAGTCAAAACGAGTCCTGCCACACCGTCCATTTCTTTCAGCTTTTCCCACAACTGTTGAGTTTTCTTTTTGACAGTATCCCAATTTTTCCACAACAATACACCTACTGTAATGAGTGCTGTAATTCCCGCTACTATCCATGTAAGAGGATTGGCTAATAAGGCAGCATTCCATCCCCATTGAACAACTGTTACTCCGGTAATGAGATTACGAAGAGTTGTAAAAGTTGTATAAATTGCTTGAGCTGCAGCAATCCCTAACAAGATACCTTTGAATGTTAAGAAAGCTGTACCAGCTGCCAACACTGTATTACTGATAAGCGGCCAATTTTCATAAACGAACTTTGCAAAACCCTTTACTGCATTGTAAGCCGTAGATACAGAATCTTTAAGGTTTGTTCCAAACTCCTGTATAGCTTTCGGGTCAATCCCTTCTGAGAAATCAGCCATTTCTAATGCAATCTCTTTAATAAGAGGAAGCATTGGCTGCATAACTGCAATCTGCATGGTTTCCATCGCTCCAGAGAATTGTTCTATCGCTCCGGCCACATTATTCATTTTTTCTTTCGCTACATCAAGAGCGGTAACTTTACTCATTTCTGATTGAAACTCTTTAACACCTTCTGCTCCTTCTTTGAAAAGGATATTAGCTGCACGAATGGCATCTGAACCGAATAACGTTTCCATAGTCGAAAGGCGTTGTTGGTCGGTTAATCCTGCCATTGATTTTTTCAGGGTGCCGGCTATGTCCTTTAGGCTCTTTAACTTTCCTGTAGCATCAAAGAAGGCGTTTGATCCATCTTTCGCCATTAAGCCAAGATCGAAGAATGCTTCTCTTTGCGCTTTGGTTGCTGGCTGTAAATTCATCAACATCGTTTTCAAAGATGTACCGGCATCTGAACCTTTTAATCCGTTGTTTGCAAATAAACCTAGAGCGATGTTTGTATCCTTAAAACTCATGCCCACGCCCGCTGCAACTGCAGATACAGCAGCAAGACTATATTGTAATTCTTCTACCGATGTTGCAGAAGCGTTCGCTGTGCCAGCTAAGATGTTTGCTGCATCTGCTGCACTCATAGCATCGTCTTTATAAGCATTTAGAGCGGTAGACATGATTTCTGCCGCTTTCGCCAGGTCTAAACCGCCTGCTGTAGCTAAATTAAGCGCCGCTTCGAGTCCGCCTGCTTGTACGGTTGCTGGCGTAAGACCCGCTTTCAACAATTCTTCAATTCCTTGTGCCGCCTCAAGTGCTGAGTATTTCGTTTTGGCACCGAGATCCATTGCAAGGTCGTTCATCTTCTTCATTTCTTCTGCGGTGGCTCCGGTGAGCGCTTTAATGCTTGATAATTGTGCTTCAAACTCAATAGCCTTGCCAGCAGGAGCAAGCAAAGCTCTCATACCAAAGTATCCACCTGCAGCACCGGCAAGTGCACCGGCCGCTCCTGTAATTCCACTCATAGACGGCATTCGGATTCCGCCAAGCGACGTTCTCAATCGCCTGGCTGCTCGTTCTGCATGATCAAGAGAATCACGCATTCTATCTGCATTTTGTGCATTTCGTCGTAAAGAGTTATCTAAGCGACTGGACTCTCTTGTTATATTTTTAAAGTGATGTGCCGCTTGCTGGGAAAGTTGTACAATCTTTCTCATGCTGGAGACGATGCGATTCAGTTGAGCGTTCAATCGTTGCGCTTCTTGTGCCATTCTTTTCATGTGGTGGCTAGCCTGATTCAAATTGCTAACAAAAGCGCTATTGATCTTCGGTACTTTTATTTGTTTGGAACTGTTCGATGCTTTTTGAGCGTTTTTACTAACATCCTTGAAAGCGCGGGAAAGTGTTCTTGCTTGTGTTGTTGCTTTCTTAATTGATTGCGCCATACGAGTCATACCAGTTGTAGCTTGTCTCACGCTTTTAGCTAAACTTACAAAAGATTGATTGGTTTTTTTGACTTCAGACGATAGAGTTTTAACTTCTTTCGTTCCTTTTTTGATTGCCGGAGAGAATTCGTCGTCTACTTTGAACTTCGCTCGCAAGTCAAACGCCATTTATTTCACCTACTTTCCCTGCGACTTCTTTTTCTCTTCTATCTCTTCTGCTTCTAATTTCAATGAAGCGACTAGCAATTTGCGCCGGTATGGATCCATTTCCAACACGTCAATGATGTCGTACTTATTTCTTGTGCTTATCCGTATACCGTGCGCTATATATAAGTGATAGTCGCTTTTTATTAGTTTTTTAACTCTTCAACCTCTTCCTCTTCATCTTCTTCATTAAATCCTGAGATTTCTTTGATAATCTCATTCGCTTTTTTGATTTCTCCTACTGAAAACAGTTTGTTTACTGCGTCCTCTGTTGAAGTAAAACCGTTTTCTTGTAGGGTTTCTGGATTATTCAGATCAAGCGGCTCCCCGTCAGCAGAAACAAGGGAACGAGCAATAATAGCCGCTGTATAAGCATCCTCTTCGAACCGCTCTTTTCCTTTTTTTAATTTGACTGTATGTTCTTTAATTAACTGCTTCTGCTCACTCCATGTCAGCGCTTCAAACTCTAAGTCAAATCCGATCCGTGGGAAGTGTTCTTTCTTTCTGATCTTTACATCCTTTTTCAGCCATTTACCTAATACCGATTTACTCATCTATAGTTCCTCCTCATTTTTCCCATCAAAAAAAGGACCGACAAATTGTCAGTCCTTCTAGTTATGATAATGTAATTGGTGCTTCTACTTCTTTTGTTTCACCGTTTGCATCAGTTACTTTGAAGTAGAGCGTCATTTTTTTAACTGTTTTAATATCCGTGCCTTCTGGCAAGCGGAACAAAACCATACCATCTTTATTGGTGTTTGGCTTCATTTCTTCTTGCAAATATTCACTAAAAGCAAGATCAATATCTAATTGCTTGCCACTCTCTCCAACAAGTGTCGCATCCATGAAATCTGCAGTAACAGGTTGGTCATTTTGGTTGTTCAACCCTACACCGATCATAACACACGGAATGCCTTGTAGATCATCAGCAAAGTTTGGATAGTTGGTTGCCATATCTTCAAGTAAAGAAACGCTGTACACATCCGTTTTTAAACCAAATGTCTCTTGTTCCCACTTGGTACCTTGATATTCCAAATAACCGTCATTCTCGACAACCCGGCTATTATCCGTTTCCTTTACAACCTTGTCACCCTTTTGTAACCCCTCATCAGCGGGCTTGTCTGACTCTTCTACTTTTGCTGGTCCCGCTTCGGTTGCCTTTTCTCCTGCTGAACATGCGGCTAACACTAAAGAAAGCAACACGAGCATCCATACTCTCTTCATAATCTTCCCCTTCTTTTCCTATTTTTCCATATTATACGATATGTCAAATAGAAAAAGAAGGAGCGGTAAGAACAGTTAATCTAACGAGCGGCGATTTCTTCTACATATTCATAATCTCTGAACGTAAACTCGAACTCTAAATCCTCCAGGGAACCATGCTCAAATCCGATAATTGGCCACTTCGTAAACTTTACGCCATATAATCGGACCTTTTCATAACCAATGGCAGCTGGATCTTCTAATGCTACAAGCCAGTCCGTTACAAAAGGCTTTTGATTCGGATCCTTCGAGCGAGCCAAGCGTTTTTTAAATTCTGTTTCATAATGCTTGCACACCGCTGTCCCTGTGTATTCTTCCCCCATATACTTTTTCCCCATGGTATTGTTTCCGGCTTGGGGAACATCTGCGTATTTGGCTTCTGCGTCTGTTTTAACTGAATGGAATTGAGCAAGCCACTTACCTTCTTCATATACTTTTCCATACGTGCCGGATATAGCTTCATAATCTTGATATGGATTCATTAATTACCGCCTCCTTGCGACACCGTGATATAAAATTCTTCCATTGTTTCGAGATCAACAGCGACTACCTCAACTACTACCTGCCTTTTTCCTGGTCCAGGCAATACTTTCAACGACCAGTCCGAATCAATTACTTCTCGGTCTTCATACGTTTGCATGTATTGAGATTTGATAGAACCTTCTGCTGATAAACGTTGATTTGGTCCATTCGGAACCTTCCCGATAAACACTTCTTCCAGATAAAACTTGATATCTCGCGTAAAAGCTTGTTTAAAGGCGAGATTCTTTAACGATGTACCCGCTGTTGTAACTCCTCTGACAAGCCGCACCTTGCGTCCGTTGTATTCGAACACCATTGCCCCTTTGGACAACGCTTCGACGATCTGAGGGTTTGTCAGACGTACAGAAACATCCGTTGCTCCTTCTACCTCTGCATATGTGAGAGATTGAGAGAGCGGGGTAGATGCAAACTTACCAGCAATCCAGTTAGCCGCTTCCCACGACTTCCACGTTACATCGCCAAATACAGGAGCATTGATTGCCGTAGCTACTAATTCGCTTTTATCTGCAACCGCACGAGCAATCCCTGCAGCTGTGTCGGTGTCATCATCTACGCCGTAAAAAACAGGCAAATAACGTTCTTCTTTTGCTTGGGTTGTGGCCCAATCTTTCCAGCTTGTGACTGCCGCTGCAGTAAGCGGATGATCAAATGTCACACCTTCAAAGAAACGCAAAGAAAGCGCCGTTTGGGCGCCTGTGTAGTCGTATTCTTTTTCTAGTCCTTCTGGTGCTTTCAGCGTGTACACAACTACTTTGCTGGCGCCGCCTTTAAATGCCCGTCGGATATCATCCATTTTTGATGTGCCGATAATCTCTTTTGCTTCTGTTAAAGTAGTAAACTCATAAGCCGTATCCGCTGTAGCAGTAGTATTATAGTCTTTCTTGACAATTGCTACCGCTCCGTCTGATCCTTCAATTGCTTGTTCCACAACAGGTGCAAAATTGAACCAGACGCCCGGCCGGCCTTTATTCATGTCTGTAAATGACATCATCTAACCTCCTTGTTAAATGCAATTTCCTGCATCATTTCAAATTGCTCAACGTTTCTTACGCCTTTTGTAATTGTTTCTAATTTTGAAAACGTGTATTTTAAATCACTTTCATTCTCGAAAATCTTGCTAGGTCTAAATGTTTGCACGCGGATATACCACATCTGTCCATCTGTATCCATATAAGGAATAGTGATCCCATGAACGAATGCTTTCCGTAATTTTTCTGTTCCTTCCACTACTCTTGCAGCGTGACTATGAAAATAAAGTACATCCCATGTCGTAATAATTCGTGACTGAAATCCGTTAATGATTTGTTCGTCTGGTACAGGATTCATTAATACCACTAGGTCACTCGCTGGTACTTTTGGAAGGTTTAATAAAGCGATTTGAGCGGTAGGCAAGGTTTGTTTACAGAAGGTCTCTAGTGCATCGAGTAGAGTCAATGTTTTCATGCAATCACCATCCTTTCCCCCTCATTTTTTGTACAATTGTCCTCTCTACTGTTTCGAGAGAGCGATCAGGGTCGTTCGTTACTTTTAGCCATTCAAGAGATTTACCTGCTTTCTTTGGCTTGTATCCTTTCTGGCTGCCTACTTCATGCAGATAGTAGGCATAATTAAAACCGGTGCTAGAGTAGGCGTTAGAGATCAACGAGCCTTCCATTAGCGACCGGTTTATTTCGGTTTCTATTTCATTTTTCAAGTTGCCTTCATCAACAGGAGCTACTTTTTGCGCTTCCATCATCCATTCTTGGAGAGCAGCATGCACCCCATCGACAGCGGCATTTTTAAGGTCATGAGGCAGCTTCTGCAACTCTCTTATGGATTCTGCATAGTTGATAAACTCAATCATCAGCAGTACACCAATGTCAAAGTAGGCTTGCCGCTGAACATGCGCACTGACTCGATCTTAATTGGCTTCCGCTCAAGGGTGACACCTAGTTCATTCGTGTACTTAATGTCATCGTCATACCGAATGTCAGCAAGCTTATCCAGATAGATTAACATGCCACTGATAACTTCTTCTCCCACTTGATTAGTCACCTTGTTGATTGTTTCCTCGACCCGGCATTTAAAGGTGAGCGGTTCACCGTAATAAATCGGTTCACCATACTTATCTTCTCCTGCCACACGCCACACGGTGATCGTTTGTTTTAATGGTACGAGAGCCATTAGATCAGCCTCCCAACAAACGCACCGCCGCTCGTGTTTGTCTGCTCAATGAGCGCAATCACATCTGGGGCAATTGCTGTGCTTTTGTCATCGAAAGAGAGGGAAATACCCTTAACTCCGAGTGACTTGATGCCCTGCCGCTTGTACTTGGCGTATTCATCCTCTTCGCCTTCGATCATGTATTTTGTTTGGAGCGCAATGATTTTAGGTGTGAGGATGTCTGCCGGATAGTATGTGGTTAGCAGCTCATAAGCGGTGAATACACGCTTTTCCCGTTCCAGTACGTCAAACTCTTGGTACTGCTCAGTGTAAGCTAGTGAGAACAGGTAAGTGTCAACGTCTGTGAATACATACATGCCGATCACTCTTTTTCTTTATTGGATTTTTTAGCTGCAGCTTTCTTCTCTACTTTGTCACCTAAACGATTTACCTGATCATCATTTAAATCTACTGAATCACCAATATTCACAATTTGACCGTTATGAGTAAGAGTTGTTTTTGCGATATATTCAGCCATTTCCTATTCCTCCTTTACAAAATAAAAAAGAGCCCGGTTAAGGACTCTTTAAACAGATAGAATGACGATTGACTGCGGACGTTGCAATGCTGGGAACACAGCTTTACCGACAATGATTGCTTGCCCTGGTGGATCTTCCATGATCTTTGGTGTAACGAATTTCCCTGGCTCATAGTTGTTTTCAACTGTTGGCCCTGTCATCGTCACCCCTAATTTCGCCCCAAGCAGAACAACTTTGTTGTCCTCAAGCAATTGAACCTCTCCAGTTTCAAGCGCGATCACATCATCGTTAATTTCGTAGCGCGGTAAACCAAGTGCTGTGAAAGCAGCTTGAACGTCATTCGGAGTTAGCAAACGACCGCCATTGCTTGTGCCATAAACTTGGGTGCGAATTTGCTCGTTTTGAAGCAATAATGCTTCTGTCGCTGATGTCATATGCATAACAGCAGGCTTCTGACGACGATTTTCTTTTTGATATTGCTTCACAGCTGCTTGAAGATCACTTAATGGTTTTGCTGCAGGATCAGACCATGCTGTAGTAGTCGTCATCTTATTTCCGGCAGGAGCATCGAATTCAAAATTGATATGGACATCGTTTTCATTGTCATCATACTTCATAGCAAGAGTATAGATCGCTTGAGCACGCATGAATTCCTCGATGTCATCCACACCGGCCACTAAATCATCTGTTGTGTCATAGACATAATCAATAACCTGTGCACGCTCTTGGTCAGACCGTGGACGATTAAAGGCTAATAGTTCCTTTTCATCAAGTCTCTGTCCATGTTGGACCTTTGCTACTTCAGCAAATTCTTTTTCCAAAGCTTTTTTATCACGCAATGGAGCGGAAGCATTCCAACCTGTGATAGATGCAGCTTTAGCATATTCCCCGTTAATAACGTTGTAAGCAAAGTTAATATCAGATGTTGGTTTTTCTGGCATGAAAGCTCGTAGTTTGTACTCGCGTTGCGGCGGAATGTTTTCGATATATCCCTGAAGCTGTTCTCTTTGAAATTCATCTAAATGTAATGGCATATTGTTATTCCTCCCTTATTTTCTTTTATCACACATCAAATACAAGGCGGCCTTTAGTAGCTACCTTGAAGTTAGCAGTAACACCTGTGCATTTTGACTCAAGCGGATGACCGGCAACTAGAATACCCACGATTGGATTAGAACCAGCAACCACTTTCACATCATGGGCGGTTAATCCAGCACCTTCCATTGTGGCCGGCGTCGCTTCAACTACTGGCTTATAAAGTCCGTCAGTATCTTTGAACACCGCTGTTCCGGCTTTTACGTAATCTCCGGCAGTAAAAGAAGCCGCTGAAAGCGTTGCGCCCGCTGTTTTAAATTCCATCCCGACTGAGTTACGTAAAAACTCTTTTTGGCCGAAAATCGTTTCGCGTCGTGGTTTTAAATTCATTTAGTTTTCCTCCTTTTTCTTGTGCCGTTCTAATGCCTTTTGGCGACCGGCTTCTTTCGGGTCTTTTTTCTTCATCTTGTCATTGCCTTTTTGGCGAGACCCTGGCTTATACCCGCTGTGTTTCTTTTGTTTTTTGTCGTCTTCATCCTCATCGTCCTGTTGGCCAAAGAACTCAGGGAAATCTTCTTGAATTTCCTCAAACAATTCATCCAAGTTTTCCGGCTCACCATCTTCATCTAGTTCAATAGCGTCAATGTCGATGAGTCGAGCAAGCAATTTAGGGTTATAGCCATTGTCAGCAGCAAACTCTTTCACAGCCGCTCGTTTTTCTCTACGTTCAGCACGCAGGAGCTTTTGTTCTTTCTCTTTAGACAGAGAATCCGATTCTTCACCATCTTCTTCTTTGTCTTTGCCCTTCTTTTTATCAGCCTGTTCTTTGAGTCGGCGATACTCATCCGGATCAATATCGGCGTATTTCTTCATGCGTTTGTTTAGTTGCTCTTTCAGTTTGGCTTGATATTGTTTCTTAAACGCCGGGTCTTTCAATAAATCATCCAGATTCATTTCATCGGCTGAATCGTCACCGTCATCGTCGCTGTCGTCATCATCTGAACCGCCATCTCCTCCCTCTGCAAAGAATTGTAGGTTGAGCGGCAGCCATTGTTTAAATAATGGAGCGGCGAATTTTTGATTTTCGTTAAGTTTCATGTGTCTTTCTCCTTTCACACTGTTTTACAGGTACAGGCACCTTTACTCATGCAGTTTATAGCGTCGCCAGCATGGTTATGGACAAAAGAAAAAGCACCCTAATTAGAGCGCTTTTCGATAATCCTTAATTAAATTTTCCTTCTTGATAATCATTGAGTAACTTTGAACGAACCAAACTTCTGCAACTTGATGATAACGTCGATCTTTGGTTATGAACTAAATCTCCATAAAGCATTCCATCTAAAAACTTTACTATTCCTTCGAACTCTCTGCCTTTTTCAGCGTCGTATCCTGCCACTTCAACAAACACCGACTTATCGTTAACTCGTTCAAAATCAACTATACTCACAGTATGGTGATGATCTGCATACATTGCTGTTGCCTCCTTTTCCCTAATATAGTTAATACAAGTTGTGTACAAGGAAAAGCAAGCATTTTTTATTAAATTATTGTTCTTCTACACTGATAATCTCCAAAAAGCAACGACACTCAATATCTAAAGAAGCTACCCCAAACATTCTTGGTCCTCTCGATCGATATCCACTCACATGAAAATAGCCCTCTTTATCTGCAATTTGCCCATGTAAAACACGATGAGCTGGACGGACCACGCTGTCTTTCAAGCTGTTCCATCCATACTTGATAAAGACACCTTGCTTTTTAGCTTCTTCAAAACTCTTAACCTGTGCTTGTGTTTGCATTCGTCCTGTCTCATGTCTGACAATCCGTTCGATCCGCTTCTTGTCCGATCCGACAACTTCCTCCACTCGTTTCATGAGCTGATCCTGTGTTTCGCCTTTCTTCCAGCCTTCCTGAAAAGAGCGGCGTAGCTGCTTAAGTGTTTTCCTTCGGTTGTAGGTCATCGTCTTGTTGAGCGGATAACCCTTCTTCATTTGCTCTTGGATTGTTTTCTCTGCTAGTTCCTTGCCGAGTTCCCATCCGACTGCCTTTGAGTATTCTTCCATGTACCGCTCATAGGCATGTTTAAAACCGCCTAGCGCTTTGTTTAGCGTGAGTTCTTTTACTTGGCTGTAATGCCTCGTGAGAGTGGATAAAACCTCCGAAAAGAATTTTTTCTTGCGGTTCCTCCGGTTCATTTCCCGGTTGCTGAGTATGCCGTCCTTTGCATAGGAGCGGTAGGTTTTATATACCTGAATAGAGAGAGCGGCAAGAAGAGCGGCAGCTAGAACCTTTGCTTCAGGTGAGTTTTGATCTTGTTCCAGTTCATCTTGTAAGCGTTCATTGTCGATCATGACTGCCCACTATCCTCCTCAGGATAAGCATTATCGTCAATTTCATTTTCCTCATTAATCCGCTTGATCTCTTCTAGAATCCATTCTTCCGAAGCATGCGGGTTCATACGTCTTACTGTTGTTTCAAGCGATTGCACGCCATCCGAGAAAGCTGTGCTGTTCTCTTCTGACAATTCTTTCTTGCTAATCGGAATCATGGCGCGTAATTCGATTTCCGGCTCTTCAATCACGACATTTTCATCTTCATCATTTGCTAGCCATAAGCAGTTTTCAAATAGCTGCTGCAGGAAGTGAACGTATTCCGCTTGGATCTGTTCCGCTTTAATGATAGACAGCAACAAATCATAAAACTTCGCTGTTCCCGATTGAGCGGCGTTTCCACCTTCCATATAGAAATCAATCGCCTTTTCAGACGTTTTCGTTTCCATGAGCATGGCTTTCATGAGGTCTTTAATCCACTGCACACTGCCGATTTTGGTAATATCCAATTGAATTAACTCAATTGCCTTGCCGTCCTTATCGTAAGTGATAATGTTAAAATCTCGGTGATCAATCAGACCTGCAGCTTCTTCGCCATAACGTTTTATAGCCTTTTCCTGCGCCGCTCGGAATGCCTCTCTTGAGACAGCGATTTTCGGATCGCCATTCTTCGTAAAGACCATAGAATTTTTAGTGAACGTCCAGTTAATCTCATCCTGCTTGCCCAGCTGGCCTTTTAGACAACTTTGTCCATATGGGTCCTGATATGTTGGCTCATTAGCCCAATACACAACAAACGGAGTAGAACGGCCCGGATAATCCCTGTTCAACTCTTTCATTTTCAACAGCGCTTTCGCTTCCTCTTCTTCCACTTCCTCGGTGCGGTCGCCGGTTAACTTAAACAGCATATTTGACGTTTTCAGTGTGTAATTACGTTTGTTGCTTTTATCCCGCTCGACTTCCACTCGTTCTCGGTACACATGTAAATACTCATTTTCACCTATCGTCTTATGAAAAGCTAAGTCCACGCCCATTTCATCTTCATGCGGGTAATAGACATCACGCTTTTTAAAGTCGATACGCAAGCCTCGGTCATCATCAAACGGCACGCCAACTAATCCACCATCGATCTGATGCTGGACAATGTTTTGCCAATGAATAAAGGCTAATTTGCTTACTTTTGATATTTGGTCAATCAATTCCTGTTGCAGGTCGTCAATCTTATCATTTACCAGGTCACCATCTGGCCCTTCAATCATGCCGTCTGCCGCTCCGGTTGTTTGATTCTGCTCTTCTGTTGATTTTACAGATGTTTTGACTTTCCCAATAGAGCGACTAACGAACATAGCCGGGATCTCACAGATCAACTTTGAAATATTTGCTTGGATATATGGCGTTTTAACGTTTGGTGGTAACGTCTCTCCATACTTCATAGGGTCGTACACTTCGTTTTCTTTGAGCATTCTTTGTGCCCTAGGAAATAAATCAATATGGTCACCGTCGTATAGCTTTCGGTAAGCATACACATCACCGTGCGTCTGTTTGATCACATCGGTGTTCCACTCTTTCCAATCAATCATGTCATCACCATCCTCTCGAGCTGCTGATGCCAGCTGGAACGTATGATGCTTCAGTGTAAACGGCATAGCGAAGTGCATCCAGAACATCATCCCATTGCTTCACTGGCTCACCTGTATTTTTGTTCCACACATACATGTAAATCTCTTCCTTGAAGCGTTTAGCTGTATCAACAACGAATAGCTTTTTCTGCTTGAATCCTTTGGCTACTTCTTCAATGCCAGATATGACCGCTTTATTTGCATTCTCAGCATATAGCCCTTCTCTTTCGAACCGGTCGATATGCTCCGGGCGAGCGGTATCACAATAAAAGTTAATGCGCCCGTAATCTTTGACTACTTGTTTAGCGATTTTGACCCAATAATCAATTTCCTCGTGTTGAGCGGCATACTCTTTCACCATGTATAAGTTTCCGTTATCTGCTTGGCCGACAACTACAATGGATCCATAGTGCTCATATCCCCAGTCAACGCCAGCAAAGTATTTTGTGAAGTTAATTCGCTTTAATTCTTCCTCGCTGATGTAATGGACATCATCCGAGAAGTCTTTGTACACAATTCCTTCTGGCGCCACCCACCGACCGTATATGTCTCTTTCCGTAAACATGCCGCTAGGTGTGGAAGCAACGATACTTTCGATATATTCCGGATCCAAATGGTCATTATCAAACAGCGTAAAGTGAAAGGCTTTAATGTTCAGCCTGCCGCTTTTCAGCCGCTCACCGGATTTATCAATATAATCCGTTTTAATGCTGTGCATTGGATTCTCTGGGTTTGTATCAATAAAAATTCTCGCACCCGGATATGAGCAGCGAGAAATAACTTCTTTTACGAATGTGTCATGCAGAGCAGTCCCCTCATTCAAAAAGGCGCCGGCCGCTGTAAATCCCCGCGCTTTTTTCCATGCTGCCGCATTTGAACCGTCAAAGCAATAGACTTTGTTACCGAACACTTCTACAGCGCTCGTTTTGTCTAACTTCAACTCTTTGCCGATGATCCCTTCCAGATCATCCAGCACATTACGCCGTATACTCGCTTGTGTTGCCCCGCCGATAATGAATGACAGCCCTTTATTTTCAAAATGAGCAACATGAGAGGCAAACATCAGGTTCAATATAAATGTTTTACCTGCACGCTTTGCACCGCTGGCAATGAGGATCTTCGGGTTTTCCCTCTTTACTGATTCTAATACCTCATTCTGTTTAGCTGTTAGTCCCATTTGATCCACCTGCCGTTAATTGACGAAGCATAGCCGCCATTTCACTTTCTTGCGCACCCGCTCCTTGCTGACTATTGATCTTCTCAATTTCAGCTTTCGTTTTCTGTATATTGAGATTCATCTGCTCAACTTTCAGGCGGCGCTCATCATCAATATGAGCTAGTTCATCAAACTGCTTGATGAGAGCACGCAATTCACCCATAGCTCTGCTTTGAGCATTTAGGAAAGTCGCATGTCGGTCCCAAGCAAACTGGAACTCGTACTCTTCTTCGGTAACTGCTTTCTCAAGCCCACCGCCTTGATCTTTTGGCTTCTCAAAGTGATCATACTTTGCCTTTTTCAGTTCTTTGATCATTTCGCCTTTATCTTCAACGAACATGATCCGCTGTGCTCGAATAATAGCAGCATATTGGATTTGGATTTGATCCCAGATTAAATCAGCAGCAGAGAATTCGTTTATCGCATCCATAATCTCTTGTGTTTCCTCTGGGAGATACTTAGCGAAGAAGCCATGCTTTACTGCAGCACTGTTCCGTTTTGTAAACTGATTTTGTGGATGAGGGTTTCCACTCCTCTTCCCTTGTTTCTTCAAGGTTTTTACGGTTGCAACCTTCTTTTTAGGGGTTGCATCCTTTTTGGGTTTTGTTGCATACTTTTTAGTTGGATCTCTGGACCAACCTTCGCGACTTTTCCGGCTTTTTAAAGTCCCGAGTTTAATGTCATGCTTTTCAGCTAATGCATTTAATGCGATTTTTGTTGATTCCCATTCACGTCTGATTTCTTCCCAATTTATCATTTCATATCAACACCACCTCCACTAATTCAATTTTGGGCAAAGAAAAAAGCATCCCAATGGATGCTATAAATCACTCAATTTTCTCGTAATTCATAAAATGTTTAGGAGTTGTCCAACTGATTCTAATAAGCTTTACTCCTTTTTCATCTGATTCAGTATACGCATGAATATTACCAGGGTAATTCTCAGGATTATTATTATAATAATCTTTATGATGATAGCTAATCACATAATAAGTTAGATTTTCATCAGTATCTATTAACCGCTTAGTTTCTGGTGATTCGTAATACTTTTCTAATTTCTTTTTCTTAGGCAGATAACTTTTAATTATCTTTAGCGCTTTTTTATCCGATATTCTTTTCTTTTTTGTATGATCAATGTATATTTCTATATCATTGACACATTCATCATCACTATCATCAACATGTAATACACTTTTATCGTTGTATTCATATTGACCAATAGTCACCAAGTCTTCTTTTACTTTCTTTCCGTACTTCTTAAACTTCTTGACACTGTCACAATACCTTGGATGCTTTTTATTTGTTACTACAGATATCCCCGATAGCTTTTTTTCTTTAGCATGAACTGAATTGAAACCAATAAATGTTATCGAGAAAATCATACAAATCATAATAAGTAATTTTATATATTTCATTTTTCCCTCTCCTTTCGCCGACTTACTACTTTCGACAAAAGAAGCAGTTCTCCTTGTCCTTCTCTGTGATAAAATAATTACTGGACTTCAAATGAAAGGTGATCAGCATGGAAGAGAGAAAAGAATATGATCTAACTACCGTTTATGACTATAAAGAATTGCCTGATATTATCTCTGGCCGCTGTGACAACTGCAATAATGCACAGTTTAAGAGCTCCATGAAAGATGGTATTTTCCTCAGGGAGTGCCGGTATTGCGGCATCAAGAAAATCATTTAACCCCGCCAATCGGTAGAGTTTTTATTTTGAGTAAATAAACAACCAAAACATGAATAGCCCCAAGCTTTCGGAAGAACAATAAAAATATTCTTCGAAAGGGGGTTTTCATGTGTACCTAAAGATACGCTTTAAGGTAGAGTGCGACATAAACTTTCTGCTTATCGTTGCTCTACTTCTTTTTTTAATGTGATGTAATACACTGTACCTTTATAGTGAAATGCTCTATCCCATCTAGGGCATTTCATTTTGTAGTGCCTTACATTTGTAGTATGTCCATTACGTAATAATTTAAATTAAAAAAATAAAATCGTTGCTTTTTTACATTTACCTTTCAAAAAAGCCTATTGTATCAACACTTTCAACCATATAATAATTAATATGATAAAAAACGCCACCGCAAGGATGGCGCATAGACCAACCAAAGTCTTTCATATATAGGTGGCAAAGGTATGACAAGAATGCATATTTTTATCCAAGGCTAAGTAACATTGCTTCCATATTGCCAGTTTTAAAGGAAAGAAAAAGCCCTAACATTGCAGCTAGTCCCCCTAAATCTCTACTACCAGTTATCCTCCATACTATTCCACTTGGCAAGACTGCCCATATAATAGTAAAACTAAGGATAGTCATTACAGTAGGTACCAAGCTATTTATTATTTGTTCTCCTATTATTTCCACCATCTTCACCTCACTTTCATACCCAATACGAAATACCTATAAAATTGTTTCACCTTTTTCAAATTTTTTTATCACGCCAAGCAGAAAAGGCTCTCATTCATGCGCTTTGACAATTTGATCTCCGCTCGTCTCATGTTGGTTTGAACCGTTGATTTTTTGACATTAAGTAATTCAGCAATCTCATCATACGAATACAATTGAACCTTATTTAGGATAAATATTTCTTTCTCTCGTCTAGTTAATACAGACAGAGCATCATCAATTCGCTCCAAATCTGTTTGAGAAACCGTCCCATCAGGCTCATTTTTCACTTCGGAAGAAAATGCATCTATGATTTTCGGATCTTTCAATAACATCCGCTGGTAGGAATCTCTTCGATCATAGCCTCTTTTTGCTCCTGGAAGCCGGCCCTTTTCTAGCCACTCAATAACAAACTCTAAATCAGTAATAATACTACTAATAATCTTTTTATCCGCGGCCTGCTGAACGGTCAATTTTTTCTCTTCTGTTTCCTCAAAAGCTTTGTACATTTTCCGAGTTTCCTGTAGCGTCCGACGATATTCAAAGAATAAATCTTCCACCTGATAAGCTCCCCTTTATCCCTTTATTTATAAGCTCCGCCTTTGCCCCGTTTCAGCAGTTTCATGTTCATACCCATTAATTCTCTTAACTCCCAATCAGACAGCTTCTCTTTTTTCTTTACCGGCTTCTTTTTAGGCTGCTCTTTCTTTCTCTCTACAACTGCCTGATTTTTCCGCTTCCATTGCTGCAACTGATCCTTTAAAGTAGAATTCATATCCCTATAACCCCCTTATAAAAATAAAAGAGGACACCTAACAATAAAGCAGCTGCGGGCTGCTCTAAAGTTTTGGTGTCCTCCAGTTTGCTGGTAGAACTATTGCAGACTATTCCGGATGTAATCTATACTTTTTTTCGTAAGATTACTGTCTAGATCAATATAAGCATTTTTTAGAAGCGCTCGCTGTTTAGCAATTTTGCTTCTTTCATTTTCAAGCAGGAATGATCTAGAAAGAAAATTTCTAAATAAAGTATTAATAGTGTCTGAATTAGACTTTGTCAATTTGTCAAAATTCTTCTCAATAAATTCATTTAAAATATTTTCACTTACACTTTCGGAACTTTCATTTAAATCACTTAAATAATCATTTAGCAATTTATTGTAATTTTTGTATTTATCTTGATTAAAGTATTCTATATTTTTTAGTCGTTTAATTTCATTATTTAATTTTTCTACTTCAAGTCTCTTATTGATTAAATCTTGTAAGTCTTCCTCTTTTATACCATATTTTTGCAATACGCTTTCTACTGATTGCTTGTACTCTTCCTCGACATCCTCTTTCTTCTCTTGCTTATCTAATAGCAGCCCTGGCAAATTTTCTACCTTGGTGCGAATCTCGTCATTATTTTTCTCAATAAACTCAAGCGACTTAGTAAAAGAGGCTTTCATATCAGCCAAAGAATTTGCAATGTCTCTTGTATGATTAAAGGATCTATCATAAAAATCATTACTTTGATCAGTTGATTTGAAGTAAAATGCAGCCGATAAATAAATTGAGAAAAAAGCTAAAATAAGAGACAAAAGTGTTGCACTATCGATTTGTACTTTTCCTGTAATAAGTAGAAAACAAATTGTTCCTATCATACCTAATGCTGCAATAGTAAATGTCCAACTATTTCTATTTTTAATAGTTGAATCTATTGAACTTTGATTTAATAATCTGTATCTTTTTTTTATACTGCTCAAAACTCTTCCCCCTCATCCCACTTCACGCGCTTTACTTTCCCCTGGTGGGTAATAATCTTTGTTTCTCCATGTTGAGGTAAATCGGCAACTTTAACTTTGCCATCACATATAACAATAGCCTTGTTATTTAATTCCATTATATCCAACTCTAGTCGCATTGTACTAGGATCAATTATTAAATCTGTTAATCTCACAAAAACCACTCCCGATCTGTTAAAATAAAGGTACCAACGTTATTTTAAAGAGCCGGGAGCTTTCCTGGCTTTTTTGATGTAACCCCCTCAGTTGATAACGTTACAAAATTCTAGTTGTAGAATATTTCAACATTTCAAATCCCTCAATACAGACTTGCGGCCAGTCAAATAACAAACCATTATACATGACAAGTGTTTCTTCTTTTCAATTCTTCCTGAACCAAGTCCAGTATGTAGCGCTGTTGCTGCACATATTCATCAACTGGATCACCGCCGGCAACATGAGAGCCTATCCGTTTTTCCACATCTTCCACTAGGTGAAGCAGCCCCTCAGTTCGAAGGCTCTTAATCTGCGATTCTAGTAAAATGCTCATTCAGACTCCTCCTTTGCTTTCTCAACGAAAATGGCCATGTCGTTTCATGACTTCAATGATTTCGCCAATGTATGGCTCATCAGTATTAATAACAATATAGGAGTTAAATGGTTTCTTACCGTCTTCTATTCGGCCTTCCTCTATCCAGTCACAAATATTGTTGAAAGAGGCATTAAAATCCTCCCGTGCTCCTTCTGGGACATATTTGGTCACGTCCCTCTCGTTAATGACTGTGTATCGTCTTTCTCGGCCTTCCAGGACTGCTCCTTTAAAAGCTGATTCCGGCACCTTAACTTCTCTATTTGACTTATTCCCAAACCACATTGTTCGCACAAGTTCATCATCATAATACATTTCCAGGACAATATCTCCATCTTCGTCTTTAAAAAATTGAGATGTCGCTTCTTTATCACCCCTTTGATCAGAATTGAAAACTAAATACATTTCCTGATCCATAACTTTAAAGTCAATTTCATCAAAACTTTCATAGGCTTCTACTCTTGAAATTTTTTTCATTACAACCGCTCCTTTGCTGGACATTTTTAACGTGTTTTTCAGCAGATTAACTGCATTTGTCCATTCTTATCACTAACAAATTCTGTTCCAAAATCTTCTTTTAGCAATACTTCAAAAATGGCCTCAAGCACATCAACAACAATGCTGTTTCCGGCTAGTGCATAAAGCGTGGCATTACGCTTTCCAGGCTTCGTTGGGAATTGCTTTAGCATCAGCTCAAAGTCTTCGTCATCAAATCCCATTAGCCGCCACACTTCCCGTTCAGTCAGATATCGATACATCGGCTTGTCTTCCAATCGAATAATACCGGCATTCGGACATCGGTCTTGGCGCTCTGTAATCGTCCAGCAGAAATCTTCAATCACGCTTAGTCGTCGCTTATACGCATCACTCGGCTTCACCGGATTGAATTCCTCGATCTTATTCAGCATCGATGGAATAGTAATCATGTACTGAGGCGCCGTAACATTCTCTTCTAAGAAGCCTTTGATATGACGCATTGGTTTCTGTTTCAACCTTCCAAAATTAAAGGGTTTGCCCAATGTGGATATACAGAATACTCTTTCTCTGAAGTGAGGTATACCAAAGTCTCTTGCATCTAGCACATCAAAACTGTTCGAATATCCTAAGTCAGCCATGTCGTGCAGGTACTCATTGAAAGCTCCGACCGTCTTTTTATCAAGAACACCTGTGACATTCTCCCAAATAACTGCACGCGGCTTCCAGTCCCCCATATTTCTTATAATCTTAATCGTCTCGTGCATTAGCGAACTTCTAGTACCGCTGCCTTTGCTTGCTCCACGTTTCTTTTTGTTTTTATCCATAACGCTTGAATACTGCGCTCGGGAGTTATCTTGGCAAGGACTACCATGCACTAGGATATCGGGTTGCAAGTTCCATCCAACAACTGACTGCGGTTTATGAGAGTGATCATATAGCGCGTTGTATGCCCTCACCCTGTTTTCTTGGATCTCCACGTAATCAATTGATTTATGTTCAATTCCCAAGTTAATCAACGCTTTTCGAGGCGCGCCAATGCCTCCAAACAATTCTAAGATTTTAATCACCGGCGTTTCTCCTTGTTTCACATTTTCAATGTACTGTTCATTAAGTAGTTTTCCTTTCTTCTCTCATTAACTGTTCAATCAATTTTTGTTAATTAACAAATGCCTGAGTTACTTCATACAATAATCAAAAAATGGAGTTGATCTTCATGGCGAAATGGATTGACGTATCGACATCACAACATCAATTAAAACTTTTTGATGGAAATAGGCTTATAAAGGCTTACCCAATTGCAGTTGGAAAAATACTGTCACCAACGCCTTCTGGAACATACTCAATTATCAATAAACAACACAATCCTGGCGGAGCATTTGGAGTGCTTTGGATGGGATTGTCAAAGCCTCATTATGGTATACACGGAACAAATAACCCAGCTTCCATCGGCAAGAATGTCTCACATGGATGTATTAGAATGTTTAATCATGATGTTTTAGAATTATCATCTAGAGTTTCAATTGGTACTAGGGTGTTTATTCATAAATGACTCTGTTAGTCTCATCCTCTTTATTACATAGTTTGTGTCGACTATTCCTCAACAGCTTCCATCAGGTACTTACACTTGGGGCACTTCTTCATCGGAATGATCTCTATAGACATTTCAAATACTCCACAATCTGTGCAACGGTATTCAATCACTTTGCTTCCCCCAGTTCCTGCAGCTGCCGTTGAATCTTCCTCTGACACTTGGAATGCTTGGTGTATTTGAGCCTTTGTTGAAGAGAAATAACTACTCGTTCTCTCCGATGCTTTTCATTCTTTTCAGCAAAGTAATCACGCGACTGGATTAAGTATTTAGCAAACTGATTTCCGGATCCTGCCGCCTCCCGAATGACTGTTGCAACTGGACTAAATGATCTCTGTTTATCCCTCACTTTGCTCACCCTCCATTTGCTTCATAGCCCATTGTTCAAACTCTGCTCGTTTCCGCGCTCCCCGATACTGGGCCAGCAACCGCTCCCGTTCTTCCGGTGCTGGCTTTGGATTAATCTTGCTGCTCAAGTCCATCCATTGTTTCATGTACTGTTCTGTTGTTAATCGGCTCATTTGCTCCCCTCCAGTGCTTCATTTGTAAGAGACTGAAACCATTCCCGATCATTTGTGTCCAGCGCCATATTGATATGCAACTGCTTCAATTCTGCTAAGTCCTCTGCTGTTAAATAGGCTTCCTTCCCCATCAGTGAGCCCTCCCTTATTTTCAGAGACTATTTATTAAAACAACGACATCTGTTCAAAATTAGCCGACTCTTCCTCAACAAGTTCCATTTCGAAAGACTCTTCCAGCAGCTCCTCTTCAACCAATTGGAAATCAGTAAACCAATGAAGAGGAAAACGGCCACCCAACTGCTTCCGATCTCGATCTTTATAAAACGTGGCATTTTTTCGATTGGCTTCTGGAAGTATAAAAAACCGGTTCTTTAGTTTGTGAAATGTAAACTGTTTCTCAGGCCTCCAAATAAACTGTGCGCTGTACATCTTACCTTGCTCTAATGGAGGTAGATCAGCAGCATTCGGTTCCGGCGGCCACCCATCAAGAGCCTGGAATTTATCAGCTTGAAAGCACCCCATGTGAGCATTTTTATTAAGAAAGCGAGAAACATAATAATTTAACGGTCCGTTCGGAAAGAGGTAAACAGTTTTGGGAAACTCACCGGCGAGTTCCGGATCCACGCACACTCCTTGTAGCATGATTTATCACTCCTTTAACGTTTTCGCTTCCATGCTCCGTTTGTATATTCCATGACAACTACTTCTGTACCAAGCTGCCGTTCTAATAGCTTTCTTCTTAGCGAAAAATCTCTTGAAGCAGGCCCACCTTTTATATCAACAATTTCTGTCCATCCGTTTTTATAAGTAACTAAAAAATCAGCTGTATATTTAGCGCCTGCTTTCGTTTTTGAGCCTTTTCCTGAGCAAAGGGAACATTGAATAGCTCTTCCTGTTTTCTTGCTTATATTGCGCCCTGTGCCCTCACAACGGTAGCAAATAACTGTATACGCTGGTATTACTTCAAACTCTGGCTGGACTTGCACCGATTGAACGGCCGGATCTACAGAAAGCAGCTTGTGGTAATCTGCCTCCGCTTTACTGTCATAAACTCGACCATTCCAGACTCTTTTCCTCGCTTTCCATTTACGCGCCATACAATTCCACTTCCGTCATATCCATTACTTCATCCATTTTGATTTGAATCTTTTCAAATTCTGCCTCTGCATCTTCAATCGCCTGTTTTTTCTTACAGACGGGGCCCATGCCGGCTTCCATGCTCTTCTGTGACCTCAAAGGACGGTTACAACGCTCACATAGTTTCATTCAGAACACCCCTTTATCTACAAATCCAAACTCAGCTGACCACTTGCAGCTTCCTTTTGAAGCTCGTCTATTCTTTTGTGTAGTCTCTTGTTTTCCTCACGTAATTCGGTTGTTATAACGGCAGAAGAACTTGCATTCTTTACACAACGTTCATGTACGATGTGGTTTCTCCACATTGTCCATTCATCCTCCCAGACTATTCCTTCGTAAAAGATGCAATCATCCGGAAAAATAATGCCGCTGGCCATAATCAACTCCCCTTTTTCAATACTGCTACCGTCAACAACCGCCGTAATTCGATATATCCCATTTCCTGAACAGAAACGTTCCCGCTTTGGCTGATCCCCATGCCTAGCAATTGTTCAATGACAGATTGTCGTTTCAGTTCCTGAACAGTTACTTTTTCTTTAGTTCTCATCAGCTCACGTCCTTTTCAGCAAGAGCGTACCGTTGTAAAGCTGCCTCTAGTTCCTCATCAAACTTAGCCATTCTCTTATTCTTTTCAACAAGGGCCGCCCCTGAAATAGGGCCGCATATCGGGCAAGGTTGGATGTAAAGCAATGATCCATCCTGACCTCCAACTGAATGTGTACCACCGCATAAATCACACATTATCGTTTTAACCTCCAATCAATTCCTTCTGCTTCTAGCACAAATTTTCCGCATTCTCCGATCAACCGGCTGGCCCCTGCATATCCTATCTTGTCAGCAAGCGTGCCGCGATCTTCATTGCTGTTGAAGACGATCGGCTTTTGTTTACGGTACCGCTCGTTAATAATCGTGTAGTACATTCGCTCGCGCGGCTCTGTCCAGCTCACTTTTCCGATGTCATCCCAAATGAGTACATCTGCTGATAAAGCACCGTTTAAGAGACGGTTATACGTTTCTCCCCCGTCATCCATTTTCTTTGCTTGCATAAGCTCTTCCATGAAAGTTACATCCGATACCGTTAGCACGTTAAAGCCTTCCTTGATCAGCTGTTTAGCCAAAGCAATTTGCAAATGAGTTTTACCAATGCCGTAATTGTTGTGTTTTTGTTTCAAGGCGGACCGTTCTGCAGCAGGCATTTCTTTCAAACGCTGCTCCCCGAAAACTGCGAGCAAACCGTAATTATTAGACGGGATCACCTTCTCTTTCCCGTCACCGTTTTTGATGATTTTGAAGAGTGACCGGTACTCCTTTGTTAATTCCAGCATTTCTTTCTGAATTGGCGATGTAGTTTCATAGTTTTCAAAGTTCGCCTTGGTAAACTCCTCCGGAATCAGGGACTGTTTGAATCGCCGTTTCCACGCCTTTCTTTCACGGCATTCACACGGTTTAGAGAAGGTATACATCAAGTTGTTTGTTGATTTCTTTTGGTAGTACACTAGCTCTGTATCCTTACAAACAGGACATTCATATTCATCCGCCCCATGCTCTTCGGGCTTCTTCGAGTTCTCGATAGGCTTGATCCGCTGATTTGCCTTTGCCTGTAGATCCGCCATTACTTCCGCGATGCTGGTAAACTTTCTGGCCACTCTCTTCACCTCGTTTTTTGTTTTTGTTAGGATTCTTCAAAATGGACTCCACGTACTTTAGATTGCGGGCTCCATATAGAACTGCTTCACCCATAGCATGTAAAACTAAAGCTTCTCCATAATCGTCAATCAAGCTTCCTAACGTATTTGCTACAAATCCGCTAAGCTGGCCAAACCCTTCTTGTTCGTAAAAATGAAAAGGATTAACCGACACGCGCGTATCTTCTTCATCATCTTCTTTATCTTTTTGTTTAGTTTTATTTAGTTTAATTAATGCGGAACTAACTCCGGAACTAGGTGCGGAACTAACCTCGGCACTAACTGCGGAACGAAGTGCGGAAATATTTTCCGACCTTTGAGGAAGTTCGGAATTATTTTCCGTTCTTTCAAAGGAAATGATCTTGTAAGTGGGTGCTTTTCCTTTTCTGGAAGCAAAGTCAATTCGGCCTTTTTGCTTCAATTCATTTCTCACTTTTCGGAGGGTGCGATCTGTTAATCCTGTTTTGACGCATAGCACCGATTCAGCCACCGTAAATGTTTCTGCCCATCCAGCCTTATTATTTATGTGCATGAGTGCGTACCATAAATTAATTGCTGATGGTGACAGTTCATTTATTTCGAGCCAATCATAGAATGCGTTCATTTCTCTGATGTAGTTCACGCTTAATCCCTCCTTTCACATACCGCGAATCCATTCTCCACTCTTTTAATTTGATAGTTTGGGTAACACTTTTTCATATATTGCAAGATTAGTAGCTTCAAATGCTCCTGATCCTTTGCCTCCTCCCACAAGCGCTGCGGGAGGACAACAGAAGTTTTTATATTAATCATCAGCCTTCAAATCCAAAGTCCTGTTGCAAGGGCTCTTTTTTGTCTTCCGATTCAGCAGCTGGCTCTTCTTTCGGCGTTTCAATTACCGGATCTTCCATATCGATGTATTCCGGTTCAGCTGTTATGTCTTTCCTTACAACTTCATCTTGTACAGCCTGCTGCTGCACTTCGATGGAGATCGGCAGGTACTTCCACATGTGGCGGATCACTGTTTTCTTGGCCATTTCTTCAAAATCTGTTACCCAAGGTCCATTCTTCGATGCTTTGGAACGGCCCCTTCTCTTATCAATTTCCTGCATGTCCATAACTTCAAATTGGTACCCGCCATCTTTAAAATGTGCTACTCCATAGACATGGGTCATGTTTCCTCGATTCCCCGCAGCTGGTTTATGGATAAGCTTTGGATTTAAACCCAACTCGTATTCAAAATCATCATTTTCAAAAACGGCATGAGCATAAATGTTTTGAATCTGGCCAGATCTTCTAGCAAGGTCAATCATGCCTTTATATCCGATAATGAATGTGGCTTCTTTTCCGTAAGGAATGATGTAACAATGTCCAATCAGCCCGGGCTCCAATCCAAGCTGTGCAGCTTGCATGACAGCCCCCATAAGAGATGAAATATTACATTCCAGCAATTTTGGTGTAGTTCTTATAGTTGTCAAAGCAATTCTTGCAAGCCGATCAGCATCCATATGTTTAGGCAACGCCTTTTCAATTTCCGGCCCCATCTTCTTTAAATAAGCTGCGATTGTATTGGCTGGAGAAGCAGGAGCATTGTTGCCCCCGTTCGCCTTATTAGCTAATTGATTTTTAACGTCTTTATTTGTAGCCATTGTCTTCCTCCTATTTCACCGCAAACCGGCGGTAGCTGGATTGTTTTGCATACTGGTTATAAAGCTCGGGATGATCTTTCAAGAATGATTTGCTGTCGAACCGGTTAGAGCTGACCGTCTTCCAGGTCACAACTCGTTCGCCGGCAAAAGCTTTTTCATTCTCTCCCATAAGGGCTTTAATTTGATTTTCATACTCTTTCTTTTGAGTCTCTAATTCCTTTAGTTCGACTGACACCTGATCCAGCGCTTCTAATAGTTGGTCTGCTTCATTTGGCAGCTCAACCTCTGTCAATGGTACCGACTCGGGATAAAGAGCCTTGAGCAAATCACTGGAAGCATCTGATCCGTCAAACATCGGCGGGTTATTTGCTTCGACATGGTTTTTCCAAAAATTTGTCTCGATGTCGATTAGGTATTGAATCAGTTCCTCATCCCGTTCGATTTTCTTATAAATAAATTTATTACCGCCGATAAGAACAGCGATCCACCAAGCCGTATAACCCGTTACCGCCATATAGTGCTGGCATTGAAGCAAGTAAGAAGCTGGAACCTCTTCTCCTTCCCATTCCGCTTTCAGATACTCAGAAGCTGTTTTGCATTCAAGCCCCTCTTTTGTTCCAACAATCAATCGATCTACATTGGCGAGCATAAATGGATATTCTGGATGCTTTAGAATGGCATTACGCTTGCGTACTTTTAAACCTGTTCGTTTAGTAAATTCCTGAGCTACCACTTCCTCTAGGACGTTTCCAAAGTAGGCAGCTTCACCAGCTATATCTTCATCAGGAGCTTGTCCTGTTTTATCAAGGAACACAGCGACTGGAGACTTCCATTTATTCAATCCAGCAATGGCTGCGGCATCTGAACCGCCAATTCCTGCTTTACGAGCTTTCAACCATTCTTCACGATTCATGTCATTCGTCATCGCAAATACTTGCGCTTGCATTAAGAGCCCTCCTCTTGATTCGTTTTTCAAAGTTCGGTACAATAAAAGAAATCAATTATTTTTAAAGACCTGACTCGCTCTGCAAAGCGAGTCTTTTTCATTCCGCTGTTTTGTATTGAGCGCCAAGATATTCGATTAGATAATCCTCCAAATTCTCCTCAAGGACGATCTCTCCACCAATTTCAATGATTGAATCACCGATTAAGATTTCATCACCCATAGCATCAATGCCGCAATGCTCCGGTTGGCTTACCATATTTGCATAACCTGTTTCCATAGTTTGAGTGATTGCTGGATGTTCGATATTCATTTGTTTCACCTTCTTTCTGATGGCTTAATGTCCATCGTCAGCAGCCCGAACCACCAGGCACAGGGGGAGAAGCCCGTTCCGGCCGCTGACGATGAGCACCGGAGTGCCCATCAACTGAAAATGTGTTATAATAAGATTGTCTGAGTAACTTTCATGCGGTGAGCTGCCCAAAGCTTGCCGCTTTTATTTTTGCTTTTTTTCTGATTCTCCATTGGCTAAGCCCCAATAATATGCGGCGGCAACTGCTACAAAAAAGACTATTACTGTTTCCATTTTTTATCCTCCTAACCAATTCTGACCACTCGTTCTGCTAAGATTCCTTGTTCTCTTAAACGCTGGACCACTTGTTCTAACTGCTGTCTGTTTTCGTTTGCTGCCTTTAACCTTTTCAGCTCTCTAATTGAGTTTAGAAAGTCAAATACTGTTCGTTCAGCTTCCTCTAGCTCTCCTTTAATCAAGCATTCTTCCATTCTGTAAATAAGGCTATGTGCACACTGTTTTTCTTTCATTTCTGTTGTCATAGTTCTACTCCATTCAATTGGTCTTTACTGGCGTAACCGCGGGAAATAAGCTTTTTATAATGCTTCTCCCAAACACCGCGATAACTGATTTCTGCCTCCTCGCATATAACTGCGAGAAAATGTTCAATACCTGTGATAACATCCACTAATTGAACTAGTGATTCTATCAGCTCATTTTTCTCCCAGGCAGACAGAAACTTGAGTTTATTTGCTAATTTCACCTTTCTAATGGCTTCCGAGGCCTCTTCTAATTCCTCCATCACCGAATCTTTAACACTGGCTCTGTGGAGATCTACTTTTTCACCATCAAGGCGAAGAGGCCCCGTACCGGTATATTGATGTCTAAGAGCCATTACAAACCAAGCATCGTCTTTCATTTTTACGAGTTTACGAGATATGTCAGGCGGAATTTTTGCCCGCTCCGTTTCGTATGCTGAAATAGTCTCTCTACAAACACCTACCTCCAAGCTAAGCTCTAATTGAGTCTGATCCCCTCTTAATTCCTTTAGCGCTTGTCCGACATTACCTTTTTTCATCCCCATTCCTCCCCTTCTTTACCGTTGACTATAGGCAAAACAGCTTATAATAGAATCAAATAACTTAAGGAGTTAAAACTCGTAATTTCCCGTATTCTTTTTCTTTCTTTTCAACAGGTTGATTTATGATTACCGGCTGTGATCTTTCTTCGATCCATTGATCGATTAAATCTTTCTTAAAGACCCATTTACGACGTCCTGGGAAACGAAGGACTGGCAATCCTTCTTCATGTACGTATTTTCGAACTGTGCCGATGGAAACACCGATATATTCAGCAGCTTCTTTTGTAGTTAGAGTTTGCATTACGACACCACCTTTCGAGGAATCCAACTTTCTACATAACGAATAGCAGCTTGAAGTTCCTTTTGTTTTACATCTTTATATGAAGCGACAGCAAAACGATCTTTTATCTCTCGATACAATTCACGGAATAACTGAGGTCGGTACTCTGGATCGGATTCAACTTCATATACTTTTGCGGCAACCGCTTTTTGCAGGCGTCTCTGTTCACCAGATGTAAGCGTGATCTGTTCATCTACTTTTGCTTCGAGTTCAGTGAGTTTAACCTGATGTGTATTTATTACCTCTTGCATTTGATCTTGTCGTTCAGCTGTCTCGACCGTAAGTTTCATTGACTGGATCAATGCTGTACGATCGTCCAGAACTTTTACTTTGTTACTTTCAAGCTGTTCACGTAGTTTTTTAAATTCTTGAATAAACTTTACTTTGAATTTCATTGCTTCTGGTGTTACATAAGACATTGCTACCAGCGTAAACGCTTCTTCCGTCATATTGATTTTTCGATATTCACGGCCGCGTTCGTTTTGGTAAGCTGACTCCTCAAAGTTGTGGAGTGAAAAATTCTGTTCACCGGATAGATTTAGCTTTTCGATTTGATTCTCGATATCACGGATAACAATGTCGTGACGTTTATTGAATACTTCTGCAACCGTTAAGCTGTCAGTTACGACTTTGTTGTTTTTAATAAAAACGAGTTGGTTCAATTTAACTCCTCCTTAGCTGACTTCCTTTTTACCTTTTGGTAATTCGTTGTTATAGGAAAAAATTTGTTCAAAATTTAAATCACTAAAATTTTTCAATACACCAGCTATAAATTTACTTCCGGGATTTCTTTTCCCATTTAACACACGATTCACAGTACTGTGAGCTACACCTATCATTTCCGCAAATTGAACTTCTGATAACCTGTTATCTTTGAGATATTTTCGTAAAACTTTCGTTCTAACAAAGATGTCCGCTGACTTATTCATATAGTTTTTCACCCCTCCTTTTTACCTTTTGGTAATTACCTTATGGTAATAATTTATCATCAATTTTACCAAAAGGCAATACTTTTATTCATTTTTTTTTGAAATTAATTGCCTTTTGGTAATAACGGATATTATCATTGCGTTAACAGAAATACTTTATGAATGGATGATTGTTATGAGTGATTTTGGCACTTATATAAAAAACGTAAGAGATTCTAAGGGCTTAACCTTAAATCAGGTAGCTCTTTACTCGGATATTAGCGCAGCTCAACTATCAAGAATTGAAACAGGTAAGCGTGGCGTTCCTAAACCAGCTACAATTAAAAAAATTTCTGAAGCCCTCAAAGTCGATTACGATGAGTTGATGAGAATTGCTGGTTACATTGAAGAAAATGATAAAGAGGATACGCCTAAGCTAACCGAGAAAGACGAACGCGATATCGCAAAACGAATGAAGAAAATGAGGGAGGATTTAACAGAGGCAAAGGCAGATGGTGACGGTTTGAATTACATGGGAGAACCAATGAGCCCAGAAGCAATCGAATCCTTGCTAGAAGCTTTAGAACACGCTGAGCGCATAGCTACTTTAGCGAATAAGAAGTATACCCCTAAAAAATATAGAGATAAGGATTAAACTTTAAGGGGGATAATTATGTCTCGGATCAAAGAGCTCACTAAGACAATAACAAAAAAATACGGCACAAATAACCCTTATGAAATCGCTAAAGCTAAAAATATTTGCATTATAGAACGCAATCTTCATGAAAGCATCTATGGGTTTTACAAATACATAAGAAGAAATAAATTTATTTTTATCAACTCCAACTTACATCAGGAATCAAAGTTTTTCACCTGCGCCCACGAGTTAGGACATTCTGAACTACACCCCAGAGTAAATACTCCCTTTTTAAAGAGAGGAACTTTATTCTCTGTTGATAAAATTGAAGTGGAAGCTAATACTTTTGCAGTTGAATTATTGATGCCGGATGAAAAAATCTATGAGTACAAATATACTAACCTATCGTTATATGAAATTAGTGAAATACTTGGCGTTCCTAAGGAGTTAGCGCGTTTAAAAACTCTGAAGGAGTGCCAAAAAATTTTTTAATTATTTAATGGAATAATCTTCTCAATATGTATGTAAACGTTAATTTCGAAAGGAATGAGATGAATGGAAACTTTTGAATTCAAACACGGTGGAAAAACTACTGTTACACTCGATTCCGAACACATTCGCATTGATAGAAAATGGTTTTTTAATAGGTCCTCTGGATTAAAAGGCGAAAAAACCATCAAGCTAAACATGATCTAAAGTGTGAAGATTGTTCCTGCATCCACTATTAAAGCAGGTTTTATACAATTTGGTGTCACTGGCAATAAAGATGTAAAAGGCATCTATACTGCTGGGGATGAAAATTCAATTATGTTTTCAAAAAAAGAGCAAGAAATGGCTGGTGAACTGAAGGTAATAGTAGAAAGCAAAAGAAAACAGAGTACCTTCGCTTCTTCCCTAGCAGATGAATTGAGAAAGCTAGTAACTCTTAAAAACGAAGGCATATTGACTGAGGAAGCGTTTCAACAACAGAAACAAAAATTATTAAAGTGACCAAAATAGCCTTGCGGAGGGGTTCTTTCACCCCCGAAAACATGATGCTGTATTCAAAACATATGTCATACAGGGAAATTAATATCGCCACATTTATGACAATATATTACCTTCCATGTTAGAGGACTGTTTAAAAAGATTGGCTCGTTACAACAACTTGTAATAATCTCTTCCATATCATTAAGTTCTATTTGTATCCTAGGGTCAGTTTTCTCTAAGGGCTTGAAATCTACTTTAATATATGGACTTTTAACTCTTTGTTTCATTCTGCCAAATTCTTTGTTTACTAGATTAATGAACTCATTTTTTGCTAAATCAACAATGTGTTGCCCTTGATCTCTAGTCAACTGTTCAGCTGATGGTGCCGGCAACCCACAATGAGGACAGTAACATTTACTCTGTGTCTCTTCTGTGTGTTCATTATAAAAAACCTTAAACTCTCTTTCGCAAAACGGACACTCTTTTCTTAAAAGGCCGTTATCATCTAAACGAATACTGACAGGGATTTTCATAAAATCACCTCAAAGGAGTTATTATTATGTCACAATCATACCAAGAGTTAACGAAAATTTCACGTGAATTTAAGGATTTATCTGGAGACTTACTAAGGTCAACAACTAGTACCTTTGACTCTTCACTCAACTTTCTAAAATCTTTTTGTGAGGAAAACGAAGTTATACAGGAAATTTTGAAACCTATTGTAGAAAATGAATATGATACTAATCAATGGTTTGAAAAGGCTGTTAACCAGAGGTCTTCAATGGTAGGTTCTGGAGATGCTACTTTACCTAATAAAAAAATTGATGCTTTAAAAGTCATTTACGATTTACTTTGGAGCACTAATCCTCAAGATACATTAATCCATTTTGGGCATGCCACGATGTTTACCAAAAAATACAATGACCAACTAAGGAAGGTAAATGACAGTATTGTTACCATTTTTATAAGATTTATCATAAGAGAATTGGAAGAAAAAATCGAACTTGTGAAACCGCAAAATAACCAAAACGTAAACAACTGGATTTTTAATGCTCCAACAAATTATGCAAATCAATCGACTGATTTCACTCAAAACATTCAAATCAATAATCCTGAAGTTTCGGAACTACTAGCTCAAATGAGAAGTGTCATTGATAGTGATACATCATTAGATTCAGCTGAGAAAGTTGATGCATTTGACACTATAGATATGTTGGAAGAAGAAACTAGCAAGCAGACTCCTAGCAAAAGAAAAGTAGAAAAGTTGATAGCCTTATTACCTACTGTCGATTCAGTATTATCTATAGGCGAAAAAATTATTGGTATAATTCCCTCTTAAAACATTTACGCATAACTACCTCACTTTCACTCATATAGTGAGGTTTTCATTTACCACACAAAAGAACATATATTCGTAAAAAAGGAGTGGATATACATGGCTAAAGGACATTTTAGACCAAGAGGTAAAAACAAATGGCAGCTCGAAATTGACCTTGGTTATTACATCGATCCGGTAACACAAAAAAAGAAACGAAATAAAAAATATAAAACAGTACTTGCTAAAGGTTCCCGGGAAGCTGAATTAGAATTAGCTAAATTCGTTGTAGAAGTAACGGGAGAAAATTATTTTGAACCTAAAAAAATGATGTTTGTCGATTTTGTAAAAAATGAATGGCTGCCTAAGCATGCAAATAAACACCTTTCTCATACAACTAGAGCAACATTTCTGCAACACTTAGAAACGAGGATACTTCCGGCCTTCCAGTATTTACGAATGGATCAAGTCCAACCGATGCATATTATCGATTTTCTTCATAACCTTCAAGAGAATGGTATGCGTCTGGACGGAAAAGAAGGAAAGCTTTCCAGCTCCACGATTTTTTATAATTATCGAATTTTGAATAATATCTTTAATTTCGCTGTTAAATGCCGGATTGTTGAAAAATCACCTGTAAAAGAAATAGATAAACCCAAAGTTGAATATAAGGAAGTGGATGTTTACACTCTTGAAGAAGCGAGCGAATTGTTAAAGTGCTTGAACGCGGAGTTGCTACATTGGCAAATTATTATTAAACTCGCTATTACTACAGGGATGCGGCGATCTGAATTATTTGGCTTAGAATTCAAACATATAAACTATGAAAAGAGAATTGTTCATGTTAGACAGGCCCTCACTTATTCAAAAGCAGAAGGTTATCAAGTTCATGAAATAAAGAAAGGCAGCAGGAGTGCAAAGAAGCGGGATATTGTTATATCCGAAACTCTTATAGAACCTTTAAAAAGTTTAGAATTGCAACGAAAGAAAGAACGACTTGCGGCAAAAACGCTGTGGGAAGATGGAAAACACAATTTTTTACTGGCTGACGAAAACGGAAAGCCTTATCATCCAGAGTCTTTGAAAAATTGGTGGGAACGATTTATTAAGCGGCATAAGTTGAAATATATTAACATTCATGCTTTGAGGCACACATCAGCCACCCTTCTCATTAACGAGGGTGTTCACGCAAAAATTATTTCGGAACGCTTAGGCCATTCTGATATTACGACCACAATGAATATTTATGGCCACGCTCTAAAACAGGCTGACGAAATTGCCACACAAAAATTAGATTCTGCACTATTAGGGACCAAAGAAAATCATTAAAAATCATTAAGTTATCACGTTTGGTCGGCAGAATGTCGGCAAAATAAGTGTGCTTTTTTGGTGATTATTGATAATGAGAGTAACAAAAAAGAGCGAAAACCCTTATATAACAAGGATTCTCGCTCTTTCTTTTGGTATGATTCCGACTGGGTTCGAACCAGCGACCTCTACCCTGTCAAGGTAGCGCTCTCCCAGCTGAGCTACGGAATCGTTCAACTGACAAGTTCTATTCTATGAAAATTCTGGTCAGTTGTCAACGAATATTTTGCTTTTCAATATGAAAGTTTTCCGTTAGCTATTAATTTACTTTTTCCCTCGTTAAAAATAGCATTCTCACAACTAGAAATCCAACAAATATGTAGGTAATCACCCAAACATTCTCTGGCAGATGAGCTTGGACTCCTTCCTTTATCGTATTGGCCACAGCCGATACGGGCGGCAGGATATAAACGATCCACTTCCACTTTCCTGGAAGTACGTCCATAATTTTCGAGCTGGCAATGGCAGCACATACGACAAAGGCACTGCCGCTCCAGGAATACTTTTTCCCACCCATATTCGTAGCACTAAAAAGACTGCCTGTAAAAATCCCCAACAGAATAAACACAATGTGACCATATAGAAAGAGACTAATCCGTTCAATCGTTAGCGGCTCCCCGAAAATCCCCAGCAGGAGCGGCAGGACAAAGGAGACAGCTGCCAACGTAAGACCGACAAGAAAAATAACGATCATTTTCCCGTAAAGAAAGCAGGCTCTTTTCGGCATATACGAAAGCAGGATGAGTTTTTCACTGCCTTTTTCTAAGTTACAGACGACCATAGTGAGCCAGACGATGACCGGATAGAGAACAAACGCGGAGATTGAATGACTGTCAGCGATCGGCAAGTTTTCATAATAGTATTGGCTGAAGATCCAGGACACATACAAAATCGATGGCGGCATCCATTTCAGTGAGTACAGCAGAGAGCGCAGCTGATACGCAACAAATGATTTCACCGCTCTCCCCTCCCTTTTACTTCTATAATGTGCCCGTTGTGTCGCAGAATCTCGCCAATCATTTTATCTGACTCTGTCTCCTCGACCACCAGCCGGTAAGTATGTTCGGCTAATGGAACAGCCTGCCATCTGTTTTCGCTCATTCGATAAGTAATTTCCATCATCCGGCTCACTTGCTTCACAGGCAAACACGAAACAAGGCGGCCTTCCTCCATCACAGCGATGTGTGTAGCAAGCTGGTAAGCAAGCTCAGTTTCATGTAGGGTGAAGACGGTTGTCTTTCTCCCTTTCCGCTCCATCAGCAAATCTACCGCTATCTGAACTGTCCCTTCATCCATGCCGGTGAACGGCTCGTCGAGAAACAGCACCTCTCCTTTTTTCATTAAAGCCTGGATAAAACCAGCTTTTTGCTTTGTGCCTTTAGAGCATTTTTTCAATGGCGTATCCAAAAAAGGTTCAAGTCCAAACAGGCTTGTGTAATAATCTATCTCCTTTTCTTTATAGCTGCCATTCATCTCGGCGAGCAGCTGCAAATAGTTCCTCACTGTGAAGGAAAGATGCTCCGGAAAGTGTTCTGGCACGTAGGCATACGAGGTAAAATACCGCTGAATGTTTCCGGTCTGCGGTTCGCTGATTCCGGCCAGCAGCTTGATGAGCGAGCTTTTCCCTGAACCATTGACCCCCGTTACCGCGACAGTCGTTCCCTGTTCGATTTCTATCGTAATTCCCTGTAAAATCTCTTTCCCATTTACCGATAATCCTGATTCGATCGCTTCGATTAGTTTCCCCATGTTTTCCCCCTAAATACTGTCATGTCACTTGCATAAAGAACACTTGTTCGTATATAATAAGAACAAGGAGCTGATCTTACATGAATGCTTTGTTGCTGCGAAGTCAGCGTGAAAATTTGCCTCTTGTCATTATGTATCAGGCACAGGACGGAACGATAACAAGACGTAATATTGTAGTAAAGTCACTTTCGTCATCTGCTGTGTATGCCTACTGCTTCTATCGCAAACAAAATCGCCGCTTTTTGCTTTCTAATATACTTGCTGCTTATCCTGCTTCTATTTTACGCAGGAACAGCCAGCCGGCCTGATTTTTTCAGGACGGCTTTTTATTTTATTATAGTAAAAAATCCTTTCTGAGGGCATTTTTCAAAAACCTGTCTAAATTCTAAAGGAAAGGCCATACATATTAATGAACCCATAAACAGGAACTGCTTGAATGGGGCTTCACCGCTTACTGTCCGCCTCATTTATGCTAAAATCAAGACGAATAACTATTAATTGGTTTGGAGGGTCACTATGACGATACAGCGTGGCACCATTGAAGATGAAAAGATTTATTCTAAAGAGCTTGATGAAGAAATTGAGCTTCTCGTATATCTTCCAGCGAATTTTTCTCCCTTATATAAATATTCGCTGTTAATTGCCCAAGATGGGAAAGACTATTTTCAGATGGGACGTATTCCGCGCATCGCTGATGAACTGCTGGCGGAAGAACAGATTGAGAACCTCATCATTGTCGGGGTTCCTTACCGAAATACAGAAGATCGCTGGCAAAAGTATCATCCGGATGGCCAGAAGCAGGAAGCCTACATTCGCTTTTTAGCACACGAGCTTGTTCCTTTTCTGGACGAGAAATATCCTGGCTACCATGTTGGCTATGGACGTGCGCTAGCCGGTGATTCACTTGCGGCCACCGTTTCTTTAATGGCAGCTCTTCGCTACCCCCATACTTTTGGTAAAGTGATCATGCATTCGCCTCACGTAGACGATAAAGTTATGAATGCGGTGGATGAAGCCCAGGATTATAAACAGTTGAGTCTTTATCATGTTATTGGGTTGGAGGAAACAAAAGTAACACGGATGAATGGGGAAATTGATGATTTTCTCACACCAAACCGATCTCTGCACAACCTTTTTTATGAGAAGGGCTTTGATTGCTTCTATGATGAATTCGAGGGCGGGCACACGTGGAAATTTTGGCAGGCCGACTTAAAACGCGCACTGCTGACAATGTTTGAGTAAAAGCATTTTCCTAGAAAAGTGTCTTTACTATGGAATTGTAAGGAAATTTGTTATAATAGAAAGATGATTCATAATTATTTTTTAATTCATAAGGAGTGAGCATGAATATGAAACTAGGTATTGTTATTTTCCCATCAAAAAAACTTCAGGATTTCGCTAATTCCTACAGAAAGCGTTATGATCCTCACTACGCGCTCGTTCCGCCACACATTACATTAAAAAGCCCGTTTGACGCTGAGGAAGGCGATCTAAAAAGCTTAACAAGCCAGCTAGAAGAAATCGCTATAAAGCATCAGCCATTTTCTTTTCATTTGAGCAAGGTGAAAACATTCCACCCTCTCAATAATGTTATTTACTTAAAAGTTGACCCAAATGAAACCTTGACTGCTTTAAATGAAGACTTACATGAAGATTCTATTATCGGCGGCAAGCCGGAATATGGATTTGTTCCTCATTTGACAATTGGGCAAAAATTATCCAATTTAGAGCATGATGATGTATACAACTCCCTGCAAATGATGGACGTAGACCACGAAGAAACAGTAGACCGCTTCCATTTACTTTACCAGCTGGAAAACGGTTCATGGACAGTTTATGAAACATTCTTACTCGGAAAGGGTTAATAACTAGTGAACGTAACAACTGTAAAAAACAACCAAGAACGCGAAGTCGCTTATGCTATTCGCAAAAAAGTGTTTGTGGAGGAACAGCGTGTTCCTCTTGAAATTGAAATTGATGAGCATGAAGATGCAGCGGTACATTTCGTTCTATACGATGAAGAAAAGCCTTGCGGAGCTGGCCGCTTCCGTATCAAAGATGGCTTTGGCAAAGCGGAGCGAATCTGTATCCTGCCTGACTACCGCGGCAAAGGAGCCGGCCGCCTTATGATGGAAGCAGTCGAAGCAGAAGCGAGAAAGCAAAATGTTCCTGCTCTAAAGCTCGATGCACAAGTACATGCGATTCCATTTTACGAGCGTCTTGGCTATGAAGTGATCTCGGATGAATTCATGGACGCGGGCATTCCTCATAAATCGATGAAAAAAGTATTTTAACACTTAGCTAAACAAGAAAAAGCTGTTTCGTTTTTCTAAACGAAACAGCTTTTTCTTTCTGTTGCATCAGATACTATTTTTTATCATGCAAACTCATTAATATTGACACCTTTTCCGCTGATCTTTGCCAAATGTACTTGAAAAGCCTCGTATTCTTTTTTCTTTGATAGCCGGGCCTCTGTACGGTCATCCGAAGCCATCGATGCATCAGAACTGTTATCAAGTATTTTGCTGAAAGACACTCTTTCTACAGGATCAATGGATGAATAGCTATCGCCGACATGATTTACTACTCGTTCTTGATACTGATTATATTGATACGGCGTAATCGGCAGGATGTAGCCCATCTCTCTTCCCCCCTTCTTCACAAAAGTATTTTCTGCTCTTTACCCTCTTTCGAAACAAACTAAACAATTTTTTAAAATTTTTTATTTTTTCTTATTCAACATGTCCGTAATCGTCTGCATATCCAGCTTTTGGCCATCTTTTACAATGGATTGCACAATTTGATCTTCTAACTGCCGCGGTACTGGTTTATTAGCAAGTGCCGATACGCGCTTAATAATATTTCTGACTGTTTTCTCATCTTTAAAATTCGCATTTTGTAAAGAGTTTGCCAGTTCCATAATATCTTTCATTCGTACACCTGTTTTTTGTTCAATGTTTTTGAAAAATCCATTTTCCACCTTGATTCATCCTCCTTTTTCTCTTTTTATCTTATGCCTCCCTTTTAAAAAAGTTCACGGGGCTTATAGCAAAAAGCCCCTTAACTCTCTTACAGGCGGGCCATTCTTTTGAGAAAAAAGAAAAGGCTAACGTAAAGGAATGGTACACAGTCCGTTTACGTCAGCCTGAGCGCTCATTAGCAGTAAAAGCTTGCTCCGACGATAATTAATAAAATGAAAAGCACAACGATCAACACAAATGTTGATGTGCCACGGCAGCCGTATCCATAACCGCCATATCCATAGCCGCAGCAGCCGCCGCCATATCCGTAACCAAAGCCCATTCTTATCACCTCACTTTTCGTCCTTACACTGCTACTATATGAGAAAAATGAGGATACGTTTGGGCAAATAACATGCCAATTATCCTTTTGGTTTAAACACAGCCGCACCAATGAATCCAAAAATGATGGCAGCAGAGATACCTGAACTCGTCACTTCAAACATTCCCGTTAGAACACCGACAAGGCCATGCTTTTCTGATTCTTGCATAGCGCCTTCCACTAATGAGTTTCCAAAGCTTGTAATGGGAATAGTCGCTCCTGCTCCGGCAAAGTCAATTAATGGCTCATATAAACCAAAGCCAGAGAGAATGGCACCGACGACTACCATCGTACTAAGTGTATGGCCTGGCGTTAATTTGCCGACATCCATCATTAATTGACCAATCACACAGATAAGCCCGCCAATCACAAAAGCCCAAAAAAACATTGCGAGCATCCTTTTCCTCTCCTTTCCTTTCTAAAAAAGTTAGAGACCGCCCCACTGTATCAAAATGGTTTTAATTAAGGCCACCACAAAAGCAGCGAACACACCGAACAAGATAACGGACCCTGCCAACTTAAACATATTACCGCCTACTCCTAAGACAAATCCTTCTGTCCGGTGTTCAATAGCAGCAGAGATCACTGCGTTGCCGAATCCTGAAACAGGCACAGCACTTCCGGCGCCACCATACTGTCCGAGGTGATCATACACACCGAATCCTGTTAATAACATGGCGAGAAATACCATCGTGGCGACTGTCGGATTACCGGCCGTTTGTTCGGTGAAGTTAAAAAAGTAAATAAAGAAATACGTAATAGCCTGTCCAATCGTACAAATTAGGCCGCCAACAAAAAAAGCGCGCAAGCAATTTTTAAGCACTGGCCGCTTTAACTCATGCTTTTGATTCAGCTTGTCATATTGCTGCTGAGTAGGTGTCTTTTTTTCGTTTTTGTTCGCCATCTGCTCTCTCCTTATGTTAATTCTTGTTTTAATTTAATGATTCGATGAAGCCGTTTATCCGCTTCTTTATCGTTTACTTTGCCAGCATCAATGTCTTCACGCAGCCTGACAGCCTCGAGAAAAATTTTATAGTCGCTCGATACGATGAAGGTTTCCTTACTGTATTCCTTTTCAAGACGATCCTGCAGGTTTTTCTCAATTTTCTTCATCCGAAAACGATCTAGGTGACGCACTTTATAAGCCACCAGAATGTTATGATCTCCTTTCACAACGGCAGCATCATAAATTTCTTTTACTTCTTCCACTTCTCCACGGATTTTTTCTACAGATACTCCGTCTTTTTCGATTTGTATGGGTTCCGGATTAGTCGTTTTCATTAAGGCCAGCCGACTGTCTTTTCTTTCTTCCTGAAGATTGCATCCTGCGAGGATCACAGCCGCCAGTAAACAAATGACCGCTTTCATGTTCTCCCTCCATTCTTCTGCCATTTACCATTTAGTTTTTTCTGTTTTTGCGTTTTTATTTATCCAAAAGAAAAAACCGTCTTTATTTAGACGGTTTTTTAGACTTTTTCTTCTTTTTTGAACAACCACACGACTTCTTTTTCGGCTTTTTACTGCTGGCGTTTTGGTTTAGGGAATCCCTCATCCATCCATCACATCCTTTTATCCCTATCACATTATTATATGAGAAAGCATAATAATGAGTTAATCTGTTCCCCCAATCAAACGCTGTACAATTGACTCAATTAAGGCCGCACCGCCAGCCACTGCGAGAATCATGATGAAGAAGCGTCCAGTATGCGGTGAAAACACGTATAACAGGCAGCAAAAAGCGGAGGCCCATACGCCCGTGCACCAATAACAGCTTAGCAGGCGCCCGATCCACCCTCTTAAGCCTTTCTCTCTCGGCACAATGAACAGCTCCACTTCGCCTGTCTCCGTTTTTTCTTCCACCTCCATAAAAAAGGGGGCCCTCACCTTTTCCATAATATCATCAAAAACAAGCAGTCTTGTTAGCCTGAAAGATGAAAGGAAAAGAACAGTAAGATCAATCATCGTAATAATGAGCGTTCATCCTTTCTTTTAAAACATAATTTTTCTTGTTAAACACGGCAATTGTCCCGTACCCAATTAGGGAAAACACCATATGTTAGTAATGTAAGAAAATAATTTAAAGAAAGGAGCTTATTCATGAGCTGTAAATGCAACGAACATCACTCTAGTTGTGTTTGCGAAGTGCTGCGAGCTATTAAAGATCTTCAAGACGAAGCAGATCGCGATGAATGCAGAGGCTGTAAAGATTGTTTAGCAGAACCTCTGGGCGATTTAGCTGGCGTACGCGACACAGCGGACACCCGCGTTTTCACTCTGACACTAAAAGACGGTTCCCCGTTTTTTGCTTTCTTTAAGCCGAGAAACTCAGAACACAGCCACTGCAACGCTTGCGTTTCCATTTTCTTCCGTGTAGAAGAGGTGTTTGACAACTGTTGTGCACGTTTGCGTGTATTAAGACCAATGAAAGACGACAAGGTGGTCAATCTCACAGATGGATGCTGTATCGACCTTTCTAAAGTATGCGAAGTAGATGATTTCGACAAAACATTCAACTGTATCACAGTTGACTTGAATTGCTTCTGTGCTGTTCAATGTATCAAAGATATCGATTTAGATATTTGTGATTAATGAAGAGGAAAAAGCAGCGGTTGTTACCGTTGCTTTTTCGTTTGCAGAATGGTTAATCGATCCGTAACTAGTTTATCAACCAATTTTCATAATTTACTGACCATTGGTTCTTTTTTACTGACCTAACTTTTACATTTACTGGTCTGAAAGACAAATTTACTAGCCGCTCTCTAAAATGGCCCAAGCAATCTAATGTATTTAAGCTCTTTCCGTTCAACCGTTACCGTTTCGTTTTTCAATGTTTCTATCGTGATCAAGTCAGGCGTTACTTCACGAAGTATCCCTCTGTGGATAACAGATCCACAGTCGAATACACATGGAAGCTTTGTAAATTGCGATGCTAAATGCTGAAGCTTTTCATCCATTTCCATATCATGAAAACGTTTGACTGGGCGCATGCCCATCCATACTGGCTGCTCACTTGTTTCTGGCGCTTCTTCTCCAAGCGGCTCATCATTCTCGAAAACTTTGGTAATTTCTCTCTTTCTCTTTTTCGTGTCCTCCATCACTAGTTCTTCTGTTTTTACTGCTTCATGAATAGGATTGTTTTGTTCTTTATCTGCCTGTTTCCCCTCTACTACTTCTTCTTTTATTCTCTCTGGCTGATTTTTGGTGTGATAGGTGCTTTGCATCACAGGTTCCGGGAAAACAAATTTAGGCTGATGAATATACAGAAGCGGCTCGCGCTTTTCCTTATTATTCTTCATACTTACACCTCCTGACAGGCTTTCTTTTCATTTATATGCTTGTTTTCGCCGATTCATGAAAAAAACAAAAAAACCCGCCATAAGCGGGTTTTTCTCTTACTTAGCAATAATATGGAAACCAGAATCAACGTGGATATTTTCACCCGTAATGCCGCGAGCCATATCACTTAAAAGGAATACAGCTGTATCACCTACTTCTTCTTGTGTTGTAGTGCGGCGCAATGGGGCACTTTCTTCAATATCTTTTAAGATAGAGTTGAAATCGCTGATTCCTTTAGCAGCCAATGTGCGGATTGGACCGGCAGAAATCGAGTTAACGCGAATGCCGTATTGACCAAGATCGGCAGCCAAATAGCGAACACTTGCATCAAGAGACGCTTTTGCTACGCCCATAACGTTATAGTTTTTCACGACGCGCTCGCCGCCTAAATATGTCATAGTCATGATGCTGCCGCCTTCTGTCATAAGCGGTTTCGCATACTTCGCTACAGCCGTTAAAGAATATGCGCTAATATTGTGAGCAAGGAGGAAGCCTTCACGAGATGTATCAACAAAATCTCCCTCTAAGTCTTCTTTGTTAGCAAAAGCGATACAGTGGGCAAGTCCATGAATCGTGCCGACTTGTTCTTTAATTTGTGCAAAGCATTTTTCAATATCTTCATCAACTGTTACGTCACAAGGCAAAATTAAAGATTCGTTTCCTTCGAGTGTTTCAGCCAGCTCGCGAACATTTTTTTCTAGACGTTCGCCTGCGTATGTAAAAATTAAACGGGCGCCGGCCTCGTGTAGTGAGCGGGCAATTCCCCAGGCAATACTTCTTTTATTGGCAACTCCCATAACAACAAATGTTTTCCCTGTTAAAGAAAAAGTCATTTCCGTTCCTCCCGTTAATACAAGTTATTAGTACCTAGTAATAATATTAACAGGAAAGTCTTTGATTGAAAAGCACGTTTTAAAAAAAGCGTCCTAAAGTCTACACTTTTAGGACGCTCTTTCCTTATCCGCCGTATTCTAACTCTAATTTTAATTCATCTACATATTCTTTCGATCCCGTTAAAATTAGCCGGTCATGCAAGCGGAGCTCGGTATCTCCATGCGGAACAATGGATTCATTTCCGCGGAATATCCGGACAAAGATCACATCGCCGGTAAACGGGAACTTCCGAAGAGTGAGGCCTTCATAGTTATCATTTAATAGTTCAACCTCATATAAAGATGTTTCTTTATTCGTTAAAATGTTAATGATGCTCGGCGATTCAATTAACGCACGGAGAAGTGCCTTCGCTGAAAGAAAATAAGAAAAAGTTTCAATCCCTGCCTCGATGAGCTGTTGTTCCATTTCTTCCTGTTCGACATGAGCGATCACCCGCTCTACACCTCTTTCTTTAGCCGCTATGGCCAGTTCAGCATTTTGCTCTAAATTCCCTGTAGCAAATACAAGGATATCCGCTGCAAACACGCCGTTTTGATCGAGCGTATCAGCCGTAAGATCTTCTAGTTCTTCTACATCAAAAACAGAATTGTTTAAATTGTTTTCCTCTACTTCTGGTTTTTTTCGGTAAACGACTGTATCATATAAAGCTGATTTCAACTCTTTTGAAATGGGCATTGTATATTGATTAGCGCCGACAAAAACAATCTTAATCCGCTTTTCTGCTTTCATATGAGGCGGAAACAGCTTTTTAAAGACAATTGGTGTAATTAAACAAGTAACAACTGCGACTAACACAAGCAAACCACTCATTTGGGAGGTAATAACACCAATCCGTTCAGCGATTTTAGCTGCCGCAATGACGAGTGATAAGGTCGATGTCAGCAAAAAGGCAGAAGCCATCACTGTTTTCGTGTCATACCATTTCTTTAAATAAAGGAGCGGGAACACTTTAGAGATAAAAAAGGCAATCATTAATAATGGGATCATCATGAGCATCTTTTTATCACTTAATAATGACCAAAGATCAAGCTCGACTCCGACCATAACGAAGAAAATCGGAATTAAAAATCCATAGCCGAAGGAGTCCAGCTGGCGGACAAGCTCATGATTCGGAGCCAGCAGCGAAACAAGCACTCCAGCAAGGAAAGCACCAAGAATATTTTCTGCCCCTAGATACTCTGACAGAGCGACCAGAACGATCATAAGTGTAAAGACAGCTCTCGTGCCAATCTGCACAGTGCTCGTCGACAAGGCTTCAAACAGCGGTTTATTTTTAAAGCGTTTGGCAATGAAATAAAGGATAACGCCGGCTGCGAATAAAACGAGCAGAAGCCACATATTTCCCCCGCCACTGCCATTTAGCGATACGAAAACCGTCAGCAAAATCATCGTCACGAGATCGGCAATAACAGCCACAAGCAAGATAATTTGCCCAATGACGGTTTTCATTAAATGGGCTTCTTTTAAGGTTGGCACGACGACACCTAGCGAGATCGTTGAGATAATCAACGTCATCAAAAAGGCGTCATCAATTAAGTGAAGCAGGACAAATAAATAAGATAGCCCGAATGATAGAACGAGAATGCCTGTAAAGATAATCAAAGCCGCCATAAAGGAATGAGGCTCTTCCTTCCCAGGCTTCATTCTAGGTGCTTCTTTTTTCTTGTTGGAAAATGCCGAGAAATCAATTTCCAATCCGCTCAAAAACATTAGGAAGAGAAAACCGAGCGTCGATAACGTTTCTAGCCACATATCTTGAGAAACTATATCTAAACCGCTTTTTCCGATGATCAATCCGACAATAATTTCTGCGATGACAACCGGCACAAAATTCAACTTTAACCGATGCAGAATAATAGGAGTTAAAAAAGCGGCAACAATAACAATAACTAATGAAAGCAATGAAGCATGTTCTGCCATAAAAGCCCCTCCTTTTTGTGGGAATTTTTTACCTTTCATTACTATAGCAAAAGCGGCTAAAATGTTCTTTTATTATAACTTGCAGTATGATAAAGATGATAACTAAAAGGGGTGTCTATTACATGAATATCGATATTATTGGAGACATTCACGGCTGTTTTGCAGAACTTGAAGAATTAACAAAAAAGCTAGGCTATTCCTGGGAAAGCGGTCTCCCTCTGCATCCTCAAGGCCGTGTTCTCGGCTTTGTCGGTGATTTAACTGACCGGGGCCCGGAATCGATCCGTGTGATCGAAACCGTCTTCGGTCTATGGGAGAAAAAACTTGCTTATTATTCTCCTGGCAACCATTGCAACAAGCTGTATCGTATGCTGATTGGCAATAAAGTGAAAATCAACAACGGACTGGAAACGACCGTTGCTGAACTAAATCAATTAAATAACCGGGATTACAAACGGATAAAAAAACAATTTATTACCTTATACGAACAGTCCCCGCTTTACCAAATTCTTGATAACGGAAATTTAATTATTGCTCATGCAGGTATCCGTGAAGACTATATTGGCAAGTTTAATTCTAAGGTAAAAACATTTGTTTTATATGGAGATATTACTGGAGCTGCTGATGTTGATGGTTTCCCGATCCGGCGCGACTGGGCTAAGCATTATCAGGGGAAACCGTGGATCGTCTATGGCCACACACCAACCAAAGAAGTACGGATTGTCAATCATACAGCTAATATTGACACAGGTGCCGTTTTTGGCGGCGCTTTAACAGCATTCCGCTATCCCGAACAAGAAACCGTTTCAGTTCCATCCTCCATGCCGTTCATTGCCGAGAAATTCCGGCCGATTGAATAAAACAAAATGGTCCGCCAGTAGCGAAAGGCGGACCATTAGCAGCCAAATGCAGAGCTCTTGCCGATCATTTTGGCTGGATCGTTTATAACTTCTTTTCTTCTCCCATCACTCGCTTATGTTATTCATGATATTCTCGCTCGATCAATGGTACTCTGCATATCCTCCGGCAAAGGCCGTTCAAAATGCAACGGCTCTTTTGTGATTGGGTGCGGAAGCGACAGCCTTCCGCAATGAAGAGCTTGCCGGCTTATGACGTGAGAAGACCCTCCGTACAGTTCGTCACCAAGTAAAGGATGGCCGATATGCGCCATATGCACTCGAATTTGATGGGTACGGCCGGTTTTTAGCTGAAGTGCTACCCGAGTAAAGTCGGAAAACTTCTCGATCACTTTATAGTGAGTACAGGCATATTGCCCATCGCTTCTTACTTCTCGTTCAATAATACTTGTCTCTTTGCGGCCAATCGGCTCTTCAATCACACCGCTTCGAGAGGTTAAAACCCCTTCTGCCAACGCCTCATATGCCCGGGAGATACTGTTAGTCTTCTGCATTTCCGAGCATAAATGATGAACGTGCCGATGCTTAGCAATCAGTACCAGACCCGATGTATCACGGTCAAGTCTAGTGACGATATGTACAGTAGCTTCAATTTTATTTTCTTCATAATAGCCGAGCAGTCCATTCGCAAGACTGCCTGTCGGGTGCTCCCGGGACGGAATCGTACTCATGCCTGCCGGTTTTTCTACGACGAGTAAATACTCATCCTCGAATACGACAGAAAGCGGAAAGCGTTCTTTGACGATGCCTTCACTCGGCACTTCCCTAGGAAAGAGAACAGCCACTTCATCCCCCGTCTTTAATGGAAAGCGGACATTTTCCTCCCGTCCATTTACCGAGATATGCCCGCCATCAAATTTAATGTCTGTCAGCGCCCGCCGCGATATTTGCCGCTCAGCTAAAAACTCTCTCAATAGCTTTCCGTTGTCTTTTGCTGCCGCTGTCCACTTTAATTGAAACCTCATGAGATCAGCTGCTCACGAATGAATCATGGACTCTTTTCCAGAACGGGAACGGCCGGAAACGGGCAAAACGAATTTTTTCATTTGCTACCCGGTATTGAATCGACTTCACATCTTTATGAAGCAATGTTAAGTGATCAATGGTAACGAGAAAATCAGAACGATTAACCGGTTTTAGCATACATGTATGGTGAGCGGGCAAAATTAATGGAGAGCCTACTGTTCGAAACACCCGATTATTAATGGAGGCCATCTCAGCAAGCTGGAGCGCTCGGATAGATGGATGCAAAATAGCTCCGCCCAGAGCTTTATTGTAAGCCGTGCTTCCCGAAGGCGTAGAGATACAAAGACCGTCGCCGCGAAAACGCTCAAATTGATCACCGCGAATTTCTACATCCATGACGAGTGTGCCGTCTACCGCTTTAACAGTGGACTCATTTAACGCAAGATATCTTGTTTCTTTGCCGCCATGCTGATAGCGAATAATTGCTTCTAAAAGCGGATATTCAATAATTTGATAAGGGGTGCGGGCAATCGCGATGACGAGCTTTTCAATCTCATCCGGCACCCAGTCTGCATAAAAGCCGAGGTGACCAGTATGTACACCAACAAAGGCTGTTTTATCCAAACGTTCAATATAGCGATGGAAAGCATAAAGAAGTGTTCCATCCCCACCGACAGAAATGACAATGTCCGGCTTATTTTCATCATAGGTTAGTTTAAAATCAAGCAAGTAGGCGCGGATTTTGTGCATCAGAGCATTAGACTTAGCATCTCCCTTAGAAGTTACTGCAAACTTCATTTCCAATCACCTTCTTTCTATTCTTCTGTTCTGTGGTCTTTCACCTGCTCTTTTTTCTTCGTGAAAAACGCTTGTGCTTCTTTTATTTCTTCACGAATAAGGGACATTTCTTCATCAAGCCGAAAAGCAGCCTCAGCCGCTCTCTCTAATCTCATCAGAATTTCTTCTGGAAACTGGCCATCATACTTATAATTTAAAGAATGCTCAATCGTTGCCCAGAAATTCATGGCTAATGTGCGGATTTGTATTTCTGCGAGTATCTTCTTTTCCCCGTGAATAGTCTGTACAGGGTACTCGATCACCATATGATACGAGCGATAGCCGCTCGGTTTCTTATGTGAAATGTAGTCCTTTTCCTCTACTATTTTAAAATCCTTACGCATACGCAACTTCTTGACGACTTTGATAATATCATCAACAAATTGACACATCATGCGAACACCGGCAATGTCTTGCATTTCGCTTTCCAGCCGATCCAAAGGGATGTTTTTGTCTCTGGCTTTATCAAGAATGCTCGCAATCGGCTTTACCCGGCCTGTAACAAATTCAATCGGTGAATGTTCATCCCCGTATTCAAACTGCTTTCGCATTCCTTTTAGCTTTACTTTTAGCTCATCCACCGCTTGTTTATAAGGTATTAAAAATTCATCCCAGTTTATCATTTTTCTTCCCTCTCAGACATAGCTGCATTATTGATGATGCAAAAAGACGGTCTCTACCTTTTCTACCATTTCCTCTCCATAGTTACTGTTGCCTTCAATATTGCTAATTAAATAAGCAAGCTCGTCCTTCCAGCTAGTCAGCTCAAGAAGAGTGTCTTCTCCTTTAACGAAGAGACGCGCCTCTTCTTTCAATGCCTTCTTGAGGTCTCCCCATACTGGTTCATGTATGTATAAATAAATAAATTCATCCTTTTCCTCTGCTAAATAAACAAAAGCCATTTGATCAGAATCGACGATCATTTGCTCTGCAGCTTGAATGCCTGCCAGCTTGATCGGCATTTCTGCATGCAGCTCAACCCCATTATCGTTCCACAAAGCTTTTGTAAAATGAATCGTTTTCCTCATTCTCTTTTCCCCTCTCCATGCCTACTGTGTTAAACTTTAAAAGCGAAAGCGCCTTGCCAGCTGCGACAAGCATAAGGCAAGCTGGCGGGCAAGTATTCTTCTACCTTCTTGCCAGACTCACTTATGGCTGTCAGCTAAGACAAGCTTATAACCTTGAGCAGCTTGGTGCTAACCTTAGAACAAAGGCGCCCTATCAGCTGCAACTGATGAAAGATGATTGATCAGCCCACCGTCAGACAAGCAGCTAAATCTATTTAGTATTGATAAAAACCCATTTCATATTTTAACACATCCAGCTATTTCAAATACAGAACTATAGATAGGTGAAACTAAATTAGAGAAAGAGGAATAAGCATGAGTCAAGAACTAGAAATTGAATTCAAGAATATGGTAAGTGAGACAGATTTCAAGCGGCTTGTTGATGCTTTTCACTTGCAAGTGGAGGATTTTCAAATCCAGCACAATCATTATTTCGATACGGAGAATTTTCTGTTGAAACAAGCAGGCTGTGCGCTTCGCATTCGAGAGAAGAACAGAACGTTTGAGCTAACGCTAAAAGAGCCAGCTGCAGATGGACTGCTTGAAACGAACCAGGAAATTTCCCAGGCAGAAGCGAAGGCTTTGCTAACAAGCAATGCTTTTCCAGATGGCCCAGTAAAGAAAGCCATTTCATATGTAATAACCGATTTAGCTGAATTAAAACCTTTCGGCACACTATCTACAAAAAGAGCAGAGGTTGACTATAAAGGCGGATTGCTCGTTTTCGATCATAGCTTGTACTTAGGACGGGAAGATTATGAAATTGAGTATGAAGCAGTGGAGAGAAAAAGCGGAGAAGAAATCTTTAAAGATTTCTTAAAAAGCTATCAACTTCCTTTAAAGCAAGCCGATAATAAAGTCAGAAGATTTTATAATGAAAAGTTACGCCAGTCAGCTGGTGATCAATAAGGAGCGAACGATGAGCAGCAATCCATTCCAAACCATGTTTGCCACAGGTATTATGCAAAATATGTCGATGTCTCCCAATACAGCGGCTTCTAACACGCCAGCTCCCTCCCAAATATTTGGTGCTGTTTTGCAACAGGCTCTCATGCAGGGACTGGAGCTTGTCGGCGGCGGCTCTCTTGCTGAGTCTCTAGAAAGCCCGGATTTAAGTCCTGCCGCTTCAACCGCTTTACCGTCGGCTGTGCTTCCGACAAAACCAGGGGCAGACCTTTTAAAGCCGGTAAGCACAACAACTAAAACCGATTTTGATGATATTATTACGAGAGCGGCTGAAAAATATAACGTACCAAAAAAGTTAATTCAGGCAGTCATTCGTCAAGAATCTAATTTTAATCCTAATGCAAGAAGCTATGTCGGTGCGGGCGGCCTTATGCAGTTAATGCCGGCAACTGCACGTGGTCTTGGCGTCTCTAACGTCTATGACCCGGAACAAAACGTGTTCGGCGGCACGAAATACCTCCGTCAGATGCTTGATCAATTTGACGGGAATATTAGGCTGGCACTCGCCGCCTACAATGCCGGAGCAGGCAATGTTAAAAAATATGGCGGCATCCCTCCTTTTAAAGAAACACAAAATTATGTACAAAAAATAACAGCCCATTATTACGCGTAATGTTCATAAACTAAACAGACCTCTCAGTGGTCTGTTTTCTTTTATACTGGTTCAATAGCCCTGTGCGAAGCTTGTCAAAAATAGGCACAAGCACTTTGTTTGTGTTATAACAGTCCCCTTGATAAAATAAATTTACACTACAAGGAAAAAAGGAGTTATTGGTATGGGCGAAAAATCAATAGCACCATTTGAATACATCGGTAACGAGAAGCTGTCAGAGCTAGTTGACACGTTCTATTCAAAGGTTAGTCAGCATCCGGATTTGTTTCCAATTTTCCCTGATGACTTAACAGAAACGGCCCGCAAGCAAAAGCAATTTCTTACTCAGTATTTAGGCGGTCCTCCCTTATATACAGAAGAACATGGTCATCCAATGCTTCGAGCACGCCATATGCCTTTTCCGATTACTCCGACACGTGCCCGCGCATGGCTTTCCTGCATGCGGGAAGCGATGGATGAAGTAGGGCTTCACGGTGAATTCCGAGATTTCTTCTACGAACGGCTGAAACTAACGGCTAATCATATGGTAAATCAGCCGGAAGGTCCGGGTGAAGACCGTTGAAACCGTCACTACTTCTTAACCGGATGTGTGCCTCGCAGCAAAAGCCTCTGGAGATTTACTTATTTGTGGATCCGCTTTGTCCAGAATGCTGGGCGCTTGAGCCATTTATCCGAAAATTATATATCGAATATGGCCGGTATTTCCGTTTAAAGCAGGTGCTGACTGGAAATCTCGCGGCGCTTAATCTCCCGGAATCCAAAATTCGAAAGTGGGAAGCAACTGCCGCCAGAATGGGGCTGTCATGCGATGGAGCGCTCTGGATGGATCATCCTGTCTCTTCCCCCTTTCTTGCCTCTGTGGCGATTAAGGCAGCAGAATTGCAAGGACGCCGGGCAGGAAGCCGCTTTTTGCGAAAGCTTCAGGAAGTTCTCTTTATCGAAAAGCAAAATGTTTCTGATCTGACCATCTTAACGGATTGTGCAGAAGAAGCAGGACTCGACAAAGCAGAATTCTTGAACGACATTCATTCTTCCAGCGCTGCCAAAGCCTTTCAATGCGATTTGAAGATCGCGGCAGAAATGGAAGTAGAAGAAACGCCGACACTCGTCTTTTTTAATGAAAATATTGATGAGGAAGGCATTAAAATAACAGGACTCTATTCTTATGATATTTATGTACAGATTATTGAGGAAATGCTTAACGAGATCCCGGAGCCCCAGCAGCCCCCTCCTCTAGAGGAATTTCTGAAGCAATTTCGTTTTACGGCTTCAAAGGAAATCAGCACGGTGTATAATTGGACGGAACGAGAAGTCGAAAGAGAAATGAAAAAACTTCTTCTCCAGCGCAAAGTACGCAAAATCCCAATGAAGTTTGGTCCTATTTGGGAATTTATTGATAAATAATGAAGGGACGAGGCATCCGCTTTACCCTTTTAGGTAAACGGCCTGCAATGAAGGCTGTTGCAGACTGTTGACAAACGCTCGCTTTCTTCGCTGCTCACCAGGCTTCGCTCCTCGAAAGACAAGCGTTTTCAATCAACCTGTGATATAAAAAAGAGACTTCGTCTATACTCTCAAACAGCCCACACTGAAGGCTGTTTTTATTTTAAATAAAAAGAATAAAAAAAAGAAAAGGCCTTGTATCATTACAAGGCCTTTTCTCACGAACAAAGGGGATGGGAGAAATTTTTCACGGTCAAACAAAGGGGTATATGTTTGTATGTGATCAACTTCACGATTTTTATCTTATCATGTATATGCTATTAAAAACAAGGGATGGTGCTTGATTTCACACATTTGTCATAACAATGGAATAGAAAGCGTAAACTAACATATAATGGTACAAGTTGTGGGAGGTCCCTCTATGAAATGGGTTATTTTCTTATTTTATCTTTCTCTTATGGCCGGTGCATTCTTTTTCCACGTGCTCGGTCTGCTGAACTTATACCCATTATATGTAACAGCTCCGGTGTTATTTTTCGTTTTATTTCTTCCTGTTTATGTGCTGAACCGATCAAAGAGATCCAGGTAAAGAGCTCAATGAAGCAAAGTCTACATTGGTTTTTGCAGAAAATGAAGCCTGCTTAGAAGCTGCCACTGTACGTTTGTAAATAGCAAGAGCGCCCGAATACACGGACGCTCTCTTTTTTACGACAATAGCTGTTCCATTTCATTCAGCTTTTGTTCAAATACCTTGCAGGCTTCTTCAATTGGTTGAGCCGTCGTCATATCCACTCCAGCCTTCTTCAACACTTCGATCGGATAATCAGAGCTGCCGGCTTTTAAAAATTCATTAATGTAGCGATCGACTGCTGGCTGTCCTTCTTCTAAAATTTGTTTGCTAAGCGCTGTAGCTGCACTGAAGCCTGTTGCATATTGGTACACATAATAGTTGTAATAGAAGTGCGGAATCCGCGCCCACTCAAGGCCAATCTCTTCATCGATAACCATGCCGCTTCCAAAATATTTTTTGTTCAGCTCATAGTATTCCTTTGTTAAGGTCTCTGCTGTTAATGCCTCTCCATTTTGCGCTTTCATATGGATGAGGTGCTCAAATTCAGCAAACATCGTCTGACGGAAGACCGTGCCACGGAAGCCTTCTAAATAATGATTTAAAATATAGAGACGCTTCTTTTCATCGTCTACGTTCTTAAGTAGATGGTCATTCAACAATGCCTCATTACAAGTGGAAGCTACCTCTGCCACGAAGATGGAATAATTGCCGTATACGTATGGCTGAGACTCTCTCGTAAAATAACTGTGCATGCTGTGGCCAAATTCATGAACAAGCGTAAATAAGTTATTGACGTTATCCTGCCAGTTCATTAAAATATATGGATTTGTTCCGTACGTACCAGAAGAATAAGCACCACTTCGTTTGCCTTTATTTTCAACGACATCCACCCAGCGGTTTTCCAGGCCGCTCTTTAGGATCTTGCCGTATTCTTCTCCCATCGGAGCCAAGCCCTTTATCATGTACTCCTTCGCTTCGTCGTAAGTTACTTTCATTTTGATATCTTTTACGAGCGGAGTGTACAAGTCGTACATATGAAGCTCATCGACACCGAGCACTTTTTTCCGCAATTCTACATAACGGTGAAGCAAAGGCAAGTTTTTGTTTACCGTATCAACGAGATTATCATACACCGCTTCCGGAATATTATTGCCTGAAAGCGCTGCTTCCCTTGCATTGTTGTAATGCCGAACACGTGCATAAAAATTATCTTTCTTCACCTGGCTGCTAAGCGTGCTGGCAAATGTATTTTTAAAATCACCGTACGTTTTGTAGACCGCTTTAAAAGCCTCTTCCCGTACACGGCGATCGCTGGACTCTAGAAACTGAATATAGCGGCCATGCGTAATTTGCACGTCGTCTCCATCTTCATCCTTAATAACCGGGAACTCTAAATCTGCATTGTTCAACATGCTAAACGTGTTGCTAGAAGCGGACGTCACTTCCGAAACCTGAGCCAGCAGGTTTTCCTCTGCCGCAGATAATACGTGCGGACGCTGCAAATTAATTTCTTCAATGGCATGTCTATATACTTTCAGCCCCTCATACTGCTCCACAAATTCCTTTAGCTTGTCTTCATCAATCTCTAAAATTTCAGGCGTTGCATAAGAAAGGGCGCTTCCAATTTGCGTATATAAGTTTTTTGCCCGGTCATCCATTCCCTGGTAGTGAGAATTGGTTGTATCCTGATCATAGCGCATATGGGAGTATGTATAGAGCTTGCCCATACGCTCTAATAATTCATCCTGGTAAGTAAAAAAACGGAAAAGATTTTCTGCACTTTCTCCAAGCGTTCCACGATAAGTTTGTGCTTGCTCCGACAGCTGCTTCACTTGCTTAAATTCTTCTTCCCACTGCTCATCGTTTTCAAAAATATCTTCAAGCCGCCACGTCAACTCTTCTGATACTTGTTCTCTTGTTGGAAGCTGCTTTACTGCTTGTTCATTCGTCATCTTGAATCCCTCCAGTTTCCATATTTTCTCTTCCTCTTAATCATATTATTGTATGCTGAAAAACTCAAAAAATAAGCCGGTGCATCAGCAACTCTTCAAATTCCTTTATAAAGCCTTTCTCTCTTTCCATCTGTCCAAAAGTTGTCTGGCCCGCTTCCTTTTCGGCTTTTCCGGCTAATTCCCAAAAAGCCAAGTATTCTTTCATCAGATCGGTAATTGTAGGTGTGGAGAGCACTGGAAATACATTTAGCTGCAGCTCTCCTTTTTTAATCCGGTTTTCTATCGCAGCTGCTGCTTCCCGCTCTTCTACTTTCTCTTCGTGGATCAACAAGTCGTTCCATAAGTAAAATTGCCATTCAATGGGATGATTTTTAATAAGTGCCATGAAGCGTACTGGTACTCCAATACAAAGCGGCAGCAACGATGGATGGTGGCCTGTTTTATATACTGCGCTGAAAAATGGATCGTATAACCCTTGTTGAAAATATAGTTTTTGTTGGAGCCATCTCTCTTTTTGTTTGAACCAGTCAGACAGAGAAAAAAGAACAGAAGCTGGTGGTTGTGCAAAATGCGGTGGATAGGATAAAGAAGTGAGCGGAATCGTTTGTAGAGAAGCAGAATAAAGCGAGGAAGTAAGCGGAATAAGCTGCGAGTAGAGGGTGAATTGCTCCCGATTGGGACAATATGCTAAAAACCAGAAGCCGAACAGAGGAGAATATTGAAAAAAGAGACGGTGAAACGTGGAAAATTGATAAAAACGTCCTTGCCTTTTAATGGGCGGCCCGCCATAAATCCAAAAAGGGAAAAATTCGTTTTCTTGGTACCCTTGCGTTCTTGCTGTGAACAAGGCGGCTGAAAGAAAAGAGCATTGATATTCAATTGCTACTTTCCTATCAACAAGCAAATCGGGACGCTGGGAAATCTCCGGCAAATAAGCTTCTGCCTCCACCTGATGGGTACGGCTAATCCAACTATGCAAGTCCGCTTTCCCTTTCAAATGGCGTTCAGACTCTCCCTCAGAAAATGGCTGGCATCCCTCTAATTGTTTGTGTGCAAAATGAGGAATTTTCACGGCCCCTGCCTTTAAAATGACTGGCTGCCTGCATGACGGACAAAATTGAGAGGAAGAGCGAATTTTTTGGATCGTTTGCTGGTCAGGACGATTTGTCAAACTAACCAGCTGTCCGGCCTGATCCCTTGCAACAAGCATCTATTGTCACTCCTTTCTTACCTATCACTATTCTCCTTTCCTCTCTTTTATCCTGCCGCCCGGCCTGTGAAGATTATTTTAGGCGCTGTTCATCGTTCTGGCGTGTTGTTTGCAATCGATAGGAATTTCTCTCCATTATTGCCGCAGTGTTACTTTTATAATAATGGTGATAGCAGCCTTGATGTTGACTCGATGAGACGGTAACCGAGATGGCGTCCATTAAAGTCCTCAAGATCAATTTCATCCGAGGCGTTGAGATCGTTAAGATACTCTCTTACAAGCGATTCAATGCTATGGGTATGGTACAAGAAGGCATTGACCTCAAAATTTAAATGAAAGCTTCTCATGTCCATATTAGAGGTACCGATAGAGGCTATTTCACCGTCTACGATGATAAACTTACTGTGCATGAACCCTTCTCTATATTCAAAAATACGGGCTCCTGCTTCAAGCAGTTCCGGAAAATAAGATCGAGATGCATGAAAAACAATTCGCTTATCAGGTCGCTTTGGCACTAGCAGCCGGACATCGACTCCGCTTAGTGCCGCAATTTTTAATGCTGAAAAAATGTCTTCATCGGGAATAAAATACGGGCTCGCAATCCAGACAAATTCTTGCGCCGATGTAATCATAGAAAAGAAAACATTTTTAATGACACTCCACTCATTGTCCGGACCGCCAGCAATCATTTGAACCCCACCCGTTCTTCGGACCTTCTTCTCTGGTTCTGGTGTCAAATAACCGGGTGTAATAAAGCTGTCATTCGTCATGTAATACCAATCCTGCAGAAAGATTAACTGCAGGGAGCGGACTGCTTCTCCGCGCACGTACAAATGAGTGTCACGCCAAAATCCGAATTGAGGGTCTTTCCCTAAATACTCATCCCCGATATTTAAGCCGCCGACAAACCCGACCTTTCCATCAATGACGATAATCTTTCGATGGTTTCGAAAATTAAACTTACTGTTTAAGAACGGCATTTTCACCGGACCAAATGCTACCATTTCAATGCCAGCTTCTCGCAATTCTTGAATATAGGCCTTTGACAGCTTCCAAGAACCGACCGCGTCATATAAAAAGCGAACCTTCACTCCCTCTCTCGCTTTAGCAATTAGCACCTCTTTAATCTCATTGCCAATGTCATCTGCCCGTACGATGTAATATTCTAAATGGATATGATGCCTCGCTTTTTTTAGCTCTTTTAGAATGGACTCAAATGTCTCTGCTCCGTTTGTCAGTAACTCTGTCTCTGTGTGGAAAGAGATCTCCATATTCCCAAGCCGTTCAGCTAATGCATAAATTTTATGTTCTCCATACTTTTGAAAGTGCTGCTTTAAATCCTCTTTTGTGTGGGTGAAATTATATTTTTGATATGTTTCTTTATCTAAAATATATTTCTTCTTAAACATCCGCTCTTTCCGATAACTTCTTCCAAATAACAAGTAAAAAATAAATCCTAAAAGCGGAAAAGCGCCTAACACGACAAGCCACGTAACTGTCTGCGTCGGATGTCTGTTTTCAAAAAAGATTAAAAAGCTAATGACGATGACAGATAGTGTTAAGGCTACACTCGTATATTTTAACAACCCACTCATATAATGATCGGCCCACAATATGTAGAGCACAACCACCACTAACACAAAACCAACTACTTTTATTGTATTTTTCATCCTTTTTCCTGCCCCTTCTCACCCTGCTGCTCTTCTCCTGCTATTATACCCTCTTTTTTCAAAGAAAAGCTCTGTCCTCATACTTTATTGGTGCATAAAAAAAGCGCTGATTTCAAAAGAAATCTGCGCTGGCTTTATTAGTTAAAATATTTGCGGACCGTTTCAAATACATTGCTTTCCATCACGCATGTTCCGTACTCTTGAAGGCGATGGATCGTAACACCAGATTCATCCGTATACTCAAGCAGGAAGCTTAATGTATTCTCCACTTTTTCTTCATCCAATATTTCTTCTGGGAATTCCACAAATAAATAATACTTATCGTTATAAGCATACAGCTGTGTCGATAACTCATCAAGAGAGGTATATTTACTCAACTGTATAAGGTCCTCAAAGTCCTTAAATGTAAGCATAAATTCCAACAGTGGCTCTTTTGCTTCATCATCTTCCCTTGCCTGAAAATGCTCATCCAGCAACTCTTCTAAGCGGTCATCTACTGGGAAATCCCGGTACTTATCTCCGGGCAGCGGCAGTTCGATTCTTTGACCGTCTTTCGTTAAGTTCGCTTGTGTGACCAATATTTCCAATCCTTTATCTAAAGCCTGGACTTGAATCCACAGCGGACCATCGACTGTAAAATCTTCTTCATCGTGTATTTCTTCCATCATATCCCAAAAGAGTTCTTCGCTCCGCTCACGATTATACCAAATTTCCTCGCGGTCAAAGCCTCTTTCCTCTATATCCAAGTATGAAATGTAAAACTTCACTGTGTTATCGTTAATACGTTCGATTTCCATAACTACCTCTCCCTTCCGTCTAAGGGTACCTGAGGACGCCTCCCCTTATTATTAGGCAATGCCCTAACTGGCTTGATGCTATACATCTACCTGATTCTATTGTATGCTAAACGTACAGCAAATGAAAATATAATGATTTTAAAATAAAAAGAGTGTCTCGCTATTCTATCTGAATTTTATAAAAATTACAACCTGAAAAAATAAAATAAAAACCCCCATACTACTGGTATGAAGGTCTCTCTTCTTTAGTTGACGAGCCGTTGTGCTTCCTTTAATTGGAATGTGCGCACTTTTCTTGGTAAGAAGCGGCGAATTTCATCTTCGTTGTAGCCTACTTGTAATCGTTTCTCATCCAGAATAATCGGACGGCGAAGCAGCCCCGGATTAGATTGGATCAGTTCGAATAAATTTTGCAGAGGCAATGTCTCAAGATCTACGTTTAATTTTTGGAAGATTTTTGAGCGCGTGGAAATGATTTCATCCGTGCCATCTTCTGTCATTCTTAATATTTCTTTAATTTCTTCGATGCTCAAAGGCTCAGAAAAAATATTTCTTTCAACGTATGGAATTTCGTGTTCTTCTAACCATGCTTTCGCTTTGCGGCAGGAAGTACAACTTGGTGAAGTATATAAAGTAACCATTCCTCAAACACACTCCTTAAAGATTAAAATATAATACCTGTTTTTCATGAGGAATCTCCATTCATGAAGCAGTCGTTTTGAATCGCTTCAATGTCCGGCTACACTATATATTATACATGATGGAGCGGCTCATGAATATAGTTTTCATTACATTGTAATAATAATTACAAATTTTTTTCATTTCGTGATTTGTTTTGAAAAGATAGACATACTTTTTATTTGTACCCGCTGTTCTCCTACTTTAAACCCAAAATAAATATTTTACTAAACAAATAAAAAACAGTCCCAAAATGAGAATGGAAATAAAGATTACTTTATACACTAACAGGCTGATTGAGAACGTTCTCCTTGCTTCTGACAATGAGTAGCTGGCGTTCATCAACAGCCTGTCAAAGTTTTCTAGGAATTGAATCTAGTTTTGCCGCTTGTTATGTTAATTCGCTTAATATATCTTCTTCTCTCGTTTCATCTCTGGATAAAACTTTATGAACTGGATCAAATGGTTCACCATATAACTCTTCATCTTTATATTTATGAATAAGACGATAGGTTTTTTTCATGTTATCGTAAATTTGCTCTTCCGTTTCATCATTCGGCGCCCAATAGAGGATTTCCATATCATTTACTTCATTGGTAGCGAGTGAGCGGCGGGAATATCCAATAGTTGAAGCATGCTTGAATCCTTCGCGCGCATAGAAACGCAGACGTTTTCCACTATCTGTGTCTTCATAATTTATCGGTTCTACTTCTAAAATGATAGCTTTTCCTTTTTCTTTCAGCTGCTCGATCAGCTTATGTCCAAGTCCCTGGCCGCGTGCATTTTTAGAAACAAATAAATAATCAACAAACACAAAATCATCGAGCTCCACGTAAATAAGCACGTGATTCGGTCCCTCATCTTTATGATAAATATCACTTTGTTCCTCTAAAAGCAACTCGATATGTTCTCTTGACTTCATTTCTTCAATCGGAAAATACTGATTCAACTTTTCATACCAATGCATTTAATCTTCCTTTCCTGTCAAAGGTGTGTAGTCCACATTTGATGTATAGTTGTTGCTAGCATTCCACAATAAAAATTCATTTATGCCATTTTCATTTAATGCCCGGATTTGGGCCTCTACCTCTTCTTTTCCATAAGGACGATAGTTGCCAGTCCCAAGCCAAGAAGCCGTAAAGTCTTGCAGCCATGGTCTAGAAAGAGGCGGTGTCTTTAATGCTTTTAACTTTTTATTCTCCACTTTAACGTATTCTGTCACTAGTTTATATGGTTCCGTGTCAGGCTTCTCAATGCCAAAATAAGAAGTCCAATGGCTAGGGTAGATCATCGAGGAGATCACGTCGACGTTCTCTGAAATCTTCGAGAAGTTTTGTCCGATTCCCGGAGCTTCTGGAAGCGTAGCGGAATAGCCAAAGATATCGACTGACACTTTCACACCATAAGGCTTTAGTTTTTCCCTGGCGTAAGCAACAAAATCGGTCACCGCTTGCACGCGGCGTTGAACAAAATCCTCCTTCGAATGCTCATATTTTCCCATACTATAGGCAAGCTGCTTATCGCGCTTCTCAAATCCTTCTGGAAAACGGACATAATCAAACTGCACTTCCTGAAAGCCCATTTTCGCCGCTTCAATCGCTATCCCGACATTATAATCCCATACTTCTTTCATGAATGGATTAACGAAAGCATCGCCATTGCCGTTCGTCCACACCTTTCCTCCTTCCGTAAAGGACCACTCCGGCTTTGCTTTCGCTAAATTGGTGTCTTTGAATACAACAACACGGGCAATCGGATAAATCTGCTTTTCCTCCATCTTCTTTAGTAGTTTTTTTGGATCTTTAATAAACGGCTGACTAATGCGCGCATACGGAGAATCCGGTTCCGTCTTATATGTAAGGTTCCCCAAATCATCTTTTATGTCAATGACCATTGCATTTAACTCGGTGTCTTCCACCATTTTCATCAGCCTATCGAAGCGTGTGCTGCCTGCTGAGTGGCCAGTCACATAAATCCCCCGGACAGCATCCGGGTAGGAAAAGTGAAGTTCTGATCCTTGTTGAAAGCGTGTCATATTCTTTGGAATTTCTTTGCTAAGCTCTGGTACTGGCCGCTCTTTGAAAGTACCTTTTTCATCCGCCGCAATAGCTCCTCCTGCCAACAACATCATGCCTATTATTATTGCTGCTCCGGATGTTCTCCACCTCCGCATACACATCTCTCCTCTTCACCCTTTTTCATCCAGCCTCCTTTATCCTTTATCCTTTATCCTGCTCATTTCACTTTAAACTATAAATTCTGCACTTCTTAAAATATTCCTTTATAGGGACTTATCAAGATTTTGTTCACGCTTCGAAGTATTCCTATACTCGCTGACTAGTTATTATTTTTCTAAAAAAAGAGAGCTGCCTACTAGCCAGTCAGGTTGTGACCGTGTAGATAGCTCCCTTTTTTTAATAATTTGCTTGATAGTGGGTAAATTCTTTTTCAGAACAGTAGACCCAATGGCCGGGCGCTACTTCTCTCATTTTTACTTCTTCACCGGCCGCATAATGATGAACGGCCGGATTGTATGTTTTCCGTGTACGGGTTCTTTCGTAATCCGGGTCTGGAAGTGGGATAGCTGAAAGCAGTGACTGTGTATATGGGTGAAGCGGCTTTTCGTACAGCACATTACTTGGTGCCAGTTCCACCAGTTTTCCAAAATACATGACGCCGATACGGTCGCTAATGTACTTTACCATGGACAGGTCATGGGCGATAAATAAGTACGTCAAGCCTTTCTCCTTTTGCAGCTTCCGCATCAAGTTTACAACTTGTGCTTGAATCGATACATCAAGTGCTGAGATCGGTTCATCGGCAATAATAAAGTCGGGCTCAACCGCAAGAGCACGGGCAATTCCAAGTCGTTGACGCTGGCCGCCAGAGAATTCATGCGGGTAGCGGTTGGCGTGCTCACGATTTAAGCCGACCGTTTCCAGTAAACTATATACCTTATCCATCCGTTCTTTTTTTGTTTTTGCCAAGCCATGAATATCAATTCCTTCTGCAATAATGTCCACTACCTTCATCCGCGGATTCAGAGACGCATACGGATCTTGGAAGATCATTTGCATTTTTCGGTTAAACTCTTTTAAATCTTTTTTCGATTTTTTTCCGTGAACATCTTTTCCGTTAAATAACACCTGTCCCCCGGTGGCTTCGTATAAACGAATGATCGTCCGGCCAGTTGTTGACTTCCCGCACCCTGACTCCCCTACTAGACCGAGTGTTTCGCCACGGTAGATATCAAAGGAAATGTCATCTACCGCCTTCACCATATTCGGTTTGCCTTCGTTAAAGTATTGCTTTAAATTTTTGATCTCTAGTAGCTTTTCAGCCATATCAGCGACCTCCCCCAACCAATACAGGCTTATCAAAATTTTGTGGCATCGTCCGCTGAGTTTGCCGTACATTCACCGGCGGCTCAACGGCTGGTGCGTCTGGATGAAGCAGCCACGATTTTACGAAGTGAGTAGGTGATACTTGATACACAGGCGGCTCCTGTTCAAAATCAATCTTCATTGCATAGCTGCTTCTTAGAGCAAAAGCATCTCCTTTTGGCGGATTTAACAAATCTGGAGGCGTCCCCGGAATAGCCTGTAACGCTATTCCTTCCTCTGTGTCTAAGCTCGGCATGGAAGACAGTAAGCCCCACGTATACGGATGACGTGGATCATAAAAGATTTCATCGACTGTTCCTGTTTCCACAATTTGCCCTCCATACATAACAGCTACCCTGTCAGCGACATTGGCGACTACCCCAAGATCGTGTGTAATAAAAATAATGGAGGTTTCAATTTTTTTCTGTAATTCTTTCATTAGTTCTAAAATTTGCGCTTGAATCGTTACATCAAGAGCTGTTGTTGGTTCATCGGCAATTAAAATCTTAGGATTACAAGCAAGAGCGATGGCAATGACGACACGCTGACGCTGTCCACCCGAAAATTGATGAGGATACTGCTTCATCCGCGCTTCCGGATTTGGAAGACCAACAAGCGCTAGTAGCTCGATCGCGCGCTTTCTCGCTGCCTCTTTCTTCATTTTTTGATGTTTTAAAAGCGGTTCCATTATTTGCTTCCCTACTGTCATCGTTGGATTAAGGGAAGTCATAGGATCTTGGAAAATCATCGAAATCTCTTTTCCCCGCAGCTTTTCCATTTCTTTTTCTGAGATTTTCACTAAATCTTTTCCTTCGAATAACATCTTTCCTTCTTTAATTCGTCCAGGCGGATTTGGGATTAAGCGCATGAGCGCCTTTGTTGTTACTGATTTTCCGGAACCAGATTCTCCTACGATCGCCAGTGTTTCTCCTTTTCTTAAATGAAAATCTACCCCACGGACAGCTTTTACTTCTCCCGCATGCGTATCGAAGGAGACATGTAAGTTTTGAACATCTAACAATCTTTCCATCGAATATTCTCCTCCTAGTGATTATTTCCGCATTTTTGGATCAAGCGCATCGCGCAAGCCATCAGCTAATAAGTTAAAACTCAAAATGAGCAAGCTAATAATAACAGATGGAATAATCAGCATATGAGGATATACCTGCAGTGATTTAAATCCATCATTTACGAGAGAACCGAGTGAAGCTTCTGGCGGGCGAATCCCAAGGCCGATAAAGCTGAGGAAGGCCTCTGTAAAAATAGCAGACGGAATCGTAAACATGGTTGTAACGATAATCGGTCCCATCACGTTAGGCATTAGATGTTTCCAAATCAACCGATTCCCTGAAGCTCCAAGAGTGCGTGAAGCAAGGACAAATTCCTGGCCTTTTAATTTCAAAAATTGCCCGCGGACAATCCTCGCCATGTTGACCCATCCCGTAATAACCATCGCCATTGTGATAGAGAAAATCCCTGGTTCAAAGACGAGAATAAACAAAATGACTACGATTAAGTGAGGAATCCCCATCAAAATCTCAATAACACGCTGCATAATGTTATCGACACGACCACCGTAAAAACCGGAGATCCCTCCATAGGCAATCCCAATAAAAAAGTCGATAATAGCAGCTAATAGACCAATATAAATGGAGATACGCGTACCGTACCACGCTCTTGTCCATAGATCACGCCCAAGCTCATCTGTACCAAACCAATAAGCTTCTTTTACATTTTTCGCTTTATACATATCAAAGCCGTCTTTATCTTTGCCATCAAACGGCAGCCATTCAATATTTGCAAGTGCCGGAATTTTCGGCGGCAGCTTCGCGTGGGCAATGTTTTGTTCCTTATACGTGTATTTGTTCATAGATGGCCCAAAAATTGCCATAAAGGACAGAAGCAAGATTAAGATTAATCCAACAATGGCTCCTTTGTTTCCTTTTAATCGCAGCCAAGCATCCTGCCAAAAATTCAAGCTCGGCCGACTGATCGTGTCTGATTGCAAAGCTTGCTTTTCGGCTGGCTGAAAAAGGTCTTTTTGCAATTCAACGTTTTTTTCTGCTTGTTCTGTGCTCATTATTTCTTCCCTCCACTCAATCGGATACGTGGATCGATCACACCATAAAGAATGTCGACAATAAAGACAACAACAATAAATAACACGCTATAAAAGAGCGTTACCCCCATAATGACCGTGAAATCATTTGTCATGATTGAACGGACAAACTGCTGTCCGATTCCAGGAATACCAAAGATATTCTCAATAACGAGTGAACCAGTCATAATATTTACCGCTAACGGGCCCAATAAGGTGATAATCGGAATTAAAGCATTTCGCAGAGCATGTTTCACCATAATATCAAAAGAACTGATTCCTTTTGCGCGCGCCAGCATAATATAGTCGGAGCTTAATACTTCTAGGAGTTCAGACCGCATGTACCGTGCCACGGTAGCAATTACGAATACAGATAAAGCAATGGTCGGAAGCACCGTGTATTCAAACCCTTCCCATGCGGCTACCGGAAAAATTGGATATTTAACTGCAAAATAGTACTGCAATAATCCAGCGAAGACAAAAGAAGGGATTGATATTCCTAAGACGGCAACGGTCGTAGCTGCATAATCCAACAGACTATTTTGTCTTATAGCAGCAAGCAGACCTAAAATAATCCCAACAATTGTTCCAAATACAACAGCTTGGAAACCTAAATACGCGGAGGGACCAATACGCTCACCAATCATGGTTGAGACCGGACGATTATCATATTGAAAAGATAAACCTAAGTCCCCTTTAAACAGATTGGCCATATAATGAACGTATTGGACAGGAAGAGGGTCATTTAACCCGTACTTATCAAGAATAATTTCTTGTTGGGCCGGGCTTAATTTTTCTTGATTTTTAAGTGGCGATCCTGGCAGGAGCTTCATTAAGAAGAAAGTAAGTGTTGCAATAATTAATAAAGTAATAACCATATAGATTAATCTTTTAAAAACAAACTTTGCCATTGGAAGCCCTCCTTTACTATTTTTCAATAAATTCTTTTTATTGTTTGATAAATTCATTCAATTCAGATTTTTATCCCCTTAGCAGGGAAAAAGGAGAGCATATGCTTCTAGCGCATACACCCTCCTCCTCAATATAGGTATTTAACCTGCTTACTTAAACTCCGCCCATTTATAAGAGCGTTCTGGTCCAACTTTGTGGAATAACACACCCTCTAATTTCGGATTTGATAAGTAAGCACGAGATCTTTGATACATTGGGGCAATAGCTGCTTCATCCTCTAACAGGATCTTCTCAGCTTTCACTAGAGCTTCCCAGCGTTTTTCTGGCTCAAGAAGCAAAGTCGTTTTGCCTTCTTGGATTAATTTGTCATATTCTTTATTAGAGAAACCTTGTTGGTTATGAGCCCCGCCAGTTACATACATATCTAAGTATGTCATTGGATCTAAATAGTCTGCTCCCCAACCGCCAAGAGACAATTGATAATCCATTTTTGTTTCAAGATCAAGCTTTTGCTTAAATGGCTGTTGTTTAAGATTAATAGTTAAGCCATCAAGATTTTTTTCAAGTTGTTCTTTAATGTATTCGCCGACTTTTTTAGATAAGTCATCATCATAGTTTAACAATTCCAATGTAACTGTATCTTGTCCAAGTGCTTTCTTTGCTGCTTCCCAATGCTTTTTCGCTTCTTTAAGATTTGTCTTTAAGTATTTATCGCCTGATTCACGGAAGTCTTTTCCATCTGGCCCTTTCGCAAATTCTTCTGGAACGAAGAAATCTGCTACAACAGATCCATTATTCAATAGCACATCTGTGATGCCTTTTTTATCAAATCCCATAGCAATCGCTTTACGGGCATCCACATTTTTCAACCATTCGCTCTTCGTTTGATTCATACGAATGAAGAAAATAGAAGATTCCTTAACTGTGAAGAAGCCTTCATTTTCTCTATACTTATCTACAAACTCAGAAGAAAGCTTAATTAAATCAGCGTCACCGCTTTCAAAAAGGTTAACATCTGTTTGAGTATCTTTAACAATCTTTGTATTGATTTGGTTCAGCTTAACCGTATCAGCATCCCAATACTCAGGATTTTTCTTTAATACGAACTTGTCTTCATGCTTCCACTGATCTAAAGTGAATGGACCATTGTATAAAGTAGTGTTAGCTTCTAGGCCGTATTTATCGCCTTGCTCTTTTACGTATTTTTCATTTTGTGGCAAGAACGTGCCAAAAGTTAGCAATTCTTTAAAATATGGCACTGGATTTTGCAGCTGCACTTCTAATGTTTTGTCGTCTACTGCTTTAACGCCAAGTTCTTCAGGCTTCATTTTACCTTCGTTGACAGCTTGGGCGTTTTTAATATCATACATGATGTAAGCGTATTCAGCAGCAGTGTTAGGATCTAAAGCCTTTCTCCAAGCAAAGACGAAATCATTTGCAGTTACCGGTTCTCCGTTAGACCACTTCGCATCACGAAGCTTGAATGTCCACGTTTTGCCATCTTCACTGATTTGTGGATCACCGTCAGCCATTCCATCTACTGCTTCATCATTTTTACCTAATCGGTACAATCCTTCCATCGTACTGTTTAATGTAGTAAAAGAAACAGTATCCGTTGCCAAAGCGGAGTCCATAGAAGGAATATCTTGTGTTTCTGTTAAATTCAAAACATTGTCGCTCTTATCAGAGCCTTTTCCGCCGCTGCCAGCTTTCTCTTTACTGTCATTGCCGCCTCCGCCGCAAGCAGCTAAGAACGTGCTCATTGCCAGCAACAGAACAAGAAATAGAGCGTAACTTTTCTTCTTCATCTTCATCCCCCTTGTCCATCATTTTCTTCCTGATTATTCAGAAGATTTCTTTACTAATTATAAACTTTATTAGTTTTTTTGCAATAATTATTTTAATTTTTTTAACAAGTTAGACATATTTTCGTAATCAAGCAGTTTGTTGCTGTAAAATAAGCCTTATGGCCTATTTTGTATTCAAACGAATAATAATCCATAAGTATGAAGCGCTTTCATTTACTAGCAATTCAGAATAGTTTACCAATAAAAATTCTTTTGATATAATTTATCCGCCTTAATACAGCCATGTTTGGAGAATTTATATAGGAAAAACTGGAGTACGTTCCCTTATTTTGCTATACTCCTATTATTCATGGAGGATCAATAAATGAAATTTTTACAAAGATTTCTTATTATCAGCGCTTGTATTATTATTCTTTCTGTTGTATACGCGTTATTTTCTGCTGTATTTTTTCGCAGCTTCTTAGACTTTTCTTTTTTATCTTCTCTTTTCTGTGTAACGGCAGGTGCCTTTCTATTCGTTTTGGAAGGCGGCTTTTTTAACAGCATAAATCGTAGCTTTAAGCTGTTTCGCAAATCTACAAAAGAAGGACAATATATTGCTGAATTCGACGATCTTGACGATACAAATTCACCGCATGAAGAGTATCCTAAAAAGAAAAGTTGTCAATGGACATACCCCCTTTTAACTGGCGGAGGCTGGATTGTGCTTGCTACTTTCATACTCGCGCTTATTTCCTGATCTTGAAAGTTGCAGAGTATTTGTTTATAATTTTGTCAACTAAGAAGTGAGGGATTATTTTATGAAAACAATATTTTCTGGCATCCAGCCGAGTGGAACTATTACGCTTGGCAACTACATTGGGGCGCTCAAACAATTTACTGAACTGCAGGACGATTACAATTGTTATTTTTGTATCGTTGATCAGCATGCTATTACGGTTCCACAAGATCGCCTTAAGCTGCGTCAAAATATCCGCAACCTAGCCGCTTTATACATAGCTGTTGGAATCGACCCTAAAAAAGCTACGTTGTTTATCCAATCAGAAGTACCGGCTCATGCTCAAGCAGGCTGGATGCTTCAATGTGTTGCCTATATTGGCGAATTAGAGCGGATGACACAGTTCAAAGATAAATCAGCCGGCAAGGAAGCCGTCTCTGCAGGTTTATTAACCTATCCGCCGCTCATGGCTGCAGATATTCTCCTTTATGGAGCGGATCTAGTCCCTGTTGGCGAAGACCAAAAACAGCACCTTGAGCTGACAAGAGATCTTGCTGAAAGATTTAACCGCAAATACAATGATATCTTCACAATCCCTGAAGTACGCATTCCTAAAGCGGGCGCTCGGGTGATGTCACTGCAAGACCCGACTAAAAAAATGAGTAAATCTGATCCAAATAGCAAAGCGTTCATTTCACTGCTAGATGATCCGAAACAAATTGAAAAGAAAATTAAAAGTGCTGTGACGGACTCAGATGGCATTGTCAAATACGACAAAGAGGAAAAACCAGGTATTTCCAATCTCATGTCCATTTATTCTGTGTTGGGCGGCTTGTCTATCGAAGACATTGAAAAGCGCTATGAAGGAAGAGGTTACGGTGACTTTAAAGCTGAACTAGCTGAAGTGGTTGTCCGTCATTTAGAACCAATTCAAAAACGTTATTATGAGCTTGTCGAATCTGAAGAGCTTGATCATATCCTTGATGAAGGAGCCGCTAAAGCCAATCAAGTGGCGGGCAAGATGGTAAAGAAGATGGAAAACGCTATGGGCCTTGGCCGAAAAAGAAAATAAGAACAGCTAAAAAGCTGAACCCTATCCGGTTCAGCTTTTTTCGTTTAATTGATTTAATTTCGAAGAGTGTTCTGTTTCCCACAGCTTTTCAAAAAACGGCTGCCCTTTTATCAGATTTTCACAAAGACGATCGTGGCGGCTTGTCCACCCTTCTAGTGCTTCCTCAAGGAAAATCCGCTTGATGTCTTCCATGTTCATCGTCTGAATATCTTCATAGCGTTCTGGCATCCACTCTGTATACCAATAACGAATTTCTGCTGAGTTTTTAGAAGAAAATAATTGATCAAGTGCCATAAATAAGAGCTGTTTTAGTTGTCTTTCTTTTCTTGTCAATCCGCTCATGCTCTCAGGAGAAAGCGATAAAATATGATATTCCTTTTCTTCCATTTCCCATTCTAGCTCATAGGAAGTAACAGGATGAACTTCAAACATCTCGAAAGCTAACTGTTCTTGCCTTGGTACAAGACGGCTTTTTCGAACTGGGATTGTGTAACCCATCGTATCAACAGCTAAAATGCCTTTTCCATCCGTGACGACGAAGCAATGTTCAAGTTGAATCCGCTCATGATTTCTTCTCAGGAAGGCTTTTTTCCGAACATCCTCAAGCATTTGTTTTGGTAATTCCGCTAATTGATTTTCAATATAATAAAATAATTTCTCATCTATTAGAAGCAGAGGCACCTGATCTAATAGCTCGACAGCGTCCTCTTTGCGCCATTCATGATAATGGCATACGTTGTATCCGTTTTCCTCCCCTTCAAACCAGTTCACCCAGACATCATGAAGATATAACATAATGAACCTCCTCACTTCTTCATCTATTTGTCTTAAAGTATGGGCAAAGCGAAGTAAAATTATTCCTTAAACGACTATTTTTTCTTTATTGCCTCGTTGGAAAATAAAGAGCGGCTGTCATCATGAAAACGCCAGCGGCCAACAAATAACATTCCGTTCGTTCAAATACAAATTGGAAATATTCCTGCACAGTGAATCCGGCTGTCAGCAAATTTAAATACATGATACAGCTTACTCCACCAAGAATGGACAAGCCGAATCCGATTAAAAAGGCAACTAGGCGTAGGGCCATTTTCTTCTTCCTTTGTCAATTGATTAGGCTGCAGCAGCTTGTCCTATATATGTATGCCTTTTATAAAAAAAAATGTCCAAAAGACTTATTAGAATACAACTTTCGGGACGGACATACTGTCTGGAAAATGCTGAAGTAAACAAAAAGATGAATAAAAGTCGATCTTTTATTCATCTTCTTCATGTAGTTTATTCAGGTTTGTATTTACGCAAAGCGATGGTTGCATTGTGGCCGCCGAAGCCAAGTGAGTTGCTGAGAGCCACGTCTATTTCTTTTTTTCGTGATGTGTTCGTTACGTAATCTAAATCACATTTTGGATCTGGTGTTTCGTAATTAATCGTTGGCGGTAACATGCTGTTTTTGATCGCCAAAGCGGTAAAGATCGCCTCTACTCCTCCAGCAGCACCAAGCAAGTGGCCTGTCATGGACTTTGTTGAGCTGACCGCTAATTTATAAGCATGTTCACCGAATACATGCTTAATCGCCGTTGTTTCAAATTCATCGTTATACGGTGTACTTGTTCCATGAGCGTTAATATAGTCTACGTCTTCCGGCTTAATTCCACCGTCTTCAAGCGCTATGCTCATCGCTCTCGCTCCACCTTCTCCATCTGGTGCTGGTGCTGTAATATGATGGGCATCACCTGTGGAACCGTAACCGACAATCTCTGCATAAATGTGGGCTCCGCGCTTTTTAGCATGTTCAAGTTCTTCCAGAACAACGATACCTGCTCCTTCTCCCATAACGAAGCCATCACGATTCGCATCAAACGGACGGCTTGCTGTTTTTGGATCAGGATTTGTCGATAAAGCGGTATTCGCACAGAAACCAGCTACAGACATTTGGGTAATTGGCGCTTCACTTCCTCCTGTGATCATTGCATCTGCATCTCCGCGTTGAATCACTTTGAAGGCATCACCAATCGAGTTCGTACCAGTTGCACATGCTGTTACTGTACAAGAGTTAACGCCTTTCGCTCCTAAGAAAATAGATACTTGTCCAGCCGCCATATCTGGTATCATCATTGGCACAAAGAATGGACTGACACGGCGGTAACCGCGATCAAGGAAGGTTTTGAATTGGGTTTCGAACGTTTCCATACCGCCGATTCCAGAACCAACCCAAACACCGATGCGGTCAGCATTTGATTCATCAATTGTCAAATCAGCGTTTTTCACAGCCATCTTCGCTGCTGCAACCGCATATTGTGTAAAACGGTCCATTTTGCGGGCATCTCTTTTATCCATAAAATCTTCCGGGTTGAAATCTGTGATTTCTGCCGCTACCTTTACTGGATAGTCATCCGGATTTACTCTTGTTAACGGCTTAATGCCACTAACACCACTTAAAATATTAGCCCATGCTTCTTCTACTGTACTTCCAACGGGCGAAACAATTCCAAGCCCGGTAATTACTACTCTGCGTTTTTCCACTTTTTCCACTCCTTAGCATTGATTCAATAACTATACGAGTCTAGCGTCCCCATCTCATTGCAATCGCACCCCATGTGAGTCCGCCGCCAAAACCAACCATAATTAACAAATCATCGTCTTTAATTTTTCCTGATTGAAGCTCTTCCATTAACGTGATCGGTATAGAAGCAGATGATGTGTTTCCGTACTTGTTAATTGTGACTGACATCTTTTCTTGAGGCAAATCTAATCGCTGGCGAGCTGCCTCCATAATGCGAATATTTGCCTGATGTGGCAGTAAGAAGTCAACGTCTTCCTTTTGAAGACCTGCTTTTTCTAATACGTTTACGCAAGACTCTCCCATTTGGCGCACAGCAAATTTGAACACTTCCCGGCCGTTCATTTTAATATAATCCTTTTGATATAAATGCTTTAGACCAGAACCATCCGCACCAAGTTCAAAAGATAAAATACCGCGTCCTTCTGATACCTGGCCAAGAACAGCCGCTCCGGCGCCGTCACCGAATAAAACAGCTGTATTCCGGTCTGACCAATCCACTGCTTTTGTTAGTTTCTCCACACCTACAACAAGGACATACTTATAATCATTCGTTTCAATGAATTGCTTTCCCGTTACAATCCCGTACATGAAACCGGCACAAGCTGCACTAATGTCCATAGCCGCCGCATTTTTTGCACCAATTTGATGCTGAATCATCGTCGCAACGGAAGGGAAACGGTAGTCTGGAGTCACGGTCGCCACAATAATTAAATCAATTTCCTCCGGAGAAATTCCTGCATTCTTCACAGCTTGCTCGGCTGCTTTTACTCCCATATCGGATGTATCTGTATCATCATCTGCGATTCTTCGAGATTCAATTCCTGTTCTTGTCCGAATCCATTCGTCTGACGTATCCATTATTTTTTCTAAATCAAAGTTTGTCACTTCTTTTTCAGGCACAAATTGGCCCATTCCAATAATCCCTGCGTTCATCAGGTTCCCTTCTTTCAACTGCTTATTAGTATATAATCAATTATTAAGACTTGGTACTAATTTTACTGAAAAAAGGCTGATTTTGCAATAGGTGAATCCTGTCATTTTACGGCGTGTGAGGGATGATCCTGTCTACAAAAAAGGGGCGGCTCCGTGTTTGGAGCCGCCCCTTTTTACTTTTAATCCTGTTGTGCGTCTTTTTTGCCTAACTCATATGCTTCATTCATCACGTTCAAGAACATGCTCATGAATGGTTCTATTAAATCCATTGAAAACTCAATGCCCGACTCTTTTAGTTTTTCTTGCGCTTCCGGCAAGTATTTCATCGCAATTTGCATGAATTCCATGTTTTTGTTTTCGTTCATTTTTATTCCTCCATTTGCTTATTCGGCAGCTTGCCAGTTTTGATATACTGGTCAATATACCCTTTTATTTTCTTTTGAAAAGCTTTATCTACTTCCGGGCTAAACGGACTTAAGGAAATTACTCCGTCCGCAAAGTCAAAATGAAGATTGCCAGATTTCAATTTTCCTTTAACGAATTCGTCAGCAACGAGCAAGTACAGTTGATCTACGTGCTGAACTGTACTCGTTAAGACCGTATCTCTTCCAAGATCTGACTGATCCGATACATACCCAATTGCATACAGCCCTCTTGCTTTTAGCCTTTCAATAACAGGTACATTATAGCCATCTCCGGCTGGATAGACAACATCGGCGTCCTCTTCTGTTACTTTATCGAGCAGCTGCAGTGCTTTATCGGTGTTATCCCAATTTTCAACGTACTCGGTGACGACGCGAATGTCTTTGCGTTCGAATTCTGCACCTTCCACAAATCCTTTTACTTCCGGCTGCCATTTATAAGTTGCTACCACACCAATGGTCCCTGTTTTAGAAAAATGAGCGGCTGTCATTCCCCCAAAGAACCCCATCGCATGGGCTTCAAATTTCAAACTTGTTGTATTTTTCTCGTTAGCATTGCCATTAAAACTAACAAAGTGCATATGAGGATAATCAGGAGCGAGCTTGTTGAAATAGTCGGCGTATTCACTGCTATGGCCAAATACAATATTGACCCCTTTATGTGAAAACTCCTCGACAGCCCGTTCTACTAGTATTTGAGAATGAATGTTTTCTTTATAAAAAATGTCTACTCCATACTTATCTTGAATTTTCAACATTCCCCTGTATCCGTTTGTTCCCCACACTTGATCGTTAATTGTATCAGGAACAAGCAAGCCGACTCTCTCCAGTTTGTCTTCTTTTTTCTCTGAACAGCCTGGAAGAACTATAAGTAAACAAATCCCTAGTATAATTAGTAATCTTTTGTTGAACATGTTCTTTCTCCTTTTATAGACAAACACCCACCTTCCTTTATCTTAACTGTATTTAGTAAGAAGAAAAAGTTTTTTTACGTAAGATGAATAAAAATGTTAATAATAATGACAAAAATTCATTTAAATCTGTTTCTTTATTGTGCTATGATTAGTGTTGGCTTATATACATATCTTCTTTCGAAGGAGGGATATTCCATGCAATATATCATGACTTTCTTTTGGACTTTCTTATTAACGGAAATGTTAACATATGTTGTTAGCTCAATGAACGGCTCTGAATTCAGCTTCATGACGGGCTTAATGCTTTCAATTCTTGCTACTATCATTCTGTTTATTCTTTCTACACTTATCACAGACGAGCATGCCGGACAACATTAATTAAAAAAAGCAGCTGCAAATGCAGCTGCTTTTCTTTTATATAATAACAAGCTCTTCATTTTCAACATCGACTGTCGCTTCACTGTGAGGAGGAATAGCCCCGGAAATAATTGCACGAGCAAGCTTCGTTTCAATTTGATGCTGAATAAAACGCTTTAATGGCCGTGCTCCATATACAGGATCGAACCCCTCTTTTGCAATAAATTCCTTTGCTTTTTCTGTAAGCGTCAAATTAATTTGCTGATCCTCAAGCCGTTTTCTCAAGTCATTGACCATTCTTTCTGCAATCCCTTTAATATTTTCGAGACTTAATGGCTTAAAGAGCACGATATCATCTACACGATTTAAAAACTCAGGGCGGAAATGGCTTCTTAGCTGCCGCAGTACTTTTTCTTTTGTTTCCTCTTGAATTTCTTCTTCATTTTCTTTGCGATCAAGCAAATATTCAGAGCCAATATTAGACGTCATAATCACGACTGTATTTTTACAATCAACAGTCCGGCCTTGTGAGTCGGTAATCCGCCCATCGTCCAGCATTTGCAGCAAAATATTAAATACTTCTGAATGCGCCTTCTCGATTTCATCAAGCAGCACAACAGAGTATGGCTTTCTGCGCAAAGCTTCTGTCAGCTGACCGCCTTCTTCAAAACCGACATATCCGGGAGGTGCACCGATTAAGCGAGAAACCGCATGTTTCTCCATGTACTCCGACATATCAATACGAATCATTTGCTCTTCGCTGTCAAACAATGTACTAGCCAGCGTCTTCGCCAGCTCGGTTTTTCCTACACCAGTCGGACCTAGGAAAATAAATGAACCGATTGGACGGTTTGGATCTTTAATTCCAGCACGAGCACGAAGGACTGCATCGCTGACGAGTTGAACAGCTTCATCCTGTCCGACAACGCGCTCGTGCATAATGCTTTCTAAGCGAAGCAGTTTCTCCCGTTCTCCTTCCACGAGCTTTGTTACAGGTATGCCTGTCCAGCGCGCTACGATATCGGCAATTTCCTCCTCTGTCACTTCTTCACGGAGTAAGCGGTTATCGCTTTTATTGGCTTGCTCCATTTCTTCCTCTAACCGGGCAAGCTCTTTCTCGACAGCCGGGATTCTGCCGTGGCGAAGCTCAGCAGCCTTATTTAAATCATAACGGCTTTCCGCATCTTCTAATTCTCTTCTAAGCTTTTCAAGCAATTCTCTTTTTTCCTGTACCTGCCCAATCGCTTCTTTTTCAGCAGACCAGCGCGCTCTCATTTCATTTGCTTTTTCTTTTAAATTCGCCAATTCTTCCTGCAATTGCTCTAATCTTTCTTTACTCGAGAGATCCGTCTCTTTTTGAAGAGCCGCTTCTTCAATTTCTAACTGCATGACACGACGGGTTACTTCATCCAGCTCGCTTGGCATTGAGTCGATTTCCGTTCGGATTGTTGCACAGGCTTCATCCACAAGATCAATGGCCTTATCCGGCAGAAAACGGTCGGTAATATACCGATTGGACAATACGGCGGCGGCAACGAGTGCGCGATCGTGAATTTTTACCCCGTGATGGATCTCAAACCGCTCCTTTAATCCCCGCAAAATGGAAATAGTATCTTCAGGTGTCGGCTCTTGAACGAGTACTTGTTGGAAACGACGCTCTAATGCTGGATCTTTTTCAATATATTTTCGATGCTCTTCAAGTGTGGTTGCACCAATACAATGCAGTTCTCCCCGTGCAAGCATTGGCTTTAACATATTGCCGGCATCCATAGCCCCTTCTGTTTTTCCAGCTCCAACAATCGTATGCAGCTCGTCGATGAACAGTAAAATACGGCCGTCACTTTTTTTAATTTCATTCAATACGGCCTTTAGTCTTTCTTCAAACTCTCCGCGAAATTTTGCGCCGGCAATAAGCGCACTCATATCAAGCGCAAAAATCGTTTTATCCTTTAATCCTTCTGGCACATCTTTACGAACGATTCTTTGTGCCAATCCTTCAACGATCGCCGTCTTTCCGACCCCTGGTTCACCGATGAGAACTGGATTGTTTTTTGTTTTCCGGGAAAGAATGCGAATGACATGGCGAATTTCATTGTCACGGCCAATCACGGGATCAATCTTTCCGGAACGAACTTCCTCCACTAAATCACGGCCATATTTTTTTAATGCTTCATAGCCTGCTTCCGGCTGTTGTGATGTCACTTTTTGATTCCCCCTTATCTCTTTAATTGCTTCATTTATTTTGTCTTTCGTCAGTTGTTCCTTTTCTAAAAACTTCTTTACTGCGTAATCGCTTGTCACAGGCAGAACCGCAGCAATATGTTCAACCGATAAATACTCATCCTCCCACTTTTCCTTTAGCCGCTCCGCTTCATTCAAAGCAGATTGCAAAGCTGCTGAAAGGTAGGCTCCGTACTTTACTCCCGCTCCAGCAATCGATGGTTTCTTTGCGAGCTCTTCCCGCAAAAATGAAATCCATCTATCATTATTACTGCCTGCTCGTTCTATAATTCTTGCCATAAGGCTGTCAGGCCGGTCGATCAGAGCCAGCAGAAAATGGGCAAGATCGATTTCTGTGTGTTGGTTTTCTTCTGCAATTTTTTGCGATTGAGCCAATGCTTCCTGCACTGACAATGTCATCCGTTCGATATCCAAATTGCTCTCCACCTCTCTTGACCTTTTTTGACCTTTGATTAGATTATATTTCCTTCTAGCTAAAAATGTAAAGCAATAAGGAAAATGAAGGATAAATTTTAAGTGGATGATTCTTTTATCAGAAAAGAGGATCTTTATATTCTCTTTCCCAATTACACTGCATTATAAAAGTGAAATGAACGAAACGGAGAATGCTAAAGAGGAAAATGATTGTATACGATTAAAATGAGGGTTGGCAGATTAATTGCTTTATTTACCTGCCATGACGGGTTATTTACTCTCACAGCACTTTTCCTTTCTGATTAAAATCAACAGGCACCAGCTTCTGAGAAACCGGTGCCTGTTGGGTCATTACTTTATTGAATGCCAAGAGCAATCTTAGCGTAGCGTGACATCATGTCTCGTGACCATGGCGGGTTCCAAACAATGTCCACTTCTATCTCTTTCACTTCTGGAATATCTGCGAGCGCTGCTTTCACCTGATCTACAATAATGCCGGCCAGCGGACAGCCCATTGAAGTTAATGTCATGGTTACTTTCGTTTTACCTGCTTCGTCCATATCCACATCATATACGAGCCCAAGATTGACAATATCAATGCCAAGCTCAGGGTCAACGACTTGCTCAAGCGCTCCTAAAATATTTTCTTTCAGATCCTGATCCATTCTTCTTCCTCCTTCTAGCTTTGGGTTACTCCTATGATAACAAAGCAACGGACAAATTATCACCTAGAACGCTTATTTTCCAACAAAGCGGTAAATTTAATGTAAATATCTATGCTTTATTGGACATAAGTATGGAAGTAAGCGTACACTGAAAGAAGAGAAACGATGAAAGGGAGTGTCTGCAAGTCAATGGCTGAAAAACATTTAATTGTCGTCGATTTAGATGGAACACTGCTTACGGATGATAAACAGATCTCCACCCGTACAAAACAAGTGTTAAAAAAAGCAATGGAGCAAGGCCATGAAGTCATGATTGCGACAGGGCGTCCGTATCGCTCCAGCGGACTTTATTACCATGAGCTGGGATTAGTAACGCCTATCGTCAATTTTAATGGCGCCTTTGTTCATCATCCGAGAAACAATAACTGGGGAATCTATCATGAACCAATGAACATCAAAACAGCTGCCGAAATCGTAGAAGCATGCCACGATTTTGATTTTCATAACATTATTGCAGAAGTTCAGGATGATTTGTATTTCCACTACCATGATGAACGGCTGATTAACTTATTTAATTTAGGGGAACCTTCTATTACCACTGGCGACTTGCGCCAAATACTTATGGATGATCCTACCTGTATGCTCATCCATGCCACTGAAAAAACAGCCCCTCTCATTCGCGATCATTTAAGCGAGGTTCATGCCGAAGTCATTCATCATAGACGTTGGACTGCCCCATGGCATGTGATTGAGCTAGTTAAATTAGGCCTGAATAAAGCAATAGGCATCCAGCGGGCAGCTGCTGACTTGAATATTCCTAAAGAACGGATCATTGCTTTCGGTGACGAGGACAACGATTTGGAAATGATTGAATATGCAGGCACCGGGGTGGCAATGGGCAATGCGATCAATGAATTAAAAAACATTGCCAACGAAGTGACCTTAACGAATGAAGAAGATGGAGTAGCGATCTTTTTAGAGGATAAACTAAACATTACCATTGATGAAAAATCAGTGATTTAAAAAGAGCCGGCATTGCACGCTATCCTTGCGTACAAGCCGGCCCTTTCTATCTTTAATCCTTCCTGAAAAAACCAAAAATACCTGCTGTTTCTACAATGTTGGTGAAAGCATTTGGGTCTACTTCTTTTATAATTCGTTCTAAATCGTAAAGCTCATATCGTGTAATGACAATCATCAACATTTCACGCTCATGACCTGAGAAAGCCCCTTTTGCCGGCAGCACTGTGATTCCCCGCACAAGCTTAGCATGAATCGCCTTTTTCATTTCTTGGGATTTATCGGTAATAATCATGGCGGTCAATTTAGCGTGGCGGGTATGAATCGCATCGACTACGCGTGTAGAGACATATAATGCTACGAGCGTATATAACGCTTTTTCCCAGCCAAAAATGATACCTGCCAACAAAATGATAATCCCATTCATTACGAGGAAATAGTTCCCGATTGGCCGATCCTTCATTCTAGAAAGAATCATCGCTACGATATCAAGCCCACCAGTTGATGCCCCCCACTTTAACGTGAGCCCAACACCTGTAGCCCCAATGACACCGCCAAAAACAGCATTTAAAATAATATCTTCGGATACCGCTTTTACCGGGATCAATTCAAGAAAAATGGTAGAAATCACAACTGATAAAAAACTGAAAACCGTAAAAGACTTTCCTACTTTGAACCAGCCTAGAAGCGCTACAGGAATATTTAATAAGACCAGTAAGAATCCTACAGATACATTAATTGGCGTAAAAGAAGTAAAAATATTGGACAGCAGCTGAGCTACGCCTTGGAAGCCGCTTGCATATACATTTGCTGGGATTAAGAACAAGTTCATGGATAGGGCATTTAAAAAAGCACCAATAATTACAATCATTACTTTCTTTGATAAACTCCAAACTGACTCTTTTACCAACTTCTCTCCTCCTCGTTCTGCTGCTAAGCAGCTGGGGTTAAATTTAATTGTTATTTTCCGGTGAAGCCTTTACAATTATTACAGATAAAGGGGGTATTCAACAAATGAAGCTATTCGCTGATTCAGGGTGCGATCTGCCACTCCATTTTTTTGAAAGCCATCAGGTCACACTCATTCCGCTTCATGTTCATTTGTATGGCAAAGATTATGAAGATATAAAAGGCATCGATCCAAAAGAAGTATACAAGGCTATTCGTCAAGGTGAAATGCCGAAAACGTCCCAAATTTCCCCGCTTCTGCTCGAAAAACTATTTACAGAACTTGCGGAAAGCGGCGAACCGGGTATTTATCCTGCCTTCTCTTCTGCCCTTTCCGGTACATATCAGACAGCCGTCATGGTTCGCGATCAAGTAAAAGAAAAGTACGCTGACCTTGATCTAACTATTATCGATACGAAGGCCGCCTCCTTAGGCTATGGCTTAATCGTCATGAGGGCCGCTGAAAACTTACAAAAAGGCTGGTCAAAAGAAAGCATTATAGCGGACATCGAATTCTATTGTCAACATATGGAGCATATTTTCACCGTTGAAGATTTGAATCACCTTGCTAAAGGCGGCAGACTCTCAAGCGGCGCCGCTTGGATTGGCGGATTGTTAAACATTAAGCCAATTTTACACGTAAGTGAAGGAAAACTCATCCCTATTGAGAAAATTCGCGGTCGTAAAAAGGCATTTAACCGGATGCTCGATATGATGGAGCAGCGCGGAGAACAGCTTAACAAGCAACGAATCGCGATTAGTCATGGTGATGATCCTGAAGCAGCCGAACTGCTAAAAAAGATGATTGATGAACGTTTTCATTCTCAAGAAATTTTTACCCATATTATCGGTTCAGCAATCGCTTCTCATGCAGGACCAGGCACAATTGCCCTATTTTTCTTAAATAAAGTACCATCATCCTAAATTGAACAAATAGAAAGGTGGAAAAGACATGTCAAAAGAAAACTCATTTGATATTGTGTCAAAAGTAGATTTTTCGGAGGTAACGAATGCCATCACCCAAGCGTTAAAGGAAATTCAGACACGCTATGATTTTAAAGGAAGCAAAAGCGACCTTTCACTCGATAAAGAGGAACTCGTTCTTATTTCAGACGATGAATTCAAATTGGAACAACTAAAAGACGTACTAATCAGCAAGCTCATTAAACGTTCTGTACCTGTAAAAAATCTCGACTATGGAAAAATAGAAGGAGCCTCGGGCGGCACTGTCCGTCAACGCGCCAAACTGGTACAGGGCATTGATAAAGAGACTGCTAAGAAAATCAATTCACTTATTAAAGACAGTGGACTAAAGGTAAAATCACTAATTCAAGGAGACCAGCTGCGGGTAACAGGCAAAAGCAAAGATGACCTTCAAAAAGTCATGTCTCTTGTCCGTGAAGCCGATTTGGCTGTAGATGTGCAATTTGTTAATTTTCGTTAATCCTTATGTTAACCGGATGGAACTACTCCATCCGGTTTTTTTATGGTTAAACACAGATATGCCGGGTAAACATAACGTGGACATAGAATTTATATAAGGAGTGATTCGATGAGTCAGCAAGAACAAAAGCAAACTTTTCCAAAACAACATCAAGACGTGCATTCGGGAAAAACAGAGCTGATGCATCCGCAGCCTGATCATGTGGACAGTGACTATAAAGGCAGTGGCAAACTGGAAGGCAAAAAAGCATTGTTAACCGGTGCGGACAGCGGAATCGGCCGGGCAGCAGCTGTTTACTTTGCCCGCGAAGGTGCCGATGTTGCCATCGTTTACTTAGAGAACCATGAGGATGCAGAAGAAACGAAAAAACTCATTGAACAAGAAGGCCGGCAATGCCTCCTCATCGCAGGAGATATTGGCTCTGAGGAATTTTGTCAAGAAGCCGTGCAAAAAACACTCGATACGTTTGGAAGAATCGATGTTCTCGTGAACAATGCGGGTGAACAGCATCCGCAAAACAGCCTGCTTGATATTACAGCCGAGCAGCTCGAAAAAACGTTCCGCACGAATATCTTTGGCTACTTTTACATGACGAAGGCTGCGCTTCCTCATCTCCAAAAAGGAGCAAGCATTATTAATACAGCCTCGATTACTGCCTATAAAGGAAATCCAACATTGATTGATTATTCAGCAACGAAGGGAGCGATTGTTTCCTTTACACGATCTCTTGCTGCCTCGCTTGCTAAAGATGGTATTCGTGTAAATGGCGTAGCACCAGGTCCTATTTGGACACCGCTCATCCCTTCTACTTTCTCTGCGGAAAAAGTGTCCAAGTTCGGTGCTGATACACCATTTGGCCGTGCCGGACAGCCTTACGAGCTGGCACCTGCTTATGTTTTCTTAGCAAGCAATGACTCCAGCTATGTCTCCGGCCAAATGATTCATGTGAACGGAGGAACGGTTGTAAACGGGTGATAACGAAACAAAAAGGGACTGCTTACTATGCAGTCCCTTTTTGTTAATTTTATTGGCGAGATGCTTTTCCCCTCTTCCATACAAGATAGAGGAAAGCCATAAAAATAATATAGACAGCAGCGAGAGCCGCGATAAATAACTTATTCACTCCTACCTTCTCAGTAAGTGCATATATTTCTGCTGTCTCCCTATCGAGTATGAGAGAAAACTTTTCTTCTTCCGGACGAGCCAGTCCTCCTTCAAGCAAACCCCGCAATTCTTTATTGCGATCGAGCTCTTCAGCTGGAATCGTTACCTTTTGCGTTTTATTTGAATTATTGACTGCCACAATCAGTGTTTCATCTTTATACTGACGTTTAAATACCGTCATACCATCTTTATCATAAATCGGTTCATAGGAGCCGCGTGTTAACGCTGGAAGCTTTTGACGCAATTCCCCAATTTCTTTCATATGATCAATTAATTCCTGATCTTCTTTGAAGCTGAGCAGACGATGACTTTCCGGACCTTTTTCCCCATTAAGGGCCACTTCTGAGCCATAATAAACAACCGGCACGCCTGGCACGGTATATAAATAGGTTAAGGCCATCATCCATCTTGTACCTGGAAACATGTTTTCTTCTACCGTTTTTTTCGTAAAGCGATCGGTCTTGCTAGAATCTAGATAGTTGGCTAGCAACAGCGAACTCTCTTCCGACTCTTTCTTTAAAAGGGCAGCACTTTGATTAGAAGGTTCATTTACATTTTTAAATTGCTCTTGAAGCAAGCCCGCAAGTTCTGCATTCATCACACTATCAAGACCAGATTTTTCAAAGTGCTTAATATCCGTTTTTCCATCATTGCCGCCAAGCAAAAAGAAGTTTTTCTGTTGCTGCTTCAGTTGGGCAGAAAAATCTTGCAGGAAAGAAACGGGGGCGTTGGCAGAATCGCTTAAGTAGTACCCATCAATATCCGCTTTCTTCATCCACCACTGACCAACTTTGATCAATTCCTGCTTCACCGCTTCATTTTCAAGGTTTAGCACAGCCATTTGACCGAGCCACTTTTCTTCTGCATGGCCACTTTTTGTAACAAACCAATCTGCTTTTGCTGCATCCTTTACCCATGGGTGAGATGGGCTCACCTGCATAATAGGAAAATCAACAATGACTTTCATATCCCGGTCATGCGCTTCCTTGACGAGATGATTGAGTTCTTTCAGGGAACCGAACTGTTTATTCGTTTTATAGAAATCAGTGATCCAGTAGCCATGATAACCACCCTTTGCGTTTTCAAAAACTGGGCTAATAATGATAGAAGTAATCCCCATATCATGCAAATAGTCCAGCTTCTCAGCCGCACCAGTGAAATCCCCGCCTTGATAGGCTCGCAGATCATGATTATTAATCTCTTTATCATTCTTATTATCACCATTATGAAAACGATCGGTCATTACATAATACATTGTTTCATCTTGCCACGTTCGTTCTTCTTTTTCTACAGCGCTAACAGGTAAGGCGTATAAAAGAAGAAACGGCAATAAGACGAGCGAAAATAATGTTTTTTTCACTTCCGCTTCCCCCTCCAAAAAATGATCGTACCGCTTCTAAGATTACGCTTTTCCGGGACAGCCGTCAAACGCAAAAAAAGAAAATTCAACAAATCTACAAGAAATAGGCAGTCAAACAAAAGTAAACAACCAGTCGCCGGCAGATTGCCAACAACTGGTTGTGCAAAAGGTATTTTAATTCCTGTCTTAAAACCAGGCGTTAGTCCCTTAAAATAGGTTACATTTTTTAAAGTTTTAAGAGACTTGTTCTTTATTGTCCTTATATTCCTTCTCCCAATAATCTGCATTTTTAATACCTAATGCTTTAGGATTGAAAACAGGATCCAAGCCTTGCTTTTTTTGTTTCTCGTAATCCTTTAGTGCCACAATAGCTGGCTTTGCCAGAATCACAATCGCGATAACATTTAGCCATACCATGATTCCTAATCCTACGTCTCCAAGTGCCCAAGCTAAGGAAGCCGTTTTAACAGAACCATAGAATGTAGCAGCCATGATGACAATTCTTAAAGCAAATGTTGCCCATTTATTGTTATTACGAATCAAGTAGGCAATATTTGTTTCGGCAATATAATAGTAGGCCATGATTGTAGTAAAGGCGAAGAAGAATAAAGCAATGGCAACGAAGCCTGCACCGAAGCCTGGGATCACGCTGTCAATGGCAGCCTGTGTGAACGCCGGCCCTACTTCTACTCCTTTTAGGTTTTCAACAATGAAAGAACCGTCTTCTGCTTGCGTGTTATACATGCCCGTGAACAAAATCATGAATGCTGTTGCTGAACAAACGAATAATGTATCAATATATACGGAAAATGCCTGAACCAAGCCTTGTTTAGCCGGATGTGACACCTCTGCTGCTGCAGCTGGATGCGCACCAGTTCCCTGGCCGGCTTCATTTGAATAGATACCGCGCTTTACTCCCCAAGAAATGGCCATTCCGATCAGACCACCAAACGCTGAATCTAATGCAAAAGCACTTCTGAAAATAAGAGCAAGCACGCTAGGAAGCTCTGAGATGTTCATCAATACGATAACCACTGATAATAGAATGTAGCCTAGTGCCATGAATGGAACGATAATTTGGGCTGCATTTGCAATCCGCTTTACTCCGCCAAAAATAATGAATCCTAATAAAAGAACAATGATAAGACCTGTAACAGCAGGATTAATCCCGAAAGCGTTTTCAATTCCTGCCGCGATGGAGTTTGATTGCACACCAGGCATAAGAATAGCCATCGCGACTAATGCGGCAAATGCAAACAATACAGCAAACCACTTCCAGCCAATCCCTTTTTCAATATAGTAGGCCGGACCACCTCGATATTGTCCATCCTGTTTTACTTTGTAAATTTGCGCAAGAGTTGATTCAATAAACGCGCTTGACGCTCCGATGAAGGCAATAGCCCACATCCAAAATACAGCCCCAGGCCCCCCAAATGCGATAGCCGTAGCTACACCAGCAATATTTCCTGTTCCGACACGTCCTGAAAGTGCAATCGAAAGTGCCTGGAAGGATGATACACCCGCTTCAGAGCTTTTCCCCTGAAACATTAGCATGATCATTTCTTTAATGTGCCTTACTTGCAAAAAACGAGTAAGAATGGAAAATATAAGTCCTACCCCAAGCAAGGTATAGATGACCGGTGTGCTCCACAAGATGCCGTTTAATCCATTAACAAATTGCTCCACCTAGATACTCCCCCTTTAATTGGTTTTATGTCCTTTCTCCTACATTATAAGTAGAAGCGGACAATTAAGACAACAATTTTATTTGAAAAGTTTAAATATTTTATATATTGAATATTTATACTATATGCTAAAGGAGCTTTTGAAGAACAAAGACACAGGTTTTAGTACTGAGATTCTGAAATATTTACAAGTAGTCTATAAATCAAGGATATAGGGATACTATTATTCTAAAAAAAGAGTATAACTAGTGTGAAAAATCAATTTTTATGCAAATGCTTTTATAGAGAAGCCGCTCGATTGGACGTCTTCTTCCCTCTTTCATCACCCTTTTGGTGAAAAGGGCTTCTATTGGATCGGTGATGCCTTTGTCGTTGATTATCTACTTTAACATGAGATATCCCTGATCACCTCCTCATAAAGAGGGGAGCATTCCCTGAACAGTTAAAGAGAAAATAAGCAGAGGCATTTCATTGAATAAAAGTAAAGCTCTATGGGGATCACAAACTGTAAGCCTAACAGTACCTTCCAATTCACCATTAGTCTGATAAAGCTATATTGAAATAAGTGCAGCCAAAGATGATTTCTCAATTTCTGAACATGTTTCCTGGCTTGGATCCTTCTCCGAATACCGTACTCTCATTACACAAAAGACCATGTTATTCATGGTTCAAGCATGTATATCAGGGACCATACGCCTCCTTTTTTTGTATAGCAAACTTTAAAGAACAGGGGCTATTTTTATTTATCTATTTTACTACCCCTGCTTTCCGTTTATTCAGACTTTCATCTTTTGAAAAAATGGGACTTTTTCTCTCGAGAACGATTATTTATCGTTCTCTTGTGGAAACATGTAGAAAATAAAAAAGGGAGGGAACAGCCATGTTTTGGCTACAGTTTCTTATCTTGCTTCTATGTATTTTTATTGGAGCAAGACTAGGTGGAGTCGGACTTGGGGTCATGGGTGGCGTTGGCCTCTCGATTTTCGTTTTCGGCTTTGGATTACAGCCGACGGAGCCGCCGATTGACGTTATGCTCATGATTGTTGCGGTGATCACCGCTGCCAGTTCACTGCAAGCAGCTGGAGGGATGGATTATCTCGTCAGCATTGCAGAAAAAGCACTTCGAAAAAATCCAAAGCATATCACATTTATAGCACCGATGGTTACCTATTTATTTACTCTTTGCGCCGGGACAGGTCACGTCGCCTATTCTGTGCTTCCTGTTATCGCCGAAGTGGCGCGTGAATCGAAAGTGCGGCCAGAACGGCCGATGTCAATCGCCGTCATTGCCTCCCAACAAGCGATCACAGCTAGCCCAATTTCAGCGGCCACAGTAGCGCTAGTCGCTTTGTTAGCGGATTTTAATATTAATCTAATAGATATCTTACTAATTTGTATCCCTTCCACTTTCATTGCTTGTATGATTGCAGCATTTGTTGCCAGCAAAATGGGGAAAGAATTAGAAGAAGATCCAATCTATCTGGAACGTTTGGAAAAGGGCATAACTCCACTTATTTCAGGGGAAAAAGAAATACATGTAACAAAAAAAGCCAAACTATCGGTCGCTTTATTTTTATTAGGGGCTGTTTTAGTTGTATTGCTCGGTTCCGCCGAATCACTCCGTCCCGGCTGGACCATTGAAGGTGAATTCGTAAGATTATCTATGCCCCATACAATCGAGATGGTCATGTTAACGATTTCAGCTCTTATTATTATTATTTGTAAACCAGACGTAGAAGAGATTGCTTCCGGTACTGTTTTCAAAGCAGGTGTCACAGCGGTTGTGGCGATTTTCGGAATTGCCTGGATGGGTGATACCTTCTTTAATGGGAATATGGCTTTAATTCAAGAATCGATTCACGAGATGGTTACCTCGGCTCCATGGCTGTTCGCCTTTGCTCTATTTATACTGTCGATCCTGCTGTATAGTCAGGCGGCCACTGTCCGCGCCTTAATGCCGCTCGGGATCTCATTAGGAATCGCTCCATCGCTGTTAATCGCCATGTTCCCAGCAGTCAACGGGTATTTCTTTATACCGAATTATGGAACAGTAGTAGCAGCCATTAACTTTGATCAGACCGGGACTACCAGGATTGGAAACTATATCTTGAACCATAGCTTTATGATTCCCGGCCTTGTCGCTACAATTGGTGCAGTAGGCATTGGACTGCTGATCTCCTCTCTCTTGTTTTAATTGTTCAAAAAATAAATTGATAGGAGGAATGAACATTGAATACTGATGAATTATTTCGCATAGAAAAAGATTTCCTTGGAGAAAAAAAGGTACCACTTGGCGCTTATTATGGTGTCCAAACCTTGAGAGCTGTCGAGAATTTTCCGATCACTGGCTACAGAATCGATGATAGCCTGATTAAGGCGATCGCTATCGTTAAAAAATCAGCTGCCCAAGCCAACCGGGATATTGGACAGCTGGATCCCAAAATCGCCGATGCTATTATAGAGGCAGCTGAGGAAGTGATAAATGGAAGTCTTCATGATCAGTTTATTGTCGATCCTATTCAGGGAGGAGCCGGCACTTCCATTAATATGAACGCTAACGAAGTAATCGCCAACAGGGCTCTTGAATTGTTGGGCGAACAAAAGGGATCTTATAAGATTGTTAGTCCTAACTCTCATGTGAATATGGCCCAATCAACAAATGATGCCTTTCCGACAGCCATCCATTTAGCAGTCATCTCTCAAGTAAATAAATTACTGGAAGTGATGGAGGAACTGTCCAACGCTTTTCATAAGAAGGCCGTTGAATTCAATCCTATTTTAAAAATGGGCCGTACCCATCTACAGGATGCCGTACCGATCCGTCTCGGTCAGGAATTTGAAGCGTATGCTCGTGTTTTAGGGCGGGATATTCAGCGCGTTGATGTGTCGCGCCAGCATTTATATGAAGTAAACATGGGGGCAACTGCTGTAGGAACAGGATTGAACGCTGAGCCTTTATATATCGAGAAAGTAGTCGGATATTTAAGAGAAAACAGCGGATTCCCTATCTTGAAAGCATCCCATTTAGTCGACGCCACACAAAACACCGATGCTTATCTTGAAGTGTCTGCAGCTCTCAAGGTATGTATGATGAACATGTCAAAGGTGGCGAATGACTTGAGATTGATGGCATCTGGTCCACGGGCAGGATTAGGAGAAATCACCTTACCAGCCCGCCAGCCCGGCTCCTCTATCATGCCAGGCAAGGTCAACCCTGTCATGGCGGAAGTGCTGAACCAAACTGCCTTCCAGGTAATTGGAAATGATCATACTATATGCCTCGCTTCCGAAGCAGGCCAGTTTGAATTGAACGTCATGGAACCCGTTCTTGTTTTTAACTTACTGCAGTCCATCAAGATCACAACGAATGTATTTACGGTTTTTCGCAAATACTGTGTGGAAGGCATTCAGGCCAATACCGAGCGGATGCAGGACTATGTTAATAACAGCGTCGGCATTATCACAGCAATCAACCCCCATGTCGGCTATGAAACTGCTGCCTCGATCGCCAAAGAGGCCATCGACACCGGCAAGTCTGTCAGGGAAATTTGTATCGAGCGCGGAGTCTTAAGTGAAGCAGAGCTCGACATTATCCTTCATCCATACGAAATGACCGATCCTGGTATTTCCGGACGCGAACTGATAGAAGTAAAGCGATCACTAGGCTTACAAACTAAGTCTCTTCCCCAGAAAGAGAATGACATTAACCCAGAATAATAATCGAGCCCCGCTTAAACATATAAAAGCTGTACCTGAGCGAATTCAGGTACAGCTTTTTTATTTCCAAATTAGGCAAAGAAATTCAAGCCCATTGGCAGTTTAAATCCTAAGTAAAGTGTTACGATCAGCAAAACAATAGCACCGATCAATACCTTGCTCGTATCTTTTCCCTTTTTCTTGCGGACTAGCACCATTTCCATTAGTCCAATTGTTAGGATACCAGCAAGCATCTTCATACCATACAGCATGTCATTAATGCCATGGTGTCTGATAAAGAGCAGCAAGCCAGTGATTAATACGAGAATATAAAACAATCTTAATGCCATATGAGCACCCGTAGAGTATTTGCTAACAGCGATAAAAAATAAGATAATCGCGATCACCCAAGTTGTAATATGTAAATGGGTACTGTTAAAAAATAAACTTTCCATGTCAGTCCCCCTCCTTTCTGCTTTTCTTTTCTATAGTATCATTTTGCTAGAAGAGAAGGAAATGTTGTGCCAAGATTATTGGACTTTGTTTGATAATGTGCCAATTTGTTCAATATTAATGTCAATGGTATCGCCTGATTTCAAAAGTCCTGGAGGATTCATTCCTTGTCCGACTCCTGCAGGTGTACCTGTAGCGATCACATCTCCTGGCTCAAGTGTCATCCCTTTTGAAAGCGTTGAAATAATTTCATCAATCGGGAAAATAAAGTGCTTTGTGTTAGATTGCTGGCGAACTTCCCCGTTCACTTTCGTTTCAATATTCAAATTGTGCGGATCTTTAATGTCGTCTTTTGTGACAATCCATGGGCCCATCGGACAAGTGCCGTCTAAGCTTTTTCCAAGGAAAAATTGCTTGTGGCGCTTTTGAAGATCACGCGCTGTCACATCATTAATAATCGTATAGCCGAAAATATAGTCAAGTGCTTCTTCTTTAGAAATCCCTTTCCCTTTTTTGCCAATAATGACTCCAAGCTCTCCTTCATAATCGAGTGCGTTCGTTAAGCCTTCATGGGAGGGGATTGGTTCATTTGCTGCAATCACAGCAGTCGGTGATTTCGTGAATACCATTAAATCAGTGGGGATGCTTTCTTCTCCACCCATTTCAATCGCATGATCACGATAATTTTTACCGATACACATAATGTTCTTTGATGGACGAGGAATTGGAGCGAGCCATTCTATTTCCTCTGCAGAGACAGCAGCGGCTTCCTTTTCCTTGTCTCCGGCTGTCTCAAGCCATTGCTTTGCTCGCTCCGTGAATTCTTCTCCAGCAGCAATGGCGGCAAGCAGTGTATCAGGCAGTGTTTTTTCACCTGTGATACTTTCTTCAAGTGACGGTAAGTTCCAAATCATATTTTCCATCTCTTCATATACTCCATATGTATCCCTTTGGTTAACACGATAGCTCACTAACTTCATCACTTTATCCTCCTTTGATGTTCCTCTGTTCTCTTTCTTTTTGAAATCCATAGGTAACTTTTCGCCATAAAGCTTCCATTGGTCCACGCTTAAACTTAGACAGCCAGAATTCCGATAAAATCATTTGACCAACAAAGATCGCTACAGCAATCCACACGCCGGTAGAAAGTTTTATTTGTCCGTATAGCCCTAATCCATAATGGTAAAAAACCAGCGTCCCAATCACCGATTGCAGCAAATAATTCGTTAAAGACATTCTGCCTGCCGCTGCAAACGGCTTCAACAGCTTGCTTCCATTTTTCATAGAGCTGATGCCAATGATAAGTGCCGCATAACTAACAGCCAGCAATGGGCCGCCAATCGAATCTTGGACATGTACATAAGCTAGATTAGGTTCAATCATATACGGCAGCGACTTTAACACGACACCGACTGCAAAAAAAGTAACGAACGTGATAAAAGCAGCAGCAGGGCGAGCCTGGCCTCTTGTAAAGATTCTCAGCTTTTGAGCACCCGCGCCAATTAGAAAGTGGGGGAAAATGGAGATGACCTGTGCCCACCAGACACTTGGTTCATTTCCTGTAAGCCAGTCTGCCACTCGTTGCTGAGTAATTTCAGCAAACGTCCCGCTTCCATAAGCAGCGATGGATTTCTCGATTCCGGCGATATCTGTCCAATGCACTGCACTTGTTGGGTCAACTGTTGCCAAAAGAATGAGCAAAATACCCAGAAAAGTGTTCGGCAACAGCAGCAAAATACTGCCAATGATAATTAATATTTTTCCAGAAAGCCGTAGAAACAGCAACAGAAAAAGTCCAAAAATGGCATAATTTATTAATATATCACCCGGCCAAATAAGAAAAGCGTGAATCATACCGATCACTAGCAAAAAGGAAAAGCGGCGAATTCCTACCGGCGTGAATGCCTGGCCTCTCTTTATTGCATTCTCCCGCTGCATAGCCGTGCCAAAGCCAAACATCATCGCGAACAATGGGTAGAAGCTTCCCTGCACAAAAATATCAATCCAGCGATAATGCCACAAGTTTTCCGGCTCTTTCCACCATTCATAAGGATCATAATAAAAATAAGGCGAATGAAACGAAATCATATTCACTAAAAAAATGCCTAAAAGAGCCAAACCTCGTAAACTATCTAATGTTATAATCCGCTCTTCCTGTTTCAATGGCGCTAACTGCACACTCTTCTTTCCCCTTTCTTCCTTATATCATCTTTCCCATCATATCACACAGCGCTAGGATCGCTCGACCATACAGAAGAAACCGCAGACAAATTACATAAAAAAGCCGTTCCAACAGCCAAGAGACTGAGAACAGCTTTTTTCAATTAATCTATCGGAAGCACATGGCCTCCATCAAAGAAGAACAGCAGCTTGTGGTCGACTTTTCGCTTCCAAATTTGTTCAATAGCCTGGGCATATAAACGGATTTGCACACGATATCGTTTCTCCAGAATGGGTCTTGCTTGCTCTATTCCCCCTGGAAAACGACCAGTAATTTGATCTGTCTTATAATCTAGTAAGTACAGCTTCCCATCTTTTTCAAATAAGCAATCAATGACCCCTTGGACTAATACAGCTTCCTCAGGACCTTGCCAGTCCGGATGAATTTCGCTAGCACCTACTCCCATATTGAACGGTATTTCTCTGTAGACCTTTTCTGATTCTAATAATTCTTTTCCGATCGGAGTACAGAAAAAAGAAACGATTTTTTCGGGGTTAACGGCAGCAGCTTGTTCGTCTGTCAATAACTCGCGAGAAACCAGAGTTTTTAGCAGCTCCATAATCTCCACTGCGTCTGGCTCTCTCTGAAGAGAAACATGCTGCATGACGGTATGGAGAGCCGTTCCTGCCTCAGCTGGTGTCAGTGTTTTTTCCTGCATAAACGCCGGCCGGCGAAAAATAGGCCGCTGATATTGGCGGGACAGCTCATTCCCTGCCCCCTCATTAAAAATTTCGTTCATGCGCTTTAAGTCGGAAACAGACTGCTTAGAGCGTAAATGGGTAGCAGGCTCATACTCATACCGCCAATTCATTCGCGCCTCTACTTCTGTCTTAAATGAAGAGAAAACAGGCACACGTTCAAAGGATTGTACTTTTTCCAACAAACTGCCGTTCTCTTCTGTCTGTTCTAGATCAGCCGGCTGCAATGTATCCGCACTGATCGTTTGAATAGTCCATTTAGATGTATCATCCGCAAATACAACCGGGCGACTTTTCACTGTTTTGGTATAATCCAGATGACGGACAAGCGCCGGACCGATCCAGTCAAAATAAGACTTAGCCGCCCCTCGTGAAGCATTATCTAAAATCCATTCTTCGTTCTTTGCGGCTCTTTCCCATTTAGCCGTTTCCTTGTCTGCATCTTTTACAGTGCCAAGTAAGAACAGCTTTTCTTTCGCTCTCGTTAAGGCCACATACAGTACGCGCATTTCTTCAGCAAGCAGTTCAAACCGCTTTTTACGCTTTAAGGCAAGCTGCGGCAGTGAAGGATAACTGATTCGCTTTTCAGTATTTACATACTTTGTTCCAATGCCAAACTCTTTATCAAGCAAGTAGCTTTTATTTAAATCGGTCATATTAAAGGATCTATTTAAGCCGGCGACAAAAACAAATGGGAATTCTAATCCTTTAGAAGCATGAATTGTCATTAAACGCACGACATCTTCCTGTTCGCTTAAAGCTCCTGCTTCTCCTAAGTCCTCCCCGCGTTCCTGCATCCGTTCTACGAAGCGCAAAAAGCGGAACAATCCCCGAAAAGACGTTTCCTCATATTGACGCACTCGATCGTACAAAGCTTGTAAATTAGCCTGCCGCTGCTTTCCGCCCGGCATGCCGCCGACAAAGTCGTAAAAATGAGTATCATGATACAACTGCCATATAAGTGAGGACAAGGCACCGTGACGGCCCAGCGAACGCCAGCCTGACAATTTCTCAAGAAACTTGCTTACTTTTTCATGCAGCTTCTCATAACGTGCTTCTGGACGGTTAGAGACAAACGCCTTCACCGCTTCATAATAAGAGCCTGACTTAGCAGCGAGCCGAATAGCAGCCAAATCATTCTCGGTGCAGCCCACGATTGGAGAGCGTAAAACAGCAGCCAGCGGAATATCTTGGTATGGATTGTCAATCACGCGCAGCAACGAAATCATCACAGCAATTTCTATCGTTTGAAAATAACCGCCTGAAACTTTTGCATGCAGCGGTATACCTGCCCGTTTAAATTCTTCTTTAATCACCCCAGACCATGTTGTCGACCGTAATAGAACGACGATGTCCCGGTACTCAATTGGCCGTTCCTTTTCCGTTTTCGGATCGTAGACAAGGTGCCTTGACTCAATTAACTCTCTAATTTTTCCGGCCATCCACCTTGCTTCCAGCTCAGATTGCGCTACATCCTTCATGTCGGAATCTTCTGCTTGTCCGACTGCTCCTTGATCAATAATCGCCACTTCAATCGGAAACTCCCTGTCTTCTGGATAAGCAGCTCCCTTTACTAGTTCCGCCTGGCGGTCGTATTCAATTTCTCCAATTTTTATATCCATGATCTGCTTGAATAAAAAGTTTGTGCCAGCCAGCACTTCAGCACGGCTGCGGAAATTTTGTGCTAAATCAATGCGCAGTCCGCTGTCATGGCCATCTGTTGAAAACCGTCTATACTTGCTTAAAAATAAATTAGGCTCGGCTTGACGGAAACGGTAAATACTCTGCTTTACGTCTCCTACCATAAAGACGTTGCCGTTTTCTTCCCCTCCGCTTTTAAGCAGCTGGATAATTGATTCCTGAACAATATTAAAGTCTTGATATTCATCAAGAAATATTTCTTTAAATTGCTCTTGGTAAGCGTATGCGGCTTCAGAAGGATGTCCATCTTCTGTTAAAATAGCGAGGGTTAAATGTTCTAGGTCACTAAAGTCAACAATCCCCTTTTCTCGCTTCACTTCTTGAAATCTATTCGTAAATCGCTGGATAAGACGGGCCAGGGCAGCGATTACGTCCTTCATTTCCTTCATATTGCTTACGTAGCTTTCCGGTTGACGAGAAAAGAAGTCTTCTTTCAGCTTTTCAACGATCTTCTTAGCTTCTGTCCGCAAGTACTTGGACTGTTCTTTCAGCTCTTCATCGTATTCTTCGCCCTTATAGCTCTTTAGTGTCTTAAAGCCTACCGTCTGCATTTCTTCATAAAGGTGTTGCCAAGAAGGAAGAGCCTCACGCAGCCGGCGAACCATTTGCTGCTCGGCCAGAAACATTTCTTCTCTCGGAACGGGGCCACCCGGCATTTGAACCATATCAAGACATTCTGTCAGCATCTCTTCTGCCGCTTCCAGCTGAAGGCCGATATAAAACTTTAAAATCTCGATAAACGGCAGGCTGTCAATCGTTTCAGCCCCCTCTTTTACATCATATAATTCTGAAAGCCCGTTCAGCCACTCGTCTGGATGAGGATGTGATTGGGCAAAATCATATAATATATGAATAATTTTTTGCAGTTCTTCATCGCTGCGGTCACTGGAAAAAGTATCAACAAGCCGATAAAACTCTTCATTGCCTTCTCTTCCGTACTCTTCCTCCATAAAGTCGTCAAGCACTTCTTCGCGAAGTAACGTTAATTCGCCCTCATCCGCAATTCTAAAAGCAGGATCAATATCGATTAAATAATAATATTTCCGAATCACCTCTAGACAAAAAGAGTGAAGGGTCGAAATTGGCGCTTTATTCAACAACGTTAACTGCCGTCGCAAAAGATGGGAGGATGGATCTTTTTCCATTTCTGCTTCGAGGGCCGTGCCAATACGGTGGCGCATTTCGGCAGCCGCTGCATTGGTGAAAGTCACAATCAGCAGTTCATCAATGTTCACAGGAGCTTCATCAGTCGTAATTTTACGAATAATCCGTTCTACAAGAACAGCGGTCTTTCCCGAACCGGCAGCCGCAGCAACGAGAATATCCCGTCCTTCCGCCGTAATCGCCTTCCACTGGTCATCTGTCCAGGAAACATCTTTCGGCTTATCCGGTATAATCAGCTTGCCCATGCTTACTCTCCTCCTTTCTTTAGCTCTTCAAGAATGTCTTTTTTCGGTGCGATCAGCCGATAATTATTTTCTTCAAGCGTATCATCGAATTGACAAACTGGACGATACGAGCAAAAGCCACAGGGTGTACTTTCTTTATATTGATAAGGGGCGATGTTCACCTTTCCGCTGACAATTTCATCCCCCGACTGCTGATAGAGGCGGCGAACATGCTGTCTCATGCCATTAAATGCTTCTCTGTCAGCCGTTTTGGAAAATCTTTTATCCAGCTTTCCGGTCTTCGTAAAAGCAACAGGAATAATAGGTGAAGCACCTGCGCCCAGATTAGCATCCATAAGCTGCAGGGCTTCATCTTCCCCTAGAACTAAGCCATTCATCTTGAATTTCTTAAATAATTCCCGTTCAATTTCCTCTAGCGTCAGCAATTTTTTGCTGCTGATAAAAGGATTATGCACGTGAAAATACAATACTCCCGCCGGATGGGCTTCTGTTCCAACAAGGTGCGGCGAATACGTCCAAATAATATCTAAATAGGTTAGCATTTGCAGCGCAATCCCGTAATATACCTCTGTTAAATCCAGATCGCGGCCGCTCGACTTATAATCAATGACCCGCAGATAAATGCCATCCTCTCCTTCAGCTTGGTCAACCCGGTCAATCCGGCCGGCAAGTGCCATTTTTGCACCATTTTTCAACGTGAATGCTAAAGGCGGCAGCTTCTCCCCTGGCCCAAATCCAAGTTCAAGGCCTACCGGTGCAAAACCGCTTGCTTTCGCCTGTCCGCTCAATGCATAAGAAGCCCGCCAAATAATTTGTTCCAGTTTCCGAGTTAAATAGAGGTGGCGGTTAGAACTTAATAAAATCTGGTTTTGCAGCTGTGGTGCCAGCTGTTTGACCGCTTCGCTTGATAGTTTTCGACATTGTTCTTTTGACAATTGGGCCCACTTTAAGCCGCGTCTTTCCACCTCATCAGCAATCCATTTCAGTGCTCCGTGGAACAAGTTGCCGATATCCGGTGCCTGCAGACGGAAAACATCTCGATCCTTAAGTTTCAGTCCATGTCTGGCAAAATGAGAAAATGGACAGCTATTAAACATTTCCATCCTTGTCACGCTCGCCAGTATTTCTTCTCCGTACAACTCTGTACTCGTTACTTCATCTAGTGAAGTCGTGTCATTTTTATAAAATAGACTAGATAATACCCTTTCTGCTTTTTCCTTTTGCTGCGGATGATTGATGTAAAAGTTGTACACATCCCACCAAAAGTCATACATTGGATAATGGAAACGTTTCAGCTGCAAACGGGAAGCTAAGTATGACAGCGTCGGATCAGGATGGCACACATATTGCAACTGCTCCTCTTCACTTAATTCAGACGGATCATTCACAAATAGCCGCTCTTTCATCGTCGGGAACAGCTCTTTTATTCTTTTTATATAAAAAGAAGGAAGCAGTGCTTTGCCTTCGTTATCCGCAATAGGATAAGAGACATAAAGCCGATTCGCTGAAACCGTAAACGCTCGGTAAGCAGTAAACTCTTCATCAAGCATCCTTCGCCTGCTGCTAAGTGCCAGCGTCATTCCCTCTGCCAGCAATCTTTCCCGATCCTCGTCCGCTAAAATTCCGTCTTCCATTTGTTTCGCCGGCAATACGCCCTCATTCACCCCGATCACAAACGCCGCTTCCACCTCACTTAAACGAGAAAGCTCTAGATTCGCCACAGTTACCTGATCAGCAGCTGGAGGTACAATCGCAAACTCCATCGCTTCTAGTCCCGCATCCATGATGGCGGAGAACTTCTGCAGCGTCATCTCCTCATCATCGAGCACTTCTACATATTGATCCAGCAGCTCCATAACGGCGTTCCATGCCTGATTATGTTCTCTTGCTGTTACAAGATCCCCTCTCTCTTCTGCTTCCAAGCTAAACGCTTCTAGCTTTTCTGGAATATGCAGCTCTTCCAAATAAGAATAGAGGGCTTGAGCAAATTCTCTGCCAAGTTTCGCCTTCTTCAGTCTGCCGGCCAGTCGAGAAATAGGTTCAGAAATAAGTCGTCTAACCTCATTTAGTTCCGTTTCTATTTCTCTCTCTTCATCTGTCTGAACTTTGTTTATTTGCTCAAGCCCTCTGAAACGCCGATACTTCCAATTATCTTTTTCGGTCCAGCGATTTCCTTTTATTCCATAGGCTAATACATAGTTTTCCAAGCGATCCATTTTCTCGCGGAGTAGTTGCCAATTTTCATTGATAGGGAAAAGCAAGTCTGTTTTTACGGCACGAAATACAGACTCATACCGCCAGTTACTCGTTACGGTTTCTACCGTAGCACGAATCAGTTCAATAAGAGGGTGATTCATCATAGGACGCTTTTGGTCAATGAAAAAGGGAATATCGTAATCTCGCATAACCGTTTCAATTAATTGCTGATAGTCTTTTCCATTACGGACAAGCACCGCCATTTGCTTGAAGCGAAATCCTTCTTCACGAGCAAGCCGCCGGATTTCTCTCGCCACTCCTTCAATTTCTGCTCTTCTGCTTGCCGCCTTTATTAAACAAAGATTATCTGACGGTTCAAAAGGGACAGGCGGACGGCGATCAAAGTATGCTTCTAAATGCTTTAAGCTTTCTTCCTTATAACGTTCTCCCATTGTTAAAAGAATATCTTCTTCTACTTGTATGCCATTTTCCGATGCCAGCTCATATACACGGGCATACGTGTCGCCAGATAAACGGAATAAATGTGTTTCTTCCGGCGGCATCGAACGAAACGGAGCATCAACAGTTAAGGCGATGGTCACCTTCTTTGCCTGTTTCATTAACTGCAAAAGCACAGCATGTTCCTGCGGTGTAAAACTGTGGAAGCCATCTACATAAATCTCTGCCTTTCTTATATAGTCGGAGATCGCTGCTGCTTCTGCTAAAAGACGCAAATAATCCTCCGAATCGACGTACTTGCCGATCAGCGCTTCTTCAAAATCACTGTATATTGTCTGTAAATCGTGGAGCTTATCTTTCAATGCTTTTGAACCCGTACTTTGTACAAGCTCTTCCTGCTTCTTTGCTAACTCTTCTGGCGTCACACAATACCGTTTAAACTCTGTCAACATGCTTTCGACATGGCTGACAAACCCGTTTTTGTCAGCTGCACCAGCAAATATTTTTAAGTCTTCTTTCTTGTCTTCAATAATTTTACGAATGAGCATATTTAAGCCGGAGGAAGTAATATGCTGTCTGCTCATTCCTCCCGTTTCCTGAAGCACTCGCCAGGCAAGCCGTGTGAAGCTGTATACTTGGGCGCGTATAATACCACCAAGCTCCAAGTCCGATGCTAGCGTGTATTCAGATAAAAACGTCATTTGTTCCGGCACAAGATAAATAATAGGATCGCCTATCGGCTTTTCTATCAAGTTATTTTTTATCTCATCAATCATTCGTCTCGTTTTGCCAGTCCCTGACCGGCCGATTATAAATTGGACAGACACATTCTTTCCCTCCAGTAAATTTCCGGCATTCTTCCTGCTGCTGCATGATCTATCCCTTTATCATAATACAGATCATACGTTCTGTCATCTTCCTAAAATTTAAAAGGAAACGATAATTCAAAAAAGAGCGCGGCTTGCTTTAGCCTCTCGCTCTTTCTTTCTTTTCCTTCTTATTAAGGTGTCTCTCAATTTGTTTTCCAACTGCCCACAAAACGAAAATGATGACACCAAGAATCGTCGTACGTATTGGCTCTTTTATTAATGAAAAGAAATCATAGCCAATAAAGCTGATAGTAAAAATCATGACCACTTTTCCCGCCATCACCGCAAGCAAGTACTGCCTAATGCTAATATTAGACAAACCAGCCACAATATTGACTACAGCTGAAGGAGTAAACGGAAAACATAAAAGCAAAAAGACAGGACCAAAACCATGGCGGTCCACCCAATTCATTAATTTTTTCACTTGGTGATGCCTATGTAAAAAGGATAATACCTTTCGTTGCCCATAATTCCTCACAAGCAGAAACACGAGAATGGCGCCAGTAACCGATCCTCCCCATGATAGTAAAAACCCCCACCACAATCCAAAAGCACTGGCATTGGCCATTACAAATACAACAAGAGGCAAAAAAGGCAAAAAAGCTTCAATTAATGGCAGAAGAAAACCAGGAATAGGCCCAAATGATTCGTATTTTTGAATGACATCCATTATATTTTCAATCGTAAACCATTCTTTCAGGCTTGTAACATCCATATTGTTCTACCCCTTATATCCGCTGACGTTCGATTTTTTTTATTTTACCACAACTAGGTGTTTCATCTTAATGGAAGAGCTTGAAAGCGGAAAAAGGGAACCCTACTTAATTAATTCTCTTAAAAAATAATTTTTCTAAATATTTTAAAAGTTTTGGTTGATTCCTTTCAGGGTATCACATATAATAAGAAAAAGGTATCTGAGGTGATGAAAATGGAAAACAATAATTACTTTGCCGAAATGATGAAGTCCCCGATGCCGCGTGAACAAGTCAAAAATGCAACAGCTGCTTACATTGACAACTTGTTAAATGATATCTTGTTTAAACAAGAAAAACAAAAGCTGATGAAAGCGATCGATCAGTCCTTGGATGAAGGAAATCGCCAATTATTTATTGAATTATCAGCCAAGTTAAATGAGTTAGAGAAAAAATTTAAACATTAATTAATTCTTCTTTAAAGCTACTCCTCTTTAATACTAAACTCCCCTTATGTCGATAAGACACTGGATCGGAGGCTGACTCGACGAAAGGCAAGTATATGGCACCTCTTTAAAAGAGGCGCCATATACTTGTGGGTTAGTCTCGGCTTTTTTGAGCGCTTGCACCGCTCCTCTCTTCTTTCCTTTTTCCTTCTTTAACTTCTAACGGATACGTTTCCATCATATAAATTCTTTCTGCCATTGCGGGATGTCCATATCGGAATATTTTTACGAGCGCTGGAGGTTTTACTTCGGATAACCCTTCTCGTGCCAGCTTTTGAAAGGCACTAATGGCTGCTTCCTTGTCTCGTGTCATTTCAATCGCATAGGCGTCAGCCTGTTTCTCTTCAAATCGGGAAATAGCATTAGAAAAAGGACTGGAAGCGAACGCCATCATGGAAATCACAAGCAGAAACAATGGCAAGGTCCTCAATTGGGACAACTCCTTAATATGCAGCTGCTTTCCATACTTGCGAACCCATCTCTCCATCCATTTGGCTGCGAGCCAAAATCCAAAAAAAGCAAAAGCCAGATAGCTGCCAATTCCAATATAGATGTGTTTTTTTACATAATGGGCCATTTCATGCGCCATAACAAACAGGACTTCCTCTTCATTCAACTTCTTTAATGTCGTATCCCACAAAACAATCCGAGCATTTCCCCCTATCCCGGTAACATAAGCATTCAAGGCGTTCGTCTCTTTTGATTTATTTACCTCATACACATGATCGGCTGGGATGTTTGCCTTGTCCGCCAAATTTAAAATTTTTGTTTCCAATTGTTTATTTTTTAATGGATAAAAGTCATTATAAAGCGGATCAATCAGTACCGGCTGTACATACATCATGAACACAGTGAACGGCACAAACAACGCCCATGCAGCCAGCCACCACTTCTTCTTAAACCTTTTAATCAAGGCATAGAGGACAAAAACAAGAACAAACATAAGTACGTAGCTAACCCAGAAATCAATAAGCTCATTTTTCATCCACTGGGGAAACGTTTGAGCGGAAATTCTGTAAACTCTTGAAAAGTGATAGCTAATATATTGAAGAGGAAATGCAAGCAGAAATGTCAGCAGAGATAAGTAAAATAAGTAAATAGCCGTTTGCCCAACTGAAAAGCGCACTGTTTGTTTCGACCATTCCTCAAATTTCTTTGAAACGCCGAAAACTAAGATAAAGAAATAAACAAGCCATTCAAATGGAACACCGAGAAAAAATAAAAAATTCTTGATCGTTGAATATTCTTTTCCTAAAGTCTGTTCTGCCGCGGTTAAGAAAACAGCTGGATCAGCGCTTGTCCCTTTATAAATTTCCGGGATTTCTCCAGGTGCCATATCATATAAATAGTAATAAATGGCCAGCGCAAATAATCCATATCCAACTAAAGCAAACACGGCCCACTTTTTCACTGTCCTCCTCACTCCTTTCTTTCTCCCTTATTATATTTAATATATATGTTGTCCACTTAGAACAGAAAAACAGAATTATCCCCCAAGCTTTTTACCTAAAAGTCCTAAAGGCGAGCAATAAGAGCACTTTTTTACAAGTCTCTTGCCTAGTTTAATCGTATTCCCTTAGAAACATGTAAATACTCCTTACATAATAAAACTGCCTGGAAGAAGCTGATTCGTATTCTTCCAAGCAGTTTCACTCTCGCATTTAATTCTTTAATACTTGCTTCTTTAAAGCTCTTCTTAATATTTTGCCTGTCGTATTTTTAGGGAGTTCTGTTAAAAATTCAATTTCTTTAGGCAGTTTGTAATCAGCTAAACGACTGCGGCAATACTCCATTAACTCTCCTTTCGTGAGCTGTTCATTTTTTGAGACAACAAAGGCGAGCACCGCTTCCCCGTAGTTAGGATCAGGCACACCAAGAACGGCTCCTTCTACGATATCCTGATGGCTATAAAGTACTTCCTCTACTTCACGCGGATAAACGTTGTATCCTCCCACAATAATTAAATCTTTTTTACGGTCGACGATATAAAAATAGCCCTCTTCATCCTGTCTAGCAAGGTCTCCTGTATACAGCCAGCCATCCTTAATCGCTGCATCTGTTTCCTCGGGCTGTTTATAATATCCTTTCATCACATTTGGGCCCCAAACAATCAACTCTCCTACTTCACCAGTTGGCACTTCTTCCCCTAGTTCATTCACTACTTTATTCTCTACATTGCTAATCGAACAACCAATGGAACCGGCTTTTCTAGGTCGGTCCAGTGGATTAAAAGCTGTTACAGGGCTCGCTTCGGATAATCCATATCCTTCCGAAACTCTTACATTGAATTTTTTCTCAAAATTCTCCAGCAGAGCTACTGGCATCGAGGAACCGCCTGAAATGCATAAGCGGATAGAAGAAAAGTCTTCCAAATGGCCCTCACTTGCTTGATAGAGAAAGTTATACATCGTTGGAACACCGGCAAAAACTGTTGCCTCATAGTGCTTAGCCTGCGCAAATACTTCTTTAGGGCTGAATTTTGGAAAAATAATCATCGTGGCACCGCTAATAAGCGGAGCGTTGAGGCACACGGTAAGACAAAATACATGAAACATCGGCAGGACTGTAATAATTCGATCTTTTCCGCTAAATTGCAAATAGGAAGCGATATCACGAGCATTGGAATATAAATTTTTGTGGCTGAGCATTGCGCCTTTCGGTTTGCCAGTCGTCCCAGAAGTATAGAGAATGACGGCTGTTTCATTCTCGTCTACAACCGGCGGATAGAATGGGAGAAGACCAATATTGATCACTTCAGAAAACGTTTTCATTTTTTCGTAAATGGAAAATTGCTTAGGCTCCCCCCTTTTTACCCGTTCATCATTCGTTTCGCAAACGATGTAATGCTCGACTAACGGCAAAGAAGCATCTAATTTATTCACGAGCGGGACTAGGATATCAAGTAAAATGACGGCTTTAGCATCGCCATTTTGAACAATGTAGCTGATTTCCTCAGGTGAATAAAGAGGATTGATCGGGATAACCGTTACCCCTGCCCGCAAAGCTCCATAAAGTGCCACAATAAAATGTGGCGAGTTTCCCGCAATTAAAGCAACATGATCCCCCTGTTCGATGCCCAACGTTTTTAAACCGGATGCAAATCGCTGAACTGCCATGTTTAACTCTTCATATGTCGCGGTTTGATCAAGAAAGTGATAAGCCGCTTTTCCCCCTTGTTTGGCAGCTGCCTGTTCTAATGCCGTCGAAAGATTCATTCCATCCACTCCCCCTTGTGAAATATGAATGAATAGTCATTCATATTTGAATTTTCAATATTTATTATAATTCAATTTTTTCCAGGCTGCAAGAAAAGAAAAAAACCGCCATTATCTATGGCAGTTTTTTACATATCAATATAATAAATCAGCAATTTCTTCTTTCGTTACGTTTCCAAAGTAGTGAGGTACATCGAGTGCCTCAAGAGCTTGTTTAATAGCATTCTTTTCATATCTAACGCCGGTAAGGCCTTTCTCCATTTCTTCTACATCGCCTACTCCAAAAAAGTCACCATATATTTTACAGCTTTGAATGAGGCCATTTTTTACATCAAGCCGAACATCAATAAGGCCAACCGGAAAGCGATGAGAACGCTGGATATTAAACGCTGGCGACTTTCCATAATTCCAATCCCAGTTTTTATAGCGCTCCTGTGAAATTTGTTCAATTACACGCCAATCTTTATCCTCAAGGTGATACTCAGGAATATGAGACTCGCCTTCAAAAATATTTTCCAACAAAAATTGACGAAACTCCTTGATCGTCATCGATTCTTTTAACAAATCAGCGATGTTGGTGACTCTGCTGCGAATAGACTTAATTCCTTTAGATTCGATTTTGTCTTTCCGTACCTTTAAGGCTGCGACGACATCATCCATGTTAGTTTGAAACATTAACGTACCGTGACTGAACATTCTTCCTTTTGTAGAGAACTGTGCATTGCCCGATATCTTTAATCCATTGGCCAGAATGTCGTTTCTTCCGCTCATTTCCGCTTCAACGCCTAATTTACGTAAAGCGGCCACGACAGGCTCAGTGAACTTTTTGAAGTTATGAAAGCTGTCGCCATCATCCTTTGTAATAAAGCTGAAGTTCAAATTCCCTAAATCGTGGTAAACCGCTCCCCCTCCAGACAGGCGGCGGACAACATGAATGTTTTTGTCTTCCACATAGTCAACATTAATTTCTTCAATCGTATTTTGATTTTTACCAATAATAATGGATGGTTCATTTATATAAAATAGTAAATACGATTCGTTGATATCTAAATATTTGACTGCGTATTCTTCAATCGCCAAATTAACCCGTGGATCGGTTATTCCTTTATTGTCGATAAACAGCATGGCTTTTCCTCCATTATAATCCTATTTCTAAATCTTCTACCGCCAGTAATACGGTACCATAAAATTCTTCCTCGGCTTCTGCTTTTAAGGTTGCCACGTCCCCAAAATGCGGAAGATGTGTTAATACGAGTGTATTGACTTCTGCGAGGCGTGCTAGTCTTCCAGCTTCAGTGCTTGTCATATGGCCAGCTGCTTGTCCATCCATCCCTTTATAAAAATTGCTCTCGCACAGAAGCAGACTGCTTCCTTTTGCAAACGGAATAAAAGCTTCCTGAAAGGCAGAATCAGCTGTATAAACGACAGATTGCCGGTGGTTGGATATTTTCATAGCATAGCAAGGCACAGGGTGCACAGTTCGCAGAAATTCTACTGTAAATGGTCCAATGACTAGCTTCTCTTCTGGTTGATAAGCCTTTCCTACTGTCAGATCTTTGTATGTAAGAGCAGCAAAGCCTGCTTCGTCTTCCTTGTGCCCATAAATCGGCAGCGGTGAAATATCTTTTCCTAGGTGTTTGCCGATTAAAAGAGCATGCTGCAGCACACCAATGTCTGCTACGTGGTCTGGATGATAATGTGACAGCAAAACAGCATCGAGTTGTTCGGGCTGTATATGGTTTTGCAAATGCGAAAGAACTCCGCTTCCGCAATCAACTAACATTTTAAATCCGCCTTCTTCAAACAAATAGCCTGAACTTGCTTCATTCACTTTTGGATAGCCGCCCCAGCAGCCAATAACCGTAACGTTCATGAAAGGGCTCCTTTCCATCAATTAGATTTTATCTTCATACGTATTGTATTCCCCAAATGTCTTTCGTTCAACTTCATGAATTATTTGATTTGTTAAAAAATTTAATGAAAAGTGGTTGACTAGCACATACTGTTATAATACAATGAATAAAAATAAGATATCAGTTATATAACAAAAAATGAGGAGGAAACATCAAATGGTTAAAAACATCGTTGACTTTTTCAAAAACTTACCGGCAAAACAATGCGCAAAGTGCGGCTCTTATATTGAGGAACAGCACGAGTGCTACGGCCATGTTTGTGATGAGTGTACTGACATTCAAGATCTTTAAGATGTCTCTATTCCTTTAGCCTCCAATTCCATATTATATAAAAAAGCAGAACCGGCTTCGCCTTGAGCTGGTTCTGCTTTTTTAATTTTATTCTTCCACCGTCTGCACACCATATTGTTTTTTAAACAACCTTTTAAAGAACAGGGCGGTAATGACTAGACAAACTGCCGCAAACGAAAGAAGGATTTGTTCGTTTGTCCACATAAAATGAAAATCACCGCTGGAAATCACGGCCTTAAAGGCCCGGACAGAATACGCCATTGGCAAAATCGAATTAAATGGCTGCAATGCCTTTGGTATTAATTCCAATGGGAACGTACCGGCACTGGCGGTTAATTGCAAAATTAAAATTAACACCGCTATAAAGCGTCCTGGATTTCCCCACAGCGTTGTGAGCATTTGAATAATCGCCATAAAGGTCAGGCTTGTAATCATCGTCGTTAAAATAAACAATGGTACACTCTGTACTTCTATTTTTAATCCAAATAATAAAACAGCTGAAACGAGCAATGACTGTGCTATTCCTGCAGTGAACATAATACCCGTCTTGCCGATAAACCACCGGAAGCCGCTCGAAGGCTGTTCCGCAGGGTCTCTAAGCGGAAAGACAATCGTTAACATGAGCGCTCCGACAAACAAGCCAAGAGACAAGAAGTAAGGAGCAATACCTGTTCCGTAGTTTGGCACATGATGCTGAACCTCTTTATCCACTTTCACAGGCTCTGCCATCATGTCGTATGTGTCGTCTTTTGCGTGTACTTCGTTTGCTTTGCCTGCCGCTTCTCCTAATTTATCATGCAGCTCTTTCGTTCCTTCTTTCAGTTTTACTGAGCCGCTTTCTAACTCCGTAGAGCCTTCCGCCAGCTTTCCAGCTCCTTCTGATAATTTAGATGAGCCATTATTTAATTCTCCTAAACCACTATTTAATGATTCAGCTCCGCTTGCCAGTTCTGCCGATCCATTTTTTGCATCAGAAAGTTTTTCCCCTACTTGATTCATGCCATTTGTGAGAGTCTCTTCTCCAGCCTGCAGCTGTCCTGTGCCAGCAGCTAATTGATCGGATCCCTCTGCTAGCTTATGGATGCCTTCTTGTAACTGTTGTTGTCCTGTTTGTACTTTCCCAAGGCCTTCATTTAATGACTTAATATTAGGGGCAAGTTGTCCGCTAATGGCTTGATTAACCGCTTTAGAACCGGAAGCAAGCTGCTGGCTTCCTTCCTGTAGTTGACCGACATTCGTTCTGATTTGCTCCGCCATTTGATTTTGCTGCTCTTTTAGTTTTTGCTTAATGAGTGCAATTTCTACAGGAGAGAATTTTTTCTCCAGCAATGGCATGTATTGTTCTAATTGCTGATTCATTGATTCATTCATGCCAGCAATCAATTGTTCTTCAAATTGCCCTAATCCGGTATTTAACTGTTCAGCGCCAGTTGAGAGCTTCTGTGTGCCTTCCGTTAATTCAGGAAGTTTGCTTTGAAACTGCTGCACGCCTTCTTTCATTTGAACCGTGCCGGAATTAAGCTCCGTCATTTTTCCATCTACGGTGTGAAGGCCCGTTTGTAAATTAGAAAGACCAGAAGCTAATTCATTCGTGCCTTTTTGTAACTCTTGACTGCCGGCTGTGAGCTTATTTTGACCCTGCTCAAGCTGTGCTAGCCCTGAGCTTAGCTTTGAAGCTCCATTTGCTAATTCTTTTGATCCTTTCCCGGCTTTTGAAATACCTTCAGAAAATTGTACAGAGCGGTCAGCTAGAATAGCTAAGTTTTCTTTTAATTGGGCGGCTCCTTCAGAAAGCTTACCTGCTCCTTCATCTAGTTCTCCGGCCCCTTTGCTTGCCGTTTCAAAGCCTTCCCCCATCGACTTCATTTTATCAAACATCGTTTCTGCATACGTTTCTGTCACGCTCTTTTGGACAGAAGCCCGAATTTCCTTCATGGCTGTTGTCCCCATTTGCGAAGAAACGAAATTGTAGCTTTCATTCGGCACATACTTCAACTCTAGCTTTTTAGGTGTATCATCTAGCAGCGTAGTAGCGTTTGCAGAAAAATCAGCTGGAATTTGGATCAGCATATAATACTCTTGATTGTCTATTCCTTTTTGTGCTTCTTTCTCGCTCACAATATGAAAATCAAAATCATCACTTTTCTTCAGTTCTTTCGTCAATTCCTTGCCAATGGCTAGCTTTTCACCATCAAAGTCCGCACCGGCATCTTTATTCACGATAGCTACCGGCAATTTATCTAATTGTGAGTACGGATCCCAAAAGGCCCATAAAAGCATTCCTGCGTATAAAAGGGGGATAAGTAAAATAGCTATCATTGAAATGAATAACATTCGATTGCCAGCAATATTTTTTAATTCTGCTATAAACATAGATCGTTTCATAATTGCCTCCATGGTAATAATAGTGACCATTTTATTCATCTGGTCAATTCAATGTAAAAGAAAAGGATTCTCCTTAAATGGATAACCCTTCAAATAAATACAACTCAAACAATTGGGAAATATCCTCTTCACTTAATGGTTCTTTTCTCTGCTCCCAATCAAAAATCAAAGAAATATAAAGCTTCAGCATAATAAATGCTGTGACCTCTGGATCGCATGGCTTAATTTCGCCTGCTTCAACAGCTACCAGGATCTTTTCCTTGATAAAAGAAAGAATCGCTTCTTCCATCATATTCATCACTTCGAGAACAGCAGGGGTTCCCATATCTTTTCCTTCTTGAAACAGCTTAATCGTTAACTGATGCTTTTTTCTGAATTGGAGAATTTGAAAAAGAGCTCTATGGACATTTTCATGAAATGTCTTAGAAGGATCGATCGCTTTTTCCGCCGCTTCTCTCATCTCAATAATAAGCGTCTGAACAATTTCATCAAACAATTCTTCCTTGTTTTTAAAGAACGTATAAATCGTCCCTTTGCCGACATTAGCAAGCTTAGCTACTTGGTCCATCGTTGTCGCTTTGTAGCCAAAGAGTGAAAAGGATTTGGTAGCCGCTTCAACAATTTGTTTTTTTCGGTCAACTGCCATTCCCTGCCCCCCATTCTGACCAAATGAACAATTTGGTCAATTCATATAAACATCATACTGCAAACAATTAAAGATAGCAAGAGCTTTAAACGAAAGCAAAAAAAAAATTCTGTACAGTCATATACAGAATTTAAAAAGATAAGTAAAACTATTTTGAACATCGCTTTTACTGAACCATTATAGACTGTAATGAAATAGTTGGCCTCTATCAGCTTACATTTTATCTTTCTGTTCTTCAAAGCTTTTATTTCTTTCTCCTCCGTCTGCTAATTCCTCTGAAAACTCCACATGCTCCTGCTGATTTTTCCTGAATGCCCTTTTTATTTCAGACGCATCCATATTGTTATTAGGAGCTGCTTGCTCATTCCACTTTCCCATATTGTTCCCCTCCTTTACTTTATAATGGCTTCATTTCTTCTATTAAGGTGATCGATATTCCGCTTCATAGGAGTTCTCTCCAGCATGGACAGAAAGCAATGTATCCGCGTAACCAACGAGCCGGTTGACTATTTCATCCGCAAGCGCATAAACCAACCTATAAAGCTTTGGTTCTCCCATTGCCCGGTCATCAAAGATAATCGTCGTATGAATAAATATATCTCGATTGCCGTAAAGGTTATAATGGATTAGCGCTTTCCCTGCTGCGCTGCCCGCTGGTCCAGCCGCAAATCCTGGCAAAAAAATATACCACTCCTCTGCCGTAGCCGAACGGAAGTTTTTCGTAAACTTTAGACCGTCTACTTCTTTATGAATACGTTCTTTCAAAACGGGATCGATCACTTCCACAACCTTATGCTTCTCGTTTTCATTCATGATTATTTTCAACAAAAGGCTGCTCCTTCATAGGGGAAGCCATTTCGTTTTTGCCTTCCGCTACTTCTCTTCTTGAAACGGATTCAAGTCCATATCCAGTTGAGCTAATTTCTAATACTTGGTCGTTGGCTTCTCTTTTTATGTGTAAATTTGTCGTTTCACCGTTCATATCTAATTTATCTCTCTCCATGCGGGAACCTCCTTTATGATTTAGTATTTCTATTGTTCCCTTTGAAGAAAAGTCATACGAAAAAGTTATTGAAAGAACTACAAAAAAAGAGACGACTTCTAAAAGCACATGCTCTCTAGAATCGTCTCTTTTCGTTATAATTTTGAAATAAACGCTGCCGCTTGCTGTGCTGCTGCTTCTCCCTGTTCTATACAATCTGGAATGCTGAGCCCTCTGAAGGAGCTGCCGGCAATAAAAAGTCCCGGCAGGTTCTCTCGTATCTGCTCTTCAATCGCATCCAGGCGTTCTTTATGACCAATCGTATATTGCGGAATTGCATGTTTCCAGCGGCTTACTACTGTAAAATCCGGCTTGGAGGATAGGGAAATGACCTTTTTCAGATCATCTATGACAATCTGTTCAATTTCAGCGTCTGACAAATCAACAATGGCTTCATCACCAGCACGGCCGACGTAACAGCGCAGCAATGCTTTTCCTTTAGGCACTGCATGCGGCCACCTCTTATTCACCCATGTACAGGCTGTAATCGTGACATCATTGTTTCGTGAGACGACAAATCCTGTTCCGTCTATGTGCCGCGAAACAACTTCTTTTGGAAAAGCCATCGCCACCGTAGCAATGGACATGGATGGCATCTCTTTTAAAGAATCAAAAAAACCGTATTGCGGCATGATAAAAGGCAGTGTAAGGTGTGAAGTCGCCAAAACGACTCCATCAGCGATGATGTTTCCGCCATCATTTAGCGACAGAACAAACTTCTCGCCTTCTCGTTTGTCAATCCTCTTTACACGTATACCTTTTAAAACCGAACCGCCTTCAAGCCGTTCTTCAATTCCTTCTACCAATTCTTCTAACCCTGCTTTCAGTGTTAGAAAACCGCCTGATTCATTAGCAAGTACAGCGGCTATCTGTTTTGCTCCTAATATTAAGCTGCGATGCTCTTGTCCTGCTTTATAAAGGTGCGGAAGCGTCGCCATTAAGCTAAGTTTATCAATATCACCCGCGTATACACGAGACAAAAGCGGCTCGATCAAGTGCTCGACCACTTCGTCGCCGAGGCGGCGCCTAAAAAATCCGCCGAGCGAAATGTCATTCTTCAACTCCATTTTTGGCAGAAAAAAGTCTGCGCCTGCCCTTACCTTTCCTGCAACAGAAAAAAGGTTCGTTGTCAGAAAAGGCGTTATTTTTGTCGGAACTCCGATGATAGACCCTTCAGGTATCGGGTGAAGCCTGCCATTCACCAATACGTATGGACGGCCTTCCTTACTGTTTACTAATTGATCGCCCAATCCTACCTCTTTTGCTAGCCGGATGGCGCTTTCTTTTCTTGCGAGAAAGGAGTCTGGGCCTTTCTCAATAATGAAGCCATTCTTCTTTACCGTTCGGATTTTGCCGCCTAGGCGAGGTGTTGCTTCAATTAATGTGACAGCTAATGGAAGCTTGTTGGTCTTGGCAGCCTTCTGCAAGTAGTAAGCCACGGTTAAACCTGTAATTCCGCCCCCTACGACAACAACCCTCTTTTTTTCGCCTAGCACAGTTTCATCGCCTTCTTTTTATCATTTTGTATTTGCTGCTAAATGTTTCAGAACTACTTCACCGAGAGCCTCAATGAACTCTGGACGAGCATTAGGCATAGGTGGACGGTAATACCCTGCACCAATTTCATCCGTCACTACTTTACATTCATAATCATTGTCATATAGAACCTCTAAGTGATCAGCCACAAATCCTGCTGGTACATAAAGAAAAGCTTGATAGCCTTTTTGTTCGAACAAATCGCGTGTCAAGTCTTGCACATCCGGGCCAATCCACGGCTCAGGAGTATTTCCTGCACTTTGCCAGCCAACCTCTACATTTGCAATGCCTGCCGCTTCAGCAATGAGCTTAGCTGTCTCCTCTAACTGCTTTGGATACGGATCTCCCATTGTGGTAATTTTCTCTGGAAGACTATGTGCAGAAACAATCATTACGAAATTCTCGCGCTCTTCTGAAGACATCTGAGCAACCGTTTCTTTAATCTTTTCCGCCCAATAATTAATAAATTTTGGCTCTTCGTACCAGCTCTCAATAGATGTAATGAGAGGTCCTCCAATTTTTTCTGCTTCTTCTTTAGCTCGGCCATTATAAGACTTTACGCTAAACGTTGAGAAATGAGGAGCGAGCACAAGCGAGACCGCTTCCTCAATGCCATCCGCTTTCATTTGCTGAACAGCGTCTTCAATGAACGGCTCAATGTGCTTTAAGCCGATATACAGTTTAAATTCAATCTCATTCTGTGCTGCATTTAAATATTCCTCTAGCTTCTCTCCCTGCTCTCTCGTAATCGAAGCGAGCGGTGAAATGCCGCCAATTGCTTCGTAGCGAGAACGTAAGTCTTCAAGCATTTCAGGCGTCGGCTTTCTGCCCCGGCGGATATGTGTGTAATACCGTTCAATATCTTCTTCCTTATATGGCGTCCCGTATGCCATGACTAATAAGCCCATTTTCTTCTTCGTCATGTCTCTCACCTCTGTTGCATTATTTTCTCTTTGCCGCACTGTATTCATGTACAAAACTTGTCAGGCGTTTTAATGTGTCCGGATTTACATCTGGGAATACCCCATGCCCCAAATTAAAGATGTGTCCTGGTTCAGCAAGACCTTCATCTAAAATAGCACGCGCTCTTTCTTCAATTACCTCCCAAGGAGCAAGCAAAATAGCCGGATCAAGATTTCCTTGTACTGTTTTTGTAATTCCCATCTCTCTAGCTTCTTTAATCGGCAAACGCCAATCTAGACCCACAACGTCAAGTGGAAGGTCATGCCATTCTTTAGCTAAATGACTAGCGCCTACACCAAACATAATTAATGGAACATTCTCTTCCCGAAGCTCACTAAAGATCCTCTCCATTACCGGTTTAATAAATAGACGGTAATCAGCTACATTTAAAGCTCCTACCCATGAATCAAAAATTTGGACAGCACGAGCTCCAGCTTTAACTTGTGCACGCACATACGTTACGGTCATTTCTGCCAGCTTATTCATCAGTGCTTGCCATGCTTTTGGTTCCGCATACATAAAAGCTTTTGTTTTGTTGTAGTTTTTAGAAGGGCCGCCTTCAATCATGTAACTGGCCAGTGTAAAAGGCGCACCGGCAAAGCCGATAAGCGGAACATCAAGCTGTTCCTTCGTTAACAAACGAATCGTATCCAGTACATATGGAACATCATTTTCTGGATCAATTTCTCCTAGCTTTTCTACGTCAGCTAAAGAGCGGATTGGATTATCAATGACGGGTCCTATGCCTGATTTAATATCGACATCTACTCCTATAGAAGGAAGCGGTGACATAATGTCTTTATAAAGAATGGCTGCATCAACGTTATATTGATCGACCGGAAGCTTGGTGACATAAGCACACAATTCAGGTTGGCGGGTAATTTCGAAGAGGGAATATTTTTCTTTTAATTTACGGTATTCTGGCTGAGAACGGCCTGCTTGTCGCATATACCAAACTGGTGTATATTCTGTCCTTTCCCCTTTTGCCGCTTTTAAAAATGTTTCATTAATTTGTCTCATAGCTGCTGCACATCCACCTTTCATCTTATAAAAATCGATCTATCACTTTATATTCATTCCGTAAACGGAGATAAGCGACGAATCCTATCTATTTATACGTTTACACTATAGTTCTTTTACGAAGAAAAGTATAGCATGGACTCTTAAATGTCATAAATTCTCCAAAGAAAACAGCTATTTCTCCTCTTTCAAGAGACTTCCTGCCCTTTCTTCTGCTCGTACAGTAGTTTAGAGAGCAGCATCTAAGTGTAAAGTATTATATTATAGAGACAATAACTATTAGTGAATGAGGTGGAGACATGTATATTTTTATTACGACGGGTACATATAACTTCATGAAGACTCTCCAAGAGAAACATGCATCTGAAAAAATCATTTTAATGGAAAATGCAGAGGGGGCTACCCTTCTACACGAAACGAATAATAAGAAGAGTATTTTTCAATCTCCGCGTAAATACGAGGTAATTGACACCTCTGGGGAATTAGCTGATCACGGCTTCGTTGTGTGCAATAACATCCCTGTGACAGATGAAGGACGCCCTATTTTCGAGTACCGTTTCAAAGGTCGAGCACGAGCGATCGAAAACACACCGGGATTTATAGCGATCCGTGTACTTCGGCCGCTTAACTCAGACACGTATGTCATCTTAACACAGTGGCAGGACCGGGAATCATTCACAAACTGGAAGGACTCTAAAGAGTTCAAACAAGCACATGAAACGAAAAAGCCGGAAGCAGGTGTCAATCAGCAACCGCACATTTTCTCTAGTCCTTCTTATGTGACAACTTATGTAGTTCCTAGTGAGAATGATTAATGGTGCCTCATGGCGCTAACAAAAAGACAGCCTGAAATCGGTGTAAACCGACTTCAGGCTGTCTTTTTGTTAGCGAACTGCTTTCGCAGCTCTGTTGCTGGCTCTATAACCGAACGATTTTATCAAGCCGCGCTGGTGCATACATTTTTGCAAAAAACAGAGCAAACACAACCCCAGCTGCCAGCACAATGCCCGCCTGGCTTATTGAATGGCCTGCCCATGCCGTCAAGCTAAATACAACGGCCTGCAGCAAAAGCAGCTGATTGATCAAACGAAGCAATGAAGCACTTTTTCGTTCAGCGGCTACAGGATATAAAGATACCCATATCTTCGTCTCATGCCGGCGAATCATCGGCAATAGCTGGAATCCGGTTAAATAGATGAACAATAAAGCGATAATGAGCTGCAAGATCGGCTGGCTGCTAAAACCAATAATCAGGGCCGCAATGATGGTAAGCCGAATGTATAGTCCAAAAAATTCATTCATCCGGACAAAGGTACGCCGAAATAAGTATGTGTATGTTTCAGCCGGCTGACAGGAAGCTTTGCCTAGCAGCTTGTCCAGCCATTTTCGCCGCTTTACAGTTCCTCGTAAATGAGGCACATCGGTAAACAAGTTAGCAAGACGGTAGAAAGCAGCCATCCGCTTTTCCTCTAACTCAACGAGCGTTTCCCATTTCAGTGCCATCTTTCTTGCTGTGTTACGAAAATACATATAATAGGCAGCCATAACAACGGCTAGAGCGACCGCAAAGAGACTCGATGCTCCTGAAAATATGAAATAAAGAAGCAAAACGTTCAACGCTAATCGGATGCCCCAATCAATTTGTCTGCTCTCTTTTTCTTGTATCTTAAGCACGTGCCAGCGAACATGTAAGTTCCAAACTTTCATGATAGCGGCCAAAAGCAGCCAAAAGAAAAAGATCTTCATCGAACCGCCTTTTACTTGTGTATATAAGGGCATAAATACAGCAAGCGCAGCGATTAGCAAGTAACTTTGAGAAAGGAAGCTTGTCCAAACAGCTTTACGAAAATAAGGAGCCATTTTCTCTTCGAGCGGGAGCAGAAACACTGTATCTGCCCTCATTAAAAATGTATATACAGGACTCCAGGACAGCAAAGCGCCCAACAAAACAGCCATGACAAGCGGCGCTGGGAATGTCTCATCTAGTGTTTTGATCCAGCCGCTGTAGTAATATAACGCTGCACCGAGCCCAAACACTAAAACAAATAGCAAATGGTCATTCAGCATATAGCGCAAGTACTTGCGCAGTTCTGCATAATAAGCAGTTATTCGTGATTTCCATAACTCCTCTACTTGTTTCATCGCTCTTCTTCCTTCGTCAATTGAATATAAATGTCATCAAGAGAAGAACCCGGCATTTGAAATTGTTCTCGAAGCTCATCAATGGTTCCCTTCGCCCGAATTTCACCATTATGTAAAATAATGAAGGAATCACAGTATTTTTCTGCTGTCGCTAGTATATGCGTTGACATGAGAATACCTGCCCCGTTATCGCGCATCGTCTTCATCCATTCAAGCAAGGACTGAATACCAAGCGGATCAAGACCGAGAAACGGTTCGTCGATGATATATAGCGAAGGTTCTGTTAGAAAGGCACTCATGATCATCACCTTCTGCTTCATGCCTTTTGAAAAATGAGCCGGGAACCAGTTCATTTTGGAATCGAGACGAAATTCCTTTAATAATCGGCCAATGCGCCGGTTATACTCTTCCTCCGTTAATCCATACGCCATCGCCGTTAATTTCATATGTTCTTCTAATGTTAGTTCTTCATATAAAATAGGGGTTTCCGGGATATAAGAGAATTGGCGCCGATATTTTTCCGGGCTATCTTGCAACGTGATGCCATTAATGGAAATCTTCCCTTTTTTCGGTTCCATCAGTCCGATAATATGTTTGATCGTTGTACTCTTTCCTGCTCCATTTAAGCCAATTAAACCAACAATACTTTCCTTGCCAATCGAAAAGGAAATATCATTTAATACCGGTTTGCGAGTATAACCGCCAACCAGTCCCTCTACCGTTAATAAAGACATAAAAAACGTCCTTTCTCATAAAGTCATACATGTATTTTAACAAAATATTCGTAGAATCTCATTGTTAAGAAACCCCTCTCTATACTTGTCTATTTAATAAAGATCGCTTTTATGATAAAATTTTGACAATTATACATAGGAAGGATGAAAAAAATGAGCGACTGTATTTTTTGTAAAATCATTAATGGAGAGATCCCTTCTGCCAAAGTGTATGAAGACGAAGAAGTGTACGCTTTTCTAGATATTAGCCAAGTAACGAAAGGTCATACTTTGCTCATCCCAAAGACCCACAAAAAAAATATTTTTGAGTTTTCTCCGGAAGAAGCAAGCCGCTTGTTTCAACGGGTACCTATTATCGCTCAAGCACTGAAAGCGGCCTATAACCCTGACGGCTTAAATATTTTAAATAATAATGGTGAAACAGCAGGACAAACTGTATTCCACTATCACATTCATCTTATTCCACGCTACGGACGCCAAGACGGTTTCCACCCTGTCTTTGAAACACATGATAGCGAATATACAGGAGAAGATCTGCAGCAAATTGCAAAAGAAATCGCCGCTCACATTTAAAAGGAACTGGTGATTGACTGAATATTCAGCTTCCTTAGTACTATTTCATATGATATACTTATTTTATCTTTTCGCTGGCGGCGATGAGCGCACGTCAGGAAAAGTCAACTCGAGAAGAGATGAGAAGAGGAGAGATGAGAAATGAATACAAAATCTTTAGTTACCCTATCACTATTAATAGGTATAGGGGCTGTTTTACACACAGTTATGCCAGGATTGTTTCTTGGAATGAAGCCCGACATGATGCTGACGATGATGTTTTTAGGAATTTTACTGTTCCCGAACGTGAAAAGTGTACTGCTTGCCGGCCTTGTAACTGGAATGATCTCTGGCCTGACAACATCCTTTCCAGGTGGACTGATTCCTAATATGATTGATAAACCAGTCACTGCTTTTGTTTTCTATGGTTTATTCATCCTGTTTGCTAAATATAGCAAAAACGCTATCGGATCAGCTGTGTTAACGGCTGTTGGCACCATTGTTTCTGGGGTTGTCTTCCTAGGCTCTGCCCTTGTTATCGTAGGCCTTCCAGGACCGTTTGCTGCTTTGTTTGTTACGATTGTTCTGCCTGCTTCGGTTGTAAACGCCGTTGTCATGCTCGTGATCTATCCAATCGTACAATCCGTGCTAAAACGTTCTAGTCTAGCTGAACAAGTGTAAACAGTCCAAAAAGACTCCTTTTAAACAAAGGAGTCTTTTTGGTATATTTCTACCTATACAGCAACAGTACGGCAATAAGTAAAATAAAGCCCCCTGCAATTCCAAGAATACGAGCCCTCTTGATTAAGAGAGGTCTCGACATAGAGATGCCCGGCCTCCATATCGATCGAATGTGATGAATCATACTGATCAAAAGGATAAAGCTCAGGGCAAATAGTCCAAAGATGATGCCTTCCATCTATGCCACTCCTTTAACCAGAATCAATCGTTTGTTTTTGATTACTTAAGGGAACTATAACAAAGCGGGGTCTTCCTACATACTATGCATCTGCCAACTGGCAATGTACCTGTCCCCTATTGAATTAGAGGAATTTTGTTTTTTAACGAGAACATTAATCAGAAGAGGTGAAAAATATGAACGCAAAATCATTATTAATCGGTATGCTTACCGGCACAGCTGTCGGGGCAGCCGCTACTTTATTGAGCACGCCCGTATCAGGTCAAGAAGCAAGACAAAAAGTAAAAGTAGCTCAATCAGCCTTAAAGAGCAATGCACAAGTAATCAAGAAAGAAGCGGGACAAGTAAAGCAAGCTGTTATCCATCTAAAAGACGTTAGCAAGGACAACATTGGAGAAGTAGCAGACGGCTTAAAAGTGAGCGCTGGTATCTGGAAGGAAAGCACAGAGCCGAATATTCAAAAATTGCAGCAGGACGTTGTGGAAGTACAAAAAACAGTAGAAGACTTGCAAAAGGCATTGCCTGCTCGAAAATAATGGAGAGCCGTCCAAGGCTCTCCATTTTTTTCGAAAATTTAGTTAATTTATATCTTTATTATTTTTTACTTTATTGGCATAATAATATTAATAGACTCTGTAACTTACTATTCATTAGGAGTGAAAGAATTCGGAAAAGAAGGTGCAAAAATGACAAATCATCAATATTCAATGAAAGAAGCGCTTATTTTTAGCCAAAGAATGGCTCAATTAAGCAAAGCGTTATGGAAAGCAATAGAAAAAGATTGGCAGCGCTGGATCAAGCCTTATGACTTAAATATTAACGAACATCATATTCTATGGATTGCTTATCACCTAAAAGGAGCTTCTATTTCTGATATTGCTAAATTTGGGGTGATGCACGTTTCTACGGCCTTTAACTTTTCTAAAAAGCTAGAAGAAAGAGGCTACTTAAGATTTTCTAAAAAAGAAACCGATAAGCGAAACACTTATGTAGAAATTACTGAACAGGGAGAACAGCTTTTACTGGACCTAATGGAAAACTTTGATCCTGCCGCAAATTCTGTCTTCACAGGCAGCGCTCCATTACGTGAACTATTTGGTAAATTTCCTGACCTTATCGAGGTAATGGCCATCGTAAAAAACATTTATGGCGAAGACTTTGTCGACATATTTGAGAAGTCTATGCATAATATTGGTGAAGACCTTGATGAAGAAGATGGAAGATTGCGAAAGAAAAAGATCGAACAAAAAGTTTAATAGCCCTTTTCAACGGAAAAGCGCTTCCTTTCTCTCTCTGGCATCCCTTTTGATTGTCTTGTCGCAAACTTTACTTATTTTTAATAAAAAATGGCTTGATTTTTCTTTGAGCACATCGTAAAGTTGTTAGGCAATAGGACGTCTTAACGTCAAACGGAGGGATGATTCCAATGAAATGCTGGCGTACATTTGATTTTGAAAGGAGATACGGCACGAATAAGATCTTGATCTATTCTCTTTTGCTGACAATGCTGTTCTTTTCCTTCAGCTTTGCTCTCATGCAATCGCTCTTTTCAAAAACTTTGTATTCAGGTTACTTTCATTTTTTTCTGATAGCTTTATTAGCCATTTATCCGCTGCATAAGCTTGTTCATCTTTTACCAATTTTGCATTACTGGCGGCAAATGAAGTGCCGATGCAAAATGACTTGTTATTGTATGCCTATCATTTCGATTAATATAAAACAGCCCGTTCCTAAGAGAACATTTATGGTGAGCCTTCTGCTCCCTTTCTTTACTATTAATCCAGCCTTGCTGATCTGTGGAATGTTGTTCCCTCATTATATTCATTACTTTACGATGCTGACTGCTTTCCATATGGGTATGTGTGCCATTGACCTGCTTTATTTAAAAGCAATGGCTGCTTCTCCGAAATATGCCGTCATCGAGGAGCATGACAGAGGATATGAAATTCTCATCCCGCAATAAAAGAGCTGCATTGTTTTCATGAGTACTTTCGAGATGTAAAGCAGAGACTCCATTCTCTGCTTTTAGCTATTTTTCTATCTTTTTAACACAATTTTTGTTATGTTTATTACATCTGAACAAAAAGGGAGGGGATAGAGTGATCTCCGTTATTATCGTATTTATTATTTTTTCAGCATTAATTCTCTACAATATCAATCGTATGACCAATATTCTTTGCGTTCAAAAAGAGATCCCGGAGGAACGCCACCCTAAAATTTTTCGTACGATTAATATCTACATCACGATTTTGTTGATTTCCTCTTATGTGGAAATACTTTTTACATAAAAGGAGCCGCTTAAAAGCTGGCTTCTTTTTTTAAATCTAATAAGTTCATCCATCTAAACAACTGGCACATTCTCGCTTTTTTGAATTGAATTTTTTGGCTGCTTCAAAAAAATATGATATAGTATGACCTGTACAAAAAATTGAAAAAGCCGTTGCTGCATGAAAGCCGGCTGATAAACCAGGGAGTTGTTTAAGAAATGAAAAAATGGATCCTGTCTGCTTCTTTACTTGCAGGGGCCGTCGGTCTGGCTGGATGCGGCGCCGGGGGAAATGATGATGTCGTTGCTACTTCGAAAGCAGGCGACGTAACACAGCAAGAGCTGTACGATGCAATGAAGGAGAAATACTCTCCACAAATGGAGCAAGCGCTTCAGGAAGTAATGTACAAAAAGGTACTTTCTGATAAATATGAAGTATCCGATAAAGAAGTGAACAAAGAGCTTAAAAAAGCGAAAGAACAGCTAGGCTCGCAATACGAAGCGTTCTTAGCTCAATATAACCTTGATGAAAAAGGGTTCAAAGAATTTCTAAAGCTGGAGCTTTTACGAGAAAAAGCAGCCCTTGCTGATGTAAAAGTAACAGATAAAGAAGTAAAAGCCTACTACGATAACTGGAAAGCCCCAGTAAAAGTGCGTCACATTCTAGTCGAGGATGAAAAGAAAGCCAAGGAAGTAGAGGACAAGCTAGCGAAAGGCGAGAAATTCGCAGACTTAGCTAAAGAATATTCTTCTGACCCGGGCTCTGCACAAAATGGCGGTGAGCTTGGATGGGTCGATAACCAAGGACGTCAACAGTTCGTTCCAGAATTCTCAAAAGCCCTTGATACATTGAAAAAAGGCGAAGTCAGCAAGCCGATCAAGTCAGAGTATGGTTACCACATTATTGAAGTGACAGACAAAAAAGCGAAAAAACCATTTAAAGAAATGAAAGCTGAAATGACAGAAGAATTGAAGAAATCTAAAGCGGATCCAGAAACGATTCAGAAAAAGTTAGATAAAGAAATGAAAGCGGCCGATGTCGAAGTCAAAGACAAAGACTTAAAAGGTGCTTTCGAAGGCGTATCTGACTCGAGTAAAAAAGAAGAAAAATAAACACCTTAAAAGAGGCTGTCCGATAAGTGGCGATCACTTATCAAACAGCCTCTTTCCTTTTAACTCTTTGCTCTCATTTCTCTTTCTTTCTCCATCCTTTGTATATAAACCTGCCCTTCCTGCTCAATAAATTCCTCATCTATCTTCTTCTCCGCTCTTGATGTTTTAATCGTCATAAATGCGCTAAAAAAAATTCCTGCGACTACTGCATAAATCCATAATGGGATTGTCATTCTAATCTCCTTTCTTATCCGCATTTGTTAAACAGTGTATTCGGGGAAAGAAAAAAACATGCCCAAATTTGGACATGTTAAGAAGAAAAATGCGGCTTATAAAAGGAACGGTTGTCGAGAGCAAATACACGCTCGGAAAACTCACCCGGCTTTGTACGCTCCAGCGCCCGGTCCAGCATATTCATTTTCGCATCAAGATTATCAATATAATGGAGAATTTCTGCCTCTTTGACCATCGGCGGCTTCGGACTTCCCCATTCTGCCTTACCGTGATGAGAAAGTACAATGTGCTTTAAAACAGTGACTTCCTCTCCTTCGATTCCAAGCTCTTCCGCTGCCTTGCCAATTTCATTCACCATGATCGTGATGTGACCAAGCAAATTCCCTTCCACTGTGTAGACAGTCGAAACAGGGCCTGATAGCTCAATCACTTTCCCAAGATCGTGTAAAATAACACCGGCATATAATAAATCACGGTTTAGTGACGGATAAAGGTCCGCAATCGATTTTGCCAGCTTGAGCATGCATACTACATGATAGGCTAGACCCGAAACGAACTCATGATGATTTTTTGTAGCAGCCGGATACTCTAAAAACTCTGTATGGTATTTATTTAATAAAAAGCGGGTAATACGCTGAATATGAGGATTTTGCATTTCAAAAATAAACTGAGTAATGGTATCCGCCATATCCTTCTGACTGATCGGTGCTGTTTCAATAAACTCACTGACCTGCTTTCCATCCTGCGGGCCAGCCGGGCGAATTTGACGGATTTTTAATTGCATACGTCCGCGATAGTTTTGAATTTCTCCCTTCACTTTTACGATCGTCTGCGGCTGGTACTGCTTTTCTGTCTCTTCCTTTGCATCCCAGAGCTTCGCTTCGATATCGCCGCTTTTATCTTGTAAAATAAGCGTTAAATAGGGATTGCCGTTTACCGCTACACTTTTTGTTGCCGATTTAATTAACAAGTAAACCTCTACACTCTGCCCTGCTTCATAATGGGTAATCCCTTGCAATTTGTTCCCCTCCTTATATTGGTTAAATCATTATAACATAACAGTTTTGGGAATCACTTTTCCCATTAGTCTACGGCTAATCAATTGTCCTTTGACAGCTCCAATGCTTTTTTCATATCTTTTAATGAATTAGACTTTCCATACATTAATACGCCACCTTTGTAAATTCGAGCCCCGATTACTCCAAAAAGCAGAATAGCTGCCACTAAAACCCCAAACCCAAGAACGACTTCCCAGACAGGGATGCTAAGCAGGCTAATACGGACGAATAAAATCATCGGTGTAAAAAACGGCACATACGAAGTAGCTGTAATAAATGGCGATTCTGGATTGCTAAGACCGTACATGGAAATAAAGAAGCCGACCATCACAAGCAGCGTCAGCGGTGTCATCATTTGCTGAACATCCTCAAGCCTGCTGACGAGCGATCCAAGCAGCGCGGCGATCGTAGCGTACAAGAAATAGCCCAGAATAAACAAGAGAACCGCATATACGATCATTGTAACGGGAATAGACTTTAACCCAATGGAGCTCACGAGTGACCCTTTCGGCTGATTCGTCATTGTAAAGTAAGCAATCGCGAACCAAATCACTAATTGAGTGAGACCGAGAAGGCCAATGCCGATGATTTTAGCAAACATCTGCTTGACTGGAGACACACTCGAAATCAAAATTTCCATGACCCTTGAAGACTTTTCAATCGCTACGTCAGATGCAATCATATTGGCATACATAATAACTGAAAAATAAATAAAGAACAACAATAGATAGACAAGAATTTGTGCCTGCATTAACTCTTCTTCTGACTTAGCTCCTTTGGCAAGAGCAATCGTATCAAATGTAACGGGTGCATTCCACATTTGGATTTGCTCACTTGTTAACTGGAGCTTCCCCGCTACCTCCATTGTTTTAAGAGCTTGCAGCGCTTGCCGAATGTCAGAAGTAATTTCACTGTTGGCAATGTTTTCTGCCTTATAGGTTCCTGCTGGCAGACCATCTGCCTCCCTTTTTAGCAAGAGATAGCCTTTGTACGTTCCCTTTGTGACTTCCTTCTTCAGCTGATTTTCTGTTTGCTCCGTTTGTACGACGGTCAAATCCTCTGTAATCGCCGCCAACTGCCCTTTAAATGGCTCATACAGCCCCCCCATTTGATCTACCACTGCAATCTTCATTTCCTTATCTTCATCATCAAAATACGAAAAAATCTTCTCCATGTTACCGGCAATCATAATCACAGCTGCAACGAGCACCGTTGTAATAATAAATGCCTTTGTCTTAAACTTGTTTATGTATGATTGTGAAAGGATCATCCAAAAGTTAGTCATAAGAGGCCCCCGCCTTTTCAATAAAAATGTCGTTCAGTGATGGCTCTTCTAACTCAAATTTTGTTACAAACCCCTTTTCTTGAAGAGCTGAGAAGATGGTTTGAGACGTTTCTTCCTTATCAATTTGCAGCAGCATCCCTTCCGCTGTTCTCTTTGTCCGTAAGACCCCTCGTATCTCCTCTAAAAAGCCAAGATCAAAATCAGCTTGTACAAATACATTTTTCCTGCCAAACGAACGCTTAATGTCACGAAGTCTGCCATGAACGACCGGTCGGCCCTTGTGCATCATACATAAATTCTCACAAAGCTCTTCTACATGCTCCATTCGATGACTCGAAAAGACGATCGTTGTTCCGCTCTCTTTTAGATCGACAACTGCTTCTTTTAATAATTCCACATTGACAGGATCAAGCCCGCTGAATGGCTCATCTAAAATAAGCAGCTGCGGTTTGTGGACCACCGAAGAAATAAACTGGATTTTCTGCTGATTCCCTTTTGACAATTCCTCCACTTTCTTTCCCGCATAGTCAGGAACGTGAAAGCGTTCTAACCAACGATCCGTTTCAATGGCCGCTTCTTTCTTATCCATCCCTCGCAATCGTGCTAGGTACACAATTTGTTCCTTTACTTTCATTTTCGGATAAAGCCCTCTTTCCTCAGGCAAATAACCGATGAGCGGACTAGATTTGTAATTAATTGGCTGACCATTCCAATGAATCATGCCTTCGTTTGCTTGTAAAATGCCTAAAATCATTCGAAACGTTGTTGTTTTTCCCGCTCCGTTCGCGCCAAGAAACCCAAACAGCTCCCGCTCCGGAATTTGCAAAGACAAGTTGTCAACGGCGGTAAATTCGTTAAACCTTTTCGTTACCCTTTCTAAAACAAGCATCTTTTATCACTCCCCTTTTTAAACATACGTCCCAACACCTAAAAAGTTCCATAAAATTATTTTGTTATAAAATATTTGGAAAAGTGCAATAGTTGTGTAAAATGAAAAGTGAATCACCTTTATCAGGGAGGGGAAAAGATGGTTTACAAACTAACGGTCTTTGAAAAGAATGGAGAAAAGTTATTGGATGAATCATTTGAAGCAAGAAATGACGAAGAGGCTAAAGAAAGAGGCCAGCAGCTGCTGCAGCAATATGCATACGAAGATCATACGCACCGCTGCACCTCCCCGCTTGGCAAACTCGTTCTATTCCACGTATAAACCGAACAGGCTGATCTAACAGACTGGGTCAGCTTTCTTTACACTTATTGACCTTCGTTTGTCGTTTCTTGCCTGTTCTTCACGTTCGCTGAGCTTTGTTCATCATTTAAAACTTGTTTTTTACGACAATAACTGAACAAAAAAAGCCGGGAACGCCCGGCTTTTTATGAAAATAACTTGTTAAGCTTGTCGATCTTCTTCTCTGTGTATTCTACAAATCGTTCATTGTATGTTTTCGGATCTTTCGGATTAGCGAAGTGTTCAATTTTTCCTGTTTTCCGGTCAATGAACTTGCTTGCGGCTCCGCAGCCGATTCCAATAATCGTTTGTACTTCTTCCATAATCATAATATTGTAGATACTTTCCTGACCAGGCTTTGAATAGCCTACATTCTCCAGATTGCCGAGAATGTTTTTCTGACGGTATAAATAATAAGGAACGTACTCATGCTCTTTCGTCCACTGCTCCGCCATGTTCATCATTTTTTCCACTTCTGTTCGGTCAGCTACTTTGTATTTCTCTTTATTTAGTGTCATTTCGGAAGCACGCTTAAATGAAAGCGTGTGGACAGTCAGCGACTCCGGCATCAGCTTTTCCGTTTCAGCGAGGGAGTGAGCAAATTCAGCTGTGCCTTCCCCCGGAAGGCCGATGATTAAATCCATGTTGATATTGTTCATCCCATGCTCTCTTGCCATATGGTATTTCTCAATCGTTTCTTCTACGGTATGATGACGGCCGATTGCTTTTAACGTCTCCTGTGTATAAGATTGAGGATTAATACTAATGCGATCAATATTCCATTTTTTGAGCACGTTCAGCTTTTCTGGAGTGATCGTATCTGGACGGCCTGCTTCCACTGTAATTTCACGGATGTTCTCTACATCCGGAAATACTTCGTACATAAGCGAATACAATTCGTCCATTTCCTCTGCCGTAATAGCGGTTGGCGTACCGCCTCCATAATAGACGGTGGTAATTGTAATTCCTTTTTCTTTTAACCAGCGTCCAATTTGCTCCATTTCATAATGAAGGCCACTTAAAAAAGAAGCGACCCTTCCTTGCTTCCCTTGAATAGCGTAGGCTGGAAACGTACAGTACGCACACTTCGTTGGGCAAAAGGGAATACCAACATACACACTGACTTCATTTTTGACTTCGTATAAATCAGGCACCATCGTCAGCTGCCGCTCAAGAATTCGCTCCATTAAATCGATTTTCTCGTCTGTAATCATATATTCTTCCCGAAGCTTCCGTCTTGCTTCTTCTGCTGGTACTTCGGCTTGATGCTGTTTATGAAGCAATTTCGTCGGTCTCATCCCTGTTAAGATGCCCCACTTTTGTGTGATTTTCGTATAATCCTGCAACACATGCAGAAATACGTGAGAAACGATATTTTTTAGTTGTTTAAATTGTTCTTTTTCATCTACAGCATCGACTGCTTTTTTAAAACTAGCCTCATAGTTTTTGCCGTTGGCTGATAGAACAGCGGCCGCACTCATCATTTCTCCTTCTTTGTTCAAGGAAAAATGAATACTAAGTTCATCATGAGAACTGTCTCCAAGCTGGATTTCCGTCTCTTCAAAAAATAAGTTGGCGATCAATTGTAATGGCCGTATGAATCGTTCATCTTCCAATCCTTTTATATAAATTAACACACTAATTCACCTTTCTATTTTTCCTCCCTTTAGCATACTGAATCCATTATCCTGTGGTCAAGACAGACTTTGTTTAAAAAATCCATAAAAAAAAGCGGCACTGTTCTGCCGCTTAATCTAATTTATTCACTTCTTCCTCTGCTACTCTTCTTTGATGCCTCAGCAATTCTTTAATGACATAAGAAATGCCATCATCTTCTTTTGTTCTTGTTACCCAATCCGCTACCTGCTTAACATTTTCCGGTGCATTCCCCATCACGATCCCTATTCCTGCTTCCCTTACAATTTCCTCATCGTCTTCATCGACTCCAATAACGGCAATTTCTGAACGGTTGATCATCATTCTTTCCGCTAAATATAAAATACTGTTCCACTTTGTGACTCCAAATGAAGTAATTTCAATTTGATCATTTCCTTTTTTAACGAAAGAAACTTCATTAAACATATTTTTCAGTGCTTGCCACACTTCGTCTCTTTCGCCTGGTTTAAAAAAGGTAATGTGAATAGATAAAGGAGAGATTGGCTCCTCAAATAAATGTTCCGATAAGAAATTAACAAAATACTGGGAATAAAGAAACTTTTGCGTTCGCTGCCACATGCTGCGCTTGACTAATGTTGCCGGCAGCCTCCCTTTGTTGCTGACAGAAAAATTCTCAGTGGAAAGAGTAATCCGACAATCAAATGATTCGAGAAACTGGACAATCTCGTACGTACACTCTTCATTAACCCGCTGAATATAAATCGGCTTATCCAGTTCAGAAGCGATGTAAGCACCATTGTGAGCGATGATGCAGCTTTCTGGAAGCAAAGATTTTGCCATCTTCTTTACAGTTGGTAATTCACGGTTAGAATAAAAACAAACGGTTACTTTTTTCTTGCGAGCGTAGTGAATTGCATCTTTTGTTGACTTGGTGATCCGGCTTTTACTTTGACCAGCGAAGGCATCTATATTAATTGCTAACAAACGGTACGCCATTTCGTTCCCTCCTCATGTTGTCCTTTTTAAAAATTATGAAGAGGAAACAGGCTTTAGAACAAGGCTTTCAAAAGTGACAGCCAAATTGGACTAATTATAAAAAAGACAAGAAAGAATAAAAGTGCCAAGCACCTCCTGCTAACAGGAGAGCTTGACACTTGCTCTAAACTTCATATTTATCCATTTATAGAGCCGTACATTTCTTCTAAAGGCTTCATAATAATCTTATTCATATCGGCTATAACCATGCTCATTCTTTGCTCAGCCTCCATTAACTGCGAGATTAGTCTATGCTGCTGAACGAGTGCCATCGTTTTTTGAGCCTGCTGCACTTCTTCTTCCGTGATATCTTGGCCCATCATTTGCTTCTCCTGCAGTCTCATCTGGACATTGCGGAAGTTTTCAAAAATGCCTCTTGCTTCTGCATTAGCATTCACTTCTTCATACATTTGTTTAAGCGTTCTATATTCTTCACTTTGACGCAATCCCTTTTCTAGCTCATAAGCCAGATCGTATAAATTAGTCGCCATTTTTTTCCTCCTTCATCTTCAACATGCCTTCACTTTATCAAACTATGCAAAAGTTGGCGAGACTTTCCTATAATAACCCGACAATAAGTCCTTGGATAAGCCCGATCGCTCCTCCTAATAGTCCTCCTAAGAGGGTAATCATTTTTAATTCACGTCGAGAAATATCCAATACAATTTGCTCAAGCCGTTGAAGTGAAAAAGTTTCCACCTGCTCGCGAACGATATCGCCAATCCGCAATTTTTGCATAACGGCTGGTATCCGGGATGCAATGATTGATCCTGCTTTTTCCACTAGAGCCGGGATTACTTCTTCCGTAATTTTCTCTTCAAATGGCTGTAAAAAATGAGCTACTGGCTTTTGGAATAAAGAAGGCAAGTCTAACTGGCGTAATACAAAGCTTTTCCCTTTTGCCAGCGCTTTTTCATCAGAAAACTGCTTTAAGACATCCTCCCATTTCCAATCGAGCAGCTTTTCCCATTCTTTTTGAAGAAGGGTATTTAGCAAGTCTTTTGTGCCGGGACTGCTTAAAAATTTAATGATCTCTGGCTGGATTTTCTCTTCTAATGACGTGTTTCCTAAAATCATTTGCAGCATGCTGCCAAGCTTGCCCCATTCAGCTAGGAAATCATCGGTCATTTTTTTAACCCGCCACTTTCCTTCAAATCCCGAAAAATAATCAATCCCCTTTGTTAAAATATAACGAGAGATATCGGGGATTTTATCTTGAGCGGTATCAAGCCATTCAGTGGGGAGTGACTCTCTTACTGTCTGGTGCAGATAAACGCTCTTAATACTGTTATATTTACTGTCGATCCAGCTTTCAATCCAGCGCTCTGTTTTTTGCTCAGCCTCTTTAAATTGAAGCTTTTCAAGAAGTTCGGCTACTGTGTGATCGGCCGCAAGCAGAGGCTTCGCTTCTTTTTGCAGCATGACAGTTACCTCTCGGCGAAAATCTGGTTCGTTTAACTTACGCTCGATGCTTTCTGGCGTAAGCAGATGTTCTTCCACGGTTTTTCCGATTTGGCGGGCAAGCTCTCCTCTTCGTTTAGGAATCAATCCTGGTGTAAATGGGAGCTTCCATTTGCCAATATATTTGGGATCATACGGGCGAAAAAGCATGCGGATCGCAATCGCATTCGTGATCGCTCCGATAGCTGCTCCGATGATCACCATAAAGATAATTAATGTAAAGAGATTCATGTGCTGTTCACCTGCCATTCATTCATCACCGGTAAAGCCGGCTCTTTCATTATAAGTGGAATTCGCAAAAATTAGCAAATATTGTCGCAGTTAAAGTATGATAAAAAAGAGGTGAAAACAATGCTGCTACATTTTCAATATAAACCGCTTTATCAAGATAAAAATCTGCCTGGCTGGGCGTTTTCTTTTTATTATCAAAAACGCCGTCTATTAGGAAATTACCTAGAAGATGGAACAATTGAGTGGCTTTCCACTATTCCAGAGGAGCCGGACCGTAAACAGCTTGAACAGCAAATTCATGATTTAATGCTTTATCACGTATATGACAGCTAGTCCAAAATACTGGAATAACTCCTCTCTTTTGCGTGCATATTATGTATAAAGGAGGGGGTACAGTAGTGGATCCAAAACAGAAGGGTCTTTCTTTTTTGCCTGATACGGAATATGAAGGAAAAGACCAAGCTTATATAGATATCGATAGAATGATCAACGAAGGACTATCAAGGGGCACCGTTCATATGAGAGACGAAGCACTTACTTCTAATATCGAGGAAGCTGCTCCTTTTCCAGAAGAGACGCCTCCGAATGAATAAAGCTGTCCTGTGCGTGCCGGAAACCTTCAGTTAACCTTGCAAGGAGTCTGGCACGGTCGTACAGCTTTATCTGCTTTTAACAATCATATTGACTGCTTCTTGAATCGCTTCTTCTGCATTTTGCCCCTTTTCATTTGCCTCCCTTATGCAGCTTTCCAAGTTTTTAGCCACAATTAATCCGATAGAACGATCTACAGCGGAGCGAATAGCGGACAGCTGTGTGACTACTTCTTTACAGTGCTTGTCATCCTCCATCATTTTTATGACACCTCTTATTTGCCCTTCAATCCGGCTTAGACGATTTTTTATATCACGATTGTATTCCATTATGATTACACCTCATTTTCTCCTGAATATATGCATTCACCTTGACACAGAATATGTATCATCAGTATAGCATATTGGGTCAAAAAACACCTTTCAAACACGAAACAAAACAGGAATAAATTCCCACACAATATTTTTGAATAAACTCTTTGAATCCAAACATACTAGTAATACAAGCAGCAGCCATCATTGGACCTAACCAGAAAGTCTGGACGCAGTAACTGCGGACTGGTGCAAATCCAGAAAGGTCCAGCCAAAATAAAACAACAGGAGATGACAAAACATGGCAAACAACAACAACAACAACCAACTTTTAGTTGCAGGTGCTCAACAAGCTATCGACCAAATGAAGTATGAAATCGCTTCTGAGTTTGGTGTACAACTTGGTGCAGATTCAACATCTCGTTCTAACGGTTCTGTAGGTGGAGAAATCACTAAGCGTCTTGTAGCAATGGCTCAACAACAAATGAGCGGTTTACAACGATAAGCTAGCTTTACAATTTCATAAAAATGGCTTGAGCCCCTGAACTTTCAGGGGCTCTTCATCTGTTTATAAATTAACCATTTTAGCTGGATCAATCCACTCATCATATTGTTCTGCCGTTAAATAGCCTGTTTCAATCGCTGCTTCTTTCAATGTTAGGCCTTTTTTATGAGCTAGCTTAGCAATTTCAGCTGCTTTCTCATAACCGATATGCGGGTTAAGAGCTGTCACGAGCATTAGCGAGCGTTCCATTAATTGTTTGATGACCTCCTCGTTCGCTTCCAATCCAACAGCGCATCTTTCATCAAATGATTGGATGCCATCAGCAAGAAGGCGAGTCGATTGCAAAACGTTATAAATAATGACAGGCTTAAATACATTCAATTCGAAATTTCCTTGGCTGGCAGCGAATCCCACTGTTGCATCATTTCCAAATATTTGTGCTGCTACCATCGTGATAGCCTCACTCTGTGTTGGATTTACTTTTCCTGGCATAATCGAGCTTCCCGGCTCATTGGCTGGGATCGTCAATTCTCCGATACCACTGCGTGGGCCGCTCGCCAGCCAACGCACATCATTCGCGATCTTCATCATATCAGCTGCCAAAGCCTTTAATGCCCCATGAAAATACACAAGTTCATCGTGGCTCGTAAGCGCATGGAATTTATTTGGAGACGATTTAAATGGATATCCGGTTTGTTTTTCAAGCTGCTTAGCCACCTTATCGCCGAAGGAAGGATCGGCGTTAATTCCTGTGCCGACTGCCGTACCGCCAATAGCTAGACTTAGTAAGTATTGTTGTGATTGCTCAATCATTTCCATACTGCGATCAATCATAGCCCGCCACCCTGATATTTCCTGGCCGAGTGTTAGTGGCGTCGCGTCTTGTAAATGAGTCCGGCCAATCTTAATTAAATTCATATATTGTTTTTCTTTTTGCTCAAGTGTTTTCTTAAACTGCAATAGAGCCGGCTTTAGCCGCTTCTCTGTCTCGTGATAGGCAGCGATATGCATAGCCGTTGGAAAGGTGTCGTTCGAACTTTGTGACATATTCACGTCGTCGTTCGGATGGATGAAATGATCTTTCCCGGCTATTTCGCTTCCTCTTCTCGCTACAACTTCATTCACGTTCATATTAGACTGCGTACCGCTTCCTGTCTGCCAAACGACGAGTGGAAAATGTTCATTCCATTTTCCTTCGATTATTTCATCGCATGCACGGACAATCGCTTCTTTTTTTTCATCCGGCAGTTTGCCGAGCTGTCCGTTAGCGATCGCCGCTGCTTTCTTTAGTTGAGCAAATGCATGTGTGACTTCGATCGGCATTTTTTCTTTTCCTATTGGAAAATTTTCCTTACTGCGTTGTGTTTGTGCACCCCAATATTTATCTGCTGGTACTTTCATTTCTCCAAGTGTATCCCGTTCCGTTCTAAATTCCATTTTTCTTCCTCCTCATCTCATACTCCTGTATCACTTTTCCCTGTTTATAGGCAAATCATTCCTTTAAACTTTCCGAAATAAATAAAAAACTGGTCCCCTTAGATTGGAGTGTTTTTCAAAAGCATCTTCATTACCTTCAGCGTTCTATCTATTTATCTTAAAATAGGCATGGCTATATGGTTACACTAACTTTATAAATCCGGTTGATTGAAGCGGAAAGCAACAAGCTCCTTCACAAGTAAAATAAAAAAAGACTGCGGCAACTCCGCAGTCCTTTGTCAAATGAATCGTCTTAATTAAATGCCGCTTCCGATTTTTTGTTCGTAGCTGCGGATGTCCTCATCAAGGTTGAGCGTAACAGCGATCTCATCCCAACCATTTAAAAGCATTTCTTTCCAGTAAGGATCAATATCGAATTCAGCAGTGAATCCTTTTCGATCTGTAATGTCTTGATCTTTTAAATTAATGAATAAGCGATAGCCCGGCTCCTGCGCTTTCTCCATAATTCCGTTTACTTCTTCTTCTGTTAAACGAATCGCTAAAATACCATTTTTTACACAGTTGTTATAGAAAATGTCCGCGAAGCTAGGAGCAATGACAACTCGGAATCCGTAGTCGAGCAGTGCCCACGGAGCGTGTTCCCGTGAAGAACCACACCCAAAGTTCTCTCCAGCTACTAGAATCTCTGCATTTTCATACTGCATCTGATTCATCACAAAGTCTTCTCTCTTATTGCCCTCATCATCAAAACGCCAATGATGAAATAGGAACTGGCCAAAGCCTTGCCGTTCAATCCGCTTCAAAAATTGCTTCGGAATAATTTGATCGGTATCAACATTTACACGGTTGAGAGGGCAGACAATTCCATTAAATTTATTGATTGCTTCCATTCTTCTTCCCCCTTATTGATGAACTTTGGCTAGTTTGCGAACATCCGTGAATTTTCCTGTAACAGCAGCCGCTGCTGCCATGGGCGGGCTCACTAAGTGTGTTTTTGAACCGTTGCCTTGACGTCCTTCAAAGTTACGGTTTGAAGTAGAGGCACAGCGCTTGCCAGAAGGAACGATGTCATCATTCATAGCAAGACACATGCTGCAGCCTGATTCGCGCCATTCAAAACCAGCTTCCGTAAAAATCTTATCTAACCCTTCTGCTTCGGCAGCCTGCTTCACTGTTTGTGAACCAGGAACGACGATAGCTGTAATTCCTTCTTGAACTTGTCTTCCTTTCGCTACCTCAGCCGCCGCCCGCAAATCGCTAAGACGAGAGTTTGTACAAGAGCCGATAAATACATAATCTACAGGAATATCTTCTAGCTTTGTACCTGCTTGAAGATCCATGTAATCTAACGCACGAGAAACGGATTCACGATCAGCCTGCCGCTCAAATTGTTCAGGATTAGGAACAGAAGCACTGATGCCGCTTCCCATAGATGGATTCGTTCCCCAAGTCACTTGCGGCTCAATGTCTTCACCAGCAATTTCAAGTGTGAGATCATACTCTGCTCCTTCATCTGTAGCAAGAGCCAGCCAGCGTTCTGCTGCTTTCTCAAACTCTTCTCCCTGCGGTGCATATCGACGTCCACGTAGATACTCAACTGTTTTCTCATCTGGACTAATTAAACCAGCACGAGCCCCAGCTTCAATGGACATATTACAAACAGTCATACGCTCTTCCATAGATAATTCACGAATTGCTTCGCCTGTATATTCCATAATGTAGCCTGTACCAGCATTGACGCCGTATTTTGCAATAACGGCTAAAATCAAGTCTTTAGCGGTTACGCCAAAACCAAGCTTGCCTGTTACCTTGATTTGCAAAGTTTTCGGACGGGATTGCCAAAGCGTTTGTGTCGCAAGCACATGCTCAACTTCACTTGTTCCAATCCCAAAGGATAAGGCGCCAAAGGCTCCATGTGTAGAAGTATGACTATCTCCGCATACAATTGTTTTTCCCGGCTGTGTTAAACCAAGCTCTGGACCAATCACGTGTACAATCCCTTGATCCGGATGATTAATATCGGCTAATTCAATGCCAAATTCCTTACAATTTTGCTCAAGTGTAGTCATTTGTTTTTTGGAAATTGGATCATTGATAATGTGGCGATTAATCGTTGGTACGTTATGATCCATCGTAGCATACGTTAAATCCGGACGACGCACCTTGCGGTTATTCATACGCAGGCCTTCAAATGCTTGCGGAGAGGTAACTTCGTGCACTAAGTGAAGATCGATATATAAAAGATCCGGCTTTCCCTCTTCTCTGTGTACTATATGTTGTTCCCATATCTTTTCAATAATTGTTTTTGGTGCCATACAACAGCCCCCCCACTGTCTTTTTTTGAAGACTCTGTGATACTTGGTTGTTGATTTTAAGATCAACTATAAAAAACAACCCTCACCTTTAACAGAGTCTTTTTGAAAAAAGAGGGATTCCGATCTCCTAGTGGAAAAAACGGAATCCTCGTCAATAATGTCCCTTGATTTTTACCTTACATATAAGCGCCCATGATAGAAGAAATAGCTGAGCCTTCTTCTACATGCTGAACAATGATGTTAATCATTTGTTCTGTACCGACAACCGTGCTTCCGACAGATTGAAGATCAGAAGTCCGGTAACCAGCATTCAATACTTCCTGAACGGCTTGTTCAATGGACTCTGCTTCTTCCCGTAAATTAAAGGAGTATTTCAGCATTAAGGCTGCTGACAAAATCATGGCCATTGGATTCGCTTTATTAAACCCAGCAATATCTGGTGCTGAGCCATGAACCGGCTCGTATAATCCAAATCCATCTTCTGTCAAGCTCGCTGAAGGCAGCATGCCAAGTGAACCTGTAATCATAGAAGCTTCATCGCTTAAAATATCGCCAAATAAATTTTCTGTTACAACGACGTCAAAATCTTTTGGACGGCTGATTAGCTTCATTGCCGCAGCATCTACATACATATGCTCTACTTCTACCTGCGGATATAGAGACGCTTTTTCATTCACGATCTCACGCCACATCCGGCTTGATTCCAATACGTTGGCTTTGTCGACAGAAGTAAGCTTCTTATTACGGATAAGAGCAAGCTCAAATGCTTTTTCGACAATCCGCTCAATTTCTTTTCTTGTATATTGCAACGTATCAACAACAGATTCTTGATTTTCTCCTCTGCGTTCACTCGGTTTTCCAAAGTACAAACCGCCAGTTAGTTCACGCACAATCATTAAATTCACATTTTCTGCAATTTCGGGCTTGAGTGGCGAAGAGTGCAGCAAGCTGTGAAAGCCGATAACTGGACGGAGGTTGGCAAATAAACCGAGTTCTTTACGAATAGCTAGCAATCCACGCTCTGGGCGCATGTGAGAAGGAAGACTATCCCACTTCGGCCCGCCTACTGCTCCTAGAAAAACGGCGTCACTTTGCTTACAAAGCTTCAGCGTTTCATTTGGGAGTGGATTATTGGATTCATCAATGGCTGCTCCACCAATGTTCGCGTATTCGAATTCAAATTCATGGCCAAATCGTTGTCCAACTGCCTCCAATACAGCAGTAGCTCCTTTTACTACTTCCCGGCCGACTCCATCTCCAGGCAGTACTGCAATATTCTTTTTCACGTTAACCCCTCCATTACATCAAATGTGTACTTTCTGTATTTCTGACTGTTGTGCTCCTAACGTTAACACCCTATTAACCGCATTGAGGTAAGCGCGAGCAGAAGCTTCAAGAACGTCCTGTGCTGTACCACGGCCACTTGTTTCAATGCCTTTATGCTTAATTCGAACATATACTTCAGCAAGAGCATCACGGCCGCCGCTGACTGAATTAATTTTGTAATCATGTAACTTAACCGGCTCATCCAACAACCGTTCAAGTGTGTTATAGATCGCCTCAACACTTCCTGAACCAGTAGCCGCTTCTGTCACTTGTGTACCGTCCGGAAGCGTAGCAGAAATCGTAGCTGTTGGAATGTTCTCTGTGCCATATTGAACTTGGATGCTGTTCAACTCATAGTGGCTGACATCCACTGCTTCTGTTTGCTTATCAGCAAGGATGGAAAAAAGATCTTCATCCATGATTTCTTTCTTCTTGTCGGCCAAGTCTTTAAATGCCTTAAATGCTTCGTTTAATTTTTCTTCTGTTAAATCAAAGCCCAGTTCAATTGCTTTATTTTTGAAAGCATGGCGGCCAGAAAGCTTGCCAAGAACGAGTCTATTAGACTTCACACCAATGAGCTCTGGTGTAATAATTTCATAAGTCGTTTTCTCTTTCAGTACGCCATCCTGATGGATGCCTGATTCATGGGCAAAAGCGTTATCGCCAATGACCGCTTTGTTTGCCGGAACAATCATGCCTGTTAATTTAGATACGAGGCTGCTCGTACGCTTAATTTCATTCAACTTCAAGTTAGTCGTTGCACCGTAAAAATCATTACGGATATGAAGAGCAACCGCTACTTCTTCAAGCGCCACGTTACCAGCGCGTTCGCCGATCCCATTAATCGTCCCTTCTACCTGGCCGGCGCCTCCTTCGATTGCTGCCAATGAGTTCGCTGTTGCCATGCCAAGATCATCATGGCAATGAGCGGACAAAATAGCTTTATTGATGTTAGGTACATTGTTTCTTAAATACATAAACAATTCTTTAATTTCTTTTGGTGTAATGTAGCCGACTGTATCTGGAATGTTGATAATCGTTGCTCCAGCATCGATGGCTGCTTCTGTTACACGAGCTAAAAATTCAGGCTCTGTCCGGCAGGCATCCTCTGCTGAAAACTGCACTTTTGAAAACTTTGTTTTTGCATATTTAACAGCTGCTACAGCTCTTTCAACGACTTCATCTTTTGACATCTTCAGCTTGTATTCACGGTGAATAGGTGAAGTAGCTAAGAATACATGGATACGTGGCTCTGCCGATTCTTTTAATGCTTCCCAGGCTGCATCGATATCTTTTTGATGAGAGCGGGCAAGACCGGTAACGGAACTGTTTTTCACAGTATTAGCAATGAGCCTAACTGCTTCAAGGTCTCCTTTTGAAGCGGCTGGAAAGCCCGCTTCAATAACATCGACCCCGAGTCTTTCCAGCTGCTTAGCAATCTCTAACTTTTCAAGAGTGTTTAAGTTAACGCCTGCTGTCTGTTCTCCATCTCTTAACGTTGTGTCAAAGATCTCAACCTTTCGCACCGGCTGACACTTCCTTTTTAGATTGTTTTTTTACGAATGGCATCATAGCACGAAGCTCTCTTCCTACCACTTCGATTGGATGTTTGCTTTCACTTGCATTGATAGCTGTAAATTCAGGACGGTTCAATTGGTTTTCAAGCAACCAGCCTTTTGCAAATTTACCAGTTTGAATGTCTTTCAATACTTCTCCCATACGAGCTTTTGTTTCAGCTGTAATAACGCGTGGACCTGATACGAAGTCACCCCATTGTGCTGTATCTGAGATAGAATATCTCATGCCTTCTAATCCGCCTTCGTACATTAAATCAACGATTAATTTAAGTTCATGTAAACACTCAAAGTAAGCAACTTCTGGCTGATAGCCCGCTTCAGTTAATGTTTCAAATCCAGCTTTTACAAGGGCAGATACGCCACCGCAAAGAACAGCTTGCTCACCGAATAGGTCTGTTTCTGTTTCTTCTTGGAATGTAGTTTCTAATACACCTGCACGGGCAGATCCGATACCTTTTGCATAAGCAAGAGCGATATCTTTTGCTTGGCCTGTAACATCTTGGTAGATAGCGATTAATCCTGGTACACCTGCTCCTTCTTCGTATGTGCGGCGTACTAAATGACCAGGGCCTTTAGGTGCAGCAAGGAATACGTCAACGTCTGCTGGCGGAACGATTTGATTGAAGTGAACGTTGAAGCCATGAGCAAATGCTAATGCTTTGCCTGCTTTTAATTCAGGTTCAATTTCATTTTTGTAAACAGCTGTTTGGAATTCGTCCGGAAGAAGGATCATAATTAAATCTGCTTCAGCACTTGCTTCGCGAACTGACTTTACATCAAAGCCGTCTTTTTCTGCTTGATCCCAAGACTTTCCTGGTCTTAAACCAACTACTACGTCTACTCCGCTTTCACGTAAGTTTTGTGCATGAGCGTGACCTTGTGAACCGTATCCAATGATTGCTACCTTCTTATTTGCTAAAACTGCCTCGTTGATATCTCCGTTATAATATACTTTTGCCATTTTTCATCATCCTCCAAAATTTGTTTGTTTTATTTTAAGATTGAATATTGCTTCAAATCGGTTACCTGTTTTTGAGAGCCGCGTGTTAAGGCTGTTTGGCCTGTACGTGACAATTCTTTGATTCCATAAGGGCGAAGCAGCTCAATCATCGCTTCTATTTTTTCGAAGTTTCCAACAACTTGAATTGTTACGCTGTCTCTAGCCACGTCAATGATGGTAGCTCGGAAAGGTTCGATAATCACATTGATTTCAGCTCGGGTTTGCGGTGTTGTTAATACTTTAATTAAGGCGAGCTCCCTTGATACTACTGCTTGATCTGTAATATCGGTCACTTTCAGCACATCCACTTGCTTATTAAGCTGTTTCAGCACCTGCTCTGCCACCCGCTCATCCTCTACGTGAACAATGACAGTCATTTTTGAAATGCCTTCTGTTTCCGTAGGGCCTACTGTGATACTTTCAATGTTGAATTGCCGTTTGGTAAACAATCCGGTAATTCTATTCAACACACCGCTTTGATTCAGTACGGTTACAGTTACTGTGCGTTTCATGGTTTCACCCCAATCATTTCATGAAGTCCTTTGCCTGGTGCAATCATCGGGCATACTTTTTCTTTCGGCTTAATCCGGCAATCAATTAGGACTGGCTCACGGCTATTTAATGTTTCATTTAGCACGCTTTCTGCCTCTTCTTCTGTTGTAACAGAGTAGCCCTTAATTCCATAAGCCTGAGCCAGTTTCACAAAGTCCGGCTGGCACGGAATTAAAGATTGCGAATATCTTTCTTCATAGAAAGCTTCCTGCCACTGCCTAACCATTCCAAGCGCCTGGTTGTTATAGATGATAATTTTAACTGGCAGATTCAACTCAGCAACAAGGCCCAGTTCCTGTAAAGTCATTTGGAAGCCGGCGTCTCCAGCGATCGCCACAACCGTATCTTCTGGATGAGCAATTTGCGCACCAATGGCAGCCGGGAAACCAAATCCCATTGTTCCAAGACCCCCTGATGTTACCCAGCGGTTTGGACGATTAAAGCCGTAATACTGTGCTGTCCACATTTGATGCTGTCCAACGTCTGTCGTAACAATGGCCTCACCGTTTGTAATATCATGGATCATTTTGGTTAAACGCTGAGGAGAAATTCCTTCTTCTTCCTCAGAGTGCCAAAGCGGAAATTCTTTTTGAGATTCTTTGAGCTGGATTCTCCACTCATTTGCATCTGGTGCAACTAAGTCGGTTTCAAGCAATTTCTCCAGCGCTTCTTTCGCATCCGCTACGATTGGAATATGAGTGTCGACATTTTTACCAATTTCTGCTGGGTCGATGTCAATGTGAGCGACCGTTGCTTCAGGAGCAAAGTGCTGCAAGTTACCAGTTAATCGGTCATCGAACCGGGCACCAATGTTGATCAACAAGTCCGCTTCATACATCGCCATATTGGCTGTGTATGTTCCATGCATCCCCCCCATTCCTAAGAATAATGGATGATCTGATGGGAACGAACCGAGGCCGAGAAGTGTATTGACTACCGGGATATTCATCTCTTCTGCAAAGGAAAGCAGCTGTTCTGAAGCATGTGCATGAATAACTCCTGCTCCCGCTAAGATAAGCGGCTTTTTCGCTTGGGCGACCGCATCTGCAAGCTTTTTAACCTGCAGAACATTAGGCGCAGTGTTTGGCTGATATCCTGGCAAATTCACTTCTGTTACAAATGCAGGATCTTCACCTAATGTGGTAGCAATATCCTTTGGAATATCGATTAAAACAGGGCCAGGGCGGCCAGTTGTTGCAATATGGAAAGCTTCCCGAATGATTCTTGGCATCTCTTTTAAGTCACGCACTTGGTAGTTGTGCTTTGTGATTGGCATTGTAATTCCAATTACATCTGCTTCCTGGAAAGCATCCGTTCCAATGACTCCTGTTGCTACTTGCCCGGTGAAGACAACAAGAGGAAGAGAGTCCATCATAGCATCTGTAATACCAGTCACAAGGTTCGTTGCCCCCGGTCCAGAAGTGGCAATGACTACTCCGGGCTTACCTGATACTCTCGCATATCCCTCAGCTGCATGAATAGCAGCCTGTTCATGTCTGGCTAGAATGTGCCGAATTGGATTTCTGTACAAGGCATCATATAACGGAAGAACAGCTCCACCCGGATAACCAAACACAACTTCTACTTCTTCCTTTTTCAGTGCTTCAATAAAGAGATCAGCTCCACTCATGGCCTGAGTCAACGGTTTGGCTTTTGTTTTTACTTTTGCGTTCATGCAATTTCCCTCCAAATTGTTGTTTTCCTAAATCGCAAGAGTGATTGGGCTCTTTAAGTAAAAAAAACAAAAAGAAAAGTCTTTACACCCTCACGCCTACTAATCTACTAAGCGCAGGGGTGAAAAGACTTCTCTTTTCACGGTACCACCCTGGTTTATGACATTTTCACAAATGCCACCTCATGGACAATGTATTATTGTCCTTTTTGATAACGAGTAAATTCTACTCGACCGATCCTAATTGTTTCCGTTCAGACCGGCACTCAGAGGGGATGTCGTTGTAAGGGGTATGCCGGCTCTCAGCCCCGCCGGCTCTCTGTGAATACCGTTGCTTACAACTTTTTCCTCGTCAACGCTTTAATCATTAAATTTTCATAACTCCGCCTGTGTTAGCAGAAGTAACAAGCTTAGAATATCTTGCTAAATAACCTTTTTTAATCTTTGGCTCTGGCTGCACCCAGTTTTTCTTTCTTTCTGCCAGTTCTTCTTCTGTTAGAACAACGTTGATTGTTCGATTTGGTAAGTCAATGATAATTTGATCTCCATTTTCAACGAAGGCAATCGGTCCGCCTTCAGCAGCCTCTGGAGAAATATGTCCAATGGAAATTCCTCTTGAAGCTCCAGAGAATCTTCCATCTGTGATAAGTGCGACTTTTTTATCAAGCCCGCGGCCTGCAATCGCTGAGGTTGGAGCGAGCATTTCCGGCATTCCAGGTCCTCCTTTTGGACCTTCATAACGAATGACGACGACATGACCTTCTCTTACTGTACCGTTGTCAATGCCTGCCTGAGCTTCTTCTTGTGAGTCGAAGACAATGGCCTCTCCCATAAATGTTTTAATGGAAGGATCAACTGCACCGACTTTAATGACTCCGCCATCGGGAGCTAGATTTCCAAATAGGATTGATAAACCACCGACAGGGCTATAAGGATTATCGCTTGTACGAATAACTGCTTCATTCGTAATTTTCGCGTCTTTCACATTTTCGTAAACTGACTTTCCTGTGATGGTGATACGTTCTTTATTTAAGACACCAATGCGGCAAAGTTCATTGACAATGGCACTAATGCCGCCTGCTTCATGAACATCCTGCATCGTATAATCGGAAGCTGGACTGATTTTAGCTAAGTAAGGCACCTTTTTAGCAATTTCATTGATTCGTTTTAAATCATAATCAATTTCTGCTTCATGTGCGATCGCGAGCGTATGAAGAACTGTGTTCGTTGAGCCGCCCATCGCCATATCAAGTGCGAATGCATCATCAATCGCTTCTCTTGTAATAATGTCTCTTGGCTTAATATCATTTTTAACTAAATCCATTAAATGATGAGCCGCCTGCTTAATCAGCTTATGACGCTCAGTAGACGTCGCTACGATTGTAGCATTTCCTGGCGGCGTCATGCCGAGCATCTCCATTAAGGAGTTCATAGAGTTTGCTGTGAACATTCCGGAACATGATCCGCATGTTGGGCAAGCATTATTCTCAATTTCAAGCAGCTCTTCGGCTGACATCTTTCCTGAACGGTGAGCTCCGACTCCTTCAAAAACAGAAACGAGAGAAAGATGTTTTCCAGTACTTGTCTTTCCGCCCTCCATTGGTCCGCCAGAGACGAATACAGAAGGGACATTTGTTCTGGCAGCTGCCATTAACATCCCGGGAGTGATTTTGTCACAGTTAGGAATATAAAATACTCCGTCAAACCAGTGAGCATTGATAACTGTTTCAGCAGCATCTGCGATCAGCTCTCTGCTTGGCAGTGAGTATCTCATTCCGATATGTCCCATGGCAATACCGTCATCTACTCCGATCGTATTAAATTCGAAAGGAACGCCCCCAGCTTCGCGAATCGCTTCCTTCACCACTTCAGCAAATTTGTTTAAATGCACGTGGCCTGGGATAATATCAATATAAGAATTACAAACCCCAATAAAAGGTTTATGAAGATCTTCCGTTTTCACTCCTGCTGCATAAAGCAGACTGCGGTGAGGGGCACGATCAATCCCCTTCTTTATCATGTCGCTGCGCATAGTATCCCTCCAGGTGTTCTCTAGCTGCGTATACTGCTAAGATGATAGTTTCTGTTTTGAAATTCAGACTGTCGACGAAAGGTTCGTCCTCTTTTGTTCTTAATATTTCAATTCTTATTTATCACTTAAATCTGAAAATTAAGTTTATGTTGTGGTCAATCATATCTCGCTTTTTCCTACAGGTCAACACCTTTTAATAAATTTTTAGACAATTAAAATTATTAACTTTTAGCCTAAGAAAAATGCAATCGCTTACAAGGTTGATATCATCGCATTTTATTTTTTTAAAAAAATTTCGAAATTACTTAAAAATTTTTCTGTTGCTTTTTTTATCAATTTATGCATGTGAAACCAGAAGTTTCTATTTATACTTTCAGATAGCGCTTTCAGTACTTTTTTAATTTTGTATTAAATAAAAAAACTGTCCAAAAGCCAACGACCGAATGGCTTTTGAACAGCTCTTTTAGAATAATTCATTCCACTTATCAATTGCTTTATCTAACCAATTTTTTTCTTGCTTTTCTGGCTTCTTTTCTTCGATAGAATCTACGTCAAAACTCGTTCCTTCCAGTTCAGGAAGAGTCTCCTCCATAATCTCCTTAAATAGCGGCACTGCCCCCTCAGAACTGTTTGTAGCAAGGTGGTTGCTTGCAGACGCATTTTCTACACCAATCCAGACTGTACCTACAACATCCGGCGTATAACCGACGAACCATTGATCTTTAGTCCCTACTACTCCTTTGATTGGTACTTGAGTAGAGCCCGTTTTACCTGCCAACTCAGTTCCCGGTATTCTTGCCTTCTTACCAGACCCATGTTTTACAACGTTTAACAGCATAGCATTAATGTTATCTGTTACTTCTTTTGTTGTCACTTTCGTTTCTTTCGGCATCCATTTCGGTTTTATTTCACCTTCTGGACCAATAATCTTTTGGATAAAAAAGCTGTCTTTACGCATTCCATCGTTTACAAAGGTTGTATAAGCCTGAGCAATATGCAAAGGTGCAACCCCTTTTGTCATGCCGCCTAACGCAATGGACAAGTTTTTATCTTTTTCTTCAACCGGGATTCCAAATCGCTTCAGTGCATCCAACCCTTTTGATAAACCAATTTCGTTTAAAAGCCATACGGTCGGTACATTAAGGGATTTTTCAAGCGCTTTGTTCATCGTTACTTCTCCCCGGTAATGCCCTCCGTAGTTAGTCGGCTCATAGTCCCCGAATTTCATTGGCTTGTCTGGCAGTATGGATGTCGGCTCATAGCCTTCTTCTAGCGCAGGTGTGTACACAGCAAGCGGCTTTAAAGTCGAGCCTGGGGAAGTCCGCATTTGGGTAGCATAGTTAAATCCTCTGAATACATGCTCTCCCCGTTTTCCAACAATCGCCATCACACCGCCGGTCTTTGGATTCAGCAAAATAGCGGCACTTTGGGAATCATCCCCATTGACGGAATCAGGAAATAGCCAATCTTTTTTATACACCCGCTCAAGACCAGCCTGCACTTCCTGATCCATCGTCGTATAAATTTGATACCCTTTTGTTAATAGATCGTTCTGGGTTAATCCAAAACGGTTAATCGCTTCATTGATGACCGAATCTGTATAGTATGGATATTTGCCTTTTAACGGGTCACCGCTCTCGTCGTCAAGACGCGGCTGTGCCTGTTTGGCGCCTGCTGCTTCTTCACTTGTAATGTAGCCATACTTCTCCATTTGGCTAAGAACAACGTTCCGGCGGGCGATCGCTTTGTCCAAATTTTTATAGGGATCAAGCGTAGAGGGCGCTTTAATAATCCCTGCTAACATAGCCGCCTCACTAAGCTTTAAATCTTCAACATCTTTTCCGAAATATTTTTTTGAAGCATTCTGAACACCCCATGCTCCACTGCCAAAGTAAATTGTATTTAAATACATTTCCAGTATTTCTTTTTTCTTGTATACTTTTTCAATTTCAATTGCTAAAAATAGCTCTTCCACTTTTCTCTTATACGTTTGTTCCGGTGATAAAAGGGCATTTTTTGTTAACTGCTGGGTGATGGTGCTTCCCCCTTGCACGACACCGCCAGAAAACATATTTTTGACAAAAGCCCGGCTCATTCCCTTCAAGTCAAAACCATTATGCTCATAAAAGCGATGATCTTCAATCGATACAACCGCGTCTTGTAGATACTTTGGCATTTTGTCAATCGGTACGCTATCTGAACGGTTAGCGGATAATTTACTCGCTTTCTCTCCATCCACATCATAAAGAACAGTCGATTGCGACAATCCCTTTTTCAGCGTTTCTACATCCGCCGATTTCATAAAATAAACGATAAATCCGAGTCCGGCTAAAATAATAACCGACGCCAACAAAATCATAATTTGTGTTAAATGAAATTTCCTCCACAAATTTTTGATAGATCTGCTAATCGCATTCATATCTTTGTTTCTTGCCTCCTGAATAAGCAAAATTCCTCTTTGCCTTAAGGCGAAGAGCGAAATTAACTATTGTCTCGTCCTTTATTTGTCTTTGTTTAACGCTTAGGTTAGACACAACGAGAGTTTTATTATAACTGATAGGCCTTAAATCGCCAATTTCCAACTAAATTCTAACGTAAAAACGCCTCGATGAACGTGGTAATTAGAAGTATTTCCTACAATAAAATCCATATGTCGACTTTTCCCATAAAAACCTTCACTTATATCATTCCAAAAAAGCTCTATTAAACCCAGTTGTTAATTTTCGATGCAGACGTGAACATTAACTGTTGAAAAAACTTATCTTTTTACAAAAAAAAGCTAACGGTCAGGTACCGTCAGCCTTTATTTTAATATATTTTTATTTTAATTTCTTTTCTTCTTCGTCTTCCATAACGCCTTTCATGCCACGCTTAAATTCGTGCAGCGTCTGTCCAGCCGCTTTGCCGAGCTGCGGAAGTTTAGAAGGTCCAAAAAGCAACAGGGCTACGATAAGAATAATAGCTATTTCTCCGAATCCGAGATTCATATACAATTATCTCCTTTTGCTTTTACAAGCTGTTAATAGCGATATTATACAACAAGAACAAGAAATGTAAAATAAAAAACAGCAAATGTGCCTTTTTTGACACACCTGCTGTTTTTATTAACTAAGCGCCTGTTCGCTGTGCCTTGATGGTTCTTTTCTTTTCCGTTTCTGCCACGTAAACGGCACAGGCTGCATCGCCGGAAATATTAATAGCTGTCCGCGTCATATCAAGAATTCGGTCGATGCCTAGAATCAAACCAATTCCTTCTACCGGCAAGCCAACACTGCTTAATACCATCGCCAGCATAATTAAGCCAACCCCTGGCACACCAGCTGTTCCGATACTGGCTAAAACAGCTGTTAACACAACAGTCGCGAGCTCACCCATCGTTAAATCGATATTGTATACTTGAGCAATAAAGATTGTAGCTACCCCTTGCATAATCGCTGTTCCATCCATGTTAATCGTCGCACCGAGCGGTTGGACAAAAGAACTGACAGACTTTGGCACATTCAAACGCTTTTGCGCCACTTCCATAGAAATCGGGAGTGTAGCATTGCTGCTTGATGTACTAAACGCCACACTCATAGCAGGAGCAAAGTTTTTGAAAAACCAAAGCGGACTTTTTTTAGCCAGCAGTAAAATCGTTCCCCCATAGGTTAGAATTCCATGGATAAATAAAGCAGCTAATACACAAATCATATAAACCCCCATCGCCCGGATAGCCGTCCACCCCTGGCTGCCAATAGCTGAAGCAAGCAAGCCAAATGTGCCGTATGGAGCAAACCTCATGACAAATCCAACTAGATACATCATCAGATCATTGCCTTGTTCTACTAAATTAAGAATCCCCTTTGTTTTTTCTCCTAGCGCTGTTAAGGCAAGACCAATAAAGAGAGCAAAAGCAATAATTTGCAGCATATTTCCTTCCGTCATCGCGGCTAGAGGGTTTTTCGGAATAATATTTAGCAGTGTCTCCCCTACAGGCGGCGCTTCTTCAGCGGAGAATTCTGCGTTTTTCACATCAAATTCTCCTGCTTCGCCAGGCTGTACGACACCCGCAATGATTAATCCGATAATAATCGCAATAGTTGTGGTTATTAAAAAGTATGAAATCGTTTTCAATCCAATCCTGCCTAATTTTTTCGGATCTCCAAGACCTGCAGCTCCTAGAATAATAGATAAGAATACAATTGGTACAACAAGCATACTAATCAGGTTAAGAAAAATGCGGCCAAGTGGAGTAAAAAGATAAGGATCTAATACTTTGTATGCCCCTGGAGCGAATAGATTAAGCATCAGTCCGACTATGGCACCAGCAATTAAAGCAATAATAATTTTCCCGGTAAGTTTCATCACCGTTCCCCTTCCCTAAATACAGTAATTTCGCACAAATTCTATCATAACTGACAAATATATAAAATTCAAAAAAATGAAAATGTAGTTACATTTACCTCTTTTTTGGCAATTATAAACGCTTGCTCTCTTACTTTGACTCATGACAGTTATTTTATTTATTTGGTACGATAGATAAAAAAAGATGTTGGAGGAAACCAATGAAAAAGAAGAGCCTCGAGCTAGATGAAGAAACTTTATTTATTGTTTCACAGACGTTTAAAGCCCTCTCGGATCCAACCCGGCTTCGAATTCTAAATTTGCTGTTTAATGGGGAGCACTCCGTAAATGACATTGCAGAAAAGTTATCGCTGCTTCAGTCTACTGTTTCCCATCAGCTTCGATTTTTAAAAAACTTACGGCTCGTTAAATATCGCCGGGAAGGAACGACTTTATTTTATTCACATGATGATGAACACGTAATTGACCTTCTTTCCCAAGCAATTGAGCACGCTAAGCATCATTAAAAAAGCGAATGAACATCTTTTTTCCTAGTTCTTTCGGTTACAAGCTTACTAATTTTTTTGTTATTTACGCATAATTTTAGAAAAAGGGGGTAAAAAAGAAATAGAATTGACAGCAAAGGGGCTTTAAGAATGGAGAACAAAAACATCTTATTTCTCTCTACATCAAATGACCTAAGCATCATGGCAGAAGGATGGGCCTCTAAGTTGGACGAACCTTCACTGAACTTTATCAGTGCATCCTTTCGGACAGTTCAAGAGAATGATCTTTTCATTGAGGCGATGAAGGAAGTTAATATAGATATAACAGACAGAGAGCCAAAGCTGCTGGCACCTCATCTCATCAAGAGTGCGGATTTGATTGTGAATATTTATGATTTTGAACGTGATCAGCAGCCTCCCCTCCTGCTAGCTTCCAACAAAAAGGTTCTTCGCTGGAATGTTCCCAATCCAGAACATTGTGCAGATACTACAGAGAAATGGGCAGCTTATCAAATCGTATGTGATCAGTTAGCTGAACATGTAAAAAAATTAACCAATGAATTAAATTAAGCCTCTTTACCTAGTCATGTCTAGTGGTAAAGAGGCTTGATTTTTTATAAGTAAATAAAATAAGCAAGGAAGGCTGCAAAGAGAACATAGAGAAGAGGATGAACCTCTTTTGCTTGTCCTTTTGCCAGCATGGCAATCGGGTAAAGAATAAAGCCAAGAGCAATTCCGCTCGCTACACTTGAAGTGAGCGGCATCATAATAATTGTGACAAATGCGGGAATAGTAACTTCAACCCGATCCCAGCGAATATGCTTGATTTGGGTTGCCATTAAAGCACCTACGATGATCAATGCAGGAGCTGTCACTTCAGCTGTGATTACAGACAATAGCGGAGAAAAGAACAAAGCAACAGCAAATAAAGCTGAGATGACGATAGAAGTAAAGCCTGTTCTTCCTCCTGCTGCAATGCCCGCCGTTGATTCAACCATTGCCGCTGTCGTAGAAGTACCAAGAACAGCCCCAACGACCGTTGAAGAAGAATCCGCAAGCAGTGCTTTTCCAGCGTTAGGAATTTTATTATCTTTTACTAAACCTGCCTGACTTGCGATTGCGATAAGGGCTCCTGCTGTATCAAAGAAAGCGACAAATAGGAAGGTGAAAATAACCGCAAGCATTTCCGGTGTAAAGATGCTATGCAAATGAGAGAATACGACTCCAAAAGTAGGACTAAGACTTGGGATGCCTCCAATAATTTCATGAGGCACGCGGATTAATCCTGCGATCATCCCGACGACTGTCGCGATGGCCATACCGTAAAAGATCGCTCCACCGATACCGCGCATCATCATGATAACCGTTACAACAAAGCCAAATATGGCTAGTAATACTGTTGGAGAATGTAAATCACCGATCCCGATGAAGGTTCCTTCGTTCGCTGTAATAATGCCTGCATTTTTTAAACCAATAAAAGCAACAAAAAACCCAATACCGCCGGCAATAGCATGCTTTAAGTCTTGCGGAATCACATTAATGATCATTTCACGGATTTTCAGTAAACTTAAAATAACGAACAAAACACCTGAAATAAAGACCCCTGTTAAGGCTGTTTGCCAAGGAATCCCCATGCCGATACAGACTGAAAAGGTGAAAAACGTATTGAGTCCCATACTTGGTGCGATGCCAATAGGATAATTAGCCAGTAAGCCGATCAATAAAGAACCGATAATAGCTGATAAAGCAGTAGCTGTAAAAACAGCGCCTTTATCCATACCAGATTGACTAAGAATGATTGGATTCACAACGAGAATATATGCCATGGACAAAAAGGTAGTAATGCCAGCTAGCGTCTCTTGTTTATAGGTTGTGCCCCGTTCCTGAAAAGCAAAAAAATGTTTCATTGTGCGCTCCTCCACTATATGGAATTTCAATAAAAAAACTTCCGCTAAAAACGGAAGCTGCTGGCTGACATACAAGATAGTGAATAAGCAAAAAACATCTCCACTATCCTTTGTAGTCAGGCTATTTACGGCAGCCTGGTAGAAACGTTCAAGCCCTATTCTTGAACTTATACAAAAGCGTTAGTTTTGTTTAATTGCGAAAATTATATCAAAATATAAATAATAAGTAAATCAGCCTATTTAAATTCACAATCTTCTTTTATTTGCTGATGCACTCGTTTATTGAAACTTTACCTACAGCGCCTCCGTACATTAACTAAGATAAAAAAGGTGGGATAAAAATGGAATCGAAAGAGCAGTTATTAGTGGAGCTTACGGCGATCGAAAAGTGGGAACAAGAGCAAAAACACCTATGGGTTTGGGACAAGATTGCTCGTCTCCCCTTTAAATTGCTAGATAAGGTGACACCAAAAGTCATTCAAAATAAAATCGCGCTTTTGCTTGATGAAATTGGGAACTTTATTCAAACAGGAGGACAATACCTCGTTCAAGAAAAGAGCATCTTAACGAAAATTCAAGAAGCTAATCCTGAAACAAAAATTGAATCTGTTAAAGACGTCGGGGCAATCAAGCTTGAGAAGATGAATCATATAGCCGAAGAGTTAAAAAAATCACGTGCTAACATGGCAACCGTTCAAGGAGCTTCAACAGGGATCGGCGGCTTATTTACTCTAGCTGCGGATATCCCGCTTCTGCTTGGCTTGTCTCTGAAAACACTGCAAGAAATCGCGATTGCCTACGGCTACGATCCCACAGAAAAGGAAGAGCGGATTTTCATTATTAAATGTCTGCAATTTACGTCCTCAGACGTTGTCGGGAAAAAAGCGATTTTAAATGAATTATCGGCCTTTTATTCAAAGCGGGGACACAGCAGAGAAATGATGTCACAATTACAGGGCTGGCGCGAAGTCGTCTATACGTACCGTGATCAATTCGGCTGGAAAAAAATGATGCAGCTCGTCCCAATTGCCGGTATCGTATTTGGTGCTTTTACAAATCGTTCTGCTATTCTAGATGTGGCCGAAACGGCTACTATGCTATATAAAAAGCGGCGGATCATGGAACGTTTGCAAGAAATCAATAGTCAATCAGGCAGCTCCGTGTAAAGAGCTGTCTGATTGACTATCATTTCCTATTAAGCACCGTCAGTCAGCTTGTCCTCAATACAGTGATCAACCTTCCATAGATTAAAAATTCAATCTGACTTTTTGTCTAACTCTTCGTCTTTTTCGAGGAATTTATTCTCAATCGCCTCTTGATTACCGTAAATAAACAATTGATCACCTTCTTGAATTTTCTCTTCATCTAATCGATTACGAATGTTGACCTTTCCACGCTTAATGAACAATATGCTGATGTCTTCATCCCGTTCTACAAGGTCCGCCGCCTTCTTATCGATAAATTTAGAGTCCTCTTTAATGACAATGTCTGTCACTAAATCATTTTCATCTAAATACAGAGCATCCTTAATAGGCAACTCGGAAATTTCCAGCTTCTTTTCCATTTCACGGTTGAGTCTCTTTTTTAATCGCTCTCGAATAAAAGGTGTTTTTCCGATCATTAAAATAACAAGCAGCACTATATTAATAACCATCAATTCTTTTAAACGCAAATCATTCGATAAAATGTTTGTTATAGAAGAAATCACCACTGCGAGTGAAAAAGCTCCGAATAGGATGAGAAACATGCTTAACCGCCGGCGCACAGGGTGATCAATAATTAACTGCGCTTCATCTGTAGTAAAGCCAGTGTTTGTCAGCATTGAAATGACTTGATAACGGGAAACGGCTTCTTCCAGCCCAGTTAAATTAAAGAGAATAACGGAAATTTCAATCACAAAAGCAACAATTAAGAAATACAGCATCATAAAAACCATTCCCATCATTTTCTGTTCTCCTTTCGGAAATTGGCTTCAAGAAACCTTTCCCTTCCCATTTGAAAATAAAACTACAACCAAGCAATAACAAATAGAGGGAGGAACCACAAAAAAACGGGCGGCCGGAAAAGCCGGCACCCGTTCGTTATAAATACTTCCGCTGCACTTTATGACCGCTGAAACTAAATAGGATTTCACGATCCTCCACCATTGTTTCCAAATGAACGGTTCTTCCCCACAACGTATACAAATGCGGCAACACTTTTTCCAAGTATTTCAGGTCCAGCTCAACTCCCTCATACCAGTGTTTAACATACAGCTCTCCGGCTTTCATATAATCACCATCGTTCACCGTCAAATAAGGAAAACCGCCATTCACTCTCATATTTACGAGCTGGTCGCGCACGTTTGTCCAATCTTTATCAGTTATTTTATAGTCTTTCCCTTTTTTCTGGAATAAATACATATCCTCTCGATGAACAAGTTCTTTCGTTAAATAATTGCGTAAGAATGAAATATCTGATTCAATTTCCCGTACTTCAAATATCTTTTCACGTCCTGATCCTTCTTTAACGCCGCGGCGTTTCATTTCTTCTGTTGGATTATTATACCGTTCTTCAATATCCTCAAACATTTTCAGCCCTAAATAATAAGGGTTAATGGATGTACGCGACGGCTGGACAACGCCGGCATTTAATTTAGCAAACTCAATGGCCTCTCCCGACGTTAAATCAAGTTCACGGATAATGCGCTGATGCCAATAGGAAGCCCAGCCTTCGTTCATAATTTTTGTCTCGAGCTGCGGCCAAAAATACAGCATCTCTTCTCGCACCATCGTCATAATATCACGCTGCCAGTCCTCAAGGTCCCGGCTATATTGTTCAATGAATAATATTAAATCCTTTTCTGGCCGTGGCGGGATCAGTTTTTTCGCCTTTTTCGGCACTAACTCAAAGGTATTGGATTCATCCAGTGACCATAGATCATCATACGGCCCTTTTTTCTTTTCTGTTTCTATTTCCTCTTCTTCTGTCTGCCAGTAAAGCTGCCGCCTTAAAAGTGATGGGTCAATGTGCTCCTCAATCGCAAGAACAGCGTCTAAAAATTTCTCCACCGTCTCCTTGCCATGATCAATTTCATACTGACGAATTCTGTCAGCTGTTGCTGCCATGCTTTCCACCATATGGCGGTTTGTCTGCTGAAAGCGCACATTATTTTTGAAAAAATCACAGTGGGCCAACACGTGAGCGACAATAAGTTTATTTTGGATCAAGGAGTTCGTATCAAGCAAGAAAGCGTAGCACGGGTTAGAATTGATGACAAGCTCATATATTTTACTAAGGCCAAGATCATATTGCAGCTTCATCTTGAAGAACTGTTTGCCGAAACTCCAATGCGAAAACCGAGTCGGCATCCCATAAGCACCAAACGTGTAAATAATATCCGCCGGGCAAATTTCATATCTCATCGGATAAAAGTCAAGACCGAATCCCGTCGCAATCTCCGTAATCTCATCAATGGCATACTGAAGGTCTTTCATTTCTGCCTCATTCATTTTGTTTCCCCCTTTTGCCCTTTAACAAATACTTATGAAAAAAAGCAAAAGGTCATACCCCCTTTTCCTCTGAATCCCTCCTCTATTTTGAAGCGGGTGCTATCCCAGTATTTACAGAGGAAGTTTTATTCGGGGGGAACACATACTATAGATAGTTCCTCTAACAGGGGTGGATAAGCAATGGATTATACAGATTATGATCGCGTACTATACTATGTTCATCGCTCAGATTGGACGAACCTGCTTATATTAATGGTCCGGACGAAAGACCATTTACTATCGAAAAAAATTGAACATTTTCTCCATGCTCGCTCATTCCCTAATTCTTATTCTGCTGTGGAAAAAACTTTTTATACATTGTTCCATTATGTAGAGTATGCCAATTCGTTAAGAGCCTAGAGGAATTCCACCAGTGACAGCGGCCAGAAAGGATTTCCCCCTTTCTGGCTGCTTTGACGTACATATAACCAGCTGCAGCAGTAGGGCTGATTAGTTTACTTTTTTTCCTTATTAATACTATAATCATCTAGAGAAATTTGTATAACAAAGGAGAAGGTATGAAAAAAGAAAATCTGCTTTTCGTTGCCTGGGGAGCTTCTTTTATTGCCATGCTTGGCAGTTTATATTTTTCAGAAGTAATGAAATATGAACCTTGTGAGCTTTGCTGGTATCAACGGATTTTAATGTATCCGCTTGTCTTGATTCTCGGTCTTGCTATTATTAAGAAAGATGAAACGGCTGCCCGTTATTCCTTGACTCTTTCAGCTGTTGGAGGATGTATTTCTCTTTATCACTATGCGATCCAAAAGATTGATTTCTTTACTAATACAGCCCCAGCTTGCGGCAGAGTTCCATGCACAGGGATGTATATTAACTGGTTCGGCTTTATAACGATTCCTTTTTTGGCACTTACAGCCTTCATCATTATTTTCATAACTAGCTTACTCGTTATTAAGAGAAAGGAAGTTGCTTAACTTGAAAAAAATTATTATTTTTGCGGCTATTATTTTAATTTTGTTTGCAGCCATTGTTTTTTTAACAAAATATCAGCAAAACGAAGCGTCTAAAGATAATCCTTACGGAAAAAAAGAATTGCATCCAGAAACGATTAAGCAACTAGATGATCCGAATTATAGCAATCTCATTTTACCAGACGACTTAAAAAAGAAATTGGAAGATGGAGAAGATCTTTTCGTTTATTTTTACAGCCCGACGTGCCCACACTGTCAAAATACAACTCCAGTGCTTATGCCGCTTGCTAAGGAGAAAAATGCTGAGATCCATCAGTTCAACCTTCTTGAGTTCGAAGATGGGTGGGATGACTATCAAATTCAATCAACCCCTACTCTCGTTTACTTTAAAAACGGAGTAGAACAAGAACGTCTCGTTGGCAGCCAGCCGAAAGAAACGTTCGACCAATTTATTGAAACCCATAAAGAGAAATAACAGCTCCCCTGCCGTTCAGTGGCAGGGGATTCTTTATAAAAAGGCTCTTGAAAAAACCATATTCCTCTTTAGTAGAGATCATAAAAAAGAAAACATTGCTTCAATAATTTAATTATAAAATAAAAAAGCCTTCTGATCACAGAGAAGGCTCAAATCAAATAGATGTTAGCGGGTGTAGCGCAGGATAAGTCGAGGACCATGCTTTTTTTATTGTGAAAATGATTTAAAAAAAAAGGCAGACGAATGTCGAACTTTTGTAAAAGTGCCGTGTTTTTTTCAAATATTTCCTTATAATGTAAAGGCAGGCTAGCTGGCTCGCCTGTTTCAAGAATGGAGATAATCGTCTGGAGGCTGGAGATCACTTGAAAAGCATCCTGGAGAGTACCGAAGAGCTGAAAATGATCATCCGTCAGTTGAAGTATGCCTAATTTGTACATAGCCTGCAATTCTTCTTTCTCAAAAAAAAGCGGAAGAATCTCTTCTTTTAACTGCCGAACTAACTCGTTAATTATTTCTTCCTGTTCGGTAGTGGAGGCAATTATTACTCTCAAAAAAACACCTTCCCTGCTGCGTCTATTAATGACATGATAGATAACTCAAGAATAACATATAACCTATTTAATAACGTTGGTAATTTTGTGAAATAGGGTAAGATACATAAAAGGTGGGAAACATTTTGTATAAGACGAATCGAAAAGGTAAGATCTATGAGCTGAGTATTCCTTCAGAATGGGCCGGAGAAACGGTTACTTCTGTTTTAAAAGACAAGTGGAAGCTTTCTAAAAAAATGATCCATCAATGGAGAATGGATAAAACGATCCGGCTGAATGGGCAAATAGCGGATTGGCGGGCACCTCTTCAAAAAGGGGACCTGCTGCAGCTGCCGTTATTCCACTCTTCTGGACAAATCCCTGCCCCTTCCTTTTTGGAAGTAGACATTTTATATGAGGACGATCATTTAATTGTGGTGAATAAGCCAGCGGGAATCAAAACACATCCTAATGACGAGACAGAAACCCGTTCGCTGCTCAATGCTGTTGCCTACCATGTACAGCTATCCGGCGAGCATAGTTTCCTTCGGCATATTCATCGTCTTGATGAACATACGAGCGGCGTTGTGCTATTCGCAAAGCATGAAGCGGCCTACACGGTGCTCTCCCGTCTATTAGAAGAACGCCTCATTAAAAGAACTTACATTGCGGCCGTTCATGGTATCCTTCACAAAGGAAAAGGGACGATCAATAACCCAATTGGAAGGGATCGGCACCACCCTACGAGAAGGCGTGTTTCTCCGTCAGGCCAAACAGCTCTTACTTACTATGAGGTCATGCAAAAAGATAGCGGCCGCAACCTTTCCACCGTAAAATGTCAGCTGGCCACTGGACGAACTCATCAGATCCGGGTCCACTTTTCTGCCATGGGCCACCCTCTTGCAGGAGACCTTTTGTATGGAGGAAAGCCGCTTGTAAAAAGACAGGCTCTTCATGCGGCTGAAATTGAAATACCGCATCCTTTCACAGGAGAGAGCATTACTTGCCGAGCACCGATCCCAAATGATATCAGCCCTCTTTTTAATTAAAAGGTTTTGACTTGGGATCCATTCACATGGACTTTCATCTAAAGAAGCGGTTTCTTCGCTTCTTTAGATGAAGAGCATTTGTTGCCTATCGCGCTGGGCGAGCGCCTGTCGCTTTTAGAATCAAAACCCATTCTCAAATTGGTCAGGGTCAGGACCGAATCTTTCTTCTTTGTTTAGGGCATGGATGTTTTTCATGTCTTCAAGGGAAAGTTCAAAGTCAAAGAGTTCACTGTTTTCTTTAATTCTTTCTGGATGTACAGACTTTGGAATGACTACTGTTCCATTTTGTAAATGCCAGCGCAAAATAACTTGTGTCACTGACTTGTTATATTTTTTCGCTAGATGGTTCAGCGTTGGTTCGCTAGCTAATTTGTTCCGGGCAATGGGAGACCATGCTTCGACAACGATGTTTTTCTCCTGGCAGTATGCTCGCAATTTCTCTTGCGTTAAATATGGATGATTTTCAATTTGATTAATGGCAGGTACTTCATTGCAAACAGCGAGCAGTTCTTCTAGATGGTGAATCTGGAAGTTGCAGACACCAATTGCTTTAGCTGCCCCCTCGCTGTATAACTTCTCAAGTGCCCGCCATGTTTCCCGATATTTATTTTTATCTTTTCCGGGCCAGTGAATTAAATATAAGTCTATATAATTTGTTTGTAGCTTATTTAACGAGGTTTCAAATGCTTTCATCGTTTGATCATATCCCTGGTCGCTGTTCCACACTTTCGTTGTGAGGAAAATCTCATCCCAGCTAACATCGCTTGCTCTCACGGCATCACCGACGATCTGTTCATTTTCATAGATAGCAGCTGTGTCGATGAGACGGTATCCCATGCGAAGAGCGGATTGAATGGCAAAATTTGCTTCGATCTCATCTGTCATTTTGTAAACACCAAGACCTACTTGAGGGATCGCTAGTCCATTATTCAGCGTCAACGTATCCTGTAGATTTGCAGCAACTTTCATGTTTATTCCTCCTTTCACATTTCCTTTTATTGTACCGTCAAATAAAAAGGGACGCGACTATTTGACTTTGAGGAGGTGTAAACAAATAATTTTTCCGTCTTTTTTCGACAAACTCTTTTTTCTTCGACTTTATTCAAGTAAAATAGTACTGTTAGCCATTTTTTATAACTAGGAGGCTTTTCAAATTGTTTAAACACAAAAAGGATAAATTCACTATCTTGCTTAATTCAATTGCAGTCAATTTGAAGGAAAGTGCCGATTACTTTGCTGACTACAAGCTAAAGAATGCCAGCGACTTAAAAGTTTTTTACAACGAAATGAAAACGTTCGAAACAAAAGGGGATGAATTAATTCATGAAGTGATTAAAGAATTAAATCAATCCTTTATTACGCCAATCGAACGGGAAGACATTTTAGCGTTGGCCATGAGTATGGATGATGTCCTTGACGGTCTTGAAGAAACAGCGGCGATGTTTGAAATGTATTCCATCATCAACGTCGATGACTATATGCTGAAATTCGTTGAAGCCATCCGCGGCTGTTCTGTTGAAATTGAACGTGCTGTTGATTTACTCGAAACGAAAAAGCTGCTGCCAATTCGCGAGCATGTCATTAAAATCAAAGATTATGAAACAGCGTGCGATGGGATACGCCGCCAGTCCATTAAACATTTATTTGTCACAGAAAAAGACCCAATTCAATTGATTAAGCTAAAAGAAATCTATGAAAGCTTAGAACAGATTGCCGATTTTTGTCAGGATGTAGCTAATACTCTGGAAACGATTATTATGAAAAACGCTTAAGGAGCGCCCTATTTATGGATTCTCTACTTATTATTACCGTATTAATTGTTATTTGCGCTTTATCGTTTGATTTTATTAACGGCTTCCATGATACGGCAAATGCGATCGCTACTTCTGTCTCCACTAAAGCTCTTAAGCCGCGGCATGCGATTATACTGGCCGCTTCGATGAACTTTTTAGGAGCGATGACATTTACCGGGGTAGCCAAAACCATTACAAAGGATATCGTTGATCCATTCATGCTTGAAAATGGCTCAACTGTTATTTTAGCTGCTTTGATCTCAGCAATTCTCTGGAATTTGATTACATGGTATTACGGAATTCCAAGCAGTTCATCCCATGCCCTAATCGGCTCTATTGCCGGTGCAGCCATTGCTGCTGCTGGTGTTGGGATCTTAAATTACAGTGGTTTCTTTAAGATTATTCAAGCGTTGATTCTTTCACCAATTATTGCTTTTGTTGGCGGCTATATCATCTACAGCATATTTAAAGTGGTATTTAGGGACAACAATTTGCCGAAAACGAATCGTCGTTTCCGTCACTTTCAAGTATTCACGGCTGCTCTTCAGTCGTATACACATGGTACGAACGATGCCCAAAAAGCAATGGGGATTATTACAATGGCTCTTATCGCTAACAATTATCAATCCACAACCGATATTCAATTATGGGTACAGTTTTCCTGTGCTGCCGCAATGGGGATTGGAACTTCTGTAGGCGGTTGGAAGATTATTAAAACAGTTGGCGGCAAAATCATGAAAATTCGTCCTGTTAATGGGGTAGCAGCTGACTTAACATCCGCTGCCATTATCTTTGGGGCTACTTTTATTCATTTGCCAGTCAGCACGACACACGTCATCTCCTCTTCAATTTTAGGGGTTGGTGCTTCTCACCGGATTCGCGGCGTTAAATGGGGAACGGCTCAACGCATGCTTATCACATGGGTCATCACTTTGCCAATATCAGCTGCGATTGCCGCTCTGGCCTATTTTATTCTTGACTTATTTCTATAAAAAGCTGTTCCGCACTCTCTCGCGGAACAGCTTTTTTAAAACACATATTTCCTTACTATATTTAAAAACAGAACAAAGGCAATAACAAACATTAAAATGATCAATATCTTCTCTTGTTTGCTTCCAGTCATGTTATTTCTCCTTTGCAAATTTTTTCTTGTTGAATATCGTATCATGCATTCTCTCACAGTCTACAGCAATCAGCTCTTCTAATCCACCAGATGAACAAAAATCTGTATAACGTGATTTCCCTATTAAGATACTGAAAAGATAAGATGGCTAACAAATCATTCAATCCACCTTAAATAATGGAAAAGAAATTTTATTAACACTATTCGACATTTTTTATTTTTCTATTGCATCCACTGATCAAAACGAATATTATATTAAGTGTGATTTTTAATGTTCGTATTTTGGAGGTTTCCAATGTTCAAATTACAGGAAAATGGAACAAATACAAAAAAAGAGATAATCGCTGGTCTTACTACGTTCCTAACAATGGTATACGTTGTCGTGGTAAATCCAATTATTCTCCAAGATGCTGGTGTGCCGTTTGATCAAGTATTTACCGCAACCATCATCGCTACCATCATTGGTACACTGTGGATGGCATTGATGGCCAATTATCCAATTGCGATTGCGCCGGGCATGGGAATGAATGCTTACTTCGCTTATTCCGTTGTCGGTTCTCACGGCGGGATTACGTATGCGACAGCTTTTTCTGCTGTATTTGTTGCCGGTCTTATTTTTATTGCTTTGTCCTTAACCCCTTTCCGAGAAAAATTAATTATTGCGATTCCAGATAATCTTAAACACGGGATCACAGCGGGAATCGGACTATTTATCGCTTTTATCGGCTTGCGCCAGACTGGAATTATTGCAGATCACCCGACAAACTTGGTAGCGCTGGGCGATCTTCATAGCCCTGGAGCCTTATTAGCCCTAGGTGGACTAGCCATTACAATTACGTTAATGGTGCTGAGAGTAAACGGTGCTTTGTTTATTGGAATGCTGATTACAAGCATCATCGCTTACTTGACGGGTCAGCTGGAGATTACTAAGATTGTTTCTGCTCCTTCTCTTCCAGAAGGACTTATCATCTCTAACCCATTCGCTGCGATTGGAGACGTCATCCAGCATAATTTATACGCTGTTGTGTTCTCTTTCTTATTAGTAACGATTTTTGATACGACGGGTACGATGATCGCTGTAGCCCAGCAAGCCGGTCTGATGAAAGGCAAGACAATGCCTCGTGCGCGTCAAGCTTTGCTTGCTGACTCTATCGCCGCCACTGCTGGTTCTATCTTTGGTACAAGCCCAACAAGTGCTTACATTGAATCTTCGACTGGTGTGGCCGCTGGTGGACGTACAGGCCTTACGACTGTCGTAGTCGCTGCATTGTTCGCAGTAGCTGCTTTCTTCGGTCCACTCGTCGGTGCTGTATCCGGATTGCCGGCTATTACAGCTCCAGCACTTATTATTGTCGGCTGTCTGATGATGGAGAGCGTAGCCAAAATTACTTGGAACGAGCTTGATGAAGCATTTCCAGCATTTTTAATTATTCTTAGCATGCCTTTAACATCTAGTATTGCAACAGGTATTGCGCTTGGATTTATTTCTTACCCACTGTTAAAAGTGGTTCGCGGAAAATTCCGTGAAGTCCATCCGCTCGTTTATGTATTTGCAGTCCTGTTCTTTTATCAGCTTGCCTTTTTGCCTCACTAAACCATAAAAAAGAAGAAGCCAAACTTGGCTTCTTCTTTTTTATGGTTTCAACACTACCTTTACGCACTCATCTTCATGATCGTTAAAAATCTTATATGCCTGTGCTGCTTGGTCTAAAGGCATAATGTGAGTAATAATTTCAGTTGGATTGATTTCGCTTGCCGTAATTTTCTCAAATAATTCAGGCATATAATGAATGACTGGAGCTTGTCCTGTTTTGATCGTTATGTTTCTTTCGAAGAAGTTGCCTAGCGGGAACATGTTGTACATGAGTCCGTATACACCAGTCAGCTGGACAGTCCCGAATTTTCGCACCGCATCCTTCGCAATGTTGATGGCACTCAACGTACCGCCTTGAAGCTTAAGCTTCTGTTCGATCTTTTCAATCGCTGATTTTTTTCCGTCCATGCCAACACAGTCAATGACGATATCTGCCCCGCCATTTGTTAATTCTTTAATATGATGGCCCATTTCCGGGTATTCCGAAAAATTATAAGCCTCCACATTGTTTAGTTTTTGAGCGAGCTTCAGGCGATAAGGCAAGTAGTCCACTGCAATCACCCGCTTGGCTCCTTTCATCCAGGCAAACTTTTGGGTCATTAGCCCAATCGGACCGCTTCCGAGAACGACTACTGTGTCGCCAGGTTTCATGCCTGAATGTTCGACGCTCCAATAAGCCGTTGGCAGAACGTCCGACATGAATAATAGCGCTTCGTCTTCTAATTCACATGATTCCGGAACAACAAACGGCATAAAGTTTCCGAAAGGCACACGCAAGTACTCCGCTTGTCCTCCGGGATGGTTGCCGTATTGCTCTGTATAGCCAAAATATCCTCCTGTATCCTTATGCGGGTTGGAATTGTCACATTGGCTCTCCATATCATGCTGGCAATAAAAACAATGCCCACAAGAAACGTTAAATGGCAGGACGACTCGATCGCCTTTTTTTACTTTCGTTACATCTGGGCCAACCTCCTCTACAATCCCCATCGGCTCGTGGCCAATAATGTAACCCGGACGCAGTGGCATATTTCCTTGGTAAAGATGCAAATCTGATCCACAAATCGCTGTTGACGTAATACGTACGATCACGTCATCCCTCTTTTGCAAAACGGGATCGTCCACTTCTTTTACTTGTACATCTTTCGCTCCCTGATAAGTAACAGCTTTCATAAGCATCCTCCTTTTATTAAACTCTTTCGTCCTATACCCACAATTTTCTTCTTTTAAAAGGCTCCTAAAAGAAATAGACACACATTTAGAGGTTTCTAATGTGTGTCTATTTCTCATTTATGAATCAGATTGTGTCGTCGGCTTGTCCACCTGACGCTGCGGTTCAATATCTTCTCCGCGTGCTTTCTTTTCCTTTTGTTCAATTGAAAGGTTTTCATTTTCTTGCTGCTGGTTCGTCTCTTTGTTCATTTTTACTCTCTCCTTCATTGGTTCCTATTTTTATTTATTTCCTGTTCAGGAGAAACTAAACAAAAAAGTACCTTATTGAACGCTTCTCTGTCTCAATAAGGTACTTTTTTATTATTCTTCTTTTCCAAAAAAACTTTTCATCGCATAAAAAACATCTGCTTTTTGTCTAAGAATATAATGCCTGAATCTCTTATCTTTAATGTTTTTATAAGAGTTCATTAATGTACTGTTTCGATTGTATTGGTTCACTTCCCCGTAGCCAAACATATTTGATTTCTTCATTAGCTCATCAACAAGCTTGACACAGCGCAGGTTATCGGATGATAAATTATCCCCATCTGAAAAGTGAAATGGATAAATATTATAGCGGTCAGGGCTATATTTTTCCTCAATAAGGTCTAACGCCATCCGGTAAGCAGATGAACAAATGGTTCCTCCGCTTTCTCCTTTAGAGAAGAAGTGCTCCTCACTCACGACCTTCGCCTCTGTATGATGGGCAATAAATTCAATATCCACTGTTTCATACTTTGTTCGCAAGAAGCGGACCATCCAGAAAAAGAAGCTTCTCGCCATATACTTTTCCCAAACTCCCATTGAACCACTTGTATCCATCATAGCAAGGATCACCGCTTTTGATTCCGGCTTTTCAACTTCTGTCCATGTCCTGAATTTTAAATCTTCCGGTAAAATTGGGTGGAATTTTGCTTCTCCCGATAAAGCATTGCGTTTATAAGCGGATAACAATGTTTTCTTTTTATCGACATTGCCCATTAATCCTGTTTTGCGGATATCGTTATACTCTACATCCTCTACCGTGAATGGCGCCTGTTCTTTTTGTTTTAAATTTGGCAGCGCCAGCTCACTGAAAAATGCTTTTTCCAAATCCATGAAGGAAACTTCCGCTTCGTAATAATCTTCCCCCGCCTGATCGCCAGGACCGCTGCCTTTACCAGGACCGTCAGCAGGACTGCCGTCGCGGGCGATCACATCTCCAACTTGGCTGTCGCCGTCTCCCTGTCCGACATGTTTGTTTTTGTCATAATTGTATCTGATTTTATATTCTTCAATCGAGCGGATTGGAATTTTGATGACTTCATCGCCATTTGACATAATAATGCTTTCTTCTGTTACTAAATCCGGCAAGTTCTTCTTAATGGCATCTTGCACTTTTTCTTTATGCCGCTCTTGATCATCATACCCTTTGCGGTGAAGAGACCAATTTTCACGGGACACGTGATGCTCACTCATCTCCTATCATCTCTCCTTTCCTTAGAATTATCGTATGCACGTAGGCGCAAAGTTGTACAGAGTAGATATAGAAGCACATAGTCGAAAAGGAAAAAAGAGGGCGGCCAAAAACGGCTGCCTCTTCTTCTATCTGTTCAGCAAGCTGCCGACATAACGCAACAGTTCATTAGCTGAGACAGAATTATAGCCATGATCATCAATTAAGCGAGCGACTACTTCATTAATCTTCTTTAACTGCTGTTCATCCGGCGTTTTCGTAGACGTCGTAATTTTTACGATATCTTTTAGATCAGCAAATAGCTTTTTCTGAATGGCTTCACGAAGCCGGTCATGGGAATGATAATCAAACCGTTTGCCTTTTCTGGCGTAAGCTGAAATTCTAATTAATATTTCTTCTCTAAACGCTTTTTTAGCATTTTCAGAAATGCCGATTTGTTCCTCAATGGAGCGCATGAGCTTCTCATCTGGATTAATCTCTTCTCCTGTAAGCGGATCGTGCATTTTTATTTTGTTGCAATACGCTTCTACATTATCTAAATAATTGTCCATTAATGTTTTAGCTGATTCTTCATACGAATAGACGAATGCTTTTTGCACTTCTTTCTTGGCAATATTGTCGTATTCTTTTCTTGCTACAGAAATAAAGTTCAAGTATTTTTCTCTCTGTTCATTTGAAATGGATGCATGCTGATCAAGCCCCTCTTTCAGCGAGCGAAGAACATCAAGCGCATTAATTGAAGCAACTTCTTTGCGGATGATCGTTGAGGAAATGCGATTAATAACATAACGCGGGTCAATTCCGCTCATTCCTTCATCCTGGTACTCCTTTTTCAACTGATCAACATCAGCTGAATTATATCCTTCTACATTTTCTCCGTCATACAATCTCATCTTTTTAACAAGGTCAATATCTCCACGCTTCGGTTCTTTCAATCGCGTTAAAATCGTAAACATCGCTGCCACTTTTAGCGTATGCGGCGCGATATGGACATCCGCTACATCACTTTCACGAATCATTTTTTCGTAAATTTTTTCTTCTTCCGAAAGCTTTAAGTTGTATGGGATTGGCATGACAATGATTCGCGAATGGAGAGCCTCGTTTTTCTTATTGGAAATAAACGAACGGTACTCGGTTTCATTCGTGTGAGCGACGATCAGCTCATCCGCTGAAATAAGGGCAAATCTTCCCGCTTTGAAATTCCCTTCCTGAGTAAGGGACAGTAAATGCCATAAGAATTTTTCATCGCACTTTAACATCTCCTGGAACTCCATTAATCCACGGTTTGCTTTATTCAATTCGCCATCAAATCGGTAAGCGCGCGGATCGGATTCAGAACCGTATTCCGCAATAGTGGAAAAGTCGATGCTTCCAGTCAAGTCAGCGATGTCCTGGGATTTTGGATCAGATGGGCTAAATGTTCCGATCCCGACTCGTTTGTCCTCCGAGAAAAAGATTCTTTCGACCATGACATCCTCAATTCGACCATTGTACTCTTCTTGAAGTCTCATCATATTTAACGGCGATAAATTTCCTTCAATTCGAACACCATATTCCTCATAGAAATCTCTTCTTAAATGGTCGGGGATTAAATGGAGGGGATCTTCATGCATTGGGCAGCCTTTAATTGCGTAAACAGCCCCTCTCTCAGTACGGGAATAAGCCTCCATTCCTTTTTTCAATATCGCAACAAGTGTCGACTTTCCGCCGCTGACCGGTCCCATTAACAGTAAAATCCGCTTGCGAACGTCTAACCGTTTGGCTGCCGGGTGGAAATACTCTTCTACCAGTCTTTCCAGCGCCTCTTCCAGCCCGTATAGCTCCGTACTAAAGAAGCTATATTTGTTATTGCCGTTTTCCTTTTCAATCCCTTTGTCTTTAATCATATGATAAATTCTGGAATGAGCCGACTGCGCCACCCAAGGCTTTTGTTTAACGATATCCAAGTATTCCGCAAAAGTGCCTTCCCACTTTAATTTTTCTTCCTCTTCACGGTATTGTTCGATTTTTTTTAAGATATCCATATAGACCTCCCGCTTTTGCGTAATTAGAGAACGATTAATAAATCCTATGCCCGTACAGCTCTGAACATGCTAATGAAAAGCGGAATCATGGATTGTCCTTAATTTGCAATAAGTTGGCGTTTTCATTATGAATACTTTCAGCTATAATAAAAATAGTGTGCAGGAAAAGACTTCTTAAGAAAGGAGTACATAAAATGAATTTCTTACTCATTTTAGGTGTGATCATTGCCTTCCTTGCCGCAATTTTCACTGCTGGATACGAAGACAAACCAGGCGCATAATCATATAAGAAAAGCGAAGGCTATGCCAAGAAATCATTATTTTCTTACACAGCAAAAAGCACTGCAGTCTGACTGCAGTGCTTTTTATTATTTCAACTCTAAGAAATTCTGCTGACGTAATGCCTCATAAACCAAAATAGCAGCAGTATTGGATAAATTTAAGGATCTTACATTGTCGTTCATAGGAATGCGGAGACAACGGTCTTTATTTGCATGAATCAGATCCTTTGGCAGTCCCGTCGTTTCTCTTCCGAAGATAAAAAAATGATCCTTCTCACGGCTGCTATAGTCATAATTGGCGTAGTTGTTCTCACCAAATTTGGTTAAGTAATAATATTCTCCACCGGCGTTCTTCTCAAAAAACTCCTCAAGAGAATCGTAATAAACCACTGTGACGAACTGCCAATAATCTAAGCCTGCCCGACGCAGCATTTTATCGTCCGTTGAGAAGCCAAGCGGACGGATTAAATGGAGAACGGTATCAGTAGCCGCACATGTTCTAGCAATATTTCCGGTATTAGCTGGAATTTCAGGCTGGTAAAGTACTACGTTAATAGACAAAATTATTCACCTCATATTTAAGCTGTAACCTATTCATTATATCACTAGTAAAAAAACTTAAGAAGAATGATCTTTAATTTGAAAGAACTTATACTTGATGTCATCCGTATAGGCGGTAGAGTCTTCATAACTCCAGTAACGCATACGGCTGTTCGTTGTGTGGGCATTAACGAGCGGCATGCCATACCGGTCTTTCGCTGTCACAATCGTTGAATGATCGAACCGGCCATCTCCTTGAAAGTCGTAGCAGATAACATCACCGGGCTGCAGCAGTTCCGGCTCTCCTACTTCTTGAGTGCGAAGGCCTGTCTTCGATGAAGATAAGAACCAGCGAAACGCATGGGCCACCGTCCAGCTATAGCTCCAGTTATTACTCCTGGTCCACCAGCCACGGCTCCTGTCCGGATAGCCTGCCATGGGCGCTCCACCTGCATGCAGGCATTGGGAAATAAAATTAGTACAATCAACAGCAAACTGCCGGTAAGCAGGGTTATAGCTATTCCACCAACGCTCGGCATATTGAACCGCCTGCAGCCGGTCATAATGAAAAGCTCGTCTTTCCTCGAACATCTCAGGTAACTCAGCCACTTCCGTTTCCGCTGCTAAAAAAATCGGCTGGCGCTTCGTCTCCCTATCTTCCACTAATTGTTCGTTTTCTATGCGGGCAGCCCGCTCTTCTACCTCTTCCTCTAAATAGATAAAGCTGTCCTGCTTAATTAAATATTTAAAATGAACGAGATAACGCGTCCATTCTCCTTCTTGAGAAAGCACCCGGCCAAAAGCTTTTGCTTTAATAACTTTACTATTTCTTGAATCTAACAGTTCTTTCTTTCTTAGCCATTTCTCCTCTTCATTCCCTGCTTTGTCATCTACGAGCGACTGCAAACGCCGCTCTATCTCCTGTCGAAGCTCTTCATACATGAACAGGTCCTCCTGAACGGTTCGTTTTTCTATATCTATTCAGGCTGGTCTCCATTCATGTTACTTCATTGAAGAGATTCCTCTCTCGATCTCTTCTTTTACTTCCATGTCCTTTTCTTCTGAAATCGCTAAAACGAGCGCTTGGCGAGCTTTTTCTCCACCGATTTTAGCAATCGCCCAGGCTGCAGTTCCTCTCAAGACGGGACGAACATCGTTGTGCAACACATCAATCAAAGAAGGAAGTGCTTCTTCTTCTTTAAAATGGGCAAGAGCGATAATAGCGTTACGCTGAATCGGCTTTTTTCCTCTCCAAGAACCTGACATATAGCCGAACCTTTGCTTAAATTCCTTGTTGCCCATCTGTAACAACGGTTCAAGCAGCGGTTTTACTGTCTCCGGCTCTGGCTCCATTTCTTCATGTAAATGAAAATTCATTCCTTTATTTTCTGGACAAACCGTTTGGCACGTATCACACCCATATAGACGATTCCCCAGTTTTTCACGAAACTCTACTGGCATAAAGTCCTTTGTTTGCGTCAAAAAAGCGATACAGCGTTTGGAATTCAGCTGTCCCCCTTGAACTAAGGCCCCTGTTGGACATGCATCCAAGCACTTCGTACACGTGCCGCAGCGGTTTTCAATTGGGTGATCTGGCTCAAATGGCAAGTTCGTAATCATCTCTCCTAAATAAACGTAGGAACCAAACTCCGGTGTAATAATAGAGCTATTTTTACCGCTCCAGCCAATTCCAGCACGTTCAGCTACTGCTCTATCTGATAGCTCTCCCGTGTCCACCATCGAACGAAAGCGGGCATCCGGCACTTTAGCAGCAATAAATGCTTCTAATTTCCCTAAACGGTCGCGAAGGATTGTATGATAATCCTCCCCCCATGAAGCACGACAAAAAATCCCTCTTCTTTCCCCTTTCCTTCCTTTCACCGTCTCTTTCATTTTAGAAGGATAAGCTAGTGCAATCGCAATGATTGATCTTGGCTCGTCAAAAATTAAAGAAGGGTCTACCCGCTTGTTGATATCTTTTTCTTCAAAGCCTGATTGATATCCTAGTTCCTGCTGGCGCAGAAGACGGTCTTTCAGCTCAGTAAAAGGGGCTGCTGAGGCGAAACCAATTTTATCTATACCAATTTCTCGGCTATACTCAATAATTTCTTGCTTTAATAAGCGATAATTCATTTCTACTCCTCCTTTCAGAGAAAGTGCCATTCACTCCATCATTCATATAAATTAAAAAACGCAACATCTTATCCAGCGAGGAATAAAACATTGCGTTAATAACAATATGAAAGAGCGGGTGATGGGAATCGAACCCACGACATCAGCTTGGAAGGCTGAGGTTTTACCATTAAACTACACCCGCAAGCAAAGTGTATAATTTGTAACATGTATTCTATTATATACAAAAAAATTGTCGAATTCAAGAGGATTTTTGTTTTTTTCGAATAAAATGAAAGGAACAGCTGCTCGTCCCCCATTATTTCCTAAAGTTTTTTTCAATAAATCGCTTTTCCTGCTGTTCTGTCATTAAATCATACGCAATGCCAATCGTTCCTTCCTGAGCTCTCCAAAGAGCATTGTGATCCTTATTCACTTTGTCGAAACTCCCTGACTCCCACCTATCTAATATTTCCAAAAAGAACGCCTCTGACTTAAAATCGTTTTCCATCACATGTTTCTTTAGTGCCGCAATATTATCTGGAGTCATTTCAATGGCTCCCCACTTTTCATCCGCCACAACCTTTTGGTGAGTCATCTGATGCATCATCTCAGTAACCTGTGGTTCATTTCCCTCAATAAGCTCAGGCAGCTCTGTATTTGATTCTCCATTCACTTTTATTTGTCTTTGGAGAAATTCATCGTTCGCTTTCGCTGCCTCTTTCGTTTGGATCGGTTTGTTTTGAGCTTCCTCCTCTGCCGGGCCGTCTGTACTCATTATCGTTAACGCAATTCCCCCAAAAACAGCGAAAATAATTACAACTGAAAGTAAAATAATAGCAAGTTTTTTAATATCCATTTCATCACCTAGCGTCATCATGATCGTTTATTCTAAAAGCTTTCTCCCAACTCGGATGGCTCTCGGTTGCAATATATTTATTATCCTTGACTAACTGGAAAATATTTATATTTCTAGATTACCATACTTGTTCTATAACGGGAACAAAACTTTTCCACTAGGGAAACTCCTGTTGTTAAAAACTGGAAATCTTGTTTCATTCGGCATTGGGTATTCATTCTGAAATGACGGAGCTTTCATTGTCAGGAATAACTTCATGCTATAATCAATTTTGGAAGCAACCGGAAAAAGCAACCGGCGGCTGAAGGAGGAACGAGATGGAGAAAATTATGATTATCGAGGATGATCCAAAGATTGCTGGACATTTAAAACTATTTATTGAAAAATACGGACTGCAAGGTGTCGTGATAGAGAACTTTGACAATACAATGGAGCAATTCCATAAAGAGAAGCCTGACCTCGTCTTATTAGATATTAATTTGCCTAAGTTCGATGGCTATTATTGGTGCCGGCAAATTCGGCTCGTTTCTATTTGTCCCATTATTTTTATCTCAGCACGGGTAGGAGAAATGGATCAAGTAATGGCTTTAGAAAACGGCGGAGATGACTTTATTACAAAACCGTTTCATGCCGATGTTGTCATAGCTAAGATTCGCAGCCAGCTCCGTCGGGCTTACGGCGCCTATTCCTCTAAACATCAGGAACAGGTGCTTGAGTTAGAAGGACTGAAGCTTTATCCAGAGCGGTTTGAACTGCATTTTTCCGGACAGGAGACACGACTAACGAAAAAAGAATCAGATATTCTTGAAAGTTTAATCGATCGTTATCCTCGTATAGCAGGGAGAGAGGACTTGTTGGAGAAATTATGGGATGAACATATTTGTGTAGATGAAAATACATTGAATGTTAATGTTACTCGTGTGCGTAAAAAGCTGCAGGAGATCGGAATTGAACAGGCAATCGAAACGGTACGTGGTGCCGGCTACCGGCTGAATATAACGTGGAGACCGGCAGGGAAATGAAATTATTTTTTCGTGAACATTTGCTGCTCATTTTCGTTCAGCTCATTCAATTTTCCGTTCTTTTTCTTATTTTTTGGCTCGATGGCTATCATCATACTTCCGTTTTCCTATATGCCATTTTCGTCGGTCTGTTCTTTCTGACAGGCTACCTATTCTATCATTACATAAGCCGGCGGTGGTTTTATAAAAGGCTTGAGATCGGTATTTTTGCACCCGAAGAGGCCCTAGAGAAAACAGGAACTTCTCCACCTGCCATGGCACTGGATGCCCTATTAAAATCGCAGTATCAGCTTTACATGACAGCTTTACAGCAAGCCCAAAAGAGGCAGGAAGACCATCTAGAATTCATGGATCGCTGGGTGCATCAAATGAAAACACCGCTTTCGGTGATTGAACTAACCGCCCAAAATCTCGACGAACCAGATTCTTCGAATATTCGTGAAGAGACAGAGAGGATGCGCCATAGCCTCAATACCGTTCTTTATAATGCACGCTTACGAACGATTGAACAGGATTTTCAAATTAAGCCGGTTGTACTATCGAAAACCGTACAAGCAGTCAATGCCGAAAACAAGCGCTTTTATATCCGCAACCGGGTCTATCCCCGCTTTCACGAGCAACGCCCCGGCATTATGGTCGAAACAGATGAGAAATGGCTGTTTTTTATTCTTGGCCAGCTCGTGCAGAATGCTGTAAAATATTCGTCCGGCAAAAGCTCGTCTATCGACATTACTCTTTATGAAAGCAATGGTGCGGCCATACTGGAAGTAAAAGACCAGGGAATCGGCATTCCTCTCGAAGACCAAAGGCGGGTTTTTCACAAATTCTTTACCGGGTCGAACGGCCGGAAATACCGTGAATCTACTGGGATGGGGCTGTATCTTGTAAACGAGGTATGCCATTATCTCGGACATAAATTGGAGCTGGAGTCGAAAGTCGGCGAAGGATCGATTTTTCGCATTGTCTTCAGCCCTTCACAAAACCTTACACCGATGTAAGAAAAGTGAAAGAAAGTTCGATAGCCCCCTCTGGCACCATGCGTTACACTAGCATCAATACAAATGCGAGAGGAGAAATAAGCATGCTTGAAGTAAAAAGAGTCGGGAAAGTGTATGAAGGAAAAGTGGCTTACCGCGCTCTAACTGACATTGATTTGCGTATAGAAGATGGTGAGTTTGTTGCCATTATGGGACCATCCGGCAGCGGAAAAACAACTCTATTAAACATGGTCGCCACTATTGATGAACCGACCACTGGAGAAATTACTATTGACGGGCAGAACCCGCACCGGCTGAAAAAGAATGAGCTGGCTAAGTTCCGCCGCAGAGAGCTTGGTTTTGTGTTTCAAGATTTCAATCTTCTTCATACGCTCACAGTTGAAGAAAATATCGTGCTGCCGCTTACACTCGACGGCAAAAGCGTCAAGGAAATGAAAGACAAAGCAAAGGCTGTAGCTGAAAAGCTAGGCATTGCAGGCATTATGAATAAACGAACTTTTGAAATCTCGGGAGGACAGGCGCAACGGGCAGCAGTTGCCCGGGCTATCATTCACCATCCGAAGCTTTTGCTTGCCGATGAACCAACAGGCAATCTTGATTCCAAAGCATCTAAGGATGTAATGGAGCTATTATCCTCCTTAAATAAAAACGATAAGATGACCACACTCCTCGTCACACATGAAGCACAGGCAGCAAGCTACGCTGACCGCGTCGTCTTTATCCGTGATGGTAAGCTTTATTCGGAGATTTATCGTGGAGACAGTCAAAAAGGCTTCTTCCAACAAATCATCGACACACTTTCCTTGCTTGGGGGGAACGACCATGACTTTTCGTCAGTTCGCGTTTAACAACGTCCTCCGCAACAAGCGGCTGTATGCGGCTTATTTTCTGAGCAGCTTGTTCACCGTTATGGTTTTCTTTACCTTTGCCATCTTTGCTTTTCACCCGTCATTCCAAGATAGCGACATGAATAAAAATGCGATGTTCGGCCTGGCTGTGGCCGGTGGCATCATCTACGTATTCTCTTTCTTTTTTGTTCTATATTCCATGAGTGCCTTCTTACAGTCTCGAAAGAAAGAATTCGGTTTGCTGATGATGCAAGGTATGAGCACTCGGCAAATCCGGCTGATGGTTTTTATGGAAAACATGTTGATCGGATTGTTCGCCACTATAAGCGGCATCCTGCTCGGACTTGTCTTTGCTAAGCTCATTTTGCTTTTAGCTGAAAATGTCCTGATCCTTGAGGAAAATCTCTATTTTTATTGGCCATTTTTAGCCATGCTTATTACGTTTATTTCCTTTATTATTTTGTTTTTGTTTATCTCATTTTTTGTTTCCTTTATTCTCCGCACTCATAAGCTGGTTGACTTGATTAAAGGGGACAAGAAACCAAAGGATGAACCAAAAGCTTCTGTCCTGTTATCTATTCTAGCCGTACTTTTACTAGCGGGTGGATATGGAACAGCACTTTATGTAAAAGGAATGGCAGTTATGATGGCGATGATACCAGTTGTGGTTGTCGTAGTGATCGGCACCTACCTGCTATTCAGCCAGTTAAATGTCTTTATGATTCGCCGTCTGAAACGAAATAAAGCTCTCTTCTGGCGCAATACGAATATGGTCTTATTTTCAGACCTGTCCTTTCGGATGAAGGATAATGCGCGCGCCTTTTTTATGGTCGCCATTATCTCAACCGTTGCCTTTAGCGCAATCGGCGCTTTGTATGGAACGCATTCCTATTTAACGAAAGGCATCGTCCAAGCAAACCCATTTACGTACAGTTACCATCCTTATGAGAATACAAAAAACATCGAGAAAAATGTACAATACGCTCAAAACACCATTGACCAAAATGGAATTGAGGCAGAGCGACTGGACATCACGAGGATCTATCTTCCAATGAACGGAAAGTCTAACACCATACTCGTTTTAAAGGCTGCCGATTATAATAAAGCAGCACAGCTGCTTGGCAAACCGCAACTCGATCTCAAGGAAAAAGAAGCCGTCGTGGCTAAGAAAAGTATTGCTAATCTTGATCAAAGCAACCAAGATGACAATTTGCTGGAACAGACCATCACGCTTATGAATGGGGAAAAAATCAAGCCAATCGAGATGGTTGAGGCTGAGGCCTATCCAAACTTTGAGAACTACTATATTGTGAGTGATCACATATACAATCAACTGCCAAAACCCGTAAAAACGGAGCAGGAAGTCGTCTGGTATGCGTCAAACAAAAATACTTCAGAACAATTGCGCAAAACGGGAGAAGTTTTACAAGAACATTATGAACCTCGAACCTTTTTTTCAATTGATTTTATTATCTATGAAATTGAAAAAGGCTATGGTCCTATTCTCTTTATCGGGTTGTTTATCGGCATTGTCTTTTTCGTATCAGCCGGAAGCTTTCTCTATTTCCGCCTCTTTACGGACCTGTCTGAAGATAAAATAAAATTCCAGGCCATTGCTAAAATGGGCTTGACCGTACCAGAAATGAAAAAGATCGTCAATCGCCAAACAGCCTTGCTGTTTTTTGCGCCAATGATGGTCGCACTCATCCATGGTGCTGTCGCCCTGACCTCCCTCTCGCGGATGTTCAGCTACAATCTAGTAACAGAATCCGCCATGGTGCTGACGAGCTTTCTTGTCATTCAAATCATTTACTACCTTATCGTCCGCTTCTTCTACATCAAACAAATTAAAGAAGCAATCCAATAACCCTAAACGAGGAGCAGCTTGGCAGCTGCTCCTATTTTTCGCTCTCATATATTTTCAGTCTAAAACTTCTCAAAAAAAGGACTGGCTGCGTAAGCCAGTCCTGACTTTAAAAGTTCAGTCCAACCAGACGTCAGGTGCTGCCTGGCGTCTGATATATAGTATGAAGATTTCAAGACAAGCGTTACCGCATTTATTAAATTTGAGCATTACTCCCAATCATAATGATGTTTGTATACATGCAAGCTCCCACATGTACAAAATAAAAACTAGAGAGCTGGCAGACACACTCGCTCAGTCATCTTAAGCATCCCTTATTTTGGAATTATTCTACGGCGACGACAAGGATTTTCCCTTTCTTTACATCCTCTTCATATCGACGAGCTTCTTCTTCCTCTAATCCTATCTCCAGTAAGGCACCGTTTAAATCGCCAGCTTTGGCAACAGCACCAGATACCGCTCCACCCAGGGTTAACAATAACGGGCCTGCCGCTATAATTGGACCGATGCCAGGGAGTGCTAAAGCACTCATCCCTACAAAAAAACCAGCCAATCCAATTATTCCACCAGCCGTTGCCCCTGCCATCATTCCTTCCGTTTCTTTAAGTTCCACTTGCTCACCATTCGATTCCAATCCTTCTATATTTTTTGCCACAATAGAGATTTGCTCAAGGCTGTAGCCCTTCCTCTGTAAATTCTCTACCGCAGTCTGTGCCTGTTTTTCAGTTTCATAAACACCTATGATTCGTTTTTCCATGAGCGATTATCTCCTTTACATGATCTACTCATTAAATTCCCTTTCAGGAAAATTTCAATCATGCAAATTTCTAGAAAATGATCAGCAATCGTCAATTTAGTGAACTGCCAGCTTAGCGTCCTAAGAATGATCATTACATAATCAAATGGTAAGTCCGAAGCTTATTTTGATTCATAATAGAAATCCCTATAAATTATTTTATCTTACGAAATCTTCATATCCACACCTATCTACAGTGTAAAGCAAGGAGCGAAAAAATCTAGTTTATATTTGCGGCGGTAATATAATCTCACCAAACTCACTTTCGTTGCACATATGGCTCTCTCACAAACACTGTTTTATCGGGCATTTAAGCTTTTAAAGAACTTCAGAGCAAAATAAAAAGCCTTCATAAATGAAGACCTATTTTTCTACAGATTTATTATTTCTAAAGTTATTTTCAATAAACTGCTTTTCCTCTTCTTCGCTAACTACTCCAAACGCTTTTCCGATATTTCCATTTTGAAGCTTCCAGAAAAAGTTGTGATCCTTATCAACTTCACTAAAGTCTCCTTGTTTCCATTTTTCAGTTATTAATAGAAGATCTTCTTTATCCTTAAATTTACTGGGTTTAATAACTTCGTATACTTTGTCAATGTTCTCCGGAGTCATTTCAATAGCTCCCCATTTATCTCTAGCAATAACCTTTTGGTGAGTCATTTTGTGCATAATAGAGACTATTTCGTCTTGTGTTGGATTCTTCTTAACTTCTATTTTATGCTCCACTCCGCCAATTACCTTTGTTTGATCTTCCTTTAATACTTCTTCTTTAGTTTCTTTTTCTTTGGTTGATGATTTTTGGACTATTAATAACGACGCTAAACCAACGAGTATTATCATAGAAATTGTGATAACTATGATGGCTAAAAGTTTTTTATTCATGTTGACTCCCCTAAAATATTCTGTTAGAAATTTATAGATTCTTCTTCACGAACACAGATATTACTTCATTACTTAGCAAATCCCTAAATTGCCTCTAAGGCATTTGAATAAATTCCCCATTATTATATATTAGTATGGATTAAGTATCCATAAAAGGGTCATAATAGGAATAATTAAACCGATTAATAATCAAGGTCTAACTCTTCTTTTTCATATTTCATATTAAAATAAGTGTCCTACATTTCATTAAGCAACTTTCACCGTTCCTCGTTATCCATGCCTTTAATGATCGTGCCTGATTAGATGAATGTTTTGTTTATATTAAAAAGTATTTTAACTTCCTTATAGAGCATTCTGAAGCCTTCTATGTTCATATAAAATTAGGCATTTACTCTGACCATTTATATAAAGGAAAATTATTATTTTTGATTAAGTTTTCCGAAAGATCAATTTCTCCTCTTTTTACCCAACACTTATACAACGTGTTTTCAAGAAGGAAAGGTCCGAAGATAAGCTGGAAAGTTTTCATAAATTTCTTAGATAACAATCTTTAAAAAACTTTCAAACGCTTCTTCATCAGTTGTTTTCTTTTTAATAATCTTTAGTTCTTTCTCTGATAATTTTTTTCTTCACAACAACCTTCCTACGCACACGATTTTGGATTACTGTTGTCGTGTTAAAAGAACGCAAAAAAAGGCTTCAACAGCAATGTTGAAGCCTTTTTTTGCTAGATTGTTATAATACCGGTGGTCGGGGTCGAACCGACACTCCTCACGGAACACGATTTTGAGTCGTGCGCGTCTGCCAATTCCGCCACACCGGCATAAAGTTGGAGGCGGCAACCGGATTTGAACCGGTGATAAAGGTTTTGCAGACCTCTGCCTTACCACTTGGCTATGCCGCCAACATAAATGGAGCGGAAGACGGGATTCGAACCCGCGACCCCCACCTTGGCAAGGTGGTGTTCTACCACTGAACTACTTCCGCGTACTGGGCTAGCTGGATTCGAACCAACGAGTGACGGAGTCAAAGTCCGTTGCCTTACCGCTTGGCTATAGCCCATTAGTAATATAATTTATGGGGNAATCGAACCCCCGAATGTCGGAGCCACAATCCGATGCGTTAACCACTTCGCCACGACCGCCATAATAGTATTAAATTTAAATTGGCAGGGGCAGTAGGAATCGAACCCACACTGGAGGTTTTGGAGACCTCTGTTCTACCGTTAAACTATGCCCCTATAAAACAATAAAAAAATGGTGGCTCAGGACGGAATCGAACCGCCGACACATGGATTTTCAGTCCATNCGAATATATACTGTTAAAAAAGTGGTGCCGGCAAGAGGACTTGAACCCCCAACCTACTGATTACAAGTCAGTTGCTCTACCAATTGAGCTACACCGGCAAACAGTGGTGGCTCAGGACGGAATCGAACCGCCGACACATGGATTTTCAGTCCATTGCTCTACCGACTGAGCTACTGAGCCAACATGAATGTTTATGTATAAATGGCGGTCCGGACGGGACTCGAACCCGCGACCTCCTGCGTGACAGGCAGGCATTCTAACCAACTGAACTACCGGACCATTATAATTGCGGGGGCAGGATTTGAACCTGCGACCTTCGGGTTATGAGCCCGACGAGCTACCGGGCTGCTCCACCCCGCGTCGATGTTATGGTGGAGGATGACGGGTTCGAACCGCCGACCCCCTGCTTGTAAGGCAGGTGCTCTCCCAGCTGAGCTAATCCTCCGTATGTATGGTGACCCCTACGGGATTCGAACCCGTGTTACCGCCGTGAAAGGGCGGTGTCTTAACCGCTTGACCAAGGGGCCATATTTTTAAAGCTGTATGAAAATGGCGGAGAGCAAGGGATTCGAACCCTTGAGACAGCGGTAACCGTCTACACGATTTCCAATCGTGCTCCTTCGGCCAGCTCGGACAGCTCTCCATGTATGGCTCCGCAGGCAAGATTCGAACTTGCGACCGATCGGTTAACAGCCGATTGCTCTACCACTGAGCTACTGCGGAATAATTGATGTTCAGCTGAAACGCCGGAAGAAATGATAAGCATCTTTTGCTCGCCTGGCAACGTCCTACTCTTACAAGGGGAAGCCCCTCACTACCATCGGCGC
>NZ_MAYT01000024.1 GCF_001685015.1 Pseudobacillus wudalianchiensis
TGCGATCCCAAAGCTGACTCCACTCGTTTGATGCTGCACAGTAAAGCTCAAACCACCGTTTTGCACTTGGCTGCTGAGCGTGGTGCAGTAGAAGACCTCGAACTTGAAGAAGTCATGCTGACTGGCTTCCGCGGTGTAAGGTGCGTAGAGTCTGGTGGTCCAGAACCAGGTGTAGGTTGCGCTGGTCGCGGTATTATTACTGCCATCAACTTCTTGGAAGAAAACGGTGCTTACCAAGATGTTGACTTTGTATCTTACGACGTATTAGGTGACGTTGTTTGCGGTGGTTTTGCTATGCCTATCCGTGAAAACAAAGCACAAGAAATCTACATCGTTACCTCCG
>NZ_MAYT01000025.1 GCF_001685015.1 Pseudobacillus wudalianchiensis
TAGAAGAAGTGGTAGCGTTTGGCCGGGAGCACGGCTTTCCGCTCATGATCAAAGCAGCGCTCGGCGGCGGCGGCCGCGGCATGCGGATTGTCCATAACGTCGAAGAAGTAAGAGAAGCGTACGAGCGGGCCAAGTCAGAAGCGAAAGCAGCGTTTGGCAATAGCGAAGTATATGTAGAAAAGTTTGTCCAAAATCCGAAACATATTGAAGTGCAGATTCTTGGTGACCATCAAGGGAATATTGTTCACTTATACGAACGGGACTGTTCTGTACAGCGCCGCCATCAAAAAGTCGTAGAAGTTGCACCATGCGTGTCGCTGCCTGAAGATTTGCGCAATGATA
>NZ_MAYT01000026.1 GCF_001685015.1 Pseudobacillus wudalianchiensis
GCATGGCGAAGCCGCCGCAGACCACGTCGCCCAGGACGTCATAGAAGACGTAATCTAAGGCTTCACTGTCAGCATAAGCTCCCAATTGTTCCAGTAGGTTGATGGAAGTAATGATGCCCCGGCCGGCGCAGCCCACGCCGGGTTCCGGGCCGCCGGATTCTACGCATACCGTGCCGGAGAAGCCGCTGCGGCGGATATCCTCCAGATCCACATCTTCGCCTTCCTCCCGGAGGGTGTCCAGGACGCTCTTCTGAGCCAGACCGCCCAGGAGCAGGCGGGTAGAGTCAGCTTTGGGATCGCA
>NZ_MAYT01000027.1 GCF_001685015.1 Pseudobacillus wudalianchiensis
GCTGTTCAGCTGTGACAGACACTGGAGAGTCTTCTGTGGAGGTTGTTCTGTAACCTCCACAGAAGACTCGAAGTGATCCGAACAGCTAGCGCCTGGAGCTGGACAACACGCCGTATGGCGTAAAGCAACAAACCAATGGCATGGTATTGCCGGTTACTGAAACATATTATCCAGTTTTGAAAGAACAAACTCTTTCACTTTTATACAGTCTGGTGGCGATAGCGAAGAGGCCACACCCGTTCCCATCCCGAACACGGAAGTTAAGCTCTTCAGCGCCGATGGTAGTGAGGGGCTTCCCCTTGTGAGAGTAGGACGTTGCCAGGCAAAACCCCTAAGGGGTTTTTATTTTGTTTACTTTACATAATCGGCCCCTTGGTCAAGCGGTTAAGACACCGCCCTTTCACGGCGGTAACACGGGTTCGAATCCCGTAGGGGTCACCATTTGGAGGGTTAGCTCCGCTGGGAGAGCAATCGGCTGTTAACCGATCGGTCGCAAGTTCGAATCTTGCCTGCGGAATTATTATTTTCTTGTTCAGAGGCAAAACCCTATTTCTCCGTAAAAGAGAAATAGGGTTTTTATAAACTACATGCGCCTTTAGCTCAGCAGGATAGAGCAGCAGCCTCCTAAGCTGCAGGTCAGAGGTTCAAATCCTCTAAGGCGCGTTAAAACACGGGAGTAAGTAAAACCTTCTGTGTTTTATTTTTATTTAAAGATGATTAAATTCATTTCTTATCGCTTAATTAAAAAATCGCTTTTGAAAAACTTGTATATTTCATTTTTTTGTAAACTTATTGCTTAAAATGAGCCAAGTCTCTCTGCTTTTCTCTGGCAAGTCCAGTATAATAAGAATTGTAAGTATTTTATGTCAAAAGGAGAGAGTAACATGGCGAAAAAAGGAAAAATCGTAATGGAGAACGGAGAAACAATCGAATTTGAGTTATATCCAAATGAAGCGCCAAATACGGTGGCAAACTTCGAAAAACTGGCAAACGAAGGATTTTATAATGGCGTAGTATTCCACCGTGTCATTCCTGGATTTGTTAGCCAGGGAGGAGATCCAACGGGAACAGGCAGAGGTGGCGCTGGCTATACGATTAAATGCGAAACAGAGGGTAATCCTCATAAACATGAAGCAGGAAGCTTATCCATGGCTCATGCAGGAAAAGATACAGGCAGCAGCCAATTTTTCATTGTTCATGAGCCACAGCCCCATTTAAACGGAGTACATACTGTTTTTGGAAAAGTAACATCTGGTCTTGAAACAGCTCGTTCCATGAAAAATGGAGATGTTATGAAGGAAGTTACTGTTTTTGAAGAATAAGATCTGTTTATTCTTCTTTATTGTGAAGAAGCGCAAAAAACCTTTCTCAATGAGAAAGGTTTTTTATTTTGAGCATCTTTTTATCAAATTAGAATAAAACGAATAGAGGGGCGCTTACATAAAAGGCTGAAGTAATAGAAAAACTGTCGAGAAAAAATTTCTCGACAGTCTTTTTTGTGTTTTAAGCCGATTTAGCGGCAGCTTCTATGGTATTCCGATGGAAGGTACAATACTTATTTGCTATAAATAGCATTCGATATCAGTCGGAACAGATAATCGGTATGATCCCGGAATCCTGCTTCTAAACCGATAAGGGTCACATCTTTATGATTATCTTTAACAATGACCGCCTTTCCTTCTGCTTCTGTCCGATTTTTCCAGTGGCCAGCGACAAAGAAGTCGTCAGAACTTTTATAAGTAGCTGCAACCGTATAATCTGCTGTATTCGTATACCAGGCCGGACGATAGACAAATCCGTAATCGGTTGAACGATATCCGGAGGTTAACGGAGACGGCTGGTAATCTACCATAACGATGCCGTTACTGTCTGATCCGCCTGTATTCACTCCTACACTGGCTAAGCCAAGTGTTTTTGTAGCTACGGATGCTCCTGCTCCAACAGCAATATATTTTCCGCCATTGTTTACAAATGCTTGTACTTTTTCTTTAAACTGCGCTGCTTGGGCACTCGATTCCAATCCAAACTCTTTGTTTGCACCAGTTAAAACAGAAATCAGGTTTTGTGATCCGCTATAGACAAACACATCGGTATCGCCAAGTCCGTTTATCGCCACGTCCTGCGGTGTTTTCTCTGATACGTTAAAGCCCAGTCGTTCCAAAGCTAATTTCGTTCCGGCATGAGATTGGCCTTTACTAATGCCTCCATCCCGCAAAATCGTTACCTTTAGATTAGTTAATAAAGTCGAATCTTCCGGAACTTTCGCAGTCTCTACTTTTAATCCAGACTCTTTTACGAGCTTTTTCAGAGCAGGGGTAGTGCCGCTATCGATATGGAAATGACCGCTTGGAGAGCGTTTTACGGCAAAACCGTTTTGGATTAGTGAGTTTGCGAGCTGCACCGCTTTAACGGAGGAATTAGGAACAACGTAAGGGCCTTTGCCAATCAACTCGCCGTCATTATTAATCTGTTGGACTTCACTTGTATGGACGCTGAAATTACTCTTGGCAGGCACTTCGACCGCTTCAAATCCCCACAATTCAGGAAGACTCCATGCAGATATATCATACATAGATGGAATGTCAGAAGAAATATCCTCTCCGTCCCAAAGCATGGTGTTTGCCAGTCCCGCTTTGGCTTGATCCATTTCAACTAGGTAGGTTCCTTTCGGGTAGGTCTTTCCGTTAAAAGAAAATTCCTTCTGCGCCTCACTTACCACTATATCGTTGGCTATTAAATGCTCAACCGCTTTTTTCGTTGCTGTTGGATCTTGTTTATCCACTGGAAGGATATAGGCTTTCGGGAAGAAGCCTTCTTTATGATAAGGGTGGTCAAAGTTGATTCCACGCTTGAACATTTCCATTTGATCTTTTACCATATCCACTTTGTTTTCGCTGGAATATTTCAGCGCACCCATCACGGCATCATACATCCATTGGACGCCATCCCAATCATTAGTAGGGGTTTCCAAAGTGTATCCGTAGGCTCCGTGGTACATGGCATACATTGGGGTAAAGATCGGCGGGTAATCATCCCATCCGTCTGAACTGTCTCTAAACGGAATTTCGGTGCTTGTCATTTTATGATAATCAACACCGGAAACGGCTGTGTTTGTATTTCTATATGTATCTTTGTTGGCGATAATCTCGGCTTCCATGGCTTCCGCTTGGTTCATAGCCCATTTTGTAAACAAATCATATTGATAGTTCGGATTATGCGGCGGTGTACAAGGTTCGATCAGCCCTTGTTTCGTTTTTCCGCGCTGCTTGACATATCCGTGGAGATCGAGGAACACCATTGGGTTCCACTCTGTAATCAGGTCAACCATCTGTTTTGTTTCAGGCTGGGAGCGGGTAATAAAGTCGCGGTTTAAGTCAATTCCGTTGCTGTTAAACCGAGTAGCGTTGATACGGCCATCCGGGTTTGCTGTGACATTGAATACGATAATATGATCTTGTAAAATTTGCTTCGTTACATCATCATTGTCATTGGCAAACCGCTCAATCAGATGGAGAATAGAGTCTGTTCCGGTAAATTCTGTTCCATGAATAGACCCATTAATCATGACAGGAATTTTCAAATCAGGATGCTTGTCTACAAAATCTTGTGCTTTAGCCGGGTTTTTAAGCATTTGTTTTCTTATGGCCTGATATTTTCCAAACTTTCCTTTTGCCTCTGGATCAGAAACCGTTACAACGAACATATCATGACCATCTGAGGATACACCCCGCTTTTCAATGGTGACACGATTACTATTTTGGGTTACTTCCTTTAGCTTTGCTTCTAGCTGAGAATATTTCACAAAGTTATAGTTTTCACTATTGAAAAGGCTTTCATTTTGTTCCTGATAAGAAGTTTCATAAACATTTACGTTGTGCCATTGAAACGGCGCTTCCGCCAAAACGGCATATGGAGCAGAAAGCATACTCATACTCAAAACTCCAGCAGCTATTTTCTTTTTCACATTTTTCTCCCCTTTTTCAAAATAGTCCCACTTTTCTCAGTATAAAACAATTTATTAACTTTCGTTATCAGACATTATTCCTGTTCGAGCTGCTTTGTGTAGTAAAAAAATCCTAGTTAGAAAGCGATCGCTTGTCTGATCATCTTTCATCCTCTATATAATTTCTTTATAAAAAGGATGAAAGGGGAGAGTTTCTTGCCCATCTGCTTATTGAATATAACCTTGAAGTAAAAATGATCACTATAAATCTGATTTTATTTTAAGTAAAAGTGGAAAAAGAAATAGATAAGTCACCCCTTCGTAAAACACGGCTCGCAGTCAATGTTTCATTCGATAGAATAGACACGTTTAAGAAAAAAGTGGTTGAGCATACTAGGGATTTGAAGTTAAGAAGCAAAAATGATGGATATATATCGTGTAAATAAATCAGAGGGCATGGGGAGGCTGTATAAATGATTGTGTAAGCCACTTAAAAAGAAAGAAGGGATGTTTAGTGAAATCATCCATTATCAAAGATGCTTTCAAGGTTAAGAAAACACCTTGGCCGCTGCGTAGAGCAATCGGCGCGGCATTAAGTGCTTCTCTCCCTGTATTGCTTGGCATATGGGTCGGAAACTTCTCCTATGGTTTACTGGCAGGGATAGGCGGATTTTCTTATTTATATGTATTCAATGAGCCTTATAAACACCGAGCCAAAAAAGTATTTTTCGTTATGCTAGGACTGGCTGCGGCGATAGGACTTGGTACACTAACAGCGCCTTCGCCTTTTTTATTTGCCATTTTGCTAGGGATTATCGGCGGGGCTGGTACATTTATTTTCGGTGCTTTAAAAATTCAAGGACCCGCATCGATCTTCTTTGTGATTATCTTTGCTATGACTTCCGCGATGGAGATAGATCCAGATGCAGCGTTAGAGAGAGCTTCATTGGTTTTCATAGGTGGAAGCATTTCTTGGGTTGTAGCCATGATTGGATGGTTTACAGATCCTTATCAACCTGAGAAGAAATCCATTTATCGCATTTACTTCGAGCTCTCTCAGCTATTAACCGCCATTGGAACACCAAACTTTAATAAACAAAAGGAAAGTACATTATTTTCTTTAAAAGATGCCGAGTCGACATTAGCATCCGGTTATGTTTCCTGGCGCAGTTCAGATGCGTTTAAGCGTTTATATATATTAAAAGAAATAGCACATAGTATTTGGGGAGATATTTTAGAAATAGAGGCGGAGGGAATCGAGGAGGTTTCTTCTGAATTGCTTCGTTTTTTTGGACAGGTGACACAATCACTTGAAAAAAAGAATCTGGTAGAGAGCCTTTCTCCACTTCAGATCGAAAATCTAAGTCCGCTAGAAAAACAGTTGCTCGCCAAAATAGAAGAGGTAAACGCTGTTATGCACGAGACTATTTTGAATGTAGACCAGGACATTCACTTATTCAAACAGCCGATTCAAAAACAGTTTGCAGATGCATTCGACAAGAACTCTGTCGTCTTTTTATCCTCACTTCGATATGCCATTGTTTTAGGGGGGGCCGCACTGATTGCCTTTTCTTTTGAATTTGAACGCTCCTACTGGATTCCTGTTTCATGCGGATCCGTTATGCTCGGTTCTACCATTATCAGTACATTTCACCGCTCGATTCAACGTTCAATCGGCACGTTGATTGGCCTTGTTGTCGCGGTTCTTATTCTTTCTATTGGGCCAGCCCCGGTTGTGGTTGCATTGCTTATAGGAATGTTTCACTTTTTAACAGAAACATTTATGGTGCGAAACTACGCATTGGCTGTTATGTTCATTACTCCTAATGCCATTTTAATTGCTGAAAGCACAACAAGAATTCAGGATTTTTCTTACTTCGCTGCTGCTCGTATCACAGATGTTCTCATTGGCTGTATCATTGGAATAGTGGGCGTTTTACTAGTTGGCCGACAATCTGCCTCAAGCCGACTGCCGCATTTAATGTCCAAAACGATTCGCAGTCAATCACAGCTGTTTTTTAAGATTTTTTCTGATAATGTTCCTGAACAAGCACACAAGGATCGTCGCATTCAAAATAAAATGAGAACAAACTTAAACAATCTGCGAACGGTTTACGGAACAGCATTAGGTGAAATTCCTAGTAATATTGCCGCCTTAAGTCTTTTATCACCCGCTATATTCTCGATGGAGCAGCTTGGCTATTTTTTAGAGAACGCTACCCGAAATGGAGTCAAAACAGCATTACCTGAAAAAGAAACTGCCCAATTTTTATACATTTTCGAGACTCTCGCTCAGTCAATCGAACAACAACAATTACTTAAGACTTTTAACATTCCTGTTATTCTAAAGCATACTAGAATTCATCAAGAAATCGACACACTTCAGGACACAATCATCCTTATTTTAAATCAGCAGCAAAATAGTGAAACAGATGATGGTAAGGGAGTATAAGGGGGATAGGAAGGAGTCAATAAGAAAACATTCTCCACTTTAAACAGTGAAAAAGTGGAGAATGAAACGTGTACTTTTTGGTATGTTCTATATTTTAAAAACCCTTATCACTATCAGATTCTACAAATTCTTTAAGAGCGAATAGCTTTTTATCCCAGTAGCTTTCAAAAAAAGCGAGCCACTGCTTTATTTCTAATAGAGGTTCTGGCTGGAGCTTATACCGAGTTTCTCGTCCAAGCTTCTTGCTGCTAACAAGACCAGCATCTAGAAGAACGTGCAAATGCTTGTTAACAGCTGTACGGGTTATAGGGAAACAGCCTGCTATAGAAGCAATCGACATTTCCTCGTTAGCAAGTAAGGTAAGCAGCCTCCGGCGAGTAGGGTCAGCGATTGCTTGAAATATGTCATGCTTTAGCGCTTGCTTAGCCAATTTAAGCCTCTACATAGTTAACGAGACTCTTATTGACGATTCCTTCCCATCCGCTATCCATAATTCCGCGAATGACTGAATGGGGTTGTCCAAATTCAGTAACTTTAGACTCATCCCAGCCAGAATGAACTAAAGTGAACTCTGTCTTGGCATCTTCTAATTTTTCTAGCTCAAATGAAAGGTGCCAATCTTTCCCCCAGTTAAAGCCTACCCGGTAGGGAGGATCGATTTCTGTTACTTTGCAAGGTGAATCTCCAAATTGACCTGCATGAAGAATAAAGTCCTGTCCGACGATAGGTTCAAAGGTATTTGCCATCCACCATGCGGCTATACCCTCTGATGTGGAGACAGCTTTCCATACTTTTTCAATTGGTGCATTTAGAATAACGGTTTTGCGGATTTCTTGCATTCCTATACCTCCTCGACTATATAACACCTAAAAGTGTCACAATAAAATTATTATGACACTTTTAGGTGTTATTTTCAATCATAATTGAGAAATAAGGTTTTGGGGAATGCTAGCCTCAATAAGATAGGTGGGTGTGGCGATTTAGTTTTTCACTTATTACTCATGATGATCAATTTGTGATTCAGCCATTTCTTTTATTCCTTCCTTTTAAGAAGGACATATATACTAGTCCATCTAGTTAGGTGAATGTAACTAACTATTTGACCAGTTCCTGCCCCTTTCGACAATCTTTGTCAAATGGTTTTCATTTTTATAGAAATAAGGTCATGACACCTGTAAATTTTTTGTGTTTTTTGTAAACTCATTCGAGTTTACTCCACTTATAAAATCATGAATAATCGATTGAAAGTACAGCTGTTTAAAACTAGGAGGGATTAGATGAGGAAGAAAAAAATGATGTCTGCCTTGCTAGCAGCGGGATTAGTATTAAGTGTCCAAGGAGCCTATGCACAAGGACCAGCCGCTGCACCAAATGTACATGCATCCTCGGCTTTTGATAACAAGATTATCAAAAAAATTAACGCCGACAACATGTATAATACGATTGCCTTGTTATCCGAACAGCCTCGGGCAGCAGGGACCGATGGAGAGCTAAAAGGGGCAACATACATAAAGGGCAAATTTGAGGAATATGGCTACGAAACGGAACTGCAGCCGTTTAAATTCTATGAAGCAGTTAGAAATAATGTGAGCGGAACATTAGAGATCGGCGGACAGGATTTAAAGCCTTATGTTGCCTCAGGCTCGTATAGCAATGATGTGACGGCTGAAATACTACATGTCGGCAAAGCCTTTGCTGGTACGGTTCCGGATGAAGTGAAAGGGAAAATTGCCTTGGTAGAGCGCGGGGATAACACTTTCGTTGAAAAAGTTCAAAACGTTCTCGATAAAGGGGCGGTTGGAGTCATTTTTTATAACAATGCTGGTACCTCTAATGTATTCGGACAAGCAGCTTATGGCCAAAACATTCCTGTCGTTTCGATTACTAGAGCGCAAGGACTGGCATTAGCGGAACAATTAAAAGCTGGTCCAAAAACGGCCCACCTTAAAGTAACCGGCTCAAGCATGGTAGAAAAAACTTCTTATAATGTCATTGCGAAAATGAAGCCGCACAAAAACAAGGATACAGGCCAAGTTGTAATGATTGGTGCTCACCATGATTCTGTTCCAGGAGGTCCTGGAGCGAATGATGATGCCTCAGGAGTATCGGCAGTACTTGAGCTGGCTAGGGTGATGGCCAATATGCCAATTGATACAGAGCTGCGGTTCGTTACGTTTGGTTCGGAGGAAAAAGGATTATTAGGCTCCTATCATTACGCAGGAACATTGAGTGACAAAGAAGCAGATCGAATTGTGGCTCATTTCCAAATGGATATGATCGGCAGCAAGGATGCAGGCGGCAATAATAAAGCTAATGGATTGATCATGTACACGATTGATGGAAAGAAAAACTTAGTAACCGATTTGGCTTCAGCTGCCGGCTCAAGAACAGCATTAGGCGAAGCGGTTCCGTACGGCCAATTGGGCAGAAGTGACCATCAGCCATTCCATGAGCTCGGAATTCCAGCAGCCTTATTCATCCACTCTCCGCTTGAGCCATGGTACCATACACCAGCAGATACAATTGATAAAATTGATAAAAATAAGCTGCAAGAAACAGCTGAGGTTGTGGGAGCATCCGTCTATCAAATTGCTCGGCCAGATACGCCAGCCTTAGAGCATTCCCGAGTTGCTCCTCAGCCAGTCGATTACGACTTTGAAAATCGCCCGCCTGGTGCATAAGAAATAGGGAAAACCCTTCTTCCACTGAAGTTTTATTCAGTATAGGAAGAAGGGTTTTTATTAATGCCCTTTTTATAAAAATGAAAGGGTTAAAAAACGAAAAGTGTAAGCCGATATTATAAATAAGGCTACAGCGCTAACCTTAAAAAAGATAGTCATTTTTCCTAAGATGGTGAGTTTGCTTAAATTCCAACTTACTTTTAAACAGCCGAAACAAGATTGATTCTCAAGCGCTAGGAAAACACATGCTTCTAGAGGAGGTGTTGAAAATATACAAATTAGCCAAGCATCCGCCATCTCCCTAATTCTTTTTTTCTTATTAAAGAATTACATACTATTCTCGTAATTTTTATTTTATCGCCAAGACCTTAAAAATTAAGCTAGCTAACTGGTTAAATAAGGTTTACGTATTGTTATTTTTAAAAACATGTAAAGCAGCTTTTTTGGTATTAGGCTAAAAGGAGTTTTTTATGTGGGAAAGAGACTGATCATGCTTTCTATATTATTATGGATTGGGAGTTTTACTTTTTTACCGAGTGTAGAAGCGGCCGCAGCTAATAAAATTCATACAGTTTCTTCAAAGGATACGATACAATCCATTGCAGCGAAATATAAGATTCCTGTTCAACAGTTGATGAAGGCTAATGGCTTGCCGAACACTAAATTGTATACAGGACAAAAGCTGCAAATACTAAATAAGCCTTATACCTCCTCGCAATATCAATGGCAGGAGAGAGGAAAGCAGATTGCAAATTATGCCAAAACATTTGTTGGTTTTAAAAAAACCATAGGAGAAGAGTCACCTAACAAGGGGTTTGACTCTAGCGGGCTTCTTTATTGGGTGCTCTCTCAAGAACGTCTTCCGATAGATCGGTTGACTATAGATGGATTTTACAACCTGGGAATGGATACGAATGCACCAAAACCCGGAGATCTTATGTTTTTTGTGGAAAAAGACAAGTCAGGTAAAGTCAAAGAGATCGTAACCGGTGGAATTTATCTTGGAAACAATCAATTTGTTCATTCAGGTATAGGAGCTTCGACTGTCCAAATTAAAACGAGAAATGACAAGTCTTTTGCCCAGTACAGTGTTGTGTATAAAACCTATACTCCTAAAGGGGAGCATGTCGTTCAGAAGGGGGAAACACTCCAAAGTGTATCGGCTAAATACCGTATATCAATGGCTGCTTTAAAAAAGCAGAATGGTTTACCTTCTAATAGTGTTTTGCCTGGCCAGTACCTCCAGGTATACAGTAATCCACTATTTCCTTTTTACTTAAATGCCGATCCTTCATACGATAAAGCTTACAACATCATTAAGTACGCCTATACTTTGCGTGGGTTTTCATATGTGTGGGGAGAAGAGAACCCTACTGAAGGAATGGATTGCAGCGGATTTATTTATTGGGTAATGAAGCAGCAGGGTTTTTCTGTTAAGCGAGACACCGCTGCCGGATACTCCGAGCTGTTATCGGAAATTAAGGAGCCAAAGGTAGGGGATCTGGTATTCTTTACTGAAACAGGAGGACGAGCAGGTATTACACATGTGGGGATTTACATGGGGAATGACCGCTTTATTCACACAACTACCAAAGCGGGCGTCCATATTTCCTTGCTTTCCTCTAAGTATTTTGCGGAGAAATTTCATAGCTATGGAGATGCCAAAGCACTTTTTTATTAAAAGAATAAAAGGACTTCCGGATTTTTCAGGAAGTCCTTTTATTCGTTACTCCAGCTCTTCTTGTTTATATTTTAAGGTAGCTTTTTCTAAAGCTTTTACAAATGCATCATATCGTTCTGTTTGTTGTTTTCTATTGTTCATGGCGAAATCATGATCTTTGAAAAAACTCTTTCTTAACTTTGTAGACAATTCTAATTGAACACCTTGTTCTAACTCACTTCGATTTACGATGTTCTTTTTATTTGTTCCTTTGAGATGCTTAGGGGCTTCTTCTATTTGAAATCCTTCTTTTTTCAAATATTTCTTCACCATTTTTTTATAAGCTTCATTTCTGCCGCCAATGTACACGTTTTCTCTCCCTGTGTCATGATATCCATGTAAAGATAAAATAGTTTTTGCTTTTTGAGCCATACGAATCGCGGTTGGTTCGTCATATAAGGTGGAGGTAATGTGAAGCTTTCGATTGTCCTTCGGTTTCAGTGCCTCGAATATATATGTGCTGGCGTTCAGTTTTTCTCCGAGATCGGCGGCTATTTCACCGGTGCCAATTTCTATATTTCCTCCATGTATCGCCATGATAGCTATTTCGGGTTTGCGGTGAGAGGCTGTAATCCGATAATCTATATTTTCCCGTTCATATTTCTGTAATTCTGTGAAGCTCCTATATTCCTTTGGCTTTTCCCTCAAAGTGATCCCAACACCAATCAAAAGTAAGAGTATGCAGGTACCAATAAGTATTTTCCGTATCATTTAGAAACTCCTTGCCACCAGTCGATTCATAAAACAGCACTATAACATAAAAAGTAGGGAAATACCCTACTTTCTTTTTATCTTTGTACGTTTGTATGCTGTTCAATTTTCTGTTGTTCATCACGCGTTAATGTATCAGTGCGTTTAAACACATTCATTGTTGTTAGCAGTGCACCTACAATCACGATAGGCAAAATCCATTTAATTATTTTTTTTGCTGCGTTCATTTCCTTATCTCCTTATTCTTGTTGTTCTGCTTTCCAGCTGCCATTTCGCCTCGGGTCTCCCGCTCCAGATATCGTGTTGTTTTCTTCATTTTTAAGAAGGACTTGTACTCCCCCGTAATACATAGGGGAAACTTTATGAACAATTTCGAATCCATCCTTTTCTAATGCCTTCGTTGTTTCCTTAGAAAATAAGAACTCTGTATAAATAATGTTATGACTGAAGGCAAAACGACCACGATCTATAATAGTTTGAAACGTATTCTCTTCCGTTCTATATGAGTAAAGGACCTGCATTAATATTTGGGGAATTCTGTTCCCGCCAGGTGAGCCAATTCCGATTGTCTCTTCTCCTTGTTTTTTCAATACAGTTGGAGCTGTAAAGGTTCTTGATCGTTTAAAGGGTTCTCGGGCATTTATTCCACTTTCGCCAAAGTTTTTTAACTGGTCATTGAGAAAGAATCCATTTGTATAGTTTCCAGAACCGAAAAAGTTACTAAGTGTGTTTGTTGCGGAGACGACTGTACCCTCTTTATCGATGACCACAAAGTGAGTGGTACTTTCGTGTTCTTCGAGATTATTCCTTTCGTTTCTCAAACGCCCACTTTGGATATCGTTTTTCAATTTAGTTATATGGTCATTTTCTATCAAGCGTTCGGCTCTTTCAGCATCGACATCGTCTGCGATATGCTCAGCGCGCTCTTCGTAAGCTGTTTCTACAATAGCTTCCATCTGTTTCAAGTATTTTGCTTCACTTGGAGACTGACTGAGGTTTGTTTCCTCCGCTAATTTCAACATTTGCAACAGAGTAACTCCGGAAAATGGGGGAGGGGCCGTATATACATCGTATCCTGCATATGTACCTTGAACAGGCCGGCGTTCTTTCACCTGATATTTTTTCAAATCCTTTAGGGAAATATTAGTCATTCCTTTTATACCCTGGGCGATCTCACCTTTATAAAATCCATCCGGTCCCTCTTTTTGAATGATTTTTAATGTTTTGGCAAGGTCCTTTTGGATAAGAGTTTGACCTGGTTTGATTGCTTTGCCGTTAGGATAGAACAAGCTAGTCTCACTTGAATACACTCTTGATTTTGCGTTTGCTAAACGTGCGTTTAACCCCTGGTCTACTCTAAACCCGTTTTCTGCGTAGTCAATTGCTGGCTGCAATAAAGTTTTCATTGTTAAGCTCCCATATTGATCGTGCGCATATTGCATGCCAGCCACTAAGCCTGGGATCCCTGAGTAAGATTCACCTTCTGTAGTTGACGGAGCTGTTTCACGATAATCGATAAAATGGGCCTCTCCGGATACAGGAGCAATCAGCATGCCGCCGCCGCCGCCGAGCCCTGAGCCAAATGGCTCGACTACTCCTAATACATAAGATATCGCAATGGCTGCATCAACAGCATTTCCGCCATTTTCTAGTACACTCATTCCCGCATCTATAGCAATGGGGTTTGAAGAACTTACGCCGTAGGGCTCATTTGTTTTCTTATCCCTTGATTTAGTAGAGTCAGGAAGGGGAGAGGTACTAGCACATCCCGCTAGATTGATTAATAAACAAATTAGAACAATCAGCTTCCCAAGAGTATGAAAGTTCAATTCGTTACCCCCTCATTGTTTTCTTCCTCATCTATTGATTTGCTTTTACTTGCGGTTCGTTTCTTTTTCTTTCCGACTTTTCATGTGGTCTATTACATGCTTGTGATTCACAATAAGTTCTAAATTATTTTCTTTTTTAGACCAAAGTACGTTTTCTGCTGTTTCTTTTGTTAATTGTCGATAAACTCGTTTCTTATCTAAATAATTAGTGGCCGGTCTTGGGGCTGCTTCTTCAATTTGCATAGGTATCACATCAATTGATGCTTTTCCATTATCGTCTAGATTGTATTGGACCATAGCCGAATCTTTTGTACGCGTCCATCCTTGATCGAATACGAAGTTTCCTAAGCTGTAGAAAATAACACCTTGTTTATATACATCAAAGGATTGCAGGACGTGAGGGTGATGTCCTATGATGATATCCGCTCCAGCATCTACCATCGCTTTTGCGAGAGCTTTTTGACGCGGGCTTGCCTCCGTATCATACTCTTGTCCCCAGTGGACATTCACTACAACCAAATCTGCGTTTCCTCGTTCAGAATCTTTTGCTTTTACAATCATTTCAAAAAGCAAGTCTGGGTTCGTGCTTAATAAACCATTTTGTTCGCTTGTGGCAATAGAGCCTGAGGTGAAGGTATCCGTAAATCCTAAGGTCGCAACCCGAACACCGTTTACATCCTGGTAATTGATTTGGTTCTTAGCATCTTTGCGGTTCCTTCCAGCTCCCACGTAATCTATATTTGAGCTTTCAAATACATCAAGTGTATCTTGCAAACCCTTTTCCTGATAGTCCATTAAATGGTTATTTGCCAGATTCAAAACAGTAAACCCTGCGTTTTTAACGGTCTTTGCAGCCTCAGGATTCGTGTGCAAATGAATACTTTTATCAGCTTCTGAGTAGTTTGATACTTTCTCTTTTAAAATAGGATGTTCAAAATTGCCGCTTACATAGTCTGAGTTATCAAAATAAGGCCTCACATATCGGAATAAATAATCGGATCCTTGCCTTTTTATCACTTCTTCAACATGTCGGCCCATCATCACATCGCCTACCATTGTCATGGTAAGGAGCTGACCTTCACGAGGACTCACGCTTTTAACTTCTTCTGTTCTCCCCATCCAGGTTGTCGTGGCCAATGATACAATTAAAAGGGGGGCTGCGATCACAGCATACTTGAAATTTTTAGTCTTTGTTCGCTTAATAAAACTGAGTAGTTTTTCTTGGAAATTTAAAGTTCGTTTCATAGTATGCACCTCAGAACAAGTAGTACACGTTCATGAGACCGAATGTTAAACCGGATAACAGAAGCGTACTGCCAATGGTTAATGGCATTCCTTGTTTTTGAATCGTGTTTGCTATCAGCCCTGGTACGATAATACCGATACCGCGAAATTCAAAGATTTCAAACGGCATAACAGGATAGAAGTAATCAAATAACAGCTTCAGGCACATCCCTGTAATCAGCATAGCTGCAAATTTTCTTCTGCCGTATAAAATAACCCATCTTGCTACCCCGTGAGTGACAATGAGGTATGTTAAAATGCTGATTAAAAATACTACTAACATAAATGTTGGCTGATTAAAAACCAACGCTAAATATCCTGGTACAACAAGTCCTGCTGGCAAGACTCCTGTTTTTTCCGTGAAAATAAGGCTTAGCGTAACTCCCAGCACCAGTGCCACATATAAATCTGATCCAAACATTAATGTTCCTCCTACTTAGCTTGCTTTTTGCACTGTTTTTATTTCCATAATGGCGTCAATTAATGGTTCCGCTGCACCATGAATATTTCCTACACCATATAGGATGCGGTTTTTTAAGTATGGGCTAAGACGATCCATAATCTCATCTGTTGATTGTTCTTCTAAATTCCAATACTCTTTCGTGTCTAAGAGGCCTTGTTCGAAAGCTTCTGTAATTGGTGTGGTTGTCTCTCCAATTGCAATGACTACTTCAGCTTTTATGTAAGGAAGCACGTCTCTAGCGAATTGTTCAGTGCGGTCTACACGATCTGGACGACAGTTCATAATAACAATAGGAGCTTCCGTGCTATAACCTAATGTGCTTACACGTTCCCAGATTCTTAAGGTGGACGAGGCATCATTAGCGGCAAACCCATTTACAAAAAATGATGGCTGTACTTTGTCCCCAAATTTCGTAATACGCATTGCTCCTGGATCAGGATGCGCATTTAACATGCCGCGAAACGCCGTTTCTTGATCAATACCAAGCGCTTCCGCAACCGCTAAAGCGAGAGATGCATTATCAGGGAAGACCATATAATCAAATTGCCGTAAAAACTCTTCGGAAATTTTCGAATTATCAGCTAAAATTACTTTTGTGTTACGTTCCTCGGCGACTTTCCTAAAAAAATCCAAATATTCACTTTCAATCGTGATTAAATAACCGTTATAGGGAATTGTTGCTGTAAAGGCTTCTGCAACCTGATCCAAGGTAGGCCCCATTACATCCATGTGATCTTCCAATACGTTAACGATAACGCCTATGTTTGCTTGAAGCATTTTATTTTGAAAGGTTAATTGATAGTCAGGCTGAACAGCCATGCATTCACACACAAGTGCCTCTGCGCCCAAATCAGCTACTTCTTTTACTACACGGCGCTGTTCCCCAATATTAGGGCCTTCCAGTCTACGCTTTATCGGTTTTTCGTCATTTGTAAACCAATAAATCATTCTTGCCGATGTACCAGTCGTTTTACCCACTGTTTTATAATTAGCTTCTTGCACGACCCCTGTAATAAGCCGAGTTACAGTAGATTTACCTCGGATTCCATTAACATTTATACGAACTGGAATGGAATCAAGCCGCTTCTGATGCCGGCGTTGTTCCCATATGCCGTAGCCCAGTAAAAACAGGACACATATAGTTATAAGAGCCATTTCTTCTTTATCCTCACTTATTTGTAATTTTTCATCGTTATTAATAAAAGCCTACAACAGTTCAATTTCTTAAATCAATGGGAATTATTGTGGAATATTTTATTTTTTGGGTTTAACTGCAAAAAAATCATTTTATCAGTTAATAAAAGAAGAAAATCAATACAATTTTCCAGGTTTATCATTATAAATTTAAAGAAAATCATTACTTGAGTAAGTCATGCTTTTTATTTGTTAAGAAAAATTATTATATAAAAATAATAAATAAGAGATTTTAACAATAAAATAGCCACTTTTTTCTTCGGAATTAAATGATTTATAAAATAACCAATTTCCTCATTTACATTTTTTAGCTGACAATGATAAACTTCTTCAACTGCTGTACAATTAAAGATAAAGAAGAATAAAGGCGGAGGATGCTGTAGAAAATGCGAAAAGTGAGACTTCAAACAAAGATTTTAGGCTTGGTATTATCCTTAAGCCTCTTTTTAATTTTTATGTTAACGGCTTACTTTACTTATATGGAAGGGAAGCAGATTGAAGAAGATAGAGGACGCTTGGCTTTGGAATTATCAAAAACGATCGCCTCAATGCCAACGATTATTGACGCCTTTAAGTCGGAAGATCCGCCTAGCGTGATTCAACCGATCGTTGAAAAGATCCGCCGAGAAACAGGGGCTGAATTTATCGTAGTGGGAAATGCACAAGGAATTCGTTATTCCCATCCGCTCGTATCAGAAATAGGAAAGCCGATGATTGGCGGCGACAACGAACGAGCTATCCAAAAGGGGGAATCTTACGTATCCGAAGCACGCGGCTCCCTCGGACTATCTATGCGGGGAAAATCACCGATAGTTAATCAGAATGGAGACATTATTGGAATTGTTTCCGTTGGATTTTTAGTAGAAAAGGTTCAGAAACAAATTTTCAAAGATCTATCGAAAGAAGTTGTTGTATCACTCATCGCCCTTGTTATATCTGTCGTTGGCAGTTATTTGCTTGCCAGAAGTATACGCAAGGATACGTTAGGGCTGGAACCTTATGAAATTGCTCGTTTATATAAAGAGAAAAATGCCGTACTTCACTCGGTGAAAGAGGGAATTTTAGCCGTTGATCGGGATGGAGTGATCAGATCTATGAATCAGCCGGCAAAAAAATTACTTAATATTAAAGAGTCTGTTCGCGACTTGAAGGTGGATGACCTATTTCCTTCTGTTTATTTGTACGAGGTGCTAGATTCCGGAAAACCCCAAATAGACAAAGAAATGCAGTGGGGGCATAAGAAAATTATTATGAATTGCACACCGATTCTTGACGGCAACAGAGTGAGCGGCGCAGTCGTCTCGTTTCGGGATAAAACTGAAATTGAGCAGATGGTTAATACGCTGTCAGAGGTAAAAATGTATTCTGAGGATTTAAGGGCCCAAACTCATGAATTTACGAATAAATTATATGTGCTATCCGGTTTGCTTCAGTTGGGTAAACATGACGAAGCAATAGACATGCTGCAAAGTGAGACAGCTGAACTGCAATCTCTTAATCGAATTGTCTTTGAACAAATTAAAGATACAAAAGTACAAGCTATTTTGCTGGGCAAGCTAGGCAAAGCATCTGAAAAAAAAGTAACCTTTGAAATAGATTCAGAAAGCTACTTAGAAACTTTGCCGAGCCATATAAAGCTGTCTGAACTCATTTTAATTCTAGGCAATATTATTGATAATGCATTTGACGCTGTTTCGGACAGAGAGAAACCACTCGTCAATTTTTTTGCTACTGATATTGGAGAGGATATTATTTTTGAAGTGAGTGACAATGGAAGGGGAATAAAATCAGAACATTTGACGCTCATTTTTGAAAGAGGCTTTACTTCGAAAGATGAAGAAATCCCAAGCGGTTATGGGCTTTCAAATACGGATTATGCTGTAAAAGAGCTAGGGGGTCTGATTGAGGTGCACAGTGAAGAAGGAAATACGATCTTTACAGTATATCTGCCTAAAAGACAGGGGGAAGAGAAGAATGACTAAAATAAGAGCCGTTATTGCGGAGGATGATTTTCGCGTAGCAGACATTCATGAAAAGTTTCTGAATAAGTTCAATGAAATAGAGGTGGTTGGAAAGGCGTTAAATGCAAAGGATACTCTTGAGCTGCTGAGTGAGCAGCAGCCGGATCTTCTTCTTCTTGATGTATATATGCCAGATCAGCTTGGGTCCGATTTGCTTCCGCTCATCCGTGAAAATCATAGACAAGTAGATATCTTGATGATTACCGCAGCAACCGACAAAGACATACTTGAAAAGGCGCTTCATTATGGTGTGGAACATTTTTTAATTAAACCGGTGAAGATGGAACGCTTTGATCAAATTATTCAAGAGTATCTTAATAAGTCTCAGCTTTTACGTTCTACACAGGAAGTAGATCAAGAGGTTGTGGATCTGATCTTTAATAAAGTTTCTCAACGCCCAGCCACAGTAACTCGGGGGGATTCACTGCCAAAAGGGGTAGATGAAATTACGCTGTCAAAGGTAAGAGAGGTTCTTTCCATAAGTAAGAAAGGTTTGTCAGCCGAACAAGCAGCTGAACAAATTGGAGCCTCAAGAACAACAGCCAGACGCTATTTGGAGTATTTGGTTTCTATTCAAGAATGCAAGGCTGAAGTGGTCTATGGGGTTGTAGGAAGACCTGAGCGAAAATATTATAAAATTTGAGGGTACCGGTCATCTATAAATAACGTCTTTTGCTTCAAGATAAAGTAGTTTAACAACAAGATAAGATGAATAGTTTTCATACCATCCATGTTTTAAATTTAAGATATAATATAAAAGTTCTTTTATATTATATAGGTAGGGGATGTAAGCGTGAAACAAGCATTAATTATTATTGATATGCAAGAAATCTTTTTTTTAGAGGAGAAAAATTACTTATATCAACACAAGACCTTGTTGAAAAATGTAAATAGGCTGATTAATTGGGCAAGAACAAAAGAAATTCCTATTATTTTTATTCAGCATACAGACTTGGATTCATCCGGTGATATGGCAAAAGGTAAATGTGCTTGGGAATTACATAAAGGACTGCATCGAAAAAGTGATGATATTGTTATTGAAAAAATTACATGGGATGCCTTCTATCAAACTACTTTAGAAGAAACTCTAAAAAAGCTAGGCATTGAACAACTAATTTTTGCAGGTGCTCAAACCGAGTTTTGTTTAGATACGACAATAAGAAATGCTTATAGTAAAGGCTATCAACAGAATATTTTAGTAGAGGGTACACACAGCACGTTAAATAGCAGTTATTTTAATGCAGAACAGATTATTCAGCATCATGAATCTGTATGGCATAATCGTTTTGTACAAATTCAGCCAATGAGTTGTACAAATAGTGAGTGTATTGTAGAAATTTAGAACCATTAGCAGTCGGTTTTTTGGCTGGAAAATTCTTTTAGACTTTTTCAATAGATCGGAACAGCTTGTATCATTGGAATGATTGTCATATTAGTTCCGAATAAAGAACATTCTTCACAATCCGAACAGCTTTTAGAGAATAAGAAGTCCCTTGAAGTTAAGAGGGGCTTTTTTTATTTGCCATCATCGACTATTAAAAAGGATCGTGAACAAAATGAACAAAACTTTCAAAATAAACTTAAAAAACAATAAATTGATAACGCTTACAAACAAAAGGAGACCGCTTACAATGTAATTAATTAGAACAAAGGGGTGGATAATATGCTTGCTGTATTAGGATTTTTAATGATATTTGTATTTATGATTTTAATTATGACTGGTCGTCTATCTGCTATGATTGCTCTTATTGTCGTACCTGTTGTATTTTCACTTCTAGGCGGTTTTGGCAGTGAAATAGGGCCCATGGCATTAGAGGGGATTAAAAGTGTGGCTCCAACAGGCATCATGATTTTGTTTGCTATTCTCTTTTTCGGTATTTTGATTGATGCCGGGGTATTTGATCCGATTATCCATACGATTCTCAAGCTAGTAAAAGGGGATCCTGTAAAAATTGCAATTGGTACGGCTGCTTTAGCTCTGTTTATTTCATTAGATGGAGATGGTACCACTACTTATATGATTACGATTTCGGCGATGCTTCCTCTTTACAAAAGGATTGGAATGAAGCCGCTCATATTAGCAGGAATTGCTGTTTCGGCATCTGGCGTCATGAATCTTCTTCCGTGGGGAGGGCCGACAGCCAGAGTGATGACTGCTTTGAATCTTGAAATGTCGGATGTGTTTACACCTGTTATTCCTTCCATGGTGGGCGGTGTTCTGTTTGTTTTATTTATGGCTTACTTGCTTGGCAAAAAAGAGAGAAAGCGGATTGGTGTTATCGAGCTGGACTTTCGCAGTGTGTCTCCGGAATTGGCCGCTACTGCAGAAGATAGCCATCTTAAACGTCCAAACCTGATTGTTTTTAACTATGCGTTAACAGTTATTCTTTTAGCCGCGCTTATTACGGAATTGCTGCCGACAACTGTATTGTTTATGCTCGGGTTTGCGATTGCGATTACTGTGAATTATCCGAAGATGAGTGATCAGAAAGAGCGGGTGGCCAATTATGCGGATAATGCTTTATCGGTTGTTTCGATGATCTTTGCGGCCGGGATTTTTACCGGGCTTCTTTCTGGAACAGGCATGGTGGATGCCATGGCTAATTCGATGATTCAGCATATTCCAGAGGGAATGGGTTCTCATTTTGCTATTATTACCGCTATTATTAGTGCACCGTTTACTTTCTTTATGTCCAATGACGCTTTTTATTATGGCGTGCTGCCATTGCTTGCAAAAGCGGGCGCAGCCTACGGAATTGATCCTGCCATGATTGGAAGAGCTTCTCTTTTCGGACTCCCGGTTCACTTGTTAAGTCCGCTCGTTCCATCTACTTATCTTTTAGTGGGGATGGTTGGAGAAGATTTTGGGGCATTGCAGCGTACTTTCTTAAAGTGGGCATGCGGTTCGACAGCCGTGCTGATTATCGTTGCTCTCGTTTTAGGGATCATCCCTTTTTAACGTAGTAAGCTTCGAGATAAAAGGGTGAAATCAGCCGCAAATAAGAACAGTTAAGTAAAAGCAGGCGACAATCGCTTGCTTCTTTTCTGTTAATGAAAATCAGAGAAAGCGAAAAAAGAGCAATAGATGATAAGGCTCTTTCAAAAGGTGGGCGAAGTGGTGATATTTTTTCAAATTGTGTTACAGGTAATTTTTCCATTATTCCTCATGATCGGTGCGGGAGCCTGCCTTCATCGTTTATTAAGGCTTCATTTAGCTACACTATCTGCTATAACGATCAATTTTTTGCTTCCAGCTGTTTGTTTCGTCAATATTTATCAAAGCAATATGTCCGGAAGGTTGATTGGCCAAACACTGTTATTTTTAATGCTTTTTAATATGCTTCTGATTTTAATCAGTATATTGTTTGCGAAAGCTAACCGGTTTGACAGCCGATTATCAGCCACTTTTAAAAACAGTTTTGTCTTGAGCAATTCAGGAAATTACGGTCTCCCGGTAAGCGAACTTGTTTTTGTCGCAAATCCGGCTGGTACAGCTATCCAAGTCATTGTATCCATATTTCAAAATTTGCTTACTTTTACTTACGGCGTTTATAATTCAATTTCTGCTCAAAGCAGCGGAAAGGATCTTATCCGAAAAATTATGAGGCTGCCTGTTATTTACGCTTTGATTTTTGCTATTATCCTGCGCTGGACAGACACGAATGTTCCTGATTTTATATGGCAGCCAATTGAGAATGCGTCTAAAGCTTTTTCAGCGATAGCACTGATAACCCTTGGGGCACAAGTGGCTTACTTAAAAATTATTCATATTTCTAAACCGGTAGTATGGGCAGCGATCGGTCGGCTAGTGATTTCTCCTTGTATTGCTCTGCTGATTATAGTACTGCTAGGTTTATCGGGAACGGTGGCTCAAGCGCTCTTTATTGCGAGTTCTTTTCCCACTTCGCGGAATAGTGCATTGTTAGCCCTTGAACACGATAATTATCCTGACATTGCGTCACAGGCTGTTCTGTTGACGACTATTTTTAGCAGTGTAACTGTAGCTATTGTTATTTATTTATCAAAGATCTTCTTTTAAATTCTTCTTGCTGAAAACCAAGACAATGAGGGAGACCGAACAAAAAGGTCAAATATAAAAAAACAATTTAAAAAATCCTGCTTCGTGAGTAGTATGACTGCCCACAAAGCAGGATTTTTTATTTACTTGTCTTATTATTCAATATTAACTTTTTTCAATTCTGTTTCAGCTAGGCTTGGAACAACTTCTTTTTTATTATAGAAAAGGAAGTAGGAGCCGATTACCAAGATGGTTAGAATCGAAGTAAGGAAGAATTGTAAACGCATGGAGCCGATAAAAGCTTGAGCGACGAAAATAACAAATAATACAGCAATTGTTGCGTAGGTTAAGTAAGGGAAGAGCCACATTTTAACTTTAAGAGCCTCTGGATTTGTCTCTTCTATTTTTCTCCGTGTACGTATATGAGAAACGGCAATAAAGACATACATGATCAGTGTAACGCCACCTGAACTGTTAGCTAAAAAGACGAACAACGTATCTGGAGAAATAAATTTAAATAGGGTAAATACGTAAGCAAAGAATACACTTGCTCCTAGTGCCCAAATTGGAATCCCTCTTTCATTAACTCTAGAGAGGAACTTCGGAGCCGACCCTTTTTTCGAGAGTGAGTACACCATACGGGAACTTGTATAAAGTCCTGAGTTCAAAACGGAAAGAAGAGAGATAAAAATAACAAAGTTCATAACTTGTCCCGCAGCAGGAAGACCCGCCATATCAAATACACTTGCAAAAGGAGTCTTAAGCAATTCCTCGGCGCCTTGTGGGATAACCATGATCAGTACAGCCACCGAACCGACAAAGAAAAGAAGAAGCCGCCAAACTACAGCGTTGATTGCTCTAATGATATTTTTCTCTGGATTTTCGGATTCACCAGCTGCGATCGCTGCGACCTCGCTTCCAGATAGTGAGAATGTAATAAAGATCACTCCAAGAATGACCGGCATAAAACCATGAGGGAAAAACTTATCAACTGTAGCTAGGGTAGAGAAGCTTTGTACTTCAACACCCGGAACAAGACCAAAGGCGATGGCTACACCTAATCCAAGGAAAATAACGATAGCTGCTACTTTAATAGAAGCCAGCCAGTATTCAAATTCTCCATAGGCTTTAACTGAAAAGACATTGGTGATAGTCATTAAAATAGGAAACACTACACTTGCTACCCAAATTGGTATAGAAGGGATCCAGTTATTCACCATTTCCCCTAATAACGTTGCTTCGATTGTAACGATGATAACCCAGTTGAACCAATATAGCCAGCCGATAGTAAATCCAGCCCAAGGGCCAATTGCCTGGTGGGCGTATGTGGAAAAAGACCCACTGTCAGGGTTCAAAACAGCCATTTCTCCAAGCATCCGCATAATAAGAACAATTAATAATCCTGCGATAATGTAAGACAAGAGGGCACCAGGTCCCGCTGATGTAATCATTGTGCCACTTCCTACAAACAGTCCTGCGCCGATTACCCCGCCAATCGAAATCATCGTAACATGTCTTGTTTTAAGACCGTGCTTTAAATCATTATTTTGCACTCCCAAATTGTACCACCCACTCTGTAAGTTTTCGTATAGCTAACTAACTTTTTACGGCTGCTGTGTGTTAGGTGGAAATATTTTTTACATTCGTATCAATGTGACAAAACCGAACATTAATAATAAACAGAATATTTTTTCGTTATGAATGTAAGTAATACAGTATGTTTTTTCCACCAAATAATGTCCTTATGAGAATTATCCCGATTCCCTCTCATCACTCCTTTTCATAACGGCTGGTTTTCATATTCGGTTGAATACGATGCCGCAAGTGTCCTTTTCATGTTTGTCTGCTTCCCCACTAGTAAAAAGAACTCTTAAATTCAAGAAAGAAGTCACTTGCTCGCCTTGAATTTAAGCGTTTTCAAATTTCCCAAAAGCATTTTGCTTTAGGATACACATTTATAAGCAAGAAACGTGCCAAAGTCTATTCGCCTAAAATTCGGCATGTAAGGGCTAAATATGTCAAAAAGTGATTCGTTTTAGAATCAAAAAACGGAATTTTTGATTCATTTCTTGATTATTGATACATTTTTGAATTATATTTTAATTACAAGTAAAAAGAATGTAGACAATAGTCGAAAAATAAAGAAAGAGGAATGCGCATGTCTATTGCAGACGTCATCTTAGAGAAAATTATCAAAACGTCTAACAATAATATTACTGTCACGGATGGCAAGGGAATTATTTTATACACGAATAGTGATCATTGGTCTGTATATGATGCCGAACCAAAGGACTATGTGGGAGAATCTATTTTTGAACTTCAAGAACAAGGAGTGCTCACGCCGTCTATTACAGCAGTTGTACTAAATGAAAAACAGCCTATCCAAATTATGCAGCGTACTAAGAGGGGTAAAATTATTATGTCAACGGCTTACCCCATTTTTAATGATGATGGAGAGATCATCAGAGTAATCAGTTATGCTATTGACCAAACCGAAATTAGTAACCTTCAAGATCAATATGAACAATTAGAGAGAAAATTAAAAGGCTATCAGACAGAGGTAGAGGTCTTAAGGGGGAAAGAAGAGACTCATTATCGCAGTAAGGAAATGCAACAAATCGCAAAAACACTGCAGCGGGTAGCCAACACAGATGCTACCGTTTTAATGACAGGAGAATCCGGTGTTGGAAAAAGTATGCTGGCTCGAAAACTCCATACTCAAGGACATCGTCGAAAAGAGCCGTTTATTGAGGTGAATTGCAGCACGATTCCTATTAACCTGTTTGAATCAGAAATGTTTGGTTATGAGTCTGGGTCTTTTACCGGGGCTCAAAGAAAAGGAAAACAAGGGTTAATTGAACAAGCGCATAACGGAACATTGTTTTTAGATGAAATTGGAGAATTGCCTTTAGCGATGCAGGCAAAACTATTAAAAGTCCTCCAGGAAAAAAAGTTTATGCGAGTGGGCGGCAATGAAGAGCGTTATGTTGATTTTAGGTTAGTAGCGGCCACTAATAAAGATTTAGAAGACATGGTTGAAAAAAGTGAATTTCGTCTTGACCTGTATTATCGGTTAAACGTTATCCCTATTCATATCCCGCCGTTGCGGGATCGAAAAGAAGATATTTCTTTATTGATCAATCATTATGTCGAGCTGATCAACAGGAAATACAAAACTGCCAAAAAACTGCATTCCTCTACGTACGAAATCTTGCTTAAATATAGATGGCCCGGCAATGTACGTGAACTAGAGAATTTAATCGAACGATTGATTTTAACATCGGAAGACACCATTCTTCGCCCCAACTCTCTTCCTGTTTCGATTGTAGGCCAGGAAAACGCCAACATGGATGAAGTCTCATTGATTGAACAAATAGTAGTGGAGGATCACAATTTAAAAAGAGTCGTAGAACGAGTAGAAAAATTGATGCTTTCCAAGGCTCAAAAACAATGTAAATCAACTTACGAAATGGCTAAATATTTAGGGATTAGCCAACCTTCCGTTATTCGCAAACTGCAAAAATATAAGGAACCGTTATAGGGAGAATTCATCGGTACAAAAAAGACAAAGTTTGGTTTGTTAAAGAGATTATTTGTGATCGCTTGGCTGATTAAAGTTATCGAAGGTGGAAAATTGAAACCACCTACCTATACTTAAATTATATAAAAGATTAATTAGGCATGGATTAAACGATCCATGCCTTTGCTTATTCTGAACGTTTGGCAAGCTGCGTTAAACTTTTTATTATAGTTTTAGGAGAATATATATTGAAATTTCAGCTATGAAAGAAAACCCATTTTTTAGATCTTTATAGTTTTTTTTACTAGAATGTTATAAAATACTCCTTTATCCTAACAAAAAACAAACTTATGAAGAGATAGGAAGGCAATAAACTGGATTGTGGAAAGGAGATAAATCGATGAATCTATTTAATTCAAAGATCATTATAATTTTACTGCTAATTGCAACGCTTTCTGTGATCGATATATTTGATGATCAAATTTTATGGCTTCTTGATTTAAAGGGAAATGGGCCAGTTGAAGAGATAATTGATACAGCAAGTTCTTCTTTAATAGTAATGTTAATTATTTGTGCTCTAATAATAGTAAATAACATCTTTTATCAACTAGATAAACAAGAAAAACAATATCGGAATTTAATTGAATTATCCCCAGAAGCTATCCTTATTCATCGTAAAGGGAAAATTCTCTACACTAACGGATCTGGAGCAAAGTTACTTGGTATAAGTAATTCAGATGAAGCAATTAATTATAATTTGATGAAATTTATTCATCCTGATTCGATTGATCATTTACGATCCTTAGAAAAGAGAATCAAAAGCAATGAAGAGGTCGTTTTGAAGCATCGTTTTAAAGTGAAAAGACTAGATGGGACAATATTCGATGTAGAGTTCACCTCAGCAAAGATTGAATATGGCGGACAACCTGCAAGAGAAGTCATTGTTAGGGACATAACCATTGAAAAGAAGAGAGAAGATGAAATGAAACAATTGGTCTACCAAGATGCTTTAACTGGGTTGCCGAACCGAAGAGCTTTTGTGGATAAGATGAATCAAACATTAAGTGAGGTAAAAAGAGATAACGCGGTATTAGCGGTAATGTTTATCGACTTGGATGGGTTCAAACAGGTAAATGATACTCTTGGACATGAAGCAGGGGATCTTCTTCTAAAACAAGTCAGTAACCGTTTTAAGGATTGTATTAATAAAAAAGATATGGTCGCAAGGTTAGGAGGAGATGAATTTGTCATTCTACTTCCTGATACTCATCAAGACGACTGTACCTTAACAGCTAAAAGGATCATCGAGTGCCTCGCTTTTCCTATTTTGCTTTCAGGAAAAGATGTGAGAGTGACACCCAGTATAGGAATTGCTGTCTATCCTGAGGACGGGCAAGAGGCAGAGACGCTGATTAAACACGCTGATTTGGCTATGTATCAGGCTAAACGTCGGGGAAAAAACAATTACCAAATGTATAAAACGGGCTGCTAACATTATTTTCTAAAAGCTCATCCTTATATAAACAGTAAAAAAAGAGCAGATTTTCTGCTCTTTTTTTACTGTTTACGTACTGATCTGTTCTTACGGAGAGCGAATTAAAAAATTAGCTAAATCTTTCTACTGTTTAAATAAAATGACGCTTCCTTATACCAATTCATACCTAATTTGTGAGTCCATGTTACCTTAATACCTAACATTTGGATAATAATTCAACTCTTTTTAGTCGCTTTCCATAGATTTCTAGGTATTAGGTATAATTGACATTGAAAATCATTATCATTTATCATTCTAGTTGATAATGATTTTCATTTTCGTTTTAAGATTTGAAGGGAGGATCATAATGAGTGCGTTAACGAGTAGTGAGTTAATAAATATGCCAATTAAACAATCCATCGCTGAATGTATTGGAGGGACTCCGGTTGTATCATTGAACAGGTTATTCTCCGATCAGGATATGGAACTATTTGCGAAGCTGGAATATATGAATCCAGGTGGAAGTATGAAAGATCGTCCAGCCAAATTTATTATTGAACGCGGGTTGAAAGATGGGACGATTACTCCCGATACTCATCTAATTGAAAGTACATCGGGAAATCTAGGCATTGCGCTGGCGATGATCACTCGATTATATCAATTAAAATTAACGTGTGTAGTGGATCCAAAGATTTCACCAACCAATTTAAAAATTTTACAACGCTTAGGGGCAAACGTTGACATGGTAACAGAGCCAGATGAACATGGCGGCTATTTAAAAACGCGGATAAAGCGAGTAAATGAGCTGGCGAATATAGAAAAAAATGCACTATGGATTAATCAGTATGCCAATGAAGACAATTGGAAGTCGCATTATTACGGAGCAGGTACTGAATTGATAGAACAGCTTCCAGACCGTATTGATTATTTTCTTGCTCCTGTCAGCACGTCGGGAAGCATCATGGGAATCAGCCGGAAACTGCGGGAACGTTTTCCGAATATGAAGGTTCTAGCGGTAGATGCTGTTGGTTCTATTATTTTTAATTCCCCTCCAGCTAATCGTGAATTGCCCGGCATAGGGGCAAGCAGAGTGCCTGAAATATTAAACAAGGCAGAAATTGATGAGGTCATTCACGTCAATGATTACGAGTCGGCACTTGGCTGCAGGAGACTTCTTGAAACAGAAGGAATTTTTGCGGGAGGCTCTTCTGGCTCGATTATAGCAGCTTTACAAAAAATGATTCCGTCGCTCCCGTCCGGTTCACGCGTTGTCACGATCTTTCCGGATCGCGGTGATCGTTACCTAGATTTAGTTTATGACGATGAGTGGCTTGGCAAATTACCATCTTAAACATATGAAATGAGAGGAAAAGAAAAATGAAATTAGAGACAAAAACGAATATAAAAACAACAGAACAACAAGAGGTACCATCTTTACTTTATTTAAGTAAGAAGGACATCATCAAAGCAGGCGGCGGCCAGTCTGATCTTTATGTTGAAGCATTGACAGGGGCTTTTCGCCTTCATGGCAAAAAAGATTTTGTCCAGCCGCTTAAACCGTATTTGCGGGCAAACGGGAAACAGGGTCATATTGCTGACCGTATTATTGCTATGCCTGCCTATGTTGGCGGAGAGGATCCAATTTCCGGAATAAAGTGGATTGGTAGCAAACATGATAATCCAACTGCTAGAGGGCTCGAACGGGCAAGCGGGCTGATTATTTTAAATGATCCTGACACGAATTTTCCTATTAGTGCCATGGAAGCAAGCTTAATTAGCAGTATGCGAACAGCAGCTGTAACAGTGATAGCCACAAAACATTTAGCTAAGAAAGAGTTTCAGGCGGTGTCCATTATCGGCTGCGGCTTAATCGCCAGCAAACAAGCGCAATCCTTGCTCGAACAATTCACCCAAATAAAAGAAGTTCATTTGTTTGATCTTAACCATCAAGCAGCTGTCCAATTTGCTGCAGGGTGGGAAGAGCATTATCCATCTGTTCAATTCATGATTCATGCTACGGCAGAAAGTGCGATTAGACAAGGAGAAGTTATTGTCCCTTGTACAGTTACAGATCAGCCTTATATTGAGTATAGTTGGCTGCAAAAAGGAGCTTTTGTTTGCAACATCTCCATCATGGATGTGAAAAAGGATGTCTTTTTGCAGGCAGATAAGGTGCTCGTGGATGATTGGGAGCAGGCAAATCGTGAAAAGAAAGTGATTCATCAATTAGTCACTGAAGGAAAATTTTCTAAAGAGCAGCTGTATGCCGAATTAGGCGAAGTCGTATTAGGTGAAAAAGCAGGACGTGAACAGGAGGAGGAAATTATTATTTTAAATCCAATGGGAATGGCGCTCGAAGATGTGGCAAGTGCTTACGCCATTTATAAACGGGCCGTCGAGCAGCAGATCGGTACAGAGCTAAGTTTGTACTAAAAAAGGAGGAGAGAAATGATGATGGCTGCTAAAGATCTCTCAATACACAGAAAAGATGGCTATCAAGATGCGGAATTTCAGCTTGTCAAAGACTTAATTGATGCTATTCTTCTGGAAGATCTTTTTTCTATCCATGGAAAAGGAGATGTAATCAAGAATCCAGTAGAGTCTTTCCATTTGAAGGACGGGGAATCACTTTTTGAAGTTCCGCTTTCAAAAGAGGAATCCATACTATTCCCCGTGCGTGTTTCAGCATTGCATTCCTATCGTTTAAGCGGCAGACAGGTCTACCTTTGGCAAAAGGAACAAGCAGTCTTACAAGAGATGGGACTGATGCAAACTGCTCAATTGTTCATGAATACTTACGGAAAAGAAAGCGGTTATTCAGAAGAAAACAGGAGTCAGTTTTTAGATGAACTCATGCTTGCCCGAAAGCAAACTGCTTTAACCCATGAAAGAGCAAAAATCATGCAGCGTATCCGATTAACCTCGTTTATCGAAACAGAACAGCTGGCCGCTTTTCGGGATCGCCCGTTTCACCCAACGGCTAAAGCAAAGGAAGGATGGACCGAAGAAGAATATCGTTTGTACAGCCCGGAATTCCAGCAGACGATTAAGCTCGGCTGGATAGCTGTCCATCGGGATTATATCCACTCAGGAGGGAACGCAAAGGAAGAAGTGCTTTATGACTTATTAACGGAACAGGAAAGCGCTCAGTTAACAGCCGCTTTTGAAAAGAAAGGAATTGCTTTAAAAGATTATGTTGCGATACCTATTCATCCGTGGCAAGAAAAGAATGTAATAGCCACTCTCTACAAAGAAGAAATCGATCAAAAAATATGTGTCCCTCTTGATGTTCAGCTGGGGGAGTATCATGCCACGTCATCGCTTCGGTCATTAGCACCAACGACAGACAGCTCTTATCATATAAAGCTTCCCATTGGGATTTCTTCTTTGGGAGCATTAAGGCTTATGCCCCCTCGCTATTTGTTGAATGGAGTGAAAGGGCAAAAGCTGCTCGAGCGAGTAAAGAAAAGAGATTCCTATTTAAAACAGCATCTTTTCATATGTGATGAGTGCCATTGGTGGGCGTTTCACGATTCGGAACAAAACCTATACGCCGATAAGCCAGGCCATCTAACATGTCAAATTCGCAGCTATCCGAGTGTGATTATGAATAAGGAGAAATATGCCCTCGTCTCTATGGCGGCATTGGCAGTTGGAAAAGAAGAGCATCTTTTTACACAGTGGCTCCATAAGCAGGAACATAAAGTAACACAGGAAAATGTGATCCAGCTTTTTGAAGGCTTGTGCCGCGAGTTTGCTCTGTTTGCCTGCCGTTTCTTACAATATGGCATTATGCCAGAGCTCCACGGACAAAACGTAGTGGTTGTTCTAAAGGAGAACGACTTATCCGGATTTTTACTTCGTGACCATGACACAGTGCGGATTTTTCCAGAGTGGATGGAAAAAGCAGACCTGAAGGATCCTGGTTATGTCATTAGGAAAGATACGCCTAATACACTGATTAATCAAAATCCTGAAGAGTTTCTAGCTTATTTTCAAACATTGGCGATTGAAGTGAACTTGTATGCCATTGTAGACAGCTTATGTTCTGTTTATCAGCTTGACGAACATCTTCTTTGGAAGATCGTGAAAGACAGCCTTCAAGAGGCGATCACCTATGAGGATTTTACACAGGAGCAGCGTAAAGTCATCTATAACATTTTATTTTCAAACGAAACGTGGCCAGTCAAGAGGCTGCTTGATCCGCTGTTAAGAAGAAAAGGATCAGGAGGAGGAAGCATGCCTTCTAGTATAGGGAGAATTCATAATCCCTTTCGTTCCCGGGAAAAGATCCAAGAATGAATCACATCATTCATTGGAAACGGAACTTCGCCATTCTATGGAGCGGACAGTTTTTAGCGATTGCAGGACTTACTTTGCTCGTTCCCTTCCTTCCTTTTTATATGGAGGAGCTTGGTGTTAAAACACCACAGGAAAAGCAGCTTTGGAGCGGAATCGCTCTTGCTGCTCCTGCCGTTTCATCTGCTATTGCTTCTCCGCTTTGGGGAAAGCTGGGTGATCGCTTTGGCCGTAAGTTAATGGTCATACGGGCTCTCTTTGGGTTAAGCCTTTGTCTTTGCTTAATGGCGATTGTCTCTAGTCCGCTGCAATTTTTAGCCGTTCGTCTTTTACAAGGAGCCTTTGGCGGAATTGTCGATGCTTCAAGTGCCTTTGCTGGTTCTGAAGCACCGGAGGAACAGCGCGGGAAAGCACTGGGCAGCCTTCAGAGCGCTGTCGCAGCCGGTTCATTATCTGGTCCTTTTTTAGGGGGGATTTTTGCTAATATATATGGCTTTCGTCCGCTGTTACTCACCGTAGGAATCATAACAGCGATAGGAGCATGTGCCGCCGGGTTCCTATTAACAGAAAGAATCAGAACTCAAACTAAAGAGAGTCCTTCTAGTGAAGTAACTGGCAGTGTTCTCCAGGCGTTTATTTCGATGTTCTCTCATTCAAGAACAAGAGGGTTTCTTCTCGCAGGATTTACCGCAAACGTCGCAGTGTTTGGTCTCGTGACGCCGCTCGCGCCACTAGTAGAATCTGTAGCAAGAAAACCAGACTATGCTGCGACATGGATTGGCTTTTTGCAAGCTGCTTTATGGACCGCTACATTAGTGAGCGCGCCGTGGTGGGGAAAACGAAATGATCGTTTTAAAGTAGAACGAAATTATAGGATAGCCACTATTCTGTGCGGGATCAGCGTGGTGCTGCAGGCATGTGTCATTAACGTACCAACACTGCTTGTTTTTCGTATTTTACAAGGTTTAACTTTTAGTGCCCTCATTCAATCGGTCATGTTTGTCATTATCCAATCTTCCACCGATACAAATCGCAGTGTTCGCGTTGGAGCGGCGAATAGTGTATTAGTATGCGGACAAGTGATTGGCTCTCTAGCAGGTGCTCTTATTACTGGGATGTTTAATCCAAGTACTGCCTTCTTTATGATGGGTACAGTCTTTATTGTGAGTGCTTGTTGTCTATTACAAGGTTTTGTTACGATCCCCGTCTTATCATTTCGTGCAAACAAACGTTAGAAAGGAAGTGAAGTTTCATTGAAAAAGCAAATTCTTGAAAAGAAGATCAGCGGCCGCCAGCTCGCTGAACGTGCGACGGCGGAGAGATTGTTAAATGCTTATTTGAGGGAAAACAATCTTTTTGACCCAAGAAGATCAAATAATCAGTTTGTACTTGCGTTAGAAAACAGCGGCAGGCAAGTTTTGGGCTCGCTCCGTTATTGGTCACCAATTGGCCATCATGCCTTTGAAGATGTTTTCTATGAACGTGAAGAATCCGGTCTTATCGTCATAACGGAACGAAGAGTCATCGAGTTGCTTATTGAAGAGCTGGCTTATTTAGAAAACGACCGTGAGCTGCGATTCAAAAAAGCAGAACTGCTTTACAGGCATATAGAGAACAGTATAAGCAAAACAGCACTCTATCTTGAGCAGGCACTAAATCATTCACCAAAAGAGGCTTTTACTTATTTAAATTCTGAGTGTTCTTTGCTGTTAGGACATCCGTTTCATCCAACACCAAAAAGTTCAGAAGGTTTTTCTGAATCCGACCTGGCAGTTTTTGCACCGGAGCTTGGGGCTTCCTTCTCTCTACATTATTTTGCTGTTTTGGATAAATGTTTACTAGAGGAAGTACTAATGGAGGAGTTTCTTACATTTGAAGAGGGTCAGTCTCAGGAGATTTTGTCTGAAATGGAACAAAAATTAGGAGAGCGGAATAAAGAGTATAAGCTGCTTCCTCTTCATCCGTGGCAGGCCCGTTATTTATTAGGGCTTGAAGATGTACAAACGGCTATTTCAAAAGGAATGATCGTGGACCTTGGAGAATTCGGCCAGCTTATATATCCGACTTCTTCGATTCGTACAGTGTGGAATAAAACCCAAAATATATTTTATAAATTGCCGTTACACGTCCGCATTACGAATTTTATCCGGACAAATTCATTAGAACAAGTCAAGCGGACGATCGACGCGTCCAAGGTAATAGCCCATATACGTAAGAATCATGAAACAGAAAGCTTTCGCATTTTGCTTGAACAAGGATACCGGGCACTAAATATTTCGGAGAGTACAGAAGAAACAAATGAACAATTGATTGAAAATACCGCCGTCCTTTTCCGTGAAGGGCTCGATGTGCTGAACGAGCGGCCAGATGCTGAGCTGTATGTAACCGCGTCACTTCTCGAAGAGCTTCCAGGCTGGAAAGAGAGTGAGTTAGCGAAGTTGATCAAAAAGTATGAATACAGAGAGACGGAATGGTTAAAGCAATATTTGGCTATTACTTTAAAGCCAATGTTAAAGCTGTTTGGGGAGACGGGCATTAGCTTGGAAGCACATGTTCAAAATTCGTTAGTCCAGTTTGTTAATGGCTGGCCGGTGACATGCTATGTCCGTGATCTAGAAGGAGTGAGTATTTCGCGCAGCAAGGCAGAAGCTTTTCAGTGGATTCCTGGGCTAGTAGATGAGAACAGCCCCGCTTTATACAGCGAAGAAGAAGCATGGTTTCGATTTACCTATTATGTTGTTGTGAATCATATCGGCCATCTTGTTTCATGCTTAGGAAAGGTTGATCATAGTGATGAGTGGAAGCTGTGGCAGGTTGTCCGCTCCGTGTTATTAGAAATAGAGAGAACGGCCTCCTCTCATTCGTTAAAAGCATATGCTCAAAGACTGCTGCAAAGTCCAACTTTGCCTGCCAAAGCCAATCTAATCAGCCGTTTCCAAGAATGCGGTGAAACGCCGTTATTTGTTGATATACCAAATCCTATTTTTGAAAGTGAGGGAAAGTAAATGATAACGGAACTGAACAATATTGTTCAATCAAAAGAATATATCGATGTGAGAAGACGAATTTTTAGGCAATTAGTCGAATCACTCATATTTGAAAGGATTGTAATGCCAACAAGAACTGTCTTAAAAAATGGAATCGAACAGTTTACGATCCACGGTACCGATCCATTCGGTGAACCTGTTGCATACATAGGTTACGGAAAACAAAAAGTAAGCTTTGAGCGGTTTCGGTTAACAAAGGATCCGCTCGTACGCCAAAAAGGAAAAGAAAGAGCTGAAGCCACTTCATTTGCTCTTTTTCTTGAAGAGATTGCTTCACATATGGAGGCGGATCGACAAAGGCTTTCCATGTTTTTAACGGAACTACATGAGACTCATGTAAAAGATGCAGTAGCCCAATATGAGTGGAGACAATCTAATTCCTTAACAGCTCTCACCTATGACGAACTTGAGGGCGAAGCAATGAAAGGCCACCCTTATCACCCTTCCTATAAATCAAGGATCGGTTTTACAGTAGAAGATCACAAAAGCTTTGGGCCGGATTTTAAGCCAAGTCTGTCATTGGTGTGGCTGGCAGCCCCTAAAGACGATTCCTCTCTATCTATCTCGCAATCTATGGATTATGAGGAGTTTATCAAAAAGGAATTGCATCCGAACGATTTAGAATGTTTTGTTCAAATACTCGCAGAAAAAGAGAAGCAAGCAACGGACTTTATCTTTATCCCTGTTCATCCATGGCAGTGGGAAAATGTTATTCTTCCACAGTTCTTGAGAGAATTGGAGGAAGGGTCACTTATTTTGTTGGGGGAAGGAACGGATCAGTATGTTCCCCAACAGTCGATCCGCACTCTTTCAAATAAAACAGACAAGATAAAATGCTATGTGAAGCTGCCATTGAGCATTACGAATACTTCTACAAATCGTGTGTTAGCTCCTCACACAGTAGCAAACGCTGCAAAAATATCAGACTGGCTCTACAGGATTAGAGAGCATGACCCTTATTTGAAAGAAGAATTGCAGCTTGTGTTTCTACGTGAGCGAGTGGGAGTTTCCTATGACAAGCGGGACCGCTCGACTTTTGAAAAGGCAGCTGCGTATGGTGTACTTGGCGGCATTTGGCGGGAAAGCATTCATTTATATTTAACCGAAGAAGAGGACGCTATTCCGTTTAATGCCCTTTATCATTGCCAACAGGATGGAATGCCGATTATTCATAGGTGGATCAATCAGTATGGAGCGGAGAATTGGGTCAAACAGCTCTTACACGTCTCCATCACACCTCTTATTCACCTTTTATATGCACACGGTATTGCAATGGAATCTCATGCGCAAAATATGGTGTTAATCCATAAGGACGGCTGGCCGGTACGTCTCGCGTTAAAAGATTTTCATGATGGCATCCGTTTTAAAAGAGGTACTCTTGCTGAACCAGCATGGTGTCCTGATTTAATGCCAACACCGGATGCCCATAAAAAGGTAAACCTTAATTCTTTTATCGAAACAGATGACATTGAGCTTGTGCGCGATTTTGTCCATGATGCCTTTTTCTTTATTAATTTATCGGAAATCGCATTCTTCTTTGAAGAATTTTATGGTGTGCAGGAAGCCGATTTCTGGAAGAGTGCGTGCCACGTAATTGAAGCTTATCACGCCCGTTTTTCACATTTAAAAGTGCGTTTTACGATGTTTGATTTGTTTGCAGAAACGATCCAGGTGGAGCAGCTGACAAAGCGAAGAATGTTCCCTGAAACAGAATTAAGAATCCAGCAGGTAAAAAATCCGCTCTTCACCGTTCGGGAGGTCACAACATGCTGAAAAACAAAGTCAAAGAAAGGATTCAACAGAACGAGAGTGTGTTTGGCATCTTCTGTTCGATTCCCAATCCGCTCGCTGTAGAAATGATCGGCCATGCCGGTTACGACTTTGTCATTATCGATACCGAGCACGCCTCTATTAATCCAGAGACTGTTGAACATATGATACGGGCCGCTGAAATTGTTGGACTAACGCCATTTGTCCGTGTGAGTGAAAACCGCGACGGTGCGATTCTGCGAGCGCTCGATGCTGGAGCAAAAGGGGTCGTTGTGCCCCACATCCACACAGCAGAAGATGCTAAAAGAGCAGTTCAGGCGAGCCGCTATTATCCATACGGGAAAAGAAGCTTAAATGGCGGAAGGTCTGCGGCGTTTGGCAAAGAGAGTTTGACCAATTATATTGAGCAGGCCAATCAAGACATAATGGTGATCCTTATGATTGAAGATATTGAGGGGATTGAAAACTTGGATGAGATTTTATCTGTGCCGGGTGTGAATCTGGTACTAGAAGGAGCCGCTGATTTATCACAATCGTACGGTATCCCTTGGCAAACACGTTCAGAGCGAGTAATAGAGGGTGTCGAAGCAATTTATCAAAAAACAAAGCAGTATTCTGTCCCCTTTTGTGCTATTCCGAGAAGTGTTGAAGATGTGCAAAAATGGTTAACAAAACAAGCGGCTGCTCTTGTTATGGGAGACGATCGTGGAATTTTCTTCAGATCATTAACAGACTTACTTGCTTCGAAGGGTGAGAAGGAGGAAGTGGCACATGGAAAAAGTAATAAAGGCGATTAAACGTTTGAAAGAAGAAAAAAATGAACCGCTATGCAGTTATCTTTACGATCTCGTCCATTTAAGGAAGCACGTTGAACAGGTAACAGGGATGCTTCCCGAAAACTGTCGTATGTATTATGCCATGAAAGCCAATTCAGAAAAGGAGATTTTAGAAACCGTTTATCCTTTCATAGAAGGTTTCGAAGTCGCTTCTATCGGTGAAGTAAAAAAAGCACGAGCAGTAAGTCCAACCGTCCCTGTTATTTTCGGCGGGCCTGGAAAAACAGATGATGAATTAGCAGGTGGGATTTTAGAAAATGTTCAGCTTTTTCATGTGGAAAGCATGCAGGAGCTCAAGCGCTTGGCGATCATTGCTGAACAACTGGATAAAAAAGTGTCCGTATTGCTTCGTATGAACCTGCGCGGACCATTCCCATCCGCCACCCTTCATATGGCTGGAAGACCAACGCAATTCGGAATCGATGAAGCGCAGGCAGAAGAAGCTATCCAACTAGCGCTCTCTTGCCCATCACTGCAGCTGGAAGGATTTCATTTTCACTCGATCTCTAACAACTTGAATCATAAACGGCACATAGAGCTAATCAATATTTATTTCGAAAAAGCAAAGGACTGGTCTCAAAAGTATGATTTTCCGCTTGCTTATATTAATGTAGGCGGTGGCATCGGAGTGAATTTTTCTGATCTTCATCAATCATTTCACTGGGATGGGTTCACAGATGAATTGCAGCGGTTAATTGTTCAAGAAAATATGCAGGATGTAACCATTATCTTTGAATGTGGTCGGTTCCTAACCTCGTCATGTGGTTACTATGCTGTTGAGATAATTGATATAAAGGAAACTCACAGCAAAGCATTCGCGGTCATACGCGGAGGCACTCAGCATTTCCGCCTTCCCGTGTCGTGGCAGCACAATCACCCATTTACTATCATTCCTATAGAGAAATGGCGCTATCCATTTGAACGAAAAGCCGTCGGCAGTCAGGAAATTACTATTGTCGGGCAGTTATGCACACCGAAAGACGTCTTTGCCAAGGATGTCATGATAGAAGAGCTGCGGATTGGCGATATTATTATGTTTCTCTATACAGGTGCTTATAGCTGGTCGATTTCACATCACGATTTTTTAAGTCATCCGCATCCACAGCAGCTTTTTTTACAGGAAGAAAGTGTGCTTAAAGTATAACGGATGAGGAAAGGAGATCTTTTTATGAATCATATTATGACATCATTGAAACTTTTACCGATCCATTTGCTGGAGCTTCATGAGGACTTTGAACCTTCACGATTGGAGAAAACAATGTCCGGTATAGAGAAAGATCAATTTCTGCGTCATCCTATTCTGGCCACACGCTTAATGAACGGCCGCTATTTAGTGTTGGATGGGGTCCATCGTTTTACCAGCTTAAAGAAAATGGGCTGTAGAACAGTGCCTATCCAGGAAGTCAAAGAAGAAGAATTTACTTTTTCAGCCTGGCATCATTTTGTTGAAAGTGGTTCTTGGTATGATAAACTCCTTTATCATTCTGCTCTTCCCTGGACAAGAGAGAAGAAAGAAGGCAGTCTTTTCGTAGAAATAATCACGGGGAAGGATGAGCGGCATTTTTTATATAAAGAGGACATAGCTTCCCGTTTTTTAGAGAGCTGGCATACGGTTGCCTCTAGCTATACAAAACATCATGAGGTACGGAGAATTCCGCCGGAGGCCGAATTTATGTGTCCAATGGAAGGAGTGCTCATTAAATATGGGTCGTTAGATTATCACTCCGTCGCCCAATACGTGCTTGATGGAATGAAGCTTCCTGCTGGTGTGACGAGATTTCAGGTGAGCGGGCGGCTGTTAAACTTACAAGTGCCGCTCGCTTTATTAAAAGAGCGTAATGGAGCTGAGTCAGAGTGGAATGAATTGCTTGATCGGTCTCGTCAGTCATTAAGATGTTACGCCGAAAAAGTGTACTTATGTGAACTATAAAATTAATAAAGAAAGAACCTCGAAATCAATTAAATTCGAGGTTCTTTCTTTTTAAATTATTTTTGAGAATTCCTTTGCTTGGGCATCTAGCTTTTCTGCAGAAGAGGAAATGTTCATAAAATCTTCTACTGTTACATGAACTTGTTGCTGGCTATGTTCGACATTCTCCTGTTCACGTGTTATGCCATTTGTAATTTTTGCGATTTCTCTTGTGATTCCTTCGATATTGTCCCGGACTTCAATAATAGAATTCTCCACACTGACGGAAAGCTTTCGAACTTCCTTAGCGACTACATCAAACCCTCGGCCATGCTCTCCAGCGCGAGCCGCCTCGATTGCGGCATTTAGCGCTAATAAATTGGTTTGGGCCGCAATCTCACGAATGGTTTTTACAATACTTTGAATGGCCTTCGTTTGTTGTTGAAGATCATCCAGCGTATAGGTGTTTTCTGAGGAGATTTCTGCAATTTTATTAATCGTCAGGAGTAGTTCTTGACTGCGATTAATGCCGGTTTCGGAGCTTATGCTGAGCACTTCTGCCATCTCCTGTAATTCATCTGCCACTTGGGAGACGATGTTTTGTCTTTTTGTTATATCGGTTGCTACTTTTAAAATGCCGATAACGCTTCTTTCTTCTAGATCGCGTATAGGCATATACGTTGCTTCTAGCCAGACACGATTTCCCTTTGCATCTATTCTTTCAATTTTATCTTGAAAGCTTTTACCGAAAGTTAAATCCCGCCAAAATTGCTCATAACCCGGACTATTGGAAAAATATGAGAAACATAGCTCCTTGTGATGCATACCGAGCATTTTTTCTCTCGTGTAACCCATTGTTTCAGAGAACTTATCGTTTACATAGGATACACGACGATTAAGATCAAACTGGATCATAGCCAAATTATCTTCCATTGCTTTAAGAACAAGTGTATTATTTATTTCTTCTTGCTGTTTTACCATTCCGCTTCTCCTCTAAAATAAAATTGTAGGTCACCTTCATAGTCTGGCCAATTGTGTGCGGCATTCGAGAAAATCTTCCCACATCTTAAGAAACAAATCCAAGAGATATGGATCAAATTGTCTTCCTCTTCCTTCTTCTAAAATCTTTTTGACTTTTTCAGCGGAGAGAGCATCCTTATAGACACGTTTGGATAATAAAGCATCAAATACATCTACAATAGCTACAATTCGTCCTTCCAATGGGATGGCTTCACCTGCAATCCCATTTGGATATCCTTTTCCATTCCACCACTCATGGTGTGTATAAGCAATTGTCGCAGCCATTTGAATAACAGGCAGTTCCAAGTTCGATAAAATGCGATGGCCGATAAGAGAATGTGTTTTCATCGATTCCCATTCTTCATTCGTCAGTTTAGCTGGCTTATTCAGAATGGAATCTGGAATCCCTACTTTTCCTATATCGTGAAAGCGGGCAGCAAGTGAAATATTCTCAACGAATTGCTCATCTTTTCCAATAAGCTTTGCCAGCATTCCTGATAAAACACCAATTCGATAGACATGCGTGCCAGTATCATCATCGCGAAACTCTGCTAATTTCAATAATCTGTCCAGTGTGTCGAATAATATTTTTGATTCCTTTGTCGTATCTTGCATCACGAGAAGAGAGCGCGACAGATCAAAAATATTGTTAACAGAAAATGGTCTTACTTTGTAATAGTGGGGCACCTTTTCTTCCATTTCTAATGTTAACGTAGCATGATCTCTTTTATTTAAAAGCGGGCATTCTGTACAAGGGACCGCTCGGTTGAAAATCAGTTCATAGCACCGGCTTCCAAAGTTTTGAGGAAATATAGTATTTGATTTTTTCGTATCTAACAATTTCTGCATTTTATTATTGACCCAAGTGATTCGGCCAAAATCGGTCGAACTAATTTCATAGGCGTAAACATCAAGGAATTGGAAATTTTGTAAAAACTGATAAGGCTGGACCGTTTCTTGTATTAAAGATTTAATGAATTTATAAAGACGATCAAAGGCTGTTATATAATTAAAAAGTTTCGGATCAAGAGAATGGTTTTCATTTGAGAGGAAAACTTTTTTCAACGCTTCCTCTAAACAGTCTCCAATCATCTGAAAATGCTGGTGAGAGATTTTATTATTGATAATTAAGCGGCTCCAATCTTGAATAAGACGATAAAAAATTTCTGGCTTGCGGTACACTCGTTCTTGGAAAAACTGAACAACCAGGCTGCTAATATAGATAAAATAATCTTTACTGTACAGAAGAGTGCGCAAAGATTCATGATTTTTAATTCTTTCTGCCAAGAGATCCTGGAACAGTTCACTAAGATTCGATGCTTGAAACGAAATAAGACCGCTAAATTCATCTAAACAGATAAGATCCTCATCTGTAAGACCATTCTCATACTGAATTTTTTTGAGTTCATATCTCAAAGGGTGTACGGCTCGATCCAGTTCAAATTCATTATAGGCTTCCATCGTCAGCTGCATATCAAAAGAGAAGAGGGCCTGCAAAGCATTAATGAAAGGCACAAGCTTTTCATGCAATATAGACTGGCCGATTTCTGTAATGACATTTATATATTTAGCATAAGTTGCAAGATACCATTGAAGGTTTAATCCTATTTTAGAATGAACTTTTCCTATAGTCAGCCGATCCTCAATATAAGTGTCGTCGATCATCCCAGTTAAACACTGTTCTAGATAGCGGCATTGTGCCCGCTTTAATCTTTCAAGAGTAGAGTATTCATCAATAATTTTTCCTAAACTTTCAATCATATAAATTTCCTCATATAATCTGTTAACAATTTCAGGTATAAAGGGGGCTAAAACGTCTTGTTGTTCGTTGATACGTTGAAGTTTTTCTGAGGTAATGCCAATAAACTGTATCTGTTCTAATCTCTTAGGATCTGAGACTTTTATTCTGTTTAATTTGGCACTTTTAGACATAGCCATAAAACGTCCTCCTAGAGTTGAATTTTATGGTCGGTTGCGCTACCGGCTCCCAATCATCCAAAGCGCCCAAATGCAGATGATCTTTCTTTGCCTCCATAGATCTTTAAGATGGTGTATAGATAAATAATATACCAATTTATGAAAAAAATGTAGAACTTTATTCTTATATTTTAAAGAAGTAACGCTTTAATCCTTCATGCAGTAAAATGTGAGCAAGTAAAAAATATTCTGTCTGAAAGTGTCGTTAGTAAGCAGAATAGCGGTTATCATTGTTGGCTATACTCTATAAAATAATCTTTAAGTATCAAAAAGGAGAACAAAGGCGATATGGCAGACTATTTGGAAGTTGCTTTACGAACCATTCTTGCTTTTGGAATGTTATTTGTTGCCGCAAGATTTTTAGGAAAACAAACCATTTCCAAGATGACGTATTTTGATTTTATTGCGTCCATTACCATTGGCGCTATTATTGCTAACCTTTCCTTTAATGTAGCTTTGAAAACACATCACCTGGTGATTGCGTTTACTGAATTTGTTTTAATCGCTTTTTTCATTGCGTTTCTTTCATTAAAAAATAGAAAAGCTAGAAAGTTTTTCGCAGGAGATCCGACTGTTGTTATTCAAAATGGGAAAATATTAGAGAAAAATATGGAGAAAATGCGTTATACTTTAGACTATTTAAACCAACAGTTGAGAGAGAAAGATGTTTTTAATATCGATGAGGTTCTATTCGCTATTATTGAAACAAATGGAACGCTCACTGTTTTGAAGAAACCAGAATTCCGTCATGTAATAAAGCAAGACTTAACAATAGCTGTTCAGCCAGAAAAGGCGCTTCCGATAGAGCTTGTGATGGACGGTGAAATTATACATGCTAACTTCGTGCAGAATAACTTAAAATCTAGTTGGCTGGGATCTCAATTGAAAAAACGGGGCTTACAACTAAGTGAGGTTGTATATGCTGTTCTAGCTGCTAATGGAAAGGTATATATCGATACATACAAGGATCATATTCACTCTCCTGTAGATGAAGAGCCGTCTGAATAAAAACAAAGGATAGTCACAATACATTAACAACTACGTTTTAAAGCTTTTAATTTCTTTTATTTTGTCTTTACAAATGGTTTTTCCGAGAGTATAGTAGCTATTATCAATTTAATATTTACATAAAATCGACCTTATATTGCTTAATCCTTATGGAGTGGGGGACCCATCTTTGTGCATAGCACTCGGGGTGAATCCTTCGTTAGAGGGTAGGGCTACTTTCAAAGTCCGAGTCCGACAGCTAACCCCATCAGCGTTTTGGAAGGAGGTTTGCTTTGTGTTGTTTGCAGGAACACTGAGTAAGGCCTTGGTGTTCTTTTTGTGTTTTTAAAAAGGCAGCGTTATAGCATTATTTCTTTTTAAAGAAAATTATGATGAGGAAATGAAGGGATCGTATGGTTAACAGCAAATCTGGTTATTTTATGGACCCACCAAAGATTTTAGCAGGCGGGTTTGCTCTCGTTATTTTCTTAGGTGCCTATCTTTTAACACTGCCGGCTGCTACTCAAAATGGAGAAGGATTATCTTTCTTAAACGCCCTTTTTACAGCTACTTCTGCGACTTGTGTGACGGGTTTAGTTGTAGTAGATACGGGCACAACGTTCACTACCTTTGGCCAGCTTGTGATTTTAAGCCTTATTCAAATTGGCGGATTAGGATTTATGTCGGTTGCGACACTGTTTGCTTTTCTGCTACGGAGAAAAATCTCTTTCAAGGAAAGACTGATTTTAAGAGAGGCTTTTAACTCTTTAGCGATTGAAGGAATCGTAAAGCTAGTAAGGAGGGTGTTGCTCTTTACATTAATCTGTGAGTTTATAGGCGGGACGTTGCTGGCTATTCGTTTTTCTTTCGATATGCCTGTGGGAAAGGCGGTCTATTATGGGTTCTTTCATGCGATTTCTAACTTTAACAACGCCGGATTCGACCTTATGGGAGAATATAGAAGTTTAACGGGCTACGTTGACGATCCCGTTGTAGTATTGGTCGTCTGTTCGTTAATCATTTTAGGTGGGATTGGATTTGTCGTCATGAATGAACTATATGAATATCGTAAGAGGAAGCACTTATCTTTACACACAAAGATTGTATTAGTGACGACCTTCTTGCTAGTCGCAGCAGGCGCAGCTCTTATTTTCTTTTTGGAGCTCCATAATCCTAAAACGCTCAAGCCTTTATCTTGGACAGGGAAGTTCTTAGGGGCTTTGTATCAATCAGTCACAGCCCGGACAGCGGGATCGAATACACTTAATATTGCTGACTTAACCGATACATCCTTGTTTGTCATTATCTTTTTAATGTTCATCGGGGCCTCTCCGGGGTCTACTGGAGGAGGAATTAAGACGACAACGTTTGCTACATTGGTTGGTGCTGTCTTATCTCAAATAAAAGGAAAAGAAGAAGTTGTTTTTTTTGAAAGAAGAATCGATTATAAATTAATCTATAAATCTCTTACTATCATTTTAAGCAGTTTGTCTGTTGTTGTGGTGGTCACAATGATTTTAACGATTACCGAAACGGGAAAAGGATTCCTCATGATTGTCTTCGAGGCCACTTCGGCTTTTGCCACGACAGGACTATCAATGGGGTTGACGCCGGACTTGACGCCTATAGGAAAAGTCGTGATCATCCTGGCGATGTTTACAGGAAGATTAGGTCCATTAACATTAGCAATAGCTCTCACATTAAATCGCCAGCCTGACCGTTATCGATATACAGAAGAAAAAATAATGATTGGATAAGTTTGAAGCAATTTCGCAGGAGGATTTACCAGCAGTGATTAAAAAAATAATAAGCCAATGGTTTTTACAAGTCGGTTCAGCACACATTCATCTTGTTTTGGATAAGAAAGAATTTATCCCAGGAGAAAAAGTAACGGGATATTTCTCTTTAGAAGGTGGATGGTTCGAACAGAACATTAAGAGACTGGAATGTGATCTGGTCATAGTAGACAAACAGGAACATACGGAGCAATTGATTGAAGGGGCTGTCACAAGATTAATGTCAAAGTCGATTGACTCCAATGAATCGGACCAAATTCCTTTTACTTTTTGTCTGCCAGCTAAGCTAGCTCCTTTATCAGGCAACCGCTCGTATCAATTTCATACGAGAATCGTTTTTAGCAATGGCACGGAAAGCAGTGACCATGATGAAATCAAAATTTCAAAGGCTGACTCATAGATAAATACTTGCTATCGCAAGCACCTTTCTTATAAAGAGGGGTGCTTTTTGTGTGCCAGCGGTAATTTCAACTGTAAAGAAGATCAATATCTTTTATTGGTATAAAGATAAATGTCTAAAATTTACAGAGTGAATGCTTAACGAAAGGGTGGAGGAGCGGAGAGAGTTAGATGTGATGATCGAAGATTGTCATTGAGTTACTTACATAAAAATAAATCCAATAAATTGGAATATGAAGTAAGATTTTTTTGGAGAGAGGTCAACAACAAAAAGTTCTAAGTAGAAAGAAAAATTAAGATAATGAAACTTGGGAGAAATAAATTAAATTTACACTCTAGCAAAAAACTTAGATTAACCATGGTTCGAATATGTGGACGATTAATTTTATTATTTATAATAAAGCTGCATTTTTATTTTCAACAGAATAATACAGTTTCTAGGATTAGATCTAGACAACGCTTGAAATGAGTCATAAAGGTGGTGGTTAAGAATTTATATTATTTCATTTTAAAATATCTCAATATTAAAAGTTTACTTATGAAATGAGATATTTTAATATAACTTCCTATAATTTATATTATGTTAACTAAAAATCAATCTTTATTATAAAAACCCTTTTCCCGCCTCCTCTTGAAGTTTTGGTCCGTTTTCTTCTAGTGAATGTACTTTTCTGAATGCTTATAGCTTCAATGCAGTTATTTTTTAGGTTTTACTAAAAATCTTTTTTCTTTTTATAATCGCAGCTTTGGTTAATTTCTTCTTCAAAGATATTAAATTCTCTTTTAATGTAAAGATTTTTATCTCCGTAAATGACTTTTACAAATTTCTATATATGTTATTTTAATGCCATACAAATATTTTTTATTGTTATGTTAGCCACTTCACTAATTTCAGATTGTAAAGGAACTATCTTTAATTTGTTTCTCAAGCCTTCATTTTCCGGGGTATTTTATTATTAGAGCTTTCTTAAAAACTTAGTAGCATCTATATACTAGAAAATAATAGGATCTATAACAAAAAGAGCAGGTTTGAGATAATACCATCCATAACCAGCTCTTTTTGTTGGGTTAAATTTTCAAACCGCGAGTCTCCGCCCTTTCATACTGGGAATACAGCGTAGCTAAAATTATGTAAATATAGTTTATATAGCATAAAATGAGAAAAATTACGGGTTAATACAAACAAAAAGTTTTATTAGTATATTTATTTTATCATTTCCTTGCTAAATGATTAACGATTCTTTCAGGATGATTTAGTCACTTATTATACGGTTCTTCTCAATAGTAATAAATCAATAATTATGACCCTTTAAGCCTTTTCTTAACCCATTCCTTGTATTCCAGCTCGTTATATTCATCCGTCTTTACAATAGTCCAGTGATTATTTTCAAGCTTTAGAGAGATTTCCATTAAAAGTTCTCCTCCTGCTTTATCGAAATTACTACTCAAATAGCCTATGCCACCGTTCACGAGGAGAATTGTCTCTTTGTCGTTTATTGTTTTTACTCTCATTCGATTATGGCCCTCAATACTAAAATTAGCATCGACTACTTTAAAACGTTTATTGAAGGATTCAACTTCATCCTTCTCTACATTGATTCCTTTCTTAAAGTCATAGTCATTCCTTAAGTCAGGATATTGATTCCATAGAATGTTAATATCATTGTGTATGACCGCTTGTGTTCTATAATACATATACTTCGTGACAAGGTGCTCGTATTTCACCCAATCAGACAGTTCAGGTTCAATGAAACCGTCTATGCTGTTTTCTGTATTGTGATTTTCTGGTTTAACTGTGTTTGGTTGACACCCACAGAGAGAAAATAGCATCACAACTATTAAACTTCTTAAAAGACACTTCTTCATATTCCACTCCTTGAATTTGTGATCAATCCAAATTATAACATTTTTTCAAGTTATCAGGTTATCTTTTCGTTAATGCTGCTTGGTGTTATTGTTTATATGATAAAGCTATTTTGAAAGCTCTCTTAGTTCCCTTCCTCCCCACTTCTTTAATCAAGATAAATTGACATAAAATCGCATCTGTAATAAAGTAATAAAGGTAATTAGTTTGTATAGCAACTAAATAGTGAGGGATGCACTTGAAGCTATCTTTACAAGATTATATAAGCATTAAAATTCACCAAACAGATTTAAGCCTTACAAGTCTCATTAAATCTAAATTAGAGCCATTCAATCTTGCGCCTGAACAGAATTTGATTATGATGCTCCTTTGGGAAAAAGATGGTTTGACTCAAAATCAATTGGGAGAAATCCTTAATAAAGATAAAACTAATGTTGCCAGAATGGCTTCTAATCTTGAAGGTAAAGGTTTTATTAAAAGAATCAGCAGCAAGAGTGACCGCCGCTCCCTAGAACTGCACCTTACTTCATGTGGAAAAGAACTTGGCAAACGGGTGATCCCCATTACCGAAGAATTTAATGATATGGTTTGTAAAGGCATTTCTGAGGAAGAACTTCTAACTCTTGAAAAGATTCTTTCAAAAATCAATATGAATGTCCAAGAGTCTTCTAAATAGGACATTCACCGCTAATAGTTGTTATAACAACCTATTTCTTTTCTTTGATGGTTGCTACAGCAACCATCGGAGCTATTTTATTAAGAGTGAGGGAACAAAAATGTCTAAAGTATTATTTATCAAAGCGAACGATCGTCCTGCTGATCAAGCTATCAGCTCCAAAATGTACGAAGTGTTTGTCAACACCTACAAAGAAGCAAATCCAGGGGCTGACATTACGGAGTTAGATCTTTTTAATATAGAACTGCCTAATTACGGCAACACAGCGATTATGGGCGTATATAAGCGTAATCAAGGAATGGAGTTAACTGCAGAAGAAGCAAAAGCGGCTGATTTAGTAGATCGGTATTTAAATCAATTCCTTGCGGCGGAGAAAGTTGTATTTGCTTTCCCTTTATGGAACAGCATAGTTCCAGCACCCCTAGTTAATTATATTTCTCACCTGGCTCAAGCAGGAAAAACATTTAAGTACACTCCTGAAGGTCCTGTTGGCCTTGCAGGAGACAAAAAAGTCGTTTTATTGAATGCTCGCGGCAGTGATTATTCTTTAGAGACGATGGCTGCGGCTGAAATGGCTGTTAAGTATGTTCAAGCGAACCTCGGACTATGGGGAATTACAAATCAGGAAACCATCGTGATTGAAGGACACAACCAATACCCTGACCGAGCACAAGAAATCATTGCAGATGGGCTAGAAAAAGTAGCAAAAGCCGCTGCTGCATTTTAATTAGATCATCTCATCATTAAACTGCATCTTTGTCGTTAATCGTATCAACAAAGATGCAGTTTTTTGTTATGTTTTTAATGCTGAAAAATATTCTTTTTATGCCATTTGAAATAAGGTTTATTGTATTCGTATCGAGCAATTCTCATTTTTCCGTAAATGCTGTACTGAGTATAATCTGACTCGGGTAATTGTGATGAAATATGCAGACGCCCCTGGCCATCAAAGGCAATGTAACCTTTCCCGTATAAAGCGTCGTGATTAGAACATAACAGCACGCCGTTATATGGATCTAACCGCTCTGTATCCGTACTGTCTTTCCAAGGCTTTGAATAGCTTGCTCGCAGTAACGCAGGGAGCTCAATCCCACAAAGTGCACATTTATGTCCCCATAATGGTGACATTTCTCGTTTAAACTTTTGCTGGCCTAAACGAATTTTTGCCTTCGCTTCTGCTTCCGTTTCAGCGATCACTGGCACAATGGTGTTGCGCTCTGTCTGGCGGACGATGCCTATCGCTAATTCGAGCTGCTCCAGTTCTGCTTCATAAATATTAAGGTCACTAATAAGCTCTAACAATTTAATGGCCAGTTCTTCGTTGCAAGGATATAAACAACCTTGATTGCCGTTTCCGTCTTGCTGGAATGCCGAATATTTAAGCGGCAGCAGAGGCCGAAGCTCGTCAAAATTCTCACGTATGTTCAAAGGTATTTCTAATTCATGGTAGTGTAGCTTTACTAAATAGCCTTTTTCTCCCCATGGCTCAAAATATTGCATGGCGGCGGGTTTAACTGCTTCTTCACAGCTTGAGGAGGCGATACTAATGGCGACAATGTCTCCCTTTACGTAGTGAAAAACTCTGTCCCCTTCCTTCACTTCAGCCATTCGCAGCCATGAATGCGGTGTGTTGCCTCCCTTGTCTTTTTGAGGAGACCAAATAATCCCTTGTTCTTTTTCTTCCTGATAGGTGTGGCCTTGCATGACAATAAAACTGTTCATACGACTCCTCGATTCCATAAATAGATTAAAAAATGTCTTTTACTTAATTATACATCAGATGATTTGTCGTAAGATTCATTGTTGCTTTTTTATTCCGAAGCCCAAGAATGAAAGCAAAAGCTAAAATAGAAAACTGACCCCAATTGAAGCGTCCTTATCATTTTCAAACATTGTTTTTAAGTATGCAGTACAGGGAACATGTTAAAAGAAACGTTTCATTATGAAAGGGAGGAATGTTTAATGGCTTATAATAATCAAAACAAAAAGACAGCCTCTAAAAAACAAGATGACAAAGGATATAAGGACTTTTATCAAAAAATGGGCGAAGATATGAACCAAGACAAGGAGTTTTATCAGGAAAGCGGACTGAAGAACAGCGATTCTTTTTCCGAAGAGCTCCCTGAAAAATCTTATGAAAAAGAAGATTTTTATCAGGAGATGGGCGATAACCCTAAAGACGAATATCCTAAATAAGATACTAATGAAGAAAAGCTGTAGGATCTATTGCGATCACTACAGCTTTTTTTTATTTATTTTTACTCTCTGGAAAAGTAACTTGCTTTGTTCGAACATCTACTAGCGTCGGTGAGTTTGTATTCAATGCTTCTTGGAGAACAGATTCCAGATCAGTATCTGACTGAGGACAGAAGCCTTTCCATCCGCAGGCTTCTGCTACTTTTACGAAGTCTGGGTTGGTGAGTTCTACTCCTACCTCCTCGCCTCCCTCTGCTTTGAGTTTATCTCTTTCCATTTGCAGGGCATGATTGTTCATCACAATCACGGTGATATTCAGCTCATAGCGTGAAGCGGTTAATAGGTCCGCAAGTGTCATTTGCAGTCCGCCGTCTCCAACGACCGCGACCACTTGTTTATTAGGTTTTTCAAGCTTTGCGGCCATGGCAGCCGGCAGACCGAAGCCCATTGTCCGCCAATAGCCTGAGAATAAAACAGCTTGTTGTTTTTGAGGACGGAAGTTACGATTCATCCAAATCGTTACATTGCCAGTGTCTAGTGTAAAAATAGCATCTTCCGCGGCTGTTTGATCGAGAGCACGGACAATTCGTGACGGATGGATCGGATAACCGGCCGTTTTGCCTTCCTGTTCATTTTGCCGGGTCCACTTTTCTTTTATCTCACGGCAAGAGCTGATCCAGTCTTCCGAACGTTGAAATCCTTGCAAGCTCTCTGTTAATAACGGAATCACTTCCTGTGTTTCTCCGGTTATTCCAAGTTCTGTCGGTATGCCTTTTTCAATTTTATCAAAATTCTTGTCAATTTGAATGATGCGTGCATCAGTTGGCACGTATCCCTCAGGCCACCATGTCGTACCGGCTAACAAGACAACGTCCGCTTTTTTAAATACTTCAGGCGCATAAGGGTTTCCGCCTTCACCAATTCCCTGCAATAGATTTGGTGAAGATTCATCAAATAGTCCCTTTCCGCCTAGGCTTGTCAAAATGCCGGCCCCCCATCTTTCCGCCAGTTCCTCAACGGCCTCTGGTGCAGCTGCTGAACCAGCGCCCGCCATAATCATTGGCCGCTTAGCGGTTTTCATAATCGCTGTTGCCTGTTCTAAGCTTTCCTTCGTAAACGTAGACACTCCTTCAATAACGGTTGGCAGCGGCCGTGGTTTCACTGTAACAATTTTATCGAAAAGATCTTTTGGAACAGACAAATGACTCACTACCCGTTGTCCCAATGATGTTTGGGCTGCTTTGTGAAGAAGCTCAATAATAGCATCCTGGCTCGCTAAGTTTTCCGAATAAGAAGCAAACGGCTTTAGAAGCTCTTGCTGGTTGATATATTGCTTATAGGCCATTCCGATCTTATTGCGAGGTGCTTGTCCGGTAATGACGAGGACAGGTGCTTTATCCGCATACGCATCTCCCAGCCCGTTCAACAAATTAGCAGCGCCTGGCCCCATTGTAGCGGTGCAGACAGCAAGATTGCCTGTCAATTTCGCTTCTGCTGATGCCATGAAAGCAGCCGTTGACTCATGTTTAACGGCAATAAATTTAATTTTATCCTGTTTAGCTAAGGCATCAATGAGACCAAAAATAGCATCGCCCACTACGCCGTAAATTCGCTTTACACCGAATAGAGACAACTGATCAAGTATCAATTCGGCAACCGTTCTTTCTGTTTTTTCCATAAGAATCGGAACCCCCTGTTTAAATTTTTTACTATATTGATTCTTTCACTAAAATGGAATGGCTAAACTTTCTATTTTTATCATCATCTTGTAGTTTGCTTCATTTGAAAATCTTTCTTTAAGTTTGTTATTCTTAGTACTGAACGCGGAATGGATAATTCAGATAAAAGGAGATATGCCAAATGAATTTTGTAACGTTAAATAACGGCTTAAAAATGCCTCAGCTTGGCTTCGGAGTTTGGCAGGTAGAGGATGATCAGGCAACTATTGCGGTAGCAAACGCGATCGAGGTTGGATACAGATCGATCGATACAGCGATGGTGTATCAAAACGAAAGCGGTGTTGGCAAAGCGATCCAGCAATCTTCTGTCCCTCGTGAAGATTTGTTCATTACCACCAAGGTTTGGAATAGCGATCAAGGCTATGAAAATACACTGCGGGCTTTTGACGACAGTTTAGAGAGATTAGGGCTTGATTACGTTGACCTGTATCTTATCCACTGGCCTACTCCAAAATATGATGAATATGTAGATACATACAAGGCGTTGGAAAAGCTTTATCATGATGGACGGGTAAAAGCCATCGGCGTATGCAACTTTGACATTGAACATTTAGAGCGTATTTTAAAAGAGTGCGATGTGAAGCCTGTATTGAATCAAGTAGAATGCCACCCCTATCTTGCCCAAAATGAAATGAAAGAATTCTGTGCAAAACATGATATTTACGTGGAAGCATGGAGTCCGCTTGAGCAAGGAGGAGATGTGCTGAAGGATTCTGCCATTCAACAGATTGCGGAAACACATCGTAAATCACCGGCTCAAGTTGTGCTGCGCTGGCATTTACAAAATAATACGATTGTCATTCCTAAATCCGTTACCCCATCCCGAATTGAAGAGAATTTCAATGTATTTGATTTTGAATTGTCACCAGACGAAATGAGAATAATCAACGGATTGAACCGCAACCGCCGCAAAGGCCCGGCACCAAGCGAAATGAATATCCGATAATAGAAAAAGACCGCAGCATTGGAATACGTTCAGTTCAATGCCGCGGTCTTTTATAAAAACTTATAATTCAAGGGATTCCCCAAAACCGACTATTTTTACATTTGTTTTATGATCCTTTAAACGTTCTTTAAGGTCCACATCATGGCGAACCATCATTGGGACAATTGGAAAACTTTGTTTTAGTCCGTCTAAAACCTCTCGTCTTTTCGCTTCCTCTTCTGTAGGAAAGTTGTGAACCGGAATGACAGTGTGAACATCTAAAAGATGTCTGATTGCATATTCCGCTTCCCTTGCTCCCATCGTTAAAATGTCAGAACAAGATAAGATCGCCACTTTAGGTTCATATAAGTCTTGAATGATTTTCATTTCCACTGTTAATCCTGTGTCACCAGATATATATACTGTTTCTTCTTGATCTGACTCCAAAATAAAACCACATGATACTCCGGCATATGTAGGGTTTCCGTGTATTTCTTGATAGGAACTAGTATGCATGGCCGGTACCATGGTCATTTGCACGGTCGTTTCGGCAGCTTTCATTGTACCGCTAATATTAAGTGGCATTACATTAAATCCCTCATTAAGTAAAATGAGCGCTAACTCATACTGAGCAAGAACTTGCACTTTTGGATTGACTTCTTTTATGAACGACAAACCTTCTGTGTGATCAAAATGACCATGTGTCAGCAGGGCAACATTTGCACTCTCCATATATTGTTTTAATTCCTCTTCACTACTTCCTGGGTTCATGGAATAAAAAGGATCTACCAAGATATTTAAACTTTCATATTCAATGTTTAGCATAGCATGTCCTAGTCGTGTAATTTTCATCTCATCGACGCCAGTGCGTCCGTCCCCTCCTCACCATTCGAATAAAATATTCTTATTCTGAATCAGGGGCTTGTATCCCTCATTTCTATAATTTTTTGTTAGTAGGTTTTTTACTTTTTTATGAAAATGAACTGCAAGACAAAGAGAAAAACAAAGAAGTCCACTCTTTTCTTTTAGAATGGACTTCTACGATTACTCAACAACAGCTTCTGCATTTGCTGCCTTGTTTTCTCTCTGAAGGCCAATTTGCAAAGAGGTCATCAATCCTTCATGTGTAGCTTCTTCTAAGGTCCTCGGGGCTAAGCAATCACCTATTTGATAAATTTCGGGAACCAAGTGTTTAATGCTGTTATAGAGTTCTACATTTGGGATGCGGCCAAGCGATAGAATAACAGAGTCCCAATTCTCAATGGTCTCCTTTTCATAGGAGAACAAGTTCCGGATAATCACTTGATTATTTTTTATTTCACCGAGATCATAATGCGGCACCATTTTGATCTTTAACTGATAAAGCTTTTTCAAATATTCATTTCGCAAGTACTGATGAACCTCTTCACCGATGTACAGCTTTGATGAAATCAATGTGACTTGATGACCTTTTTCTGCAAGATGAATGGCGGCTTCTATTCCAGGCCAATCTCCTCCGAAGTCAAACACTAATACATGTTTCCCGATCTCTTGACTTTGGCTGCTGAAAAGTTCTTCGACTGTCTGCACTCTTGCATCATGAATTCCAGGAATGTTAGGGATAAACGCTCTTGAACCGCTGGCACATACCACAGCATCCGGTGCCGTATTGAGAATGTCTTCTGGTCCTACGTCCCAGCCAAGCTTCATTTGCACGCTGCTGTTTAGCAGCTTTCTTCTATAATTATCAAGCATCGTTTCGGCTAATTCTTTCCTCATCGGTGCACGTTTTAATGTATGCAATAGTCCGCCGACCTCCTCAGACTTATCAGCCAATATGACTTCATGCCCCAGCTCATCTAACGTTAAAGCCGCTTTTAAACCAGCTGGACCGGCGCCTATCACCATTACTTTCTTTTTCTCTCTAGCGCTTCTTTCAAGAGTCTGAACCTCTATTTCTTTTCCGGTCGATGGGTTTTGGACACAGCCGATCGGCAGCCCTTTATGGTAATGCCCAATGCAGGCTTGAAGGCAGCCGAGACAAGCATCGATTAAATGATGATTTCCTGATTTTGCTTTATTCGGCATTTCCGGATCGACAATTAATGCTCTCGTCATCCCAACGACATCCGCTTTTCCTTTCGCCACGATTTGTTCTGCTTCAACCGGGTCCACTATACGGGAGCCGACAAATACGGGCACAGCACCAGCCATCCGTATGTTGAATGCTTGCGGAGAAACGTAAGCATGCTTCATCGGAGACGGCGGCACAATGTGTGTTGAACCTGCATATGTGCTGGAATCTCCTGCCGTTACGTTTACAAAGTCTACTCTTACTTGATCTACTAGGTATTCTACGATTTTTACCGCATCTTTAACATCTGTTCCGTCCATCGTCATTTCATCAGCGCTCATCCGAATTCCGACAGTAAAGTCCTTGCCTACTTCTTGCCATACGCGCTTCATGACTTCAACGATGAACCTCATTCTGTTCTGGAAGGTTCCCCCGTATTCGTCAGTGCGCTGATTCGTATGTTCTGACCAGAACTGTGCGGGGAGGTAGCCGTGTGAACAGCAAATCTCTACTCCATCCATTCCTCCCTCTTTTGCCAATCGTGCTGAAAGGGCAAAGCCTTCAATCACTTCTTGAATCTCTTCCACGCTCATTGGCCTTGGCATTGTCCCAAATCGTAAACTCGGCACAGCAGACGGCGCCCAAGCTGGACTGCGATAATCGCTTGAGACCACCTCTCTTCCTCCATGGAACAGCTGCTGAACAACCTTCGTTCCATATTGATGAACTTCTTTAGTCAATTCTAAGTAAGCTGGTACCACTTTTTTATCAAAACCGGCAATGGTATTGGTCGTCAGCATCCCTGATGGATGAACAGCAGCCGCTTCCAGGATTAATAGTCCTGCTCCTCCTTTTGCTCTTGCTACGTGATACGCTGTCATATCAGAGGTAGGAATACCGTTGATGACATGATTTGTCTGATGAGCTGTACTTAGTATTCTATTCGGCAGCTCCATGCAGCCAATCGTTACTGGGCTAAATAAGTGCTTGAATTGTGTCATGTTTGTTCACTCCCGAAAATTAGGATTTTCCTTCTTAATAAGCAAAAATCATACCAACTGAGATCTAGTCGCTATTGACCCAGAGATCACTTCATGTTGACGAACTATTCTTACAATTTTCCGTGTTATCCCTTATAATGAAATTTATAGTGAACCTTTTTTGCAGAAATGTTGCAAAAAAGGTTCATCCTCCTTTAAAACCTAGGTTCCTATTCAACAGATGCCTCTTGTTTTTAAAAAATCAGTCCGTTTTGATGCAAAAAAGGTTCAATTTTAATAGAAGGAAGTGAAAATAGGGTGAGTGTAAAAACTAAAAAAGCAGTTTCTGTATTCTCTCATATCCGCATAAAAGAACTGGAAAATTGGCTGCCCTTTCAGGAGGGTCCTATTCTAGTAGTAGACCGGTCCCTTCATTTGTTAGGTGTACTGGATGAGTCCTGTTTTTGGAGAAAAAGAGCAGAAGGGAAAAACGAGCCAGTTGAAAAATGTATGAGTCTCTGTTTTTTAAGGATTACTTCCTTATCTGATTTAGACGAGAACGCCCCCTGCCAATATGACTTTTTCATTATAGAGGATGGAGACCAATACATATGCTATACGGCTTCTGAAGCGAGAGAGTGGAAATATCAACAAAAAGTGAGTGGACTGTTAGGGATCAATCAGTCACTTCATGAACAGCTCGAGATCGCTTTGCAAAAGAATAAAGAATTTACTCAAATATTAAACTCTAGCTATGATGAAATTTTTGTTACCGACGCAAAGGGCAATGTATTATTTGTAAGTGAATCGTGCAAGCATTTTACAGGTCTGCCTCCAGAGGCATTCATGAATAAAAATATCCGAGAGCTGGTAGCCAAAGGCATTATTACGAATTCAGTCACCCTGAAAACAATGGCTACCCACACGATCCATTCTGTAGAACAGGAGTATCCAAGTGGCAAAACGGTTTTGGCTACGGCAAAGCCTGTTTTTGATAAGGAAGGGAAACTGTATCGAGTGGTGTGCAATTCACGGGATATTTCAGAACTCGTGGAAATGAAGAGACGTTTGACAAACAGTCAATCTGCTCAACAGGATCATAGTGAGCCAATCATACAAAAGACAATTGGCGGTCAAAAGTTTATCACTCAATCTCAAAACATGATCTCTACTCTCCAGCTTGCTGAAAGAATTTCGCCTACAGACTCCTCTATTTTCATCCACGGTGAATCTGGTGTTGGAAAGGGTGTTCTCGCTAAAATTGTTCATGAGTCCAGCCCAAGAAGAAACAAACCGTTTGTCCAAGTAAATTGTGGTGCTATCCCTGAAAACCTATTGGAATCAGAATTATTCGGGTACGAAGCGGGAGCTTTCACAGGAGCGAACAGGCGCGGAAAGTCCGGTCTTGTTGAGATGGCCAATGAAGGAACTTTGTTCTTAGATGAAATTGGCGAAATGCCATTAGGGCTGCAGGTGAAAATTCTGCACTTAGTACAGGATAAAGCCTTCAAAAAAGTGGGCGGCACTGTTGAGAAGCAAGTTGATATCCGTATCATTTCGGCCACAAACAAAAACTTGATGCAAATGATTGAAGAAAAGACATTTCGGCAGGATCTGTACTACCGTTTGCACGTGGTGCCGCTCTACATTCCTCCTTTAAGAGAACGCAAACAGGACATTTCATTGTTAACAGATTACTTTCTCGAAAAATTCTGCAGTAAATACTCTCGTTCCGTCGAGCTGAATGAGGATACAAAGCTGCTAATTCAACTGCAGGAGTGGAAAGGAAATGTCAGAGAGTTAGAGAATTTCATTGAACAAATAGTCGTCACGACACAGAAACCGATGATCTCTATGGAAGACCTCCCTTTGGCTATGAAACAAATGATTCATAACGAAAATCATTTGACCCTGCAGCAGATGACATTAAAAAAAGCCGTAGAGGAAACGGAAAAACAAGTTCTTTCTCACGCCTTAAAGCAGCATAAAACGACGAGAAAGATAGCGAAGGCGCTTGGAGTGAACCAAACGACCATCATGAGAAAGCTCCGTAAATATAAATTAACTTAATTCTTAAATAAATTGACTGAATGTTTAGAATTCGGCACAAGATTTGCATTATAAAAGTGAATTCATTTTATTACGAAGGGGGCGCTTAAGATGGGAGAACTGATTTTCTGTTTTGGATATGGAGGGTCTTTAATCGTTCTAGGCCTTATCACAAGAGTATTTATCCTCAGGATGGAGAAGGACGTAGCTCCACAACAGGATCAAACAGACACGATAGATGAAAAGGTGGGGATCTAATTGGTTTATACAATCGGCATTATTTGTTCCTTTCTTATCTACGTTTTGATTGGCATTGTTCTTTCCAGAAAAGTAAAAAATTCAGAGGAGTATTATGTATCTGGGCGAAGCGGCTCAACTTTAATGATCACTGGTATGCTTGTCGCCTCCTTTTTAAGCACCGTATCTTTCATGGGCGAAGCAGGATTTTCTTACGAAGGCTATCCGATTTTACTATTAATCCTTGTCATTTTTAATGCGACTGGTTATGTGATAGGGGTATTCTTCTTCGGACGTTACCTTAGAAGAAGCCAATCATTAACTGTTCCTGAGTACTTTGGTAATCGCTTTCAATCAAATAAAGTAAGAATGGCGGCGGCCATCACGACGATATTGGGAATCTCCGCTTATCTGGTAGCTGTTACGCAAGGTGCTGCTGTATTGCTTGCCGAGATTTCGGGCGTCTCTTATACTTTCGCTCTCTTGATTATGTGGATTGTCTATACTTCCTTTACCACCCTTTCTGGTGCAAAAGGAGTCATGGTTAATGATACGATTATGTTTTTTATCTTTTCCTTAGCTACCTACTTAGCTCTGCCTTTTATTATCAAATCAGCGGGCGGCTTCCCTGAGGCCATCGTGAAAGCGGCCACCAACCCGGAGCGCCCTGACTTATTAAGCTGGCATGGGATTACCGGGCCAAATGCTTATATGGGAGAACCTTGGGAAGCATTAACATGGGCGATCATACTAGGATTAGTCTGGTCCGCTGTTATCTCCATCAGCCCTTGGCAAAGCAGCCGGTATTTAATGGCTAAAAATGAGCATGTGGCGATCCGTTCCGGTATCTGGGCAACTATTTCTATCATTACGATTTATCTGTTTCTTCATATTAGTATCGCCGCTGTTACCACGCTCAAAAGCGACATTGCCCCTACAGAAAAAGTATTTATCTGGGCCGCCATGAATGCCACACCGTTGTGGTTAGGCATTATTATCGTCAGCGGTATAATGGCGGCTGCGTTATCATCTTGTGCAAGCTTCCTGCAATTGATCGGCAGCAGTATTACTAGAGATATCATGGAGCAATCGAGGAACAAGAAGTACACGGACAAACAGCTGCTGCGAGCCAGCCGCGTCTCTATGATTACCGTCAGTATTATTATTTTGCTTATTGGCATTTGGCAGCCGCCTTCTGTGATGTGGATTGGCTATTTTGCAGCTACACTCTTTGCAGCTTCTTGGGGACCAGTTGCGTTCGCAAGCGTGTTCTCCAAAACAGTCACTAAAACCGGGGCGCTCTCCAGTATCATTACCGGCTTTGCAGGAGTCATATTTGGGGAACTTCTAAATAAGTATGGTGTTGCGCTTCCTGTCTATTTGAACCCTGTTATCATCGGTGTTGTGTTAAGTCTGATTGCCTTGTATATTGGCTCTAAATATGGAGAAATTTCAATAGAAGAGCGTAATTTTCAGGCAAACATTTTGAAAAGGCCGATCGAACCAAATGAAAGAGAAGAAATGGCCATTACAAAACGGTATCCAATGTATTTAATGATAAGCGGCGTCATCATTATTATGATTACTTTCCTATTCTACTACTGGCCGCTGACACTTGCGATGTAAATAACAAGTAAAAGATTGCCCTAGGGTTACCTAGGGCAATCTTTTACTTCAGGATATTGGCAAACGTGTTCAATCAGCCTGATCTTACGTAAAGTGACCTTTGTCTAGAATCCCTTACTTGACTGACTTTATCTAAATACTCTTTCTTGGCAGCAGCTCTCCACCCGCTTTTCTAACTTCGTAACGTCCCTGCGCATAATCGGGCTCCTGGTGGTTCATTCTATACTATGATACCCAACAAGATGAAAGGAGCTTTTCTGATGCAGAATACACAAGCACCGATTCCACAGCCCCCTAGAGTCCTCACGACAAAAGACTTGCTCTATTTAAAGGACGCATTATCATGGGAACTTTTAGCATTTAAAAAATTTCATTTCTTTTCCCAACAGGTAAGTAATCCAGAAATCAAGCAAGCTCTCGAAAAAGCAGGAAGAATGCATCAGCAGCATTTTCAAAAATTGCTCACTCACCTGCAAGTGGATAACAATGCTGCCTTAGCCAGCCTGCCTAACCAGCAGCAAGGAACAAATTCATAAATCATAGAGTGGAGGTGGAATAAATGTCAAACCAGCAACAGCAAAACCCGAATCAAATTGCCAACTCTCAAACAGGACAATTGCCAAAAGTAAAAGGCCCGGACATGAACGACCGAGACTTTCTTAATGACGGACTCAGTACATGCAAATATTTGACGGATAGCTTAAATATCGCTGTACGTGAAGCAAGCCATGAACAGCTGCATTCAGACATGCTTCAAATTCTTACGGAAACGCACCAAAGCTGCCGTGAGCTTTATAACTTGATGTTTCAAAACGGATGGTACAAGCTTGAAGCCGAGGAACAACAAAAAATTGACCAAGCTTATAAGCAATTTAGCAATTACTCCTCGCAATTTCCTTATTAAGATAAATGGCTTGTCTCGTGTTTGAAATTTACGTTTTAAATTTATTCCCCTATATTCATTAGCTAGAGGAGATGTAAGTAACATTCGGATGTATTACCGGTTATTCAGCATAAGACACAATGAAAAACGCCTGCCTAGACAACGGCAGGCGTTTTCTTATCTTTTTACATTAAGAACACATAGCGTTGTCAAGGTGTCCCCTATACGCTGCATCCACAGCTCTCCATCTCACCGGACCTCAAAACCTTGACATTCAAAATTTTACTCGTCCCGCATTCACAAGCCACTCTCAAATGTGGAAGAACCTCTCCTTCCTCTGTAGCTGCCGAATAAGAAAATTCTATAACTGTCCATTTTCCAAATTTTTTTCCTGGGAACACTCCTGTTTTTTCTGCCAACATTTCCACCGCCTTTTTAACGTTTGTTCTGTCTATCATAACAAACTAAGACAGGGCTCGTCACTATTTTTAACAGAAAAGTTAGAAAATTTAAATATTTCACTCGTGTTAATAGGAGGAAACGGTCGTTCTTCACCTGTCGGAACAGAATTTTACTCAGTCCTACCAACAGTGGATGTACTTAACCGGCTCCAGAAGGCAAAAAAGCGGTTTTCTCCTTTGCCCTGGTACGGTTTTCCATAGAAAAAGAAGCATGTTCCAAGAAGAACTTCTAATAATCTTTCACCCAGAAAACTTAAGATTATTTATGCTCTGCTACCGAATAAGAAACTAATACTTGGACAATTAGATAAAATGAATGGGTAAATCAGCAAATAAAGGGTTAATTTATATAACGACCTATATCGTCATTAGAATAAGTGAGACCTTGAAATGAAATTGAAGCAAACTGCATATAGGTTGTTTCGCCTAAAAAGAGACCAAACGGCTCTAGAACAAGGCTCCTTTCACCGTTTATCAATAATTGTTAGAAGTTCGCGGATATCCGTGCGTGGCCGAGCAGCAGGTACATGATCAGGATAGCCAATCATCAACGTTGCCACTACTTTCTCACCAGGTGTTACACCAATTGCATTCCTGAACGTTGGGTCGTAAACCCAGTCATTTGTACGCCAAATCATACCGATTCCTCTTTCCCATGCCGCAAGTTGAAAGTTTTGAATAAAAGAGCAAACGGCTCCATAGTCTTCATCCCACCTTCTTTGACGGGGATCTTCAGGCATGATGACGACAAGATGCACGGGAATATCGCGAAAGTACTGTGCTTTTCTCTTTACTTTTTCAGAAACCTCGCCATCGACTTTTGGTTGTGATTGAATGTACGCTTCTATAAATTTTTCCTTTCCAGCCTCCACGTATAATTGAAAACGCCACGGCTCCGTCAACTTGTGATTGGGCGCCCACTTGGCCACATTCAGCAACTCAATAATTACTTCGGGACTAATTGGCTCCTTTTTAAAGGATTTAATAGTTCTGCGATTTATAATATTTTTTTCAATAGCATTGATTCCTTCTTGATGGTTCATTTTGAAAAACCTCCTTACATCGACTCTGTAAAATTGTATGTAATCCATAGCTTGATATGAAAACTATTATCAATTATATCATCTTTAAGTATAACATGTTTGTAATCAATGTCTTAGTGATGGAGTTTAAGAAATTTTTATTTTTGAATTTTGCACATTATGTAATTCTCTCTTTTTAAATTAAAGACGCTCTCTTCTTGCTAAATGGTTCTTGTTTTTTATTATCTTGGAGGGAATGGCTGTTTTCTCCATCGCCTTGTAATCGCTTAGTCACGACAACAAAGAAAGATTGTATCTAGTCGTTGCAGATCAAGCCGCTGCTGGAGAGGATATGAGGTAGCGTGAGTCATAATGTTGTGAAGAAAGGAAATTGCCCGGCTCCTGCGATTGAGTCAATGTAGTATCGACAAACTAAAGAGCCCCATTCTGTACGGCATCCTCCATGATTAGTGGTATCTAATAATCGGAGGTGCAGTACAACGAGAGGGCTCTTTTTATTTACATAACAGCATTTTTCATTGTACTTTATAAATTAAACAGAGTTTATCTTATTATCCTATCGTTTCAACGATGTTCTCCTCTGAATCTTTTACATCTGTTTTTACAATTTCAAAGACAATTGATTTTAAGGAAGGAATGGAAAACTTTTTTACACAAGGTTGAAGCTGCTCCGCTAATTCTTCGACAGCCTTTTTATTTAAAACCATTTCCATTGAATCCTCTTTTTCTATCACCTGCGGTTGATCTCCAAATAAAAAAATAACTGTCGCTTCATTACTTACTAACCTAAGCGGTTCTTTTTTTACTTTTCGGACCAGACCAACATTGTTTGTTGCTGTTGGTTTTAAATAAAGTTTGATTGAAAATATCTAATTAATCTGCATTTTACGGCAAACTATAAGAATCCATTTTAAAAAAAGAGTGATTAAAATGGATTCTTATCTAGCATATTTAAGTTTCGGTTTTATAAAAAAGTTTAATAATTTCCTACCTGTGTTGTTTCACAAACGCGCCCTTTTCTTGAATAATCAACATGAACTTCTATTAGCTGAAATTGCGGAGTAACAAGAGTACATTTTTTGTCTGCCTATTTTACATAATTCTCGATATCGGTACAGAAAAGGATCTCTGCTGGAAGATCCTTTTCGCTGCTTGTTCAATTAAAGCGCCCGATTTTGGAAGTATCTTTTTTAAGATAAGTCCTCATAGTTAGTTATTAATCTTTGCAAGGTGATTTTTATTTTCCTGTTTCGTTAAATTGCTTAATCCGTTCACCAATTTCGTCACGCACACGCTGAAATTCAGACCACTCTTTTCCCGCTGGATCATCAAATCCCCAATGCTCACGTTTAACATGTGGCGGTGTGATTGGGCATTTATCAGCTGCATCTCCACATAATGTGACCACTAAATCAGCATTATTTAAGATTTCAGGATCAATAATATCTGAAGTTTGATTAGAAATATCAACACCAGCTTCCTGCATGGCTTTTACAGCATTCTGATTTAATCCATGTGCTTCTATTCCAGCACTGTATACATTCCACTCATTATCTAAATATTTCTTTGCCCACCCCTCTGCCATTTGGCTTCTGCAAGAGTTTCCTGTACATAAGAAGTAGATTAATTTTTTAGACACGACGTATTTCTCCTTTTAGTAAAGTAATAAGGCAACGTATAAACCTAGTAATGTGACAAAAAGAATGGGAATCGTTAAGATAATCCCTGTTTTAAAATAGGTTCCCCATGAGATTTTAACACCTTTTTGAGACAAAACATGGAGCCACACTAAGGTTGCTAATGAGCCGATTGGGGTAATTTTCGGGCCTAAATCCGAACCTATGATATTGGCATAAATAAGAGCTTCCCGGGTTGTACCGGTAGTATGGGTTTCAGCAATAGCTAATGCATCGATCATGACCGTGGGCATATTATTCATCAAGGATGATAAGAAAGCTGCAATATACCCCATGCCAATCGTTGCCACAAATAATCCTTGCTCGGCGGTTGCCTGAATAAAGTGTGCTAACGAATGGGTTAGCCATGCATTTCCCAAACCGTAGACCACTACATACATTCCAATCGAGAAAAAAACGATATTCCATGGAGCCCCTTTTATAACAGATTTCGTATTTACCGCATGACTCCTTCTCGCCATGAATAAAAAGAAAATCGCTATTATTCCAGCAACAATCGAAACTGGAATATGAATAAACTCACTAACAAAGTAACCAATCAAGAGTACCCCAAGAACATACCAGGAAAGGTGAAACATTTTTGGATCCCTAATGGCCTCGATTGGCTTCTTTAATTTAGACAAATCGTATATTTTCGGGATGCTTTTCCTAAAATAAATCAACAATACCGTGATAGTTGCAATCAATGAAAATAGATTTGGAACAATCATTCTTGAAGCATATTCCACGAAACCAATATCAAAGAAGTCAGCAGATACAATGTTCACTAAGTTACTGACAACGAAAGGCAGTGAAGTAGTATCTGCAATAAATCCACTCGCCATGATGAACGGAAAAATCATGGCTTCTTTAAAATTCAAATTGCGAACCATCGCAAGAACAATCGGTGTCAAAATAAGGGCAGCTCCATCATTGGCAAATAACGCAGCCACAATGGCTCCCAAAATACTTACATAGATGAACATTTTGATTCCGTTTCCTTTAGCTGCCCTTGCCATATGTAAGGCAGCCCATTCAAATAACCCAATTTCATCTAATATTAAGGAAATAAGGATAATAGCAACAAAGGATAAGGTTGCATTCCATGTAATGTCAATTACCTCTATGACATCACTAAACCCGACAACCCCCACTAAAAGGGAAAGGAGTGCTCCACCACAGGCGGACCACCCGATGTTCAAACCTTTCGGCTGCCAAATAACTAAGATAAGAGTTGCTAAAAAAATAACTGATGCCAATATTGCGGTTGTCATTGTCTATCCTCCAATTAGTCAAGAAAGAAGTAATCACCTCTTAGCAGCAAGACTTTGTTTTGTTCTCCTTTGAAGTTGTGCAGCAAGTTGTATCTTCTTTTTTGTGAACCTCGCTGTCTGCTTTTGTATAAAAGAATTCCCACTCATTTCCGTCCGGATCGGTTACCCAAAATTTATCTTGTACCGCATAGCAGCACGTTGTATTCATTTCATCACGGGCAAAGAATCCTTCTTTTTCTAACCGTTCCTTATGAGCTGTAATTTCTTCTGCTGTTTCTACTTGAAATCCGAAATGATTAACCTGATTTCCACTTACTTCATCCCGTACGTTGAGCGTAAAGTTAAGTCCAGGAGTTTCTAGTAAAAATTTCGCATAATCAGTTTTTACTTTAACTGGTGATACACTAAACACTTTCTCATAAAATTGAATAGATCCCTCTAGATTTGTAACATTGATTCCCACGTGAACATATTTCATATAAAACTCCTCCTTAGTTTGTTAAATCAAAAAAATATTGATTTATATTACAAAAAATTAACAGCAGCTTCCTTTACCAGCTTTTCTAAAAATACAGCACAATTCCTCCGATAACAAATTGTTTACTTCCGCATCATTTAAATCATAATAGCTCCATGTGCCTTTCGTTTCTTTAATGATTAAGCCAGCATCCAACAAAATCTTTAAGTGATAAGAAAGCTTTGATTGGGACATTTCAAATACCTCTGTTAAATCACATACACATGTTTTTCCTCGTTGGCAAAGTTCATACATGATCTCCAAACGCTTCTGATCAGCCATAGCTTTAAACTTTTTCTCGTATTCTTGAAACTGTTCTGTCATTACATTCATTTTCAATTTCCCTTTCATCAATTTTTTTTGATATTTAAAGTATATACAAAATAATCATGTATACGCAAACAATAAATCGATTTTTTTTGATTTATTGTACAAATGCAACGGCGTATAGTCAGGAGAAAGCGATTTACTACGTTGAGGTGAAGGTAAAAAGCTGGATTTCTCAGTATTTAAAATTGATAAATTGAGTTCTTTCTGTTCCTCTATTAAATAGCCCGATTACTGAACAAGATCTCCAAAAGTTAGATGAATACTCCATACACTCTTATTTCACATAACATCACAAGCAGGAAGCTCCCGAACAAATAATCCTCTTATCCGACAAGGGGTTTTCTTTCTGATTCTTATTCCTCTCTATACACGATTTTATACATCGTTGATTTAACAAGGTTTCTGGCCTTCCCACCAACCTAGTGGCTGCCTAAAAAAATGGGGTTTTATTCACTGTGTTCCTTAGTAGACTGCCTTTAAGATAGTTGTTTAAGCTTTTACAGTCCAAAGATAATGAACAGTAGACACAAACTGTGCAGGGGTAAAAGGAAAAGAAAATATACAAAGCATAAAAAAGACCCCCAAGGAAGGGACCTTGTAGATAAGAAATCGTTATATCGATAGTAGCAATAAAGGAAGTGTAAGCACTGTTTATTAGCTATTTTTGTTATTTCCTTATCTGTTGTTATCTCTTCTTCGTAATCCTAAAAGACCTACCAAACCAAGTAAACCTACCCAACCCCAATCGGTGTCGTTATCATCAGCATCGTTGACACCGTTAACGTCGTTGGGATCGTTATCATCGTTTTGAGCTACTTGAGTTACGTTGCCATTAGTGTGATTGGAGATGTCTGTGTAAGAGTTTTGAGCGTATCCAGTTGACATTCCAAAAAGCATGACAGTAATCAATATAGCACAAGAGGAATATGAAAGTTTTTTTAACACAGTTTTTCCTCCTTCCATAATTAATATAGTTAGTATTTGTAATTTCATGAAAAATATACAGGAGGATCTTATAAATAAAAAACACACTTAATGAACAGTACGTAGATATTGTTCATCTTCGACTGCATGGCCCTTTTCTGAACAAAAAAACCCTGCATATCAACACAAGATTTTTAATTAAACTTTATTTTAAACTTCGCATCTTTTTTATAATTGATCAGACATTCCTATAAATTATTAAATTTTACTCCGAAGCTACAAATTGAAAAAGTACACTTTTATATGCCCGTAAATTACTTGTAATAATATTCACTTATCGTATTGTTTCAGAGTCACACATATATGGAACAGTTGCTATAACAAGATATTATGCTGTTAAATAAAAAGAGGAGAAAAAGATGAACCTTTTTTCTCCTCTCTCAGATCTCACTATTTTACTTCCTCCTTCACCATTCTGCCAAACACTTTTGACGATCGGTGGTGAATGCGTCGTTTTTCATGCTATTTACAGTTCGGCAAGTCCTTTAAACAGTTCAACTGCCGTTTCAATAATATCATCCTGAAAGTCATACTCATACGTATGCACTTGCGGATATTCCTCGCCATTTCCAATATAGCACATGGCTCCTTTTGTCAGCTTCAAGTAGTGCCCATAATCTTCCGAGCCGCGAAAAGCTTCTTGCATTTCTATCACTGGCATCCCTTTTTGCTTGCAAACTTGACGTATTTTATCAGAGCTTTCTTTAGAATTCACCGTTTCAGGAAAAACATCATTATAAGAGAAGCTGACCTTTAAGCCGTATTGTTCTGCTTGAGCTTGAGCAGCCTCTTCTAAATTTTTTTGAAGCTTATCCAGCTCTTCTTCGTACAGTGCACGAATCGTCAAAAGCAAATTTCCTTTGCTTGCTGAGATCCCGAAGGCTTTTTCGCCAATGTCTACCTGGACTACTGTGCAAAGGACTAACCCTTTGTTGTTTTCAGGAGAAATGAATTCGGGAATGGCATCAATCACCTTTGCGATGGCAAAAGCCGGGTTCACTCCGTCTTCCGGCTGGCTCGCATGGGCAGGTGATCCTTCCATATGAATGGTCATTCCTTTAGAAGCACAATGAGCGGTCCCATCAATCACATTAACAGAATGGAGAGCCATGCCGCTCATGTTATGGTAGGCAAAAATCTCTTCAATCTGATGTTCCTTAATAAAAGAAGCACACTCTACCGCGCCATCTCCCGTTTCCTCGGCATGTTGGAAAAGGAAAAAGATATTTTTATCGGCGCCCTTCTGGTCAACTTCTAATGCAAATCCCGCTAGGCTCGCAGCATGGCCGTCATGTCCACATTTATGAGAGACGCCCGGGACTTGAGAAGCGTGTGGAACATCGAGCCTTTCCTCCATAGGAAGTGCATCGAAGTCTGCACGAAACGCTATATTTTTTTTCCCTTCTCCTGCGCGGTAAATCGCATAAAACCAAAGGCCCTTATCAACAACTTCTAATTTTGTGTGCGTTTTAATAAAATCGATTAAATGCTGCTTTGTCCAAACCTCATGATTAGAGAGTTCCGGATGCTGGTGTAATTCATGACGCAGTTGTTTTGCTAATTCTAAATTTCTTGTCTCCAATTTAAGTATCTCCTTTTAAGTAGTTATTGTTAGTTGTTAGCGTTATGGTTCAGCCAGCTGATTGCACTATGCACAACGACAGCTACACCCAGTGGAATGACTCCTTCATCCAAGATCAGATTTGGATTATGAAGCGGATAATTTTTATCTCCTAAGCCATTGGCACCTGCCCACATAAACATCGTCGGAACGAGATTGCTAATATAAGAAAAATCTTCTGTGCCGGCTAATGGCTCTTCATTTACTTCTAAATTGTCTGCTCCAACTACTTCTTGAACAAATGGTGCCACTTGATCACATAAATCTTCGTTATTATATAAAGAAGGGGTTGAGATCGTTTCAAGTTCATACGTTCCGCGCAGCATGTTCACTGTAGCATCAATAATTTCTTGAACTCTTTTGAACAAATGATCTCTTACTTTAGGATTGAAAGAACGTAAAGTGGCATCTAAATGGGCCATATCAGGAATGATATTGGCTACCGTGCCTCCGCCCATTTTTCCAATGACAAGAACCGCTCTTTCCTGCGGGTCTACTTCCTTCCCGACTAAAGCATTTAATTGACTATAGATTGAATTCACAATCATCAATGGATCAATCGCCTTTTGAGGTTCAGAGCTGTGACCGCCCTTCCCTTGCACTTTCAAGAAAAAGCCGTCTAATGAGGAAGCTGCAATTCCTGGTTTATAACCGAATTTTCCAACTTCCAATGACGGGTCAACATGCAGGGCAAGAGCCGCATCTACTTTCGGATTTTCCAATAAACCATGGGCGATCATGTCCTTTGCCCCTTGACCAATTTCCTCAGCCGGCTGGAACATGATTTTGACCGTTCCGTTAATCTCATTTTCTTTTTCCTTTAATAGCTTGGCCGCTCCAAACATGAACGTTGTATGGATATCATGGCCGCATGCATGCATATAGTTATTGGTTGATTTAAATGGCAAATCTGTATGTTCAGCCATTGGAAGTGCATCCATGTCTCCTCTTAATAAAATGGTTTTGCCGTTTCCATTTCCAATGGTTACAACCAAACCTGCTTTTCCGACTCTCTTCGGCTCAATCCCCATATTTTTCAATGTTTCTTCAACGTATGCTGCTGTATGAGGCAAATCAAAGCCGATTTCAGGGTTTTGATGAAGGTGTCTGCGGTGTTTAACTAGTTCTTCCTTTACTTCCTGTGCACGTAATAAAGTACTATTTGTTATAGCGTGAGTCACTTTAAATCCCCCTTATAACTTTTTGAATCCAGCCTAACAAATGAAATTCATTCAAAGCATTACAAAGCTTCTATACTTTTTGCTTCCTCTGCAGGATGAAACTGCGGTTTTGTTTTACTAGCGATAAAGAATAAAACAAACTGAACAATAGCAAGTCCGATTAATACATCTAGAAGCAATGTATACGAATGGTTAATATTGAAAATTGCTCCTGATACGACTGGAGTAATGGCCGCACCGAGTGAGATAAAGATGGAAACAACACCGTATTTGGCACCGTATTCTCTCTCTCCATAGAGAGCTCCTGTAAGATAGGCTGGTGTGACGGTAATAGCGGTAGAACCAATTCCCGAAAAAATAGTGTAGAGAACCGCTGGAACCACTACGTTCGCTTTCATTAAAAATAGGAAACTGACCAAACTTGATGCCGAAATAAGCAATAACGTCGTAATCAATCCGAGTTTATCAAATAATCTTCCTACCAATAATTTTCCGACAATAACCATTGCTGATCCTAATGATAGAAGCAAAGCAGCAGTTTTAGCCGTTGTGCCGATACTAGCTAAATATGGAGCAAGGTTAATCAGCATTGTATTCACAACAATACCGCCAATTAAAATCGCTGCACACAGAGCCCAAAATGACCCTGATTTAAATGTTTCTCCTTGACTCGTACCTGCTAATACTTTATTTTGCACAGCATCTAACGTTAGTGCTTCTCCTAATGGCGCTAACCCTTTATCAGCAGGGTGTAATTTAATAACAAAGACTGCTAATGGAATTAAGACCACGGCGATTAAAATTCCAATAATAAGGTAAGCTGTTCTCCAGTCATAAGCTGAAATAAGCCAGTTTACAACAGGGCTCATAATGACGCCCCCGAAACCGCTTCCGGCAAGAGCAATCCCTAAACATAAACCGCGTTTTTCATTAAACCAATTTGTAATCAGAACAGATCCTGGTATCATCGCACCTCCGGACATACCAGCACCCATAAGGATGGCAAATAAATAGAAATGAATCAGTTTTGTTGAGAAAGAAAATCCAATAAAAGCAAGAGCTGAAATTGAAATAAATAACGTTAAATACACTCTTACATCCATTTTTTTCATTAATTTTCCGGCAAACGGTCCAGTAACCATCGCAGCTAAGGCCATGATGGTGAAATATAACATGAATTGAGAGGCACTAAATCCGAGTTCCTTTGTGACGGGCAGGATAAATAATGAAACCAAGTTTGCAATTGGAGCATAAATAAATGTCATAATCAAGAAGGCAGCTGCCACAATCCACCATCCGTAAAAAATTCCGCCTTTTTTGTTCATATAAAACTATCCATCCTTTGCTATGTTTTTTTATCTTCATATGAATTGGTACTTTATAAAGCAAATTAAGTAATAAATGCTTAGTGTCTCCCAGTCATAAGCCAACCAAGCTATTCTCTTTAAACACTCCTCCCTCTACTAAAACAACTGGGTATTATTTTAAAAAACCAATTGAAAACGCTTCCCTTGGTTTTAATTTAAAATGCAATTTTTGTGCCAAAAATATATTTTCCTCTCGGATAATAGCTCATTTTCAAGAAAATTAGCAATAAACCTGTTAAATAAGGATTTTTTAAAATATTTTTTATTACTCACAAATGCGTGTGGAAAGGAGTATCTATTACAAATTCCAAATTATTCAAAAATAATGATAGTGAGTAAAATAATTTTTACTAAATAGGTAAAAATTATTTTACAATAAAAGAATATAGAGAAAGGCTTTTGGGTGGTTTGATTTATTTGACGAAAGTGAATTGTTAATGAAGCAAGAAATGGGTTCCAAGGAATATCCGCCCACAAGTCCTTTAGAATCCAACATGAGGGGTTCGGTTCATTTGGCTCTATTATTTGCCCTCTCCTTTTTCATGATAAATCCGCTCATTTCCTTAAAATTCCTGCTTCTAAAAAATCCGGAATAAAATGAATGTGAAACAGACAACCTACAAGTGAAGCTACCATCAGCGGGCAGATGATTCGCTAATGGTTAGTTATGACAAATGGTTATGAATGCGAGGAGGTAAACGAGATGAAGAAAAGAATAGCTGTAGAACAATCATTAACGAACGTTACTCAGGCTCTTCGAGAAAAAGGCTATGATGTAGTAGATTTAAAAACAGTTGAGGATTTAAAAACCTGTTCAGCTTGCGTTATCACAGGAATGGATTCTAACATCATGGGTATGCAGGATACATTCACGGAGGCGCCTGTCATTGAAGCAAACGGCCTATCTGCTGATGAAGTTTGCCGCGAGATAGAGCAAAGAGCACATTAAAACCTTCTTGAAAACCAAAATCGGGCCTAACGCAAATCAAAAGCCCGGTTCTGGTTTTTATTTATGTACTAACATTCATAGGAAAAAGAACCTTCTAAGCACGAGATCCCCTGCTAGGAATATATTATTAATTAAAAGCTAGATCCTTCAAGCAGGAGTGATGAATATGAATATACATATCGTTCGAAGGGGCGATAGTTTGTGGGCGATTGCACGGCAGTACCGAACGAGTGTCAATCAAATAATTTCTGCTAATCAGTTAGATCAACCGGACGTGCTTGTGGTTGGGCAAGCACTTGTTATCCCCTCCCCTATGATGACTCATACAGTTAGACAAGGAGAAACACTTGGAAATATTGCCTCAAGATACGGTGTTACCGTTCAAGCAATTGTTACTGAGAATCAGCTAATCGATGCCTCTAGAATTTATCCAGGCCAAATATTAAGAGTACCCATTACCCGCCACACAGTGCAAGCAGGCGAAACATTAGCAGAAATTGCTAGACGCTACGGAACAACCGTTCAAGCTCTTGTCCGTATAAATGGCATAACCAATCCTCAATATATAGCCATTGGACAAATTATCCGCATACCAGAAAGAATCAAACCCATTAAGGAAGTAAACGCCTTTATTACAAGAATGGATCAACGGGCAATCGAAGAAGTTCAAGAGTTAGGAAAATACCTCACGTATCTTTCTCCTTTCACCTATTCAGTTGGAACGGACGGGTCGCTTACCCAGCTGCGGGAAAGTTCTTTGCTGGAAGCCGCCAGAGAACAAAGGATTACACCTCTTCTTGTTCTTACTAATTTTTCTGAGGGAAACTTTAGCTCTGATACTGCCGCTGCTATACTCCGCAACCCGACATTGCAGGATCAAATAATTACTAACATACTTCGTGTCAGTAGAGAAAAAGGATATGCAGGGTTAAATATTGACTTTGAATATGTTTATCCCGAAGACAGAGAAAATTATAATGCGTTTTTACGACGGATCGTTGCCCGACTTCGTCCGCTTGGATTGTTAGTCTCTACTTCCCTAGCCCCCAAGGTTAGTGCAGAGCAAAAAGGCATTTTATATGAGGCTCATGACTATGAAGCACATGGTAAAATTGTTGATTTCGTTGTACTCATGACGTATGAATGGGGATGGTCTGGCGGTCGTCCTTTAGCCATCGCTCCCATTAATCAAGTAAGACGTGTTTTGGACTATGCCGTAACGGTGATCCCTCGTAATAAAATCATGATGGGGGCACCGCTTTACGGACGTGATTGGAATATACCATGGGTACAAGGAACAAGAGCGAGAACAGTTAGCCCGAAAAGAGCGATTCAATTAGCTGCTAAATACGGAGCGGCTATCCAATACCAAGAAACATATCAGGCACCATTTTTCCGCTATACAGATGAAAATGGCCAAGAGCACGAAGTATGGTTTGAAGATGCGCGAAGTGCTCAGGCAAAGTTTGATACAGTAAAACAATATGGCCTGCGCGGGATCAGCTATTGGGTACTAGGAAGTCCATTTCCAGAAAATTGGCCTGTTCAGGATTGGAATTTCACAGCTAGAAAAAGGATTTAAGCTTCATCTTCTAGTATCTAATAAACAAGCGCCAGCCTTCTATAATGCTTAAGGCTGGCGCTTATCTTCTTATGTGTTTCTAATTACATTAAACCAGTAATATTGCCTTCTGTATCAATATCCATATTCAATGCTGCCGGCTGTTTAGGGAGTCCTGGCATTGTCATAATATCCCCGGTCAAACAGACGAGGAATCCTGCCCCTAATTTTGGGATAATCTCTCTAACTGTAATGGTAAAACCTTCTGGCCGGCCTGTTAGTTTCGGTTCATCTGTAAAGGAGTATTGAGTTTTCGCCATACATACAGGCAATGCATCCCAGCCGTTCTGCTCAATATCTACTAATTGCTTGAGTGCTTTATCGGTAAGCTGTACCTCTTCCCCACCGTACACTTCTCTTACAATCGTTCTAATTTTATTGACTACTTTATCTTTGACATCGTACAGGGGAGCGAATTGATTCGGCTTGTTTAGCTGCTTTATCACAAGTTCAGCAAGTTCAAGCCCGCCTTGCCCGCCTTTTTCCCACACATCTGTTACAGCCGCTGCCACACCGTGCGTTTGACACCATTGAAGAATTTCCCTAATTTCTTCCGGCGTGTCAGAGATAAAACGATTTACCGCAATAACCGGTTCTATTCCGAAACGGCGAATTGTATCAATGTGTTTTTCTAAATTTGGCATTCCTGCTCGTACAGCGCTCTTATTTTCTTCTTTTAATTGCTGCTTTGGAACGCCTCCGTGCATTTTAAGTGCTCGTGCTGTTGCCACGATCACAACGGCATCTGGCGAAAAATGACCTTGCCGCGCTTTAATATGCATAAATTTTTCAGCACCCAAATCTGCTCCAAATCCGGCTTCTGTTACAACAATGTCAGCAAGCTGGCGTGCAGTATTGGTCGCCATAATAGAATTACAGCCGTGAGCAATATTAGCAAAAGGGCCGCCGTGAATAAGAGCTGGCGTGCCCTCGATCGTTTGGACAAGATTCGGCTTCAACGCCTCTTTGAGCAGAACCGTTAATGCCCCTTCTACTCCTAAATCCCGTACTGTCACCGGCTCTTTCCCGTATGTATAGCCGATGACAATTCGTCCTAGACGCTCTTTTAAGTCTGTTAAATTGGCTGACAAACAAAGGACCGCCATGATTTCAGAGGCAACCGTAATATCAAAACCATCTTCACGCGGTATGCCGTGAGCGGGCCCTCCTAACCCGATTGTAATGTTGCGTAACGCACGATCATTCAGATCAAGTACCCGTTTCCATATAATTCTTCGAGGGTCGATTTGCAGCTGGTTTCCTTGATGGAGATGATTGTCGATCAAGGCGCTAAGAGCATTGTTCGCTGCTGTGATGGCATGGAGATCCCCGTTAAAATGAAGATTAATTTCTTCCATCGGCAGCACTTGGGCATAACCGCCGCCGGTTGCCCCGCCTTTCATCCCCATTACGGGTCCGAGAGAAGGCTCACGCAATGCTACCATCGTCTTTTCTCCCCTTTGAGATAAAGCGTCAGCTAGTCCAACCGTTACCGTTGATTTGCCTTCTCCTGCTGGCGTCGGACTAATCGCCGTTACTAACACCACTTTTCCATCTGCTAGCTTTTTAGGCAGTGCAGATACATCGATCTTAGCTTTATACTTTCCGTATTGTTCAACTGCCTCTTCAGGGATGCCTGCAGTCTCGGCAATTTCTTTGATTGGGCGCATTTGAGCTTTCTTTGCTATTTCTAAATCTGTTAACGGGGTTTGAATATTTGTCACATTTTTCCCTGCTTTCTTTTTCATTTATTATAGTCTAAAAAAATAAAAAAAGAACAGAAGTTTACTTGGCGGAAGCTCGATATAAAAAGGCAGCTGCTTGGGCACGGGTCACTTGCTGATTAGGGCCAAATGTCCCATTTGAATTACCGAGGGCAATCCCGTTTGCCGCGAGAGCATCAATCGATTTAGCAGCCCAATGATCTTTTCTTATATCACTAAATGGCTTTGTCGGCTGTCCCTTTAAGTGAAAGGCTGTTGCCACTATACTTGCCATTTGGGCTCTAGTCAGAAGTTCATTCGGGCGGAATGTACCATCTTTGTAGCCTGTCATAATTCCTTTTTCATGTAAAAAACAAATATAAGGAAGAAATTCATTTTGTGCAGTTACGTCTTGGAACACAGTTTGATTAGTTTCTTTATTTTTAGTAAACTCCAATATCTGGGCGAGTATTTTAGCTGCTTGACCTCTAGTGATCGGTTGATTAGGACGGAATGTACCATCTGCATAACCGCTGATGTACCCTTTGTTAACCATAAAGTTAATTTCTTTATATGCCCAAAAATCAGCCTTTACATCCGAGAAGGATAAAGAAGGCTGTCCATCTTTCACCCAATTGGCGATATCATGAATGAACTCTTCAGGTACATTAGCCGGGATATTGTATTCCGAGAAATTTGGTTCTCCTTTGTAGTTGACGAGCAAATGAATCAAATCAGGATATGTTTTATAAGAAACATTATCTCGCTTTGCTAGGGCATTCTGCCAGTTCGTTAATTCCGAAGGTGGCACTTGCAGGTCCTTCTGGCCTTGCATAATAAAAAGGGGAACGTTTTGGCGGGCCGCTAATTCTGTTGGGACATAATCTCGAAGTTCAAACCACCAATACGGATCGCCTAATTGGAACTCTTTTGGAAGATGATCTTTTGAATAAGCCGGGTTGTTAATTAAAGCAATTTGCTGTTCCCAAAAGGCAAGGTTTGCTTTGAGTGCTTCAAGTTCTTGAGGAGATACTTGTTGTTTTTCCGCTCTTTTTAATGCTTCACGCTGCTGCCAAAGCATCAAATCCTGAAATTTGCGGCTTGGTCCTGCAACGATAATTCCTCCTTTGATTTGATGATGAAGATCAGCTTCTAAAATCCGCGGCAGAGCGTATCCTCCCTGGCTGTGACCAAGTACGTAAATTTGCTTGCTAATCTCTGGAAGACCATGTAACAGCTGAACCGCCCGCACGGCATCGTCTACAGTTTCCTCTTGGATGCTCAGCTTCGGTCTCATACCTATTTTAATGTGGTGTTCTCTCGTCACTTTTTCATAGCGTAAGACAGCAATCTCTTTGTTGGCTAATCCTACTGCTAAATCACGAAAAGCTTTCGTTGAATTAAGTGATTCATCTTGATCATTCGTCCCTGAACCATGAACGAGGACGACCGCCGGGAACGGACCCTTGCCAGTTGGAACTGTCAGTGTGCCAGGGAGTGTAAATTCTCCTTTCCCAATCGTGACAGCACGTTCCTTATAGTTTTCCGCTTTTTCATAAGCTGGCTTTTGATACTGACTTGGAGGCGTATAAAAAAAAGGAATATAAAAATCATCAATATTCCCTGCTTTGTCAAAATGAATAGTTACATCCATTGGAAATACGGAACCCTGGTAGGTCATAGCAACGCTCGTATGTACACTGTTGACGGTTGTTTTTATCGTTAGCTGTTTTCCTAACTTTCCAAAGGGAGCTATTTTGGCCTTCCAAATAGCAGGAAGCTGTTCTTGTGAAACATACTTTTTAAAATTGTCATTAAGTAAGGAGTAAGCTTCTTCCCACTTCTCTTCTATCACAGCAGACATAAATAAATGCGCTTTCTCTTCAACCGCTGCTTCAATATTTTTCTTTGCTATTTCCTGTGCCTGAACTTGAATGTTAACGGGCACCGGCATAAAAACTCCGGCTGTGCCAATAGTTGCAGCTAGCAAAATTGGAGCCACACGTTTCCCCCTTCTTTTCTCCTTCATCTTATTTCCTCCATTCTCCTAATACAGTAAATTAATTTCAATTTAATAGTAATATAGAATGATCTAGCTGACAATTAATTAACGTAACGGAAAAACAGAGTTTATGTCAAAATACTAGCTTAAATTAAAAGAAGTGCCTATAATGGCACTCCTTTGCGGTTGTTGACAAACGCTTTCCTGTCTACAATTTAAAAAGAGTGCCTATGCAGGCACTCTTTTTTTACACTTTTGCTACATATCCCAAACCATAGTTAGCAATGTTCCAAATATAGTAACAAGAGCAATAATTAATCCGTAATAAATGTTTGTATAGATGGCTCCTTTATCCTTCGTTTCACCAGCATGCATAAATACAACGAGCTGAAGGCCTGCTTGTACGAATGCTGTGATAAGAAGAATCGTCATTCCGGTAGTAAATGACATGTCTAAGAAATAAACCAAGAGAGCCACTGCAGTCAATACCAATGAAAACACAAAGCCCATTACTTGTTTTGCCGGGAATAATTCTCTCATGTTACATCATTCCTTTCATGTAGATGAAGCTGAAGATGAAGATCCAGACTACATCTAGGAAGTGCCAGTAAAGAGAGAAGATGAAAGATTTATTAGCTGTTTCTGGTGTCAACCCGCGCTTTCTAACTTGCAGGATGATAAATAATCCCCAGAAGAAACCGACTGTAACGTGCGCTCCATGTGTTCCCAATGTTGTTAATAGCATAGAGGTAAATGCACTAGTTTGTATAGCTGCCCCTTCATGTACATAAACGACAAAATCGTAAATTTCGACTCCTAAGAATCCTAGACCTAAAATTAACGTTACCGCGAAAAATGTTAACATCGCTTTTTTATTGCCAAGACGCATTGCGTGAATGCCAAGGCCGATAGTAAAACTACTTGCTAAAAGCAAGAATGTCTCAATCAATACTGGAGTGATTTCAAAAATCTCTGCTCCAGTAGGGCCGTTGCCTGTGCGATTTGCCAATGTAAAGTAACCCGCGAAAAGCGTGGCAAATAGCATGATTTCGGCACCTAGGAAAATCCAAAAGCCTAAAATTTTTAACCGATTTTCTTCTGTACTATATTCCAGAGGAAGCGAGTGATCTATTTTCATTGATTAAGCACCTCGCAATTTTTCTTCAGTTTCTTCAATTTCTTTAACTGAAATGTGATGTCCGTGATCTTTTTCAAATGAACGGTGAGTCATGCAAGCAAAAATACCGATTGTTGCAAGGATTAACGGAATCCATAGAGAGAATACAAATGAGAATCCCCATACAAAGAAGATCGAGCTCATGATAAATGGCACTCCGCTATTATTTGGCATATGAATTTCTTTGTATTCGCCTTTGAATAACTCATGTCCGTTTTTCTTAGCATCCCATAATGGTTCCTCTGAACTCACTTGCGGCTCAACCGCAAAGTTATAGGATGGAACTGGAGTATGAGTTGCCCATTCAAGTGTACGTGCATCCCAAGGATCGGCGCTGATGTCTCTTGAAGCGTAACGTGTACTGTAGTAAACGTTATAAACGAGTAACACAAAGCCTGCTGCAAGTCCTAGTGCTCCAACGAAGGAGATCATATTTAACGGCCCAAAGCCAGTTGCTTCTGAATAAGTGTACATACGGCGCGCTTGTCCATCTAAGCCAGTAAAGAACATTGGCATAAACGCAACAAGAGTACTAATAGCAATAATCCATGCTGTCAATTTTCCGATTCGCTCGTTCAGCATGAAACCGAACATTTTTGGCCAATAGAAAGTGAGACCTGCAAGCATCGCAAAGACAACACCTGGAATGATAACCATATGGAAGTGAGCCACTAAGAACATTGTATTATGGTACTGGTAGTCCGCGGCTGACATTCCAAGCATTACCCCTGTCACCCCGCCGATTGTGAAAAGCGGAATGAAAAGCATTGAGTAAAGCATCGGCGTCGTAATAACGATTTTCCCTTTCCAAAGTGTAAGCAGCCAGTTAAAGATTTTCACACCAGTTGGAACGGCAATCGCCATCGTTGTAATCGAGAAAATACTGTTGGCTAGTGCTCCCTGACCCATTGTAAAGAAATGGTGAACCCAAACTAAGAATGAGAGAAGGGAGATAATAACCATTGACCAAACCATTGATTTGTAGCCGTATAGATTACGGCGGGCAAAGGTTGAGATAACCTGACTGTAAATACCGAAAGCTGGCAGAATCAAGATGTATACTTCAGGATGTCCCCATACCCAGAAGAAGTTCGCCCAAAGCATGTCCATACCGCCGTTTTCAGTTGTAAAGAATTGTGTTCCAAATAGACGGTCCATTGTTCCCATTGCAAGCAACACGGTTAACACAGGGAAAGCAAAGACAATAATCGCATTCGTAATAAGAGAAGACCATGTGAACATTGGCATTTTCATTAATGTCATGCCAGGTGCTCTCATTTTAAGAATAGTCGTCATAAAGTTAATCCCTGTCATCAATGTCCCGATACCAGCAATCTGGATCGCGATCATATAATAGTTCGTTCCGACAGACTCACTAAATTCATTGCCTGCCAGCGGGAAATAAGAAGTCCAGCCTGCATCAGGAGAACCCCCGACAACGAAAGAGATGTTAAATAACATCGCACCCATAAAGAATAACCAGAAGCTTATGGCGTTCAAGCGTGGAAACGCTACGTCACGAGCACCAATTTGTAATGGTACGACAAAGTTCATAAAACCGATAATGAATGGCATCGCCATAAAGAGGATCATCACGACCCCGTGTGTTGTGAATATTTCGTTATAGTGCTGGGCATCCAGCAGCTTACTTTCAGGAGCAGCAAGCTGAGCGCGCATCATGATTGCATCAACGCCGCCGCGGAATAACATTAACAAAGCAGAAAGCAGATACATAATACCGATCCGTTTATGGTCTACCGTTGTTAACCATTCACGCCATAAATATCCCCATTTTTTGAAATACGTTAAGCCGGCAACGATCGCAACGCTTGTAAGAACAATGGCAACCATTGAGGCATAAATCGCAGGACTTGCATGCGGTATGGCAAATCGATCAAAGAAATCCATACTTTTGTGACTCCTTTCAGGAATAAATTGCTTATCGTATAAGGCTTGTTTAATTGATTGAATGATTACTAATCTTAATGTTGCATGCTTTCATGTTCAGAATGCATATCATCCATGCTGTCATGCTCTGAATGTTCATTGGACTTCCCAGACTCATCAGATGATCCATGGTGATGACCTTCTGGAGCTGGTGAAAAATCTAAGTGAGTTCCAGTGTAAGTAGACTTCCCAAGGTGTCCTGGCTCTAGTAAATCATTAAATTTCTCTTCAGTAAGAGGCTTAGCCGTTTTCTTAACTTCTTTTACCCAATCGTCAAATTCATCTTGAGGCATTGCTGTAACATCAAATGTATTTTCAGCAAACCCTTTGCCGCTGAAGTTTGCATTTCGGCCCATATATTCCCCTGGTTCGTCAGCCGCTAAGTGCAGCGTGGTCACCATATCACTCATGGCATACTTTTGTCCTCCAAGCTGCGGAATCCAGAAGCTAGTGATTGGTCCGTAAGAATAAAGTTTAAATTCAAGCGGCCGGTCTGTAGGTATATACAGATAGTTAACTGTCTCGATCCCTTCCTCCGGATAACTGAAGTGCCACTTCCAGTTAGAGGATGAAGCATAAACCACTAACGGTTCTTTGTCTCCGTATCCTTCAGGACGCGCCTCCACTTTATAGTTACTTTGAACAGATACAAAGGAAAGGTAAGCAACAATTAAAATTGGAATCCCCACACAAATCGCTTCAACAATCGCATTTCCTTCGATATGTGGTGGTTCATAATCCTTCGGTTGTTTGGAAGCACGATATTTGGTTAGCATAAACGCTAATAGCGCGAAAACAGCAATGACAATAAAGGACATAATTCCAATGGATAACATAATGTCTTTGGCTTGTGTCGCAGCTTGAGGTCCTTTAGGGTCGAGGACCAATAATCGATTATCGCAACCGGCAAGCACAGTAGCAATAACAAAAAGTACAGATAAAACAGGCCATTTGAATTTCATAACGTAACCCCTTTCTCCAAGTTTCAAAGAACCGTAGAACTACAAATTGTGAACATATTGTTAACTATTTCACAAAAGTTATTAGTGAGTTCAACATACGTTTCTCTATTTCTTATATCAATTTTTATCTTAGTACCATTGATACAAAAATACAATTAATATTGCGCAATGTCACAAACTGTTCATTGTTATCATGGAACAAAAGGGAATTTAAGGTTATTTTGTAATAGGTTGTGAAAAAGAGTAGAATATTGGTAGCAAAGTAAAGGATAAGAGGATAAAAATATTTTGAAATAACAACCAACAAAAGTGAATGCCTTACTATTAAAGAGAATACATAGAGAATCCTTTTTATATTGTATTTCATTAAAGTTTTTTGGCAAAGAAGAGGAGACTAAAAGATACCCAATCAGTAAAGCAGTCACAAATTTTTCAAACTTTTCTATCGTGCTCTCTGGATGCTCGTTTTCAAAGCTAGCAAGACTATCTACTTTCCCCTTGCAAGTGTGAAATGTAGCTTGACAGGTTGGAGCAAGGACCACTTCCTTGCTCTTTAAACTTTCCGTTTTCTAATATCAATGGTAAGTGTTAACGAAATCATTGCTGCGATTTTGACAAATTCTTCAATAAAAAACGGCACGCCAGTTGGCGTACCGCTTTTTTGCGCAAGAGAGACGAATGGTTTGTACAGCCTGTACTTAATCTTCGACAAACACCTCATTTGTATGATGTGATTATTGAAAATCCCGTTTCTGGGTTAGTACGATCTGTTCCCAAAGCCATCACCCCATTGGAGTTTTCGTTCCTTGCCTTATTATAATAGCCGTTATTTGCAGAAATATACCTTAAAATATTTATATTTGTTCAATCGGTTTCCTATCCATTTATTCACTTTATAGAAACGTTCTATTGAGACAAACTAAAAACAGCACAGCGAGCCCTGTGCAATACGCACTTCGGAGGGATGATCATGGGAAAAAGTAACAAGTCGAAACGTTTTGTTCAACAAGGCAAAGATTCTGTTGCGCAGCACGCTGAGCGTTTCCCGTACCGGATGACTTACTCTGAAGCAGAAGAAAAGCGCTTCTCGACCGAGAACACAGCAGATAATCCTGATGTGACACTTGGAGGCGTATGATGGGAAGAAATCCTTCAAAAACAAAAATGCAGCAATCCGGACAGCCCAAGCCGCTTAGTGGGTCTCACAAGGTAAAAAACAAGAATCACTCTAGGCAAAATCAAAATAGCGGACATGACATGTAATCGTTCGTTGTTTTGATTTTAAGCAATGAAAATGCCTCCATGCCGCTATTATCTTGATAGCACAGTATGGAGGCATTTTTTCTTCTATTTATTTGAACCAGCCTTTTTCTCTAGACTGAGAAATGGCTTCAATTCGATTTTTCACATGAAGCTTATCAAAGATTGTGGAAATGTAATTTCTGACTGTCCCGTTTTTGATTTGAAGCTCATCCGCAATTTCTTTTGTGTTTTTCCCTTCAGCTACGAGTGCGAGCACTTCTTTTTCCCGCTCTGTTAAAGGATTTTCCTCCCCATAAAAATCATCCATTAATTCAGGTGCGTAAATCCTCCTTCCAGCCATAATGCTGCGAATAGAATCAGCCAATTCTTCACTGGGGCTGTCTTTTAGCAAATAGCCACTTACTTTCGCTTTTAAGGCCCGCTGAAAATAACCGGTACGGGCAAAGGTTGTCAATATGATGACTTTGCAGCCGAGCCCTTTTAATTCTTCAGCTGCCTCCAATCCGCTTTTTCCCGGCATTTCAATGTCCATAACGCATATATCGGGCTTCAATTGTTGAACGAGAGCAATCGCTTCTTCGCCATTTGATGCCTTGCCCACTACTTCAATATCCTCCTCAAGGCTAAGAAGAGAGCCCAATGCCCCAAGAAGCATCCTCTGGTCCTCTGCAATGACAATTCGAATCATGTTCATCTCTCCTTCTCCCTTTGCTTTACATCATTTGGTACGGTAATCATGAGTGTGGTGCCATGATCTGAATGAATATCTAAATAGCCATTAACAAATTCCAGTCGCTCTTTCATCCCTAAAAGACCATTTCCCGTTTCAAATGCCTGATCAACTGCAAGCCCCTCTCCGTTGTCTTTTACAGTGATGCGGATATCTTTTTCGGTTTGCTCCATTTTCACTTCACATTTGGTTGCATGACTATGTTTCACTACATTTGTGACGGCTTCCTTTAAACTCATACTTAAGATATTCTCCAAAAATAAGGAAACATTTGCCAACTTCGGGTCTTCCTCACCGACAAACTCAATTTGCGCCGCCTGCAGGATTTGCTTTACAAGGACAATTTCATCCTTCAAGCGAATGCCGCGCATAGAAGAAACCATCTTTCTCACTTCGTTTAAGGCCGTTCGGGCTGTTTGCTGTACATCCTTCAATTCATTTCTCGCCTGCTCCGGATCTTTCGTAATCAGCCTTCCTGCTAAATCACTCTTCAACCCGATTAAAGATAGTCGCTGTCCTAATGTGTCATGAAGGTCGCGCGCAATTCTTTGGCGCTCTTCCATTTTGACAAGCTCAGAAATACGGTCATTTGCATCTTTTAACTGCTCCTCTAACTGTTCTTGTTTTTTTCGATTATAAATATTAAATGGCAGCAAGATGACGCTGATCCAAACGATGATAATAAAGGGCAGCTGCTTAATAAACAGCTGACTTTGAAGAACAAGATGGTAGTTAAAAGAAACAATCGTACCAATTAAGTGAATGATGTAAAGGGTAATAAATGCAATGCGATTTTTAATGTTGCCGTTGTAATAAGCGATATAAAAAGCAAAATAAACAAACTGGAACAAGATCGTCATCGTAATGGATATACCGATCAGAATACAAGTCCATAAGTAGACTGGCCACTTTTTAGACAAAAAGGCCAAGCGGTAAGAAATGAAAAACAAAATGGTAAGCGTAATGCCGATGACGATCCCAATCGTAGAAGAATACTGGAAAATAAAATAAAAAGGCAATAAACTAAGTACGCTCCATATATAAGGAGAAATGCCGGAACCTTTTTGAAAGGTCTTGTACCTTCTTTGCATAATCAAAACCCCATTTTTATGGTAAAAGTAAATCTGTCTTTTTTAGTATAAAGGAATTCAAATAGCTAGTGAATCCTTCCCCTGTTGAAAAACCATGCTTTCACCCAATCTGATTTTTTCAGACAATGAGTAAAAACATGGTTTTCTTCCTCTTCTTTAGTTAAATTTGTAAGGCTCTTTTTTCTTTACTGCGAGCAGCTAATTCCTTTGCTGTCCGAAACGTAACAAACCTTTCACTTTGCTCATCCCATAAACGGAATTTAAGGGAGCTTAAGCTGGTTGCTAATGTGATCGTCGGTACATTTTGCAAAGGAGGCGTATGATTATGGGCTGCTTCTAACTGATAATTAGGCACGCGCGGGCTTAAATGGTGAACATGGTGAAAGCCGATATTTCCAGTCAACCATTGCAAAGGCTTCGGCAGCTTGTAAAAAGAGCTGCCTTCCACAGCTGCTTTCACGTAATTCCAGTTTTCATCCTCTTTGAAATAGGAGTCTTCAAATGTATGCTGTACATAAAAGAGCCAAACGCCGGCTGAACCTGCAATGAGAAAAATTGGTCCTTCTACTAACAGAAAAGCTTCCCAGCCGACTGCCCAAATGAGCAGTGAAACAATCGCTACAATTGCGATATTTGTGAAATACGTATTCAACCGTTCGTTCCAACGGGCTTCTTTGCGATTAAAACGGTTTTCAATTAAGAAAACATATGTTGGCCCTAAGATAAACATGACAAACGGATTGCGATACAGCCGATAACCTAATCGCTGCCAGAAAGACGCTTCCATATATTCATCCACCGTCATAACCCAAATATCTCCTGTGCCGCGTTTATCCAGATTACCGCTTGTCGCATGGTGAACGGAATGATTATGCTGCCATTGGTTATACGGGAAGAACGTTAAAATCCCTGTAATCGTTCCAACAATTTTATTGGCTTTTCTGCTTTTAAAGAAAGAATAGTGACAACAATCATGGAAAATAATAAAGACCCTTGTCATGAATCCCGCACCGACTACGGCTAAAGCGAGTGTCAGTAAATACGAAACAGACAAGCTTTGATAGGCAAGATACCAGACGAGACAAAAAGGAACAATTGTATTGAGCATTTGTCTGATGCTGGCTGCCGTATTTGCTTTTTCATAAGGAGCTACTTGTTTGCGCAGCCATTTTGAATTTTCTTTGTTCATTTAGTCTTTCCCTTTCCTCTTCATACATTTTATTAACTCTATTATAAGAAAGAATGAGAAAGTTCGGCAGTAGCACGCGTCATATGCGATATATGACAAGTGTCATGCTTTAAATTATCGTGTCAATAAAAAACCAAATAATCATGATGAATTGAATAAGGAATTTAGCAATTGTACCGCTCAGGAAACCAACAAATGTAGCGAATCCAACCATCATGGCTTTTTTAGCATCTTTTTGGATAAGAAGCTCTGTTACGAAAACAGCCGCAAACGGAACGAGCAAAATGCCGAATGGCGGAAAAACAAATGAGCCCACAATGACGGCAAGACCCGCTATTCTTTCCCCCCATTTGGATCCTCCATACCTTTTAACAAAATAACTATTCGCCAAAATATCGGCTGTGATAATTAAAACGGTAAACATCCCCATTGCCAGCCAAAAAATGACGGATAGTTCCTCGTGATTAATGCCAAAATGATAAAGTAAAAATCCACCCCATAGCAATAAGATGGAAGGGATAATAGGGAAAATCAAACCGGCAAAGCTAGCAATAAATAAAACAACAATGCCGACCCAGGCAACAGCCTCCATCATACTCACCTCTCCTTTCCTTCATGAATATACTGGGGAAGTTCCTTGTAAATCGCTATAATTTCGTCAATCTTCATCCTGACGAGGCCGCTAGAAGAAGGGGCGACGAAGTCAAGCACTCCCGGTACGATTGACTCAGCCTGCATCCCCCAAGGAACCTTTTTCCTTCCGCTGTATTGCTGGTACACTCCTTTGCCGACAAAACAGACAATCCGTGGTTTATAAAGGGAAATTTTCTTTTTTAATCTCTCTCTTCCTTCATCGTATTCTTCTTTCGTTATTTCTTCGGCATTTCGTGTTGGCCGTGCTACGATATTTGTCAGGCCATATCCTATATTTAATAAAGAAGCATCTTCTTCGGAAGAGTATTTCCTTTCCGTTAACCCAGCTCTATGTAGAATCGTCCAAAAGCGATTATGAGGATTGGCAAAATGGTGGCCAGTTTCACCGGAACGAAGGCTTGGATTAAATCCAACAAATAAAATGTCAAGGTCCTCTCGCAAATGATCTCTTATCGGTTCCAACTTCTCACTCCCTTTGTATCAAAATGTTTGATGTTTACCGAATGGTTTATTTACCCGTTTAGTATACGTAAAAGAAAGAAAATGGTTTCAAATAAGAAAAACCGGACGCTTTTACGCCCGGCTCTTCTCTATCCACGCAGCAACGGCATTGTGCAGCACCGGAATGATCCTCCCGACTTAATAATTTCGGTGATGTCTACTTCAATGACAGTGTACCCTCTCTTAGTAAGCTGCTCATTCACTTCTTTATTGATCGGTAAGCTGAATACTTTTTTGCCGCCAATGGAAAGCACATTTGTCCCAAGGGAAAACTGTTCCTCTTCTGACACTTCAATAAGACGGAACCTCTCCCCTAATAATTTTCTTTCCCGATCGTTAAGCGCTTTTGGAAAGATTAACGCTTCATTTGGGGATAGAATGTTAAACACACAATCTAAATGTAAATATTTTTCATTGAAAGGGATTGGAATAATTTCATAATCAGGCAGTTGCGTTTGGAGCTCCTTAACGGCTTTTTCATCCGTTCGGCTGCTGATGCCTATATAAATGGTGTGGCCATTAACGATCACATCGCCGCCTTCAATCGTTCCTTCTGTTGATTGGCAATAAGAAATGTGTTCCTGATCGAGCCAATTTTTTAGTATTTCCTCTTNAGACAATGAGTAAAAACATGGTTTTCTTCCTCTTCTTTAGTTAAATTTGTAAGGCTCTTTTTTCTTTACTGCGAGCAGCTAATTCCTTTGCTGTCCGAAACGTAACAAACCTTTCACTTTGCTCATCCCATAAACGGAATTTAAGGGAGCTTAAGCTGGTTGCTAATGTGATCGTCGGTACATTTTGCAAAGGAGGCGTATGATTATGGGCTGCTTCTAACTGATAATTAGGCACGCGCGGGCTTAAATGGTGAACATGGTGAAAGCCGATATTTCCAGTCAACCATTGCAAAGGCTTCGGCAGCTTGTAAAAAGAGCTGCCTTCCACAGCTGCTTTCACGTAATTCCAGTTTTCATCCTCTTTGAAATAGGAGTCTTCAAATGTATGCTGTACATAAAAGAGCCAAACGCCGGCTGAACCTGCAATGAGAAAAATTGGTCCTTCTACTAACAGAAAAGCTTCCCAGCCGACTGCCCAAATGAGCAGTGAAACAATCGCTACAATTGCGATATTTGTGAAATACGTATTCAACCGTTCGTTCCAACGGGCTTCTTTGCGATTAAAACGGTTTTCAATTAAGAAAACATATGTTGGCCCTAAGATAAACATGACAAACGGATTGCGATACAGCCGATAACCTAATCGCTGCCAGAAAGACGCTTCCATATATTCATCCACCGTCATAACCCAAATATCTCCTGTGCCGCGTTTATCCAGATTACCGCTTGTCGCATGGTGAACGGAATGATTATGCTGCCATTGGTTATACGGGAAGAACGTTAAAATCCCTGTAATCGTTCCAACAATTTTATTGGCTTTTCTGCTTTTAAAGAAAGAATAGTGACAACAATCATGGAAAATAATAAAGACCCTTGTCATGAATCCCGCACCGACTACGGCTAAAGCGAGTGTCAGTAAATACGAAACAGACAAGCTTTGATAGGCAAGATACCAGACGAGACAAAAAGGAACAATTGTATTGAGCATTTGTCTGATGCTGGCTGCCGTATTTGCTTTTTCATAAGGAGCTACTTGTTTGCGCAGCCATTTTGAATTTTCTTTGTTCATTTAGTCTTTCCCTTTCCTCTTCATACATTTTATTAACTCTATTATAAGAAAGAATGAGAAAGTTCGGCAGTAGCACGCGTCATATGCGATATATGACAAGTGTCATGCTTTAAATTATCGTGTCAATAAAAAACCAAATAATCATGATGAATTGAATAAGGAATTTAGCAATTGTACCGCTCAGGAAACCAACAAATGTAGCGAATCCAACCATCATGGCTTTTTTAGCATCTTTTTGGATAAGAAGCTCTGTTACGAAAACAGCCGCAAACGGAACGAGCAAAATGCCGAATGGCGGAAAAACAAATGAGCCCACAATGACGGCAAGACCCGCTATTCTTTCCCCCCATTTGGATCCTCCATACCTTTTAACAAAATAACTATTCGCCAAAATATCGGCTGTGATAATTAAAACGGTAAACATCCCCATTGCCAGCCAAAAAATGACGGATAGTTCCTCGTGATTAATGCCAAAATGATAAAGTAAAAATCCACCCCATAGCAATAAGATGGAAGGGATAATAGGGAAAATCAAACCGGCAAAGCTAGCAATAAATAAAACAACAATGCCGACCCAGGCAACAGCCTCCATCATACTCACCTCTCCTTTCCTTCATGAATATACTGGGGAAGTTCCTTGTAAATCGCTATAATTTCGTCAATCTTCATCCTGACGAGGCCGCTAGAAGAAGGGGCGACGAAGTCAAGCACTCCCGGTACGATTGACTCAGCCTGCATCCCCCAAGGAACCTTTTTCCTTCCGCTGTATTGCTGGTACACTCCTTTGCCGACAAAACAGACAATCCGTGGTTTATAAAGGGAAATTTTCTTTTTTAATCTCTCTCTTCCTTCATCGTATTCTTCTTTCGTTATTTCTTCGGCATTTCGTGTTGGCCGTGCTACGATATTTGTCAGGCCATATCCTATATTTAATAAAGAAGCATCTTCTTCGGAAGAGTATTTCCTTTCCGTTAACCCAGCTCTATGTAGAATCGTCCAAAAGCGATTATGAGGATTGGCAAAATGGTGGCCAGTTTCACCGGAACGAAGGCTTGGATTAAATCCAACAAATAAAATGTCAAGGTCCTCTCGCAAATGATCTCTTATCGGTTCCAACTTCTCACTCCCTTTGTATCAAAATGTTTGATGTTTACCGAATGGTTTATTTACCCGTTTAGTATACGTAAAAGAAAGAAAATGGTTTCAAATAAGAAAAACCGGACGCTTTTACGCCCGGCTCTTCTCTATCCACGCAGCAACGGCATTGTGCAGCACCGGAATGATCCTCCCGACTTAATAATTTCGGTGATGTCTACTTCAATGACAGTGTACCCTCTCTTAGTAAGCTGCTCATTCACTTCTTTATTGATCGGTAAGCTGAATACTTTTTTGCCGCCAATGGAAAGCACATTTGTCCCAAGGGAAAACTGTTCCTCTTCTGACACTTCAATAAGACGGAACCTCTCCCCTAATAATTTTCTTTCCCGATCGTTAAGCGCTTTTGGAAAGATTAACGCTTCATTTGGGGATAGAATGTTAAACACACAATCTAAATGTAAATATTTTTCATTGAAAGGGATTGGAATAATTTCATAATCAGGCAGTTGCGTTTGGAGCTCCTTAACGGCTTTTTCATCCGTTCGGCTGCTGATGCCTATATAAATGGTGTGGCCATTAACGATCACATCGCCGCCTTCAATCGTTCCTTCTGTTGATTGGCAATAAGAAATGTGTTCCTGATCGAGCCAATTTTTTAGTATTTCCTCTTCACCGCGACGGATACCGCTTGCCATACCAGCGATAAATACCTGATCACCGATAGTAAATCCAATATCTCGTGTAAATACTTGCTCAGGATATGCTGGGTGTGGCGGCAGCTCCATTACTTCAATGCCATGCTGCTGAAGAAGATGGGAAAACTGCCGATGCTGCTTTAATGCCCGCTTTACCTGAATATTTTCTTCTTTAAATTGTTCTTGAGTTTCATTAATAATTTCTTTAATCGCCATATATTGCGGCTGGCAGAGCAATACCTTGCGCAGCCGCTCATATTCACTGTTGCAAGAAGTGACAGGCTGACTTTGTCTTGAAGCTAATGTCATGATCTTCCTCCTGAGAACCTAGTTTATATGTTCTGTATTCCCTGAAAGGGATAGAGACTAAACCAGTGCTCTCTTAAAGAACAATGACGGTTTGTTAACTAAACTTTTTCTTTCGGCCATATTTCTTTTTTTGTTTGGAAACATGGCAGTCATCGCAAATTTGGTATCGAAAATGAGAAGGCAGCTTTTTTCCGCACATTCTGCAAGTTTTGCCTTTACCCGTTTCCCCAGATTGTAAATGTTTATGAACTTCATCGCTTATCATGTGGCGCAGCCGCTCCCAATAGATCGCTTCTGTTTGCCGGCCGAGCCGGTATAAAAATAAAAGATGTAAACCAATGGCTTTATAAGATAGCTCTAAATCTTCAAGATTCCCTCTTTTTACAATAGGTTCAGGAAGATCCATCCCATTAACGAGTGCTTGCATTGTTGCTACCCATTGTTTTGTCATGCCGGGTTCCTTTGTAGAAAATGGGAGATGCAAAAAGCCATATAGGTCAATCATTGGCATCCGCGCTTCAATTTCACTGCCTTGGATAATTTCGTATAGATAGCGCTCTTGAGAAAGAGCGGCTTTCTTTGTTCCTTTTGGGCTCTTGAATCGGTGCCACAATTCGAAAAATATACCGAGGTCGCGATAATAGCGCTGAAAACGTTCGAAAACAGCCGCTGTCGGGGCAATGGCAAATGTTCGGACCGGCTCGTCTTCTTTTTCAAGCAAATAAGTCATCTTTTTAACGTCAGAAGTGAAAGCGACCTTTCCGACAGGATAAATCCCTTTTCTTCCGGCACGTCCAGCAATCTGCTTCACTTCCTGCGATGTGAGCAGCCTTCTTCGTGTGCCATCGAATTTTTCATTTTTTAAAAAGACGATACGCTGGATAGGTAAATTTAACCCCATTCCAATGGCGTCCGTTGATACAATGACAGACGTCTTCCCTTCAATAAACTGCTGCATCTGCTTTTTTCTCGTTTCCGGCGGCATGCTGCCGTAGATCATGCTGACGGAAAAACGATTTCTCCTTAGCTTGGCTGCTGTTTCCAATACTTCTTTTCTCGAAAAACAAACGAGCGCATCCCCTTTAGCTGTATCGGTTAATTTAAAAGGGGCTGGTTCTACCTTCAGTGGAATGTCACGGCTGTATTCATGAAGCTCGTATTCATTATCACCGAGAAGCTGGATGAGCATGTTTTTCATATTTCGGCTGGCGATAATATGCACTTCAGCGGCACGGGCACCAGTAATGGCTTTGTACCAGGAGAAACCACGGTCTTTATCAGCAATCATTTGTGCTTCATCAATGACGACAACATCGTATAGGTCTTTTTCATGAAACATTTCTACCGTACAGGAAGCGTGACGGGCGTTTGGCTGCACCTTCTCCTCTTCACCTGTTTTTAAGGAGCACATGATCCCTTCTTTGTTTAATTTTTCATATACTTCAAGTGCTAAAAGACGGAGTGGCGCAAGATAAAGGCCACTTTCGGCTTTTTTCATTCTTTGAAGTGCCCGGTGGGTTTTACCAGTATTCGTTTCACCGATATGAAGAATGTAATGCACGTTTCTTTCGGAGGGAGGATGATAAGCTTGCCCAAAAATTTCTTCAATTTGTCTTTCTTCTTCGTCTTGTCTGCGTTTGATTTCTGCGAGTCTTTTTTCTTTCTTTTGTTCTCTTTCTGCCCGTTGCTGATCATACAGCTCTTGCTGTACAGCTTCATCATGTGGCATGGACGCAATGACCAGAAGGTGGTCTACTAATTCCTCATTCAATTCTTCAAAGAATTCCCAAACCATTCCTGAAAGAAGGTGATCCACTAAGTCATAAAGACTATCAGCCGCAAGGAATTCTCCATATGCCTGTTGATACTGTTCTTTCAAGCGGTCAGGAAGACTAGATAAAATTTCCTCTAACGCTAAATCAAATACGCATTCTGCCGCATGCTGTTCATATAGCGAATGGTAGGTTTCATACTCAAATTCCCAATTCCAGGACTTCTCAATGCCCCCTGTTAGTTCTGTGAAGAAATCTCCGGCTGTTTCATAGTCCTTTGCATCGAATGTGCCGTCTTCGATTAGCTGTTCTTCAAGAGCAGCAGGATCGATCGGATAAAACCTTGTTTGTTCCTGAAGATCTTTTTCTAGACGGACTGCCATAGCTTGTCTAAACGACAAGTACAATAACTCTTTCTTTTCTCCTAGAAGCTTCTCTGTTTCCGTCTCGATTAAATCATGAACGGCTTGCTTTTCTTTCTCCTGGCGTTTTTGATCCTGCTCAGCTAGAAAGCAAGAGCGGGCTTTTTCATAGAGGTCCCGCCACGAATCAGCAGAAAGGGCTCCATATTTTTCATTCAGCCATTGCATTGTATCAAATGGTCCATAGCTTCTAATTTCATTACGAAATAGTTGATTAATCAGTTTTTTCGCTACATCTTTCGTCACGAAGCCTTTCTCTCTTAAAAACGTCCGCTTTTCCTTGCTCGTTAGTTCATTGGAAGCCTTGTTTAGCCACACGTTTAACCAAATTTGTTGAATGTATAACTCTCGGTGCTTTACATACTCTTTAAACAAGGGCATGTGGTCTTTGTTTCCGAGATAAGCAAAAAGATCATCGTGAACTTTTTGCTTTGTATGAGAGATGGCGTCTGAATAGATATTGGAAAAATTATTCATCATCGTTTCCTTTCATGTTGTTTATTTGTTGAAGAACAAGGAGCAATAATAAAGAGGAGAAGCTCGTTCTTGTTGGCAAATCTCGAACGTTGGGGTATAATCTAGGAGAAAACACATATTTTAAAGAGACCGTTTCGATGCTGGGCACATCGAAACGGCTATGCAATAGCAGGTCCCTTCTAGGGGATCAGCATCTAACATGCTAAAACCGCCGGAGCTGGGTAAACTCAAGGGCGGTTTTAGTCTTTTTTATGGAATGACAAAATCGACACGACTAAGCCTGCAAAAGCGACTGCAAACATGAGTGTTTCAAACGTTGTCATACGGCATCACCTCCCTCCTTTTTCATTGGAGGAGTGTGCCGACCACCCTTGAGAAGCCTATTCTATTGCTTGTTTCATTATACCATAACGATAAATAGAACACACGTTCCTTAGTTGCATTTTTTTAAAATTTATAAATAATTTTCCAGGTTTACAGATGAAGGTGAAAGAGATACTCCTTTCAGTTTATTATGAAGCGTATGTACATAAATTAACCATCACACTACAAATCACAAAGAGCTCTAGCTATTCGAGTGGCTAGAGCTCTTTACGATGGAGTTCGACTTTGTGGTGGTCACTGCTCTTTTTTTCCGTCACTCAATTGGTCCAGCATGCTGACAGTATCAATCAAGTGGTTATTAAAGATTTGGCGCGCAATCCTTAATAAATCAATGATCATTGAATCTCTTAAGGAATATACGACACGATTCCCATCTTTCGTACCATATACGATGTTTTTGCTGCGCAGTACACTTAGCTGCTGAGAGACAGCAGAGCCTTCAGAACCGATCGCTGTCTGAATTTCATTAACATTTTTATCTCCTTCCGCCAACAGTTCTAAAATACGGATGCGCAGCGGATGAGAAAGAGCTTTAAAAAAATCTGCTTTAAATTGTTGTAAATCTACATTCATTTCTTTTCACCATTCTTTTAAGCTAAAAGTCCTTTGTCAGTTTTTTTCTCCTTTTTTGTGTCAACAGAAAGCTCTGCGCACTCATAGAAAGCATATTGCTTACAGCCAAGGCACTTGTTCTTATCCAACTTAGTTAAAGCAAAATCGATCGCTTCGCCTGTGTGAGAAAAAATATGATTTGCCCCGATCATATCAAATAATTTTGTCCGTTTCATAACATCCATTAGCTGAGGCTGCATGCCTGAAATTAAAACGAGCCCGCCGTGTTTGTGAAAATCTTTCACAATGCTTGCTAAAATAGCCTCTCCAGTTGTATCCATATATGGAACTTTGCTCAACCTCAATATTAACACATTTGGACGGTAATGTATGGCCCCCATGATTGAATGCTCAAATAACTGAGCGGCTCCGAAGAAAAGCGGGCCTTCTACAGTGAAAAGACTGATTTGTGGGCAGTCGTGTCCTTCTTCTGCAATAACCGGACGCACCTTTTTATCAGTTGGATCAGGCAAAACCTGATCAATTTTAAGAGAGGTACTCATCCGTCTTACAAAAAGGATAAGCGACATGAGTAAGCCCACTTCTACAGCAATCGTTAAGTTGGCGAAGATAGTGAGAATAAAAGTAGTGAACAGAATAAAGGAATCGCTTGTTTTGGTTAGTAGGACGCGTGAAAATTCCTTGCGCTCACTCATATTCCAAGCAACGACCATTAAAATAGGTGCCATGCTTGCCAAAGGAATAGCAGAAGCATATGGAGCTAAAAGTACGAGTACGAGCAAAACGGCCAAGCCATGGATGACCCCCGACATAGGAGAGACGGCGCCGTTTTTAATATTTGTCGCTGTCCTAGCGATGGCTCCAGTCGCTGCAATTCCTCCAAATAAAGGGGTAATGATGTTGGCCACTCCCTGTCCCATCAGTTCTCGGTTGCTGTTATGTTTCGTTCCAGTCATTCCATCTGCTACCACTGCCGATAACAATGATTCAATCGCTCCAAGAACAGCAATTGTAAACGCAGGTCCAAGTAACAAGTGAATTTTTTCCAGCGTAAACTGCGGCATATGAAAACGAGGCAGCGAGTTCGGTATTTCCCCAAAAGTAGAAGCAATCGTGGCTACCTGCCCAGGAAAAAAATAAGCCGCTATTATACTTGAAACGAGAAGACCAATTAATGGACTTGGAATTTTAGGTAAAAATTTAGGTGTGACAATGATAAAAAAGAAACAAATAAGAGCCGTTGTTACACTGTATAAATTGATCGTGTCTAAATGAAGGAAGATTTCTTTCATATTAGAAAGAAAGTCCTCATGCTGTTTAATATGGCTAAGCCCTAAAAAGTTAGCCATCTGTCCGGTAAAAATAATAACCGCGATTCCTGAAGTAAAGCCAATGATAACCGGGCGGGGAATAAATTTGATTAATGATCCTAATTTAAGTGCCCCCATTAAGAGCAGCAGAACACCCGCCATAAATCCAGCAATCAGCAGATTTTCATATCCGTAAGCCATCACGATTCCAAGCAGAACAGGAACAAAAGCCCCTGTCGGACCGCCAATTTGATATTTCGAGCCTCCAAATATAGAAATGAGAATGCCGGCAATGATCGTTGTGTAAATGCCGTATTCAGGCTTTACGCCAGAAGCAATCGCAAAGGCCATCCCGAGCGGCAGTGCGATGACTCCCACAATGATGCCTGCTAACAGGTCCTTTCGGAAATGATGACTGGAATAGTTGCTAAAAAAGCGTAACAACGGACTCAACGTAACCCCTTCTTTTCTTATAATATTAGTATATTCAAATATTTGAATATACTAATATTATATAATGAATAAGCAAATTTACAATAAGAAAAACGTCCATCCTGTTAGATAAACGTTCGCTCTGTTACTCTAATAGACAGTTTGTTCAGCAGCACTCCAGAAATCAACGTGTTACGATAGAATAAAAAAATCCCTTTTGAAAAAGGTTAATCAAATTGGACGTTTCTCTAAACAGCTTTATGGTTAATCTTTATAAAAGCAGGCTTATATGCGGTTTTTCACTCTCTTTTCCATTAGCTCTGCTATTTGTTTCGAATTTGAATTTCCTTCTTTTTGTAATTGATCAATGATATTCATATAATCTGTTTCATTTCTGTTCTGATTTAATTTATAGGCAGCCTGAATGTCTTCCGCCTTAATCCTAAATTCAACTATCCCTTTTAGTATTTGTGCCTTTAAAAAATTTTGGAACGTACGTAGTTAGCCACCTTTTACAAAATTTATATGAGCGTTTTGATCATGATAAAGTCTATTTGTTCCTCATCTCCCATATAAAAAGAGTGGGCTCCGGTTTGAACAAATCCCATTTTCTTATAAAAAGCAATAGCATTTTCATTTTTCTCCCATACACCTAGCCAGATTTTCTTTTTGTTACATTCCCTCGCCATTTCTATAGCTTTATGCAGCAAGAATTTACCAAGCCCATGTTTTTGAAATTTGTTCTTTACATAAATCCTTTCGATTTCAAGTGATTCATCCCCCATCTCTTCAGACTGGGCATCATTGATATTGACTTTTAAATATCCAGCGACTTCATTATCCAAATAAACAAAAAAGAATTGTGAAAAGATAGCAGATAACTCTTTTTCTAATTGTGTTAAGTTAAAGGCCCTTTCCAAATAGGCATTCATATTTTCAGGTGAGTTCTGATGCTTAAATGTCTCACTAAATGTTTCATAACTAATTTCTTGCAACTGATATAAATCTTCACCGGTACACTTTTTTATCTTTATCGTCATTTACATCTGTCGCTCCCTTAGATCATTAATAATTTCTCTTGTTTCCCTTTTTTACAAATTCCCAGTCTTTTTCTATATTTTTTCTTACTCTCTGAAGAAGATTGAAAATAGTTTCTACTTCTGTTTCAGAAAATCCTGCTAATGCGATGCTATCGGTATAGTCATGTTCTCTTTTTATAAAAGGATAAACATATTTCCCTTTCTCTGTTGGAAAGAGCTTCTTTATTTTTTTGTTCTGTTGATCTTCTTTCTTTTCAATAAAGCCATTGAGCTCAAGTTTTTTTATAGCGCGAGCGGCCGTTGTTCGATCTACTTTTATCATCTCAGCTAACTTTTCTTGAATGATTCCGGGGTTTTCATATATTCGCACAAGATACAAATACTGCCCTTTTGTAAGGTCATATTCTTTAAACTCTATATTGCTTATCGAATCTAACGCCCTTGCTATCATTCCAATCTCACGAAGAATTTCCTTCATCATTAACTCCTTATTTTATATTTTATTGCAAATGCTATAAAAATAACATATACTAAATTTAACTTAATTTTGCTGTATATGCAACAAAAGCAACGATAAAGAGGTGAAGTAAAGTGAAGTATATTTTTTATGTGTTAGGTATTTTCATATTAACGCTCGGTATTGCCTTCACTATACAATCAGACCTTGGAACTTCACCTTTTGATGCGCTTTTAGTAGGGCTATCCATACACGTAGGGCTTACTGTAGGAAGTTGGGAAATCATTATCGCTTTACTATTGATCTGTTGTAATTCATTCTTACAAAAACAAAGACCAGAGGTTTTGGGATTGTTAACAGCCGTTATAACAGGGATCGGTATTGATATGTGGCTTTTCTTATTGCACAGTGTGATCACACCTGAATTATGGTACAGCAAAGTGGTTTGTTTTGGCATCGGCTTAGTTGTGATCGGGCTAGGAACTGCAACCTATTTACATACAAATTTTGCCCCGATCCCCATTGATCGATTAACATTAATCATCCAAGAATTGACTAGAACGAATATCTTTTTTTCGAGAACCTTCGTTTACCTTGTATTCTTGATCATAGCCGTGATTTTACATGGACCCATCGGCGTTGGAACTTTATTAACCGTTTGTTTAGGAGGGCTCATACTTAATTACTTTATGCCAGTTACTGAAAAGGCATTGGCCCGCCTGTTAACCCCCTCTAGTATTTCACCAAATTGTAATAACGATAAAAAGCATTCTACATAGAATGCTTTTTACTTATCTTGTTCAACTCATGCTACCTCATAATTAAAGAGAAAACTCTGCAAAATACAGGGTTTTTAATCAAACTTCATTGAAAATGATGATTTTTTATTTAAATAATCAATCTGCGTTTAATAGACTATGCCCGCTCAAGCACTATAGCAATTCCTTGTCCCCCGCCAATACAAAGAGAAGCAAGGCCATATTTCGCTTTACGCTTTTCTAATTCCAGAGCGAGTGAGTACGTGATGCGAGTTCCGCTTGCTCCGACCGGATGGCCGAGTGCTACCGCTCCCCCATTGACGTTCACTTTTTGCGGATCAAGGTCCAACTGCTTTATTACCGCAAGTGATTGTGCGGCGAATGCTTCGTTTAGTTCGATTAGTTCAATATCATTCCATGTTAAATTTGCTTTCTTGAGTGCGGCTTCGCTTGCTGGTACAGGTCCAATTCCCATGATATTCGGGTCTACTCCAGCAACTGCCCATGAAACAATCCTGGCAAGCGGCTTTATGTTCGAGCGGCTCGCCAAAAATGATTCTGAAGCAAGAGTTACTGCAGCTGCTCCATCATTAATCCCACTTGAGCTGCCGGCCGTTACAGTTCCGTCTTTTGCAAAAGCTGGTTTCAGCTTACCGAGACTTTCGAGATCGACGTCCTTTCGGATGTGTTCATCTTCCGAAATGGTAATCGTTCGGTTCTTTTTATCAGTAAGAAGAACCGGAATAATTTCTTCGCTCAATCGGCCTGAAGCTTGTGCTTTTGCTGCTTTTTTATGTGATTCGAGAGCAAATTCATCCTGCTCCTTACGGCTGATTTCATATTTCTTGACTAGATTTTCTGCGGTAATGCCCATGCCACAGCCGATATATTGATCGGTAAGGGTCGACCACAACATATCATCTACTGGCGGCGGACCGGACGGAGAGCCAAAGCGAGTGTGACGCAGTACATGAGGTGCCTGACTCATATTTTCTGTTCCGCCTGCAAGTGCAGTGTCAGCATCGCCTAAAAGAATCGCTTGAGTCGCTGATACGATTGCCTGCAAGCCCGAACCGCACAGCCTGTTCACTGTCAGTGCTGGTGTTTGTTCAGGTACTCCGCTTTTTAAACTAATATGGCGTGCTAAATAAGAAGCGGCTTTCGTTGTATGAATCACACTGCCAAACACAACATCCTCGATTTCTTCTGATGATAAGGAACTCTTTTCGATCGCAGCTTTTGCGGCTGTTACCCCGAGGTCAATATCTGATACTCCTTTTAATTCCCCGCCAAAGGCTCCAAATGGTGTTCTTGCGCCTTCAATTAAATAAACAGACTGCATGCTTCATCCCCCCATCCTCGATTTCCTCTCTACTATAGCACATTATGAATAGCTATTCACTTTTTTTGTTAAGGAATCTCTAAGCTGAAAAATTACTCATTCATAGAGAAAGGTTGAAACTAATCGTGAAGTTCAGCGTATTTCTTTTAAACAATGAATCTTTACGTTCGAGAGGAGCTTTAGCATGATTCATATACATAAGGAATCTGATACTGTCGTGATTATCATACATGAAATCTATGGTATAAATCAGCATATGAAGAGTATCTGCTACTTATTAGCAGACAGAGGAATGGATGTTATCTGCCCTAATTTATTAGGACGGGAGGTTCCTTTTCCTTATTCCGAGGAGGCATTGGCTTATCAATATTTCATGGAGAAGGTTGGCTTTACAAAAGCTGCTGCTGTAGTGAAGGATGTATTGTTAGAGGCGAAGGAGAAATACAAAAAAGTATTTGTCGTGGGATTTAGTGTAGGAGCAACAGTCGCATGGCTTTGCAGCACCGAAAAACTAGCAGATGGGATCGTAGGATATTATGGCTCCCGTATTAGAGACTACTTAGACATATCACCACGGTGCCCTGTCCTCTTGTTTTTTCCACAGGAAGAAACATCATTTGATGTAGGTCCATTGCTATTAAAGTTACAGAAAAAGAATGTTACAACTCATAAATTTACCGGGAAGCACGGATTTAGCGATCCTTTCTCTCAAAATTATCATGCAGAATCGGCACAAGCAGCATGTCATGAGTTACTAAAGTTTATCGAATCGACATATCATTAATTGTGCATTTTTAAAAGAATGTCTACCTGCAGATTAGGTGGACGTTTTTATTTTATTAAATGTATCAATGAGCACCAGTATATTTTTTGCCATTGTTCCTTAAAAACAGCTACATGGCATATCGTCCTTCTTCTCGAACAGACATAACACATAGAAGATCTCCTTTTGGCGGGTGTGCCATGCCTTATCCCTTCTCCTATAACGTGGCTATAAATAAAAACAAATAAATGATCCGCCTTGTTTTTCTTTATATCTTAGAAGTTATTATTCTTTTAATAATATTTTTTAAAAACAAAACTTATCACATCAAATTTTACCTTTGAAAATTATTATGCTAAGATGATTTAAAGGAGATAATCTCCTGGTTCTGAGGGAATGATAGAAAGGTAGTTTTTAAAATTAAAGCAAAACTCCTAAAAGTCCCTCAGAGGGCTTTTTTTAATGCCTGCATTACATTTAAGGAGGTTAGAACTATGCATTTATCGCCGCGGGAAATTGACAAGCTCATGATTGTAGTAGCGGCAGATCTTGCCAGACGCCGGAAGGAAAGAGGCTTAAAGCTAAATCATCCGGAAGCAGTTGCTCTGATCACGTATGAAGTATTAGAAGGGGCAAGAGATGGAAAGTCCGTTGCAGAATTAATGGAATACGGAGCGACCATTTTGTCGCGGGAAGATGTCATGGAAGGCATCCCGGAAATGATTCCAGATATACAAGTGGAAGCAACATTTCCAGACGGAACGAAACTTGTAACTGTCCACACACCGATTCGATAAACATTTTCAGGAGGGATTGATCGATGCATCCAGGACAATATGTCTTGAAGGAAGACAAAATTATTTGTAATGAAGGCAGAGCGTTTTTTACTATTTCTGTTACAAATACCGGTGACCGCCCTATTCAAGTAGGTTCTCACTTTCATTTCTATGAAGTTAATGAAGCTCTTCAATTCAATAGAGAAGAAGCTTATGGAAAAAGATTAAACGTTCCTGCTGGTGCGGCAGTACGCTTTGAACCTGGTGACGAAAAAGAAATACAGCTAATTGAATTTGCTGGTGAACGTCGAGTTTATGGATTTAATAATAAAGTAGACGGCTCATTAGAAAGAGAGGGTGAATTATGAGTTTTAAAATGTCAAGGAAGCAATATTCAGAAATGTTTGGTCCCACGACTGGAGACTCTGTTCGGCTCGCTGATACAAATTTGTTTATTCAAATTGAGAAGGATTATACGACATATGGAGAAGAAGTTGTTTTTGGCGGCGGAAAAGTCATCCGTGATGGAATGGGCCAGCATCCCCTTGCTACTAGAGCAGATGGCGTAGCGGATACAGTTATCACGAATGTCATTATTTTTGATTACACAGGCATTGTGAAAGCGGATCTTGCTATCCGGGATGGCAAAATTTCGGGAATTGGCAAAAGCGGCAATCCGCTTGTTATGGATAATGTCGATATCATTATTGGTGCTTCAACGGAAATCATTGCCGGCGAAGGGTTAATCGTGACAGCCGGGGCCATTGATACTCACGTTCATTTTGTTAATCCCCGACAAGTTCAAGTAGCACTGGCATCTGGCACAACTACTTTAATTGGCGGCGGTACAGGCCCTGCAGCTGGTTCAAAGGCCACAACTGTGACGCCAGGTGAATGGAATATCCACCGGATGCTCATGGCTGCAGAAGGCCTCCCTATCAACATCGGCTTCACAGGAAAAGGTCATGCCGCTTCTACCGAACCTTTAATAGAACAAGTAAAAGCTGGAGTAATCGGTTTAAAAGTTCATGAGGACTGGGGAGCAACTGGCTCATCACTTGATCATGCTCTCAGAGTTGCTGATGAATATGACATCCAAGTAGCTCTTCATGCAGATACATTAAATGAAAGCGGATTTATGGAACAGACAATGGCTGCTGTGAAAGACCGAGTTCTTCATATGTATCACACAGAAGGCGCGGGCGGCGGACATGCCCCGGATTTAATTAAATCAGCGGGATATCACAACATTTTACCGTCTTCAACGAATCCTACCCTGCCTTACACTGTTAACACAATTGATGAACACTTGGATATGGTGATGGTGTGCCACCACTTAAATCCTTCCGTGCCGGAAGACATTGCTTTTGCGGATTCCAGGATTAGAAGGGAAACAATTGCTGCAGAAGACATCTTGCATGATATGGGTGTATTTAGTATGGTGAGTTCCGATTCCCAAGCAATGGGCCGCGTTGGTGAAGTCACTTTGCGTACATGGCAAGTGGCAGACAAAATGAAAATGCAAAGAGGTCTCCTTAAAGGGGACAGTCAGTACGCAGATAATAACCGGGCAAAGCGTTACATCGCTAAGTACACGATTAACCCAGCGATTACACACGGTATATCCAACCATGTCGGTTCAATTGAAGTGGGAAAAATAGCGGATCTTGTTTTATGGTCGCCAGCATTTTTTGGCGTGAAACCTGAAATGGTACTTAAAAACGGCCTTGCTGTCATTGGCTTAATGGGAGATGCCAATGCTTCCATTCCAACCCCTCAGCCATACATTTCACGGCCAATGTATGCTCAGTACGGAAAAGCATTGTCAAAAAGTTCTGTAACTTTTATTTCTCAAGCTGCTTTTGATGAAGGCGTTCATGAAAAGCTTGGCCTTGAAAAGCTTGTCCTCCCTGTTGGCGGCATTCGAACATTATCGAAAAAAGACATGAAGCTAAATAACGAAACACCTGACATTACAGTGGACCCGCAAACGTATGAAGTGAGAGTAGACGGTGAATTGCTCACATGCGACCCGGTAGACACTGTGCCGATGGGCCAGCGATATTTCTTATTCTGAGGTGAATGCATTGATTATTGAAAAAGTGATAACCAACTTGGAGAATATGGAACAAAGCGAAATTGACAAGCGCCATATAGAAAAAGTGTATTTGGAAAGCGCGAATTTAGTCAAACGAATCCAGCGTGTAAAGACTGATCATGGCACAGAACTCGGCATTCGCCTAAAAGAACAACGTGATCTTTTCGCTGGTGATGTCTTATACATGGACGAAAGAAACATGATTGTTATTGACGTATTGACCGATGATTTGATCGTTATCAGCCCCCGCAGCATAAAGGAAATGGGCACGATCGCCCACCAGCTTGGCAATCGCCACCTCCCTGCCCAATTTGAAGAAAATAATATGCTTGTCCAATATGATTACTTGGTAGAGGAGCTGCTGCAAGAACTAGACATCCCTTTTAAACGGGAGGACAGAAAAGTAAAGCAAGCATTCCGACATATAGGTCACAGTCATGGATAAAAATTTGCTTTCTTTATTTCAATTGTGTGATTCTAACTTTCCAACGGGTGCTTTTAGCCATTCTTTCGGTTTGGAAAGCTATATACAATCTGATGTAGTAAGAGATCAGAGAACTTTTTTCGAGTGGCTTCAAGTGTATGTGCACGAACAGCTCATTTATACAGATGGTCTTGCCTGCCGGCTTGTTTATGACGCGCTATTGCGAGAAGACCTTGAACAAGTATGGAAGATGGGCCGCCTATTAACAGTCCAAAATTTGCCACGGGAAACACGCGAAGGCACTAATATGATTGGAGATCGCATGTTAAAACTCTCTCAATCTTTATATGCTTTCCCCCTGCTCGCTTTATATAGGGATCAAATTAAAAACAAGCAGTCGTTTGCCCATCCTGCCATTGTGTTTACAATGGTCGCCCATGGTCTTGAGGTGCCAAAGCCCAATGCCATCCTCTATTATTTGTATTCTGCCGTTTCAAGTCTTGTTCAAAATGCTGTGCGTGCCATTCCTCTTGGCCAGACAGCAGGACAAGTCATTACTCATCAATTTCATTCTGAACTACAGCGTGCAGCAGAAAAAATTATACAACTTCCGGAAAACGATTTCGGCATCGTGTCGCCCGGACTGGAACTTGCTCAAATGGAGCATGAGCGAGTTAATATTCGCATTTTTATGTCTTAATAGTTTACCTAAAAAGAAAAGGAAGTGTTTCAATGGAACCAGTTAAAATTGGTGTTGGAGGACCTGTTGGTGCAGGAAAAACGATGCTTGTTGAGAAACTGACCCGCCATTTGGAAGACGAACTTAACATGGCTGTCGTCACAAATGATATTTACACGAAAGAAGATGCTAAATTTTTAATGAAAAATGGTGTATTGCCTGAAGACCGTATCATTGGAGTGGAAACCGGCGGCTGTCCTCATACGGCCATCCGTGAAGATGCATCGATGAACTTTTCGGCCATTGATGAGCTGATTGGGCGACACCCCGATTTAGAATTGATTTTTGTAGAAAGCGGCGGCGATAATCTAGCAGCTACCTTTAGCCCTGAACTCGTCGATTTTTCCATTTATATAATCGATGTGGCCCAAGGGGAAAAGATTCCACGCAAAGGCGGTCAAGGTATGATTAAATCTGACTTATTCATTATCAATAAAACAGACCTCGCCCCTTTTGTTGGTGCCAGTTTAGAAGTAATGGCTGAAGATACAAAAGTTTTTCGCGGCGACAAGCCATTCGTGTTTACAAACTTAAAAAATGAGAAAGGCCTCAATGAGGTCATTGAATGGATTAAGAAATATGCATTGTTAAAAGGATTGGAATAATATGACGAACTGGACAGGGGTTCTATCACTGGACCTGGAAGAACGGAAGGGAAAAACGGTTGCTAAAAACGTATTTTTCCAAGGGGCATTTAAAGTAATGCGGCCAGTGTACCACGATGATACAGGCCAAGTGTGTTATTACTTATTAAATCCCGGCGGCGGATACTTAGATGGTGATCGGTACCAGATGAAAATTACAGTTAATGAAGGTGCGAGGGTCACTTTAACGACTCAATCCGCAACGAAGGTATATAAGACTCCTAAGGACTATGCCTACCAGGAGACTGAAATTTCCTTAAAGAAAGGCAGCTATCTAGAGTTTCTTCCAGATCCGCTAATTGCTTATGAAAACGCTCGGTATCAGCAGAAGAATATTGTTCGAATGGAGTCTGGAGCTACTTTTCTTTATACAGACATTCTTACTGCAGGCTGGTCTCCAAGTGGTGAAAGATTCACCTATGATACTGTGCAGCTAATAAATGAAGTTTATTTAGACGGCGAACTTGCTGTATTTGATCATATTAAGCTGACACCAGCTAGGCAAAACATGGCAGGGTTAGGCTTTCTGGAAGGCTTTACCCATCTTGGTTCTATGATTGTTGTTAGTGAAAAAACGAATAGCGGCCTCTTAGACAAATTGTACGAATTAATTTGTTCTATTGGCTCCAATCGTATAAAGTTTGGCCTTTCAAAACTGCCTGTGGAAGGCTTCAGCATACGGATTTTAGCTAATTCTACCCAGATAATCGAACGAGTATTTGCAGAGTGCCATCGCTTGATCAGTCAGGAATGGTTTGACATAACCCCACGCTCGTTAAGAAAGTATTAATTAATTAAAATCCGACAGCATTAATAGCTGTCGGATTCTTTTTGAAAAAAAATCACTTTTCTTCAAAAATACAGATTACTTTGCTTAAATTAGGGAAACGATTTAATTAGACTACTTTTTAGGGGGTTTAGGCAATGACTGCGGAAAATAAAGATGAACCAGTACTTGAAGATTTTGAGGTGGAAACCGTATTTCCGAACCGTGTTCATGAAAGATATTCCTTTACATTTAAAATTGAAGAAGATGAGTTTAAGGGTTATTTCCATGAAGACACCATTCAATGGATGCATCCTCACCCACAACAAATAGTGAGCAAAGAAGAAATGGCTGCGATTGAATCCACTATATACGAATTAATGAGACAGCATGGGATTTCCAGCCGTGTGGAAGATTTAGAGATTAAGCCTGCCTTTGAAGACGAGGTGCATGAACGCCACCAATTCACATTGCAAGTGCAGGGAGAGGAATTTAAAGGGTTTGTTCACGAAGGGGAAATCCAATGGTTTCATCCTCAGCCTCAACAAAAGCTCGAAGATAAACATGTTGAGGCAATCGAGAACGAAATTCATGAAAAAATAGCCGATCATATAAAAGAAAAAGAAGGCCGCTGATATAGGGCCTTCTTTTTTCCTGGGCTTATTTTATTTTCATCTCATTTTTCGGTGTTCCAGAGGCTACCAATCCCACAATGCTCAAGTGTTTGTGTAGCCATTCTATTCTTATTCACTCTGTTATTTCAACTAGCTGTGTCTTTTTACACGTAAGATTCCAATCTTATCCTGTTCGGAACCGTTCCCATGCATTATAACTTTACAGCAGCTTGTGCTCCTTCCCTGATTGCGTCGTGCAGTCGCCTAGGAGCGATACTGTCTCCAATTTGAAAGAGTTTGAGTTCAGGAGCCGCTGATTGAATCTGTTCGTAAAGGCGGTTATCCCCTTGTTCAAAACCAACTAGGACGACGAGTTCGTTGTCTTCTATTAAACTTCTGTCATTAGACCACATATCGTTCAAAACGAGTTGTCCGTTGGAGGTTACGGCCAATTCCTTATTAGGCAGGTGTATAATATGATTCTTTCCTAAAAGGCTATACATCTCAGCTTTTCTCATATCATCTAATTTATCGCTGACGGACCAGTGTGGTGTTGCGATTGCCACTCTTTCAGCCCCTTTTCCCGCCGCATAAATGGCTGCGCTTGCGCCACGATACCCACCTTCACGATCATAAACAATTACTTTCATGCCGGAAGTGATAGCGGTCTTTCCATCTAAAAGGTCTGCTTCTGTCACTACATCGACTTTTGTTTTAGTCTCATTTAAAAATGGATTAAACTGGTTGGAACCAGTTGCGAGTACGACTACATCCGGATGCAAGGACAGAATTGTTTCCACTGTCGCGTTAATGTTCCTGTGCACCCTAACCCCAAGTCTAGCAGTTTCTTCTTCCAACCATTTCACATGCAGTCCGTAATGAGGCCTTTCTTTAGCGGCTGAAGTCAATAATACTTTTCCACCTAATTGAACGGAGCTTTCTAGAAGGATCACTTCATGCCCTCTTACAGCCGAAACACGCGCTGCTTCCAATCCGGCGGGACCGCCGCCTACAATCACGATTTTTTGTTTCTTTTTGGCCGGGGTTATATTATAGAGTGAATCGTCTTCAATCGCAGGATTTACCGTACAAATCATCGGCATTCCTGAATATAATCGTCCAATACATCCTTCACTGCAGGCGATGCATGGGCGAATTCTAGAAAATTCCCCTTTCTGAGATAAATTCGGCAAATCAGGATCAGCGATGATGGCTCTTGTCAAACCAATTAAATCACATTTTTCCTGCAGCAATGCTTCTTCTGCTTGATAGGGGTCAAGAACTCGGCCGGCAACCAACACGGGAACGGAAAGATGTTCCTTCATCATACTAGCAAGATCATTAAACAATCCGCGCTCAAACGTATCTCCAGGGACTACAGCCGCTTGGGCTTTATACGTTGCACCTGTACTTCCATTAATATTAAATAAATCAATACAGCCTAGTTGATCCAGCCTTTTGGCAATTTGCAACATATCCTCCTGATCAAGGCCCAGTGCATCGGTCATCGGATCTCCAGTCATTCGGAAACTAATAATAAAATCACTCGAAACTGCAGCCCTAACCGCTTCAATGACTTCAATGCTGAATCGCATTCTTCCTTCAAAATCACCGCCATAACGGTCGGTACGATGATTTAATTTCGGACTCCAAAACTGTTCAATAAGATGCCCGCCAAAAGACGTTACCTCAATTCCATCCCACCCGCAGTTTTCCAGTCGCTTCGCTACATCCGCAAAAGCCTGAACGATATGGGGGATCTCATCCGTACGCATTACATGTGGAACCTCATTGTGAACACCTTCCGGAACCCATGATGGAGCGAAAATTGGTTTTCCGTCTACCACAGATGTCCCACGTCTTCCCATATGGGTGGCTTGCGAGATAAGCAGCGCACCGTGGGCATGTACACGGTCAGCAAGGTCCTTCAAGGCTGGTTCGTTTCGTTCATCCCAAAGACTAATAGACCCATAAGAAGCGGAAGACTCTTTTTGGACAGAAGCGGAGCCGAAAGTCATGATGAGCCCTGCTCCCCCTGCCGCTTTCCGTTCATGATATCGGATATGCTGCTCACTCAACAAACCGTTTAGATCCCATCCCGTTGCATGAGCCGTAGAAACGATCCGGTTCTTCACTACTTTTTTACCGACTTTTAAAGGACTAAACAGCTTCTCTAATTTGGTTTCCTTTGTCATATTCATCAATGCAGTTTCCCCCTTTAGCCTTCTTGAAAATAAACCCATCCCTAAATGCGATAACTAAAACCTACCCCTAGCTTTTTTGCCTTCTTATAAAGATAGTTCGCCACACACGCATCAAAAAGCGCCATACTAACCGTTTTAAACACAATCGGTCGCGTTCTGTCGGCTTCCACCTTTTTTTTCTGTTCCAAAAGGTCTGACATCAGTATCACTTGTTCATCCTTCACCCATCCGTTTTTTAACGGATCAATGATATCTCCACACTCCACTTTTCCTTGCTCAGAATCAATATAGTAATAGTCAACTCCTTCAAAGAGCGCTCTTGGAAACTCTCTCATATCGTGGTCGTATGACCCTACACCAATCACTACTTTCCCTTTATAAAGCGAAGGAACGTTTGGAAGTACAGGCGTCAGCGATGTGGTGGCAGTGATGATGATATCCGATTTTCGAATCAGTTCTTGAACATCCTCCACCGAAATGATCTCCAGTTCCCGACTGGATAACCGGCGGAATTCTTCTATAAACGGCTTCAGTTTTTCTCGAGTTCGGTTATATAAATAAACCTTTTTGACAGATGTGGCAGAGCACGCTGCCATGAGTTGATAGATTCCTTGATATCCTGTGCCGACCAAACCGACGGATTCGGCATCATGCCGAAATATTTCCATGGCTACTCCGGATACGGCACCCGTTTTAATGGCAGTCAGCACCGTTCCATTCACAACCGCCAAGGGATCCCCCGTTTCCAAATCATTCACCAACACTACCCCTTGGGTTACAGGGCTTTCCCTGTTTTGGTTTGACGGATACGAAACGACTACCTTTAAGCTGATACAATCATCGGCCAAGCACGGCATTAAGAGATAGCGGTCATCTTCTTTCACTTTTGCAAAAATTCTTTCCGGCATCTGGTAGTCTTTTTTCGCATAAATGCGATAAGCCTCTTTTATTACCCCCATTGCTTCATTCATAGGCAATAACCGCTGAACGTCTTCTCCGGATAATAAAAGCAATATGGACACCTCCCCTCTATATATGCTGATTTAGCAATCGTTTTAGGAGTATCAAAAAAGATTTTTCTCCATGGTTCACGCCCCTTCTATTCCGGATAAGTGACTAGCTCCAGCCAGTTCGGCTTATCTATTACCGGTTTTCCTGAAATCGCGGATGTTACACAATCTTTCATGCTTCCAAAGTAAACACCTTTATTGATCAGACCCGGCCCATAATGGGCAAATTTCCCGGAATTTGTCATAACTACCTTTGTTGTTTTTGGAAACATGGCTTCATTTAACATGCATAGGCATATATCTGTACTGAAACGTGCTCCAAACCTCTCTATTTTTTCTACAAGCCCTTCAATCTCCGCTTGAGAATAGACATAGCTGCTCGTTGTAATTAAAAAGTCAACTTGAGAATTTATTATCTCTCCCTCAACCAGCTTGGCTAATTCCCTGCATTCATCCAGTGTAAAATGTGGACTTCCCATGACAACAAGATCCAAGGAAGAACCATCGCTTGTTGAAAGGTTTTCCCATACGGAGAGTAATTCTTTTTGAGAGATTCGAAGGGTCCGTTTCGGTTCTTTTCCACCTAGTGCCTGCTTCAACGTTTTTGCCTCTGGCGTAATTCCAACCATATGATACATACCTACGGCACCTGAAGTGGCTATGGTTGAACTAAAGTACTTTAATTGTTCCAATGTAGGCCTTTCTTTGATCCCCTCAATAACGGGAATATCCTCTCCTGCATGCTTGCCAATTAAATATCCCAGAACGGTATAAAAGGAAGTATCCACTTTTCCGACATTCGGAACTTCTACCAGGAAGGTTCCAATCCGATTTTCTTCTTCATGTAATCCGGCCAAAGGAACCCTACCAGTAATCGCCGCGCAAATATCCATAAAATCACCATGGCGGTTTGTCCTTGCTCCGAGAACACTGTTTGCATAGGCAATGGCATTAGATTCGGCCCACATAATATGTTCCCCTAAACTCGGACCGTCGGGAAAGATGTAGGGGGTACAAGAGAAGATTGGTTTGACCCCCATTTTTTCAAATGCAGCAGCCAGACGGGTGGCATTGCTGGCAAATTCCTGATCAATCCCCTGCTGTATATACCTTTTTCTATCTACAGAAATAGCATTAATCGTCGTTGGAACCGACACTTTGGCACCATATTCCACGAGTTTTTCAATTGCTTCTAAACTGGGGATCCCTGTATAGATCGATCCTCCTATATGTGCGTGGGTAATATTCACAAGCTCGATTGCTCCTTGGATTTCTGCCATCCGGATAATGATTTTCATAGCAATTTGTTTTGCTTTTCCTTCTTCTCCATTTAGCATTCGCTGATCTCGTTTCGAAAGATTAATAGAGCTCATCTTCATTCTCCTTCTTGATACAGAATGACTGTTCCATCTGCAAAGATTTTAGCTTTTTTAGCCTTAACGGCTTCAGCAAAGTGATGATTATTTAGGACAATAATCGGAATCTTCTTATCAAAAAATTCTTCACAGACGACCACACCCAAAGCAAGGATTTCATCTGTTTTATTTAGCAGCAACCCGGCTGGGGCATTCCCCGTAACGATTGCATCTAATAGAACCGGACTCCCCGTGCTTGATCCCTTCCCGCACGGCATAGCTAAAACTTTGGATGCCAGGCTTTTCCCATAAAGGGAATGACGCCGGTCAATCACTTGGCCGCTAGCCGGGTCAAACCCTCCCCAGAAACTTAACATTTCATTGGTTCCTGCAATTTCCCCCTCTGCTTCTCCTCCAACCAACACATTTCCTGCTATACAAATGCTTTTCCCTAAATTCGGTTTCTGTTGTGCCACAAAGGTTCTCCCTTTCTAATTAATAGTTTTGTTCGATGTAAAGCTGTCTTGCTTCAAGCTACTGAATTTGTTGATGGAACTGGCTTGCGTTAAACTCATATTCTTTGTTTCCGGAGCCATGAAGAGCGAGACTAAAAACCCAATGAAAAACAATGCCCCGCAAACATACATCGTAGCGGCCAAGCCATAGTGCGCCAAAAAGGACGGAAAGAAAAACGTACCAATGGAAGAGGCAATCCGGCTTATCCCTGTGGCAAAGCCCATTGCCGTACCGCGAATATGGGTTGGGAAAAGCTCATTAGGGTAAATCCATTGATGAATCCCCATGCCGGTATTAAACGTTCCATAGACGATAAAAAGAACGAGGATTAAAGCAAATGACAAGTTCAACCCAGAGGTTGCTCCCATTACGAATAAAGTGATAGATGACACTAAAAACGGCCAAATCAGCGTAGGCCTTCTTCCGTATTTCTCAACAAAATAAAGAGCAGGAATCAAGCCGGCCAGATAGACGATGTTGATAACCGCTGATCCAAGGTACTCCCTCGTTCCATTGGCAAAACCAAATTGTGCAAGAATTTCGGGAATATACGTACCGATCGCAAAGGTGGGAACAACTTGAAGCGACCAGAAAACCGCCACGAAAAGCATCCATTTCCCATAACCATTTCGAAACATATCGAGAAAGGTAGTTTTCTCTTTGGTCTCCGGTTCCTCTGACATTATGACCTCCTCCCCAAATATTTTCCGTACAATAGCGTTTGCCTCTTTTTCTTTCCCTTTATTCGCCAGCCAACGAGGGGATTCCGGCATATTTAAACGGGCGAAAAGCAAGATGAGCGCAGGGATTGCACTACTTAAAAGCATCCATCTCCAGCTTGCATCTCCGATGGACAGCATAAAGTAACCGATCAAATAGGAAATAGCATAACCGATGTACCAGAGTCCCACGAGTCCTCCAAGTAAGGCTCCACGATTTTTTTTCGGCGAAAACTCCGCCATCAAGGTTCCTGCAATTGGATAATCAGCCCCTACTGCAATACCTAAAATAAACCGCAAAACAACCAGCTGCATAGGATCGTCGATAAAAAATTGAAGGATTGACGCAAGAGCCATAACTAGCAAATCGATGATAAACATTGTCTTCCGACCAATGAGGTCTGTAATGTAGCCGCCTATCATGCCTCCAACAAACATACCAACCAGCGTTGCCGTTCCAATCAGTCCCATCACGGTTAAAGACATATTGAATTGAAGCTGCATGACAGAAAGCGCTACCGCAATAATTCCGATAATATATCCATCGAGGAAAGCACTCCCACCAGTATAGGCAAACATCTTAAAATGAAATCCACTTAAAGGCATTTCCTCCATAGTGCGGACTTTATTCATAAATTCCCTCCTGTAATTGAGTAATTTTTTTTCTTTCGGGTCCTCGGTTTCCTATGATGTTGTGAGAGTGAAGTTCCTGCTTGGCATATGAAGCAATGTTTGAAATGATTATCATCAATTTTGAAGAGTGATGCGTGATGATCGAAGAATGTTTAGATGTAATGATACAAACTGAAATGACATTGGATTTTGAAAGCGCATTCTTTTGTAGGCGTTTATTGTTTTAAGTAACCATTCAATAGTTGTGCATCATATCCCCCCTTAATAGTACCGTGTATTAACAAAATGAATTGAAGGAACAAAAATATTCATCGATGAAAAAAATAGAATAAATATTCCTCTCTTGATAATAGTATACTGTTTATTCAAAATTTTTGAACTATTTTTAAAACTTTTTTTGTGAATTTTTTTCTTCGTGGAAGAAGGAAGACCTTTTTTCGTAAAATTAAATCACTACCACACAATTCACAGAAAAGAGGTCTTCCCTATGAGCGAGTTCACCACAGGCATTATTGAGGCTCTAGCAAAAATAAGACATTATCGAAGGTTTTTATGCTCATTTGGAAGCGGCAGCCAATAAATCAGAGGCGAGTGATACAGTTTCAAGAGAAGCAATTTATTCGGCTGCCGGTAATGCTTGAAATGAAAAACTAGATAAGGTTGACAAGAAAAGGAATTTGGGATTTATGAAAAATTATTAACGCTCTCTTTCCTTCTTCCCCCCCACATATTTAATCCATCACATTCTGTTTTTCTTTTAAAACTTCCATTAAATTACGTATTCTTAAAATCGACTCATTGGCGTGCCGTTTCCCTAATTCGATGACCATTGCCTCTACAAGTGCAATGATAGGGATGATACTAAAATGCTTATCACTACATTCCACTTTTAAAATAGCTGTTGCATATTGGGCGATGGGAGAAGATAAGTAATCGGTAATAAGGATCACAGGGATTCCTTTCCCATATGCTATACTTGCCGCATCAATCGTACGCTTAGTATAAGGAGAAAAACTAAAAACAATAAAGACCTCATTTTTTTCAAACTGTAAAATTCGGTCAATCATAGACTCACTGTCATAACTTAACTGTCTCGTTTTTGATAGAAACTCCTCAATTAGCAGCTCCATATAAATTGCCACAGCTTTATACGGACGCAAACCTAATAAGTTAATTCTTTCGGCATTTTCAATGAGGTCCATTGCTTTCTTAAAGTTTTCCATCAGTTGTGGAGTAAGTGTTTGATCGAGCAAGGAAACCCCTTCTTGCCAAACATTTGAAAGGGATAGGTACTCTACATCCTTATCGCCTGCGGAAAAAGATTTTTGAACGCTTTCCCATTTATCAGAATAATTTACTTGGATATGATGAAACTCTTTTTTTAAATCAAAGAAGCTGTCAAACCCTAAGTTCTCCACTAATCGCATTACTGTAGTCGTACCAACCCCTGCTTTATTAGCGAGTTCTTTAACTGTTAATAATTCAATACCCTGATGGTGATTTAACAAATAATTGCATAACTGTTTCTGCTTATGAGGCAACTGGTCTTTAACAGAAATAATTTTGTCTAATATATTCATAATGCTATCCTCTCTCTCTTAGGTAGATTGCAGCAAGTTCTAATAACCTATTGAATCAGAGGCCAGGCTTGGCCTTCTAACTTCATGCTCACTCTATAAAGAAACGGCAAAAAGGGGCACCTTCTTGTAAAATGTAAGTCCGACCAAACATTCACAGGAAGAGGTGTCCCTATAAAACAGAATACCATGTTCCAGAATTTGATTCAAAAATTTATTTCTGACGAAAAGCTCCAGCCTGTTTACATAAAAAAAGTTATTATCTTAAAGTTGATAGCTAAAAAGTAATTGTCAACATTATCTGTCCAATAAAAGTTGCCAAAGATAAAAATGTACAAAGAGTAAATAATCTCTTGTTGCGCTAAATATACAAATCTTATACATGTAAAGCTTTACTGAGGAAGATTTATATATGCTGACAGGACTCTTATCTATTTTGACATGTCCCATTCAATTTGGGGATCGAAAATTTTTATGGAGTAAGCCGAACCTATAAAAAAGTCCTTTTCAAGGAAAAGAAGTGATTAATCGCCTGATTTAATTCCTTCTTTTTAGAGAGGACAAAAACATCCACCCGGGACAGGCAGTCCTTAGGTGGATGTTTTAATTTTATTGAATATATCGGCGGGCACCCGCGTATTCTTCCCCATAGCCCGATGTTTCAATCGGATCGATCCGTACGTGTGTAGAGCTGTTAGGGGAGTGAATCATTTTTCCATCACCGATATAGTAGGATAAGAACCCGGCGCCTTATCATGTTTCCATGACAGGTTTCCAAGAACTCTCCCCCGAACCGTACGTACATGTCTCCATGTATACGGCTCTCCACTTAATCCTAGTCTAGCTTCCCACTGTGTAAATCTTTGTGACACTTCGTGCATAGAGCTACAGTTTTGCGTCGTCTTCCAAGCATCCACTTTTCCCATTTTGTTTTGCCGCTTAACTCTTTCATTTTTCTTACGTGGTGCATCTCAAGGGGAACGTCGGTTTTGTCACACCATTCACATTGTCTTGCCTTAAGTCTATCTACCAGACTTGTTTCTCCCTTGAGCTTTTGCTCATTCGGAAGTAAGTCTTCTGTTATTTCAGTGTTTATTTTCGTATCGCACTTGAAACTTCCGGAGTACAACGTACTCTTTCTTTGTCCCTTTTTAGTTTCATACGTTATTGTAAACACTCCATCATGGCAGTATTTTTCTATTATTTTGTTTATGGTGGACTTATACTTATTAGCGAAGGTTTTGTACAGGCTATATTTCATATGATAGTAGAATTTGTTAAGCACACTTACATTCTTCGCTAGTTTGTAATAGTTGTACATTCCTCTTATTTGCGCGTTGTAGATGCTTAGAATTTCTAAATCATCGAGACCGATTAAACTTGCTCTGTGAGTAGGCATCCAAGTACCCTTTGGCGTTATTTTTAAAGCTCCTATTTCTTTTAACTTATCAACCCATTTTTCTTGCGGTACGTATAAAGTGCAAGTATAGGATTTAGTTCTTCTCATTTTCCTATCCTTACACATTTTTTTATCTTGATTACGTGAAATAATCACATCATATCCTAGAAATCTAGCTGGTTTGTTAGAATGCGTGATAAGGGTTTTTTCAATTGAAAGTGTCAAGTTCAGTTCCTTACTTAGAAACTCAGATAACAGATCTTTTATTTGTTGTGCTTCTCGTTTGCTCCCGATGATTCCTATAAGAAAATCATCCGCATATCTTGTGTAGTACATTCGTTTATATTCTGCGTCCTCAGGTTTAACAGCTGAAGTTTTGCTTCTTAGCTTTCTCAGCTCTTGTATCTTTGATGTGATTTTCTCTTGTTCGACTGGACTTAATGATTCATTATGCAGATGCTTTTTCAGTTGGAATAGCTGTCGGTTAATTTTGTTATATTGAGTGTTCACTTTTCTTTTGATGCCCTTATTAAATTCACTTATTAACTTTTCCGCATATTTATCTAACTCGTTTAGATAGATATTGGCTAGGATAGGGCTGATGATTCCACCTTGCGGTGTTCCACTATATGTTTTGTGATAGGTCCAATTTTCTAAATAACCTGCTCTTAGAAACTTCCAAATTAGGTTGATGAACTTCTCATCGTCAATTCGTTTCTTGAGAATGTTCACCAGCTTATGGTGATTGATATTATCGAAGAAGCTTTCTATATCTCCTTCAATAAACCATCTTGTTCCGTCAAAAGTAGTTTTGACCTGCATTAGAGATGTGTGACAGCTTTTGTTTGGACGAAATCCGTGAGATAGTTTCGAGAATGAACTTTCATATATAGAGTCAAGTATCATTCTGAGTACTTCCTGTACTAGTTTATCGTCTATTGAAGGAATACCTAACGGTCTTCGCTTCCCATTCTTTTTAGGTATATATGTTCTTTTTACAGGTTGTGGTTGATAAGTTTCAGCTTTTAACGCTTCGATAAGGTTGTCTATTCGTTCTAAGCTCATACCATCAATTGTTTCTCCATCTATTCCCTTTGTCATGTTTCCTTCTTTTGCATATATTTTCTGATATGCTAAGTAGTAAAATTCAGGGTTATATAGATTTCTATATAGGCGTTTAAAGGTATAAGTAGAATCTTTAGACTTGGAAACTAGACTGTTTAACACATTGTTTGGACTTCTCATGAAGCCTCACGCTCCTTCCATACGTTGTATTAAACGATTAAGCTGTTTCCCTTCGCCATGTACTAGGTTTTCCCTAGCCCGGACTACTACGGAAACTCCGTTATCATATGAACTATTCAGACTCTTTAAGTCATAGCCTTATGGCCTGCTCACTTAGATAATCCCCGTTTAGTACTCTGAAGATAGCTTGTTATAATGTCGGATGTGACTTTCGTCTTTTTCCCTTCACTAGGGCTGCGTAACTCGTAGAACATACGGGAGGACTCGCCATTTATTAGTCGCCCCTTTGAGTTATATGACGTCTTCTAGTTACCTTTCGTCATAAGCCACGTTATACTCGCTCAGACTATCATTCAAGCAGTTTAGCTTTCATCCTCGTTTATAACATTTCGCCTTGCCATTCAGTCGTGTCATGGCAACTTGACAACTTATGGCTTTCCTAACATGCTACACTCCCCATTTGGTTTCCCTCGTGGATAAGTTAGTTGGCGATAGGTATATTATGTTCTTAGCCTATTGCTTTGCTAGAGCAAAATCTTTCAGAGCCCGTACGGGCGCACAACAGCTACGTGATGAACTTTTCCTTTTCCTTGATCGTAAGCAAAGAACAGAAGATCTCCTGCCTGCAGATTCTCCCTTTCGACCGGTGTGCCATGCTTTGCCTGGACAGAAGAGTCTCTTGGAATGACAATTCCATTTGCGTGATACAGGGTATACGTAAACCCTGAACAATCAAAACCAAAGCCGGACATGCCGGCCCATAAATAAGGAAGACCGAGAAACTTTTTGCCAGTATTCACAATACCCTGTCCAATTGGAGCTGGAATAGCTTTTTCACTTTTATAAATAGCTGCATCCTTCTTTTTGAGCCATTTCATTCCATCCCCTGGTGTTGCTACAAGTATTTCATGTTTAAGTTCTTTTATAACAGGAAGACGCGTGTTAAAACTGATTTCCATAAACTTTTTGGAGAATTGTTTATTCTCGTACAACCAGGCTGTTGGCGATGTAACAAGGGCAAACGGCCGATTTAACTTGTTCTCAAAGTTATTCCCTTTTACAATCTGGGCTTTCGGCATCCAGCCCGGATAGCCATGTTCATTACGGGGCGTCGGCTGATTATGGACAGCGACTTTCACCCAATTCCCTTTTTGCTCAAGCACTTTTACTTTCGAGCCGTACAAAGCTTGCGTTTCCAGCTTCCCAACGAGGCCAAGCTTGTCCTCGTATGTCATGTTTGCTGTCCATTTTCTTAAATCAACAGGATTTACGGCGGAAGGCTTGTCCACCTCTCTCACTAAATCAGGGGCTGTCCATAAGGTTGCTGCTGATACATCAACATAATAATTATTATTGGCCTTCCCTTTTGCTTCTGCTGGACTCATTGACAAAAAGAATAAAGCTCCGATGGTTAACACGATAGTATACCACTTTTTTAACATAACTACCATTCATCCTTTCTTTTATTTATTTAAAAGGAAAGGTTTTCCTTCCTTTTAATCCCCAGACCTGGTTCATTTCCGAGTTGGATTAGATCTTTTTCGTAAGTAATGCCTTCGAAATTCTCTTGTTTAATCCATAGCGGTGCGTCTAAATCAATTTTGGTAATATTCGGATGAGCAGCCGCCAAATGAATAGCAGCCGACACACTCACGATCGATTCCATCATACTGCCAATCATACATTCTACTTCTGCTGCCTCCGCCATATCGGCTATTTGCAGCGCCCGGCGGATTCCGCCAGTTTTCATTAATTTAATATTTAAATAGTCTACCGCCTGTTCTGACAATAGCTTCATCGCGTCAATCGGAGAAAATAAACTTTCATCTGCCATGATCGGCGTGTGAACACTGCGCTTTATCTCCTTTAATCCGGCAATGTTATAAGCTTTCACCGGCTGTTCGACTAATTCAATCTGTAGCTTTCGATCCTCGAGCTCGCGAATGATCTGAATAGCTTGGCTAACCGACCAGCCTTGATTCGCATCGATCCGGAGCATGATTTTGTCACCAACTGCCTCACGGATGGCACTAATTCCTTCTACATCCTTTTCCCAGTCTTTCCCCGCTTTGATTTTCAAAATAGAAAAACCATCCCCGATAATTTTTAAGGCATCGCTCACCATTTCCTCTTTATCACCAATGCTGATAGTCATATCGTTGCGAAGCTGGTTCGTTTGGCCGCCGAGCAGCTCAAACAAGGGAATCTTCCAGTAACGGCAGGCTGCATCGTAAACAGCTATTTCAACAGCCGCTTTTGCACTCGTATTGCCGACGCACGATTGCTGGATAAGCTGTGAAAGCAGATTTAACTGTGTAATTTTTTGTCCGATAAGCTGCGGGGCAATGACATGTTCAATGATCCCTGCAATTCCTTCTGTTGAATCTCCTGTAATGGCAACGGTTGGAGCAGCTGCTCCCATTCCAATTACGCCATTTTCCAATTCAATCGTCACAAAAATATTGTCAATGTCTTGTGCTGTACGTAACGCTGTTTTAAAAGGTTTAACCAATGGAAGTTTCTCTATGGAAACCTTGAGTTTATTAATATACATGATGACATCCTTTCCTTAGAGTGCAGATAAAATATAAGAAGTGAAAATACCGTAATAGGTGCCAAGCAGACTGCCGAGGACGGCCATCAGGATACCTACCGGGATAAGCGTTCTGTTAAAGGAACCCGCTAAAATAGGAGCAGAAGCGACACCGCCAATATTAGCAAGTGAGGCGACCCCCATTGTAAAAAAATCTAGTTTGAAGACCTTCGCCAAAATCACCATAATTAAACCATGGAAGAACATGATCATGAAACCGGAAATAATGTAAATCGGTGCCTGAAACAGCTGAGAAAAATCAGCGTGAGAAGCGATTAAGGCGATGACGATATAAAGCATGACCTTTGAAACCTCCATTGATCCCGGCAGCTTCCCTACTTTTGTCATCGCCACGATCAGGCCAATAACAGATGCAATAATAATGGTCCAAGTTGTAGCATTAACCGCAGCACCAAGCTCCGGGAGGCTGGCGCCTATTTTTGTGGCGGATGCGGAAACGAATAAACTGAGTGCAAGAAAGCCAATTAATTCAACAAAGCCGATTGGGTGCTTGTCTCCATTGTCCTCTGCTTCAAGCTGGGCAGTAATTTCATCAATATAAGAGGTATCCGCTTTCGTCCACTTGTTGAATTTCATCGCTAACGGCACAAGCCAGAATAAAAACATGACCCAAACAGAATAATTGACTGTATCCATAATCAAGGCGTATCCAAAAATGTTTTCCGGTACATTCAAAATTCCTTGAAGAATAACCATATTGGCCGATCCGCCCGTCCAGCTGGCGCTAAGGGCAGCAAAGGCTTTCCAAGTTCCTTCCGCGTATAGCCCTTGAAGAAGAGCATAAGTAATCGTGAATCCAGCGATAATACTAAAAGATGCCGCGAAAAAGGTTAAGAGCATTTTGGGACCTAAACGGGCAATCTTTCTTAAATCGCAATGAAGCAGCATTAACATCAGCATCGCTGGCAAAAGCAAGCCGCGTATCGTTCCGTAAGCGGTTTCAACTGATTCACTGGCAGAGAAAAATCCAAAAGTCTTCATTAAAGCGGCGCCAATATAAATCAGAACAATTCCTGGTACGTACTTAAAGAACTTCCCGCCAATCGTTTTTTCTGCAATGGCAATCACTGCTGTAAAGGCGAGCAAAAAACAAACAAACATCACACCATCTTGAATCATCTACAATTCCTCCTTTAAAAATAAAAAATCCAGCCGCCAAAGGATCGATCTCCTTTAACAGCTGGATTTCAAATGCGTAAACAAATGAAGCAGCTAACCGTTAATAATTTGGTTATATTTAATATGGGCATTCTTAAATGCCACAATTAAAGCCTTTTGCGAAGCGCCAAAATATCGGCTTTCAATATCGGAAATAATCTCTTCTACTTCCATCATCGACCGGCCATTAAAAATGGATTGAACAAATTTAGAGGTTAATGAAATGGTTGAAGAACACTCAGCCTCTAAGATTCTATGACTGTTTCGATCAATGACAAGTCCGATGAAATAGGAATTGAATTGCTGCATAATCGGATTATTAGAAGCGGTTTTGCTATCTCCAATCACGTAAATCGTATCTTTATGAAACACGGATGTTCCTCCTGCCATTCGGATATTACGCGGGGCATTCACATGTTTTAGATGCAAAGGTTCGTCGTAATAAGCATGGTACATTTATCTTAATATATTCATTTGTTGTTTGCAATATTAAAAATATTAAGTTTTATATTTTATGAATAAACTAATCTCTCTCGGTGGCAAATAACTTTTTTTTCTTCCATTTTCCAAAATAAAAATAACTAAAAGCGAACAGACTGCTAATAACAAAGCTAGTTCCCATGCCTAGCGCAACTCCGCGCTCTCCTATCCAGCCCGCAAAAAATTCCGTCAACGGATATCTCAGCACCCAAAAAGAAATCAGGTTTAACACCAATACTTGAAACATCGCCCCTGCTGCCCGCACAATCCCATTTAATACAAAATTCAAGCCGAGAAAAGGATAGAAAAAGGCGACCATTTTTATATATTCCCTTCCAAAAGCGACCGCTTCTTTGTCTGTAATAAATAAGCGTATGCTCCAGTTAGCGAATAAAAAGATAAAGAGAGCCGCTGTCAGCATAATGGCTAAATTAAGGAAGGTGGCATATAACGCAATTTGATTCACCCGTCTCCACTGGTGAACCGCGATATTTTGGCCAGCCATGCTATTGACTGCTGTGCTGAGAGCCTGAGCAGGCAAAATTAACAGGCTGTCCAGGCGCTGGGCAGCACCAAAACCAGCCACTGCATGCCCGCCAAATGAAGTAACAACACTCATAATAGCCGCCATTCCTGCAGAAATAACCATCATTTGCAAGCCGGCGGGGATCCCTTGTTTTAAAATAAGCGATACTTCTTCTTTCGTTGGAAGAAAAGGAACCGTAAAGGGAATGAACTTAAACCGGATACTGGTAAATAAACCATATAGAAAAGCCGCGCCTTGAGCCACAACGGTGGCGTAGGCCGCTCCGTCAATGCCCATGTTGAACACATGGATAAACACCGGATCGAGAATCGTATTTAAAATAACAGCGGTTAGAACGAAACGAATCGGTGTTTTGCTGTTGCCGAGAGCACGAAAGACAGTACCGATAAAGTTATAACCAAATAGAAAAAGAATGCCTATAAAATTTATTTGCAAATAACTGACGGCTTCAGGAATCATGGAGGTTGGTGTATCAAGCAGCTGCAATATATCTTTTGCGAAGAAAAAGCCTGCAACACCTAAGCCTACTGATAAGGCAGTTAAAATGACGGTAAAAGCATTGACATACCTTTTTAAATGTTCAGGGTCATCTTTTCCTTTTAGCTGCGATAAGATCGTCAACGTGGCATTGTTAATGCCAATGATAAAGGATAATACCGTAAAAATAACCGTACTAGAAACAGCTACCGCCCCCAGTGCATTAGCACCGAGCAAATTTCCTACCCATAAGCTATCGATGAACTGGTAGGATACCTGTAATAGATTAGTCAGCAAGATAGGGGTGGAAAAAGTAAGCAGCTGCCTCCAAATGCTTCCGCTTGTAAAATCATGCTGCTTCATTCTCATGCTCCTTTCCCCTCTATCATAATGAAAAAGAAAAGAAGAGGCGATGAAAATGCTTAATACGAGTCATACTTAAGGATGCTCTTCTACGTACATGTGTGAAGCTAGGCAAAATAAAAAGCGGCACTGAAGCAAACACTTTTCAGAACTACTTTACTTTTATTAAGAAAAGTATCCGCTTTGCAGCTCATAAAGCAGCTTTTTATAATGATCTGCCTCTGCTTTTTCAGTAAGTGCCGCGAGCCGTCCTTCCACTTGTTCTGTTATTTGCAATCTTGCGTCCTTCTTTGCTTGTTTTAGGAGGTCTTCATAAAACGGGAGAAAAGCGGCTTCTATCTGTTCTTCCTCGCTGCGAATATATTGATGAACAGGCGTGATGAGCTCTTTTTCAATTTCATCCCGGATTCGTTTATTTCCGCCTTCTGCGAAAAATTGCAGAGAACTTTTATATTCCTTCAACAACGAAGCGAATAAGCCGGAATGGATTTCATGCAGACCTGCTTCAAAAAACAATTCCGGAGCCTCCCCTACGCTTGTTTCTTTTAAATAAATCGCTGGCAAGATTGGTTTTATCTCTTTTTCTAAAGACTTTGACATTCGCTCCATGCTTTTTTGCATAAAGGTTTGCAGCCGAAAGGCCGCTGTCCTCATTTCCTGCGTCATTTCTCTAGCAACGAAGCGAATGACTTCATTCGTCATTCGGTGCAATGCCGTCAAGGTATCATCAAAAGCATCGAATGCTGTCGGGCTGAAGATCACCTTGAATTCATCATTATAGCGATAAAACAGGCGCTGCTTCGCATAGAACAATAACTCCTTGATCTCTTGCTGAAAAGCTTCAAGCTCCGCTGAAAAGGACCGGCTGTCTAGATAAGAAAGCGTCTCGGTCAATTGTTGCGATAGCTCTTCTCGGTGCTGGCGCTTCGCCGTTTCATCCGCTTCAGCGAGCCGTATCCGTCTTTTCAACTCGATCATAGCTTGTTCAACATCCACTTCTGCCTGCTGCAAAACAGCCATAGCAAGGGCTTGTTTCGTAAAAGGATAAAAGTGGTGTTCAAACAAAGAAAAGCCTGACAGATCAAGCGCTGCCTCAGCCGCCATCTGTTCACCTGCTGCTAAACGAAGAAGGGCGTTATACCGCTTCTGTTCCTCTTCTGTTAACGAATGAGCCGCTTTTCCTTTAGCTAACAGAGCGAGGTGACTGGATACCGGATAAATCCGAGCCTGCCGGATTCCGCATTTTATTAAGTTCTCCCCTACATGTTGAAGCACATCGAGTAAGTCCCTTTTCGCTGTAGCAAGATCAGCTGCATTCACGATGAAAAACAGATTATCTTTGCCGGTAAAATCTTTGACTCGGCCAAGCTGGGTTAAAAAGGCTTGATCCGCCCGTGAAAAAGCATGGTTATAATAAGTGACAAATACGATAGAATCGGCACTTGTTATATAGTTAAACGCCATTTCCGTATGACGGGCATTCATGGAGCCTGCCCCCGGTGTATCGACAAGCACCATACCTTGTTCGGTTAGCCGGGACGAATAATATAAGGTGATCCGTTCGACAAAACAAGCTTTCTCTTCTACGCTCACGAATTCAGTGTAATCTTCTGCTGTTTTTCTTGCTGATTGTCCGAGCTGGGACTTAATTTTTGGATAACCAGAAAGAGCAGCGCGTAAAAATGAGAATTGCTCGAGCGGCAACGCTTCAAGCGGACTAAACCTTTCTTCTTCTGGCTCGCCTCTTTTATCTTTTTCTTGTGATGACTCCTTGCTTTTTATGAACTCTTCATGTTCCTGTAGAAGAGAATGAAGTGCTTCTAGGCTATTGACAGTTTTTCCGCTTAATTCTAACGCTTGATTAATATCTTTTAGCAATTGTTCTTCTGTTTTAAACAATAATGTCACTGTTCCGTGAGGATGGGCCTGATCTGGTGCACGAATTTCATTAATTGCAGCAGTAGTCGGGTTCGGTGATACAGGCAGAACCCGTTTTCCTAACAAGGCATTGGCGAAAGAGGACTTGCCGGCACTAAAAGCTCCGAACAAGGCAATCATATACTCGTTTTTCTCCAACCGTTCAATCCGTGCCTTTAGCTGCCCTATTCTTTGCTCCATATGACTCGCTTGCGCTAGCAAGCTTGCTTTTCTCTTTATTTCCTTCACCTGCTTTTCTAAATCAACAGGGGTAAAGGCCAATTCTTCTAATCGCCTGCTCCATTCTCTCGCTGCCTCGCCAATATCAATGAATCGCTTTCGTCTTTGTTCTGCCAGCTGGCCTGTTTTTTTAAATGCCTGAAAAGGTCTTTTTTCCACTTTCTCTGTTCCCCGTACGGCAAGCATGGCAAAAATACTTTCATAGAGCTGGGCTTCTTGCGCTTTTATCTGTTCTCGCTTTTTCCACGCATCGATTTTCTGCTGAATCTCTTCATATTCCTGTGCTAGTAAAGCTCTTTTTCTCCGATTATTTTCTTTTGCCTGCGTTTCCAATGGTTCAACGAGGACAGCAAATGCCTGCCGGTACAAACTCTTCATTTCACGGCTAATGTCTTTAGCATAGTTTAGTACATAGTCGTCTGTTAGCATGGCTCCACTTTTCACCAGCCTTACGAGCAGTTCCGGAGAAAAATGGACTTGGCATTGGCGAATGCCTTCTCGCAGCTCCTCTGTGAGCACATCAAAGGATTGCAGCAATTTAATCAATTCTTCTTTTAAGGGAATATCAATGTAGGACAGTCTGTTTTCATTCAATGCCTGAAATAGCTGCTGCAGCCGCGCTTCCCTTTCTTTTTTCGTTTTCTTGCGGGAAAGGAAGCCGCGCACCTGAAAGGACAGCTCACGGGATTCTAAAAACTGACGTACAAAGATCCGGCCATAGTAATCCATTAGCTTAGCATTATTAAAGACACCTATGAGAATCTGATCAAACAGGGGAATAAAGAGGTGATCCCGTTTTTCGATCGCTTCTTTGCGCTCTGTATATTCGAAAAGTTCTTCCTGAAGCTGTTGAAAAGAAGCTGTTCCGACGAGCAGCTCATCATACTCATCTAGCTCTTTTCTCTTCTTTTCCTGCTGTTTTTGGAAAAAATCCGTGGCTATGATGAGCGCTTCTTGAAGAACGTGGGCAGTAATTTGCTGGTAGCGATCTGCAATTTTGCTGGATAAAAAGGTTTTTAACTCGTTCATTTGGTTATACGGATGACTTTCATCCTGCAAGGAAGTGAAATAAAGTCCATTGTATGTGAGATGATGCTCAGTGAATGAATGATGGACACGGCTTGAAAACTCTTCAAAAGATAATTCACTAGCGACATGCTTATCAATTTGATTAATGATAAAGTAATTATCTTTTCCTCTTTCTGAAAGCTGGCGGTTAAATTCAAAATTGACCGGAGACTGCACATGATTATAATCCATCATATAAAAAACAAGATCAGCTAAATGAAGCTGGGACAAAGCACTGACCCGGTGAGCATCATCTGTCGAATCAATTCCCGGTGTATCAAAAACAGTCACTCCTTCCGGAAGCTGCCCAGTGCGATGTGATATTTCGACTTCCTCTACTATATTTCCGTTCACACAATATGCTTGGATGTCCTCGATGTTGTAAGGATAAGGAAAGTTTTTGAGCGTCCCATCTTTAAATAAAATATTCGCACAGGGCTCACCCTCTTTCACTTTTACGATATTGGCACTCGTCGGAATAGGGCTCGAAGGCAGCAAACTTTCCCCCATTAATTCATTGATCATCGAAGATTTACCAGCTGAGAAATGACCATAAAAGGCAATGACATACTCGCGATTTTCCAGCTTTTCCAGCAATTCAGCGCACAATTGAGCACTTTCCTGATCTCCATACTTCAACAACAAAGTATGAAGCTGTTCTAGCTTCGGAAGCAGTAGGGCGCGAGTGGGCTTTTGATTGGCTAGCCATTTTTTTAATTTTTCCGTTAGCATACGTTCCCGCTCCCATTTTTAAAATACTTTTATTTCATTGTATCGAAATGTCTTGGACATTTCAGCTGTGAGCCTCTTTTACACAAAAAAAGCAAAAGCCGTATGGATCGACCCATCCATACGGCTTCTGCTTTTTCTATTTATTAATAACTAGCCGAACTGCTTTCAATAGAAGCAGATTGCTTATAAAAACGCGGTGCTGTCTTTTTCAAGAAGAGTAATACAGCTGATGTAATCAACATTTCCGGAAGTAAATAGGAAAGGTTATACAAGAAAGAATAAACAGCAACCGGCGTGCCTTTAGGTGCATAACTGCCGAACCAAATGACTCCGGAAAGGAAATGGCAGACAAGGCGAAGTGATGTACCTAATAATAGGCCAGCGAAAATTCGGCCTATCGTAACCGGCTTATGAAAAACAACAAATGCTCCTAATCCAAGCACCGCATAGGCAAGTGGATAATCGAGGACTAGCTGTACCGGGTGGACAACATAGCCGCCTGTCAGTAAGCTTATTAACCCCACTAACAGACCTGTTAAGAAGCCTGCTTGCCAGCCTCGACGAAACGCCATAACGAATATCGGTACCATTACAAGCGAAATAGAGCCTCCAAACGCCCATAGAGCACCGAACTCCACGTAGCTTAATATGAACGACAATCCTGCCATAACAGCGATTTCGATCATCGTCACTAGCTTATTTCTCTCCATAAAAAATCCCCCTTTTCTTATCCAAAGGGGTGAACTGATACAAAAGATATTCGGCATTTGCGAATGTTTCCCGTATCTGTCACACGTTCCCTACGCTGGTACTAACCAGATCAGGTTCTTAGAGTTGAGGATCACTCCTCTCTCAGTCTAACGACACCCCTAGTGGACTTGTATATTCTTACTATAGCATAAGTGTAAAGAAAATGAAACAGGGGGATTGTTCGTCAATTTAAAGTGATAAAGTGCTTTCCGTTTTTCAGCGAGGAGTGATTAGTCAGCATCACCTATTTTAGTAAACGTGTATATCTGCTTTTTATCTTTCATATACGTAAGTGAATATTGGAGTTTTCGCTTTATTAGGGCTTGTTCAAAAAAGAATAAAAGCAGGTGTGTCTATGAATCATGTTGTGAAACGTGGAGAAACAGTTTCATCAATTGCTGGTGATTATCGGCTTTCTGTCTCTCAGTTGATCGCTGCTAACCCTGGAGTCAATCTGTATCAGCTTTCCCCCGGACAGCAAATCCGGATTCCAGGTCTTCCGTCACCTAGTTCTCTCCCCTACTCTATCAGTATTTCGCTATCCCAGCGCAAATTGGCGTTATTTCGCCGTGGGAATGTTCAAAAAACCTATCCGATAGGTGTAGGCAAAATGCTGACCCGAACACCGACCGGAGACTTTGTCATTATTAATAAAGCGCCCAATCCAGGCGGTCCATTCGGAACGATGTGGATGAGTTTATCAAAAAAATCTTATGGCATCCATGGAACGAATAATCCTTCCTCCATCGGTAAGTTTGTTTCAAAAGGCTGCATCCGCATGTACAATCGCGACGTAGAAGAATTAGCAAGCATTGTCCCAATTGGCACTCCTGTTCATATTCGTCCTTAAACTACTGAAATTCCTCTGTCTCAGGTTTGAAAACAGGCGAAGGAGGGCATAACGAAACAGTAAAGGAGGAATCACTGATGACAGAGGAAAATCATGCTATTCATAAAGATGGAGAGTTACAGCCCCATAAAGTAGACGATGCGCTTGAGCGAATTAGTCCTGAAAGAATGGACAGCATTCTTGAGAATTTTAACTCTTTTAAATCCTATTTGAAAAAAAGAATTGAACTTGCTGAAAAAATCGGCTTGAATGAAGAACAGCTTGCGGTGGCTACCGAGAAAATTGCTGGCTACTTAGCAGAACATGCTGAGCCAAAAAATAGAGAAGAAAAACTGCTCCAGGAGCTATGGAATGTAGGCACGCAGGATGAACGTCATCATTTAGCCCATATGCTCGTTAAATTCGTGGATCAGGAATGAAAAAATACGTCTGCCAAAAGGCAGACGTATTTTTATTTTGTTGCAGCATATTGTTCTACTTCTACTGTCCAGTTAAATGGATCTTGTTCTTTTCCATTTTGGATACCAGTAATGGTGCTGTAAAGCTTTTTAGCGATCGGACCTGTAGTTCCTTCATTAATGATCATTTTTTCATCATTCCAGAGCAATTCTCCGATTGGAGAAATAACGGCTGCTGTTCCTGTACCAAAGGCTTCTTCTAATTGGCCGGACTTATACGCTTCACGAATTTCTTCCATCGCCAAACGGCGCTCTGTTACTGGCAGATCCCAGGATTTTAGAAGCTCGATGACAGAGTTTCTTGTGACTCCCTCTAAAATGCTGCCGTTTAAAGCAGGCGTTACAATTTCTCCGTTTATTTTAAAGAAGACATTCATGCTGCCTACTTCTTCAATATATTTCTTCTCCAAGCCATCCAGCCATAATACTTGAGTATATCCTTTGCCGTCAGCTATTTCCTGCGCCTTTAAACTAGAAGCGTAGTTTCCAGCTGTTTTGGCTTCTCCTGTTCCGCCAGCAACTGCACGGACAAACTCGCTTTCTACTAATATTTTCACTGGATGAATGCCCTCTTTATAGTAAGCTCCTACCGGTGATAAAATAATCATAAATTTATAACGGCTTGATGGTGCCACTCCAAGGAAAGGCTCTGTAGAAATGATAAATGGACGAATATAAAGAGAGGTCCCTTCTGCATTCGGAATCCAATCTTTTTCCACAGAAATTAATTGTTTTAAAGCTTCTAGAGCAAACTCTTCATCCACTGGAGGAATACATAGGCGTTCATTTGAACGGTTTAAACGCTCAAAGTTTTTCTGTGGGCGGAATAACAACACCCGATTATCTTCTGTAAGGTATGCTTTTAATCCTTCAAACACCGTCTGGCCATAATGAAAGATCATGCAGGCCGGATCTAGTGAAATTGGCTGGTAAGGAACAATGCGCGGATCGTGCCAGCCCTGCCCTTCAGTATAATCCATAATAAACATATGATCCGTGAAAATTTTTCCAAAGCCTAGCTCTTCAGATTGTGGCTTCGGCTTTCTTTCAGGACTTAAGTTGAGTTGGATAGTTTGTTCTTTCATTTCGCACTGTCTCCTTGCTGTATATGAATTTGGGAAAAGATAAAGATAATAAATAACTATATACATATCATTTTACAATTTTTTAGAATCTTTTCACAATAGTTTAGTGCAAAATTATTGTAAAACATTTTCAATTTTTTGTCCAATTGCACTTTTTCAGTCTAAAAGGCCTTCCTTCTCTAAAAATTCCTTTGCTACGGCTGCTGCTTTTTGATCTTTTACATTGACTTCATAATTCATTTTTCTCATTTGCCCATCTGTCACTTTACCTGCAAGCTTATTTAATATCCGCTCAAGCTCAGGATGCTTTTCCAGTGTTTCCGTCCTTAATAGCGGTGCTCCCTGATAGGGTGGGAATAAACCGAGGTCATCTTCTAATGCCGTTAAATGAAATTGTTGCAGTTCACTGTCTGTCGAATAGGCATCTACTAAGTTAATATCACCAGATTTCACAGCTTGGTAGCGAAGCTTTGGTTCCATCGTCTGAACAGATGGGAAGTAAAGATGATATTTTTTTTGAATACCGCGGTACCCATCTTCCCGATCAGAAAATTCGAGTGTAAATCCAGCCTTCATCTGCTGTTCGACTTTCTTAAGATCAGATATCGTTTTTAAACCAAAGCTTTCAGCTATTTGATCTGGTACCGCTAATGCGTATGTATTATTATAAGCCATCGGTCGAAGCAGCATCAGATCATATTTTTTAAGCAAACCCGTTTCAGCTTGCTGATAGACCGCTTTACGATCTGTACTTTTCGCTTCTTCTTTTAAAAATTCAGCGATAACCGTACCTGTAAACTCTGGATAAAGATCAATCTCTTTGGCCCGAAGAGCATTAAAAACAAATGAGGTTTTGCCAAGACCCGGTTTCAGCTCCACTTGTAAATCGGTGTCTTGTTCAATGAGTAACTTGTACATGTTCATTAATATTTCAGGCTCGCTGCCGAGTTTTCCAGCAATGACAATTGTCTCCTGCTTTGTTTTCATCAGCGACGGCACCATTAGGAGAGCACAAGCAGCAATAACAGCAATCCCCGCCATCGACAATGAGCGTTTAAAGGAAGCTTTTTCAGCTGCCTTTAATATGACATCAAAAAAGATAGCGAGCAGTGCAGCAGGGATCGCTCCCAAAACAATTAAAGAAGCATTGTTACGATCAATGCCGAGCAGAATAATGTCACCAAGCCCGCCTGCTCCAATTAAAGCAGCAAGAGTGGCTGTTCCGACAATTAGCACCATCGCTGTCCGAATTCCTGCCATAATGACTGGCATGGCGAGCGGCAGTTCTACTTTGATTAATTGCTGGTAGCTTTTCATTCCCATGGCTTTGGCCGCTTCAGAAAGTGAAGGATCAACTCCGACAATCCCTGTATATGTATTGCGAAGAATAGGCAGCAAGGCATAAATGACTAATGCAATAATGGCTGGCAGCCGTCCAATTCCAAATATCGGAATCATTAACCCGAGCAGAGCGAGAGATGGGATCGTTTGAAGAACGGCAGTGACGCCAATGATGCTTTCGGCTGCTTTTTTGTGTCTCGTTAAATAAATGCCAAGCGGAATCGCAATGAGAACAGCAAAAAATAAGGAGATGAAAGAAATCTGCACATGCTCGAGCAGAGAACGCCAGACATCCCCTTTTCTCTCATTCAATACATTTATGAAATTATTCATACATCCTTCTCTCCTTTAACACGCCAGATAAATAAGCGAGGGCGGATTGTCTCGTAAGCACTCCAATGATCTGCCCCTCCTTTTCTACTTCAATTTGCTCATCATCCATCAGCTGTTCAATCGCTTCTTCCAATGGCAAATCTGCACTGATTCTCCGTCCTCCTGATTTCTTGTCAGCAATCGGGAGGCTTTCAAGAGCTTGTGCGGCCGTCATGATTTCCTGTGTTAAAGGCCGGGCTGATCCGATAAACTGGTGGACGAATTCGTTGGCTGGATGAGTAAAGATAGTCTTTGGCGTATCGATTTGAACAATTTGCCCTGCCTTCATTAAACAAATGCGGTCACCAAGCTTAAAGGCTTCCTGCATATCATGTGTCACAAATACAATAGTTTTGTTAATTCGTTTTTGCAATGCAAGGATATCGTTCTGCATTTTTTCTCTGCTGACCGGGTCTAAGGCACTGAATGGCTCATCCATTAGTAAAATGTCTGGGTCGGCAGCTAAAGCGCGGGCAACCCCTATACGCTGCTGCTGTCCGCCCGACAACTCTGAAGGCTTTCTCCCTCTGTACGTGTTTGGATGAAGGCCAACCATCGTTAAAAGTTCATCTATCCGCTCTTTTATCTGCGCTCGGCTCCACTTTTTTAATTCAGGAACAACAGCAATGTTTTCTTCAACTGTCATATGCGGAAAAAGAGCGATTTGCTGAAGAACATAACCGATATTCCAGCGTAATTCATGGATATTATAATCACGTATATTTTTATCTCTGATCGTAATCGTCCCATTAGTGGCATCAATTAACCGATTGATCATTTTCAATGTCGTCGTTTTCCCACAGCCGCTTGGACCAGCAAGGATCAGAAATTCTCCTTCCCTTATGTATAAATCAAGAGACTGAACGGCGGCCGTCCCGTCAGGATATTTTTTTGATACGCTGTTAAATTGAATCATATTCATGCCTCTTTCTTCTTTTCTTCCTCATCTTTTCCCTAAATGTCTACTTTAACAAACTTTTCTTCTAAGCAAAATAAAATGCCCATCTGGATAGAATAGATAGGCATGTATTAGAAGAAAACCAACTTATTAGTTTATGGTGAAGAAATCCCTCCATTTGGCAGGCGCTAAAAAAGGGTTGATCCATTACTGACAAATGGTCAATGGCTGCCAGGAAGCCTAATTTCCACTTTCGTCCCGCTTCCTTCTTCGCTTTCGAAAAAGATTTTCCCATTATGATGCTCAATAATTTTAAAGCTAACCATCAATCCTAATCCTGTTCCCTTTTCTTTATTAGAGTAAAAGGGCTCACCTAAATGGGGAATGCGATCTTGAGAAATGCCAATCCCGCTGTCCATCACCTCAATGCAAACAGATCCATCTATTGCCTGTTTTGTTGTGATGGTCACTTTCCCTCCGTTTGGCATCGCTTCAATGGCATTTTTAATTAAATTTAAAATAACTTGCTTCATTTGCTTTTCTTCCACACGGACGAGAGGCAATTCCTTTGCCAGTTCTGAAACTAGCTCTACGCCGTAAAGCAACGCCTCCGGTCCCATAAAGGCAATCGTATCTCGTAAAATATGATTAATATCCTTTTCAATAAAAACCATTTCCTGATTTGGTTTCGCCAGCATTAAAAATTCCTGCATAATTGATTCAATTCTTTCTAGCTCAGACAGGATAATTTCGCTGTATTTATGATGTGTTTCCTGCCCCCATAACTGGGTAAAACCTTTTATAGCTGTCAGCGGATTTCGCACTTCATGGGCAATGCCCGCGGCTAATTGGCCAACAGCGCTTAGCTTATCCCGCTTATTTAATAAAATTTCTTTTTCTTTTAAGCTTGTAATGTCCTGAGTAATCACAATTACACGGTTTTTAAAACGGTTATCAATAATTTTGCGCGAACGAAGCCAGATGATGGACCCATTTTTATGAATCACCTGGTATTCAATTTCTGCCCCTTCACCGTATACCTCTTCAATGGCAAACTTTCTAAACCGTTCCTGGTCTTCCGGGTGGATAACCGCTCGAAATGAGCTTATATCCTCATAAATATCCTCTTTAGGATGGCCAAGTATTTTCTCATAAGAAGGGCTAATGTAATGAAGTTTCTTTGTAAAACGGTCATACACACAAAAAATGTCATTGATGTTTTCTGATATAATCAGAAACCTTTTTTCATTTTCCTTTAATTCTTCGACTTGACGATCTAATAAAAGAGCGGTTTCAATTTTTTTCGTTATGTTTCTTGTTACATAAATAGCGGCAGTAAGTTGTCCGCTTTCATCATGAACGGGTGATGCAGAAACTTCAACATGAAGAAGAGCGCTCTTTTTATTTTGGCGAATGGTCTTGTAGTGTTGAATTCTTTTCCCGTCCTGGAGCTGCTGCTGTAAAAAATTAAATTCTACTTCAAGATGCAAAGGGACAATCGGTAAAAGCTTCCCTTTTATTTCCTGTAATGTCCAGCCGTATTCTTGTTCGAAGGCATCGTTCACCGTGATGACTTTTCCCTCCGAATCTAAAACGTACAAAGGGTCGCAAACAGCCTGTAAAAAAGCGTCACGCCAGCTGTTACATTTAGTTGCTGCTGTATCAGTTGTGATCAATCTTTTTTCATTCGTTTTCACTCTATCCTCTCCCCCTTTCTACTATGTATAAAAATTTCCTTTTTTTCACTAAAAATCTTTCAACAAAAGGTGAGTTTTTATGACAAATGCTTGTCGGAGAAAGAAAAGAGTGCTTTTCACACAATTTCGAGGGAATACACTATAATAAAGACAAACATGTCGTAAAGAAGAGGTGCCGCTATGGAAATGAATCGACTAATGGAACAATTTCAAGGCCGGACACCGGCTATTTTAGGTAGTGAAAATTTCGCAAAGTTTGCTGTTCTTCTACCTCTTGTTGAAAAAGAAGGAGACATTCACGTCTTATTTGAAGTACGTTCATATGAAATGAGACGGCAGCCGGGAGAAGTTTGCTTTCCGGGCGGAAAGTGCGATCCAGAGGATAAAGATGAACGCTTTACGGCTATACGTGAAACATCGGAAGAGCTTGGGATCTCCCCTTCAGCTGTTCACAGCACTTTTCCACTCGATTTCATGCTATCGCCTTTCGGGACAATCATCTTTCCTTTCGTAGGAGTACTGCCAGCAGATCGGCTAAAACCTAATCCAGATGAGGTAGCAGAAGTTTTTACAGTACCGCTTGATTATTTATTAACCGCCGTACCAGACCGTCATTCTGTTCACTTTAAAGTCGAACCGGAAGAAGGCTTTCCTTTTAATTTAATTATCGGCGGTGAGGATTATAACTGGCAGGCTCGTTCTATGGATGAGTACTTTTATTTTTATGAAAACCGAATTATTTGGGGGTTAACGGCTCGCATACTTAAACATTTTATTGAACTCATCAAAGAGTCAGGCATTGCTTCATCGCCCTCCCTGCCTCTTGACAAATCAAGAAAATAATAGATAATTATGAATAATCATAAATACTGAAACGATCGAGGGATTAGTAAACCAGTGAAATGCGTTAGAGAGTGGAACCCACCGGCTGAAAGGTTCCTCGCAGGAAGCTGTTGAACCTGCCCTTATTATGTATCGCTTATGACAACATAGGCCGTTCCCCGCGTTACGGGTTTAAAGTGGGTGCTTTATGCACCAATAAAGGTGGTACCGCGGAACAGCATGCCCTCCGTCCTTTTGTTAGGAGGAGGGGCATGCTGTTTTTTTATATAGACGAAAAGGATGATGGATGGTGAAGAAATCACGGGTTGTTGTGAAAATTGGCAGCAGTTCCCTAACTGACGAGCAAGGTAATATCGTTGAAGAAAAAGTACAGGATCATGTATCTGCTATTGCGAGTCTTCGTGAAAATGGTCATGAAGTGATCGTCGTTTCCTCCGGGGCCATCGCGGCCGGCTTCCGGTCGCTCGGGTATGCGGCCCGTCCGAAAACAGTGGCAGCTAAGCAAGCAGCAGCGGCAGTCGGGCAAAGTCTGCTTATTCAGAAGTATATTTCCCTGCTGGCCCCTTTTAACCTTGTTGCTGCGCAAATGCTTTTAACGAAAGAAGATTTTTACAGCCGAGGGCGCTTTCATAACTTTTACACTTCGATGTCGGAATTGTTAAGAGCGGGCGCTATTCCGATCATTAACGAAAACGATTCGATCTCGATCGAGGAACTTACTTATGGTGATAATGATATGCTGTCGGCCCTTGTGAGCGGCTTTACCCAAGCAAACGCGCTCATTATCCTGACTGACATTGACGGCTTGTATGATAGTAATCCTATTAAAAATCCGACGGCAAAACGGTTTCATTTTATCCCTGAAGTCACAGATGAATTACTGTCTTATGCCGGTGACAGCGGCACTTCTATCGGAACTGGCGGCATGAGGTCAAAGCTGTTGGCAGCAAAAAAAGCATTATCACTCGGCGTGCCGGTATTTGTCGGCAACGGTGCTGGCCAGGAAAAATTAATGGATATTCTGGCTGGCAAAGGCTCCGGCACCTATATTGGCGCTCCTTTTAAAAGCCATATGCAAATGAAAAAACAGTGGCTCGCTCACCACGCAAAGCCGAACGGCGTTATTATTGTGGATGAAGGAGCTGAACAAGCTATTTTATCAAGGGGAAAAAGCTTGCTTCCAGTCGGTGTTTTGGCAGTGGAAGGCTTATTTCACGCGATGGACGTTGTCACAGTCTTAAATGAAAAAAGAGAAGTTCTTGGCAAAGGGCAAGTCTTTTATTCTTCTGCTGATTTAGAGAAAGTAAAAGGCCAGGCCGGTGCACAAGCAAAAATGCATTCAATCAATGAGCGAGCGGAAGTCATTCACCGCGATAATTGGGTGACAACAAAAGTCATGATTTGATTAGAGAATGGAGTGGAAAGAATGGGAGAATTACTTGAAAAAGCGAAGCTGTTAAAGGCAGCTTCTTACCAGATGGGGATGCTAACGGAGACCGAGAAAAACGAGGCACTCGAGCAAATTGCAGAGGCGTTGCTTTCAAATATAGATTTTATTTTACAGGAGAATTCTCAGGACATGGAAGCAGGAACGGCCGCCGGGTTTGCCCCGCCTTTATTAGATCGTCTCAAATTAACAGAAGATCGGATCCGGCAGATGGCGGATGGTGTTCGGCAGTTACTTCACCTAAAAGATCCAGTCGGTGAAGTAACAGAAAAGTGGACGCTGGAGAATGGATTGAATATCCAAACGGTAAGAGTTCCCCTCGGCGTGATCGGCATGGTGTATGAGGCGCGTCCGAATGTCACAGTGGATGCGGCTGCTTTATGTCTAAAAGCGGGCAATGCTGTGCTGCTTCGCGGCAGTTCCTCTGCTGCCCGTTCTAATCTAGCTTTGGCAAAAGTAATGAAGGCTGCTTTACAATCATCCCCTGTTCCAGAAGAGGCCCTGCAGTTGCTTGAGGATACGAGCCGAGAAACAGCGTCTGACATGTTCCGGTTAAACGAATATTTAGATGTGCTCATTCCTCGCGGCGGAGCTGGCTTGATTCAAACAGTCATTAAGCAGGCAACGGTTCCTGTTTTAGAAACAGGTGTCGGCAATTGTCACGTCTATATTGATGAAAGCGCAGAAAAAGAGATGGCCATTGCGATTGCAGAAAATGCCAAGCTCCACCGCCCTTCTGTCTGCAATGCAGCCGAGTCCTTATTAATTCATAAAGATTGGCCGTATCACAAAGAGCTATTGCAGTCGCTTTATGAAAAAGGGATCGAGCTTCGCGGCTCGGATGACCTCGTCAAGGAATTTTCATTTATCAAGCAAGCCTCTGAAGAAGATTGGTCTACAGAGTACCTAGCTCCCATTTTGGCTGTCAAAACAGTAGCAGGCATTCAAGAGGCAATCGCCCACATTCAAACGTACGGGACAAAACACTCGGAAGCGATCGTTTCGGAAAGCAAGGAGCATGTACAGACGTTCTTCCGTGCTATTGACGCTGCTGTTCTTTACCATAATGCGTCTACTCGTTTTACAGACGGAGAACAATTTGGATACGGAGCGGAAATCGGCATTAGCACGCAAAAGCTTCATGCCCGTGGACCGATGGGATTGCGTGCTCTCACAACGGTAAAATCGCTCGTCGAAGGAACGGGGCAAATTAGAAACTAAGCATACGAACCGGCAGCTTCTGAATTTAAGCTGCCGGTTTGAGGCTGTTGACAAACGTTCGCTTTCTTCGTTGCCCATCTGCCTGCGGTGCTCATGACCCTGATGGTCACTCCGCTCCTCGTCAGGTTTCGCGCCTCGAAAGACAAACGTTTTCAACTAGCCTGGGGGATTGAATATAGATTTTGTCTACACATTCTTCCATTATAGAAAAGCCATCTGAATGTAATTACTTTTTTTCAATTTAAACCCTTGTCTGACGAGTGCCTCCCACATAAAGCGATCTAGTGAATAAGGGCTCTTTTCCTGTAGCGTGGCCGCCATTTCCTGGTCTAGGGAAAAAGTGTATAAGTGGTCTTCAATTATAAAAGACACATAGATGACTTCATCATGTTCATTCCAATCAAATAATAAAATGGCTTCTTGTCCCCAATCGTTTAATTGCACTTCCATACAATTCACTACATGATAAAAGTAACTTTCGTTGTCCATCATCTTCGATAGATAGCCTCTCAGCATTGCGGAAGTATTCATCCAACTCCTCCATTCATTTCATTCGCATAGGTTATATAAACTTCCTATTCCCGTTAAGAAGCATTTTAATCAAAAAGCGGCTATTTTCTTTGGCACACAAAAACGGATAAAAAAGAGCTCGAAGCTCCCTTTATCCGTTCGAATGATTCTTATTTTAATTCTTGAATGATCAATTGTTCGCCTTCTTTTTTATAAGTAAACGAAAACTCTGTCCCTTCTTCCATTTGATCAAACTTTTTCATCATGTCACTATTAGGATCCACTTGGAAGGCTTGCGGCTGTCCGTCTACTTCAATTTCTACTGTATGCGGGTCCGCAACGCCATTAAAAGTTCCGTGTGTTTCAATGGCAGCTGCTGTGTCACTGTTTGTTTTCGCTGGTGCTTGTGCTTTCAGTTCTTGAAGGATTAGCTGCTCTCCCTCTTTTTTATAGGTGAATGTAACTTCTGTCCCTTCTTCCATTTGATCAAACTTTTTCATCATGTCACTATCAGGAGCAACCTGGAAGGATTGTGGCTGTCCATTTACTTCAATTTCTACTGTATGCGGATCCGCCACACCATTAAAGGTTCCTTTTGTCTCAGTGACAGCAGCTGGCTGTTGTGTGTTTGAATCCGGCTTCTTCTCGGTACTAGGCGTTGTTTCTTTGTTTGTTTCAGGAGCTTGAGTCGTCTCTTTATCTGCTGGCTCCTGAGTTGTTCCTTCATTTCCCTGCTGTACTTCCGTATCCTGTCCTGATTGTTCAGCTGTTTCCTTTTCAGGCTTGTCCGTTGTCTGTTCTTTCGTTTCTGATTCAGAGCATGCTCCTAATATTCCTCCTGCAAGCACCACGGCTCCCAAGATCATAGACCATTTTTTCATCTCTCTCTCTCCTTTCACTTCCTTGTCTTTCAGCCTACATTGTAACATACATGGAATTTTTCGCTAACTATTTACATAACAAATTAGGAAAAATAGGGCTCAAGAATGAAAGATTTTCAAATTTTGAGAGTATCGCTCTATATTGGTTTCCAACCTCTTATGCTGATCCTTCCTCTCATTTTTCCTGTTCATTTATTCATAAAATAACAGTATAATAATTCGTTGTACAAAGAAATGAGGGTTAAACATGAAACAAACGATTTCACCTGTATTCGATCCATGGGAAGCGTATCTTGATGTGCAGCAAACTGGACAGCTGCAATTGTCTAATGTTGAATTCACGACAACAACACTATGTAATATGAGATGCGCACACTGTGCGGTCGGCTATACATTGCAAACGAAAGATCCTGAGGCGCTGCCTTTTGATCTGTTAAAAAAACGGCTCGATGAAGTACCTGCTTTACGGGCCTTAAGCATTACCGGCGGTGAGCCGATGCTGTCAAAGTCTTCTGTACGCGAATATGTGCTGCCACTATTGAAATATGCTCATGAGCGCGGGGTTTACACTCAGTTAAACTCTAACTTGACGCTAGAGCTGTCCCGTTACGAAGAAATTGCCCCTTATTTGGACGTTCTCCATATTTCTCATAACTGGGGCACAGTAAAAGAGTTTGTAGAAGTAGGATTTGCCAATATGGCGCGCAAACCTTCATTCCAGCAGCGTGAGGCTTTGTTCCAGCGAATGATAGACAACAGCCGTGCATTATCACGGATGGGCGTGATGGTATCGGCCGAAACGATGTTAAATAAAAGCACGCTCCCTTACCTTGAAAAAATTCATCGGCAAATCGTAGATGAAATGGAATGTGCCCGCCATGAAGTTCATCCAATGTACCCAAGTGATTTCGCGAGCTCTCTTGAATCGCTTTCTCTTGATGAAATCAGGGAAGCTATCCACCGGTTGCTCGATGCTCGTGATCCAAGCGTGTGGATGTTATTTGGGACTCTTCCTTTTTATGCTTGTCAGCCAGATGAACAGACACACCAGCTGCTAAAACGACTGCGCACAGAGAAGAATGTGACAGTGCGCAATGATCCAGACGGCCGCTCCCGTCTAAACGTTAATATTTTTAATGGAGAAATTATTGTAACTGACTTTGGCGATGCACCTCCTTTAGGCAATATCCAAACGACTGCTTTACAGCAAGCTTATGAAACGTGGAATCAATCGCGCCTCGCTTCTGAGCTTAATTGCCATTGTTCAGGTGTTCAATGTCTCGGCCCTAACATTCTCGTTAAAAATGCTTACTATCCAAACGTCGATTTTACGAATAAGGCAGCAGTTATAGCTAAATAAAAAAGAGGAGATTCCAGAATATATTTTTTGGAATCTCCTCTTTTGCTTTATACTCCCTACTTTAAATTCTTCAGAATAACAGAAATATTCCATTCCATCATCTCAATATACGAATCTCCCTCTTCTCCAGGTTTGCCAAGAGAATCTGTGAACAAGGTGCCGCCAATCGGAATCCCTGTTTCTTTGGAGACCATTTCCATGCTGCGAGGGTCTACGCTCGTTTCTACAAACAAAGAGGGTAAGTCTTTCGATTTAATTAAATCGACTATTTCTTTTACTTGTTGCGGCGTTCCTTGATTTTCCGAATTAATCTCCCAAATATAGCCTGCTTCAAAGCCGTAAGCAGCACTAAAATATTTAAAGGCTCCTTCACTCGTTACTAAAAAGCGCTGTTCTCTTGGTATTTGGTTAAAATCGGCTACGGCCTCCTTATGAAGCTGCTCTAGCTTTAAAATATAGTCTTCCGCATTCTTTTTATAAATATCGGCGTTGTCCGGGTCTACTTGAACGAGAGCATCTCTAGCATTTTTTGCATACTGAATACCGTTGCGAATATCAAGCCATGCATGGGGATCCTCTTCCCCTTCATGGCCTTTTGATGTTAAATACCTTGGTTCCACTCCTGTGCTAAGACGAAAGACATTCCCATCCTTCTCTGATTTTCCAGCTGTTTCAAGCAGCTTCTTAAACCACGAGTTCCCTGCTTCAAGATTTAATCCATTGTAAAATACAACATCTGCATCGGTTGTTTTTTGGATATCAAGCGGAAGCGGGTCATATTCATGGGGATTGGATCCGACCGGCGCCAAACTATGAATCTCTACCCGGTCACCCCCAATATTTTTCACAATGTCATATAAAATAGAATACGTCGTAACAACTTGAAGTTTTTCTCCCTTGTTCATGTTAGTCTTTTTCTCTTCTTTCCCGCATCCAGAAAGAAGTGCTATCGCCAAAAGACCCGTTATAAAGAATGTAAATAGCTGTCTCATCCTTATTCTCCTTTGAGTTTCTCATATTAATGAGGCTTTTTTTCTTCTTATTTTTAATGAACGCCAGACTATTCCCTGCTTAGGTGAAAAAGCAAAGGTGATTAAAAACAGCAAGGTCGATACTAAAACGATCGTAGCCCCAGAAGCAAGATTGTAAGTAAAGCTAAAGTACAATCCGATAACAGAAGCTGCTACTCCCAATCCAGCAGAAAGGTAAATCATGATCCATAACCGGTTTGTTAGCAAGTAAGCTGTTGCAGCTGGTGTAATGAGCATGGCGACTACGAGGACGATTCCGACCGTTTGCAACGAAGCGACAGTTACCATCGTAAGCAGCGTCATCAAAAAATAATGAATCACTTTAACAGGAAGGCCGTACGCTGCCGACATTGTCGGATCAAAAGAAGTGATGAGCAATTCTTTATAAAACAGATAGATAGAAACAAGAACAAAAATCCCAATCCCAAATGTGGTCCACATATCTGAAGAGCGTACAGCCAGCACATTGCCAAATAAGATATGATATAAATCGGTGCTGCTCTTCATAAAAGTAATGAGAATAATCCCTAAGGCAAAAGCAAAGGTGAACATGATGCCAATGGAAATATCATTTTTAATCCGGCTGTTTTGGCTCACAAAACCAATTCCCATCGCTGTTACGACGCCTGAAATGACCGCTCCGATAAAAAAGTTGATGCCAAGCATATAGGCGATCGCCACTCCGGGAAGAACCGCATGAGAGATAGCATCCCCCATCAGCGCCATCCCCCTTAAAATGATAAAGCACCCTACTGTCCCGCATATAATGCCCACCATGACGGAAGTCAACAATGCTTTTTGTAAGAAGCCGTAATGAATAACCGCTTCGATAAAGCTCATCACATCTCTACCCCCAATTGGTTTAGAAAAGAAAACTGGCCAGAATAAGCTTTAGAGAGCATATCTGCCCGCCACACTTGATCAACGGTTCCGAAGCCAATCAGTTCTTTATTTAACAAAATCAGCTGATCAAAGTAGTCGTTTACTTTACTTAAATCATGATGAACGACGAGGATGGTTTTCCCTTCCTGCTTTAAGTCTTTTAAAATCGCCACAATCGCTTCTTCACTCGCTGCATCGATCCCGACAAACGGTTCATCTAGAAAGAAGATTTGCGCCTTTTGTGCGAGAGCACGTGCTAAAAATACCCGCTGCTGCTGGCCTCCAGAAAGTTCACCAATTTGACGGTTTTTAAAACTTTCCATTCCGACTCTTTGTAAGCAGTGTAACGCCCAGTCTTTGTCTTGCTTCTTTGGCCGTTTGAACCAGCCTAACTTTGGATACGCCCCCAGTAGAACCGTATCCAAAACGGTGATGGGAAAGTCCCAATCGATGTTGCTTCTTTGTGGCACGTAAGCCACCGCCTTTCTTTGTTCCTGAAAGCTTCTTCCGTATACTTGGACGTTTCCTTTATCTTTTGGAATCAAGTTCAACAAAGCTTTTAAAAGAGTAGATTTCCCTGCACCGTTCGGGCCGATGATGCCGACCAAGTTTCCAGGTTTGATCGCAAAGCTGATATCACTGATCGCTTCATTTCCATGATAAGAGACGAATAAATCCTTCACTGTCAACGCCTCATTCATATCCATTCTCCTTCCGTTGTTTTCTGAATACAGAATGCCAAAAAATGATTTCATGCCAGTAAGAGTTATTTACTTACTGCTATTTTGTTTCCTTAGGGCAAAATTTTATTTAAAAAAAATGATCTTCTGTTATAAGACTACTTTATGCAATGAAGAAAAAAACGACATATGTGTACAACCAATATTTTTTCCTTAATACAAAAATTAAAGTATAATCAAACTTCTGTCAATGCTTTTAGCATAGAAAAATACACCATCCTTATTTGTGGATGGTGTATGCAAAAACCATTAAATTTTCCATCTGCTTTTAATAATCCCGGCTTCTCGCAGTGTATCGTACACAATCACGACGGCTGGACCAACAAAAAAGCCGATAAACCCAAGCAGTTTGAACCCAATAAACAGGCTGATCAAAGCGGCCAGAGGGGAAATGCCCATATTGCTTGAAAATACTTTTGGCTCCAAGATTCTCCGTACTACCGTGATGACAATAAACAGGACGATCAAACCGAAGCCTAGAAATTGATTTTCTTGGAAAAAACAAACGATTGCCCACGGAACGAGCACCGAGCCTGTGCCTAAGATGGGAAGAATATCAACAAAAACAATCAGAATAGATAAAAGCAAAGCGTACGGGACTTTTAAAATAGCTAGTCCGATAAACGCCATCATAAAGGTGACGATGCTTAGGAAGATTTGTGCTTTAATAAAACCAATGCCAGCACGATTCAACTGAGCAGTAATTAAATACAACTTTTCTTTCGTCGTTTCCCTCAAATGCCGTTCTGTTTTAATCCGCAGCCGTGACAGTTCTAAACTAAATAAAAATACTGCAATTAAATAGACTAAAAACTCGATTAAAAATCCCGGTATCGCGGCGGCCAGCCCAAACAGCCACTCAACGATTCCCTGCAGCATACTCGTGACAGACTGCAGCGTGTTTTCGATTGTTTTTTCAAACGATTGAAAAACATCAACCGGCAGTGATTTGAAGTATTGCTGCGATTGGTCAATAAATCCCTTTAATGACTCTTTATAAAAGTCGTTAGCAAAAGGCGGCCCCTTTTCTGCGAGCGTGACGGCCTGATCGATGACGAGCTTCACGATAAACCAGACGAACAAGGCAATAAAAAGCAGATAGAGGATAAAGGTGGCGAGCACGGCCCGAAAGCGCGGCCATTTAAAACGCATCATGAACCACTTGACAGAATTCTCAAGCAGGATCGCCGTAATCAATGCCAGTAGAAATGGCAATGAGTATGGAATTAAATAGATTGTGATGATGATTAAAGCGGCTGTAATGATCCATCTTCTTATCATTGGTTTATCTACTGCTCCTTACTTCAATGACTCCTTACGTGTAGTTACTATAATAAACCATTTCTTTGGGAAAAGTCACTTTTTAAGCTAGCCGTAAAGTGTTTTTATAAAGATTGGCCCGTGACAAACTAAGAGAATAAGTGATAATATGAACTATTATTTCAAGTATACAAAGAGGTGGAAAACCATGAATAAAAGAGTAGAGAAAGCAACATTTGCAGGCGGCTGTTTCTGGTGTATGGTCAAACCGTTTGATCAATGGGACGGTGTGCATGAAGTTATTTCCGGCTATACGGGCGGCCATACGATAAATCCAACATATGAGCAAGTGAAAAGCGGAACGACCGGCCATTTAGAGGCCGTACAAATCACATATGATCCTGCTGTTATTTCCTATCAAACGATGTTGGATTTGTATTGGCCGCAAATTGATCCGACAGATGATGGCGGCCAGTTTCAGGATCGCGGCGATTCCTATCGGGCGGCGATCTTTTATCATACACCCGCGCAACAGGAGCTGGCAGAAGCCTCCAAAAGAGAGATTGAGGAGAGTGGAAGATTTCAAAAGCCTATCGTCACCCGCATCTTGCCGGCTGCCCCATTCTATCCAGCAGAGGATTATCATCAAGACTTCTATAAAAAGAATCCTGATGAATACAAAGCAGACCGCCAGAAATCAGGTCGGGATGAATTTATTCAAGAACACTGGACAGAAGAAGATAGTAAGCAGTAAAACAGGATGATATGATAGAGGCAGCACAACAATAGGGAGATTGAAATACGAATGGGTACAAACCTTGCAAAATACGAAAAAGTGATGAATTACATTAAAAAAGCGATCTCAAGCGGCGATTGGCCGATCGGCAGTAAAATTCCGAGCCAGCGCAAACTGGCCGAGCTGCTGTCGGTTAACCGCTCTACAATTGTTACCGCGCTTGAAGAGCTAAAAGCAGAGGGATTAATTGAAGGTGTGATGGGAAAAGGCACGATGGTTGTAAATAATACGTGGACCTTGCTTGCAGCCAGCCCCCCTTCCTGGGACGAATCGGCGCCGCTGTCTTTCCCTAAATCAGTGCCTTCCCCTGTTTTGGAAACAGATGAAATAAAAGCACCAGACCATTTAATTGAACTAAGCAAGGGCGAACTCGCACAGGATATTTTTCCAAAGGATAATATGCAGCAAGTCATGATGCGTCTTGCTCAAAGCTTAGAGCCCTTCGGATACGAGGAACCAAAAGGGTATCTTCCGCTAAGACAGGCAATCAGTGATTATATGAAAAAACAAGGAACCAATGTTTCCCCCGATTCGATTTTAATTGTCTCCGGAGCGATTCAAGGATTGCAATTAATCGCTGCTGGCCTTTTGCATAAAGGATCGACCGTTTTTCTGGAAAAGCCGTCTTATCTGTATTCCCTTCATATTTTTCAATCGGCCGGCATGAACTTATCCGGCTTGCCGATGGATGAAGAAGGACTGCAGCCCGCTCCCCTTGCTAAAAAGGCGATGGACGGCCCCTCTTCGATTTTGTATACGATCCCCTGTTTCCATAATCCGACCGGCATCTTAATGTCGGAAGCACGCCGAAAAGAGCTGCTCGATATTTGTGCGGAAAAGCGGCTCCCAATTATTGAAGATGATATTTATCGAGAGCTTTGGATCGACAGTCCGCCTCCGCCTACACTGCAGTCACTCGACTCAAACGGCCATGTGCTGTACATTGGGAGCTTTTCAAAAACCCTCACGCCTGGCCTTCGCATCGGCTGGATTGCAGGAGCAGAACCAGTCATTGACCGGTTAGCGGAAATGAAAAAGCAAACGGACTATGGTTCCAGTTCCCTCTCCCAGCTTGTAGCAGCTGAATGGATTTCGAGCGGTTTGTACGAGCAACACTTGTCTTTCGTCCGTGAAGAATTAAAGAAAAGGCGAACTGCTGCCCTAAACGTGTTAAATCAATATATGAGCGATCTTGCCGAATGGGACGTTCCGGCCGGCGGCTTCTTAATTTGGCTGCGAATAAAAAAGAATGTCCAATTAAAGGATATGCATCAAAAAGCGTATAAAGCAGGAATTTCATTGAACATGGGCAGCATTTACACAGAAGAGTCCGTTCAAGCGATTCGGCTTTCCTACGGCTACGCTTCCATTGAAGAGTTTGAACAAGGCATTATAAAATTACGGGAAATCATCCTTGAGGACAACTAACATAAGATTGATTGAAAAATTAGGTGATAATAATGGATTTTAAAATACACTACTTATCCTTCTTTTTGATCCGGGTAGATGATAAAGAAGAAAACAAACGGGCCCAGCACTTTCGCACCCTCAATGAGGAAGAATATGAAAGCAGCCCACTCAAAGACTTTCTTGACGGGGAATTTACAAAGATCGTAAAACGCAAGGCCGAACGCCATCCAAAAGCCGAACAAGTGCCGACAAAAATCGGCTTTTTCACAGCAGAACCGGGCCATGACTTAACGTCAAACCCGAACTATAACTTATTCGCTAAAGCCCGTGCTGCTTTTTCACTGTTAGAATTTCAAGAAGCGAGTGAACAATTCGCCACGCTTTACACACAAACGAGTGCCGCACGCGGCGGGGTGTTCATCGTCGCAAAAGCGCAATTAAGAAAATATTTTGATGACCCCTTTGTTTTTGTTTTAAAATGTGACTTTGAGCCGAAAGTAGCTTCCATTTCGGATGCCTCCTCCCTTATCGAGCACGTAGAACTGGCGATTACAACCAAAAACATGAAATCGATTCAGTACCCTTACATGCCCGAAGAAGGAATGATCGAAGAAGGCGAACTGAAAATCCATCAGGCTTCCCACGCCCGCTACTTTGAGGATTTCTTAAAATACGTCGGCTACGAACAATCGATGCCTGAAATCGTCAAAACGCAAGTGATGGACTTCGTACGGGAAACGGTGATTGAAGACTTGGAAGATGAAAGCCCTGAAAGAGCCGAATTTGAACAAGCGATGGAAGTCTGGGCGGAAAGCCCGAAACGGGAGCTGCAGGAGCGTTTTTCAACCGAAGAAATCGTAGAAGCTGCCAGCCGCATGGTCGAGCATACACCTGAATTGGAGCTGAAAATGAAGCTGGACCATATGGGCGTCAAAGCGATGCTGTCGGACTTCGGGGAGTCGGTTCATTTGGCTAAAATCGGCGACCGTTATGTCGTTCTGATGGAAGCTGATTCGGTGATATTTGAGAAAGGCTTCTCTCCTATTGAGTTTCATAAGCCTGAGGAGTTTGATGAAGTGGTTGAGCGGATTCGGGAGAAGCATGGAAGCTTTTCGAGGTGATACGTGTGATCGCTATTTCTATTAGAAAAGAGGCTTATTCAAGCATCTGCAACCGTTTATGTGATCAAAAATGCGATCAAAATTTATGTTCTAAACATCTTGGTAAGGAATTCCTTTAATTAAATATACTTAAAATATTAAATTAAAAAGACAGTGAGTTATCTTTGCTTACTGTCTTTTCTGACTTTCATAGCTATTTAACTTTGGAAATAGTAGGAGTAAACTCGCCTCAAAAACTTCAATTCATTCTTTAGAAAATGAATAAAAATTTTTACATGAAGGGCTTTATTCAAAAGAGTGGGAGGAATAAAAAGAGGCCGCTCTGTATTAAAGAGCGGCCTGCTTTATCAGTTGCTATCATTATTTTAAACAACTGATTTTCTCTTATAATTGTTACCACACTCTACATGTCCAGAGTGTATGTGGCAACACATGAGTGCCGGTGGGTTTAATTAAATATCTAGGTTCCTATTCCAGTGGAATCTAGCTGTTTTTCTAATACATATTCAACTTTTCTCTTTTTAGCCTGAGTAAAAAATTTCACATAAAACATGATGGGACCTAACTAGCTTAAAATATAAAAGCCTGTGAAATTTCACGACAAAATTTCACAGGCTTTTTCATTTTAGAGGATTGTTTTATCCCAGCCGCTACCTTATAAATTAAATTTACATTTATTCAAATACAGCTACTAAGCGGCCTTTTACTTCATGGTTTTTCAGTTTTTCGATGCCTTTGTCGATTTCTTCGAATGGGATAGTGATGAGATTCGGATTCATTTTTCCAGTAGCGAAGCAATCATATACACCTTTTAAGTCTTCTACTGACCCACCATTACTTCCTAAAAGCTTAATTTCTTTTGTAATCATTAAATACGTGTTGATATTTGATTCTAATTTACCCATACCAACAATGACAACTGTTCCTTGAACTTTTACAGCTTCTAATGCATCAGAAGTTGTTTGTCCAAAACCGGCAAAGTCAACAATGACATCGCATTCTGCTTCTTTCATATCTAGAACAGTATCGTAAACTTTATTAGCTCCTAGTTCTTCAGCAAGTTTTCGAGCTTCTGGAGATACATCTGTAGCGTATACTTCACAACCTTTAATTAATGCCATTTGTAAGGCAAATTGACCAAGTCCACCGATACCGATAATTCCTAATTTTGTACCTTCTTTTGCTTGTCCAATACTGAAAAGAGCTCGATACGCTGTAATTCCTGCATCTGTTGAAGCTGCCCCTTCTACAAAGGAAACGCTATCAGGAATGATCACACATTGGTGAGCAGGAACACGCACTTTTTCTGCATATCCTCCGTCATAGTTGTACCCAGCAGTTATTTTCGTTGCTCGATCCATTGGGTTAGCCCCAACGCGGTCTCCAACTTTAATACCTTCTACACCTTCCCCCACTTCAATAACAACCCCAGCAAACTCATGCCCCATAATAACAGGACCATTTGGGAAAAGTGGCATCCAACCTGGATCTTGTAATGCTGCAACGTCCGAATGGCATAAACCAGCAGCTTTCACGTCTATCACAACGTGACCTGGAATCGCTTTTGGATCTTCTTTTTCAATCAATTCTAGTGGTTTATTTGTACCTGAAAATTGCCAACCTCTCATACTATCTCCTCCAAATTGTTTTAATATATCGGATTAATTAATAACTCAAAAAATAAACTCTTAATATTTCAGTCCAATCTAGCTTTTTAGCCAGCTTCATGGACTCATTATTCAATAAATTAAACGTTGTATAATGCTCCATCGACCGTGAATGAAGATGAACTAACATAAGTAGCTTCATCAGAAAGTAAGAAAGCAATCACGTTAGCTACTTCTTCAGGTTCACCGTAGCGTTTCATTGGCACCGCATCGTTATAAGCTGCTTGTGCTGCTTCTGCTGCACCTGGTGCAACTTTTGATTCAATATTACGCATCATTTGTGTATTAATAACTCCCGGGTTTACTGTGTTCACACGTACATTATATGGAGCAGCTTCTAACGCGGCTACTTTATTCATACCCATTAATGCATGTTTCGACGAATTATATAGCATCATTTGTGGTGAACCAATTAGTCCTGCTACTGAAGCAGTATTTACAATTGATCCTGCTTTCTGTTGTTTCATGATTGGTAATACATATTTTAAACCGTAGAAAGCACCTTTTACGTTAATGCTATATACGAAATCGAAATCTTGTTCCGTTATTTCTTCTATACTTTTTGCTGGACCTTCTACCCCTGCATTATTTGCAAATCCATCAATACGGCCGAACTTTTCCATAATTTGCTCAACATAATTCTTTACTTCTGCTTCTTTAGAAACATCTGCCTTTAAAGTTAGAACGCGATCTTCACCTAAGTTAAGTTCCTCTGCAACCGCTTTCACAGCAGCTTCATTTAAATCCACAAGGGTTAACTTTGCACCTTCACTTGCAAGTTTACGAGCAATTTCTTTTCCTATGCCTCCAGCAGCACCTGTAATAATTACGACTTTGTTTTCAAATCTCATATTTAATACCCCCTCTAAAGATTTTGATTATATTTAAAGTGTAATCGCTTTTACACTTTGTACACAATCCTTAACATTTGCTATAATGTCGAAGAAGCCAACACTTTCGATCAATCTGTCGAATAATAGGAGAGGAATATGATGAAATCCAATTCCACCCAAGCTTTAAGAACCAAGAGTTTCTTAAAAAAGGCATTTATTGAAATGGTACATAAGAAAGGATTTAGTACTGTTACGGTGAAGGACGTGGTTGATTATGCTCAATATAATCGAACAACCTTTTATGTGTACTATCAAAACATATACGATCTTGTCGAAGAGTTAATGGATGAAATGTTTGAAGCCATACAGTATTACAGCATGTCGAAATACCAAAGCGATAGACGGGTAAAAGTAAAGGAGTTGACAACAAACTCTTTCGATTTGTTGTATTACATTTACGATAACCGTGATTACTTCACACTACTACTTTTAGAAGATACGTTACCATACATACACCAGCAACTGCCTGAAGCGATTTTTAATTTACTAAAATCTAAATTCGATATTCAATACGGAGTGTCGTTTGTCGATGATCATTCCCAAAAGCGCTATATGGCCTATGGTACGGCGGGATTAATTACGGACTGGATTGCGAAGGATTTTGATGTGACACCTGGTGAAATGACAGAACGCCTCATTCGTATTTTAAATACATTTGCAAACGGTTTTGTCATAAAAGAAATCGACACTTAATAATACCTTCACAAGCAAAAAAGAACGAATTCCACTAAAATTGGAACTCGTTTTTTAATATATTTGTGTTAGCTCCAACCAAATGACAGCTTCGCAATGGGTTGTATACGGGAACAATCTTCCCCATTTTGACCGTTCATCATTTCTAGATCTGTTCAGGTAATAGGTGTTATCTGTTCAACAGTTGCTCATATAAAAAGCACTCCTTGGCAACTAATCAAAGAGCGCCGTACTTTTACATTTGGCACACTATCCCATCTCAAAATCCTACTCTTTTACACGCATCAATTACATATTTCTCACGAAAATATTGGTCACCTTCTGGTAACAAACTATAGAAAACTACCGGAAATCAGAGTTCATTTAAAAACTTACAAAACCCTAAAAACCCTGATATAAAGCCAATTGGGGAAAATTTAAACTGGAGATATTGTCCATTTTAAACTCGGAACTAACACTATTCCCATTATAGATGAAATATCCATAATATTCCAAAATGAATTACAATAAACCAACTCCTTAAAGAGTCAGCTCATTGTTGCAGGACAAACCTTTTTGTTCTATTCTCCTCCGCTATCACTAAAATTTCCGGGAAAACTCCTTTGTTTAGCTCTTAAGCTAAAGCTTGAATAGCATTCTTAATTTCTTGAGCATCTAACTTACCTCTGATAAAGACAATCAATCTCTTGAATGCATTCTAATACCTTTATGTATAACAAAAAACCTCCAAATATAATTATTTGAAGGCTCTAAACATGCCTAGTCTCCTTGAAAACTAGAGAAGACTGTACAGATGAGAAACTTTTAAGTTGATTTAAAATGTTATTCTGACGGAACTATGTGAAAAGCGAATCCACCTAATCTGGCACGCAGATCACAAGCGGTTTTGAAGTTAGAGGGAAGGTATCTTTTTTCGTTCCATCTAGTTTTATATAATGGCGTAAAATCTTGATTTAAGACACTTTTGAACTAGTCATCTATCATTTAATTTTATCTAATTATATATATAAACGTCTAATCTGTGACCAAGTTATGACTAGTTTTCTTATTTTATTAATATGGTGAGATAAAGCTCAGAAAGCCATGAATATGTTTAAATCTGACATTTAATCCTCTTCGCTCTGTTCATGCTTGATCCATTCTATCAAAAGAATACATAAACATATAACGAAGTGTTTTTGTTCACGTGAATCTTTTGTGACAACTATTACGAAACGACGAGACCGTTTTGCAACTGGTACATTTGATAATAGAGTCCTTTTTGTGCCAATAGTTCCTGGTGTGTTCCTCTTTCGACAATGTTTCCTTGATGCAGGACGAGAATTAAGTCGGCATCTTGAATCGTTGATAATCTGTGCGCGATCGCAATCGTCGTTCTCCCTTTACGCATTTTTGCTAAAGCAGCTTGAATTTCTTCTTCTGTTTCCGTATCAATATTAGCCGTCGCCTCATCGAGAACAAGGATCTTTGGATCTGTCGCAATGGTTCTCGCGAATGCAATAAGCTGCCGCTGTCCACTAGAGAAAGTAGAGCCACGCTCAACGACTCGATGCTCGTAACCATCTTCTAGCTTTTCGATAAAGCGATGTGCCCGAACAAACTCCGCTGCTTCTTTTACTTTTTCATCGGTCATTGAATCGTTATGCAAGCGAATGTTATCCTTTATCGTCCCATAAAATAGGAAAGGGTCTTGAAGAACGAGTCCCATTTTTTCCCGTAACTCCTCACGTGAATATTCCTTAATGGACATCCCATCAATCAAGATATCCCCTCGCTCAAATTCATAAAACCTCATCAGCAAATTAATGATTGAACTTTTCCCGCTGCCCGTATGACCGACCAACGCGACCGTCTCACCCGGTTTTGCCGTGAAGGAAATATCTTTGAGCACATCCTTTTTCCCATCATAGGAAAAACTGACGTCACGGAACTCGATTTTTCCGTCTTTGATTTTTGTTTCACCCGCATTCTTTTGTTCTGGTGCCATTTCTGCTTCATCAAGCAGTCGGAATACCCTGCCAGCCGCAATAATGGCTTGTTGATACGACGATAGCTGCCTCATCACGTCATTCACTGGCCTAAAGAAACGATGCAAATACGTTGTAAAAGCATAGACCACACCAATTTCGACAGGACTATTTAAAGAGGTAATCCCGAAATAGCTTAGTGCCATAATTAAAGAGCCAAAATACACGAGCTCGACTGCAGGTCTTAAGAGCAAGCTGTCTAGTTTAATATTTATACGACCGGCAAGAAAATGCTTTTCGTTGATCGTTGAAAACTCTCTTTCCAGTCTTTTCTGCTGTCTGAACATTTGGATCATGGACATGCCCTGCAATGATTCATTAATCTTTGCATTCAACAGACCTAATTGTTCACGCATTTCCGCATAATAACGTGAACTATATTTCCGATACATTTTTATGATCAAAAAGACAAGCGGAAGAATGATTAAACAAAATACTGCCAATTTCACATTTAAAATGAACATCGCGATAAAAATACCGATAATTAAAAATCCACTTTGGATAAAGCTGGCGAGAACCGTTACAAACAGTTCCTTTATGGCCTCTGTATCATTCGTCACTCTAGAAACAGTACTTCCCGCTGGAGTCTTATCAAAATATTTTAACCCGAGCCCTTGTACTTTTGTAAAGACATCCACACGGATTTTTTGAATGATTTTTAAAGCAATCTCCTGAAATTTATATTGTTGAAAATACGTAATAAACGACCTTGCTACATGAATTGCAAGGTAGCCTCCTCCTAAAACGAGCAATGGCTGAAGAGGAAGATGTCTCGGTGCTAAATAGTGATCAATAAAGTGCGCAATCATTAGCGGTCCGACAATTTCCCCCAATGTAGCCAGCGTCAGCAGGATAAAGGCAAAAATAATTTTTTTATAATGAGGGGTCGTATAGGAAAGCAGTCGAAATAGGATCGTACGCTGCTCCTGTTTTGTAAATTCAGTTGGTTTGCCCATGAGATCCCCCTTTCTCTACAAGTGCTTCTAACTGCTGATGGAGATACATTTCCTTATACCAGCCATCCTGTTCCATTAGCTCATCGTGTGTACCCATTTGGGCAATCTCTCCTTCATCAAGAACGACAATCCTATCTGCATGCTGGATAGCACTTAAACGGTGTGCGGTAATAATCGTTGTTTTTCCAGCACGCGTTTCCCTTAATGATGCGAGGATCCCTTCTTCCGTTTTCGCATCAACAGCAGATAAGGAATCATCAAGAATCAGGACTTCTGGTTGCATTAATAATGCTCTGGCAATGGATATCCTCTGCTTTTGTCCACCGGAAAGGGAGACGCCTCTCTCGCCAACAATCGTCTCATATCCATCCGTAAATTGAAGAATATCCTGATCCACCTTCGCTAATTTCGCGGCATGATGAACCTCCTCGATTGAAGCGTCCGGCTTTGCGAATGAAATGTTTTCTGCAACCGTTGCAGAAAATAGAAAATGCTCCTGTGGTACATAACCAATGGCTTCACGAAGCCTTTCAAGTTTATATTGGTCTATACGTCTCTCACCAAACAAAATGTCTCCATCAAAACCTTCACTCTCCCGAATGAGAAGTTTTAGTAACGTCGTTTTTCCAGCTCCTGTTTTTCCGACAATGCCAAGGGTTTCTCCCCTTCTTAATCGAAAGTGAATTTGTTTTAATACAGGCTGCTGTTCTCCTGGGTACGTGAAATCATTAATATGAAACGCAATATCCCCAGTTGGAACTTGATCTAGCGCATCTGGTGTATCTTTTACATCCACGGGTTCGTTTAGGATCTTCCTTATCCGATCATAAGAGGCTCTTCCTCTTTCTAAAATATTAAAAAGCCAGCCAAATGCCAGCATCGGCCAGACGAGCAGCCCTAAATAGGCATTAAACGAGACGAGTTCTCCAATTGTAATCATTCCGTCTATGACAAACTTCGCACCAAAAGCAATGGATAAGAAAAAAGAGACCCCTACAATGCCAGCGATGGTTGGATCATATAAGGCATCCACTCGTGCAACTGCCAAGTTCTTTTTCACGACATTTGCTGATTGGTGATAAAATTCTTCGACATCTTCCTTTTCTTGACCAAATGTTTTAATGACTTTAATTCCTGTAATACTTTCCTGCGTTTTGTCGTTCAAAGATGAAAAGGCTTCTTGCGCTTTGTAAAACCGTTCATGAAGCAAACGACCATACCAGTTTGTCATAATCGCCATGAATGGCATGGGGATTAAGCAAATCAGCGTTAATTCCCAGCTGATCGTAGCTGCCATTATCACAACAACCGCAATTCCAATCGTCAAAGAATCGACCATTGTTAATACGCCGGCTCCAGCGGTCTGCTGAATTGCCTGTAAGTCATTCGTCGCATGAGCCATTAAGTCCCCTACTCTTTTCTTTTGATAGAAGGTTTGCGACATTTTTGTAAAATGAGCATACAGCATATCCCGCAGCTGTCTAGCAAGCTTAAGAGAGGAACCGAAAATCATAGCCCGCCAGAAATAGCGAATGACATACATCGAAATGCCTGTGACCGTTAAAATGATCATCCATTTCAGAAGCTCGCTTCCTGTTAAAGTCCCTTCTTTGATCGCATCTACAATAATCCCAATTATTTTTGGCGGAACCAATTCAAGCATCGCTACCACAATTAATAAAAGAATTCCTACAATATATGGTCTTTTTTCCTGTTTAAAGAACCACTTCAAATCAATAAAAACCTTCATTCAACCACCCCCCTGTAAAAACATAAGAATTTGAACCCTGTCATTTCCTCTACACCAAATAAAAGCACTCATTTGCGAGTGCTTTTCATCTTTCATTTTTACTGCTAAACGCTGTGAACTGTCGTGTCGGCCTCCAATTCACTTCAAAAACCAAAACCTATGAGCAAATATAAGTTTAGAGAAAAACTAGACAGTTTTCAAATAGAAAGAAATATCACTTCTATCAATCATTGTCTATTAATTGTCTAGTTTAAGCAAGAGATTCAACTCTTATATCCTCGATCAGAACAATACAATACTTGATGAAAATGAGATAAAGATTTATGAGTTCGGACTACTGCGGTCTGATCCATCGGTTTCCCTCAGTCTACCGAAAATAAACAAAAAAACACTTGAGTAAAAAAAATCACTGTGCAGTTAAATATGTAATATAATATCCTGAATATTTTGATTTGATGATATATCACCTATAATTCTGCTCATGATTTCTATGTTTCTACTTAATTCATAGCCTTTTTCTATATTTCCAACTCCACGGTTAGTCAAATTTTATTGATAATACTGTAGATAATGCTGGTTTTAGTTTAAATACAGGCTGTCACAATCAAATTAATATACTCTAACAAGCAATAAAATCACATTTTTGAATCTTTACTTAATCAATTAATCCTGAATTAACCTACTGTTCCCGACTTGTCGTTCCGAAAAATACAGGCTTTTAAATCAATTTTTTGCAATAACATAATGTATAAAAAAAGCTAAAAACAATCTTTTCATAAAACGATTGTTTTTTAGCTTTTTTAATGTTTTTCCGCATTAAATTGAATAATTTCATTCTTGGTTCTTGCAGCTGCCAGAAAACGTGTTATGTCAAAAAGCTTTAAAAACATCATTAAGAACGTTCAGACTGTTCCCTGTTAACTGCCTCGTTATTGTCATTAATCATACTTCTCACTTCTTGCACCATTTCATCAAACGTTTGATTCACTCTATTCATAATCTCATCTTGAGACGTGTTGCCATTTCCAACATTGCTGCTTTCATTGTTATTGCCTTTTTTCAATTTCTTCACCTCCGATACAAATATGGTTTGTAACGGGAAGAAAAATATACTTTGAATTGCTTATTCACTACGGCTCGTGTAATAAAGTTAATCTAAAATAGAGCTTTTATATCATTGCTTTTTTAGGCTGTAGAGCGATAATAAAGTTGTTTTAATTCACTAAAATAAACAAAAGCCTTACTATGTTTGATATGTAATGAGGCCTTTAAAAGTTGTTTAAAACCACATTGATCTAAAAGAATTTTACTGCTAAAAAGGATAATAAAGTCATTTAATTCTTTTTAACTAAAGCACCCGTTAGTTTAAGTATATTTAATCACAATCTTCAATGTATATATCCGATATAACTCATTACTCTTTGTATAAAAATAACAAGCAGCTGTTTTACAGCTGCTTGTTATTGAAAATGGTACATTTTAATTGTCTCTTCTTACTAATGAGCATTTCATAAAAATCCTTTTATTGAGGAGATTGCCCAAACCCATTTAGTATAAAAAATACGATATCTTCAATGGCATCTTCGCTAATGGATTTTTTATTTAACAATATAAAATTAGAAATAAAGAATCCACTCATTACTGTGCCCAGCATTTTTAGGATTGAGTCGTTTGGTATGTCTTTTATATCTCCCCGTTGTTTGAATATCTCAATTACTTTTACTAAGCGAACAGACGCCGCTTCTAAAATATAGGGAAGTATTTCATTTTTAAGTTCTTCTTTATAAATTATTTCTTTTATGACTACCTGAAATATTTCTCTGTTTTCCGAGATAAAAGCAATACGATTTGTTAAAAAAGCTCTTAAAAACTCTTCAAATGTACACTTATCATTCATTAGTTCTCCAATAAGTTCATCTGCCATCGTAGGGAAAAAATCTTTTATAAAAGGTACCATTATAGATAATAATAAATTTTCCTTTGTTCCATAATGCTTAAAAATGGTTCCCTCAGCAACGCCTGCCATTTTTGCTATTTCTGATGTTGCAGTATTTGAATATCCTTTTTCTGCAAAAAGTGTAATAGCAACCTCAATAATTTTCTTTTGTTTAACCGTTTGTTTATTTGATTTTTTAAGTATTTTAGCCATTTCATCCAATAGATTATTATTTACCATTTTATTCACCATCTTTGCTTAACGCTATATCGTTACCGTATTATAGCTTACGATACTTTTTCAGAGCAAACAAATTTAAGACGATAAATACTGCTGAAAAAGCCAACAAGATATATAAATTACTACTAATGTCAGTTAAATTTAAACCTTCGTACATTACTCCTTTTAACGCATCTGCTGCATAATACAATGGCATAAAGTTTGCGAATACTTGTAGCCACTCCGCCATTCCCTCGATAGAGAAAATGCCTGAAAAGAATATTTGTGGCACAACGATAATTGGAATGAACTGAATCATCTGGAACTCTGAACTTGCGAAAGAAGATAATAATATTCCAAGTGATAAAGCCACAAGTGCTACGATGATATTAATTAAAATAACATTCCAAATGGAACCAACTAAAACCATATCTAGCACATTGATTGCAAACAAAACAATAATAATGGTCTGTATCACTGCTAATATACCGTAGCCAACAAGATAGCCTGTGACAATCTCTCCTCTTTTAATAGGTGTTGCTAACAAACGTTCTAGCGTTCCAGTTGTTCTTTCGTTCAATAGCCCAATGCCAGAGATTAAAAAAACGAAAAAGAAGACAAAGAACCCTACCAAAATAGGACTAAAAGTATCAAAAAGCTCTGTATCGCTGCTGCCGTATACATAGTTGGTTTTCATCAAATCCTGTGATGGAAGTTCACTCCGAATTGCGTTTGCTCCCATTAGCTTTAATTGGATTTCTTTACTATAAGTTTGCTTTACTTTCATTTCTAAGCTTTTTGCTATCGAAGGATCGTTATTAAGTAACGTTATCGTTGCTTTATTGCCATCGACTTGTAAAAATCCATCTAAATTTTTATCTAATATAGTTTCATTCACATTTGAAACTTTGTTATATTCTTTGACCTCAATGTCAGCACCTTTTAATTTTTCAAGGAGTTGCTGATTCCCATTAGCAACTCCCAAAACAGGATCAACGGTATTTCCATTAAAAACTAGGTTCATTAGTGTTAAAACTAATAAAGGAGCCACAAAGAGAAGAGCCAATGTACGCTTATCTCTAAGTATTTGTAATAAAATTCTCTTAATAAGTGCTACTGTTCTCATTGTACTTTCCTCCCGGCATCTAAAAATACCTCCTCCAAGCTATTTACTTCATATTGGTCTTTCAATTGGCGAGGTGTGCCAGTTGCAATAAATGAACCATCTCGAACCATTGCAATGTAGTCACATTTTTCTGCTTCATCCATTACGTGAGTCGTTACAATAATGGTTTTTTCTTCTTCATTTTTTAATCTTAAAAGCTCAGTCCAAATACTTAATCGTAATTCAGGGTCTATCCCCACAGTAGGTTCGTCTAAAATCAGAACTTTAGGATTTTGAATTAAAGCAATTGCTAAAGATAATCGACGTTTCATACCTCCTGAGTAAGCTGACACTCTTTTATTAAGATCGGCAGTTAGGTTAACTAAGTCAGCAGCATAGGCAATGCGTTTCTGTTTTTCAGTTTTATCTAATTTAAATAGAGATGCGAAAAACATTAGATTTTCCTTACCTGTAAGGGCCATGTATAACGCATCTGATTGTGCCATATAGCCAATTTGCTGTAAGATATTTAAATTAGGCATTTTTTTACCTAATAAATAGATAAACCCTTTATCTGGAATATCCATACCAACTATCATTTTAACTAATGTTGTTTTTCCAGCTCCGGAAGGCCCAATAAAACCATAAATACAACCTTCTTTAATATCAAAGTTGATGTCTTTTAATACAACTTTCTTTCCAAAACTTTTCGTGACTTCTTGAATTTGAATAGTATTAGTTTCACTCATTTTTTATTCCCCCTCTTAAAAGTGAGTGTTTAATCACTTACTTTTATTATATTTTTAAGTTGATGGTTTTTCAATAACTTTATTATCTCTTTACACAGGCAATCCAAGGTTTTCATTATCTTTTAACAAAATATTCTCCTTTCACCAAACTTTACTTTCCCCCTTTAAAATTCAACCTATCAAAGAAAGAAGGGAATGGAGTATGAAATTAAATGTGAAGAAAGGTTTCTTTTGGGGAGCAATCGCGATAAGTATCTTTTTACTTTTCAAATTTGCTTTGAATTTGATGAGGTTCCTCTCCCCTCACGGACAACATTTTATGGGCAGAGGGCATGGATGGCAGAATTACATGGTGCACTGGATAAAGTAGAAGACCCGATTGCAATGTTAAATCAATATGTAAGAGAAATGGAAGGGAACCTGGCAAAGGGCCAGGATGCTCTTGCTAGACAAATTTTTCTTGAAAAAAACAACAAGTCTTGATTTCTGAAACAGAAGCGTTGATTGTTAAAAAAGAGCGACTAGCAAGGCTTGCCGTAGAACAAGGTAACGACAATATGGCCACTCTCGCTCTGTATGAAAAAAGCCTCCAGGAAAACCAGCTGAAGCTGTACATAGAGCAACTTAAAGCCATACAGCAGCAGGCAGAATCTCTTAAAGAAAAATTACAGGAATTCAAAGGAACATACAATAAGCTGCTGCATAAAAGAATTTTATTAAGCGGCAGAGCGAACGTAGCTCGATCAATTAAGCAAATGCAGTAAACGGCTATTTCATTTAGTTCTGAAAATATCGCGAAAGGAATGGCCCGAGCAGAAGATCGTATTTTATTAATGGAGTCAGAAGTTCAAGCCTTCAATCAATCTTTACAACCAGATGAACCCCCGGCGAAAGGCTATATGGATAGCAGCCTAGAAGAGTTTCTGCAAGAGGAGCTTCAAAAGCTAAAGAAGGGTTTATCCAGAGAAACAGCCTAAACAATGTTTGAGAAGCGCCTTTTCATGACGGCGCTTCTCTTTTCATTCATTTATTTATTTCTTTTCTCAAGTGCCTTTGCTAGCTCTTCTCCCATCAATTCGGATGAAAAGGGATCACGGCTTGTCACGATTTGCTCATCCGCCCATACGGCATGGGCTTTTTTAGACAAGTCTCCCTTATCATAAGAGGCAATTTTGCTCATTTCTTGTTCCAAACTAAAAGGTAAAATATCAAGTAATCCTTCGGGTTCAATTTCATCCGGATAACCTGTTACCTTCTTTCCGGCAATGATGCTTTTGCCATCTGGACGCAGCGTCCAAATAAGAGGAGCCGGACCGTGACACTCGGCAGCTACAATGCCTCCGTTATCGTAAATGGCATTAATAATTTGATGTAAGTCTTCATCTTTAGCTAAGTCATACATGGCTCCATGGCCGCCAACGATTAACACGGCATCATATTCCTTTGGATTGATATCCATAAGTTTTGCTGTTTCATCTGCCTTCCCTGATTCATAGAGCGCCTTATACGTCCCTTCAGGATCATATTCTGGTAAGAAGCTAGTCTGATCAACGACCGGCTTTCCTCCTAATGGAGAAGCCAAATTGACTTGATGACCTGCCTTTTCTAAGGCATGTAACGGAGCAAAAAGCTCTTCGCCCCACCATCCGGTTTCATAGTTGTTTTTTTCGTCCTTATATCCGCTTGAAAGAACAGCTAATACTTTTGCCATAACCTTCTTCACTTCCTTATTTTTATTATTTACTCTTAAAAATCCTTTCCTTAACAGCCATCCATATCACAGGCCATGCCTTCGATTGAACTATTCGTTGTTTCCTTTTGGCTCTCTTCATTGATAATTTGCTCAAGCGTTTCTTTCGATCGGATTCCTCCGATCGTGGTGTTGCCGATGACAAACGTTGGAACGGCTGTAATGTCTGCTTCTTCATAGGCATGTTTTAACGCCTGCTGATGCGCTTCTTTATAAGTTCTTCTCTCCAAAGCTGTCCGATATTCTGCCTCATTAAGCCCAATCTCTCCAGCTAATTTTGTCAGTACTTCAATATTCCCAATATCTTGTTCTTCTTGAAAAAAGGCACGCAGCACTCGGTCATTATACTCGTTTCCCTTTCCTTGTTCTTTTGCGTATCGATACCCTTCAAACGCTAAATGTGTGTAGGGCTGTGGTGATACCTTTGGCAGGATAATGGAGATTCCCATCTGTTCTGCTAGTGGATAGACTGATTGCTTCCACGTACTTTGTAAATAGTCGCCCTCAGGTTTTAATGTTTCATTTGGATAAGGACGCAGCTCGAAAGGCATCCATTCTACTTCTACATCTTTTCCTTTGATGGCTTCCTCCAACGGCTTTTCTGCTAAGAAACAAAAAGGACAGACGTAATCTGAATACACCTTAATTTTTACAGTCACAGTGACCCTCCCCTTTTTATCATGCTGTACATATGATCTATTCCTTTGAATGAAAAGTAAATTCATTTCATGCGCCATTATTCTTGACATAATTTTATGTTTTTATTTTTTCTTTCATTTTTATTGTTCCTTATTCTACATAACTAAATGAAATGTTTTCTTTATTGCTGGATGAGTTTTTTATTTGTTGATGTTTTGATTTGAATTTTGCACACAATGTTTTAAGATAAATTTTCTTTGAAAATAACAAAATTAGGTTGATATTTGATTCAAAGCTGCCTTTTGAATGGTTCCTCTTCACTGTTTTTAAGTAGTCCCATCTCTATCTGTTTCAATACAGTTATCGAATTTAACCATAAAAAGAACCCGCTCAATTGAACGGGTTCTTCGGGGTTCATTCTTTTTTGTATACTTTGAAGAAATTTTAATAATCGAGCAATGCCGGGTCATCATTTAGTCATATACACTCTTCCTTTTTAAGAACGAGCTTAATCTTTATCTAACCAAAAAACGACCAAGCTTTTCCCTTCTATTCTGTCAATGTGAATTCAGCCGCTATGCGTACAGGCTCTTCCTTCCCTTCACTATGTGCCGGACTAAATGTATGCCTCACTCTGTATTTGCCTGCGGTCATTAATGTTCTAAAACTCTCAAATGAGAGGGTTACTTTTTTTCTTTCGCCCGCTTCTATTGGTGGCATATCAGATAGAAACTGTGTACCCAAATTGTATTTTATCTGCAGCCACTTCTCTCCTTGTTTCTTTTCCAGTATGTATTCACGGGTAGAAATATAATCAAAGTCTGCCGTATTAACAAGCATCACGCTTACAGCTGGATCAGACGACAGACTGTAGCTCTCCTTTTCTGTTTTTATTGTTAATCCATTTTGTGAAGAAAGCAGATCACCGTGAGTGGATGGGGATAAAGCCGGGTCACTCAACCGGGCTGTCATAACGGCAAACTCTCCTCGTGTTACAGGGTCATTCGTGCCAAACTTCGTAAGCGATTTTCCATTTACAATGCCTGAAGCGGTAAGCCGGTTGATGGCGGTCGCGTATCTTCCTGTTGCATCTGTAAATTGGTGCACCGTTTCGTTCGGCGATAACAGTACATCATAATAGGCTCTTGAGAGAATAATAGCCGCTTCTCCTCTCGTGATCATATCATTGGAACCGAAAAGGGTATCCGTTTTTCCTTGGATGATTCTATAAAGCTGAAGATAGGAAATTTCATCTTTCGCACGATCCGGAATGTCCTGAAACGTCGCCCTCTCCCCTGGTACATGAAAGCTTTTTCTAAAACCGATCCCACGCGCTACAATCATGGCCGCATCTACCCGTTTAATTGGCAATCCCCAACCGAATGCCTCTGCACTCACACCATTAAAAAACTTATTTTGATAAAGAGACGACACCGTTTCCTTGTATTGTATAGGCACATCTTTAAAAGGGAATGTACTCGTAGGCTGTGCTAACACAGGGTTAAAGCTTGCTGCTTCTGTTAAAGCTGCAGGCATTGAGCAAAGGATTCCTGCTAATGAGGCGGCAATCAAACTATGTTTCATTTTTTTCATGTCTCTCTTCTCCTTTCCCACTTTAATTCATTTTTTGTTTATTATACCAAGCGAAAACCAATTATTTACTATTGATTAAGAAATTAAACGAAGGTCATGCTTTTCTTTACAAAAGATGCAGCTGCATAAAATGATAAAATTAAGAAGACGAACACCGGCTTAAAAATGAATAGTCCACTCTACATACAAATTTATCATTCTCCCATACTTTGCAAGAATGGCAGATAAATCTATAATAAGAAAATATCGTTTCTTCTAAAAAAGCAGGAGTCTGCTGCAGATTTTTTACGATTGAACAAAGAAAAAACTAAACAGGGGAGGCCAAAAGATGAAAATTAACCAGAAGGAATTTACTATTAATGGAATAGACTACATCATCCGGTCTGCTATCAGAAAAGATGCAGAGGAGCTATCAAGCGTTAGATTACAGATTGATGGAGAGACTGAAAACCTTGATAGAGAAAAAGGTGAAGCCTTCATAGATACACAAGGTTTTGAATCACTTATCCAGGCAGATACAGAGAATGAGAAAAATCTCTTTTTAGTTGCAGTCGCAAACGATCGGATTGTCGGTTTTTCGAGATGTGAAGGAAATTTTTTAAAACGCTTGGCTCATAAGGTAGAGTTTGGGATAGGCATCTTACAAGATTATTGGGGATTAAGCATCGGGACAAATCTTTTGAAGGAATCCATCGCCTGGGCAGATTCAAGTGGAATCACCAAAATCACTTTACAGGTACTAGAATCAAACGACAAAGCGATACACCTTTACAAAAAGTTTGGTTTTAAAGTCGAAGGCGTACTTGAACACGATAAAATCCTTTCAGACGGCCTCTATTACAACACCGTTGTGATGGGAAGATTTAAGGGATAAGGTCTTCCAGTCTAATCAAACCTCATAAAAATTGACTTTTTTAGGATAGAGAGGACATGCATTCTCTCTGCAGAGAAAGTCCGCTTACTACTTTCTCTGCTTTATTAGGATAGTTATGTATGGGCTCACTTATGAACTTAGCTCTACCGTCACACACATCCATCTTACTGTTGTTTCTGTTCATGTATCTCCTAGATACTAATCGTTCCTCCCGCCCATCCTTTCATAAAATCTTTCAACGAGGAAGCAACCCAGGTTCGGCTATCGTCTTCATGATCCCAAACATATATATACTCTCTCTGAATGGCTCCGTTTAAGACAGCCTGTCCAAATAAATCACCATTCCCTGCATTAGCAATAAACAACAAAGAGTCAAAAGGCATATATAAATCTTTGAAATACTCAAAGGTTCTTAACTCAGTATTTTCACGAATGATTTGCTGAACCGGCCACACTAAAGGATAGTCGTATTCATCAAATACACCATTAGATTCGCATAAAAAGCTTTTTAACTCCTGCGAAAGTTTCACGTTTAATGATTTCTCCAGTTCACCTATTTCCTCTTTGGTGGCGGGCTCAGCAAAAGTATACTTCCCTGGAAAGCTATCAATCCTTTCTTTCCACATTTTCATTCTCCTTTCCGGGGTTCTCCCTTATATAATAATTTTCTTTATGTTAGTCCCTTCTTTAACTTCTGTCAGAATAATATTCTCGTCTAATCCGTTGCACACGGCAAAATAGCTTCCTTCCAGCTGAAAGCCTATCCCAAATAAAAAGGTGCCCTCCCCTTCAATCCACTCTATAATTTCAATTTCTTTCACCTTTTTGTTAACAGCTTCTTTGAAAGAAGCCAACTTGTTCTTTTCCCATTTTATCCTTAACTCTGTGCCATACCAATCAATTTCATCACCAACATTAACTTGATCAAATGTAACAATGTATTCATCGGTTTTATAGGCACAGAGCTCGATCTGGCAATCTTTAAAGCAAACAACGACAGGACAATTATTAAACCATTCGTTATCAAATTGATCCCAGGCTGTCCAGATTTCTATTATCCTTTGGCCTTTCAGTTTCTTAAAGCTGGGCTTATGCTCTTCTAATATAGCTGATGTGTTCGTATAGAGTTTTGGGCAGTAATCTTTCACACCTAGCATCGAATTCATCCCTCATAAATTGTTTATTATTAATCTTCATCTTCTACCCAAAGTATGCCGATTTTATTGGCATCCAACACAACGATACCTGTATCAAACGTAGCATCTGTAATCGGCTCCCACGTCTGAAGTTTAAAAAATCCGGAATTCTCCTCAAAGTATCCGGCAGTGAAAATTTTGGATTGGAGAGAAAATGTACTTAAAAAGTAATCACTCAGCTCGTCTGCCAAAGGTTTGGACTCTAGTTCGGCATCATAAGCCATGTCCATCGAAAAAAGATACATAAGAATATTTCTCGCCTCATGTTGAGTGATTTGTTCCCATTTTTCACCTATTGGTCTGAAACCAAGTTCTTTTACGAATGAATCTACTACAGCCGTACCGGTTGTATCCATTTTTCTTACACAACAAGTTACTTTACCTGCATTTCTCTTTGTTTCCAGCAGGTTCATGAAATCCTTCCTATTATTTATCATCGGTAACAGCTACTCCTCTTTTTTCTCCTTGATCATCTATAATTGACAATATAAAAAATTCTGTTATTTCTTATTAAGCTGATCAATGGTTTATTTTAATTCTCCCACAAACCAAATTTCACTTTCAAATTTCTCTCCATCTTCCTCTGTTAAGTCTTCTCTTATCCCTAACGTCTCTACGCCAGCTGGAATAGATAAGCTCCATTCTTTTTCAATGTCTCTTTTTTTTGATAAGGGTGTCCACCTTTGTTCGCCGTCATCTCGGTCAAAGAACCCTTTAAAATGACGGTCCCCTGTAAAAACAATGATTTGGCTGTTCCATAAATCCGGCAAATCTATAGCGGCGACCACGCGCAGCTTCTCATTATATTGAGGCTTTATCTTGATTAAATGCTCTGTTCTATCTAGCAAAGTCTGCATGCAAGCCCTTTTGATAGAGAGAGGTATTTTAGATGAAGAAATGAAAGATTGGGCAGCTGGTATATGCAGATGCCAATACCCGTTATAAAACTCAGACGGGAATGTCTCTGTTTCCTGCTCGATTCTTTCTATCATCTTTTTCGTTTTGCGCTTTAATCCTCGTATTTTTTTATCCGACATCGTTTCTCCCTCTGCTAAAAGTATGACTTATACTGCTTAAATGCCCTAGATAGCTATATGAATTTTCATTGCAGAGTTTTTAGCTTTAGAAAATAAAAACCGCGAACCCTTACTCAAAGTTCAACATATGGTAAAGTATCGCCTAGATTTTTGTTCTTATATTGTATCGAATATTGTGAAGGAGTGAAAATATTGACTCCTGCCAAAATAACGAATCACGTGAATGTGAATCAAATTTATGTTAATTCTATTGATACTTCTTCTGGAATTTTTGTAGGAACCAATTATGCTAACAATTGGTCTTCACATCGAAAAAACAATTACGGATTTGGATCCATCAGCCATTCTCAAGTTTCAAATAACTACAGTTACGTAATGGATAATGATGTAATCGATACTCCTATACAAAACAATCCAACGATTCTACTGGATGGACACATGGCTGAAAACCAAAATGATATTGATATTGGCCAAATCAATATCAATGTGCTGGATACATGCGCAGCCGTTTCTGTTGGAGAAAATGAATTAACTGGATGGAGCTCACATAGTAAACGGAATGCTGGTCAAGGAAGATTTACAGGGGAAGTTCACAACACGCAAAACTCCTCTCTCATCTTGGATGCCGATGTCATTGACTGTGAAATAAATGATAACCGCTAACATTTGCTGGTACAGGGAAAAAGGAGGAGGATTTACTTGGCAATAGCTTTTACATTAGGCTCTATCAATGTGAATTCTCAGAATACAAATTCAGCCATTTCTATCGGTGAAAATCAATTACCTGGCTGGGCTGCACATCGAAAGGTAAATAACGGGATGGGTTTTCAGGCCGGGAATGTGTTTAACGCTGGGAATACAATGGGCGTTAATGATCCTGATGCGATAGACGGAATGATGAATAACCAAAATATTTCCCCTAGTGCTCAAGGTCAAGCTCTTTAGAATTTACGGCTTGACCTTTGTTTTATATCAATTCTTATAAACCTTTTAGCATACCAAAAATTGAAATTCATATAGTATATAAAGTCTTTTGCGCACTGTCATTTTAATCAATATATTATAGTTCCTTGTATGGGAGGTAGTAAATGAGTGGTACAACCTCATTTTCGTTCTAACGTTAAAGATGTGTTAGGAAAAGATTTTTCCGAATTATTGTATGAAATAGCGCCATTTGTAGAACCGAGAATCGATATTTTTCAATCCGATCAATACTTTATGATTTCTGTTGAAATAGCCGGGGCACGTCATGAAGATATTTCTGTCAAACGGCAACAAAATACTTTATTAATTGAAGGAACGATTCCTAATAGACATATAGAAGAAAATATAAAGGTGATCAATAGCGAACGCTTTTACGGCCCTTTTAAAAGAAGTGTATCAGTCCCGAAAACTTGTGCGCTAGAGCGATTAGACGCTGTGTTACAAAGAGGAGTATTATGGATCACCATTCCATTTCATTCTAACGCTGATGACAACGAAATTAAAATCCTTGAGGAGAATAGCCATGACATCAATTAAATACGGATCATTAAAGATTAATCAAATTACCTCTTCTTCTGGTTTGTTTGTCGGGACAAACATTCAAAAAGGCCGAAAAAGCAAAGCAGAACTTAACGAAGGCTTTGGCACTATTCGGGGCCGCCACAATAAAGTGGAAGCAAATTCAGGGGTTGTAGCGAAAGATTCTAAAAAAGGAACAGGATAAGATGGACCAGGAACATATATCAGATAAGCTTGAGGAGCTGTATGAAAAACTTAATGCGCTCGAAACATCTATCCATAGTAAAGGTAACCTTTCTATTGTCATAAATATCGATGTGAAAGACCTGCACCTGCAGGAATTAAACTTAGAGGAACTGGCCTTTCATCTTGATAAGCTAGATATAAAAGAATTGAGCGGAATGCTGAATCTTGGAAATGCTTTTTCGCCTGTTGTTCATCCTAAAAAGGAACCTGAAAAGACGAATACCCCAGAAAATCGGGAACAGACCGAAAAGAAAAAACAGACAGCTGACGATATCAAAATAAGTGTGAATGAAAAGTCAGTGCCCTATACAATCGATTAAGGAAAGGATGTTGGCTTTGAAGCGATTTTCCCCTTCTTTTTTCATTGGTTCCATTTCCATTGGAACAGTTGAAGGTGCCTCCTGTGTCAATCTTGGAAACAACCTTCCGAGCGGATTTGTAAATTATAAAAAACAGAACCAAGGGTTTGGCTCGATATCTGGGGATCATAATGATATTCGTGATATTTTAGCTACCATCGAAGAACAAGATATCAATGATTCCTTTCATTATAATGGAATAGATCACACAGAATACGAACAAGCCATTGAAAATGAAATGCTGAATACAAATGTTGAGATTGATGAAGTGAATAATAGCAGACAAGATGGCAAATGAGAATGTTGTTTTACTTAGATATGGAGAGGCAAAGTTCAACTCAAACTAAGCATGGCGCCGGCCATTATGTCTATCTAAAGCTAATCAAAGATTTGCCTTTTATCCAAAAATAAGTGTGAGAAATCCTAAGTCATTTCTGTATTTATCATGAATGGGCTTAAAGCAGCCCGTTTTTCCCGGTCGCGCGCCAGCTGCTAATTTCCTTATCATCAGCAATAATTACATATTAATTTCTTCTACCATTTCCTCTTATATGCTTGAATATAATCTTTCTTTATCTAAGACAAGGTGATTCAAGACCCTTCATCTTTTTATTATAGTAAGTATGTGAACAAGCTTTCAACTTACTGCATCGCTCTCTGTTCTCCATTCCACTTTCCTTTTATTCCGATATTTATATGTTTTGTTACAATCTCAAGAAAATGTTCTCTAAAAATAGTATTTACTGATATAATTGAGAAAAAATTATCATTGTCTTTTTATGGATATGGCAATGTTCTTTAAAGAACTGATAAAGAGGCTGACTTTTATTATTGGCTGGAGGGAATACACGTGCTTCTTTCGGAATTAAATCGAGGAGAAAAAGCCAGGATTGTAGATTTATCTAGAGTAAACGATATGGTAAAACGGAGATTGCTAGATTTAGGAGTTATGGAAGGCATGGAAATCCAATTAAAAGAGCGTATGCCTTTTAAGGGCCCTTTTATGCTTAATCATGGTGGGCAATGTCTTGGGATTCGTCATCAGGAAGCAGTTCAGATTGAGATAAAGAGGCTATGATGAACCTTGCTCTGTTAGGAAATCCGAATACCGGAAAAACTTCTTTATTTAATAATTTGACCGGCTCTTACGAATATGTTGGAAATTGGAGCGGAGTGACGGTCGAAAAGAAAATTGGAACATTAAAAAATAAAGCAGGACAGCTCATTGATCTCCCAGGCATTTACACACTAAACCCTTTATCAAAAGATGAGGGAGTCGTTTCAAACTTTTTTATTCATGATTCATTTGATGGGATCGTCAACATTGTGGATGCTTCCCAATTAGAAAGAAATTTAAATTTGACTATCCAGCTTCTTGAATTTGGAAAGCCTTTGGTGATTGGTTTAAATATGAACGATGTCGCCAAAAACCGAGGCATTTATGTAGATGAACAAAAACTTTCTACTGCCCTGCACGTTCCTGTTACGTCAATTATTGCACGAACAGGAAAAGGCTGCAGCCTGCTGCGTGATCAACTTGCTAACTTACAAACGATAGAACAGCAGCCATTGATTCTTCACTATGGGGCGGCTTTAGAAAAAGGCATTGAAGCATTATCAAAGCTTATGCCAAAACAAGCTGCGAACCATTTTCCCCACCGCTGGCTGGCTTTGCAATTTTTTGAAAGCAATCAAAATGTACAGGACTTTTTGGCCGCTTTTATATCAACAGAAACTTTGAAGGCACTCTATGAAGAAACAGAACAAGCTGTGCAGAAGGGTCATGGCGTAAACAGTTTATCTCAGTGGATATATACGGTTAGACGGACATACATCGACTCGATCATTGAGCAGGCAGTCGATCGCCAGTCCGCTCACTCCACTAATTGGACAGACCGGATTGATGCTGTCGTGACCAATAAAGTTTTAGGGCTGCCAATCTTTTTGCTCTGTATGCTCCTCCTGTTTAAATTAACGTTTGATTGGTTAGGTACACCGCTTTCAGATGCATTAGACAGTTTTTTTTCAGGGCCGTTAACAAACTGGCTATCATGGATTCTTACGAGTATCGGTGCTTCTTCTTTTATTCAAGCGCTCGTTCTTAACGGAATTATTTCCGGAGTAGGCGGTGTGTTAGTATTTATGCCGCAAATCTTTATTTTATTTTTCTTTATCTCTCTTCTTGAAGATTCAGGCTATATGGCTCGTGTAGCGTTGGTGATGGATAAAGTGATGGAATCCGTCGGTTTAAATGGCAAAGCCTTTATTCCGATGATTATTGGCTTTGGTTGTAATGTTCCTGGAATAATGGCTGCCAGAACCATTGAACAGCCAAAAGAACGATTACTCACGATTCTTTTGACTCCTTTAATGTCCTGTTCAGCCAGATTACCGGTATATGCGCTTTTCGTTGGCGCATTCTTTGTTCAGTATCAAACAATCATCGTCTTTTCACTTTATTTGTTAGGGATTGTCATGGCCCTGCTATTAGCTAAATTGTTTTCTATGACCATTTTAAAAGAGGAACAATCTTTGTTTGTGATTGAGCTTCCGCCTTATCGTCTTCCTCAATCAAAGGCGCTCTTTAGAAGCACCTGGGATAAAGGAAAAGGCTTTATCCGAAAAGCTGGTACCTTCATTTTTGGGGGTTCCGTCATTATTTGGCTGTTAACTTATGCCGGTCCTCACGGTTTAAACGTTCAGATGGACGACAGTTTTCTTGCCTTAGTTGGCGGATTTGCAGCGCCGCTTTTAGCACCTCTTGGTTTTGGCACATGGCAGGCAGGCGCCGCACTGATTACAGGATTTTTGGCAAAAGAAGTAGTCGTATCAAGCATGAACATTATTTATCACGTTCCAAATGTAGATTCTTTACAAGGATTGATGGCTACGCAATTTACGCCGCTTGCTGCTTTTACCTTTATGGTGTTTGTTCTTTTGTACATCCCTTGCCTGGCGACGGTAGGAACGATCCGAAAAGAAACTGGTTCAGCTAAATGGACTTATTTTTCGATTATTTACGCCCTAGTGTTAGCTTATGTCTTGTCTTTTGTCATTTATCAAGGTGGAAAACTATTAGGCTTCTAACCCTCTAGGAGGAATGAACAGATGATAGCAAGTATAGCGATTGGCACGGTTATTTTTGGTTATTCAGGCTGGACGATTTTCCGCTATGTCAAGAAAAGCAAAGAAGGAAAATGTGCTGCCTGTTCCTTAAAAAATAGCTGTAAAAGCAAATGTGACTCTTTTAACTAAATCATTTTGATTGTGTTTATAAAAAAGGGAGCTGTCGCAAAAAGCCGTATTGATCGGCTTATGCGACAGCTCCCTTTTTATCCGGCAAGCGGTTTACGATCGTTAGTCAACCGAAGCCGTTCCTCCAAGCATCTCTTATGTATATGGATTAGAGAACTGGAAGATTGTCTATTTTCTCTTCGACATGTAATAGCCAGCCATTCCTAATAACGTTCCCAGCAAGGCTCCGCCTATCACTTCACCTGGTTTATGGCCGAGCACTTCTTTAAGCGGATCAGGCACCTTTTCCTCATATTCAACCGGATCATCTTGATGAATTTTATCAATCAGTTCATCTAAATCATTTACTTTTAAAGTCAATTCACCGGTTTGTCTGCGGATTCCCTGGGCATCGTACATAACAATTAGACCAAAGATGACTGAAAGAGCAAAGTCAATGGTCGAGACTCCTTTTTTCATGGCAATATACGTAGCTAAGGATGATACTCCAGCTGAATGAGAGCTCGGCATGCCCCCTGTCGCCAAAAACAGTTCAGGCTTCCATTCTTTTTTCTTCATATAGTGAAGTGGAATTTTCGCAGCCTGTGCTACCCCAATACTTGATAATGCAATGATAATACCTCTATTCAAGTCGCTCACCTCCATGTTATTTTGAAAAAAAGCAGCAGTTTTTATTCTCTTGCCGTATAAAAAGAAGAGATGATATAAAACTCAGCCGTTTAATAGGATATTTCTCTTTTTTTAGACATATTAAACAATAAATTCATGGAATGAGCCTAATGTAAGCAAGAGAAGATTGAAAGAGAGATTTACCGGATACTTACAATTAGTAAAAATTGTTTTCGAATTTAACACATAGATCTTTTTGATCAATATAAAAAAATAAAAAGAAGCTTAGTCAAAAGCCTCTTTGATATGAACCCAATGAAATATCATAAGGACAAACTTATACATTTATTTTTAATAAGCTTTATCAGCAAAAACTGAATAATTTCCAAATAAGATTAGTTATTTTGCCCCTGCTTGCAGCAAGATTTTCTCGATCTCTTTAAACCCTTTCTCGCGTGCATGCTGCAAAGGTGTTACCATATCATGATCCGGAATATTAACATCAGCACCATGATCGATCAACAGCTGGATCGTTTCTTGTTGTGTTTTGTCTCCATTATTTAAAATGATGGCCTCCATTAAAGCTGTCCAGCCTAAATTATTTACGTGATTAATATCAATATCCGTTTTGGTGAGCAATTCCTTTATAACCTCTATATAGCCATGTTCTGAAGCTGGAATTAAAGCCGTTCCCCCGTAGCGGTTTGTAATAGTAGGGTCTGCTCCCGCTTCAATGGTAAGCTTCAAAATTTCGATGTATCCTTCTGCACCAGCATATAAAAAAGGAGTATTTTTTATATGGTCTTGAATGTTCACATCTGCCCCCGCCTTAATGAGAACTGTCGCTGTCTCTACATCATTGTGATACGTTGCAATCATGATCGGTGTTCGCTTCTTTTCATCTTGTATATTAATATCAGCCCCTTTTTTAATTAGTTTTTTTACCTTTTCTGTTTCTCTCTGTTCCGCTGCCTGCAGCAATTGTTCATTCACTCCTTCTTCCACTGCTTCTCTCTCCTTTCCTTGTTCTTGATTATCATTTAAACCATATGCTGGAAGCAAAAGCAGACATCCCAGCCATACTGTTATTCTCTTCCACATCATAAACGCCCCTATTTTTTTGTTTTCCACAATTGTTCCAACAGGATCACGATCATCGTACCAACAAGAAGACCGTTACTAAAGATATATTGTAAAACAGAAGGAAGATCTCGAAATAGATCAGTGGGCAAAAACATTAATCCAATGCTGATTAACAATGTAATTCCTAATATGGTCAGCCGGCGTTGATCCAGTTCTTCTTTTAAAATAGATTGAAACGCAATTCCAACCATTTGGACAAACGATGCCAGAAGGGCTGCACTGGCAATTGGTCCTGGTAACAAAGCTAAAAAGTGAACGATTGCCGGGATAAGAGCTATCGCAGATAACAACAAGCCTGCAACCAGGAAGGGCCCTATTCTTTTCTCTCCCGTTAATTGAATAAATCCTGACGATACAGGCAATGGAACAACTCCAATAGTAGAAAAAAGAGCAGAGAGAAAATGTGAAATACCACCTGTCCAAGTCCCTCTGTTAATTGTTTGTTTTCCGTCTCTTTTTGATCCAGGAACTACTTGTTGTGCAGCTGTGACTGCTGCAACCGTATTGGATACGAGGATAAAGGTAAACAAAACGGCCGTTATGACCATTCCTGCATCTAGCTTAGGTGTACCCCATGCAAAAACTTCTGGTAATGTAAATAAAGAAGCAGACTCTGAAAAGGCAGGAGACGATTTACCAAGTAAGATAAATAATAGCCAGCCTAACAAGATGGCGATCAGCATAGCGTAACTTTTAATCCACCCTTTTCCTTTGACAGATAACAAAATAACAAGAAAGAACACACCAAATGAAATCGCTGCTGTTCCATAATCAGAATGAGGCGGCACCCCCTTCAATGCCATCATTCCTTTTAAAAACACACCACTTAATTGGAGAGCAAGGATTAAAAGAAAAGAACCGGTAACTAAAGGGGTAAACAAAAACAGCAGCCGATTCACTAAACCCGTTACACCGAGAACGAAGAGCAAAAGCCCTGCAATCATTAATCCCCCTTCTAAAAGTTGTAAAGTGTCCTCCGTATTTTCTCCTTGTCCAGCAGCAACCCCTGCTAAAATGACAAATACACTAACCCATGAGCCTGCAGGTCCATCAGCGATTGGATAGCGATGTCCAAGCCATCCTTGTATAAAAGAACTGATTCCTACGACGAAAAAAGTTCGCTTCATCAAGGAAGAAACCTCTTCAATAGATAAATGAAATACACTTCCGATTACAATCGGCAAAGCAACGGAATTCGCAAGCAGGAAAATAAACCATTGGAATACACTTAAGCTGTTATAAAAACGTTGTTTCTTCATATTGTTTTCCCTTTCACTTTTGCCTAACGATTAAAGAAATTACTTCAAATAAAAAACCCCCTTTTTATGAATGATTAATTAAAAAGAAGGGCTTTTGAATACAGAATCATTATAAGGTGTATGAAGAAGTTCATTTTACATCTAAGAAAATTGATTTTCTCCAAATAAAAGACTTTTTAATATAATAAGCTATTTTTTGCATTATAGCATAGTTCTTCACTACATAGTGATAGTATTAAAACCTCACTGCGTAAACATTCAAAAAGTTTGTTTTATACTATAGGGCGTTTTAAAAAAGATCGGCGATTTCTCCAAAATTTATAAATTTTTATTCCCCCATTTTATTCGTCTAGACAAGCTGTTTAGTCGCTGCATATATTATTACATCCCCATTGAAAGGAGGAATTTTATGTCACACGATATGTCAAACAACATGTCTTCCTGCGAAAGACTTGCCAATATTATTGGAGGCATGGTTATCACTTCATCTCCCGCTTGTGTTGTTCAGCGTCTTCGAAATATTAATGCTACTATTTTAGGCCGTCGTACTCGCTCTCCATTAGCCCTTCCATTTGCCCTCTCTTTTGAAAATAATCGAAATGGCGAAACTCTTAATCTAGGCGAAACAGTTATCCTTCAAAGAGAAATCAACCCATTCCTAACAGCATTGCGTAAAAGAGGCATTACGGTTACAGCTCTTCACAACCACTGGCTTTTTGATGAACCACGCTTAATGTACATGCACTGGGAAAACGTTGGAGATCCATTTGAATTTGCAAGAAAAAGTATTGAAGCGGCAAGAGAAGCAGGTCTCTTCTAAAGATCAGCCATTTATAACGTCTTTAATAGGCGTTATAAGTGGCTTTTTCTCTTCTTATCGCGACAGTTGTAAAAGTCCTTCATATCTCCTATTCTCCAACAAGTAAAACCTTCGATAACTCAATGTTTCGAAGTCAGCAAACGAAAACCGCTTTCCTATAAAAAGAAAAGCGGTTTTACAGACAAATAGGATACTAACTTATGGTGCTTTTTATTTTACTGCTGACAATTCACTTTCAGTTACCCATTTATGGTTTTTTACCTTTTCTCCATTTGTTGTAGAAGTGTAATCGACCATGTAGACAGTTGTGTGTTCTGATGACTCTATTGTAGCTGCAGCCCCTTTCATCCCCTTCATATGGTCTACTTCTAATGTTACCTTTGTCCCAGGTTCTAAAACTTTTTCGTCCGCTTCTTTTATTTCCTCCTGAATTACCCACTTATGATTGGTTACCCTTTCACCGCCAGTAGTTGGATTATAGGAGACAACATAAGCAATCGTATCGTAAGCACCTGCGATCGTTGCTTCTGCCCCTTTAATTCCCTTCATGTGATCCGTCTCAAGGATGGCTCTGTCTCCCACTTTATACGTTGGATTCTCTTTCACCTTTAATTCTTTTGGAACTTCTCCGGAGCTAGAATGATCCATCTCTTCATGGTCCATTCCTTCCGTTTGCTCTGTATGCTCTTGATTTTCGATATTTTTTGTCTCGTCTTCCTTTTTTACACTTTCGTTCTTATCATTTGAGCAGGCGCCTAACAATAAAAAGAGAGCTGTACATAGCATCATTACTTGTTTTTTTAGCATGGTTCTAATCCTCCTTTGACGATTGTTGTATCATCTTATCAAGGAAATTTGCAGAAAATATGGAGGAACACCACTAATGTAAACTGGAAACTCTTTTGTCTCTACTTCCCTATCCACTTATAGCCTACTCCCCAAACAGTGGACAGATAGTGATCAACAGGAAAATGTACTTGCCGGAGCTTTTCCCGAATATTTCGCACGTGAGAATCAATCGTTCTATCTTCTGTGAATGCTTCATCTCCCCAAATGCTTTCTAATAAATTGGCTCTCGAAAAGACTTTATTAGGATGTTGTAAGAGTAATCCGAGTAAAGAAAACTCCTTTGGCGTCACTTGGATCACTTGTCCATCGTAAATCAATTCATGAGCCTCTCCATCCCATAAGAGTCCATCATATTCCATTTTCATTTTTTGATCGCTCTTGGCTCTCCTGAATACGGCTTCTATTCTTGCGAGAAGCTCTGCTTCATCGAATGGTTTGGTTATGTAATCATCGGCACCCATTTTTAGTCCTTTGACTACGTCCATTTTTTCATCTCTTGCCGTCAACATAATAATGGGAACATCAGAAAACTCTCTAATTTGTCTGCATGTACTCCAGCCATCAACTTCCGGCATCATAATATCTAATAGAACCAAATCAACATCATGTCTTTTTATATAGGAAATAGCTTTCAGTCCAGAATTAGTTTTGATGCATTGATAATTCGGTGTTAAGTAAATGCTTAATAAGTCTAACATCCTCTCTTCATCATCTACGAGCAAAATCGTGTTCATTCTATTGCCTCCTCTAGCCAAATCAAAAACAAGGTTCCTTTTTGCCTTTCACTTTTTATCTCAATTTGGCCTCCATGTGCCTCTACCAATTCTTTAACAATGGATAGCCCTAAGCCTGTTCCCCCTAAATTCCTTGAGCGGGATTTATCTACTCGATAAAAACGGTCGAAGATGAAAGGGATATCTTCTTTAGGGATTCCTGTTCCTTCATCTTTAATGGAAATTAAGACTTTTCCCTTTTCTCTTTCTGCCCAAATACTTGTTTTTGTATGGGGAGCAGAGTATTTAATGGCATTGTCCAGTAAGTTAATCAAAATCTGTTCAAATCGCAAAGGATCTATCATCACCTCTATATGTTCACTGCCCTCACATTCGAGATTCATCTTTTTTTCTTGAAAAGCTGGAAGCATTTTTTTACAAATGGCTGTGATATAAGAAGATAACTCTATTCTCGTTAGATCAATTACGAAAGCATTGCGGTCCAGCTTGGCCAAATTAAACAAATCTTCCATCATCGTAGACAATTTCTCAGATTCCTCATAAATAATGTTGAGATATTGGCCTCTCTCTTTTTCAGTAATATTTTTTCTTCTCGCGACGTCGGCGTATCCTTTAATATACGTTAAAGGCGTCCTTAATTCATGAGAAATACTCGATAAAAACTCATTTCTCTCTTCTTTCAAATGCTTTAAATCTTGTGCTAGCACGGTGATAGATCGTGATAATTCACCAAGCTCGTCTTCTCCTCTACCAGGTAATCGCACAGAAAAGTCACCCTTGCTTAGCTTTTCTGTAGCCCTCTTCATTTGGATAAGAGGAGTGGTCAAAGCTTTTGATAAGAACAGAACCGTGACAATTAAAAGTGCCATGGTTAAAGCAGCTGCAAACAAGAAGTGCTCATTTAATTTCGAGATCAAGCCTTGTATTTGATCCGTACTTTTGAACATATAGACGTATCCGCTCTGATGGCCACTCGTTAAATAAGGACTAACCGTAGCAATATACGGCTCATTCTCCCATCGTCTTTCTAAAATCTTTCCATTTCGAGGAACATTTCTTAATTTTTTAGATACGACCTTCTGTTCTTCACTATCTACTTTAGAAGAACTGATGATCATACGCTGTTCATGATCTGTAATAATGACTTCCGTATTCGCTTTTAACTCCATTAAAGCAATATGGTGGAGTGTTTCTTTATTATAAGAATCCTCCAAAACTTCTCTATGACTGTTTCCTCTTGCAAGCAATGCCTGTAATTCCTCTTCGACCCTGCTTTCTACAAGACCGGTATGTAAAACAAAAAACAAGCAAACCTCAATCATGATCATGACAAAGAAAAACCAGAGACCGAGTTTTAACGTTATTTTGTTGATCATCCTCACCACTTTTTCGCTTACTATTCTTATCATACTGAATCCAGCATCATAATTTGTGCAGTTTTTAAGGAGTTTTACTAAAATCGTTAGAAATAACATAATACGGGTAGATTTTAAATGACTACTACTATAAGGAGGAAGCTTGATGAACACGATATATGAGGAATGTATCAAAGCTTGTATTGAATGCATGGAAGCATGCAACCATTGTTATGATTCCTGTTTAAAAGAGGAAGATGTCAGCATGATGGCCGGTTGTATCCGATTAGACAGAGAATGCGCGGATATATGTGCGTTAGCGATTAAGTCTATGCAATCGAACAGTCCATTTGCTAAACAAATCTGCCAGTTATGTGCCGACATTTGCGAGGCGTGCGGAAATGAATGCAAAAAACATGAGCATGATCATTGCCAGAAATGTGCTGAGGCGTGTTTCCGCTGTGCTGAAGAGTGCCATAAGCTGGCAGCGTAATCTAGACAGAAAGTAAAAATAAACCAAGTCTGCCTCCCTTAACTAAAGTGGAGGCAGACTTGGTTTTGTTTCTCTCTTTCTAAAACTCGTCTTGTAAAAAAGCGTTAAGCCGATTTAGAAGCATCATCGTTATATTCTCGCCCTCTAAAGATCACGTGCCCTAATGAATAGAGCTTGCTTCCCGTAACAGCAAGAGATACAGCCATTGCTAAGAACGCGAGATCCAATTCATAACCTGCTGATTGTCCGTTCCCTAAGAAACCAGCTGCTAGTTTTACTTTTAAGATCGCTCCGATCATTATAAGAGCTAAGAGAGCGGACACCATTTTAGTGCCTAATCCGAGGATTAAAGCTATTCCGCCAGCTGTCTCTATTAAAGCGACCCCATAAGCTAAAAATCCTGGTAAGCCAATGCTTTCAAACCAGCCAACAATATTTTCTATTCCCCCTTGGAATTTTGCCAATCCATGAACAAAGAAAGCAATTCCCAACACAACCCGTAAAATTAGGGCACTCCATTCATATTTGTTTGTCATTCTAGATCCTCCGTTTTTCATTTTTTTACGAACCAAATTGCCATACACTATGGCTCAAGTTTCCATATCGATAGCTTCGATGAATAAGTTCAGCTTTTCTCTCGTCATCCGCTGCTCCCATTGCATAAAAGATGGGAATAAAGTGCTCATTTCCATATGGCGGCACAGCCAGGCGTGCTGTAGGAGCCAAAGTATTGTATTGAAACAGCGAGGCCAAGTCCCAATTTTTCAAATGGCGCGCGAGCCACTCATCGAAATCGAGGGCCCAATCATCAATTTCTCCATGATCTGACATCATTTTGACTGCTCCGAGATTATGAACTGTTCCCCCGCTGCCAACAATTAAAATATCCTGTTCTCTCAGCTTTGCTAGCGATTTTCCGATTTTATACTGTTCCTCCGGTGTAAGCCGTGGATTAACAGACATGGCAATGACCGGGACATCAGCCTCTGGATAAAGCAGCCGAAGAACAACCCAAGCACCATGATCCAAGCCTCGTCTTGTTTCTGCTTCGTAAAGGATATCCTGTTCAGTAAATAACTCTTCAATTTCCTTAGCGACCTGATTATCTCCTTGAGCTGGGTATTGAATACGGTATAAAGCTTCTGGGAAACCTCCAAAGTCATAAATTGTACTGTACGTTTCTACATTGCTTACCTTTTGTACTGGTGATTCCCAATGTGCAGAAAATAATACAATAGCTTTCGGACGAGGCATTGTCTTGCCTAATTCAGTTAGAAACTGTGTATATTCGTTATCTTCAATGGCTAAAAGCGGCGCTCCATGAGCGATAAAGAAAGACGGCATCATAATTTATTTTCCTCCTTCAATTTTTTAAATTTTATAAAAGATAATGGATGCAGCCGAATTGGGAGAGGATATTGAAAATATAAAAATTTGCTATCCCTCAACTTCTCCTGCTTATTAAGATCAAAAGAGATTGTTTTCATACATGGCAGAAAGGTTCATCGTGCAATCATCCAATATTTTTTATTTCTTATGTGAATATTTGTTTCCTATAAGATAACAAATTATTTGATAGATCGTCAACTGTTTTTTTGTTAATATAGAATTAAGTTTCCTATTAGACAACAACCGAGGTGTAATAGTATGGACATTGGTTCGAATATCCGAGTAATCAGAAATAGAAAAAAAATTACCATTGCGCAAATGAGTGAGGCTACAGGCCTTTCAAAAGGATTCATTAGTAATATGGAAAATAACAATACGTCACCATCTATTGCTACGCTGCAAACAGTGGCTAACTTTCTTCATGTGCCTCTGCCGTATCTTCTGTTAGAAAAAGAAGAACGGATGAATGTAGTGAGAAAAAATGAGCGGAAATATACGACTCATGAAAGAGAAAACATTAAAGTCGAACATCTCATTTCAAGAGATGGGCTCACATTGCAGCATGTCGAATTTCCTCCTGGAACCGCAACAGGAGAAGAACCACACGTTCATGAAGGAAAAGAGTGCCACTTAGTGTTGAAAGGAAAAATCCTAGCTGAACAAGGGGAAGATTCTTTTATATTAGAGGAAGGGGATTCTTTTAGCTGGAATGCTTGCGCCCCTCACTTTGTGAAAAATATTGGAGAGGATACAGCAGTTGTTTTAATTGCTGTTTATACAGATTCTGCATCCGATGATACTTTATAAAAAATAAAAACCCGCTTCAATGTGGGTTTTATTTTTTCCTTCTCAATCTTAAAAATAAGTAACTGCTTTAATGGTCTTTTACAAGTAAAATTCCATGTGCTTTTTGTCTTGTTTGTAATAGTCCAGCCTGTCTTGTAAGGTGCCTGTATGAAATTCAAACTTATGCCCATCCGGATCAGTGAAGTAAATGGATTTTTTATCTCTCTCATCTCTAGTGCGGCCTATTAAAATATTTACTTGTAAATTCTCTAATTTTTCATATATACGATCGTAATCCTCTTCTTCTATTGAAAAAGCGATATGCGTGTAAGACTGTCTGATTTCTTCGCGCGGAATATTCTTTTCTACATTAAGTGCAAGCCATATACCATTTAGGTCAAAATAAGCCGTCCCCCTGCCTTTAACTAACAGCTTCGCTTCAAATACGCTTTCGTAAAATTGAATAGAACGCTCTAGATCCGAAACTGAAAACAAAAAATGATTCAAACCTTTTACCATCAATTTTACCACCTCCAAATTTTCAACTATTATACGCTACTATTTTCTATTCAAAGAAATTTGAAAAGCAGCCTCTATACAAAGACTGCTTGTTTGTCGGATTTATTGCTTTCTAGGAAGTGAGTCTACTATTTAATTATAATCTTATAGTTTTAAAGGTGCACGAAAATAAACTACTTGATTATTAAGCTATCTAATAAAGTACTCTAACTATCCACTTCTTACCCCATAAAGAATACAGCCTACTCCGAGAAACACCCAGAAGATCGTTTGAAAAGAAATTCGATCGGTAAGACCCAACAGCCCAATAGAAGTAGTGGCAATTAAGATGATTGGCCCTACTAAGGCCAGCGAGCTATTGAGAATGAGTGCCTTTTCAATATCATTGAATCGCAACATTAAAAAAGCAGCAAAAATTTCAATTCCGCCCGACAGTATCCTTAATAAAGCCATGCCCAGTACCGCTTTTTCTATAAATGTAAACATACGCTCCTCCAGTAAAAACCGTTCTTTTTACATTTATATGCAGTCGAATAGAAAAGCAGGACAAGGCTTGTGAACTTTTTTATCTGTCCTTGCTTTTGGTTATTATCTATAGTCTAATTTCTATGCTTTTTGTCTTTCTTCTTATGTTTCAATTCATCTGCTTTAACTAATCCTGCCATTAAAAACTTGTCCCCCGCCGTTAATTTTGATTACTTTAAGACGGTTATCTTGCTTGATAAAGACCGTTTTATATTGTTTTTCGCCATTTTTATTCTTAAGCAAAAGAATTCGCTTATTCTCATTATCCGTAACCGTTTCAAATAGGTACTCTTGATCATGAATGTGTTTCATTATTTCTTCATATTCAGGCAATGAAGTCCACTCTTCTTGTACCTGGCTCTCCTTCCCCTGCTGGGCTGTCTCCTTACGCTGAACAGGCTGTTCCTTTTCTTTTATAGCTCCACTATTCCTCTTCTCCCCTTCGTTGCTGCAGGCTGGGAGCATGAATGTAGCTATACAAAAGGACATCATCATTTTTTTCATCTGCTTCACCTCCGAGCTGTTGATTTCTTTACTACTTTAACAAAAATTCTATTCTCTCTCCTCTATCATGAACTGGTTCAGCTTCTTTAGGCTTTGGCCCTGTCATCTAGTGGTTTTGTACATAATTTATAGAGAGAATGACCTTGTTAACAAAAAGGAGAATGACGAACATGAATCCATATTATTTTTATCCTGACTTTATTCCACAATCAGTGGACCATTACGCAGATTATTCTTATATGCAGCCCGAAGAAGAGTTTGATGTAAATCGGCAGCCGCAGGCGCTGGAGAGAAGAATCGAGGTGCTCGAACGAGAAAACCAGCGGCAGGTTAGAGAACTAACGCGACTTAGCCGAGAGATCAATCGAATCAATCAGGAAATTAACCGAATCAATCAAGAGATCAATCGGTTAAATCAAAATGATGAACGCCACACGAGGCGTTTGAATCGATTAAACCAGCGATTACGTACAGTAGAAAATAGATTGCATATTCCATTCGCCGCCATGGAAGACGGATTCTAATAACAAAAAAATCAAGCCAGGGATGACAGAACATCCCCGGCTTGATTTTTTATTTAATCACACGTTTAGCGCCCACATAACGGTCTTTCCAATATTTTTCATTCATTTTTACTTCTTTTACTCCTTTAGAGGTTGCCCCTACAAATTTGCCATTCCCCGTATAAACAGCTACAAAGGAAACTTTCCCTTTTGCCCCTGTTGCATAAAAAACAAGGTCACCAAATTGCAAATCTTTTTGTTTGACTGCTTTGCCTATTTTATATTGATCAGCACTTGTTCTTGGAATTTTCATCTTAGTAGCAGCTTCTTTATACACATATTGTGTAAAGCCCCCTGCATCAAAGCCTTTCGGGGAAGTGCCTCCATACTTGTAAGGCGCTCCCATAAGTATTTCTGCTTTTGCAGCTACTTCTTCCCCGTAATTAATCGTAGCGGATGCCTGCTTGACAGGTCCACATGCGAAAGAGAAAGCGAAAGCAAAAAGAGTAAATAATGCGACTGCCCATCTTGAAACTGGTAAATAGATGTTCAACAAAATGACCTCCTAATTGGAAAAAATTCAACACAAGAACAAATATATGCTCGCTTATGTTTAATATTCCACTATTGAAGCATATTAAAAAAGCAGATAAAAAAATCTGCTTTTCATTAAACCGCTTCAACGAAAGGTTTCTTTTTTAACTGTTCAAGCATTTGCTTGGAAAGCGCTTCATAACCGAGCGCATTCGGATGCACGCCATCAGGTGCAAGATATTGCAAGTGATGGCCATTAATCACTTTTGTCGTTTCGAGGACGATGGAATGATTGTATTTGTGAGCGACTTCATAGATTTTCACATTCCATTTTGGCAGTAACTGATCAGCCACTTTGTAAAGATCATGACTTGGTTTTAACGGGTTGTACATTTCTAAGAAAACAATGGTAGCGGACGGATTTTCTTTCTTAATTCGGTCCGTCATCGCCGTTAGGTTTTTGATAAATGTTTCCCGCATCGAGTCAAAATTTGCCACTACATTTTTGTAATCCCCTTGATAAAGAGTTTCCAAAATATCATTACCGCCGACATTAATCGTAATCAAGTCGGCTCTTTTAATTTGTTCATCAAATTTGCCTGTTTGGACAAGTGTATTTAAATTCGTACTGTTAATACCAAGAATTCCTTCGTTTTCTAATACTACTGTTTTGCCCGTTTGCTCTTCTAAACGGCGTGAAAAGTAATCGACAAAGCTCTCTTCATTTTCTGACCCAAAGCCAGCAATGATCGAATCGCCAATAGCTAAATGATTTAAACTCTCTTTATCAACGTTGCTAAAATAATCAACATAAGAGAGAGCGGCTTGCGCAGAGGTAGGGGCAGCCTCTTCTTTCATTTGCTGAATTTGATAAGTAGGATAATAAAGCCAAAGGGATACAGCAATGACAGCAGCAATGACAATCGAGATAGTATATTTAAATAAACGCTTCATTTTTAGCTCCTTTGCTTCCTCTAAGATTGTTGTATTTTTTTCATTTGAATTAATAAAAGGAATGTCAATTCACTAGAAAGTGTAGACGAATCTTATAATAATCATACCTGTATTTTCAAGTGAAAAACCTGGTATGCTTTTGTTCAGAAGATTTGTGGTAAAATAAAACGGACCTATATTACTTTCAAAGGACGGATCAATAAATGAACATTACACACCATACGGTTGAGCTTCTTGAAGATCCATTTGGATTGCTTACCGGAGAGAGATTTGAATTTCATCTGTATGCAAACGTAGAGGAAGAGGATGAACTCTATTCTGAATCTGGATTTTATATTCGCGTACTTTATTTAGTCGATGGAGATGAGGAAAAGATCATTCATTATCATTTGCATGACAGAGCAACAGGAGAAGTGCTTGATTTTGAGCTAGAAGAAGAAGAGGAAGCTCTTGTGGCAGCTTACTGTCATGATCACCTTCCTAGTGAAGAAACTGAATAACGCACAATACCCCGCCTGCAACCAGATCGTCGCTAGCGGGGTTCAACTTATTTCTTCTGTTAACGCTTCCGTAGTAATCACATCCTCTATTTTATCTCACTCTTCATATACTCCTGCAACTGTTCTTCTGTTAAATGCTTAACGAAGTGGTAAAAACTAATTGATTCCATTTCGTAATTTTCACAGCTTTCCATATAATACTCATAAGCTTCGCGATATATCTCCACAACACTCACCTCCTTTCTGTTATATAACAAAATATTTCTATTGAAATTAATATATAACAGTTAGAAAATGATGTCAATCCTTTGCCCCCACTTTACCCGAAATATTCGGAAAATAAACGCTAAAAAGCGGATAGACAACGAAATTCGCGTCTATCCGCTTCTTTTATTAAAGGAAGTAGCCTAATTTTTTCGCCTCATAAGCTAGTTCTTCCTGAAACTTTGGATGAGCAATTTGAATTAGGGCCTTTACACGCTCTCGAATGGTTTTTCCCCGCAGCTGGGCAATCCCATATTCCGTCACAACATAATCTACGTCATTTTTCGAAGTGGTTACTGGCGTACCTAAAGCTAAGGCAGGAACGATTTTGGAGATGCTATCATTTTTGGTTGTGGAATGCAAACAAATAATTCCTCTGCCTCCTTGCGATAAACGCGCGGAAACCCCAAAGTCCGACTGCCCTCCGGATGAGGACCAATACGTGTTCCCAGCCTTCTCTGCATTGCACTGACCCAGAAAATCCACTTCAATAGCTGCATTAATCGTGACCATGTTGTCTATTTGAGAAACACGGCGAACATCATTTGTTTCATTTACCGGCAGCATAAAAATATCTTTATTTTCATGCATGAAGTCATACAGCTTCTTCGTGCCGTAAGCGAATGTTGCCGTTGTTTTTCCAGGGTAATCCGTGCGTCTCCGATTCGTGACGGCTCCGCTCTGATAAAGCTCTACTAATTGATCGGGTATCATTTCTGTCAAAATAGATAAATCCTGATAATTTGTTAAAGACTTCATTACCGCATTTGGAATCGCCCCGAATCCAATTTGCAAGCTATCCCCATCTTTAATAAGGCTCGCAACATAGCGGCCGATTTTTTCATCTTTTTCCGTAATGACAGGCACTGGAGATTCTATTAGTGGCTGATGATGCTCAATGAGCGCTGTGACTTCCGAAAGGTGAATTTGATTCCTCCCATAAGTTCGCGGCATGTATTCATTTACTTCCAGTAATATCGTTTTGGCGGTTCCAGCGAGCGGTGCGGTATAATCACAATTCGTTCCCAGAGAAAAGAAGCCGTTCTCATCCATCGGTGAAACAGTGGCCATTATCACCTGTTGGTCTGTTATTTCTTTTAACAATGCCGGTACGTCTGAAAAGTGATTAGGCAGCAGGTCCACAGCGCCTTCCTGAAACGCGTGTCGATCACCAGCTGCTAAAAACATCGAAATGACTTTTAGCTCTTCTGGCTTCTTTCTAATTGCTGGCCGGGACGTTAACATTTGGAACAGACGGTTTTCTTTTAAATCTTCTCTCTTTTCAAGTGCTGCCAGCAAAGCTGGTGGTTCGCCAGCCATTAAAGGGACGATAATATCGTCGCCTGCTTCAATCAAGCAAACTGCTTCGTCTGCCTTCATCAACTTTTTTTGATATTCTTTTTCATTCGCCACGGACGACACTCCCTTAAGCCGTTTGACAATTTTTCATGCTTTCTCTTTATGAAAAGAGAAGATGTCTTGTCTTTATCATATATACTGGCTATTGGTTGTCAAGCAGTCTAGTTTTATTATGATGGGCAAACAAATAGATGACTATATTTATAACTCGTCAAAGCCATTCGCTTCACTTGTCTTTGTATAGGCGCGTGACTTTTGTTCAAAAAAGTCTGTTTTGCCGAGGTCTACTTCTTGATAAGCGATAATCCAGCGCATTGGATTTGTTCGATACCCTTCAAATGGTGCCGAAAAGCCTAGCTGTTCCGCTCGTTTATTTGCCATGAATCTGATATAGCTTTCTAGCTCGTTCATTTGAATGCCATCTATTTTGTGGCCAATAATCGATTTTCCCCATTCAATTTCAAGTTCCGCTGCCTGTCGGAAAGCTTCTTGCCCATAAGCCCGCAGTTCTTCTGTATCATACTCTGGGTTTTCGTTCAGCACTTCTTTAAAAATCTTTTCAAACAGCCCAACATGAAGCTGTTCATCGCGATTAATATAATTGATCATCGTACTAGTGGCGATCATTTTTTGATTGCGGGCTAAGTTGTAGAAAAAGGCAAAGCCAGAATAGAAGAAAAGACCTTCTAATATCACATCATAAATAACGGATTTAAGAAAATTCTCAACGGTTGGTTCGTGAGAAAATGCTTCATATCCTTTTGTCACAAATTCATTGCGTTCTTGAAGAATCGGTTCAGTGCGCCAAAAATCAAATACACGATCTTGTGTTTCCTTATCAGCTACGCTAGAAAGAACATAGCTGTAGGAATGATTATGGATCACTTCCTGTTGGGCAAGAATGATCATCAAAGCATGCAAGCTGGAATCCGTTAAATAGTCCGCTGCTCTGCCGGCATAATCAGTTTGAATGCTGTCAAGCAAAGCGAGCAAGCCGATAATCTTCAAAAATGCATTTCTTTCATCAGGCGTCAGTTCACTAAATTGCTGCCGGTCTTTCGTCATGTTGATCTCAAACGGCGTCCAAAAGTTCGCTAGCATTCTCTTATACTTCGGATAAGCCCAGCTAAAACGCACGTCATCCCAGTTTAAAATGTTGGAGCTTCTTCCATTAATAATAGCGGTAGACCGATTGGGTGCACTGTGATCGATAATCTCCCTTTTCTTAAGCTTCATAACTATTCTCCTCCTTATGAATGACAGCTTTCACATTCTTCAATATCAGAAGCGGTAGACCGCACATAATAAGTCGTCTTTAATCCCGATTCCCATGCATCTAGGTGTAAGTCTAACAAGGCTTTTGCTTTAATGTCGTTGCGCACATATAAATTAAAGGATACAGCCTGATCAATATGGCGCTGGCGCTTGGCATTTTGGCGAATGCTCCAATGCTGATCAATGAAATAAACGGTCTTGTAGTACCATGTCGTCTGAGCTGACAAGTCAGGCGCTGTCACAGGTATTTTGTAATTTTTCTTTTCTTCCATATATTCTTTACGGAAAACTGGATCAATTCCAGCTGTTGAACCCGCGATCAAAGCGGTGGACGAGTTTGGAGCGACCGCCAGCAAATAACCATTTCTCATACCAGATGTTTTGACTGTTTCCTTTAACTGCTGCCACTTTGCTTCATTATAATTACGTTGTTCAAAGTAGGCACCACTATCCCAATCTGATCCTGCAAAGACCGGATATGAACCTTTTTCTGCTGCAAGTTCCGCGCTTGCTTGAATCGTTAAAAAGGCAATTTGCTCATACAATTCATCACAATAATGGACTGCTTCGTTTGATTCCCAGCTCAACCCCTTTAAGGCAAGCAAATGCTGCCAGCCAAATGTGCCAAGTCCAATTCCTCTATATTTCTTGTTCGTCAGCTGCGCTTGTAAAACAGGAATATTATTCATATCGATAACGTTATCGAGCATTCTTACTTGGATGAGGATTAAGCGTTCAAGCACTTCATCCATCACAGCCCGGGCTAAAGAAATGGACGAGAGGTTACAAACGACGTAATCACCAGGATCTTTTGTAACCACAATTTTTCCGTCTTCTGTTTTTTCTTCGATTACGACCGTCGGACTCATATTTTGACAGATTTCTGTGCAAAGATTGCTTGCGTAAACCATTCCGGTGTGCTTATTCGGATTCGCTCGGTTAACGGTGTCTCGGTAAAACATGTAAGGTGTGCCTGTTTCAAGCTGGGAAATCATAATGGCTTTCATAATCTCGATAGCCGGAACTGTTTTTTTGCTTATGTGCGGATGAGCCACGCACTCTTTATATCTTGTTCTAAACGTTCCCTCTCCCCTTTTCTCATCAAATGAATCTTCAAGAGAGTAACCCATCACTTTTCTTATCTCATGAGGGTCAAATAAATGCCATTCTTCTCGTTTATCGACTGCTTCCATAAATAAGTCAGGAATAGTGACACCCGTGAATAAGTCGTGTGTTCTGCGGCGTTCGTCTCCATTATTCAACCGGGTTTCCAAAAATGAGAAAATATCTTTGTGCCAAATATCCAAATAAACAGCAATCGCTCCTTGACGCTGTCCAAGTTGATCGACGGATACAGCCGTATTATTGAGCTGCTTCATCCAAGGAATCACACCGGAGCTCACATTTTTAAATCCTTTAATATCGCTTCCTTGGCTGCGAATTTTCCCTAAATAAATCCCAAGTCCGCCGCCATTCTTACTTAAATTAGCTGCATCCGTATTAGCATCAAAAATTCCTTGCAAGCTGTCATCCACTGTATCAATGAAGCAGCTTGACAGTTGGCCATATGATTTTCCCGCATTCGCAAGCGTTGGGGTAGCGGTAGTCATATATAAATTAGAGAGCGCCCAGTAAGCTTCCTTCACGTAGTGCAGCCGTGTTGATTTGGGCTCGTTCATCATTAAGGTCATCGCAATAATGAGCCATCTTTCCTGCGGAAGCTCTGCCGGCTGCTTATCTAGTGTACGGGCTAAATATCTTTCACTTAATGTGACAATCCCAATGTATGTAAATAATTTGTCCTTCTCAGGATCGATTAGTTTGCTAAGCTCGTCCATTTCATCTTTTGTATAAGAAACGGTTAACTGAGAATTGTATATTCCTTCTTCAATTAAAAGCTGGATGAGCCTTGGGAAATCTCCGTATCCAGCCAATTTCTCCCCGCGGGTTGTCGCTGCCTGCTTATACAGTTGTTTTAAATACAATCGGGCTGCGATAAATGTCCAATCTGGTTCCATGCTCGTGATCCGCTCAACTGCTGAATGTAAAAGCAGCTGCCAAACTTGCTCATCTGTCCATTCTTCTCTCGTATCAAGTGTTCCCTTTATCTTATTTTCATAGCTTGCCAGTTCAATATGTGGAAATTCCCTTTGAATTTCAATAAATGCCTCTTCTGCTATTCTTTGTACGGTTTGAATCATATCTATTCCTCCTAAACGATCAGTAGTTTAGAAAGAGATTTTTTTAGCAACAAAAAAACCATCTTTCTAGATGAAAGATGGGATGAGGGCGAAGAAATAATCTTTTCACAAAGTGAGACAGACCTGCCCTTGTACACAATAAAGAGCCTGTCTGAATAAAAGACATTGTCGTTTTCTCCGCGCTTTCTTCCCAACTCCCGAAGAAGAGTAAACGCTGTAAAAAGGCAGGTCTCCTGGCTTATGCTTCTTCCTTCCACATTCCTTCCCGTCTATTCGACAGTGGATTTATCTGCGGTCGTCCACACTTACAGTTGCGGGTACAGCTTCGGTATTTCACCGAATTCCCTATTAAGCTGCAATAGCACCTTTTTACTAAATATTGATTTAATTATAACATTGCCACTAAATGTTGTGTCCGAATTAGTATAACAATGATCGTTACCGGAGGCAACCCCGAATGAACTTTTTACTTACTCCGGTATTTACTCACTCTGTAGTTAAAATAATCAATTCATCCTGATCAGAAGGGTCAACAGCTTGTGGAATAACGGCGGTTGTTTTTAAAAAAGTTTTATTCTTGTCATTTGTAGGCGGATGCTCTAGATCAATTTCAAGCGAAAAAGGAATGGTGATGTTTTCTTTCGGTTTAATATCTCGTTGGATGGGAATGACTATTTCTTTTAACTCCTTATCAATATAGGAAAAGTCGCTATCTTCCCGTACTTTATCCATTTGGACATGCAATGAAACGATTAAAGTCTCGATCGGTTCCGACGCCTGCCCGCCGTTAATTAGAACCTTCCCTTCAATTTTGTCTCCTCTTTGATAGGTCATTTTTGGAAGAGCTGTATCGATCTCGACTCCACCAATGCCGATACTAGACAGAATATGTTTCCACATGAAATACCTCCTTTCTTTCTATCCAATTTAGTTTAATATTCCCCGATGTTTCCTCGTTAATCTTTCTTTTGCTAGCCGTTAATTATTTATGAATTTTGCACATTTTGTTTTTGAAAAAAAGCATGCTTTATACAAAGCATGCCTCTCAAAATTCTCTATTAAAAAGAGGCTGAAACCATTTAATGCCCCTCTTATTAGCCGGCCATATTTTCATATCTGCCACTAGATGACTCATATACGCGATAGAAGCCGCTAAAAAGCTGCCTTCAAGCCCAACACTTTGCTGAAATTGCCACGCAATCCCTGCAAAACAAGCTGCTCCAATTAACGAGTGAGTTAATGAGCGGTGTGATAAAAAGGAAGAGACCATAATAAATGCACTTAACAGCAGCAACCAAAAGATACCCGTATACCAGGCAGCAATTGCTAGAACAGCTCCCGTTATAAAAAGCATCGTCCGCTGCTTAATAAACAGCCGGGGTAATACCGTTAAGCCAATCCCAACAGTAAAACCCGCCGATTGAACGAAACCGTTCAGCTTTAGATAACTGTAGCCCATCAAAAGCAGCCCTGCAGTGGCAAAAAATAAAATTAACCATTTTTTCGATATCGTAATTCGATTGGACAGCTTGCCGTTTACATCAAGGTCAGGAGCAAGGCCAGCGATTGCCCCAATGGCAATTAAACCCGCTGTAGTAATTGGGTCTGTATGTAAATAAACAGCTGTGGCTAGTCCGGAGGCTCCTCCAATAGCCAAATGAGCCGATCCTTTCATCTGTTTCCATCCTTTTCTTTTTCTCTATTATAACAAACAAGTGTTCTTTATTCTATAAAAAAATAGCATTGATGGTTTCATCAATGCTAATTCCTGCTTTTCCAAACCTTATCCATACATTGTGCTCTGGGCAATAGTCCTTTCTCGAAGAAAAGCCCTCTGTATGCTCACAATGTTAAATGCTTGAGTGACGATCAATAATCTGAAGAAGCCAATCCTGGACACTTTCAATATACTCTCCGGAAATATCTAGTTCCGCCAGCACTGTTCCTTTGCCAATGATTTTCAATCCAGGTACGATAGCTGGTTTTTTGGGATTCATTGAATATACAACGGTATCTATATGATGAATTGGAACACGAATATTTGTGACCGGACCTTTGCTAACTAGAAATCCTTTATCTACTTTAATAATATTCTTTTTCCAACAATACTCGGTATCAGTAGCCGTGCATTCGGGAACTGCGTCCTCATTTATAAAGGGTGTCATGTATTATACCTCTTTTTCGCTGTGTGATAGATAATAACAACTATAACCTATCAGCTTTACGTTACTTTGTAAACAAAAACTTTTACCCGCAAATAAGTTCCACATAATTTAATTATGTTAACTGATTATATACCCTGTATAAAACTAAATTTCCTCATAAAAACACAGCCCCATTATAATCGTGGGGCTTTGTCTTCTTCATTAGATCACTTCAGCTTTTCTATACACATTTGACTTTTGCTCTTTTAACTCTCTAATAAATGCCCGGCCATTTCTTACTCTTAAAAGATAGGATACATTGGAACGAGTGAAGATGGCTACATTGTCCAGTCTTCCCGAAATCGCCTCAAGGTTAAACCAGAAATTCGGCTTTGCATTTTTTCCGATTCTCACCACGTCCACAATTTCTGTTAATGGAATATTGACTTGATTTAACGAATCATTTGTCATCAACATTCCTTGATCTATTTTATAGTTTGACGATTGTTTTTTACGCTGTAAATAAAGCGCAAAAAACAATGCACCTGTAAAAAGTAATAGTAGTTCCACCTGATAACACCTCCTCTTCCTCTCTCTATGGTGCCCTTCAAACATCACTTTTTCCCATTTCTATTACTGTACCCACTTTTCTTTTTTTTACCCGTGAGGTCATATATTCTTCAGAAGAAAAACTTTTTTTGAAAAGTTTAAAGCAGGCAAAAAAAGATAATATCAATAATAAGGTATGTATGTTTTGAATGATGGCAGTTTTAGGAGGAGAAACATGAAAAAACTAGACGAAGAAAAGCTATTAATTAGAGTGACCCAATTAGAAGAAATTGTTCTTGAATTGTCTGATCGAATCAGACAAATGAGCGAAGAACTTATTGAAATGAGAGAAGAAAAGATCCATTAAAAAATGAGCAGTCTAAAAATGGTTATTCACCAGCTTTTAGACTGCTCTTTTGTTTGCAATAAAGAAAATCGATAAAATAAGTAATACCAAGGCCGGCTTTGTTATGCAGACGCATGGGTATGAACCTCTTTTTGTAACTCCCTCATGTGCAGAAGGCGGAAAATTGGAGGGAGAATGAGACAGACGGCTAAGATTCTAAGTACTTGCACTGCCACAACAAACGTAGAATCAGCATCCAATACAACAGCAGTCGTCGCCATTTCAGCAATTCCACCCGGTGCAAAAGCAAGAGCCGCTGTTTTGAAGTCGATGCCCGTTAATATAGAAACGAGATACGCACAAATAAACATGACAGCGATTAATCCAACTGTACTGATTAATCCAACCATGATTGTTTGCTTTAATCCGGCAAACATCTTTTTATGAAAACGAGATCCAATCGATACGGCAATTAAAACTTGCGATAAAATAATCAAGCTATGCGGCCAATAGGCTACCATGTTATGACCAGCATGCACTGAGCTCAACGACTGGACAATCGCTACAGCCGTCATACTTCCAAGCAGCCAGGGGGCTGGGAATTTTAAATATTTCCCTACATAATACCCTCCCCACGCTGCCATCACTAGTACGGCTGTCCAAAGCAGCTGGAGCGGATCAAATCCAGTTGAAGCATATTGAATAGCTGGCTCAGCAGCTGGATGAATGGCCCAAAGTGATACGATAACCGGAATGGTTAAAACAACTAAAAACACGCGCATCGTTTGAATGATGCTGACAATGGCGGTGTTGGCTCCCACCTCTTCCGCCAAAGCCGGCATCGCTGATAATCCTCCTGGTGCTGTACCGAAAAAGCTTGTTAGCATATCTGAACGGCTGAACTTCCAAAGAACGAAACCAGAAAGCAAGGAAAAAAGAACAGATAAGATGAGCATCAAACTAATAACCACCCAGTGTGATTGGAAAGCAGTTAAAACAGACAAATTGATTTTTTGCCCAAGCTCAATCCCTAATATGAGCTGACCAATGGATAGCCAGCTTTTCGGTATCTTGTTCGCTCCTGAAAATTGAGGAAAAGCAAAAGAAATACTTGCCGCTACTATCAGTGTCCCCAACATCCAGCCAATTGAAAGACCTGTCCATGATAAAAATAGACCTCCCATGGCACTTACTATGAGAACGATCCACTTATTTTCTTTCATTTAATCCTCTTCTTTCTTTTCTTATTCTCTATAACTAATTATAATAAGAAAAAAGAAATAAATAAAATATCGCTTTTTTATCATTAAGCATAAAATAAAGTTATACCAGAAAGGAAAGTAAAGGATGGACGATCGGGATTGGCTTGTGTTACAGACGTTGTTTTATGAAAAAAATATAACAAAAGCAGCTAACAAACTGTATATTTCTCAACCTGCACTGACGAACCGTTTGAAGCAAATCGAAAAAGAATTCGGTGTTCAAATTGTTAATCGCGGAAGACGTGGCGTACAATTTACCCCTCAAGGAGAATATCTGGCAAAATGTGCTGACCACATGCTGTTAAAACTGCAGCATATTAAAGAAAATGTTCTAAATATGGAAAATAAAATAACCGGCACACTCCGGCTCGGCGTTTCTACTTTTTTTACTGATTACAAACTTCCCGGACTGCTCAAACTCTTTAAAGATGAGTACCCTAATATTGAATTTAAAGTGACAACCGGCTGGAGCAATGACATTATTCATTTAGCTTATAATCAAGATGTACACGTGGCCTTTATTAAAGGGGACTATAGCTGGAAAGGCGGCAAAAAGCTGTTATTTGAAGAACCCATTTATATTGCCTCAACAGAAAAAATAGCATTAAAGGATTTACCTGAACTGCCGCGGATTGATTACCATACTGACCAAAACTTGCGAACGGTCGTCGACAATTGGTGGGCTGAAAACTATACAAAACCTCCGCTTGTCAGCATCGACGTCGATAAAGCAGGCACAAGCAAAAATATGATGGCCAATGGCTTAGGTTATGCTATTTTACCCGGTATGCTTTTAAACGATTTAAAAGATATTTATAAAATAGCGCTTCGTACAAAAGATGGACAGCCGATTATTCGAAAAACATGGATGGTTTTTCACGAGGAATCGCTTCAGCTTAATATTGTCAGAGCATTTGTTGAGTTTATTGAACGGATTGATTTAGAAAAAATCAAGTAGTTTTCCTCTCTATAGAGAAGGCTATCCTTTTTTGCTGCTTCAGGAAAAAAATATTTATAGGCTTTTCATCCAATTTTCATTAAATTTTCATTTTTCTCGTTTATTCTAATAATGCGTTTCATATCAAATGTTAGAGGTATAAACAATGAGTCTAAAACAAAACACAAGAAACAATACTTCCTTTTTATCAATTCATGTTCCAAACCCGAAAGAACGAAGAGCCATTGCCATTGGCTTGCTTGTAACTGCTTGTTTGCTTCTAATTGGACTTTCACTCATTTCTCTCAATCATCAACAGCTAATGTCGCAAGAATACAAACATTATAAGGAATTCTTAAAGCAGTTTGGCTCTATTTCAAGAATTGTATACTTTGTCGTTTTTGCTGTCTATCCCGCTTTTCTTTTATTAAAATGGCGGCGGTTGAAAACAATAGCTTGGCGGAATTTTCAATTAAAAGTCCTTCTACAGTATCTCGGAAAAGTTCTCAGAAAATGGCACGTCCCCCTTGCTCTAGTATCTACAGGTCTAATTTTACTCCACGCATATTTAGCTGTTATAAGGGGATTTAAATGGGATTTCACCAATGTTACGGGAATCCTGGCGATCGTTCTCTTAGGTTTTCTCTTATTTATGGGGTTGAAACGATTCAAGAGAAAAGATAAAAAATGGCATTTAAAGTTGGCAATTGGCTTTATTATCTTATTTATGATTCATGCGTCTTTTAGTTAAATTAGTCTGTTCTATACTCATAAACGACTAAAACTTACTTATAGAGAGCCCTAACGAGACAAACTAGATTTGGGAACGGCCGTTCATTTGATTCTGCCAAAGGATTATTGGACAAAAGATCCAATAGACAAAGATAACCTGTTGCTACTTTAAAATAAGGTTTGTTCGGACACCCCTCACCAATCAGTACTCTACGATAAATGGAAAGACTCCAATTTGAAAAAAGCTGATCAAATTGGAGTCTTTCTCAATAGATTTAAGTTTCTGTTTTATAGAAAAGTTTGATCATTTTCTACCTGTGACGCCCTACAATTGCGCCCGATTGTGGAATAACTTAATGTATGTTTTCAGTCTCAAAACCAATTTAGTCTTCTTTTACTAATGCACTCGTTAATTACAAAAGACAGAGATAATAAAGTGGTTTAACGTATTCCGATCCCCTTCCAACCAATGAATCATAGCAAGGTGTTCAAGAGAAACCATAGCAGCTTCCGCTTAATTTTCACCTTTTGCTTCCTTTAGTTTATTTCCCGATCGAAACAGTTCCCCATATGCTGCACCTCCTAAGATCAACACAGCCCCGGCTATTTGCACAAGGCTTAACTTTTCTCCTAATATAGCAGCTGAAAAAATCAATGCTGAGAGAGGTTCCAAATACCCGAGAATGGACACCGACTGAACAGGCAGCTGACCTATGGAAGAAAAATAGAAGTAGCAACCGATTCCCGTGTTTATAACGCCTAGTATCAGTATAGGCAGCAAATTCCCTTCCATCACATTAACCGAAAACCCTTGCTTCAAGCCCATAAAAATGGCAACCGTTATAAAGCTAATAACTAACTGGCACGTGGCATTTTCAAGCCCCGTTATGCTTACAGCCTTTTTATTAAAAACCACCATAATGACATACATGATTGCCGATAATATTCCGAAAATCAACCCCAAGGAGATTCTTCCCTGTGTAAAAGCTTGTCCGTTTACACAAAGCATTCCAATTATCACTGCAAAAAATCCAAGTAGTTTAGCGCTTGTCATCTTTTCCTTAAAGATAAGTGGTGAAAGAATCATGACGATTACAGGGCCGCAATAATAAGCAAGAGTGGCAATACTTACACCGATTTGTGTGTAAGCCTCAAATAAAAATATCCAGCTTGCCCCCATCGCCACGCTGGATATTACTAAATACAGAAAGTGGAATTTATTTTTCCAAAACTGTGCTTTCTGCTTAGACAGCGCAAATACGAAAATCAGAAATATGCTGCCAATCAAAGTCCGTAAATAAACAATTTCGTAACTGTTCAATAAAATGTAACTTGCAACCACTCCATTGGAGCCAAATAGGAGCAGTGCGACCACATATTTGAAATATGCATTTTTCATTCTTAATCACCATACTTCTACTAAAATCTATATTTGAATAACAGTCGGCTTGTACTTTTTAGAAGGCAGAAATTTATCTATAACCTCCATTGTTTTCACTTTCATATATCCCGTTGTTGTCCCTTTGCTACATCCATAACACTCTTCTAGAAGCGCATCTTTATCAAAAAATAACTTGTGCGAGATTTTCCTTGCTTTTAAAATGCCAAATACAGTAGCAGCCCCAACTTTAACGCCCAAAATATTTTCCATCTGTTCTAAAGAAGCAAAGGAAACCAATGAAATATTGAATTCATGGCTGAAATTCTTGAATTTGAATAGCTTATCTGCGGTAGTTACAAAGGAAAAGCTTTTTTACCATTTTCATATTCAATTTTTATTGATTTCACTACAATCCTCCATTGAAATTGCTTTATCAGTATCTACACGTTCAAATGAAGTTTCTAACTTTTTAATGAGTCATAAACCATTTCTTGCAGAGATGATTTATAACTGTCAGGTGCTTTTTGCATAAAATCACTCACATAAAACATCGTTAAATACTCATCCCTTTCAAACTTGATTTTACAATAGCAATAGCATAGCATACTCATATGTATTACAGAATCAAATGTTTCTCATGCTATCTATAACAAAATCTGATGTAAGGGAGAAAGAGTTATGAATATCCAAAAATATATGGCGTTTGTAAAAGCAGTAGAATATGGGAGCTTTACAAGAGCGGCTGAAGCATTAAATTATACACAGTCTGGCATCAGCCGTATGATTAAAGATTTAGAATTGGAATGGGGAATGTCCCTTTTGGAAAGAGGGCGTGCCGGTATTAGTTTAACATCTGATGGCTTACAATTACTGCCCCAGTTACGGCGAATCTGTAATGAACATGAAATTTTAATGAGGCAGGTTGAGGACTTACACGATATGCAATCTGGGATCATCCGTATCGGAACATTTTCAAGTGTGGCAACTCACTGGCTACCTAATATGATTAAATTCTTTAAGAAGGATTATCCCAATATTGATTTTGAATTGCTTTTAGGTGATTATACAGAAATTGAAAACTGGATTATCGAAGGACGTGTCGACTTTGGATTTTTACGGCTGCCGACAAAAGCTGAACTTGAAACGATCTTTTTGGAGCAGGACCGTTTGCTGGTAGTCATACCTCGAGATCATCCACTTGCTGATTGCGATAAATTTCCAATCAGCGAATTATTGCACAGTCCCTTTATGCTATTGGAAAAGGGAGCAAAAGCAGAAATATCCGAAATTTTTGAAAAACACCAAATTTCACCGTTAGTTCATTTTACTACATGGGATGACTATGCCATTATGTCTATGGTGGAAAACGGGTTAGGAATCAGTATATTGCCAGAGCTGATTTTACACCGTATTCCTTACCAAGTTATAGCGAAAGAACTTGAAGTGCCTGCTTTTCGAAATATTGGCCTTGCTATGAGAGAGCAAAGATTGCTTTCACTTGCGGCTAAGAGTTTTTTGGAATATTTACCCTTTAGAAAAAGAGAGTGAAAAATCCTCTGTTACAGGCCAATTGTTAAAAAGCAAGCCTTGCTATTGAAAAAACTTTTCCATTTATAAACTTATTAAATGATAGTACTTATTATTTTGACCTTTTCTATACTATAAAAATAACGAATTTCTATATGGAGGATTTTTGATTAAATCTTATTATAAACGATATGCTTTTTTTAAATGATCGAACTTTGTTTCAACTCTCCGTTTGTGTTTCTTGCAGCCATTCCTTCATTTTACTGACTTAAAAAGAGAATGCCTGTTATCTATAGGCATTCTCTTCTCCCATTTACTTCTTATATATAATTTTCCCGCCTACAATCGTCATTTCAATGTCAGTGGTCAAAAGCTCATCCGGTTCTTCCAGCGCTAAAATATTATTCGAATAAACCGTCATATCCGCTAACTTTCCTGGTGAAAGAGTTCCTTTTTTGTGCTCCTCATTCGTGGCATAAGCACCGCCGATTGTAAATGTCTTTAGGGCATCAAGCATAGAGATTTTTTCTTTTTCATTCCAGCCATCGTGTGATTGTGAAGGCGCTCTCCGAGTAACCGCTGCATGAATACCTAATAATGGATCAACTGGCTCAACTGGTGCATCTGATCCTCCGGCACATAACACTCCAGCAGCAAGCAGGGATTTCCACGCATACAAATGTTGTATTCTCTCTTCCCCAATCCTTTCCTGAACCCACGGGAAATCCCCTACTATAAACCTCGGTTGAATGTCAGCAATTAGATTCGGTCTAGCAAGACGCTCGATTAAATCTTTCCGAAGCAGAGATACATGGATGATCCGATCACGGTGCTGTACTTTTGGAAATTGCTCAAGGACTTGCAGCACATTTTCCACCGCCTGGTCGCCAATTGTATGGACAGCGATTGGCATCGAGTGCTCCCTTGCATCTTTCACCATTTGGTAAAGCTCTTCCTGACTATGCTGCGCTTCCCCGAATTGACCTGGCGCGTCATGGTAAGCTTCCGACAGTAAAGCGGTTCTCTTTCCGAATGCTCCATCCGCAAAAATTTTGATCGCTCCGATTTGCAGCTTATCATTTCCATATCCCGCATACATTCCTCTTTCTTTTAAACGATTGAGAAACGGATAATCAATTAAAAGATTGCATCGAAGGCCTTTTTGTTTTTCGTTTAGTAATTCATCATACATTTTATACGTTTGATCAAAACCGCCCAAATAGATTGGGTCATTCGTATGAACACTTGTTATTCCTCTTTGCGCGACATGATCCATCGCTTGTTCTAAGCCGAACTTTAATTCATCATATGTATGCTCCGGAATATGCTCTGTAATCAGTTTAGAAGCTGACTCAAGCAACACGCCCGTTGGCTGTTTCGTTACCTCATCAAGAACAATGCTTCCGCCTGTCGGTACAGTCATTGAAGGAGAGTAGTGGCACATTTCAAGCGCCTTGCTGTTGACAAGAAACGCATGATGACAGATCCGCTTTAGAAAAACTGGACAATGCGGCGCAACCTGATCTAATTCTTCGATCGTCGGAATGGTTCCGTCAGTAAACAGATTTTCATCCCAGCCCATCCCTAACAGCCATTTGCCTGGTGGTGTCGCATTCGCTCTTTCTCTTACTCTGTCTAGCATTTCTCTTTTAGATGTTACACCAATTAAGTTTAAATCCAAATATTGAAAAGCAATACCTGAGAGATGAAGGTGGCTGTCGATCAAACCAGGAGTGACCATCTTCCCTTGTAAATCAATAATTTCAGTATCTTTCCCTCCCCACTTTTGAATTATCTCTTTATGTGATCCAACCTCAGTAATAATTCCATTCTCTACGACGACTGTTTCCGCTAACGGTTGAGTCGCATCAAGCGTGTAAACAACTCCGTTAGTGTAGATTGTTTTTTGCATCCTGTTTCCCCCTAAAGTATCCCGTAAAATTTAGATTCTTGCAGATACAAATTTTTTACTCGTTCTACTACCAATTTGGCCCTTAGTCTGCCATTATTTTATCAAAAACACAATTATTCGTAATAAAATGATTAAAATTTTATCTACTCGATTAAAAGCAAACTCTTTTAGATGTTCAGATCGATGAATGGATCGCTTAAAATGAAGCATTTATTCAATCTGAACCTAAGTAAGAACAGGGTTAGATCTTTAATTGTTCAAACAGCAAAACTAATTAAATATTCAAAATAAAAATTCTGCAAGAAGAGAGAATCTTCTATCCTCTCATCTTGCAGAAAAACACTTCATTTATTTTTTTACTGCAGCCTCTTTTTGATAGACACAGCTTCCCCCCATATACGTCTCAACCACTTGTACTTCATCAATGTTCTCTGGATTGATTTCGAGTATATCTTGGTCAAGCACGATGAAATCAGCATGATATCCTGGTTTTAACTGACCAACCTGCGGAATGCGGGTGAGCTGTTGAGCGGCCCGCGTATAAAGCTCAATAGCCGCAGCAACATCGATTCGTTCATCCTGTCCTGTATCTGTTCCGTCATACGCCTTACGTGTAACGGCGGATTTGAGTCCGAGGAATGGATTGACCGGATCAGCCCATGCTGTTCCTGGTGCGTCGGAAGAAAAGGCCACTTCTATTCCCATTTCTAGCATGGTTTTAATTGGGTACGTTTCTTTTGTCCGTTCCGCCCCCAGATTTTTCAAATAGCTTTCGATTTCTGCATATAGGAAGACAGGCTGCGTAACAATGCCAATTCTCGCTTCCGCCATGCGTTTCATCGCTTGTTCAGTAGGCAAAGTCACGTGCTCAATTCTGACAGACGGTGCATCTTCTAACCAGCCTTCTTTATCATAAAACGTATCGACGATTAAATCGATTGCCTGCTCTCCCATCGCATGAATCACTAATTGAATCCCATATTTCTTAGCAGCCTCACCCGCTGCTAATAATTCTTCTTTTGACGTTGTCGGAATGCCATAGTTTTCGCCTTCTCCCAGGAACGGCGGGTTTACCCAAGCTGTTTGACCGGAAATGCTTCCATCAGAGAATAGTTTAATCCCTCCAATATGGACAGGGTTATTTCGATTTATCCGCTCTTTGTCCTCAATCGGCTGCATGCGCAAGTCCTCCCACATATAGTAAAGGACTGTTCGCTGCTTAAGACCCTTTTCCTGTCCCTTTTTATACATTTCCAAATAATCAACCGGCGCTGTTCTTGACATTAAGTCTGTGATGGCCGTAATGCCATGGGCAAACAACTTCGGGCTTAACTCAGCTAAGGCAGATGCATCTTCTTCAATTGTTTGAACAGGCATCAGCTTAAATACTATTTCTCTCGCATTTTCTCGTAAAACTCCCGTTGGTTCACCGTTTTCATCTTTATCAATTTGTCCGCCTGGAGGATTTGGTGTATCCTTTGTAATTCCAGCCATTTCTAATACTTTACTATTTACTGTAGCAATGTGAACACATGAACGGCTGGCGATGACAGGAACGTCTGGAGCTGCTTTGTCTAGGTCCCAGCGTGTCGGCATCCGGCCCTCTGCTAATTTCCCTTCATCGTATCCCCAGCATTCAATCCATTGGCCTTCTTTTAAACTTTTACGTCTCTCACGAATTTGTTCAATCAATTCGGCAATAGAATGTACATTCGGAGGAAGAGCCGCAATTTGTTTAGAATACATCGCTAAATGCCAGGGATGAAGGTGAGCATCAATGAAACCAGGAAGCACTCGTCGGCCTTGAAGATCAATGACATTTCCTTTGCTTTGTTGAATCTCTTCCCCATTTCCGATCCATGTAATCTTTCCACCCTGTACTTTCATAGCGCTTGCATATGGCTGATCACGATTAGATGTAAAGATCTTGCCATTTATAAAAGTCGTTTCATATTGGTTATTCATGCTTATCATGTTCCTTCCTACAATAAAATTCTAAGATGCATTCTCTTGGCGATTGGATAGCTTTCCTCTGCCAGCTGATTCATTCATTTGTTTTTAGTCATGAAGTTATCCGCTTTCATTCAATTGTTTTATTGCTTGTGATTTTGGTTAGGAAATCCAAAATTGAAAGCGTAAAAAAGACTCATCGTCATTTTTCTCATGCAATTTTCGTGCCAAAAATAAAAATTTCCCTCATAAATCGTATTAAACGCCCTATTTACCCGCAAGGATAAAGCCGAATATTATTTTTCAAACTGGCTGGTAAGAAAAAAGTTCATGAAAAAAGCAAAAAAAGAGGGAAAAATTTATCCCTCTTTCGTAAAAACTTTTTTACCGCAGTCTATATTTGTCCATCTTATATTTTAGAGATTGTTTAGAAAGCCCTAATCTTCTTGCCGCTTGAGCAATAACACCATTTGTTTGTTCTAATTCATTTTCAATTATCTTTTTTTCATAGTCTTCCACGGCTTCCCGTAAAGAACTGATCATACTGTTCATTGCAGGATTTACAGGAGCAGCCATCTGATACTCTCTAATTCTTCTCGGTATATCTTCCATTGTAATACGATGCTCACTTGCATGATTAAAAGCAGTTTCTACCGCGTTTTTTAATTCTCTAATATTCCCCGGCCAATTATATGCTTTAAAGCAATCAATCACTTCCTGATCGACTTCATCGATAAAAATGTTCATGTTATTGTTATAAAACTCAATATAATGCTGGAGCAATACTTCGATGTCCTCCTGCCGTTCCTTTAAGCTGGGCAGATCAAGTTGTACGACTCCCAGCCGATAATACAAATCTTCCCGCATCCTTTTTTCAGAAAGCAGTAAATCAGGATCTTCGTTCGTAGCCGAAATGACTCTGATATCTAACCTAATATTTTTTTTGCCGCCGATCCTTCTAATCGACTTCTCCTCTATTGCTTTTAAAAGCTTCACTTGAAGGCTAAGCTCTAAAGAATTGATTTCATCTAAAAACAGGGTGCCTCCCTCGGCCTGCTCAAACAAACCCGGTTTGTCCTCGGAACCCGTAAAACTCCCTTTCGTTGTGCCAAACAACGTGCTTTCTAGCAGATTAGCCGGGACTGCTCCGCAATTTAGAGAAACGAAGGGGTGGCTGTACCGGTCGCTTAAATTGTGAATCGCCTGGGCGATGACTTCTTTTCCCGTCCCTGTTCTCCCGTGAATTAGCACTGTCGAATCGGTCTTAGAAATTTTTTCGAGTTTTTGTTTGATCGCAGTCATTTTAGGATTTGCTGTAATGATGTCATCAATCGTATAAATGGTATCATTTTTACGATACACTTTATGACGCGCATATTTATCAAGATGCTGAATGTTTTTCTTATCAAAAAAGTGCTTAGAGAACTCAACAGCTCCGATAATTTGATCCCCTTCTTTAATCGGATAAGTCGAGTTAACTGATACGAAAGTATTTCCTTTATTGGTGGTCATCTCTTGCTTAACGTTGCAAAGCGGCACTCCGCTTCTTAGTACGTTCATCAACGTGCTATTTTCATTTGTTAAATCTTTATAGAAAGAAGTGATATGTTTTCCTAAAAAGTTCTCAGGTCTTAGATCAAGCTCTTTTAATACATTTAAATCGGCTAAGTCATAGAAAATGACTATTCCGTTCGCATCGACAATTAATACGTTGTCAAAATCAGATAAGCCTTTAAAACTTTCTACATCGATCTTCACTTTTTTTCCTCCTATCTAGTTAGTGTAAATACGTCTATGTATGAGCAGAGCGGCTGCTCGAGTATCCGCTTCAAAGAGAAACAGGCTTTTATTGTACCATTTCAGTTTTTAAAATTAGTCCCTATTATACTTAGTTGTTGATTTTTTTTGCAGATTCACCAACATGCGTCTTTCCTAGTGCACAAACTGAAAGCGGACCAGCTTTTAGTTCATGAACGGAATTCAAAAGCAGCAAAGAAAAGCATTTCTCCACAAGCTATTGAGACTTTTCACTTATACTGCCTATTCCTCTTGGTAAAATAGAATGGCTATCTAAAAACAATATCATAATTTTTATGCTTTGATAATAAACAAAGAATGCTTTGTCTTGGTCAGCAAACGCATAAATCTTGTAATAGTCCTATCCGCCGTACAAGAAAATAACCATTCAATACTAGTACCAATGACTTTATATTAGGATCAAGCCACTTTCTTTTGCAGCTGGACAGCCCTGCTCTTTTTAACACAAAAATCCCCTAGCTACTTGCTGTTAATGATTCACACCTAGTAGCCAGAGGTCTTATTCGTTTTATCTATTTCCTGCTTGTACATGCTTTAATTGATCACAATATATTTTGGATTGCTGTTGCAGTTCCTCGTACTCAGCACTTAATCTCTCCGAAGAAGCTGGCGGGCTAAAAAGGTATCCCTGCACTTGATGACAGTGCTCTTTCCAGAGAAATTCAAGCTGGTCAACTTGTTCCACCCCTTCAGCTATAACGGTTAGTTCCAGGTGTTTGGCAATCGAGATAATCATCGCAATCAAGGCAGCGTCATGTTTATTTGTCCGGACATGACGAACGAATGAACGATCGATTTTTACACAGTCAATCGGTAAGTCTTTCAAGTAATACAAGGAGGAATAGCCGGTTCCAAAATCATCTATGGCAATGCGCACACCTAACCGCTTTAATTCGGCTAAAATATCAGTTGCATAACTAACATTCATCGTCATGCTCTCTGTAATTTCTAATTCTAAATAGCGCGGCGGCAGATTTGCTTTTTTCAAGCTGTCTTCTACTAAATCAACGAGATTCCGCTGGAAAAACTGCCGGGTAGATAGATTTACGGCGACGCTTAAGTCAGAGAAGCCTTGATTATGCCAGTGTTTCAGCTGCTTACAAGCCGTTCTTAGCACCCATTCTCCAATTGGCACGATGAGTCCAGTTTCTTCAGCAATCGGTATAAATTCCCCTGGGGATACCCATCCTCTCTCCGGATGCTTCCAGCGAATTAATGCCTCTAGCGAAACAATACGTCCTTCACGCAAATTCACCTGCGGCTGATAGTAAAGGTACAGCTCTCCCTTATCAAGTGCTTTATGTAAATCATGCTCTAATACTAATCGGTCCATCAGCTGCTCATCCATATCATAATGATAAAACGCATAACGGCTGAACTCATTTTGTGCTTCAAACTTAGCAACCTGCGCATGCTTTAAAAGTTCATCTGCATTTTTCCCATGTTCCGGATATAAGGCAATTCCCATATTCAAGGTGATATTCAGCTGTAAATGCTGGATTCGAAAAGGCTCTGCCATCAACTTTTGGAGCTTTCGACAAATAGTTGCTGCTTCCTCTTTATCTTTTATCGACTTGAAAAAAAGTGTAAATTCCTTCCCTCTCATCTTTCCGAGAAATCCATTATGAAAATCGGTCTCCTGCAAGCGGGCAGCAACAGATTGCAAAATTAAATCGCTAAAGGAATGGCCAAGCGACTCATTCATCGCATCAAAGCGGTCAATTTCAATAATAAGAATGGCTGTCTTCTCTTGCGGCTCCCGTTTTAGCAATTCGGCCAGCTTCTCTTTAAAATAACGAAAGTTCGGCAATTTCGTCAATTCATCATGATAAGCCATGTAATGAAGCGACTCCTCGGATTTCCTTAATCGCTGTTCCGCCTGTTTTAACAGTTGAAACGGTTCTTCTACCGCCGTATAGTACAACGCTCTTAACAAAAAATAAAAACCTAGCAGCTGAAATAAATGGCCGATGAAATTGGCAATATCGTATACACTTTTATAAGAAGTGAACATCGAATCACCAATCATTAAGTAAAGAGAAGCAACGATCATCATAAAATTGCGATTTTTTGCCTCTCTAAAATTCTTAATTAAAAAAACAATACAGAGACATTGCAGCACAATGGCCGTATATTGCAGGCTGTTCTTTATCACTGTAGTGCCTGTCCCTTCTACCACTAATTCAGGCAGGAGCTTGGCGGGATGATAAATAATAGTCGTCCAACTCAAGAAATAAATGAAAGCAAAACTATAGGCCAGCCACCGATACTTTGAGTTTACTTGCTTTTCCGTCGATATAATAATTAAAAATAGTCCTAAAGCTTGCGTCAGCCGTGAAACCATATAAAACCAAGTAGCTGTATACGGCGTGCTTTCTATTAAAAAGAATGGCATTCCTTTATAAGTGATCGTATGAAGGACTTCCAGCAAACTAATGGAAAAGAATAGCGCTCCCAGCCACAGTCGCTGATTGGACATAATATGCGGGAAGACCATCCATGCCTGAATAGCAATTGTAAAGGAGGAGGCAATGATAAAAATTTCAAAAATTAAATGAAGCGTGATATAGTTCTGCTCTTTAAAAACAGCAAATAATGGTTCGCGAAAAAACAAGACAGGAATTAAGAACAAAAGGGGCATAATGACTCCCCCTCTATTTACTTTCCAAAATCCATTTTTCGTTGCTAGTTGACTCAAAGACAAACGCTCCTCTCCTCTATCCTGAGGTATACACCTTTAGATTTCTTTATACGTTTGGCTAGCATGCGAACCTTATAAGCCATCACAGATAATTCACTTTTTATCGACTCATTCTGCCAGTTGCTAAAGCATCAGTGTATTCATTTCCTCTGAATTTATTTAAAATTTATTAATTTAGTCGTTACTCTCCTGCTTTTTATGGGCTTCTATTAAATATGTTTCAAAATCTTGGCCAGACAGCGGCTTACTAAACAAAAATCCTTGCCCCTGATTACAGCCGTCCTCATGCAGTATAGCTAATTGCTCTTTGCTTTCCACTCCCTCGGCAATAACATTCATGCCAAGTGTCCGTGCTAGGGTCAGGACAGCTTGCACAATTGCCTGACTTTCTTCATTATGGTGAATATCGCGAATGAAAGAAGCATCAATTTTTAACGTATCGACAGGTAAGTACTTAATATAGCTAAATGAACTATACCCGGTGCCAAAATCATCAATCGAAATATGAATCCCTGAATCTCTAAGCTGCTGTAAAGTATCTGCCGCATGATCGAAATCCGCAAATACACTTTCTGTCACCTCAAGCTCCAGCAGCTCTGGGTCCAGCTCTGTTTCTGTTAAAATCTCTTGAATTTTTTCCACGATGTTTGGATGGGCCAGTTGACGGACAGACATATTAATAGATATTCTCAACGGTTTATAGCCTTTACGCTGCCATTCTTTATTTTGTTTGCACCCATGGCGGAGCACCCATTCCCCAAGAGGAAGGATCAAGCCAGTTTCCTCAGCCAGCGGAATAAATTTATTGGGAGGAATGCGCCCAAGCTCTGGATGATGCCAGCGGACAAGTGCTTCCATTCCAATGACCTCGTTGTTTGTAATGTCCATTTTAGGCTGGTAATCAATATGAAATTGCTCAAGTTCAATAGCTTTTCTCATCTCATTTTCTAGTAAAATCCGCTCTAATGATTTTTCTTCCATTTCAGTTTTAAACAGAGCGTATCCGTTGCGCCCTCGTTCTTTTACAAAATAAAGGGCAGAGTCCGCCTTATTTAGCAGCTCATCCGGCTGCTCTCCATGCTCCGGAAAACGAGCGATGCCTACACTGCAGGAAAGGGTATATTGCTGCTCTGCGACCTTTAACGGCTTTTGAAAGTTGGATTGAATTCTTTTGGCTAACCGCTCAAGTTCTTCCGCGTTCTGAACATCTCTCAGCAAAATCGTGAATTCATCGCCACCTAAGCGGGCGATTAAATCGGTTGTACGAACGGACTTTTTAATAAGACGGGCCGCTTCTGTCAAAATGAAATCACCCGTTTCATGGCCCCATGAATCGTTGACAAATTTAAAACGGTCTAAATCAAGAAACATCACAGCAAACTGGGATGAGGTTTTTTTTGCCCGTTCTATTTCTTTTCGCAACTGCTGCATGAAGAGCCGGCGATTCGGAAGATCTGTCAACGTATCATGATAAGCTAAATGATAAACCATTTGCTCTGATTCTTTTCGTTCCGTTACATCCCTCATCGCTAATACGAAGCTTTCAATTTCTCCGTTTTTAAAGATAGGGCTAATTTTTGTTTCCATGTACTTATATTCGTTGCGAATGGTTCGGATACGAAACTCAAGCTGAGCAGAGATTTTCTTTTTAGCAGCCAGCTTATCTAACTTCGCCAAAACCTTTTTACTATCTCCCTCATGAACAAATTGACACAACTGTCCCGATGCTAATACATCCAGATCGTAACCGAGCAAGGAAGCATGAGAGGGAGAAACGTATCGAAAACCCCCTTGTTTATCGATCACTGCAACTAAATCAGATGAATGCTCTGTAATAAGACGGTACTTTTCTTCGCTCCCTCTTAATTCTTCCTCTATTTGTTTGCGGCTGCTAATATCGTTTCGTATAGACACATACTGATAAGGCTTCCCATTCTCATTTAGAAAAGGCACTATTGTGGTATCGACCCAATAAAAAGAACCATCTTTTGCTCGATTTCTTACCTCTCCCCTCCAAATACGGCCGGTCCCAATCGTTGCCCACATCTCTTTAAAAAAGGAGCTAGGATGATAGTCGGAATTTAAAATTCGATGATCCTGTCCCAGCAATTCTTCCTCGCTGTACTTTGAAATCTTAGAAAATTGCTCGTTTACGTACAAAATCTTTCCTTGCTGATCCGTTATGGCTACAATAGCAGACTGATCAAGCGCATATTTAACATCTGTCAGTTCTTTTAAAACCACCTCGAACTGTTCACTTTCTCTGTTATCAGGATTATTCAAAAGGGAATATTTAGGCATGGCAGATCTCTCTTTTCTATTCTATATTTATCTATAAGGCAAGCAAAAAACCGACTCTAAAAAAGAGTCGGTTGCACTACTCGCTCCAAGCCATTCAAGTGCCCACTTACAAATGACTATTCATCGCTTCCACTTTAAAGGCAATATGTAAAATAAGTCCATGATCTTTATACGATTATCATAGAACTATATGCCCAATAAGTCAATAAGCAGAAGGCGGATAGGTTGTGACATTAGACCGACTATTGGTCAAATTAAGTTAATAGAGAATGGCCGTCACGATCGTTATGTCATCCTCAAAAGTGTTCGGATTTCGGGAGTATTTTTTTTCTTTGAGCAATTGACAAATAATCTGTTCTGATTCCAAGTGACGATGCTGTCTGACCATCTTTTTTAATTCCTCAATAGCTGCTCCTACCGTCTGTTCCCCATGCTCGATCAAGCCATCTGTATATAAAACTAGCACTGCTCTTCCTTCATAATCAAACTGTCCTTCCTTCACTTCGATCTGCTCTATCATTCCTAACGGAGGACAACTACTCTCTAATTCTGTCACATCGCCTGTATAGTCAATAAATAGTCCGGGTGGATGACCAGCTGACGCATACCTTATCTGTTTTGCGTCTGTGTCAATGTGAACATAAATCCCCGAAATAAAATACGTGCGTAACGTTGCTTGCTGGGATTTAAATAAACTATAAACATGGCTGTTCATTTTTTCTAACACATTAGCGGGTTTCACTGTTTCGTATAAAACAGATCGAAGAAGCGAACGGATAGAAACAGCTAACAAAGCAGAAGTAATGCCATGTCCCATGACATCTAGCACGAATAGGCTATATTCATGCTCATTCAGCTGGTACCAGACGTACAGGTCACCACCAATCATTGTTGAAGGCAAATAAGCCCCTGTAATATGAATATCTTGATTTCTGATTGGCTGGCTTAACAGCTCTTTTTGCACTTTACGAGCTAACCTTAAATCTTCTTGGAGTTGTTGCTCGGCTTCTTTTTTGGCTGAAATATCCGTAAAGACAGAAGCATAAAAAAGCGGTTTCCCTTTCTCATCCTTGATCACGGTTATCGTCGTCCACTGAACATAAAACTGGCCATCTTTTCTCTTGTTCCAAATTTCTCCTTTCCATTGACCATGTCGAGCGATTGAGTCCCATATATTTTTATAAAAAGCCTCACTATGTTTCCCAGACCGAATCACTCTCGGTGTTAAGCCAATTACTTCTTTATCAAAACCGGTAATTTCAGTGAAGGCTGGATTAATAAACAGGATCTTTCCTTCAACGTTTGTCACCATCACGCCTTCCATGATGCTTTGGAAAAGACGATCAGCTAAAAATTCACTCGCTTCTGATAAAGAGGCCGTCAATGGTTTCGTAAGCTTCATTGCCGGTCCTTCCCCTTTCCCGGAGCTAGCAAATGGAGGGATTGTCATTTTGAGCTGCCTCAAAAAAGTTAATAGCTGCTTCTATATCAGGAAACAATTTAATAAACGCTGTAAACTTTACAATTGCAAAAATTTCTTCAATGGACTGGCCAATCCCTGAAATCGCCATATCCTTTTGCTGCTTACGCATATTCATGACACTTTCAGCTATGATTCCAAGTCCAGCACTATTGATGTACTGTATTGGTTTTAGATCAAGAACAAAATAATCTACCGATCCTGCCGTAAATTTCAGCATAGCAGCCCGGAACAGCTCAATATTCTTTAACGTAATGTCTTCTTCCCAATGCATCACTTGTATACGATTAAAGCTTTCTATTTTCACTCTTTCTCCCCCTTAATGACAACTCTTCTGCATATGAAAAATGACATAGCCTTCTTTTTCATCCAGCCAGACTTTATCCATAATATTTAATATTAATTGAAGCCCTCTTCCACAAGAAGACACATTTACCTCTTCTTTTTTTCCAATACAAAAGCGGCTTCCTTTTTGCTTTAGAGAAATTCTAATCGTGTGGTTATCGACATTCCAGCTGAGATGTACAGGTTCGTGACTTGATCCTCTCCCATATTCGAGGGAGTTAACGGCTGCTTCTTCGAGAGCGAGTCGAAGCATGATTTGGACAGTCGGCGGAAAACCAAGTTTTTCCGCCAACTGATCGTTTCTTTTCATTGCTTCCCATACATCTTTCTCTGTTTTGATTGGCATTTCTATACAATTAAACTGGAGACTCATTCTCTTCTTCCTTTCAAGTCTCTCACTAAATTTTGAACTTAGCAGCTAGGTGATTGAGGCTCTCTGCCATGCTTGCCAAGTCCGCTGCTGTAGAAGCCGTTTCTTGAACACTGGCTGCTGCTTCTTCAGAAACCGCGGCAATGTTTTGCACAGACAACAGAACTTCTTGTGCTTGCGCCGCTTGTTCCTCGCTTGCAGAAGCAATTTCAATTACCTTAGATGCATTTTCTTTTACAAGTGATAAGATCGTTCCGAAGGTTTCCCCTGCTTGGATTGCTTTACCATTGCCGCTGTCAACCGCTTCAACCGAACGTTTTGTATTTTCCTGAATTGTAACGATAAGTTCAGAAATTTCTTTTGTTGCTGTCCCACTTCGTTCTGCCAGTTTGCGAACCTCATCAGCGACTACTGCAAATCCTTTTCCTGCTTCACCTGCACGTGCTGCTTCAATCGCCGCGTTTAAAGCTAACAAATTCGTTTGCTCGGCAATATCGTCGATCACTTCAATAATTTCACCAATTTGAACTGATTTGTCAGCCAAGTCTTGAATACTGGCATTAATTTGCTCCATGCCAGTGATCGTTTCATTGATCACTTTTTCACCAGCTTGAGCTGCCTCTAGTGTTTTTTCAGAAAGATTAGCTGCGTCTTCTGTGTTTCTGGAAACCGCTTGTACCGCTGTGGCCATTTCAGTAACCATATCAGCAGACGTTCCGGCATCATGCGCTTGCTGCTGTGTACCTGTTGCGACTTCTTCTGTACTTGCAGAAATTTCTTCTGCATTGGCAGCAAGGTTAGAAGCACTCTCATTTACTTCTGCAATAGCTGTTCGCATCCCAGCGATCATTTGATTAAACGATTGGACTAATTCGCCAATTTCATCTTTTGATTGATAATCACTTTGGACGGCTAAGTCTCCTTCTTTGGCTTTCGCCATTTTCTCAACCATATCCTTCATTGGCGCTGTAATTATCCGAGAAATCGTTAATCCCAACATCAATGCAATAACGGCAGAAGCCAAAATGACGATCACCATGAAAATAGAAGTAGTCTTTTCCTTGCTATTAATTTCATTAACTAATTTTTCAGCAGAAGAGGCGTTGTAGTCAGCCAGCTCTTGTAAAGTAACATTTAAGTCATTAAGCAGCTGCTTTAAATTCTGTTCATAATAACGAAAAGCTGCATCTGGTCCACTTTTAGCTTTTAGAGCATATAATTGCTGGCGTTTCTCCTGAATTTGCTTTAATTCTTCATCAATTTGAGGTAATCGCTCTGTTTCATAGTCCATTAAATTCGTTTTTTTATAAAGTGATAGATCATTTTCAATGTTCTTGTAACGTTTCTGAATTTCATCTAAAATTGCTTGTTCCTTTTGTTGATCCTTCACTAAGATATATTCTTTTACAAGCGCTTCATTTGCACGTGTTTGTGCACGTAAATCATTAATCCATTTTATTGGAAGCAATCGGTCTTGATAAAGGGTGTTTGAACGGTCAGCCATTTGTGACATGTTATAATAACCAAAACCGCCGACGGCGATAATAAATAATAAGGAAGTCGTAATCAGTGTAATAATCTTTTTAGCTATATGGGCATTTTTAAGCCATGACATAATTATTTCTCCTTCACTTGTTGTAATAGGGCACTCTCTGTTAATTCTTCTATGTTAAACAAAGAGGAAAGATGGAGCAGAATAACGAGCCGTTCCCCCAAGTTACAAACGCTTTGGATGTAACGATCATCCGGCTTGTTTTCATGAGTGGCTGCTTTCTCCGTTGTTTCTTTATTTACTTTCATTACTTGAACAACCTGATCAACGAGCAGGCCAATCGGTGTTTCTGCTGTTTCAGTGACAATTACTCTTGATTTTCTCGTCAATTTGCCTTCTGCAAGATGAAGGCGCCGGCGCAGATCCATAACAGGCATAATGTTTCCTCTTAAGTTCATCATGCCAATAATGGAAAACGGTGAGTTCATAGCTGGTGTAAGTTCAGGCACGGTAATGATATCTTTTACTTGATCGACAGGCAGTCCGTATTCTTCATTGCCGAGTTTAAAGGTTGCTAGCTGAATCGTTTGCTCTGATTGTTTCTTTACCATTTTCTCGATAGCACCATGACCTGATGGTTCTGCCGTTCCTTCCTCATATACGATCGCTCCCGCATCTAAAATGAGCGCCACACTTCCGTCTCCCATAATCGTGGCGCCAGCAATATACTTCGGCATACCGATATACTGTCCAAGCGGCTTAATAACAATTTCTCTATTGCCAAGTGGTTTATCAATCACGATGCCAACTCTTTTTTCTGCTAAACCGATGACGACTACAAAAAGTCTTTTCTTTTGTAAGAGTGTATCCTCGCTAGCTTTTAATCGTCGATGCAGACGGATAAGAGGTAGAACACGGCCCCGAACAACACCAACCTCTTTGTTTTGAATGGTTTGGATTTCATCTTTATCGAGCCGGATAATCTCCTGGACATTAGCCAGTGGCACCGCAAATTGTTTTTCTCCCATTTGAACGAGCAGTGAACGAATAATCGCCAACGTAAGCGGCAATTTAATGATGAAGGTCGTTCCTTGTCCAACCTCTGTTTCAATATCGATCATGCCGTTTAGCTTTTCGATATGGCTGCGCACAATATCCATTCCAACGCCGCGCCCTGAAATATCAGTAATCGCTTTCGCCGTAGAAACCCCTGATTTAAAAATGAGGAAAACAGCATCTTTAGGACTGATGCGCTCTGCTTCCTCCTCTGTGATCATGTTCTTTTTAACGGCTGACTGTTTAATTTTTTCAGCATCGATTCCTCTTCCGTCATCCGAAATAGAAATGACGATATGGTTTTCCTCATGGGCTGCTTTCAGGCGAACCGTTCCTTTGCGAGGTTTACCGATCTGTTCCCTTTCTTCAGGGGATTCAATGCCATGGTCAAGCGAGTTTCTAAGCAAGTGAATAATAGGATCAGCAATTTCTTCAATTAAATTTCGATCGAGCTCCGTTTCTTTTCCTTCCAAAATAAATTCGATGTCTTTATTGGCTTTTTGTGAAATATCCCGAACCATACGCGGAAAACGATTAAACAATTGTTCAATCGGCAGCATCCGGGTTTTCATCATTCCTTCCTGGAGCTCACTCACAATTTGCCTAAGGTTATTCGTTGCTTCCTGGAAGTTTTCTACATCCGCATCATTCGGATAACGGCTTTCAAACCGGCTCTTAATGTCAGCCAACCTTGTCTGTCCGATGACTAATTCGCCGACAAGATTAAGGAGATTCTCAAGGCGGTCGACATCCACCCGAACTGTTTGCTGCACTTTCACTTTTGCCTCTGCCCGGACCGGTGTTTGATTGGTTTCTTCCATCTTCTTCCGTCCGGTTACCTCTAGCTTCTTTCCTTCTAAGAAACTGTTCAGATTGTCCTTCGTTACATCAGTTAAATGAATAGCCTGAATATCCGAAATACCTTGGATCGCTTTGAATACATCCTGATTTTTTGACTCTGTCACGACGAGGTAAACGAGATTCCCAGTAAAAGCTTCTTCATTTTCAATCACTTCCGCTTCTGGATAAGAAGCGACAATCTCACCAATTTCTTTTAAATTATTGTGAATTAAAAAAGCACGCACCGATTTCAGCATAGCTTTTTCATTAATGGAGACATACACGGCCACCACATTCATATTCATATCAAATGCTTTTTTCACAATCTCTTCTTGATATTGATCAAACTTTACATCTGGATAAATAACGTCCTCTGACGAACTCTTTGCGGTTTCTTGTGCCGGTTTGCTCTTTGTCTCACTCTCATCTGCATTTGTTTTTACTTGTTCAAGGCGCCCCGTTAAATCCGAGACGTCCGCTTCTTCAAGCGTACCGTTTAAAATGGCTTCCTTTAGTTGCTTAATCGCATCAATTGATTCAAAAATAAGGTTGATAATTTCTGTATTTACTTTTAATTGCTGATTACGAATTAAATCAAACACATTCTCAACCTTATGGGTTAGCTCCTTCATCTTGTCAAATCCCATAGCGGCTGAAGAGCCTTTCAACGTATGTGCTGATCGAAAAATTCGTTGAATCGTATCAAGATTTTCCCCATCCTGCTCAAGGTTTAATACTTCTTCCTCAAGAACTTGTATTTGTTCATCTACTTCATCTAAGAACGCCCCCAGATAGAGAGACATATCCATATCCATTCTTTACACCTCCTTGCTTATTGCCGGATAAAGAACATTCTTCAGATTAAGAATGCCAATCAGCTGGCCTTCACGTTTAACAAATCCGTTAAAACATTCTTTTTCAATGGAATTAAATACATCAAGCGGCGGCTCTAAATTCTCTTCTTCCACATAAGTCACCATTGCAACCTCATCGACAATTAAACCAATATCCCCTGTCTTATCATTCACAATAATAATTCTTGTTTTCTTCTGAAAAGATACCGCTTCCATCCCATAACGTTTCCGTAAGTTAACAACAGGAATAATATTTCCTCGCAGATTAATAACGCCTGCAATATAATCGTTTACTTCCGGTACATCGGTGATCGGCTGAATGCGGATAATCTCCATCACTTCCTCTATAGAAAGGGCACAAAGCTGCTTATTAATTGCAAAAACAACATATTGTCCCGGACGACTTTTATCTAATAGTTCATCCATTTTATCCCCCCGACCCTTTTACATTCCCAATTAAATGATTTTTATTGTGCTTTTATCATATGTTAAAGCCAGTTACCAGCCTATCAGGGAAAGTCCCCATCTTTCTGCGGAAATTCCCTTAGTGTGAAAAATTTTCCTCCCGCCAATTTGTCTTCAGTAAGTTCGCTTCGCAATTTGGCATAAAAAAAGAAGGATAGCAACAGCTTATCCTTCTTTGGGAACACCATTAAACCAATTGAGCATACTCGTCTGAATAAAGCAAAAAGCCTGTCAAAGAGTAAAAGGATCCTTTAGCTCTTTGACAGGCAAGACGATTTATTGGTTTTTATTTAGTTCCGTTACAATATGACCAATCTCACGCAAAATTAACTTCTCCATTCCGAGAGCAACAGCCCCGGTCGAGCCCGGAAGCGAAAAAATAACCGTCCTTTCAGCGACTCCAGCTACAGCCCGAGACATAAGAGCCGCTGACCCGATGTCTTCTGTGTAACTAAGGTAACGGAATAATTCTCCAAATCCCTTCAGCTCTTTTTCAAATAAAGGCGTGACAGCTTCAATCGTCACATCCCGCTTGGCAATACCAGTGCCCCCATTAAGTATCACAGCCTCAATGTCAGCATCTTCAATTCCTTGGAGAACTAACTCTTCAATTCTCGCTTTGTCATCAGGTACGATTTGATAGTGCGCGACGGAGTGGCCGTTATGAAGCAGGAGCTCTTTAATCTTTTTTCCGCTCTTGTCCGTTTCTTCTGTACGCGTATCACTAACTGTGATGATCTGGCAAACAACATGCTTTGCTGCTTGTTCTTTATGAGCATGCACTTGTCTTTCACTCATGGAGATCACTTCCTTTCTTCATTAACCGCCAATATAGGACATCTCAATTTTCGGCCGGTTTTTAGCGGTTTCTTCTGTTCGCTCATCAGAATAACGATCTGTTCTTTTGTGCCAAACAGAAGCAATAAATTGCTTCACTTCCTCTGTTGATCCTGAGGAACGAAGGACAGGCTTTAAGTCCGTACCTTTTGCCGCAAACAAACAAGTATACAGCTTTCCATCTGCTGATACCCTTGCTCGCGTACATGTAGAGCAAAATGACTCGGTTACAGAAGAAATGACACCAAACTCACCACTGCCATCTTTATAGCGAAAACGGCTTGCCACTTCTCCGTAATACGCTTCATCAGCAGGCTCTATTGGAAACTGGCTGTTAATGAGCTCAACAATTTCTCTTTTAGATACAACAGAAGAGAGCTGCCAGCCATTCGTACTTCCAACGTCCATAAATTCAATAAACCGAAGCGGAATGCCTTCCTCCTTGAAGTGAGCGGCCATTGGCAATATTTGTTCTTCATTGGCACCTTTTTTGACGACCATGTTGACCTTTATACCCAAACCAGCTGTTTTGGCTGCTTCAATGCCTTTTAAGACGGTTTTTACACTAACGGAGCGGCCATTCATTCTTTTAAAAATCGCATCATCAATTGCATCCATACTAATATTCACTCGTTCCAAACCAGCCGTTTTCAGCTCTTTTGNTTAAGACGGTTTTTACACTAACGGAGCGGCCATTCATTCTTTTAAAAATCGCATCATCAATTGCATCCATACTAATATTCACTCGTTCCAAACCAGCCGTTTTCAGCTCTTTTGCATATTTCGGCAGGAAGACGCCATTCGTTGTTAAGGCAATATCTTTGATAGCCGTTTTAGTGTACAAACCATGGATGAGCTCGGGCAAGTTTTTCCTAAGTAACGGCTCGCCTCCCGTTAGTCTGACTTTTTCTACTCCCAGTTCTGTTGCCGCCTCGACAACACGAATAATCTCTTCAAAGCTTAAATATTGCTCCTTTGGCAAAAACGGATAATCTGCACCGAAGATTTCAGCCGGCATACAGTAAGAGCAGCGAAAATTGCATTGATCCGTCAAGGAAATTCGAATGTCTCTGAGCGGTCTGTTAAACTGGTCTTTTACTTGTCCCATTCCATTCCCCTTTCTGGATGCCGCCTGGCTTAACAAATTTCCGTTATGTTAGCGGATCACATGACTTACCAGTAAATAATTGGCTGTAGGCATCCTTCGTATTAATATTTTGGAATAATGTATCTGCTGACAGCAAATCAGCTTCTGTTCGTTCTTTAACCGTTATCTTTCTAATCATATCAATCATTCTATAATTCCCGCTAGCAAGCTGGTCTGTCACAATAGGCAGCACTCTCCGGTGATAAACCGCGACGAGCGGATGGATTTTGCCATTTATAATCGGAATAACAGCATCCACGCTTTCATCGGCTGCAGCAGCCAACTGACTCACTACCTCAGCTGTAATGAGCGGCATATCACAAGGGAGTACGACGTACCATTCAGCGTCACTCTGCTTCATTGCACTGTACAATCCTGAGAGTGGTCCATTGCCCTGATAAGGAGGCAAGTCTTCTAGGACTTTGACCGCTGCCCGGCGATTAAATCGATCCGTAAGAGAGGGATGACTAATAATCATTCTTTTATCGGCAAAAGGAGCAAGAGCCTCCATAGCATATTCAAAAAAATATTTTTCTTTGAATTTAGCAAAAGCTTTTGGCTTGCCGAACCTTCTTGATTCTCCACCTGCTAAAATAACACCGGCCCACTGCTTCCTTTGTTTTACCAGCAATATTTTTACCCGCCGCTCACAGGTGGAATAAGTGCGACTGTATCACCTGACTTAATGACATCGTCCACGTCTGCATATTCTTCATTAACGGCGACGATTAAGGAATCGGTATCAATCGAATGCTGTTCATGCAATTCTTGTAATAGCTCTTTCACTGTTAGTTCATCACGGGCAAGCTCTAACTGTTCCTGTCCAACCTGCTCCTTTAAGTGGGCAAAACAAAGCACATTAATCATAAATTTCTTCCCCCTTTGGCTTTCCTTCCGGATAGGCTTCTGTCTCTAATTGATTTCCAATCCACTCTTCTCCGTCTTCCCAATGCTCTTTTTTCCAGATAGGGACAATTTGCTTGATTCGTTCAATCGCATACTCACTTGCCCTAAAGGCATCTTTACGATGAGGGGTAGAGACAGCAATCACAACGGCAATATCAGAAATAGCTAAATCGCCTGTTCGGTGTGTAATCGCTGTTTTGGCATCTGGCCATTTTTCTTTAATCTCTTCTCCGATTCTTTTCAGCTGTTTTTCAGCCATTGATTGATAGGCCTCATATGTTAACGACAGCGTTCGACGGCCGTGTGTGTATTCTCTTACTGTCCCGATAAAGTTAGAAATAGCCCCAGCCTCGGGACGAACTACTTTTTTTGTCACTTCCTCAACCGAAATCGGCTGATCCGTTACGATAAACAAACGTTCCAATTCTTGTTCCCTCCCCATGGAAATATACTTATTACAGTTCTCTTATTTCAGTTGATTCTCCTTCCATGTTACAATCAAATCAGCTTTCTTTAAGGTAATCATTGCAGAAAAGAGGGATCTTATGTCTGAATTTACTCATTTTAATCAGCAAGGAAGAGCCAAGATGGTCGATATTACGGAGAAACAACCGTCCCACCGGTCTGCTACAGCGCAAACAAGCATCCTTGTGAATGAACAAATTTATCAGCAAATTAACAACCATGCGATCAAAAAAGGAGATGTTCTGGCTGTCGCCCAAGTAGCTGGTATTATGGCAGCTAAACAAACTTCTACCCTTATTCCGATGTGTCATCCAATCCCAATAAGCGGCGTCGATATTGCATTTGACTGGTTAGAAGAAAAACCTGACTACAGGCTGACTATTACCGTTTCCACAAAAACAAAAGGCAGTACAGGAGTGGAAATGGAGGCTCTTACTGCAGCTTCTATCTGTGCTTTGACCGTCTATGACATGTGCAAAGCGATAGACAAAGGAATGGTGATCGGTCCAACTTATTTAGTTAAAAAATCGGGCGGCAAAAACGGTGATTACAACCGTGAGGGAGCCGTCGACTAAAGAAGAGAAACTAGCCAAATAGTTTCGTGTAATACTTTTTTGCCTCCGCCTGGTCATTCGTTCCATGCACAAGCATGCGGCCATCGTGAAATACAGCGAGACGATGCAAAGGAAAGTGAATGGTCACCATATACGGATTGCGCTTAACTGGATAGCCTTGCCCTGCAAATGTCTGTTCTAACTCTGAAAGATTCACTTTTCTTGCCTCGGCCGGGCGGATTTGCACTGTATTTCTTCCGCATAACACTGATGTTTTTGTCAGATTTTCATGAGATAAATGTGGATACACAGGCGACTCTCCGCACGTAGGACATTCTTTTCTTTTCACTTTGTTCACGTTAATTTCTTTATGCATATTCTTCCAAAGATCAAACATAATGAGCTTCCCATTTAAAGCCTGCCAGTCTTCTACTAATATCTTCATCGCTTCCGTTACTTGGTAAGAGACGACATGAGTAGCAGCTGGCCCAATAATGCCCGCCGTGTCACACGTATAACCACTGCCGACTGCTCCTCTTTCCCATAGACAGCGAAGACACGGTGTTTCCCCAGGAAGGATGACGAAGACCATTCCATGACTTCCTGTACATGCTCCATAAATCCACGGTATACCGAGCTGATGGGCGACGTCATTGATCATCAGCCTTGTTTCATAATTATCAGTGGCATCGATCATCAAATCTGCTTCTTCAGCAAGTTCCAACAATTCAGCGTAGGAAGCGTCAATCACTTCTGCCTGGACCGTGACAGCTGAGTTAATAGCCGCTAGTCTTTGCTGTGCAGCCATCGCTTTTGGAACCGCAAGCCTTGAATCCTCTTCACTATAGAGCTGTTGCCGCTGCAAATTGCTTTCCTCTACATAATCACGATCAATAATCGTTAGACGGCCGATGCCCGCTCGTACTAGTGCTTCTGCATTTCCTGTACCAAGCGCTCCCGCACCAACAAGAAGTACATGCTTCTCTTTCAGTTTCCTCTGTCCTTCTCTGCCGATAGGAGAAAACAGCTCTTGCCTTGAATAACGTCCTTGCATCTCTTTATCTTTCCTTTCTAGTGGCAAGACTTATTGTTCAAGCAGGGTCTTTGACACGATCCGTGTCTCTTTTACTGCTCGTGCTCGTTCTTCTATGCTAAATAAACCGACCCCGCGGAGGTTGTTATTTCTTCGAGTTCTTCTTCTTATCTTCAACAACAAGCCGAACAACTCCTTCAAATTCTCTTATCGTTACACATATTTCGTCTTTTTTAGCGTATTTGCGAACAGTCATATGCCCCTCTTGAATAAACCTGGTCAATGACTGTTTCCTGATACCAACTGAGCTTCAGATCATTATGATACTTTCAAGATCTTCCGCAAACATTTGCACGTCCAACTGTTCTCTCTTCGTAAATATTGCCTTGTTCCTTCGTCCAATAAGCAAGACTCCCTTTGGATGGTTAAAAGGAAAAAGCGGCACTGCATAAACGGATACAAGTTTTTCAGCGAGCATAATAGGGTAATCTAGTACTGTCCCACTAATGTTGTGCGGAAATTCCTCAACGAGAATGGATCGGCCAGTTAAAATAACTTTTCCAGCCACTCCTTTGCCATAACGAACGGTAATTCGTTTATATTTATCGTTGCTATTGCCGGCTGCATAGCGCCACGTAATGTCTGTTCCTTTTACATTTTGAAAAGCAAGAGCCACAAAATCAATGGAAATACGCTCTCTTAATTGATCAAATAAGCGGAGTACTTGCTGCTCTTCCCCTGTATTATTTATCATAAATGATTCCTCTTATATACCATAGCCGAGAAGCCCTTTCTTCAGAGCATATGCCACAAGCTCCGGCCGTGTTTTCATTTGCAGTTTCTCCATTAAGTTTCCTTTATGTGTTTCGACAGTCTTGACACTGATTACTAATTGCTCCGCGATCTCTTTATTAGAATAGCCTTTAGCAATAAGCGTTAGCACTTCCCTTTCCCTATCTGACAGTGAATTATACGAACCCCCTCCTGAACCACTTTGCCGTATCGTACCTATGTACTCTTCCATTAATCTTCTTGTCGCTGATGGATGGAGGTAAGCTTGTCCTGAAGCGACTGACCGGATAGCAGATAACAGCTCATCATGCGGCGCACTCTTCAACAAACAGCCAGAAGCACCGGCTTCAATTGCCTGAAATAAATATTCCTCATCATCGTGCATCGTTAAGATGAGAATATGAACATGCGGAAGCTGCTTCTTTAATTCTGACGTAGCAGATAAGCCATCTTTTCCATGAGGCATGCTTAAATCCATTATGACAACATCAGGATGAAGCTCCAGCGCTTTTTGGATACCTTCATTCCCTTCTGATGCCTCTCCTACCACCTCTATGTCAGAATGATTATTTAACAGCATTTTCAGCCCCATTCGGACTACAGAATGATCGTCCACAAGTAATATTTTAATCATGATAGCAATCCCCCTCATTATTAACTTCCCGTTCTATCTGCCAATAAATCCTTACTAAACCAAAAAATACTGAAAGCCTCCAATGATGGAGGCTTTCAGGCTATTGAAACACTTTAATTTTTATTGCTTGCCTTTTTGAATCGACCACGACTTAAATTAAATGGCCGCTATTTTCCTCTTTAGCCTAATCTTATTTGCCATGAATAATCGCTGCACTACGAAGGCTGCTCAAGAGGAAGTGAAACCTTGATAGCAGATCCCTTCCCTATCTCGGATTCGGCTGAAAATGTGCCTCCGCCGAGATCCATCCTTCCCTTCATCGCTGCAAGCCCTGATGTTTTCTTTAATGCTTCCTTCAGGTCAAACCCTTCGCCGTAATCTTGTATTTGCATTTTTACAAGAGACGGTTCCCACTCTATTATAATAGAAGCGCACGATGTGCCAGCATATTTAGCAATATTGGCAAGCGCCTCCTGACAAACACGGAATAAAACGAGCTTCCCGCTTTTAGATATATCTTGCGGAGTACCGCTTGACTCGATTTCTACTATAATACCATAAGTCGATGTGAATAGCTTAGCATAACTTTTAATGGCAGGGACTAGTCCAATTTCCAAAGCTGGCGGATAAAGTTCCACTGACAGCATCCGTACTTCATTAATTGTTTTTTCCATGAGTAAAGCGGTTTCCTGCATATACTGCTTCATCTCTGGTTGATCCAGCCCGGTTTCCAAAAAGCCTAAACTAGTGTAAATACCGTACAGTGTCTGTCCTATCCCCTCATGGAGCTCCGTAGCAATCCGCTTTAATTCTTCTTCTTGGAACTGAATAATATAGGAGCTGATTTCTTGATCCACCAGCTTTTTCTCCATCCTATCCCTCCTTTGACCAATTTAATTTTTGCTCTGTCATGTCGCTAATCATGCCGACATATTGCTTCACTTCACCTGCTTCATTTTTAATCGCACTAATGGTCAGCCATTCTAAATAATTACGGCCATCTTTGCGGCGATTCCATACTTCCCCTTGCCACGATCCTTTTTCTGCTATCGCTCCCCACATTTTCTCATAAAATTCTTTCGTCTGAATACCAGATTTTAAGAAGCTTGGGTTCTTGCCGATCGCTTCATCTGCCTCATAACCTGTTAGTTGAGTAAAGGCGGGATTAACCATAATAATGGTGCCGCTCTTATCTGTTACAATCAGCCCTTCCGCTGTATGGCTAATAATTTGTTTGGAAAGGTCGAGTCTCTCCTGGAAATATAACCAGATGACTAATACAAAGCTTACGAGCGCTACTTCCGACAAAGCCATGAATCCAATCGCGTAATGGCCAGTTAAATTGAACAGTAATGTCAGCATTAGAGGCGGGAAAAAGCCACCGAGTCCTCCCATTGCCGATACGATGCCGTTTACAATCCCTGCTTGCTTATGAAAATATGTTGGCACAAGCTTGAAGATAATGCCATTTCCAGCGCCTGCACAAAAAGCAATTGTTAAGCAGCCCACTGTATACCATTGGATGGACGGAGCAAATGACAGTAGAATAGAAGCACCTGTCACTCCAGCAAACACAAACATAAGCAAAATCAATGAATGAAAACGGTCAGCCAGCCAGCCGCCGAGCGGTCTCATGAGAGTAGCCACAACAATGAAGCCTGCTGTTCTCATACCTGCGTCCACTTTTTCCAGACCGAAATTTGTGACTAGAAAGTTGGGCAGATAAATTGTAAAAGCGACAAATGAACCGAATGTAATAAAGTAAAACAAACTAAGCATCCACATTTTTTCATTTTTATAGACACCCTTGATCTGTTCTACTAATGGTGTTTTTACTTTCTCCTCTTTTTTATCGCCAAGGAAGAAGTTGGCTGCAAAGAAGAGACCGACTAGGATTAAATATAATTGCACAGTAGCAGACCAGCCAATTTTCGAAGCGATGACTGGAGCTGCAAAGGTACTAACCGCTGTTCCTAAGTTCCCAGCTCCGTAAATGCCGTTTACCAGTCCATGCCGTTCTTTCGGATAATATTTCGGCAATGAGGTAACACCAACAGAGAAGATGGCGCCGCCAACCCCTAAGAATAAACCGCCGATCATCAAGTCCACAAAACTATCTGCTAGGCTAATATAATAGATAGGAAAAAGAAGAACAACGAAACTAGCAAGGAAAATCTTACGTGCTCCGAATATGTTTGCATAATAACCGAGCGGAATTCTTAATAAAGAGCCAAGAATAACCGGTATCGCCGTAACCCAGGCAAGCTGCTCTGGCGGAATAGCAATGTCTTCTTTAATAAATGGCATGAGGGAGGATAAAATAACCCAAATCATAAAACCAACTGTTAAGTTTAGCGTCTGCAACGGCAGCTGAACTTTTTTATTCATGGAAAGTCTCTTCCTTTCGGATCATATAGATTAATTTATTTTCTTCGTCGTGAGCGATCCACAGCCGATCATCTTTTACTACTTGACTCATTCGCGGAATTGCAAGAAAATGATGCTGGTCAAAATATAAACGGAGATGGGTGCCATCCGGGCAAAGTGTCACCTGTTCGATTACTTTTTTCGACCACGGCGCCTTCGTCCCATTTTCATCATGGATGGCTAACTGGACCGGAATGGATACGTAAGAATCCAATTCTGCTATATTAATGAGTTCCGCAGGAGCCACACCCTTTCGTGAATGGATAAATATAAAACTGATAGCCTTGTATATAGTTCCAAAAGCGCTCGTCCGCCTCGTCTTCCAAATGTAAGACTAGCTCTTCTTCAGAGGACCAATTACTCATGCCCTTCACTTCGGCAACGACCACTTCAAGGCCATCCTGCTTCTTTTCTTCTAAATACCATTTCAACCGCTTGCCGCTAAACAGCTCCGCGAGCAGCCGGTCAACCTCCTGTTTGAACTCGCCTTGTTCAGGCCGGATAAAGCAAAAATCCAAATAGGTTTCATTGTTCATCGTGATGCACTCCTTTGCGCTTTCTATCCTGCTGATAAACAAGTAGAGCAATCGGAAATAATAAAATATTGAATCCGCAATAAATTAAAACAGTTACATAATGTTCAAAGAAATATTGGTGAACGATCAATTGGGTAAAGACGATGTTCATCATCAAAATGACACAAAGAACGGCCACACTCAGATAGCTACGCTTCATAGCGTTTCACCCCTACTGCATAAATTGTGCCGTTTTCTACTTTTACTTTAATTTCTGGCAGCGGACGTCTTGGCGGGCCCACAGTTGGCTCTCCTGTCTGGGCGTCAAATTTCCCGTGATGGCATGGGCAGATCATTTCGCCCTTTTCCTTCACCCAAAATACCGGGCAGCGAAGATGAGTACAGGCATTTTGATAAGCAACATACTTGTTTTCACTAAGTCTAATTAACAGGGCACTGTCATGCTCACCTGGAAAGGAAAAATTAACGGAATCACCAATCGCTACTTTTGAGACGTCCGCAATTTTCTTTTTTGGATAGCCTTTATCGCTAAGCCCCATTAATTCCTTCGCTGCTACCGCCCCCCATGGGAGTGAAGAAACAGCGAATAAGCCAGCCGCCCCGACGAGTGTTTTCATAAATCCCCGGCGATCCAGCGTTCGTTCGCCGTTACGCTCGATATTATGAGTATAGTTATCTTCTTGAAAAGGAATCTTATTGTTTTTGTCCATCGTGCTTATTCCTCCTAAAACAGCTTTGTTACCCCTTGTAAAATCCCTGGGAGGCTGATCTTGACGTTCGTTTCTCCTTCTAAATAAGGCATGCTTGTGACCCATTTTCCGTTATCAAGGTTATGCTGCTTTTTATTTTCAATTTCTTCGTCTGTTAACCATTGAAGTGTATTGGTCGGACAGACGCTTGCGCACATGGGCGGGATGCCATCTTTTGTGCGGTCAATACATAAATCACATTTGTACATTAAATTTTGTTCTGTATCAAATTTAGGAATGCCGTACGGGCAAGCAATCGTACAGTTTTGACAGCCAATGCACTTTTCTACAAGAGCCGATAAGACAGCTCCTGTTTCATGAATTTGAATCGCTTGGGCCGGACAGCTTCTCGCACATGCCGGATTCACACAGTGAAGGCACATAAGAGGCATCGTCTGCCGGTTAACGAGAGGATTCACGTCGTATACATAGTTTCGATTTCGTTCTTCGTGTCCTCCGCACTGGGTACATGCTGCAAGGCAGGAGCGGCACCCAATGCAATTTTCCAGTTCTAAATACAGCCTCTTTTTCATTTATTGCACCTTCTTTTGTTCTAGTTTTTCAATTTGTGCGGCACACGCTTTAAATTCCGGCATGCGTGACATTGGATCAAGCGCTGCAATCGTTAATAAATTGATAGATTGCTCATGTCCGAAATGATAGGGCACAAATACTGTATCCTGTCGAATAGCTTCCGTAATCTTCACTCGGTAGATTCCTTCTCCACGGCGGGTAAACAGCCGAACATTTTCTTCATGATTGATGTCATACTTTAAGGCGGTTTCCGGATGTACTTCCACAAATGGTTCCGGGCACATATCTTTCAAAAATGGAATTCGTCTCGTTTGGTTGCCGGACAGATAATGATAGACGACTCTTCCAGTTGTTAAGCGAAGCGGATATTGTTCATCGGGCTCCTCCGCTGGCGGCCGATAGGGCAGTGCACAAATCTTTGCCCGGCCATCCTCATGATAAAATTTCTTATCCAGGAACATATGGGGTGTTCCTGCATCCTTTTCATCTTTACAAGGCCAGAAGACTCCATCCTGCTTGTCGATCTTATCCCAAGTGGCCCCATAATAATCAGCATATCCGCCTTTAGTAGCTAATCGGAATTCATCGGCAACATCCTTTGCTGTGTGTAAATGTGAAAAATATTTTCCTCTTCCGAGCCGTTCAGCTAGTTCTACTTGTATTTTCCAGTCCGGTTTTGATTCCCCAATCGGCTCTTGAGCTTGATTAATCTTAATAATCCGCCCTTCTAAGTTGGTGACCGTTCCCTCATCTTCTGACCATGTAACCGATGGCAGCACAACATCAGCAAACTCTGCTGATTCTGATAAATAAAAATCTGCACAAACCATAAAGTCAAGATTTTTCATGGCCTGTCTAACAAAGTTAAGGTTTGGCGCTGAAACAGCCGGATTAGAGCAGAGCAGATACAAGCCCCGAATCGTTTTTTTCTCCATCAGTTCAAACATTTCATAAGCGGAAACACCCGGTCCCGGCATTTCCTCTGGTGTAATGCCCCATACATCACATACTTCCTGAACATGCTTAGGATTGGTAATTTTGCGATATCCCGGTAAAAGATCTGCTTTTTGTCCGTGCTCGCGGCCGCCCTGGCCGTTGCCCTGGCCGGTAAAAGTAGCCACCCCTGCTTTTGTCCGTCCAATTTTCCCCGTAACTAGCGCTAAATTCACATAAGCGGACACATTGTCGACTCCCTTATGCTGCTGCTCCACTCCTCTTGCGAACATAACGATCGCATTCGGCGCTTTACCGTAAATCTCTGCCGCCCGGACGATCTTCTCGATAGCAACCCCGGTAAGTTCACTTGTGTATTCAGGTGTAAATTCTTTAACGAGTTCTTTCGTTTCTTCAAACCCGTTCGTATGTTGACGAACGAATTCTTCATCCGCATAGCCATTTTGGATTAAGAGATTTAAAATACCATTCGCTAGGGCCAAATCTGTTCCTGGTTTTAAATCAAGATGGATATCTGCTCTTCTGGCGATCGGTGTTTCACGCGGATCGGCTACGATAAGATAGCCCCCCCTTTCCTGTACTGCCCAGACGCGGAACATAGAGGTCGGATGACATTCCGCTGTGTTGCTGCCCGCAATAAATAAACAGTCGGTTTCATGGATATCAGTCCATGGAAGAGTGGAACCGCGGTCAACTCCGAATGAGCGCAGGAATCCTCCTGCTGCACTCGACATACAGAACCGGCCATTGTAATCGATATAACGTGTTCCGAGAGCCACACGGGCAAACTTTCCAGTTAAATAACACTTTTCATTCGTCATCGATACGCCGCTGAAAACGGATAAGCTGTCTTTTCCGTATTGTTCTTGAAGCTCTTTAAATTTAGCAGCAATGAGATCATAAGCTTCTTCCCAGCTCGCTTCCCGAAAGCCTTCTTTCGTCCCCTTCAGCGAAGCATCATCACGAATGAGCGGCTTTAACAAACGATCTTTGTGATTGGTCTGCTGATAAGCTGTCACCCCTTTTGGACACATTTTACCGACCGTGACAGGCCAGTCATATCTTGGCTCTACCCCGATAATTTTGTTCGTGATCGTGTTAACACGCAAGTTCATGCCGCACTGCATGCCGCAATAGCTGCAATGCGTTTTAATTAACCTTTCATTTGGATGTGTTAAGTTATCTATTTCTTTAAAAAATTTATCCCTTTGCATTCTGATTCGTCTCCTTGACTTTAATTTCGTGAGTCGCAATGCCGGAGAAACGGGAGATTCGATATTTACGTCGGCATGGCAAGCATAATTCTGCTAAGTTAAAACCATCTTCCATATCAAAATGAATATCATTTGTTCCGAGAACTTCGCGTACATCATTAGACTGTTCTGTGGAAACGAACGACTCGCTGCATACTTTGCACTCTTTCATGGATCGTTTCGCGTAATGCTCGCGGTAGTTTTTGACAAATACACTCAATGGGCGGAAAGGAATGTGCGCAAGCTTTCCGAAAGGAAGATAAATCAGTGTAACAATAACGGCATACTGATGAATAAGTGACATGATCGGCTGTCCTTGACCGTGCAGGAAAATGTTCATAAATGTGAGCAGTAAGCCTGTAATCGCAACTAATAATAATAAATATAAAGGGAGAAAATCGTACATGAATTTTTGCTCTGCGCGTGCCTGCATATTTTTCAGGCGGCGGTATAGCGCCATACATACTCCGATGATCACCATAACGGCTGTAAAGTTCAGGGCGTTATAAAAGAAGAAGGCTAACACCCCGTCTGCTTTTACATGCAGAATGTTCATTCCGAGAGCAACCACTGTGTAATAGCCATTTTCCTCCATTGTGAAATACATCCAGCCGAATACGAGCGGAAACGTAACAAAGCAGGAAAGGATACAACCCCAGCCAATCAGGATATGCTGAGTCCAGCGGTAAATTCCCCGATTCCAGATAAAATTATAGATCGCTAGGTGATCAACGGATGTTTTAGCTGTTGTGGGACGGAATAATAACTTCAATCCTTTTTTGATGAAAATCTTTGTCGGCGGTCTCTCCCCCCAGGCGATGAAGCGGTAGAAAAAGCCACCGATAAACACGATCGTTCCGACCATGTAACCGTAAAGGTTTAAATCAATATGGGTAAACATTCTTGTTCCGATAAAAGATAAAAGAATCAGGGCGCTGACGGTAAGAAACATCGACTTTGCATAATGAGAAGCAAACGCATTGTTAATGGATCGTTCCTTCTTCTGTTTGATAATGGCTGTTTGTGGCATTTTTTGCTTCCTCCTTACAAATAAAAAGAACACTATCTGATTCTTATCATAAGAAAAAGATAGTGTTCTCCATATCGGGGGATTTCCCCATCTTCAGGGGGATATTCCCTTATTGTGCAAAGAAGCAGTCTTTTACATAACGGACAAACCAACTTTTATAGGTTTCTTTTTCCTCAAGCAGAAAAACAGGATAACCCTGATTCTTTACAGAGAGTGGCTGCCAGCTGATCACCGCTTGAATATTTTGGAGCTGATCCAGCAAATTCAGCTCCTTTTCCTCTTTAATTAAGACGATCTTGGGATGCTCTGCCTGTTTGTAGCCTTCTACAAGCAGGAGATCAACAGGAAGAGAGCGGTATAACGCAAGAATTTCTTCCAGCTGCCAGTTTTCTTTTGCAGCCGTGATCTGCAATACCCCCCCGCCTTCTACTCCCGCAGCGAGAGCTCCCGCCCGGCGATGCCTATCGCTATCTTTTAGATCTTCAGAAAGGGACGGGGTTCCGCCATGGCCGTGGTGTTTTAAAGAAGCGACTGTCCATCCTTGGCGAGCAGCTTCTTCAATTAGCTCCATCATCAGCGTCGTTTTGCCGCTGTTTTGATAGCCCGTCACTTGAAGAATGGGCTTATTCACTCCCAAGGCCACTCACTGCCTTTATCAGAATCAAGGAGGAGCACGTCGACCATGTCTCCTTTTTTAAAATTTCTCGTGCCGCCCGGAAGCACCATGAGCACATCAGTATAGGCAAGCACAGCAACCGCATTCGATTTATTAAATCCACTCGGATCCACTTCTAAGCAGCCATCTTTTATCTCGATGGCACTTCTCACAAAGCGGGTGAACGGATTAGGCTTTAAGAAGTCCCCCATTAGCCTAGCTGTTACCTTTTTCAAATGAGGCTCCTTGGCGAATGAACGATGAAGAACGACCGGCCGGACAAACAGTTCAAACCCAACATAACAAGCGGAAGGATTCCCGGACAAACCGAATAAAATTTTTCCGTTCGTCTCAGCAACCGTCGTTACGCTTCCTGGACGCATCGCTACTTTATTGAACAGCACGTTAGCTCCTATTTCCTTGTAGATATCCGGTAAAAGATCGTAGTCGCCTACGGAAACCCCTCCAGTTGTAATGAGCATGTCTACCTTCCCCAACGCTTTTTGAATAGCTGACAGACAAAGATCGAATTGATCCGGCAGCTTACCAAGATACAGCGGCTCCGCTCCTGCCCGTTCGATTTGGGCGAGAATCATATGGGCGTTGCTATTACGGATTTTCCCCGGTTCTAACTTCTCATGGACATCTAACAGCTCTGACCCGGTGGCAAATACCCCAATAACAGGCTTCTCCGCCACTTCTACCGTACTATACCCGAATGTCGCTAAAAGGGCCATCACTCCTGGATTAATAGATTCTCCTTTTTCGACGAGCACTCTTCCTTCTTTTGTATCTTCGCCAGCGAAGGAAACGTTATCGCCCTCCGTGAATGGGCGTTTAATCGTCATATATTTATTCTTTTCATCTGAATGTTCGGCTGTCAGTTCAAACATAACGACCGCATCGCACTCGTCGGGAATTTGGGCACCTGTCATAATTCGTACGGCTTCCTGCTCCTTCACTTCTCCTGTAAACACATCGCCAGCTGCAATTTCGCCGGCAATCCGGAATGTAACCGGGTGATCTCGTGAAGCGGTCTTAGAATCTTTGGCGCGGATCGCAAAACCATCATATGGAGAGCGATCAAAAGGCGGGACCGGATGCTTGGCAATCACATTCTCCGCCAATCTCCGCCCATAGGCTTGATCAATATGTATTGTTTCTTTTTTTCCGCTGCCCGCTACAGCCATCACTTTTCGTACAGCTTCAGCAACGGTGATTGGTGTTCTTTTCTCCAATTTCCTTCTCTCCTCTTTTATCTTTATTTGCTTTTAAGCAGCCTCTTAAAAAAATTCGGCTCTATTATACTTGATTGTTGATTTTTATTTTAATCGACTATTGAAAAACAACCTTTACCATTAACAGAGCCAGGAGTTAAAGAAGATACAATGGGTGCATGCAGCTGCATGCACCCATTGTATCGTAAAGCCCTATTCGTATCAAAAGTTCACTTATAAGAAATAATAGGTCTTTTCTTACTCATCACCTTCTGGAATTTCCAATATAATTTTGCCAAACTGTTGGCCTTTTTCCATATAGCGCTGAGCCTCAGCTGCTTCTTGCAGCGGGAATATCCGATCAATAACCGGCCGGATTTCATGATCAGCAAAAAATTGAAGCATTTCTTCAAAATTCCGCGAACTCCCCATCGTGGTTCCTTTGATATCTAAATGTTTAAAAAATAGGCGTGGAAGCACAAGGTCCGGCACAGGGCCTGCCGTTGCTCCGAAATTAATAATTCTTCCTCCCGTCTTAGCCAATTGTATTAAATCGTTAAAAGTCTTTCCACCTACTCCATCAATTAGAAGATCAGCGCCGCCTATTTCGCCTTTTAAATCTCTTACATATGTATCTGAACGGTAATTCACTCCTCCTATCGCCCCAAGCTCTTTCGCTTTCTCAAGCTTTTCATCACTGCTTGAAGTGACATAGACATTTGCACCAGTTGCTGCTGCAATTTGGAGGGCAAATAAAGCTACTCCACTGCCGATTCCAGGGATGAAGACCGTCTCATCCCTCTTCACTTCTCCTCGAACTACTACTGCTCGATAAGCCGTCAAAGCGGATAACGGCAAAGCGGCCGCCTCCTCCATCGATAAGTATTCCGGCTTAGGGTACACATTCTCGACTGGTACCGCAACGTATTGAGCATAGGTTCCATTTGTCGGCATTCCCAATATGGAATAATCGGGACCGTTAAAAGCATCGCTCTCTCCCCAATTCAAAGAAGGGTTAATAATGACCTCACTGCCAACTTCAATATTCTTGACATTCTCGCCTAAAGCCGCCACTTCACCAGCTCCGTCTGACCCGAGTATAGCCGGCAGCTTTATGCCAGGATATTTTCCATACGGGATCCATACATCTCTTCGATTTAAAGAAGCATATTTTAATTTAACGACGACTTCATTTCCTTTTGGCTTAGGAGTCATTACTTCTTCGTATGATAGCTGATCAGGTCCCCCAAGTCCCTTCAAAACAATCGCTTTCACTGTCAAGCCCTCCCTTTCACAAATTCCCCTCTTTCTTCCAACCTAACTGAATAGTCAGTAAATAACAACTATTTTGCTCCGAGATATCCTATATCAACTCTAGCATCCTAAGAAACCATCACATCATAGTTAGGACAAACTAGGATACAAGGATGTGACCATATTGGAAAAATATCAAATTCCAAAATGAACTCCAATTTATATCCTCTTCGCAGCGCAATATCGATATTATTACGGCCATTCTTTTGTTGACCTACTGCTCCGTAAAAATGAAATATTATTTTTGCTTTCCAAGTGAAGCATAGGCTAGTAAATAGATAAAAAGAATCTTCATTATTCAAGAAAATGGGCGCGTGCCCTTCTCCTCTTTTTAAGAAACCTTTTTTATTTTTGATCGGACAAGCTAGTGATTTACCTCATTATTGACACAAGAAAGGAAGCGGGTTAAGCCCTTAGCATTACTGGACTTAACCCGCCAACGATAAATCTTTCTAGTTTAAGCTTACTAAACAAAAACCTGTTAATTTGTAAAAAATCGTTCCTTCCTATCAAGAGACCTGTTAGAATTTCTCCTGACCGAAAACATTTTCACTATGAACAACAGAATTCGTCTATCTCTTTACTTTTTTACCAGTAGTATGGGTAGCCGTAATACGGATAACCATAGTATGGATAGCCGTAGTATGGGTAGCCGTACGCGTATGGAGCTAGCAAAGCGCCAGCTAACAAACCTCCAGCGAGTCCTCCAAAGAAAGGACCTCCGAATCCATAGTAAGGATAGAAAGGATAGCCAAACCCAAATCCAAATGGCCTACCAAAAAACGGTCTGCCGAAAAATGGCCGACCGAAAAACGGTCTTCCAAATCCGAATGGTCTGCCGAATCCGAACGGCCTGCCGAACCCAAAGGGTCTCCCAAATCCGAACGGTCTACCGAATCCACCGAACGGACGGCCAAATCGACCAATTCTGCTATCAGCCTCAATCGGCTGCTCCTCTTCTGCACGCATGTCATGCAAATGGTCTTCTGGAAAGATTTGAGTTTCTGTGTTCATAAAAACGCCCCCACTTTTAAAAATGAACTTTCAATTAATCATATGCTTTAATTCTTTATTTTCTTGGGCGCTTTTTAATCTATCCTCCAGAATATTGATGTAATGAGCTTTCAGTATTTAATTAAAAATCGGTATTTAAAGTACTCAACGATGTTAATCAGCTGGTCTAGGGCCCGCATTCATGCCAGAGCTTTCAACTGTCAAGATTGGCCGAACCGTTACATCCCCGTTTACATAGACTTGGCAGGATAATCGTAAAAGATCTTCAATCCCTTTTTCTGAAAGAGCACTTTTTTCAATTTCTTTTGTTTCATAATATTCACCCGCTAATACTTCCACACGGCAAGTAGTACACCTTGCTTTTCCTCCACAACGGTGGAGGATATGAATACCATTATCTTCTAATGCTAAAACTAATTTTTTCCCTTTTTCTACTTTAAACTCTCCATATCCTATAACAGAAACGATCGGCATACAGACACACCCCTAATAGATCCATTTTATCCATTTCTCTTCCTCACAAGTTTTGGTTAAAGAACAATTTTGTATACTGTATAGAGAGGGGAAATTTAAAAATAAAAAAGCCAGCAATTTTGCTGGCTTTTTTAAAAGAGCCCCTCAAGGCTTTAGAACTACTTTAATACATCCGTCTGTTCTCGTATCAAATACCTCGTATCCATGTTTGGCTTGATCGAGCGGCAGAATATGGGTGATGACATCTCCTATATCTACTTTTCCTTCAGTCACCATATCGTACAAATGAGGCATTACTGGAATGACTGGCGCCTGTCCTGTCCTAATATCTACATTGCGCTGAAAAATATCTCCCAGCGGAAAACCGTTGTATCGTCCGCCATAAACTCCAGTGACTTGAATAGTACCCGCTTTTCTTACAGCTTGAGAAGCAATGACGATCCCACTCATCGCTCCGCCGTGAAGCTTTAAGCCTGACGCAAGAAATTCCATCGGAGTCATCTTTCCACTCATCCCGGTACAGTCGATCACAACATCTGCCCCGCCACGAGTCGTTTCTTTTAAATAATTCCCTGTATTTTCATGCTGTTCGATGTTAACGATTTCTACTTTATTCGTCTTTTTAGCATGTTCTAAACGATATTGAAGATGGTCGACGGCAATGACCCTTTCCGCTCCTTTCAGCCAGGCAAATTTCTGAGCAAGCAGCCCGACTGGTCCACAGCCTAAAACGATCACGGTATCACCGTTCTTTACTCCCGCGTGATCCACGCTCCAATAGGCAGTCGATGCAGCATCTGCTAGTAATACCAATGTTTCATCTTCTATTTCACAGTTATCTGGAATTTTAAAAGGAGTAAAGTTCCCAAAAGGGACACGCAAATACTCGGCTTGGCCGCCGGCATACCCGCCTGTTGTTTCGGAATACCCCAAAAACCCGCCCATGTCTCCGTGAGGATTCGAGTTATCACACTGGCTCGTGATGTCGTTTTGACAATACCAGCACTCGCCGCAGCTGACATTAAAAGGAATAATGACACGGTCTCCTTTTTTTACCTTTGTGACTCCCGGACCTACCTCCTCCACGATGCCCACTGGCTCATGGCCAATTACATAATCAGTCGGCATGTTGGGCACAAGTCCATGAATTAAATGCAAGTCTGAGCCGCATATAGCTGAAGCAGTCACCTTAATAAGAATATCGTCTTCTCGTTCAATTGTTGGATCTTCTACGTCCTTAACACTCACATTTTTTAAACCTTGGTACGTAACAGCTTTCACGAATAGTCCTCCTTCTTTACTTATCAGGTGTTGCCATCATCCCTTGCCGATCGGTATCTAGAGGAAAGAGCGTCATCTCAGCAATATCAAGCGCCATCGTTGCTGACTTTAAATCTAATTCTACCTGCTTCCCTACATCATAAGGATATAGCCAGCCTTTCTTCATCATGAGTTCAGAAACCTCTTCATGTAAATTCAATGCTTGCTCCAACTGCCGGCATAGCACATCTCTTACTTCCGGACTGGCTGTCTCAGTAATGGCGAATGCATAATTGCGAATGCCGTTTTTAATAGATAACAGAAAATCTAATGAAAGGGCCGCATCCGTTTTTTCAAGCATTCCTTCTGCATTAGCAGGATCTAAAAAATCCATTTTCATCTTTTTCACCTCATTGTACGTAATCAGTCCGGGCCTTTTTGTAGAGTCCCTGAAGTTCTTGAATGGCTTGCACAGATTGTTTTACATCCTTTTCCATAAGAGCCTTTAATTCATTATCTAAACAAATTCCTTGCATCATTTTAGACTTAAGCAAGCAAGTCGTTTTCATATTAAAAATTTCATGAATTTCCATTGTTTCATGATATCCCATTGCTTTTTGTTCCATCGTATTCACCTCCGCTGCTTTAACCGTCTTATTTTCCCTCTCCAGCTATAATCTATACTATTGTAAAAACAGACTTCCCATTGTACGAAAGCCATACTGATATAGAGGGATAATCATCACAGGATTACATAACCTAAACGAGTAAACAACCAATGGGGAGTGAACAAGATGAGGAAATCTTTAGGTCTGCATGAAACAGTAGATACACACGAATTACTGACATTCAAAAACCTTTGCGTCACGAAGTCAGCGTTGATGAGCGGGTTAGTAAAGGATCAGGAGCTGAAAATACTGCTCGAAAATGATGCCACCATCGGACAACAGCATATTCAGCAATTACGGGCTTTTCTACAGGGAGGAGGAAATTATTCATGAACTCGATTTTAAAGAACCTCGTCGGAATGGGTGGAATGACCGATCAAGTGATCGCTACCGATTTTCTCATTTCAGCGAAAGCGGGGGTTCGAAACCTTGCAGTCGCTCTTACGGAAACGGCTACCCCCGAATTAAGATCGGTATTAAGAGAGCAATTGAGAACAGCAATCGAGACACACAAAAACATTAGCCATTATATGATTGATAAAGGTTACTATCACCCAGGCGCGTTAAATGAACAGCTGCAAGTAGACTTCGAAGCAGCCCAAACGGCCATCAACCTTGCGAAAGATTAATGTTCTCTCCATATAAAAAAGCTCGCCTAAACGAGACAAATGTCAAGGTTAGCGAGCTTTTTATATGATAAACATTATGATTGCCGGCTTTTTCTATTTTCTCACCACTTCAAATACAGCAGCCAAAACTGTTCCTCCGGCAATATCTGTATTTCCTACATTTATTCCATTTTCAAACCGGTACAGCCCTGGCTTTAAATCCGAAACATCAATCTCTGACTTCATTTCTTCGCCTGGAGGCAGTCGCTCAAATACGTACTCATCGGTTTGGGGGCCATTTGGATAAACAAGCCTCCATTCCTTGTCTTCCCACTTGCTGATCGAGTATGTTTTACTCACTTCTACATCAGCTGGCCCCCAATTCATTGTTTTCACTTCAAGAGATTGATCAGCCACTTTTTCTTCAGCTGTTATTTTAACGTTTAACTCTGCTGTTTGGTAAGGCACATAAAAGCGGTACTGGACGGCATCTAACAGTTGCTCCGATTGTTTATTTACTACATTCGCGGTTAAACGATATACCTTATTTTCTTCGTTAGGCAATTTAAGGAAAGTATCCTGTCGTCTAACTGCTTCTTTTTCAAGTATGGAGGTATACGTTTTCTTCTCCCAGTCATAATCCTCTAGCAGAAGCTGCATCTTCGTCCCATTCGGCAGCTTCTGCAACTCAACGGAAACGAGCTGGTTCGGGCGTTGTATCGGTCCCGGAACATTTACAAATAAACCATCTAACAGATTCGTCTTCATGTCTTTTTCTATGATGATGTCTCCTCGTTCCCAAGCTGGCTGGTCCCAGTAAGGAAAAGCAGGCTTCATTTTCTTCCCTGCTGCTTCACTTCCAAACTGGCTCGGCAAGTCATTGTTCTCCTTTGCCTGTTGATATTCCTGTTTGGTGCCTTGTGCATTTTCAGTGCCACATCCTGTTAAAATGATGATGAAAAGAACGAAAATAGAAACATAGCTTTTCATAGAATCCTCCTTTGTTGTTTAATTTCTTGAACAGGTGGAGGATATCCTTCCAAATGTTAACATTTACCTTTAAAGTAATTTTATTTGATATAAAGACTTATTTTGAATTTTGCACATAATGTTTTAACATAAAATTGTTACAAAATAAAAATACACCCCAAAAGATCATTTTCAGGGTGCATTTTTTATTTAACTTGTTCGTGAAGTCAGGTTCAATTACACGACCTTCTCCGTATTTTATTAAAGCGGACGGTCTTCAAATGGAGGTTCTACTGGCTTTGGCGCTACGTTAGATCGCTCTAATGCTGGTGTATCCTTGCGGGCAATTTGATAAATGCCAGCACTTACGACCTTTGCCATGTTTTCCATTTTTTCTTTGCTAATATGATCGATTGTGTCAGTCGGTTGGTGATACTCAGGCTCAAGCGGTGCATAGGAGAAGGCAGCTGACGGAATGCCGCTGTCATGGAATGGCTGATGATCGCTGCGCCCCACTTTTCCATAAGTCAGCTCTTTATACACACGCGTGCTCGCTGAGGCACCGGTATTTGTCACAACATTTCGCTGGCCGTCTACAGTGAACATAATCATCTCACCAGCGTTTTTGCTGCCGACCATGTCAAAATTGAACATGCCGATCGAACGATCCTTCTCCTCTTCCGTTAGCGTAGAAACGTAATGATAAGAACCGAGCAATCCAAGTTCCTCCGCTCCAAACGTCAGAAAACGAATTTCTGTATCCGTTTGCTGATCACTCAAAACGCGGGCGATTTCAAGATTGACTGCTACGCCAGAAGCATTATCGCTCGCTCCTGGAGATCCTGGCACCGAGTCATGGTGTGACCCCACATAGAGGATTTGTCCTGTGTCATGGTTTTTATGAGCCTTTTTCGTAGCAATTACGTTATAAGATGTTTTTGTTACAAAACCGGAACCGAGAATTTTTACCGTAGCGGTAACTGGTTCTTTTTCATCAAGTAAAGCCTTCAATTGTTCTCCTTCTGCCTTTGTTACTCCAAGTGTAGGCACAAATTTTCCGGTAGAAGATAAGCTGCTCTTTAACGTGCCTGATATATTATTGTAAATGAGCACTGCTTTTGCTCCTGCGTTAGCTGCATTGGCTGCTTTGTCAACAAAAGGAATGGTGCCTCGTTCAATCAGCACAATTTTTCCTTTTACATCCTTCCCCGTAAAGTCAGATGCTTGTCCTAAACCAGCGAAAACAACTTCACCCGTCAACCCTTCATCTGGCGTATTAGGAGAGTATTGGAAAGCAGTTGGCTTTAAGTTTTGTTCGGGATGTCCCGCCACCTGAGCAGAAACCTCTTTTGCTTCCTGATACGTTCGAAATTCAAACGGCTGGATGTCCACGTCTAAGCCGTAGGAACGGTACTGGGCAGCTATGTAATCAACCGCCTTTTTCTCTGCTGCTGTACCTGCTACACGCTCCCCAATGCCAACAGATAGGTCTGATACGTGCTGATAGATTGTTTCAGCATCAATTTTTTTGACAACTTTATTGTCAAATGCCTGCGAAGAAGCTGCTACCGTAACTGGCGCCTCATACACCGCAAACGGTGCCATCATGACACCTGTTGCAATCGTTCCTGATAAAACAGCCTTTTTCCATTTCCCCATCTTATTCCCTCGCTTCCCTTTTTCATATTTGATCTCTTGTGCCTATGTAAATGTATAGGTTAGTGATCATTCTATAACAAAGTAAGCGTTTTCAAAATAGGCTATTATTCCGATATTTTCCTGCGTTATTCACATTAAAGAAATCCATTCTGGGAAATTTAACCCATGTAAAAAACTGTCTCATGCACCTAGACAGTTTTTTCATCTATCTATTAATTATTTAACCCTTGAAAAGACTCAATCCAAAAACGCTCAATTGTCCTAGGTGAAACTGGTTTGCTATAAAAATAGCCCTGCACTTGATTACACTTATTATTTAAGAGAAAGTTAACAGTTTTTCTATTTTCGACACCTTCCGCAATCACATTTAAGTTAAAAGTATGAGCGATTTGGATAATTACCTTCACAATCTCTGCGCTTCCTGAATCTTTGAATACATCAAAAATAAAATTTTGATCAATCTTTAAACAATCCACAGGAAATGTTTTTAAATAGCTAAGTGAAGAATAGCCTGTACCAAAATCATCTATAGATAAATAAATACCTAATTTTCTTAGTTCATTTAATACGGCGCCACTCTGTTGTGATAGCATACTATTTTCTGTAATTTCTAGCTCCAGGCAAGAAGGATTCACCCCTGTTTTTTGTAAAATCTCCTCTACTTGCTGCACAAAATTGGGACTTTGCAATTCATTCGCAGAAATATTTACCGCCATTCTAATCGCTGGATAGCCTTTTTCCAGCCATTCTTTCATTTGCTTACACGCTTCGGTTAAAACCCATTTGCCAATCCTGCTAATTAAGCCCGTTTCTTCTGCCAAGGGAATAAATCTCCCTGGGCTAACCATTCCGTATTTAGGCGATTGCCAGCGAACGAGCGCTTCTACTCCAATCATTTTGTTTGTCTTACTATCCATTTTAGGCTGATACAAAAGGGTTAACTCACTCGAATCAATCGCTGATCGCAACTCTTTCTCCATTTCAGCCCTTTGCTGATACTGCCTGTATAATTCAGGTTTGTAAAAAACAAAATTATTCTCTTTCGCTTGCTTGCTTTTTTGTAAGGCAAGATGAGTATGCTGCAGCACGCTTTCTACATCCTGGCTCAGCTCCGGGAAATGGCTGATGCCTAAACTAAAAGAAATAGAAATTTCATGACTGTCAATGACAAAAGGCAGGCTTAGCTGATCAAGCAGCTCGGTCACAGTCGACTCAATCTTGTCAGAATCACGCCAAACAACAAAAAACTCGTCACCTCCGACTCGGTAAACCATAGCAGACTGTTTAAAAAATTCTTTTATCCGCTGCCCTGCGAGAATAATTAACTTGTCCCCTATCTTATAGCCAATAGAATCATTAATAGTTTTAAAGTTATTCATATCAAGATAAAAAGCAGTAAAAGGCTCTCTTCCTTTCATTTGCCGGTCTAAATCCTCTAAAAGCTTCATGCGATTAGGCAGCTTGGTCATGTCATCGTGGTAAGCCATAAAATGAACTTTTTCTTGCATTTTCTCAAGATCGGTCACATCGCTCGTCGTTCCAACCACTTCTACAATTTGGCCGTCTCTTTCAACCGGAGTGAGCGAAGTGAACAGCCATAGCTTTCCGATTTTATATTTATAGGAGATGGATTCTCCCCTAAACGCCTTTTCATAGTGCTCAAGAAAAAAAGAAGCCTGTTCTTTCGGATAAATGGAATGAAGAGATTTATTAAGTTGTTTCATATGATCCTTTTTAAATAGATTCACAATTCCGCCATTTATATAGGAGTAGACAATATCATCTCTGTCATTTTTCTTCAGTTTAAAAACAAGGTGATTCACTAGTTTAATGGTCCGGTCGTAATCTTCTGCTATCGACATGCGCAGCTTTTCTTCAAGAAATTTCCCTTTAGAAATATCCGTGCGCAAGGCGATATGGCAGCTTACTTCTCCCTTCTCATCCTTTATCGGAACGATGGTTGTCTGCACCCAATAGTGCTCGCCATTTTTGGCTTTATTTCTCACCTGACCCCGCCAAACTTTTCCCGAGGCAATCGTATCCCACATATCCTTAAAAAAAGCTTTAGGATGATAGGAAGAATTAATGAGGCGGTGATTCTTTCCGATTAATTCTTCTCGTACATATTTAGAAATCTTACAAAAACTATCATTTACATACAAAATTCTTCCTTTTGTATCCGTAATACCGATGATGACAGCTTGATCCACAGCGTTTAATAAGTCCGTATGATTTCGAATAAACCTTACAACTTCGCTATCTAACCGTTCAAAAGCGGCTCGTTGCTTTACATCAAATTTACTCAAAGAAGCATGTAGTTGTTGCAAGTCCATTAGAAGAAGCTCTGGTTGATCATCATAAACGCTTCTACTGTATCCCACCATCCTCACTCTCCGATCAACTCACCAGTGTATGTGAATAATTTAGGCAGATTATACCAAAGTTACTAGGTCAATACAACTATATTTAAGATAACTTTCTTTTTTTCGCCAAAATAGTGTCTTTTTTACATCTGTTTTCTTATCATTCGAATGATTTGTTATACTATTAAAATAGTTTAGACTATTTTAATAGAAGGGAAGAAAAATATGAAAGTACATACACAATTTAATGGGAAAACTTGTCTTGTAACAGGAGCAGGAAGCGACTCAGGCATTGGATTTGCTGCGGCCAAAATTATTGGCAAGCTTGGCGGCAAAGTAGCGATCACTTCCACGACGGAAAGAATTTACAAGCGAGAGAAGGAGCTAAGAGAGCTTGGAATTGATGCAAAAGGCTATATAGCCGACCTTATGAATTTTGATCAGGCAGAACAGCTTGTCCAGCAAGTGTTCAAGGACTATGGAAAAGTTGATATCCTTATTAATAATGCGGGCATGGGGCAAGTGGGCTCACCTGAAAAATTTATTCCTTTTGTAGAACTTGATACTGAAGAATGGAATACTTCTATTTCACGCAATTTATCTACTTGCTTTCATGTCACACGAGCGGCCCTTCCACAAATGATCGAAAATCGATACGGCCGAATTGTCAACGTTTCCTCTGTCACCGGGCCACTTGTCAGCAATCCCGGAGAATCTGGCTATAGCGCGGCAAAGGCGGCTATGGTTGGTATGAGCCGAGGCATTGCAATCGAGGTAGCCAAACATAACATTACAGTGAACAACGTAGCTCCTGGCTGGATTACAACTGGCTCACAAACAGAGCATGAAAGAATAGCCGGTGAAAACACCCCAATGGGCAGAAACGGCCAGCCTGAGGAAGTCGGGCATTTAATTACATTTTTAGCATCTGAACAGGCCTCTTATATTACAGGTCAGCTCTTCGTTGTAGATGGCGGGAATACAATTCAAGATTATAAAGGTCCCCGGGAACATTATTATTAAGCAATCATTTTATGTATTTTTAAACTTCTTCTCCTCTATAAGGATACAATTATTGTTGGACAAGCTCTTTTCTTCTTGACGAATAAATAAAGTAAAAATAGGAAATAATGCGGGCAGCTAAAGAATCTAAATCAAGATTGAGGAGAGAACATGCCATACATCGTATCCTATTTAACATTTGGGATAACCGTCACATTATTTATTCTGCTTTTATTCTTACTCATTAGTTGGCGCTGGGTGATAAAGAAAATGGTTCAGCATGCTGGAAACATTATTTTATCTGACAGTTACCAGGAAAATATTATGGAGCTCATGCCTGGTCTGCGGCATATGGGCATTCAAAATACATTGGAAAATAGCTTGCGGGCAGAAACAGGCAAGGTGCTTCATCGCCCGCTCGGCTCTTCAAAAAAATGGCCGCACCTTGATGCTATTACCTTTGTCCCTGCACAAACGGCCCCTTTTGCTGTCAGCAGTGAAGAAGAAGTAGACGTAGAGGTAATCATTGGCCCAAAAGCAAAAAAGCCAATGAAAATTAACATTCCGCTCATGATCAGCGGGATGGGCTATGGCGTCTCGCTAAGCGAACGAGCAAGGCTTTCGCTGGCTGGTGCGGCTAAAAATACTGGAACAGCGATTAATTCCGGTGAAGGTGGCGTGCTGTCCGAGGAGTTACAGGCAGCTGGAAAATATATTTTACAGTTTTCCAAAACGGAGTGGGCGAAAGAAGAAGAAACCATCAAGCGTGCCGACATGATTGAAATTAAGCTTGGTCAAGGCGCATTATTCGGAATGGGAGCACACATTTCTCCTCAAGACTTAACAGGCAATGCCCGTAAAGTCATGGGGCTTCAACAAGGTGAGATGGCCATCATCCATGAACATTTTTTCGAAGACCAAACATTACACGACTTGAAAGAGCTGGTAGAACAGCTTCGAAAATTGACTGGAGGCGTTCCCATCGGGGCAAAAATAGGCGCAGGAGGTAAAGTTGAGGAAGATATTGATCACTTAATCGAAATGGGCGTGGACTATATTGCGATTGATGGGGGACAAGCGGCAACTTATAGCGCCCCTCCTATTTTATCTGACGACTTTGGCATTCCAACCTTACATGCAGTCGTTCGAGCTGTGAATCATTTAGAGCAAAGAAAGATGAAACAAAAAATTAGTTTGATTATCTCCGGCGGTATGTTGACACCGGGTCACTTTTTAAAAGCACTTGCCCTTGGTGCGGATGCCATTTATTTAGGATCATCCATCTTATTTGCCGTATCACATGGTCAATCCACCGCTCCCCTTCCATTTGAGCCTCCAACCCAAGTTGTTTGGTATAACGGCAAGCTGAAAGATCAATTTAAAGTCGAAGAAGGAATTAAGACGGCAGAAAAGTTTTTAACTGCCAGCACAGAAGAAATGAAAACAGCCTTGCGGGCCATGGGGAAACGTTCATTAAAAGAGCTGTCAAAAGAAGATTTAGTATCCTATGATGAATCTATCGCTCGAATGGTTGGCATTCCTTTTACATTCGATCCTTGGACAGATAAGCATGAAAAAAACTAGTTATTGCGCTGACACCTTATTATTTTCATTCATTGACAGCTCTGTTTTCCCCTTTTCTTCTCCGGATCATAGCGATCATTAATAATAATAGTGGAAAAAGAACTTGAATCAAAATTGAATAAAAAGGAAACGACTGATCTTCATCCCGGGCAAATACCATCATATTTGGTATTCCCCAGAAAGAGAACTCGGCAATTAGAATTCCTACCGGCCATACAATCGGACGGTAATCGGAAAGATTCAGCCACTGGGCAGTACCTAAAACGACTGCAAAATAGAAAACAGTGAGCTTGACAAACGCTCCCAAAATCCAAACCGCCATAATCACAGCGTCCAAGTTCTCAAAAAAGTTCGCCCAGCTAATATACCGTCCGGCGTTCATCAAAGGATAAGTCTTAGATGCTGTCGACACGCCCAAGACGAAAAGAACGGTCAAGTTCACAAGCGTTAACGTAATCATTACAGCTACCACATTGATTATCCCTTGCTTCATGGCTTTTTTTCTATCAGATAAAAAAGGTAGGAAAAAGGCAATCAAAAAAAATTCAGCAAACCATCCGCTTAGCACAACAGCCCCTTTAGCAGGAGGAACAATCCCTTCCTCCAATACTGGAAATACATTTTCAAATTTGAAATCTGGGCTTAGTAAAATAATCAAAATAATTAGCGGAACGAAAAAAGCAGGAAAAAACAATTGGGCTGCTCTTGCCATAGTTTCTAAACCGCCGTACACTGCGAAGGCGCAGACAAGGAGCATCAAGGCAATAATGACCATAATAGGAGTTTTAAATAGAAAGGAACTGACAATAAATTCACTGTAAGACCTGGCAATCTCTCCCGTCATTTCAAGATAGAAAATCAGAACAAAAAACCCGATAATCTTTCCTGGTATCCGGCCGATAATGTTTTCGCTGTATTCTATAATGGTCTGCTCCGGATAAAGTTTATGTAATTGAACCGCTATAAATACTGCCACACCCCCCATGAAAGATGCCAAAATAGGTGACATCCAGAGATCGTGAGCAGCGAACTTCGCTGTAACGCTTGGAACCGTAAGAATAGCGGTAGCCAGAATGGTGGGATACATCATCATGGACAGCTGCAAGGATGAAATTTTAACTTCTTTCATCTACTTTCCCCTTTTCTTAAATAAATCAAGAATAAAATCTAATTTTTCATAAATTGTCCAAGCGGCCCGAAAATAATTGCTTTCAATTGAATAGGCCCGCTTATGTGCTGAATGTCAAACAATGATATTCCCCAGCCCGTTAATAGCAACAAACTAAATACCCATTTATCTTTTCTAGGTGCTTGCTTCATTTTTGGCCACTGAAACAAAAAGATGCCTGCCACGATTAATGCCACCATAAAGAAAGTTGTCCATTTCATTCGTTGTCTACCCCTTCCCTTGCTTTTTCTGGTTGGTTTATATATCCTTGCCTGCGAACCTCGGCGTTCACCTGGACTTGTACTTTCACGTTTGGAAAGACCTCTTCCCAGCGCTTTTCTACTCGTTTCCATTGTTTCGGATATTTCCGATGGAACTCTTCTGCAAAATCAGCAATGTCTGCTTTTAGTTTATGCTGTGCTGTTCCGATAACTCCCTCGATCCGTTGTTTAACGCTCTTTTGGAAAGCTTGTTGTACGATCTTTAAGGAATTCGGATCGTTAACGTCTAAATTCGTTCCATTTTGTATAACCATCCCCGTTACTTTAACATCCAGCTTCATTTTCCACTCTTTATTTTTAATTTGGGGATCAACCTTAACTTGTACAGTCCCAAGAGTGAAGGACAACTCCCCCTTTTCCCCGGGAGGCCTCACAGTAACGGTATATTCTTTTACTTCATTTTTTAGCCATAGCAATCCTCTCGTTTCTTTCCGTGAAAGATCACCGACCATTCGATCTTTTTTAAATACAGCTGCTCCGATAAATGATGTATAGTCGTAAGAGCTCTCTTTATCTCCTTTCTTTGAAGCTACTTTCATATATGGAAGTGCTGCACCTTGAGAAGCACCCGTCAATAGCTCATCAAAATCTTGTAAAGTAACGGCTAATCCACTGCCCAGTGTAGCTATTTCCCGAACGGCTTCTCCTGAATAAGGTTCCAAATTTGTTTTCATCGCTAGAATGTTTTTCGCCTTTCCTTTGCTAACGAACACATAGCCTCTCTCTCTTGGCTCTGGATGACGAAGCAGGAAATCTAGAGACTCATATACTCCCTCTCTCGCCAATTCTTCACCAAATAAAAAGACTTTACATTGGCCCCAAAAAATTTTACGGGGAAAGTCTGCTTGCAGCTTCGATAAAGCGTCTGCAATGTTGACTCCTGCCTGAGAGATAACAAATGTTACATTCTCACCCCCGCTTCCACCTTCTCCACCTTGCCCTCCTCCCATCGCTTTAGGGATAAATATTTGCAAGGAGAGCTCAACTTGGTTGACATCCTTTTTGTCAATCGCGGCAGCCGTAATAATGGCCAAATCATTAATCTCGACTCTGTCCCAACAGCCACTCAACAGAAAAAGCGAGCCGCTAAAAGATAAGAAGAGAAGGGCACATTTTATGAAGCTATTTCTCTTTTTTTCCACCAACATGAGTGTTCACCTTCTTCCCTGACGTTTCCCTTTATCTCCCTCTGGATTCGGTACCTGGTGTGGGGACTGCCGATACGCGTTAGACTCCCCAGTAAAATGCGGCCGTGTATTCATCATCCACCAAGGGGCTCTCCACAGCATATCTTTCAGCTCTTTTTTCTTTAACGGAGCTAGGGGCGCTAAATAAGGCTCTCCAAGGGAGCGCAGCGTGCACAGGTGAATGACAATTGCGATAACTCCCATTACAACGCCCAACAATCCTAACGTTCCTCCAAGAAAGATGAGCGGAAAGCGAAGGATACGAATAGACATACCCGTAATGTAGCGGGGAAGCATGAAAGAAGCGATACCCGTAATAGCCACCACGATAACCATTGGCGCCGAAACAAGTCCTGCCTGAACAGCTGCCTGTCCAATAACGAGGGCTCCGACAATGCTAATAGCTGACCCAATCTGTCTCGGCAGTCGAACACCAGCCTCGCGCAACGCCTCGAACGCCACTTCCATGATTAATACTTCCACTAAAGCAGGAAAAGGAACCGTTTCCCTGGCGGCTGCAATGCTCAGCAGCAGCGTAGTTGGCACCATCTCTTGATGAAACGTCGCAACCGCTACATAAACAGATGGAAGCAACAGGGCAACGCCGAGAAAAAGATAGCGTAGCCACCGAACAAACGTGCTAATAACAAAACGCTGATAATAATCCTCTTGTACTTGCATCAAAGAAAAGAAAGAAATCGGGGCAATTAGAACAAATGGCGTGCCCTCTACTAAAATGACGACACGACCTTCAAGTAAATTGGCACATGCTACATCCGGCCGTTCAGTTGACAAAATTTGCGGAAAGGGTGAATAGGGATTGTCTTCAACCAATTCTTCAATATAATCACTTTCCAAAACGGCATCTATTTCAATCCGTTGCAGTCGATTGTTAACTTCTTTAATAAGTGTCGGATCAGCCAGTCCTTCTATATAAGCAACCGCCACATTCGTTTTCGTGTACTCCCCAATCTTCATAGGTTGAATTTTTAGGGCAGGACTTTTGATAATGCGGCGCAATAAAGATGTATTAACACCTAAAGATTCAATAAACCCTTCCCGCGGTCCTCTAATGGATGACTCAGCCTGCGGCTCTTCAATGCTTCGCTTCTCCCATTTAGCCAATCCTAACGATAAAGCCGTCTCTTCTCCTTCACATAGGAGAATGGGATTTCCACTTGAAATCGACTCAATACAATCAGCTAACAAATGGACTTTTTCTACTTTGGAAACTGATAATTTGTTTTCTAAAAATTCATTAAAAGACTGTGGAGTATCGGCTGTTTCCTTCATAAGGGGAGAAAGAACATAATCTTCAAGGCCCTTTACATCCGAAAGACCTTCGATGTGGATGATCATCGCTCTCGTTTTTCCGAAAAGTAAAAAGGAACGAAAAAGAACGTCTGAACAGTTTGTATAAATCGACCGAAAAGTTTCGACGTTTTGATCGAAATTCGCATGCAGCTTCTCCTGAGGTTTAGCCTCTCGCTGATCTAGGCGCTTCTTCTCCTTTTTCCGTCTCAACAACTTGCTTACATTACGGATCACCCTAGTCCCTCCCCATCTTTGACATCCGCTCTTATTCCTCTTTTTATGGTTCTTCATTTGGGTTATTTTATACAGAAATCTTTAAATTGGCACCGTTAGGTTTTTCTCTCTTTTGAATATAAAAAAGAAGAGCATAGCCCTTTCGGCTACGCTCCTTCATCTGTTTATTTCTGATCATATTCTCCAATCACTTTAACGGCTTCCTCCGTCAATGATGGATCGATTGCTTTATTCAAGTCCACATCCCCACGGATCGCCCCATTTGCTTTATACATCTCATATTGCTTTCTAATGTCTTCAATGTACATTTCTCCATTTGGATTCAGACCGGTTACGAAGACTTTCTCCCACAGCGAGGCATCTTTCAACGCAGTATGTTTTGTCATAATGCTAATGATTTCTTCTTTATTCTTCCCTTTCATAAAAGCATCATTGTAATCCCGGACTCCTTTTAAATAAGCCGCCATAAACCGTAAAGAAACGTCTTCTTCTTCATTGATAAATTTAGGTGAGGCAAGAACCATGGCAATTTGTGCCTCCGGTGCATAGTCGGTTGTATCGCCAAACCGAACATGCATCCCTTTCTCTATCCCCTGTGTAATGAAAGGTTCAATTTGCAAAGCGGCGTCCACTGAACCGTTATCAACAGCAGCGAGCATACTGCCGAAATCAGGCATCAAAACGAATTCAACGTCCTCTTTTGTCAGACCCCCATGCTTGATCATTTGCTGAAATATATAATCATCAACCCCATTTTTCGTGGAAACGGCAATGCGCTTCCCCTTAAAATCAGCGTATTCCTTTATTTTATTTTGCTTATCTTTGCCAATCACAAAAGAAAAATAAGATTTCCCTTTTACATTATGACCCTTATCCGCGATGATCTTCACATCAATCCCTTGAGCAATTGCATTAAAAAAGGAGGCTGTCGATACACCGCCGGCAATGTCTACCTCACCCGCAGCGAGAGCCGGCAGCATATCATCACTGTTCGCAAATTGAGCAAACTTCACTTCAATATTATAATCTGCAAAGTAGCCTTTCTCTTTAGCAATATAGAAACCAGCTCCTGAGGCAGCTCCGTCTTCTGCAATGACTACAGTCGCTTTCTTTTTAAGAGGTGCTAAATCGCCTGAAGGATTTCTCTTATCTATGTTCGTACTAAAATTCTCATCTGTTTTAGATTGTGCACAGCCGCTTAACATAAATAAAATGGCCATCATGATCATAAACGAAACCTGAAGCAGTCGCTTTCCCATTGCTCTTCCCCCTCTATTTTCTAGACGCCTGTACTTCATCCTGCAAGTGCTTGCGAATCTCTATAAAATGAGCAGCTGCATCCGGGTCTGCCCGTACCTGTTCCATCGTTCGCGGCCTTGGCAGACTCACCTTTATTTCTTTGACAATTTTTCCCGGTTGCGCACTCATGAGCAATACGCGATCAGCTAGTAAAAGAGCTTCATCAATGCTATGAGTAATAAAGAGAACGGTTTTTTTCGTTTCTGACCAGATTGCCAGCAGCTCCTCCTGCAAAATGAATTTGTTTTGTTCATCTAGTGCGGCAAACGGTTCATCCATCAGCAAAATCTCGGGGTCGTTTGCAAAAGCACGCGCAATGCTAACGCGCTGCTTCATCCCTCCAGAAAGCTCTTTTGGATAAAGTGAGGCATACGCAGTAAGACCCGTTTTCTTTAAATAGTAAGCCGTTCTCTCTTTTATTACGCTTTTGGGCAGCTTTCTCATCTTTAAACCAAACGCCACATTTTCTTCTACTGTCAGCCATGGTATGACTCCACGCTCTTGAAACACCATTGATTGAAGCGGGCGATCTTCCTGGCCCGTCATAATCTGATATGAACCAGTGCTTTCCTTTTCCAAGTCTGCCAGTATACGAAGCAGTGTCGTCTTGCCGCAGCCGCTCGGACCAACAAGGCACACGAATTCTCCTTCTTCGATAGTAGCCGAGATGCGATCCAGCGCCTTCACACGGCTTTCTTTTTTGTAAAAAACTTTTGTTAAATGTTTAATGATAATTTTAGGCTGCCTGCTCATTTTATCACCTCCAAGGGAGCAGCTTTTTTTGCAATATCCGCAGAGCTACTGAAAAAAGATAGCCAAAAAACGAAATAAGAATCAGCCCTACAAACATTTCTTTTAATAGAAAAGCTTTATATGATGTCCAGATTAAATAACCAATGCCAGATGTAGCGCCCATCATTTCTGCTGCCACGATCGTCAAGAGGGCAATGGCCTGCCCCATCTGTATGCCTTCAAGCATAACCGGAAGAGAGCCTGGCAAGGCAATTTTAAGAAAGTACTCTCTGGAGCCCGCTCCGTAATTTTTAGCTACATCCAGATAAATCCCATCAATATTCAGCACGCCAGCAGCCGTATTAATCACAACTGGAAAGAATACACTTCCCGCAATGGTAACAACTTTAGACACATCGCCAATGCCAAATAAAATAATAATAAGCGGAAGCAAAGCGAGTGTTGGAATCGGCATTAACGCCATAATAAGCGGGGAAACAAAATGGCGGATTGGCGAGTAAAGCCCCATTAGCAATCCAATAATGATACCGGGAATAACCCCAAGCAAAAAGCCAGCAAAAATCCGGTAAAGAGAAATCCAAATGTGCTGGAATAATTCACCACTCACACTCATTACGACCAAGGTCTTGATAATTTCAGTCGGCGGCGGAAAAAAGCGGGGATCAATTAAAGCAGTACGCGATAACAGCTCCCATAACAAGAGAACAAAGATGGGCGAAGAAATCGTTAGCGCTCTTTTATACCTCTCCCTGCGCTGCCGCCTTTTCCATTCTTGCTGTTCCACTTTAAAGGGATCAAACTGAACGGCTGTTTTTTTCATTTCTCATATTCACCACCTCTACAAAGATACAGTATGTAAATAGCCCAGAAAGTGTGAAAGGTCACGGAGAACAAATTCCTCTGTCCTTTTTACTTGTACGTAGAGAGAGCTTTGATCATTTTCACAAAAAAAGAGTCCGGTCAATACCGGACTCTGAGATTGCACATAAAGTCTATTTTATATCTTATCAGGCTGATTGCGCCTATTCACTTTTTCACTCGAACTCTCCAGCCGCCGTCACCCGTTTTATGAGTTCAAGGAAATGTTCTTCAAATCGCTGATCATCTTCTTTTTGGCGTTTTTTAGGCCCCTTCATTCTCCCGCCAGCCTGCCGTGCTTTTTTTGCAACATGACGAAATCCAAGAAGCTGGTCAATATTATCCGTTGTGTACAAACGGCCATTTTGGTCAATGGCATATCCATTTTTAGCGAGAACCATCGCCGCTAGCCCATAATCTTGAGTCACGACAATGTCTCCTTTTTTCACACGATTGACTAGCACAAAATCTACCGCATCTGCTCCTTTGGAAACTGTAATCGTCTCTGCACCGTCTCTCTGCATAATATGAGCAGTATCACAAATTAGCAGAACTTCTAGTCCGAACATTTTAGCGATTTTGATTGTCCGATCCACTACCGGACAACCATCTGCATCAATCAAGATAACAGTCATCCATAAACGACTCCTTTTTACCAAACTCTTTCATAGCGTACAACGAATTAACAAGAAATAAGCGGCAGCGTAATCTCAACAGTCGTTCCTTCTTTTATCTTGCTGTGAATGGTCAACCTTCCTTTATGCTGCTCAATAATACGTTTAATGACCATGTAACCTAGTCCGGTTCCTGTCTCCTTCGTCGTATAAAAAGGGGTTCCCAGCTTTTGAATTTGTTCTGGCTTCATCCCTTCGCCTTTGTCAATAATTTGAATGCTTGCCTCTTTATCTTCTACTCTTTTTACACGAACAGCTAGTTGTCCCCCAAACGGCATCGCTTCTATACTATTTTTAAAGAGATTGATAAATACTTGCTTCAATTGATTTTCATTGCAATGAATAAGCAGGTCGCCATCTTCAAAGTCAGGAACGATTTGAGTATTGTTCATACTGGCCTGCACTTGGAACAAAACAACCGTTTCCTCTAGTATATGTTTTAAATTTTTTGGATGAAAATGGACAACATTCGGTTTTGATAAAATTAAGAATTCACTTACGATGAAATTAATGCGGTCAATTTCATCTAAAATTAGATGAAAATGTGAGTTATCTTCAAAGTCCTCTTTAATAAGCTGAATAAAACCGCGAACAGTCGTCAAAGGGTTACGAATTTCATGAGCGACACTAGCAGCCATCTGGCCGATTGCCGCCAGCTTTTCTGCATTTAGCAGTAATTCTTCTGTTCGCTTGCGCCGCGTAATATCCTTTATTTGAGCAAAGGATCCAATTAGTTTTTGTTTCTCATCTAGAATGGGCAGCGCATCAAATAAAACCGTCACCCTTCCACCACTCTTTTGCCTAAAATCTATTTCTAGATCGGTATACCGTTCTCCTTCCTCGAGCACCTTTCTTAAATAGAGACCAAAGCTTTCTAATTGATCAAGAGGTTGGAAGAGAACATCTTCTTTTTTTAAACCTGTTATGTGTTCAGCTGAGTGATTGAAGCCAATCAACTTTCCTGATTTGCTTGAAATCATGATCCCATCTCTTGTTGTATCCATAATGAGTTGGTTAATAATATATAACTTCTCATTCTGATGTAACAACTGCAGCTCTCTTTCAATAGAATCTTTCATCATTAACAGCAACGTTAATAAAAGTGGACTGCCACATTCAACAGCTGTCATAAAGGTAATCGTACCGATTATTTCTCCCTCACTCTGATCTATTATGGGTACGCCGTAACAAGTGCACGCATGCAGGCAGTGATGAAAATGATCCGGTCCGATGATCTCAATTGGCTGTTTATGCTTTAATGTTAAGCTGACAGAGTTGATTCCGCAGTGTTCCTCCGTAAATCGAACCCCTTCTTTGATGCCAAGTTGATTAACGGTATCTTTGATCGTTTGATCCCCATTCATTTGGATCACGTAACCTTCCTTATCGGTCGTTGCCGTCAGGACAGGTACACCTTGCATAGATGAAATAAACTTTTCAAAAAAATGCTGAACAACTTTTAAAAACTTGGTATGCTGTGAGAGTTTTTGCTGCAGTTCCTCTTCACCTAAACTGTCTTCGAATGCAGGTATCACAAGAGGATCTAGCCCCCGCTCTTTACATTGAGTTTTTAGGGTTTCAAAACACACATTCATTTTTCCCATTATTCTCTATCCCCTAAATATGTAATTATTCTTTGGAAGTGTTCTACATTAAATAATTAATACCTTCTTTTCCCATTATATTAATAATATATAGAATATAACAAAAGGGAGCTAACAAATACTTAGTCTTCGATTTTTATAGGTGTCAGCTCTTAGTCACACGAATAACGCTGATCACAAAGCCTTCTCATTCATTGTGAAGAGAACACTCATCTTAACATTGCCTGCACAAGGAAAAAACATCATCCAAACAGACAGATGATGTTTTTCTCGTTCACTTCATTATAGTGAGCTATCTTTTAAAATAAGGACCGATTTCAGAATGATCGTTTAACGAGAGCAATTGTGAAACTGTTACAAACTGATATCCTTGCTTTTCTAATGCTGTTAATAGAGCAGGCAGTGCTTCTGCTGTTGTTGGATGAATATCGTGCATTAATACAATCGATCCTGGCTTAATAGTGCGCAGAATAACATCCGTTACGGCCTTAGCATTCCGATTTTTCCAGTCAAGTGAGTCAACGGACCATAAGATAATAGGCGTTCCGTTTCGCTTTGCCTCATTTTTAACTTTATCATTGTATGCTCCGTACGGAGGTCGCAGCAAGGTCGGCTTTGCCCCAGTCGCTTCTTCAATTTTACGGCTTGCTTCTCCTAGCTCCTGTTGAATTTGCACATCTTTTAAAGTTGATAAATCGCGATGGTTCTGTGTATGACTTCCGATTTCGTGGCCTTTGCTTAATACTTGCTGGGCCACGGCAGGATAATACTCCACTTGGCTGCCTAACATAAAGAATGTCGCTACGGCATGATGAGCTTCCAATGCACTTAAAACACGAGGTGTAGATTTGGCATTCGGCCCATCATCAAAAGTAAGTGCAATATACTTGCCATTAGGATCCAATTTCACTTGTTTTGGATTTTGTTCAACAGCACTCTTCTTCGGCTGCTGGGAGATGTTCAACTCTTTTACGATTCCCTCTTTTAAGAAGGGACTTATTTTCTCTAACGGAATCACTGCTTTTAATGAACCGGCTGAACCCGTTGCCGCTTCATACTTATCAAAATATAAGATAAAGGATTGTTTATTAATAGACCATTTCCATGTATGATGGTCTTTCAGTGCTTCATCCAATAAATCGTCTATTATATAAAAAGCTACGTCTTCTTGCCCATTTAATTGTTTTACGACCATGGAGCGGATCTCATCTAAGTTTTCTTTTCCGTCTTCTAAAATATCCGTTACCTTTAAAATCTTTTTCTGGGTAATATCTACCACAAAGGTTTTAATAGCTTCTTGTCTTTTTGACCCGCCCGTATATTGATGGGCAGAAAACACAAGGCTATATAGATGATCATTCACTTTGTTTGTGTCTACTTCAATCGTCAAATTTGCACGCTTTTGCTTTCCAAACAGCTTTTTATTCGCTTGTACTTCAGTAAAAAACTGCTCTTTCTGCTGCTTAACCCACTGTTGAATAGGCTGATCTATTTTTTTGTCTCCGGCAACAGGCAGGCTGATTGCCAATGTGTAATTTCTTGCTTCACTTGTGCGTGTCTCTAGTTGCAGTCCTGGATACTTGCTTAACTTTTTTGTTTCCACTTTTTCATTCTTCGCATATGTCCCATTTCCCGTAAACTGATTAAACCCTATCAAAACAAAAAGAAAAAATAAGGTAAGAACGACCCAAGCAGGCCAGCGTAATCGTCTCATTATTTTAAATCCCTTCAATAATAAATAGATCATATGTCTCTCTGTAAACTGTCATAATGGCACAAGATTCTTCTAATATCTAGAAAAATATCCATCTTGTAACCTCTCGATTTTATGCTATTTTCCATTAAAGGTCAATGAAACAAATGAAAAAATTCGACAATATCTATCCTTAAATGATCAATTAAGGATATTTTGTCAAAAATAAAAAAGGGACGTTTCACAAAACGCCCCTTAAGTCACAAAACGATTGGCCTATTCATCCGGTGAAGACATTCCACCCGCCCCTGATGAATCGGTGTCTGCATGGGTGAGGAAGTTTTTCTTTTCCTTCGGTTGAACAGCTGTTTCTCTTTCAATAATAGAAGGGATTTCAGAGAGCGTGTCTTTGCCATCTTTCATGTGTATCGCCTCCTCATTGATTTATTTATTTTTTCCCTTTTTTTTCCTTCCCAAAACCTCCATACCGTTATGAACGTGCCTCGAACAATATGAATGATTAATCATTCATATTGTTATTTTCTTATCCTTCAATAGATGAAGGTTGATTAATTAATTGGTTTCGTGCTTTTTGATAGGATTCTTGCAGCTCTTCTATAATGTGCGAGGTTTTTTGGACTTTATGAATCGTGTTAATCCCCTGTCCAGCTGACCAAATATTTTTCCATGCCTTGGGGGCAGTCCCATTCATTTTTGAAAAATCAACTTTCTCCTCTTTCTCTAATTGGGTCGGATCTAATCCTGCCTGCTTAATACTTGGTTTTAAATAATTGGCGTGCACTCCACTGAAGGCATCTGTGTAGATGATGTCATCAAGTGTAGAGTCGATAATCATCTCTTGGTATTCCTTTTGGGCAAAGCTTTCCTCTGCTGTAATGAACCTGGTTCCCATATAAGCGAGGTCAGCTCCGAGAACTCTGGCTGCAACAATATCTTTTCCAGTCGAAATCGCACCTGATAAAATCGTTATTCCGTTCCAAAATTCTTTCACCGCTCCGATAAAAGCAAAAGGATTGATCGTTCCAGCATGTCCACCCGCTCCCGTACACACTAATACAAGGCCGTCTACCCCTTTCTCAGCTGCTTTTTCCGCATGTGAAACGGTAATAACATCAGCAAAAACAAGACCTCCGTAATCATGGACGATCTTTACGACAGGGCTCGGATCCCCTAATGACGTAATGACGATTGGCGGCTGATATTCCTTAATAAGCCCTAAATCTTCATCATATCGTTTATTTGAACGGTGGGCGATGAAATTTACTGCCCACGGGGCGATGATTTCATTCGGCCTTTGCTGCTTTGCCTCTTCTAACTCTATCCTAATGGTCTCCATCCATTCCTTTAACACGTCCACTGTCCGGGCATTTAACAGTGGAAATGAACCGATGACACCTGCCTTGCAGCCCTCAATGACCATTCTCGGGCTGGATACCAAAAACATGGGAGCCATAATGACAGGTAAGGACAGCTGTTCTCCTATCCACTTTGTCATGCTTTCTTCCTCCTTTCTTTTTATATATAACTATTTCGTCAGTGGCTAAGTAAACTCCTGTTTTTCTAAAACAACGATCGTAAAGTTGATTCGTATAAAAGTATAAAGAAGTCTTCCCTAACTAGTTGTATAGAGAAGACTTTAAAGTTTATATTAGTTACTTTTTTCGTATTGCAGCCAATCCGATCCGTTGATTTGGTTGGATACATCGATAATTTTTTTCTTTACTCTTTCTGCTTCAGCACCTTCTAATTTTTTTGGCTGATAATTATTCCTATAGGAAACGGAAGAGATAGAGAATGGCACAACGTTGATTTCCTTCTTGTCTGTCAGCTTCCCATTCTTCAAATGGAATGTCTGCTGGAACACGTACGTATCTTTGTCACTTGGATTTCGGTTGCCGCCGAACATAAAGTTGCCGAGGCTGTAGACAATGAACTTGCCGTTATATTCTTCTACCCCTTGGACGACATGAGGGTGATGTCCAAGGACTAAATCAGCACCGTGGTCAATTGTGTAATGAGCCAGTGTTTTTTGCGATGCTTCCGGCACATATTGTCTTTCTACTCCCCAGTGGAAATGAACAAGAACAATTTCCGCACCTTTCTTGCGAAGTTCTTTAATGTCCTTCGCTACTTGATCACGTAGTTCAGCTGTATCATCCCAGCCTTCGTAACCGAGAGCCCCTACTTTTACCCCTTTTACTTCTGTTAAATATTTGTTCTCGTAGCCAAAGTAGCCTATATTCTCTTTCTTCAACGTGTCAATCGTGTCCTCATAGCCTTTTTGCAAATAGTCGTGAATGTGATTATTTGCTAGGTTTACAGACTCGATTCCGCCAAGCTTTAAAATTTGCGCATACGATGGATCGCCTTTAAAACGAAACTTTTTAACGGCTTTTTCTTTAGCATTCGTTAACGTTGTTTCTAAATTGACTGTTGACAAATCGTCCTTCTTAAAAATATCATCTAGTTCCGCTACAAAATAAGAAAGTCCATTCTTATTTGCCTCATCTGGAAAAGAGCCAGCATATTGAAATGTTTCATCTGTTCCTAATGTAAAATCGCCAGCAGCACTGATGGTGATCGCTGTTTCCTTCGCCGGTGCCGGTTCTTCTTTATTCGCTTCTATTTGTTTAGCTTTAGCCGTTCCTTTATCGACTTCACTGCCGCTGACTGTCTCAGCGGAATCTAAATTAAAATTATATATGGAGACACCAATAATCAGTATACATAGGACAAAAAGTGTGATCTTGACCGATTTCTTTAACCGTTTACGCTTTCTTCTCCCATTGCGGCTGTTCAAATCTTTGTTCATTTTATTGCCAATATCCCCTTTATATGATTATTTTTCCACCTCCTAAAAATATACTACAACTTTTGCTAAATAACTATCACTATTTTAGTAGATTCTTGGAACTTTCCTTTCCCTATCTAGTTATTTTTTCGCTAGCTTTCTAAGGACAAACTCATACATACCAATAACCATGCCTGTGCCAATTATCGCGATCATCCATAGCAGAAATTTCACACTAATATTTCCCATAGGGCTGCAGCGGTGAACGATGGTATAAAGCCCTTCCGAATGATCAGCCATAACTAACAACAGCAATGAAAGAAGCGGAAAACCCACCATTGCTTTCCATGACAAGGAGTGCAGCCAGCTGTCTTTAAAAAAAGCGGCCACTGTCTGACCAGTCATCACAACGAACAAAAGAACGGCAAAAAGAAGACTCTCCCTGATAGCCTGTAGTTTCATTAATGCTACCATGTAAGCCACTGTAAAACCGATGCCGAACAACATAAGGATTCCCCCTAAGAAAGGCATAGCCCAGCGTTCTTGCTGATGGCTGTCGTTTATAAATTTCACACTGATCGACCAGCCAAGAAGCAGCATTACACCGGCTAGCCAATACACTTTTATGAAAGAATGCATCCAGCTGTAAAAAGGCTCTATTAACTTTTCCTCTCCATATGAACCTTCCTCTAGATGAAGAACCATCATCCCCTACCCGATTGCCAGCGGAATAATGAGTAACAAAAGAGTAAATATGACAGCTCCCCATGAAAAAGCAACTTCATTCGCAGCAGTCGCCCTCTTCTTTTCCTGAAGAGCGTCTTCCCTTCTTTTTTCTTTATTCATTCTATGTTCCTCTCCCTAGTTGTAAAGCTTTCTAAAACAATACAACAGATCTGTCTCTGACAGACAGATCTGTTGTGCTTACCTTCTATATTTCTTTTCAGGGCCGCCTGCAAAATTAATCTCCAATTCCACTGATCGAGCATCTTTAGGAATATCAAAGGCTTGTTCTACACTTTTTAATACTTCATCGTCAGGCGTTCGTTCGTTAAAAGCGAAAGAAGAGAATATTTCATCCAGTTCTTTCATCGCTGCATCGCCTTGTAAGTTTTGATTTTTTGTTTGATTTACGTACGATGCTTCCGTTCCCTTTTTATCCTGATCATAGTCAACATCAATTGCATCGTCCTTCCCGTTCAAATCAACATCAAGATCAAAACTTGTAAACGGATAGCTGGCATTAGCCCCATCCCCTTTTACCGGTGCTTTTTCCGGCTGAGTCTGCACTTGATCTTGATCGTTATTATTATCGTTATCATTATTGGCACAGCCCGCGAGCGGAAAAGCGGACGCCAATAAAACAGCTAGGATTATTCCTTTCATGCTGTTCACTCCTTCCAAGGATGCTTCTTTTTCTTATCTCCTCATTTTCCTGTTTTTATTCATTTTTGTTTGGAAGCAGCCTCTGAAAGAGCGACCTTATATCCCTTTGCCATAATATTTTTAAATCGAGCGGATGGAGTATCTGCCTGACAGCCGCAAAGGCCTTCTTCTGCTTTAGCTGTCACATTATAAACCGATACTCTTTCTATCCCCGCTCCAATAAAGATTCCTGTTCTCGCCGACTGATCAATAACGACATTTTTAATATGAACATCATCCGCTCGTTGGCCTCCCCCAAATATTTTAATGTCTACTCCTGCCGTTTTAAAATCCTTTATTTGAACGTGATGCAAATGTACATTTCGCGACCGGTATTGGATCGCAATAACCGGTTGCTGCTCGTAGTCATAGTTCGGGTCACCGATAACAGCAAAATGATTAATGATTACATTTTTATAGGCCGATACGACAAGTGCCCTTGGCTTCGACTCCCGATAGAGCTCTGTCCTAATAGGAGCAATAGAAACAAGGCGCGCAGCTGTAATATTGTAAGCAGTGAGAGACTCGGGATCCGCCGCACTATGATGGCCAATATGCCTGAAGTTAAATGAACGGTTATCATTGACTGATACATGCCCAATAATATGAACGTTATTAGCAGCAGATGAAGTTTCATGAGCTTTTATTTCTACGCCGCCAAAGCATCTAGTTGTTGAGTTATTTAACAGCCAAACGTTTCTAGAACCATCATCTACCTCAATACCATTTGAATTGGAGAACCCTTCCTTATGGGCTTTTCCACTCGGATCACACATATGCGAGTTAGAAATAAAAATGAAATCACTATGGTGAGTCGTAATGCCATCATCCCCAAAACCATATCCTTGGAGATGGTCCAACCAAACATATTTACTGCCGCCGCGTGCTCTCGTTCCATCCCCTGAATAACTATATTTTGTAGAGGAAACATCAAAGCAGTGCAGCCCCGGGTTTATCGCTTTTACCCTTTTAACCCAACCATACGTAACATGGGCATAAGTTAAGCAGCTTGAACGGTTGCCTCCTGTACTCGTTCGCGGAATATCACCGAGGCGTTCGACATTCCAATCAAGGGTCATATTTTCTACAGAAAGATGATGGTTACCCTTTTTATGATCTGAATTTGTGATGAGCCAACTGCTTTTCGGAGCCTTATCATGAAGCTTTAGTATTGTTCTATCTTTATCTGCTCCAACAAGATACGTAAAGGAAGGAAGCCGAATCTCCTTGACGATAAACACCCCTTTTGGAATATGCACCTTCACTTTTCCTTTTCCAATCGCTTTTCGGAAAGCTTCTGTACAATCTGTTACCCCATCGCCAACAGCCCCAAATTGCTCGATGTTTACTTCTCGAGTTACTTGTTTTGTAAACGTCTCATACTCCTTGTCTAACAACTTTTTCCACGCTGGAAAAACATTCCCCGCTTCGTCTACCAACGTTTCTGAAGAAGCAGCCGGTCTGGAGCGCTCTGATGGCAAGAGGAGATTAATGAAAAAAGATGCCGCTTTTTGAAAAAATCGTCCAATAGAAAGGGAGCGGGGAGTCTCTATATTTGAAGGGATGGGATAGTGTTTTTTGCACTGGGTGAATAAATTGTTTGTTTCCTGCACAATCTGTTTAATAGATGGCTCTCTAGAGAAAAATTGGGAGATGAGCTGATCATTTTTGGCAGGATCATGATTTTTACTTAAATGAAACATACCGTTACACCTGTCCTTTCCAATATTCTTTATATATTGCTATAAAATGTACCCTTGTTTTTTAGATAAAATCAAGTCTCGACCATTCTCTTCTCGGCAAGAGGATTAAAAAAAGAAAAAACAGGGTATAAGTCCGTTTGACAGAATTTATAAAGCAGCCGATATTATACCAGCTCGATCATTTTTTTCTTTTCATTTTTCTGTCAATGCGGGGCATACATAAAAAGAACCTACCCTTTTATACAACAGAATCAATTTTATGAAGAGAAGAGGCGGAGAAGTGTGAATACCATTTCAATCATCATACCAGCTTACAATGAAGAAGATAATATCTCACTAATTTATGAAAGTATCAAAAAAGAATTTACAAAGTTAGCGTATGATTTTGAAATATGTTTTATTAATGATGCAAGCACTGATAACACATTAGAAGAAATTAAACAATTAGCAGCCAAAACACCTAAAGTGAAATTTATTTCGTTCTCCCGCAATTTTGGAAAAGAAGCTGCACTATTAGCTGGCTTGCAGCATGCTAATGATCGAGCTGTCATCATTATGGATGCCGATCTTCAACATCCTCCCTTTTTAATCCCTAAACTATTGAAAGGTTACGAAGAAGGCTTTGACCAGGTCATTGCGCGTAGAAACCGCAACGGCGAACCGACCTTAAAAAAGTTCCTTTCCTCAGCTTATTACAGGTTGGTTAACCAGATTGTCGATGTTAAATTGGAGGATGGAGTAGGTGATTTTAGATTACTTAGCGAGAAAGCTGTGCAAGCTGTGCTTTCCTTAAATGAAGGTCAGCGTTTTTCAAAAGGGCTGTTTTCCTGGATCGGCATGAATCAAAAAATCATTGATTACAACAATGTGCTGCGGGAGCACGGTGAAACAAAATGGTCGTTTTCTAAATTATTGAACTATGGACTGGACGGCTTTATTTCGTTTAACAACCGTCCCCTGCGGATTTGTTTTTATTCAGGAGCGATCGTTTTGTGTCTGGCACTTATTTACAGCGCCATTACATTTATCCAAATCTTAAATAATGGTATCGATGTGCCTGGCTACTTTACCATTATTACAGCTGTCCTTATTTTAGGAGGCATTCAACTCGTCAGCTTAGGTGTCATTGGGGAATATATTGGCCGGATTTATTATGAGACGAAAAAGCGGCCGCCTTATTTAATTCAAGAAACAAACTTTATGAACGGAGCGCAGTATGAGAAGAACAAGCCAAGAATTTATCAGATTCGTCATAATCGGGGGAATCAATACCTTTAATTATTATGCTGTCTATTTACTGCTTCATATGCTTCTGGGATGGCTCTATATGCCATCCCATGTGATTGCCTTTTTAGTCAGCTTTATTATTTCTTTCTTTTTAAATTCTTATTTTACATTTAAAGTGAAGCCGACATTAGCTAAGTTCTTAAAATTCCCGCTATCTCAGGTCGTGAACTTTACAGTGTCTTCTCTTTTTATGTATGTATTTATTGAATACTTCCAGATTAACAGTATGATTACTCCTATCTTGGCTGTATTCGTTGCCTTGCCTGCTACTTTTGTTGTAACGAGTAAAATTATGAAAAAAGAGAGTGTTAGTGCATGAGGAAAAAAAGTGTCACGGTTCTTATTATTAGCAGTCTGCTTTTATCGGCGGCTGCTCATTTCTTTTTCATCCAGGAATGGTTCAATGGTCGATTTATGATCGGTCCAAACGACGGCTTATCACAAATGGCTCCTTTTAAAAAATTTATCTATGATCAATACAGTCAGGGGAATTTTTTTTACTCTTGGTCGTTTGGTTTAGGCGGCGGGTTCTATAGCCAGCTTGCTTATTACTTTTCTACTTCTATTATTTTTCTCATGACGGCTGGAATCGTTTTTTCACTCGAAACCATCGGGCTTATTTCCCACCCTGATTTATTATTTTGGATAAATACGATACTGCCTGTCAGCATCATTAGGCTGTCTCTCATTATCTTAACGGCGGTTTTTGCTTTTAGATATATGGGCATCCGCACGACGGCTGCTTTTACTGGTGCGGCTGTGTATGGCCTATCCGTCATGTACTTCCGGCATGTCGTGTTCTGGGAGTTTTTCACCGATGCTATGCTGTGGCTGCCTCTTCTTGTGATAGGGACAGAAAAAATTATCCGCGAAGGAAAACCAGGATGGTTCATTGTCGCCTGGTCACTTATGTTTTTTAACAATTTTTATTTTGCTTATATTCATTTGATCTTTTTATTTATTTACATAGCATTTCGCTGGATCGTTCCGTTATCTCGACAAGAGTACCCGAAGCATAAACAGTTGTTTCTCTTTTTCTTAGGAGGAGTGATCAGCTTTTGTATAGGCGCTGTTTCCTTTATTCCAGCTGTTTATGGATTTCTACATAATTATCGGCCTGCTTATGAGGAACAGATCCCGTTTTTCTTTATTACTGACAACATTTTACATGCAAGCAAGTATATTATTTTGCCAGCTATTTTAGTATTGTTTCTCTTTTTAGTTCCTTTATATAAAGAGCGTACATATCGTTTTTTTGCCCTGCTTACTATACTGTTTATCATTTTTCACTTTAGCCCATTAGCAGCAAGTGCGTTTAATGGATTTTCTGCCCCGCAATACCGCTGGGAATACTTACTTTCCTTTACAGCAGGCGGATGTGTGGCTGCAGGCCTGCAGTCTTTGCACAAAGTCCGTTTGAACCAGCTGTTTTTATCGATTATCATCTCTTTCGGCCTTTATTTGTTTATGGCCGAAGCGATGACATACGTTATGGGCCCAAAGCTAATGATGATGTTTGAAGAACAGATAGATATAATTATCCAGCTATTTTTTCTGGCAGCCCTTTTGCTCTGTCTGTACGTATGGAGAAAGCACGCTTCTACCTTCTTTTTGTTACAGCTTGTCATTATCATTTCCGGCCTTGTCATCGTCAATGGGTACGAACAGATGACCATGTCAGAAAAATTCGGCGTTGACCGGGTTTCCCGTGACACTTTACAAGACCCTGCATACAACGGGGCTGAACAACAGCAGCTGATCAAAAAGATCCAACACTCCGAACAAGACCCGCTTGTCAGAATAGATTGGATGAATCCGCTTAGAAACAATACGCCTATTGTCCAAGATTTTAATGGAACAAGCTTGTACTCCAGCATATTGAACGAGGAGCTGCTATTTTTCTATTGGCGCGATTTACAGATCGATATGGGACGGGAAAGTGTAAGCCGCTATGCCACTTTGGGAAATCGGGCAAACCTTTATGGCCTCTTGCAAACCAACTATTGGATGCGGGAAAAAGCTGAGGCTGCCAATGCCCCTTTTGGTTTCGAGCCAGTTGCAGAATCAGCTCATTATATCGCGTACAAAAACACACTTTCACTTCCTTTTATCCGCACTGCGCGCCATGTATTTTATGAAAAAGAGTTAAAAAATCGCTCACCGCTAGATAAAGAGCACGCGATGCTGTCGGGAGTCGTGTTAGATAAGAAGAACGGCAAAAGTGATGTTCCCCCAACGGAAAAGAATAGAATCGATGAGGCTGTTATAAAAGAAAAGAATGCAGCCTACGATAACGGGCAATTAAAGGTAACCAAAGACAATGGCGGCATCGTCATCACTCCCCGCCTCTCATCTGAAAAAACAAAAGACTACTATGTCCAGTTTTATATTGAAAATGTCCATGGCAAAGGTTTCGCTGTCAAAGTGAATCAATATCGAACGACAAGGAAGCGAGCCGCTTCTATTTATAAAACGGGCATTCATACTGTGCTCATCCGGGTACCAAAAGAAGAGCACATTGCCATTCAATTGCCTAAAGGCACATACAAATTAAAACATTTAAAGCTGTATGAAGAGGATTACCGTGAACTTCAGCAAACAGCAGCGGAAAAAAGCACTCCTGCTAAAATGAATTGGGATAAAAATAAAATCTCTATTACTTATGACAATCATACCGACGAACGATATATGGCACTGCCGATTCCTTTTGAAAAAGGATGGCAGCTAAAGATAAATAATGAAGAAAAAGAGATAGAGAAAGCGAATTTTGCCTTTATCGGTTTTCCTTTAGAAAAAGGCAACAACCAGATAGAACTTATCTATCGCCCTCCTTTCTTTACAATATCGATCGTCTTGCTGGTTCTTGGAGTGGCGGCTGCAGTCTGGCTCATCAGAAGACAATCAAGCAAAAAACAAACGAGCTAAGCATGTTTAAAAGAAAGAACTTAATGGTAAACATATAGAGAATATAAAACTCAGGAGGCAGATAAAATGGTTACAACAAAAACAGTTGAAAACGCAGTACAAGCAAAACATGAGATCGAGGGTTTACTCGCTCAAGGGTACTCTTTAGATGATGTCTATCTTCTAGCCCACGATGAACACCGTGGTGAGGATATCTCTGAGGCTCTTCACACGAATGAGGTTGGCATGGAGGAACAAGGAGTATTCGGCAGCATGAGTAACATCTTCAAATCACGCGGTGACGAATTACGAAGCAAAATGGAGTCCCTCGGCTTATCTCAGCAGGAAGCAGATACGTATGAAAAAGAACTAGACAAGGGCAAACTAGTTCTAATTGCAAACAAACATTAAACCGGACAAACGAAAAAAGCTGTCATAGAGTGGATATCCTCTCCATGACAGCTTTTTCTGACGTATTTTGCGGCGAAAAGACGTCCGGCCACATCCAGACGTTCTGCCAAAGGCAGGCTTCCCGGCTTACGCAAATTAGCTCATCGCTTGATTACTATACCATACTTCTACTGTATGGAGCAATCTATTTTTTCATTTTACACTCTGGCTCATCCGTCACTCACAGCACGCAACAGCCACACCTTCAACTAGACGCGTGTTCATCTTTTAGGCTTCGTTAAAGATGATCGTTGTTTTTTTCAATAGTAAATTAGGGCAGAAGGCGTCCGCTTGCAGCGAAAATCAACAATCAAGTATAACAGAGCCATTTTTAAGACAAAGGCCGCAGTGAATAAAGGAGAACGATCGATATGGAAAAAGAAACAAAAACAAATGATGAATTATCGGAACGTTTTGAAGCTGCTTTTAATCGTATCCACAACAGACTAAAAGCAACCGTTAAACAAAGTGACAGCGATGCTTTTGTCGAGCTGCTTCACATCAGTGCGCGTAACCACGCAAGCGTCCGGGCTCACCTTGATGAACTAAAGCAATATGCTAAGCTAAGAAACGCTATCGTCCATCAAAAGACAGAAGCCAACTATTACATAGCTGAGCCTCATCAAGAAATCGTAGAACGTATTGAACAAATTGACAAGATGTTATCCGAACCAGCAGAAGCGATGTCCATCGCCTCTTCTCCCGTTCACATTGTAGAGCTTGATACTCCGCTTGTACAAGTGCTGGAAATGATTCGCGACGATAAAATGAACGAATACCCTGTATATGAAAAAGGTAAATGTCAGGGCTTGTTAACCGGAAAAGAAATATTGAAATGGATGGCTAATACACATGCCAATGGGAAAATAGATATTGCCTCGGTTCAAGTAAAGGACATTCTTCCGGAAAAAAATGAATACATTATTGCTTTTGTGAAAAGAGATGCGAACATTTTTGATATTGAATTTACCTTTGAGGAACATCAATCCCGTAATAAAAAACTGGAAGCGATCCTTATCACCCCCGATGGAAGTTCAGATGAGCTGCCGGTCGGCATTATTACCTCTTGGGATTTGACGAAAAATAATGATATTATTTTGGAACAATAAAAAAGACAAGCGGCTATCCAGCTTGTCTTTTTTATTGTTTGTATATATTTCCATTCCGATCAACAGGGTTTATAGACTTAGGATAGCCCTCTAACTATACCTGTTTTAAAAATAAAACGCTTGAGGTAGCTTAATATGTTTTTGCTCCTATGTACCGCTTTGACCAATATGTACTCTTCAGTGAGCTGATCGTTACCCCTTCTGAAGTTGAGCTATGTATAAATTGATTTCCGCCTAGATAAATACCAGCATGTGAGGCGCCTTTTTGATAGGTTTCAAAGAAAACGAGATCCCCAACTCTTGGGCTGCTTACCTTTGATCCTCTGGAATAAATACCAGCTACTGTTCTAGGCAAGGAGATGTTAGCGCTATTTTTATAAACATATGTTAAAAATCCGCTGCAGTCAAAACCTGCTGGTGTGGTACCGCCCCATTTATAAGGAACATTCATGAACCGTTTCGCATAAGTTATCGTGTTCGCCTTGCTTGATGCACTTGTCGTTGGTTTTGCTGAAGCAGTTGATTTACCTAATACTCTAAATGTGTTTTTTCCGACTATACCATCTGCTGTCAGCCCATGAGCTTTTTGAAGCTTCATAACCGCTGATTTCGTTAACGGCCCAAAGGTTGTATCCAGCGAAGAACGATAATACCCTTTTGATTTTAATACTTGTTGAAGTTCCTTTACATCTTGATGTTTCATACCACTTTTTAACGTTTGATCCCCTAATGCTGCTTCTCCTGCAGCCGGGCTTGCCAGTAAAGCACCGGCCATCGTTGCTGCTACTAACCACTTTTTCACACTTCTAACCTGCTTTCTTTCAATATATTTTCTATTTGTCTCCTATTCTACCATTTAAAAATTTCTACTATATTTTAATTATATTACAAATATATTAAACACTTGGAAAAGTTTTTCATTTTTTCACTTTCCTTCCTTGAAGACTCCGCATAAAATGTATCGAGACAAAAGTCCATGTTAAAAAGAAAGGTGGAATCACTGGTGAGTCAGAAAGTAAATCCTGCTGACCCAAACACCGTTCCAAAGTTCATTGAAGAAGTAAAAAAACCTCCCATAGCGAGACCAACCGCTGGAGACTCTTATTATGAAATAAGGATGAAAGAAGCAAAACATCAATTTCATCCCGCTTTTCCACGAACGACTATTTGGGGCTATAACGGTATCTTTCCAGGACCAACGATTGAAGCGCGCAAAGGAAAAACCGTTGAAGTAAAGTGGTTAAATAATCTTCCCAAAAAACACTTCCTGCCTGTAGATTACACATTGCACGGAGCAGTCGGTAACCCGGAGGTTCGGTCAGTAGTTCACCTTCACGGAGCTAACGTCAATTGGGAAAGCGATGGCTATCCAGAAGCCTGGTACACAAATAACTATGAATTTACGGGACCTGCATTTAGACGAAAAGTGCATGCCTATACAAATCATCAGCAAAGTGCCACTCTCTGGTACCATGATCACAGCATGGCACTCACCCGCTTAAATGTGTACGCCGGCCTGGCGGGTTTCTATCTGCTTCGGGACACCAATGAGGAACGGTTGAATTTGCCAGCAGGTGACTATGATATTCCGTTAATGGTCCAAGACCGCTCCTTCAATGAAGATGGATCTCTCTTTTATCCAGAAACCCCTGACCCTGATTTGCCGGTCTTTCCTTCTATCGTACCAGGTTTTCTTGGAGAGATGATTACAGTGAACGGAAAAGTTTGGCCCTATTTACGGGTAGAACCACGTAAATACCGCTTCCGGATTTTAAATGCATCTAACCGCAGAGAATATAACTTTAGTCTGTCAAACAATGAGCCGTTCTACCAGATCGGCACGGATGGCGGACTGCTGTCAAACAGAACGGAGCTTACTTCATTTGAATTGCTGACGGCTGAGAGAACAGATATTGTGATTGACTTTTCTAAATGGAAAGGAGAACAAATTACCCTTCTTAACACGAACGAAACGGAAGACAGCCACACGAGAACGGTCATGCAATTCCGTGTAGATCTCCCGTTAAAAGGAGAAGACAAAAGCGAGGTACCAGAAAGATTGTACCCGAATATGGATTTACATGAACATATGGCTCATACTATTCGCAATCTGCCGCTAGGTATCTCCTTCGATGAATATGGACGGTTAATGCTAATGCTGGACGGAAAAATGTGGCATGACCCCGTTACCGAAAAACCTTCGCTTGACAGCATTGAAATTTGGAACATTATAAATACTACTCCTATCCCGCATCCAATTCATATTCATTTAGTTCAATTTAAAATTGTCGAACGAAGGCCTTTTAATGTAGATTTGTTTAATCAAACAGGCAAAATAGAATTTACAGGTCCACCTGAAGAGCCGCGAATTTACGAGCGAGGCTGGAAGGATACAGCCAAGACAGATCCCGGCATGGTGACAAAACTTGTGATGCATTTTAAAGAACATACTGGAAACTATGTGTGGCACTGCCATTTCCTCGAACATGAAGATCATGACATGATGCGCCCTATCCGCATCATTAACGATGCTCATCCAGTCGCACCGCCCCATGCAGATGAGGAGCCTCATCAGGATGACGGGCCTTCAAATGGCAGCTAGTAAATAAAAAACAGGAGAACTCCGTAATGAGTTCTCCTGCTCTCTCATCTATTGTTTATCTACAAAGTTGCTAGGCATGACGACAGCAATGACCTCTCCACGAGCACAAAGGGTATCATTAGCAAATACTTCTGTCTGAACCTTCCACTTCTTCGGATGAATTTCCTCTACCACTCCAACTGCTTTTAATGGAATACCTTGCGGAGTTGGCTTCATAAAGTCAACATGTAAAGACCCTGTCACAAACCGCGGCGGCTCTGCTCCATCTCCCAGCTCATGCCCATTTTTCCGGTGCAAGGCTAAAGAAGCTGAACCCGTCCCATGACAATCAATTAATGATGCAATAACCCCACCGTAAACAAATCCGGGAATGGCCGTGTGATCTTGCTCTGGCGTATACACTGTGACAGTCTGCTCCCCTTGCCAGCCCGTCCGAAAATGATGCCCCGCTTCATTCAACCGGCCGCACCCGTAACACCAAGCAAAATCATCCGGGTACTCATCTTGAACCGCTTTTACGCTTGTTTTCTCCATTATCATCCCCCCCTTCAAAATAGTATAACACGTTTCCAATTGATGGGTATTTTTTCATTTCCAATAAAAAAGAAATGCACACAAAAAAGCCGTTCCATCATAGCCGAACGACTTTTCTTTTTTAAAACAGAATACCCTTACTTTAGGGATTCCACATATTCACGAACCATCTCCGGTGTCACCAATTTACGTGTAGGAATCAATCTTTGATTGGCAAGAAGATTGATTTGCTCAGTGACTTCGTTGATTTGCTCAGTTGTGAATTCCTTTCCTTCCTTGCATAAAGCTACTGCTTCTTCAATATATTTTTCTCTTTGCTGATCAAGGCTGACAAACTTCTTATATAATTGGTTTTGCTTTTGGGCATGAAGCTCGAGATCCTTATGTACACTCATCCTTTGTCCACTCCTATTATGTAGATATTCACTCTACTTTATATTAACAAGTCCCTTTAAAATACTAAAGAAGGAAATGTTATTTCGTGGCAATCCGCAAAGCATATGTGGCGTCTCCCTCTTTCCACTTCGCGTGGATAATATAAATATAGGTTCCTTTTTTGTTAGGTAACATAATCTTATTATGTTTTACTCTCTTGAAATTTGCTTGTTCATTTTTCCAAATTCCCGCCTCGAGACCATCAGGACGGTATTTAAAATCGATAACTAACACCGCACCTGGAGGAACAGCAACAGCATTTGTGTGTTCGACAAGCTCTTCGGGCCCGGCTGTGTCGACTGCAATGCCTTCCCCATTTTTGTGCCAGGAATAGGGGCCGATTTCATACATGATCTCTTTCTTCCCTACCGTTAAAACAGGCTGGGGCGGCCCTTGAATTCCTACTTCACATGCTGATAGGAAGATACATAAAAGAACAGCCAACAACCACTTCTTCATTTTTCCCCCTCCTTCACTTCTTGAACGCCCACACAAAATGCAGCTTTATTTTACGGTTCCGCTATGAATGAAAAAATAGACGCCTATTAAGTGCTGTACTTTCTTAACGGGCGTCTATTGTATTAGACTTTCTTGACAAATTCAGATTTCAATTTCATGGCTCCAAAGCCATCAATTTTACAATCGATATCATGATCCCCATCTACAAGACGGATATTTTTTACCTTTGTTCCTATTTTTAGAACGGATGAACTCCCCTTTACTTTAAGATCTTTAATCACTGTCACCGTGTCCCCGTCGCTTAAAATATTGCCGTTCGCATCTTTTATGATCTTTTCCTCTTCTGCTTCTGTCTCCAGCGTCCATTCATGAGCACATTCAGGACAAATGAGAAGCGCTCCATCCTCGTACGTATACGCCGAATTACATTTCGGGCAATTTGGTAAATCAGACATGATATATCCTCCATTCGATGATTTTCCATTATGTAAACAACTAACATTGAAAGAATTCTATGTGCCATTAAACAGGACCAAAAACACATAGGTAATTCCTCACACTCTTCTATACTGTCATACTATTCGCTCGTTGACAACTCTTCCTTTGTAATCCTTTAAAGGACCATTACGGCAAATAAAAATAAACAGCCTCAATCTGTTCTGCCTCATCCAGTCTTAAAAAAAAGAAGCAATTAACGACTGTTTAAATTGCTCTACTTCAGGTGTCTCTATTTTTGTCACGACATATGTGAACGAATTAGGAGGGATGACGTTATCCGGCTGTATTTCCACTATTCTTTTATTTTGCAGCTCTTCTTTAATCATGGATAGAGGTAAGTAAGAAACGCCAAGCCCTTCTTCAATCATCCTCTTCGTCACTTCGACCTGAGTAACAGGCATAGTGCGGGTTCTTGGATAATGTTTTTTAATGTTACGTAAAAGCGGTTCCCAGTAGGCTGGATGATTGTTCGTCAAAAGCCGATAGGAATGGAGCACCTCTTTTTCATTCCTGTCCGCCTTTTCACGATAGGGAGCGACAAAAATGACTCGTTCTTCATGAACTGTTTCACAACAAATTTCCATTTGAGCCGGTTTTAACCTCGTTAAGCCAATATCCGCTTGGCCACTGCTTATTTCTTCCCCGATCTTAAAAGAACTTAGGACATTTATGATCACTTCAATATTTGGATGATCATGTATAAACGAACGCAAAAAAGAGGGCAGGACAGAAGCAGCAATTTGTGGAGCTGCAGCGATTGTCAGCTTGCGATGGTATCCTTGCTTCCATCCCTCAAACTTCTCCATTTCCTCTTCATATTTCTCCACAATCCCTACCGCTGATGAAAGAAATGTAAAGCCGGCAGAAGTAAGAAAAACATGCTTTCCTTTCCGCTCAAATAGCTGAATATGCAAGTGCTCTTCTAATTTTTTAATATGTTTTGTTACCGCTGGCTGTGTTAAAAAAAGTTCTTCAGAAGCCTTGCGAAAGTTTTCATAGTTAGCCGCCGCAATAAATGTTTTCAACCACTTTATATCCATTCCATTACCGTCCTTCTCTTTAATAACAGATCGTTATTAATAATGATCTATTTTGTTAATTTTCATTGTACTCTTATTACTTTATAATTCATATCACACTAACTAGTTGTATCTTTACTGAAGGCGCTGTTATATTTCGTTATTGATTTTTCCTGCAGACCAACGCCTTATGCTCTCTAATCAACTGCTAAAAAAGAATGATAAAGGAGGAAGTAGAAATGAATCATATAAAAAACCATGTGAAAGAAAAATTTAATGAGAATGCCCCGCATTATGACCAGCAGCGAAGAAAACTAATCCCTTGTTTTGATGACTTTTATTCAGTTCCATTATCGTTGATCAATTTTGAAAAAGAGCAGCCTTCTGTGCTGGATATAGGGGCAGGTACAGGCTTATTTGCTTCCTTTGTGAAAGAGAAATACCCTGGTGCTCACATAACGCTCATTGACTTGTCCGAAAACATGATGGCTCTCTCTAAAGAACGGTTTAAAGGAGATCCACAGGTCGATTATGTGATAGCTGATTATACAGTGCATGAATTTAATAAACCATTTGATCTCATTATCTCTTCACTTTCGATTCATCATTTAACCGACACAGAGAAGAGAAAATTATACGACAAAGTGTTCTCACTGCTACATCCAAATGGAATCTTTATAAATGCTGACCAAGTTCTTGGACATACCCCGTTCATTGAGTCTCTGTACAAAAGGGATTGGAAACACAAAATTGAAGCCAGCGGTTTAAAGGCGGAAGAAATTCAAGCGGCTTACGAACGGACAAACCTTGACCAAATGGCACCTCTTCAAGACCAGCTTGACTGGTTACAAGCAAGCGGCTTTGTCGATGTGGATTGCATTTATAAATATTTTAATTTCGTTGTCTTGTTTGGAAGAAAGCTCTAAGGTGAAAAAGAAGAACATTTATTTCTCTATTCAAACTGCTAGGCTACTCATGTAAATAAAGCCCGTTTCTCATTCCCAAGGCTGATTGCAAACGTTTATCTTTCGAGGAGCGAAAAGACCGAGCGTTTGTAATCAGCCTGCAGCCTGAAAAGCTGATTTCTTACTCGGCTGTTATCAAAAAGCTTGCATACGGTTCTTTATTAACCGTTACGTTTATTTTCCACTTACCTGACTGATCAAGCGCAAATTTTGCTCCGCTTTGTGCATTTTCAATCCCTGCTTCGTAAAGCTTAACCTTTTTTCCTGTCTCCTGGTGCAGAGCCATCATATTGTACAGTTTCCCATTTACTTTTTCAGCCTCAGCGAGAAAATACAGCTGATAGTGCCGGCCTTGTCCGACAGCAAACGCCAGCTCTCCACTTTCTCCGTTTAATTTAATCATCCCGAACTTTCCCTCTTCCCCATATAAAGTCTGGCCATCCACCTCAAATACCGTGCCTGGCTTTCTCTCCTTGGCTGTACTTGTTGTGTTCGTTTCCGTGCATCCTGCCAGCATACATACGAAAGCAAGCAACAAAAAGCTTATTTGTTTTATTTTTCTCATCGTTTCTCTCTCCTTTTTCATTTTGTAGATAAAACACTACCTGCCTTGACGACAAACTTCCATTTCCTGAATGAGAAAATCATTCTTCATACGCATATTAAAACGTTTATCTACATAGAAATGAGCAAAGCTTTATGTTGGACAAGAAAGGACGAACTCAATGAATAAAAAGTTTACTTTTTTCCTGTTCCCGGCTCTCTTTATTCTTCTTGCAGCGGCATCCAGCTTCGATTTTTCCTCTCGCAGGCTCTTGGAGGAAAAGACCTCTTTAACGACTATTGAACCAGATAGTGAACCTGTGTTAGCTGAATCAACAGACCAAAATAAATTCATTCAATCTAAAAATTTCAAAGTAGAGGAGGAATTAGTTCAGCGCGAGGAAGTAGATGATTATATGGTTGAAACCTATCGTGAATATGAGGTCTACACTGATAGTCAAGGGAATGAACAAGAAAGGATTCCAACCTCGAATTACAGCTACATCCGCTATCATAAATGACTTCACTGATACTTAGTTACGTAACACGATTATCCTTTACCTGAGTTTTGTGTATGTTGACGACGGCAATAAACTATTTAAGGGAGTTGCATTTTCATGAACAGTAAACAAAATGCTCAGAGTTTTTTATTCTCTGAGCATAAAAATATACCTCTAAAAAAGAAAAAAAACTTAATGATTCCTTTTCTGCTTAATAGGGACATACAGATTCACTTTGCATTTCCCTTCTGGATCTTCAGCGGGATTATTTAAATTAAATTCAAGATTATCCCGATCCTCATCTGCCTGATACACACTTTTGAGCACTCTCCAAACATATATTGATAAGCTTCGTTCAACTTCACAGCTGTATCATAAAATGCATACAAAGCCTATAAACGGCTATCTAATGTTTTAAATTGCATGTCTTTATATTTTTCCCTTTCAACTTTTTTCGGGATGGTCACACAAGCATCATGACGGCGCTGCTGCTCTTCGACGAAATCAGGATTGTCTAAGGATACTCCTGTAAAAGACTGCTGGGCGGAAAAAGCCCATTTTGAATAGCCCAATTGACCAATGTTCCCCAATGGTCTTGAGACTCAAAATAACTTCCAGTACGGCGATTGAACGCTACTTCATATTTGGGTAACTCTCTAATTTTGATCTCCGTCTTTTAGCCCTCTGTAAATCTTTTCATTGTCCTCTTTACTTTTCTATAAGAAGGGTGTCCTATTATTTGATTGCAGCGGCCGTATTCTCTTTATGGAAGACGTTCGCCTGTTCAAATGCAGTCATTTCACAATAGAAAAAGTACTTGCTCACCCATTTTTCATTCAACCAAGGAGCGTTAATTTTGCAACGCGGATACCTTTTTTCTTCATTATTACATACGCAAATTTCTACGTTTTATGACATTTTCGTCTGGCCGCCATGTCGACTATTCGCCTCTGTCAACGTATAGGTTGTGCAGCTCCAATGATGCCGATCGGTTTTTTTGTTCCCTTGCCAGCCTGCTTTTAATAGTTCCCGGGCAATGAACTGATTAAAAACTCCGTGCCCCACTAAAAAAACGTGTTCATATTTGGCCGCTAACCTCATTAACCGATCACTCGCCTTAGTCGCTCTTTCTTTTATTTCCTTTATAGATTCTTTCTCTCCTTTGTATCCCATCAGCCAAGCACAACGGTGATAAACCGCCCAAAAAGACGGAGGAGCCTTTACATTAAAAAAAGCAAATTTTGAAACGGGCATTTCCGCTTCCCGAAAAAGCGAATCTGAAATCGTCAAACAATTTGTATCAAGCCTCGCTGCTGATTGGATAGACCGACATAAAGTGCTGGAGATCAGCAGCTTTGCTTCTTGTGCTTTCTTTTTCGTTTGTGCCGGCACAACGATTTCTTGAATAATCCCTGCTTTATCATAATCATCAACCCATTTGGCAAATTCAGAACAAGAAATAGCTGACTTGTCTGTGTGACTGGATTTCCCATGCCTCATCAGCGTAATTTCCATCCTCTCACTTCCCTTATACCTTTTCCTTAAAAAACATTTCCCGGAAAATATTATTTGAATATTCTTTCAAATTTATATAACTTTCAATTCCAATTTAGGATTTCACTGTATTTATTTTCCTATAACGGAAACCACTTTTCAAGGATATGCTCGCTTATTTGTATTTTTCTTCTTCCATTATGTTTGTTCTAAAGTCTACCGGGAATAGAGTAATATTCCTTCATTTAAATTTAACAACTAGGAGGTTTTATCATGAGAGACAACGGCATGGAAGATAAATTAAAAGGAATGGGAAACAAAATGAAAGGCGGGGCAAAAGAAGCTTGGGGAAATGTGACAAATGACGAACGAACAAGAGCAGAAGGAAAAGCCGATCAGCTAAAAGGAAAATTTCAAGAAACAGTAGGAAAGGCAAAAGATAAGCTAAATGATTAATCTTAAATAAAGCAAGCCGCTTAAACATCTTAGTTTAAAGCGGCTTGTTTTGTTTTTTCGACATTTTATTCATCATTGACGGATTAACTCGAAAATTTTCCTCTTAAAAAGCCAATCTTGAGAACGGGTTTTTTTTATTTTTTGCCTTATAATAAAAAAGAATATGGCAACTGGAGGAATGTTTATGGCTATTTGGGAACGCTTTGATTTTTCACGTACAGCAACAGTGAACACATTAGAGAAAATTGATGAAAAGAAATGGGATCAGCAGCCTGATGGGTTTTCCAATACGATCAAATGGAATGCCGGTCATATTTATCTCGTTATGGAGGCTTTAATAACGAAAGCCGCTCCTGACTTGGAAACAAACATTCAGGAATACGCTCCATTTTTCAGCCCGGGTACGAAGCCTTCGGACTGGCCTGACACGGTACCTTCAAAAGAACAAGTGATCCAACTGCTCGTTGATCAGCAAAAACGAATTCAAAAACATTTTGAAGGCCGCCTGTCAGATCAACCAGCCAATGAAATTATGATCGGCCCACTCAAACTGGAAACCATTGATGACTTGCTGAATTTTCTTTTGTTCCACGAAGGAATGCATTTAGGAACGATACAAGCGCAAATGAGGCTAGTATAACAAACAAAGGCTTGCCTGGAGAAACGTTCTTTCCGGGCAAGCCTCTTCATTTTTATTTATCCTTTTATCCCTTGAAGCCACTCAGCGTAACACTCTGTACACATCGTTTCCTCGCGCTCTTTATTTTCGTGAAAAAAAGAAATATGGTGGACTCGCTGCTCCTTCAAGTCGTCGTCACAATAAAAGCATGTATGATTCATTTTGCTATCATCCTTTTGTATGAAATGTCTTTGGGAGGACAACTTTATTTTTTCCGTTCTGTTTCGAAAAATTACAGAAAAAAAAGGATTTCATAAAAAGGGATAGCCATATTGATTAGTTACATGTGCATGTCGACATTGAATCAAAATTTAAACTGTCAAGAAAGGCAACTTAAAAAATTTAGCTAATGTCACTGTATTGAAAACGAAGAGATCATCATTTTACCCAGTAATTAATTAGGACAAGAGTAAGATAAAATTCAGCAGACTCCTTATCCCTGTTTGCCTAGACGCTCGTACTGCCCCGATTTATCTTGTTCATTTGGATGTATGAAATTCCGCTGCTCCTGTAATACTAAAAAAGCAGAGCTAATTTATATATAAATTAGCTCTGCTTTTTATCCAGTCAATCTCTTTCTCTTGCCCTCTGCGCATCTCTAATATTCTTCTGAATCGTGATGGCTGCAAATAAGCTTAAAACAAATGCCATACCATAGAATCCCTTTTCACTTAAAACAATACTTGTCGCGTTATACAAACCAATGGCCATTAAAGCAACAGATACAATAAATGCAAACCAACTAATACCATAATAAATATTTGTGACTGGTATTCCCTCATACTTATCTCTTACTGCTTTTTGTAAGGATACCGCTGAGTAGAGTCCGAATACTAAAATGGCAAAGTAATATCCTTTTTCATTCAGCTGCATCGACGCGTTATACAAACCAATAAGATAAGTGATCACCCCTACTAATAGCGCTGCCCAAGATGCGCCTTTAAATGCTGGAGTGGGTTCTCCCTCTTTTCTCTCTACTTTCATTTTTGTATCATCTTGTTTTCCCTTATCTAATAAAATCTCATTTTCATTTGCCATTGAATGTTTCTCCCCCGTCTTTTGATCGAATGTAGATCGAAGCAGTTACTTTTTAACCCTTCTCCCTGGATCTACCACATATCATCCATTTGCAATGAATACATTCTTTTCGCTTGACGATGCATCATCCAAATGGCTCGCTTTCTCTCATGTTTTTCAATTTTTTCAAAAGAAAACCACTTTTTCTTTATCATATCAATTTTCTTTTTAGATGGGTACCTTTTTATGGATGAACAGTTATTTTATCCTATAAAAAGCATTTAGGAATGGAGATAAAGTCTATCTTCCCTACTACAGGATTGCTGAAAACGTTTGTCTTTCAAGGCGCGATACTTGATGAGGAGCAAAGTGATCATAATGGTCACGAGCCACAAGGAAAGCGAGCGTTTGCCAACAAACAGAGCGCATCACTTCTACTTGAGAAGTATGCGCTCTGTGAAATTCCCTCTATCTTTAGTTGTCTTTTTCATGATCCATTCCAGCAATTCCGGTTTCGATCTAGGAATGGTTTCCATTTTTTGTGTTTCGTCTATTTGAAGAGCTGCGTAGACTTCCATAATCCACGGTCGTTCTAAATGACAGTCTGCTAATAGTTCAGGCTTATTGAAGATATCAACTGTCCTTCCAAACGCCTGGATGCTTCCTTGCTTCATCACTAATATTTCATCAGCCCATTCATAAGCAAAGTCCACATCATGTGTTGAGAGCATAATCGTCGTCTCCTCATGATGCCAGTCTGTCAGCAAATGCAGGATTTTTCTTGCATAGTATGGATCGAGACCGGCTGTTGGCTCATCGAGCACAAGAAGTTTGGGCTGCATGGCTAAAACGCTGGCAATTGCTGCCCGCTTTTTCTGTCCAATGCTTAAAAAGTGAGGCGGTTTGTGTTGGAATTCTAATACTCCCGTCTGCTCCATCGCCTGTTTTGCCGCCTGCTCGATACGCTCCTGCTCCCATTCTAAATTGCTCGGGCCATAAAGAACATCTTCCCGAACCGTTGGCGAGAAAAGCTGCGTATCAGGATTTTGAAAAACTAATCCGACTTGTCTGCGCAGTTCCTGCAGCTGCTTTCGTTTGTAGGTAAAAGGCGATCCATTAAACAAAAGCTGGCCTTCCGTTGGCCGGAGCAGCCCATTCAAATGAAGAAAGAGCGTCGACTTTCCTGCCCCGTTATTGCCAAGCACGGCGATCTTCCGTCCTGCCGTAATCGTTAGAGAAACCTCATGAAGCGCTTTTGTTCCATCTGTATAGTGATAACTAACCTCTTTTAATTCGATCATTTTATGCCATCCTTTATCGATTGTTAGAAAAATAACCCGATGCTGCACGACAGAAAAAATAATACTAAGACGAGCCCGCAGGCATAGGGACGCAGCGTATATTCAGACGCTCCTTTTCTCTTTACGTCCGCTCCTCCCCGCGCATCTACCGCCATTTGAACGGCTCTTGCCTCTCTCATCGTTTGCACAAATAAATTGGCTGTTAAACTAGACAAGGAGTGAAGCGAAGAACGCCAACCGCTGTAGCCAGCCCGGGATTTTTGCGCTTTATAGGTTTCCTCGGCTTTGACAATCAGCACGAAGATAAACCGGTACGTAACAGCTGTCAGATCAACAAACACTTGGGGAACACGCAAAGTGTACAGGACGAGTGCAATCCCTTGAAAAGGCGTCGTTAATATAAAAAAGTACATACAGCTGACAGCTGCATAGGCAGACAAGCATAAAACAACCGCCTGTTTCAGGGCGGAAGAAGAAATATAGGCATGCCATCCTAGAACGTCATGGCTTTGAATGAAGGCATCTGTATCGGTTCCGCTCGGAGCGATGGACACAAGGAGAGGTAGAATGCTCATGAGCAAAAAAACGAGCGGCAGGCTCAGTAAGTGTACATAGCACCGCCAAGGAACCCTCGCTCCTAACACGGCGGCCATGCCCATTAAAAGAAAAACAAAAATGGACACTATCATCTCTTTTAAAAAGAGCACTAAAAACAAATGGGAAAAAGCAAATAATGCTTTTTCCACGGGGTGCCAGCCTGCTAAGCGATTGTGATGAGCAAAGTAATCAATGGCTCTCATTGCAGCCGTTCTGCTGCTTTCTCTTCCAATTTCTTTTTCATTCGGCCGGCGCCAATAAAGTAGCCGATGAATAAAGCACCGACCGCTGCTTGCAGCACAAACAGCAAGCTTTCAACTTCCCCGCTTGGCGGCTCCCAAAGAGCGTCAAACCAAGGTGTGTAATCTGGATTAATTTCTGTAATGGCTTCTTCTGCTTCACCGTCCGCCCCATTAAATTCAGCAGCTCGATTCATAACAAGCGGTGCAGCGGCCAGGAGAACGACTAGCATGAATAACAGAATATTTTTCACGATTTACGCTCCCTTCCCGACAATGCTCAGTAGTTTTAATTCATTTTCGTTGTATTTCATCAGCCAATTCATCACGATCACCGTGAGGATTCCTTCACATACTGCAAGCGAGACTTGTGTAAGCGAGAAAATACCGGCAAACTTAGCAAATGAAGCGAATACGCCGCCAACCTCAGCTGGAAAAGCAAGCGCCAGCTGAAATGAAGTCACTGTGTATGTACCTAAATCGCCAAAAAAGGCAGATAGAAAAACGGCTGCCGCAAAGCTAATATGGAGTTTTCTGCAGCCTTTATACACAGCATACGTAATGAGGGGCCCCGCGACCGCCATTGAAAATGCATTGGCGCCTAGCGTCGTTAATCCGCCGTGGGCTAGCAGCAACGCTTGAAATAGCAAAACGATCGTTCCAAGGACGGTCATGGCCAGCGGGCCGAATAAAACGGTACCAAGTCCTACACCGGTTGGGTGGGAACTGCTCCCTGTAACAGACGGAATTTTTAAGGCAGATAATACAAAAGTAAAAGCTCCCGCAAGACCGAGCATCATTTTCGTCTCTGGATGCTGTTTCATTGTCTTTTGAATCGATCTCACGCCTGCTGCGATAAAGGGAATGGCTAGAACCCACCAAAAAATCGCCCATTTTAACGGAAGAAACCCTTCCATAATATGCATAGCGGCCACTGGCTGCAGTGAACTGATCCAAAAATAACAGACAAGAGCCATTGTTGCGATGGCTAATTTATGTATGTTACGCATATCGTCACCTTCCCAATATAATTGTGTGTTTAGAGGATTATCGGCTGCTGTAAGTTCACTGACTCAAACCAGCTGATTTTTTCTCTAAGCTGAACGACTTCCCCAATAAGGACGATGGCCGGATTTGAAATGTGACATTCCTTTGCTTTTTGCTCAAGCGACGACAACTCTCCGATAACGGTTCGCTGCTCAGCGGTCGTTCCCCATTCGATCAGAGCAGCAGGGGTAGAGGGCTTTTTTCCATGGCGGATAAGCTGAGTACAGATGTGCGCTAGGTTACCGACTCCCATGTAAAACGCAATCGTATCTATTCCTTGAGCAAGCGCCTGCCAATTAATGTGATCTTCTCCCTTTTGTTCTCGTCCGTGGGCGGTCACAATCGCAAAGCTTGAAGCGTGATCGCGGTGGGTAATCGGAATCCCTGCATAAGCAGGAGCCGCAATGCCTGCTGTAATACCAGGGACAATTTCAAAAGGAATGCCGCTGATCGCCAGCTCCTCCGCTTCTTCACCCACTCGGCCAAACACACACGGGTCTCCTCCTTTCAAGCGAACAACGATCAAGCCCTGTTCTGCTTTTTCTACGAGAAGCCGATTAATTTGCTCTTGAATGAGGGCGTGCTTACCAGGAAGCTTGCCGCAGAAAATCAGTTCAGCTCCCGGCTTCGCATAAGCGAGTAATTCTTTATTCACAAGCCGATCATACGCAATCACATCTGCCTTTTGCAGACATTCCATTCCTTTTACCGTAATCAATTTAGGGTCACCCGGACCGGCACCCACTAAAAATACTTTTCCTGTTGTCATTGCATTTCCCTCCAATCACGTACGATTTCTGTCAATAGCTGATCTCTTTCAGCAGGAGAAGCTGCCTTCGCCTTTTCTTCAAAAGCTGAACTGGCCAACCTTTTTAACATCATTTTCCTGCCAGAGGAATCCGGGCATAGTCGTTTAACGGCAGCCCGGCACTCGTCCAAAAAGGTTACATAAGAAATATACGAAGCATCGAACTGCTCCTTCAGCTCCTGAATGATCCTTTTGCTTAACGCCGGGCTCGCTCCATGTGTGCTGACTGCTACACAAAGCTTGTCTTTTTTAAATGAAGCCGGCACGATAAAACTGCTTTCTTTCGGATCATCCACCCGATTGACGAGCTGATAGGAAGAAGCACTGCGCTGAATAAACTCGTTCGTTTCCTGGCTATTTGTAGCAGCAATTACGATAAAAGCATCTGTCAAATCAGCCGGTGCAAACTCTTTCTTTCGCCACTTTATCTCGTGGACATCCAGCAGCTCCTCCATCGCTTCCGCTATCTCGGGGCTGATCACTTCCACTAGTGCCCCTGCTTCGATAAGAGAACGAGCTTTTCGAACCGCAACGGATCCTCCTCCTACCACGACTGCTTTTTTGCCGGCAATGTTAAGCATCACCGGATAAAGCATAGCTTTCACTCCCAATGCCTTGTTCTTCCTTATACTTCTCACATGCTTCCACAAACCGCTCAGCCATCTCCGGTGAAGAAGCAAAATGAAAATGAATGTAACTCGCCGCTACATTATGAACGAGACATCCTTCTGCTTTCGTCCCTCTTCTTCCGGCCGATTGCCAAGCGGCCGGAAGTGAATCATCTGCAGTGAAAGTTGAATAGTGAAATTCATGCCCTCGCGCCTTTTCCCCAACAGGTAAGAGAAAATTCGGCTCTAATCCCGTTAACTCGCGATAGCCAAGGGCCGCGAGCTTCTTTTGCATCTTAACCTTCCCTGGAATAATACCTGCCATCGGATACAACTGCCCTTCTGTATCCTCAATCGCTTGAGTTAGATACATAAAGCCACCGCATTCAGCAAGTACTGGCATTCCCTTTTCTACAGCTACACGAATAGATTCTTTCACATTTTGATTCTCAGCGAGCTGGGCAGCAAACTCTTCTGGAAAGCCGCCGCCAATATATAAACCAGCGGTATCTTCTGGGACAGGTTCCCCGGCAAGCGGTGAGAAAAAAGAGAGCTCGGCGCCATTTGCTTTTAACAGCTCTACATTCTCCTCGTAATAAAAATTAAAAGCTGCATCCCGGGCAACAGCCATCTTAACAGTGGCCGATTTTTTCTTTGTAAAGATCGTCTCTGGCTTCTCTTCTATTAGAGTGGTTTCGGCTATTTTCCAAACTTCATCTAGATCGATCGTGGCTGAAATAAGCTCACCAAGTGTATGAAAAAGCTCATCCAGTTCTCCTCTTTCTACTGAAGGAACCAAGCCGAGATGGCGCTCTGGAATAGCGGCGGCTGTGTTTTTCTTTAAATAACCAACGACCGGTAGCCCGCATTCTTGTTCAATCGCTGCTTTCACAATTTGGTAGTGGCTCTCACTTCCGACCTGATTCGCAATCACACCGGCAATGTTTCCTGCCTTGTCCATCACCTGAAATCCTTTGACGACGGCAGCCGCACTGCGTGCCATACTGGCACAATTCACGACTAGTAAAACCGGGCAATCAAGCAGACGGCTCAGGTCAGCCGAGCTGCCTTCATCTGTGAGCGGATCGCGGCCGTCAAAATAGCCCATGACTCCTTCTAGGATCGATAAGTCTGCTCCGGCTGCGCCTCTTGCATAGACCTCTTTGACGGTTTCCTGATCCATCATCCAGCTGTCAAGATTGCGGGAAGGCCTGCCGGTGACCGCCGTATGGTAAGCCGGATCAATATAATCGGGACCGCATTTAAACCCTTGTACAACCTGGCCTCGCGCATGAAAAGCCGCCATTAAGCCAAGGGTAACCGTTGTTTTGCCCGCGCCGCTGCTCGTCCCGGCAATCATTATTCTTCTTTGCCTCACGTTCCTTCCCCCTTTCTAATAGGAAATGAGTCCAACTGAAATGGTGACATTTCCTGATTTTTTCTTCGTAAGCAGCAGCTCATCATTTCCGCTGCAAAGCATAGCGGCCGGTTCGCTCACTCCGTAAGCACCCGTAAATTTATAGACCGTTTCGGACGGTTGAGAAATCTCTTTTTGATTCAATTCTTCTGGCCTGAAGTATACGAATTCCCAGCGGTATTTCCGCACCACTTCAAGCAATCCGGCTTCATCCTTTTTCAAGTCAATCGTTGCGATCGCTTTGACGCTTTTCATGCTTACCTTTAACTCACTCAATGTTTCTTCGATCACTTGTTCAATTTCCTCTGCAGCGGTACCGCGATTGCAGCCAATACCAAGAACGAGCACTTTCGGACGAAACAACACGCCGTTCGTTAAAATGATCTCTTCTTCTTTTTCCAGCTGCCGGTGCGTGACGACAAGAGCAGCCGCCGGTTTTTCAGCCAGCGCTTTTTGAATAGAAGAAAAAACATGAATCGTGTCCGGCATCGGTGTATCATACATCCACCAGTTTTTCTCACCGGATTCCTGCACGACTGCGACCTTTTCTTCGTTCACCACTGCCGCACTCACTGGTGTCAGCTTTTCATCTGATTCCCACACCCAGCCAAAGCGGCGGCCGAATAAATCAACTGGAATGGTTTTTTGCACATCAGAAGCAGTGGTCACAACCGGATAGGCTCCAATGAGGGCAGCCACTTCCCGTGCCAGCTCGTTCGCTCCGCCGATATGGCCCGAAAGAACACTGATCACATGCTCTCCTTTATCATCGACGACCACCACACCCGGGTCCGTCTTTTTATCCTTCAAAATAGGGGCGATCATCCGGACAACCGCACCGAGAGAAATAATAAGAATCAGCCCTTTATACTTGGCAAACAGCTCTGGCAGCAGCAAACGGACAGAGCCTTCGAATAGGGTAATCCCTTGCCCGCTTTCATCCCCCTGCTCAAACTTCTTCATGTAATAAAGGTCGCTGCCGGGAAAGACAGCATGAATTCTTCGCGCGAGCTGGGTCCCATGCTTCGTGATCGCCACAATGGCATAGTCCCCTGTTGCGGTCACCTCTGGCAAATGGTGAGCCTCTGTTTTGACCGTCACGATTTCACCCCCCGGCGGTAGCCATGCGTGAACTCTTTATCATATAACTTAGAACGAAAATCCTTTTCATGAATCGCCGGGTCAAGCGCCCAGCCTGCTAAGATCATTGCTTGTTTGCGAATGCCGTTTTTTCTCATATCTTCATCCAGATTCTCGACAGTCGTACGCACGATTTTTTCATCCGGCCATGTTGCTTTATAAACGACCGCTACCGGCGTTTCCGGTGCCCACCCTGCGTCCATTAACTCTCTCATGACTTTCTTTGTCAGCGTGGCGCTAAGGAAAAAAGCGATCGTGCAGTGATGCTTCGCTAAATCGGCTAATTTCTCCCGATCCGGCACCGGCGTACGCCCTTCTGCTCTCGTTAAAATAACGGTTTGGGTTAAATCAGGAATCGTTAGCTCCGCACCCGCACTGGCCGCCGCCGCAAAAACAGAGCTGACACCAGGCACGATTTCAATATCGACGCCTTTTTCTTTTAACAGCGTCATTTGCTCCATAATCGCCCCGTATACAGCCGGGTCGCCCGTATGAAGCCGAACGACTTTTTTGCCCGCCTGCAAATGCTCAATCATCACGTCCACCATCTCTTCCAAATGCATGCCGGCTGTCTTTAAAATTTCTGCTTCGGGCTTGGCTTCTTGAAACACGTCTTCATTTACGAGAGAATCAGCGTATAAAATGACGTCCGCTTCTTTGATCAGCCGCAGCCCCCTGACGGTAATTAAATCGGCCGCTCCCGGACCTGCTCCGACGATAAACAGCTTCATTTTCTCACCACCATTAAAGTCAGATACTCCGGCTCAGCGCCTTCGAGTTCTTCCATGCTCCACACAATCTCTTCTTCTGAGGTTACTTTGGAAACGACTTTTGCCTTATCGGTTAAATTCAACTCTTTTAAAATCTGAAGCATTAAATCTATTACTTTAGCGACTTTAATAAAGATGATGCAGTCATGTTCTTCAATCGCTTTTTTCATTGCTTCATAGTCATCCTTCGCTGGCACAATCGCAACGAGATCATCGCCGTCCGCAAGCGGCAATGAAAGCCGTGCGGCTGCTCCGTTGATAGAGGAAATGCCCGGAATGACTTTCATGCTGACATTCCCGTAGCGTTCCTTCATCACATTCATCATATGTATAAACGTACTATAGAGAAGCGGGTCCCCTTCCGTAATAAAAGCGACATCTTTTCCTTCACTCAGTTTTTCCCAGACCGCTTCTGCGGTTGCATTCCATTCCCGCTCTAAAATCGCCGGATCCTTCGTCATCGGAAACACAAGGCCGAGCATATCCTTTTCGGATGGATCCACATAAGCATCGATGATTTTCCGTGCATAGCTTTTGCTGCCTTTCCTTTTTTTCGGGTAAGCAATAACCGATGACTCCTGCAGTGCCCGAAAAGCTTTTACTGTAATCAATTCCGGGTCGCCGGGTCCTGCACCTACTCCATATAATGTGCCTGTCGTCATGACTGGTCCTCCTTCATCCTTTTGGCTGTGATAATATAAACCGGGTTTAACCCTTCCATTCTCGTTAAATGTAAAATTGGTTTGCTTCTCGCTATTTGGGCGAGTGTGATGTCTACTTGAAAGCCGCGCTCTTTAAGAGCCTGCTGCGCTTCAGATAAATTTTCAAGAGTCACGACATTCATCACAATCGTCCCGGCATCTTTTAAACGGCTGCAGCATTCATCAAAAATCCCATTGATATTTCCAGCTGTCCCACCGATGAATACCGCATCTGGATCAGGAAAGCTTTCCAATCCTTCAGGGGCTTTTCCATGCACGGCTGTAATATCTGTCCGGAATTTCGCGAAATTTTCTCTGGCATTTTCAAGGTCTTCTTCGTTCTTTTCAATGGCATAGACAGCCCCTTCTGAAGCAATTTTAGCGGCTTCGATGGCAACTGAGCCGGTACATGTGCCGATATCCCAGACGACACTATTTTGATGAAGGTTCATCTGGCCAATCGTGAGCACCCGGATTTCCTTTTTCGTCAGCAAGCCCTTATCCGGCTTTCTTTGGACAAATTCTTCATCAGGAATCCCAAGCGGCCATCGCTTCGGCTTCTCTACCTGTTTTAAAATCACTACATTTAACGGTGAGAATTCCCCCTTTTCCATCTCCGCTAATGACAGCCAGCGGCAGCGTTCCTGTTCGCCGCCAAGGTTCTCAGCTACGAATGCTTTGTACTCATTTATGCCAAAAAAAGTTAAATACCGGGCAATCGCTTGAGGAGAATTCACTTCATCCGTTAACAAAGCAACCTTTTCTTTGCCATCGAGCCGCTGGGCAAGACCCGTTATTTTACGTCCATGCAGGCTGATGACGGCTGCATCGCTCCAGCTTTCGCCCATTCTGGCAAAAGCGAGCTGTACAGAGCTCGGCTGCGGATAAATATCCACTTCTGCCTCTTTTGACAAATAACCGCCCACTCCGTAAAACAACGGATCGCCAGAGGCGAGCACAACGGTTTTTCCTTGCTGTGGTTCTCGCAGCTTTTCTTTTAACTCCCGTAAATTCCCTTTAATCGTAAAAGTCTCTCCCTCATAATCAGAAAAAAATGCGAGCTGCCGTTCCCCTCCAGCCAACAAGTCTGCCTCGTTGATCCATTTTTCATAAAGAGCCGGCAAGCCTTTTCGGCCGTCGTCCCCTATGCCAATAATCTTGATCCGTTCACCCATGACATTCCGCCTTTCCTAAACATTCACCTTTAAACGTGTATAAAGTAGTTTCAATCTCCATCCCGCCGCCTACTTCCTTCAGCGCATGCTCACAACAGCTGGCGCACAGAATATCGAAAAAACGATAGTGGCCGGCCGCCGCCATTAACTCCCCGGCATGGGAAGCGGTATTCGCTCCTCTTACTTCTTCTACTTCCTCCGGGGAGGCTCCAGCCTGCAGCGCTGTTTCGGCCAAAAAATTAAAATCGACAGGCGCGCTTTTCGAATGGACCATCATCACTCCCTGAGCAACTTTAGAAAACTTGCCCATCATGCCGACCATGGACACCCTCTTGATGCCGAGCCGTTTGCAATGCTTGAGGGTAAAACCGATAAAGTCCCCCATTTCAATGAATGCTTCTTCTTTTAACTCCGGCAATTGCTGGATGGCGTATTTCTCACTCCGCCCGCCTGTTGTGATCGCCACATGATCACAGCCGCCAGCTCGTGCGACTTGCACCGCCTGAATAATGCTCGCTTTATAAGCAGCTGTGGAAAAAGGCATGACAATTCCGCGTGTGCCTAAAATCGAAATGCCGCCGATAATGCCAAGCCTTCCATTGAGCGTTTTCTTAGCCATCTCTTCACCGCCGGGAACCGAGATAATGATCTTTAAGCCTTCTGTTCTGTTGAAATCCGTTAAGATTTTTTCGGCCTCTGATAAAATCATTTTTCTTGGCACCGGGTTAATCGCCGCTTGGCCGACCTCGACAGCCAGCCCCGGCTTCGTTGCCCGGCCCACCCCTTCACCGCCGTCAAGTTCAATGCCGGGTTCTTCTTTTAAGATCACTTCCGCATAAATAATAGCTCCGTGCGTAACATCTGGATCGTCTCCAGCATCTTTTTTAATCGCGGCTATTGCCCGGTCTTCTTTTACTTCGCACTTCTCAACAGCAAAAGTGGCGAACACTTTGGCCGGAAGAAAGATCGTCGCTGTTTCCTGTTTTTCTCCGGATAACAGCGAAACGAGTGCCGCTTGAACAGCAGCCGTAGCGCAGGCACCGGTCGTATAGCCTTTTCTTAGCGGTTTTTCTTCCTTCTTTTCTTCCGTTTTCATCGTCATTCTTGTTGCGCAAGCAGGGACAAAGCGTTGACAGCAGCAACTGTCACTGTGCTTCCGCCTTTTCTTCCGATGTTCGTGATAAACGGAATATCGAGCTTGGCGAGCTCTTCTTTTGACTCAGCTGCTGAGACAAAGCCGACAGGCAAACCGATAATCAGGCTTGGCTTGGCGATTCCCTCTTTCACAAGCCGAATCAGTTCAAGCAAAGCGGTCGGTGCATTGCCGATCGCATAGATACCTCCGTCCGCTTCTGCTGTAGCTTTACGCATAGACACAATCGCTCTCGTTGTATTCAGTCTTTTCGCTTCTTCCATTACATCCTCATCAGAAATGTAAACGTGGGTACTGCCGCCGAATTTTTCAATTCTTGGCTTGCTGACACCTGACTGTACCATTTGCACATCACAGATAATCCGTTCTCCGTTCCGGATTGCTTCGATTCCTGCTTGGATGGCATTCGGATGAAACAGCATGCTTTTTCCAAGCTCAAAGTCAGCCGAAGCATGCACGACACGCTGTACGACTTTGTATTCTTCAGCTGTCAATGAATGCGGGCCAAATTCCTCTGTAATAATGTCAAAGCTAAGTCCTTCAATTTCCATCGGCTGAACCGTTTCCGGCTTAAATTCTGTTTTAAAATCCAACTCGTTCTCCCCCTCTAATCTCGAATGTCAAAAGCATGTCCCGTACTTCTTCAAAGCTCGAACAGCGGTTTTTGTAGTTGATCGCCGGCCGTTCGATCACAATCGTTTCGATGCCCAGCTCTTTAGCCGCTTCAATTTTTTGATCAACTGAGCCCCGCTGCCCGCTCGCTTTTGTCACCATGCACGTTACGTTGTACTGTTCATACAGTGCCTGATCAAAGGCTTTCGTGAATGGACCTTGAATAGCGACAATATTTTTCTGCGGCAAGCCCAGCTGTTCACATTTCTCCATATTGTCCTTTCGCGGCAGCATCCGGCACACAAGGCGAATGTCCTCAATCGGCAGCAATTTCTCGGTAAAAATCGCCAATGTCTTGCTGCCTGTCGTCAGCATCACTGTTCCTTTCGCCTTGGCTGCCCTGTCAGCGGCTTCTTCATATGTAGACACGTACGTAATGAGCGGTGATTCTTGAAAATTTTGTTCTTTTCTTTCAAAGCGAATGTAAGGAACGCCAGCTCGTTCTGCCGCTTCCATCGCGTTTTTAGACGCTTCTTCTGCAAATGGGTGGCTCGCATCCACAATAGCCGCTGCTTCTTTTTCTAAAACAAAGGCTTGCATCGCTTCGGCATCCATGCGTCCGGCAAAGGCCGGAACAGCCATCTGCTCCAGTTCTTTCACCGCATTCTCGGTGACGACCGAGGCAATGAGCCGATGCCCTTCCCGCTGTAAAGTGACCGCAAGCTCCCGCGCATCACTTGTCCCCGCTAAAAAGAAAATCATTTGACTGTTGCCGCCTCACTTTCTCCCTCATGGCTATGGTCATGAGGATGATCGTGGTGGTGATCATGATCGTGGTCATGATGATGGTGATGGTCAATATGCTCCATCGCTTCAAAACGGTATTGGCATGTATCACAATTCATGTACACTTCACCTTTCAACACTTCCTCCACCCGGTCTTTCACGACGATTTTTAACTTAGGGTGAAAACCAAAGTACTCGGCAAGCGAGAAGGAAATTCCTGGATAAGCTACACGAAACTGCTCTGTCATGTTCTCCAGCCGCTTGATTAAAACACCCGTAAACAAGAAGTAAGGAAGAATAATGACTTTTTCTGCACCAAGACGGATCGTTTTCTCTACTGTTTCCTCCAAGCTTGGCGACGTGACACCAATAAAGGCCGTTTCAATAATTGGAACTCGCAGCTTCTCCCATAACAACCGGGTGATCTTGAATAAATCACTATTGGCATCAGCATCGCTGCCGCCCCGTCCGAGTAAAATCACAGCCGTTTTCTCATCCGATCCTTCTTTGTAATCACCCGTTTCTAGCACACGGTTTTTACAAATATCCACCGCTTCGTAATGAATCCCGATTGGCTTGCCGTATGTAAACCGAACTGCCGGGTATTTCTCCTTCGCCTCGTCAATTTCATGAGGAATATGTATTTTAGAGTGTCCGGCTGGCAGCAGCATGAGCGGAACAAGCGCAACAGACGTCGCTCCTTTTGTCACACATGTATCGATCCCTTTTGTAATGTTCGGCTGTTCAAATTCTAAAAAACAAGTTTCATAGATAACACCTTTCTCAAGCTCTGGAATAAGCTCATCAATAAATTGCCTGATTTGTTCATTTCCTTCTGGATCCCGGCTCCCATGGCCGACAAATAAAACTGCCTTCATCTGCTTTCCGCTCCTTTAATCCCCACAGGGTGCAGGTTCAAGATTTATTTTTGGTTCCATATCACGATAATCAAAGTTTTGGATCTTTTTTACACGTTTAAAATATTTAAAGAATCGCTCATTCGGATGGCCTTTTTCTTTATATTCCGCAATAATCTCCTCCAACAATGGAACGAGTGCCTCTGGCTCCACTCCTTCAGCAACAGGCTGTCCAGCGTGAGCTGTCCGGCCGACGGTCTTCGCTCCTAGGAATAAATCAAACTTGCCTTTGCGAAATACGATGCCGATGTCATCTTTCACTGCCCCGTAGCAGGCCATTCCGCAGCCGTTCAACCCTATTTTCAGTTCTTTCGGCATGTCTAGACCGTCGAACTTCTCATGCAGCTGTTCAGCGTATGGAATCGCATCTTTCTTTTCACCATCACAGAAGTCACAGGCTTTCACCGTTACAACATCCCCAATAGGCGAAAGCAAGAAGCCGGCATCCTGTAAAGAAGCTGTTATGAGCTCAGGATCTTCTGTCGGCACTCGCAAAATCACTTGGTGGTGAGGTGTGTACTCGATAGACCCTTTTTCTCCTGCTGCCTTCGAGAGAACGAGCAGCTGCTCAGCTGAAAACATCTTATTCGCTACTCCCGGGCTGACAGCTACTTCGAAAATGGATTCGATCTTCTGCTTGAATAGCGGCCGGCTCGCCTCCTGTTTCTCTTGTCCGTCTAAAAGGCGAAGCGCCTGCATTCCAAGCTTGTATAAATCCGTTTTTTCCTCTTGTCCACCGTGAAGAGCCCACGGCTCATTTTTCGGCTTTAATCGTTCATGCGGTCTTAGCGGCTGCTTTTCTGATGTCAGTGTATATTTACGCTGATAGCCTCGTGGCGTGATCATCTTGTTGTCATAAAGGAACGTTGTTGAATTACCGATAATGACTGTGGTCAGCATGCCAATATCGTGATCGAGCATATTTTTAAGGTCGGTTATGACCACTTGCTCTCTTTCCCGGTAAGCACTTTTTACGAGACCGACCGGTGTATCCGGTGAACGATGCTTTAGTAAAATGCGCTGTGCTTCTACAATTTGTCTCGTTCTTCTGCCGCTCTTTGGATTGTACAGAGCGATGACAAAATCTGCTGCACCGGCCGCATCGATCCGCTTGGCAATTAACTCCCACGGTGTTAAATGATCACTTAAGCTAATCGTACAAGCGTCGTGCATGACGGGAGCGCCAAGGAGAGAGGCGCAAGAATTTATCGCTGAAATGCCTGGAACAATTTCTACGCCGACACCCTCTGCCTCTTTCCAGCCTTGTTCAACGAGCACTTCATAGACGAGTCCTGCCATGCCGTACACGCCGGCATCTCCGCTTGAAATGACCGCCACTGTTTTGCCTTCTTCCGCTAATTTGACGGCTGCCTGCGCGCGGCTCACTTCTTCCGACATTCCCGTGCTAATGATCTCTTTTCCTTCAATAAATTCTGCAATTAAATCGACGTATGTTTTATAACCGATAATACAGTCACTTTCCCTAAGTGCTTCTTTCGCCCGTTCTGTAATGTGTTCTGCGCTGCCCGGCCCAAATCCGACAACTACTAGTTTCCCCTTCATTCCGTTCGCCCTCCTGTACTTACTTTACTGTTTGCTTTTCTTTCTCTTTGGCCACACCGGTTACACGTTCATTTTGAAGAATCATTCCCTTTTCGTGATAAGTGTACGTCAGAGCTTCTTCAACCGGCTTGCCTTCGTGAAGATGAGCGGCAACAATTTTCTCCGCGAGCTGTTCATCCACCTCGTGGTACCATGTGCCTTCCGGATAGACGATGACCACACAAGCATCTTTGCAGCGGCCATTGCATCTCGTTCTTGTCGTGTGAACACGGACATCCAGCTCCCGTTTTTTTATTTCCTCCCTGATAGCCTGTGTTACTTCTTCTCCGCCTTTTCTCATACAGCTCGATCCGTTGCAAATCAATACGTGATGGTTCATTTCTGACAAGTCCCATGTTGCCATCTTCTCCACTCCTTTTTAGAAAAAATAAAAAAGTCCTTAACTTCAGAAGAAGTTAAGGACTAAGCGCTATGTATGCAAGCTACTAAAGGAACAGGCAAACACCCGGGCATGCCGGTACCGTTCCATGCAGTCATCCTGTTCTTCCCTCCGAAGAATGATGGTTCGAAGAAGAAAGCAGGTCTCCTGGCTTACGGGTCACTTTACTCTTGTCCCTTCCCGGCATTACGCCAGTGGCTGTTGACAATTTCATCACCGTTTACAGTAGCGGGGGCTGCATCGGACTTTCACCGATTTCCCTATTATCCCGGGGATTGACTCCCCGGGCACTCTCCTCTTGTTATTCAATTTTATGTAGTTCATCCTAATTTTTCTAAATCTCAAACTCCTTTATTAGATTAGCAGGAAAGTCTTCTATTTGACAAGCACATTTTTTAAATGGGTCTAATGACCGCTTTTCCAGACTCTTATTTTTGAATGGAATAGAAGTCAAAATAAATGGATTCCAGCCAGCAGTTTGAGCGATCAGCTTTTTTATTTCCTCCACCTTTTTATCAAGAGAACGATCCTTTGTATTAAAAAGCAAGCCGAGCACAGTGCCACTGTGACCAACGACCACTCCTGCTTCGAAGCGAGCAGCTAGTTCAACAAAAAAGGAAAAGAAAGGCTTTGGCAAGAAACGCTCATTTAGTGTAGCGCTTCTTGTAGCAGCTGTCAGCACATCTTCAGTTTTGCCGAGAGACAACCCAGCATACATTTGCTCGTACGCTTGCCGCATTTCTTCGCGCTCTGCTGCTGTGTATTCTCTTTTTATTTCATAACAATCGGATGTATTTACGCGCCCACCGCTATCATAGCCAAGCAAAAACAACTCTGGCGGAGAAGAAAAAGACTCTAACAGTTCACCCGTCCGCTGATTGAAGGAAACAATTCCTTCATACATCACGCCATCCGTTGGTTCAATGGCAGCTGCAATGCCAGCTATATCAGATGTATCAAACTGAACATCAAAACTGTCAGCAACCGCCCGCACTGCCGCGGTAATATCAGCCGAGCTGCTCGCCATCCCTTTTCCAGTTGGCAGCTGTGACTGAGCATAGAGCCTGCCACCGGCTCGAACACCAATCCGGTCAAGTGTCAGTTCCACGGCCCGTATCATTTTTTCCTGGTGGGGGCGGCTGCTTGTCACGGCAGATATTTTTTGAGGAACAAACACAACTTGGCTTCTAAGCGGCACTGGCAAAGTGAACAAAAAGGGATGATCATCCACTTCTCCTTGCGCCAGTTCTCCAAACGTGCCAAAGCACCTGCCTACTCCTTTTTTCATCAGCTGCTTCCCTCCTTCAGAAAGAATGAAAAATTTGCGATAACTTATTATAGACCGTTTCTTTCTCTATTCCAATTACGTATCACCCGTTATTTACTAAAGGTTTATTTTAAATTTGAATTTTATACATACTGAATCAAGATAAATTAAAATATCATTGACACAATAAGTCGCCGTTATTTAAAATAAGGTTAACATTTATGGATTGTTCTATTCTGCTTGGAGGGATACATATGTCTGCTCAACATGAAAAATTAAGAATGATGTTAACAGCGGCTCTTTTCGCTGCGATCATCGGGATTTTCGCTCAAATTACCATTCCTTTACCGCTCGTTCCCATTACAGGACAAACGTTGGCGATCGGTTTAGCAGCTACCATTCTCGGTTCTCGATACGGAGCGCTGTCAGCTCTTCTGTATATGCTGATCGGAGCAGTCGGCCTTCCGGTTTTCTCTGGTATGTCTGGCGGAATGGGCATTATTTTTGGACCAACCGGCGGGTACATTATCAGCTTTATTCTCTCTGCCTTCTTTATCGGCTGGTATATCGAAAAAACAAAGCCTGCCGTTTTCCACGCTTTTATCGCTAATATTATTGGCATGATCATTAATCTAGCTTTCGGTACAGTCTGGTTAAAGATTTTTGCCCAGCTCGGTTGGGCAGAAGCTTTTGCGGCCGGATTTGCTCCGTTTATCATTGGCGGAATTATTAAAGCATTGCTCGCTTCATGGATCGGTATCCAAGTTCGGAAACGTTTAACTTCGGCACGTCTGCTGCCGCAATCAGTTCGTAATCATACCGCTTAATGGCGTAAAAGAGCTGCCTTACAAGTCAGTCGTTTAAGACTCACTGTAAGACAGCTCTTTTTATTTAGGTTCTATTTGAAATTGAAAGTTTTTTTCTCCAACAAGTTTACCTTGGAGATACGTTCTTTCCGCAAATGTAACGTGATTCGTCCGGTCTATGATCAAGACGGTCGACGACCTTGTACCGTAGTGTTCACTGTTGATAAAAAGCGGTGAAAGCTTTCTTTCCCACTCAAGCGGCACACCTGTCTTAGGCAGCGCCTCATCTAGAGCCCATTCGTCGTCCTGCAAGAACGAAAACAAACACTCCGGATCAAGCGTCGATGAGTGATGCAAGCATTGTTCAAGGTACGCTTTTCCTTTTTCTGATTTTGGCCATGGCGTATTCAAAAAGGCATTGCTTAAGCTATGTGTGCCGGGAAGAACTGTCTCTATCCCAGCTTTTTTGTTGCTATAATACCACAGCTCATCCGCTGTGCCAGCGAGTACATTAAAGCCTGGATATTGATTGCTTTGCTGCTGGAGTTGAGTCATGAATATTTCTGGCGGCTGTGAATCAGCCAAAAAAGAGCGGATAATTTCCCCGCGAGATCGCTTTCCCTCTATTTTTTCCGAAGGGTCGCGAAAATTTGTCAGTGCTGCAATTCGACCACTTGTTGTGACACCGAGCCACGTCCCCATCTTTTCAAGGTCACGCCCGGCTAGAATACGAGGCGCGTCCTGCCAATAATGAGCTTGTTGGGTAGGGCGCACGAAAGATTCATCCCGATTAGCCGCCATCACCAATTTATATCGGTCGTTCGGCTGAAAACAAAAGTTAATTAAACACATATGCTTGCACCTTTCTGACGATTATGACGGCTTCACTTCAATCGGCTGCGAAGCTAGGCGAATATTATTTTTTTGGAAAAGGAAGGCAATCGCGTGACGAAGCCTGCTTTCAATCTTCTGCTTAATTACAATACTTTGTACAGGCACTTCTACCTTAAACACCATCGCCTCATTGCGAAAATCTATGAAACGAACATTTTTAGGTCCTCGCGGCTCAACTTCTTTTTCGGCAATGACTTTATCAGCCGCTTCGTATAACAATTCTTCCACCTTTTCTGTATCTTGCCCAAACGTTACTTCGACTACTACTTCTGCGATGACTTCCGCGCCTGAACGATTTGGCACGATCTGCTCAATAAAATATTGATTCGGCACGATTAAAGAGCCTTCTGTTGCTGTTTTGACAACAGTGGAGCGAAGCCGGATTTTTTCCACTTTGCCAAATTTGCCGTTTACTTCTACGACTTCTCCAACTTCAATCGGCCGTTCAAATAAAATAATAATCCCTGAGACAAAATTCCCTGCTACATTTCGCATCCCAAAACCAATTCCAATGCCGAGCACACTAAATAAGGCAGCGGCCGCTGTTAAATCAAGACCGACAGTTGCAAAGCTGATGGCCAGTGCAATAACCATAACCGTATAATAAATCAGCCGGTTAAATGTATACGCCACTCCGTTGTCTAAATCATAAAAATCATACACCCTGCTCATCACAAAACGATTGAACAGCTTCACGAGTCTTTGGGCAAGAGACACCGTCAAGATCGCTACAAGAATCAAAAAAACGGTTACTTCCGCATCTCCCGACGTATAGAGCGGGTAAAACAGCCATTTCTCTTTGGAGAAATAATAGAGAAATAACAACAGGATACCGTAAAAAGTAAGCCAATTTAATGTCGTGTTTAAAAGCGGAATCAGCTCTCTTTTCCAAGAACCCGGAGCATGTTTCTTTCTTTTAACGACGTTCATAACGAGCCACTTAACTGTTAAAATTAGGGTAGAAAATAGAGCGAAGTCTAAAGATTTGCTCGCTAAATTTTCCGATGAAAAAATGTTTACGATGTTCTCCATATGATTACCACTACCTTATACTCTCTTTCTTTTCCTTTACCTTCATAAAGAAAGTTTAAACAAGAGAGAGCGGCGGTAGTGCAGCGCATCTTATTCAGCGTATAAATGTTCTCCTTTTTCGATCATGGCCTTCATTTCTTCTTCTGGCACGAGGCTGCCTCCTGTTGACCAGACGAGATGAGCGGCGCCTTTCCGCTGGCTTTCTGTTAAATGGCTGTCTAGCCACCCGCTTTCTTTTGCACGGATTGGCCCTTCTATCCCTGCCAAGGCAGAAGGCTCCAGTTTCTCTCCTTCGAGCGCAGCCATTTGCTGCAAATAAATAAAGAGCGTGTCATCCGACACCGTAAAAACTCCATCTAAATCATTTGCTACAGCTTTGCCGACAAAGCTTGATGGCCTGCCAACAGCGAGTCCGTCTGCCTCCGTTCTTAATTCAATGCCGACATCCTGCACCGCTATTTCATCGTGCAGTCCCGTCATTAAACCGAGCAGCATGCAAGGAGCTTGCACTGGTTCAGCGAAAAAGCCGTAGACGTGCTCGCCAAACACTCGTTTTAAACCAGTGAAAATTCCTCCAGGGGCCCCGCCTACGCCACATGGCAAATAAACAATTAACGGATGGTCTGCATCCACAATGATACCATTCTCACGAAATTGCTCTTGCAAGCGAAGAGCGGCTGTTGAATAGCCTAAAAATAGCTCTTTTGAATGTTCATCATCGATAAAAAAGCTGTTTTCCGTTTTAGCACTCAATACTCTGCCTTCTTCTACAGCACGGCTATAGTCATCTTCATACTCTATAACGGTTACGCCTCTGTCTCGAAGACGTCTTTTCTTCCACTCTTTTGCATCAGCAGACATATGAACCGTCGTCTGAAATCCGAGTGCTGCTCCTGTCATGCCAATACTTAATCCTAAATTGCCGGTAGAGCCGACCGCAAGTGAGTAGCGAGAGAAAAAAGCTCTCATTTCATCACTAGCTAGTTTACTATAATCTTCTTCTGTCGATAAGAGATCATTCTCGATAGCAAGACTTTCAGCATGCTTCAACACCTCATACATACCGCCGCGTGCTTTTACAGAGCCTGCAACCGGCAACAAGTGATCAGCCTTCAAGTACAGGCGGCCCTCCATCTTTTCGTTATGCTGTTTTTCAAAAAACCTCTTCATGTGAGCGATTTCAAATAAAGGTGATTCAATAATGCCGTCTGTTGCTTTCGTTTCGGGGAACACCGTTGCCAAAAAAGGCGCAAATCTTCTTAGCCTGGCATCAGCCTCCTCTATTTCCTCGAGTGTAATCGGCAACTGGTCAGTTTCGGCTTTTAATGTTCGTTCATTCAGCCACGTAACTTCTTCACCAGCTTTCATCTCGGTGATTAACGGCCATTGAGTCTCAAGACTATTCAGCTTTTCATCATTCATTTATACTCCCCCTCTACACTTATAATGAAGAAATTCCAAGAGAGGACTCTTGGAATTTCTTCAACTTGTTCTTAAGCAAAAACCGTTTGCTGTAACAATACTTTTACTTCATTCCCTAGCTTCTCATACTGTTCCTGTTCCGCTCTTTCCTGCTTATTCACTAAACTAAAGGAAGACGGATCATGTAAATTCACCTCAACTACTGCGTCGTATAAGTAAGTGGCGTTGCCGATCAAATCAATCCAATAGCCGCCGTCTGCTTTTTTGTGAGCGACACAGCGGACTTTGCCGCCATTATTGAATACCTCAATGGTTTCTTCAAGCTTGTTTAAATCAAGCAAGCACGTCACTAAGCTGGAAGCAGACATCGCCGTTCCGCAAGCATTCGTAAAGCCCACCCCGCGCTCAAAGGTTCTCACATAAATTTTCCCCGGCTTCATTGGATGCACGAAGCTAACATTTACCCCATCAGGACAAATATCATTTGGACCGTTCAGTCTTTCAGCAATTTGTTTTTGTTCGTCGGAAGCGATTTGCGCTTGATCCACAATGGCAATTAAATGAGGGTTTGGCACCGCTGCGGCGGAGAATGCAATGGAATCAGACAGCTCTGGTACCACTTCATTTAATAAGGTATCTTTGCCTCCTAGATGCATCGGCAGGCTGGACAGCGAAAATAAGACCGGTGAAATTTCCACCCGATACGTTGGCACGTCCTCGTACAGATCCTCATCCTTCGTTACCTGTAAATCCGCCTTCATCGTTTCAACGACAATTTCATCTTTTTTCAACAATTCACATACGTAACGACCTAAACAACGGAGCCCGTTTCCGCACATTGATGCTTCGGAACCGTCGGAATTGAATATTCTCATCTTCGCATCCGCCTGCTTGCTTTCCAGCACGAATAAAATGCCGTCTGCTCCAAGACTGGACCCTCTATCACATAAAGCGATTGACAATTGCCTTCTTTCTTCCTCGGTAAAGGAATAACCGTTTGTCCACTCATCTATTAATAAAAAATCATTGCTTGATCCATGACATTTAATCAATTCAATCTGCATGTGTTCTCCCCACAATCTGCTTATGCTTTTTTATTAGCATACAAAAAATTAAAGCGTTGGTCTATGCTTTCTTATAAATATACAATCGTTCTTTTAACTGAAAAAGCGAAGCCTGGTAAAGCAAGTAGTTCGGATTATATAGCGAAAATTTAAATATACAGGTTAAAGAACACACCCAAACAAGTTAAATAACAATATAAACAACACACAAAAAAGCTTGGGAAATTTGAAGTTCATTAGATTTTAATGTGCAGTTTTTGTTGAATTCTTTAGTTTCCGTGCAATTAATAGTTATTGATTTTCTCAATAATTATTTGTGTAAATTTCTCCTGTTCTTCATAGTTTGGTGAGTGAGCAGATTGCTCAAAATACACCCATTCTTTACTTGGTGCCTGAAGATGATTGAAGAATTCTTGTGTTGGCTGAGGAGGGACTGTTAAGTCGTGCCTGCCCATTATGATAGTAATTGGAATATGGACCATTTGTATTTTATTTTTTAAGTCAAATTCTCTTAGTTCGTCAATCATAGCTTTCATACTAAACAATTGACCATTCACAAGTTTTACCACATCAAATATCGTGTATTCTTTACTTTTGAGTAATTTTTTCGCCATATCTTTTACTAACTTTCCATCACGAGAAATCCCACCGCCCAACATCTCCAGGTATTTTTGGTGTACCTTGTCAAATTTTAAATTGTCCCAAGGCGGCTTTCCTATTTCCTTTAGCTTTTTTATTGCTTGCTCATTGTTCAGTTCGTTTGCCCTTTTTACCAAAAGGTCATACGATAAAGCTTCCGCTTTGCTCATGCTCACAACCTGAGAAACACCAAAATAGTGGAAGTAATGCTCAGGGTATTGGTTGACCGCTAACATACCAAGGATACTTCCCCATGAATGCCCTATTAGAAATATTTTCTCTTTTTGAAATTCTTTTTTTAAATAAATTGTTAGTTCGTTTAAATCATTTAGAAATTGGGGTATATTCATCGTTTCCGTTGGAATTTTTTTTGAATAAGATAAGCCAGCACCCCTTTGGTCCCAATTAACCACAATAAAATGTTTTTCTAAGTCTTGTTGATAATCTCTATTAAAACCAATTTGTGCAGCCCCAGGCCCTCCGTGAACTAATAACAATAAAGGATTGTTTTTATTTTCACCTCTAATTAACAGCCATTGCTCAACTCCGCCAATGATGATTTTTCTTAACTCAGAAACAGCGTTTATATCCTTGATTTTAGGAGTAGTTCTTCTAAACAAATGTTTCTCCCCATTTCTGTCTCAACTTTATTAACCAGGAAATTCCTTACGTTTTCTTTCGTTCGCAATTTTCAGTTAATTTTACTTATAATATAACGTTTTTTCTCTCTTGTTCATTACTTTTATAGTAATAGATTACGTATAAATTAAAGAAATTTCTTCCAGTGACTTTTGTTAATCGTTAACATGATTTTCGAAATCTTATTTTCATTTCAGTAAAAAGTGTAAATAAATCCAAATTGTTTGCAATTGGCATGAAAAATAACAAAACAATTAGCATCCTAATTCACATGATGACAATAGTCATTGTCAGATTGATATTTAGGATGCTAATCAATATGCTAAATCATATAGTATTTACAATGTTTCTGCACGATAACTGAACTACTTACCGGTAAAAATCTCGCTTTTCGTTATGCATACTGCAAGATAAAGTTGAGCAAAAACAGCAGAGAAACAACCCACAATAATTTGGATACTTCCCGCCCTCTGCCCATCGTTATTTTTAAGATCGGATAAAGGATAAAACCTGCAGCGATACCATCCGCAATGCTGTACGCAAATGGGATAATTACAATAATAAACAGCGCTGGTATGGCTTCCGTTAAATCCGACAAATCCAAATGACGGATATTTTGTATCATTAAGCTGCCAATCATCATTAGAATCGGAGCAATTGCCATGTCCGGAATGAGCTTCATGTAAGGGATCGCAAACACTGACAGCAAGAACAAAACACCTGTCGTCAATGTGGTAAGCCCAGTTCTGCCCCCAGCGGTAATCGCCGCTGAGCTCTCTACAGTGGAAACTGTTGGACTTGTACCAAATATGCCCGAAGTAAAAGCGGAAAACGCATTAGCCTGCAGCGCCCTTTTAAATTTATCCGGTCGCCCTGCCAATTCCGTATGTCCATGTACAAGACCGATATTCTCAAAAATGAGTACCATCGTCAAAGAAAACACCGCCGACCAAAACGGAACCGACACCCACTCTGACAAGGAAAAGGCCGCAAACACATCAGGATACAAAGTAAAGGAAAAAGATGTTTCTCCTACTTCCGGCAACAGACCCGCCACCCAGGCAGCGCCTGTGCCGAATAAAATGCTCCATAAAAAGCCGCCTTGAATTCCCTTCAAAAAGACGATCAATGTGACAATCAGCGTCAGCACCGTAATGATTACGGATGGATCGCCTAAATTGCCGAGCGCCAAAATGGAGTGCTCTCCCCGCACGATCAGCCCGCCTTTTTCGAGACCAATAAGCATCAAGAAAAAGCCCAGTCCTACTGAAATAGCTTCTTTTAAAATAGACGGAATCGAAGCATTCAGCCAATCGGCCAGTTTTGTTACGGTAACGATAAAAAAGATAAAGCCTGATAGCACCACGACTCCAAGCGCTTGCTGCCAGCTCAATGCCATCGCCTGAACGAATGTATACGTGAACATTGCATTCAGTCCCATGCCCGGCACAAGCAAAATGGGGGCATTCGCCCAAAACGCCATCACCACGCAGCCGACAAACGATGTCAGTATCGTTGCGATGACCGCTCCTTCAAACGGCATACCCGCCTCCGACAAAATAAATGAGTTAACCGCTACAATATAAGCAATTGTAAAGAAACCGATCACTCCTGCTGTCACTTCCCGCTTTACAGTCGTTCCGTGATCAGCTAATTGAAAAAAACCTCCACTCTTATTCATCAATCATGTACCTCTCGTACATCGCCCTCTCCCTACCCGCTTTTGCTGTCTATACAGCTCAGCCACAAAGGGTATTGTACCAAAGCCTGTTAGAAAGGACAACTTCCGTAGCAGCAAACCAAAACAGATGTACAAAAAAAGAGCCAGCCCCTTCACCACTTCAAAGCGGTGGGGACGGCCCCTCATTAACCTTCGATTGATCTTACTAAGTTCGCCATTTCAATCGCTGTTGCAGCTGCTTCCCAGCCTTTGTTGCCAGCTTTTGTGCCAGCGCGCTCGATTGCTTGTTCAATCGTATCCGTTGTCAGTACACCAAAAATAACAGGTATGCCAGACTGCATAGCCGCTTGCGCTACCCCTTTTGTCGCTTCGTTGCTGACATACTCAAAGTGAGCTGTAGATCCGCGAATGACTGTGCCCAGTGTGATAACGGCATCGTACTTGCCGCTGTCCGCCATTTTTTTAGCGATCAACGGAATTTCAAATGCGCCCGGCACCCAAGCGATATCCACATTTTCTTCTTCTACCCCGTGACGGCGCAGCGCATCTTCTGCTCCGCTCAACAATTTCCCTGTAATAAACTCATTAAAACGGGCTACGACGATGCCCACTTTCAACCCAGTACCAATTAAATTTCCTTCAAATGTTCTGCTCATGTTCTTCTCTCCCCGATTAAATAGTTAAAAAATGACCTAATTTTGTTACTTTCGTTTCTAAATAACGGCGGTTTTCATCTTTCGGCGGCATTTCTAATGGCACACGATCGACGATTTCTAGTCCGTAGCCTTTTAAGCCGGCAATTTTGCGCGGATTATTCGTTAACAGCTTCATCTCTTTAATGCCGAGATCGCGTAAAATTTGAGCACCAATCCCGTAATCACGCAAATCATCCGGGAAACCAAGCTTTTCATTCGCTTCCACCGTGTCATAGCCTTCTTCTTGCAGCTTGTACGCTTTCAGCTTATTAATCAAGCCGATTCCACGGCCTTCTTGACGCATATAAAGCAGCACGCCTCGGCCCGCTTCCTCGATTTGCTGAAGCGCTGCATGCAGCTGCGGGCCACAGTCACAGCGGCAAGAACCGAAGACATCCCCAGTTAAGCATTCAGAATGAACGCGAACGAGAACAGGGTCCCCATCGCTTACATCTCCTTTAACGAGTGCCACGTGGTCTTTGCCCGTCAAGTTCTCCGTATAGCCAACCGCTTTAAAGTGGCCGAATTCCGTTGGCAGCTCGATCTCCACTTCCCTCGTCACAAGCTCTTCCTTCTTGCGGCGGTATTCGATTAAATGCTGGATCGTCACGATTTTTAAATCGAGCTCTTCTGCCATCACGAACAAGTCCGGAAGTCGGGCCATCGTGCCATCTTCCTTCATAATTTCGCAAATGACACCTGCACCTTGCTGTCCAGCGAGCAGGGCCAAATCGACCGCGGCCTCTGTATGGCCCGCTCTCTTTAAAACGCCGCCTTTTTTCGCAATCAACGGAAAAATATGGCCCGGCCGTTTAAATTCTGCCGGTGCAGCATCTTTTTTCATCATTTCCTGAATCGTCGTCGCCCGTTCAAAGGCGCTGATGCCCGTGTGAGTCGATACGTGGTCAATGCTCACAGTAAAGGCTGTTCCGTGACTGTCCGTATTATGATCGACCATCATATTCAAACCGAGCTGTTTTGCTCTTTCCTCTTCCACTGGGACACAAATAAGACCGCGGCCTACCTTTGCCATGAAATTCACCATTTCAGCATCGGCAAAGTCTGCCAAACCGACAAAATCACCTTCATTTTCACGATCTTCATCGTCCACGACGATAATGACTTTTCCTTTTTTAAGGTCTTCCAGTGCTTCTTCTATCGATGCAAACATCTCTTTCACCTCGTTTATGTGATTAGGCAAAGCCGTGTTTTTCCAATAGCTCCATCGTTACATTTGAAGCTGGTTTTTCTGCTTTACGATTCAGCATGCGCTCTACATATTTTGCCAGCATATCGCATTCAATATTTACCGGATCACCGATTGCTTTTTTCGCTAAAATCGTTTCCTCCTGCGTATGCGGAATAAGCGAAATCGTTAATTCTTTTTCAGATACATAAAAGATCGTTAACGATGTACCATCGAGCGCTACCGATCCTTTCGTCATCAAGTATGGCGCGAGCTCAGACGGATAGGAAATATCCACATAAAGAGCATTTTCAACTTGTTTCTTACCCGTTATCGTTCCCACACCGTCTACGTGGCCTGAAACAAAGTGTCCGCCAAAACGGCCGTTTGCTGCCATTGCCCGCTCTAAATTCACCTTTGATCCTCGGTTTATTTTACTTAAGGAGGTATCCTGAAACGTTTCCGGCATGACATCCACCGTGAAGCGCTCAGCGGTAAAACTAGTAACGGTCAGACAGACGCCGTTGACCGCGATGCTGTCTCCAAGGTGGACATCCTCCAGTACTTTAGAAGCCGCAATCGTCAGCTGCAGTGACTGGGTCCGGGCAAGCACTTCTTCAATCGTACCGATTTCTTCTATTATGCCAGTGAACAATATTGTCACCCTTCTTTCCGTGAAGCCGTAATCTTAATATCTTGTCCGATCATCTCGACCTTATCAAACGTTAAAGGGATAGACTCATCCATCGTCGGGAATCCTTCTCCCCCAAAAGGTGTAGGAGCCATTTTGCCGCCGATCAGCTTAGGGGCCATATAAATGATCATCTGTTGAAAAGCTTTTTCCTGGAAAAAGGAAGCATTCACTTCACCGCCGCCCTCTACAAGCAGCGTCATAATGCCTTCTTCTCCTAGCTTTTTTAACAAAAGAGGAATGTGAATATCAGCTGTTTCCAAGCGAATCACATCAGCTCCTGCAGCGGTTAACGCTTCTTCCTTTTCAACAGAGGCTTCACAGCCGCAAATAATAATCGTATCAGCTTGTTTGTTTTCAATTACTTTTGCTGTAATAGGTGTACGTAAATGAGTGTCTAAAATGACTCGAATGGGGTGTTTTCCTCCGTGGGGCAAACGGGTGGTAAGGAGTGGGTTGTCCTGAAGAACGGTATTGACACCGACTAAAATTGCGTCATGCTCATGTCTGAGACAATGAACATCTTCTCTTGCCGGCTCATCTGTTATCCAGCGGCTATGTCCTGTGTAGGCGGCTGTTTTGCCATCGGCTGTAATGGCTGTTTTCATTGTGACGAATGGGGTTTGATGTTGAATAAAATGAAAAAATGGTTTTAACAAGCGGTCTGCCCGTTCTTGGCAAACGCCAATCTCCACTTTGATTCCGGCAGCTTCTAACTTCTGAACACCTTTTCCGCTCACTTGCGGGTTCGGATCCATCGTTGCGATAAACACTCGCTTGATTCCCGTAGAAACGACAAGGTCCGCGCACGGTGGCGTCTTTCCATGATGTGAGCAAGGCTCTAACGTAACATATAAATCAGCGCCCTCTGCTTCTTTCCCAGCAGCACGGAGAGCATGAACCTCCGCATGAGCTGTGCCTGCTTTTAAATGGGCACCCATCCCGATCACGCGGCCATCCTTCACGACTACCGCACCGACCGGCGGGTTCGGCGACGTCTGTCCCCTGACTCCCTCAGCAAGCGACAAGGCTAACTCCATATATTGTTCCTTTAACATTGCGCTAGTCCTCTCTCTATCCATATTATATTTTCGTCCAATGAATGGTTTACAGCCAATAAACCACAAAAGCCCCGTATATATATATACGGGGCGTAAAAGGCATAGCCAAATAAGCATCTTAAAAAACCAATTTTTAAAATGCGTTATCCTTCTCCCATCCAGACTTTCACTGTCGGCTTCGGAATTTCACCGAATCCACCGCCTCAAAACGAACGCGGGTCACGGACTAAGAGCCTCTGCTCATCACCGCCGGTGGGGAATTTCACCCCGCCCCGAAGGATTACCTATTCAAGTTAATTCTTATTATCTCTCTAGGAATATGATTATGTCAAGGTTTTTAATGTTCTGATTAGGATTAATTTGGGATGAAAAAGAAGGTTTTTGATGAATTTGGTCACCAATTGGTCACCATGGTGACCATGAATAAAGCATGCTTTATTCTTTATTTTTTGTTCAGTAATGGTACTATCTCAAATGATTCCTCCAATTGATGTGCTGCCAGTTCCACTAATGATCCATCTTCTAATATAAGAAAAAGCATTACTCCTTCCATTGGCTCGGAGTGTTTCAGAAAAAGACCTGTTTTTTTACATCGAAGATTTATATCGTTCTCAAATAGAAAGTCGTCTAACTCTTCAAAGTCTTTGATACTATTTAATGACATTGATAGCCTCTCCTTTGTATATTGTATAGATACAATTCTCCACACAAAAGGAAATACCTTCCTTGTTTTTCTTTTTACCTCTCGAATAAGATGGTAATATAGACCCATAAGGTAAAAGGGGCAACAAAATGAAAAGGTATTTGAAATTATTTATTTCCATAGTTTTTCTATTAGTAGTATTTACAACCTTTAATCAGCAAGCTGAAGCAGCTAATAATCCAATCAGCCCTAAACAAAGCCGGGTAACATACATATTGAAGGATGTGAACGGGGCCACGTACAAAGTTTATTTCGCTGGGACAAACGAGCAGAAAGCGATCGCTTCTCCTTCACGGGGAGATTGGACCACTGTTGGTATGGATGCTGGTAAAGGAGACGTTTTGTACAAGGAGAATTACCGATTGTATACACAGAGCACGAAAAACAGACATATCAAGGCAACAAATTTTTATTTCTCTCATTACATACTAAACACTACAGGCAAAACTATTCACATATTTCCTTCTAAATATAAGAAATACCCTGACATACTAGCTGTTGCCTATTCAATCGGTAACGACTATGAATGCGCATATTGGTTTTATGTAAAAAATGGTGTACTAGCACAAATTATGTATAGGGATACCAATCTTTATTCAAAGAGAGAGTAGATTATAGGAAAAAACAAATTTCAAAGTACAGTTTATGAGAAAGAATACAATTCTTGGGCCTTTATGAACTTTACCATTAATCCAACCAAAACAACGGAAGGTCGTGTTTATCCGAAATATAAAAACCCACACTTATACACTAAAAATTGGAAGAAGCATTAGCGATAAATTGAGCCCCACTCCGTGTGAGCGGGGCTTTTGTGATTATCCTAATCTTAGCCACTATTCATCTAAATAGAGACAATAAAAATAAGACACATAACTCAAAAGATAAAGAAACCAAAAACTAACTTTTGGTTTCTTTATCTTTTTCCTTGCTTTTCTCTAAAATAAATCCAATTTTATTTAAAGCTCTCTCTAAGTTTGCCTCAATCATTATATCCTGAGATGCAACGTCTGAATTAACCGCTTTTAAGGCTATGCCAGGATAAATACCTGTTAAAATAGGCGTTACTCCTATTAGTTTTAATAAGCTACCTATTTTTAATAAAGCTTCACTGACCAGATCGTTCATTTGGGAAATTCCTGACAAGTCAATTATTAAGTATTCAAGAGACAATTGTTGACTCTTTTTTAAGGCTAAAAATATAATATTCTCCACGCGTTGCTCAGTAATTATTCCAATAATCGGTAGAATCGCTACCCCTTTAGTGATAGGTACAAAAGGTGCTGATAAATTCTCTATCTGCTTATGAGCGCTATCTAACTCAAGTACATATGTGAGCAAAGAAGCCATAGTTTCGAACAGTTCTAGATGGCTTTCTGTAAATTGAAAGGGCTTAGTGTCTAATCCACAAATTGTTCCATAATTTTCTCCGTCTTTATAATAAATAGGAATACCAATGAAACAACCTCCGCCTAAATTTTTAGTTACATTGAGGGATAGTGTTAAATCATTCTCATTGATATCCGGTATAATCAGAATTTGTTTTCCTTTATCTACGCTTAGTTTACAAAAGGTCTCCTCAAAGGGGAGAGAGTCGCCTTCTTCCAAGAGAGTATTCTCTCTATTTAGCACTTTGACTATTTCGTTTGTACATTTATCATTTTTCGCAATAAATAGGGTATTAATATGTATAAATTTGCTCATCATGCGTAAGATGCTTTCTGCAGCCTCTTCAAAGCTTTCCACTACCTTTAAATCATCGTCTACACCTATAAAATTTCCCATAACCATATTTCCTTTCGAGTAAATTATAACTAACTGCTTCACAATACCCATTTTTCTGAATATATAACATGGTTCCCATATAATCACTAAGATATGTTGCATTTAGATAATAACAGATTTATGTTTATAAAAAAATCCTAATAGTTGTCGAAGATAATCTTTTTCTGACAGTTAGCCAAAATCATTCTCTGAGGAACTACTCAATGAATGTGCAAAATAAAAAAAGGCCCCTGTCTATCAAGGGCAGAGGCCAATGTTTTTACTTATTCACTTTACTGGCCCGATACAGCATGGTCCAGACTTCTTCTCTTGTGACCGGACGCTGTGGATACGTTCCATCAGATATACCATTTGCTTTCACCCATTTCTGAGCGTCCTTAAAACTTGGTGATATAGGAGCATCTTTTTCATATTGTTTAGCCACTTCTATTTCCTCCTTCGGCTTATTTGCTATTTGAATATGTTTAGAAGAAGTAACTCCCAAAAATTTCGCAATCCCGTTTGCAATTGCCTGACAAAAATCATTAAAGAATCCGATGTCTTTTAATTTCTCTACATCGGCTGCCGAATCGACAAATAAGCATTCAAGGAGGAGTGCCGGTGCTTTTGTACCCTTTAACACGCGGATATCAGGACGGATTTTAATTCCTCTATCTTTCACTCCATACTTAACAAGAACTTCGGCAATCTCCGCATGAATGATATTTCCGGCCTTATTTGGCGAATATACGAGGGTTTCATAACCTGTACCCCCACCAGCGTTTAAATGAATGCTGACAAATAAGTCTGCTTTCGATTGATTAGCAATAGAACAACGCGCATTCAAGTCCGCGCTTTTATTCGGATCGAGCGCCTTATCTGTTGTACGTGTATAAATTACCTTGATATCGATTGGTAGTCGTTTGGCTACTTCTTTGCCGATTTTCATTGTCCATTCATATTCTTTAACGTATTTAACTGCCCCCGGATCTGGAAGGCCGTGTCCAAAATCAAGCACCAAGATTTTCTCCATCATCTTTTCCCTCCAATCGCTTTTGCTCCCTTCGTCCCTCAGCGCGACTTACTTTCGCTTCCAATTCTGACTTTACCCACTCTGTTATCTTGCTTAAGAGCCATTCCGGTACCCATTCTCCCCAACCTGCACGAATACTATTAGCTGTCATAGATTGAATCACATGATACAAAACACCGAAAGATAACAAGCCAAATAAGATTCCTGGCAGTCCCAAAGCTGCATCCAATAAGTGACCGCCTGCGGGTAATAGAAGAATAAAAAAAGTACGGAAGACACCGTCTAATCCGTACTTGCTTGCATATGATTTATCCTTTTTAGAGGCTCTAGTCCCACTCATCCAATCCATTGCGATAAAAAACACTATAGCAAGCATCAACGCCTGCACTGTTTCTCCTGATCCATAAAGTTTTTCAAACAAAGGTGTAAACAAAGCTCCTGTAAGGGCTGGCCCTATTCGTTGAACTGATTCCATTCCCTCACTCCTAATATAAAAATAAAAAGACGAGCTGCAGCCCGTCTGATTGCATAAAAAATACACCTATTCTGTTAGGTGCTGTGTGTCGCATTATCGTTCTGAAATATAGTAAAAAGAGCCTTTACCTCAAGGCTCTGTAGATCTCTGACTCATGGAAGTTCCTTAGATTTTCTAAAGACCCGCTTTTAGATAGCTTGCCATTTTTAAGTACTCTTTTACATTTATAAAGTGGTGCTTGCTCATTTGATACAACCTCCCATGTTCCATGTTCAATTTTTATGTTACTTAAATCATAAGTGAATCGTTTACCTACATCTAACAAAGGATATTTGCATTCGATTTTCCCCACATAACCTTCTTCATATAACCTTTTAGATAAACTCATAAAAACTCCTCTTTGCTGTTTTCTTAAAGTCTATCATAAGTCATTATGGTATAAAAAATAACGCCTACTATTCAGTAGCGTTTGCGTCTAAAACTTTATATACCATTTCTTGCAGGTTGGACAGCTTTGGAACCTGTTCTCTCTCATAGTTACCGTTTTGTACATTTCTAGCCCATATCTGAACGAGCGCGCTTTCTACTGTAAACATTAGGCATTCCCTCCTGCAATAATTGTAGTTAATTCAATAATCGCCTTTTCATTTTGAATGTTGCGCTGCTCCTGATTTGCTGCAAGCATTGACATTTCAAGCAGTGATGCTTCAAGTTCTCTATTTTTCTGTTTAATCTGCACCAATTCTTCCTCTGGTGAAAGAGGACGGTCGTAATATTCGTACCAAACTTCTTTTGTTGACGGGTTAAACAGCATCGTATAGCCTTTTCCTTGAATGTCTTCGGGTTCAGGAACCAAATCAACCATCACACCTAAATCAATGGTTTCTTTTGGCAATCCCTCAGTGACATAGTGAATAACGTCTACTCTCGCTCTCGTTTCTGTTTCCTTCGTAAATAAAATTAATGGCATATTATTCACCCCTGTTAAATTGTGAAAGCTGATTTTCTAGAAAGGATACAATTTCCAACACCGCCCGTTAAACGGTGTTCTCCGTTATACCACACAAGCGTTTCTGCCGCGTATTGCCATGTCTCGGAGCCGGCAGCCGATTTCGGAGATTCCGACCCAATTCCAATGTATTTTAAATCCGATTTTCGCACATAGATAACCTGGCCACTGGTATACATAATTTTATAGACTTTCTTACTATCCATTACAGCTGCCAGATAAGTGTTGGGAGCATTGAAAACGGCTGATCTTACGACTGTCATTGTTGCCGGGTCCCAGACGAATAGATATACTTTGTCATACGAATAGCCAACTACGGCGATTACGACATATCCTTGATCGTCTAATGTGGAATTTATAATTCTGTAAGAATTCACGTTCTGAGTGCTTGTTTTGTCAGGCAAAGTAAGTGTCGCGCTTATTTTGATCGCCATTGCGTCCGTATCTATTTTATGAATAGTTAATATAGGAGGCGTGGCATTATTGTTCGGAGCGCCAATAGTAATTATTCCGTGATTAGGAACAATCACAAAATCCGCTACAGTGCCTAAGCCGGAGATGACCGTTGGAGATTTAACAAGGGTTTTATTCACCACATCTATGACCATGCACCTACTAGAGCCTGTACTAAAAGCAACAAAGTGCCCTAATTCATTTTTGTTTTTCGTCTTGTCCGATTGAGCTTGTTTCGTATAGGAGCCATACGCAGAAACCCCAAAAAGTGCATGTTCCATCCCGGTTTCTAAATCGTAAAATCTCGTCCAGTCTGGACTTGCGGCCACTCCCCATTCTTTTCCGTTATTATCTATGAAAACAGTAAAGTGATCGGGACGGGAAAAAGCGGTATTAGAATTTTTCACTGTCCCCGTCTGAATATCATAGATCGGAAGAGTGACTCCCGACGATCCATTTCCGTACGTTCCCGTGACGTATCTCTTCCCTAAATTATTTGTTCCGATTGTTCCCATTGAGGGAAGAACAGTTATAACGTCAGTGGTCACAACATTCAGGTCAAATTCCCGTTCCTTACCGTTGAATTTCTTTTGCCCTCCGAAAATGCCTCCATGATCTCTAATATCTACCATCCGCTACACCTCACTTATTAAATCCCCGTCTGCATCATACTGCAACGGAATAACATCGGTTGTTTTTACCGTCCGACCGTCAGCGGCATAATAGGTGACGGTATTCGTTGTATAGAGCGGTGACGTTCCGCCACTCAACACGCTTTTTGCGAAGAGCGTTCCATCTGGCCGTAAATACTCAACCGTTGTAAAAATCCCTTCGGCGTCTTTTCCGCTTTTTCTTTTTCGGAGACGACTAATATTTACTTCGGCTTGATCGGCTTTTTGCTGCGCGCCTACCACCGTTTCGATTGCTTTTCCGTCTGTCTGCTCAAAAGACGGCGCCTTTACTTTGTCGGTGAATAGCGCTTCTGTCGCCTTTAACAATAGCTTTGTTGCATAGGCTCTTTGCAAAGCCATATCTCCGTTATAGGAAGAAAACGCATTTACGATAGACACTGGCGTTTTATTGAAGAAAAAGAGCGGTCGATCCGTGTAGATATGAGCGCCAGAAGTATTTAATGGTGTGATCGTTACGCTTCCGTTAGCATTTGCAAACTTCATGCCTGCTGACGATTGGTTATCAATCGTGACTATATCCGGCGCTATTGTGCCGCCGTTAGGCAATTTCACGATACCTTGAACGGTGAGATCGCCCATTAATATGCCGCCGGTGATCGGCAAGCTCGCATCCTTCGCGTTTTTCTCGGCGGTGTTTGCCCTTTCTTGCGATTTAGCCGCATTTTCTAACTCCGTCCAGCTATTCCAGCCTTGATAGTAATGCCGGATAAACATTTTCGGTCCTGCTATTCCATTGTAAGAAACCGCAATTTGCGCCCGATTGGAGGTAGCGGAAGCGGAATTATAGAAAAACGTGTAAATGTGCCAGTAAATGCTTAGTCCCGGACTATTAGCGTGATTCGTTAAGATATACGCCTCTATTGTTGTGTTTGGATCGGCAGAGGAACCGATAGCGACTTTATTAGCAGCGTAAGCTTTCGCATCGTTCAGGGCTTTTGTTGCTTTTGCCTGTGCTCCGTCTGGCGTTTCGGCACCTACATCTGTCGCTACAAGCGTTACGTCCCCGGTTTTTCCGTTTACTGATTGAACTTTTGCCTTAGATTGAAGCTCTTCTTTTGTGGCAACTTTTTCATCAATCTTACGCCAGTTCTCGTTCAACATAGTTTCAATATTGAACGTATCCTCTTGATCAGCAAGAGGGTCTTTCATATATAGATCCAAGCGAGGCGTATTTTTGGCCATATCATGCACCTCCTGCAAACTTATTTAATGGCGTAGCTTCAAGTTCAGTCAATGTCATAGCAGCTACCTCTTTAATCATTAAGTATTTGAACTGGAATTCAATAACACGATGTGCCGGTAATATCTTTCGAAGCGCGACCTTTATATCTTCTAAATTGGGAGGAATACCATACACATCATTGAAGTTGATCAGTATTTTCGATTCTCCTTGGATTGCTCTCGCATCAACAGAACCGTTTTGAAAGGATTCAGCAACACTTTTTATCATACTAGCGCTAACTGTTCCTACCCCACGCTTTTTAGCCTTTAGAACCGAACGACGCTGATCAAGAGGCTTGTTAATATCCGTAGGAATCCTAAACTCCTGTTCCATAATCGACAGTCCCCATGTGGCACTATCAATAAATACATTGTTGAGTACATCGTCAATATGGCGTTCAAGACGATCATAGATCATTCCCTCAACACGAGCTTTCTCTTGGAATTCTGGTGATTCACGAAATATAACTGGCAAATCTACGAGTATTTCCTCTTGGCTAGACATTTAACGTCACCTGCCCAACGACTGGTGTTTCGCTTTCAGAAAGAGTAATATTAGCCATTTGACCGTTAATTAATAGAGTGGAATAATCAATTACTCCAGGTATGCCTACTAATAGCGAACCAACCACCCGCTCACGCACAATCGGATCAATCTCTTCTTTAAAAGCAATGCTTTTCAGATGAGTAGCTAATATTTGTTCAAATTGCTTTTGCACTTCTTCTACCGTTGTCGAAGAATCAATTTCTATTGTTGCTGAAACGTTTATTGTGTAGGATGCAGCACTTTCTACAGTGATAAAAGCAGCGATAGGAGCTAATCCTTCTCCCTGGCCAGGAACTGGATCTAATGCTGCTTGAATACTTTGGACTAACTCTGGGGCAGCCGGCATAAAGTTTGAATCAACAATAACTACTTTAACCGTGTCTGGACCGTCCCAATTTGGAAAAACTTTTACGGCTCCTACTCCTTCAAATTCGCTGACCCATTCTTTGTAGTGACCGATGTTCCCGCTTGTTGCTGGTTCAGCTACTTTATCCTGGTAACGAACAAATAACGATTCCTCCGATTCTCTTTCCTTACCGGGAATAATGATTTCGCCAAGACGAGCAGTTTCTAGTCCATTGATGGATTCAACGGGAAGCAATTCTGTTCCAACAGGAAACTTATTTCCGATTTCCCCTTCTTCCTCGCATAATAACTGAACACCATTTTCATTATCGGATACTACAAAATAAACATCCTCTACAAAAAAACGGCTCCCTATGGGAACCGAAATATTAAAATCTCCTCTGCGTATAGCTGCTACTGCACTCCTATAAAAAACACCCATTTCAGAGGTTCTCTTTTCTAAATATTCTCCTTCGCTCGTTGAGGCGAAAACTAACTCTAGTACTCTGTTTAAATATCGGTAAGCCTTTGCGACTTGATTGGCACTAGCAGCGTAGGACGCATATAAAGGAGATGTCTCGCTTGTATCAAATTCAGGTTTTGTTTCGTTGATCATTTCTTGCAAAAGATACTCAGAAGTGTATTGTTCAAACATTAGGTCGCTAACACCTCCTCTATTTCTATTTCTCCAAGCGCTGTATCTACTTTAAAGTTCACGTAAAAGGCATCATCAATATGTTCAATAACAAAGTCATAGACTTGCTCAATACGAGGATCATAGATAAGTGCTTCTGTCACAAGCCGCTCAATTTCCATGATTTTAAAAGCAACCGTTGTCTCATTGTCGGCTAGCATATCAGCGAGCTCGTTTCCGGTTTCGCTGGAATATATTGAGTGAGCATACCGAGGGATATATAACGCAAACAGAATAGATTGCTTAATCGCTTCTAATCCGCTAATTAGCTCACTTGTCAGCCTCTTTTTCTCAAAATCAAATCGATAAGTTTTTAACTCCAGCAGTTCATTTATACTAACTTCTTCCGTCTGTTCAATATTGATTTCAGGCGATAATGCCATGCATTACCACACCTTTATTTTGCTTTGCGGTCCAAAACATAATACAGACCACCTCCTTGAACCGAAGCAACAACAAGCTCGTCTCCTGCCTTCAAACCATTTAGTACCGTATGTGTTTCCGTTCCACGAGGCGTTTGTACTTGTACAGTGTGATCCGTCAGAGATTCCGGAATGACAAAACACTCTTCAGAGAGAATTAACTTATTGTTTTTCATTAGCCGAATACTCAAAGGAGTCGTAAAGACAACATCAGCGTCTAAAATCCTAACAGGGATCTCCGCTTTGCTAGCATCAATGGCTAGTTTTTTAATAGTATTATATAGCGCCATTCCCTTTCACTCCTTATAACACACGATTAATCTGCATGAATTTAGGCCCCCAATAGGAGCTATTGCTCCTTAAATATCCATGCTCCTTACAGCCACTGTTTCCTAAACTCACACAATATCCCGGTTTTGTAACGATCCCAACATGAGATACCACGTTTGGTCCGCGACTCTTCATTGTCCCCTTAAAAAAGACTAAGTCTCCAGCTTGTGCTGCAGACTGATCGACCTTTCTTCCCTTTTTAATTTGTGTGGCCGTGCTAGGTCCTAGATCAACGCCAACCTTTTTAAAGATGAAATAAGTGAAACCAGAACAGTCTCCACTACCTCCATCAATATTTTTACCTCCATAGTTATATTTGAGCCGTCCTTTATAGCTCTTTGCCAATGCGACAACTTTATCGGCTTTTCTTGTTCCTTCTTCAGACGATCCAGATTCCGATAGAGCAGACAACTCGTCCATTTCAGGAAAATCATTTGTTTCAATTAAATGTAGACTCATCGTATGTTTATTTCCTTCAAAGGTGTGTACGTCAGTATCAATATACATGGTTTGCTTCGTTCTAATATCATCAATCATGGCATAAATAGCGTTACCGCTTGTAGCTGATTCAATGCCCAGTGCCTCTACATCCAACTTCTTTTTAACGCCCTTTTTCTTATCAAGAATTTCTCTTCCCTTTTTGGTTAAAGCCGACTTCTTTAAAGTCTCAGATACTTTTTCATAATGCTGAAGGACGCCAAATTTCTTTTTACCTTCTTCATCTGTAACAACTGCAGTGACGGTCTTATTTCCTTCACCAGACGCTAATTTCACTCGGGTAGCAGTTTCCTCAATAGATGTATCATAAGTGTAATCAATGATGTTGTTGCCAACCTCTAGTACCCATTGAATATCCTGAGTCTTTAATTCTCTTAAGTGTACTTTTCCAAGTCGTGATTCAATATGAAACTTTCTTTTTGAAGCTTTGTGAGTGTCGATCATTGCCCTGAGCGCAATATCATAAAGAGGGGTTTCTTGATCAATGACCTTTCCGACTTTTGCCTTTGTATTTGCAAAAGGAACATAAGGAACCTCAAAATCTTTGCACATTCTCACCAGGATCTCGTCCAACCGTTTCCCTGAAAAGTTATAAACGTCTTTATTCAGCAGGAAATACTGCAGCATATCATAGGCTGTGAGTGTGAGCATTCCGCTTTTGTTGCGAGACCGATTAAAGACAGTCCCTCGAAACAGTTCCTTCCCTTTCCATTTAAAGAGAAGAGTATCTCCTTCAGTGACCTCTTGGAAATGATGACTCCCCGAATTGTTATAAAAAATTGAAGCTTCGATCTTACGCGCTGCTTGATATCTCTGACCAGACCATGTAACTGTTGAAACGGGAATGTCCATCATGTAAGTTGGCTTAACCAAAAATAACTCAATCATTCTCATCCCTCATTTGCGAAGACTTACAGATACAATTCCTTCTTGAACGATCTTAGGGTTTGCCGCAGTGACTCCTGTGACTATTTGTTTTTGAGGAATAGTTAGAACTTGCCCAGGATAGATATAGCGACCTGGATGTTTCACATTTCTTTTATCTCTTCTAACGAACATTTGCTTGTTCGCTTCCCAAATGGTTTTCCACTCCGCACTATTTTTATAAATCGTTTTTGCAATCCCTGTGAGAGTATCCCCCTTTTTGACTTTATAAGTTTTAGGAATTGGTTTTGTATCTGGTCTTTTCTGATCACCGGAGTTCGTGTTCTTTTTAGTATTAATTTTCCTCGGAGAAACAAAGCGGTATTCTTTTAGCGTCACAGTGTAATTAATATCTCCTACAACACCGCCTTCTTCATGGTAATTAAAATCTTCAATCGAGACAGCCATATTAATAGGTGTTCCGGTTATTATGATACGGACAGGTTTCTTGCTATCTTTGAACAGTTCAAATCTCTCAATAAAAGCCCATGGCTTAGATGGGTTTGGATACTCAACTAACGGGCTCATGCGAGCAGGAAAAAAAGAGGAGAACGAAATTACTTTTGCCGATGGCTCTTGTAATATCGTCACTTCCCCTAATCCTGCAATATCCACACTTTCATTTTTTGTACCACTTGTAATCTCTATAGTTGTCGGCAAAACAGGGAGGCGCGACTTTGTTCCATTAGGCCATGAAAACCAGACTTCATATACACTCTTAGTCATACACCGCCATCTCCCCTCCAGCAAAATATTCTTCTTCTAAATGTTGTTCAACAGCCTTCACAGCGATTTTCCCAACCTTCTCAGCATCCATATCATTGTGATAATGGCTCTCCCCAGTGATTTGAACGACAATGTCACGTATACCCTTATTGGCTGTTTGGATAGGCCGACTCATGATATTACGGACTGCTTGCGTTTGTTCTTCTGGCAGCACAACTGGATTCGAAGCTGTTGTGTTTGTAACATTTAACCCTACAGGTGGTACACCAAGCGCTTTTTGTGCATATTCCAACAATCCAAGCGCCCGACTACGATGCTGTTCAAGAGGAATAATAACTTCTTTCTTATTTCCTTCACCGACACGAGCGATATGATCATGTGTAATGATACCGCCACGCTCATACGGTTTATATCCACCACCGCGAGCCCGCGATTTCACTCCTGGATGATTGTGAATCCCGCCATAACGACCATTGATATAACGAATGGCAGCAATTGCTGAATGCAACGGATTTCTTCTATCATTCATACCGTGGAGTTTCCATCGTTGGAATGTACTATTAATAATTTGAAAGAGTCCAACAGATGAATCTCCTCTTTTAGCATTAATGTCCCATAAGTTAATAGCATTTGGGTTAAACCCAGACTCTTTCTGTGCTATCCACATAAGTGGCTCTAGCCAGCTCATTGGCATACCTGTGATCTGTAACGCTTGCATGATAGCGCTGCGAGCCATTGCAGCTCCGCCACCACTATAATTACCAAACGAACTCATTAACTCATTAGCCTTACTTTTAGCGATTTTAGAGATATCAACACTGCTGAATCCTTTTACTACTCCCATAGCTGACCAATAACCAAGATCGGCCATAACACGAGAAGGTGAATGGATTCCAAGTTCTTTTCTAAATGCAGACTCTACCACCTTCGCAAGCACTTTCGCTTCAGCTGATACATCATCTTTCTTGCTTCTCATGCCGCTAATAAAATAACCAACGAGCCCTTGACCAAACCCTTTTCCGCTTTGTATATACTTTAGAAACGGTTGTCCAATATGATTATTCAGCCAAATTTTCATGCCAACCGGTACTGCTTTAATTCCACTTTTAAAGTTGTACACAAGTGCTGACCCGTATGATTTTGCCCCTAAGGCCGCTTGATTAAAAGGCTGATAGATATTTGTTCTAACCCAAGAGCTCACGGATAGAGGACTCTTTTTCATGCCTGCAACAAAGCCATAACTAAACGCATATCCAAAATGCTTGGCACTCTTTACGGCGCTTCCTACTGGAATATAAATATTTTTATTAATCCAAGAATAAACATCAACAGGAGCGCTGCTAAGGCCTGTCACAAAACCATAACTAAATGCGTAACCTAAGTGCCGAGAACCTTTTGCAGCACTTCCGAATGGCTTGTAAATCTTTTCGTTAATCCAAGAGTAGACACTTCCTGGAGCACTATTTAACCCTTGTACAAATCCAGCACTAAAAGCATATCCTAGATGTTTGGAGTTTTTAGCCGCACTTCCTACAGGTTTATAGACTTTCTGATTTAACCAATTGTAGACATTCATCTGTGCCGAGTTTAGCCCGGCCATGAAGTTTTTAGCAAAGGCCTGCCCTTGAGCTTTCCCTTCATTGTTAGCTACAGCTTTATTCTCCTTACTCTCTTTGGAACCAAAAAACAGCTTCGATAAGGCGCCTTGCCGATCCTCTGTGTAAGTTCCCGGATCTTTAAAAGGATTACTGAGCAAACCATTAAACTTTTCTTGCCCAGCTTTATGGCCGAAGAGCCAATCACCCAATCCAGTTCCTACTTGGTCTACGGCTAGGAAAGCAGCAAGTGTACCTAGAACGCCAACACCTTTACCGGCACCACCTAGTCTACTTATTCCTCTACGTCGCCCTGATCGTGTATTTCTACGTCTGCCAGTTCGAGTATCATCCCCAAAGATTGGGTTATCTGCAGGCGGACGTATTTTAAACAAGTCTTTTAGTCTATCTGTTAGACTTCTAACACCACGTGCGCCTCTCCTTGAACGACGATCCATACGGTCCATGCTGTTTGTTATATCATCTAAACCGTTATTTCTTGGTCTTCGGATGAGAAGACCTTTGACAGCTAGGAATGCCTTTATAGCAGGCAGCACTATACCGAGAGTGACACCTAATCCCACAACTGCAGAACCTATTATCTTAAAATACTCGATTCCAAACTCAATTGTAGGAGCTAGAACTTTTCCAAAAGCAGCCGCAAAGTCAGTAATTGATTTCGTCATTTTTTTGATAGCTTCCTGTCCTTCTTTAGAATCTAACCACTTATTTAACTTTTCGAAAGCAGGGGCTACATTGGTAATGATGCCGTGGCCGATCTCTGTCATAGTTTGATTTAGCTTTCGACCTGCATCATTAATCGGTGTCATGGGGTTATTATTTTGCATATCATTGAACTGCTTATTGAGTTCACCTGTAGCTTTTATGGGATCATCTATCGCATTGGCCATATCTAGAATAGGTTGCTTCAGATCTTCATATTTGGTTCCTATGAGTTCCGTAGCAATAGCTGCACGTTCGTTTTCATCCTTAATCTTTGAAAGGCCATGAGCCAACCTGTACATCGCTTCTTGACCAGTATAAGAGCCCTTTTCAAAACCTTTAAACATTTTCTTGGCTTCATCGGCTCCAAGCACTTTCTTGAAAGCAGCCACCTGATCATCAGTCATTTCTCGGCGCTTGATGTTAAACTCACGCATTGCATCAGCCATTTCATCGAAATTTCGCGCACCGCTTTTTGTTCCAGCTACAAATGCAGCAGAAACCTGTTCAGGTTTTAATGCCATATCTACAAAGCTTGAGCTATACTCATTAAATGTATCTAAAAGATCATCATATTGATCCCCTGCATGTTTAAACACATAGGCGAGGTTATCACCTGCCCTTTTCGAATCAATTTTGAAGTTCTTCATCATACTGGATAACGAACGATCTACTTCCGGGACATCCTTTTCATGGATCATGGCAATCTTATTCGAAATTTCAGAAGCAGTTTTTAACTGATTTCCTCTAAGGTCGGTCTGCTGAGCCATATTTTGAAGGGACAAGGCAACTTCTTCTCTTGAATTTCCGACCATTTTTTTATAAAAAATATCATTAACTATTTTTCTGACGTCTGAAGCAGCTATGCCTGTGGCAGCGCTTGTTCTGGCATCTTGAGTCATGGCTGAAGAGCTAGAGCCAATAATCCCGGAACCCGTGATTCCCCCAGCTGCTCCAATAGTTAATACAGTCCCTTTTAATTGATCTAAACGCCCCTGTATATCTTCTATTACCGAGGAAGCTTGATCATCTGCTGTAATTTCTGCTGTAGCCTGTTCACTGTCCACACTGTCTAACCGTTGTTCTATCCGTTCTAAAATACTGCTTAAATTGTCTATCGCCGCAATTTCGGCGGTGGCTCTCGCGCTATCAACACTGTCCAGCCTTCGGTCTATTTGATCCAGGGTACCGGTTAAACGATCAATCGCCTCTAGAGTTGGAGAAGCAGTCGCATTATCTAATGACGAAATCCTTCTCTCTACAACGCGAATAGTACCCGTTGCACTGTCAATTACCTCTAATCGGGGATTCGCTCTGGCTCTATCAAGTCTACGAATGGCAGTATTGGTAGCTTCAGTAACGGATTCAATGCTTTCCAAATTGCGATGTAGTCCTCTTAATCTTCTCGAAATATTATCTTTCATTTCAAAGACAGCTGTTAATCTTGCCAAAGCGATCACCCTCCTTTCGGTTTGGCTTTATGATCTTTTAAATATTTTTCAAGGGATGCATATAGGAATGCCTTTCTCTCCTTCGGCATTTCCCACAAATCTTGCAAATCACGTGGCTTATAATTTCTCTCATGAATCAAAAAATGGATGTAGACCGCATCACGATCTCCATCCTCAATTAGTTTTTTGCTTCTTCAACTAGTTCCTCAAAATCTTCATCATAGCCATTAATACGCTGTGTAGCATTCATCCATTCTGCAAACTCTCCACCTACTGACAATACCTTTTTCACCGCATCTACAGGGTCTACTACACCGTAAGATTTAAGGAGTTCTTTATTTTTAAAATCTGGATAAACTGTTGACTCGATTCCCATACGGGCAATCCAGCGGGCTCTATTTAACTGCTCGCCTACTTTTTTGCCATTCTCTTTGACCGGCTCAATGCATTCTTTTTCTAGCTCTTCGATTCGCTCTGTTGTAATAGGCTTCATTAGAAATGGGATCACTTTTCCCTCGTTATCTTTGTATCTCTTTGAAACATAGACTTCTTCCTCCGTTACTGCCTGGGCTCTCCCTGCCATAAAGAAACTCATATCACGTTTTGTCATAGCTCATATTCCTCCAATTAAATAGTTTGATTGTTATTAAAAAAGAGAACCATTAAAAGTCCTCTCGCAATTCCTCTGGCATATCAATGTCTTCAAATGTAAATGGTAATTCTTCCTCTAAGATTTCTCCCTCTGCATTTAAGCCAGCTACCTTGGCGCTATCGAAGTTAACATCATAAATAGTTACTCGTTCTGTTCCTCTACCAGATGATTTATCATCCAGCACCTCTTGAAAAGTGAAATACGGATCTTCTCCTGTTTTTACATAGTTGATCATTAATCGAACAAACTTAGAAGTAACCTTATAAACAGTCAGTGTGCCGGTACCACTCGCCCCGACAGTTTTATGTCCTGTCATTCGCCGCCCTAAAACTTTCACTTCAGTTTTCTCTTTTTCTATATTTGCTTCAAAGCTTTTAACGTAGGCCATTTCCTCTCCGTCTAAGAACAAGCGGCCTTCTTTTCCACTAATTGTGTTACCCGAACGAAATGCCATAGATTAACGAACCTCCAGCCCGAAATAAAATTTCTCCCCACTGTCCACTGGTTGCACGCCAGTGTTGATATAGAAACCATCTCCGTCATTGTTAATGGTAATCTGAACATCATTCTGTGAATTAAAATTCTTGATAGCTCCGCCTTCTTGCAAGGTGTTCATATAAATGGTTACTAAAGTGCTGAGAATTTGAATCCCATCCCCATTCACAGGAATATCCTGTCCTTTTTCTTTTCGAATCTTAATCTCTCGTTTTAACTCGCGAGTGATATCATTGTTTATTGCATCCATGATCCGAATAATCTTGTTCTTTTGGAACTTCTTATCTTTTTCTTTCGTAAAGGACACAAATGAGTTGATATCCTTTTCAACCGTTACGGTTTTATCACGAGCATCGAACGTTAGCATAAATTCACCTTTAGCCAGCCGCTCAACGATTTCATCATTATCATAACGAGGGAAAACATCAATAGCCCCTTCATATTCAACAAACGTCAGAGACTGATTGATCGTTGCACCGGCAGAGGCACCAGCAACCCAAGCTGTTGTTTCAGCTGGAGTAAGTGTTCTATCAGGGAGTACCGCTCCGTTTGTCACATTGATAATCCCTTCAAAATCAGCCGGAGCGTTAGCAAGTACGCCTTGAACCTTTACTCCTTGCTGATCACGTACACGACGAATAAATGAGATAAAGGCCGCTTTTAACTGTTCTTCCTCTGCCACTGGTAAGGCAATAGTATCGAAATACTCTGTTTCGGAAGCAGCTAGAAATTCCAAGTAATCAAGGTTTGTTGGTGTGCCATCAGCGCCACCAGTTAACTTGATGCCTGCGGAGTTAGTCAACTCTCCGGTACCTTCGAATGTAACCCAAGCATTTGCTTTTAACTCGCTTGCATTCTCTACGATTTGCTTATCAACGGCTTTGCTTCCCATAAAAGTTGTGACATCTTTCTTTGTTTCATCCACCACATTAGAGGCGATTTTGATCATAATGTCATTGCCTTTTGTACCGCCATATACGGCTGTTGCAGTAACTCCGGTTGCTACTTCTGCAGATGCTTTTGTACCTTCATTTACTCGATAAGCAAGGACTGTTTTAGCTTTCTTTTTCGCTTCGCGCAAAAGCAAAAGGGCCGGATCGTTAATATCCAACCCGAGTTTCTTCTCCACATCTTCTGACTTTGTAATCTCGATAAACTTCTTTGGTTCTCCCCAATTTAAAACGAGTGGAAGAGCTACACGACCTCTGTCCCCCACAGATAAACGCTCATTAGGAGCTGAGGTAAAACGAAAATAAAAACCTGCACGTGCCTTTTCCTCGCCAGGGATAAATGCTCCACCGTTCATTGTTTAACCTCCTTCTTTAAGAAAGCGTCAATACGCTTCTTTACTTCCGTCTTTGTTGCTTGAATATCTTTCATGCCTAAAACAGCCCCGTCAAAAACTTCCGGCTTAACACCAAAAAGCTTTTGAGAGTGCTCGCGCAATTCATGTAAATAAAATTTCGGTTCTGCATCAGTTGTTTTGGAAGCAGTTTGTTCCGCTTTGCTTGTCATGATTTCACCTCACTATCCGTTTCAAAGTTCTCAAACAGCGCATAATCTTCTTTCTCATAAAAATAACGACTATCCCATGTTACTTGGATAATCGCTACTCCACTGTCTGATATTCTTGTTTCAATACGATTGATTCTTATATATTCCCCTGTTAGAGCTCCTGTTTGATCAATCATTGGTATAAGTCCTCGTTTACTGTTAACAACATCAGCAATCCGCTCGGCCTCATTATTTGCCTGTTGTGAATCCTTATGAAACAACTTCACTGGCAAACTATATGTTTTCATAAAGGTAGAGAGAGTATCATTGCTATTAAAAGCGAAAGGAGGAGGGAAATACATACTTGGAACCACAAAGTTTTCCGGCACTTCTTTCGTATAGATCTTACAGGGAAACAGCTTGTAGAAATAACTCATAAGGGATGCCACTTCTGGATTCAATGCTCCACCTCCTAAAACTCTGTATCTAACCACTGCTGCATACGACGCTCTAAGCTCCTTTGAAAAATCCTTTCAAAAATAGCGAGAGCATTGTCCCAATAATGCGAGCCTTCTACCCACTTTTCTCTCAACATCATGCCAGTACTGGCTCCTGGTTCATAAACAAATCGATCACCTCTCCAATATCCGGGTACAAAACGTTTCTGTTGAAAGTGACCATCGTTTGCGTAGCTGGCATATGCCAACCGAGTTCCAATCTCTAACGTCAATCCACCTTCACTAATAGACCAAATCCCCTCAGAATCCCCTCGATTGAAAGAGTTTAGTAGCCTTCGAGTATCCACTGTTTCTGTCCGAATAATCTCGTCTTGAATCAGGCCGAGAAAGTCCATTCCAAGACCTTCAAGCCATAAACCGAACTCCCTTTTCAGCCCTCCATCAGTAGCTTTCTCCACCTGTTTTATAAATTGTTTTAGACCGAGTATTTTTAAGCTCATAGGCGTTCACTCCGAGTAGCTGTTACTTCGATATGATGATTCTTGATCTTTTTTGGAATCTGCAATATCAATTCAATGCCGTTCCAGATTATTTTGTCATTCATCCTAATGTCTGCAGACGGCAAGAAGTGAACAAGAAACGATTGAATCACCGTTGGATTAGGTTCTCCTTGGAGAATGGACTGATTCTTTTCCGTGAAGTAGCAAGGAACAGCAGTAAGGTTCGGAATCTTGCCATAGGAAAATTCTTCTTCCAAGTCACTCCCCGGTATGCCCCATGCTCCCTCACTCTTATCCTTCATCAAATGGTAGACATCACATCGATGAGTTAAAAGATTACGGTAACTCATAAGGCTCTCAACCTCATTTGAACACCGCCACTGTCTATCGGTTCCGTTTTAATAAATTCTTTCAATAAGCTTTTAACGTCTGGCTTTCGAATGGTTTGTCCATTGGCAAGCGTATAAGAGTAGTCCCCTATCTTTTCCGAGATATAGCCCTTGACGATTGATTCATCACTATTAATGAGTGCGTAGAATTGAACCATTTTCAATAAGGCTAGTCTTACTTTATCGGGAAGCAGAGCAACCTCAGAAAAGTCATGACCGACAATACTCTCGATCTCGATTTCTGCCTCCAGAATATCTTGTTCGAGTAGCGATGCCGGCCGCTCTTTTACTGCATCAAACACAGAGTATGCAATAACATCTGCGGGAGTGATGAGCAACATCTATCACTCCTTTTCTTTTTCTTCTTCATTGACGATTTTAAAGTACCCTGTTTTTACCGCTTCTTCGGCTTCTTTCTTTGTCTTCACTTCAACAAAAGGGTTACGAGCGTCAGCACTCACAATTCCGCTGTACGATAAAGCTTTGATCAATTTTAATTTCGTCATGTAAAAACACTCCCTATGCCAAACCTTTTACTAGGACAGCAGCATCTTTTTCTTCGATAATTGGATCAAAATCAAGGTGAACTACATAGAAGCGCTTATCTTGCATAATAGCCTCTTTGCCCTCAACTGTTTTGCGGATTTTCACGTCGTACGTATTAACAACAATCAAGTTTTTCGGATTGACCAACATCATTTTATCTTTAGGCATACGTGGTACAGTCACGAAAGGAATGCTAGCCGGTGCATTCATAATGGATTCTGAAAGACCGCCACCATTTTTAATATTTTCGTTTAATAAATAATGCTCCCACTTTTGTTTCAAAGAGGGAGCAACTAGCCAACGTAATGAACCATCATTATATTTATCTGGTAATTGAGATAGGGCATCATAGAATACGTTAAGAGAAATAGCCCCCGCATCTTTTGCAGAACGATCTTCTACATGCGAACCTGTAGTCAGTTGTTTTAACCAACCATCATTGATTTTCAAAAAGTCATAGTCAGGATCTGTATCAAGAGTCGCTTCGTCGCCATTTAAATATAGATCTTCTAGGTCGATCCCTAGTTGAGTTGTCATAAGTTTTGTTACTGTGTCTTCAAAACCCTGTCCTTCAATATTTTCACGTAGAGACTCTTCTGTAATTTCCCATGGCAGTCGTACAGCTGTTGTTGAGTATTCAACCTTATCGAACTTTGGTTTTTGACGGTATCCATCGTCTGTATCTTCTGTTTTCTTACGTAGAATACGAGAATCAATACCAATCTTATCGATTTCACCAGTTTTTGCACGCCGCATTTCTTTGCGGATTAATCCACCAAGCGCTGTTGCTTCAAATGTCTGCTGAATAAATTGTTTGGACTGTTCAGGGTTTAAAAGACCTGAAGTAATCGAACCCGTTGTAATTGCCCCGTCTTTCAAAATCTGATTATTAGTGATAGTCATAGACTTTACTCCCTTCAATTAAAGAATCCCGCTTAGATAATGTTTCTGAATCTCTTCGTTCTCTGGTTCTTCTTGCGATTGCTTAGAAATATTGCGGGCTTTCTCTACTGCTTCTAAACGCTTGTTTAGCGGTTCCAACGCTTTTGCAATGGTCTCCTCTAATTGCTTGCTGACATCATCTTGAGCCTGTTCTGATTGCTGCTCATTCTTTTCAATAGAATCCAAGCGTTTAACAAGTGGTTCCAGTGCCGCTTGTACGGCCTTTTCAATATCTTCTTTTTTCACTACGTCTTCCTCCTCTTCAACTTCTGACTTCAGCTCATTCAGAGCTTCAAATGCTGCATTGATTTTATCCATACGAGCGGCTGAAATCTTTCTCCCAGCCTTTTCAATGCTTCCCAAATCCTTCTCTGAAGCTCTTTGATTATCTTCTTTGCCAGAGAAGAAGTTTTTAATCAAATTAAAAAAGCCTTTCACTTCATCGTTTTCCGATTTAGTAACAGGCTTTTCGTGTTGCTTTTCAATTGTCTCAGCAGTACCGGCCATTGAATATCCAGTAATGGCTCCTTTCTTAATCTCTCCCCAAATCTCATCAGATGCCTTCGTAACAAGCACCCAAGATCCCTTTTTAATTGTCTCTTCACCAATCGTAAAGTCTGCTGGTGCAATGTAAGATTCAACCACCTCACCGACTCCTACATTGAAGTCATGCTGCTTATCGATATTGCGAGCATCTCTCATAAAGCCATGAGCCGCTTTTTCAATTTCTGGAGCTGTCATATAATCCCCATGTGAATCTTCCACATCTGGCTCATAAACAATTCCATATACTAGCTGCTGCTCTTCCTCTTCTTTGTTAATGAATAGCTTCACTTCTTTTTGAAAGTTTGACTCTCTATCTGATTTAGTAAAGAAAAACTGCTTCTGGTTGGCTCCTTTGTCCACGTAAGAAACATGAGTAATATTAGCGTTAATTAATTCTCTTGGCATTTATCGCTCACCTCCCTCCATAAGATATCCCCTAAAAAATATATCTTCATAAGGCTCACTCCATTCTAAAAAATGGTATAATCATATAAGCACTTATACGCTTAGGTTAGGGTCAGCAACCATCAGTGCAATTCCGCTGGGAGTTATTTCAATAGTAGTTTTATTCGCCCTCTTTTCGCTAATGAGATATGCAAGTTACAGATTGATGTCCACGTCTGTGGTATCAAAAAAGGAGGAGTTGCCTATGAAAAAAACAAAATTCCGTAAAACGTTTTTTGAATTCCTAGGGTCAGCGATTGAAACTATGTGGGCGTTTATTATTGGATACTCAGCTAGTGCTACGCTGGCCTAAGCGTATAATTTATACTTCATTCATTACCTGTTGTCTCAACTCCTCTTTCTCTTCCTTACTTAATCCAAGAATAGATTCACTAACCACGGGAGATAGCACGCAATGACAATTCACCCGCTCACTGGCTGGTAAAGATGGATCTCTCGGATAATCGGCTGCATAACCATTTACATTAAACTTTTCATCAACAGGGATCTCTTTACCGTCTAACTCTTGATGCTCTTTGCGCGGTTTATTTTTCTTTGATCCAGAATGTCGCCACCGCTTTTTCTCCACTGCTGGGCTTTGACGATAGGCTTCAACTTGAGCTACAGATGATGCCGTTAAGACCTCTGTTATTGCCGTTGTGCGAGCACGTTGCCGGTCAAATTCAGGCAAGTCCTTTATGGCTAGCTCTGCATCCTGAATAGAGCCGCCTTCCTCAATGACTTTTTTCAACTCCCTTTCAAGCGCTTCATGAGTGTTCAACTCCATCAATTTACCAAGTTCCTTGGACCACTCCTCAATCCAAGTGACGCTTCGGTTAGATAGTGTCTCGAAAGGCACGTCTTTATCTATTGCATCCATTAGTTCAGCAGCCAAACCAGCTATTGTTAACTGAAGAAAAGCAGATGTCTCTTCCTCCATTTCCTCTGCAAATTCATCTTCTGCGAATAGATTGCTTGTCAGATAGATCAATAAGGCCTGCAAAGTGATGTCCTTTCCTATATAGGATTTAACACCGTCTAAATAATACTTCCGCTGTTTCCTTAGCAATTTAGCTATCTTTCTCTCATAAACTTCAACATAACCGGGTATACTTTCTAAACCGAGGAAGTCAGGAATAACATCTGTGAGCCTTTCACCTTCTTCCTCGGCTTTAGCAATGTACTCATTCAGGCTTACTAGTAATTTGTCCACTTTGCTCATGACCGAATCTCCTCCAGCACATCCCGTAAGTCTTTTAAAATGTTAATCAACTCATTTTGTCCTGGCATTGCTTTTGATTTGGTCAACAAGGCTAGTGGATTGCTTTGTTGCTGCTGCAGACTATTTAAGACCACTGGGAACGGCACGTTATACTCATCAGGAAGTGTTTCGAGTTCTTTTCCGAGTAAGTGTCCTAGTAAATCTCTTAAATCGTTAGGTACAGCTGCTCCAGCATTAATAAATGGCGTTAATGCATTAGCTGTTTCAAGGGGATCACCAAAATTCGGTCCCTTTAAAGCTAACCTGACATTAAAAATATTCAAGTCTGGCAGAAACAACGTATTGAGCTTACCTACAATATTATTTCTCTCAGGTTGGAAGACTTGCTCCTCCGTCACTTTCCGAGCCGTATCCGCCGTGGCTTTATTATAATCTTGAGACTCACCTGTATATAAAGGCGGCAGCCGGAAAGCAGAACGGATTTTGTCACGGCTTTTTTGATCGTATTCCAGGAAGAGCGCGTCCTGTTGAAGAATTTCAGCAAGTGGTTTAATCTCTACTTTTACTGGAGTAATCTTCTCATCCCCCATTGACAAGCCTTCCTGTTCTATCCCCTCCGCCTCTAACAATAAGAATTTATGAGCGTTCTCTACGCCTTCAATGCCATTCATATATTCTTGAATGGCTGTGTAAGAGTCCTCCGACAACATGCCATTTTCTACTGTGATAACAGCTGGTACATGACGCCCTTGCTTAAAGTACAGATAATTGAGCTCTTCCGCTTTCCTAGCACCGTATAAATGTACAATGTGGCCAATCCAGCGAGGAACGCCATATGTACCGCTCCCAATTTTAAAATGAATGATTTCTGTTGCGCGTAAGTTTTCCGGCGTATTTTCATCAAACTTCCCATTGGCCAGATTCATGATTCGTGGATCTCCGTATTCTTTGAAGTACACTTTCTTTCCATTAATCATCTGGACAAACTTCCGGAATGTACGCCACCGCTTAATCTGCTTCTTCTCACCATTCTCTGTGATGAAATACTCCACTTCTTCAGGAACGGTTCTGGCACCAATTCTCATATACTGGCCATCCACATATTCAATACCAGCTGGCCGATTTAATGAGTCTCGTAAAACCTCGATATATCCGTTTCCCATCTTTTCACGATCTTCAAGTGCATAGCCCAAAATCGTTTCAGCTTCCTCGTCATAGTTCAGATAACGAATAAATTCTTCAAGCCGAATCCATTCTTCTTCTGCAGCTTTCTTCTCCTCTACAGACAGAGTCTCATCATTCACATCAAATACATATTCAGGCTGAAACCCAAATCCAACAATGTTTGTTTTGTACGCATCTATGCATTGTTGAATGATTGTTGAGTACTCACCGATTGCTTTTAACTCTTTCAAATTGTAAGGCGGTTGAACAATATCATCTCCATAGGAGGACTGAAATGGATCATCGTATATTTGTTTGCTATTTACAGAAAGTCCTTCTGTCTTAAACACACGGACATTTAACTTCTGCTGGCTCATTGTTTACCTCCTTTCGCGCTTTGGCCGTTTTCTCTCTTTTTGTTTTTCTTTTAGATCAGCTACCTCATATCCGTCTAAACCATACCAAGCGGCACTACATTTTGTTATCGCAAAGACTCTTTATTCTCTGCTTCTTACGGTTGTTTTTCCCGTAAGATCGGACTATCTTTTAATTCACTGTAATCCAAAGGGTATATCTTAAATTTTTCTCTAACTAACCAGTTATATTTAATCGCATCAGTAACATTCACTTTGTTTTCAAAAAACTCTCTTGCTCTTCTATTATTCGGAAAATACTTTTTTTCTCCCGTATGCACATTTTCGACAACTACAGTTTGATATCCTGATTCTTTATTAATCTTGATTATCTGCTCAATTTTTAGTGGTTCACTTAGAAAATAATAATTTTTAACCCTTCTATTCAGTCCTCTTGTTTGTGAATAGCCAAGTGTTTGTATAGTAGCTTGATTCATCCCCCTAAATTCCCCCACAAAATTGAGAAGGTAATCGTAAACAAAAATCGTTTCTGTTCTTTTAAGCACTTGCCTTTCAGTGCCCGTACCGTAGTTCACATTATCAATACGACTTATCCATTCTAGATTGCAGACATCATTATTTTCTTTATTCTCATCTTTATGGTTAACTTCCGGTAAATTTGTGGGATTTGGAATGAATGCCATAGCAACCAGCCGGTGTACGTATGCTTTTTTCCATTTCCTTATACCTTTGATTTTTAGGGAAACTACTTTATAACCTCTTCCATTATCATGCTGAAACAAATACCCTTTTTTACTTTCCGAATATACATTTCCTTTTTCGTCAATAAAGTAAATGTCTAATACGTTTTCATACCCTTTTAAAGTGTTTATCTGGATCATATAATATCACCTCATGAATATTATAACGTACCAAATAACACAATGTTAATACTATCAACAGTGAATTTCGCGGTCTCGTGGACGAATTATTGTTTCCTCATCGTCTAGTCTCTGCCCCTGACTATGCCTTTTATTTCATAGCCTTCGGTTCGGATTAGCAATTTCAGCCTTCCCGCTTAATCCCGCGATTTATACACGTCTAGTTATACCACCAACGTGTGAGCATCGATATTGAATTCATCCGGTATGATGTGGCCGTTTCGGTCTACCTTGTACACAAGGTTTTTCCATTCACGGATTGTGTTTGGACATTCATCGGAACAGATAATTTTACGGAATCGTTTCATTTTCTTTGTGTTTTGTAAGCGAGAGCCCGGAAACTTATGAGCACCAACCATGTTGAAGCCTTGTTTGCGGAAATATCGAATGGTTTTCGGCTCTGCGCTATCAGCAATAATCCGCTCACCGTTTTCCCTAAGTTCCTTTAGATCCTCCGCTGTCTCATCATCCGTTTGATTATTTTTGTAATACTCCCAGTAGATGTACAAGTAAAGCTTCTCTGTATCTACCACCATACGTAAAGCAGCGTTAAAGGAATCCACAAATCCAAAGTCCATTCCAGTACGGAACAGTGGCTTCCCAATGTTGTTTATTGCTTCTAAAACATCATTGTGAGGAGCTTCTTCGAACTGTGGCAGCACTCGCTTTCCATTCATGCCAAAATGACCTTTCCGAGCAACGCGGTAAAGGTCTGGATCGTACTCTTTTAGCTCTTCCAACTGTTCAATATAGCTTTCAGGTAAAAATAAATTGTCATCAGCCGTTGAGTGGTGATAGTATGTGTCATTCGTTATGATAGTTTTCTGTTTGTACAGCTCCTGGTCATCAAGAATGAAGCGGTTATTCTGCTCATCTTTGAAGAAGTGCAAATAGGTCCAGTTATCCTCTCCCACTGGATTCGTTGAAAGAATCATATGCAGTTTCAAGGCTGGATGTCTTAAACGGCCAAGTAATTCTTTAAAGCCTGCATATTTGACCTCAGAACATTCTTCTACCCATATAAGAGAAACATTGTTGATTGATTTCAATTTCGCTGGCTTATCCATCCCTTTAAAGATGATCTTGCTGCCGTTTGGAAAGCGAATTTGCATGGGAGAGCTAACACACTTGATTTTATGATCCAGTTCTAGATCAGTAACAATCTCTTCAAGCAACGAGAATGTAGAATCCCTATGTGTGTCGTACACTTCTCGGACAACCAAAGCGGTCCGTTTCTCTTCAAGTAGCTTTAAAATAATTTTTAGGGCTACATGATAGCTTTTGCTGCTGCCATAACCTCCGACAAGAAACTGAAACTTTGTTGACCAATCAAAAAGAAAATCTTCGAAGTGAGGATTTACTTCTTTTTCAATCATGAACCCTCACTCTTTCGCTTAATAAGAATTTCAATTGGGCCGTCATCATCGCTGGATAGCTTATCAACTTCAGCTTTGGTTTTTTGGATAGTGAGGTTCATTTGCTCAAGCTTCAAGCGACGTTCATCATCAATATGTGCTAGTTCATCAAACTGTCTAATCAAATTGCGAAGTTCAGCCATTGCTCTAGATTGAGCATTTAAAAACGTTGCCTGACGATCCCAAGCGAACTGAAACTCCCATTCTCGTTCTTCCGAAAAGTCTGCATCCTTTTTCTTTTTGAGCTCTTTGATCATTTCTTCTTTACTATCAACAAACATAATCCTCTGAGCCCGGATAATAGCAGCATACTGAATTTGAATCTGATCCCAGATTAAATCAGCTGGTGACCGTTCATTGAGGCTTTCCATAATCTCTAACGTTTCTTCGGGGAGAAATTTAGAAAAGAAGCCATGAGTAACAGCATTCTGATTCCCTTTTGGAGCAGCCCCACCTTTATTTCCTTTGGCATTTATATTTCCCTTGGGTGCACCTCTCTTTTTTGTGTGCACACTTTTTTCCGAGGGTGCACCCCGGTTGCGATTCCATCCATAACGCTTTTTCCAAGACTTTACCGTGTTGATAGATACCTCGTACTTTTCAGCAATGTCTTTGTATTTCATGCCTTTGACGTAATCTTTTTCTGCTAATACATACTTTTCAGCCATGCTACATCACCTGCCACCTCCGATATTTATGTTTGTTTTGGGAAAGAAAAAAGCACCCCGAAGGATGCTTTATTAATCAATAAAACTATTCTATTTTATATCCATCTTCATCAACTTCTATAATTCTACAAGTTAATACATTAGACAAATTTGTCAAATCACCTTTTGTTCCGAACCAACCATTTGAACTATCCATTACTTCGCTTGCAACTCGAGTATAACTTTGTCTTTCATATTCAAGATATAATTTTTTATCACCATTAACCAGTTCAAATTCTATATTGAATTTTGCCATGTTATATCCTCCTTTTGACTTTCTAATCAAAACCTTTGGTACAACACCTAAACAATAGCCTTAATTTCATACTTCTTCACATTAGCCAAATTAATGCCACCATTTTCTACTATATAAAACCCTTTCGCCTTTTCAAGTTCATCCTTAAGTTCCTCTTCTGAATTTCTCTGTACATCCAGTGTAAAAACTTCATTATTTTCGCAATAAAAATCAATTGAATATTTTTTTATTTTACACACCCCCTCTATCTACACAGTTCGATATAAGGGAATATTTTCCTACATCATTTATTCGACAAATACCGGCAATCGGTGAAGAGATCGTCAGCACAATTGGTTCTAGTGAAAAAACGCTATCGCAAGGATAGCGAATAAGCTATATTTATTTCCTCTTTATGCTACCGCGAACCCGCTTGTATGTATCTCTATTTGTACCCATAAGCTCCAAAATGTCTCTTCTGGATAACTTCTCTTTTTCAACAGAAATAGCAGCTAATTTCTCTTTATCAGCTATAGAAAAATGTTCTTTCATTTTTATCTCCCTCTCAATAAGCACCGCCTTACGCTATTTGCTTTTATATTTTTAGGTTTTCCGCTCCCGTTCAATCACCCAGGAGGATAGCTAGGATTGTGGAAACGGCAGGCCATTATTGCACCACACCTTGCATTGGACTTTCACCAATTGCATCCCCGTGACGATCGCACGCAATCCTGCTAAGCTCCGATTACTCCCCCTGTACAGCTGGTAACCTTCATCGCTATTCGATCCATCCGAGTACATCATTGATAAAGGAAAGATGCTTCTCCTACCAGCCAAGTAACTAGCTGATAAGAAAATCTTACCTTCAATGGAAAAATAAAAAGGTGCCCAAAATGGTACCCATTTTGTTCGATTTTTGTCCGAAATTTATCCGGTTTTTATTCGATTTTTTTCCAAATAAAATAACAGCACTTGTAGCTTTGGAGCAATGATTGATCAAGTTACTACTAATAACCTTGATAAACGAACAAAAAGAAAGAGCATATTTTGAAAAAAAGATTGATCAAAACATACTCTTAATATTTTCAATTGACTCATTCTTTTATAAAAAGTTAATTACTTCCTATCTATTCTATATTTCTCAACAATCGCGCCCGTTTGTTGAAGATGGACTCATTAATCAGAAATAATGAGTCCATCTTCTGCAACTTGCCTCTGATCAGTAGAATTTGGGTTTACAACCAATTCAAAGGATACTTTTTGGCCATGTTTTAGAAATCTGAATCCATCAGGAAACCTTTCCGTATCAAGTAAAATAGAACTGAAATTAAGAAAAGAATCGCTGATTAGTGAGTCTATTATAAACCAGTGAAAGCAACAACTATCATAAAGTGCTATTCGGCTTCTTGATTGATAATTTTTTTAATATGTTCCTGCCAGCTAACAACGCAAAATACAAAGAAATTGTGACTAGTAATATTGCATAAAAGTCTCGTCTAGCAAGGTAAGTTGTAGAGTGAAGACCTTTTATAAGTAAGTGAGCAAACAGGTAGGAGATAGGCAATAGAATAATTTTTTCTAGTACATTTCTTATTTTTTCATTCTTACGGAATATGACCAATCCAATTCCACAAATGAGTAAAAATCCTATAGCAAATATCACATAGTAGCTTAAAACTAGCCGAGGTAACATAATAACAGAACCATCCGTTATTGGATCTCCATAAATTAAAATATTTTCACTTCCATCGGTATTGTAATAATAGATTGAAGCGACCGTTTCTCCATTCGGGTTTAAGACAGTATTTTCTAGGTTGTTTTTGCTTATTTTCTGGTGCCAAATCGTTTCCCATGTAGTTATATCATAGACATAACCTGAATTGTCTGCTGCTGGATATTTTTCTACATGGAATCCGGATACTTCTTCACTAAAATTCAAAAGTACAGTTCCATCACCCTTTTCAATGATTGAAACCGCATTTTCATTATAAGAAATGTATGCTGGCGCTGTCAGATAAGCCATTGTAACCACTGCAAAAACCAATGTTACCATGACTGAAAGAATAATTGTTTGCAGCTTTTCCCTTCGCAATGTATTTTGTATGTTTCTTAAGGGATCTATATCAGTATCTATTGGCAGTTCTTCAAGCGTCCTCATTTCTTCAAGTCGTTTTTTGCAGTTTTCACAAGAAGCTATATGTTCTTCAACGATATCTCTAGTATCTTGACTTGCCATATCCTCGACATATAACGGCAGTATATCCCTAATCATATTACAGCTAATTTTCATCGATAATCCCCCAATCGCGCTTTAATCTTTTCTCTAGCTCGGTGATAAGTAACACAAGCCCAGTTATCACTTTTTGCAAACAATTTGCCAATTTGCTTAAATGACAGTTCTCCAAATACACGGAGCGTAAAGACTTTTTTATAGGGCTCTTTTAAATTCTGGATAATTTCATGTACCTTCATAGACGCTTCTGTAGTGGTTATTTCTTGTTCTACATTGTCTTCACTAGCTGGTTCTGGAAGTGACTCTAAATCTACAAAGCTTTTTTTCTTACGCAAATAAGAGTAATAACTGTTTTTGGCAATTTGGCATAACCAAACACGGATATCACTATCCCCTCTGAAACTGTCTAGCGATGCTAATGCCTTCATAAAAGTTTCCGAAGTGATATCTTCAGCGATATACTTATCGCCAGATAAACTATACACATATAAAAATACATCTTTAAAGTATGTATTATAAATATCCTCAAGCTGTGTCACCATCTCACCTCCTTACATATAAGACGCGATAAACTCAAATATCTTACAAAAATATAAGAAAACCGTACAAAGTACGCCCGGTCCTTCTTTCCTCTACCATAATTATTGGAAATCCTGTAGTCGATACTCCTGCCCATGTATCCCTTTATAATATTCAGGGAACATTTCTCCTCCACATTGTTCACACTGAAATCGGTTTAGTTTAAGTGAAATATATACAATCTTTATACTAACTAATATCTTATTACCAAGGCGATCTTCAACAATCTGGCCCTTTAATGGAGTAACATAAATAGAGGTTTACAAAATCAACAATAAAAAATAAAAATCCTGTTTTAACACAGAATTTTGATCAAACTTTACTAAGAATTATCAATCTTTGTTTTAAATCTACAGCGCTCAGATAATTCCAAGCGCTGTAGCCAGACGATATATAGCCGCTCTCTTCTTCTCATAGTATTTTCCTTTCTTTAGGCCTAGTTCCATATAAATATTAATGTCCTTCGTCTCCTGAGAAGTAAAATACTTCATTTCAATGATTCTCCTTTCAATAAAGTCCAGGCTGTTCTCTAAAGCACGTTCGATTTGCTTCACTTTTAACTCATTGAGCCGATCTTGCTGCCGTACTGAGGGAAACAGATTAATAACACCGGCTGCTTCCTGTTCTTTTTTATTCTCTATTTGAACTTTAAGTGCCCGATAGTCTCTGAGTTCTCCAATAATCAATTTTTGTACTTCTTTCTCATCTATCTCTCTAAAGAACTTTAATTGTATTGCATTCATATCCCTTACCCCCTTATAAAAATAAAATAGGACACCAAACAATTAAGCAGCTCCATACTGCCTTAAAGTTTTGGTGCCCTCGGTTTTTCCGTTAGGCTATCTATTAAGTTGCGGACTATTCATTAAACCCTCTATCTACGAAGATTAACTCCTATAACTTAATTTTTTCTAGTAAATTCAATATACCTTGTTCCTTGAAAAGTTAAAGTGCCAACATCTCCTTCCGCAATCATTCCATACTCCTTACCTGAAACACGAAACTCTGACCGATCACCACTTTCGAATTCGAATGTGATAAAGTAAGTCGTGGAGGAACTATGAAGAGGGGCTGTGTTATCGTGATGATTGTGATGAGTATGTCTAGCAACATTTGTTCTTTTAACTTTTGCCGTTGCAGGAACAGATAAGCGAGGAGACTCTTCATTTTTTATCCATTGACTAAGACCTTTGAATAAGTTAACTATTATCACTATAAAAATAGTTACAAAAATAATCCCTATGAATGTAGGCGCGAATGTAAATAGCCAATCCCCACTTTCACTAACCTCGTACATGAAATATACCCCCTTGTTGTGATATAAAAATATACGAATAAAATAACAGAAAGATTCAATTTTCCTTTAAATGACATCCTGACCAGACATTCTAACCCGCTGGCTTCTTATCACGTCAAACACCCTACCCTCCTTCCAGATGATCGTGTCTTCTCCAAATTGTTTAGACGTCACCTTCGTCAGCTGACCATCAATAACTACGTAAACTGCATTCTCCATTAGATTAATTTCTGCTGTCATTTTTTCTAAATTAATTGCTGCTTCTTTCAGCAAGACGTCCCCGATCTGTTAAGATATAGGTACCGACGATATTCCAAAGGCCGAGAGCTTTCCTGGCTTTTTTGATATAATTCACTCCGTCGATAACATCACAACAATCCAGGAGCGCAACATTTCAACTTTTTAACCCCCTCAATATGAACTTGTGGCCAACCAAACGGCAAACCATTATAAGTGACCAGTGTTTCTTCTTTCCAATTCTTTCTGAAACAAATCCAGTATGTAACATTGTTACTGCACATACTCTTCAACTGGATCACTTACCGTCAACATGAAAGCTATCCATCTTTTAGTGTCTTCTGCCAATAAGCACAATCCCTCTGCTAAAAGCGTTAGATTGCACTTCTATTAAAAATTCAAGTTGATTCCTCCTTCTTTTTTCAACGGAATACGACTTAGTGTATAAGGCTTATCTTTTTAAACAAGTACAAATTTCCAGTGCAGTCTGATATAATTTCCCTTGTTGACAAAAATATTTCGACAAATTTCTTCAATATATTATAAATCACCTTCATAATTGTAATAATTACCGGAAAGGGGTACTTATTGTGCTTCCAATAGAACTTATCTGTCATGAACTCAAACGTTTAACAGACGACTATTATAAATGTGAAAATCCCACTATAAAAAGCCTTATATATTCTGATATCAAGCTTTTAAGTAAAGCTCTGTTCCTTAGTGACCAGTCAGATATATGAATAGCTTAAGAATCTATCTCTTTGAATACATACTACTGACAGACCCTAGCTTATTCCATTAAATGCATTTCGCTTTAGATAAGTCAGGAGCGCTCCTAGCTCTTTTGTATATTTTCATCCAATTTGGAAATAATGCTTAAAGAGTCATCTGTTCGTCCCCCCTTAGAACATATACAGGTTAATAAATCTGCCAGGAGTTTTCCTGGCTTTTTTGATGCAATCCACTAATTTGACAACATAACAAAATTTCACACATATAATATTTTTACCTTTTAAAGCCCGCAACACGGACTAATACCGACAACTACTCTACGGGTGTAGTCGGGAAGCCGACTCCCCTCGTTCTTGCCCCTCTACTTTTACGAATTGTGGTCAGTCAAACAACAAGTCATTGTAGGTTACAAGTGCTTCTCCACGCCCGCAAAATCACTTGGATACACTGGATGAACTTCATAGTAAATACAATTCACTTAATCCTGCACTTTCAATGGAACATGCCGCACCACGAAAGACACCCCCTGACAAATTACTCATGAATTTCAAGTTATTGTCATGCTATAGTGGATGCACGAATAAAAATTAAGTTATTTTGAGAATTTAGAGACTGTTCTTAGTCACCCTCTCACCTTAATAGAAGGGAGGCACCATAAGACATGTCATCAAATCATACAGAAACAATGTTAAAAACCTTAAAAGATTTCTCTACTTGTGAAATAGTACTAACTTTAAAGCATAATGATGGTACGCCACTAATTTCCGTATGCTATCAAAAGAATGGTTATCAAATAACCTGTTTGAAAAGTCTTATTACTGAAACCTATAATGATATTGAAGATACAATTTCAGCTATTGATAAAGCGTTGCAAAATAGTTACGAAAAAACTCTGATTAATTAGGGATTTTTATTTTGCAATCTTTGTTTCACAGTTTCAGCGGAATATCCAGTAAATATGTCTAATCAAAACAAGTAAGTTAAATAACCTCCTGATAATTGTTTATTTAGAGATTTGCCTCTTGTGGGAAAATGGTATTATTGGTAAACTTGCCTTTCACAGTCTTTTTACTGTGAGAAGGAGTGTCACTATGGTAAGTGAGAGCGAGCGTCTGATCTTCGCAAGAGAATTAAATCATTTACTTAGTGAATTAAACAGATGTAAAGATGCTCAGTTAAGAGCCCTCATCTGCGAACATATTTCCTTAGTGCGTTTGGTATTAATCGGTAAATCTGATTAATGCTTTTTTTATCCAATGTTTTCTCCTAGATCAATGTACTTTCCTAACAGCGCGTCTATCTGCTTCCCTCACCTTCTTTTTCTTCCGCATATAAGCCCGATACTCTTCCGCCGGCAAAAACCCCTTATGAGCCGGACTATATGTAAGCAATCTCAGTATATGGGGATACTTCTTCTCAAACAGCTTCCTCTTGATCTTAAAAGCTTCTGTTTCCACTCCCTTGATGTCTACTACTTCAATGCTTCCGTTTTTCTTATGCACTTCAAAATCGGCCACATACTCAATTTTCCGGTGCGTTACACCATTCTTCGTAAAAGCTTCTTGGAGCAAGTACCGTGGCTGAATCCGGAAGAAGAGAATTCGATCATTCGCCTGCAGCCGTTTCAGATGCTTATAATACTTCGCTTCAGCTTTGCTATCGAAAGTGATGCCGTCCACCACCACTTTCTTAGAGCCATATTTTGATTTCACTTTCCTCAACTTGCATCCTTCCCAACTAACTCAGCCAGCCGCATAGCTTCTTCTAATCGTTTATCAAACTCTTCTTGCCTCTTCTTCTGGATATCTCCCGGCATTGGCCCACACTTTGGACAAGGCTGTTTCATCCACCCAAATCCAATGTCATTTGTGGCTACATAAGTGCCGTTGCATAAATTGCACATTCTCTCTTCCCCCTATTCGAGTAACAAATCTAGTAAATTTTCATTTTCTTGCTTAGCTAGTTTGCTGCGGATCTTTTCTTCCGGCATATGAACTGGATAAGTCATTTTTTCGATTCTACTGCTAATCCGCCCCTGTGGATATTTGTAATCCAGCTCATCAATGCTGAGATTGCTTGTGAAAATCGTTATTTTTTGATGTTGTAGACGGAAATCTAAAATGCGCGTGAAAGTTTCTTCCACCCAATCCGTTACTTTTTCCACCCCAATATCATCTAAAATCAGCACATCTACTTTCTTTACTGAATCGATAATGTCTGATGACCTTATACTTGATTCTTCCGAAAAAGTTTTTTTGATCTCTCCAATCAAATCAGCTGTCGGAGAATAGTAAATGCTCAACGGATTCTCTTTTGAATCTTGTGTTTTTAGCAAAGCGTTTAGGATGCTAGCCGCTAGCCTTGTTTTGCCGCTTCCTTTGATTGAGCTATACAAGTAAAGTCCTTTCCCCTTCTCTTTCATAAGATCGAAATTTTTTACGAAATTACCGGCAATACGCTTTGCTTTAGCTGCCCTTTTTTTCGATTCATCTTGTTCATATATGTTGATATTAAACGATTGAATCGTTATGCTCTTAAACTCATCTGGCATCTGTGCAGCTGAAAGCTTTCGTTCTAACACTTTAATCTCTCGACACTTGCATTTTTTCATGAACTCATAATTTTTTTCATGGTCCTTGATCCATATAAGACCTGTGCCATCACATTGTCGATAAGGACATTCTTCAGAAATCAAACTCAGTGTCTCGTATCTCTCTGAGAAGACCTTTTTCTCTGGCAATTTGTTCGAGTCTTTCAGCTTCTGCGCGAGTACTGGATTGCTCTGCTCCAACCGCTGTAGCAAGTTGCTCATCATTTCCATTCGTGATAGCTCCTTTCCTATTCTTTAAGATCATTAGCCCACGTCTTGCTTCATGCTCTTTTGTATTTCGAAGGATACCTAACGTATACTGTTCGCGCTTATCATCATACTGTTCAACGTGCTTCCAGAGGGCATAATGCAATTGATTTACACTGTACTTGTTTAATTTCTCAATGTGCTTAGTCAATAGGGCAGCTGAAATATTACAGGTTTGTCGATTAAGACGGATGCAATCAAAATAAGCAACCAAGATTTTCTTTGATGTGCCTTCTGGTAAAGCGTTGGTTTGCAAAGCGAAATCAACAAAAATTTCAATGTCGTTAATGGAAGTCAAATTCATGTTTTTGACGTTCGCTTCGTCGATATACTCTTTTAATGTTTTATTGATGTTAGTAATGCTGTTTATAAATGCTGTTATAGTGTGGTTTTTCTGTTGATTTTTTAGTTGGTCACTCTGTTGGTTTTTCTGTTGGTCATTAATGCTTTTCAAGTCTCTTTCTTCTCTACTGCCACAAGGCTTTTCAGTTTTTTCTTGTTGGTTTTTGCATTGGTTCTTGTGTTGGTCGCCTTGTTGGTTTTTCTGTTGGTTGCTTTTTTTGTTATAACCCTCCAACTTCTGAAAGTTATCGTAATTTAAGACAGTTATTAATAGCCCTTTATTCTTTTTAAATGGCTTCGATCTGATATAGCCCCCATCCTCAAGCCTTTTGATAGAGCTTCTTATTTCAGCTCTGGACCAGCCTGTTTCACTTGAGAGACTTAAAGAAGATGTAATCAATTGACCTCTTCTACAGTTGATACTATCTTCATAGTTTGCCAGGTCGTTAAACAACTGATAGAGCATTTTGTCTTTAACATTTTTGAACTGTAATCGGGGCTGGATAACAAACCCCGATGCCTGTATTCGATTATCCATGTCCCCGATCGCTCCTTTACCGAATCAAAGTCTCCAGAAAGTCCGTTACTTCTTTTGCGCATCCATATGGATCTTTAAATATTTCGCTGCCAGAAAATCTGATGATGCGATAGCCTGCTATCTGAAGATCCCGATCTCTCTTCTTATCCCTCTGCGCCTGTGCCTTTGTCTTTTCGTGAAAGTCATGTCCATCGCATTCAACTATTAGTTGAATGCGACTTGTGTCATTTTCAGAACCAGCAGGACAGATTAGCATATCCGCTCTATAGGTATGACCATTTGCTGTTATAGGGTACTGAGTGTGCACCCAAAAAGGTGTAGAATGTACCCTATTAAAATGTTCTATAGAAGTTTTTAGATATAGATACAATTCAAATTCTAAAGGTGAATCACAGCTCTTCGCTTCTGTCACTAATATAGTGAGTTCAGCCTCTATTTCATTTAGGATGATATGTTGGGTATTAGGTGCCAGACTCTCAACTTCACTCAATAAGTTTAAGATGCTCTCTAATACCTCGTTTGGATAATCAGTATTTAGGTATCTTAATAGATCAGGTGTTCTCTTTTTAACAAGATGTTTAATTTCATCATCAATTTTGTTATTTATTGATGACCTTATAAAAACCCCAGTACCTGCAGATTTCAAAAAATATCCTCTTCTCACCAAAGCCATTATCAATTCTTTAGGTTCCAGCTGTTCTAATTCTTTCATTAATCTTCTCTCCTCTCACATATAGCAAATCCATTCTTCACTCTTTTAATTGCATAGTCTGGATAACACTTGTTCATATACTGCAGGATTAGCTGTTTCAATTGTTCTTTATTTTGAGCTTCCTCCCATAATCGTTTAGGAAGAAGAACACGAGTTTGAATGATCATTGCCAGATCAACTCACCAACCTCTATAGTGTCATTCAATTGTTTGGTCATTCGGCAGTAATCACATTTCTCACAGCGGACAGGATCTACTTTTCCAGCCTTCACTTCGATCAGTCGCTCCATTTTCATTTCAATGTATTCGTACTCGAAATTGAAGCGGGTTTCATCGAAATGCAGTACCGCTTTATTCGGTGGATTCTCCTTTGTTACTGCAACAATATAAGGTGTATATGTACTTCCTGTAGCTTCCTGCAAAACTCTTCGATACAAAGCCATTTGAAGCACATAATCCCAAGCTTCCACGAAAGAAACCCAATTATCATACTTAACTGACCAGTACCGTTTATAAAGGTCTTGTGTCGTCTTCAAATCACTAAATGTCCGGCGACTATGATGAATGCTGTCCACTTTAATTTTCCAATACGCTCCAAACAGGTATGCTGTGTAAATCTCTTCTTTTTCCCCCTCCATAGCGAACATGGCAAAGGGATCTCTTTTTAACGCTTCAATCATTCGATCCGCTGTTTCAAAGTCTGAATACTTACCGCCACGTGATTTGAAGATTGCTCTATTGTTTTCTTCAATAAACTGTTCAAATGCCTCATTACTTTCAAAAGCTGCATGAACATAGGAGCCGACTAACAAGGCGTTGGAGTGGGGCTCTTTGTAAGCCCCATTTAACTCCGCCATAGTTTTCGCCTCACACTCTATAAAACTTTTAAACTGTGAAACAGAGAAGAATTTTTGATTAGCTTCAATCGAATGATAATTCTCCTTGGTCAAAGTCCATCTCTGCAACACTTGGCTTCACCTCTTCTTTCTTCTCTTCTGCTTCCTTCTGAGGTTCAGCATCGTCTTGCTTTTCACTTTCAAAAGACTTGGCTAGTTGGCTTTGTTTCTTTTTCTTCGAAGTACTCTTATCAAACCAATCTTCTACTTTAGACATTCCGTCTTTCAACGAGTTGAAAATCTTGATAAGTTCTAAATAGTCGTACTCCGTAAAAGCTTCCGCATTGTAGCCGAATCTTTCTTCAATCATGTCTTGTGTAACACGATGTTGTTCTTTAAAAGCTTTTAGCGCACTGGCTACTCTATCTTTTAACGGTCCCTTGTTGTTTCCTCGAAGTGTTTCTTCACACTCCGCAATCGCTTTATCAACAATGTCTCCGGGGATAATGCCCAAGATGCAAGCACGTAACCGGCGAGAACCGTCATTTGCTACTTTTTCATAGATATCCCGTGGGTCAGTTAGCTGCTTTAATCCTTTTTTCGTTCCAATGCTATGCTTAACAGTGAAAGTTTTTTCTTGTCTGACGTTCGTTTCAAGGTCCCAAGCATACGCCATAGCAACCGATTCTCCGGGACGCTGCTCTAACTCTTTTACACCGAATGAAATATTTCCCCAGTTTTGAGCAAGCACCTCCGCTAATCGAATAGAAGGTCCAGTAACCTTTGTTCCTCCACGTGGATATTGGTACATGGCAACCTGCGCTAAGGCAGGCCGCTTACAGGAATCTAAAATGCGCTGTTCGGACTGGAAAACGTTTCGTGGAAATTGCTTTGCTAGAAAGATCGCTCCTTTCACCTCTTCCATTTCACGAGAAGCGGATGCTTGTCCAAGTACTCCAGGTTGCTGTTGTTGCTGATTAAATTGTTCAGTTAACTGGTTCATTAAACGGCCTCCTTCATAATGACTGATAATAAATCGTTATATTGCTTAACGAGTTCCTTTAAATCTGCATGTGTACCTACTTCAGAAACTGCTTGACTGACTCCTATATATACAGAATCTAAAGCTCTTTTATTGTCCATATCCGGGAAGGTCTGTTTTGTTCGATTAAAGTGACTCTCTAAACAAATATCCATTCCAATCCGCTCCTCTTGATTCAGTTTTTAAAGTCAGTTACAATAAAAGAAATCTTGTTTTGTAAGAATCTGACTCGCTCTGCCAAGCGAGTCTTTTTCATTCCGCTGTTTTAAAGGTTGCCCCAAGATATTCAATTAAATAATCCTCCAAATTCTTCTCTAAGATCACTTCACCATTGATCTCTATAATGTCATCCCCTACTAGTATTTCATCACCGAAAGCATTAATACCAACGTGTTCTGGCTGACTCATCATGTTTGCATAACCTGTTTCCATCGTGCGAGTAATTGCAGGATGTTCAATATTCATTTGATACACCTTCCTTCGTATGAATAACGGAAAACTTCTCATAAAAGGTAAAATATGTTATAATGTTTTCATTCACCCATATGACGGTGAGCAACTCCGATTAACTTGCCGCTTTTTCTTTTGAGGCGAAATAACGTTTTTTAGCTTCAAACTCCACTGATAAAAGCAAAACCGGATTATCCCTCATTTCCTTACATAGCTTTCTTACTTCGGAAGCCTTCATTAAACGACTTGCTGATAAAGTGAAATACATTTTGGTCATCCCCCTATTTGAATGGTTCTCTTTCTCTTATCTGATTGATAAGTCTCCTTACAACAGCCATCCTTTTGCTTTCCATTGAGGCAGCAGCTTCTTGATCCGCTTTTTAATTGGAATTCCATATTCTTTTTCTAGCATCATATTCAAGTTATCGATAAACGCCCTAGCTTCAAGTAACTCGTCCATCATTTGAGCAATGCCTTCTTTTTCATTCTCATTAATGTTGCTAGGTGGTTTAGCCAAACAGACTGTTCGTATTTTATTAAGAGCCTCAGTTATCTCTCTTTCTGCATTCGCTTCTAGCGCCAACCTATGCCTTTCTATAGCTGGTCCTTTTAAAACTGGTGAAGTATAACCATCGGAAAACTCATAGAGCAGCTCTCCTATGTACTCTGGGCTGTCTTCATACACTCGGATTGATTGTTTAGCAATGTCCTGCTGCATCCTCCTGCGGTCATTCTTGTAATGGCTAACCAATTGCTTTGAGATATTAAGATCTAGTGCCATTTGTTCGTTTGTCATGTCCTCTTCTATCAGCAAGTTTCTTACGGCTTCTCCGACTTCTGCTGACGGTTTGATCGTCATGATCCTTCCTCCTTTGTATTTGGTTTTCAATTTTTAAATACATAAATTAGTAGTATGGTAGATTTAAGAAACTACCTGTTGCTCTTGTTGACGAATCCAGTCATCAATGGCTGCTGTAGTGAAAAAGATTCGGCGACGTACCCGAAAGTGTGGGATTTCTTTTTCACGGACCATATTGTAAATGGTGTCCGTGCATACACCGAGATAATCAGCAGCTTCCTGGACGGTCATTGTTTGGCGGGTCATTTAATTTGCCTCCTTAACAGACTTCTTGATTATGTTTCGTTTCGTTACATATATTATCAAAAAAAATTGTCCAATTAAATCCAAGAGTATGAGCAATTTTTTTGGCTACCTCTACGCTTGGGTTGCGACTTCCTAATTCAATCATTGTGTAATACGCGCGCTCTACGCCTGACTTCTCTGCAACTTCATTTTGAGTCATCCCTATTTGAAGCCGCAATTCTTTAAGCCACACTCTCAAGCTTAGCACCTCCTTTGTATCGCTTCGTTACATTAATTTTAGTATCAATTCGTTACATAGTCAACACTTTTTCGATAAAAAAGTTTCTTTTTGTTACATAACTTCAAAAGTAACTAACTGTTACTGTAAAATAGAGGTGGAAAGGGCGTGGAACCTTTGTTGTCAGAACGGCTCATAAGTTTAAGAAAAGAAAAGAAAAGAACTCAGCAAGAAGTCGCAGACTTTTTAGGAATTACAAGACCGGCCTATACAGCTTACGAACGAGGAACCCGTCAGCCTGATTACGAGTTACTTCGAAAGTTAGCAGATTATTACGACGTATCTACTGATTTTCTTCTAGGTAGAACAAATAATTTTAATATTGAAACTGACGATGAAAAAGAAATGAAGGAATTCTTTAATAACCCTGAATTGAATTTGTTCTTTAAAGAAATGAAGGAGTCTCCAGAGGAACAGCTAGAGGAGTTGCGGGAGATCTGGGAAGTTATTAAGAAGAGAAATAAGAAGTAATAATAAAAGAAGCCATACATCACATGGCTTCTTCTTTAAATACTAGCATATACTCATTATCTTATTTGCTATCTTTCACAAAATCAATTTCCTTAACAACTTTTGATCGGCTTAGTATCTCATAAAACGATTTAATTGATTCTCTTTTCTGCATTGTATAACGTGAGCTTGATACTTTTCTATCTTGTGAAAAAGTAAAAACTATTCTTCTTTTTGCTCTGGATAACGCAACAAAGAAAGAACAAGTATCTTCTTCTCTTTGCTTTATGTAGTTCCAGAATGCACCGTCCTCTAGACCTATAAAGATAACAGTATCGTATTCTAACCCTTTACTTTTATGGATTGTCATTATAGGTATTGAGTTTACTCCTTTTAAATTTTCAATGGAGGTAATCCACTCATTGGACAAGTTATATTCATTCCAAATAAAGTCTATTAACTTATTGATAAGCTCATCTAAAAAGTGTCCTTGCTTATATTGTGGGTAGAATCCTTTAATATAACTCATATTTAAAAAATTTATAACTTTCCATATAACTGCTGTTAGCATGGCCTTAGAATTTATATCCTGAAATGAACGGTAAATATCCTTTAAAAACTCTTTCGTCTCTCTTATTAATAAATTTAACTTTTCAAAGTCTCTACTACTATTATATCCTCTCATTATCTTTAGAATATCTAACAAATAAATCCATGACTCCGTATCTTCCTTATCTAACGCGCAGCTAGCTATGTTTAAGATTAATTTAACTATATCCTCTTTCAAAAAGTCTTGATAAACCGCTTCGTTTCTTGCAGTAATACCATACTCTTTTAAACTATTGATAATCATTTTGCCATATGTATCAGGCAATTGTTTTACTAATATGCATATATCTCTGGGTTTTAAATTTTCAGCAACTAAAAATGAGTTAATTTTTTCCGCTACTACCTCAGCTTCTCTTTCTGCATCAGGAAATAACCATAATTCTGATAAACCATCTGTTTCTCCCCATTTTTTACTCGTTTTTACATCGTGTTCTTCATCATTTAAATAGCTATAAACTAACTTTTGTATTTCTACTAATCTCGGGGCAGATCTATGATTCATAATTAGTCGTTGTTCTCTAGCAGAGAAGTTTTCTTTGAAAGCTTCAAACACATCCTTTTTAGCCCTTGCCCATAGCATTATTCTTTGCTTGTTATCACCTACAGCGGTAATAATAGAGGACGATTTGTGAAAACACGCTCTCAATAAATCGTACTGAATATCTGTTGTATCTTGAAACTCATCAAGAAAAACGTGACTGTAAGTTTGTGTAAGGGCTTTTTGTATTAACGGATTACTCCTAATTAAATACTCCGCCAACCTAGAAATCATTTGAAAACTTAAGGCGGGAGAGAAATCTGGAGTCTGTCCTCGAAGCAAAATATCCCAAGCTTTCTTGACTATTAATCCACTTTGGTTTTCTTCATTCAAAGGTAAGCGTTGCTCTATTAACCTCTCATTTAGTAAGTTATTATACTCTGTATTGCTTAATTCTAAAATGGAAACAGCACCTGCCAAGTTAAATGCTTGGCGGATATCATTTTGTTGTCTATTTTGTATAGCTATCATATAATCTGCATCTGGCCTATACTTCTCTGGAAGTCCATACAAAAAGTTATCAAGTAACTGTTTTGCAAAGGAATCATATGTTTTAGATACAAATCTTTTAGATATTTCCTTACCACTTCTTCTCTCTACGCGCTCCGCCAAATTTTCAGCCGCATCTCTTTTAAAACTAATTGCTAATATTTTTTTAGGATATGGACAAGTATTCGTTTCTAATAAATAACATGCTTTTTGAGCTAATAATTCCGTTTTTCCTGCGCCAGGACCAGCAATTATCAAAGTATTCTTATTCTCTATAACAGCCTTCAAAGCATTTTTCTCTAATATAAGGCCACCAGATGGTTGCCAATTACTTAAATCAGTATAATTCACTTTTTGTTCACCCCAAATCTCTATTTAAGGGGGTTAATAATTTGTTAGAAACTTTTGTTATTTCTCTAAATACTCTGGGCAACTTTTCTGAAAAGGCTTGTGAATCCATTAAAGAAATAGCTAATATATGTGTGCTTGGTTTCCCTCTACTCAAAAAGAAGTAACTATACCAAATCATTAATCCCTTTTGAGATTTTGTGTAAGTACTACCGTCTCCGCCTTCCGTTTTAAGTGTTTTCTTAATATCTTCTTGTACTCTTGCCTGATAATCTGCAGATTCTATTTGTTGTACTTCAGTAATATTTTTGATCTTTCCTAACCCTTTAATAAAAGGTCCTTCATTTTCATTTATCGTATCTAGATAATAACTTTTAAATGCTTCTAACATTAAGAAGTCGATATCTAAAGGATTAGAGAAAAAGACATTGTATTTTTCTAAAAATTTGATCCATTTATTTAGAATAGTGACTCCATTACCCTCTAAACTTTTCTCATGCATCCTTTCTAAATCCTTATCCAACATAACTCTGCCATCTTTTAATTTTAGTAATTGATCCTTAGGAATTCCCAATCCAATTAATTGCTTTAAAACATATTGTATTCTGCCCCATCCACCACCATACCTCTCTCTATCGAGGTCAAGAAGAGTGATATGGGGTATCTCCAACTGATTTAGTAACCTCCAAAAGTGATTGACATGCCTTCCTCCTAGTGGCACTATAGCAATTCCATTAGCGTCTATATCTTTTCCTGATGATTCTAGAACTTTTGGCAATATAATCTCTTCACTATCACCTTCTCCCAGTATGACTAGGGAGGAAAAATATATTTCAGGATATGCTTGTACTGCTTCTTTTACATATTTAAACTCCGCTGTCTTATCCGAAGGTAGAGTTATTTTATTAACTATAGTTTTAAAAGTTTTTCTGCACATTCTCACATGACGAAGATTCACAGGGTCTATTCGTTTAACAATTGATGGGTTATGGGACGTTAACATTGTTTGAGAATTTTCTCGTCTAGCAATTCTTTCTAAATTTTTAATGACTTTTCCTAATAGTTGCGGTCCAATATGATTCTCAGGTTCCTCTATAGCTATAAGAGTCAAAGCTGGGGGTTCTATATTAAAAATTCTTTTATCAATTTCCGGCTGTTTTGACATTTCATTAAGTGCAGAATTTTCTATTTCTAAAAGTGAATCTACAAGGGATAGATAAAATAAAGATCTTAATCCGTCGCCTAATGAATCAATCTTATATGCTCTATCCGTCTCGGTCGGTGTAAATTCAACTTCCACTTTTTTTAATATATTTTCTAAGTCTGTGCTACTAAATTTTATCGATGCATTATTATACCTTTCTTCATTATGATAATTCTGCCATTGGTCAAAGATTGTTTTTTGAATTAAAGATACTCCTGGTTGTAGGCTAAATGTTTCATCTACTAAATCGATTTGTTTTTGGATTCCTTGTTTGTCTTTTTCGGTCCAAACTATTCCTTTTAGCGCTCTCCATAAAAGGGTTCCAGAAGCGTTTCTTAACTGTGATGATGGTTCTCTAACGGCAGGTACGTAAATCACTTTTATATGTGACCTATCATGTTTTGTCATAGCCTTCATTTTTTCTTCTTTGATTTCTTCGTCCTCTTTAGCTTTTAAAAAGTAAAATTTACTGTCTATGATACCTTCTGGATTACTGCTTTGTTGCCATGTAGCTTCTAGTAACACTCGCATAAATGGAGGTTGTCCGGGTGCAGAAACGATAAAATTTTCATAATAAATGGGTACTGCGTAACTTTCTTTATCCTCTTTTAACTCAGGGAATTCAAACATAGCTTCTATGCTCAAATTATTCTTTAGGATTTCATCTGGCTTTTTATTCATCGGAATATGAAAGTCTGATCGTAACACTTCCTTTTCATTTCCGGTATCACCAAATAGTTTAATTAAAGCATGCATTATTGCAGTTTTACCTGCACTATTGGCTCCAATTATTGTAGTTAAGTCATTAAAGTCTATTATTGTTTCCTCCGGACCAAAGCACCTAAAGTTTTTTAACTTAAGTTTTCTTAATTTCATTATTTGACGCCTCATTTTGAATGTATTTTCTGGAAATTTCGATGTCTTTTTTAAACCTGAATACCATTCACATGATAATCTATACTCTTTTAATTATTTTTGATTTATGAAGGCAGCCTATACTAGTACCCTTATTTGTAAACAGTACTTTTCCTTTTCTTGCTCTTTAAAAATTCAAGAGATTTTATCAACCTATCAAATTAAGCATTTACATTTTTACCAAACAAAACCAATCAACAGCAACTATTATACTACATAAAAACCATGCTATTTGTCATTAAAGGTCGAATGATAGTTATAGAACTTTGAGGGATTTTGTAGGATAATGGAAGGAAATGATTTTTTATCTTCCACAGTATACAGGAAGAAACCCTCTCAAAGCTCTTAGCTTCTGCAAGGAACCGCTTGAAGAGTTAAAAGAAAACTGAAAAGTGCTAACCAAATAGAAATTATAAGGTGATTTAAATGATTGATAGATTATCTCTTGGGGAAACAGCATATTTTTATCATATAAATACTCGTCTTCCAGATAATTTTATAAAAAACTTATTTATTACTGTTTCTAAAAGAAAATCTGGGCCTTACGCAGCAAGAGTAATTAATGCACCATATACTATAAGCGGCAAAGATATTTCATATTCACTGTGTATATTTAAATATAAAGGAAAACCTAATTTTTTAGAGGGAGAAGGTAATGAAGAAGAGATAAAATACGCATATTTATTACTGCTGCAGTATTCAAATATGTTAGTAATAAATAAAAAAAATATTAGCGGGTTCAATTCTCTGTTAAAAAACCATATTTCAGATGTAGATTATACAACAATCTCACGTTTATTTTTAAATAATAACTCCACCTTCGAAAAAATTTCCATGTTAAATATGGATATTAATAATAACTCGATCAGAAAACGCAATATTGAAGCAAATGACTTACAAAATTCTTTTTCTCCTATTTATTCAAGTAAATATATAGTCAATAATATGCGTATAAAGGAGAATGATAATAGAATCTCTCTCGCTTTCAATACTTCCAAAATAAACAGACTTGGCAAGAAAGTAACAATTTTTGATTACTTTAAATGGGCGGTTGAAATAGTGGATAAAGTTGAAGCTTTTGAATTAGCAGAATCCTATTTAGATAATTTTTCTACACCGATATCTACTAAGTCAATATTAGGTTCACTAGAGCCTACTTCCGTTCTGTTTCTCTTTAATGATTTAATAGATGATATAGATAATGGTCTAATTGAGGATACAGTATATAACTTTGAAGGAAAAGAAAAAAAAATAAACCTTCAAAAGTTTTTAATAAAATTAGATACCTTTTGCAAAATTGAACAGGATAAAATTAATACAAAGACATATAAGATTGAAAACCTAATTGATAAAAACTTGAAATTAAAAATAAATAAATCTTCAATTATTGTTAATTCAAAAAAGTTAAAAAATATAATTATCAAATATCAGTCCAAACATATAACACTTTTGGAGTATATTAATAAAAATCAAACTTTTATTGTTGCTTTTTCAGAAGTAGAATATGTTTATTCAAATAAAAAGCTATTTAAAGACTCAAAGTTACTTGAAAATTTAGATTCATTCTTAGAAGTACTAGTACCTTATGACTCACTGAAAAAAATCACATCCGAAAAGGGGAATAACTACCCCACCAGTTCTGTAAGTTTTGATAAACAATCTTTATTCTTTTTTATAGAAAATACTCTAGCTTTAGACGTTGACTATTTATTTTGTGATGATCTAGGAAATGAATTTGCAGACTTTATTTCTATAAAGAACCTACAAAAAATATGTTATTATCACGCCAAATACGGAGAATCTACACTTTCGGCATCTGATTTTCAGATCGTTATTGGACAAGCACTTAAAAATATCGGCAATATGAATATGTCACCTTCTAATTTAGAACGAAAAATAACCAGATGGCATAAGAACATACCAAAAACTAATATAGCTCTTAAACGAGTTGGAGATTCAGTTACAGCTGGAGGAGCTTCCTTGCTTAAAACATTAAACTCTCCGAGCTCTATAAAAGAAATTTTTATAGTAGTAAATTTTCTTTCTAAATCACAGTTAGAAAATGGATTGAAAAATTTGAAAGAAGGAAAATCTTGTCCTCACCAAGTTGTACAGATTCTTTGGCTTCTTTCATCTTTTATATCTACATGTAAAGAATTAGGGATAATAGCGCGCATCACTTGCCTACCTTAAATTTTAATAACTATAATAATGCCGTTAGAGGTGCATTCTCCAACGGCATTGGCATTATTACATAGGCCTCTTTTAGTAAAAAATATTGCTAAGAACTGTAACAAAGATCAGGATATAGAGTTTAACTTACTAATAAGCTGATCGTGATGCTGGAACTTTTCTTCTGACAGGCAACTCCTATAATCTGTAAGTTTTATCCACCTTGCAGCTTCTTTTTCAAACCCTGTTTCTCGTTCAGTTCCTATAATTACTTGCCCTTTTTCTGATGTTAAAAGTTCTAGTACTGAGTCTATATTCTTTAAATTTTGTCTATCTTGACCTTGCTGGTTAGGTGTATCAATAACGAGTATGTTAAAAGGACTTTTTAATCTCTCAAGATTATATAAATACAGAGCAATATGATAAGCATAAATTATTCTCGGTGAATCACTTCCTAATCTTGTTAGAGTCTGAACAAAATCTCTCAGTTGAATATAAGATGTTGGGATATTTAATTGATTCAAAACTGTTTCATAAAAACCTGTTAACTGATTAGTAATTTCTTTCCTTCTTTTTTGAGAATTCATCCTTTTGATCTCTCTATCCATCTCATCCTTATCAACAATCTTACTGTCGTACTCATCTTTAATGTTATCTCTTTCGTTGTTCCCGGTCTCTATTATGCTTAATTGGCCTTGCATTCTAAAATCATCAATTATTGAAGCGCTTTCCTCAAGCTTTTCTAATTCTAGTTTTAATTTATAATAATCATTATTTAACTCTAACCTTTCTTTTTCAATGACGGAAATCTTTTCTTCTAAAGCTTCTATTTCTCTTCTATGTAATTGGATTAATTTATTTCCCGCTTGTATATCTTTTACTATTTCTGTTCTTTCTTCTATAGAATTTATGTGATCAGTCCCACAGAAAGGACATTTAATTATTTCATCCTCTTCCATCGCATACTTATGATCTTCGTTTAAATATTGTACCTGTTTTTTTATAAATTGAATCTCTAAGTTTTTTTCATATCTATAACTTTTATATTTAGATAACAACTCTTCTTTCTTAATTCGTTCTCTTTCTAACTTATCTATTTTGTAAATAATTCCGTCTGCAATTTTTTTTTGCGTTTGTAAATTCAGCTTTTTTATTAATGCCATATTATTATTTTCATTGACAATACCTTGCAATTTATCTAAGAATTCATCAAAATGATTCATTTTAGAACTTAAATTAATCATTTCATTCTTAATGATTTCTCTCTCTCGGATTGCTTGATAAAACTCTTCTCCTTGAAATCCTACAATATATTTATTTGTATGGCCTTTCCAATCCTTTATATACTTCATATTAGTAAAACTTTCACCAATTTTGTTCCACCCGTCGTCCTGATCAATATATTGAAAGCGAAACAGCAGCGGGGGAGTAATACTAACTTGTATGTTCTCCTTTGTGGAACATACCATAGATATCTCCATCAAGTTCATAAGTTTCTCACTATAGGAGTGAAACTTATCATCTTCAAACAATTTAACTAAAATACCTTCTTTAATCTCGAAAACCTTATATAAACTTTGTTGTCTTAGAATACATAAATCTCTCTCTCCATATTGAAAAAAAAGAACAAACTTGTCAATTAACCCTTTCCACTCTGGTTCAAATCTAACCTCACACCCAAAAGTGTGGAAAATACTTTTTATTAAAGAAGATTTACCTGTCTTATTAGCTCCTGAAATAATATTTAAACCTTCTTCAAAAGTTAACTCTCTTGATTTTTTCTCCTTATTACTTATCACTATTAATCTTTTTAAAGTCAACCTGTTCATCCTTATTTTCCTCTCTCAGTAACCTTAACTTTCTGATTAATCTTTTGTAATTTTTAATTTTCTTTTCCTCATATAACGAGTTTTTCATAAAATAATACCTCAACTAAAATAATATCTATGCCTATATCCTTTTTAACAATTTCCCTTGTCTTATCTATTAATTCACCTTTTACATTGCTTAAAAACAATTGAGAATCATCTATTTCGTCATAATGTTCGATTATTAGGTCATTAATCAACAAATTTATTGATTCAATAGAATCTTGATAAAGCAAATCTGACACATCAAGCTCTTTCATATAGTGCGCTTTCAACCTACTAATTAGTATATTAATCTTAATGTCAGGAATATTATGGTTGCTTAAAAATTCCTTAATCAATGTATAATTCTTCTCGTCAACCCTAGAGCCCTGTCCCACTTGACTTTTTAATTTCGAAAAAACCTCGGAAGATATTCCTTTTTTCTCCTGGAGAGACTTATAACTTATTGGTATCTCTATAGTTTGTTTGCTTTTTCTTCTAACATTTTCAATTATATCTCTTAAAATCTTGTTACTATTAGAGGCAAAGATATCTGTGTCCCTCAACATTTCAAAAAATTCTCCAGCAACCACCTTTTCGTAGTTATCCAACGATAAATCCCCATTATATAGAAACGTATTTTGTACGAATTTATCAAAAACTTCATCAAAGTTTTCTACTTCTTCAAATTCATTCAGTATAAAACTTTTTATCTTAATATATAGTTCTGGTTCTTCCTTTTCTAATTCTTTTTTATCTTCAACACAAGCTTGCCAACGTCTTACTTCTTCATTCATTCCGACATTTGATACAAAGTGACAAGCAGAACATTCAGACTGAAAATTTAAAAAATTGTAGAATATAAATCCCAGAAAAGAATGTTTAGTTCCTCCATCTCTTTTTTTGTAAGTTCGAAATAACCTAGGGAAAGTCCATTCTTTAAATTGAGATGTTGTTTTTATTTGATAAAAATCTGCACAAGAAGGTTCCATAGAATGTTCCGTTTTAGCCATATCATCGTGGAATTCACAGAAAATATAAAATTCAGAGCCTTTCATAAATTCATTTATCATATGGTATACTATCCAATGAACTTGATATTCAAATCTATTGTAGCTTTCAGAACCAGCCTTTTCTCTTAATGCAGAGCTTGTAAGTTTTATAACCATTTGTTTCCCCCTAAGTGACTTAAAAATCAAACTAGTCATACTATACAAATTAACGTAAACTTCAACGAAGTTACAGTGAACATAAGAATGAATTTTAAGACAAATTACTTCCTCATTATTATAAAGACCTCTAGTAACTCTTTGGATATAAACTTCTCTTAATTAGATCTCATTACTTACTATCATTAATATCATACTCTTTCTCAGTTTCTATCAAAACACAAAAACATATCCATATACCCATTATACCGAAACGATTTTAGGTATATTGTCGTTACCTGTCGAATGTTGGATATAGAATTTCAAATCGATTTATAGAATAATAGAAGAGAATATTTTTCACATTTAGACATCTAGAAAGGGAGAATGTAAATGGGGAATTTATTTAAAGGTTGTCTGGGCTGTTTGGGCCTGATTATTTTGTTATTACTCGTTATTGGTGGCTGCACTGCCTATTTCGGTGCAAAAGAATATAACAAGACGGAGGAATCTGTTACCGAAGCGCCTGCAGAAAAGGCTCCTAATAGTGAGGACAATGAAACAGTCAGTGGAAAAGAAGAGACAGCAAGTGAAGAAAAAGAGGCAGCAGAAAAAGGAAGCTGGTTATCCAAAATTCAAGAAGTAGCCGCTTCAAATAAATCGAAAACCGAAAAGTTTGATGAAGTCAGCTTGTATGCTCAAGACTACAACGCTAGTGATAGTGAGCGTACAGAGTTTGAGAATTATATCGTTAATGAATACAAAAACGGTAAGTATCTAGCAGATATAGAAAATGACGAGTATATGTTGACGAATATCTTTAAAGCTGAAGTTGTTGATACTTATCACGATCACCGAGGACAAGACAATACACCGATCGCCCTCTTCGCTTTCGATTTTTGGCAGAACACAAAGTATACGTATCGAGGCGTTGATGATGTGAATAGCCATGAGGTTAAAGCCAATGAGGAACAGATGGATAAGGCTTTGGCCAAGATGTATTGAATAAAGCATCTTCTATTACTCACTATCTCATCGTTAATGCCAATATACCGCAGCGTGATCGCTGGAGCTGAATGGCCAAAGATTTGCTGCAGAATTACCACGCCTTTCGAATGATGATAAAATGGAAACCATTAAAGAATAGAACACCAAAAGAACCCATATAATATGGGCTCTTTTAGTGTTTATTTACTTTGTTGCTTGCGTTCCAGGCAGACCATCCGTATAGGCGAATGAGGAATCTACATTTTTGCTTGAAGATGTTTTCACTGCTGTAAAATCAAATGAGGCTTTTGTTTTAGCTTTCAGGTCTTTAATGATCATCGTTCCTTTTTTACCGGCTAATGATAGATTTGTGTGGTTGATCACGAGAGCTTTACGGTCAGCTGTAAGAGAATAAGAAGCAGGATCAAACTCTACTACAATTCCATTGCTATATTGAACATTGAATTGCAGCCAAACCATTACATCTTCTGCTATATATTCTTTCGGATATTCTTTCGGCACTGCTTCAGTCAAATTAACTTTCGTTTGAGTAGCAGAAATTACTTGTACATTTGCAACCCATGGAATATAAAAAGTTTCTTTTCCCACTACAAAGAAAAACGTTTTATATAGCAAATTGGCAAATTCACCACGGGTAATATTTAGGTTTGTGCCGTATGATGAATGAGTCTTACCTGATGTAACACCTGTTCCATATAGAGCTTCAATATAAGGCTTGAAGACACCACCAACATCTGTGAATGGAGTTTGCTTTGCATATTTCTCTAGTTCATATGTTTTTACAAGAAGTTTAGCCATGGCGCCACGGCTTAAGGTCTCCCCTGGCTTAAATTCGGTTTTCGTTACACCAGAAATTATGCCAACCTTAGCAAGAGCATTGACAGATCCCTTTACACGGACATTTAAATCTTTAAAACCTGCATCAGGCGCGTTTTCTGTATCGAGCATGAGCATATTAGCTAAAACAACAGCCGCATCACCTCTCGTTAACGTTTGATTTGTACCAAATCTTGTTGCTGAAGTACCGTTGATTACATCTAATTCATATAAAAAGCTAATTGCGTCCTCGTATTGCCTTCCTACATCCGTAAATGAGTGATTCGACGCTGCGCTCACTGGAACTGCTAAACTAGAAATGGTTGCTGTGGCAGCTGTCACAGCCGTAAATAGCGAATATTTGTTCAATGGATTATCTCCTATTCTTCAATTCTTAGAATGATTCTATCATACTCCATTTTATAGGTAAATATTTACAAATAGAAGATTTATAGAACTCTACCTATAACATTTAAATTACGTTGGATTAAAAGTTCACCATAACCCTTATTAACAGCAACTGAAAAACACTTTATTTTGAAAAAAGATTGGTCAAAATAAAGTGTTTTTCAAATTACTCTTGTAATTATTGATTAATTTTAATAAACTCTCTTGCGTTAAAACACCCCGTTATTTGAACAAAGGGGTATTCAACTAATCTGAATTAGAACCTCCTGGTAAAGAAACTAAACAAAACCCCTCGTCCCCTAGTAACTGCCGACCCTCAAAATAATTACTATCATGGAACAACTCAAGATAAATTCTATCTTCCAACTCCACAACTAAATCAGATATTTTTTCAAAAAGACCATGTTATAAATTCGATGCAGGATTATTGACATTTTCTATTTTGCTTACCACTTCTACACTTATATCCACACGTTTAACAATTAATGCCATGACTAAAACGATAATATTAATTTGCAATTTTTTCCGTTTCCTGTTATGATAAAAAAGAATTATTTTTGTTCGGTGTAAAGGATAGTATGAATATCGACTTTTCGTCTTGATGATACTTTGAGCAGGGATAGTAATATAACGTGTGGTAACGCACTAGGAGGCAACAAAAATGGAACAAGGTACAGTTAAATGGTTTAATGCAGAAAAAGGTTTTGGCTTTATCGAACGTGCAAATGGAGACGATGTATTCGTACACTTCTCTGCAATCCAAAGTGACGGATTCAAATCTTTAGACGAAGGTCAAAAAGTAACGTTTGACGTTGAGCAAGGTCCTCGTGGAGCTCAAGCTGCTAACGTTCAAAAAGTTGCTTAATCTTAAATCGATTATAAAAACAGGCTCTTTATATAGAGCCTGTTTTTTTTATGCCCTTATAATACTCAATAAAAAACCCTACTCAACGTTCGAGTAGGGAGATGGTACAGGTAATAGAAAAAGATTTAAAGCTTCAAAGGTTGTTTACAGTATAACATACTGGATTGACAATATGCGGAACATATAAAAGTTATTTATTTTTTTCGAATACAACTACATTTTATTCTTTCTTTTTTCACTAACCTGCCCCGTCTTAAAGAAAAAATCCTGAAAAGCTGGATATTTAATCAACCTTTAATTTAAATAATCGGACTTTATTTTCAATGATACAATTGCTGAAAGCATAAGCGTATTTAAAGCTTTTCAGTTAGAAACTCTAGTCCTTTCCTTGATTAACACAATCTCACGTTATCGGCAATAAAAAAGATCTCAACTGGAAGATACTTTTTGCTGCCTGTTCAGTAAGACGCCTGTTACTTTAAAAGGATATTCTTTAAGGTTTCTGCATTATTTTTATCTAATGTCCCATAGCCCTCTTTTTCATTGTTACTTATAATTGTTACAGTATTATTCTCTTGATTAAACCAAATCCAATATTCGAATAGTCTTTCTGGCATATTATTATCATATTCGAAAAATAAAGTTGCTTTTACATCTTCTTTTTTAGCCATTTTAGGCTCTATATTCGGCTCCCATTTAACTTTTTTAAATAATTTTTTTAAATTATCTACCGTTTCCTTGTCTGTGATCATCACAGTTTCTCCATAACTCTCATCTGTTTTTACAACTTGAACATCTACTCTAGTAAGCTGATTTAAATTAACTTTTTCAGGATTGTTATTAATACATCCTATCAATAACAAGGAAATTAAACTGACAAAAAAGTAAATACACTGCTTTTTCAGCGAAATCCCTCCTTTAGACCATTTACCGTTATATTATCAATAATATAAAATAACCGTCTCTACTCGATTACACTGCACGTTAACACAGATAGCTACTGCCTTTGTTGAGCAATCGCGTCCGATTACAGAAGTACGTTCAAAATTTTATTAAACTAATATTTAGAAGCTATGAGGTATTTTAGGAGCTTCCCTTCCAATTCAACGATTAAAACATCTTCTCTTTCCTCGGCTGAAAAAAATTTTGCACATAAAGTTACTGGCCGGCTCAGATAGATCGTGCACTTCTTCTCTGTTGTATGTTTCTTATTGTGTGAGTATTCTAACCAACTAACTTTCCTCCTTTATAAACTTTTATCACAGCCACCAGGTCAATATACTGATTATAGTTGCTTGTTTCATGTGTTCTTGTCGTTATTTGACGAATGAAGAATATAGAATTTTAGATTAGTTTGTAGGATAATAAAGGAAATTGTTTTTAACCTCTACACGCCGTGGCGTGTCTTTATTTTTGCTTAGCCACTGGTTCTTTTTTCTTGTATCTTATCTACTATTAACAAAGGAGCAACTCTTATGTTTAACAGAAAATCGAAATTACTTAAACCTATCGCTGCCGTTGCCCTCTCTTTATCATTGCTTGGCAGCTCATTCACACCTTTTGCCACACAAGAAAGCAACTATGCTCAAGCAGCCGCACCTACGACAGCTGTTACTTCAAAGGTTACTGAAGTAGTTGATGGTGATACCATTAAGGTCACTTATAAAGGAAAAAAAGAAACTATCCGTATGATTTTAGTGGATACACCTGAAACAAAAGATCCGAAAAAATGTGTTCAGTTATTCGGAAAAGAAGCTTCTGATTTCACAAAGAAAAGCCTTCAAGGAAAGAACGTAAAGGTTGAGCTTGGTGTTCAAACTCGTGACAAATATGGCCGTATCCTTGCTTATATTTATCTAGATGACAAAATGTTTAACAAGACATTATTAGAAAAAGGATTAGCCCGTGTTGCGATCTATCCGCCAAACACTCAATATTTAGAAGAGTTACAAGCAGCAGAAGCAACAGCAAAACAGAAAAAGCTTGGCATCTGGTCTAATACGAATGCAACGAATGGTGGTTGTGCACCAAAAACGTCCGCTCCTGTGAAGCCAAAGCCTGCACCAACAAAACCTGCTCCACCGGCTCCAAAACCAAAGCCAGCTCCAGCTCCTAAGCCAGCTCCAGCTCCTAAGCCAGCACCTAAAAAAGAATCATTTAAAAACTGTACAGAGCTTAGAAAGAAATATCCAAAAGGTGTTGCTAAGGGACACCCTGCATATGATTCGAAGCATGATCGCGATAAAGACGGTTGGGCTTGTGAAAGATAAGAAGCAATAATTAAATGTGATTTGATTGGAGGTACATGCGATGGAAATGATTTTAATGGTGGGCTTATTGCTGTTATTATTTTCAATCCTATATTTAATATTTCACTTTATTCGAAAACTGTTTAAAAAAGATAAATTTTTATCTAAAAAACTATTTTATTCTACTTTTTTATGCGGAGTTATTCTTCTGGTTGTCGGATCATTTATCTATGACAATAGTAAAGCAAATCTACTTAATGAAGAAGTCGCAAAAAGCACCGAACTTTCGCAACAAGTAACAAAATTAAAAACAGAGATTAAAACGCTAGAGAAAAAAGTGTCTACTCTTGAAAAGACAAAGAAAGCGCTAGAAACAAAAAATGCTGATTTAAAAGCAAAGGAAACAGCTACTCTCACTGAAAAAGAGTCTTTATCTCAGCAAATCACTGAGTTGGAAAGTAAAGTATCAACTCTTACAAAAGAAAAACAAACAATCGCAACCGAACGTGACAAATTAAGTGAAGAAGTCGCCAGCCTAAACTCTGCTGCAAGTTCTTCAGAAGAATCACAGAATAGTTTTGTTGATTATGGTTCTTCTGAAAGTGAGTATTATGGCAACTGTACAGAGGCTAGAGCTGCAGGTGCTGCTCCTGTCCGAGTGGGAGATCCGGGCTATGGGCGCCACCTTGATAGAGATGGTGATGGAGTTGGTTGTGAGTAATAACTAAACTTGTATAAAACCTCGTCTTTTCCAGGACGAGGTTTTATTGTAAACTTATAGGGAACGTGTGTTTGTAATATGATGTTGAGGTGAAGTCAATGGCCTATTCAACAAGATTGGAGGATTACATTTTTTCTTTATATCAATCCATTCACATCTACGAACCTGAACAACTAAGTATTGAACTTATTGCAAGTCGACTAGGTGTAGATGTGGAATACATAGGCGGTGTCAGTAAAACTATTCATATGTCGGGAACTCCTCTTATCCTTATCAACCGGCACTTAACTCCAGAAGCCCAATGGCAAGATTTCGGCCACGAATTAGGGCATTTATTGCGACATTGCGGCAATCAAATGTGCCTCCCTCTTTCCTTTATCGAATTACAAGAGTGGCAGGCTAATAACTTTGCTCTACACTTTTGTATTCCTACTTTTATGATGGAACGATTAGAGTTCCCTTGGCGGAAACAAGAACTGATTTACTTATTGGCACGAACTTTTACTGTTGAATTTTCTTTCGCTGCTCATCGTCTAGAGAGATGGCTGCAACAAAAAAAAAATTTGTATTTTTGGCAAGCTATGGCCGAAGCTCAAGAACACTATTTGTAGCCACATGCTAATGGAATGATACATAAGCAAACGGAATGATAGTAATAAAGGAGTGAGAACATGGCGAGTATCACAAAACGCGGAAAAAATTCTTTTCGCCTTATGATTGAACTTGGTTACGACGGAAAAGGAAAAAGGATACGGAAAACAAAAACAATTCGAATAGAGGATGAATCCCTTCTCAAAAAGAAAAAGAAATTACACGACTTTCTTCAAGCAGAACTATATAAATTTCAGGCAGAGGTTGAATCTGGAGAGTATATAGCTCCTGAAAAGATGTACTTTGCCGACTTTATAGAAGAATGGAAAGAGAAAAAAGGAAAGAAAAGATTAGGGATCAAAACATTAACCGAACGATTAAACCTTATAAGGAACCATATTATCCCCTATTTTCAGGATAGGAAAATTGATCAAATTAACCCTATGCAAATTGTTACTTTCTATGATGTTTTATCTAGAGATGGTGCTCGAAAAGATGGCAAACCAGGTGGCCTCTCCCCTAATACCATTTATGAGATAGACAAGACGTTAAGAAATATCTTTTCGACTGCTAAAGAGTGGCGAGTCATTAAGGATAATCCAATGAAGGAAATTGAACGGCCACCAACCCAGAAGACAGAAATGAGTTTCCTTGACCAAGATCAAGCTTCTCAATTAATCATATGGTTATATGAAAATCTCTCCCCTACCTGGCGAATGATTTTCCTGACCGCTTTAATCGGTGGACTTAGACGCGGCGAAGTAGTCCCCTTGGAGCTCACTGATATTATTTGGGAACGAAATGCTCTATCCATTAATAAAAGTGTCATTTCTGTAAATGGGAAAGCAACACTTAAGGAAACAAAGACAGGACGATCCGATGAATTGACTATGCCAGAATGGTATATGGACGAAATTAGAGATTATGTAGACAATTGGGAAAAAGAACGTGAACTCATTAATGATCAATGGAAAGGCGGAAACCATCAATACCTATTTCACAACGGGGTTGGAGAAAGATTTCATCCCCAGACGATTACTCAAAAATGGTGGAAAATCAGAAAAGAGCATGGCTTTAATATCCGACTTCATGATTTGCGCCATACTATGGTAACCTTACTGATTGAAGAAGGTGTAAATATGCGAATTATTCAGGAAAGAGCTAGACACTCTTCCTCACGAGTGACGAATGACATTTATGGCCACGTTAGCCAAAAGGCTGCTCAAAGTGCAGCGGACAAATTCGAGCGTTTTTCTCCTGAAAACTTATCAATTCTTTCAAATGGTCACCAATTGGTCACCAACTCGAAAAAACCATAAATTTGGAAATACCATAAACGTTGATATATCAAGGTTTATCGGGCAAATAAAAACGGGGCAAAGGTGATTTTATTCACCCCGCCCCGAAGGATTACCTATTCAAGTTATGTTTTATTATCTCTCTAGAAATGTGATTGTGTCAAGGTTTTTAATGTTTTGATTATGATTAATTTGGAATGAAAAAGAAGGTTTTTGATGAATTTGGTCCCCAATTGGTCCCCATCGTCCCCAATAGAATAGAACAATTTCCCTTTACGTATTTATTGCTAGTGGCACTATTTCAAATGACTCTTCCAATTGATGTGCCGCTAGTTCAACTAACGATCCATCTTCTAAGACAAGAAAAAGTATTACCCCTTCTACTGGCTCGGAATACTTTAGAAAAAGGCCCGTTTTTTTACATCGAAGATTTATATCGTTCTCAAATAGAAAGTTGTCTAACTCTTCAAAGTCCCTAATACTATTCAATGACATTGATAGCCTCTCCTTTGTATGATATACAGAACTAATTCTCTATATAAAAGGAAATACCTTCCTACTTGTCCTTTTTATCCTGCTGCTAAAATGATAATATATACTCACATCAAGAAAGGAGGAATAAAATGAAAAAATATCTCAAATTATTTATATCTATAGTTTTTCTGTTGGTGGGATTTTCAGTCTTTAATCAACCAGCTGAAGCAGCGAAAAATCCTATTAATCCAAAACAGAGCCGGGTCACATACACATTAAAAGATGCCAATGGTGTAGCATATAAAGTATATTTTGCTGGGGTAAGAGAGAAAAAAGCACGTGCATCATATGATCATGAATGGGCTCATGTTTGGGCCGGCGCTGCCGAAGGAGATTTGCTTTACAAAGGGGACTATACACTTTATACACAAAAAGCAGGCACAAGTCAGATTAAAAAGTCTAGCTATTATTTTAAAAACTACATATTGAATGCTACAAGAAAAACGGTTCATATGTACCCTTCTAAATATAAAGGACAACCAGATATTTTGGCGGTGAGCGAGCCTGGAAGCTCAAATTTAGAAATGGCTAACTGGTACTATATAAAAAATGGCGTTCTAGTACACATTACTGAGATAGACTACACCGAACGTGCACAAATATTGAAGAAGAATCAGTTTCTAACCGCTTTTTATGATAACTCGGATGGAAAATGGTATTTTAGCGGTATGAACTTTAATCCAACGAAAAATACATTTGAAACATTTACTCCAGTTTATAAAAATCCAAATGCCGTCATAAGAAACTGGAAAAAACACTGGCAATAAAAAATAAGGCCACTCTATGTGAGTGGCCTTATTTATTAACTAATTATTTCGATCTAACAATTCTTTTTTTAGAGCACGAACTTGTTTGAGAATATCTTCTTTCTCGTCTTTCAAGCATTCCAGCTTCAATTTCCCATTCTCTTCTTCAATTAAAAGGATGTCTCCTTCTTTAACATCAAAAGGAAATGTCTCAAGAGGAACTAATTCCTCCATTAATTCATCTTCACGATATAGCAGTTTTGCTACCCCTTTTTCAATTGAATCGATTGTATACTTTCCAGTTCTCATGATCTTTCACAAGCCCATCCATCATTGTCACGGTCGTGTTTAGGTTCATATGCTGGATGGCCTCTCTTAACTCCATCCGGATATACCTTTCTCATTTCCGTACAATTTTGAAACTTTGTCGGAGTCGGGGCTGGTGTTGGAGTTGGAGCTGGTTCCGGCGTCGGTTTTGGTGCCGGAGCTGGTTTTGGCGCTGGAGCCGGGTTCTGAACAAGGACTGGTGGAACTTGCTTCATAAAAACATAGCTGCCATCTGTCCAAGTTTGAATTTGACCATTCGGTGTTGAGACAATATGTGCTCCGATATTTTTTAAACGATTCACAACAGCGGATGTTGGGTGACCATATTGATTGTTTGCCCCATAGGACAAAATACCATAATCCGGTTTAACTTCATTTACCAGTGCTTGAGATGTTCCTGTATCTGATCCATGATGAGAAGCTTTTAAAACCTCCGCATCCAGGTCGTACTTATCCACTAATGAGGCTTCTACTTTTGCATCTGCATCACCTGTGAGAAGATAATCAGACTCTCCATAACTAACCATTAATACTATTGAACCTTCATTTGAATCACTTGCATTGCTGTTCACATGAAGCACTTTCACAGCAACACTAGAATCTAATGTAATGTTTTGTCCTACTTGTGCAATCTTAAATGACGCACCAGTTGCTTTTACAGAGTTTAAATAATCAAGGTAGATTTGAGTTGTATGATCCTGTCCAGAATCTACAACATTATTAACCTTATAATTTTTAATAATATAATCTGCTCCGCCAATATGATCAGCATCTGGGTGTGTAGCTACGAACGTATCAATCGCTGAAACGTTAAGTGAAGCTAATTCTCTTTTCACGTCAGCATCAGAACGACCAGCATCGACTAGCATTGCTTTCCCATTAGGAAATTTAATAAGAATTGCATCCCCTTGTCCAACATTTAAAAAATTAACTTTAAGAGTTGGACGCTTTGTACTGTCGAGGAACATTGGGTTTAACGAACGTGACATAAATGCCGCAAACTGGCCACGCGTTACGGCAAGATTAGGACGGTATGTATTATCAGGATATCCCTCTGTAATACTAGCCGCAATAATTTTACCGATAAATGGATAGGCAGCTGAACTTTTTGAGACATCTTTAAAATTGACTACAGCTGAATCATTGAGTTTAAAAGCACGTGCCAAGAAGATAGCTAATTGACCACGGGTTACTGTTTCATTTGGACGATAAGTCCCATCTTGAAAGCCTGTTATAATTCCGGCTTTTACTGCAGAAGCAATATAACCAGAAGCAACGCTAGTTGGATCAACGTCTGAAAAGGTTGTTGAACGTTTTGTACCATCAAGTTTAAGTGTTCGTCCAATCATAATAGCCGCCTGTGCACGAGTCACCTTATCATCAGGACCAAACCTTCCATCTGAATAACCTGAAATGATACTTTTCCCTGTTAGATAGTTAATCTCATTAAAAAACCGGTAATTCACTGCTACATCTTTAAAAGATGCTGCACTTGCATTTGGTATGAAAACACTCAATGCAAGTAAAAAGCTTAATAGAAATACAACACACTTTTTCAAATTATTTCCCCCTCTCTTAATAACTGTTTGATTATAGCATAATCTGCCATATTAAAATCAGGAAAATATTACCACAAAAAAACCAACTATTCTATCTAAGAAATAGGCCCCTATCCACAAAGGAAAGGGGCTTTATTTGTATTCAAACTCTGTTAACTCTTAATATTCTCTGCAACATATCTTAGATAATCTTTTGTAGGTAAAACTTTCAATTTATGAAATTTTTTCTAGCAGATGGAAAGTTTTTGATGATATAGTTATTATGCACCAATCTTATAGAACTACACCCAAGGGAGAGGACAAGGAAATGAAGAAGAAAATGCTTGGAAAAATTGCAGTAGGCACATTAGCATTTAGTTTGTTTGGATCAGGCGTCTATGCCGGAACTGTTGTCAAGTCTTACAAGACTCCACGCGGAGATATGGCAACCGTAGAAAAAGAGGAAGTACATAAAAATCGTATCGCATTAGAAGTTGACGGTAAAAAGGTGAAAAAGAGCACTTTGTATTTAAATGGGACAACCTATGTACCATTGAGAGATACAGCCGAAATGTTAGGTGCAGAAGTTAATTATGACTCTAAAATCATGGCTGCCAAAATTAAAAGCAGTTCACCCCATAATGAACAAAAAATCATCAAAAAAAGCGAATTGCCCTACACTATTACTTCTATAAATCAGGATTATAGTTTTTATATGGTAGTTACAATTGAATCAATTGAAGAAGTAAACGATAAAACAGTTGCTCGAATTAAAGTTACTAATAAATCTCCGAAAAATTATTCTTTTTACTTCGATGAGTCACATTGGACCTTATATGCAGATAATAAAAATTTAGGCGGTACAGACTTTGATGATTATTTAAAAACAGTTTCGTACGTTTCTTCTGGAGGAATGCCCGCTAATAAAACAATGGAAGGAAATATAACTTTCCCGAAAATTCCTGCTGGCACAAAATCAGTTATGATTAGATTTAACCCAGGGTATGTTCAAGCTGTAGACTTACATTTTGACTTAAACTCTTAAACTATAAAAAGCTCCTCTCTCTGAGCTGCCCCCTAAATGTTAGACACAAATTAACATTTGTGGGGCAGCTCATTAAGGACAAGGGTTATTCTTTTTATTTAGTTCGCTTAATGAAACTTCGGTTTGATTAATTAATTTATTGGTATCTAACATTTCATTTTCGTTATTGACCTTGGAAAATTCTGTTATACTTTACTAAGTAGTTATTGAGAGAAACAACCTTAGTAAGGGTCAAAGGAGCGAAACTAAATGAAAAAAACTAAACATGTTTTGGCAATGACAGTAATAGCAGGAGCCGTATTCACTTCAAGTATTCCTCTATCTCCTACTCATGCCGAAGAAGCAGAATTACCACCGCTGTATAACGATGTTAAGTTTTTACCTTTCATCGATGTACCGTCGAATTCAAGGTATGTAGATGCTGTATACTTCATTTATACTAGTGGGATTGCTCGAGGTCTGTCTTCTACTTACTTCGGTGTTCATGAAAAGGTCAAAAGAGTAGATGCGGCTGTTTTATTAGGACATTTCACAGACATTGACATTACTTATCCGAACCCAAAGAAGGCTCCATTTAAAGATGTGCCTCAACGTGCAATTAAGACTATATCTGCTCTTCATGAAGCAGGCATTATAAATGGTAAAACGCCAACTCAATTCGGCTCGCATTTGAATATAACAAGGGGAGAAGCAGCTATTCTTTTATCTAAGGCATTTGATGAGTCTTTGTCAGCACCTAAAGAATCCAAGTTCTTAAACATTCCTCTTGATGACGGATATCAGCCAGTAGAGAAGTCCGATAAGTTTATCGATGTAACAGGAAGATATGTAGAACCCGTTCAACGTTTATTTAACGCAGGGGTAGTTCAAGGAAAAACAGAATCAAAATTCGGTGTCCACGATCCTATAACTAGAGGCGAGCTGGCAATTATGCTTTATAAAATTTATCAGCTTGAATCTAAACCAGCACCTAAGCCGCCAGAAACGCCTGTATTAGATTTGCCTTCAACTCAGGAAGGATTATCTATCAGTGTTGACAAGCAGTCTTATAGCACATCTGATAAAGAAGCAATTGTTGAGATTACTAATAAAGGTAAGTCAACTTACTATTTTGGTAGCAAATTTACAGTAGAAAAGAAAGTTGAAGGTAAGTGGAAAGAAGTTCCGTATAGCGAAGATATAGCATTTCCAGCGATAATTAATGAACTCGCTCCAGAGAAGACATATAGACAAGGAATCACCTTTAGTACCTTCGAATCAAAAATTGACAAAGGTCAATATCGTGTGGTTCAATCTTTCAGTAAAGAGATAGGAAAGAAAGATTTTACTTTGGCAATCCCATTTGAAATAATTGAATAAGTTGGTAAACGATCTAATTATAAATGACTGAGTTCTCTTATATTTAATAAAAATATAATCTAAGTAAAAAACAAAAGCCCCATCTGTGAAGGACAGAGCTCTTATTTTTCTATTTATTCACTTTACTAGCCCGATACAACATTGCCCAGGCTTCTTCTCTTGTCACTGGACGTTGTGGGTAGGTTCCGTCGGATATACTGTTTGCTTTCACCCATTCCTGAGCTTCCTTGAAATTTTGTGAAGCAGCATCTCTTTCATATTGTTTATCCACTAGTATTTCCCCTTTCGTCTTATTTGCCATTTGAGTAGGTTTAGAAGAAATAACTCCCAGGAATTTCGCGATCCCATCTGCGATTGCCTGGAAAAAATTATTAAAGAATCCGATGTCTTTTAATTTCTTTACATCGGCTGCTGAATCCACAAATAAGCATTCTAGTAGAATCGCCGGCGCTTTTGTACCCTTTCATACGCGGACATCAGGACGAATTTTAATTCCTCTATCTTTTACAAGAACTTCGGCAATCTCCGCATGAATAACATTTCCAGCTTTATTTGGTGAATATACGAGTGTTTCGTAATCTGTACCTCCACCAGCGTTTAAATGAATGCTGACAAATAAATAGGCGTTTTCTCTATTTGAAATAGCACATCGGGCATTCAAGTCCTTACTTTTATTTGGATCAGGCGCGTTATCTGATTGTGCGCCTATAAATCACCTTAATACCGACCGGCAGGCGTTTTGCTACCTCTTTTCCAACCTTCATTGTCCATTCATATTCTTTTACATATTTAACTGCTCCCGGATCTGGAAGGCCATGTCCAAAATCAAGCACCAAGATTTTCTCCATCGTCTTCCCCCCAATCGTTTCTGTCCTTTTCGCCCCTCAGCTCCATTTACTTTTGCTTCTAACTCCGACTTTATCCACTCTGTTATTTTGTTTAGAGCCCATTCCGGTACCCATTCTCCCCATCCAGCACGAATACTATTAGCTGTCATGGATTGAATCACGTGGCATAAGATCCCGCATGATAATAGACCAAATAAAATACCTCGCAATCCCAATGCTGCATCTAGCAAGTGACCTCCACCGGGTAATAGAAGAATAAAAAAAGTACGGAAGAGCCCATCAATTCCGTACTTGCTTGCATAGGATGTGTCTTTTTTAGATGCCCACGTTCCGCTAATCCAATCCATCATAATAAAAAATACAACAGCACTCATTATCGCGTGAACGATTTCTCCTTCACCCTATAAACTTTCAAAAATCGGTGTAAACAAAGCTCCAGTAAATGCTGCACATATTCGTTGTAATGATTCCATCACTTCACCCCTCATATAAAATAAAAAGACGGACTTGTGTCCGCCTGAAAATTTTAACTATTTTCACCATCAACTTATTATCTAATATGCCCCATTTTTTCATCAGGAGAATTGTTCAATTCATCTCCAATATAACCTACTGTACAAGAGCCACTAACATTGGTATATAATTTATTTTTATTTACATATTCAAATTCAATATTACAACCTCCCTTACTATAATATCCTTTACCATTTGTTAATTTCGCTATCCCTTTCAAGTTCTTCATTTTGTAAACCCGTGAACTATTTGCTTCTATTCTTTCATATTCACTGATAATAAAATCAAAAGAACTTGCAGTTTGCTTGCTTATAATCAGATCAGCCCCAATACCTGTGCCAGAAGAAGCATGACTATATTTACCATTCCATGTTTTATTATCAGATTCAAAAGTCAAATATGTACTTGATACATATCCCTTTTTCTTCTTATAAGTGATCATTGACCATCCACTTTTAAGTTTGTTATGAACAGTAACTTTTGTTCCTTTTTAAAGAACCTAACTTCTTAGAACTTGTCGATGGTTTTTCTCTCACATTTAAGGTAATTGCATTTACAGTCGCGGTAGAATTTGCCGCATTTACTGCATTAAATGCAAAAGGCAGCAAAACACTTAAAGCTACAATAAATGCTACTGCAAGTTTTAATAGTTTTTTAGTTTTCAATCCTTTCTCTCCCTTAGTTAATAATTACTACCCTATTATAGAAAAACACACCTAAATTTCAATTATTTTAGAGGTACTAAATAAATTCCTTCTCCTATAAGCAAAGCCTGTATAACGGAGTGCCGCGCATTATAATATTCTTCCTCTAAACTACGATCACGATTGTCCAGACTATTTATTGTGCCAATCCTATCCACCATCACACCCAAATTATTAACTATAGATTTCTCTCTATCACTATATGAGTAGGGATCTTTTTCCATAGCTAGCGTTGTATTATGAATCCATTCCAAAGCATCTTTATCCATTTCATCCACTGGTACTCTATTTTCAAAATCATGCTCTAATGCATCGTAAGCTTTCATTGCCTTATTATCAAATGACTGTTCTACGAAACTAGACAAAGAGTAGACACCCACTGCTAATAAAGCCCCTATCCAAATTCCTTTTTTATTCACATTAATCCCCCCTAGTTTATTTACGTTAATCCCCCTGGTTGAATTTACCATGATTTTGAAATGGGGGAAATAACAAAATCCTTCTTTAAGCACCCTATATCTATGCCGTAATTAAATTCCCATGATCCTCAGAAATTAAATAAGCGCCGATTCCCTCTTTAAGGTCCGGACCGCTTTGAAATGACGTAATCGTATGTGTATGCTTCATCAATAATTCGTTGTCCTACGTATTCTGCCATTATGCAGTACCTCCAAAGATTAAATCATCGAGTTCTTGTTTTATACGGGACTGATGTTCTCTTATCTTTTCATTGTCTTTCAGAAGTAAATCCATTTTTTCTTCAACAGTTAAAGGTCTGTCAATATACTCGTAAAACAAAGTCTTAGTATCATTATCAACCTTCAGTATACTCAACTTCCCTTCTTCAACAGGCATAGGCAGTTAAGCACTTATTTGTTACCGTATAAGAAACATAAGAATCAAAGTCCAGCTGAATAATCGGTAAATACTAGGTCTTTGAATGAACATAAGCTCTTTCTTCAGCGAATAGAGCTTTTTTCTTTTTCTTCAACTATATCTGACAGGGCACTGAGCTCCTCTCCTTATTGACACATTTAGTTTTACTGAGCATTTTCAGCCTATGTGTGAGAATCTTATTCCTTTTGATTATAAAGAAGTCTGTATCTTTTTTTAGAGTTTTAGAAAGAACAAGTGCCTCTTTCATTCGGGATACACATATACCATTTTTATAATTCGAAACGCTGCTTTAATAAAACCAAGCGTTCCAACAAGTTCCTCTTGGGTAACCCCCTTTTATTCGGGCATTTTAATTATTTTTTAAATGAAGTAGGCATCGCCTCCAAGCAATCCCCTACTCACACTCCCTTTCCTTTGCATAAAAAACACACCTATTGAATAGGTACTTTGTTGCCTATTATGATAGATTGAGAAGGTATGATTTCTTCCTTTTTTGGAGGGGGTGCTTTTCTTGCGAGCTTTCCTCTATTGTAAAATTTACCATACTTTCCTATTATATTCGCAGCCTCTGTCGCGGAGGGTATTCTCCCTTTTGCTAAATAAGTGAGGTAATACGTTTTCGTATTTCTTCGGTGAATTACCCAACCAAAGAACTTCATTGCAAACCCATGAGAACTTTTATTACGAAATTTTGTCATTAACTTACCATCCCAAATCGTCATGGTTTGCCCATTCCCCTTACCTCTTTTAAGTTCTCCATGCAATTCTGCATAGATAAGCCCAGGCGATTTTTTCATTTGACTCATAACCATCAATGTTAAGACGTAATTAACAAAAAGCTGGATAAAATTTAATTCTTCTCCTCTAGTAAGAGATATAAAAGCGGTTTCCGGAAGTTTGTCCGGCTTCTCTCCCAATACTAATACTCCTCCCTTACCGCCCTCGCCTTTTACTGTGGCCCACTTTTTTTCTTCATAGTTCTCCCCCCACTATAACCTCGTATCATTATTATTCTTTTCATGTATGACAAATCCCTCCTATAGGTGTGGAGTAAGGAAATTTTCGTTTGTGTTGCATAATGTTGACCTTAGTATCATTGCAACGTTTGTACACAGTGCACAGTCTTATGAAATCTGTGTTCTAGAAAAGTAAGTAATTTAGGCAATAAAAAAGACTTCTCCAAAAGTCTGATTTATTGCCTTTTTTATGTCGGATTATTGTCCCACTACGGCATAAAAAAGCCAGCAACTTCCGCTGACTTCCTCTCTCTTTATTCAACTATAGCACCCCTCAGTTGAAAATAACTAACTAGGAATTCCCTATAGCCTTTCCTGTACCCAAACAAGTGTTACAATCTTGGACATAAACTGATTCAAAACCTGAAGAGAAAAACCCTCTGCCTGAGCAATCGGGACACATTCCCCTTTGGAAGTTTTTCTCTCTTCGTTTTTCTTTTAGATTCCCAAAGAACATTAACGAAACCATGTGACCGCCTCCAAACTTTACCCGTAGTATCAGCTAGTTACATCTTTCAATAATATGAAAGCCAAATTAACTAAACCGCAGCCTCTAGTAAAAAGAATATTATTCTTTATTATTTTTTCTTGCTTTTGCTCTTCGATCTGCTGCTTTTGAACGTTCTTGAGCCACTAGATCATCCTTATCAGCAAGCTCTTGTGAGAATTCAACATCTCGACCATCTGATTGAAAAGCCCCAGCTGTATTCGTAATCTGATCATTATCCTCATTATTTATATTTTGTAACATCTTAAAAAACCTCCGATTGAAATGTAGTATACATATAAAGTGTGTAATTATAACTAACTTTATTCATTTTTTGCTTAGTTTGGTTCAAAGCATTTGTTTCTCTGAAGTATTTACTTTTCTCTCTTCTAATGAACCAGCTACTAACCTGCCTCATTGGGTTAGTAAGAAATTTTTGATTGCTGAATAGTTTCGTCATGATTGAAAATCAAGTTCATATCCACTGGCGTGACCTTCCGTTTTCTTTTTATGAAGTAGCAATTTTTATCATGCTTATTAATTTCACTAATCAGCTGGTATCTATCTCTTCCATTGAGAAGTCCATGTTCCACATTTCATCGAACTCTTTCACTTGTTTCATGGACCAAAGGAGGTTCACTTCTTCCAGTGCTATATAGAGATTTCAGTTCTTATTCTGGAGGAATTTCGTTTCACTGTGTCTGACCGCTCGATTTTCGTATAGGACTTCTTCGATCATGTTGATTCTCCTTTTGATGTTTTCTTCGCGTACTTCTTACTAAAGAAGCAACCCTTTTCGGTTAATTTCTATCAACAGTCGATTTATTTTCTTATAGTCAGGTGTCTCCGGAAGGGGTGACTTCTCTAGAGAAGTTTTTAGCTGGCTGTCATACGCTTCGATCATTTCAATTGCCTCTTCAAAAGAATATTTTCCATTCCGACAGTCAAGCAGTAACTGCCTATTAGGACGGAATGTACGGTAATCACCTGTTTCAAGAATTTCAATTGCACTTGTGAGGAGTCTGATGCTATGCATAAACAATTTGGTATCATAAGCAGAATGCTTAACTGAATCTTGCCTTTCAGTGTCACTTAGCTTTTTATTCTTCAATTTCTGAATTTGGGAATAGGCATACCCCCCAAACTTCTTCTGAATTTTTTTAGATAAGAATAAGCGGCGGTTATCGATCAATTGCTGCCCTAACTCCGTGATCTTTAAGTAGTCTTCTTGCCTTGCAAACAGAATTTCAATGTTGTTAGGCACCCCTAACATGGCATCTTTAACAAATTTGTTTATATGGGTAATGGTAACATCCACATCATCTTTCGTATTTTTAAAGTTCTTGCTGCCGGTCGTATTGTATTCGTTAAAAGATTCTAAGCCTAAGTAGTACTCGACAGGAGGGATGCAAATACCTTTATAATCTCTATCTGACGACTCAATGTTTGTGCCATAAGCATAACTGCCAGTAGGAGTTAGGATTATTGTTCTCTCTTCAAGCCACTCAATGTTAGTTTTTTCGAAGTGCACTTTGCTCACTTTCGTCCCTCCTTTTTTACTGTTTATTTTCTCCGTTCTCTCCTCTTTTATTGCTGCATTGATTATAGAAAAAGGGGCTGGGACAGATGCCCTTATTTAAAATGGAAGATCTATCATCCGGTTATCTTTACTTCTTCCAATAAAATAAACTGTTAAGAAGTATAAGACAGGTAAATATCTAGCAGATATTAAAAATGATGAGCATATGTTAACGAATATCTTCAAAGCTGAGGTTGTCGATACCTACTATGATCAGCAAGGACAGGATAATACACCAATCGCCCTCTTTGTTTTTGATTTTTGACAAAGCATAAAGTATACATATAGAAGTGTTGATGGCGAAAATAGTTGTGAGGGTAAAGCGAATGAGAAACAGATGGATAAGGCTTTGGTGAAAATGGATTGAATAAACGGATAACTTCTGCTGAGGATCCTTAAATTCAGTAGTTTTTTGCTTTCATTACCCGGTATCAATGGGGAGCAATCGCTCTAGTAAGAATCAATTAAATGTTTTCCAACACAAATACTAAAAATACTCCCTATAATTGTGCCATCTATTGAAATCTGAAGTTTCAATCTTTCTTAAATAATATGGTTTAAGAAATAAAAGAATGTGGTAGAGGGTTTCGTGGAGTTATACATAAAGGGGGAGTATTAGGTGAAAGAAGTATCTCAACATTCATTTGAACTAAAAGATTTCTTTAAAAAAAATACCAAGGAATTTGAAGAGAAGCTATTATCTGAGGCTGTCAATGTAAAAGATAAAATCGATGAAATTCTGGCAATCGGGAATATTGACCTTATAAAAAATGCCCATAAGCTAGTGGTTTATATTATTGAAGGGAAGGAAAAAGAACTTCAATTATTTGCGAAACAAGAAGGGATAGCGTGGGCTACTCACTCCCTTACTCTATCCTTTAAATTAGAGTGGGTGCAAGCCATCCGCAGGACTCTATGGAATTTTATAGAACAGTATAACGAATTAGTGGATAAACAGGCGGCTTTGGACTTTTTCCGCTTGGAAAAGGAAGTTAATAACCGGGTTGATACATTTTTAAATACTTTTTTTATTAATTATTCTACATATAAGGATTCCCTGCTCACAGCTCAGAGAGAGTTGGTCGAAAATCTATCGGTTCCCATCATTCCAATCAATGCTTCGGTCTGTATTTTGCCATTGATTGGTTCGGTTGATATTTTTCGAACTTCAGTCCTTGAGGAAAAGGTTTTAACTGAGATTGGGATATCCCGCATCCAAGTCTTAATCATGGATTTATCGGGAATCGGAGATATGGAACCCCAGGTCATTGACCATTTAATGAAAGTTATCAATGGCGCTGCCTTGATGGGATGCAAAACGGTCATTACCGGCTTAAGGGCAGAAGTGGTGAGAAAAATGATCCATCAGGGACTCTCCTTTGATCATACGACCAAAACATTGGGCACGCTGCAACAAGCATTAAAAGAATACTTAGTCAGCTAAATAAAGTATCCATGTAAGTTCTCAAGTGGATAGCGCCGCTAAAGCCCCACTTAAAAGGGGCTTTTTCTTTATCTAACTTGCTGCTATAGTTAAAGAAAAATCTTAAGAGATAGGGTTTGCAATCAAGTTTACTTATAATTGATCAATCTTTTCCCTTTGTTTTTTCTCTGCTGGCGTTACTCGGTAAATAATCTCTACATAAAAAGAAAAAACACCCAATTGCTTGGATGTTTTCATCGTCATTATAAGTCAACCAAATTCCCGTGAAACCTTGTTATTCCTTCATCAGTTACTTCAATTTCCGCGACTCGCACCGATTGGCCCCTGACTGTAACGATATCAGCCTTAAGCATTAGTTGGAGAACGTTATGATGAACTTCGCTCCCGTATCTCCCTCTCTCTGTAATAATCTCTATCTCATATAATTTTTCTTCATTCATTTGGAACTCTCCTTTCAGCGCTATTATTACTCTCCCCCATTTTAATACAAGTAACGTAAATATTCTCTTTTAAAGCTACTTGTACATGTATTTCCTTAAAATCCAGACACTTATCAAAGGACTCTAATCATATTTTGTGTAGTGGACAGTCAGTTTCTATTAGTAGTATCCTTTTTCTTTTTGCTTAAAATCTAACGTATTCGACTTCATCACGCCTTTTTATTACAGCAGGCTTTTGATACTTCGTGTTTTCCAAAGCTCCCCATTAGTCTCTAGCCTAGCATGATCCAACTTGAAACTAGGAAATCTTACTTTTCTGCATACTTTTTTACTCACAGGGAATAATAACCAAAACGCTTTAAGGAGGCTATATTCATGGACGGAATGCGGTTAAGACTAGAAGCCAAAAACCTTTATCTAAGAGTTGCTAATGTCACTCGTGACAATAAAAGTTATGTTCTCCTGACTGCCTATGATGACACTAATAATGAACTTGTTTTGGAACTAACACATGAACAAGCCGGATGGCTGGAAGACCAATTTTATGCGGCTAATCGTAGATATGAAGAGAGACTTACACATCCACAACAAGCAAACGAACCTGTACAGAATCCAATTTTAATACCAAGTGACAGACAGGAATCAACGCATTGAATGATTATAGGGTAATCAAACAACACCTTGAAGAAATTTCAAGGTGTCTTACTTCTGTTAACCTTTCGCTTATTTCTTCATAGAGCTTTCTTAAATCGTCCATAAAAAGATTTATGAAGATCTAAACAAAAAAAGTTCAACCAGAAAGTTCTGGCTGAACGATATAATACGAATGCACCTCACAGTTGAGGTATAATGTTTAGACAATAAAGCTATTTGATTTGAAAACTCTAAAAACTTTATTGTAATTTGACATTTTCTTATTATAGAGGACTTTGCTAGTGCTTCCCCTTTTAATAAAGATATTTCAGGCTAATTGTGTTCTTTACACATTTGCACTGTCCATAAATCCTTTTCCGATAACATCCCGTACATCATGGATAGCCACAAAACTTTCATCATCAATGGCCTTCACGATTTTCTTAAGCATCAGTACTTCTTGTTTGTGGATAATAACATAGAGAATTTTTTTATCGTCCTTCATGTAATAGCCGTATCCCGTGAGTACAGTGATGCCTCGATGTGTTTTTTTATTAATTTGTTCGGCAATTTCTTCATAACTTTTCGAAATGATGGTGACCGCTTTTTTATGATTCATCCCTTCCACAATAAAGTCCATCACTTTTGTTCCGACGTAAAGCATGACAATGGTGACCATCAGACGCTCCGTCCCAATAATAAAGTACGAGGAAAATACCACAATTAAATCAAAAAATAGTAACCCGTAGCTAATACTCCATCCAAAATATTTATTGGCAATGCGGGCAAGAATCGTGGTCCCGGCTGTTGTCCCGCCTGTTCTAATCACCATTCCGATACCAAGCCCTGCGAGGACACCGCCAAATATCGCATTCACTAGCATATCTGATGCCTCTACCCGCCAATCATGACTAAGATGGAGAAAGAGAGAGTTAAAAATAACAGCAATAATTGTATAAAGAACAGAGGTCTTGCTTAAGAACTTATAACCAATCACAATTAAAAGACTATTTATCACGAGAGTTACGAGCCCAGGAGACCATTCAAACAAATAGTAAAGGATGAGCGCAACCCCTGTGACTCCGCCTTCTCCAAGATTAGTAGGTATGATGAGGACATTAATTGCCAAAGCAAAAATAAAGGAACCTACCATAATCGTTAAAATATCCAACAATCTTCTTTTCACATTAACACCTGCTTATATAATTTTTGAAAAACAAACGGGCAGTTCTTTCGTCTCCGCCATAGAAACGAATAGTGCCCGCACATCTCTTTTTAGCTGCTTACCTCTGCATCTAGTATAACGAATCGTTAGCTGTTGCCTGAACCTCCTTCACTTTCTAGGAAGCTAAAAACTTTTTACCATTATACACTTATTGACGGCTATCTTTCTGCATTAATTTATTTCTTTATATAAATCCGGCAACGACTTTAGATTTCAGGGTCCATAATACACCAATCTACTTCCCCGTTTTCTCCTTCGATCAAACCGTTTAACGTAACGGCTAAATCTAAAATGATTCTTCTCGGTCTTCCGTTATTGCCTATAGTTTTTCCTCCCTCAGGACCTTTCGTATTTTCATTATATAGAGCATGATTACAGACGCTCTGAAATTTACATTATCCCTATAGCTATCGTATGACTTTCAGAGCCATATACTTTAGACTGCGGGGCATAAGTCAGATCAATGATAACTTTTACCGAGATAAAGAATCCCAGCTCAATGTTTTGAAAATTGCTACATGAACCTCTCTTAAAGAATAGCTATTTATTAAATATGAAATGGAGGGTAAGAATCCATAAATTACAACTTCATAAAGTTTTTAGGCACCGCAAATGCTTTCTATTAGTTACTTTTATTCGTCGGTATGATCTACCAACCTTTTCATCTATTGGTTGTACCTTTGCAGATCTATATGTATTAGCATTCTGTTCTACTGAACACTAGTAGACGCAAACTGCTATTTAAAAGCAACAAAAAAATAAAAACCCCTAATTAATTAGAGGTTTTTCGTAACTATTTTGCAGCGCTTTATCAATAGCTGAAATTGTACATTCAATATCATTATACGTTTTAGTAATAAGACTATCCAAATATGTTATTTGATAACCATTCTTTTGATAGCATATGGAAAATAGTGGTGTACCATCATCATGTTTAAAAGTTAGTGATATTTCACAAGTAGGGTACTCTTTTAGAGTTTCTAGCATTGTTTTTGTATGGTTTACAGACATATCTTACTATGCTCCCTTCTACTAAGATGAGAAGGTGACTAAGAACAGTCTCTAAGTTCTCAAAAATAATTTAATTTTATTTCTACTGCAACTATAACATAATAGTTTTTTCAAATAAAAGGTTTTTTGGATAAAAACGGATTGCGGTGTTAGATAATTCGCCCACCCTGTCCATTAAACGCCTTAGCTGTGTACGATCATTCAGAGATTTTGCAAAAACAACAGGATGTCCTTCATGCAGCATGATCCTTTACTGTTCAACAGCAGGTCAAAACCGTTGACTATAACACCAGATATTCGTTTTGGCTTTAGACATGACTACTTTGAAAAGTCAATTTCCACCGTTAAAGACTCATAGCATGAGCCTGTTTCAACTGCTTTAATCATGTTATGATCGTCATTTTCTCATTCGTATCGAAAAAAATCAACCTTTGGTATTTCATAGCCGTTCAACTCTTTAGATTTGATTAATTCGCTGCCATTTTCCTCGTAAAACACCCTAAAAGAATCAACAGCTACTCCATACTCGCTATCAAGAAGGTCATACGTTTGTACATACATTTCTCTTATTTCAATCTTGTTCATACTATTTAGGGAAACTTCGGTTGATACTGTATATGACCAGGCAGGCCCTCTTCTCTCTTCGTTAGGAACATTTGTAATAAAGGGGAGAGAAAAGTATAGAAGTAGGCATAATAAAAATAGCGGCAACCGCTTAGTTGACCTCATGTCTCATAGTATTAGACGCGTTTTGAAATATGCTGTCCCCCCCCTTAATAAACCTTTTCGAGGGAATATAAAAACACCCATGAGGGGTTACTGTAAGAAAAAACGAATATTTTTCTGTTTTTGTATCAACATAACTAACATCCAAAGTTAAGTTTACTGCCTAATAAAGCCCATTTGCCGACAGCTATAGGTCAGTCGCTACTCTCTATTATGAATAATGGTTACATGGAGACCACACAATTATACAAAACGCTAAAGGGTTTACTTCTTTAAAAGGGCTTTATGTCAGGGCACCGTATTTGCCTAACCTAGAACGAGTTGGCCTTGTAGAAAACAAAATTCTAAACATGATCTCATTGGAGAAAACACCCAAAATCTATTTGCACCCCCAATGTAAGTTTATTTCTTATTCTTACATATCTGTATTCCATGGAGTTGACATAATAAAATGAAATTTAACAAGAAAAAAATCAACGTTGTAGATATTCAACGAACGAAGAAAAGCGTGTTTGCTACAGGGGTAGGAAACGCTATGGAATGGTTTGATTTTGGCTTATATTCCTATTTAGCGGTTATTATTAGCCAAAACTTTTTTACTGCTGTTGAGAATGATGAACTCAAATTAGTGTTCACATTTGCAACATTTGCCATTGCCTTTTTAATGCGCCCATTAGGTGGTGTTATATTTGGTAAAATCGGAGATAAATCCGGAAGGAAAGTCGTTTTAACAACCACGATTATTTTAATGGCATTCTCTACGTTACTAATCGGCTTATTGCCTACATATGATCAAATAGGCATTTGGGCGCCTATCCTCTTATTAATAGCTAGAATTATTCAGGGTTTTTCAACTGGTGGCGAATACGCTGGTGCCATGGTCTATATTGCAGAATCTTCTCCCGACAATAAGCGTAATATGCTTGGAAGTGGATTAGAAATCGGCACGCTCACTGGTTATATTTTAGCTTCACTACTTGCCAGTACACTCTTTATCACTCTATCTGATCAACAAATGGCCTCATGGGGGTGGAGAATACCATTTCTGCTCGGCTTACCTTTAGGACTTGTTGGTTTGTACCTAAGAAAGAATCTAGAGGAAACGCCGATTTTTGAAAATGAACTTTCTGATGATGGCGTCCAAGAAGAGAGCTTCCGATCTATTTTAAAAAACCACAAAAAAGACATCCTCGTGTGTTTTGTAGCTGTCGCCTTCTTTAATATTACAAACTATATGCTATTATCATACATGCCTTCTTACTTAAATGAAATTATTGGGTTATCTAGTACGGTAGGAACCGTATTAATTACAGCTGTCATGATTATTATGGTGCCGCTTGCTTTCATGTTTGGAAAACTCAGCGATAAAATTGGAAACAAAACCGTATTTTTAATTGGTTTAGGTGGATTAACCTTATTATCTGCGTTTGCTTTTTATTTAATAAACTTAAACGATTTAATATTCATTTCGTTAGGCATTCTCATTCTAGGTGTTCTGCTTTCAACTTATGAAGGCACCATGCCTGGATCGTTACCAACGATGTTTTATACCGATATTCGATACCGTACATTATCTGTGACCTTTAATGTCTCTGTTTCAATTTTTGGCGGAACTACCCCGTTAGTTGCCACATGGCTAGTTCACCAAACAGGAAATAACTTAGCGCCTGCTTTCTATCTAACAGCCGTGAGCGTGATCGGATTTTTAGTGATACTGTTCTTGTTCAAGAGCACTTCAGGAAAATCGCTAAAAGGGTCTTACCCAACCGTTGCTTCTAAGGCTGAGTATAAAGAAGCTGTCGAAAATCCAAAAGATTCATTATGGTGGCATACAGAACAAAGAGAAGAATAATTTGAATGAAAAACCCCCCATTCCATTGAACCACTCGAAATATAGACACTCAAAAAAAGAGCGTCTATATTTCGGGTTAAGGTAAAGAAACCCCCTACTATTGTTACATAGGAGGGGGAAATGTTTATGAGGAAAAAACCGACTACTTATTCAAAAGAATTTAAATATAAAGGAATTAAGTCTACAAAGTATTGCACTGTACTAGCACGAACTTGCTTATTAAACTGGAAATATCTTCATTCTTAGGCGTCATTAACAAAACCTTTAAATTATATTTTAAAATATCCTGCAATTCAAGAAGAGCCCGTGCTATAAGCCCCTTGAATTTCTGTACCGTTCACGCCAATTTTTTTAGAGATCTTGCATTTTTCTTCAAAAGCGCTGCTTTGTGAGACAAGTCTTCTATTTAATTTAGCCTGTTGAACTAAAGCCCTTTTAACTTAAGTACACTCTTTCACAATCTTCTATTCAACAATGATTTAGTTAAGTGCCTGATGGAATCAGGTTAAAGAATTTATTAATTTATATAAAATTGTAGCCCACCAGTCCATAACTCCCCATTTTCTTCCAAGACGAATAGCAAGTGTATTGTTTTCTGGGCTAACGTATAGAACTTGACCTAATGCCCCTAAAGCAAAATAGTCATTATTCGTTTTGTTATTCAGATGTCCCCACCATAAATATTTATAATATGCCTTATTGTGATTAAACCACATTTTTCCCCAAGGATGTTTTTGATAATATCGGAAATGGTCACAATTAGATGGCACATTATTTGGACTTACTGATTCTTTAATCCAATTTTGCTAATAATTTGTTTCCCTTCCCATTCACCATTTTTTAAGTATAAACTGCCGAACTTAGCTAGATCGATTGCGGTCATTACCAACCCGCTCTCAATCTTTTCAAAGGAATGCTTTTCACTATCTACTATCATAAAACCCGGAAATTCCATTCCTAACTGACTCCATATCTTCTCATAAAAAAAGGCTGTTACACTTTTGCCTGTTGTCCTTTCAAGAATAATCCCTAATAGTAACAAATGATAATCATTATAATGAAAAAAGGTATCATTAGTATCTTCTACAACGGTCAGTGCCAATTGCCTTGCATTCGGATACAAATAAACTTTTGCCTCGTCTCTCCATGGAAAATGACCTTCCTTGAACTTTATTCCTGCGTCCATTTGAAGAAGATGTTTGATTCTGATATTTCTTAGTTTTAGTTCAGGTATATAAGAAGAAACGAAATCATCTACACTTTTTATATAGCCATCAGTAATAGCAATTCCAATAAGAGCAGAAATAAATGATTTTGTAATGGAGAACAACTTTTGAGGAGTGTCTCTTTTATGTCCATTAAAATAATCTTCATAAAGAACGGCATCATTTTTAATAATAAGTAATGCAGTAGTACCTGTATTTTCCATAAATTGTTTAAAGTCAGCCATTCTTTTTTTACCTTTATGTAAGTATTCAAGAGTTGAAAACTCCAGTTTATTTGGAGATTCTTTAAAAAAATATGGATTATCATCTAAGGGCAGTTTCTTGGTTGAAAAGAATTGATAATCATTATATGCAACTGTAAACCTATTTCCTAACATATACGAAAGATAAGTATGAATGTAATTTTTCTTGTCCACTAGATAGTTGTTATGTTCCATCAAATTTCCCTCCAAAAGCAACATGAAGAACCGGTGATTTCTATATCAATTTTCTTTTGATTCTATTTAGCCCTATTTAACAGACCTTCCTCAATAATTGTATAGTCTCTTCCGTTTCAATTTCTATAGTCAAGTCAATAATTCCTTTAAAATAAATTTTAAAGAAGAGATGTACTTCATTGTCATCACAAGCATAGGAAACGTATGAATCGGATAAGAGAATAGACGGATTCTCACCATAAACATTAAAAGCATATTAACTTCAAGTTAGCTTACTTGCTGAATCTTTTCATTTATTATTTCGTATAAATAATTACATAATAACACTTCACTAACTTTCTGTTATGGTTCCTTTCTTTTTAAATACAATAATAAAATTGGAGGAAGTTTTTATGAAAGCTATAGTTTGCGATAAATATGGTTCACCTGATGTACTTGAATTAAAAGAGATAAAAAAACCTTTACCTACTGAGAATCAAGTATTGGTGAAAGTTCATTCAGCGTCCTTGAACTTTGGTAACTTGGTTCTCTTGAAAGGCAAACCTTTCTTAGCTCGCTTTGCTTTCGGACTAATAAGACCAAAATACTCCATACCAGGAGGTGACATAGCTGGTAAAGTTGAAGCTGTCGGTAAAGAGGTTAAGCTGTTTCAAGCAGGTGATGAAGTTTTTGGTGACCTCTCTGGTTGTGGCTGGGGCGGTTTTGCTGAATATGTAACTGTTCCCGAATATACTCTGGCCTTAAAACCAGCCAATATCTCCTTCGAGGAAGCTGCTGCGACACCTATGGCAAGTGTGACTGCCTTACAGGGACTACGTAATAAAGGTAAAATTAAGCCGGGACAGAAAGTATTAATTTATGGGGCATCTGGTGGTGTCGGTACTTTCGCGGTGCAAATTGCCAAATCATTCGGGGCTGAAGTAACAGGGGTATGCAGTACAAGAAATTTAGACATATTGCATTCGATAGGAGCAGACCATGTCATTGATTATACAAAAGAGGATTTCACAAAAAATGAGGAGTATTATGACTTGATTCTTGGTGTGAATGGTTCTAATTCCATATCAGCTTATAAACGAGCATTAAAACCAAATGGTAGTTTTGTCCACATAGGAGGTTCCGAATCTCAATTTTTTCAAGCGTTAGTTCTTGGACCTTTTATTTCAATGACTGGAAGCAAGAAAATAAGTAACCTGTTACAGAGAGCAAACCAAAAGGACCTAAATTACGTAAAAGAATTACTTGAGACTGGAAAAGTAAAGCCAATAATTGATAAACGATTTGAGTTAAGTGAAGTAACGGAAGCATTCAAATATTTTCAAGAAGGTCACGCTCAAGGTAAAGTGGTAATTACTATATAATTTAAAGCTGACCATCCCCCCTAACCATTCCTGCTTATGAAAAATAAACTGAATAAATTTACTCGTATTCTTGGTCATGACCATGATTTTACATGAACCAATTGGCTATAACTCAATACCATGGGGAAACGTGATCAAAGCCTTTCACTTAGCGAAATTTGCTATTTCCGTAATAAAAGAGATCCCTACTATGAAAAAAGAACAGCTTGCTTTACAAGACAAGTCTGTTCAAACCAAGTGAAATTCGTTCAATAACTATTTGGATCGCTGTTTAAGAAGAAAACCAGTTAGAAAATTTATATACTCTTTTAAACAAATCCAATCTTTTTATCAGAACCTCTATACTATTACGCTTCTGCTTTTGACCTCATGGGACTACTAGACAGCATATCTTGTTTATGTATAATGAACTCAGTCGTAATATCTGTTAAGGATGATGCTAGTTCTGTTAACTTCATTCCCGTTTCGTGGGTATGATTCATGTGTTCAATTTGTTCTTTAGAATTAGCTAACATTTGCTCAGTACTGGCTAGTGTTTCTTGTGACACAGATGCAAAGCTCTCAGCGGACTGTTCTATTTCAGGCAAAGCTAAAGAAATGAGATTACATTCCTCCTTCATTTTCTCAAGTTCTTCATTAACTTTCTTAATCTCCTCCATCAAATGATCAAACGTTTGTTTAGATTGAAACGAAATGTTAGCATTAAGCTGACTTTTTTGAAGCATATGATGAAATTCTTCAGAAGCTTTCACGGATATTTCTTCCATCGACTGAATGAGTCGTGTAATTTCCTCGGTGGCCCCCTTCGATTGGTCGGCTAATTTTCTGACTTCCCCCGCCACAACGGCAAACCCTTTTCCTGATTCCCCAGCTCTTGCTGCCTCTATTGCTGCATTCAAAGCAAGCAGCTTGGTTTGCTCTGCAAATTGTTGAATTATATTGACAATACTCGCAATTGATAGCGAGTGTTCTTTTACCGTGTTAATAGTATCAGTCATGGTTATAAATTCTTTCTCAAACTGATTCATTGACGTAATCATGTGAACGATATCCTGCTCCCCTTGAGAGGCCCGGTAATTCATGTGTTCCGATGTGCGCGCGATAGTGTTCATGTTTGAGAGCATATGATGGATTTTCTCCTTCATTTCCTGAAACATGCCAATACTTTTTTCAGAACTGATAGCCGTTTGTTCCGCCCCTTCTTTTACTGTAAAAATTGATTCTTTCAGTTCATTATTAAAATACAACGCATTTTCAGAGGCACCCTTCAATTCATCCCCTGTTTCATGTAAAGCGGCGGTTGTGTCATAAAGTTGGTCAAGCATCATTTTCATTTGCCCAATCATTTGATTTAAGCTTTTTATAAGGGAAGAAATTTCAGGAACAGAAGTATTGAGCATAATTTGTTCACTCAAATCCCCGTCTCGTACCTTTCGGATCACTTTTTGTATGGTGCTTAATGGTTTTGTCACACTTCTCACTAATAATATAATAACAATAGACGTAATAAGGACACTGATAATAGAAGTAATGAGCATAAATACTGCTAACTGGTTAATGGGGCCTAAATAATCCGCAGTCGGAACAGCCAATAAATAAATCCCTTTTAACTCAGGTATTTTTTTAAATGTCAGCGTATAATCACTCCCTTGAAACTCAAAGTGAAGAATCCCTTTTTCTTGTTTTCTTACCGACCCTAGGACGTTTTCCGGGAAAGCTAAACGACTTCCTTCACTGACAGTAAACGGTATTACCTCACTTTGTTTTAGTAAGAAAAAGTGACCCGACAGACCGTCTTGTGCTAATTGAGCAGCTTGTAATTTAATTGTAGAGTTAAATTTCTTCAAAAATTCTTCTTCATCGTTAATAAACGTAAACATCAAACTTTGAGCAATCTCAGACATCGAAAAAGCTTCACGCTCCAGACGGTTTTCGGTAATACGAATAGCAGTGTTACGTGATTTTTCATAAGAAACAAAACCAAGCATTCCGGTTGACATGATAAATAAACTTAAAATGCTTATAAGCAATCTGCTTTGTAATGTCCATCTCTTTTGTTTCTGTTTTGGATGTAACTTTCGTTTCCATTTAAATAGATGTGTTCTTTTCTCAATATGAATACCGTACTTCCAGTTCATTTTATCCCCACCTTTCGACCTATCTTTAAGTATGGCATTCTATTGTAAATCTCGTGTAAAAGTTGTATGAAGTTATTTTAAAAAGCAATTTTAGTAAATTTAATCTTATCTCTATTGCAAAGATTCTTTGAATAATGAGATGCTTGGGAGAAAACTAGTAAAGTAAGATAAAAAACACCATAACGGATTACCTAATCCTTATAAAAAACTTCCTGAAGAATCGGTTCTGATATGAAAAACTCAAGATAGCTGCAAGTAATATTCCAAACTTTGACGTATTCATACTCGCAGCCTAAAAAAGAACATGATCAGTATGTCTACGATTTAGAGATTATTTTCAAGGGATCCATAAAATGAAAACAGGCTCTAGGGGGTAATCCCCTAGAGCCTTTCTATAATATACGGTTATAGAAATATAAGTTTATTTCACAGCTTCTTTCAATTCCTTACCTGGTTTAAAAGCAGGAATTTTAGAAGCAGCAATCTGAATTTCTCCTCCAGTTTGTGGATTACGGCCTGTTCGAGCTGCACGTTCACGTACTTCAAATGTTCCAAATCCGATTAACTGGATTTTCTCTTCCTTAGCAAGTGTATTAGAAATCGTTTCAAATAATGCGTTCACAGCTTTTGTAGCATCTTGTTTACTTAACTCGGTTTTCTCTGCAACAACGTTTACTAATTCTGTCTTATTCATATTTAAACACCTCTTCTTTTTACTTTGGGCATTATGTAGAGATTAAAACATAACATATGTTCTATACGTTTGTCACTGAATAAGATTAGATAAACGAAAGAGAAATTTCTTATTATATATTAAACGCCCTAGCTGCTTTGAGCAGCTAGGGCGTTTTCCATCCAACATGATGATATTTATGTTGCAATTCAAATGAAAATTCATATTTTACTTTCTTCAAATAATCCATCCACTAATACAGCCAGTCACTTATAAATAATATCCTCTCTTAATGAAGCAACTTTACTTAAAGCTTTGTCTATGTCTGCTTCACTTACACCAAAGTGAGCAAGCGCATCATGAAGATGTTTTGCAATAGCATCAAAATGGGCTGGCTGTAGATTCATTCCTTCGTGTGCTTTTGCCATTGATTTTCCTGAATACTGATTAGGTCCGCCTAACGCAAAACTAATAAATTTTGTCTGATGACGACGCTGTTTTTCCATATCTGTGTGTTCAAAAAAGTGACTAACTGTATCATCTTTAAGAACCAATTCGGAATAAAAATAGTCCACAACTTTTGCAACAGCTTCTTCTCCGCCAACTTTTTCATAAAGTGTTTGTTCCATTAATTTGCACCCCTATCTAGATGTTTATAATAACATTTTCCCCAAGAGGATCAGGTGTAATCCCTATAAATTGTAATTAATCGTTAATATTCCATTTTTTATTCAGTACTGTCTTTAAGCATATTGAACATACTAAACATTTTCATAGACAGTCCTAAATCTAGTTTTTATATAACCTATTAGGACAAATATGTATCACGTCTATAAGAAAAGATCCGAAAAACGCTTCACTGTACGCCCTCAATAAGGCCGCCTTTAAAATTTCTTTCTAGACGTTCAAATATTACTTTCACCCTCTCATTCTTAGGCTATTCTCTTAATAGCAATAGAAAAGAGTATAAGGGATTTTTGTCCCCAACGTAGTTGGGGGCTAGGCAAAGCCTGACAAAACAAAGTGTCAAGAAAGTCTCTTTATTGTAAGCCTAGTAAAGAAAGAAACTATCTGCCAACCCCTAAATTTCATGGAACGAAAGTATGGTTCTAATTAACACCAAATGATTTTTTTGAACGTAAACGGCCACAAAAAAACGTAGAAAGCACTCTTCTCTCAAGGTCTTTTCCTAATTCAAATGTTTTCAAAATTTAAGCAATGGGGTATAATAACAATAGAACTGTATACATTAAAAAAGACCGTTTCGATGCTGGAACATCAAAACGGCCATACAATAGCAGGTTCCCATTAGAGGGATCGACACACAAATAGCTAAGTTACTAAAACCGCCATGAGGGGCCAATCTCAAGGGCGGTTTTAGTCTTTTTTATGAAATGACAGAATAGATACGATCAAACTCGCGAAAGCAAGTGTAATCATTAAGGTTTCATATACTGTCATGCGGCATCACCTCCCTCCGCTAAAAATGGAGGAGAGTGCCGACCACCCTTGAGAAAACCTATACTATTGTTGCTATTATTATATCATTTTTTCAGCAGGAACGTTTGTTTCTAAAAACATAACCTTTAGTTATTGAACGATCACCTAAATCATTGCCTTACAGACAAACTGATTATTTATATTCTATCTCCCTCTACACTCATTTTTCCATTTGAACTACCCTGTAAATGTTAGACACAAAATTAATATTTGTGGGGGTGTTTTTATAGCTAAATTTAATTCCATAAGAAACACAGCCAAAATTAGTGTATAATAAAAAAAATTACAAAATTACCATAAATTGAATTCATTCATCATCATAATGACCGGGGGATATCAATATGACTCATTATAATGTCGGCGATTTTCAGAATATTTCTAACGTTTTTGTTGATTACCAAAATCTTATTCCAAAACATAATGGATTTGTTTTTAAATTCATAAAGAAAAACAATAAATTCATCCATACGTTTGCGGAAGGTGATTTTCTTAAAAAAGTAAATATCCCCCCTTCACTAATTGTTGGTAAAACTTTGCATGAACTATTACCTGAAAATCAGGCAGATGAGAAACAATCTTGTTATGAGAAAGCCTGGAATGGCAGCATTATTAATTATGAAGGAAACTTAAAGGGATTCCATTATCTTTCTTCATTAACTCCAGTAATTGTCAATTCACAAGTTATTGAAGTAAATGGCACAGCCATAGAGATTACTGAGCACCGCAAGAATACTCTCAAGATTCAAGAGCTGGAAAAGCTTTCGTTAATTGGTGAACTAGCAGCTGGAGTTGCCCATGAAATTCGTAATCCTTTAACGTCTGTAACAGGCTTTGCACAAATGATTAAGGAACTTTCAAATGACAAAACAATAGATAGTTATATTGAAATTGTTCTTACTGAATTAAACAGAATTAATGCCATCGTAAACGAATTTATATTTATCGCTAAGCCTAAAGAAAACATGAAGACTAGAGAAACGGATATCAAGGCTTTGGTCTCTCATGTTGTAGAATTTATGAAACCTCAAGCTACTTTAAATGGCGTTCACCTTATTGAATCTATTCATTTCGATCAGACACTTACTATTCAATGCGATCCCAATCAGATAACACAAGTGCTGATGAACTTGATCCAAAATGCGATTGAAGCGACTACAGATCCTTCTATACAAGAAATAGTCATTTCCCTTAAAAATAGGCACAGCGATAGTTTCTTAATAGAAATTACCGATAAAGGGAGCGGAATATCACAAGAGAGACAGAAAAGGCTGTTCGAACCTTTCTACACAACAAAAGAAAAAGGGACAGGTTTAGGGCTTATGATGTGCAAACGAATTATAGAAAACCATAATGGTACCATAGAAATTAATAGTCAACTTGGTGAAGGAACAACTGTTAAAATCAATTTGCCCATGGTTTTCGACCATCAACAATTACAGGGCTAGCCAGTTCAGCGGCTATCATAATCAGTACCCGACAGCGGGAGGATTAGTATACTTAAATACTCTTCCTTCCAGCTTCTCATGAGAAGCTGAACTCGCTTATTCTTTGACATACCCTATTTTAACTTATTACCTCATCGTTTATGCCACTCGGCGGTCATGTGACCAAGGATACAATCAGACTGATCATGAATCAACTGCCGAATGTCCTCTATAGCTCCAGACAAGTTCATCCGCTTGCGGGGGCACCACTAATAAAAAGGAATAAGCTGTTGCTTTCCCCTTTTCTTCCCTGACTACAAAGTTAGGGAATACTCTCTGGCTGAAAATAAAGAAAGATACCTCAGAACATACCATAATGCAAAGAAGTCTTTAGTCCGTTCGACAGCTCCGTTAAGTATGAAAAAGCAAAGATGCTGAATGGGAGGATTCGGTAGAGTTTGTAAACGCTTATTAAAGGTGTATTTAGGTGATTAAATATCGAAAACAAGAAGGCTCACCGTGATCGTGGATATCTATGTACGAAGCTGTGTTAATAAGATTGCGGCAAGGGACGAGAAGGAACCTGCTAGCTGCCCGTTTTGTGACAAGCAGGACATTAAGTTTATAAAATTAGGCAGTTTTAAAGATAAATAAAAGAAGCGTCGTCTGACGCTTCAATGGTAAGTGAAGGAATTGGTTTTGGGCTTTGAGTTTGGAATAGGTTGGTTCCTACATTTTAAAAATTAGTAGCTACCGCTCATGAAAGTTGCACCAACAATAATTAATAGGATGAAGAGGACGACAATCAGAACAAAACTGCTGCCATATCCACCGCCGCTAGATCCACCGCCGTAATAGCATGACATAAACAGCACCTCCTTTTTAATGGGTTAGTACATGTTATGCAAAGCTTGTTCTCTTTGAAATGGACAAACATGTAAGTATATAAAAAAAAGGAAATTAGGTATTGTACATTTTGTTAATTAACCTATTAACCTTGCTTTGCCGAACATCGGAGGATAATGGACATGCTATATTTCTCATTCATTTTCTTCACTATTACACTAAAACACCCCTTCACTCAAAAAACAGAAACTCTTCACTCCCCTCTATCACTTTAAAGAAAAATAGTGATCGAAGAATAAAGCAGTAACAAAGACATAATCAGTCGAAAGGACTTGTCATATTTAGAGAAAAAATCTTTAAATATCGAACCGAATCCTGACCATAGAAGCAACGCTGTCCATCCTAGAAGAATGGTTACAGTTAAATACAGTACGATGGATGTAAGTGAGTGATTAAACGGTAAAATAAAAGCACTCATCACGGTTAAAAAGAACAAAATGCTTTTTACATTGATCATCTGAAAGATAAAGCCTGATAAAAAAGAAGATTGTACATCTTCAGATTTTTTTCAGTACTTGTATGTAAACCAACTTGCCCAGCCAAATAGAGCAGATAGACTGCACCGCTTGCCGCGCCTGCCGAACTGACATTTTAAAACACTCACCTATCTAATTTTTCAAAAAACAATTGACAAACCGACGGTCGGTTTGTATTGTTGGAATATAAATGAAAAAATGGTAAGGAGAGATCAACTTGAAGTTAGCCTCCAAAAGAAAGGTCATTCAATCCGTTATAGGGAGTATCTTCATAAATGGACTCGTACCTGTTGTCCTGTATCATGTGTTCTTGAATCATTTCTCAAGTTTTGTTTCACTGCTGCTTGCCACTTCGGTTCCACTTCTAGATAACCTCTATCATATTGTGAAACATCGGAAAGCCGATGCTTTTGGGTTGTTTATGTTGACCGGTTTTGTTCTGAGTTTATTGGCGTTTTTATTAGGCGGCAGCGAGAAATTAATTTTAATGAGGGAATCGCTAGTAACGGGAATATTAGGACTTATCTTTATCGGTTCTCTTTTTTATTCAAAACCGCTCATTTATCATTTTGCCATTAGATTCAGCTCAAGTGATGAGTCGGAGCAGAAAGGCAAGTTTGCGAGTCACTGGGAGTTCCCCTATTTTCGCTTTGTCCTAAGAGTAATGACTGCTGTATGGGGAATGGCCCTTTTGGTTGAAGCAGTTATTAAAACAATTTTAGTATATGAGCTGTCGACTCCTGCTTTCTTAGCCGTTTCCCAAATCGTTTTCTACAGTGTAATCGGGGGAACGATTTTATGGACAGTCATCTATCGCAGATTTGCAAAAACGCGCTTAGATTTATTAATAGCCTCAAGAAATTGAATAAGGAGAATACAAAAATGTCTAATCCAACTTCTCATGATAACCCAACATTTCAGACGATTTTATTAGCCACTGAGGAACTTATTCTGGAAAAAGGCTGCAGAAATACGACACTTAAAGACATTATTGAAAGAACTGGGCTTTCTAAAGGGGCCATTTATCACTATGTTGCCAGTAAAGATGAATTGTTTGGACTTATTCTCAAATCCAAAATCGAACAAGAGAATGAAAAATTCAATCAGATCGTTCATCACCAAATGAGCGGTGCCGCTCATGCTGGCCAGTTTGGGGTGGTCACTGAATTTTTCCATAGTAGACAGAATACAAATGACGTAGGGAATCTGATATTCATTTATTTGTTAAGCCAAGACGATGAAAAGGTTAAAAGCATTTTAAATAGTATTTACCAATATAGTAAGTCAACTGGTATTCAATGGATCGAGATGGGGCAAACAAATGGCGTGATTCCCCCAACGATCGATGCCGAGAAAATGGCCGCCTTATTTATGACTTTTTCCTATGGCCTTAGAGTAACTCAACTTCTTTCCTCCTCTGAAGATGAACGAATCGCATCGAGTGATATTTTTAAATTACTCATTCAGACATTGTCATAGATACAGGATATCGGGTGAAATCCGTAAAAGGTTCTCCGCCTCCTTCTACATACCATCTATCAGTTTACTTTTTACTAAGAGGTGTCAGGTATGGAATTCTTAGCAATCCACACAATCAACTTACAAGAATTAGCCCAAGTGAAGCAGTTTTACGCTGATATCACTTCCGATTTAAGAAAAAAAGGGATTCATCAATGGGACTATTTTTACCCTAATCATTTTGTTATAAAGAATGATTTAAAAAATGGCACTCTTTTTGGAGTGAAAGAAGAACATCACTTGATCGGTACCATTGTTCTCAATATGAACCAAAGCAAACAGTATTTGAAACTCCACTGGGAGGAACAATCAGGCAGGCCATTCATCATTCACCGATTAGCTGTTCATCCTCTCCATCAAGGCAAGGGAATTGGAAAAAAACTTTTAAACTTTGCTAAAGAATATGCTTTTAAAAAAGGATATACGAGCATTCGTTTGGACGTATATGCCCAAAATCCTGAGGCTGTTGGAATGTATGAAAGAGCTGGTTATCAAATAAGAGGGACAGTTAAGTTTCCATTAAGAAAAGTGCCATATTTATGTTTTGAAAAAATCATTTCAACTATAAATTAAATAGGAGTGATACGCGGTGGAAAAAAGTAAAAAGTTAAATTGGTCTATAATGGGACTTTATATGACTGTCCTACTATTCAGCGCCTATATAGTCGTAATGTATTTTATTATTGGGACTGAAGGTGCGCAGATAATGAAAGGAAAAGTGGAAGACGAAAACTTTAATTTGTCCATTTGGAAAGCCTTGTTCTATCCTCATATTATACTGGGGGCAATTGCATTGGCCCTCGGTCCATTTCAATTAACTAAAACGAGTCGTCAAAATCCAAAGCTGCATCGGAACTTAGGGAAGATTTATGGATTCACCATTTTCATCAATGTATTATTGGTTCCATATATTTCTCTCTTTTCGACAGGTGGCCGGTCATCTATGATTGCCTTCCTTGTGTTGAATGCTTTTTGGCTTGGAACAACCGCTATGGGAGTCCTTAGGGGCTTTCAAAAAAGAATATCATCGCATAAAACATGGATTCTTAGAAGTTATGCTATCACATGGGTCTTTGTTTCCTTTAGAATCGTTGTCATTCCATTCTCCGCTTTTTTAGATCTCGCCATTAGTTTTCCAATAGCGGTTTACCTTTCTATTGCTTTAAACCTTCTTTTTGTTGAATGGAAAAGAAAGAAAGGAGAGACACAATCTTTATCACATCATTCGTTGGTACGATGAAAGTTCGAAAGAAGTTTTTCTTTACTAGATCTTCGTTATGATCAAAGCAATCCGGAATACTTACTATCTCATCCTGCAATAGTTTTTTAACAAAAGCCTCTCTCTTTATAGTCAATAAAACTCATTTTTGTTATCTCCACTCCCTCTTCATCTGATTAAATGGTGAAGAGGGAGTGATTATTTTAACAAACTCTATTACTCTCAAACTTCATTAGTTGGAGAAAAAATAAAAGTTTAAAGGATAACACCGGAAAAATCTCCTTTTAATACTTCTTTTCCATTCTGATTTTCACATAAAAAAGACGAAGCAATAGCTGTTCTATTATTTTCTTGTCTTTCATATTTTTCAATTTTAACCCTACAAATTATCGTATCCCCCGTAAACACGGGTCTTAAAAATTCAAAATTCATATTACGAGCCAGCACATTATGATCCCCACCTACTTTTGTTGGCAAAGTTGCCGTTAACAACCCTTGGACGACAAGTCTTCCCTGTTCATCTGGGGCAATATGATGAATCCCTTCATCACCTGAGATCTCTGTAAATAATTCTACATCCCTTACTGTAAAAGTCCGTTCGAATGTAATGATATCTCCTACTTTTAACGACATATCAAATCTCCTCCCCAAAAGTTTTATCCTGCATGGCCGATCCTACTGTGGATGGTGGAAAGATTATAATAATATTCAACTATTCTTCTCCGTTAAAACAGATTATGGCTGCCAGGCGGAATTCAACATTTTTCATTCATTTCCAACTGATTGGGTCATCGAAGAAACTATTTGAGAGTTCCAATCTTTCGGCTTTATATTTTTATTTATCCATTTCTCTTGGGGGGCTTTATATGGAGCAGCAGCGATTAAATGATTATTGTGCCAACTGGCTGCTCCGGAACGAATCATTTCATCAAGCAGAATTTGAATAAATTCTTCTGGCTGAAGCTGAAAAGAGCAGCGTGCAAAATCTTGGAACCAACCACATTTTAGTAAGTATGGATTGATTTCTTCCTTTGCCAATCCATTTTTAATCATTAAGGTAAATGCAAAAATCCTCTTGCAGGCATGCCACGATACCTTTTCTGGTGCCTTAAGCCACTTGTCGAACCGCGCCCTTGCTGCATCAATCGAAGCACTAGGATTCTCTATGTAAGGTCCATGACCTGAATAGGCCTTTTGAATTCGAAGCTTAGACAACCGCTCCAAACTTTCCATCGATCGTTGGATAGATGCAACCCCCTCTCGAAAGATATTTAACCATCCAATATCATTGTTGTGAAAGAGATCCCCGCAAATTAATATTTCTTCTTCAGGCTCATATAAAGAAAGATGCCCTAACGTATGTCCCGGTGTGTGCAGGACTTTCAAGCTGCTGCTTCCAGTCTCAATCTCATCGTTATCAGACAGCATGATATCAACTTGATAGGGTTCTATAGGTTGATCTAACCATTCTGCACTACAGGCTTCACGGTCACAAGAATTAATTAAGTGGGCATCCCATTTATGGGCAGCGATTGTAACACCGTAATTTTTTTGCAGATGATAATTACCTCCTACATGATCACTATGATAATGCGTGTTCACTATAAGAGGTAATTCTTCGGGTGAAACGCCTGCTTCTCTAATTAATTGCTCTGTTTCTTCTGCATCACTCCCGAAGCCAGTATCAATTAGAACCGGGAGTTCATCCTTAATAAGGATCATGTTTGCACTCGGAAATGTTCTTTCCAAAAAAATAATATTGTATTTTTTCAAAAGCTACTCCTCCTTAAATTCAATTATCATTATACATAATTGAGTGAATATTTAGAATATAACCACCAATCAGATTTCAGAAAATGTTTTTCAGCTTCTCCATTCTGTCGCATGTCTACCGCAATTTTTGTTTTCGTACGAACAAAATAAATAAAAACAAAAAACCCCACTGAAGACATGACCATCCAGGGGATTTTCGTTTTAATTTAATGGATCTCACTGCACTAAAGCACCTGTTCGTTTAAACGAGAACTTTAATAATGGTTAGCCTCTCTAGAAAACAAGGCTAAGAATTATTAGCAAAGATAGGTATTTTCAATTAAAAGCAAAGACCTGATTTTCGCTATCTTTTTTAGTCCTGATTGAACCATAATTGCTCTTTGTCATCAACATCGCCGTTATAATTAATGAGAATCTCATCTCCTGCTTTGATATCTGTGTAAGCATAGAAGTCAAATGTGTGATTTTCAAAATTAATCTCATACGTTGCATTAGGTTCATAAGAATGGTTAAACAACATTCCATAACCAAGAAGGATCGCAGAATGATTGATCCCATACTCAAAAGCGTAATCAGCAAGTAAAGTTTTCTCAATGTGTTGATGTTGGTCATTTGGATAAGAGATGACCGGTGCTTCATGGAAAAGCTCGCCTTTTTTGATATCGCGTGTAGCAAATACTCCTCTATTGAACTCTCCGTCACTTATTGGGGATGTTTTCACTTCAATCATATTGTTCGCCTACTCACTTTTAAAATATTCTTTCTAACTGTAACATTCATGTTCATCCGCCGCCAAATGCCTTAACGTGACGCTTTGGGCGGCTGGCATACATCACATTTTCGTTGGTGATTATTTTTAAATTTCGTAAATGTTTTTTCAAATTGGCTGCCACATGCACATTTAAATTGTAACTTTTGAGAGAAACCGTGATATTCCGTCGTTAGCAGCTCGCTTTCCGAGTTGTTCTCAACAAATTCCTTAATTTTACCGATTGTCCATCGTTTATTCATTCGCTTACACCTCCATCTTTTATTGCTAGGCGGAGGCTTTTCTAGGCATCCGTTCAATTATGAGCCAAAGTCATAATAATCCTAAGTTTCTCATTATATCATGAGCTGTCGTACAATGAAATAGATCGTTATGTTAGCGTCTTAATACATCCTCTATTGTACTAAATGTTAGTTGAATGGCAAAAGAGGACAGAACATTCTGCCCTCCTGCTTCTATATGGATCTTTTCTTTTGTACGGTGACGACCATAACACCTATCATAATGAAGAAACCACCAATAAAAAAGTTCACATCCAACTCTTCTTTTAACAAGAGCCAGCCTAAAAAAGAACCGACCAGCGGCTGGAAAAAGAAAAACAATGAACCGATTCCAGCATCCATTAAATCCATCCCTTTATTCCAAAGAAAAAATGCCCCAGCAGTTGAAACGATCCCAAGATAAAGAACTCCTAAAATAATAAACACGTTTTGATTCTGTATAGGATGCGATTGAAGTTCCCATATCATGGCGGGCGTAGTAAATAAAAGGGCAAATAATACAGCATAAGTCGTTATGGTTAATGAGGACAAACGTTTAGAAGCAACCTTTACATAGATAGATAATAACGCCCAAGTGACGGCAGCCCCCACTAGTACGATACTTCCTGTTAAATAGCTTCCTACCTTTGTATCCCAACCGATGACAACAATCACACCAACTGTTGCTAATAAAACAGAGGCAATCTTTCTAACGGTCAGTTTTTCCTTTAATATAACTCTTGCAAAGACGACAATAAAAGCTGGTGTAGCTGATGTAATTAAAGCGCCCGTGTGTGCATCAGATAACTTCGTGCCAATAAACTGGAAGGCAATGGATACGAAGTAACCTATGAAACCAATCCAAGCTAGCAGTAACCAATCCCTTTTCTTAATCACTGTTCGCTGGCCCTTTTTTATATGAACTATTTTTAATACAGCAAACAAAACAACAAACGCTATCACATACCGCATCCACACTAACGTTAAAGGTGGGATATACTCTAATACATATTTACTGACTACATACATGCCGCCCCACATACTGGCGGCTAACGATAAACAAAGTGCTCCAATTAAATTTTGTTTCATTTATAATACCTCCGTCTCTGTAAAAGGGAATTTTAATAGAACGTTCCCTAAGACGAGGCATGATGTTCAACTTAACTATTCATCCCTCGACTTAGGAATGAATAGCTGGCTGGTCATTTTCAAAAATATCTAAATACAATCTCATTACTTCATCCTCCTATTTGTATTTTCTTAATTTTAACATATTTCCATTAGTAAGATTACTTCATGCATACTTAGTCCATAACACTGAACCATTAGCTAAGCAACTTTAACTAAAAGGACCTTACTCTTCCTCAGATCAACGCATCTGTAAAAGAATGTTACAGCAAAGATTAAAGCTATAAAGGAACCCATTGATCACTGATTTAGAATCATCAGACTTTATACATTAAATGAATTTGATTAGCGATATAATCTGAACTAAAATGCAGTCCCTTCTTGATCCACCACATAATGATGCCTACTAATGAAGCTGTCTTAATATCAATTGCAACATAATCATCAGGCAAATTCGCTTTACTATTCTTCCTTCTTGTTTCTACCAACTGCTTGAGCAATAAAAACAATTGCTCCTCAAATTGATTAATATTGAATAACGTAAGCAGGTAATCTCTATTGCTATATAAATAATCTAGTAATTGTGTTAGCTGCTGTTTTTCTGACAAGTCTTCCAAATGGATGAAAGCAACAATTTTATCAGATAGCTCCTTTAAAATCGCATCCGTGATCTGTGTAAGTAAATCTTGAATATCCTGATAGTGTAAGTAAAACGTTGTCCGATTTAACCCTGCTCTGGCTGCCACTTTCTGAACCGTTAAATTAGATAAAGCGGCATCTTCTCTTAAGAGAGAGAAAACAGCCTCTTTAAACATTTCTCTTGAACGAATGGTACGCGGATCTTCTTTTTTAGATGTAGACATTTTATGCTCCTTTATCGATTTTCCTTTGACTTTCTCAACAACCGGCATTTTCTATGTAGATTAGTGAACATTTTCAATAAAACTGTTCATGGTCAAGGCAAATAGTGTTTGTTACTATGAATTTTATCGACACAGTGTTGAGAATTCAAGTCTGGAAAAAAGGAGTTTACAAATGGTGAAGGAGATAACGGAAAGAAATAAAAAGATCTTACTAATTGTTCTGATCGCCGGCTGCTTTTTATCGACGCTAAATCAGACTTTATTAAATGTGGCATTGAGTGATTTCATGGATGTATTTCATGTAACGCCTGCAACCGTCCAATGGCTGTCAACAGGCTTCATGCTAGTAAATGGTGTTTTAGTGCCTATTACGGCATTTTTAATGAAACGTTTTACAACAAGACAGCTATTTATTAGCTCAATGGTCTTTTTACTTATCGGGTCTGTACTTTGTGCTTGTGCGATAAATTTTGGCGTTTTGTTAACAGGAAGAATGATTCAAGCCATTGGTGCCGGCATTATTATGCCTCTCATGATGACCGTTATTTTATATTTATATCCTAGCGAGAAGCGTGGAAGTGTTATGGGGACAATCGGCTTTGCCATAATTTTTGCACCAGCCATCGCTCCTACATTATCTGGCTTTATTATTGAATATGTTTCCTGGAGATGGTTGTTTATTGGATTAATCCCATTTTTATGCATTGTCATTGTTCTTGCTTTCAACTATTTAATGAATGTGGCAGAAACAACAAAAGCAAAATTAGATATCACAAGCGTCCTATTATCAACGATCGGGTTTGGCTGCATGTTATTTGGGTTTAGCAGCGCGGGAAGCAAGGGATGGGATAACCCTATAGTTATTACCACTATTGTTGTCGGCATCATTGTGACAGCTCTATTCTGTTTACGTCAAATGAAAGCTAACGATCCATTATTAAATTTACACGTATTTAAGTATAAGGTTTTTACTCTCACATCGTTCATCAATGTGCTCATTACGATGATTATGTATGCAGATTTAATTCTTCTGCCCATTTACTTGCAAAATGGACGAGGTTTTACAGCATTTGAAGCGGGGTTACTTTTATTGCCTGGAGCTATAGTTAATGCCTTCTTATCCCCTGTCACAGGTAAAATGTATGATAAGCACGGTGCTAAACCACTCTTTATTACAGGATTACTGTTTGTCATTGTCTCCATGTGGGGAGTCATTGGCCTAACCGAATCCACAACTTATGTATATTTAATGGCTCGTACCATTATTTTACGAATTGGCTTAAGCTTCATTTCTATGCCTTTAAATACAGCTGGGTTGAATGCTTTGCCAAGAGAATTAGGTTCACATGGTTCAGCCGTCAATAATACCATTCGTCAATTAGCGGGTGCTATCGGCACAGCCGTTGTGGTCACCGTGTATACGATTCAAGCAACCCCACATGCTGCTGAGTTATCTATGGAAAATAAAAGCATGACAGCTGCACAGCTTGCAAAATTGGCTTCGATCTTTGGCTCAAGTCATGCCTATGTATTTATGTTAGTCTTTTCTTTTGTAGCATTACTATTTTCATGTTTTATGCCGAAGAAAACAGCCATACAAAAAAGCATGCCCGAAAAGGCTGTCGTCCAAAAAAGTCAAAGTTAGTCATTATAACAGATTGATCTAACATCCTTGTTCAGTAGATTGAAAATGAAAGCATATCTGAGGCTTTTCGGGTACGCTTTATTTTATACCTATAAAACGAGATAGACTTATTCTAATTACCAGCAGACGCCTATACAATTAGAATAGTTATTAGGTTATAATAAGAATCGTCTCCTATTTTTAATTGTAAAGGAGGTTTTAACGTGGCTAAAAAGTCTATGATTGCTAAGCAAAAACGTACAGCTAAATATAAAGTTCAAGAATATACACGTTGTGAGAAATGTGGAAGACCGCATTCTGTTTATCGCAAATTTAAGCTTTGCCGTATTTGCTTTAGGGAACTTGCCTATAAAGGACAAATTCCTGGAGTAAAGAAAGCAAGCTGGTAATCAAAAAAAGCCCCCGGTTTAGGAGGCTTCTTTTTTAAAACAAATGTAGATTTTTAGTAACACACAAATAATTAGAATAAGCATGATCCTCATCAAAGCGATATATATTCTGATATCAAACTTTTTATAAAGCTTTGTTTCATAGTGAAGAGCAAGACATATGATAACAGCTCAAACATCTATTGCTTTTTTATTCTCCCTTCAACTTCTTTAGACAGTCCTAGTTATTCATTGCTGCAGTCATGAACTTTTTAACTAATTGTGCCTATATGTAACATTTTCCTCTTTCTTTAAACATCCGTTACCTCTTTTTACGCAACGTTACAAAAAAGTAAAAAACGTCATTAAAATTTCCATATACACGGAAAAAGATACAAATTATAATGATTAAAAAAGTAATATAGAATCACTTCTTTTGTCATAAGGAAAGGACGATCATTGCCATGTCTTTGGATCATATAAAGAACATGTTAAAAACTATGATGTTTTATGGCAACAGTCAAATTACCCAAACTGTTTCCAAAAATCAAAAAACAATACTCTCTGTAAGCTATAAAAAAGAAAACAACATGTTTGAGATAACTTATTTAGAACCAGCTGCTATTGAAACTCACAGCGACGTGGATTCTACCGCTTTAGCAATAGAAGAAGCTATACACTCTCATGTTAAAACACCCTCATAGGCTAAAGAAATTTCCTGCTTCTAATAAAATTCGGAGCTGCAACCCTATTAAAGTACCCAATTAAATACTGCCTTTATTTCTTCTGCTCATAGTATGAAAAGAATATTCACCAGAAAAACGGGTATAAGATAACAAACTTGTCTCATTTCACAACTACCACTAAGAGTTCTTTCGTTCGCTTTTCTGCAACAGAGAAGTCTTGATGGGAGGGGATGAAATGAGAAAAATTTATGGCATCGAAAACTTAATCGCTTACCTTTCTTCAGTAAACTTTCCGCTTACTGAAGAAAGAATTAAGGATCTAATATTAAACCGAGAACTGCCACATCATAGAGCATTCCAAAGCACCTTCATTTTTAATCTAGATCACATTGACTGGTGGATAAGCCAGCAGCGATTAAAGCCATAGATTAGGATGGGTCCTGCTTTTTAGCAGGGCTCTGCTAATGAGTCTTTACTTCATATGCTGTACTGCTAATCTATTCAAAAATCAAAAGCCTTGTCTGCTCTTAGCTTAATTACATCAGCAGAGTATACAGGAAAGTATATTTCATAAATGAAAAAGACCAAGCTCTAGAAAAACCTAAGCAAATTATCATTTTTCGAACGCTAGTATGGTTCTTGTTTTTTAGATTATTATAAAAAGGGCACCAAACAATAAAGCAGCTGTGCACTGCCTTAGAGTTTTAGTGCCCTTATTTTTTGTGGAGCTATTGGTTAATCTTCAATAAAATACACTTTTTCTACTTTCCAATGAACTGGAATACCCTCCGCATGAAATGCAGGAAAGTATGTATAGACAAACTCTTTCATTTGTTCCTCTGTTGGATATTCATCAAAATGATGACTCTTAAGCAAGTCCATACAAACAATTTGAAATTTGTGCTTTACTTTGACTTCTTCCATTCATAGTTATCCTTTCCCACTCTACTATCCAGTACCTTCTCTACTCTTCTATTGTTAATATAATACAATAGACCTCCTTTTCCTAGGAATACACAGTCCTATATACCCAATTAATAGAACCTCAAAACTATCTGCTCACATTTTTTCACTGAACATCCAATCTAAATACCTAACGACTATTTGATACAGCCTATATTTGATGGCGGAAGCTTCATCTTTATCTCGATCAAGCACTATTTTCTGTTCGTCAAAATGAAAAAGAGAGAGTTATTTCTCTCTCTTCGTGTGCCTTTTCCCAAAGCAATAACCTATTTTCAATTTTAATTTAATGGATGTTACGCTTTCTGAAATTGCCGCCTTTTACCTCTGCTACGTCATATACCGTAACAAAGGCATCTTCGTCAATTTCATGGATGATTTCCTTTATTTTGCTTTCTTCTAAACGGTTAATCACGCAGGTGATTTCCCTAAACTTTTCATGGGAATAGCCGCCGTACACTTCATTATATGTAGCACTTCTGCCTAACCGATCACGTATTGTCGTTACCATTAGTTCTGGTTCAGTCGTAATAATTTTAAAGGTTTTCGATCCGCTTAATCCTTCTTCAACGATGTGAATGACCTTTGAAGCAATATAATAAGCAATGGCCGAAAGAATAGCCCCCTGCAGACCAAATACCGTTGATACAAAAATAAACACAAACAAGTTTAAAAAAAGGATGAAATCGCTTGTCCCAAACGGTAATTTCCGAGAAAGCAGGACAGCCAGCATGTCAATCCCATCTAATGCTCCGCCATTACGCAAGGCCAACCCCATTCCAAAGCCGAGAATAATCCCTCCAACAACCGTAACTAATAAAGTGTCTCCTTCAATAATAGCAGGAATATGATGCATGAGACTCGTGCCAACGGCTAGTGAAGCAATCCCGACAATCGAATAAATGGCAAAGCTTTTACCAATTTGTTGATAGCCTAGCCAAATAAAAGGAATGTTCATAATGGCAATGAGAACGCCTAAAGGCAATCCGAATAACTTGGACCCAACAATACTGAGCCCCGTCACCCCTCCATCTGATACGTTGTTTGGAATTAATACTGTTTCTAATCCATATGCTGCAATAAATCCTCCTATTATGATCATTAATCCCCGTAACATGATTTTTAATTGATTGGGATTATTCTTTTCCATTGAACTCATCTAATTCCCCACTTCCAGTATTTTTTCTTTTTTAAATTTACCATAAAATTCTTCTTTCAATATTCTAAAATATTTTAGCCCTAAAAAAAACAGCGCTGTTCATTCGTTTTTCTTTCTCAATCTGTTCAATCAGATTAAATAAAGTCAAAATAATTGACAAAAAATTTAATTTATGCTATAATTTACAATTAAATTATAATGCCCTATAATAAGATTCTCCTGGCCAGGGGAATCTTATTTTGTTTTATAAGGGAGCGGAAATAGATGAATCAGAATGCAGGAAGTTTAACTGCCTTAGTATCAGCTTTTAGCCGTGCTTATCACAGCCAATATGATTCACCCATTGTTTTTGATGATTTTATTGCAAAAGATCTCATTTCCAAGAAAGAGTTTGAAGAGATTAGAGAAAACATGATTCAAGGCATCCATGTGTTCAACAAAGAGATTGCCCAAAAGTTTAGTCATCATCCAGAAGAGGTTTTAAAATGGGTTACACAGGTCCAGCTTTCCCCTACTCCCTTAGCACGAGCAGCCTTTTGTGAAAGAATTGTAATGAACGAATTGAGATTAGGATTAAGCCAATACGTTATTTTAGGCGCTGGATTAGATACTTTTTGTTTTCGTTATCCAGAACTAGCAACAAAACTAGAGATTTTTGAAATCGACCATCCTTCTATGCAGACGTTTAAAAGAGAAAGACTGGCCGATGCACAACTAAAAATTCCAGCTAATCTTCACTTCATTCCGATGGATTTTACTAAACACTTTTCTGACGAAGGATTAGTAAAAGAAGGGTTTCAATATCAGAAAACCTTTTTTAGTTTGTTAGGGGTCTCCTACTATTTAACTAAGGATGAATTAAAACATTTCATGCAACATTTATTTATGAATCTTCCATCAGGCAGCTCGATTGTATTTGATTATGCAGACGAAACCTTATTCCATGAAAAAGGATTATCAAATAGGGTGGAAAATATGCTGCAAATGGTCGCTGTTAGCGGAGAACCGATGAAATCCTGTTTTTCCTACACTGAAATGGAGAGATTCTTAGCGGATATCGGTTTACTCATTTATGAACACTTATCACCTGCGCAAATTAATGAACAATTTTTTAGTCACAGAACGGATTATTTAACTTCGTTTGAAACGATTCATTACATTCATGCTGTAAAAAAATAACGAAATAACACTGTGCCGCTCAATACGCAGTGTGATTGAGCGGTTCTGCCATCATCCACTGGTTCTTTACTTTTTTAACACATAACGGTCCTCACACTTCAAATTCCATATTATGTTATAATTAACCTGAACAAGACTTATGTAAAAACGTTCGAGAAGCTTCTTAATAGCATTCACTTAAAGATCAGAAGGGACTGAACTATGCGCGGATATCAATATTTTTAACCACCCCAAAAACTTCAATCGGAGGTAAAAGTATTGATGAAAGAATTGTATACTGAAAGGCTATATTTAAGAAAAATGACTGTCGACGATGCATCTAGCTTGTTTAAGATATGGTCTGATCCTGATGTGACTCGATTCATGAATATCGATCATTTCACAGAGGAAGATCAAGCAAAAGACATCATTATGTATCTTGATGAATTGTCTCAGGAGAACAAAGCGGTCCGTTTCTCAATCATTGAGCAGCAATCTAATCAAATTATCGGTTCCTGTGGATACAACTTTCTGGATTTTGAGAATGCTAAAACTGAGATCGGATACGATATCGCTAAAATCCAATGGGGTAAAGGATACGCGCCAGAGGCTGTTTCAGCATTAGTAGACCATGCGTTTCATTCTTTAAACTTTAATCGAATTGAAGCGAAAGTAGAGCCAGAAAATATCAACTCCATTAAAGTCTTGCAGAAGTTAACCTTTACTTTCGAGGGAACGTTACGTCAATATGAGAAAGTAAAAGGGAAATTCATTGATCTCAATTTGTATTCGAGACTTAAATCAGATTAGTATGTTTGTCTCGCTAAACTGCAGGCAAATTGTGGCTACGTTAATGATTAAATAGTCTTTGACCCATTGTGCAGCCGGCTTTTCATTTCCTATTTTTGATTTGGCTGCCACTACCTTCTCATGTTAGACCTTTTATTACTTTATGACACAAAAAGCCGACTGATTTTTAATAAACCAGTCGGCTATACGCAAACAGAAGAAAAAGCAAATTACTTCTCTTCCCAACCAATCACAACGATTAATGTATACAAAACCTATATAAATGAACTTTCTAAACTAACCTCAAAAGCGGTCTAGCATTACATGAGCGAAAAATTCTTCTCCAATACTTGCGTTAAGACATGGTTTTACCGTCTTATCTCCACTTCTCATGTTCAATACATTATCTACTAAAATTTTTTGGTATTTAAGTTTAAACGGTTAATTTTGATTTTTAACAAATGAAAAACACCGAATACTGGATCGGTGTTCTCCACAATCAAAAGAGCCTTCACAAATCAGCTATTTTAGCGATTTTGATTTGTTCGTTCTTTTTTAGCTTTAGAATCATCTAATTCATTTAATTCACGAGAAAATTCTTCATCCACTTTGCCAGGAGGTATTTTTAAATTTTTTGGTGTCTGTGGCAAAGAACTTGAGTTGTTGCCGCCTGTTTTATGATCATCTCTTCCCATCATAAAGCCTCCTTTTAAATAATATCGTTCTTTAAAAGTATGGCTGAGTCACTTCACTTTGATGTAGGCATTCTTTAAATAAAAGGTTTTTCATTTGCGGCTGCGATTTATCTAAGCTATAACAGCTATTCCTCTTGAATAAATTTCACTGCATCATACCCGCAACGATGGCAGTACATTAAATGTGGACAAATCTGATCTTTCGCTGTATTAGGATAGCCGTCTCCCATCTTTACCGTTTCTTCATCATTGTAATGACCGTATGGATCTAAAAAATCGGATACCTTGCCTATGTCGTCTAATCGAAAATGGCACTCCGGACAGCGCAATTCCAATTCCTTAAATGCATTACATAAAGGACACATTTTCATTCGAATCACCTCTTTGTGCTTTCGAATTTAGTATCCATTTTTTAAACGATAATATGTAACCTGTAGTCAAATGCAAAACAAGTCCTTTTATCTCAACTAAACAACCAGCTAACGCTATAAATCAAAATACTTCATGCGCTGTTCTGAATTCTCCTATTTCTTTTAGGCATTTTGTCATTTAAAATGATTATCAATGGAGGATTTATCAATTATGAAGGAAGAAAATACATTCACTAAACTGAAAAACTATGCAAAAAAATTAAAGCAAAATTTATTTGTGCTTTACCTCTCTTACAAAGACAATCGAACCCCTTGGTATGCTAAAGCTGTAGCTATTTGCGTTGTTGCCTATGCGTTTAGCCCAATTGATTTAATCCCTGATTTTATTCCCATTTTAGGTTATTTAGATGACCTGATCCTTGTACCCATGGGAATTGCGCTCGCTTTAAAGTTGATCCCCGCTGAAGTCATAGAAGCGAATCGAGCAGCGGCAGAAGAAATGAAAAAGAACCAAAAACCTAAAAACTGGTTTGTTGGTATTCTCTTCATCCTCGTTTGGATTTTACTTGCGGTTTGGCTTTACAGGTTAGCAATCAAACTTTTTTATTGAGAGAACACCCAAAACCTGCCTGATGAAAACGCCAAACCTGTTCAATCCAATTAATTTTGGCATAATCTTGTTTCTTCAAGCCATTTCTTCTCCTTTTTTGATAATTCAGTTTTTTGTTTAAAAGTGTCTTTCCATATGGTAAAATTTCCGAATAAAGGATGTGAAAAATAAAACTTGTTAAATGGCTAGATAGATGAACGAACGCTTCACATCTGTATGTAAAGTTCAACTATAGGAGGATCTATGATGATAGATTTGCGCAGTGACACGGTGACAAAACCGAGTGAAAAAATGAGAAAAGCGATGTACGAAGCGGAGGTTGGGGATGACGTCTACGGTGAGGACCCGACAGTCAATAAATTAGAAGAAATTGCGGCAGAGATCCTTGGAAAGGAAGCAGCCTTGTTTGTCACAAGCGGAACTCAGGGAAATCAAATTGCCGGTTTGGTGCATTGCAAACCTGGTGAAGAAGTAATATTGGAAGCCCAATCGCACATCTTTCTCTACGAAGCGGCCGCGATGTCAGCATTTGCGGGTGTGCAAACGAAAACGTTAGCTGGGGATCGCGGTGCGATGAAACCAAGCGACGTGGAAGCAGCCCTTCGGGAGGATGACGTTCATGAACCGGAAACAGGTCTTATTTGCCTAGAAAATACGCATAATAAAGCAGGCGGAGCTGTGATTCCACTTGAAAACATGGAAGCGATTTATCAAATAGCGAAAAGGCACGGCATACCTGTCCACTTAGATGGCGCACGCCTATTCAATGCTTCTGTCGCTTCCGGTATACCTGTCAAAAAGTTCGCAGAACAAACTGATACGGTTCAAATTTGTCTGTCTAAAGGATTAGGAGCGCCCGCAGGCTCAATCATTGCTGGTTCCTCCGCTTTTATTTCAAAAGCACGAAAATGGCGTAAACGCCTCGGCGGCGGTTTAAGACAGGTTGGCGTTCTAGCTGCACCCGGTATCATTGCCCTTCAAGAAAATGCCGGTCGCCTTCAAGAGGATCACGAAAGCGCCAAACGGCTTGCTGAGGGTCTTCAAAATATTAAAGGCATAACATTAGAAAGCGAAGTTGAAACGAATATCATCATTATTAATATCGCTCATTCCAATAAAACGACAGCGGCTTTCTTAAGCGAATTAAAAGAAAATGGAGTGTTAGCCGGAGAGTTTGGCCCTCATTTAATTCGATTCGTTACGAACAATAGTGTTACCGAAACAGATATTGATCAAGTATTACTCGTCATTCAAAAAATATTACACTTCCAGCCTATTTCATGATTATAGCAAGAGAGAGGTATTCTTTTCTTTCATTGAAAGATTGAATCATTCACACTAAAGCAGCCAACCGTTCGCCCGAACGGTTGGCTGCCTCTTTTTCCTCCAAAACAGTAGTTAGCGGAAAATATTTATTATTCCTCAATCTCGATCACACAGGCTTTTTCACGCGAATACTCAAGAATCGAATCTGTGCCGTATCCGCTCTCTTTGAAACCGCCAAACGGCAAGTCCGCTCCTACTCTCGAATACGTGTTGACCCACACGTTACCGGACTCTATTTTTCGAATCATCCGGTGGGCGAGATTAAGATCCCTTGTCCACACTCCTGCCCCTAGACCAAAACAGGTATCATTCGCAATGGCTGCCGCTTCTTCTTCCGTTTCAAAGGGCATAACAACCGCTACTGGACCGAAAATTTCTTCTTGGCAAATACGCAGTGTGTTGCTGTTTACTTTAAACAAAGTAGGCTCCACCCAGTAACCACCCGAAAACTCCGGTTTATCTGGAAGAACATTCTCTCCGCCATGGCGGCCGCCACAGACAATTTCCCCGCCTTCTTCTACTCCTAGCTTGATATAAGAACGGATTTTTACGTACTGGTCCAGGCTTGATAGAGGACCCATCGTACTTGCTAGATCCATGGGATCGCCCGCTTTTATCGTGTTTTTAATTCTTTCTCTTATCCGATCAATCATTTCCTCGAATATAGACTGTTGAATAAGAATTCTTGAGCCGGCTGTACATCTTTGTCCAGCGTTACTCGTGTAGATAGCATGAATGACTCCATCAACCGCTTTGTCTAGGTCAGCGTCTTCAAATACAATATTCGGTGATTTTCCGCCTAGTTCAAAAATCGTTGGTTTTGGATGACGGGCACTTGCACGAAGAATAGAACCAGCGGTTGTTCCAGAACCTGTCATGCTTACTTTACTCACACCAGGATGAGCTACTAAAGCATCCCCTATATCTCTCCCCAACCCGGAAATAACATTAAGCACACCTGAAGGAAGGATGCCTCCCAGCAATTCACCGTATCGTAATGAAGAAACAGAGGCCTGCTGAGATGGTTTAATAATGACTGTATTGCCCGCAGCAAGTGCATAAGCTGCTTTTATCGTGAAGGTAAAAAGCGGCGCATTCCACGGGAGGATTCCTAGTACGACTCCGAACGGTTCTCTCAACGTATATCCGATGCTAGTCGGTCCCATTTGAACCGTTTTTCCTTGGCTGCCTTCTTTGCAAGCTCCCGCAGCGTCATACCAGACTGATTTTATTGCTTCAGCAAGATAAGGTGCAACGGCAATCACTTCTCCGTTATCTCTCGTCTCCAGCGTCGTCAATTCTTCATCATGCAAGGAAATAGCATCCCCAATACGCCTTAAATAGCCTGAACGCTCTTCAGCAGAAAGCGCAGACCAAGCAGGAAATGCTTGACGCGCCGCTGTCACAACCTTTTCTACATCCTCTTGCGTGCTTAATGGAATCTTAGCCCAAGCTTCTCCTGTAGAAGGCTCAATACTGTCCATCGTATTTCCAGACGAAGCTGCCATTAACTTGCCATTGATAAAGTTTTGATACTGTTTCAATTCTTGCTTTGTCGTCATGTAATCCCGCCTTTATTTTTGGATTATTACATCTTTTTCAGCTAGTGACCCTTCACTTTTAATTTAGCTTTCTATCTAACGAACTCTTTAGTTGAAGGACAAGGTGATGCCAGCACAGACTTTTCCAGTATTTCTACAATATCTAATGTTTGAATACTGTCTTCCTTTTCCATTGCTTTTGTGCCATCACTTAGCATCGTCAGACAATACGGACACCCGCTGCCTATGACACTTGGATTTACAGCTAATGCTTGCTGCGTTCGTGCCACATTGACCCGCTGTCCGGTATCTTCTTCCATCCACATCATGCCTCCGCCTGCCCCGCAGCACATGGCTGTTTCGCGACTGCGTTCCATCTCCGCAAGCTTTACTCCAGGTATGCTCTTCAGAATTTCTCGCGGCGGATCATAAGCATTGTTATAACGCCCCAAGTAACAAGAATCATGATAAACAACTGTTTCGTTTACTTCATATGTTGGGACAAGCTTGCCCTCTTGGATCAATTTGAGTAAAAGATCCGTGTGATGATAGACTTCAACATGTTCAAGCCCAAATTCAGGATACTCATTTTTGAATGTGTTGTAAGCATGCGGGTCAATGGTGACAATTTTTCTTATATTGTGTTTTTGAAACGTTTCAATGTTAGCCCTTGCCAGCTCTTGGAACAAGAATTCGTTGCCAATCCGGCGAGGAGTATCTCCGGAGTTTTTTTCCTTGTTGCCCAAAATGGCAAACTTCACGCCAGCTGTATTTAATAATTTGGAAAAGGATTGAACAATCTTTTGGCTGCGATTATCGTAAGAACCCATTGATCCTACAAAGAATAAGTATTCAAATTCTTCTCCTTTTTTCTCCAATTCCTTAACGGTCGGCACTTCAATATCTTCACGGCCGGCCCGCCAATTTTCCCGTTCCTTGCGATTAATCCCCCAAGGGTTGCCCTGGCGTTCAATATTGGTGATGGCGCGCTGGGCATCTGCGTCCATCTTGCCTTCTGTTAAGACGAGATAGCGGCGCAGGTCAATAATTTTATCTACATGCTCATTCATAACTGGACACTGATCTTCACAGTTTCGGCAAGTTGTACAAGCCCAAATTTCCTCCTCTGTAATCACGTCTCCGATCAGGCTTGGGTTGTAATCAAGAGCGGCAGCCGTTTCCTGAAGCGTGTTCACCTTAGCCATGGCGGCAAGCTGATTGCCTTGTGTATTAGCAAAAGCAAATCCCGGAACCCACGGCGATTGAGAAGTGACGGCAGCCCCTGTGTTAGTCAGGTGATCCCGCAGCTTCACGATCAGATCCATCGGTGAAAGCATCTTTCCTGTACCGGCTGCTGGACACATATTCGTACAGCGTCCACATTCAACACAGGCATACAAGTCAATCAGCTGGTGTTGTGTGAAATCCTGAATTTTGCCGACGCCGAACGATTCTTGCGACTCATCCTCAAAATCAATTGCCGTCAGCTTTCCAGGCGGAGTTAACCGGCTGAAAAACACATTGGCTGGTCCGGCGATTAAGTGAGCATGCTTAGATTGCGGCACATAGACGAGAAAAGACAATAGCGCCAGCAAATGAATCCACCAGGAAATATAAAATAGGGCCATGGCAGCGGGCTCACTCAGCCAGCTAAAAGCACTAGCGATAACAGAAGCAACCGGTTCAGCAAGTGATGGTGCATGCTCGTGCCAAACGATGGCCATGCCATTGCCGAACAGAACGGAAAGCATGAGGGTCCCGATGAAAATCAAGACAAGACCCGCCTTTAATCCGCGCTTCAAACGAACGAGTTTTTCAATATACCGGCGATAGAACGCCCAGACAACCGCTGTCAAAATCATGAAGGTGACAGCTTCCTGAAAGAATATAAAGAAAGGATAGACCGGACCGAGCGGAAGATGCGCCCCCGGCACAAGCCCCTTTATAATAAAATCAATCGCCCCTAGTTGGACAAGGAGGAAACCATAAAACATCATGACATGAATGATCCCGCTCTTCTTATCCTTTAATAGCTTTTTCTGGCCAAAAACGTTAATCTTCACTAAATCGAGCCGTTCTTTAAATTTGCGGTCAAACTCCTGCTTGCGGCCTAGCTTAATATATTCATAACGAGTCTTCACTAGGTATAGAAACAAGTAAAGGGCGTAACCTGTCACTAAAAGAAAGGCGATAGTATTGATGATTAATAGGTTCATTATGGTCACTTCCTTTTATGGTGATAACGCCCCTTTGTTTACTGCTTCACTGCAGCAAACTCTTCAATTAACATCGGAACGACTTCAAATAAATCACCGACAATGCCATAGTCGGCTACTTGAAAAATGCTTGCTTCTGGATCTTTATTGATCGCCACGATCACTTTGGAATTAGACATGCCCGCCAGATGCTGAATCGCTCCAGAGATTCCACAAGCAATGTATAAGTCAGGAGTGACGACCTTCCCTGTCTGGCCAATTTGCAGTGAATAATCACAATAATCAGCATCACAAGCTCCGCGGGAAGCACCAACTGCACCGCCAAGAACCTTCGCGAGTTCTTGTAATGGTTCAAATCCTTCTTTGCTTTTCACTCCGCGTCCTCCAGCGACGATGATTTTTGCTTCTGAGAGATCGACGCCTTCACTCGCTTTTCTCACGACCTCTTTAATGATCGTACGTATCGTATGAATCTCAACAGCTAAGGAAGCAACTTCTCCAGAACGGGACTCGTCCCTTGCTAATGGCTCAATATTGTTTGGGCGAACCGTTGCAAAAACAAGACCATCTGTAATGATTTTCTTTTCAAATGCTTTTCCGGAATAGATCGGCCGGGTAAAAACAAGCGTTCCGTCGATTTCTTCAACAGCAGTGGCATCAGAAATTAAACCAGATGACAGCTTGCTGGCAATTCTCGGTGCCAAGTCTTTCCCCATTGCTGTGTGGCCGAAGATCAGTCCATTTGGATTTTCTTGATCTATTACGGCCAGCAGTGCCTGGGAAAAACCATCCGGTGTATATTGTCTTAATTGGTCGTCCTCCACTATCACGACCCGGTCTGCACCGTATTGAATGAGTTCACTTCCTAATGGCTGAACGGCCTCTCCAATCAAGACGCCTACTACTTCTCCGCCTCCCGCAGCAACCTTAGCTGCACGAAGCGCTTCAAAGGAGACATTTCTCAAAGCTCCGTCGCGCGCTTCCCCTAATACGAGAATTTTTCTGCTCATCTAAAAAACCCCCTGTGCTTATTTTATTTTGACTGTCTGATTTACTATGACAAGCTTATTTTCTATTAAATGACTTTTGCTTCGTTGCGCAGCAGCTGGACAAGCTCACTTACCTGTTCGTTGATCTCGCCGCTTAATAATTTTCCTGCCTCTTTTTTCGGCGGCAGAAAAACCTCGATCGTTTTAGTTTTCGCTTCCACGTCTTCTTCATCAAGCTCAAGGTCATCCAGCTCTAATTCTTCAAGCGGTTTTTTCTTCGCTTTCATAATTCCTGGTAAGGAAGGGTAACGTGGTTCATTTAATCCTTGCTGTGCAGTAACGAGCAGCGGCAAAGAAGCTTCGATTGTTTCAGAGTCACCTTCCACATCACGGACGACGGTTACAGTATGGCCGTCGATTTCAAGGTTTGTAATCGTTGTGATAGCAGGAATGCCCAGCATTTCAGCTACACGAGGGCCCACTTGGCCCGAGCCGCTATCAATGGCCACGTTTCCGGTGATAATTAAATCGGCTTGTTTATCTTTTAAATATTCAGCGATAATTTTAGCTGTTGTATATTGATCGCCGTCTTCAACGTCATCCTCACTATTAATCAATACTGCTTTATCTGCCCCCATTGCCAAAGCCGTTCGCAGCTGCTTTTCCGCTTCCTCGCATCCGATAGACACAACCGTTACTTCGCCTCCTTGATCGTCACGTACTTGTATCGCTTCTTCTACCGCGTACTCATCGTACGGGTTAATGATAAATTCTGCTCCTTCTTCATTGATTTCTCCGTTCAACAGATTGATTTTTTCTTCTGTATCAAACGTTCTTTTTAAGAGAACATAAATATTCATCTGAACTCCTCCTGTTTTTTTATTGGCATTCGATCAGCGTATTGGTACTCTGCCTTTAAATAACTTTCGTGTCTTCCTTGCTTTCCGGTAATCCCTCTGCCCCTCCTTGAATCCCTGCTATTTTTTTAGGAATTAGGATCAAGAAGAAAAAAGCTGCCGCTGTAAAAACCGTTAGCAATAGAGCGGTGGACGAAAGAGCGCCTACCGAGTTTCCTCCCGCTGCAAACAAGGCGAAAGTCACAAGGGCAAACGACGCTCCAACACGGGAAGCTACGTTTTCGATCGTAATATAAGTGAACGAAACAACTCCCAGACGGGACTCATTTGCTTTTGAGACGATGACCGATTTTACGACTGGCCCAACCGTGCCGATCGCTGTGCCAATTAAGCTCATGGACACGAATAGATATAAAAAGGACGTATCGACTTTAGCGACTGTCAGCATGCCGATTCCAATCACCAATAGACTAATACTCGTGCCAATGATTGTCCTTGCCGAGAGTTTGGCCATTAACCGTCCGCTCAATAAGTTGGCTAGTGCCATTGTTAAAAAGAGCGGGAACTGTAACAAGCCGACAACCGTGGATGGCTTCCCTTGCACACTTTGAACAAAGAATGTTAATAAATACATCACGCTGCTAAACGACATATACATGATCACGGCAATAATGGACGGCACCCAGAAATTACGCGTCTTCGCATAATCAATATCTAATAAAGGTTTTTTCTGTCTTTTTTCAACAACAAGCAATAAGGCAAATGAAACAATAGAAATTACAAAGGCAGGCACCCACATCCACGAAGAAATACCGTAATTATTAATAAACGTCGGTACCGTTAAAAGCCCTCCTAATATGAAAAAGACTAAAATCACGCCACCAAAGTCGAAATGTTCAGACTTCTCTCCTTTTACATTTGGTACTCCGTAAGCAAACAATAAGAAGGAAATAACGCCAAATACTGCACATAGGACGAAAATAGAGGACCAGCCAAAGCGGTCAACGAATATCCCACTTAACAGCGGACCTGCTAAACCGCCAATCACGGTATAGAATCCGTATAGTCCCATTGTTTTTCCGCGCTGCTCGTTCGTAAAATATCTCCCTACAAAGGTAACACCAGCAGGAATAACAGCCGCTCCAGAAAACCCTTTTAAAAACAACCCCGCAACCAATACCCAAAAAGCCGGAGCAGTCGCAATGAAAAGTGAACCAAGCGCCATACAGGCTGCCCCAAACAGGATGACTATCTTTTGGCCGAAGGAATCTGACATCCATCCCATTAGCGGTTGAAACCCTGTTAATCCTAGCGCAAATCCCAATTGCATATAAACCGAATATCCTGCCCCTAATCCAAAGTGTTCGAGCATTTTAGGATAGGCGGGGATATGTGTCGCTTCAGCAAAAACAACAAGAAGAATTCCGAAACACAAAAAATGAAAGGCTTTCCTCACTGATTTTTCTTCCATTAGCTTTCCTCCTTGTTTTAAAAGCTACTGTAGCAGTGTGTGCAATCGGGGCAGGCGGGGAACAATCCTTCCCCCGCTCAATGCTTGCAGCCGGCTCCGTTTTCCTCCACCTGTCCCATTTTACTAACACATGTGTAACGAAGATGATTGACTGTATTGGAAACTTTCTCATTTCGTTGCCTGCCCGCAAATTGTTTTTTAGAATTGTTCAACTTTTTCCGGTTCACACCAGCCTAATGCAGCGGCCGCTTTTTCATAGTAAGATTGCGTGCTTCCCAAGTAATGTTCATAAAAACGGGCCCGTTTAACATAGAGATGACAGTCAATTTCTTCGGTAAACCCGATCCCTCCATGAATTTGAATGTTATTGGCGGCCGCTTTATTGTATGCCTCTGCTGCAAACAGCCGGGCACATATGATCGCTTGCACCTGATCCTCTGACTCATTTTCCAGCGCCCAGTTTGCGTAATAAGCGAGTGAGCGCGCCATCTCAAGGTCTACCTTCATGTCAACGATTTTATGCTTAACCGCTTGGAAGCGGCCAATTGGCTGCCCGAACTGTTCGCGAATTTTCGCATATTCTGCCGCCATGCCTACAATGGCTTCCATTCCGCCGACCATGACGGAAGCGAGAGCGGCATTAATCGCTAGCAGTCCCTCCTGCAGAATATCCCACCCCTTATGAAGCGATCCTATCACTTGCTCTTGAGAGATCTCGACGTTATCAAACGTGATTTCCGCCAAATGCCGGCTGTCATCAATGTTTTTTTGTTTAAGCATGGTGATATTCAGATCCGCCATGTCTACAATAACAAGTGAAATTCCTCCTTCGCCTTTTCCTCCGCCTGTGCGCACCGGGAGAATTAAGCTATTCGCCAGTTCTGCGTCCGGGACTAATGTTTTCGTTCCATGTAATCGAATGAAATCCCCCTCCAGAGAGGCCGTCATCTGAATACCGGCTGGTTGGTAGCTGCCGCCGGGTTCCAGCCAGGCAATCGAGAACGTTTGACTGCCTTCTGCAATGGCTGGCAAGTACTTTTGCTTCTGGTATTCCGAACCGAACTTTTCAAGTACGGGTACAGCAAAGCTGTTCGTTTCTAGATAAAGACCAGGCAGCACACTACGACCTAATTCTTCAAGTACCGGAACTAAATCCAATGCTCCGAGCTCCATGCCGCCATATTCCTCAGAAATGTTAATGCTCGTGCAGCCCAGTTCAGCCAGTCCGGAAACAATCGTTTCGTAAGATTCTGTGTCGCCTTTTATAAATTCACGGGCTGTTTTCGTATGGCCCATATTATTTAAATATTTGTTCACGTATCCGCGAAACATTTCTTGCTCTTCACTTAATGAAAAATCCATGCCATGCCACCTCCATTATGTTTAGCGTCCTAGGTCCTTAGGTAAACCGAGAATACGTTCTCCAATCGTATTCTTCTGTACTTCACTCGTTCCTCCGCCAATCGTCATTCCGAATGAATACAGGAAGTTATCCTGCCAATAGGAATCTCCGAAAATCGCATCCTCTTTCCATAACACGCCCTGATGTCCCTGCATGGATAGCGATTGGGAGAACAACTCTTTCGTTAGTTCACTTACTATTAACTTATCCATTGACCCTTCCGCACTCGGCTGCCCATTTTTCAATGTTTTGGTTAAGTTCCGGTAATAGTTCAAGAGCGAGCCCCGGGAGCGGGTATATAAATCAACCATTGTTTTGCGGGTAAATGGGTTTTGAATTAAAGGCTGGCCGTCTTCCTGCACTTCTTTCGCCAATACGACCAGATCTTCAAATTGCTGCTCCAGGGTGAACACTTGAGCTCCGATACCGGATCTTTCATGCATTAACAGAGCAATCATGACGCGCCAGCCTTCATCTACTTCTCCAACGATGTCGGCATCATAGGCAATAGCGTCTTCTAAATACACTTCATTAAAGTCATGCTTGCCGTCCATCTGAATGATCGGCCGCGTTTCTACTCCCGGCTGATTCATATCCAAAAGAAAGACCGTAATCCCTTTATGCTTCTTCTCTCCCCGGCTTGTTCGTGCAAGAAGAAAACAGCGGTCAGCTAGGTGGCCAAAGCTTGTCCACACCTTTTGCCCATTTATTTTCCACCGGTCTCCGTCGCGGACGGCCGATGTTTGGATGGCTGTTAAATCTGAACCGGCATTCGGCTCTGAATAACCTTGGCACCACACTTCTTCACCAGTTAATATCTTTTGGATATAGGCTTCCTTTTGTTCTTCTGTGCCGATTTGCATCAAGGTCGGCCCAACCATATGAATGCCGACATAATTTACGAGTGGCGGAGCTTTGACGCGCACCATTTCCTGTTGGTAGATAATTTCCTCTATTAAACTGGCTTCTCTGCCACCATATTTTTTCGGCCAGGCAATAGCTGCCCATCCGCCTTCATATAACTTCCTTTGCCAGTTTCTCAAAAACTCCGAATATTGCTCCTTGTCTTCCGGAATGTCTCTCTTTCCATCCAACCAGCCGTCGGGCAAATTGTTTTCTAGCCATATACGAAATTCCTGGCGAAACGCTTCTTCTTTTTCTGTAAAAGAAAAATCCATTTGTTTTCTCCCCTTTCTATTAAACAGTGCTCAAGTTATGCAGGAATCCATTGTGGAAGAGCACGATCTTCCGTGATATCCTGCCACGTCATTTTCACATTCATTCCGATGCTTACGTCTTGCGGATTGCAATTTAACACATTGGCAATCAGCTTCACTTGCGGTGCCTTGTCAAGCTCTACAACGGCAATGACAAGCGGGAGATCATCTTGAAATCCAGGCAGAAACGGCCGGTAAGAAATAATGAATGAATAGATCGTGCCGTTCACTTCACTTCCGAGGTTTTCCCAACTGAGTTCCGCGCTGCCGCATTTAGAGCAGGCTGGTCCAGGCGGGTGTGAATAGTGCCCGCAGCTTTCACATTTTTGAATGAGCAGCTCGTGACGGTCAGCTGCATCCCAATAGGGGTGATTATCTTGATTTTTTAATGGTATTGGTTTTTGGTAGTCCATTGTTTCCCCTCCTAGTTTCTAAGAATCATCGCACCAGCAATATCTGGTCCAGCCCAGCCTGTGCAAAGGCCAAATTCACAGTTTTCCACTTGGCGGTCTGTTCCCTTATAGTCGTGACGAATTTGGCGGACAATCTCCAGAACATTATTCATCCCATGTGTGTAGCCTTCTGACAGCATGCCGCCGGCTGTATTACTTGGAAGTTTTCCGCCCATCCGCAGATTGCCTGCTGCCACAAAGTCTCCCACTTCTCCACGAGGGGCAATTCCATAAGCCTCCAACTGTCGTAACACAACCCAGCTATAGCAATCGTAAATAGAAGCGACATCTAAATCCGCCGGGGAAATGCCAGCCTTTTTATATAATTCTGGCGCTACGTAATCAGCTGCTACCTCTGATAAGTCGGACCAATAATGGGAATGAGACACACATTGTCTGGCCGTTATTCCCATAATATAAGCCGGTCTTGACTGGCAATCCTTCGCTCGTTCAGCTGATGTTACGATAATCGCGTTCGCTTCATCTGACTCAAGGCAAAAATCATGTTTATTGAACGGGTAGCTTAAATAAGGCGTTTCTTTATAAGCCTCCATCGTTAATGGCTTTCCATAAAAATAAGCTTTCGGATTCCGCTGGGCATGCTCGTAAAAGCTGACGCATACATGTCCTAAATGCTCTTGGGTAAGCCCGGTTTCATGCATGTGCCGGGTGGCGAAAAGCCCAAACCATTGAGCTGGCCCGCCTGCTCCGTAAGGAATGATAAAGCTGCCGCCATCAATAGCGGATTGCAGCATATTAATATCCCATCCGCCGCCGCCCATTCTCACGCCGGAACGACCATTCATGGCACGATAAATGAGTACGGTATTTACTTGGCCTGTTTCAATCAGCCCGATCGCGTCTGCAATCAGCATTTCTGTACTGCTGCCGCCGCCCATGATGTCTTTTACGTATTTTGGGCGGACGCCTAAATATGTAGCCAGCTGATGAGACGTGCAAGAGTCATTTTCGCTGTAACTCATAAATCCATCGATATCCTTTGCCTCAATGCCGGCATCTTGAATGGCCGCTCTTGCTGCATCTAACGCCAGATGCAGCGGTGTCGTACCAGAATTCTTTGAACGTTCACTTTCTCCCACGCCCACAATGGCATAACGGTCTTTTATTTGTGCCACAAAACACACCCCTTTTCATTTTAGAAAAAACGCAAAGTAGCTTGACCTGATCCGACGACCTTCTCAGGTGCTTTTTCAGCTTTCACCTCTAGATCGACATAGTGCTTTCCTTCTTCTTCATAGACTTTGCGCACAACCGCCGAACAAGTAATATCATCGCCTGGCCTTGTCATCGCTCCGAATCTCATTCGAAAATTGGTTGGTTCCGCTGTGGCACCTGCCACCTGCATCACATATTCACCGAGAAAACCCATGATGAGCATTCCATGCGCAATCACACCCGGCATTCCGATGCTTTGAGCAAATTCATCATCCGTATGTAACGGGTTGAAATCTCCTGAAGCACCAGCATATTTAACGAGCTGAACCTTTGTGACGGCCGGCTTTTTGAGTGATTCTAAAACTTGTCCTTCTTGCAATTCGCTGTATTTCAACATCCGCTTCTCCTCCTCTCTCTTTCCAAAAACAGCTTTTAATTTGAGACTTTTTGAGCTGTCGTTTTTGAGCGGTAAATAATATTCATGCGGCTGATTACTACTGGACTTCGGTTTTCATCCTTGATTTCTGTATCAAGCACTAAACACTGCATGCGGCCGCTTCTTCCTTCCTTTTCATATAAATCCGTTACTTTCATCTGGCAGATCAGCCGATCCCCCGGTCTGATGGGGCGAGTGTAAATAAACTCCTGCTCGCCATGAAGCATTCGTTTCGGATCAAGCTTAAGGTCAATGCCTTCGCCTTCTGCGCCGATGGCGATCGGAAAGGTAGGCGGAGCAATCATTCCACCATAAGGTGTTCCAGCCGCATATTCTTCATCCACATACAGTGGATTTGAGTCACCGATGGCCTGAGCGAATTGTCGAATATGTCTTTTTTCCACTTCAAATGTAAATTCCGGGCCTGTTAAACCAACAATGCTTTTGTCTAAATCCATTTCTTTACCCCCCAACCTCTGTTTTCTCAGCTATGCGGCTATCCGTTACGATAAGCGCATCAGCTGCTTTTAAGCCTTTTTCATACACAATGAGCGGATTAATGTCTAATTCATCGATCATGCCTTCTGAATCAGAGATAAGTTCAGATACTTTGAGCAATACATAGATGATCGCCTCACGATCAGCAGGCGCCTGACCGCGAGCACCTGACAGAATGGCTTTGCCCTTAATTTCCTCTATCATTTCTACGGCATCCTGGCTTGTAAGCGGAGCCACTCTGAATGATACATCTTTGAGCGTTTCAACAAAGATTCCGCCTAAGCCAAACATGATGACCGGACCAAAGACAGGGTCTTTCGTGACACCGATAATGACTTCCGTGCCTTTAGGAAGCATCTCCTGAACAGATACGCCATTAATGACGGCATTCGGATTATATTGCTTTGCAGAGCGCAAAATATCAGCATAAGCATCAATCACTTCATGATCATTTTGTAAATGAAGCCTGATGGCATCGGCATCTGTTTTATGAGGAATGTCTTTGGAATCTACTTTCAATACAACTGGGTAGCCAATGTTCCTAGCGGATTGAACGGCTTCCTCTGCTGTAGCCGCCAGGGCTTTCTGGGCTGTAGTAATTTGATAAAGCTCTAATATTTCACTCGCTTCAAATTCACTTAGCGTCACACCTGGCTTCAGTAAGCTCTCTAAGGCGCCTTTTAATTGACTCCTCTGAAGCGTACGCTGTTCTGCCAGCTCATTCGCCTGTTGGTTACGGCGGTATTTCTCACTGTAATCAACCAGTTTGGCAAGAGCTGAAATCGGCTGTAAATCTCCTGTGATCACTGGAATGCCGTTTTTCTCCATTTCCATGGCTCCTTTTGGAATAGACATCCCTTGCAGCGGGAAAGTCGTAACGAAGATGAATTTGTCCGAGCTTTTGCATATCTCAATAAATTCCTGAAGCAAAGGATGATCGGCACCCCAATGCATTGGGAATTCGGTCAGAATGATATTATGGACTTCAGGATCTTCCACAAGTGCCCGCAACGGCGCAATAAATAATTCTGGATTTGTTACCGCTGCAGCAGCCGTTAAATCGATAGGGTTAGACGTGCTGGCAAATGACGGGACAGATTGTTTAATTTTTGCTTTTGTCTCTTCTTTCAGCGGAATGATCGTAAGGCCGTTCGCTTCACAGCGGTCTGCTTCATTGATACCTCTTCCTCCAGAGCTTGTAATAAGTACGGTGTTGCGTCCAGCAGGCAATTTTCCTGAGAGAAACAGCTTGGAAAAAGAAATGATTTCTTCATAATCATTTGCTCTAATCATGCCTGTCTGCTTAAAGAAGGCATCATAAACCTGATCTGAACCGGCAAGAGATCCAGTATGAGAAGCGGCTGCCCGGCTTCCTGCTGAACTGCGTCCTGTCTTCATTACAATCATAGGCTTATTGCGGTCAAGTGCTTCTTTCGCTAACTTGCGCAGCTTAGCGGGATCTTTGGCTCCTTCCAAATAGCCGCTAATCACTTTCGTGTTTGGATCGTGAACCATGTACTCGACGATATCTGCAAATTCCGTTTCCATTTCATTGCCAACCGTTACAAAGTAATTAAAGCTTAAACCGTGTTGGGCCGCCGCCATATAAGTAAGAACTCCGAAAGCCCCGCTTTGGGAAACATAGCCAACGGCACGGTTGTCACTTAATGGGTAAGCCATTACGCCAGGCGAAAAGGTGCCAACGAGCCCGTTCAGCGTATTCACCATACCTACACAGTTCGGGCCGATTAAGCGAATGCCGCTCTTTCTGGCAATCTCGGCAAGAACCTCTTGCTGTTTTGCTCCCTCTTCACCTGTCTCAGAAAATCCGGAAGCAAAGATGATGGCCGCTTTTACCTTTTTCTGTGCACACTCTTCCAGGCTTTGCTGAATTTGATTCGCGCTGACACAAAATATCGCTAAATCTACAGGCTTCGGTACGTCCATAATAGACGGATAACACGTCAATCCTTCTATTTCTGTCGAATTAGGATTAATCGGGAAAATGTCTCCGCCAAACTCTCCATCTATTAATGCTTTTATCTGAATATAACCAAGCTTGTTAGGGTTCTTCGATGCTCCTAATACTGCAACAGAATGAGGATAAAATAATGATTCGAGACTTCTTTCGGAAACGCTTTCATTGTTCATGCTTTTCACCCCGATTTAACATATTTGAATAGACATCCATCCTTGGTTGCTATCATACAAAACCCCATTCAACAATTAGAAAAATAAAAGATACTTAGATTATTTAATTGTTAAAGAGTAAATTTTTTAAAAAAGCTGTACAACCCTCGCTATATAAGGAGATGAAATAGTGTAAAGAATTTTAATGATCATGATAGTCCCGACTTTATACTTCATAACCTCGACAAATGGATAAGATAGACTTTTTTTACTTCATACTGTCTGTGCTGTTGCACAAAAAAGAACACCGTAGCCATCTTTAAAAATGGATACAGTGTTCTTTGAACTGTTAAACGAAGCGATCCAGCCACTTGATCAATCTTGACTGAATTTTAATGGATGGATGTTTAATTCCTCTTTCAATGCTGCTCAAATAAGAAGAAGATATTCCTATCTCCTCTGCTGCCTCATGCAAGGATAGATTCAATCTTTCTCTCATTTCTCTTATTTGGCTCCCGCTTACTTCACTTGATTCTTCTGTTCGATAAGGGACCGGCTGTACTTTTGGCATACTTAGTACCGATTGCTTCCTTTTAATCGGACGGTAGTGTTCTTTTATATATTCAGGCGGATCAACGATGATCGTCGAATGAGCCCAAACACGTCCCCACCCTTTTTGATCGGCAATCAACTCATCCCACTTTTCGTAATGCCAGGATTGAATAAGCCCATCTTGCTGCAACGTATCCAGCGCTTTTTCCAATCGGTCTCTCGTACGCGAAGGCATACGTTCATTCATATGGATACTAATGGCCTCTAACAATGTACTTACTTTATTCGGCTGTAGAAAATCGCCTTTTCTAGCTTGGATCCGCCAGCGCCAGCTTAAATATCTGGCCAGGCGCTTTTCCCAGGTTTTACGATATGGGTCATAGTGCAACGCTTTCACTGGAAGAAGTGCTACTTGCCTTCCCGAACCGCATAAGTACTTGGCAAATACTCGATCGACGGTATAACGGATTTTTTTCTCGTTCATTTCTTCTGTTATCCGGCAATCTTGTCTGTCTTGATCAACAAATAAAAAAGCTCGTCCTTCAAGCTTTGTTTCTACTGGTTTTCCTTTTTCATATATAATCGCTTTGTCTAGCTCAATCCACAAATTTTGAATTGCCGAAAGCGATTTCAACACTTGACGCCGTTGTTTTAGTTCATAACCGCCTCGGCGGCCTTCTCCGCCCAATTTTGATTTTAATCCACGAATAGACAACAAATCATCGATTTTGACTTCCACTACATCTTTGTAATGTTTCGCTTTAGATAAAAAGATGGCACAAAGCGCGTCAAATACATCTGCATCTAAGTCTGATACTCCTTCAGCTTGTTCCCATGAATCCTTAATAATAGGATGAGCAGCATTAAAGCGATAATGATCTTTCTTAAAGGGCTTAATTTGAAGTGTACCCGTCATGTTTCCTTTCATAAGAGGCATGACAGGCCAAGAGGATAATTCATTTGTTTCAAAATCTTTCTTATAAAGAGCTTCCCTAACGGATTGATAGGGTGCATTGTTCATGACGGATAAAAAGTCTTTCGCAGCTAGAGTTGAATCATTTTCGAGCGGTAACGTAGAGTATGTGTGGAAAAAAGAGTCCTTTTTAAAATTAAACAGTGCTTCAATGTCGTATACTGTACAATCTTCTAGATTTAACGTTCTGCTAATCTTCTTAATCCATTCTAATGTGTAAGTATTAACTATGCTTGTAAACCTGATAATAAAATCATGGTCTTCAGATAAATTCTTTGAAATAGATTGATAAAAAAGGTCATTTAGCTCTTTCTTATCTAACGTCTCTAAGCGATGAGAACCAAGGGATTGCACCATTTCTTCGAGTACCCATTCAGTTAAATGCATGCGGCACCATCTGCAAAAACTTTCCCATGCTTCGTCATTCACCAAAAAGGTATCTCTTTTCAAAATATTTTCGATGTAGAGGATAGATGAGCTTTTCAACTTTTTATCATTCAGGATGGAAGATAGGGGTTGAGAAAATTTTTTATATTTCATTAAGAGATGGTTCACAAGATTAGTAGCGATTTGTCTAATTAACCGATTTCGTGCAGCAACACGTAAACTGTTAAAAACCTGGGCACTCTCTCTATATACCCGATCCCAAATAATAAATGAGTTCGCACTCGCATTTTCGATAAAGATTGGCAAACCTGATGACACTCTCTCCTCACCAGCACCTTCTAATCCATGTGTCTTGTGATCTTGCTCATACACACAAAGAATAAGGAAGTCATCTATCTTTCCCGATAATTGTTTGGAAAAGCTATTTGTACTTCTTGCAGCTTTCTGTTTCAAAGCATGTTCATTTTCTAACATCGTTATGACCTCCCAAATCTCTACTAGGGGTATATGTCTCGATGAGTATGTTTATTGAGCTCTACTATAATTAGTTACTCTCAAATGTAACAAAAACATTCTGAATATTCAATATAATAATTCACTGTTATTTAATTATATACTACCTCCTTCTCTAGCTGATCATTAAACGAGTAAATAGATGATCTATAAAAGATTTCATACAAAACGTTTGCATAAATGGTAAAATTTAATAGTGATCGATTATCCATGAGAAGCAGGTGCAAATAAAAATGGACAGTAATAAATTGATTGAACTAAAAAACTTTTCAATTGGCTTACCTAAAACAATGAAGTATGGAAATGATCAAGAAATGGAGACAGGCATTTGTAAACAAGCTATTGAAGAAGCCTTTTTAACGAAAGAAGGATTTCGAGGGGATGGAGTAGCGGACTTACGATATCACGGGGGAACTGACCGTGCCGTATGTGTGTACCCATATGAACATTATTTACTTTGGGAAAAAGAATTCGCGAGGCCTCTCTCCCCTTCTACGTTTGGTGAAAATATAACGGTTACGAACATGCTGGAGAAAGACGTTTGTATTGGGGATACTTTCCGTCTTGGTGAAGCGGTGATCCAAGTAACTCAAGGCAGAATTCCATGCAGCACCATTACGAAGAGAACAAATAATCCTGCACTTTTAAAAAGAATTGTACAGACTGGATTTACAGGCTATTTGTGCCGGGTTTTGGAAGAAGGGATCGTTCGCAAAGACTCTAACGTTACACTGCTAGAATCGCATTCAAAACAGGTATCCATCCTCGAGGCAAATGAAATTTACTTCCGCAATCCAAAAGATAGCGAAGGTATGAAAAGAATTTTGGCTGTTGAAGAATTAGCAGATGAATGGAAAGAAATGCTCACAGAACGATTGAGCAAGCTGGCTCCCCTTCTCTAATTCCTTTTGGTTGTTTTCCATCAGATTAAAAGCCATTAAAAATCCTGCTGCAGAAACGGCAAAGGCAGCGGGATTTACCCTTTTAACTTTCAGATGAAATATGCCTCCCCGTCTCGTTGTACTATTTGATAACTTTCTCTTAACTTCAGCTCTGTTTCCCTCATTTACTTCCACCCTTTTCTTTACTCTATCTTACATAAAGAGGTTAGAGGCGAAAGATGCGGGAAACTGTTCTTGTGGAGGAATATATTGACTTTCCTTGAAGGTAGCCATATTATATATTTAGATAATTATCTAAATACCTAAATTAATTTTTCAGTAGGCGTTATAAGAAAAGAGGGTTTGACATGAATGAAGCTTTTAAAGCATTGTCTGATCCAAGCAGAAGAAAAATTCTCCACTTACTAAAAAAGGAAGATTTAACTGCAGGGGAAATTGCTGGTCATTTTAATATGACAAAGCCAAGCATTTCTCATCATTTAAATTTATTGAGGCAAGCCAATTTAGTAGAGTCTGAGAAAAAAGGACAGCACATTATTTATTCGTTAAATACTAGTGTGTTTGAAGATGTTGTCACTTGGTTTATGGATTTTTTAACAAAAGATGAGGAGGGGAAATGAGATGAAGAGAAATTGGTTTGGATTATGTATAGTAATGCTGAGCTTAATTGGAACCTATATTTCTTATCCATATTTACCCGAACAGATCGCTGTCCATTGGAACTATAAAGGGGCTCCAGACAGCTACAGCCCAAAGTCCCTCGGTGCATTGATCTTTCCTATCATTATAATTGCCTTATATATTTTAACTGCCATACTCCCAAAAATTGATCCGAAGAAAAGCAATTTCAATAGATTTCAATCTTCATATTTTCGAGTCATGAATGGAATTCTTGTGTTTTTACTTTTAGCTCAGATTGTGCAAATTACAGGCGGCATAGGCATTGTGAATCCAGCCTATATCGTTCCTGAATTAGTAGGTTTGTTATTTATCTTCATTGGCAACTTAAGTCCTAAATTTAAACCTAATTATTTTATCGGTATTCGGACGCCTTGGACCTTAGCTCGTGAAGATGTATGGAAAAAAACTCATAGATTCGGCGGAAAGCTATTTGTTCTTTCAGGGTTGCTGTTGTTGTTTGTCCCTGTGATCCCAGCGGCCAGTCAAGCTTACTATACCTTATCAATCATTGTGATTTGTTTAGCTCTTATCGTCTTTTCTTCCTACTATTTTTTCATCAAGGCCTAACAAAAAACTTCCTCTTTGGAGGTTTTTTGTTTTTCTTCAGCAAACGCTTCATCTTTCCTTTAATTCTCCCTCCTCTCTATCAAACAATGGTTCATTTATGCTTCACGTGCAAAGATAGCTGGAATTTTACGATAATACGGGTTTAGAAATAATGTTAGGAGGTCATGACTTGGATGGAGACAGATTATTAGGTTGGCTTATTATTATATTGCACTTAACGATTAATGGAGCTGCCATACATTTAAACAAAAATAATCAACTTCATTTTGTATGGTCAGGGCTGACTGCTGTGATACTTGGTCCTTTTCTCGCTTTTTTGGTGGAACTGTTTTTGTAAAGATGAGCCACAGTGAGGGCGGCATCAGTGAAGGAGGAGCATTCGCCGCTGCGTTTATATGTTTGATTATTGTAGAAGATGGGGTTCTTTACTTTTTAATTGGGCTCGTTATGAAAATAGCAGGTTTTCTTAAAAAACAGAGGAATAATTCATACAAAAGCAGCTTAGAGAGTAAAGTTAGTCATTTTTATATTGTACAATGTACACTCTTTCTAGATGATCCCATGACTTGTCTTCATTTCCCCCTTACAAGCACCTAACTCTATCCAATACATAAGATGCATGTAAGGGAGGGATCCACATGCCATGGCAAGACAAAGTTAGCCAATTAATGGGGCAGCCCGTAGGAATCTCATTTTCCAATGGCCAAGGAACTTCAGGTATTTTATGCAGAGTATCCGGAGGGAAAGTTTTCGTGATTGAATATTTATATAAAACTCAATTCGCTTTAAAACAATATGATTCTCGAGTGATCCAAGATATCAATGGATTTCCTCCTTGCCAAAACCGACGTCCCTTATACTAATCACCCTATCCCTCTTTTCATAAAGAGGGTGAATTTTTGCATGTTGCCATTAAAAATAGAGAATTCCTTAAAAAAGCATTATCAATATGCCCCTGCCGTTTGAAACTAATACCGAAAAGCTTCTGCAGGAATTCACATAAGAAAGCTCTGTGTGCACTCATATTATTAGACATAGATTTACAAATAACCGAATTCTTTGTTGACGATAACAAAGATAGTTCAAAGCTAAAGAGCTCTTTAGATTGACACTAAACCCATTCCCTGAATAGGATTGCGTCAAGTAAAGGAAGGAGTTATTAGAGAATAAGTAGAACCCTTAGTTGTTCAAGTAATGGAAAAAAGTTCAGTAAATATGACATCTTGTTTTATAACGTCAGAATAAATAAGACCGTCTACTAAGGAGAGAGTGTAGGAATGAATAAGTGGTTATTTATATTAGTCCTTCTTATTGGACTTAATCTAATGGGATGTTCAAATGAGGGACTGTCAGGAGGAAAGCCGCCAAAAGTTTTTATAGAGATTGATAATGAAAGGTTTGAAACTACGCTTGGTACTTATTGTTGGAGCGAAAGCAGAAAAGGTACTTGTGTTGATACTGCCGGGCCAGTTGAGCTCTTAAAAGACAAAACGCCCGTAAAAGTTAAACCCGGTGAAACTATATCATTCATAATAGACTATGAACCAAAGCCGAATGAGTCTCATGTTGTACAAATAAGTAATAACAACGAAAATGAAGTCATGATTAAAAACAATAGCTTTACTGCACCGATGCAAAGTGGAGTGTATTATTATTCTTATGGCATATGGTGGATCGATGAACAGGAAGCGAACGTATCTCATGGCGATGCCTTTTACGCCTTCGTTTTAGAAGTAAATTAGCTAATTCATTAAATAGCACCTTAATGGAAATAGAATGATAGAAATAATCGAATTAGTTATAAAAGAGATTCAATTGAATGTACGAAAAGTATGGTTGGATCAATTACGATTCCACAAGCTTGTTAAGAAGGTGCAGCGATTCATTGCATTTACGGGACAAACCAACTGTGCATAAAAAGAGCTTGGACAGTATCTAATTTAAGCCCCATTACATCATGTTCGGTATAAACACCTTCGTAAAAAAGAAATAGCCTATTGCACCAATAAAAAATGAGACAAGGATTATTATGATAGGAAGTTTGTTAGGTTTCATACTGACACTCCATTCCTGTTTTTGCCGGAAAAGGTTTAAACCACATAAAATGTTAAAAAATATGTGACTATCATGGATTTCAGACTTTTTTTCTATTTAAACGCGCTTGTTGTAATCTTTTTAGAGATTTTGTCGAAACTCCCCATTTAGTACAAGAGAACTATATAATATTACGTGTAAATACTTCTTAACCAATAAATAGATAAAATGGGAGAGGATGCACATGATTAACGTAAAAGCAGTTGAGGAGCTAATGAATCGAATCGACTACCTTCGAAACTTAATGATTTTAACGGGACTGCGTGATGGTCTTAATGCTGATCAAACGTTAAAATACAGTGAAGAATTGGACAAATTGATTCACAAATATCAGCTGATAACTGCATCCTTATCTTACAAGGCATAGCCAGGAGCTTTTCCTGGCTATTTATTTTGGCTTAATTCACTCAGTTGATAATGTTTCAACATTTCAAAGCCCTCAACATGAACAATGACTGTACAGGTATTGCCGTGAAGCCGACTACCCTCGTTCTTGGCCTCCTGCTTTTACAAATTGCGGCCAGTCAAATAATAAGTCATTGTAGGTTGCAAGTGCTTTTCCACACCCGCGAAATTATTTAGATACACTGGGTGAACTTTATGGTGAATACAATTTATTTAATGGCACATTTTCAACGAGCTGTTTATTAAGCAGTTTTGCTTTCTTTTTCATTAACTCTTCAATCAATTCCTGTTAATTAACAAACGCCTGAGTTAATTCATACAATAATTAAAAAATGGAGTTGATCTTCATGGCGAAATGGATTGACGTATCAACATTACAACATCAATTGAAACTTTTTGATGGAAATAAGCTTATTAAAGCTTACCCAATTGCAGTTGGAAAAATATTGTCACCAACACCTTCTGGGACATACACGATTATCAATAAGCAACGTAATCCAGGCGGGCCATTTGGAGTGCTTTGGATGGGATTGTCAAAGCCTCATTACGGTATACACGGAACAAATAATCCTGCTTCAATCGGCAAGAATGTCTCACATGGATGTATTAGAATGTTTAATCATGATGTTCTAGAATTATCATCTAAAGTTTCAATTGGCACTGGAGTTTTTATTCATAAATGACTCTGTTAATCTTATCCCCTTTACTACATAGTTTGTATCTACGGTTCTTCACCTTGGCCATGAAGTTATATCAATAAAAAGGTTGAATATCTAAAAGATACTCAACCCTTTTGGCTGTAAGCTTGCAAATAGGCAAGCCACTCCCCATTAAGTCATTGGGTTTTCATCTCTTTCTATCATTCATTGAATGCTCCTGAGCCCCCTTCAATCGCCCTTTTTGTAGTCAAAGAAAAGAGCTATTAGTGTAACCGCATTAAGGAGCTCAACCATTTCCACACTTATCTTTTTAGAAGTAGATGTTTCCCTTCTTTTCTGTCTTTCCATATGACTCAATAAACCAAGTTAGGTAATAAAGAGATAACTTTAAAAGTAACAAATAGCATAATTCCGATGATTAGTTGATTGATGCCTTTGTTATAAAGCTCAAACTTCTTTGCACAAATGATCGAATTGACATAAATCTGCAAACTTAAATCATTTAACAATTCTTCCTCGGATAGGTTATTGATTTTGTATTTAAACACCACATGATTATCTAATTTAGCAACGGCTCCCCAAAACGGCACTGACTGAGGCTCCACTCCTAGTTGACGATATATATTTGGATCGATACGTCCCTTTAAAGCGTAAAAAAAGGAGTAAATGGCCCTGCTAAAGAAAAATATCGAACTGATAAACAGAAGTAAGAAAATTAACGGCAAGAGGTATTGACTGCCTTCTAGCTGAAACAGCTTTAATTGTTCTAGGCATACTTGTATAGTTTTCATTATCGTATCACTAGCAAAGATCAATCCTAAGAAAACGCCGGTAAAACTAATGACGAAAGTAATTTTTGTATCGATCGTTCCTAGCCAAAAGTTTATACGCTCAAGCGCCTGGCATAGACTCTCTTCTTTCTTATTCTCTCCCATACGTAACGACTCTCCTTTATACTTTAACAAATTAAATATAAAGTGATACATTTAAATTATTCTTAACATTTAAAATGGTGACTGCCTCATAATTTGGACTATAAAGTCATCACTTCTGTGAGAGGATAAGGTGCTGGGCGCGATATTGTAAAAAGGCATAAAAATAGAGGTTGATCCTTATTCATCGTAATCAATAGGGATCAACCTCTTACTTCCTGACCAGCAAAGCAGCCATTGGTTGAATTTTATACAGTTCCATCTTTTATTCCGCCAAGTTGACATCGAAAATTACTTTTTATTTTCATCTCTCCCTCTTTCTAAGCGAATACTATAAACATTTAGCCCTTTATTCTTCATTTATGCTTATTAACATTTATTTTACTTGTCATTATTAGCGCAAAATAAATAGATATAACAAAAAAATGAAAATTTTTAAATAAATAGTAAAAAATCAAACAATCTACCCGGCAAATTCCCCACTCGAAAAAAGCCTTGCCAAGTCTTTTCCCCACAAGGCCTATCTGGCATAATCTATTCTATATTTTCTGCTTTTAAGAACGAGAGCCAAAAGAGTCTGTATGCACCATCTCTTCAAAAGGCAGATGTTTCTTTGGTTTCGGCTTCTCATCTATTTCTCCTATCCCTATTACTGTAACAATACGGCAGTCACCAGGAATATGGAGGGCCTGTCGTACGTAACATTCACGCCTTTCGGATCCCCTCTGCGTCTTCAGAGTGATAAATAGCGCCAAACGCCCCGCCTAGCCCCTCCTCTTCGGCAGCTAGCCATATAAATGCAGATGCAATAGATGCATCCTGCAACCAATATTTGCTTATAGACGGGCGTCCCCCCATTGCCATCCCAATTACATTTACATGAACGACAATTTCTCTGTATTTTTCATTCCCATTTTGAAGCGTTCCTTTTCTTTTTCCCTTTCAACTTTAGCTCTTACTTAGTTCTGTCCAATATACTTAAATGAGTAAATATGTGTTTTCGTTAGATCAATGGCCTCTTCAATAAATTTCTCTTGGGTTTCCCTAAAGCCGCTTTGGATCCAATTCTGGAGAAGTCCGTAAAAGCCATAGGCTGTATATCGTTTAAAGTAATCCATATTGACTGGGGTATTGTTGATTGTTTCGAAAATAAATTGTTCCTCATAAATTTTTAAGATCGTTTGAGGAAATCCTGTATGTAAGCCTGGTAATGTGTCATCGTAGTTAATCAGTTCAAAAAAATTCCGATTTTTATAGATATAAGAAACGATATTAAAAGATGGTGCATCTAGCTTAGCAGTGTAAACTTTGTGGCCAGGTACATACGGTCTGCCTACTGAAACTTCTAACCCTCGAAGCATAGAAACAAGCAAATCTCCAGCTAATTCATTTTTATCTAGGTAATGGGTATAAAAAGTACTGCGATTATAAGAGGCATAATCGACAATGTTTTTGACAGTAACGGAATGGTAGCCTTTTTCCTTTACGAGTTCAATCAATGCCTGCTTTAAATGTTCTTTTGTTCGATTTTGTCGTTGAGATGCTGGAATTTGTTCACTCTTCAAAAAAAAGCCTCCTCTCAAAATAGACAGATTCACCATAAGTGTCTAACTAGTAGACACCTTATAGGATCTTAATGATTGTTAAATATACACAGGATAGTACAATTAAATTGTAAACAAAATAGTACAGACAATAAACCTGTCTAACACTTTTCTCTTGAATGTGACAAGAAAATCTTAATACTAGGAGGGCTTAGAATGGGAAAATTACAAGGCAAAGTAGCTGTGATTACTGGTGGAGCATCTGGTATTGGAGCAGCAACAGCGCGTTTATTCGTATCAGAAGGAGCCAAAGTGGTTCTTGTTGATTTAAATGAGGAAAAAGGGAAAGCTTTTGAGAAAGAGTTGAAAGCCCTGAACGCTGAAGCCCTTTTTGTAAAAGCAAATATTACAAATGAAGAAGAGGTCGCAAATATATTTAAACAAACCATTGAAATGTTCGGAAAAGTAGATATTGTCTTCAACAATGCTGGTATTGGCCGGGTCCATCCTTCACATGATTTAGAGTACTCAGAATGGCGCAATACCGTAAATGTTGACTTAGATGGCGTCTTCTTAGTAGCACGTGAAGCCATCCGCGAAATGTTAAAAACAGATGGCGGTACGATTGTGAATACAGCTTCTATGTACGGTTGGGTTGGGTCACCTGGTTCAGCAGCCTATAACGCAGCAAAAGGCGGCGTGATTAACTTAACTCGCTCACTTGCACTTGAATATGCAGAACAAAACATACGTATTAATGCATTGTGTCCAGGCTTTATTGATACACCTATTATTCCGGAAGAAAGCAAACAAGCTTTAGCTGCAGCCACACCGCTAAAACGTCTTGGTAAAGCAGAAGAAATGGCAAAAGCGGTCCTGTTCTTAGCTTCTGATGATTCTTCATTCATGACTGGCAACAGCTTAATAGTTGATGGCGGGTATACAGCTCAATAATCCATTGGGAAACCAACCTTTTGTTTCGCATTGAAAAAAGTGAACTGCTTTTTTATGATTCTAACCTTACTGGATCATCTATATTACCCGAGATCTGTTGATTTACATCGTTTTACATACTTAATTGGAGATAATTTAAATAAAGGTCATTCAAGAGGAGATTTAAACGTAGGTTATTCATCGCTTCCTACGAAAGAATAAAGGAGGAAATGTTCAATGAGCAATCGTTTTGATGAGAAAGTGATATTGATTACAGGTGCTGGATCTGGTTTAGGTCAAGCCTCTGCCCTACAAGCAGCAAAAGAAGGAGCAAAGCTTTCACTCGTTGATTTAAACGCTGCCTCATTAGAGGAAACAAAAAATAAAGTGTTAGAAGTTGCACCAAATGCAGAGGTGTTGCTTATCACTGCGAATGTGGCAGATGAAAAAGCAGTTGAAAACTATGTAAATGAAACAGTTGAGAAATTCGGAAAAATTGATGGTTTCTTCAACAATGCAGGAATTGAAGGAAAACAAGACCTAACAGAGAATTTTGGTATTGAAGAATTCCAAAAAGTAGTTAATGTCAACTTAAATGGTGTGTTCTATGGTTTGAAATACGTATTGAAAGTCATGAAAGAACAAGGTTTTGGCTCTATTGTTAATACTGCTTCTGTTGGCGGTATTCGTGGGGTAGGAAACCAATCCGGTTATGCAGCTAGCAAGCATGGCGTGGTCGGGCTAACAAGAAACTCTGGAATCGAATATGGTCAATATGGCATCAACATCAATGCCATTGCACCAGGCGCCATCATGACACCCATGGTCGAAGGATCATTAAAACAAATGGATCCAGACAACTGGGAAGAGGTAGGAAAACAATTTGTGGAGCCCAATCCAATGAAACGTTTCGGCAAACCAGAAGAAGTAGGTTATTTAGTAGCCTTCCTGCTGTCTGATCAATCTAGCTTCATCAACGCAACTGTTATTCCAATCGATGGTGGGCAATCTTATAAATATTAAGATTTATTCAAGTAAAACAAGAAATTCTAAGGCTGCAAAGCGCTTTTTCAAGAAAGCTTTGCGGCCTTTTCTTGTTTTAACGCTTCTTGTGATCCCAATAGACAAGAACCCTACCGTGCAGCATGAAAAGTTAAAAGAAGAAAAACGTATGCATTCTATGCTGGGCTTCAATTCGTATGAAACAGTCACTTCTATAGTGAAGCCATATAAATGATACGTTTTATGAAAAAAAAGCATTGTTCCGAAGAACAGTGCCTTTTGAGAAATTACATAAACAGATCCAGGATGAGGACACCAGCAAGCCCAACTAAAGAAATAATCGTTACCATGATTGACCATGTTTTGATTGTTTTTCCAATTGTTAGATTGAAGTATTCTTTGTAAATCCAGAAACCTGCATCATTCACGTGTGAGAAGGTAACGCTTCCCGCACCAGCGGCTAATACCATTAACTCGGGGCTTGCACCCGTTGAAGCAACAAGAGGTGCAGCAATACCAGCGGCTGTCATACCTGCTACTGTTGCTGAACCTACAGCAACCCTTAGAATGGCCGCAATTAGCCAAGTTAGAAGCAGTGGTGAAAGGGTAGAGCCAGCCATGAGATCAGAAATATATTTGTCAATGTGGCTGTCAATCAATACTTGTTTGAACGCACCGCCAGCTGCAATAATTAAGAGAATCATCCCGATTCCGCTTACAGCCTCACTAAGAGATTGCATAATTTCCGGCATTTTCTTGCCAAGATTTAAGCCAAAGGTAAAGATGGCAACAATGACGGAGATGAGAAGGGCTATATTCGCATTCCCTATAAAGTCAGTTAACGGTGCAATAAATGATTCAGGTGCAAACACTTCTACAATTGCTTGTAACCCAATTAAAATAACAGGTAAAAGAGCTGTGAAAAGACTGACTCCAAAATTCGGAAGCTCCTCTTCTTTAAATTTCTTAGGATTAAATAAACCTTTTGGAATTTCGATTTCTAAAGATTCTTTTTTAAATAATTTTGTATAAACCGGACCTGCGAGAATAAATGCAGGAATCGCAATGATGATACCCAAAATCATGGTTAAACCAATATTCGCACCAAAAACATTTGCAACCGCCGTTGGGCCAGGATGCGGGGGTACAAACCCGTGCATCGTAATTAGGGCAGCAATTACCGGCATACCAAGATATAGGACCGGCACTCTAGCAGCTGCAGCAATGGTAAACACCAATGGAATTAAAACAACAACCCCTGTTTCAAAAAATAAAGCGATTCCAACAACAGCAGCTGTAATAACAGCAGCGAGTTGAACTCTTTTTTCTCCGAAGGCATTAATCAATGTTGTGGCGATACGCTGTGCACCACCTGAATCGGTCATTAATTTACCAAGAACAGCACCAAAGATAATGATCATAGTAAGGTGCCCAAGTGTTCCGCCTAGACCAGCTTCAATCGACTCGACTGCCTCAATCGGTGTCATTCCCTCTAGAATTCCTACTACTAGCGAAACAATAATTAATGATACGAAAGCGTTTAACTTTAAAGCCATCATTAATACTAGTAATAGGGCAACCCCCAAAGTAACTGAAATAATCGGCATTTCGATCTCCCTCTTTTCCTTCGTGACTTCATAAAAAGAGGCCGCTTCCGTAAGGAGTTTGCTCAGGTTCTATCGTCTAATTCTGGATGATAAATCATTCTTACTGAAAGACTATATAATGAGTGTTTACTCCTTACTTTAGGGCCAAACCGTTTTTTGAAAAAATTATTTCCTTTATGAATTACTGTTTACTTAGCATTTCAACAACTTCTCTTAAATCTGTTTTTGTCCCAACGTTTCCCGGGAAGATAACATAAGAGATTCCGGGGAACTTACTTTCGCTGTCTGTTGTCCAGACAGGAATTCCAGGTCGAATTTGACCTGCTACCGTTGCTCTTTTCACTTCAAGACCGTTTGTTCCAATATCACTAGAAGTAATACCGCCTTTAGCGATAATATAGGAAGGTCTTACTTTTAATCGTTTTACGATACTTGTCACAGCATCGGAAATTTTTACAGAAAGCTTCAATTCTTCTTCTTTTTTGCCTTCTCCAAGATCTAGTCTTTCTCTTGTGGTGTAAACGGCAACATTTCTTCCTTCGGTAATAAGCTTATTTGTCGCCTCTACTACCCTATCAAGCTCTTTTTCGAATTTTTCAGGTTCTAGCACAAGATGAACATTGAATTTAATAAATGCAACGGCATCCGATTTTTTCAGTTCTTCAAACTGCTCTGTCGTCTTTTTAACATGGGAGCCAATGATGACTAATCCGCCATTGCTGGTATCTTCACTCATCATTTCCTCACGGGTGAGCAGTTTTTTATCACTTACGCCTCCGATTACTTTCGTTAGTGCAGCTGCGCTTCTGAACATGAAATTCTTCCCTTTATTCATGGCTCTAATTAAAGCAATAGTAAAAATTTTAACGTCTATATAATCAACGGCATTCACGATGACTTTATTAAAATCTTTCACTGCAAGCAGCTGCTGTTCAATAGTTTCAATATCTAGTGAACGCAAACTATCGAGTGAAATATACGTCATGTTATCCGCTTTATATTCACCGTTTGATTTTTCTTCAGCCCATTCACCTAAATGCGATTTGGTATAGCCGAAGGTGCGGTCTTTTGCAAATTCTGTTTCCCCTGCAGGAACTAGGTACTCGTCATATTGAACATAGTGGATATTATCAACTGTGAAGCGTCCGCCTTCTTTAAAGAAAGGAAGGATGACCTCGCCATCAAATCTATTAGTGGAGCTTGCTTCAACCGTTTCTTTTAACACTTGAGTTTCCAATGGATAATGACCTCTTAGTGTTGAATCCCCCCGGCTAATAATGATAAATTCACGATGGTTTCTTTTCGCTGCTTCAACAATATTAGCAGCAATGTCTTGATGCGTTTTCGTTGTTTCGGCAGCTGTAAATCCACGTGAGTTTGTTAAGATAAAAAACATCGAGTTGTCTTCTTGGAAGCCTTTCTCAATACTGTTCAAAGACCAGTCTGTATAAACAGAAATTCCATGTACCGTTTGAACACCGGTTGGATCATCATCTAATACAATTATTTTTTTATTTAAGTTCTTAAGTTCCTTTTCAATCATCTCATTAACAAAGCCTGTATCAACAGAAGGTATCTTGTTAAAAACTTCTTCTACTAGTCTTTTGTTCGAACTCATCGCTTAGATCCCCTTACTTCAACATTTGCAAGTTTTTCGTAATACTGAACGATACCGCCATGGTCATCCATTAATTTTCCATCCGCTTTTAACGCATGGAAAATTTCTAATAAATGGCTTGATAATGGAAGAGGAACATCAATTTCATGAGCAGTATCCATTACGTTCGTAATATCCTTCATGTTGATCGCAATGGTTCCGCCTGGTGCAAAATTTCTTTCAAGGATTAACGGAACTTTTGCATCAAGCACCGCACTTCCCGCTAATCCGCCCCTAATTGCTTGATACATTTTTTCAATATCGATTCCAGCCTTTGCTGCTAATACAAGGGCTTCTGACATAGCAGCAATATTAAGGTTTACAATGATCTGGTTCGCTAATTTGGCTGTTACGCCACAGCCGTTGTCTCCAACTAATGTGACAGCACTTCCCATATCCAATAAAACTGATTCTGCTGCTTCGAATACGTCTTCCTTACCGCCGACCATGATGGCTAACGTACCATCAATTGCTTTAGGCTCACCACCGCTGACCGGTGCATCCAAGAAGCCAACGCCTCTTTTTGCGGCTTCTTCTGCCAGTTCAATCGAAACAGTTGGGGTAATCGAACTCATATCGATAATAATAGAGCCTTCTTTTGCTCCTGCTAAAATGCCACTCTCCCCTAAAACAACAGATTGTACGTGTTGAGATGCTGGCAGCATTGTAATAATGATTTCACTGTTTTCTGCTACTTCTTTTGGTGAACGAGCTTCGGTTGCACCCGCTTCCAATAATGCTTGTACTGCCTCTTGATTCAGATCATTAACTGTTACTATATGTCCTGCTTTAATAAGATTTAAAGACATCGGTTTTCCCATTATTCCTAGTCCGATAAAGCCGATCTTTTTTGTCATGCTGTGTTCCTCCCAATACTTATGTTATAAAAAGCCGATAACCTCTTAAGAAAACAGTTTTCCTAATTGGTCGAGCCATCCGCGTGGGAATTGAAAGTTTGCAAGCAACCGCTTGCATTTTTGTTTACGATTAAATTGTATACCAAAATAATTTAATTGTATACATTTTTATAAAATTTGTGTACATTCAAACCTTCCTTATACTGCATAAAGCTTTTCCTTCTTTCTTCAGAATGCTTTCATTAAAATAATTTGGTATGATGGATATAATTAGAATGGAAAAGTTGGGGTGGAATTTGTGCTTGAAAGTAACAGCTCACGACCGGCGTATCATCATTGTTATGAAATTCTTCGCGATAAAATTTTAAATGGTGAGCTTCCTAGTGGTACTAAGATCGTTGAAGAAAAAATTGCTGCCGAGCTTGGAGTCAGCAGAACACCAATAAGAGATTCGATAAGAAAATTAGAATATGAAGGACTGGTCGTTAATAAGAGAGTAGTCAGTCCAACGGAGAAGGATTTACGAAACATGTTTAGTGTGCGCATCCTGTTAGAAGGATACTCGGCCCGATGTGCGGCGAACTTTTTAAAAGAAAATGAAATAGAAAAACTGCACGAATATGTTGAGATTGGCAGAAAGGGCACGAAAGAAGAAATCATGCTTGCCAATGAAAGTTTCCACAATGATATTGTGAAAGCAAGCAATAATCCTGTCATGATTGATATTATTGATCGGATGCAAGCGATTATTTATTTGTTTAGAAAAACAGTTGTCATCTACAATCGTCCTCATCTTATTGATGAGCATGAAGAAATTTACAAAGCAATCAAGGCGAGAGATGAAGAAAAGGCTGAAAGTTTGATGAAAAAACATATAGAAAATGACTTGAGCTTTTATCTCCATGTAATGAGTAAATAAACAAAATGTGCCCTCAGCATTTCCCGAGGGCACATTTTGCTCTTTTACTTTTTTGATAACAAGCGGACAAATTTTGTCATTACAGGTTCCATTGCTTGCTGCATTTCTGCCATGATGGTAGATAGATGAGCCATTTGTTGCTGCTTTTCAGCGTAATCTTGAAGGTAGGAAACAGCCGCCATGGAAACTTCTGTATTGACGTTTACTTTACAAATTCCCAATTCGATTGCTTTCTTCAAAATATCCTCTGGCGTTCCAGAGCCTCCATGCAAGACGAGTGGAATCCCAACTGCTGCACGAATTTTTTCTAGAAGGGCTAAATCAATTTTAGGCTCTCCTTTGTACATTCCATGAACGGTACCAATCGCCGCAGCTAAAAAGTCAACATTTGTTTCAGTTGCAAATGCCTCGGCTGATTGAGGATCTGTTAAAGTCCCATCTCCCTCTTCCTCATCTGAGAATGCCCCCCTTGCCACAGAACCAATTTCTGCTTCAACAGAGACGCCCGCCATATGGGCAATTTCCACAATCTCTTTGGTGAAATGGATATTTTGCTCCAAATCATATTTAGAGCCATCGTACATAACGGAGGTAAAGCCCGCGCGAATCGCACGAATAATGGATTCTTTTTCGTAGGCATGATCGAGATGAAGTGCAACCGGTACTTTTACTTTTTCAGCCATTGCCTTGACCATGGCAGAAAACCCCTCCACATCTACTGTAGGGAAATAACGTTCTCCTAAAGCGATAATTACAGGTGTATCCTCCTGTTCGCTTACTTGGATGGCTGCTTGGGCAGTTTCTAAGTTATATACATTAAAAGCGGCTACTGCATATCGTCCTTGTTGTGCCTGTGTTAAAACTTCTTTTGTATTCACTAACATGATTATTTTCTCCTTACTTTGTAGATTAAGTCGAGATCATTGTATACATTTTCTATTATTTTGTATACACTTTTTCATTTTTAACTACTATTTATTTTTTAAATACACCAATTTGAATGAACTTACCTGCAAGTAACAACGAAATTATTTAGTTCAGCAATTTTGCTCAATTTAGAGAATATGTAAGAAGAGGTTTAGTAATAAAAGAAGTGAAAGCTGACTAACAAGGCTACGGGAGGAATTCGGGTAGAGTAGATGGGTTACACGGGTAGATAAAGCGATCTCTAGGCCCTTTTAATAAAAAGCGCTTTAATTGAAATGAAAGTGATGGAACAGACTGTTCTCTCTATCTTCATCTAAAAAAGTGAGCTTACATTGTTTATGTAAGCTCACTTTGTGTATTTCTTATTCTTTATTCATTACGCTATGCTTTTTACCATAAGAAAAATAGAGGATTAACCCAAACACAAACCAAATACCGCATGCAATCCACGTATAAATAGAGAGCTGGGTAATTAAAAATAAACATAACAAGAATGAACAAATTGGCAGAATTGGAAAGAATGGTACTTTAAACCCGCTCGATGGTATACTCTTATTTTTTCTTAAATAAATAACGCCGATTGAAACGATTGTAAATGCAAGTAACGTTCCCATGTTTACTAGTTCTGCTAGTTTAGATAATGGGACGAAGCCGGCACAAAAAGCTACAAGTGTTGCAAAGACCCACGTATTTTTAACAGGAGTTTTATATTTTTTATTAAGCTCATACATGCTTTTCGGCAGCAATCCATCGCGGCCAAACGCGTAAAGAAGTCTAGTCCCGCCATATGACATAACAAGTATAACGGTCATCATCCCAACAACAGCACCAAGTGAAATAACGCCAGCTATCCAATCTTGATGAACTAACTGCATCACAAAGCTAACTGGATCACTTACATTTAACTTTGTATATGGAACCATCCCAGTCAAAACAAGCGAAACAGCTACATAAAGGATTGTACAAATAAATAATGAACCAATAATTCCAATTGGCATATTACGTTGTGGATTCTTTACCTCCTCAGCCGCTGACGACACAGCATCGAACCCTAGATAAGCAAAGAAAACAAGGGCTGCCCCGCTCATAACACCATTTACTCCGAATGGCATAAATGGCTGCCAATTAGCAGGCTCAACATAAAAAATACCCACGCCAATAAATAAAAGAATAACCCCTACTTTAATAAATACCATGATCATATTAAATTTCGTAGATTCTTTTATTCCAAGCGTTAATAAGAAAGCAGTGGCAAATATAATGGCGATAGCCGGTACATTTACATATGTTCCATCTGCTGGATTAAAAGAACCGGAGATGGCCTTTGGAATAGTAATATTAAAGCCTTCTAACAGAGCACTTAAATAAGCAGACCAGCCAGTTGCAACCGCTGCAACGGCTAAACCGTATTCTAACAGTAAAGCCCATCCAACTAACCAAGCGACTAATTCTCCAAACACAATGTATCCATACGTATAGGCACTACCTGTTACCGGCACGGATGAAGAAAACTCTGAATAACACATAGCTGCCAATGCACAGACGATAGCAGCTATAATAAAGGAAAAGATGATAGCTGGTCCGGCGTGGTTCGCGGCTACTGTCCCAGGAAGGATAAATATACCTGTTCCGACAATGGCACCAACCCCCAGCAGCATTAAATCAAAAGCTCCTAATGTTTGTTGCAGCTGGACATCTCCCTTTTTTTTCAGCAATTCCTCAATATTTTTTTTCCTGAATAATTTATTTTTCATACTGAACCCTCATTTTTAGAAATATGTAAAAATTCTATACGATTATCTCTTAAAGGTCAACTAGTTTTGTCGAATTACCATTATTTTTGTCGAATTATGATATATTTTTCGAAAAATTAGTTAAACAATTGACTAGTTACTAAAAAAAAGAGATGTGATTTATATGGGAAGCATCAGGAAGGTGCTGATTTGCGACCTAAAGGAAATGACCATACTAAAAAGTCCAATTTCTCCATTTTATACTGAGAAATTGGACGTGGTTCATTGCTCCAGAAAAGCACCCAATTGGTAAAACCTTTCTCTATGCGATTCGTTCTCAAATCTACATTTTATCGTGTGAACTTTAAACCCTTAGCGAGCCACGAAATCCTCTGGCGGCATAGTAAGATTCTGCTCCGTTGTGATAGACAAAGACATGCCCGAAACGATAATCACAAAAAAGTGCACCGCCGAGTTCTCTAATATCAGAAGGCGTTTGTACCCAGCTCGACGTTTTCATATCGAAATTCCCAAGCGTCTGCAACGCTCGATATTGTTCTTCTGTTAAAAGTTCAATGCCCATGGCAGCCGCCATATCAACCGCATTATTTTCTGGTTTATGTTTCTTCCTTGATTCCAGCGCTTCGCGATCATAACAAACACTTCTGCGCCCCTTAGGACTTTCCACTGAACAATCACAAAAAATGTATTCGTTCGTCTTTTTATCATGGCCCACGACATCTGGTTCGCCACCTGTTCTTTCCATTTCATGGAGCGACCACAGCTTTTCATTGTTAACTTCCAGCTTTTCTTGGACTTTAACCCATTCAATATCCTTATGACGATGCATGTTTTTTTCAAAACGAGCTTTTAATGCTCTGAGTAATTCCTCACGCTGCTCTAGCGGCAACTCCTCTTTATAGCCGATTTCATTTCTCTTTGTCATTTTAGTTTCCCCTTGTTTTTATTCATAACCATTTATCTTACAATAAATCATTTAACTAGCTGTATAAATTCAGTTTACAACAAATTATACGATGAAGAAAATGTATTCCCTTTTACTCTTTATTCCATTTATCGAAATACAGGATTTGAATTAAATTTAATTGCAAATGATTATAAAGCCACACCCAATTTACACATTAGATTTCTATAATTGAGGATATACAAAAACCATAAGTTGGAGAGTATCAGCGCACCGGCCACCATCCGCAATAAGAAGATGAAGCTTTATATCATTCAAACGACAGGAAATAGCATGCAAACAACCTTGTTGGCACGCCGTTTTTATTTTGTTATGTATTTGCAGCACGGAATATCGTACGTTGTCTTCATACTGGTCAGACATTCTTACGTATTTCCATCAGTTGTTCACATTTCCACGATTGAATGATGACTGTTTAATTTAAAGTAATTTACCACCTATTTAAGAAAGGCTGAATAGGCTCCGATTCACGAATTGGCCCTTACTTTGCTTTCAAACTTACCGCGATGTGAACCGTCACAAAACGGTTTGTGATTGGACAAACCACAACGACACAACTTGAACTGTTCTCCAATGTTGAACGGATTCCCTTCGCCATCCACTAGCTCTACATCTCCTGTAACGATAGCTGGCCCATTATCGGTTACTTTGATAACAACTTTGGACATTTTTATCCCTCCCTTAAGATTTCTTCATCCTGAATTATTGCCCTTCTTTGATATTCTTATGCAGCATTACTAATTTAATCTTTGTCTTAATGTCAGTTAAATCAACATGAGGGTAGATGTATTTTTGGATAAGCACTGTTTAGGTTTGTTAATTATTGAAAGATCCATTTCGTTCGTTCTAAACTATCCAAATAATAGCTGTCTCCAAGACCTAATAACCTAATGAGAGTAATTGAGCGTTCTTGCTAAAAGTTTGTGGAATCCTGCTCATCGATGTATTGTTAACGCCATATCTTTACCATTCCCAAACCATTTCTAACTCTTTTACTGCCGCTATCTCTTCAATTTAAGTGTTAATTTTTAAATCTTTCTCAAATACTTTAGTTATAATTAAACCATGCATACTCAATTAAGGGAGGAGATGAATATAGGTCATACATTCGTTAGGAATACAGTTTGCTTATCTTTATTTGTTTTGCTTATTGTTTCCCTACAAACTAAAAGTTATTTTCTGATTTGTTTATGGATCTTATGTTCTATTTATTTATTTATTTGTTCCAATAAGTCTATAAGACTATTCGTCATTACTAATATACTTTTTGGCATAGGCTTCTTTATGTATTTGTATATAAATTCGCATTGGGTTATTCACATAGAAGCAAAAGAATTAAACATATTTTTAAACCGCTTTTCATTAGTGATAATCCTCACTCTACTGGCCATACCAGCTCTCTTTTCTCGTTCTCCATTCATCAAGTATTGGAGGAAGCCTGAATGGAACGGATTCATTTATTTTCCCTTCATTTGGTCAGGCTTTCATCAAGCGAAGGTTAAATTCTTTCTACTCATCGCTGTAATAGTAAATATTTTAATATTCACGCCATTCGTTGTTCTAAACGGCTGGTCTTTTATTCGAGAAATCTGGTTTCTGGCTATCGTTTTTTCCACTGTAAATGCCCTATTAGAAGAACTCATTTGGAGAGGAGCTCTTTTAAGCCGCTTTTCAGAACAGTTCGGTGAAAAATGGGCAGTCGTTATAACGAGCTTAGGGTTTGGTTTACAACATTATTCTCTCGGTTTCCCATGGCTTGTTTGTATAGCATTTTCTATTGGCGGAATGTTTTATGGTGGGATTACAATAAAATCGAAAAGCATTATTCCCTCTGTTGTATGGCATATAGTGTTAAATATACTTATGGTATTAAGCGGCTTCATCTTAAAATAGAGACGAATAAAAGCCCCGGAATTCGGGACTTTTTTATAAAATAATATTTAACAAACATGTTAGATCGTTTTCAATCCTTCGTTAGTTATTAAGTCCGTTCCATATGAGTTATCGATGGCACAAAGCCATTCTCCATGTGAATTTTTCTTAAATACGTAGGTTGCTCTTCTATCCATAGAATAGTCAACTTCTTGTTTATCAGCATCAAGGAATGTTTGGGAAATGACTAACGCCGTATCACCTGCTTCTAAAATAGTCATTTCCCCCTGTGTTGGCACAAGAGAATTGTTAAAGTATTGGGCAATGGCTATAAATGCTTTTTTAATTTCCTCTTTGCCTCTGGCAATCCTCCCTGGCTTTATAACCAGAATCGCATCCTCAGTATAGTAATTCATTAGCTTGTCAAAATCCTCCTGCTTAATGGCGAGATCACACTTTCTGATCACTTCTTTTAATTCATGTTTCATAAAACACTTCCTTTCTGCTATTTTTAACAGAGTGATTAGATAAATTTTACATGATGACTAGCTGTTAAACTACATTTTTATCATCCGAGCTATAAAAAGAAAAAAGCCAACAGACCACTGCCGACTTTTTTCTCTTTATTAGCTCAGTTATACTTGGTTGTTGACTTTTGCTGCAGGCGGACGCTTTCCGCCACAATCCACTATTGAAAAACAGCCGTCCTTATTAACGGAGCTTTTTTATTAAATTAAAATGGTTTCCTGAAGACCACTAGTCTTCCATGATTTCATCAAAGGCTGCTGAAACTTTGTCGAACTCTTCATCGCTTTCTATAGCTGTAAAGTCTCCATCCTCGTCTACTTTTAAAAAGAAGATATCGATGTCTTCTTCGGTTTCTTCTTGAAGATCCTCTACGAAAGCAACAGCAACATACTGGGTTCCTTCAATGTTAATTTCCGCCAGCACCTCCACTTTTTGATCCTGGTCATTTTCATCACTAATTGTAAACACTTCGCCTACTTCAATGTTCTCCATACGATAACCCCTCTCCTTTATAAAACTGATCCTGAGCTTATTTCCTTTAAAAAGCAGCCCTACTCATTTTATTTCCAAATAGCCCTCAATTCATGCAGAAAATGAAGATTTTAAAAATTAACGTACGAGGGGCCTTGGGGCTAGTGTCACCCCTAAAAGTACTGCAGCCGTGACGGCGATAGCTAATCAAGTAATACTCTGATTCCTCTCTATCTGTTGACCTAAACTTTAGTCATCATAAGCATTTAAAAAGCAAACTATTCTTGCGCTTACTAAAACTTATATATATTTTTGAACTTGTTAATAGCCTTACATTTTGGACATTTAACATTCACTTCTACATTAGCAGCTCGGCTTCTTCCGCCGCTTACACTAATGCTCTCTAATACAATTACTTGATCTGTTACTTCTTTGCCCAAGTATATTTTACGGTAGGTTTCTGTGGAACACTCTCCCTTGACAACAGCTACATAATCAATTTTTGTTCTACATATTAGACACTTTTCTTCACCTTGTACTACATCTTCATCTATTCTAGTTACTGGAAATATCATTTTACCCACCCCTTTTCCCTTGTACTTCGGCAAAAAGAGTCATATCCCTCTTACCATTTATCTTTTTTGTGAAATTGATACAAGCTAATCAACAAAAAGTCCCTTTTGCATAAAAGGGACCTTGCTTTTTATTTCTCCATCGGCACAACTTCCAAATAATCGTCCAACTGGTCGACTGGCAGCTCTAACTGCGATCCGTCACTTAGTATAAGAGCAATAATGCCCTCCTCCTCTTCAGTCGGTTCTATTAACGTCACAGAAAGACTGCTCTCCTTGCATCGGATGTCAACTTTATTTTCAAATATAAAGTCATCTAAATCCTCAAAATTTTTAATTCCCTTTAAGACCAAAAAAACCATCCCCTTTCGTGGTTATGGTTTTATTTCAATATAGATTGGCAAAATCCTTTTATAAGTTAGAAAAAACTCGTCCTCGGGAATGCGTTTTTCCAGATTAGTGACTCAGATCTGATTATTCTCTTTTTAGGACACAAACTGACTGAAAAACCATTTCTCTTTCATCTCGTAAGCCATGTATAAAAACCCTCATTTTTCAGAATAGAGAAAAATGAGGGTTTAGTTTAAATTATGTATGGCGGAGAAGGAGGGATTTGAACCCT
>NZ_MAYT01000028.1 GCF_001685015.1 Pseudobacillus wudalianchiensis
CGTTATCAGCGACAGCTATATTATAATAACAATTATCGACACAAAAGTCAACTACTTTTTTATTTTTTAAAATTGCTAGAACGACTGTTTTTAACAGCCGACAATCAATATAACATGCAGCTAAAAATAAAGTCAATCACATTTTTACTATTTTTATTTCCCAATAACGATTATACATGTGATTTTTTATGATGTCTCTATCAAGCCTACCTGCCTTTTTATCTCCTTTAATTTTTTGAATTAGAAGATCTAAACCACCAATTGATTGAATTCTCAACTGTCAGTACATAAGTAGACATTCCTTATAAGTTTTCTGCCATTCTTCTACCTAATGATCACCTTCTAATTTTAATGGATGATCTGTTTCTACCAGTTTCTCTTTCGATCCTGTTAGTTGGTTTGCTAATGAAATACAGGCATTACAAAGCCCTCTCACTTCATTCTATGAGAGGGCTTTTTTGCATTATCTATTTTCATCACTTATTCTGCTTTCTAACGGGATAGGCAACCCCTTAGTGCCTTATAGCAAAACTGGCTGGCCTATTAGTTATATCTTAAATCTGCTAATGGCTTGTTGAAGCTGATAGCTAAGATTTGTCAGCTGTTCAGCTGATTCTGCAACCGTTTGAATAGTACGCAGCTGTTCAGTGGTAGAAGCACTGACTTCTTCACATGCCGCTGCAGTTTCTTCAGAAGTAGCGGCCATTGTTTGAATCGTTTTAGCTACCTCTTCTTTATGACTCTCTACTTTTTGAACTTCTGTATAAACTGAATCAATAGCTTGCTGCATATCGTCCATTAGTAATGATAATTTTTCAAATGTAGTATCGGTGTCATGAACAACGGTTTCTTGATGCTGGAAGGTTTCACTTGTTTCTATCATTTGTTTGGTTACTCTTTGAGAACCTTCCTGCAGTTCTCCAACAGTTTCTTTCACTTCTTCTGTAGCCCGAGCTGATTGTTCTGCCAGTTTCCGTACCTCTTCTGCCACTACAGCAAATCCTTTGCCATGCTCACCTGCCCGTGCCGCCTCAATGCTGGCATTCAACGCCAATAGGTTGGTTTGGGCAGACACCTCTGTAATGGTTTCCATGACTTGCCCAATGGCTTTAATCTTAGTATCCAATTGACCAATAACTTCAGCCATCGACTGTAAATTCATTTTCCAATCATCAAATGATCCCCTTAACTTCTGCATTTGTTGACGTCCATTCTGGTTCATCCCATTTGCTTGATCGGCAATATTTGTCATAGCAGCTGATTTTTCACTAATCATATTAATTTGGCTGCCAAGACGCTCTGAATTCACACTTACTTCTTCCGCATCTTCAGCTGACTTCGCGGCTCCTATGGCAATCTCATTAATTGCCGAAGCGGTTTGCTCACTTGCTGCATTCGTTTCTTCAGAAGCAGCGCTCAGGCTTTCAGCAGACTGAAGCACATTTGACACAGAGGAGTGAACAACAGAAATCAGATTCCCCATATTGTCTACCATCTTGTTGAAGTAGCTGGATAGCTGGCCAATTTCATCTACTGATACTACTTTTGATCGCACAGTCAAATCGCCCTCTGCCACCTCTTCTATAGCTTTTTTCAAGCTTTGAATAGGATTAATAATCCGATTTAACATAAGATATAAAGTAATAAAAGCTAGTACAATTGTAAAGAGTGCAATCCATATTAATAATCGTTGCAATTCCCCTGCAACGCTGCCTAATGCCTTTTCTGAATAAATCGCTCCTATTTTCCACCCTAAATCAGGGAGAGTATGATAAATATTCACCTGATTTTCTCCATTAAACTCGTAACGAACTACACCCTCTTTTTTCCCCGCTTTATACATCTCTTTAATAAAAGGGTACTTCATTACATTCTTTCCCTGCTCACTAGGATGGACCATTGCGACTCCATCCGAATCAATAATGAAAGGATAGCCATGATAACCTAGTTTACTTTGAGAAATTTTCTCGGAAATAGAGGAAAGCTTAATATCAACCCCAAGTACACCAACGGTCTTTCCATCTTTCACAACCGCCTTTGAAGCAGAAATCACCTGCTCTCCGGAGATTACGTCCACGAATGGCTTTGACCAATGTACCTTATCGGTGTCTTCTACCGCCGCTTTGTACCAAACCCTTGTAGTCGGATCAAACCCATCTTCAAACTCAGCAGATGGCACCATCTTCATTTGCTTCGTTGGAAAAGCCAAATAAATAAAAGAAGACTCTTTAAAGTGTTCCGTAAAAGAACCGAATTCCTCGTCTATCGCTTTTAAATTAAGTTGAGCTCGTTTCGGATCTTTTTCAGAATAGTAGTTGGTATAGTCTTTTACGGCTTTTGAATCTGCCAATTCATATAAACTTCTCTCGTACTGTTGAAGAAAATATTCAATGCTGTTGCCCATTTCGTCAGTAAGCGCTTTGCTCTGACCAATCACATTCTCTTCGGTTTTTTTTGTAATTTGCATGCCGACAATGATCAACATAGCAGCAATTGCCACAATAAAAATGATCATAACCGTACTGATGACCTTCGTTTTAACCGACCTAAACAATGCAAGCACCTGCTCTTTCTAATGTATTCACCTCTTTATTTCGACATTATTCTGCTTTTATTTAATATTTTGTATTGAAGAAATTCTTATATTCTTTCTCTTCATCTATTTTGACACCAGAATAGATGTAATTCTGAAATCAACAGACTCTCCTTCCCTCATACAAAATGATTGACTTCCTAAAAAGAAAGAATTAAACTAAACCATACTCAAATTAAAGTACTTTTATTAAACTATTTAACTCAAAGTACAATCTGACATAAGGAAGGAACACACATATGAAATTTACTCAATTCTTAAAATCCAAAGGCGCGATTGGTGCCATTTTTATGGGAGTTTTCTATGCGATTGCCATGCTGGGTATCTTCTTGCCTGGGTATGCAGCAATACCAGGAAACGTTGATAAATTACCGATTGCCATCGTCAATGATGATGCCGGTGCATACGGGGCAAAGGTCGCCGACCAATTACAAGAAAATTTACCTTTCAAGAAAATCGAGACTGATTTAACGAATAATCAAGCGTTAAAAGACTTAAAAAAAAATGATTTATCATTAGTTGTGCATATCCCTAAAACGTTTTCTACTGATATGCAAAATGGCAAAACGTCATCGAGCATCGATTTTACCATTAATGAAGCGGGAGCGTCTGTCGTTTCATCGACTATGAAGTCAGTCATTACGGAAATCAACAATCAGTTAAGTCAGCAATTCTCACAACAAACAGCCCAGGGTGTATTAATGAATTTTAATGTACCAGAGAAGCAAGCCGCTAAATTGGCAGAAAAAATCGAAACAGCTTATGTAGGAAATGTGGTGACAATCAATGAAGTACCAGGCGGCATGAATAATAATATGCTGCCAATGTTCTTAACAATGGCTGGTTATGTTGGCGCGATGATCGGGGCTATGCAATTAGTAGGGACATTTAAGTCAAGCCGTGGAAAAGCAAGTAAAACACGATTATTCTTTTATGTTCAATTAACAGCTCTATTGATTGCCGTTGTATCGTCACTGCTTGCTGCGGGAGTAGCCTATTTAGTTAACAAACCGAGCGGTGACCTTTTCTTCGGCTTATTAGGACAGCAAATCTTAAACTATATGGTATGTTTCAACTTCACGGCTACTTTAATCTTCCTAGTCGGCGAAGGCGGGATGATATTAAACTTGCCAATTTTACTGATGCAAACATTATCCAATGGCGCTACACTTACACGTGATATGATGTATTTACCATATGAATGGATGAGCCACATTTCACCAATGTACTATTCGGTTCAAGCGTACTTTGCTAACCTATACGGCAGTATTAGTCCAGGTCCCTATATTTGGTCAATGACTGCGGTTGGGGCGATTGCTCTGCTACTCAACATTCTTATCGTGGCGATCGTTCACAAATCATCCCCAGCGGAAAAAGCTGACAGTATAGACAAAGTGGCTAAAATAACAGTATAGCTTTACTAAAAGCATGAACCATTACTCTTAAAGGAGTCTAAAGAATGAGCATCCAAATTTTTATATTAAGCAGGCTAATGAAGGAAAACACCTATCCTTACAAGTTGAAAAAACAACTTTCAGAACCTATTCCCTTAGACCAATTAAGCGGATTAACAGAGAGCAAACTATACTATCACTTTGATTCCTTAGCAAAACAAGGTTTAATTGAGCCAGTAGAAATCATCAAAGAAGAACACCGACCTGATAAACAAGTATTTCAGATTACAGCTAAAGGCCGTGAAGAACTCCCTAAAAAAATCTACAAATTGTTTGAAAGTGCCGAGACGATCAGTGATATGGTAATAGGCTTAGCCAATCTTAAATATGTCGATCGTGAAAAAACATTAAGCATACTAGGAAAAAAATTAAAGGATTTTACGGCTCGCTGGGAACAAATTATGAATTTTGAAAAACCCATTCAGCAAAATAAAGGGAATGAAAACCTTAATAAATTTCTTGGCGGGTATTTTTCTTCGAAAGCGGATCACACTATTTATTGGCTCGAAGAAACCATTAAACAGATTCAAGAAGGTAAAATCTAAAAAAGCAGGCTTAGGCCTGCTTGATATGTAGATAACCCCCTTCTTCAGAAACTTATTTGAAGAAGGGGGTTATTTCTTGTTTCAAAGTATATCTAGTTGTCTTTCTTGAGAAAAGGCGCTATAGATGGACAGAGTAATAATCATAAAGAAACGGCCGTCAACTTTGTCGACAGCCTGAAGCTCGATATATTATTAACAATGCATAAAGTGATAATATGAATAAACTATAATTGAGCAAAACAGAGGGAAGGCGTTAGGAAAAGGAACGCCAAAAAGAAAAGACGATGATCACAATAGCCGTCACTAATGTGATCATCGCACTTCTTCAATTCCTAAAAGCGCTCCTAAGCTAAAGGAAATGGAGAGCGAGGACAAAAGCCCTTCCCTCTTCTCTATTAATATTCAAAGAAATGATGCAGAGCGCCTTATACATACAAATTAAAAGACGAGAACACAACTCTGTCAGCCTTTATGCCCGCCCACATGGTTAGCCCGCTTTAAAAACGTGCCTCCTTTCATTAAGCTGCAAGCCCAAAAAATCGCATCTTTTCCGTAGCGAAGCCTGATAGTATCCATTATTTCATCCAGCATCTGATTCCGCTCCAGCTGTTCATTAGAAGTGAACAGGTCCAGTTGTTCATATATCGCTGGCTGTAATTTGCCGCACACAACATAAATCTGCCGAACCCACTGGCCACGCCAGTAACATTTAAAAATCTGAATAAAATAAACCGTCAATTCCTTCGTGCTGTTTGTTCCTCTATGTAATAACCTTTGATGTTTAAACCCTTTTTCTTCTATGTCTCTTGAATACGCAAGGCCTAATGCCACTTTACCTGCGGCTACATTATTGGCGCGCAATCGCATCGCCACTTCATCGACCATTTCCCGGATCACGAGGACAATTTCTTCTTCCATATAGTAATACCGCTGCAGTATCTGGCTCTTGGAAAAAGACTTTTCTCTCGTTTTTATCTTTTCAGATAAGATGCTGTAGTCCACACCCCAGGCATGGTAATAGAGCTGCAAGCCCATGATGCCAAAACGGTCTTTCAGTTTATGTTTATCAGCGTGTACAAGATCGTAAACGGAGTGGATCCCCATATTGTTTAATTTCTTTATGTATCCGTGCGAAACCCCCCACATATCTCCCAAACGGGGAATTTTCCAAATCGTTTCTTCTATGTTTTGATAAGACCAATAAGCGATTCCGCCAGACGCGTTTTTCGCTTCATTATCAAGGGCCAGTTTAGCTAAAAGAGGGTTATCGCCAATCCCAACCGTGACCACCAGCTTCAGCTCTTTAAAAATCGTACGTTGGATTTTCCTAGCTATTTCAAATTTGTCCCCAAACAGCCTCCATGATGCGGTAACATCCAGAAAAACCTCATCAATGCTGTAAATATGCAAATCTTCGACCGGCACAAACCGCTTGAAAATCTCGATAATCATACTATTTACTTTAAGGTAAAGCTTCATCGAGGGCTCTACGATCATCAAACGTTCATCATTCGGGATCTCGAACATTCTTGATCCTGTTTTAATGCCAAATTCTCCCTTTACCCGTGGAGAAGATGCCAACACGACAGACCCGGGGCGCTTTTTATCCGAAACTACAATGATATACGCATCCAAAGGGTGTATTTTGCGCCGAACCGCTTCCACACTGGCAAAAAAGGATTTTACGTCTATACATAGAATCGATCGCTTCGGCAATAAATCATAATCAATCGCCATGTCCCTCATCCCCAGCCCTAGCAAACTCCATGAACACAATGTCCTCTATCGCAAAGCTGCCTTTTTCCTTTAAAAATAGATAGCCTGATGGATGATTCACCGATTCCACAATCCCTGACACCTGAGTATAAGGCTCGCCAAAGGTATTTAAATAAACGAGCAGAGGCTGATGCGAACTATAAGAAATATGGATCATCCAGTCGAAAAGCTCTCTTGTCTGCTCATCAACGATTACTCTCTTCTTTTGTATTTTTACCTGTTTTAATTGTTCAACGTGCTCAGATAGCCTAAACCCTTGCCATTTCAACATTTTGCGATCGTTATACAACAACGCCAACGCCCCCCACAACATCATTCCATTTTATTCTTATTATAAGAACAAATGTTCTGATCAGCAAATGATTTTTATCATTCTTTTATGACAAATTGGAGCAAGAAAAATAAAGACATAACGAAACTACAAAAAACTCTCATTTACTTTTTAATGAACATACACTCGAATGCCGACGGATGAATATATTTCATTATGGGAAAAGCACAAAGGATGATAAGGAGGGAGTTTAAATCAAAACAACTAGTCATGAACATAACCAGCAAGATTTGGAACGTTATTTTGATCAATTTAGAAAAAACATTGTAGGCGTTGAAGAAACTTTTCATGGCCCGTATGGAGAAAAGAAAATAGTGTATTTCGATTGGACAGCGAGCGGGAGATTGTTCCACCCAATTGAAGACAGGATCATTCACACATTCGGCCCCTATACAGCGAACACACATACCGAAGCTAATATAACAGGCATAACGATGACAAAAGCCTACAAGCAAGCTCTCAACCTCATTAAACGGCATGTAAATGCAAAACAAACTGATGTCCTTGTAACTGAAGGAAGTGGGGCAACAGGGGTTATTAATAAATTTCAAAGAATCATTGGGTTGAAAATTGCAGAAGCCTATCGTCCTTTTATCCAAATAAAAAAAGAAGACAAACCGGTAGTCTTCCTCACCCATATGGAGCATCATTCAAACCATATAAGTTGGCTGGAAACGATCGCCGATGTCGTCGTGGTCACTCCAAATCATAACGGTGAAATTAGTTTAAAGAATCTTGAATCATCATTAAAACATTTTCAAAACAGAAAGGTTAAAATCGGTGCCTTTACTGCCTGTTCTAATGTAACGGGTGTCGTGACCCCCTATCATCAAATGGCAAAGCTCATGCACCAATACGGCGGCATTTGTCTCATTGATTTTTCAGCTTCTGCCCCTTATATAAAAATAAATATGCATCCAAAAGATAAAGAAGAAAAATTAGATGCTATCGTTTTCTCCCCTCACAAATTCTTAGGAGGACCAGGATCTTCCGGCGTTTTAATTTTTGATTCGTCCTTGTATAAAAACAACATACCAGATAACCCGGGAGGCGGCACAGTTACCTGGACAAATCCATGGGGAGGGCGAAAATATATAGATGATATTGAACTAAAAGAAGATGGAGGAACTCCTGGTTTCCTGCAAGCCATCAGAACGGCCCTTGCCATTCAGTTAAAGGAAAAGATGGGAATAGACTATATACTAAAGCGAGAAAAACATCTAACCAGTTTATTGATGAAAGGATTGGCTCATCTAAAAAACGTTGTTGTGCTGGATTCTCATATAAAAAACCGGTTAGGCATTGTTTCGTTTTGTATTAAGAATGTTCATTATAATCTTGCCGTTAAGCTGCTCAATGATTTATATGGCATTCAAGTAAGAGGAGGCTGTTCCTGCGCAGGCCCATATGGCCACTTTTTGCTAAACATAGATCAAGCTCACTCAAAATATATGACAGATGAAATCGACAAAGGAAATTTATCTTCCAAACCAGGCTGGGTGCGCGTCTCCATCCACCCAACTGCAAGAGAAGAAGAGATTCATTATTTGTTATATTCTTTAACAGACATGATCCAAAACATAGATCGCCTTAAAGTTGATTATCAGTACAACGGCAAAACGAATGAATTTGTCCATCGCAAAAGTAAAGATATTTGTCTAGACAAGTGGTTTGAATTATAAATAACGCATTTTTGTAAATCAACAGCAGAAAAACATATGATCAAGGTTGATAGTTAGAGAATAAATGATCCATTTCGGTAAAGAGGTGACAAAAGAAGAGAAGAATGTCCTCTTTTCATAGCCCTATAGGGAAAAGCAGGAAGGAACATTAAACGGTTTGACATTCAACCGTACACTGTTCCTTCCTCACACATTTCCTTGGAATGGAAAAGGCTCCACACGTACTCTCCTTTCATCCTCATTCCGTAAATAATCCCATTCTGCTTATAAATTCCAGCCCTTCAGAATAAACTTTTCTCACACCCTCAACTTTGAGATTTGGTTATGTAAGTTTTAACTGAAGGCGGCTGATAGGTAGTAAATTGATTAAGCAGCCCTTCTGGATCAGTATCCACGATAGCCATGGCACGATATTTTTCCTGTAGAAACTGTTCTTCCGCCATGTGATTAAATAGTGTAACAAGAGGAGTGTAATAATGATTAATATTCAAGAGGCCACATGGTTTCTGGTGTAATCCCAGCTGAGCCCACGTAAAGATTTCAAAGAATTCTTCTAACGTCCCCGGCCCACCCGGCATAGCAATAAATCCGTCCGCTAATTCTGCCATCTTCGCCTTTCTCTCATGCATCGATTCTACAATAATCAGCTGCGATAAATTCTTATGAGAAATTTCTTTTGCATCAAGAAAGCTCGGCATTACCCCAATGACATGTCCGCCTGCTTCCAAAACCGCATCAGCAACCGCTCCCATCACTCCTACGCTAGCGCCTCCGTAGACAAGATCGATTTGACGCTTAGCAAGCTCTTTTCCGAGAGCCTTTGCTCCTTCAATATAAAGGGGCGATGCTCCATTACTTGAACCACAAAATACAGCTAGTCGTTTCATATAAGTATTTCCTCCTTCCATCACTCACTGCTATTCATTATACATACTGATGCACCCTTGATAAAATTAGGATACTTCGATAAAAATGACGTGGAACCCTTTATTAATATGTACATTACTTTCCAAAAAGCTGTGTCTCAAACGCAAATTTCTCAATCATCGTTTACTTATGAATAAATAAACTAACTCCTATGAAGGATTCTCATAACAGAGAAACAGGAAAAAAGTTTTTTTATATCGTATGTAGATATAACAAGTGATCCAGATAAGTAAATGAGGGGGAAACCCTTTTTTCATTAGCAGTGCAGCCAAAAGGGTAAAGTTATATATACTTTATTTGAGGCAAAAGGAGGGAGAAAAGATGAAGGAAAGACAATCACTTACGGCAGACTTATCCATCATTTTAATAGGAAATATTTTTATAGGATTTGCTTACGCCAAGTGGATGGTACCCCATCATATTATAAATGGCGGAGTCACAAGTTTATCTATGATCGCAGATAAAGCTTTACATATTCCACTGCTATATGTAAGCAATGGCATGACAGGGTTATTGTTAATTGTCTCCTTACTATTCTTAGGAAAAGAGAATTTTTTCAAATCTATTGTTAGCAGTTTGTTTTATGCCATTTCGTTTTCCTCGTTCTATAGCCTCCCCTTCCAATGCACGGTTAATATTGGCGTTGACATCTTGCTCGCCTGTGTGTTTATTGCTTTAGGCTATTATTGTTGTATTTCAACAAATTCCTCTACCGTTGGAATGGACGTCATTGCGCTTATCTTGCATAAAAGAAACAACAAGGTAGACATAGCCAAGTCGATTCGTTTTATTAATATCGGCGTGCTAGTCTTCGGTTTTGCTGTCTTTGGATGGTCCGCTATTATCGTTGGCTTTATTTTCACGTATCTTTATTCTTGGATGCTGAATGTATTGCTGAAACAAAATCCATTGCTCGCTTTAAGAAAGCATGTTCATTCCTATATAAATTCCGTTTCCTAATTAGCGTTGATGACTAGGTAGAAAGAGCCCTTAATCCGCTTTCTTATCAGAACATACCGGAGTTTTGCAAATTCGGTAACAGCAAGTGCCCGATGAAATGGATCTTTTGTAAACAACGATCCATTTCATCGGGCTCTCCTTTTATCGATCAATCTACTACTTAGCGTATAGGACTAAGAGAGAAAAATATCGTCTCTCTTCCCTCACTGTTCGCCCTGAAAATTAGGAGGAACAGCCACTTTGATCCCATTCTTCCAATGCAAATTCGGTATTAATTCTTACGCCAGCTTCGTATCCCTGGCTAGCAGCACCGATAAGACTTGTAAATGTGTTCTTCGCGTCTCCAATAACGAATAGCCCGTCAATGGCTGTTTGTCCATGTTCATCTGTTTCATATTCTCCTTTTTCATTTAGAGGAACACCTAGCAGAGCAGGGATCATAGAAGCCTGCTTTTCCCCAGTCGTCACCATAAATCCGCCTTTTCTGCTGACAGCTTCTCCACCTTTTAAAATGACCTGTTCCATTTTCCCATCACTTGATCTGATAGCTGTTATGGGCGTTTCTTTTATATGAATCTTATGCTGCATAAGCTGCTGCTTTTCTTCATCACTGATCTCGGCCTTTCCATTGGTGAAAACGATTAAGTCCTTGCTCCAGTTATAAATAATCTTCACAAAAGGGATTAACGCTTCTCCGTTGCCAAACACAGCGAGCGGCTCATTTTTCCGCTCCCAGCCGTCACAATAAGGACAATGAAACAAGGTTTTCCCATACACTTCCTTTATGCCGGGGATATCCGGCAGATGATCTCTCATTCCCATAGCAGCGATCACTTTTTTACTTAATATGGTGCTCCCCTTTTTTGTTTTTGTCACAAAAAGTCCGTTCGTTTTCTCAACACGCTGAACGACATCTTTTGAGATTTGGACGTTGGGGTAATACTTCATTTGTTCATGGGCAATGTCTCTAATGGCAGAAGGGTGTAATCCGTCTCTCGTCAGAAACCCATGCGATTTAATCGTTACCTGGTTTCTCGGTTTTCCTTCATCAATTAGCGCTACTTTCCTCAAGGACCTTCCTAACACTAAGGCTGCGCTCAATCCGCCAGGTCCACCACCCAAAATCGCTACGTCGACTCTTTCGCTGAACATATGTACCTCCCAGTTCTTCTATTGTTAGTTCTTGACCTCATCCATTTCCCTTTCGTAACAATAAAAAACATGCTCCCGCTAGCATAAAACAGCTTCTTTTAACAGTCATACAAAAATAATGTTTCCTATTCGCTTTGTTTTTAGCACAATCCCTTTTTGAATTTTTCACATAAATAAAATTGCATTAACATGTATAGAAAATGGAAGGTTAATGGTTCTTGCAGAGGAAGCTAATGTTTTTTCCTCTAAAGATATAAAAAAGCGCGAGAGACCCTGCTTGAGCTAGGAAACTCTTGCGCTTTTGTGCTTTAGCTTCTTCCTTTCGTAAAAAAGTATAAAAACCAAACGGCATGATTTTGTTCATCTGCTGCCGCTCTGCGAAAGGTTTCCCTAATATATTGGCTAGGGGCTCTATCGGCGATGTCTAAATAAAAGTCTACTGTTTCCTGCTCATCTTTTAAGGCAAATTCTAACCCTTTCATGTATTTATTAGGACAACGCTCTAAAATCTTAGGCTGCGGCTGACGCCCAGTTAATTGGGTATACATTTGCACAAATTGTTGAAAATGCCTTTTTTCATCCTCGCGTATTTCAAGGATTTGTTGTCTTACCCCCTTACTGGGAGCCATTTCGGCTAACTTTGCATAACATTGAATAGCAGTGTATTCCCCATTAATCGCCTTTTCAATGTTGGCAACCAACTGATTCGTCTGTCTATCTGCAGCATTATAATAATACATCTCAGACATCTCTCTTCCCTCCCCATTTTATTCATACTATCTTACGAATCTTAAGTGGAAGAAGTGCAACATTTTCTGTTATATTCAATTCTTTCTATATAGCAGCATAGCTACAACTTGAATAGACTATCTTCTTTTATTTTGCATACCCTATGTGGTATTATAAAATAAAAAGTAGACCTAATAAGCCAGCCTATAATCGTTAGGAAAACCATTAATAAATTCGTTATATGTACTTACGACTCTTCATGATAAGAAAAATAGGATTCAAAAGAAATGAATGATAAAAAATTAGTCGTCTTCTAGGAGGTGAACCAATTGGGGAATAGTAAAGTAGGAATAAAAGAAAACTTTTTGCCATTTTCTTTATTAGTTGTCATTAATTTATTTATAGGTTCTATGGTTGGGCTTGAAAGAACGATTCTGCCTCTTATAGGGGAAGAACAATTTGGCATTGCTTCAGCCAGTGCGGCTTTATCATTTATCATTAGCTTTGGCTTTTCCAAAGCGGTTATTAATTTTTTTGCTGGAAATCTGGCCGATCGAATCGGACGGAAGCAAGTCCTGTTGCTAGGCTGGGGGGCCGGATTATTCGTTCCGTTACTCGTCATTTTTGCACAGTCTTGGTGGATGATTGTCTTTGCTAACATCCTTTTAGGAATCAATCAGGGATTTACATGGTCTATGACCGTAAACATGAAAGTCGACTTGGCAAAACCTACACAACGCGGATTAGCCGTTGGATTAAATGAATTTGCTGGTTATATTGGAGTCTCTTTATTTGCCCTTGTTTCGGGATATGCAGCCTCTGCTTATTCCTTGCGGCCTGAGCCATTTTATATCGGTATTGTCATTGTCATAATCGGATTCCTCCTTTCACTTATGGTGAAAGATACGGAGCAACAGCTGCAACTTCAAATACAAAAGCAAGCTGAACCGACTACAAATAATTTAAAAATGGCATTTTGGCAAACATCCTGGAAAGATCCAAATCTCGCCAGCATTAGTTTTGCAGGATTATCCACTAATTTAAAAGATGGCATGGCCTGGGGACTATTCCCCCTCTTTTTCGCTTCGAAAGGATTAACCGTGGGGCAAATCGCTGTTATTACAGCTGTTTATCCTGCGGCGTGGGGTTTTTTCCAGCTTTTTACAGGGTTTTTAAGCGATCGAGTTGGACGAAAATACTTCATTACCAGCGGCATGTGGCTTCAAGGGCTTTCTCTCTGGTGGATTCTATTCGTTCACACCTATCCGTTATGGATTACGGGAGCTATCCTGTTAGGAATGGGAACGGCGATGGTATACCCTACACTCATTGCCTCTATTAGTGATATTGTTCCTCCCAGCTGGAGAGCTTCGTCTACTGGAATTTACCGTTTCTGGCGTGACAGCGGCTATGCTTTTGGTGCACTAATCAGCGGCATTATTGCTGATGTTCTAAACGTACATTGGGCCGTTGGCTTAGTGGCACTTCTTCCTTTAATGGCAGGAGTGTTGACAGCTGTTCAAATGAAAGAAACATTAAGAAAAACTGAGAAGACTTTTTAGTTTTCTAAACACCAATGCAAGATAATGATAAAAACACTATGTAAAGTTTTAGATAACAAAAAGGACGCTAACGCGTCCTTTTTGTTATCCTTCTATTTGCCCGTTTTCACGCGCTCTTGCTTCATCCTTGATTTCTTCGCGCATGCCAGCGATGCTCTCTCTTCTATTTTCATTCTTCTGTTCGATTGCTTCCCGTTGGTCCGGACCAGCATTCATCATTGTTTCTTCTGCTCTTTCCATATTCCCGATTGTATTTTGCACCATTTCCTGTAATCTTTCTACATTGTTTGATCTGTCATCCGGTTTTGGTCTGTTGTTCATGACATGATCCTCCTTTTCAATAGTGATACATGCACTATCTTTTCCGATCTTACGGTTTTTTATGGAGGTAATTTATGGGTTTATATTTGAATTTTACACATAATTATATTTGTTCTTAACTGCTTATTCCTTAAAGATCAGCTGCTCGTATTCATTAAATAATGCCGGATAAACAAGTCTGCTTAAAATAATGCTCGTTAAAGCTGCTGCTGCTAGCAATGAAAAAACGATAACGAGCTGAAACCGCACGGCTTCGGCAGGATCTGCTCCGCCGATGATTTGCCCTGTCATCATTCCGGGCAGCTGGACAAGTCCCATTGTTTTTGTACTTTCAATGGTAGGAATCATGCTGGCGCGAATGACATCTTTTAGAATAGCTGCCATCGCTTGTCCGGCTGTTCCTCCTAGTGAAAGAATGACAGCAATTTCTTCCTTCCGATTCCTCACTTCTGCTCGTAATCGGTTCAAAAATAAATTGGCAATCACCATAGAGCTGCCGATGATCATTCCGCTGAATGTAATCACATATCTTGGAGCAGGAGGAATAATGTTTAAGCCCATTAAAAACAGCATGGTGACTGCTTCAATGGTCAATAATGTCACGATCACCCGCCACATTAGACCTGGAATTTGATGCTTCTTTTTTACGATATTTTGGGCGGCAGCCAGGATCATTAATAGAATCATGAGCACCATAAAAAATGGATTGTCCGCAGAAAATATAAAGGTCAGCACGTAACCAATAATCAGCAACTGAATGGAAGAACGAACCGTTGCAATAACAATATCCTTTTCTAGCCCAAGTTTAAATCCATTCGACAGCAAGATCGCAAGGCCAACAAAGACAAGGGATAAAGATAAAGTAAATAAACTCATGGCTCTATCTCCTCTACATGCTCTCTCTGTAAAAACAAGCGGGTCTGCTCTTTCTCTGGACAGGAAAAAAATAAAGAAGTATCGGCTTGTTCAATAATTTGCCCTTCCACAATGAGCCAAGTGAAATCTCCCACTCTTCTCGCCTGCTCTAAATCATGTGTCACCCATAAAATCGTATTTTGCTTCTCTTTATGTATTCTAATAATTAACTCCTCAATTTCTCTTGCAGCTATCGGATCCAAGGCTGACGTTATTTCGTCCAGCAACAGAACCGCCGGCTCATTGACGAGAGTTCTTGCTAAGGCTACTCTTTGCTTTTGGCCTCCAGAAAGTTCTCTGGCATCACGCTTTAATATATTCTCCGGCAGTCCAACATATTGAATTAAACGCTCTGGTTCTTCAAAAGAAAAATGATGCAGACGGGCGGCACTAAGTAAATTATCAAGCACTGTACCGGGAAGCATGGGAGCGGTTTGAAAAGCAAGACCAACATGGCGGCGAAGCTTCTTTATATCCCACGTCCGCACTTCCTTATCCTGTACCCAAATTTCACCTTCATCAGGGGTTGATAAAAGATTACATAAAGATAAAAGCGAGCTTTTCCCTGATCCCGAAGGCCCCACAATTGTAACGACGGACCCGGCTGGCACTTCTGCTGTAATATCTTGCAGGACTCTGCGTTTTTCTTTGCCATCCATATAAAACTTCCCAGCCTGTTCAAAGCGAATAGCTGCCCTTGATTGTACTTCGTTAATGTCTCTCCCTCCTCATCTCTTTCCTTTCTTCATTATATAATGAATGAGAAAAAAGTGCCCTAAAAACCATTTAGTACGGCTTTTGAGGCACTCTATTTCATCATCAAGAGAGAATTTTTGTCTTCTCAGCATTTTTAGCTAACTTACTCGTGATCCCGCTCAATGGCTTTTTGAATGCAAGAGCAAAGAGGATCATGATCACAAAGAAAAATAGAAGAGCCAGTAAATCTCTCTGGACGATGTCTGGCACTATGCCTCCCACCGCTTCCCGAAGCAGGCTGACTGCGTAGGTAAATGGCACAAACGGATTAACCTTTTGAAAAAACATCGGTGTCAGGCTAACAGGAAATGTCCCTCCTGAACTAGAAAATTGCAGAACGAGGATAATAATGGCCAATCCTTTTCCGATGTTCCCAAAAACAGAAACAAGTGTATACGTTATCGTTACAAATACGATACTCGTTAAAATGGCAAATAGGACAAACCAGAATTTTTCCACTACATAGGCGTGGAGAAGGAAGATATCTCCTAGACTGACGATAAAACCTTGAAAAATGCCGATCGTTAAAAAGGTCAGCAGCCTTCCGAAATAAACGTGATAACTTCGATACGTATTTTCTACATCTTCTATACCTGTTCGGAATAAGGAAATAAGCAGCATCGCTCCTACCCAAAGAGACAGCGTCGTATAAAAAGGCGACATCGCTGATCCGTAATTTGGGATGGGAAACATCCTTTCTTCTTTTAATTGGATCGGTTTCGTTAAAAAGTCGCTTTCTTTCTTCACATCATTTTTCAACAGCTGAATAATGTCTCCTAAATCCCTTTCACTCTCAAATTTTCTTATTTTATTAGCAGCGTCATGGATGGAGTTTTCTATTTCAGGCAAGTCTGTCCGGATAAGATCAGCCGCCTGGTCGACTGCTTTTTCCATTTGGGGAAGCTTGGTTTGAATGATGCGGGATACTTTTCGTATTTCTTGTTCCGCTGTCGGCAAATCGTTCCGCACAAAATCAGCAGCTTTATGCACTTTTTCTTCGACGGACGCCAAATCATTCTTCACGAAAAGAGCCGCTTCGTTTACTGCTGCTGTAAATTTATCCATTTTGCCCCCTATGGCAGAGGCTGCCTGGTGAACCTCCTTCTGGATACGCGGCAGCTCGCTTTTCATTCTTTCTAATTCCTCTAGACCAAATTGTACGCCTGATTGGGCGTCACGGAGGATCAGCTGAATATCCGGCAGCTTTGCTTTGGCGAATTCCAACGCTTCCGACGAGGCAGTAGCGGTTTGCTTCAGCTTAGCCAACGATTGATTGACTCCTGGTACGATTTCAGTATCGTAAGCTTCTAAAATGTTCCCTAGCGCACCGCTAGCTGATACGGCCAGCGTGCGCAGCCACTCAACCTGTTCTTTTGTCGGCTCCTGCCCATTTTTAATAGCTGTTTCAACTTTGTCCAGCACGTCTGTTTGCTGCTGAAAGTTTTGATTGATCTCGTTTAGCCGGCCAATAACCTTACTTAATCGGCTTCCCTCAGTATATCGGTTGAGCCTAGTAAGAAGGCTTGTTGTCCTTTCCATTACAGCAGAGCCTGTTTGCAGGCGTGTTTTTAAAATCTCTGCTGTTTGAATTATTTTTTGCGGGTCGTAATCTTTCATTTGGATCGCTTCGATCAGCTGAGCTGTAGAATCTGCTGTTTGCTGCAAAAGAGATACATTCTGCTTAATGACTGGGGCAACCGCATTAAAAGCTCCATCGTTCCTCTGTAAAAATTCATTGAGCTGACTGGCAAAAGCGCTTCCCCCTTCAGCCATTTTTGCTGTCTTAGGAAGCTCTTGCTGGGCAGCCTTAATGATTTCGTTTGCTTTTTGGGCATCCTCTATTCCTTTATTCAGCGCTTGTTCTACTTTATAAAAATTTGCATCCATCTCGACAACTTTTTTGGCGGCTAGTTGGATCACAGGCAGCTTCTTTTGAATAAGCAGCACTTCATTTCCTGCTTCCCGCAGCTTAGGGAGGCGCTCTTCCACCTTTATTATACTGTTTCCCAATTGGCTAACTTTCGGAAGCTGCCTCTCCAGTGCCACAATCTTTTCGCTTTTCTCTCTTATTTCCGGCATTTTCTCATCAAGAACTAGCACTTGGTTCCCCATTTCCCTTAATTCGGGCAGCCTCTTTTCCAAGGCAAAAATCTTGCTTTCTATATTTCGGATGGTGGGCAGTTCTCGTTCGAGCTCAATCCCCACCTTGTTAAACTCCGTTAAAACAGCTTCGTTAACTGCACGCGTAAAATTCTCGCTAATTTGTCCGACTACGCCAGCTGCGCCTTTTTCAGTAATTTTCGGGGCTACAGCATTAAGCTTCTCGTTGACGATATAAATAATCTCTGCTCGGTTAGGCTTTTTAGACAGCACACTAGCAATTTTACTTGAGAAATCTGGCGGTATGAGCAAACTTGCATAATATTCTCCGTGTTTAACTCCCCGCTCAGCTTCTTCTCGAGAGACAAATGTCCAGCCTAACTTTTTATTTTCCTTTAAGTGATCGACTAGCTCTTCTCCAATAGCTAATTTTCTCCCTCTGACCTCCCCGCCTTTATCAAGATTCGTTACCGCTACTTTTAGCTGGGATGTATCTTTGTAGGGATCCCACATCGCTTTTATATTCACCCAGGCATAGACAGAAGGCAAGATCATGATGGCGACAGTGAGCAAAATTCCTGTCGGCACACTAAAAATCCTTTGCCAGTCCGTTCTATAAATCTGAAAAATCTTCTTCATGCATTTTTCACCTAACTTTAAAAACAGTTCTATTCGTAAACGAATTGTCTTTATTTTGGATATAAATAAAAATTCTATCCTCACACCTTTTGTATCCACCTATCTTTTAGCCGTTATTGCCAAACCGTCTCGTTGGTCATTCGCAAGTATAAAGACAACATAGAGTATTGGCCGCCGGTGAAAGAGTCCATGATAAATGAAAAACTTACGACGCAAACAGTTTATTAATCATATCGATGGCCAATTATTTCAAACGTTTTAAAGTGATAGACTAAAATTATTTTTCTTCTTTTTTACAATTTCTAAGCATAATTGTGGACATAGTCCTATCTATCTTTATACAATCATTTATAAATAGCCATATTATTTTTAAGTCTTTTTGCCCGTTTATTTATTAGAACATTTGATTGGTTGACTATTTTTCTTTAATTTGACAATATATACATTACTTTTTACCCATTTATATATAAGTTTAAATACTTATAATAGAAATATATTTTATTTAGGGAGTTGAATTGAGTGGAAGCTAAGTCCAATTTAATGAAGAAGCTTTTTCCGCTGTTCGCCTTAATCGCCATCATCGTGGCGGCGATTTCTTGGTCATTAAAAGACGTTGATAAAGCAGTCACGGTTTCTTTTTCCTCTATGGAAAAAATTATTCAAGAACAAAAGGGGGCCCCTGTTTCCTTGCAGGAAAAACCAGATGGCGCTCTTTACCTTACGACTAAAGATCACCAATATGTCTCTTATACTTCTCCAGGAAGCTCATCCGTAGACAGATTGGTTGAAACATATAATATTCGTTACTCTTATTCTAATAAAGGACCTTACGACAATTGGATTATCGGCGGTGTGTTAGTTGCCGTTATTGCAGGAGCTGCCATTCTCTATAAAAAAGGACGCTCTGGTGCTAATTCCTCGACAAAAGCGATGAAAAACAGTTTGTCTAAAGCCCGTCCCCTTCCTTCCATCACCTTAGATGATGTAGGCGGTCTTTCCATAGAAATGAAAGAGGAAATTAAGCAAACGCTGTCTATATTAAAGAACCCTGAACGCTCAGCTGGAATCGGCGTAAAACCGCCAAGAGGCATTTTGTTATACGGACCTCCTGGAACTGGTAAAACCTTGCTTGCTCAAGCGATTGCAAAAGAATTAAACGCTACCTTCTTTTCAGCAAGCGGATCGGCTTTTACTGAATTATTTGTCGGTGTAGGCGCTTCTCGTGTACGCAGCTTGTTTGAACAGGCGAGAAAGCAAAAACCGGCTGTTATCTTCATTGATGAGGTTGATGCGCTTGCGGGCCGTCGTAAAGCTCACGGCGGCGAAGAATCAGAAAAGACATTAACAGAATTGCTCGTTCAGCTTGATGGCGGACATTCAAATGATGATATTTTATTCATTGCCGCAACTAATAGAAAAGATATGCTCGATGAAGCTTTTCTTCGCCCGGGACGTATTGATTTCTCTTTCCTCGTACCGTTACCAGATACAAAGGGCAGAAGAGAAATTATTGACATCCATATTAAAGGCAAGAATCTCGCTGAAAATGTCCATGCTTCACTTAGTGATTTAGCAGAAAGCACATCTGGATTTTCAGGTGCAGAGTTAAGCTCACTGTTCGAAACAGCCAGCCGCAGTGCTATTCGCAATAACCGAGATATGATTGAAAAGAGTGATCTTGATTATGCGTTGGATCGTACCATTCTCGGAAGCACTTCCCGAACGCTGCAGGATCCAGAAACAAAACGCCGCGTAGCCATTCATGAAGCAGGCCATGCTTTGGTCGCTGCTGCTACTAAGCCAGGATCCGTAAGAAAAGCAACGATTATTCCAAGAGGACAGGCACTCGGTTATGTAGCGCCGATCCCGAAAGAGCTTCACTTATCTACCGCAAGCGAGCTGCTTGATCAAGTAGCTATGATTCTTTCAGGCGGTACAGCCGAACGAAAGTTTCTTGGTGAACACAGCATCGGCGTAAGCGGTGATGTTCAACAAGCGAAACAAATCATTGAACAAATGGTGGATATGGGTGTGCTGCAAGATGGCTTTACCTTAACGTTTGTCAAGATGGAACGGGAAACTAAAATGCAGGATTTATTCCAAAAAGCCCTGTCCATCTCTGAACAGCTGATTTCGGAACGTGAAGAACAATTCCATGAATTAGTGGACGCTTTATTGAAGAAGGAAACGCTCGAGGGCTGGGAAGTAGAGCAAATCGTCAATGGCATGGCTGCTGTTGAGGATAAAGAATTAGTACTTGCCTAACTTTCAACCCTATGATAAAACAAGAAACCCTGAATCTAAACGATTCAGGGTTTCTTGTTTTACAGAATATGTGCTTGTCCTATAGATCTTTTACTTTTTCCGGATTTGGCATGTTCGATATCATAGGCATTTCTTCTTCTTTCTGACTTATCTTCTTTCGCCGCGTTACAAAGAAAGAAGAAATAACTATGATGCTAAACAACGACGTAAAAATGAATTGTGGACGCTGTGACTCAACAAATGCCATTAAGATTAATACAAATACCATGCCAGCAATCGTCGCATACGTTAAATAAGGGAACAGCCACATTTTAACCTTAAGGGCTTCCGGGTTTTCTTTTTCAATTCTTTTCCTTAAACGCAGGTGAGAGATCGCAATAACTAAATAGACAAGGATACCAACCCCACCCGAAGAGTTTACTAGGAAGAAAAATATTTTATCCGGGGACGTATAACTAAAAATGGTGCTAATAAAAGCAAATACTGTGCTTCCTATTACCGCAAAAACAGGAACGCCATTTTTACTTATCTTTGAAAACACTTTTGGGGCGTCTCCTCTCTGAGCAAGAGAATATAGCATACGAGAGCTTGTATAAAGTCCTGAATTCAAGCAGGAAAGCAAGGCTGTGAGGACGACTATATTCATAATAAGTGCTGCAGACGGGATTCCGATCATTTCAAGTACAGACACAAATGGGCTTTTTAATAATCCCGCTGAACTCCATGGCAACAGCGTTACTAGGATAGCAATAGAGCCGATGTAAAAAATTGAAATACGCCACACGACACTATTCAGTGCCTTTCTTACTGACTTCACGGGATCAGAAGTTTCGCCTGCTGCGATAGCCGGAATTTCAACCCCTACAAAAGCATGAAATACAATCGCAATACCGACAATGACTGACTCTATCCCGTTAGGTATAAAACCGCCTAAGTCAGTAAGATTAGACATTCCTGGTGATTTGATGCTTGGCACGAGCCCAAAAATAATGGCTGCTCCTAAGCATAAAAATAGAATAATGCTTACTATTTTAATAATAGAAAACCAGTATTCGAATTCACCAAATGATTTAACGGAAAAAATGTTGGTCAGCTTCAGCAATACAATTAAGCTCAGACTGATTAACCACACCGGAACCGAAGGAAGCCAATCATGGATAATGGCTGCCCCTGCTACTGCTTCTAACGCTATAACAATAACCCAGAAAAACCAATATAACCAGCCTGTCGTATAACCTGCCCACTCTCCAATCCCTTCTCTTGCGTAGACGGCGAAGGAACCCGTGTTTGGATTAACGGTCGCCATTTCTCCAAGCATTCTCATGACGAAAACAACGATCAGACCAGCAAACGTGTAAGATAAAATAGCACCGGGACCTGTTTTACCAATAATAATACCGCTTCCTACGAATAAACCAGCTCCAATAACTCCACTTAAAGATATCATTGTTAAATGTCTTTGCTTAAGACCAGCTTTTAGTTCTTCTTGTTGATGCTCCAAGTTATCCACCAACTTTCGGTATTTTTCCGTGAATGCTTATTAGTAAGCGTTTACATATCGATTTACTAAGTATAGATAAAACCCTAACTCTATCCAATTCAAACATTATTTTACCATATAGATGGTTTGTTGAAGAGTAGCAAGCAAGCAACGGTAATAGTTTTAATAACCTTTTTTCGAAGAGAGAAAACATTTTTTTAAAAAAAGGGGCTTTTTTTAAAAAAGCCCCTTTTATTGATTACCAGTTTTTGTGATCGAGATGTGCATACTTTTCAAGAAGACGAGTTGGCATTTGCAGTGCGTCTTTTCTGAATGGCGGCGCTAACTGAGTGCCGTCTACTAAAATATCAATAACTGTTGGTTTATCAGATTTCAACGCAGCAGCAAGAGCTTTTTGAAGATCTTCCGGGTTATCTACGCGAACGCCTTCTGCCCCCATGCTCTGTGCTACTTCAGCAAAGTTTGGTCCTTCAATATCAGCTCCAACAAAACGGTTGTTGTAGAAGTCTACTTGGTTTTTCTTTTCTGCACACCATGCACCGTTATTAAATACGCAAGCAATAACAGGAAGTTTTTGTTCAACAGCCGTACTTACTTCATGCAAGCTCATACCCCATGCGCCGTCCCCTACGATGGCAAGAGCTGGGCAATCAGGTGCAGCTAATTTTGCTCCAATGGCTGAAGGATAAGCAAAACCAGTGTTTCCGAATGTTAATGCTGCGATATGCTTACGCGGTTGTTTAAATTTCAAATAAGCATTAGCTGTTGAAGACGTGTTACCGATATCAGATGTCACAATTGCCGTTTCTGGAATCGCGCGAGAAATTTCTAATAGAGCTCTTCTTGGGTTCATTGGGTTCCCTGGCACCATTGCAAGATCTACAAGCTCTTGCTCCCACTCTTGTTTAAGTGCAGCGATTTCTTGAATACGTTGTTCGTTGCGTTCGTTTGTCTCACGCTTTTCTTTTAAGCGTTTTAAAATTTCAAGGCTTGCATCTTGTGCATCGCCTAAAACGCCCACTGCAATAGGATGCGTTCTTGCAATGTTACGGTGGTTGATGTCGATTTGAATAATTTTAGCATTTTTAGGGAAATAGTCAATGTCATAGCACGGCAGTGTTCCAAAAACAGACAATCTTGTACCAATTGCTAAGAGAACATCAACATCTTTCAGTGAATTCATTGCTGCTTTTGATCCCATGTAACCGATTGGTCCAACTGCAAGCTCATGATCACAAGGGAATGCATCATTGTGCATGTATGAAACAGCCGCTGGTGCGGATAAGTACTCAGCAAGTTCTACTACTGTGTCTATTGCATTCGCATCTACTGCCCCACGGCCTGAGATAATGGCAGGTTTCTTAGCTTGTAGTAACAATTCAACAGCTTCATCAATTGCTTTAGAATCACCAAAACCTTTTTTCTCAACACGGTATTGAGAAGGCTCTAGGATGTAATCTTCGATTTCTCCGTAGAAATAGTCACGTGGGATATGATAAAGAACCGGTCCTCTTTCTGCATAAGCAAGACGGAAAGCTGTACGCAAGCAATCTGCCACGCGGCTTGGGTGTGTTACTTTTACAGTTGCTTTTGTGATTTTTTCGAATACAGAAGCTTCGTCACACTCCTGGAAACCGTCCCATCCAATTGTCTTCGTTCCAGCAGTTGGAGCGATGATAATCATCGGTGTATGAGCCATGTTTGCAGAAGCAACTGATGTAACCATATTTGTAATACCAGGTCCGTTTTGGCCGATAATAACTCCAGCTTTTCCAGTTACTCGAGTGAAAGCATCAGCCATATGACCAGCACTTTGCTCATGACGGACAGGGATGAATTTAATGCCGGCAGTCGGCAGCAAATCAAGCATATCCATAAACGCTGATCCTAAAATTCCATACATTTGATCGATGCCTTCTGCAAGAAGCGTTTCAACAATTGCCTCACTCGGTGTCATTTTAAGCTTTTTTGTTTGCAATACTTCTAATTCTTTTTCTACTTTTGCCATTTACAATCCAACCCTTCTCTTCGTTATTTATTGTATATAAATAAAATTATTTAGTTTCATTAAAAACTTCAAAAATGGTATTAACGACGAAATGTAAATCCTCTTCTGTAGAAGAAAGCGGCGGTGCCACAATCAGCACATTGTTAAAGCCTGGCACAGTGTCGCCATTTCGACCGATAATTAAGCCTTTCTCTTTACACTTGGCAACAATGCCGCCAATTACATCGTCTGCAATCGGTTCTTTTGTCGACTTGTCTTTTACTAGCTCCACCCCGTATAAGAATCCCTTAGAGCGAACTTCACCAACAAAAGGATGGTCAGCTAGTTGATTCAGCTTGCCTAAAATGGTTTCCCCAAGACGGGCTACTCTTTCAACAATGTTTTCTCTTTCAATGATTTCAATATTTTTCAGTGCCACTGCACAGCTTGCCGGATGTCCCCCATATGTAGAAACATGACGGAAGTGGTTATCGGCACCTGTTGCTTTAAATTTTTCATAAATGCGGGAATGCACCGCCGTTGCGCCAAGCGGCAAGTAGCCGCTAGTGAGTCCTTTCGCCATTGTTACGATATCCGGCTGTACACCTTCTGAATGCATAAAGCCGAACATTTTGCCTGTACGCCCAAAGCCGGAAACGACTTCGTCGACGATGAGAAGCACATCATGCTTTTTACAAATCTCAGCTACTCTTTGCATATATTCACCTGAAGGAACAATGACTCCGCCCCCCGAAATAAACGGCTCCATGATGACCGCAGCTACAGTTTCAGCGCCTTCCCATGTAATCATTTGATCGATTTGGTCAGCAGCTACTTTGTCACAATTTGTTACTTCCTCTCCAAATGGGCAGCGATAGCTGTAAGGAGGCGGAACATGGAGGAAGCCTGGCGCACCTGGATCATACTTTACTCGTCTATTCGCCTGAGCGGTAGCGCTCATTGCTCCAAGAGTAGACCCATGGTAAGCCCGATATCTGGAAATGAATTTATATTTCCCCGGGTTTCCATTTTGCTGATGATATTGCCGCGCAATTTTGAAGGCGGTTTCATTTGCTTCCGATCCGCTATTTGAGAAAAAAGTTTTATATGAGTCCCCTAACAATTCACTAATCTTTGCGGATAGCTCAATCGCCGGCTGATGGCTCAGCGTAAGCGGGAAATAAGAAAGTCTTCTCATTTGCTCTGCAGCTGCCTCAACGATCTCTTCACGTCCGTGGCCTAAATTTAGGCACCATAGCCCTGAAACACCATCTAAATAGCGTTTTCCTTCAAGATCCGTGAACCAAGCCCCTTCTCCTGATTCAGCAATCATTGGCTTGCCGCCTTCTACGTGTCGGCTCATCGCATGCCATAAGTGATTGTTATCCTGTTCAATCAGCTTTTGATTATCTTTGACTTCCAATTGAGTCATCATGTTTGCCCCCTTTAACCAGTTATTGATCACTAGCTTATCTATTAAACTCAGCTGCTGCTGCAGCGAATTTACCAGAACGACGCTTTTTTATAAGTACTTCCCCCGTCTCCCCCTTGTTCCTTTTTGTCACATCCTGTCATCAGGTCGTCCGTACCAGTTTGTGTATGTCCTTGTTGTTATTTATATTAAAACACACGTTTTGAAAATATTCAATCAATTCTAAAAATATTATTTATTGAAAATTCTCTTTATACTTATCTGCATTTTTAATAGACAAAGAATAAAGGGATGACCGTCAGAGAGCAGACTTGCACTTTGTACGGCTGCCCTCTAGCTAACTATTCTTTTTGCTTAATTTCATTCGGAATGAATACATATCTGATCGGAAAGAAGCAACATAATATTCAATTAGCCTCCCAGAGTGATCCATCAGTTTCCGCTCTGTGTTTAAGACGTTAAATGAGTCTGGAACCTCTAACAGCTCAGCGTCCTCGGCACTTAAAAAACCACTTGTGATCAATTGCTCAGCCTCAGCAAATTGAATACCGAGATTTTCTTCCATCAAATCAAATAGAGTTCCCTTATCAATATCAAGCTCAGCTAATTTACTGCCGATTTCGACAGGATAATATTGCACTTCGATCGCCAGCGGAATATCGTTAGCGTATCGGACCCTTTTGATAAAATAGGCTATTTTAAGACCCGTAGCTTCAACAATGTCATCAGGCGGGTTCACCACTCCGTGCGTAACAAGCTTAGCTCCGGGCTCCATGCCCATTTTCCGTATCGTTTCAGTTGTACTCGTTAAGGAGCCAAGCCAATCTTGAATTGCTTTTGATGAAATAAAGGTACCTTTTCCATGAACTTTTTCCACGATGCCTTCCCGAACAAGATGAGCAACCGCCTCTCTTACCGTACTTCTGCTCACTTCATATTCATCCATTAACTGCCGCTCACTCGGAATTTTGTTGCGATAGTGGCCCTCATTAATCAACCCTTCTATTTTGTTTCTTAGTTGAATATGAAGCGGCACCGGATCTTTTGGATTTAGCTTCTCCACGTGAATACCCCTTTCCCTTTAGTTTTTACTTTTACAAAAAACTAGTGGCCCTAGATTACAAACAAAGTGCCCTTTTCATTTTACATGCTAAACTTTCCTTCTCTCCATCTTATGACGATTTCACAAATTTGTAAAATTATCCTGCACAAAAACAGGTGTCGACAAAATTCTATCTAGGAATTTTGTCGACACCTGTTAATGACATGCACTGCTAGACTGTGAGAAAACAAGCTCAATTAACTTCTCGCTTGTTAGCTGCAATGCCTCTTCAAAATAAACCATATAAAATTGTCTTGTTAATTTCACTCCATCAATCTTTACTTCTTTTAAAGTGCCCAGCTGCAATTCTTTTTTTACAGCTGACTTTGAAATAATAGAGATGCCAATATCTGCCTCTACTGCACTCTTAATAGATTCAGTATGTTCCAACTCCAATACTGTTCTTAAATTATCAGGATTTACTTCATTTTTTCTTAAGCTGCCTTCGATGACTTGTCTCGTTCCAGAACCTTTCTCCCTAATAATGAAGGGCAGCGTAACCAGTTCTTCTTTTGATATACTGTTTCCTTCGACGATGTTGGAAGAACAAGAAGCGATCAAAATTAATTCATCTTCTTGAAACGGCACTTGTTTCAAATTAGGGTAAGACAGCATCGATTCAATAAACCCCAAATTTAGTTCGTGTTTATAAAGCTTTTCAATAATTTGTTCGGAGTTACACATTTTTAAGTGGACATCAACGAGCGGATAAAGCTTTTTATAATTGGCAATTAAAAATGGGAGAACGTGCTCACCGATGGTAAGGCTGGCTCCAATATTTAAATGGCCGGCTACTTCTCCCTTAAGCTCCTGCAGTTCATTTTGAATCTCATTCATTAAGAATAGCAGTTTCTTCGCTTTCTTATATAGTATTTGTCCAGCCGGTGTTAATTCGACTTTTTTCGTTGTGCGTTCAAATAGTTTAGTTTGCAGCATCTCTTCCAAATGTTTAATTTGCAGACTGACAGATGACTGAGAGATATGTAGCTCCTTTGCCGTCTGCGAAAAGTTTTTGTTGTTTGCTACTGCATAAAATAATCGCAAATACTCTAGGTTCATTTTTCCGCTCCCCTCTGTTCCCTCTTTCATTATAAATGAACACCAGGGGATTTTTTACTTAAATCATACGAAAGATAAATAAAATCAAAGGAGAGAGCGCTAACAGTCCTGCAAAACCAACGACTGCTACCCCTACTGGCTTCAATCCTTCCTTTGCAAAATCTTTGTAATTCACATTCAATCCAAGCCCCGCCATTCCCATTGCAAGCAAGTATACGCTTAATAGCAGTAAATAGGTGACGATACTTTCGGGAACGATTTGAAGCGTATTAATAAAGCTAGCAAATAGAAAACCAAAAATAAACCAAGGAATCGGCAAGCTTTTTAGCCCCTTCTCCGCCAGTTCTTTTCTATTCATAATAAAACTAATTAATAGGGCGACAGGTATTAATAAAAGCACTCTTCCAAGCTTTACGATGACAGCAGCCTGGCTGCTTTCCGCTCCTCCTGGCACAGCTGCTGCCACAACATGGGCAAGCTCGTGAAGGGTCGCTCCTGTTAATACACCATACTCATACTTACTAATTGGCAAATAGGGAAATAAGAAAATATACAGCAGGGCACCGACTGTCCCTAAAATAGCAATACAAGAAACAGCAATCGCTGTATGTTCTTGTTTATTTTTGATGATCGGTGCTACTGCAATAATGGCAGCAGCACCGCAAATTGCTGTACCTGCTGCAATTAACATCGATAAATGTTTGTCTAGCTTGAATACCTTGCCTAGCAAAAGAATAAATAACATTGTGAACGTAATAACAAGCACATCTGTTGCCAATACAGCGTAACCGGCTGCTACGATATCGAGCAAGTTTAAACGGAAACCGAGTAAAATAATCCCTGCCCGGAGCAGTACTTTGCTGCTAAATTGAATGCCTTCTTGATAATCAGGCTTAACTTGAATTGTGTTTTTCCAAACCATACCGATCAAAATAGATAGAATCATAATTCCCATAATTTGAAAAAATGGCAGTTTGGCAATGAAGCCCGCTGTAATAGCGATAAGTAAAGTTAAGGCAACTCCTTTTATCACTCTTTGGAACTTACTTTTTTGTGCTGGTCTTTCTTGTGGAGCAGGTTGTAATTTTCGTGCTTCCAATCCGATCACCTCCGTATTAGTTAAATTAAACGTATCACAGTTTTCATTCATTATTATTTTGATTATGTGATAAGTGTTATTGCATTCTCTCATGGAAAGAAAGGATCTTCTTGTTTAGCTTTTCACCGTTCTCTCATTGCAAAGACTTCCTATCCCCATTCTCGTCTAATGACTTAAGTGGATGCTCAGTTCGTGAAAGGAGGCACTTTCATTAATCGATACAAAAAAACGACCTATCAAGGCCGTTTTGTAAAGTCACTTCTTTTTTCCTTTTTCATCTTCTTCTCTCGCTGGCGGTCTTCTCCCCCACCAAAATTCATGAACACGCTGCAACCGCTCCTGACGTTCTTGCTCTGTCATGCCCTCTCTTTGTTCTGGCTTGTTAGGTTTACTCATCATGTACCCCTCCCCTATTTTATTTTGTCATACCATCTTATGCCTCATAGGGAAAAAAGTGCAGGTGATCCTTTCTTATCTTTTAGCTGCTCTAAAACCAGCCGCTTCTGCTTCCTCTTTCGTACAAAACATTTGTTCCGGCTTCGTTATTTCATATGACTGATTTCCAGGCACATGATAAATTCTTTCACCTGAACTCGAAATATTGCCTTTGATTTGACAGTCACCCGCTGGAGAGGCACTCTCTTCTTTTTTAGAAGGCTCTGCATTATACCCGCGATCCGTCACATAATCTTCCACTGACCAAATGCCGAGCCGTTGCTCACGTGCTTTTTGCTGCACTTGCTCAAAGCGGTCAACATACTTCGTATTCGGCGGAAAGATTGCTACCCGCGCTAGTCCTTTTGCAATTAGCTGCTCATTCACAAGCTGTCCATCGAGCCATACATAGGCAAGCACCCGGCCATAACGGTCACGCTCTTGCACATCCATTTCTAAAGCTACATCCTGACCTGTTAACAATTTTTTCGTAAAAGCCGAAGCTTCTGGACCAAAAGGCTGAACCCCTAGGCGTGGATGCTTCGTTTCAGGCGTATCCACGAGCGTCATTCGGACTCGTTCTTTTTTACCGTTCGATAGCTTAACATCAAAAGTATCGCCATCAACTACATACACGACAGTGCCTGTCAGACGATTCTTAGATTCCGTTTCGCCTTTATAGGCTTCTAAAGATGAATGCTCCTGTTTTTGAACATCCTCTGTGCTTTCCGGGGATTGTTTTGAAGTATCTGCTGGCTGTTGTCCAGCCGCACAGCCGCTCATAATAAATAAAATAGCCAGGCATAAAATTAATATAAATCTGCTCATAATAAATCTGTTTTCCTCATTTCTCTATTTATTAGCTGTATAGGCATAAAAATAATGCAGCACTTCTTCTACATACTTTTCACTATGATTATAAGAGTAAATGGCCTTGTTCAACTGGCCATCAGCTGCCCCATGAGCCCTCAAGTAAGCAGCTGCACTAAAAATGGCATCTTCCACATCAAAAGGATCTGCTTTCCCATCACCATTAGCATCAACTCCATACCCTCCATACTTTTTAATGACGGCAGGGTTAACCTTGTCTTTTTCAGGAATATTTCCTTTTCCGAGCCCGCTGCATGATGGGTGGCTCCAGCCTACAAACGTACACGGCATAAATTGTAACGGCCCCTCCGCTCCTACGGGAGAGATCATAGGATCCATTTTCGAAAACTTAGTCTCTACTCGGTGATGGGCCGCCAACAACTGCCATGGCACACCATATTCCTTCTCTGCCGCTTGATATATGGGGATAAATTCCTTTGGGATGGATGGTTCAATAGCTGTATTTGTAGGACCGCCCTGTTGATGAAGCGCGGCGTATATCATCACAATCATAAATAACAAAAAAAATAATTTTCTTTTTACCGATTTTTTAAGCTTCCTCTTCTTCATGCTGTTCTCCCTACTAGAAAGTCGATTCGTCATTTATATTAGAGAACTATAGAGAAATCTGCAAGCAATAACGATACCGGGCAAAAAAAGGACCGCTCTGCATCCAGCAGAACGGTTCTTTTTAAGACGTTACTTTTTAGAAGGATGAAGTTCCTTTAGCATCTCTTTTCTTTCTTTCGCTAATGATCGATATAATGACACCATCATCAATATCATAATCGCTGAGAACGGAAGGGCAGCTATAATAAGAGCATTTTGCAGTGCCTGCAGCCCTCCACTGTATAAGAGAATAACCGCTACAAGTGATTGAGCCACACCCCAGACGAGCTTTACCCGATTTGAAGGGGTAAGTGAACCGTGGCTTGTTTGCATTCCAAGTACAAAAGTAGCGGAATCAGCGGAAGTAATAAAGAATATACCCACTAAAGCAATCGCTACTACCGACAGAACAGAAGACCATGGAAGCTCATGAAAAATAGCAAATAACACTTCTTCTGTTGCATGCTTCGTTAAATCTACGGCACCCGACATTTGCAGGTCGATTGCTGAAGAACCAAATACGGCAAACCAAAAAAAGCTCACAAGCGCCGGCATAATAAGAGTACCAATTAAAAACTCCCGAATCGTTCTTCCTTTAGATACACGGGCGATAAAGATACCGACAAATGGCGACCAGGAAATCCACCAGGCCCAATAAAAAATAGTCCAGCCGTTAATCCATGTGCGATGTTCCTCATTTAAGGGAGCAATCCGAAAGCTCATTGCTGCCAAGTTTTGAAGATACGCACCAATTGTATCGGTAAACAAATTCATAATAAACATCGTTGGGCCAAGAATAAGCATAAGTACCAGCAGAACAGCAGCTAAAACCATATTCGTGTTGCTTAATATTTTAATTCCCTTTCCTAGCCCGCTAAGAGCGGAGGCGATAAATAAAACTGTTACAACAATAATAATAATCAATTGAACAGAGAAGTTAATCGGCATACCAAATAAGTAGGAAAGGCCACCATTAATCTGGGCTGCACCAAAGCCAAGTGTTGTAGCTACTCCGACTACTGTCGCAAATACAGCCATTACATCAATCGCTGTACCGAGCGGTCCCCTTGCCTTCTTTCCTAAAATGGGCACGAGTGTAGCACTGATTAAGCCAGGCTCCCCTTTGCGGAACTGGTAGTAGGCCAACGCCAGTGCCACAACAGCATAAATAGCCCAGGCATGAATGCCCCAATGAAAAAATGTATAACGCATTGATTCTTTTACCGCTGCATCTGATTCTGCTTTTGCTAAAGGAGGATCAATTGCAAAGTGGCTCAATGGCTCCGCTGCCCCCCAAAATACTAAGCCTATTCCCATACCTGCACTAAACAGCATAGCAAACCATGTAGAAGTAGAATAATCGGGCTTTTCTCCAGGCTTACCTAACCTGATAGCTCCTACAGGGCTAAAGATCAACAGTAAACAAAATAATACAATAATCGAAACTAGGATTAAATAATACCAGCCAAAAGCTGATGTAATAAACGTTTGAACGTTGCTTGTTACTTGCTCAAATGTACTTGGCGCTGCAACACCAAATACAACAGAAGCGAGCACTAATGCGATGGTAATCCAAAATACATTTGAAATTTTTTGCACAAAATTCTCCTTTCCTTTCTTAAGCTGAGTAATGCACATGGGAATGGGCAGTATGGATGCAGATTTTCTCTGCGCTTATTCGACAACCTTTATAACCCTAACAAATATTCGAGAGTCAATCAAGTGAAGCGAGCTTTTCTAAGGACGAAAAAGCTCTGCCGGCTAATGCTGGCAGAGCTTTCAGGCTGTTGACAAATCCTCTCTTCTTTGTTTCTTGCCTGGCTGCCCAATACGTGCGACCTTGATGATCCTTCCACTCTTTTCCAGGCTTTTACACTTTAAAAGATATATGTTTTCAATCAACCTGAGATGTTGAAAATAGACTTTGCCTATGATTATAGCTCATTAACATAGGAAGTTCTTTCTTTTTCCATTTCACTCTTATACAACTGCGCCAATCCATACGTTCGCTTTTCCGTCTCAGAAATAGCGCTTCTCATTTGTTTTTCTTGTTGTCTGACTTCTGCTAATTTTTCTGTAAACTTTTCAATTTTACGCTGAATCTCTTGCTTATTAAGATGGAGTTCTGACAGCTCAGCATTCGAACGATGAATTTCTTGTATGAGATTTGGCTCATAATCATGATACTTATCTAATACTAACACTGCCATCTCATCAAACAATCTATCAATTTTCTTTTCAATTTGTGCTTTTGTCGTTTGGTGGTAACTGGATTTAATAAAGGTAGTAACAGACCCAATAATCCCTTTTTTTATGTTTTCCTGTTTTGCTAATTTTGATTCAATTTTCTTTAAATCTTCTTGCAAACGGTTGTTTTTCACACTAAGTTCACCGAAATAAGGGCGAGCTGGATCCTGCTTTAAGAGCTGGGTTAGTTGTTCATGAAGCTGCAGGTTATAGGTTTCTGTTTGACGGAATACAGCTTCCGCTTCCTTTAATTCCTCGCGTAAAATATCGAGCCCTTTTTTCCAGTCATTTTGTTTTTGTACCATTTCATTTACCGAGCGGAGCATTTTTCTATATTCAGCAAACCGCTTGTTCCAAGAGTAGGTAACGACAGCAAGCTCCTCATCTTCCTCTTCTTCTGTTTCTTTGTCTGCTAAATAAGGCAAGAGCGTTTCCAGTAAAACCATAGGAAGCAATCCTTTATTAAACAGCAAATTTTGATAGCGATACAGAATGCCGTCTCCTTTAAAAATAAGCGATAAGAGTACGTCTGGATTCATCATCCATGAAAAATAAGCCGCTTCCTGTGGTTCAAGAACAGCTGCAGGGCGTTTTGTTGCGAAGCATTGAAGCAAATATTTATAAAAGCCGAATCCTGTTTTTTCGACAATTGCCGTGAAGACAGAAAAAGGATCTTGTATTAAAAGCAACTGCAGCTCTTCTTCTGTCCACTCTGCTAAATGAATACGGTCCTTAACCTGCTCCTGCTGGTAGGAAGGCATATGCTCAACAAATTTTAAAATCTCTTCTACCCAAATAACGGTTGGTGCTTCTTTATCATTTTTCGATTGCTGGGCATTCATATGAACATATAGTTGTGTCATTTCCCAATGAACTAGAAACTCTACTTTATTCTTATTGGCAAACTGCTCAAACACACTCGAAAAGTCTTTATATTGTTTTTGAAGCTGTTGAAAAGCCTCTTCTGCAATTTCATCGCATTGTTTCACGACTTTATACGGATCATCAAGCAGACGCATGGAGAGCTTAAGCGTTTTGCTTAACTCTAGCAATAAGTCTAATTGCAGCTCTTGATCTTCCACTACATTTAGCTTGTCTGCTTCCCGCTTCAGCCAATCGTAAAAATGAGCAGATTGCTCTTTCGAGACGAGATCTTTTGTTTTAGAAGAAACGAGATCCCAAAAGTTTAAATTATGCAATATGACATATACAAATCGTAAATGAGTTCCTTTAAGTGACACAAGTGAATGTGCCAATTGTCGGCCTTCTATCATTATTTATCCGTCCAATCTGTTCAAGTTATTTGGTTATTATTATATATCAAAATAACAGAAGAAGACATTAACGCCAAGAAAATCGCTTATAAACAAGCGATTGTCGAATTATGTCTAAAACTAATCAGTCTGATTTTCTTGAAGATATTGCTAATCAAGGAAAAATTTCTTAAAATTGGTGTATAATTCTGAAATTTAAATAATTTCAGGAAATTTATCTTAGGAGGATGTTCATGGGAAATCAAAAATTAACCCCCTTACCACTCACCGAAGAGAAAACCACTTACGAAAAGATTGCCGGAAGCAAAGAATTTAAGCACATGGTCAAAACGAAAAATAAGTTTCTTGTCCCTCTTTCGATCTTCTTTCTGCTATTTTATTTTTCATTGCCGCTTCTTACGTCTTATTCAACTATCTTGAACAAACCGGCGATCGGTTCCATCTCCTGGGTCTGGGTTTTCGCTTTTGCTCAATTTATCATGACTTGGTCTCTTAGTATGATTTATGTAAAAAAAGCCAATCAATTTGATCAAATGTCTGATGATATTTTAAGTGATTTTCAAGTAGAGAGAAAAGGAGATTAATCATTATGAGTATCATTGGCTTAGCGTTCTTCGTTGGAATAGTTGGATTAACACTTGTAGTCACATATTTTGCTGCCAAACGGACGAATACCGCAAGTGAATTTTATACGGCGGGCGGCGGGCTTACAGGCTGGCAAAATGGATTAGCTATTGCTGGAGATTATTTGTCAGCAGCCTCCTTTCTCGGAATAGCTGGAGCTATTGCTCTCAATGGCTTTGATGGTTTCTTTTTTAGTATCGGCTACCTCGTTGCCTATTTGGTTGTGCTTTATCTAGTAGCTGAGCCACTTCGTAATTTAGGTAAATACACACTGGCCGATATGATTAATGCCCGCTTTGACCAGAAGAAAATAAGAGCTACTGCAGCTCTCAGTACAATTACGATCGTAATCTTTTATATGATCGCCCAACTTGTCGGAGCAGGTGCGCTCATCCAGTTGCTATTAGGGATTGATTATTGGATTGCTGTCTTAATTGTTGGTGTCATGATGACTGTTTACGTACTGTTTGGAGGAATGACCGCCACGAGCTGGGTACAAATCATTAAAGCTGTACTGCTAATGATTGGAACCGTTATCATTTCTGTTCTCGTACTAATGAAGTTTCATTTTAATATTTTCGAAATGTTCTCTGATATGAAGTCAGCTACTTCACATGGGGAAAACTACTTGAACCCCGGGATCAAATACAAAGACCCCATTGATACGATGTCCATCACCATGGCTTTAGTATTTGGTACAGCTGGACTTCCACATATTCTCATGCGATTCTTTACTGTAAAAGATGCAAAAACAGCAAGAAGCTCTGTTATTTACGCTACTTGGATTGTCGGTGTCTTTTATATCCTTACCATATTCCTTGGTTTCGGTGCGGCAGCTTTTGTAGGGGCTGATGAAATCATTGCTGCTAACGCCGCAGGAAACATGGCAGCACCTTTGCTTGCCCAAGCGTTAGGCGGGGATATGCTCATGTCATTCGTATCCGCCGTAGCGTTTGCTACTATCCTGGCTGTGGTAGCCGGACTGGTTTTATCAGGTGCTTCCGCCTTTGCCCATGATATTTATGGTCAAATTATTAAAAAAGGACAGATTACTGAAAAACAGCAAATGCTCGCTGCTCGCTATGCGTCCATTTCAGTCGCTATATTTTCCATTATACTCGCTTTGTTTGCACAAAAAATGAATGTGGCCTTCCTAGTTTCCCTTGCCTTTTGTGTCGCAGCTAGTGCTAATCTTCCTGTTATTTTATACACGATCTATTGGAAGCGCTTCAATACAACGGGTGCCGTCTCTGCCATGTTAACAGGACTGCTTTCAGCTCTTATCTTAGTAGCGATTAGCCCCAACGTATTAGGTCCAGAAGGAACAGCTATTTTTGTCGGCAATCCGATCTTCCCGTTAACGAATCCAGCAATCGTTTCAATTCCAGCCGGATTCCTTGCTGGATATATCGGCACTGTACTTTCTGCTAAAGCGGATGCCCGCAAGTTTGCTGAGGTGTCTGTAAAAGCAAATACCGGCTTTAAAGGTTGAGATAAATAAAATAAAGTCTACTTGCAACAGCCCTAGTGCTGTTGCTTTTTATTCCATTTTTGGTACCTTTGCTGTTAGCATCATAGTATAATAGTTAAAAACAGGAGGAACACATGAAGAAATTATTGGTACCGATTTTATCCGTTGTTTGCTTCGCCTTTTTATTTCCTTCTCTGCCCTCCGCTGCTGACAGCCCTGCTTTCGAAAAAAAGCTAACAGAACAATTATCTCTTGTTCAAGACAGCCATCAGTTCATTGTAGTGGAAGGAAAAACAAACAGTTACCAGGCTTTGCTGCGGACATACGAAAAGAGAGGAAACAAATGGGTACAAGTTCATAAATCAGCTGCTGTTATCGGAAAGAATGGATTGTCTAGCTCAAAGAAAGAGGGAGATGGCCGGACGCCTGTTGGCTTATTCTCTATTGGTGAAAGCTTTGGGTTTGCTTCTAAACCAGCTAATCTAAAAATGCGCTACACTCAGACGAATAACTATCATTATTGGATAGATGACCCAACTTCGCCTGACTATAATAAGTGGATATATTATAGGGGCAATCCTAATAAGCGTTGGAAATCTTATGAACGGATGAACCATTATTTATACAAATATGCCGTCATTATTAATTACAACCGTAATCCTATCATTAAAGGCAAAGGCAGTGCGATCTTTCTCCACAGATGGCGTCAGTCTACGAGTCCAACAGCCGGATGTGTGGCTCTCAGTGAAAAACAACTATTAAATGTTATGCGCTGGATTGCTCCATCTAAGCAGCCAAAAATTATTATTGGAGACCAATCTTCCATTTTAACGCAGCTAAAGGCCCGCAATACCCCAGCTAAGTGACGAAGTAAGCTATGAAGAAAGAGCGATCATCACGAGATCGCTCTTTCTACAGTTGTGTTATACTATTTTTCACAAGAGCTAAACTACTGTTCAGCTCTTGTTTTAATTTTCTTTCTTTTTGAACAAACTTAGCAGATGGTTCTTGGGGATGCAAGGCCAACCGAATATATTGCTTGTAAGTGATATGGGCATCAAGCAGCGCTGAATAAGCTTCCATCATTTCTTTAGGCGGATCCGGCAACTCGGATAATAAATCATGGCATTTTGCTGATTCCTGTTCTAACGACTGAACCATTTGCTCGTCTTGAACATATTCAAAAGAATTGTTTTTTCCAGCTACAATTCCTTCTCCATAACGACTGACTATCCCTTGTCCACTTGAATAGCTGGAAACAATTGTTTCTGCCTTGAACGCATTCCTATCCATTAACTGATAAATGACTTTTAGTTTATCTGCGTAAGCCTGTTCAATCTTGTAATCTGTATAATAATAAAAGAGCGGCGCAAAAAAAAGAAACATAACGAGAATAGTTAGAGGAAAGAGTTTTGTAAAATAAGTTGTTTTCATAAAAAAGCGTTTGCCAAATATTTTTCATCACCTAGCCTTTTACTAATCGCATTTTCCATCTAATAAAAATTATATCATAGCGGCCTTGCTAAAAAGTCAGGCTTTACAGTATTTAACAGAATTGATACATTTGTAAGGTTAAAAAAAAACCTGTCAAACAACGACAGGTTTTTTTATCATTACGCTAATTCTTCTACTGCTTTAAATTCGTAACCAAGATCTTTAGCTACTGCTTCATAAGTTACATGACCTTTATAAGTATTTACACCAAGTTTTAATGCAGGGTTGTCCTGAATAGCTCGGTTAAATCCTTTATTAGCGATTTGTAAAGCGTAAGGAATTGTAACATTCGTTAATGCCACTGTAGACGTACGTGGAACTGCTCCAGGCATGTTAGCAACTGCATAATGGACAACGCCGTGTTTTTCATAAGTTGGGTTGTCATGTGTTGTTACGTGATCAACTGTTTCAAAAATACCACCTTGGTCTACTGCTACGTCTACGATTACAGATCCTGGAGACATTGCTTTGACCATTTCTTCTGTAACAAGCTTAGGTGCTTTTGAACCTGGAATTAATACCGCTCCAATAACAAGATCAGATTCTTTCACTGATTCAGCGATATTCACTGGGCTGGACATTAATGTTTGCACACTTGAGCCAAAGATATCTTCAAGCTGACGAAGACGATCTGCGCTTAGGTCAATGATTGTGACTTCAGCTCCAAGGCCAGATGCAATTTTTGCTGCATTTGTTCCAACCATACCGCCGCCGATTACAGTTACTCTACTTTTCTTTACTCCCGGTACTCCGCCAAGAAGGACACCTTTGCCTCCTTTGTTTTTCTCAAGGAATTGAGCACCAATTTGCGCTGCCATACGGCCTGCCACTTCACTCATTGGTGAAAGTAAAGGAAGAGTGCGATTCACTGACACTGTTTCATAAGCAACACCCGTTACCTCATTTTCTACTAGTGCCTTTGTTAAAGCTGGTTCTGCTGCGAGATGAAGATACGTAAATAACAATAAATCTTTACGGAAATATTGGTATTCCGACTCAATCGGCTCTTTTACTTTTAATACCATTTCTGCTTGAGCCCATAAATCTTTAGCTGAATCGATTAGTTGTGCACCAAATTCTTGGTACTCTTCGTTAGTGAAACCGCTTCCAAGACCTGCATCCTTTTCTACTAATACTGTATGTCCAGCATTCACTAGAGTAGTAACACCAGCTGGCGTGATTGCAACGCGGTTTTCATTGTTTTTTATTTCCTTAGGAACACCAATAATCATCTTAACATCTCCCCTTCTTTTCAATATACGTCTATATTATGATAAATTTGGTATTATTTCATCATTGTAAATAAAAAATTCAGAGAGATGTTTTTGTGTTTTTCTACAAACTTTATTCCTCTAGTTGTTGAATGAGTAAATCTAAATATAAAGTAATTTTTTGATTGGCGTCTTTTAAGTTAATCCCCGCTATCTCTGCTATTCTTTTTAATCGATAAGCAAGCGTGTTAGCATGGATATGTAATGCTTTTGCTGCATCATTCACATTTCCGTCGTGCTGTAAGAAAACAAAAATCGTTTCTTGCAAGTTAGCATGGTGGTCTCGATCATAGTTACTCAACTTTTCAATTGCTGGATTTTTATAGCCAGATCCCTTTCTAATCGCAGCAAGATCTTCAATAAATTGAAACACACCGAGCTTTTCATAGCTAAAAATGGCGGCAGCGGCTAATGGAAACTGCTGTTTGACCTTCAATACATATAACGCTTCCTGATAGCTTTTCGCTAACTCTAGCGGATTATCAGTTGTACTGCCTGCAGCTGCAACAATTCCTGAGATTTTCTGGCGTTCCTTAATTTTAGCTGTCAAATTGTTGACAAAATCAGAAATAGCCTGTTCATGATCTTTGTCAGGCAGTCTTACTAGTAAAATCAATTGCCCATTATCAAATGTTCTTGCTACGATAGGAAGCTGCTGCATCGTTTCCACCAGATAATTTGTTTGCTGTTCAACGGGTTGACTAATAGGCTTTAAAAAGTCAAAAATAACGACAGCTAACTGCCCTTTTAACATAAGATTGTACCGCTCATTTACTTGTTCCAAGTCTCTAAGCCGGGTGAAGTGACCTGTTAGCAGTTTCCAAAAAAGTTCTTCATAATTCTTTTCAGTTTCTGTTTTCTGATTTTGACGTTGAATAAGCTGATTTTTTACTGCCTTGGCTGCTTCCTGCAAGATAAGGATTTTCTCTTCATTAAACGGCTTGCGAGGATGAGCCCAAATAAAGCCTACTACTTCCTTATTCTTCCGCACCGAAATAGCTACACGTTCTCCTATTCCTACCTGGTCAATTTTAGGAACGATCACCGGTTCTTCTGTTTCAAATAGCTTCGGTATAGCGCCAACCTTCCATAAACTATTAATAACATTTTCCGGCACACGCCTGCGCATAATAGTCGCAATTCTAACAGGATCCACTTCATCCTCATGTCGGCTATAGGCGATAATACGATGATTATTATCCTCTATGGTAATCGGACACTCGAGTTCCTCACTGATTAAATCAGCAAGTACTTCAAGGGACTCATATTCTTTAGAGAAAAAATTTCCAGTTAATTTTTCCACCTAACCACTTTCTTTCTATAGTTTCATTCTGTACAAACATTATATTATTAGACAGCTCCGCTTGAAAGCTCTTTTTAACTGAATAATCCATTCAATTATAAAACTTTTTATTTTAATGCTTCACCAAAGATAATGGAAGGCATTCTCCTGCAGCGAAAATCTACAATGAAGCAAAACAGAGCCTATGTTAAGAGATATATTTCCCTTTAACAGGAAAACGGAGCTGCCGGAAATAGGCACACTCCGTTAAAATGCTGAAATTATAAGATTAGCAGACAATCTACTAAATTGGCAGGTAAATGGGAAATGAATACTAGAAGGCTAGTGATCGGGAGAATATTAATATTTTCGTGAGTCGCAATTCGGGCAAATATAAACGTCTTCTGCGTCGAAAATGGAGCCGCACTTCGTTTGCTCAAGCACCACAAATGCTTTTTTTAAGTCAGCACGGACTCCTTCCCACCCGCACTCACACTTCACTTGGTTAAACGAACCAAACTTGTAAACACCATAGTTCATAAATTTCACCCCTTTTTAAAATTTTCAGAAAAACTTCTGTGTAACTATCTTACCCAAAATGAAGGAAAAAATCAATTAAACGATTGTGAATTTTTTGTTAATTTTACAAAGTCAAGTCTTGTTTTTATTTTATTAAATGATTTTTTCGCCATTTTTTTCGCTTTATCTAACAAAATGAAGAAGGCTGTTTCCATAGCTAAACAGCTGGAACAACCTTCTCCTACAACAGAAAACCTTAGTCCTGTTCAACCAAAGTCTTCACATCTTGAACAATCTCTTCAAAAGGAACTTCTTCTGCCCCGCTATAATTTTTTACTACTGTGCCTTCTTTATTCACTAAATAAAAGCTTGTACCATGCATGACTTGGTTCGAGTTCGGGTCAGGAACTGCCAGTGTTTGAAGGTTTTTTTCTGCAAACTCACGAATGTATTCCGGATCATACCCCGTAAGTAAATCCCATTTTTTCTCATCAGCTTCAAAGTGAGAAATGTAATCCTTTAGCTTTTCAGGTGTATCAACTTCCGGGTCTACACTGAAAGAAACGATATGATAATCCTCTACCCCTTCTTTCTCCAGCATTTTTTGAAGATCCGCCATATTCTTTGTCATTGGTTGGCACACTGTCGTACAGCTAGTAAAAATTAAATCAGCGAGCCATACTTTCCCTTTTAAATCATTCAAACCCACTTTTTCATTATTTTGATTTGTATGTTCAAAGTTTTGCATTTTGACATCCATATTACTTTCAAACTCTTTCTTGCCACAGCCAGCGATAAGTAACACAATCGAAAGCGCAGCTACGATAAAAAAAGAACGCAAGTGCTTCAAACTGTTTTCCCTCCTGCAATTTTCTAATTAGTCTAACGTAATGTTATGGCATATGGACAATAAATACAACGGGAAGCCCTTTATTATCTTGAATAATTTATGAACAGCCCTGTCCATTTAGACCATTTGCGGAGAGGAAAGCGATAATTGAAAATGTGTATAGCTGCCGCTTTGTGTAGACATAACCTCAAGCCGAGCGTCAATTCTTTCTTTAAGCTCCGGCACATGGGAAATGACACCGACGAGCCGGCCAGAATCTTGGATCTCCATCAGCGCTTCAATCGCCTGATCCAGCGACTCAGGATCAAGCGTACCGAATCCCTCATCAATAAACATCGTTTCTAAGGAGACACCGCCAGCATACTGTTGCACGATCTCTGCCAAACCGAGAGCAAGTGCTAATGCCGCTTTAAAGCTTTCACCGCCCGACAGCGTTTTTACGTGTCTTTCTTGGCCAGTGTACTGATCAAAAATAAGCAATTCAAGGCCACTTTGGGCATTTCCTTTGGCCCGGTCTGTTTTACGATGCATCGTGTAGCGGCCGCTCGTCATTTTAACGAGGCGTTCATTGGCTACAACTAAAATATCATCAAGAAAAGAAGCGAGCACATATCTTTCAAATGTTAGTTTATGCACGTTCTTCCCATGCGTTATATCATAAAGATGACCAATTAAGCTATAGTCTTGTTCTAGCCCTCGTAAGTGTTTATTAATTATTTCTACTCTTTCTTCAATCCGCTTGCAGCTGCTAATTAAATGGTTAAGAGCTAAGCGTTCCTTGTCTTGTTTAGCTAGCAGCTCATCAACTTCAGCTTTTTTGGCCATTAAAGCGGAAAGATCCGGCTTCTCAATACCAATAAGGCTCTCTGTGAACTCTTGCAATAGATCGGATACAGAACGAAAATGCTCATTAAAAGAATGGATATCCTGCTGTAGCTGTTTGAGCTCTGCAGACGTCCGTTTACTAGCTGAGTAATGTTTAAAATCATGGAACTGGTGTTCCTCCATTAGCTGTTTAAACCGGATACGTTCTGTATTTAAACGCTCTTTTTGCTGAGCAATCGTACTTTCTATTTCCTTTAGCCCAGCTTTTGCCGCGGCGAGTGCTGTTTCTGCAGCCTGCTTTCTTTTTAGAGCTTGTTCTAACAGCTTAGCTAAAAATTCATTTTTTTCTTCCGCCTGCTTTACTGCCCGCTCATAAGCGGCCATTTGTTGAAGCGGCAGAGGAATCGTTTTCAGCAAGTCTTCTACCTGTGACTGTTTGGCCGCATATACTTCCCGTGCTTTTAGCTCCTCTTGTTGACAGCTCATCAATTCTGCACGCAGCTCTTTCCACTGCCCATTCAACCGATTGCGTTCTTCGGTCCACTCTTTTTTCTGCAAAAGCTTCTCATTCGCCTGGTGAATCGATCGCTCAATAGCTGCTTGATCAGCTGCCAATTGCCCTTTTTGATCAGCTATATGTTCCCAATCTACTTTTAAAGCGGCTTCTATCGTTTCTTGCATAAGTTCTTCTAATACTTCTCTTTCTTTTTGCAGATGAATTTGAGTGCGGGCAAGTTCACCAGCCGCCTCATGCAGCTCTTTCTCCACTTGTGCCACTATTTGTTTAGCCGCTTCAATTTCTTCTTTTTCCGGAGCATCTCCATGAGCTTTCGCCGGATGTGGATGATGGCTAGAACCACAGACAACACATGGTTTCCCGGCGACAAGTGATTGCGCTAATATACCTGCCTGTTGTTTTTGCCAATCCCCCTCCAGCTGTTCCACATGGAATCTTGCCGCTTGCAGTTTTTGCTCTTTTTCTTCGTTTAATTGTTTGTTCCGTTTTTCCAGCTCTTCCAGATGAGTGATTCGTTCTGTAATCTTAGCTATTTTTTCAATTAATTTCATCTGGGCTTCCACTTGATACTTTTTCTTTTCTTCGTCGTACAAAGCTTGCTGCCAATGATCTAGTGAAGCTAGTTCCTCTTCCAGTTTTCCTATTCTTGTTTCCATTGTCATGGACTGGGCAGCAAGCGATTCTCTTTTCTTCTCATATGTCTTAACTTGGATCTCTAAGCGATTCAGCTCGGCTTTTTTTTCATCAAGCGAATAGATAGACTCTTTCAGTGCTAGCAGCTTGTTCAACTCTTCTGCTGCTGTCTTTCTCTCTGCTTCTCTAGCCTGTTCTTCTTCCCATTGTTGTGCGGCTTTTTCTAGAGTTACTTGATAATCAGCTGTGGCGGCCTGAGCTTCTTCCGCTCTTTTTTCATCGTCATCAAGATGTTTTTTTAACTGTCGGCATAAATCTTCCTGATGGCCTAATTTTTCTGCCTTCTCTGCCCATTCAATTTTTTCTATCTTTTGATTTATTACGGGTTTTTTAGCTTCTAACTCTCTTTTTTCAACTTCTAACTCCTCTTTACGGGCGATCTGCTGAATAATATGCTTTGCTTGATGAATATTCCTCGTTAATTCATCACGGACGTTTTGTTGCTGTTCAATCGTCTCGGTCATTCCAGTTAATTTTTCTGTTAATACGTCAATATCTGTTTTTAATTGTGAAAGGATCGCTATTTCATTACGGGGCTCTTGATTGAGCAGCTCTGTCATTTCAGCAGTTGAAGGTTCAATACTGTCTAGTAATTGAGTGCGCTCTTTTTGTCCGTTTTCCACTTTCTTTGCTAATTCATCTGCTTGCTGCTTTAATTTATCTTCTATTAATTTATAAAATTGAGTGTGGAAAAGACGCTGCAGTACTTTTTCCTTCTCTTTACTGTCTGAGATCAGAAGCTTCCTAAATTCTCCTTGTGGGATCATCAGTATTTGTCTAAATTGATTGGCATCAAGCTGAATGATTTCTTTAATTTTCTCATCTACATCCCGAACGTTGGCAGCAATTAACTTTTTTTCTCCTTGGTCGTTAATTTCATAAAGTTCAGCCTTTGCCGTAATCGTCCGAACCCCCTCGCCACGCTCTTTTTTCTTCTCTTGCTGGGGGGCACGATAGATTTGGTAATGGCGATTCTTCAAAGAGAATTCTAAATGCACTTCCGTTAACATGCTGTCTTTGGCGAACTGGCTACGGAGATCCGTTCCTGTTCTCTCTTCTCCACTTGCCCGGCCATATATCGCAAAACTGATGCCATCAAAAATAGTCGTTTTGCCGGAGCCAGTTCTGCCTGAAATGACAAACATCGTTCGATTCTCCAGTTTTCTGAAATCAATTTCTTCTCTTCCTGCATAAGGGCCGAATGCCTGCATAATTAATTTAACGGGCCTCATCTTTGATTCGCCTCCAGCTGTGCCTCTTGAATAACTTTCTCCATAATTTTTTTCTTTTCATCTGTAAAACTATCTGTCGTCATCTGACTGTAAAAATCAGCAAAAAGGGCAATATCAGATTTCTTCTCTTCACGATTCATTTCATAGCTTTCTTTTTTGCGCTGATCAATGACGTCAATCTGCCTTTCAAGATGCAGAATATTAGGATAAGCCTGCCGTAGTTTCCCCATCGGATCAATAATAGCTCCTCGGTCAAGCAAGGTTACTTTTAAATAGTCTTCTGCAGCTTCTCTTTGAATACGGGCAGGATCCAGCAGCTCTTCCATTGTTCCCTCTATCGCACGCATATCCCTCTTTGGCTGAAGCGTTTTTTCTTCGATTGAAACGGTTCCTTTTTCATCAACGGTCACAATAGAAATACTTTTACGCTGCTTTACTTCAGAAAATGAATATTTCAGCAAAGAGCCGGAATAACGAACTTTCTCATGTTTAATCGCATCAGGACTATGTAAGTGGCCAAGTGCCGTATAATGAAACGGGGCAAATAAGCTGGCATCGACACAACCCGAGCCTCCTACGGACAAGGTTCTTTCCGAATCTGTCGTCTTTCCTCCCAGGACAAAAGCATGACCAACGAAGATATTTACTTCTCGATGATTCATTTCTTTTTCTAGTCTTCCTATTAAACATTTCATGGCGTCTTGATGGGTATGAATCGAATCATCTCCGAGCAGCTGACGGATCGTGCCTGGCTCTGCATAAGGTACACAATAAAAGTTCACCCCATTAATCCGAACAGGTGAAAATTGATCATCGACCTTTCCTTTTAAATAAAATTGACTATGCTGAAACCACGAGGAGCCGAACGAAAGGCGTTCAGAACTATCATGGTTGCCTGAAATCGCTACAATCGGTGTCTCCAATTCTACATTAATTTTAAATAACATCTCATTTAATAATTCAACAGCGCTCGTTGGCGGCACGGACCGATCGTATAGATCACCAGCAATCACTACGGCATCTGGTCTCTCTTCTTCTACTACTTTAGTAAACTGAAGCAAAACCTCGCGCTGTTCCTCTGTCATATAAACACCGTGAACAAGTTTTCCTAAGTGCCAGTCCGCTGTATGTATAAACTTCACTTCTGTCACCTCTAATCAAGTCTCTCTCTTCATAGTATCGAAAATTATCAGGAAAGCAAATTGCTTTTCTTTCTGTAAACGGACAGTATATTGAATTTTTCATGCTTAAAAGCTGTTATATTTTAGCAAGAGGCCGGTATTTACGGTTGTATCCATTTTCTCCTTTGTCTATAATTAGTAGCGATAGAAGAGAAACTTGGAGGTTAGCGTCATGCTGCAAGGTTGGTTTTCTTACTTTATACTTTTATGGGTTATCATCCTAGTTGGCAGTTTTGCCATCGGCGGATTTTTTATGTTTCGCAAATTTTTAAAACGGCTGCCTAAATCAGATGGAAAATCAGACATGGATTGGGAAGAATATTATGTGGCTCAGACAAGAAAACTGTGGAATCAGCCGGAGAAAGAGTTGTTAGAAGAATTAGTCAGTCCCGTACCTGAACTTTTTCGGGATGTGGCACGCCAGAAGATTGCTGGAAAAATCGGTGAATTAGCGTTAGAAGAAAAAGCAAGAAAGATTACACAAGATTTAGTCATACGAGGATATATCGTGGCTACTCCGAAAAGAGATCATAAGTTTTTACGTAAAAAACTAAATGAAATGAAAATTGATTTCACTCCTTATAAACACTTATTTTAAAAAAAGAGCTTGCGGCAATAGCGCAAGCTCTTTTCAGGCTGTTGACAAACACTCGCTTTCTTCGTTGCTCGCCTAGCTGCGGTGCTCATGACCCTCATGGTCACTCTGCTCCTCGCCAGGCTTCGCGCCTCCAAAGACAAGCATTTTTAATTAACCTTAGATATTGAAACTAGATCTTGTCTGTACTCTCAAAAGAACTTGTGGCAATAGCACAAGCTCCTTTTTCATGAAAGCGGATTTTCATTAAGTGACTCTTCATCTAATTTTGTCCGCAGGCTGCGATATTGCCGATACATAGCAATCCGCCATGGAACAATCATTGAAAAAGCAAGAATAAAAAACATTCCGCTTAATTGACCAAGGTGAATAGTGGAGCTTAATACGACCTTGCCGACAATTCGGATAATTAATAAACTCATTAAAATAATCGGAAAGGCTTTCGACCGCTTTAAATAAATATCATCATCGCGAATTTCAAAATTTGAAGTTTTAATTAATAAAATGGAGAACAACATGCCTACGACTACGGCTTCCAATAATTCCGACGGAGTCACCCTAAACTCCGGCAGGACAAACATTAAGGCCCCTGTACTCATAAAAAGTGGCGGCAGCATAATTTTATTAGCCGAAGTGGGTTTCTTCGCAGCTTTCATACGAACAAATATGACTGTGATCCCCATAACTACCGCTAAAACGGATGAAGCAAAGAGCATCATCTTCATCATTCCTTATCTTAAACATTTGCTAAGTTATTATAATCAATTTTTCATGAAAAGACAAAAGCTGTTTTCTGTGAAAACAGCTTAATCAAGCAAACGGCGTAATGCTTCATTTACACGAACCTCATCGAAGGGCTTGGTAACAAAGTCTTTTGCTCCCGCTTCAATTGCTTCCATTACCATCTTCTGCTGCCCCATAGCTGAACAAATAATAATTTTTGCTTCAGGAAATTCTGATAGGATTTTTTCAGATGCTTGAATACCATTCATGACCGGCATCGTAATATCCATAATTACAATATCTGGCTTCAATTTTTGATATTGCTGCACCGCTTCCTCACCATTTTCAGCTTCTCCTAAAACCTCATGTTGTAAATTTGTTAGCATATCTATCAATGTCATTCTCATAAATTTTGTATCATCTACGACTAATACCCCTGCCACTGGCCGAATGCCTCCCTCTCCACTGGGAAATAATGTTACGACTCTCTTTATCATAAATAATACATGTTTATGGAGAGGAAGGCAATCTATACATAAGCAAAATTAAAATCCAGTAAAGTCCCCAAACAACGGACTTAGGAATATAATAATCTTTGTCATCCAATCGAAGAACAGGACAATCCCCATTACAATCATAATGTAACCGCCCACTTTCATAATGACCCTGCTATGTTTTCGAATCCACTTCATCCGTCCGATAAAGAAAGAAAGGATAAAGAAGGGAATGGAAAACCCTAGCGTATAAGCAATCATATATAAAAGTCCTGATCCCGGATTGCTTGCTGCTAGAGCAAAAACAGACAGGAGAATTGGGCCTGTACACGGCGTCCAACCAGCAGCAAAAGCGAGGCCTATTAACAGCGAACCTAAGTAGCCTCCCGGACGGTTTTTAAATTCCAGTCTTCGCTCCGTCATCATAAACTTCGGCTGTAAGATACCTGTAACGACTAAACCAAAAAAGACAATAAAGATGGCGCCGATTTGCCTAATCAAATCTTGATATTGTGACAAAATATTGCCGACAAAGCTTGAGGCAAAGCCTAAAGATATAAAGATTAGAGAAAATCCCAGCAAGAAAAAGAGCGTATGCAGCAAACTCCTCCGTTGTAGCATTTTATTCTCATTTTTTAGTTCACTGACACTCATGCCGGTAATATAAGAAAGAAATGCGGGATAAAGTGGCAAGCAGCACGGCGAAATAAAACTGAGAAACCCTGCACCGAAGGCTAAAAAAAAGTTAAGATCATTCAATGAAACCTCCTGCCTTTCATTGATATTGTAACAAAGTTTTAAGCAGGAATCGAAAAAAAGAGATATGAATAATTTGTGTCTGCTTACTTTTGAGGAAAAAGAAAATTCTTAAAAGGAATAACTTTGTTTTTGAAAAAAAGTAAAAGATTGGGTATACTAGAGAAACCGATAAACACTTCCCAATTATTATTACAGAAAGGACCTTCTGCCGTGCACAAAGACGACCTATTGGATGCTATCGAGAAAAAGCGGTTGGAGCTATTTCAGATTGTCACCATTAAAGGATTAAACTCTCCGCTTGCCGTAAAATGCAGCCAAGAGCTTGACCTTTTATTAAATGACTATGACCGCAAATACGTTCATTCCTCTCCCTCTCTTTACCAAAAACAAATGCCAAATTAAAAATGAGCAGAGTTTAAAACACATCTGCTCATTTTTTGCGTTCATTTTTACAAAATCTAAAAATAAAAGCACTCATAACTGAGCGCCATTTATTTATTATCAAATTGCTTGTTCATTTGTGCCATCATTTGATTTATTTTTTTCTGCGAAGGCTTTTGGCCCATTTGCATCATCATCATTCGCAGCATTTGTTCATTAATTGGCGGATTCTTCTTTAAATAGTCCATCATGTATTTACGGGCTATAAAAAATCCTAGCGCAACTCCGGCAGCTAAAGCCAGAATCCCGACGAGTACATACCACATAAACTACTTCCTCCTTCATGTCGTCTACTAAAAGTTTACTAAACCAAAAGACATTATACAACATGAAAGAGAAATTTTCTTTACTTAAATAAATTTTCTTTCTTAATCGGCGCAAGCCAGCCATAATTCTTGCGTTCAAAATCGACAGCAAACAAACAAGCATTCAATTTTTTTAGGGAATAAAAGAAAACAGTTTCCGCTTCATAACTCCCTAACGCTTTTAAATGCAAACATTTCTCTTCAGCGGATAACATCGCTTTTCCTTTCTTTTCTGGAAGCTCAATCGTGAAAAGATTATTTTTTTCGACGGCAAAGCTGTCTTTATCCATTAAGGCTTCTTTTAAAACAGAGGCAAGAGACCGCATTGAAAATTCTTTCGTAATGTATTGAATTTGTTTCTCTACTATACTTTTTTCATTTTTCTTTCCTGTAGAGCTTTCAAAAAACAACTGAAAAAAGTTTTGCTCACGCCCGTAAAAGTAATGAGCGAATTCTTCTCCAATCCAATAAATTTGATAGGTTCTCATTAATTTTACCTCCTGCTTGTCCTTTTCCCCATTATAAGAAAGAACCCTTATCAAAGTTGTTGAATTTTGGAAAAAACGTTCACTAGTTTTGTCGATTCGGTTCTAATAGGCGATTCCGGAATCGAAAAGTTTGTTTCCTATACGAAAAAGCCAGTTTGCTCAACGAACAAACCGGCCTTCTATATCTATTTTCTTACTTATTTAACAAAGCTTTTGCTCGGGATACGACATTTTCAACCGTAAATCCGTATTCTTCTATAACCTTGTTTCCTGGGGCAGAGGCACCAAATTGGTCAATCGCGATCATATCTCCTTCATCCCCTGTATAACGTTCCCAACCTAGAGAAGCACCCATTTCGATAGCGAGACGCTTTTTCACTTCTTTTGGAAGAACAGAACGTTTATATTCTGTGCTTTGCTTTTCAAAACGGTCCCATGACGGCATGCTGACAACCGCCGCATCAATTCCTTCTTGTTGAAGCACTTTTTGCGCTTCTACCGCTAAGCTGACTTCTGATCCTGTAGCCAATAACAGTAAATCAGCTTGCTCTTTTTGAGCTGCAGACACAACGTATGCTCCTTTAGCTACTCCTTCTTCTGCTGTTTCGGAAGTTCCTTGGATCGTCGGCAGATTTTGGCGAGTCAACACGAGAACAGTCGGTGTTGATTTAGATGAAACGGCTAACTTCCAAGCGGCTGCTGTTTCATTTCCATCTGCTGGACGGATCACAGAAAGATTCGGCATAGAACGAAGGGCAGACAAATGCTCAATCGGCTCATGCGTTGGGCCGTCTTCTCCTACCGCGATACTGTCATGAGTAAATACATATGTGACAGGCAATCCCATTAAAGCAGAAAGACGCATTGCTGGACGGACATAATCAGAGAACACGAAGAATGTGCCGCCGAACACTTGCAGTCCGCCATGTAGAGCCATGCCATTCATAGCAGCTCCCATTGCAAACTCCCGAACGCCGAACCAAATGTTACGCCCCTCATAAGCAACCGATGAAAAGTCTTTCTCATTTTTAATCGTTGTTTTATTAGAACCCGCCAAGTCAGCCGATCCACCAATGAAAGTTGGAAGATTTTTAGCAATCGCATTTAACACTTCTCCTGATGAAGCACGGCTCGCTAACGCCTTTCCTTCTTCATAAGTTGGGATATCTTGATCCCAGCCTTCCGCTAGCTCGTCATTAATAGCGGCTTCAAGCTGTTGTCCAAGCTCAGGAAATTGCTTTTTATATTCTGCAAACAATTGCTCCCACTCTTGTTCAACTGCTTTTCCTCTTTGAACAATCGACTCTTCAAAACGGCTGTATACCTCTTCAGGTACATGGAAATCTTGTTCAAATGTCCATTTATAATTTTCTTTCGTTAATTTTAGTTCATCTTCACCAAGCGGAGCACCGTGCACATCAGACTTGCCTGATTTATTAGGGGAACCATAGCCGATCACAGTCTTTACTTCAATCATTGTCGGACGTGTTTCATCCTGCTGTGCTGCTTCAATCGCTTTCGCAATCTCCTCCATGTTGTTTCCATCTTCCACGCGGAGGTATTGCCATCCATATGCTTTAAAGCGATCTTCTACGCTTTCAGAGAAAGATTTATTCAGTTCGCCGTCAAGAGAAATATCGTTCGAATCGTACAGAACGATTAAACGGCCAAGCTTCAAATGGCCGGCAAGAGATGCAGCTTCAGAAGCCACTCCTTCCATCAAGTCTCCATCACCGCAAAGTGTGTATGTATAATGGTTTACTACTTTATACTGATCCTTATTGTAAACGGCAGCCAGGTGTCTTTCAGCCATTGCCATACCTACAGCCATCGCAATTCCTTGTCCAAGCGGACCTGTCGTTGCCTCCACGCCGTCTGTATGTCCGTATTCTGGATGTCCTGGTGTTTTGCTGCCCCATTGACGGAAATTCTTAATTTCATCCATTGATAAGTCATAACCTGATAAATGCAGCAGGCTATATAAAAGCATAGATCCATGGCCCGCTGATAAAACGAAACGGTCACGGTTAAACCACTTTGAATTTTTAGGATTGTGGTTCATATAACGGCTCCAAAGCGTATAAGCCATTGGAGCAGCCCCCATCGGCAAACCAGGGTGTCCGGAATTTGCTTTTTCAATCGCATCTATGGAAAGCGTGCGGATCGTATTCACTGCTAGCTGATCAACTGTATCAAACATGGAAAACTCCCTTTCATTACAAATATTGTTCCTTCTTAATATATAGGTGTTTCTCAAAATATACAAGATGTCTGCGAAGATCTATTAGATCAAGCTGTTGACAAACAGCTTCTTTCTTTATTGTTCATCTGTTTGTGTTGCTTATTCTCTTCTAATTACAGCGTTTTACCTTACAATTCATCTTGTTTATTTTATTTAAATAGCAAAAAGAGCTGGTTTAGGCCAGCTCTTTTAATGCATTTTTTTTCGATTTTGAATATCTTTAATTTTTTTAGGCGTTACTTCATTGCCTTCAGGATCAAAAACCCGGACTGTTTCCACTGTATTCTTCATTGAGGTACGAAAGGCAGTTAAATATTCTTGACGCAGGTTCGTCTGCTCGGCCTTTTCCTCAGGAGTTAATCCTTCCGTTTTTGATTTCTTAGAAAGTTCATTAATACGGGCAAGTTTCTCTTCAGAAAGCATAGTTGGGGTTACTGCTAATTCAGTTTTAAAATTAGCAGACTCTCCTTTCTTCTTCTTCATTTTATTGATGGCTTTATTGTATTAAAAAGGGAAGGAACAAACAAGAAAGATGCCTATTCAAGCTCTTCTTCAGCTTGTTCGGCATATTCTTTAAATCTTCTATGAACGGTTGCCTTAGATACTTGATAGCCAAATCCTTTTAAAGTAGCGGCTATCTCCTCAAACGTTAAATTATTGCGGCGCAGACGAACAATTTCTTCTATTGGTACTTCTTTTCTTTCCCTGCCGGCCGGATTTCCTCTGTTTTTTAAATTCTCTTCTGGACGAAAGCCATTTTCGACAGCTCGCTTCATCCCCCGTTTTATTTTTAAATTGTGAATTTTCCGCTGGTACTCCTCTACCATACTCACAATTTGAATAACCATAGAATCTGATTCAGAAAGCTGCAATTCACCGTCGTCCGCAATACTGAATACTTTTACTTCCTCTTTAAACAAGCAATGCAATAAAGCGATCTTTGCATTGCCTCTTCCAATTCTCGTTTCATCTTGGATGAGCACAGCATCAATCGGTTCTTTTTTTACTTGATCCAATAAATCAAGCATTCCCGGCCTGTCTAGCTCATAGCCGCTCACCTGCTCTTTAATCACAGCGGCTACTTCATATCCCTTTCTTGCAGCAAGGCTCAGCAGTTCTTCTTCCTGACGCTGAAGCGAGGTTTCTTGAGTTTCCTTTTTAGTACTGACACGGCAATAAATAATCGCTTTCACTTATATTACTCCCCTTTAAATGCAACTTGGCCTCCGGTGTGAGAGGAGTGCGAAACAATCGGGATAACAAGAGTATCTCCCGGCAATATTTTCACAGAGTGCAGCCTGTTTTCTTTTTGTACCCACATGATAAAGTCTTCTTCTTTCATTTCTTGTCCGCTATTATACTCTTTCGCGATGCTCCAGAGAGAATCTCCTTCTTGTACGGTGATTTCTTTGTAAGGAATTTGGTCTTCACTCACACTAAAGATTAGCATTATTCCCGCTATTATTGTAACAGTCATAAATAAAAGAACAAAAAAATTCTCTTTAACAAATACTTTCACCACTAAACATCCCCTTTAAGCGAATACTCGTTCGTATGTTATTTTTATTTTAGTAAGAACATCTGTTTGTGTCAAGATTTTATTCGAACTTATGTTTGTATCCTAAAAACCGACATGGTATAATACAGGAAATAGATAAAATCTAAGAGGTGCTGACAAATGACTAAATTATCAAAGAGGCAGCAGGATATTTTGGACTTTATAAAGCTTGAAGTCAAATCAAAAGGCTATCCGCCTTCTGTGCGGGAAATTGGTGAAGCCGTCGGACTCGCATCCAGTTCTACTGTTCACGGCCATCTTGCTCGCCTAGAGAGCAAAGGGCTAATCCGCCGCGATCCAACCAAACCGCGTGCTATCGAAATATTAGAAATAGAAGAAATGGTACCGAGACAAAAAGTAATCAATGTGCCATTAATCGGGAAAGTAACAGCAGGAATGCCGATTACCGCCATCGAAAATATTGAAGAATACTTCCCTTTGCCAGAGCGGCTTGCACCAGCCGATGAACACGTATTTATGCTGGAAATTATGGGTGACAGTATGATTGAGGCAGGAATTTTGAACGGCGATTACGTTGTTGTACGCCAACAGCAGACAGCCAAGAATGGCGACATCGTTGTAGCCATGACCGAAGACGATGAAGCAACTGTGAAACGCTTCTTTAAAGAAAAAGACTTTATTCGCCTTCAACCTGAAAATTCATCTATGGAACCAATCATTTTGTCTTCCGCTACTATTCTTGGAAAAGTCATTGGTGTCTACCGAGATATTCATTAATAACGAGGTAAACTCCTTTTTGCTCCCGTTGCTAAAAGGAGTTTTATCTTTTTTAGAAGAATACTAGAGTGTTAATCTATCCTATGACCAAACCGAAGACGATATGATTGTTCTAGTTAAGAAATAATGATATTTTTTAAAAAGAGCGTAACCGTGCTACTTCCACATATCTTGAAGTCAAGGGATAGCTAGATTACTAGAGTGACATAAAAAAGCCCCTAACCATTCAAAGGCCAGAGACAGAACAAACCCCGATTAAGCTTTCTATCCATTACGCAATAATGCCGCGTTCATTTTCAAATTGCTTGTATTGTCCTTCTTCCATAACCTTCTTTAAAATTCGCACGGCTTTCCATACATCTTCATACGAATTATATAAAGGAACAGGAGCAAAACGAATGCCATTCGGCGCTCGAAAATCCGGGATCACCCCATTCACTTTTAGCGCCTTGCAAATCCGTGCTGCTTCTTTATGTTCCAAATAAATGTGCCCCCCACGTCTTTTATCCTCTAACGGGTTGCCTATGTTAAAATGCACATCCGCTAATTCCCGAGAAATTAGCTTCATCATATAGCTTGTCATACATAAAGACTTCTTTCGAAGATTCGCTATACCTGCTTCCGCGAAAATGTCCAGCGAACCAATCAATGGCGCCGCACTTAATATATGAGGTGTTCCAATTTGATAGGCGCCTGCCGTTTCTGCCGGTATCATCGTATGCTCCATATCAAATTGTTTGTCTTTATTCGAACCAAACCATCCGGCAAGACCCGGGGCTTTGCCAAAGTGTTTTTTATTTACGTATAACCCGCCAACGCTGCCTGGTCCACCGTTTAAGTATTTATACGTGCACCAAACTGCAAAATCTACTTCCCATTCACTCAACTGGTGTTCTATTGCCCCAATCGAATGGCAAAGATCAAAGCCAATGAGAATACCACGCTCATGGGCTGCTTTTGTGAGGCGCTTTATATCTAGAATTTGTCCGCTTCGATAGAGGACACTTGGTAAAACGATTAAAGCAACTTCTTCTGTCATCGCTTTAATTACATCCTCCTCTTCGATTAAACGCTTATCCCGGCTTTTTACACGGATTAGATGCGTTTCTGGATTATAGCCTTTCATCCTAAGCTGGCTTTGCAGTGCATATATATCAGAAGGAAAAGTAAGTTCATCCGCCAGTATTTTTGTTCTTTCGCCTCTCGGTTCATAAAAGGTTGCGACCATTTGATGCAAATTGGTCGTGGTAGAACCAGTTAAGACGACTTCTTCAGAATTTGCCCCGACTAATGGCGCTACTTTTTCTCCTAACCGTTCGGAAAGGTTGTACCATGGATCATCCCCTTCAGTCCAGCCATCAATACCAAATTGTTTCCATGAATCCAGCAAATCGAGTAACGATTTTTCTGCCCGTTTCGATAGCACTCCTAACGAATTCCCATCAAGATAGATACTCCCCTCTTGAAGATAAAATTCCTTGCGAAATGGCGCGAGCTTATCTTGTTGATCAAGCTGACGAACATACTCATATGAAGAATCAAAGTGCTTTTCAATCATTTACTTATCCCCTTTATTGTCAAGTAATTTATTCTCCCCATTCCTACTATAACGAGAAAAGCAGAAAACGTCATGTCTTGCCACAGCATTGAAAAACTAAAAGATCCGTCAGGAAAAAATAATGAGCATGTCTATAAGCAGGACTTATCACACTAGATATAGGTAGATAGTTGTATCTTCTTTCCTTTTCATGAGATAATTGGTACATAAATTAGGAGGATACTTATATGTCATTGTTTATTTTTGGATCTTTGTTATTGATATTTCTTATTTTTATCTATCCTTTCCTAGACGTAAAATATACAAAAACGTTAAAGGAGAAAAAGGATACTGCTTCAAGATTACGCTATTTTAAATTCGTCATCTATTCAGAATGGACAGTAGTCGCTATCATTCTTTTATTTACCTCCCTTTTTACTACAACGCTTAAAGATATAGGTCTAGTCTTTCCAGATCAGCATCGTTCAGAGGTTTTAGGAATGATTTTCGGCTTTCTCACAGGGGTTGCCGTTTTAATCTTTGTTCTAATGAAACTTCCTTTTTACCAAAAGCTATTAAATAAGCAAGTATCAGAAATTGATTATTTGCTTCCCACGAGTAAATCGGAGAGAAATGTATCTATTTTTGTAGCAGTGACCGCTGGGATTTGTGAAGAAATTATTTACCGGGGGTTTGTGATTCATTACCTATCAAACTGGTCAATCGAAATGAGCACTCTTCAAATCATGATTATCTCTGCTGTTATTTTCGGTTTTGCTCACATTTATCAAGGGTGGAAAGGCTTCCTTCTCACAGGATTAATCGGCTTCGTATTGGCTCGTTCCTATTTAGCGACCGGCTCCCTTTTGTTTCCGATCATTCTTCATATTATAATTGATATGCGTTCTTTCTTATTTAGCAAGCCATTGCCTAAAGAGACTAAAACCACTTTTGATAAAAGCCTTTAATTTTTACTACAAGAAAAGCCCTTGATGTGATCTTCGCACAAGGGCTTCATGTAAGTGTATGTTTTACGTTCTTGAGGGTGGCCTTGCATTCTAAACGCAGCCACCTTTTCATATGAAAAATGGCAGGCAAAGTAGACTTTCTCTATCCTCTCCACTATATATTAGATTGAATATTTATTTTGTTTAGATTTAGATTTTTCTTTATACATTTCTATATCTGCAAGCTCAACAGCTTCCTCTACAGAAACATTCGTTCCCGTTTTATAATAATAGCATCCATAGCTAACTGAGATGTTATATGGCTTATTCTGTAATCGCTTCATTTCTTCAAAAGCATTCATTATAGTATCCCATATTTTATGGACGTCAGACATTTGCTTATTAAAAAAGACGATGATAAATTCATCTCCGCCATACCGAAAAAAGACGTCTTCTTTTTCTATATGCTTGGTAATTTCCCCACAAACCGTCTTGATTAAATTATCCCCTTCAGAATGGCCGTGTCGATCATTTACCTCTTTTAGATTATTTATATCAATAAAGCACAAAATAAACTCCATGTATTGGTTTTGCGCATTTAAACATGCATTTTGTAAAATTTCCATTCCGCTTCTTCTATTTATTATGCCAGTCAGCATATCCACCGAAGCATGTTTCCTAAGTTCATTTTCTACTTCTTTAAAATTTGTTATATCGGTTATCCCCACTAGAATATGCTTCTCATTCGCATAATCAATCAACTCATAATTAACAGAAAGCCATCTCGCTGAATTAAAAGCTGCTTTTTGCTCTATGATATGATTTTTTATACTTCCGTATTTAATAAGATTTTTAACGATCGTTAACCTTTCTTCCAAATCGTTATAGATGAGTGTTCCATCCACTTGCTCTTTCTGCTCAAATACTTGTTGATAAAAATCCTTAGCTCTTTGATTCATCAACACAATTTTGCCGTCATGGATGGTAGTGAGAATGAGCGGATATGGATTTACATCAAATAACTTTCGAAAACTCTCTTCATTCTTTTTTATTTTTACTTCATTCATAAAATCCTTTCTTCTATTTGAATAAAGCGTCACTACAATAAAAAAGGCTATCATTGCGGCAACGGTTGTATTAATTTGTTTGGTGATAACAATGTACTTATCTTCACTTACGATAGAAAGGCCTAAAAGAAAAGCAATATGGCTGAATAAGAAAATAAAAAATGTAGGTGTCGGTCTTATAGGAAGAATAGCGGCAACACTAATAATGATAATGGCATACGCATCGACATTTCCTGTCAATCTTTGACTATTAAGAGAAGCAATGACGCCCATTAAAACATAAAATAAAACATACGTATTGGTAATAAAAGCCAGTCCTTTTGATGTTAAAAACGACTCCTTATTTTTAATCATACGATAAAAACAGAGATAAAAAATAGACAAAAGAAAACCAGCCAAATGGACCGCTATAAGCGTATATCTATAACTAGCATCTTTTAAATCTTTAAATAAAACAGTGTCCACGTATAAGTAATAAGCATATAAAACGAGTAAAATAATAGACGTTATTTTCAATCTATGCATTAAAAGAATGGTATTCGATTTAACAAAATCCTCATTTTCCTTGAAATCAACTCTATGAAATGTTTTTACTATTCTCCTCAGAACATCCTCTAATTTAGAATTAATCATACGCAAAAAGTCCTGCTTTCTACCCATTTTTTTCATTTTAGCACGAGGTTTTCAAAAAGAATATAGGCAAGAAGAGAATTAATTTACATAGTAAGTGATCATTACAACCTTCTTACATTTTATTTATTAAACCCGGAAAAATAAAACGTTACAATTAAGTGGTTGGGTAAAACACTGGAGAATTGGATGGTTCGTTACATTAACAATTACCTTATTATATTTTGTGATAGCCCTAATCTATACATCAATGTTTAAAACAAGTAGCTCCAGATAAATTAGTTACTTAACATCATTACTCAAGGAGTTGATCCGCTATGACGTGGACTGTTGCTATTTCATTAGCGATTGGGTGCATGATTAAATTATTAATGAGCCCTCCAAGTGCAATGGTAGGATGGATTTTAAATAAATTCGCCCTTCACCCAAAACTGAATCCAGAAGAGATTAGTATCACATTTAACGAACAGCCCTTAGAAGAAAGAGAAAAAATTAGATTTATTAACTATTTTAACGATGCGGCATTTTTAAAAGAATATGATGTGTTTCCAGGTAATGAAAAATTTTTCCTACACCCAGAGACTACTATGATTCCGTTTGTTATCAACATACAAAGAAACAACAAAGATGTGCACCTCTTTGTTTATAGGTACGATGATCACGTGGATGTAGTAAAGCAGTACAAGGAAAAAATTGTTTCTTATAGCCTTCGATCTGATTGCCTACAAAAATTTGTTATTTCAACTAAGAATTTTAGTATAGATGCAATAAAAGAAAAGTCTTCCTATACAATTTAATACACTATATTATCCATCCGTTCATTTACATAGATAACTTTAGCATGAAAACAACCCTGAATTTCCTCCTTAACATGGAAAATCCAGGGTTTACTCTTTCAAAGGCTGTATGAATAACATGATCGGCTTTTTGTTTTAAAGAAAAGTCACCCCGCCTTCTCTGCGGATGTTATCCGAATAAAATATTCACCTATTATTTATATTTAATCGCTAGATTTTTTATCATAACATGGGAATGACGATCCTTGTATAGCTCATTTTCTTCCTAAATCGTATTATGAAAAGCATCTGCAAATCTTTTGATTCCTTCGGCTATGCCCTCTTCCGTTTCTCTTGCGTAGGTGAAACGGACATATCCTTTGCTTGATCCCATGGTTGATCCAGGAACATAAACAACTCCTCTCTTGATTGACTCCTCCAGTAAGAGCAGCTCATTATGTTCCTTCTTTAACCTGCACCACAAATGAATGCCTCCTTCAGGGACCTGAAAGTCAACTTGTCCCTCTAAATAAGACTCCAAACTTGTGACAATTTGATCTCGTCTCTTCTTCAGCTGTTTAACTAAATTTCTAATATGATTGTTAAAATGATCAGATTCTAGAAATTCGTTTGCAATCCATTGCGTAAAACTCCCATGTCCGAAATCTACTTGCTGCTTGGCATCTGCCAATCTTTCAATGACCGGCTTCGGGCCGATAATCCATCCAATTCTTAAGCCAGAGGCAACAACTTTTGATAAAGAACTAATATATAAAACGTTCCCATGATGATCCATGGATTTCAAAGGAGAGGCACCTTCCCCTGTGAAAGACGTTAAACTATAAGGGTCATCTTCAACCACTGGAATTCCATATTCAGACGATAATTCAAGTATTTGTTTCCGGCGATTTTTTTGAAGAAAGGCACCAGTTGGATTTTGAAAGGCAGGGTTTAAAAATATCATCTTAATCCGATGTTTCATATGTAAAGAGAGTAAATCATCAGGGTTTATCCCGTCCTTGTCTACAGGCAAGAAAAAAGACCTTAATCCTGCAGATTTGAACACTGGGAGGCCATAGTGATAGGATGGCTCCTCTAAGGCAATAGCATCACCTGGTTTCAAGAGACACTGTACCACCAAGTGCAAAGCCTGCTGTGCACCGGAGGTAATCAAAATGGAGGAAGGATTCGCCTCAATTTCCCGGTAAGCTTTCATGTGTTTGGCAATCGTCTCTCTTAACGTTTCACTGCCTTGAAGATGATCGTAACCGAGACTTCCAGAAAAAACTTTCGTCGACATAATTTCCTGTAAAGAGTTTGTTGGAAAGAGGTCCTCTGACAGTTCTCCACTAGCCAAATTAATTAATTTTTGAGCCGTCATTTCTTTGCGAATTCTTTGTGTCACAGGTAAATTAGGTAAAAATGATCCCGCTTCAACATACCGATTCCAGCTTGGTACACGTTTTTTAGTAATCCCCCAAATATCCTTACTGATTGTTGTCCCTTTTCCTCTTTTTCTTTCAATCAATCCATTTGCCTCTAATTCATCGTACGCTGATACTATTGTACTTCTATTGACACCTAATTCACTAGCCAATTGCCTTTCTGACGGCAAAGGTTTGTCTGGAGGAAAGGTTCCGTCGGCTATTCCATTTTCAATATATTCAGCAAGCTGCTTATAAATAGGCTTTTTGGCTTTTCTATCTGGTTTCCAATCCATATAGTCAGCCCCCCTTTACTTAATTGAATAGACAAAATTTAGTTACTCCTGAAGTGATAAGCAATACAATACACTTTTCCTGAGTAATATCCCCTCTTGCCAAAAAAGTAACCTATCGTCTGATAAAGACGATAGGCACAGAATATACAACACGTTTAATTTAAGCGAACCATTTGATGTACACTCCAACAGCCATAAAAGAAAGGACAAGGACCACAAGATAAATCAAGCTTAAGTTCATCGTATTTCGGCTTGTTTTATTTCTATAATCTTCGTCGCCTTTACCTGTTAATAAAAGAGTAGAAACACCAGCAATTATTACGAGAATAATAATTAAAACAATAGCAAGACTCATATATGAATCACTCAAAATATACGCACCTCTCATTATATATGCATATTAATTAATAGTATCATTTGTTCAATTCGTTATAAACACTTCCATTGTATATGGACCTATAAAGGTGTTAACCATCCAAAACGATAGAAATTTAGCCATCCACTCATCAAAAAGGAACGTGCCTAAAAGAGCATTTATCAAACTTTTTCCGTCCAAAACGAAAAAAGCCCTTGAACCAAGAGGCTCAAGGGTTTTTTCACTCTTAATACATTTGAATATATTGTTCACGTTCCCAAGGATGGACTTGTGTGCGGAACATATCCCATTCGATTTCTTTTGCTTCAATGAAATGTTCAAGAATATGATCACCGAGTGCTGCTTGAATCACTTCGTCTTTCTTCAGCATGCGAAGCGCTTCTGCTAGTGTGCCCGGAAGATCCTCTACCCCTTCGCGCTCTCTTTCTTCTTCGTTCATTGTGTAGATGTTGCGGTCAACAGCAGGCGGTGGTGTCATGCTATTTTTAATACCGTCTAGTCCTGCTTGCAGAAGAACGGCCATCGCTAAGTATGGATTTGCTGCTGGGTCTACGCTGCGCACTTCTACACGCGTACTCATGCCGCGTGCGGATGGAATACGGATAAGCGGGCTGCGGTTTTGGCCAGACCAAGCAACGTAACAAGGTGCTTCATAACCAGGTACGAGACGCTTGTAAGAGTTGACAGTCGGGTTCGTAATAGCTGTAAATCCTTTCGCATGTTTGATGGTACCTGCGATAAATTGGTAAGCTGTTTCACTTAATTGCAACTCTCCATTTTCATCATAAAACGCGTTTTTGCCTTCTTTAAATAGAGACATGTTGCAGTGCATACCTGATCCACTTACACCGAACAACGGCTTCGGCATGAAAGTCGCATGCAAACCATGTTTTCTGGCAATGGTTTTAACAACAAGTTTAAATGTTTGAATTTCATCACAAGCTGTTAGGGCATCTGCATATTTAAAGTCAATTTCATGCTGGCCTGGTGCCACTTCGTGGTGAGAAGCCTCAATTTCAAAGCCCATTTCTTCTAGCTCAAGCACGATGTCGCGACGGCAATTTTCGCCAAGGTCTGTCGGCGCTAAATCGAAGTAACCGCCGTTATCGTTAAGCTCTAATGTTGGCTCTCCATTTTCATCTAGTTTAAAAAGGAAAAATTCAGGCTCAGGTCCTAAGTTAAAGTTAGAGAAACCTAGCTCTTCCATTTCTTTTAAAATTCTCTTTAAATTGCTGCGCGGATCCCCAGCAAAAGGTGTGCCGTCTGGCATATAAATATCACAAATTAAACGAGCCACTTTTCCTTTTTCAGCTGTCCATGGGAATACTACCCACGTATCAAGGTCTGGATAAAGATTCATATCAGATTCTTCAATCCGCACGAATCCTTCAATAGAAGATCCATCAAACATCATTTTATTATCAAGTGCTTTTGGCAATTGGCTTACCGGAATTTCCACGTTTTTGATCGTTCCTAAAATATCAGTAAACTGCAAGCGGATGAATTTAACGTTTTCCTCTCTCGCTAAATTCATAATGTCTTCTTTTGTGTACTTGCCCATAAAAATAATTCCTCCTCAAGATCATACGGTGTGTTTATTTAATGAAAATAACGAAATCGGTCTCCGGGCGGGAGATCGTTTCGGTAAAAACGCCCAGCGTTAATAAATTCCTTGCGCAACAATTTTCTTACTTCTTCATCGCTAGAAACCTTTTTCTCTTTTTGTAAATCGGCTTTTAATTGATTATGTACGCTCTCATCTTCCCTCACTAAGATTTTTTTCACCCCTGCCATGTTAATCCCTTCATCCAGCAGGTCTTTAATCTCGAGCAAACGATCAATATCATACAAAGAAAAGAGGCGGCGATTGCCTGCGGTCCGTTCTGGATGAATCAGTTGATGTTCTTCGTAATAGCGTATTTGCCTCGCGGATAAATCGGTTAGTTTCATGACCGTACTTATCGGGAATAAAGGCATCGAACGCCTAATTTTACTGCTCATCAATGATCCCTCCTTTCTTCATGTTGTTTATTTTATACCCTGTGATTTTATCTGTCAAACCCATGTTAGCTTTTCTAACATGAAATTTTTTTATAAAAAAATCCTTTTTCTTTTGACAGCTACAGTCTGGAAGAAGATTGACTTTCACTTGATCTGATCCATCGGCTGATTTTCAACCTAGAGGATAAAATCAAGGTTTTGCATAAATCAATCCACTATTACCATTCCCCTCATAAATTCGCATTTTATTTTTAGCAAATCATCAACTTCCTCCACACTTGAAAATAATGGCCACTCCTTATACACCTCTGCTGTTTCAAGCAGTGTAATTCCTAAGTTTGTAAGTCAACCAAGCAATTCGAATAAAAAAGAAGGGTTGCAAGATATTCTTCTTTTTACATAGCTTTTTAATCAATTGGAATAAATCGGAATGTGAGTTGCTATTGGATCAACATCCAAGGAACACTAAAACACCGATTTGCCTGGAATACCAACCAGTCGATATCAAAAAATCCTTATATTCTTCATCGTTTTCTCAGTGTGCTCTTAAAAAGTTAGAAAAGAAAAAAGACTGCTTTACAGCAATCCTTTTTTGTCTCTTCTTCCATACTCTCATAAAAAATAGTAATCGTTCATAAGAGAATCATCAAAATAGGGTTAATTTATTGGTATCTAGGGAGGGATCGGTTCGAAACAAACTAAGATTCTAGTTTCATTATTTATTCTAGATTTACTAGTAGTTCGCTTATATTTTGTACGAACAGATTATTTTGCTTTCATTGTCGCCTCAACCTCGCTCATTTCTCTTTTTTCAATTTCTATCATGATGGATCAAAAAAGTGTGAAAGATGATAAGCATAGTTCCCTGATAAAGTTTTTATTCGCACGAAATATGATCATATTACTAGGACCGTTCACAATCGTTATATTAGGCGGCATTGCCTTTATTTATAGGAGCTGGCGGTGATAATGTGGACATCTTATAAGAAGGACTTTTTGCTGCTTCTTCTATTGAAGTGATCGGCAGTTAAAGAAAGGGCTGTCGAAATAGCTCTTTTGCTTTGAAACGTTTTATTCAAATATTTCTTGTTTGTTCTCCACTATTCTGGCTACTTTCATTTTGACACGAGGAACACCATCTTTTTGAGAATAATCATTTAATATTTGATCTACTTCATCTTTGTCTGTCCCAAGTATCCTAGGAGAAAATTGCTCAACATACATGTCACCATAACCTTTAACACAGTTCGCCATTGTATCCAGTGCAATTAAACTTAAAGGTCTTCCTTTGTTTAACCAAGATTTCATTCGCTCCCACGTTGGAAAACATACGGTTGCCAACCTCCCCCAATGGTCGTTAAAAATTGTGCAAGTTGACTCAATCCAATCAAGTATAATAATTGAACGAAAACGGTACAGGCAGGTAAAAGCCGCTAGCGGTAATTCCTTTTCACTTACTGGTTTCAGTTTCCCAAATATATTATTTAATCCCTCTTCGGCCGGTAAGCTGCTAGCTGTTGCCCAAGAAATTGGATAAAGGAACTCTTCGTCATAATCCTCCCAAAGTTTCCTTACCCATCCCGAAGCAGAAATACCTAGGACATCGGCTGCTACTTCTAGCATTCGAGATTTCACTTCGTAATTCTCTGTTCCATAAAACCTTGCTTTTACGGAACTTAAGGTCTTGTGGGTATCATGTTTTTTAAGGGCATTTATCACATCCCCTTCAAGAAACCATCTAGTTATTGAAAAATCTAATAAGGATTCTAAGTCATTTCGAACGTCTCCTAATGCCGGTGCTTTATCTTTTTTAGTTACAACTATATCTTCTTCGGGTTGGCAAGCATCCCCGTCTTCTCCGTAAAAGTCATCGTGCAATGAAAATTTATTAGGAGAATGGACAACCGCTAAGTTATACCATTCAATAGGGCGTAATGAATATTTTAATAGCCGATCGTGACATTGATTACATAATTTATATGGCTGATTGGGGTCATCGCACGCTTCTATCATATTGATTTCATTTCTTTGACACGCCTCACACAAACCAGTCATCATCTTTAAAACCACACCTCACCTTTCATTCCTACGATAAACAATAGACACATATCATGCACAAAAAGAACTTAGACTGCGTCTAGTCTAAGCTCTATTGCATCCTGTTCGGTATAAATAACTTTCCAGAAAGCTCTAATGTTCATAACCGCTGTTGATGAAGCTGCCAAAAGTCTATTGCTTTTGGCAGCCGTTTTTTATAATAAATCTTTTTCTATTAATTCATTTAACGCATAGCAGACGGCAATCTTTACGTGGGCATACGTTAGCCCGCCCTGCACATAAGCAGCAAAAGGCGGGCGCAGCGGCCCATCAGCAGACAGCTCAATGCTTGCTCCTTGGACAAAGGTTCCCGCTGCCATAATGACATCATCTTCATAGCCTGGCATATAACTTGGATATGGAGTCACATGGGAATTGACGGGAGAAGCGCTTTGAATGGCCTGGCAAAAAGCCACCATCTTCTCGCGATCATCAAATTGAACAGCCTGAATGAGATCGGTTCTTTTTTCATTCCATTTAGGAGACGTATTCATTCCCATTTTCTCTAGCATGGCTGCTGTAAAAATGGCGCCTTTCAAACTCTCTGCTACAACATGAGGAGCGAGAAAGAATCCTTGATACATTTCTTGCAGGCTGTACAAGCTTGCACCTGCTTCTGCACCGATTCCCGGTGATGTCATTCGGTAAGAACAGCTCTCTACATGCTCTGCCTTTCCTGCTATGTAACCACCCGTTTTGGCAAGACCGCCTCCCGGATTTTTAATTAATGATCCAGCCATAAGGTCCGCCCCGACATGGCAAGGCTCACGGTCCTCGGTAAATTCTCCATAACAATTATCAACAAACACAATGACATCGCTCTTAATGTTCTTCACAAACTGAATCATTTCTTGAATATCATTAATCGTGAAAGACGGGCGAATAGCATATCCTTTAGAGCGCTGAATGCCAATCATTTTCGTATTTGGCTTAATCGCCGCTTGAATCGCGTCGAAATCCGGGCGGCCGCTCTCAGCAAGCGGGACGCTGCGATAAGAAATACCAAATTCCTTTAATGAGCCATTTCCTTTACCGGAAATCCCTACTATTTCTTCTAGTGTGTCATATGGATTACCCGTAATATAAAGAAGTTCGTCACCAGGACGCAGTATGCCGAATAAAGCAATAGAAATAGCGTGTGTCCCCGAGATAATCTGCGGGCGAACGAGGGCCGCTTCTCCTCCAAACACATCGGCATAAATGTTTTCAAGTGTGTCCCGGCCGCTATCATCATAGCCATAGCCTGTAGACGGCGTAAAGTGAAATTCACTTACCCGGTGCTTTCTAAAACTTTGGAGCACCCGGAATTGGTTTAACTCAGCCGTTTTTTCTATATCTCGGTGTACCCCGGCAATCTGCGCTTCAGCCTCCTCAGCTATTGGCTGTATCGTTTTTCCTTGTGTTAATAATTCAAACATGCCTGTTCTCCCTCTACATTATGTGTATTTAATAATTTCTCCAGTGATCGGATGATCCTTAAAAGCAAATCCTTTCACACGATAAAATTGATTTTCTTCATCAAAGTCGATTGAGTCTACAATCGTTTCCGTTTTAAGCTGAGCAATCAGCTTACCGGCAGAGGATGGAATCCGGCCATTATATGGAGACATTTGCTCTTTCATCATGCCCTCAATTACTTCTTTTAATTTTAGGCGGTCCTCTTCATTGACAGCACTGATCAGGATGTTTTCTGCATCTGAAGAAGGAACAAATTCCTCATGCTGTACATCTCTTTTATTATAAACTGTCAACTCTGGCAAATGATCCATCTCTAACTGTTGCAGTAAATTCCTTACGGTCCGCTGGTGCTGCATAAAGTCAGGATTAGAGCTGTCTACGACGTGCAATAATAAATCCGCTTCACTCACCTCTTCAAGCGTAGAACGAAAAGCTGCGACTAGTGTTGTCGGTAAATCTTGAATAAATCCAACAGTATCTGTCAAAATCGCTTGATACCCGCTTGGCAGCACTAATTTCCGCGTTAAAGGGTCAAGCGTGGCAAATAACTGGTTTTCCTCTAGTGAATCAGCGGCAGTCAACCGGTTAAACAGCGTTGATTTCCCAGCATTCGTGTAACCGACAAGAGCGATCTGAAATGCTTTATTTTTTTTGCGCCGGCTGCGATACCGCTCACGATGATGAACGATTGTTTGGAGTTGCCGCTTAATTTCGTCAATGCGACGGCGGATATGACGACGGTCACTTTCCAGCTTCGTTTCTCCGGGACCTCTCGTACCAATTCCACCACCAAGACGGGAAAGCGCCGTTCCCTGTCCTGCAAGCCGCGGCATTAAATATTGAAGCTGTGCGAGCTCCACTTGCAGCTGCCCCTCCCTTGAACGGGCGCGACGGGCAAATATATCAAGGATCAATTGCGTGCGGTCGATTACACGGGCAGACATCCCAGCGGATAAGTTTCGAATCTGACTCGGGGATAGCTCATCATTAAAAATAATAATATCAGGCTCCAACTCTTCCTCGAGTCTTTGTAATTCCTCTACTTTACCTTTACCAATATAGGTGCCAGGATGAACGCGCTCTCTCTTCTGCGTAATCATCGCTAAAGACTCTCCTTGCGCTGTTTCAGTCAATGACTTTAACTCCTCCATAGAGTACAAAAACTGCTCTGTATCATCTGTTAGCTGACACCCTACAAGAATGACTTTTTCTCTTTCGTTTTTCGTCAATTAGTTTCCTTCTTTCCTTATCATTTTCTATTCCTCATCTTACCAAAAAGGCCGTTAAAATACTAATGAGCCTAGATTGTTTTGTAAAACTTAAAAAAGTTTCAGCTTATGAAAAGATAGGCTGGTTCTTTGTTCGTTCTGGTACTATAATAGATTGCCGGGAACACTTTAGTAAGGAGTGACATCTGTGGGAATGACTTGGGACATCTTGACAGTCATCGGAACGATTGCTTTCGCTATTTCCGGTGCTGTAGTAGCGATGGAGGAAGATTACGATGTGTTCGGTGTATATATATTAGGAATGATTACGGCTTTTGGCGGCGGGGCTATTCGTAACCTATTAATTGGCGTACCTGTCTCTGCTTTATGGGAGCAAGGAGCTTTCTTTCAAATTGCACTGCTGTCGATCACAGCAACTATTCTTTTTCCCCATAACTTGTTAAAGCATTGGCCTGTATGGGGAAACTTTTTTGACGCGATTGGTCTATCTGCTTTTGCGGTCCAGGGAGCGCTGTATGCGGTAGGAATGAACCATCCATTGAGCGCAGTGATTGTCGCGGCCGTGCTAACTGGAAGCGGCGGAGGACTTGTACGCGATCTGCTGGCAGGAAGAAAGCCGGCTCTTTTGCATGATGAAATCTATGGCGTATGGGCTGCACTAGCTGGGCTATTGATTGGATTAAAAGCAGCCGTATCTGCTACAGAACTAATCATACTGTTTATAGCGATTACGGCTCTTCGCATCGTCTCCTATAAACTAAACTGGAAGCTGCCTAAAAGAGCACTTCATTAACAGAGTAAAAGCCTTTCAAAGTTTATTTGAAAGGCTTTTACTCTATTAAAATGCCTCAAGCTTCACTTCTTCTGAAACGGTCATCTCAGCTTCTGTGCATTGCAGAATCTCATCCGCCGTATATCCCTTCGCTACTTCCATTAATACGAGACCATTTGGCGTTACATCCATAACAGCCCGATCCGTAATAATGCGCTGAACTACCCCTTTTCCGGTTAAAGGGAGCTTGCATTCTTTTAAAATTTTGGATTGGCCGTGTTTATTTACGTGATCCATAATGACGATCGTTTTACGGGCACCGTGGACGAGATCCATAGCTCCTCCCATTCCTTTTACCATTTTCCCTGGGATCATCCAATTGGCTAGGTCACCTTGTTGGGAAACCTCCATTCCACCAAGGATCGCTACATCAATATGTCCCCCGCGTATCATGGCAAAAGACTCAGAGCTGTCAAAATAAGCAGAGCCCGGAATCGCTGTAACCGTTTCTTTTCCAGCATTGATTAAATCAGCATCCACTTCTTCCTCATTGGGGTAAGGGCCAATACCAAGCAGACCATTTTCAGACTGCAGTACGACTTCTTTATTATCAGAAATAAAGTTGGCAACGAGGGTCGGCATTCCAATGCCTAGGTTGACATAGTTCCCACTCTCAATCTCCTTTTCTGCCCGCCTTGCAATCTTTTCTCTTGTATCCATTCATACCCCTCCTTCATTGACGAATCGTTCTTCTTTCAATTCGCTTTTCTTGCTTACCCTGAATCAATGCTTGCACGTAAATTCCTGGCGTATGAATAAAATCGGGATCGAGATCACCTGTTTCTACAATTTCTTCTGCTTCAATGATGGTCACTCGACCGGCAGCAGCAATCATTGGATTAAAATTTCGAGCTGTTTTGTTGTAAATTAAATTTCCTTTTTTATCGGCTTTCCAAGCTCTTACAAGACTAAAATCAGCTGTCAGCGACTCTTCAAGTAAGTATTCTTTGCCATTAAATTCTCGGACTTCTTTTCCTTCCGCGATGGGAGTTCCGACACCCGCTGGCGTAAAGAACGCCGGGATGCCAGCACCGCCTGCACGGATTTTTTCGGCAAGCGTCCCCTGAGGTGTTAATTCTACCTCTATCTCCCCTGCAAGCATTTGCCGCTCAAATTCTTTATTTTCACCAACATAGGAACCAATGATTTTTCTAATCTGCTTATTTCTTAGCAGCAAACCAAGACCCCAGTCATCTACCCCACAGTTGTTCGAAATAACGGTTAGATCTTTCACTCCAGAGTCGGCTAAGGCCTTTATTAAATTTTCAGGTATGCCGCATAACCCAAAGCCGCCGACCATGATGGTCATTCCATCTTGAATTCCGGATACTGCTTCATGGAAATCAGCGTAGATTTTCTTCATCCCGTTCCCCTCCTTTTATTAGACAGGATTCACTCCGTGTTTACGATCCGTGAAAACCATGTATTTGGACATGTAGACGTCGAGTCTGGCAGACAGCTCATCACGGAGTTTATTTGGCTCGACAACGTCATCAATAATCAGTTCAGAGGCAAGACGATACACATCAATATCCCGACGATACTCTTCTCTTTTCTCATTGATGAATGCCGCTCTTTCTTCCTCCGGCAATGCAGCAATTTTGTTCGCGTAAACAGCATTTACCGCTGCTTCTGGACCCATAACCGCAATTTGAGCTGTCGGCAGTGCTAAGCAGCAATCCGGTTCAAAAGCTGGTCCTGCCATCGCATACAGTCCCGCCCCGTACGCTTTACGGACGATAACCGTCAGTTTTGGCACGGTTGCTTCGCTCATCGAAAAAATCATTTTTGCTCCATGGCGAATGATACCGGCTTTTTCTACATTCGTACCAATCATAAATCCAGGAACGTCGGCTAAAAATAAGAGCGGGATATGAAAAGCATCACATAAGCTGATGAATTTAGCTGCTTTATCAGCTGAATCATGGAAGAGCACTCCGCCTTTTACACGCGGCTGGTTGGCGATGATGCCGACTGGCTGTCCGTTAATCCGGCCAAGACCCGTAATCAGCTCAGCAGCAAATAATTTCTTAATTTCGCAGAAGCTGTCTTCATCGATCAAGCGTTCAATCAGCTGGTACATATCAAACGGTGCATTCTGATTTTGAGGAATAAGTTCTTCGATTGATTTTTCGAAGGCAGCGGGTGCTTTTGGCTCGTTTGGAACAGGCTTCTCTGTGTAATTGTCTGGAAAATATGTTAAGTACTTTTTAGCGTAGGCAATCGCTTCCTCTTCCGTTTTAGCCAGTACATCACCACATCCCGAAACGGAACAATGCATTTTCGCGCCGCCCATTTGCTCAAGTGTTACTTTTTCACCAATCACCATTTCCGCCATACGAGGCGACCCTAGATACATGGAAGCATTTCCTTCTACCATCACGACAATGTCGCAAAAAGCCGGAATGTAAGCTCCCCCTGCTGCTGAAGGACCGAATAACAGACAGATCTGCGGCACTTTCCCAGACATCTTAACCTGATTATAGAAAATACGGCCTGCTCCTCTGCGGCCCGGGAACATTTCAAGCTGATCGGTAATTCGAGCCCCCGCCGAGTCAACAAGATAAAGCATCGGGCAACGAAGCTTCTCGGCCGTTTCTTGAATACGGATGATCTTTTCTACCGTTCGCTTCCCCCATGATCCGGCTTTAACCGTCGAATCATTCGCCATCACACAAACCGTACGCCCGTTAATTTTTCCAACACCGGTCACGACGCCGTCTGCCGGCAGGTCACCAGCCATCATATTAGCGAATAAACCATCTTCTGCCTGCAAGCCATCATCAAAAAGCAGCTGCAGACGCTCACGGACAAATAGTTTTCCCTGTTCTGCATTTTTTTCATGATACTTTTCTTGTCCGCCCGTCAGGATCGTTTCTTTCTTCTCACGATAGTCTGTCTTTAATTCTGTTTCGTTCACTGCCTTCTCCTCACTTTCCTCTATATGCTGGTGGCCGTTTTTCTGCAAATGCCCGTAATCCTTCTAACCTGTCTTCTGTTGGAATTAATGTATTATACGCCAGCTTTTCAATTTGCAGTCCAGTGGCAATATCGGTTTGCATCCCCTGATTGATTGCTGTTTTCGCTTGAGATAAAGCTAGCGGAGCGTTTACGGCTATTTCCTTTGCTAAATGAATCGCTGTTTCAAGTAGATTTTCAGGATCAGCTATGTGCTCGACAAGACCAATCTGCTCAGCTTGATGAGCGGTAATTTTTCGAGCAGTAAAAATCAGTTCTTTTGCTTTACCGGTGCCGATGAGACGAGGCAGTCTTTGCGTTCCGCCTGCTCCCGGAATAATGGCGAGAGAGGTCTCCGTTAAGCCCACCTTCGCTTGACTAGAAGCAATCCGGATATCACAAGCTAAAGCAAGTTCCAGTCCCCCTCCAAAAGCAACGCCATTTATCGCGGCAATCACCGGCTGGGGCAATGCTTCTACCTCACTCATTGTTGAGCCAATCAAACTGACGATTTGTCTTACTTCAGCCTCATTCATTCCTCTTCTTTCTTTTAAATCAGCTCCTGCACAAAAAGCTTTTTCTCCTGTCCCTGTCACAATCACAACCCGAACTTCCGGGTCATGTTTTAGTTGATGAAGGACATCGTGAAGATCATACAGAAGCTGCCTTGACAGTGCATTCGCTGCTTCAGGGCGATTTAGGGTCAGAATAGCGACTCCTTGTTCATGATTCGTGACCTTAACGGTTTCCCCCACGCAATTCACCCTTTCTCTACTTTGCGATATATTTCTAGCTGTTTGCTCTTTAATGGCTTCCCTAAAATAGATTCCATTAGCTCGCCTGCCTCTATTAACGCTTCCATGCGAACTCCCGTCTCCATGCCCATTGCGTCGAGCATATAGGCCAAATCCTCTGTCGCTACATTTCCTGCTGCTCCTTTGGCATACGGGCAGCCGCCCAAACCGCCAAGAGCACTGTCAAATGTAGAGATGCCCATTTCAAGAGCTTTAGAAACATTCGCAAGGGCCGTTCCTCTCGTGTCATGAAAATGCATAGCAAGACGATCTGGGCCGAATTCAGGAAGAAGGGTGTCAAGCAGGCGTTCTACATCTGTAGGGGCCGCTACCCCAATCGTTTCACCGAGCGACAATTCATCAATGCCCATATCAAACAATCGGGCACCAATTTCTTTTACCTGCTCAGGCGAGATCATGCCTTCATATGGGCAAGCAATAACGGTTGATACATACCCGCGTACTGTTTTTCCAGCCCGCTTCGCTTCTGATACAACTTCTTTTAACACCGGCAATGTCTCTGTGATCGTCTTATTAATATTGTTTTTGTTATGCGATTCGCTTGCCGACATAAACACGCTAACTTCGTCCGCATTCCCTTCGAGCGCTCTCCGCAATCCATGCATATTCGGCACAAGAGCAGCATAGGTAATACCCGGTTTTCTTTGAATAGAAGAGAGCACCTCCGCAGCGTCTGCCAGCTGCGGAATCCATTTTGGATGAACAAAAGAGGTGACTTCTATATAAGATAGCCCGCTTTCCGATAGATGATCGATCCAGGCTACTTTGTGTTCAGTGCTGATCTGATGCGGTTCGTTTTGCAAGCCGTCCCGAGGGCCAACTTCTTTAATTGTCACTTTTTCAGGAAGTTTCAACGAGCTTTCCTCCTATTCAACATCAATGAGCGCTTCTGCCTCGTTGACAAAGTCTCCTTCATTCACATGAATCTTTTGAACCGTTCCATCCTCTTCGGCCGCAATCGGAATCTCCATTTTCATTGATTCCAAAATGACCACATCCTGCCCGGCCTTTACTTCCTCTCCTTCTGCTACAAGAACTTTCCACACGTTTCCTGCCATGCTTGCTTGTACTGTTGCCAATGTAATCTCCCCTTTTATTTCGTTGTTGTTAGCTCTGGCAAATAATATTCATTCACAAAATGAGTCGTTGTCGTTCCTTTTAAAAATTGTTGATGGCTAATAATTTTTCTTAGCATCGGTAAATTTGTTTTAATGCCTTCAATTTTGTATTGTTCAAGTGCTTTCTGCATACGAACACACGCTTCTTCACGGGTTGGCCCCCACGTGATCAGCTTCCCAATCATCGGATCATAAAATGGAGTAACCGTTGAACCGGCCTCGACCGCACATTCATTGCGCACTCCTTCTCCCTGCGGCAATTCAAAAGCAGTGATCTGCCCTGGCGATGGAAAAAAGGTTTTTGGGTCTTCTGCGTAAATGCGCACTTCAATTGCATGACCGTTTCGTTTGACGGCTTCCCGTGTTAATTCCAGCTTTTCGCCGGAAGCGACCTTTAACTGCTGTTCTACAAGATCCAGCCCAGTAATTTCTTCTGTTACCGGGTGCTCAACTTGCAGCCGGGTGTTCATTTCCAGAAAATAAAAATTCTCTTTTGCATCTACTAAAAATTCAATTGTGCCGGCATTTGTATAGCCGATATGATGGGCTGCTTTTACGGCAGCATCCAGCATCTTCATTCTCGTTTCCTCGCTAATAAAGGGAGAAACAGCTTCCTCCACTACTTTCTGATTGCGGCGCTGAATAGAACATTCCCGCTCCCATAAAGGAATAACGTGCCCATGGGTATCCGCTAAGATTTGCACTTCAATATGATGTGGTTCTTCGATATACTTTTCCAAAAACATATCTCCGTTACCAAAGAAAGATTCCGCTCTCTTTTTGTTTCCGGCAAACGCCTTAACGAGCTCTTCCTCCGAATGGACAAGCTGCATGCCGATACCACCACCGCCTGCTGAAGCCTTAAGCATAAGCGGATAGCCGATGGACTCCGCTGCCGTCTTTGCCTCTTCCTCGTCTTGAAGCGGAATATTGATTCCTTCAATAATCGGAACACCCGCCTGTTTCATTGTTTTGCGTGCTTCAATCTTGCTTCCCATGGCTGCTAAAATATCGGGAGCAGGCCCAATAAAAGTGATTCCTTCATCTGAACACTTCTGGGCAAATGCAGCGTTTTCTGACAGAAGCCCGTATCCCGGATGAATCGCTTCTGCCCCACTTTGCTTTGCTGCGCGGATAATTTCATCAGCATTTAAATAACTAAGGTTTACTTGAGGTTTGCCAATGCAGTAAGCCTCGTCTGCTTGTTGGACAAACAAGGCGTTCTCATCTGCTTCAGAGTACACGGCTACTGTTTTGATCCCCATTTTTTTACACGTACGGATAATACGCGAAGCAATTTCTCCGCGGTTAGCAATTAGTATTTTTGAAAACAACTGGATCGCTCCTTCCGCTTTATTTCAATAAGCTCATCGACTGTTCCCGCAGTTTGAACTTTTGAATTTTTCCTGAAGCTGTCATCGGATATTCTTTCGTAAACATAATGTGTTTTGGAATTTTATGACGGGAAATTTTATCTCTAAAATAGGCTTTAATCTCATCTGAGGATGCTGTCTCTCCCTCTTTCAAAATAATCCAAGCCATTAATTCCTCGCCGTATTTTTCATCTGGCACCCCAATTACTTGCGCATCGAGTATTTTCGGATGTGTATATAAAAATTCCTCAATTTCACGCGGGTAAATATTTTCGCCGCCGCGGATGATCATGTCTTTTAAACGTCCAGTCACTCTGATATAGCCGGTTTCATCCATTACAGCGAGATCGCCTGTATGAAGCCAGCCTTCTTCATCAATCGCTTCTTCCGTCGCATCAGGATTGTTGTAGTATCCCTTCATTACGTGGTAGCCCCGTGTACAAAGCTCACCTTGCGTATTAGGCGGAAGCTCCTTTGATGTACCGGGTTCAACTATTTTTACTTCTACATCTGGCAGTGCCCGCCCTACGGTTTCTACCCGCAGTTCAACGGGATCATTCGTTCTTGTTTGCGTAATAACCGGCGAAGATTCTGTTTGACCATAGCATATGGTTATTTCCTCCATATGCATTTTATTCATGACGGCCTTCATGACTTCTACTGGACAGTTTGAACCGGCCATCACTCCTGTACGAAGAGTGGTTAAATCATAGTTTTGAAAATTCGGATGATTTAATTCAGCAATAAACATCGTCGGCACTCCATGCAGGGCCGTGCACTTTTCCTTTTCTACCGTTGCTAGTACGGTTTCTGGATCAAATTCTTGGACAGGAACCATCGTGGCACCAACCGTTACACAGGCCATCGTTCCAATAACACATCCAAAGCAGTGGAAAAACGGAACAGGGATACAAAGACGATCGTCTTTTGTTAACTCCATACAACCGGCAATATGGAAAGCGTTATTCGTTAAATTGCTATGTGTCAGCATGACTCCCTTAGGAAAGCCTGTCGTCCCGGATGTATATTGCATATTGATCACTTCATCCGCTGTTAACTCAGCTGTTCTCGCATCAAGCTGCTCTTCTGTCACCTGGTCTGCTATCTCTAAAATATCTGACCAGCTATACGCGCCGTTGTACCGCTTCTCACTTAGGACAACAACATTTTTCAATAGAGGCAGCCGCTTAGATGATAATTTCCCAGGCTCACAGGAATGTAACTCCGGACAAATTTCATAGATGGTATCAATGTAAGAATTCCCACGGTAATCTTCTATTAAAACAAGTGTCCGGCTTTCTGATTGCTTTAACAAATATTCAAGTTCTGCGGCACGGTAATTGGTATTCACCGTTACCAATACGGCTCCCATCTTTCCTGTCGCAAATTGCAAGGTGACCCATTCAGGAACATTTGTTGCCCAAATGGCCAAATGCTCTCCTTTGTCAATATCAAGCGCCATCAAACCTCGCGCTGCTTTCCGGCATAGCTGGTCAAATTCACTGTACGTATAACGAATACCTCGATCTGGATAGACAAGTGCTTCATGTTGTGGAAGTTGTTTGGCTCTTTTTGCTAATAGCTCTCCTATTGTTTCCTGCATCAATTCGCTCATGACACCCTTCCCCCTCTTATCTTTTAGCAGCCAAGGTGACGTGCAATGACGAGACGTTGGATTTCCGAAGTACCTTCTCCAATTTCAAGTAATTTAGCATCGCGCAAAAATCTTTCCACATCGTACTCTTGCATGTAACCGTAGCCGCCATGAATTTGAATGGCCTGATTGCTCGTACGGAAACTCGTTTCTGAAGCAAATAACTTGGCCATGGCCGCTTCTTTTCCAAATGGCTTTCCTTGATCTTTTAGCCAGGCAGCTTTATATACAAGATTGCGAGCTAATTCTACTTCTGTCGCCATGTCCGCCAGCTTAAACTGGATCGCCTGGAATTTAGAAATTGGCTGACCGAACTGCACACGCTCTTTCGCATACTGAAGCGCTTTTTCTAGAGCAGCCTGGGCAATTCCGACAGCTAAAGCAGCAATAGAAATCCGGCCGCCATCAAGTGTATATAAAAACTGACTGAATCCTTTTTGACTGTCTCCCAGCAGGTTTTCTTTTGGTACACGAACGTTTTCTAATACGATTTCGCACGTATTAGAAGCGCGAACGCCCATTTTCTCATAGTTACATGAAATGGTAACGCCTGGTGCATCGGCAGGTACGATAATAGCTGAGATAATATTTTTTCCATCTTCTCTTTTGCCTGTGACAGCGGTTACAATAATCTGACGGGCAAAACCGGCGTTCGTAATCCAACACTTCTCACCATTAATGACGTATTCATCCCCATCAAGCACCGCTTTTGTTCTCGTCCCTCCAGCATCTGACCCTGCGTTTGGTTCAGTTAATCCAAAAGAACCCAATGTTTCTCCTTTCGCCATTGGAACGAGCCATTCCTGCTTTTGTTCTTCAGTTCCAAAATAATAAATCGGACTCGCGCCAAGACTAATGGCCGCTGCGTAACTTAGTCCAGTACCGCCGCATGCTTTGCCGATTTCCTCTACTGCAATCGCATAAGACACGGTATCCCCGCCAGATCCCCCATACTCTTCCGGAAAGGGGATGCCAAGCAACCCTAGTTCCCCCATCTTCTTAAATGCCTTTTCATTAAATCCTGATGTTTTGTCAAGATCCTGTGCATAAGGCTTGATTTCTTTTTCTGCGAAATTTCTCACCATTTCCTTTAGCATTTGCTGTTCCTTCGTTAATTCAAAATTCATGTGAAGTCCCCCTTGTTTAACGTTTTATTTTATAGACAGACTAGTCGGTCTTTAAAAGCGATTATAATAGCCAGCTTATTAATTAACCGGCTGACTGTTGAGTAAATAGGCTTTAATATCTTCGTTTTCCATCCCTTTTTCTGTTAGTAACGCATGCATGAGCAAATCGTTAAAAATTCCTCCAATGTCCTCAATGGATAATTTCCCCTCTTTGTTAAACCATTTGTAAGTCCAGTTCACCATGCCGATAATCGCCATCGTTGTAATCTCAGCAGAGACTTCTGGCCGAAAATCGCCGCTCGTTTGACCTTCTCGGATAATCTGTAAAATGATTTTCCGATATTCATCCCGTTTTTCGTTAATTTGTATTTGAAAGTCTCCTTTTAAATAGGTGCTTTCCTGATAGAAAACCGTAATATGAGGCTTATAGAGATCAAATACTTTCGTAAACGACAGGACAATCGCGCACAGCCGGGAGGCAGGAGTGCTATAGTTAGCGTATGCTTCCTTGGCTCGGTCAAGCACATAGGAAATAAAAACATCGTGGATGTGATACAACAGCTCATCCTTTGACTTAAAATTGTGGTAAAACCCCCCCTTGGAACTACCGCTTTCTGCCACAATTCGGTCAACGGTCACTCCGTGATAACCCTGCTCTTCAAACATAACGAGTGCAGTTTCTATAATTCTCTCTTTTAATGTCTTCTTTTTCATTTTTGACCACCTTTTCCTAGATATTATCATAGGAAAAACCTAATTGACAATTATTTTATCTGAAAATAAAAAATAATGTAAACAAAAGAGGCCATTCCTTCAAGAGTTTCATTCGATTTAAAATGAAAAAACGATTTTTTTACCTAAGAAAACCGCCTAGTAAACGGCGGTTCCACTTTTAAATCAATTATGTTTTACTGTACTGATGATTATTTAAATTGAATATCCCTTGATTCGATCATCAATAATTCCTCGTATTTGTAGTTACTATCATTTAGCAGGCGAACGGCTTGTGCTCGTGTAGCTTTTTCAATTAAATTACGAACATATCTGCCATTGGAGAATGTCTGATAATTCCCTTCTCTTACCCTTGCAAAATGTTCGCGCAGCTTCATTTTGGCTTCTTTGCTAAATTTATATTCTTTTTCGGCAGCCATCTTTTCCGCAATCGCCATTAGCTGTTCCGGCCGGTAATCGGGAAATTGAAAGACGAGCGGAAAACGGGATTCCAATCCAGGGTTTAAGGTAAAAAAGTGATTCATCTCTCTTGGGTATCCCGCTAATATTAAGATAAACTCATTTTGCTTGTCTTCCATATGTTTAACGAGCGTATCAATGGCTTCCTTGCCAAAATCCTTTTCGCCTCCCCGTCCTAATGAGTAAGCCTCGTCAATAAATAAAATGCCTCCCATCGCTTTTTTGATTAATTCTCTTGTTTTCTGTGCAGTATGCCCGATATATTCACCGACGAGATCGGCACGCTCTGCCTCTATCAAATGCCCTTTAGATAATACTTTCATTTCAAAAAACAATTTCCCAATAATGCGGGCAGCTGTTGTTTTTCCTGTGCCTGGATTTCCTTTAAACATCATGTGCAACACTTGCTTTCCTGCTTTCAAACCGCTTTCTTCTCTTTTTTTACTAATAAAGATCCAAGCATAAATTTCCCGGATCATTTTCTTTAAGTCTTCAAGTCCAACTAAAGCATCCAGCTCACTTTCCACCTTTTTTAATACCGCATGCTCAGAAGAACTAGACCATGCATAAGAGCGTTCTTCACGGACTGGCTGCTGGATGCGGTCATTTTTGGTGTGCAGCACAACATTAATTTGGCCGTTGTCTTTCATACGGATTGGCTGCTTCATCTCTATCACCCCACCAAGCTTGACGTAAGCCGTCGCATATTGTCTTTTTTTGCGCTTTCCCAAGAAATAATTTCTCTCTTTACAGTCTATTCATGCTAAAAGTAAACATACGTCTTTCTGCATATAAAAAACGTGTACAAAAGCCTGTACACGTTTAAAGGATCATTATTCTTGTTCTTCTAAAGAAATTTGTACGTTTCGTTGAGGAGCAAATGTAGAGATAGCGTGTTTATAAACAAGCTGCTGCTTTCCGTCTGATTCAAACAAAACAGTAAAGTTATCAAAACCTTTTATGTAGCCACGCAATTGAAATCCATTTAATAAAAATACTGTGACGAGCGTCCCGTCTTTTCGAAGCTGATTTAGAAATTGGTCTTGGATATTGATCCCTTGTTTCATATCTTTTCCTCCTCTTTCTATCTGTACTTATTACTAATTCTATTTTAAATGCAGCTTTCCTGCTACAAAATCCGAAATTTCTTTTATTTTTTCCGGACGCTTCTCTTGATTAGACATGTCAAACCAATCCACGTCCATTTTATTTCGGAACCAGGTGAGCTGTCGCTTAGCATAATTACGCGAATTTTGTTTTAATTGCTCGACAGCTTGTTCCAACGTTGCTTCACCTCTTAAATAGCCAAACAATTCTTTATAGCCAATCGCCTGCACAGCTTGACCGCTTCGGATACCATTTTCCCAAAGCCGTTTTACTTCTTCAAGCAAGCCAGCTTCCATCATGATGTCTACTCTATGATTAATACGGCTATAAAGCATTTCCCGGTCCATTGTAAGTCCAATTAACGCTGTCTCATATAATAATTCCTCTGGCTGATGGCTTTGCTGCTCAGACATCCTTTTTCCCGTCGACTGAAAGACCTCCAATGCGCGAATAACCCTTCTTACATTATTTGGATGAATCGCAGCAGCCGCTTTTGGATCTACTCTCTTCAGCTTTTCATGAAGAGCTTCTTTTCCTAGTTGTTCAGCTTCTTTTTCTAACGCCTCACGCAATTGCGGATCGCCGCCGGTTTCCGAAAACTGATAATCATAAATAACGGATTGAATATACAAACCAGTGCCGCCAACAATAATAGGCAAACATCCTTTATCGGTGATCTCTGTTATTTTTCTCCTGACTAGCTGTTGGAATTCAGCGGCCGAAAACGACTCATCAGGCTCTTTAATATTAATTAAATGATGGGGAACCCCATCCATCTCTTCAGGAGTAATTTTAGCGGTGCCGATGTCCATTCCTTTATAAATCTGCATGGAATCCCCACTGATGACCTCTCCATTGAAGCGCTTAGCTAAATAAAGGCTTAACGCCGTTTTACCGACCGCAGTCGGTCCGATGATCACGATAAGTTTTTCCCGCTGATGCAATCTTTTCACTGCCTTTACCGATTTTTCTCTTATCGTACCATACGTACAATCAGTTATTAAAGCTAATACTCCATTCTCACCGTTTTTTTTATTTTTAAACCTAAAAAAGAAAATCAGTTTTCGCCACGCAACGTTTGCTATTACTGACGGCTATCAATCGGTCTGTGTGCGACGCTTATTTCTTCATTCAGTTCCGCTAAATAAAGCTGAGTCATAGAGGAAGACCAGGAGAACCACTCTGCCATTGCAGCAGCTACTTGTTCTTTATATTTTTTCACTTCATGTATTTGAAAAAATAGCTTTCCTGTTCGACGGATGAAGAAATCTGCCGGCTTCCATACCATTTCATGATGGACCGCGTACTGTAACTGAGCATACATGACTCTCGGAAGATCCGTTTGATCCGTATCTTGCGTACAGGCAAATACCTGGTCTACATTAGACCCATACATGCCCGCCAAATATTCTCCCTCCTGTTTTGAGAATCCGGATGCCACAGCCTCCTCGCCCTTTTGTTCAATAAACGAACGAAGCTGAGCGGCCCCTCCAATGTCGCCTCCTGATACCGGCAAATGCTTTGTCTGGCACTTTTCGTAGGTTTCCCCCGTTTGGCTGCTTAATCGCGTAGACACTCGATCTACAACCGTTTCTGCCATCCTCCGGTAACCAGTCAGCTTGCCACCCGCAATGGTGATTAACCCGCTTGCCCCTTCCCAAATTTCATCCTTGCGAGATATTTCGGAAGGGTCTTTGCCTTCTTCATAGATTAATGGGCGCACACCCGCCCAGCTCGATTCTACATCTTCATCATAGATTTGTACGTCAGGAAACATATAATGAATGGCTTCTAGCAAATAATCGCGGTCTGCTGCGAGCATTTTGGGCTGAGCGATTTCCTTATCATAAAACGTATCTGTCGTACCGACATACGTCTTTCCATCACGCGGAATCGCAAAAATCATTCTTCCATCGGGAGAGTCGAAATATACCGCTTGTTTTAACGGAAACTTCGATTGATCGATGACAATATGAACACCTTTTGTGAGCTTAAGATACTTATTGTTAATCGAGTAGTCCTGTTTACGGACTTCATCTACCCATGGGCCTGCAGCATTTACGATGATTTTTGCTTTTATCTCCAGCTGTTGGTCTGTCAATAGATCCTTTGCCTGAAGGCCCGTCACCTTGCCATTTTCATATGTGAATGTCTCTGCCTTTACATAATTAACCGCTGCAGCTCCTCGTTCAACTGCTTTTTTCATAACTTCTATCGTCAGACGGGCATCATCTGTACGATACTCAACATAATATCCGCCGCCAACTAATCCTTCTCTCTTAATAAGCGGCTCTTTTCTTAACGTTTCTTCCACTGTCAGCATCTTTCTTCGTTCCGTTTTTTTAACGCCGGCTAGAAAATCATACACGCGCAAACCAATTTCTGTCGTGAATTTGCCGAATGTTCCCCCTTCATGCATCGGAAGCAGCATCCACTCTGGAGTTGTCACATGCGGTCCATTTTCATAGACGATCGCCCGCTCTTTGCCTACCTCGGCTACGACACCAATCTCCAACTGTTTCAAATACCGCAATCCGCCATGAACCAGCTTGGTTGAACGGCTCGAAGTGCCTGCTGCGAAATCCTGCATGTCTATGACTGCCGTTTTAATTCCTCTTGCTGCAGCATCAAGTGCGATACCAGCACCTGTAATTCCGCCTCCGATGATAAGAAGATCAAATTCTTCTGCCTGCAGAGAATCCAGCCACTCCTCACGTTTCAAATTTGAAAATATCATCAGCTTCCCTCCAATCCTTAAAATACCCTATCTTCGGCAGAGCAAACGGAAAAGAGACCTGTCAAAACACAACGAGTACGGATCGTTACGCAGACAGATCTCTATTCTTTCACTAGTCTATTCATTACTATTTATATGAGCTGCTTTCCTAAAAGTTCTACACCTTAAACAATAAAGCGGCTTCTATTGCTTTTTGCCAGCCATGATACAAGCTTAGCTGTTTACCTTCTGGCATTTCCGGTTTAAATTTCTTTTCCATTTGCCAATTGGACGAAATTTCATCGCGGCTTTGCCAAAATCCCACCGCCAATCCAGCAAGGTAGGCAGCACCAAGTGCGGTCGTTTCATTAATAGTCGGGCGCTCAACCGGTACGCGGAGCATATCGCTCTGAAATTGCATAAGGAAATTATTTCTAACAACTCCGCCATCTACACGAAGGGCTTTTAAGGAAATGCCTGAATCTGCTTTCATCGCGTCAAGTACATCTTTCGTTTGATAAGCAAGTGCTTCTAATGTTGCCCGAATAAAGTGCTCTTTTGATGTTCCCCTTGTTAAACCAAATACTGCCCCGCGCACATCACTGTCCCAATACGGCGTGCCGAGTCCAACAAAAGCCGGAACGACATACACTCCTTCAGAAGAATCAACTCGAATAGCATACTTTTCGGTATCTTTCGCATCCTTTATCATTCGGAGACCATCTCGCAGCCATTGAATAGCCGATCCTGCTACAAAAATACTGCCCTCAAGAGCGTACTCTACCTTGCCATCTATTCCCCAGGCAATAGTTGTCAATAAGCCATGTTTTGAGGAAACGGCATTTTCTCCGGTGTTCATTAACATAAAGCAGCCGGTGCCATACGTATTTTTCGCCATGCCTTCTTCATAACAAGCCTGCCCAAACAAAGCCGCCTGCTGATCACCGGCTGCTCCTGCAATTGGCACTTCTTTTCCAAAAAAATGATAAGGAGCGGTATGGCCATAAATGTCGGAAGACGGGCGCACTTCAGGAAGCATGGATTTAGGGACTGTTAATAGTTTTAACAGCTCTTCATCCCATTTCAAATCATGGATATTATACATTAACGTTCTGGAAGCGTTAGAATAATCCGTAACATGAACTTGACCGCCGGATAGTTTCCAAATGAGCCATGTATCAATCGTCCCGAATAATAGCTCGCCGTTCTCGGCTTGCACACGGGCGTCTTCCACATGATCAAGAATCCATTTCACCTTTGTTCCCGAAAAGTAAGCATCAATCAGCAGCCCTGTTTTTTCACGAAACAAAGCATCATGCCCCTGCTCCTTCAATTCATTGCAAATGGCCGCCGTCTGCCGCGATTGCCAAACAATCGCATTGTAAATGGGCTTGCCCGTTGCTTTTTCCCATACGACCGTTGTCTCCCGCTGGTTCGTAATGCCGATTCCGGCAATTTGCTGTGGATGAATGTTATTTTCTGATAAAACAGTCGCAATACAGGCCAAAATGGTCCCCCATATCTCATTCGCATTGTGCTCTACCCAGCCCGGATGCGGGAAGTACTGTTTAAACTCTTTTTGTGCGACATGCACCATTTCCCCTTTTTTATTAAAGAGAATGGCTCTCGAACTCGTCGTCCCCTGGTCAAGCGATAAAACAAATTGCTCCATCCTTCTCCCTCCCTCATGTTTTTCCACTATCTATTCTTTATAGCGGTACTGTTTTCTCCTTATTGACAGGCTTTCTGCCGTATAGAAAAAAGATGAGTGTCACGAATAAAAAGACGCTGCCGATGACGGTAAAAAAGCTAATGCTTTTAAACAACTGCAAAGCAAGTCCGCCTAAGTAGGGGCCAGTTAAACTGCCGATGCTGAAGGCCATGCCGCACAGCAGATTTCCTGTCGGCAAAAATTGTTTCGGCATTAAATCTGTCATAAAACTAATGCCGAGACTGAACGTAGAGCCAACCAACATACCAGCAAGGAAAATACAAGCTAATAGCAAATAATAAAAATGGTCAATAAAAGCAGCACTTGAGAATAACACGGTCCCTGACAAAAGAACAACGGCTAGTATTGGTTTCCTACCATATTTATCACTCAATACCCCTAACGGAAACTGAAAAACGATGCCGCCAATCGCAAAGGACATTAAAATAACAGAAATCTCTTGAACAGATAATCCTGTCCGTACACCGTAAATGGGGTAAATGCCATTGAACGAGGATTCCAAAAATCCATAAGCAAATGTCGGCAGGAATGCAATCCAGCCATACCGGGAAGCTTCCCTAAACCGCTTTAGCGTCTCCCACATTGAATTGGTTTCCACATGCTGTTCAGGGAAGTCATTTTTAAGGAAAAATAAAAAGACCCAGCAAACAAGACAAAGCGCTCCCGAAAGAATAAACGGCAAAGATTCGCTATAATGGATGAGCCCCGTCATCAGCGGACCAATGGCAAAGCCCAGGCCAAAAAATAGCCCATAAAGCGAAATATTTCGGCCGCGCCGCTCCGGCGAAGAAAAGGATGTAATCCATGTTTGCGTGCCAAAGTGAAGAGCATGATCGCCTATCCCGATCAGCAGCCGCAAAATAAACCAGAACCAAAAAGATTTCCATAAAGGAAAGGCAAAGAGTGCGACGATCACGAGCAATCCTCCCCCAACAATCACTGGTTTATAGCCGAATTGACGTAAAGGTTTTTCCATAAACGGGGAAACAAGCAATATTCCAATATATAAGCCGGTCGCATTTAATCCGTTTAACGAAGCGGATAGCCCTTCCTTCTCAAACAAAACAGCGATTAGCGGAAGCAGCATCCCCTGGCTGAATCCGGAGATAGCAATAATACTAACGAGCACACGTAATCGAAAACTTTCACCTGCATTTACTATCACAACTTTTTTCACCTCTTGTACATTCCGTAGAACAGTCCTGCAGCAGCCTAATCCATAAAGAGCCCGCATTTCTTTCAGGCTGTTAACAAACATTTGCTTCCTTCATTGCTCTCGTGTCGGAGCCCTCGTAAGGTAAGACACCCGTGTTCACATAACCTGAAGTACTGTTGTCTACAATCTCTTTTTCTATATTAGGCTATTTCCCTTCGAACGTATAGAGCGTTAACTAGACGAAATGATTTATTTTAGGCTATTTTGGAAAAGTTTAACTTATCCTTGTACTTCATGTAACGTCATGTTTTAGAATGAATCTAGTAGATGAATGGAGGAGAGCAAGCTGGAAAAAAGATACACGATTGGCGAGTTTAGAAAATTAAGCGGCCTGACAGCTCGAACCTTGCAATATTACGATGAAATCGGTATTTTAACAGCCAGACGGACAGCGGGCGGCCATCGTTATTATCAAGAACAGGATCTCTCAACCCTTCAAAAAATTGTTTCCTTTAAGTTTTTAGGATTTTCACTTGGAGACATTGCCAATTTTATTCATAAAGACATATGGAATGAAAAAGACTCACTGATCTTTCAGCATGATCTCATGAAAAGAAAGCGCGAACAGCTAAATGACGTGATCCGGCTGCTCACTCTTGCGATTGATCAAATGGAAAAAGGCGGCATCCTGCATACAGATATATTCATTTCGATGATTAATCATGTTCAAATGGAAGATCACCATAAAAGCTGGATGAAATCTCTCGTACCTGCCCCATACGTGGATGAATTATTTAACCGAGTAAAGAGCAACCAGGAAGAAATTGAAAAAAAGGCGATGAATTTGTTTTCACGCATAAAAGAAATGGCCTTTTCAGACCCGACAAGCAGAGCTGTCGAACAATTAGTAACAGAATTGATGGAACCGGCAACAGAAGTAGCTGGTGATGATCTTGAGCGGCTGGAAAAGCTTTTTGCCACTGATCTTGAAGGAGACCCATGGTTGTTTCCTTATCCATTCAGTCCTGAAGAAGAGAAGTGGCTCGAACAAGTCATGATGTATTATTCGGAAAAGGAGAAGATAGAAAGTGGAGAAGCCTGAGCAAACAAACTTTCAGCAATGGAAGCCATTTGTACACTTATTTACAAGAGCTCGCCTGCCAAAGCGGCTCATTTTCGCTGCGATCCTGTTGAGCATAGCTGAAACACTAGCCGGATTGATCGTTCCTTTATTTACAAAGGACCTTGTTGATCAGCTCGCTCACAATAAGCTGCAGCTATCTGTCATTCTTTTTCTTGCCGGCAGCTTTCTCGTTCAAACGATTTCCGGCGGTTTCTCTTATTACTTAATGAGTTACATTGGAGAGGCCGTTGTTTCTTCGGTGCGGAGACGGTTATGGAACCAGGTGCTTGAGCTGCCTGTTTCTTATTTTGACGAGCATGAGTCCGGTGAAACGATGAGCCGGATTACACAAGATACAAACACAGTGAAAGCATTGATTGTCCAGCATCTCGTTTCCTTTGTCACCGGCATTATTTCAATTGCTGGCGCAGTCGTTATTTTACTTTTCATTGATTGGAAAATGACAGTGATTATGCTGCTCGCCGTTCCTGTTTCTATTTTGATCATCATGCCGCTCGGACGGAAAATGTACCGTATTTCCAAAGATACACAAACGGAAATGGCGGGCTTTTCAGCTGATCTCGGACGGGTGCTCACAGATATTCGTCTCGTTAAGGCATATAGTGCGGAAGAGGCAGAAGGAGCAAAAGGGTTTGCCCGAATTCAAGAGCTTTTTCGTTATGGCTTAAGAGAGGCTCGGATTCAAGCTGTTATTTCTCCTTTTATGACAGTGGTGATGATGTTGGTTCTTGTCGTATTAATCGGTTACGGCGGCGTGCGGGTTGCCTCTGGCGCTCTCACAGCCGGTTCACTCGTCGCTATTATTATTTATATGTTTCAAATTGTGATTCCCTTTAGCCAAATGGCCTCTTTTTTCACTGCTTTTCAAAAAGCAATGGGAGCCACTGACAGAATTCAATCCATTCTCACACTAGAAAAAGAATCGGAAATAGCCGGCTTGCCTGTCACAGAGCCGGCACAAGATTTGTTCATTAACAATGTCAGCTTCGGTTACGATGACCATCGCGCGGTCCTGAAGGAGATGAACCTTCAAATTCCAGCAGGAAAAACAACCGCCTTTGTTGGTCCGAGCGGCAGTGGAAAAACGACTCTTTTTGCCTTGCTTGAACGTTTTTACGAACCTTCGAATGGAAAAATTTTATTGGGAAAACAGCCTATCAATGAATTTAATCTTCACTCATGGCGCACATCCATTGGGTATGTTTCTCAAGAAAGCCCTATTATGTCCGGTACGATCCGTGACAACATTTGCTATGGCATGGAGGGAGAAATTAAAGAGGAAGATATAAAAAAAGCAGCAAAGCTAGCGAATGCAGCAGAGTTTATCGAGAGGTTCCCTGACCAATACGAAACAGCGGTCGGTGAACGCGGCATCAAACTCTCAGGCGGCCAGCGACAGCGGATCGCCATTGCCCGGGCTTTTATGCGCAACCCGCAAATTCTGCTTCTTGACGAAGCTACTTCCAATTTAGACAGTGACTCAGAACGGCTTGTTCAAAAAGCACTCGACCAATTAATGACCGGCCGGACAACTCTTGTCATTGCCCACCGTCTGTCTACTATCGTGAACGCCGACCAAATCGTCGTCATCGAACACGGAAAGATTACCGGCATTGGCACACATGACACACTGTCTCACACTCATGCACTTTATCAAAAACTAGCCAGCCAGCAATTCACATCGTGATCAACATTTTGAGGCCAGCCCCCGACGCATTAGCGTGTCGGGGGCTGGCCTCCTTCCCTTACATAATTCTCTTAAACATCTTCTCAATCTCATAAGTCGAATAGTGAATGATGATCGGCCGGCCGTGCGGACAGGTAAATGGGTCGCTGCTATGGCGTAGATCATCGAGCAGCTGCTGGATTTCATCGTTGCGCAAATGATGATTGGCTTTAATAGACGCTTTGCAGCTCATCATAATAGCCGCTTCTTCCCGCAGTTTTTTTATGTCAACTTTTTTCATAAAGAGCATCTGCTCAATAATACCCTCAATCATTTGCTGTTCTTCCCCCTTAGGAAACCACTGCGGATGGGAATGAACAATAAAGGCCCTCTCGCCAAACGGCTCTAAAAATACACCGACACTTTCTAAATCCTGCAGGTGTTCGGAGATTTTAATACAATCATCGGCTGAGTACTCAAGTGTAATCGGAACGAGCATCTCTTGCAGTTCTTTTTCGACTTGTCCTACTTTCTCCCGGAAAAATTCATACTTCAACCTTTCCTGAGCGGCATGCTGGTCAATCATATACAGTCCTTTTTCATTCTGGGCAAAAATATACGTGCCATGCATCTGCCCAATCGGATAAAGAGGCGGCAGTCTGCTTTCTTTCGTTTCATTTGCTATTTCCTCTAAAGGCGTCTCCGCAACAGTCTCCGCCTCCACCATAACGGTAGAGACAAATTCAGCCTGCTCCATGCTCTCCTCTTCTTCCTTCATCACTGCCGAGGCATAATCGTTCGTTTGATCCGTCTTCACTTCGTAAAGTTCTCTCGTATATAGCTCTTTCATTTTATCCGCTGGCAGCAAGGTTTCACGACGCGATGCGGAAACTGGCTGAATAGCTTTCGGCGAGCTCCCTTCTTTCTCGACTTGCTTGCCGCTGTCATCAAAAGAAAGCTCCTGTTGCCGGGAGAACGGTTTTGCTTGTTTCACTGCCGGTGCTGCGGAAGGGATTAACGTTTCTTTTTGAAAAGCGGCCCGAATAGCGGCTGTCACGACTTCCTGGAGCTCTTGTTCTTTACTAAAACGCACTTCCAGCTTGGCAGGGTGAACATTTACATCGACAAGAATCGGATCCATCACGATGTTGACTAGAGCAATCGGGTACCTTCCAATTGGAAGCAGCGTATGATAGCCTTCTTGAATGGCTTTCGCCAAGCTGTAATTCTTAATGAATCTTCCATTAACCATAACAGAAAGATAGTTTCTCGAAGCACGGGTAATTTCCGGTAAAGAAATCCAGCCTTCCACTTGGAAATCGAGAGAAGAAGCGGATAGCGGGATCATCTTTTTCGCCGTATTCAGCCCATAAATCGCTGCAAGCACTTGACGGACATCCCCATTTCCTGTCGTCCGCAAAAGCTCTCTGCCATTATGCCGAAGCCGAATCGCTACCTCAGGATGAGCTAAAGCAAGCCTATTCACTACATCTGTTATATTTCCGAGCTCTGTATGAATCGTTTTCATATACTTCAAGCGTGCCGGCGTATTAAAAAACAAGCCGGATACTTTTATATCGGTTCCTTTGCGGCTGGCGGCTGGCCCATGTTCTTGAACAATTCCTCCTGACAGGATAATTTCGGTTCCCGGCCCTTCACCTGTCCCCGTCGTCATCGAAAGTTCGGATACAGAAGCAATACTCGGCAGTGCCTCTCCCCGGAAGCCGAGCGTCCGGATACGGAATAAATCATTTTCATCCTTAATTTTACTTGTCGCATGACGGGAAAAAGCTTTTAATACATCATCCGGCTCCATTCCCGCTCCGTTATCAAGAATACGGATGCTTTCAAGACCAGCCTCTTCTATGTCAATCTCAATGACCGTACTGTCCGCATCAATTGAATTTTCGACAAGTTCCTTCACGACAGAGGCGGGACGTTCTACTACTTCACCGGCAGCAATTTTATTCGAAAGCGTATCATCAAGCTGAATAATTTTTCCCATTTGCTTCACCTGCTTTTCTTTGTCTGACTATTTCTTTAGCTTTTTCTGCAGTGTATAAAGAGCATTCATGGCATCAAGCGGTGTCATTTCGAGTAAATCATAGGACTTTAATTCTTCGATTATCTTTTTCTCTTTATGATCTGGCTGTTGCGCAGAAACGGCGACAGGCTCGCTAAAGAAAGACAGCTGCCCACTTGACTCGGCAATCTTATTTGATGGTTTCTTTTCCTGCTTTAGTAAATCTGGCTGTTCCTTCTGTTCTAGTTCCGCTAAAATCTCATTCGCCCGATCAATTAATTCGCGAGGAAGCTCGGCTAGCTGCGCCACATGAATCCCATAGCTCTTATCAGCTGCCCCTTCTTTAATCTTATGAAGAAAGACAACGCGGCCATTTTGTTCCACAGCACTGACATGTACATTCTTTAATTGTGAAAGTGATTCTTCTAAAACCGTTAATTCATGATAATGAGTAGAAAAAAGCGTCTTCGCTTGAATATGCTCATGGATATATTCAATGATCGCTTGTGCCAGTGCCATGCCATCATAGGTGGATGTCCCTCGCCCAATTTCATCAAAGAGAATTAAAGACTGGTTAGTTGCGTGGGTAATAGCATTTTTAGCCTCCAGCATTTCTACCATAAACGTACTTTGGCCGGAGATCAGGTCATCCGCTGCTCCAATTCTCGTAAACACTTGATCAAAAATAGGCAGTCTCGCCTCTCCTGCCGGAACAAAACAGCCGATTTGAGCCATGATCGCGGTTAAAGCGACTTGTCTCATATAGGTGCTTTTCCCTGACATATTTGGACCTGTCACGAGCAGCATTTCCCGCTCGCTGTTCATAAAGCAGTCATTTGGAACGTATTCCTGGGAGTCCATCACTTTTTCAACCACTGGGTGGCGCCCTTCTTTAATGACAAGCTCCCGGCTGTCCGTTAGCTCTGGTCTGATGTATTGTCGTTTCTCGCTTACCTCAGCAAAGCACTGCAGCACGTCTAATTCACTGACAAGCCGGGAAAGCTCCTGCAATTCAGGGATAAAGGCTTTCACTTGTTCCCGAATTTCAATAAACAGCTCATATTCTAACTCAATGATTTTTTCGGTTGCTTGTAAAATAAGTGTTTCTTTCTCTTTTAACTCCGGTGTAATGAAACGCTCACAATTGGCTAACGTTTGCTTGCGTTCATACCGGCTGCCCTGAAGCAGATGAAGATTAGCTTTTGTAATCTCGATATAGTAGCCAAAAATACGGTTATAGCCGATTTTTAATGACTTAATGCCTGTCCTCTCTCTCTCTTGTTGCTGCAAATTGGCAATCCAGTCTTTTCCGTTGCGGCTTGCATCCTTGTATTCATCAAGCTCCGCATGGAAGCCATCTCTGATCATTCCCCCCTCCTTTACAGACAGAGGCGGATTGTCAACGAAAGCTTGCTCTAACAGATCTGTTAATTCTTCACACGGATTCATTTTGTTGGAGAGTGCTTGAATTTCATCATTGTCAATCCGAAGCAGCAGGTCTTTGAGCGCTGGAATTTGCTGCAAAGATTTCTTTAACTGAATCAAGTCACGGCTATTTACATTGCCAAAAGCGACCCGCCCTGCGAGCCTTTCAAGATCGTATACCTCTTTCAGCATTTCCCGAATTTCCTGGCGTTCAAAGAAAGCGTGGAGCAGCTTCTCTACCATTGACAAGCGCTCGTTAATTTGCCGCTGATTAATAAGCGGTCGATCAATCCATTGCTTCAGCATGCGGCCGCCCATCGCCGTCATTGTTTCATCAAGCAGCCAAAGCAGAGAACCTTTCTTGTTTTTAGAACGAATCGTTTCTGTTAACTCAAGATTGCGCTTAGAGTAAAAATCAATTTTCATAAATTGATGAACTTCATAGACCTCAACAGGCTGTAAATGTGTAAGGCTCCGCTTTTGTGTACGATGCAAGTAATGAAAAAGCAGGTTCGTCGCTTGTCTCATTGCAGGAGCCGAAACTTCTTTTATTAAAGAAGCAAATCCGTCTTCTTCTGGCAACGGATCTTGATGGGAAAGAGTGACACTCAGCCGCTCTTTTAATACTTTTTTTACTTCCTCCTCTAAGTCCGGTGCAATCACTACTTCCTTTGCCCGTAGAGTAGACAACTCGTTCAGCACTTCCTCTACTGCCGTTAATGCGGTCGTCCGGCTTTCACCAGTAGATAAGTCACAAAAAGCGAGGCTGTATGTATCGTCATTTTCGCAGAAGAGAGCGGCAATATAATTATTTTCTTTATCGTGAAGGCCCTTGCCTTCCATAACAGTTCCAGGGGTGATAAGCTGAACGACTTCACGTTTTACTACTCCCTTTGCCTGCTTTGGATCCTCAGTTTGTTCACAAATCGCTACTTTATACCCAAGTTCAATTAATTGTTCGATATAAGCTGCAGCTGAATGATAAGGCACCCCGCACATCGGTATGCGTTCAGATGACCCTCCATCCCTGCTCGTTAACGTAATCTCCAGCAGCTGGCTCGCTTTTGTTGCATCCTCGAAAAACATTTCATAAAAATCACCTAACCGAAAAAACAAAAAGGCATCCTCATATTGTGCCTTTATCGCTAAATATTGCCGGATCATCGGCGTATATTGTTCCATATATGTCCAATCCCTTTCAAGAAAGCCTATCTATTTTCAACTTTATATTATATCATATTTTTGCTGCTTCTGCCTTCAGCCAGTCAATAGAAAAGGTGCAGGCCCCATACGGAGTCTGCACCTTCTATTAATCCTCTTTTTTATGATCGATAAAATCTGTATCCAATTCTTCATAGTCTTCGTCTTCAACTTCGTGGCTCCAATCATCCTCTTCACAGCCATACGGGTGAACCGCTACACAAATTTTCGTTTCTCCGACCACCTCAACGATGAATTCGCGCTCAGCCTGGACGATGATTTTATTGTCATTTGGTGAACAAACTGCTTCACAGCAATTAGGCTGCTGCAACACCCGCGCCAACACTTCATTATCATCAAAACAATCTTCATCACGGTATTTCAACTTAATAACATCCTTGTAGCTTACCTTCTCCGTTACAACCGACGTTTTCGTATTGTCATGATGTGAATACCAGACGTTAATTTCGTATGTGCCGTGAATCTCCACTTTTTTCCCCATCTTTTTTGCTTTATACTCATGGTTAATAATCCAGCAGCCTAAAATGCTCGATGGGTGATGTGGCGGACAAATGGTGTGGTGCGTCTGAGTAAACTTTCGGCCCTTTGCAACGACCGATTTTGTAATAATCTCTCTATATTCTGCCATTCGAGCGTCCCTCCTCGCTTGTTCTCTATCTATACATATGCACTAAGCCCAAGACATGTGCCTAGAACATGCAAAATTAACAAAACGAGATTTAAAATGAAGACCTTTTTATAACAGAATAAGCAGGCAGCTATTAGGAAATAAGCCGACTATCTGATGGGTTTAAATGAATGATCTTAAGCAAAAAAAGGCACCCGCCGAAATGGCTGGTGCCTGTCCATTATTAAATTAACTGCAGCTTCCTGGTGTGCTGTTTTTAACTTGGGCTCCTGTTTCGCCACGAAGCAAATCGCCGCCCGTTGATTCAATAATTTGATCCGTTACTGTGTTGGAGATCGCAGACGTAACGATTTGTAAAATATCGTTCACTTCTACTTGCGATTCCTTAAATTGCTGTACGACAGGGATTTCGTCTAATTCCTGCTCAATTTTCAGCATTTTTTCTTCTACCATTTTCAAGGCTTCTGTTTTACCATAATGCTGAAAATTGACTGCTTGCTTTTGCAGGCTTTTTAAGCTGGCAATTTTTTCACGAACTTTTTGGTTCTCATGAATTTTTGCTTCTGCTTCTTTGAAAAATGCCACTTCATCTGTTTCTGCAATCATCTTAGCCAGCTCTACTGCTTGCGTCAAAATATCGTCTTTTGTATACTTCGCCATTTTACTCCACCTCAGCCAACTGATGCGTTTCTACCATTTCTCCATTTAAGGACCAGGTTTTTGCATCTGTAATTTTCACATTTACAATTTTACCAATTGCTGTTTTTGGACCTTTAAAATTCACCAGTTTATTTTTATTTGTATATCCAGCTAAAATATCAGGATTGTTCTTACTTTCGCCTTCAACGAGTACAGGCACAATTTGTCCTTCATACTTCTTCAGCGCTTCGGCTGACATCTCATTTACTACTGCATTCAAACGCTGCAGCCGCTCTTTTTTCACTTCCATTGGTACATTGTCTTTCATTTTTGCGGCCGGTGTACCTTCACGCGGAGAATAAATAAACGTATAAGCTGATTCGAAACCAACTTCACGGTACAGCGAAATCGTTTCCTCAAATTGCTCCTCTGTTTCGTTCGGGTAACCGACAATAATATCCGTTGTTAAGGCCACATCTGGAATGGCTGCTTTAATTTTACGAACAAGTTCAAGGAATTGTTCGCGAGTATACTTACGTGCCATAATTTTTAATACATCTGTAGAACCTGACTGTACTGGCAGGTGAATATGGTCCATTAAGTTGCCTTTTTTCGCTAATACTTCAATGAGGTGATCATCAAAGTCACGCGGATGGCTCGTTGTAAAACGTATGCGTGGAATGTCAATCTTTCTAATCTCATCCATTAAATCGCCAAGACCATATGTTATATCTTCGAAGTCTTTTCCATAGGCATTTACGTTTTGCCCAAGCAATGTGATTTCCTGGTAGCCTTGTGCCGCTAAATGACGCACTTCTTGAATAATGTCTTCTGGACGGCGGCTCCGTTCTTTTCCGCGTGTGTAAGGGACAATACAATACGTACAGAATTTATCGCATCCATACATAATATTAACCCATGCTTTAATATTTCCACGGCGTACTTTTGGAAGATTCTCTACTACGTCGCCTTCTTTTGACCACACTTCAACGACCATCTCTTTAGACATATAAGCGTCATTTAAAATCTGGGGAAGCCGGTGAATATTATGTGTACCAAAGATCATATCAACATGGGTATATGTTTTTAAAATTTTATTAACAACCGACTCTTCCTGAGACATACATCCACACACACCTAGAAGTAAATCAGGGCGTTGCTGTTTTAAATGTTTTAGGTGGCCAAGCTCACCAAACACCTTGTTTTCAGCATTTTCACGAATCGCACAAGTGTTAAGCAGAATAACGTTCGCATCTTCTACCGTATCCGTTGCTTCATAGCCAAGGGCCATAAAAATACCAGCCATTACCTCGGTGTCATGCTCATTCATTTGGCAGCCATACGTACGGATGTAAAACTTTTTCCCCGTACCCATGCCGCGAAGCTGCTCATCAATTTTAAAGTCATTATGGTAATTAACTTCCTCTTTCCCCCGCTTTTTCGCTTCTTTTAGAGAGGGTGGAAGAAATACTGTTTCAAAATATTTGCTGTAATCCTTTTCGGATTTTTTGTCCGTTGGATTAGTCTCTTTTACTTGTTGTCCCTGCAGACGCTGCTCTTCATTCATCAGAAAAACTCCTTTCTTCTACTACTAATAAAAACGATGATAAAAAATATTTTAAGTAAGAACGATCTTTTGTTAAGCGGTACACATTATTTTAGTATATAGCTTTCCATTTGATTAAACAATAGATGAATATCGACAATTTAACTAGATAAGAAGCGTTATAACGGACTTTCTTCTAAATCATCATAACGAATAAAAAAACCCGCCATTGGCGGATTTTTTTATTATATAAATTCTTTTACTAAATCGTTAAACATCTCATCGCCGAGCTGTAGATCTTGGCTGGCTAGCGGTTCATCTGCATAGCCATGTACTAATTCCTGATAAGAAGGTCTTTCCTTATCCTGATAAATGATGCCTGTTACAAGGCCATTGTGCTGCATGAGCGTATTCATCGCTAACTCACGATTAGAAGGATCATACTCTTCAATAGTTGAAAGCTTCGTTAAGTTTTCTTTAAACCAGTCATATGTGTTGATTTTATTATATGTTACACATGGACTGAATACGTTAATGATCGAGAAGCCTTTATGGTTAATGCCCGCTTCAATGATGGCGGTTAAATCTTTTAAATCCGTTGAAAAGCTTTGAGCTACAAAAGAAGCACCGCTCGTAAGCGCGAGCTCCATCGGAGAAACCGTTCCCTCAATCGCTCCTTTTGGAGTAGACTTTGTCACGAACCCTTGAGCAGAACGCGGAGACGTTTGCCCTTTGGTTAACCCATAAATTTGGTTATCCATAACGATATACGTAAGATCAATATTGCGGCGCATCGCATGGATCGTATGCCCCATACCGATCGCAAATCCGTCGCCATCTCCGCCGGAAGCAATGACAGTTAAGTCTTTGTTCGCCATTTTTACCCCTTGGGCAATGGGCAGGGAACGTCCGTGGATACCGTGAAGACCGTATGATTTAATGTATCCCGAAATACGCCCTGAGCAGCCAATCCCAGAAATGACGGCCAGTTGATCAGGTGTTAAGCCAATGTTAGCTGCTGCCCGCTGAATAGCGGCTTGTACGGAAAAGTCACCGCAGCCTGGGCACCAGTTTGGTTTTACATCATTTCGAAAGTCTTTAAACGTTGCCATTTATAACCGCTCCTTGTAATGGGAAAAGTTCTTTGCTGCCATCATAAATATGATGCGGCTGGAATGGGTTGCCGTCATATTTTAACAGGCTTTTTACTTTGTGAACGTGGCCCACATTCATTTTGATTATATTCGCCAATTGGCCAGTCGCATTGTTCTCTACGACAAGCACGTTTTTCGCCGACTCGATCAGCGGCAGGATTTCTTCTGTCGGAAACGGATGGATCAGTCTGATTTGAGCATGGTTCACTTTTATGCCTTCTTGCTCCAATCGCTCCATCCCTTCTTCAATCGCCCCGCGAGTGGAATTAAATCCAATCAACAATAAATCGGCTTCTTCATGCTGAGCGTTTTTATAAACTGGTGTGTTAAAACGAATTTGACCCAGTTTTCTCATCCGTTTGTTCATTTGCGCCTGGCGGTTGGCAGCGCCTTCAGACGGTCTGCCTGTCTCGTCGTGTTCTACGCCTGTTACGTGGTGAATACCATGTTTCATCCCTGGAATGACTCGAGGAGAAACGCCATCCTCTGTTACTTCATAACGCTTAAAGTAGCTTTTTGCATCAAGTTCCGGAAGTTCCTCCTGAACAAGCTTGCCACGGCGGATTTCTACTTGGCTGTAGTCAAGCGGCTCTACCGTCTGTTTTCCGAGAGAAAGCTGTAAATCAGATAAAAGAATAACCGGACATTGATATTCTTCCGCCAAATTGAAAGCTTCTACCGTATCGTAAAACGCTTCTTCTGCTGTGCTTGGCGCCATGACAATTTTCGGAATTTCTCCGTGAGTGCCATAAATCATGGCCATTAAATCGGATTGCTCCTGTTTCGTCGGTAAACCAGTAGATGGACCTCCACGTTGAGTATCGACCACAACGAGCGGAGTCTCTGTCATCCCCGCAAGCCCAATGGCTTCCATCATTAAGGAAAGACCAGGACCGGCAGAAGCTGTAAAGGAGCGAATCCCGCCATAGTTAGCACCAATCGCCATCGTCGCTGCCGCAATTTCATCTTCTGTCTGAATAACAGTTCCCCCCACTTTCGGGAGCTTCTCAATTAAGTATTCCATGATTTCAGAAGCTGGCGTAATTGGATAAGCCGCCATTAAACGGACACCACCGGCTAGCGCGCCCAGTGCAATGGCATCGTTGCCGATCATAAACATCCGCTGCTGGCCGTCAGCTGGTGCAAGCTGCATGATTCCCGCTTTGCCTCCGAGCTGCTCAAGCATATAATTATAGCCTTGCTGGATCGCTTCCATGTTCTTTTGAACAACGGCTTCTCCCTTGCGGCCAAAAATCTCTTCTACTACATTTGTAAACACTTGCACATCCAAGTTGATAACGGCACAGGTTGCTCCTACAGCGACCATATTTTTCATTAATGACGTACCAAGCTCAGCTGCCAATTCTGTAAATGGAACCACATACATTTCCGCTTTCGTCTGTTCCGGCTTTACCGGATTAAACTTGGCATCAGCAATAATGATCCCTTGCTCATGAAGCTCTCCGTGGTTCACATCAATTGTTTCCTGGTCAAATGCCACTAAAATATCTAAATCATCCGCCACTGCGCGGACAGGGGTTGTGCTGACACGAATTTTATTATTGGTATGGCCGCCTTTAATACGAGATGAAAAGTGGCGGTAACCATAAAGAAAGTACCCAAGACGGTTCAAAGCGGTAGAAAAGATTTCTCCTGTGCTTTCAATCCCTTCTCCCTGTTGTCCTCCGACTTTCCAGGAAAGCTGATTTATCATAAAATATACAACTCCTTTAGTACATTCGGATCTTCAAGACTATTACTTTTTTAGTTTATCACTTTTATGGGGGAATCACTATAGTTAATCGTATCAATTAGCTCGGAAATCTGCTTGCAAAATTCAACCAACAAAACTTTTCTACTTGTCTCTCCGAATAATACTTTTGCAGCAGCTCCCTCCAGCGCTCATAGGCCTCGTAACAGTCCAAGCCTTGAATCGTTTCATCAATGCCATCAAAGTCTGATCCAAAGCCGAGATGGTTTTCACCGCCGAGTTCACAAATATATTCTACATGCTTGATTACATCTTGAGCATGTACTTTCCCGTGGTCCTTTACAAAAAATGGAACAAACGATAAGCCAATGATGCTGTCCTTTTGGATGAGTGCTTTAATTTGATCGTTCTTCAAGTTGCGAGGATGCGGACAAAGACTGTAGCAATTCGAATGGCTAGCAATCGGATAATCCGCTTGTTCCATCACATCCCAAAACGCTTTTTCCGACAAGTGAGATACATCTGTCCAAGTCTTCCATTCATTCAGCATGTGAACAACCTCACCACCAAGCTCCGTGATCCCTCCCCCTCTGGCAGCCATCACTCCATCCGCTAAAGCATTTGTATGGTTCCATGTTAAACCAACGGACCTTACACCAAGCCGATATAAAGTTTTTAATTTTAACGGGTCCTCTTCGATCGCTTCACCGCCTTCGAGGGTAAGCACTGCTCCGATTTCTCCTTCTTTTAGTTCGTCCAATTCTTTTTTTGATGTGATCACTTTCATATCGGGATAAGGACTGATTACCTTTTCGTAGAATAAATCAATTTGTTCTAAAGCCGACCTAAAGCGATCGTGCGGCTTCACTAACGGAGACAAGAAAATCGCAAAGCATTGAACTTTGGCTTTTGCTTGTTTGAGCCCTCTGTACGTCACATGCAGACGAGGATCATTAAAATCTTTTAATGGATCTTTTTGTAATTGGTACAATACATCACAATGCGCATCAAAAATCATCTCTTTCACCCTTTCAGAACTGACTCTATCTACGTTTCTATTATAACTATAAAAAGAAAAAACCCGCCTTAAGAAAGCGGAAAAGAAGAGCAATCCTTCTTCTCCTTTGCTATCAAAAGGCCGGGTTTTATCCGTATTTATCATGTTATCGAGGTTCGACAATCAATTTGATTGCTGTTCGCTCTTCTCCTTCAATCATAATATCTGTAAAAGCCGGGATGCAAATTAAATCAACCCCGCTTGGAGCAACAAATCCTCGGGCAATGGCGACTGCCTTTACAGCTTGATTAAGCGCACCAGCTCCAATTGCCTGAATTTCAGCTGCCCCTCTTTCCCGAAGAACACCGGCAAGTGCACCAGCTACAGAATTAGGATTAGATTTTGCCGAAACTTTTAATATCTCCATTTCTTGTCCCCCTTTTGTTAAACGATACCGAATGCTCATTTTGTGAACATAGTTGTTCGCTGTCCTTCCATTCCTACTATATTCGAGGACAGGCTCCTGTATTACAGACTTCCGTGAAGAAAGCCTACGAACTTCATTCAGTAGCAACCCCAGCTAGAAGCAAAGCGGCTTGATGCAGCCTTTGCTTTCGATCGCTCGTCCAAAAAAGGGGACACATTCGTTACTCAGCAATAAATGGTGTATCTTCATTAATTAGCAGGCGGTCAATCGCTTTTGCTTTTCCTGTCTTTCTATCTACTTCGATTAAACAAGCACTCAACTGCGTTCTTCCGCTTTTCGGAACTTCAAACCGAACAGGAAGTCCAGTGGTGAATTTTTTCAAGACTGCTCCTCTTTCCATGCCAAGAATTCCGTCATAAGGCCCTGTCATACCCACATCAGATAAATAGGCGGTTCCATTTGGTAAAATACGATTATCAGCTGTTTGTACATGCGTATGTGTACCGACTACAGCCGTAACGTCTCCATCTAAAAACCAGCCGATTGCTTGCTTTTCACTTGTAGCTTCAGCATGGAAATCGACGAAGATAATAGGGGTCCGTTCACGGGCTTTAGCAACTAGTTCTTTCGCTTTCTCAAAAGGACAATCAAGTGCAGGCATAAAGGTACGTCCCTGCAGATTAATCACGGCAGCTTCTACGCCGGCACGCTTAACAAATACTAAACCGCTCCCCGGAGTACCCTCAGGAAAATTAGCTGGACGGACGAGTGCGTTTGCGTCATCGATAAACTCAAAAATATCTTTATTATCCCAAGCATGGTTACCGAGAGTAACGACATCGGCTCCATCTACTAAAAATTGACGGTAAATCTTTTCTGTTATCCCCCGCCCCGAAGCCGCATTTTCTCCATTGACAAAGGTCCAGTCTGGTTGATATTTACGTTTCAGTCTCGGTAAATATTGGTTAATCATGTCGCGCCCCAGAGACCCGACAACGTCGCCTACAAATAAAATCTTCATATAAATTCCTTTCTTCGCCTTTATTCCCCCATAGGGAAAGCGGTGTGATTGATCACACCGCTTTATTTCGCATATTCCACAGCACGCGTTTCTCTTATAACTGTTACTTTAATATGGCCTGGATAATCAAGTTCTCCCTCGATTCGTTTTCGAATGTCCCGTGCTAGTCGGTGTGCTTGTAAATCATCTACCTGTTCAGGCTTCACGATAATTCGCACTTCGCGGCCAGCCTGTATCGCAAATGACTTTTCAACACCGTCATAGGATTCAGCAATTTCCTCGAGTTTTTCCAATCGGCGAATATAATTTTCCAGCGTTTCACTGCGGGCACCCGGTCTTGCAGCCGATAATGCATCAGCAGCAGCCACGAGTACAGCAATAATAGAAGTTGGCTCAGTATCACCATGGTGAGAGGCAATACTATTAATAACAACCGGATGTTCTTTATACTTCGTCGCAAGCTCGACTCCGATTTCTACGTGGCTTCCTTCGACCTCATGATCGACTGCTTTGCCAATGTCATGAAGAAGGCCGGCACGGCGGGCAAGCGTCTCATCTTCCCCAAGTTCCGCTGCCAGTAAGCCCGTAAGAAAGGCGACTTCCATCGAATGCTTCAGTACATTTTGACCATAGCTTGTACGGTATTTCAAGCGCCCTAAAATTTTGATTAAGTCTGGATGCAAGCCATGAACCCCTACCTCGAAAGTCGTTTGTTCGCCGACTTCACGAATGTGTTCATCTACTTCTCTGCGTGCCTTATCGACCATTTCTTCGATACGAGCTGGGTGAATACGTCCATCTTGTACAAGTTTTTCAAGGGCCAGCTTGGCAGTTTCCCGACGAATAGGATCAAACCCTGAAAGGATTACGGCTTCCGGTGTATCATCAATAATTAAATCAATACCTGTCAGCGTTTCCAGCGTACGGATATTTCTACCTTCCCGTCCGATGATACGGCCTTTCATTTCATCATTTGGCAATGTTACAACGGATACAGTTGTTTCTGCCACATGATCGGCCGCACAGCGCTGAATGGCAAGAGAAAGGATTGACTTCGCTTTCTTATCTGCTTCTTCCTTGGCTCGGTTTTCTTGCTCTTTTGTCATTATAGCAATATCGTGTGCAAGCTCTTGCTCCGTCCGATCCAATATAATGGAGCGGGCTTCTTCCCGAGTGAGACTGGCGATTCTTTCTAGTTCCGCCTGCTGCTTTTTGATCATCTCTTCCACTTTGCTGTCCATCTCTTCAATATGTTGTTGTCTCTCAGCAAGAATCTCCTCTTTTTTCTCAAGCTGCAATTCGCGTTTATCAAGCGATTCATCTTTTCGGTCGAGGTTCTCTTCCTTTTGTAACAAACGATTCTCTTGTCTTTGCAATTCGTTTCTTCGTTCACGAAGTTCTAGTTCCGTGTCTGTACGAAGCTTATGAATTTCATCCTTTGCTTCAAGCAGGGCCTCTTTCTTTAGCGCTTCTGCCTCACGTTTCGCATCGTCAATAATTTGATCTGCAGCACTTTTAGCTCCTGCAATCTTTGATTCTGCAATGGATTTTCGAACAAAATAGCCAACAACTACACCGACGATTAGGCCAAGCAAAATGGAGATGATTGTAATGGGTTCCATCCTTTCACCTCCTCTTGCTATGAACTTTTGTCATGCTTTTAACATGTCGGCTGGTACATTGTGTCAACATTTCAATATACAGCTTCTAATTTCCATTTTTAAGAGAAAAAAATGTAAAATATACATCTCAATTTTATAGTTGTGAAAATTTCTTGTCAAGGGTTTCATCCCAGCAACTGCTTTCTCCCTATACAGACAAAAACAAAAGAGCGATGTCCCCTTGACACCGCTCCTCATGATTATTCGTCAAGCAAGCTAAACTCCTCTGTTGCTTCTTCTTCATTCGTTTCCACAAAGTCTGCATCCAGCCCATAATGCTGGCGGATCTTCATCATAATCTCCTGGCGAATAGCCGGATTTTCCTTTAAGAACTGCTTAGCGTTTTCACGACCTTGCCCTACGCGCTCTTCATTATATGAGTACCATGCACCACTTTTTTGAACAATATCTACTTCCGAACCCATATCGATAATTTCACCTTCTCTGGAGATTCCTTCTCCATACATGATATCGACTTCCGCTACACGAAACGGAGGGGCTACTTTATTTTTCACTACTTTAATTTTTGTTTTATTTCCTACAATTTCGTTCCCTTGTTTTAATGCTTCCGCACGACGAACTTCCAAACGGACGGAACTATAGAATTTTAGTGCACGTCCTCCAGGTGTTGTTTCAGGGTTTCCAAACATTATTCCGACTTTCTCACGAATCTGGTTAATAAAGATCGCAATCGTTTTGGACTTATTGATGGCACCAGACAATTTACGAAGAGCCTGTGACATTAAACGCGCCTGTAAACCGACGTGGGAATCACCCATTTCCCCTTCGATCTCCGCCTTCGGTACGAGAGCAGCGACTGAATCGATAACAAGGATATCGATAGCACCGCTGCGTACAAGAGCTTCAGCAATTTCAAGTGCCTGTTCCCCTGTATCTGGCTGCGAAAGGAGCAACTCATCAATATTCACTCCTAGTTTCTGAGCATATACAGGATCAAGCGCATGCTCCGCATCAATAAAAGCTGCTTGACCGCCAGATGCCTGTACTTCAGCAATAGCATGAAGTGCTACAGTTGTTTTACCAGAGCTTTCCGGACCATAGATTTCAACAATACGACCGCGTGGATAACCACCTACACCAAGTGCTGCATCAAGAGCGAGCGATCCGCTTGGGCTTGTGGAAATCTTCCGATCCGTTTGTTCTCCTAATTTCATGATAGACCCTTTACCAAATTGTTTTTCAATTTGCTTTAAGGCCATATCCAATGCTGCTTGACGATCGTTCACTAAAATTCCTCCTTAAAATTGGCAATCTATTAAATAAATGCACGTAGACATGTTGTTTCAGAACCTATACTAACTATACCTCTTTATTGAGATAATTTCAAGCAAAAAGCGAACATTTATTCGGTTTTTTTGTTTCCGAAAGAAAAAAAGATTAGGATAAAAAACTAGAAAAAAAGAAGAAGAGATAGCGGAAAAAAGAGAAGAAAAAAGTAACTCCTGCCTCTTTATTTTATCATAAAGAAGCAGGAGAAGATAATGTTTAGCCTATAAAACTTTCTATTTTATTCTAGTTCCTATTAGCCCTCGACCGCTACGCCCGTTGCTTTTTCAATCGCCTGATTTAAATCAGCAATCAAGTCTTCTGTCGACTCCAATCCAATTGACAAACGAATCATTTCTTCTTTTGTACCTGACTTTGCTAAATCTTCACTGCTTAGCTGCTGGTGAGTTGTAGAAGCCGGATGAATAATTAATGATTTGCCGTCCCCAACGTTGGCTACGTGTGACCAAAGCTTAATGTTGTCAATCACTTTTTTACCTGCTTCCCGTCCGCCTTTAATACCGAACACGACGATCGAGCCGAATGTATTATTTAAATACTTTTTCGCTAATTCATGGGATGGATGGTCTGCAAGGCTTGGATGAGATACCCACTCCACCGCCGGATGATTGTTTAAATAATCTACAATTGCAAGTGTATTCTCATGGTGACGTTGAATACGCAAATGCAGCGTCTCTAACCCCTGAAGCAGCAAGAATGCGCTATGAGCACTTAAAGAAGGGCCGAAATCTCTCAACAGCTGAACACGTAGTTTAATAGCGAATGCCGGTCCTTCAAGGTCAGCAAATCTTAGTCCATTATAGGATTCGTCTGGCTCTGTAAAGCCAGGAAACTTCTCACTATTCCAGTCAAACGTTCCTCCGTCTACTACTACTCCACCAATAACTGTTCCGTGGCCGCTAATCCACTTCGTAGCAGAATGAACGACAATATCTGCTCCACTTGTAAGCGGGTTAGCCCCATATGGTGAAGCAAATGTATTATCTACGATAAGTGGAATATCGTTTTCATGAGCGATATCTGCTACTTTTTCTACATCCAACACATTTAAAGACGGATTACCGATAATTTCACCAAAAAGGGCTTTTGTTTTTGGTGTAATCGCTTTGCGGAAGTTCTCCGGATCAGTCGAATCAACAAATTTTACATTAATTCCGTATTTAGGAAGAGTATTAGCAAAAAGATTGTATGTACCTCCATATAAATTAGCTGCCGCTACAATTTCATCTCCGGCATGAGCCAAGTTTAAGATTGAAAAAGAGATAGCTGCCATTCCAGAAGAAAGCGCTACGGCAGCTGCCCCTTTTTCCAAGAGAGCGACACGCTTTTCAAACACGTCAACTGTTGGGTTCGTAATACGTGTATAGATGTTTCCTGGCTTTTGTAAGGCAAATAAAGCATTGGCATGATCCGTATCTTCAAAAACAAAAGAAGTCGTTTCATAAATTGGAACAGCACGTGCACCCGTGACCGGATCAGGCACCTGTCCCCCGTGAAGTAAAATTGTTTCTTTGTTCCAGTTGTTCGTCATTGTCAAACCCTCCTAATGTATTTAATAAAATATTTGTGATTCGAGGAATATAAAAAACCTCTTCTTATGAAGAAGAGGGTTTATTATAGGATCCTCCTCTTATCTTTCAGGTTCGTCTACCTGCAGGAATTAGCACCGTCTCAGACAATTGTCTGAAGGTTGCCGGGCTTCATCGGGCCTAATCCCTCCACCGCTCTCAATAAGAGTATTCATATTTAATTAAGTCATGACTAAACCTTGTTTCTCATTATATAGCTTATTGATCAGATTAGTCAATAATATTCGGAATTTTTTCACTTATCTTCAGTAAGTTCTGCTAGCAAATAATGACACGCGTATTTAACGGAACGTTTTCTGATTCCAGCACGGCTCCCTGCCAAGTCAAGCTTAAATGCTTTCGGTTGTTTATACTTGGAAGCAAGCCCAATCCAAACAGTGCCAGGCGGTTGTCCTTCCGCCTCATCAGGTCCAGCCACACCTGTAAAGCTAATACCGAAGTCAGCGTCTAGAAGCTGGCGGACGTTCTCTGCCAGTTCAAGGGCACACTCCTCACTAATAGCTCCATGGCTTGTAAGTGTTTCTTTTTTCACATTTACAAGCTTCTCCTTTGCCTGATTAGAATAGCAAACAATGCCTCCATTGAAAAAAGTACTTGCTCCCGGAACAGCTGTCATTTCACTTTGGAACAGCCCTCCTGTTAAACTTTCGGCCGCTGCTAGCGTATGAGACGTTTCCTTTAAGCGTTCTGCTAGTTCTCGGGCAATCGTTGTATCATTATATCCGTAAAAATAGTCACCAACCCGACGAAGAATTTTTTCTTCCGCTTCTTTGATCATTTGCAAGGCCGTCTCTTCTGACTCATGCTTGGCTGTAATTCGGAGTGTTACCTCTCCATCTCCCGCAAGCGGTGCAATCGTTGGGTTTTGCTGGGCAAGCAATAAATCCTCCACTTCTGTTTCCAAAGCAGATTCACCGATACCAAAAAACCTTAGTACCCGCGACTCAATTTTCTCCACTTTCTCGAGTACATCTAACAAGGCTGGCTTGGCATATTGAGTAAACATCGGCTGCATTTCTCGAGGCGGTCCTGGGAAGAGTATGTAACAATGGTTTTCTCCTTTTACCATCATTCCTGGCGCCATGCCATGATCGTTTGGCAGAACAAGACTTTCTTCCATAACGAGCGCCTGCTTTTTATTGTTTGGTGTCATAGGGCGTTTTGTTCTAATAAAATAATTCTCGATGCTCTTTAGTGCCTCTTCATTGTATACGAGCGGACGGCCGATATGAGAAGCAATGACCTCTTTTGTTAAATCATCTTTTGTTGGACCGAGCCCCCCTGTAAAGATCAGCAAATCTGCCCTTTTCTCAGCTTCCTTAATGGCATCAAGGACACGGTTGCCGTTATCTCCAACCACTGTATGGTAATAAACATTAATGCCAATTTCCGCTAACTGCTGGGAAAGAAACTGAGCGTTCGTATTTGTAATTTGTCCCAGCAGCAGCTCAGAGCCTACTGCAATAATTTCTGCATTCATTCTCCTCATCCCTTCTCTTTCCTAAAGTTGATAGTTGATAATAATCAAGGGAAACGCTATTTATGAGAACTTTCTCAAAATTACCCCTCTGCTAATCTAACAAAGAATGAACTTAGCATGAAGTTCAAATCCCATAATGTATCATATACTTCTTTTCTTTTGCAGCCTGTATAATTTTCGCGGCCAGCTCATTAAGACCGGCGGATTCGTTAAAAGATATTGAAGATGTCACTACATCATAAAACAAGGATAAAGATTCAGGCGGAATAATCGTTATCCCACAATAAGCTAATCCATATTCTGGACGATTAAGCGAATGAAAGTAGGTTTTCATCGTTGCTAATTGTTCATTTAAATCAAAAATAAGATCATCATCAACAGAAATACAATTGTATTTCTGAGGATCATAATCATCGTAATCTTTCTGGCTATCAACCGCATCCAGTATGCCGAATTCATGTACACAAGGCATGATCATCCCCCTCTTCATTTAAATGCGAGGAATTTGAGAATGCATCCATTATTAGCACTCCCTGTAACGGGGCTTTCCTAAAAATAAAGCTGCTCCAACAGCGGGAGCCTCTTCTCTATAGCATCGTGTTAGACGCTAAATCCTATAGATGACGAGACTCTTTGCTTCGGAACAGCTTTTTCTCTTATTTTGAATGTTTAAATACGCCTCGGTTAAGATAGAAATAATCCCATCCAGACCAAATAGTAAAGAATGCCGCAACCCAAAGAGCAATATCTGCAAATGGAATTCCTAGAGACTCGAATGGAGCATTGTGAAGCAATAAAGCGGCAATCGCAATGATTTGTGCCCACGTCTTAATCTTTCCAAGCATATTGGCGGCTACTACTTCGCCCTCTCCTGCTAGAATTAATCGCAGTCCCGTTACAGCAAACTCACGGCTGATAATGATAATGACGATCCAAGAAGCAGCCAAATTAAAGTCGACGAGCACAATTAGTGCTGCCGAAACAAGCAATTTATCTGCGAGTGGATCTAAAAACTTGCCCAAGTTTGTGACCAAATTCAGCTTTCTTGCATAATAGCCGTCAATCCAATCGGTTGTCGAAGCTAAAATGAACAACATTGCTCCCCAAAAGTGGGCTGCTGGCATAGTTGTTCCAAACACTGTCACGTTTCCCCAATTAAAATCAACGAGCATGATCACCAAAAACAAGGGAATCATTAAAATTCTTGAAACAGTAATCTTATTCGGTAAATTCACAATGGACCCTCCAACTATTCTATCGACGAACAACTTTGTTCAGAAGCTATCCGAAAAAACTGCCGAATTATTGTTCAGCCGGTTTCGCTTGAATAATAACATCCTGTCTCACCTGCTTGGCAGCTGGGAGCTGATATGTCAGCGTTTCGCCATTCACTTTGATTTCTGTATCAGGTGCAAAACCAACGACAATTTTCGCGGATGTTTGTCCTGTTAAATCAAATGTTTGTGACTGTCCTTTTGCCAACATATTGTTATAATAGCTTTTCCCGCTTCCGTCTGTTACGCCTATCCATGTTTCTCCTTTAGATAGAATAGTTACTTCGAATTTTTCTGCGTTTTGCAGCTCATACGTTGCTTTTCTGCCGCTCACACCTAGCGCCGTTAACGTTTGTTTGGGTTTGGCTGGTTCTTGAACTTTCTCTTCTTTCTTTGTTTCTTTTTTTGGTTCTTCTTTTTCTTTCGCTACTTTTTTCTCGTTCTCTTGTTCTTTCGGCTGCTCCACAACTGTTTCTTCTTTCACCGTTTTATCGTTAGAATCGCTTTTTGGAATAAGGAACCAGACTAGAAAGAGAGCTCCCACAACGAAAGCTGTCACTAAAATTCTCGGCAAATATTCGAGAATTTTCGAGGATTCAGCCGGCACTGTTGATCGTACTTTCTCTACCTTTGTCGCTCTTTGTGGAATTTCATCTTCATAAGAAGACGGAATCTCACTCTTATATTCTTCAAACAATTGCTCAGGATCAAGTCCAACGGCCTCTGCGTACTGCTTAATAAATGCCCGAACATAGAACTTGCCAGGCATCATATCGTAATTGCCTTCTTCGATACCATTTAAATAACGCTTCTGAATCTTTGTCATTTCTTGTACATCTGCTAAGGACAGTCCTTTTGCTTCTCGTGCTTCTCTTAAGCGGTTTCCTAATTCTGTCACCCATAACACCTTCCATAATTAAAAGTTAAACCCACCAAAGTCCATATCCTGAAACATATTGTTTTTTTCTACCGGTTCGTATGTAATTTCTTCATCAGGATGATGACGAAGTTCAATAATATAATCAAAGTCCTCCAAACTATATTCACTGTTTTGGACAAAAATATCTGGATGCTCTATCACTTTAACTGCAGGCAGTCTCATAATTTCCCGAACAAGCTGCCAGTGTTTTTCGCTGGCCCGCTTGGTTGACACAACTCCATCCATAATAAAAAGATGATTCGGATTATATTCATCCCGAATTAGTTGATCACGAACCGTTTGTTTAATCATAGTTGATGAAACGAACAGCCATCTCTTATTAGCACACACACTCGCTGCCACAATCGACTCGGTTTTCCCGACTCTTGGCATGCCGCGGATACCGATTAATTTGTGCCCTTCCATTTTATACAATTCTGCCATAAAATCAACGAGAAGTCCAAGTTCATCGCGGACAAAACGGAATGTTTTTTTGTCATCTGCATCTCGCTGAATATAGCGCCCATGCCTTACAGCCATGCGGTCTCTAAGCTTCGGCTCTCTTAACTTGACAATTTCAATCGTATCCATCGTTTCTAAGATGGATTCCAGTCTTCTAATTTGATCTTCGCTTTTCGCTAATATTAAAAGGCCACGGCTTGCTTCATCCACCCCATTAATCGTAACAATGTTAATAGAGAGCATACCAAGCAGCGACGCCACATCCCCTAATAACCCCGGACGGTTTTTTACAATTTTATATTCTAAATACCATTCTTTTTTGGACATAAATAACGCTCCTAGCGGCTTTCCAAAAAGCCCGTTAATAATAATGTCTAGGTACTATCATATATGATTTATCCCTTTATTGAAAGAAAAAAGAGAGGGAAAACTCCCTCTCTTAACGACTTCCGTTATTTTGTACTAATTTGACCATCATACTTGCGATTGCTCTTTGCTCTTCTTCTGAGGCAACCGACCATAAATCAGATAATACTCTTTCCTGTTCATTTTTAGGGTCTACTTTGTTGGCAAGATAATCGCCAACTTGATAAGCCATATTATTAACTAGATCACTGTTCATCCCTGCGCTTGTCGCCTGATTTAATTTGTCTCCTAAGAAGTTTTTCCATTCGTGCCAATTTTCAAGTACTGACATGTCGTTGTCCCTCCTTTATTGAGTTGCAACATTAGTTTGTTCCCTAAAGAAAAAAATTATGCATGCAAATCATGTGTACCAGCCGCCGTTGACTGCCAGTACCTGGCCGGTTATATAAGACGAAGCAGAGGAACAAACAAAGTAAACGGCTTCTGCGACTTCAGCAGCAGCGCCAAGTCGTCCCATTGGAATTTCACCGGCTATTTCGGCTTTTTCCTCTAGTGAAAATTGGTCCATCATAGGCGTATTGACAGCCCCTGGAGCTACCGCATTAACGCGGATATTAGAAGGAGCTAATTCTTTTGCTAACGCCTTTACAAAAGCAATTTGAGCACCCTTTACTGTTGAATACGCCACTTCACAAGCTGCCCCCGTCTGTCCCCACACCGAAGAAACGAATACGATCGAGGGTGACATGGCCTTTCGAAGTTTCGGAATCGTTAGTTGGACAAGAATCATAGGACTTTTTACGTGAAGCTGCCATAACTTATCCATTTCAGCCTCTTCAATTTCTTGGAACAAGCTGTAATGGGCCGTTCCACCTGCAAAAACGACGGCCTCTAATGTAAATAACTGACTTGCCAGAAATCGGGCACCCTCAGCTGATGCTAAGTCGGCCTGTATCGAAATCACTTCCACTCCCATTCCTTCTAATTCTCTTTGTAATCGTTCAACTTTTTCTTTTCCTTTGTAATACTGTAAATACAAGTTCCAGCCTTCTCCCGCTAACTTCCTGGAAATTTCTTCTCCTATGCCTCCGCTTGCCCCTGTGACAAGTGCATATCTTTTCATTTTATTATTCCCCCAGTTTCTTGTACACAACAAAGCAGCCGGGTTCTTTTCTTCCCATCTTCATGCGGAAAAAGAACCCAGCTGCTCTCTAGGCTTTTACACCTGTTTTGGTAAAATATAAAAGGCAGTTAATCGGTTTTCTGCAATCACCCGTTCGGCTGTGCGCTTCACATCGTCTAGCGTAATCGCTTCTAACAGCGGCACTACTTCAAATAAATCCATGTCGTTAAAAGCATAGCGGGTAAATTGATTCGCAATATATTCCGGTGAATTTACTGACCGGAGAAAAGAACCGATTTTCTTTCTAATCGCTCGTTCTACCGCTTCTTCTGTCAAATACTTTCCTGTTTTTGCTTCCAGTAAAATCGTTCGAATCCGGTCCCCTAATTCCTCCGGCTTCGTTGTATCACCGCCGACCATCGCAAAGCCAAAACCTTTTTCCTGGGTAAAGTCGTAATAAAAAGTTTCATCAATTAATCCTTCGCGATAAAGCTGGTAATAAAGTGGAGAGCTTCTGCCAAAAAGTATATCAAGCAGAATATTCATTGTCAGCTCTCGTTTTTGCAACGGCTCTCCTTGTAAATCTGTATCGACGGCTTTAATGCCAACTTGGCACTTAGACAACTGAACGTTCATTTTCAGAACCCGTTTTTTCTCCTGTACTTCTTCTGGCTCTTCTTCTACTAGACGCTTAATTTCTTCTCGATCTTGATACTCTTTTTTCGATTGATTCTCTTTGACAAATTGAATCGTTTTCTCAGGATCAACCGGTCCTACAATAAATAAAAGCATATTACTTGGATGATAAAATGTGCGGTAGCACTTGTATAAATGATCTTTTGTAATGTCCGCAATCGATTCTACTGTACCGGCAATATCAATCTTGACTGGATGATTGTGATACATATTCTGAATGAGGCCAAAATAAGCCTGCCAATCAGGATTATCATCATACATGCGGATTTCCTGGCCAATAATGCCTTTTTCTTTTTCAACTGTTTGCTCAGTAAAGTAAGGATCCTGGACAAAATTCACAAGCGTCTCCAGATTATCCATTACCTTATCCGTGCTGGAAAACAAGTAAGCGGTTCTTGTAAAAGAGGTAAAAGCATTGGCAGAAGCACCTTGACGGCTAAAATACTGAAATACATCACCGTCCGCTTTTTCAAACATTTTATGCTCTAAAAAGTGAGCGATTCCATCCGGCACTCGCACATAGTCGTTCCCACCCTGCGGAATAAATTGATTATCAATAGAGCCGTACTTCGTTGTAAAGGTGGCATACGTTTTGTTAAATCCTTTTTTCGGAAGAACGTATACATCTAGCCCGTTATCCATTTTTTCAAAATATAGCTCTTCTTGCAGCTGATCAAATAGAATTTTCTCCATTATTCTCCCTCCATTCCGGACAGAAAGTACACCGTATCCATTTCAACTTTATTGGCGGCCGCTGTAATTTCTTCTATCGTCATCCGCTCCGCCGCTTCCAACCAGTTATCAACCGTTACATCCGTTTTTGCCATCACGTTGTGATAGAGCATTTCAATTACCCCTCTAGCAGTATCGAGCGTTTCTAACACTTGATTGCGGATAACTGCTTTTGTCTGTTCCAGTTCTTTTTCGGAAATCTCTCCGTTTTTCATCGCTTGGAGCTGCTCATTAATAATTTTGACAGCTTTGTTATAGTTTTTGCTATCAATTCCTGAAAGAACCATTAAAAACCCTTTGTGGCTTTCTAACCGGCTTGCCGCATAGTAAGCCAAGCTCTCTTTTTCCCGCACATTCATAAATAGTTTGGAGTGGGAGAAGCCACCAAAAATACCGTTAAACATTTGGAGAGCAAAGTAATCATCATCACCAAAAGTAATATGGGTACGATAACCGATATGAAGCTTTCCTTGATTAATCTCCTGCTTTTCCACTACTTCTTTCGGTTCTGCAGATGGGGTGGTTTGTCTCACCGTTTGGGGAGAACGAGGAGTCCTGCTATTGAATTGAAATAAGCGGTCGGCTATCTTTTCTACCTGGCCAGCCTCCACATCTCCAACAATATATAAATCCATTTCATCTTCTGAAAATGCTTGTTCATAATACTTATACAAATCTGTCTCATTCATTTCATCTACAGCTTCAATTTCACCGTTTGCTTGCAGGGCATACGGATCACCTTTATACATCTCTTCAAGAAGACGAGCGCTCGCAAAGCGCATTTTATCATCGTAAATCGATTGGATACGCTGCTTTAAGCTGCGCTTTTCATCTTGCACTGTATCTTTATCGAGCGCACCGTTATTCACATTCGGCTTTTGTAAAATTTCGTGCATAAACTGTAATGCCTTTTCAAGCAATGGCTCTCCAGCTTTTAGAAACTTTTCGTTTGCCACTTCTAACGAAAAGCTCATAATGTGAAAGTCCCCTTTTTTTGCTACATCGACATAAAAGCTCGCACCGTACAAGTCATCAAGATAAGAACGCAAATGTGTAGATGTCGGATATTTCTCTGAATTACTCTGAAGGACATAAGGAAGCAACGCTCTTTTCGTTACCGTTTCACTTTCTAAAGGCGCCTTCATTCTCCATACAATGGTATTCGTTTTGTATTTATCCGTTTTTACAACATGCAAGTTATACCCTTGCTTTTTTATAATATTTTCATTGACTAATGTCACAAAAATACCCTCCTTTTCCGGCAGCTATGTCTATATTTTTATCCGTTTATCCCTTAATTCATGCCCATATTTATGAAAAACTTACTTTTACTATACAGGAGCCCCGTTTAATTGGAAATCGAAACGCTTTTGCCAAGTAATATTCTTTACAAAAAAACCGCCCGGAACCAGGCGGTTTTTCTTCATTATATATTTTTAAAGCGAGCTAATCAGCCGATTCGCTTTTCTTTTGTCTAGCTGCATCAGCCAGCGGCTAGTGGGCTACCGGCTCCTCTTTGCGATAAGTCAACATCGAATCGCTTGCGCTCTTCGTGTTTCCTTTATCTCATGCGGAGCTGTCCAGCCCATACGCCGCTAAACGGCTGATTTCGCTCTCTCTGTCGGAGTTTGAAAAGGCAACTCCTCGTCGAGAGCTCCAATCCGCTATCACGCAAAACGAGCGCCTTTCGCTTTTCTTTGTCTAGCTGCACTGGCCAGACTCTCGATCATAAGCCGGCACGCCTATGTGGCGAAGAACGCCACACAGGCGGTCCGGCTTATGTCTGCCGAGTCTAAACGGCCAGTTTCGCTTTTCCTTATTACCTGCTGCCTTTGATGTATGGAGTACCAGAGGCTTTTGGTGCGTCTGCCCGGCCGATAAATCCGGCGAGGGCCAAAATGGTTAGTACGTAAGGAGCAATTAATAAGTAAACTGCCGGGATGTCTTCCAAAAATGGAATACTGGATCCGACAATACTTAAGCTTTGGGCGAATCCGAAGAAAATGGCAGCTCCCATTGCTCCTAGTGGATGCCATTTCCCGAAAATCATGGCTGCGAGAGCCATGAACCCTTGTCCAGTAATCGTCGCATGACTGAAATCGAGTGAAATAGACTGGGCATATACTCCGCCGCCCAAACCACCAAGAAGACCGGAAATGAAAACAGCAATATAGCGCATCTTTGTCACGTTTACACCCATTGTATCTGCTGCCATCGGGTGTTCCCCTACAGCTCTCAAGCGAAGGCCGAATGGAGTTTTAAATAGCACATACCAAGAAACAAAAGCCAAAGCAATGGCCACAATCGCTGGGTAGGAGATATTTGAGAAAATCAATCGACCGATTACTGGAATGTCACTTAACACTGGAATGTCTACTTTTTTAAAGTTCTCTTTAATGATATCTGTCTGGCCTTTATCATAAAGCATTTTCACTAAGAACAGTGATACGCCTAAAGCCAGGAAGTTAATTGCCACGCCGCTAACGACTTGATCGGCACGAAATGTGATGGAAGCCACTGCGTGAAGAAGTGACAATAACCCTCCGACAAGCATAGCCGCAATCAAAGCGACCCAAGGAGTAGCTGCGCCAAAAGTTGAAGCGAATGTTAGGTTAAACACAATAGCTGTAAACGCCCCAATGATCATTAATCCTTCAAGGCCGATATTTACTACACCGGAACGCTCGGAGAACACACCGCCTAGCGCAGTGAAAATAAGCGGAGCTGCTGCGAAAAGAGACGATGAAATAATAATGGATAAAACCGTTAATGTATCCACTTATTTCTCCTCCTTTTTAAATCGGCTAAGAAGCCATTTTATCATATAGCTAGAAGCAACAAAGAAAATAATCAAAGCAATCACAATTTCAACCAGTTCGTTTGGTACGCCTGATTCGATTGGCATATTTAAAGCCCCTACTTTTAAAGCACCGAATAGTAAGGACGCGAGTACAACACCAATGGCTGCATTTCCACCGAGAAGTGCAACGGCAATGCCATCAAAGCCTACGCCGGAAAATCCAGAGTGCAAGAAAGCATTTCCGAATGTCCCCAGCCCTTCCATTGCTCCCCCAAGGCCGGCAAACGCGCCGGAAATCACCATTGAGAGAACGATGTTGCGGTTCACATTCATACCGGCATATTGAGAAGCGTGCTGGCTGAAGCCAACCGAACGAAGCTCATATCCAAGCGTTGTTTTTTCAAGAATAAACCACATAATAATAGCTACAATTAAGCCAAGATAAATTCCATTATGAAGGGAAGAGTAATCTGTAACCGATTCGAAGAACGGAGATTTTAAACTAGCTGTTTCCTTTACTGCTTCCGTTGCATCAGCCTGATCGCTAATTACGTTTCGGATCAAATGATTCGTTACATGCAATGCGATATAATTCATCATAATCGTAACAATAACTTCATGGACGTGCAGGCGAGCTTTTAAAAATCCCGGGATAAATCCCCAAAGTGCGCCCGCGGCTGCGGCTGCCAAAAGAGATAGCGGCAAATGAATGACTTTTGGCAAATCAAACGCCACGCCAACCCAAACCGCTGCTAGCCAGCCTACCAATAGCTGACCTTCCACACCAATATTGAACAAACCTGTCCGGAATGCAAAAGCAACGGCTAGACCAGCAAATATATAAGGGGTCATTTGCCGAAGCGTTTCACCGAGATAGAATGTATCCCCAAAGGCCCCGTTCCAGAGTGCGGCATAGCCATTAATTGGGTTGTAACCGCTGATTAACATAATAATAGCCCCGGCAATTAATCCTAAAAGCACCGATACAACCGGTACGGCTATATTAGAAAACCGTTTAGACATTCATCTCACCTTCTTTCTTTCGTTTTGAACCAGCCATCAACAGTCCGAGTTCTTGTTCGGTCGTTTCTTTCGGATTCACGATCGCGACGATTTCTCCTTCATAGATAACGGCAATTCTATCGCTAATATTTAAAATTTCATCTAACTCAAAGGAAATTAAAAGCACCGCTTTCCCCTTATCTCGCTGTTCAATAAGCCTTTTATGAATAAATTCAATCGCTCCAACATCTAATCCACGAGTTGGCTGAGCCGCAATTAGAAGATCCGGATCGCGGTCTACTTCGCGGCCGATAATCGCTTTTTGCTGATTTCCTCCAGATAAGGCTCGAGCAGGTGTATATTCTGATGGTGTCCGTACATCATACTCCTTTATTAAACTGGCAGCCTTCTTATAAATTTCTTTGTAATTTAAAACACCAGCTTTAGAAAATGGCTGCTGATAGTATGTTTGCAGCACCATATTTTCACCTATCGGAAAATCAAGAACGAGTCCGTGTTTATGCCGGTCTTGAGGAATGTGTGCTACCCCCCGTTCTGTTACTTTTCGAGGTTTGAGATTGGTGATATCCTGGCCGCTAACAAGAATCGAACCGCTTTCTACCTTTTGAAGACCGGTGATCGCTTCAATCAGTTCACTCTGTCCATTTCCATCTACGCCACAAATCCCCACAATTTCTCCAGCATGGACCGCTAAATTCAATCCTCTAACAGCTTGGATGCCTCTTGAATCCTTCACGAATAAATCTTTAATTTCTAATACATTGTCTTTCGGCTGGGCTTCCTTCTTTTCGGTTTTAAACGTTACTTCCCTTCCGACCATTAAGCTTGCCAAATGATTCGGGTCCGTTTCCGCTACATTTACTGTGCCAATTCCTTTTCCTTTACGGATAACCGTAACACGGTCACAAACTTCCATAATTTCCTTTAGCTTATGCGTAATGAGAATAATAGATTTGCCTTCTTTAATGAGCGTTTTCATAATTTGAATTAACTCTTTAATTTCCTGTGGAGTTAATACAGCCGTCGGCTCATCAAAAATTAAGATCTCCGCCCCTCGATAAAGTGTCTTTAAAATTTCAACACGCTGTTGCATGCCAACAGAAATATCAGCCACTTTTGCTGTCGGGTCTACAGACAGCCCGTATTGTTCAGAAATCTCCCTAACCTCTTTTTCTGCCCTTTTAATATCAATTTTACCGCCTGATTTAGGCTCTTTTCCGAGAATAATATTTTCCGTAACAGTGAAGGTATCGACGAGCATAAAGTGCTGATGCACCATACCGATACCAAGTTCATTCGCCACATTTGGATTTGTAATGTGAACTTTCTTGCCATGTACTTTGATTTCACCTTTCTCGGGCTGATACAAACCAAACAAAACGTTCATTAGGGTGGATTTGCCTGCGCCGTTTTCACCAAGCAACGCGTGGATTTCTCCTTTGCGCAATTGAAGTGTTATATCATCATTGGCAACAAATCCGTTGAACTCTTTACGAATGCCGAGCATTTCAATAACATATTCCACCTGACTCACTCCTCGTATAAGGTCTTTTCTTGCCATACAGGCGATCGTATGAATGAACGACTAATGATTGCAAGTAGGATGTCTGACCTTCTATCCCTAGGACTTTTTGCAAAACACAACGCTTCTAAGCGTCTTTAGAAAAGCAAGAGTGCCAGCTTAAAAATCCTAACAAGCACGCACTCTTTGTTGCGTCCTTGTTACCATTTTTAAGCCGGGGCAAATCGCACTACTGTGGATTTACCCCGGGAGTAGATCTATTTGCTAGCTTTATAGCAAATTATTTTTCAGGCTTTACTGGAACGTCCACTTCACCTTTTTTAATCTTTTCTGTCCATTCTTGAACAGCTTTTTTCACTTCATCACTTAGGTTATCTTGTGTTGGAGCAATGCTTACAGCATTATCTTCAAGCCCGTATTCAAGCAGCTCGCCACCTGGGAAGTTGCCTTCTTTTGCTTTAGTTGCTAAATCTTTTACAGCGATGTCTACCCGTTTAACCATAGACGTTAATGTAACATTTTCTTCTTTTCCGTTAACCGTTACTTTTCCTTCGTCCGCTTGGTCACGGTCAACACCAATTACCCAAATATCTTTTTCAGGATTTTTTTGTTTTTCATTTTTCGCTTCTGTAAATACTCCGTTACCAGTAGCTCCTGCTGCGTGGTAAATAATGTCAACTCCTGAACCGTACATAGCAGAAGCCATTTGCTGACCTTTGTCTGCTTTATCAAATGCACCAGCGTATTCAATTTTCACAGTTGCTTTAGGATTAACCGCTTTCACACCAGCCTGGAAACCTGCTGCGAATTTGTTAATCAAGTCACTGTCTGTTCCGCCAACGAAACCAATTTTGTTCGTTTTTGTAGTCAATCCGGCAGCTACCCCAACAAGGAAAGAACCTTCATGCTCTTTAAATGTAATGCTTGCTACGTTGTCTTGACCTTTAATCACATCATCCACGATAGCAAAGTGGCTGTTTTTGCGTTGTTTAGCTACTTCTTCAATAGCTGGTTTCAATTTATAGCCAATTCCGTAAACTAGATCAAATTTATTACGAACAGCTGTATTTAAGTTCGTTTTATAATCGGCATCAGATTTTGACTGAATATAATCGAAGCCGTCTGTTCCTCTTTTCAGATCATTTTCCTTACCGAACTCCTGAAGACCTTCCCAAGCAGACTGGTTAAAAGATTTGTCGTCTACTCCGCCTACGTCAGTAACCATCGCTACAGTAAACTGATCGTCGTTCTTTTTACCATCACCTTGACTTTTCTCTTCATCACCCTTACCGCCGCCACATGCACCAAGAATCGTGCCGGCTGCTAGCACAAGAGACATGGTTAGACCAAACTTGCGTTTTGTCATTAAGATAACCTCCTAAAAATTAAAGTTAGTAGAAATGTTGGATACAAGCCTAGGACCGCTTTCTTAAGACGTGGAAACTAAATTTATCCGCTTTGAAGTAATTAACTGAATAAAGAATCGGTTGATCCATTTCATCATAATGTAACTGTTTTAAGATGAGTAAGGCGGTTTCAGGCTCACATTGAAGAATGGGTGACACTTTCTCATGATAGCCAAATGGCTCAATCTGAGCGACCGCATAGGAAATTTTTCGACTGCTTGTCCGATCGAGCAATGAAAAAAGTGATTCATCACTATAATTATAGTTTTCTGGATAATATTTTAGCGGAATTTTATCCAAACAATAAACAACAGGTTCTCCATTAGCTGTGCGTACTCGCTCGATTACAAAGAATTCTTCATCAGGACTGCAATCAAATCGGCGGCTATCTTCTTCAGTCGGACTTTGTATACCCGAATTTAGAAAGATGGTTCCCGGTTCCATATTCGCTTGAATGATCATGTCTGTCACGCTCTTCAACTGTTCAATGCCTGAAGTAAATAGCGGTCTTGCATTTACAAATGTTCCGACTCCATGCCTACGGATAATGACATTTTCTTCTTCAAGAATGCGCAGCGCCTCTCTTAAAGTGGCGCGGCTGACACCGAGCTGTTTAGCGAGCTCAAATTCAGACGGAAGCTTTTCTTTCTCTTTGTAAATCCCTGCTTCAATGTCTCTTTTTAATCGGTCAATTACTTGAAGGTATAAATGTCGGCTATCCGACTTTATTGTCATATAACCACCCACTTTCTTACAACGTCAGACCTCTGATGTATAACATTTCTACTAATTTAAGTTTAAGATAGCATTTTTTGTTCTGAATGAAAAGATAAATTCGTCTATTCCTATGATTTGTTTTGTACGTATACCATTCCCTTGCATAATTATGAAAAAACCCCAGATTTACCCTATAAGCATTTTTATAATTATTTAATTATATGTGAGAAAACTTTGAACATGGCCTACATAAAGAAGCCGCCTAATATAAAAAATTAGGCGGCCTTCCCTTATTGCATATGTTCTTCTGCCTGTTTAGCGATTAAAACTGTTCTTGGTTTACTGCCCTCATATGGACCTACGATTCCCCGCATTTCCATTTCATCAATCAAGCGGGCTGCCCGACTGTAACCGATACGAAATCGTCTTTGTAACATAGAGACAGAGGCGGTTTGCATATCTGCTACGAGTTGAACGGCTTCTTCGTATAGTTCATCTTCTACCTCAGTCGTCGCTTCCGGTGTATCTTCGGGGATCATGTCCTCTTGATATTGTGCTTTCTGTTGTGAAATCACATAATCAACAATCTCTTCTACTTCCTCATCTGATAAAAATGCTCCTTGAACACGAACTGGCTTGGATGCACCAGAAGGGAAGAAGAGCATATCGCCTCGACCGAGAAGTTTTTCCGCTCCACCCATGTCTAAAATAGTTCTCGAATCTGTCATGGAGGATACAGCGAAAGCAATTCTTGATGGAATATTTGCTTTAATGACCCCGGTAATAACATCTACAGATGGGCGCTGAGTAGCAATAATTAAATGAATCCCTGCTGCCCGCGCCATTTGGGCAAGCCTAGTAATCGAGTCTTCCACGTCGCTTGAAGCAACCATCATTAAATCTGCTAACTCGTCGACGATAACAACGATATAAGGAAGCAGCGGCTGCTTTTCGCCTGTCTCTTCATTGTGGCGCTTAACGTGTGTGTTATACCCCTCAATGTTCCTTGTTCCGCTATGAGAGAACAAATCATAGCGGCGCTCCATTTCTCCTACTACTTTCTTTAATGCCTGGGAAGCTTTTTTCGCATCTGTTACAACGGGAGCTAAGAGGTGGGGAATGCCATTATAAACGTTTAGCTCAACCATTTTTGGGTCAATCATCATCAGTTTCACTTCATGAGGCTTAGCCCTCATCAAAATACTCGTAATAATCCCGTTTATACAAACACTCTTTCCACTTCCTGTAGCTCCAGCTACGAGCAAATGGGGCATTTTATTTAATTCGGCCGATACTGCTTCTCCTGTAATGTCGCGTCCAAAGGCGATCAATAACTTCGAATCCGGCTTTTCGTTCGCGTTGGCTTCCAATACCTCCCGCAGCGAGACCATCGCTACTTCTGAGTTCGGTACTTCAATACCAATCGCTGACTTTCCTGGAATTGGCGCTTCCATTCGAATGTCCTTCGCAGCTAAAGCTAGCGCAAGATCATCACTTAAACTAACAATCTTGCTGACTTTTACTCCTATATCAGGATGCACTTCATATTTAGTCACTGCTGGTCCAAGATGGACTTGGGTTACTTTAGCTTTGACACCAAAGCTTTGAAATGTTCTCTCAAGCTTAGCTGCATTTGCATGAATTTGTTTATACTCTCTGCTTTGGTCCGTTTGCTTCGGTCTTGTTAATAGGTTAATAGAAGGAAGCTGATAATCTTTGTTTTCGACCTCTGTAAAAGTCATCGCAGGCGCTCGATCCTCTCCCGCCTCTTTTTCAGCATCCGGCGCTGCTGGCTTTACTGCCTCTTTCTGCTGTTCTTGTACAGGCTCTGGCTCTTCCTGATAGGCCCGCTCCGTGAAGCTCGAAATAATTGGCTCCGGAGCCGAGTAACTTCTCTCGTCTTTTTCCACGTGAGAAGGCGGCTCATCTAGCACATCAGATGTCCTTGCATCGTGATCGGCCCTTTCTGTCCGTCTCGATTTTCTTTCACTCTTCCAATCTCTCATATCTTGAAGAAAAACAGCCCACTGTTTTTTTAGATTTTTCCCTCCTGATGACAGCAGCTTTCCAAAAATTTCTCCAAACGACCGGCCCGTAATTAAAATCAAACCAATCATCACAAGAACAAAACTCAAAATTTTTGTACCTAGCGTATCAAAAAGAAAATAAGAGACAGCAAACAGGACGGCGCCGATCATTCCGCCTCCAAGATCATCGTTATCTGTTATACCTTCCTTTAATTCCTCTCGATATAATTCCCACGTGTTAACCATTACGCTCGGTTCTTTAAACGCTCGGCCGTTCCCGAGCTGTTCAAACAACTCCACGTGATTAAAGAGTAAAAGACTAATTATAATCACGTAAAGACCGACTTGCTTTCTCCGAAATAAAAGAGGTCTTTTGCGCTTTACCATTATGTACATACCGTAAGCAATTGCTGCAATAAAACCAATCATATACCATTGACCAAAGAAAAACCGAAAGAAATAAACAAACGCTGTGCCTACCACTCCAAGTCTGATGATACCAATTAGACTTAAAGCAATAATAATAATACCGAGTAACTCCAGCTTAACCGCTTCTTTGATTTGTGCTGATTTTTTTGTCCGCTTGGACGATTTCTTCTTCTTTTTATTTGCCATAGCTCCCACCTAATCATTGGAATAAAACAAAAAGCAAGAAAGCAGCCTATGTGGCTGCTTTCTATATTATAGCATATTTGTTCGCATCTATCTAACGATGTTTATAGAGAAATGAACTGTCCAGGCGCTACTTGCTGATTGAGATAATGAGCTGGATCTGTACTAAGAATGCGGACCACCTTATATCGATTGTCTTCACGCTCTGCAAAAAGCGGAATGCCATTCCAAGAAATCAGCTCCATATTGCTAGCTTGAGCGTCTTCCGGGTAAATGTGCTCATATGGCATGATTGTATATAAAATCATTGGATCATCGTCCCACTCTGCTCCTTGGCAGTAATTAATTCATTTAATTTCTTCATCGCTTCTCCAATTCCGCCTACTTCGTTAATTAACCCATATTCTACGGCGTCTTTTCCAACTACATTTGTTCCTATGTCCCTTGTCAGATTTCCCTTTGCCAGCATTAACTCCTTAAACTTTTCTTCAGAAATAGAAGAGTGCTGTTTAACAAAATTCACTACACGCTCCTGCATCTTATCTAAATACTCAAAGCTTTGCGGAACTCCAATCACAAGACCCGTCAGCCGAATTGGGTGAATGGTCATTGTGGCAGTCGAAGCAATAAACGAGTAATCACAAGAAACAGCAATCGGCACACCGATAGAATGGCCGCCTCCCAACACTATAGAAACAGTTGGTTTTGATAAAGAAGCAAGCATTTCAGAAATAGCGAGTCCGGCTTCTACATCTCCTCCTACCGTATTTAAAACAATCAGCAGCCCTTTGATAGATGGGTTTTGTTCAATCGCCACAATTTGTGGAATAACATGCTCATATTTGGTTGTTTTATTTTGCGGAGGCAGCTGCAGATGCCCCTCAATCTGTCCAATGATTGTTAAACAATGAACAGGAGAATCGTTTGAAAGCTGGGGAACGTTCGTCTGTCCAAGCTGCTGAATTTTTTCCATTAAAGCCGATTGATTTTTTTCCGTCTGCTCTTCCTGCTCTGTCTCTTCCATCGTTTTCTTTTCTATATCCATATCCCATTGCTCCTTTCAAAGATGGCACACTCTGACACCTAGCTTGTATATGCATATTCTTTTCATCCGTGCTGATATTATGCAAAAGGAACTTAAGAGTGTAAGACATAAAAAAAATAAGCCCGAGGGCTTATTTGAGAATGGAAATAAATGCTCATTTTCTTTATTGGACATTAGCATGCTTTCTTTTGAGAAGCTTGCCAGACACTAACGGCTCGAGATCATAAGCCATTCCGTCCAGAAAGTTAAAGAACAACCTTCCTGCCGGCTTGTCTTATGCTTGTCGCCGCTTAGCGAGCGCCCTCCGCTTTTCTATTGTCTAGCTGCGGACGCTAGCGCATACGGCGGCTTCAAAATTTTTATCGGAGTCAAAGCACGACTCCAACAAAAATTTCTCCAACCACCTATTGCGCTGGACGAGCGCCCTCCGCTTTTCTAAACTTCCATAATGATGGGCAGGATCATTGGGCGGCGTTTTGTTTTTTCGAATAGGAAAGAATTAAGCTGGTCTCTTATATCCTGCTTAATGCTTGACCAATCGAAAGATTCGCCAGCCATATTTTTTTCTACGATGTCGGTAATCAATTTTGTTGACTGCTCCATTAACTTTTCTGATTCTCGGACATAGACAAACCCGCGAGAAATAATCTCTGGACCGGATACGATTCGTTTTTGTTTTTTGCTTAAAGTGATGACAACAATGAAAATCCCGTCTTGGGAAAGAAGTTTACGATCTCTTAATACGATATTGCCGACATCGCCTACTCCGATTCCATCAATAAGTACATTGCCGGCAGTCACTTTTGAGCTCACACGCAATTTACCATTTTTATATTCAATGACATCCCCTTTTTCAGGGATATAAATATTCTCCGCTCGCACTCCCGTTTGTGAAGCCAGCTTGGCATGGGCTTTGAGCATACGGTATTCTCCCTGAACAGGAATGAAATAGCGCGGCTTCATTAAATTAAGCATAAATTTTAAATCTTCTTGAAAACCATGACCTGAAACATGGACTTTGCGATTGCCTGTTACAACATTTGCTCCAGAACGATAAAGAAGATTCACCGTTTTAGCCATTAACAGCTCTAATCCCGGCGAAGGTGTAGCCGTGATTAAAACGGTATCTCCTTCTTTAATTCTCACGTGCTTATTTGTGCCTTTGGCCATTTTTTGCAGGGCTTCGATCGGTTCTCCTTGGACACCAGTTGTTAAAATGACAATTTCATCTTCAGGATATTCACTAATTTCTTGCAAACTCACGAGGATATCTTCTTGAATATTCAAATAACCTAGCTTGATCGCCACGTCGTTCACACGCTGCATGCTCTTACCACTGACAGCTACTTTTCGGCCATTCTCATAAGCTGCATCGAACACCTGCTGGATACGAATGAGGTTGGAAGCATACGAAGCGACAATGATCCGTCCTTTAGCCATATGAAAAGCATCCGATAATTGGCTGGCAATGACTTCTTCAGAAGTTGTATGGCCTGGACGCTCTGCTTCAGTAGAATCAGACAACAGCATAAAGACGCCACTTTGACCGATTTGCGCCATCTTCCCAATATCCGGTGCATACAGTCCTTTGGCTGCCTGGTCAAATTTAAATTCACCTGTGTGCACGATCGATCCTTCTGAAGTATGGATCACGACACCGACAGAATCCGGAATACTGTGAGTTGTACGGAAGAAAGTGACCTCTACCCCATCAAAACGAAGCTTTGTATCTGAATGAACCGTGTAATACTTTACTTCTTCTTTCACATTCTCTTCACGGAGCCGCATTTTGGCTAAAGCAATCGTCAGCTTTGTTCCGTAAACAGGCGCTTTAATTTTTTGCAATACGTAGCCTAACGAACCGATCGCATCTTCATGGCCGTGTGTTAGAAAGATGCCTTTAATACGGTCCTTATTTTCAATTAAATATGAAATATCTGGGATGACAATATCGATGCCGAGCATTTCATTTTCTGGAAACATTAAACCGCTGTCTACCACGAAAATTTCCTCGTCCACCTCGATAACAGTCATGTTTTTCCCAATTTCCCCTACTCCGCCAAGCGGAATCACTTTGATCGTTTCATTTTTCTTCTTACTCACTATAAATTTCCTCCTATACTTAAGAACACCCGCCCCACATCACATTATGTTTATTATAAAGGATGAAGGAAAGTAAAGCCAATACTATCTATCCAGTAACAACTTTTATCTACCTTTCATAATAAAAAATTCCCGCAAAGCAGCTCCTTGCTGAAATCAGAACAGAAAGAGCTTTCTGCAGCTGCCTCAGCCGGGAGACCGAACTTTTCGGGAATTTTTTTATGCTATATTAATTTTTGTAAAGCAGCACGCTCAGCTTCCGTAAGCGGAACGAGCGGCAAACGAACAGACCCCACGTCCATGCCTTTTAGCTGCAAGGCCGTCTTGACTGGCACTGGACTCGGAGCAGCAAATAATTGTTTAATCAGCGGTAAAAGCTGTTGGTGCATTTTGGCTGCTTGTTCGTGGTCACCGCTTAAGAAAGAAGAAACCATTTGCTGCATTTCATTGCCGACGACATGTGAAGCAACGGAGACAATACCGTCTCCTCCAACAGAAAGAATCGGAAGCGTTAGACCATCGTCCCCACTATACACTTGGAAGTCGTCAACTGTGCCTGCAATAATTTCTGTTACTGCATCTAGATTGCCGCTTGCTTCTTTCACCGCGACAACATTAGGCAGTTTAGATAGCCTGATGATCGTTTCAGGCTCAATATTGACACTTGAACGCCCTGGAATATTATAAAGCATTACCGGTAAAGAAGTTGCTGCTGCTATCGCTTTAAAATGCTGGTATAGCCCTTCTTGATTCGGTTTGTTGTAGTAAGGAGCAACGAGCATGATAGCGTCTACCCCTGCATCTTCAGCTCTTTTCGTTAATTCAATGGACTGGCGTGTATTATTGCTGCCGGTTCCTGCCACAATAGGTACTCGTCCATCGGCTACCTTAACTGTATGACGAAATAACGCAACTTTTTCTTCTGCAGTTAAAACAGGAGATTCTCCAGTTGTCCCTGCTACAACGAGTGAGTCTGTTCCGTTGTTGATTAAGTAGTTCACTAATTGAGTCGTTCTCTCAAAATCAACATTCTCTTTTGAGTCAAACGGCGTCACCATGGCGGTTGACACCCGACCGAAAGAAATCATACTCATTTTCCTCCTTCAAACAGCCGGCTTAGTTATTTTCGTATTCAAATTGATCCTCATGTAAAAGAAAAGCGTCGTGAAGCGCATTAACAGCCGTAACGAGCTCTTCATCTTTTACGAGCACCCATATCGTTGTGTGACTATCAGCAGATTGCAAGATGCCGACGCCTTTCTCAGCTAGAGCAGTAACAATTTTGGACGTTACACCTGGTACGCCTGTCATGCCAGCCCCGACAACTGATACTTTTGCACAGTTTTTCTCTACTTCAGGCTCATAACCCATTTCTCTTAAGACGACAACGGCCCGGTCCACTCGATCACCAGCAACGGTATACACAACACCCGTCGGAGAAATATTAATAAAGTCGACGCTGATCTTCTCATTCGCCATTGCTTTAAATACTTCTGACTGTAGGTTATATTGATCCTTTTTCGCCTGTACTTTAATTTGAGCAATATTGCTTACATGGGCGATTCCTGTCACAAGACGCTCACGGATATCTGGTCCCTGATCCGGCTTTGCAATAGACGTAACAAGCGTACCAATTCCATCAGAATGAGTAGAACGAATACGCATTGGCACTTTTGCCTGCATAGCGATTTCTACTGCACGAGGATGAATAACCTTCGCTCCTTGATAAGCCATGTTACACACTTCATTATAGGTCACAACAGAAAGCGGCCGCGCCTTAGTCGCAATGCGCGGATCAGCTGTCATAATCCCTTCCACATCGGTAAAGATATCTACCCATTCTGCCTGTAAAGCAGCGCCGAGAGCAGCAGCCGACGTGTCGCTCCCCCCACGTCCGATGGTAGTCACGTCCCCCGTCTTAGCCGCTCCTTGGAAACCGGCAACGACGACAACATCATGTGAGTGGAGAGTTTTCAATAAGCGGTCACACTTCATTTCAAGGATCTTAGCATTCGTATGGTCATCATTTGTTACAAACCCTGCTTGAGCACCCGTCATAGCACAGGCTTTAATATTATGTTCTAACAACATGTTTGTAAAAACGAGACTTGATATAACTTCACCACAAGAAAGAAGCATATCTTGCTCTCTCGTTGTCAATTTCATCTCTGTTCCGTTTACTAGAGATAAGAGAGTATCTGTTGCGTAAGGATCACCTTGACGTCCCATCGCAGAAACAACAACCACAACTTTGTACCCTTCTTTAATCGCTGATTCAATATGCCGCTTGGCATGGTGGCGCGATTCTTCATTGCGAACCGATGTGCCTCCGAACTTTTGTACGATAACTTTCACTATAAACACCTCTGCATTTCTGTGGTGAGATCATCCAACGATTACTTTTCCTTTACGATCTCCATCTCAATCAACGTTTCAGCAATTTGAACAGAATTCCAAGCAGCGCCTTTGAGAAGATTATCAGAAACCACCCACATATGGAAGCCTGTATCTTGATCTAAGTCTTTACGCACACGTCCAACGAATACTTCTTTTTTACCGACACATTGTGCAGGCATTGGATATACTTGTTCATCTGGATTATCTTGCAGGACTACTCCTGGTGCATCCTTTAATTTACCTTTAATATCAGCTGCAGTTAATCCTTGAGTCTCTACTTCAAAATAAACAGACTCTGAGTGACCAGTTTCTACAGGAAGACGTACACACGTAGCCGCTACACTAAGCTCAGGCATATGCATAATTTTCTTTGTTTCATTGATCATTTTCATTTCTTCGAATGTAAATCCGTTTTCTTGGAATTTATCAATTTGAGGAATAGCATTAAAAGCGATCTGATAATGCTTTTTGTCACTTCCTACTGGCAATAGTTCTGGTGTTACTTCTTTGCCATCAAGAAGAGACTGAGTTTGGCTGTACATTTCATTGATAGCTTGTGCTCCTGCGCCAGATACCGCCTGATAAGTAGAAACAATCACTTTTTTCAAGCCATATGATTGACGAATTGGCTCAAGTGCCGCTACCATTTGAATCGTTGAACAGTTTGGATTAGCGATGATGCCATTATGCTTTCTTAAATCCTCTTTATTTACTTCTGGCACAACAAGCGGGACATTTTCATCCATGCGGTAAGCGCTTGTGTTATCTACAACAACCGCTCCTCGTTTTACTGCTTCTGGAGCAAGCTGTTTTGAGATGCTGCCTCCTGCACTAAATAAAGCAATGTCGACCCCTTCAAAACTCTCCGGCTTTGCTTCTTGTACAATAACTTCCTCACCTTTATAAAAAAGTGCTTTTCCTGCCGAACGCGCAGATGAAAGCAATGTTAATTGACGGATTGGAAACTCTCTTTCTTCTAATGTTTTTAGCATTTGTTGGCCAACTGCGCCAGTTGCACCTACGAGAGCGATGTGAAACCCTTTTGTACTCATTTTTCTTTTTCCCCTTTCAAATTCCCTATGAACAAATAAACTTGTGCATATGTAATAGTTTTTAAACAATATTAAATAGTTAAAAAAATGGAATAGCCTTTTAATAGCTACTATTTTATCACATTAAAGTTCGAAAAGAGCAACAAAATGCTGAGTTCTAAAAAAAAGAGAAAAAAGGGGGAGAAATTAACTCCCGTAACGGAATCGCTCAATAATAACTGGCTGTAATTGTTTTCCTCCTAAGGCTGCTTCAATCGTTTCTGGCAGACTCTCCATTCTTGCCACCATAGAATTTGGTTTTTTCTCTGGATCATCCTGACCAAACGGGATAAAGAAAATATTTTTTACTGGCATCAGCCTCATAATATTCATGCCATTTAATCCGAGAGCATCATTCGTTGAAATACCGAGAACCACTGGTCTTAAATTTCGCAGCGTTGCTTTAGCAGCCATTAAAACCGGGGAATCTGTCATTGCATTCGCTAATTTACTAAGCGAATTTCCCGTGATCGGGGCAATCACCATACAATCGAGCGGCGTTTTCGGACCGAGCGGCTCAGCTTCTACAATCGAATCAATGACCTTTTTTGCTGTTGCCTCTTCGATTTTCTTCACCCATTCGCCGGCTTCACCAAAGCGCGTGCCGGTTCCTTTCATCGTCGCTGTTACAATAGGCACTACATCCGCCCCAAGCTCTACTAGCTTCTTAATCTGTGGAAACACTTCTTCATACGTACAATGAGAACCCGTAATCCCAAATCCAATTCGTTTCCCTTTTAGTGACATCGTTCAATCTCCTTTCATCATGTCGATATCTTTTAACAGGTCTGTTATGACACCTGCTAAAATCTGACCTGCTGTTTTTGGGGCGACGATTCCTGGCAGCCCTAGAGCAAGGATCGATTTTATGCCTCTCTTTTTAGCAAATTGAAAATCGGTTCCACCCGGTTTGGAAGCTAGATCGATGATGAGGGTATGTGGTTTCATTTTGGCAATGGCCTGTGCTGTGATCACTAAAGAAGGAATCGTATTAATAATAATGTCGAGAGACTCTGCTTCTTTAGGAAGCTCATCAATCGAAAATGGTGTCAGCCCCATTTCAATAGCTCTTGCTAAATGTTCACTTCTCCTTGCACCAAGCTTTACATTCGCTCCTAAGCTATCGAATGTTCTCGCTACGCTCATCCCCACTCTCCCCATGCCAAGAACAGCCACAGTCGAACCGTGTATCGTAAAATCTGTATGCTGGATCGCCATCATAACCGCCCCTTCAGCTGTAGGGATGGAGTTGTAAATGGCTACATCATCTCGATCAAGCAGCCGAATCAGTTTTTTTCCTGTCTGCTCGGCTAGTTTTGTCAAAGCGGTCGGACTAATTCCGGTAAATACCACACAGTGATCCGGTGTTCTCGCAAGCATATCTTTTGTTAAGCGGAGATGATGAGGTGAAAAAACCGTTTCGACTTCACCTGTCGACTGCAAGCCAGCTACAGGCAAAACAATGACATCTAATTCATTAAAGGGCAGCTCTTCTAGCTTTTCTTTCACAGCACCGGCAAAGCTTTGTTCTAGCTGATCAAATCCCACCAGGTAGACTTTTGCATCTAGTTCCGTTAATTTACGAATGATTTCAAGCTGGCGGGCATCTCCGCCTAATACTGCCACTTGGAGTCCAGTAAGCACCGTTTTCACCTTCCCTTTCCTTCTCGCTTCTACATTGTATGAAAAAATAAAATTTCGGTGAAATGAATAAAAAAATCCCTTGCAAAATGCAAGGGATTTAGAGTGTTATATCGTAACGGCAGCCGGAAACTTACCGGCGGGACTAATAAGGGCAGCTGAATAGTCACTGCTAAAGATTTTACGGCCTAAATCATTTACTTTATCCATCGTGACTTCATCGATTAAACTAACAATCTCATCGAGTGAACGATGTTGTTTCAATAATAGCTCATTTTTGCCATTGCGGCTCATCCGGCTATTCGTGCTTTCCAAACTTAGCATTAAATTACCTTTTAATTGTTCTTTACTGTTATGAAGCTCTTTACTGCTGATTCCTTCTGCTTTTAATGCAACAAGCGTCATCTGAATCGTTTCAAATAGTTCATCTAACTGATCGGCTCCAGTGCCGCCGTATACCGTTACAAGCCCACTATCTTTGAATGAAGAATGATAGGAAAAAACGGAATAAGCCAACCCTCTCTGCTCCCGAACTTCCTGGAACAGACGGGACGACATGCTTCCTCCTAAAATATTATTTAAAACAATTAGGCTATATACATCCTTATGGCCAATCGGCAGCCCTTCAAATCCGAGACAAAGATGTGCTTGCTCTGTCTCTTTTTTTCGGACTATTTTCTCTGTAAATGTTTGAAGAGGCACGTTATAGCTTGGACGTTCTCCTCCCTCATAAGATCCGAAAAGCTTCGCAGCTTGTTTCACTAACTCATCTGAAACGTTACCCGCAATCGAAATAACAACACGATCCGGTGTATACATATCGTGCATGTACTGTTTTAATTTTTCACTCGTAAAAGAAGTAAGCGTTTCTTCCGTACCGAGAATCGGATATCCGAGCGGATGGTTTTTATAAAAGGCTTTGCTCAGTAAATCATGAACAATATCATCCGGTGTATCTTCATACATTTTAATTTCTTCGAGCACGACACTTTTTTCTTTATTCATCTCTTCTTCAGCAAAAGCTGAGTTAAAAAACATATCAGCCAGTGTATCTAAAGCATAGGCTGCATGATTATCTAACACCTTCGCATAGTAGCACGTATATTCCTTTGAAGTAAAAGCATTCACTTGACCGCCAATGCTATCAAAGCTTTCAGCAATCTCTTTCGCTGACTTCGTATCTGTGCCTTTAAAGAACATGTGCTCTAGAAAATGGGAGATACCGTTGTTTTCTGGCGTTTCATCTCTCGACCCTGTGGCAATCCAGATGCCAATCGCTGCTGATCGCACAGTTGGTATTTCTTCCATTATAATTCTGACCCCATTGTCGCAAGTAAACTTTTTTATCAATGTAATCCTCCTATTTCAGCCGCCGTAACAAGCCGAAGTTCGTTAATGACTAGATGATGATGTATGAGAAACAATTCTAGTTTCGGTTAGCAGGTTGGATACAGTATCTATTTTCAATTGTTTAGCTTTTATCTCTTTTATTAATGTATCTAAAGAAGCAGATGAGGCCTCCGTTGGATGCATTAAAATAATAGCTCCCGGATGAATACGACTCATGACCCTATTGATGAGAGCGTCAGGGGTCGGCTTCTTCCAGTCAATCGTATCTACTGTCCATAAAATGGTTTGCATTCCAAGCTGATGCGCAACTTCTACCGTCGCATCAGTAAAGCTGCCGCTTGGCGGTGCAAACAGCTGTGGGCGCGTTCCTATTGCTGATTCTATCACACTGTTTGTCTTTTCTATCTCTTCTTTAGCGCGTGCCTCACTTAGACGTGCCATGTCTGGGTGAGTATAAGAATGATTTCCTCCTTCATGACCGGCATTTATAATCAATTTTGCTAGGTCTGGGTGCTTTTTTACCCACTGTCCTTCGAAGAAAAAGGTAGCATGAATTGAATGCTTTTTCAACACTTCTAACATTTCCGGCAAGTACTCTTCTCCCCATGCCACATTAACAGCTAAACTTACCATTGGCTTTTCAGGGTGACCGCGGTAAATCGGGGCAGGAGGCAAGTCCTTTAAATGAACTTTAGGCGGTACTTGTTTGTATAGTAAACGACTTTCTTGAAATGTTCCCTCTTTTTTCATCCATTGATAGGATTTTTTCTCATCCACCTTGAGACCATTATAACCCGGTATCGCTTTCCATACTCGGTCAATTTTAGCATCTTTAGGTGCAATAAAGCGATCTTTTGCTTCCTGTTTAATTTGCTGGCGTAATGATGGCCCGCTCTGATGGACAAGCTGCGACTCATATTTTAATTGTTCAAGATAACTGCTGACCATTTTACTCTCAACGAAAAATAACATAATTATTCCAATGACTAATACACTAATCATATGTTTTATTTTTCTCATTGTCCATGCCTCCCTCCATAGTTTTAAAATTATGAAAAATGGAGGAATTATAGAACATACGAAAAAACCAGAGGGGATATCCTCTGGTTCTGTCATTAAGATTGCTGTTCTTGTTTTTCTGCTGCTTCTTTTTGTTCTTTTAATACGGTTTTGCGTGAAAGGTTTACCCGTCCTTGATCGTCAATGCCAATTACTTTAACGAGTAACTTATCGCCAAGTGAAACAACGTCCTCCACTTTGCGGACACGCTCTTCCGCGAGCTCTGAAATATGAACGAGTCCGTCTTTTCCAGGGAAGAGTTCCACAAACGCACCAAACTTCTCAATGCGTTTTACTGTACCATCATACATCTGTCCTACTTCCACTTCACGCACAATGTCTTCGATAATTTTCTTCGCAGCATTGTTTTTCTGGGCGTCCACGGAAGAAATGAAGATCGTGCCATCTTGTTCGATGTCAATCTTAACGCCTGTTTCTTCAATGATTTTGTTAATCTGCTTTCCGCTCGGTCCAATGACATCACGGATTTTATCTGGATTAATTGTCATTGTCAAGATTTTCGGTGCATAATCAGACAGCTCGCTGCGTGGTTCAGCAATAACAGATACCATATGATCTAAAATATGCATACGGCCTTTTTTCGCTTGCTGCAGCGCTTCTTCTAAAATTTCACGGCTTAAGCCTTCAATTTTAATATCCATTTGTAGGGCTGTAACACCTTTTTCGGTACCGGCCACTTTAAAGTCCATATCTCCAAGGTGATCTTCCATTCCCTGAATATCAGATAGAACAGTGTAATGTTCACCAGATTTCACAAGGCCCATCGCAATACCGGCTACTGGCGCCTTAATCGGAACACCGGCATCCATCATCGCCATCGTGCTGGCACAAATACTCGCCTGAGAAGAGGAACCATTTGATTCTAATACTTCTGATACGAGGCGAATTGTGTATGGGAAGTCTTTTTCACTTGGAACGATCGGCTCTAAAGCGCGTTCTCCTAAAGCTCCATGACCAATCTCACGGCGGCCTGGTGCCCGTAATGGACGAGTTTCACCCACGCTGAAGGAAGGGAAATTGTAATGATGCATAAAACGTTTGGACTCTTCAACGCCAAGTCCATCTAAAATCTGCACATCACCTAATGCACCAAGAGTACAAATACTTAGCACCTGTGTTTGGCCTCGTGTGAACATAGCCGAGCCGTGCGTGCGCGGCAATAAGCCTACCATAGAAGATAACGGACGAATCTCATCGATTTTCCGGCCATCTGGTCTTACTTTTTCCACTGTAATCAGACGACGGACTTCTTCTTTGACAATCTTGTCCAAGATTTGCCCGATTTGCTTCATTGTTTCTTCTTCTGCTTCTTCAGCCTTAAATTTCTCAACGACAGTCGCTTTTACCGCATTGATCGCATCTTCACGTGCATGTTTTTCCTGCACTTGGATCGCTTCGATCATTTCCTTTTCACAAAGTGAGCGAACTTGCTGTTCAAGCTCTGCGTCAACCTCATATAAAGAAATTTCAATTTTTTCTTTTCCAACCGCTTTGACGATTTCCTCCTGAAACGCAATGAGACGCTTAATTTCCTCATGACCGAACATGATCGCTTCAAGCATCACTTCTTCAGGCACTTCGTCTGCCCCTGCTTCTACCATGTTCACCGCGTCCTTTGTTCCGGCTACCACGAGATGCAGATCGCTTTTTTCCAGCTGTTCAACAGTTGGATTAATCACAAATTCTTCATCCACACGGCCAACCGTTACGCCGGCAATCGGGCCCTCAAATGGGATATCGGAAATGCTTAACGATAAGGAAGAACCGAACATCGCTGCCATTTCAGAGGAACAGTTTTGATCAACACTCATGACGATGCTGATTACTTGCACCTCGTTACGGAAGCCATCGGCAAATAGCGGGCGGATTGGACGGTCAATTAAGCGGCTGGCAAGCGTTGCTTTCTCACTTGGACGGCCTTCTCTCTTAATAAAACCACCTGGAATTTTCCCGACAGCATACAAACGTTCCTCATAGTTAACTGTTAGTGGAAAAAAATCAAAAGGCTTTGCTTCTTTTGAAGCAGTGGCTGTGCTTAATACAACTGTATCTCCATAGCGGATCAACGCCGCTCCATTAGCTTGTTTAGCGACCTGGCCAACTTCAACAGTCAGCTCACGGCCTGCCCATTCTATGGAAAATGTTTGTTTCCCTTGCTCCATAAATGAACCCCTCTCTATACCAATAAAATATTGTGTTTGCGTATCATCCTAACTATTAGCATAACATTCGGAATGATTCATGCAAAGTTATATCGTTGAATTTATCTATCTTATATATTTTCCACGGAAAAGGAGAAGTTACTCAATTGTCTTCTCATTTTATTTTGGAATTAAATACCAACCGTTTTTCTCCTAATAAAAAAGCGGGAACGAATCCCGCTTTCTGAACGACTTAGCGACGTAAGCCAAGCTTTTGAATTAATTCACGGTAACGTTGAACATCTTTGTTACGAAGGTAAGTTAAAAGGTTACGACGACGTCCAACCATTTTTAACAAACCACGGCGTGAATGATGGTCTTTTTTATGAGTACGTAAATGCTCGTTAAGTGTGTTGATTTGCTCTGTAAGCACAGCGATTTGTACTTCCGGAGAACCTGTATCACTTTCGTGAGTTTTGTATTGATTGATAATTTCATTTTTACGTTCTTGAGTTAAAGCCATTGTAATTCCTCCTTAGTTTTATAAAATCCCCTGTTACCAAGCATGCGTTGGAGCGGCGCGATGCTGAGCAAAGGTTCAAATAATGCATTTTTAATCATAACGTATGTTGCAAAAAAATGCAACTCTTTACTTCTCTTCTGCAAAATAAGCGACAGCAGCCTGCTTATCTTTGTTAATTTGAGAAACGAGAGCCTCAATGCCGTTAAATTTCTGCTCACCGCGAAGCCGGGTATACCACTTGACCGCCACTTCTTCTCCGTATATCGAACGCTCAAAGTCAAAAATATGGACTTCCACTGATAGAGTGCGCTCATCAGGATTCTTAAATGTCGGCCGATAACCAATGTTACACACGCCGTTATGCCATTCTTCCTTGACTTTCAATTTCACCGCGTAAACGCCGCTTTCGGGAATTACATAATCTTCCTCCACCTCGACGTTGGCAGTAGGAAACCCGATTTTGCGGCCGCGCTTATCACCATGAATCACAGTTCCTTTTACTTCGTAGGGCCTTCCGAGCAGACGAGCCGCCGCGTCGACATCCCCCTCGCTAAGCAGCCGGCGAATTTTCGTGGAACTGACTTTTTCCTCATCGCATTCCCATTTATTTACTGTCGTTGACGTAAATACATCACGTGAGTGAAAAGGCATCGTTTCCATTGTTCCTTTCCCTAATCGCCCATATGTATAGTCAAAACCGGCCACCACATGCTGCACGTGAAGACCAATAATATAGTCATCCACGAATTGCTGCGGCTCAAGTGCCGCAAAATCAGAAGTAAACCGAACAATGAATAAGCAGTCTACTTCTAAAGCTTCTATTCTTTTGATTTTTTCATCAATTGGGGTAATGTACTTTATTTGTTTATGTGTGTTTCCAAGAACGACGGACGGATGAGGATCAAACGTCATCACCGCACTTTTTATGCCTTGATCCCTTGCTTTTTCTACCGCCGCACGAATCACTTGCTGGTGCCCGGTATGGACTCCATCAAAAAAACCAAGAGCCATCACTAAAGGAGGCAAATCGCTTTTCTCTAAGTTATGGGGATGATGCAACATATACACTTTCACCGTTTTCACCTGTCCTCCTGTCAATCAGCTAATACTTTAACAGGCTTTACTTTTCCCGGTTTATCGGGATGCAGCTTGTAAATCGCCAGTAAAGTCCCTTCTTCAAACACTGCTGTTTCTTTTGCGTGTTCGGGCCAGCTAGCCGGAATATCCAACACCGAGCCGTTCATCACTTTCTTTGCTAATGTATCATTTATTGTCCATTTCGGCAAATGATCGACTCCTCTTTCAAATGGCTGAAGGATAGAAGAGACTGCTTCCTTTTCTTGAAGCTGCCGAAGTTCATCTAACGTGACACATTGCTTTTCACTAAACCCCCCGGATGAAGTACGGACAAGCTTTGACATGTGCGCTGGATAGCCAAGCCGTTCACCGATCATCACGGCCAGTGTTCGGATATAGGTCCCTTTGCTGCAAGCCGCCCGGAAAGAAAATTGAATGGTTTCTCCCGCAAACGATTCTCGATCATCTAACAACTCCAGCTCATGGATCGTTACCTTTCTGGAAGGCCTTTCTATTTCAATTCCTTGACGAGCATATTCATACAGGCGTTTGCCATTTACTTTCACAGCGGAATACATGGGAGGCGTTTGCGTAATTTCACCTGTGAGCGATTGCAGTACAGACAAAATGTTTGCTCGTGAAATGCTAGATTGCACTGGCTGTTGTTCTAAGATTTCACCTGAAGCATCTTCAGTAGTCGTAGAAAAGCCAATTGTGACCTCCCCTTCGTATACCTTCCCTGAATTCATAATATATTCTGCAAGCTTCGTTGCCCGCCCGAGACAAATCGGCAATACGCCTTCCACATCGGGATCAAGCGTCCCGGTATGTCCGACCTTTTTCATTTTTAAAATTTTCCGTACTTTAAATACGCAGTCATGGGAGGTCATCCCCTTTTCTTTCCAAAGCGGAAGTATTCCATCCATACAGATTCGCTCCTTTTTCAGGCATAAAAAGGCTCTGACCTCTTAAGAGGAAATGAATATAGCGCAGGAAAACGTCTATATTGCATTCACTGAAGAGGCCAGAACCTTATGATCCTTCTTATTTATCAGTGGTCTGTGGAAGGGCTGTTAATTTCTCTTAACAACGTATCGATACGGTTGCCGTATTCGATCGATTCATCCATTTCAAAGAGCAGCTCCGGAGTTTTACGCAGACGAATTCTCTGGCCAACTTCCGAACGAATAAAACCTTTTGCTTTCGTTAAAGCTTTCAAAGTGCCCTCGCGCTCTTCTTCGTTGCCCAACACTGTAATATATACCGTTGCTTGTTGAAGATCACCTGTCACTTCAACGTCTGTTACGGTAATAAAGCCAATGCGCGGATCTTTTACTCTCCGGTTTAATATATCCGTCAGCTCTTTTTTCATTTGCTCACCGACACGATTTGAACGAAGACTCATTCTTCTCACCTCACTATAGCCATTCATAGGAAACAGCGAGCCGTTCCCACTCAGGGAAAGAGTCAAGAAAATGCAAGGCATTCGCCAGCTCCCTTTCCGCCGCTTTTCTGGACGAAGCGACAGTGACAACAGCTAGTTTCGTACGCTGCCAAACATCTTGATGATCAATTTCTGCCACGGAAACATTTAATTTTTGCTTTAAACGCGTCACAGTACGCTGCAGCACTGCCCGCTTTTCCTTTAAGGAGTGCGAGTCATAAATTAAATATTCTACCTCAGCATAACCAATCATTTACGCTCAATTTCTTCCTCGATAAAGGCTTCGATAATGTCGCCCTCTTTCACATCATTGAAGTTTTTAATCGTAATGCCGCACTCATAACCTTGACTGACTTCCTTCGCGTCATCTTTAAAGCGTTTAAGCGCATCGACTTCCCCTTCAAAAATAACAATGCCATCACGGATTAAGCGAACACCGCTATCGCGGGTAATTTTTCCTTCTGTTACATAAGAACCAGCAATGGTTCCCACTTTGGACACTTTAAATGTTTGGCGCACTTCTGCCTGGCCAATAATTTTTTCTTGGAACTCAGGATCGAGCATACCTTTCATGGCTGCCTCGATCTCTTCAATTACTTTGTAGATAATGCGATGCAGACGAACATCAACCTCTTCTGTCTCAGCTGCCCGTTTCGCATTCACATCTGGACGAACGTTAAAACCGATCACAATGGCATTCGATGCAGAAGCGAGAATAATATCGGACTCAGTAATCGCACCGACTCCGGTATGAATAATTTTCACATTTACGCCTTCTACTTCTAGTTTTCGAAGAGCTGCCGCAACCGCTTCAAGTGACCCTTGAACGTCAGCTTTTAAAACGATATTTAAGTCTTTCATTTCCCCTTGTTTCATATGTTCAAACAAATTATCAAGGCTAACGCGAGATTTCTCGCTGCGCTGTGCCTGTAATGCTTCCTGAGCACGAGCTTCACCAATTTGTCTTGCTGTTTTTTCATCTTCAAATACAACAAAGCGGTCTCCAGCTAATGGAACGTCATTTAAGCCAGTAATTTCAATTGGAGTAGAAGGACCCGCAGTTTTAATACGGCGTCCAAGATCATTCACCATTGCCCGGACACGGCCAAATGTATTTCCGACAACAATAGGATCTCCAATGTTTAATGTGCCGTTTTGCACAAGCAGTGTAGCAACAGAGCCTCGGCCTTTATCAAGCTCAGCCTCAATCACTGTACCGATTGCCCGGCGGTTCGGATTAGCTTCAAGTTCCGCTACTTCTGCTACAAGCAGAATCATTTCAAGAAGCTGTTCAATACCTTCACCTGTTTTCGCGGAAAGAGGAACAAAGATCGTATCGCCGCCCCAGGCTTCTGGAACAAGACCTTGCTCCGTTAATTCCTGCATGACGCGATCCGGATTAGCTGTCGGCTTGTCGATTTTATTCACCGCTACGATAATCGGCACTTCAGCCGCTTTCGCATGATTGATCGCTTCGATTGTTTGCGGCATAACGCCATCATCTGCTGCCACAACAAGGATCGTAATGTCTGTAATTTTCGCTCCGCGGGCACGCATCGTTGTAAACGCCGCATGTCCAGGCGTATCGAGGAAAGTGATCTTCTTGTCATTGGCCTCAATTTGATAAGCACCGATATGCTGAGTAATCCCCCCAGCTTCTCCTTCGGTTACCTTCGTATGGCGAATCGAATCAAGCAAGGTTGTTTTTCCGTGGTCAACATGCCCCATGATCGTCACAACAGCCGGCCGTTCTGTTTTTTCGCTTTCCTCATTTGCTTCTTCAAAGTAAACTTCTAAATCTGCTTTATCAATTAAAATTTCTTCTTCTACTTCTACGCCGTATTCGCTTGCTATGAGCTCAATTGCATCTTTGTCAAGCTCTTGGTTAATCGTTGCCATTACTCCTAGCATAAACAGCTTTTTGATGATTTCAGATGGCTCTCGATGTAGTTTCTTGGCCAATTCTGAAACCGTCAATGAGCCTGAGAACGTAATTTTTTCAGGGAGTTCTTTTACCTTTGGCGGCTGTGGAGCAGCAACTGGTTTTGCTTGTCGCTGTTTGTTTCCTTGCTGCTTGCCTCTCCCTTGATTTTTATTATTCCCTTTTCCTTGATTAAATCCTTTTTGCTGAGAATTTTTCTGTCCACCTGGCCCTTTGTTTCCTGGCTTAGCCGGCTTGTTCGGTTTAGATGGATTAGATTTAGTTTGTTTATTTGCGTTTTCGAAAGATTTTTCCAATTTTTGTATAGCCCCCTCGTCAATAACAGTCATATGGTTAGAGACTTCTACATTCAACTCTTTGAGTTTTTCAATGACTACTTTACTTGACACGTTTTTTTCTTTTGCATATTCATGTACTCTTTGCTTACTCATATGTTCACCCCCGCATAGTATGATCGAGGAGAGTGGAAAGCTTTTTAGCAAACCCTGCGTCTACAACAGCTACGACTACCCTCGCCTCTTTGCCAATGGCCTGGCCAAGGACTTGCCGATTATCAACCCACCTTAGCGGTACTTGATAATAGGCTGCTTTGTCCTGTACTTTTTTCTTTGTGTTGGGTGATGCGTCCGCTGAAAGCAGAACCAGCTTTGCCCGGCCTTTTTGAATTTCCTTTACTGTCAGCTCTTCGCCTGAGATAATTTTGCGTGCTCTGTTGGCTAATCCCAGCAGTTTTGCCCACTGAGGTTTATTCATCAACTAGTTCGTCTCCTTTTCTACATAAGAGAGGAGTTCTTCAAATACACTGTCTGGCACATCGGCATTTAATTGTCTTGATAAAATGCCTTTGTTTTTTGCCAATTCCACAGCTTCTTTTGTTTTTGATACATACGCGCCGCGGCCGGATTTTTTTCCGGTTACATCCACTGACACTTCTCCTTCTTTTGAGCGTACTACACGGACCATTTCTTTTTTTGCCTTCATTTCACCTGTAGCGACACATTTTCTTAATGGAATCTTTTTTGGGCGGGTCATTTTCTTCACCTCTTATTCAATTTCTTCGGAGGAAAAGTCATAAGCACCTTCGTCTTCAACAGGAGATGCCACGTGGTCACGAGGATAAATTCCAGCTTCCCGGGCGTCTGTTTCACTCTTAATATCAATCTTCCAACCTGTTAATTTTGCGGCCAGACGAGCATTTTGTCCCCGCTTGCCAATAGCAAGAGACAATTGATAGTCTGGAACGATAACAGTTGTCGCTTTTGCCTCTTCATCAACTTGTACATCAACGACTTTTGACGGGCTTAAAGCATTGGCAACGAAGACGACCGGATCTTCCGACCATTTTACGATATCAATCTTTTCACCTTTCAATTCATTGACAATCGCCTGTACACGGCTTCCTTTTGGCCCTACGCAAGCGCCAACCGGATCGATTTCAGGGTTTTCTGCATATACAGAAATTTTGGAACGATCGCCTGCTTCTCGGGAAACGGAACGAATTTCTACTGTACCATCAAAAATTTCTGGTACTTCAATTTCAAATAACCGCTTTAACAAGCCTGGATGAGTTCGTGAAACAAAGATTTGCGGGCCTTTCGTTGTCCGCTCCACTTTTGTGATGTACACTTTTATACGGTCGTGGGGTTTATAGCTTTCATTGGGCATTTGCTCAGAAAGCGGTAAAAGCGCCTCGATTTTACCAAGACTAACGTAGATAAAGCGGGAGTCTTGCCGCTGGACAATTCCTGTCATGATATCTTCTTCGCGGTCGATAAACTCTGAGTAAATAATGCCTCTTTCCGCTTCTCTTACACGCTGAGTCACAACCTGCTTAGCTGTTTGCGCAGCAATACGGCCGAAATCCTTTGGTGTTACTTCAAGTTCAACAATGTCCCCCAATTCATAAGACGGGTTGATTTCGCGAGCATCCGCTTCAGAGATCTCAAGGCGGGAATCGAATACCTCATCTACCACTTCTTTACGGGCAAAAACACGCATCGTTCCTGTCTCAAGATTTAAATCAACACGGACATTTTGCGCTTGATTGAAATTTCGTTTATAAGCAGAGACAAGCGCCGCTTCGATCGCCTCAATAATTAAATTGCGTTCGATCCCTTTTTCTTTTTCCAAATATAAAAGAGCATCATACAGTTCAGTGCTCATCGGACTTTCCGCCCCCTTACATAATAATAAACTGTCAGCTTTACTTCGTTACGTCAAACGAATGTGCCGAAAGCTCGGCTGTACTCACTTTCCCTTAAGAAAAGGAGACAGCCAGACGAGCTTTCGCTATTTTTTCCAGCGGAATGGTCACTTGCTTTTTTCTCGTTTTAACTAAGTACTCAATCACAAGCTCTTCTTGTTCAAACGACAGCAAAGTGCCTTCAAATGTTTTTTCTCCGTCAATCGGTTCGTATGTTTTAACGTGCACACGCTTTCCAACCGCACGTTCATAATCCCGGATTTTTTTAAGCGGACGTTCTGCACCCGGAGAAGAAACTTCCAAAAAGTAGTTATAAGGAATAGGATCTGTCTCATCCAGCTTTTCACTTAGCCGCTCACTGACCATTCCACACTCCTCAATATCTACTCCTGTTTCTTTGTCAATGTAAACGCGAAGGAACCAGTTCTTTCCTTCCTTCACATATTCGATATCGACCAGTTCTAAGTCCAGCTCTTCAGTAATTGGTGTTACTAACTGTTCAACTGTTTCAACTACTTTGCTCATATATACCCCCTGGTTGAATAAAATCCCTGACCAAGAATGAAACTCCTTTACAAACACGAAAGAGTGGGGATGCCCCACTCTTTCAAAGAGAGTTATCAATTAGTATTTCCATTAAAAATATACCATATCCCTTTATTTTATGCAACCGGGCGCCCATTCTCCTTAAAAAAGCGAGAGCTGATTCTGATCAGGCAGGGAGGCGAGACAGCCATGATTGTCTAAATACTCGATAATCGTTTTAGATACTTTCCCGCGCTGCTGCAAGTCTTCTTTTGACAAGAATTCCCCTTCCTCCCGGGCTTTTACGATGTTATAAGCCGCATTCGTACCCAGTCCTGGTATAGAGTTAAAAGGCGGGATCAGTGAGTCGCCGTCAATGACAAATTGATCAGCACTCGAGCGGTATAGATCTACTTTTTGGAAGGTAAAGCCGCGTTCACACATCTCAAGCGCTAACTCTAATACTGTCAGCAAGCTTTTCTCTTTAGGAGAAGCTTCCAAGCCTTTAGCGTTAATTTCCTCGATAAGAGACCGGATAGCCGCTGATCCTTTTACCATCGAATCAATATCAAAGTCTTCCGCCCGTACAGTAAAGTAAGCAGCATAGTAGAGAAGCGGCAAATGGACTTTAAAGTAAGCAATCCGCACAGCCATTAATACGTAAGCGGCCGCGTGCGCCTTCGGGAACATGTACTTAATTTTTTTACATGAATCGATATACCATTCCGGTACTTTTTTGTCCCGCATTTCCTCTTCCATTTCAGCCGTTAATCCTTTACCTTTTCGGACAGATTCCATAATTTTAAAAGCGAAAGCCGGATCGAGCCCCTGGTAGATTAAATATACCATGATATCATCCCGACAGCCGATTACCTCACTTAATTCGCAAATGCCATTATGAATGAGTTCTTGAGCGTTTCCGAGCCACACGTCTGTACCGTGAGAGAGCCCTGAAATCTGCACAAGCTCAGAAAACGTTGTCGGTTTTGTATCTTCAAGCATTTGCCGCACGAAACGTGTTCCAAATTCAGGAATACCCAGGGTGCCGGTCTTGCACATAATTTGTTCTTCTGTCACACCTAATGATTCTGTACCGCTAAATATTTTCATCACTTCTGGATCATCCGTCGGGATGGTTTTCGGGTCGATGCCGGATAAATCCTGCAACATCCGAATAACGGTCGGATCATCGTGCCCGAGAATATCCAGCTTTAGCAAATTATCGTGGATAGAATGGAAGTCAAAATGTGTCGTTCTCCATTCTGATTTGTCACTATCTGCAGGGTATTGGATCGGTGAAAAATCATAAATGTCCATGTAATCAGGGACAACGATAATACCACCGGGATGCTGACCTGTCGTCCGTTTTACGCCAGTACATCCTTTTGCCAGGCGGTCTACCTCCGCTCCCCGCAACTGCAAATTATTATCTCCTGCATAACCCTTTACATAGCCGAAGGCTGTTTTATCCGCTACTGTGCCGATTGTTCCGGCACGATAGACGTACTCTTCTCCAAAAAGCACCTTCGTATAGTTGTGGGCAATCGGCTGGTATTCACCAGAAAAGTTCAGGTCAATATCTGGCACCTTATCCCCTTTAAAGCCAAGGAACGTTTCAAACGGAATATCATGTCCATCTTTTGTATACCTGATGTCACAATCCGGACAATTTTTATCAGGCAAGTCAAAGCCTGAACCGACCGAACCATCATTGAAAAACTCTGACTTTCGGCATTTCGGACACACATAATGCGGCGGCAGCGGATTTACCTCTGTAATCTCCGTCATAGTTGCGACAAAGGAAGAACCGACTGATCCCCGTGAACCAACAAGGTAACCATCATCCAAAGATTTTTTTACGAGTTTATGAGAGATGAGATAAATAACAGCGAACCCATGGCCGATGATGCTCTTTAACTCTTTCTCTAACCGTGCTTCAACGATCTCCGGCAATTCCTCACCGTAAATGCTTCTTGCCCTGTCGTAGCTCATCTTCCGGATCTCTTCATCGGCTCCTTCAATCTTTGGTGTGTACAGATCATCCTTAATAGGCTTAATTTCGGCAATTTGATCTGCCAGAGCATTCGGATTCTCAATGACGATTTTTTCTGCTGTCTCTTTTCCTAGAAAGCTAAATGCATCCAACATTTCATTTGTCGTCCGAAAGTGGACATCAGGCAATTCGTGACGGTTAAGCGGATTCGCTCCCCCTTGAGAGCTGATTAATATTTTACGGTGAATTTTATCGGTTGGATTTAAATAGTGAACATTACCCGTAGCTACTACAGGCAGCTTCATTCTTTCTCCAAGCTCTACAATTTTTTTGATAATGTCTTCGAGTGCCTGGTTATCACGAACAAGCTCTAATTCAAGCAAGTGGCTATATACTTCTTTTGGATGAACCTCAAGATAATCATAAAACTTAGCCGCTTTTTCCGCCTGCTCCATCCCTTTTTGCATCATGCTCTCGAATACTTCACCTTTGTCACAGCCAGACCCGATAATTAGTCCCTCCCGATGCTTTTGCAGCACGGACCTTGGAATTCTCGGCACACGGTAAAAATAATCAATATGTGAGATGGAAACGAGCTTAAACAAATTCTTTAACCCTACATCATCTTTTGCGAGGATGGTGCAGTGATAAGGACGGGCTCTTTTGTAGGCACCTCCGTCTCCCATATGGGTGTTTAACTCATCATGATACGTAATTCCTTTTTCATTCGCATCTTTTAGCATTCTCAAAAACAAATAGCCTGTCGCTTCAGCATCGTAAATCGCCCGGTGATGCTGAGTGAGTTCTACATCGAACTTTTTCGCCAGCGTATTCAGCCTGTGATTTTTCATTACAGGGTACAAAAAACGGGCCAATTCCAGCGTGTCAATGACTGGATTCGAAGACTTGCCAAGGTTATACCGGACATAGCCAGCATCTAAAAAGCCCATATCAAAAGAAGCGTTATGAGCGACGAGAATGGCATCCCCTGTCCAGTCTTTAAATTTCTTTAGTACCTCTTCTACTTCAGGCGCATTTTGAACGAGGTCGTCCGTAATCCCTGTCAGATTAATAGTCGTTGCAGAAAGAGGATGATGCGGATTAGCAAAGGATTCAAAGCGGTCAATAATTTCCCCATCTTTAATTTTAACCGCAGCCAATTCAATAATCGTGTCATAAACGGCTGACAACCCTGTCGTTTCTACGTCAAACACAACATATGTTTCCTCCGCAAGCAAGCGGTGAACGTCATTGTAGGCGATCGGCACCCCATCGTCTACCAAGTTCGCTTCGAGACCATATAATATTTTTATTCCATGCTTTTTACCCGCACTGAACGCATCCGGGAATGATTGGACAACCGCATGATCCGTAACGGCAATAGCCTTGTGTCCCCATTTAGCTGCCTGGGCGACCAAATTACCAATCGGCGACACAGCATCCATTTGGCTCATCGGTGTATGCAAATGAAGCTCGACGCGCTTTTCCCCTTCAGGAGCGGTATCCTGGCGCATAACAGGGGCGATTTCATTTACGTCATTGGCAATCATAACAAGATCGCGGACAAACGTATCGTTTTGTACAGTCCCTCTCGCTCTGACCCACATGCCTTTTTTCAAGCGGCCGAAAAGAGCGGCATCCTCTTTATCACGAGAAAACATTTTAACTAATATAGAATCGGTATAATCGGTAATTTTGAACGTCAACAGCGTACGGCCGCTTCGAAGCTCTTTCGTTTCGGCATCGAACACATAGCCTTCAATCGCGATCCGGCGTTCTTCATCTTGAATTTCTTCCAGCTTTTTAAATTCGGCATCGTCTTTAATCGTTAACCCGATCATAAGCGGACCACTAGCAGTCTCTGCCTCTTCCCCTGCATTCTCTTCCCGCTTCTGCATTTCAGCAACCGCCTGCATGGCTCTTTCCGCGTCTTCTTTTTGTTTAGCTTCTAAAAACTGTTGAAATTCATCATTCGTTTCTTTCTCTGTAACCGCTATATCAAACACAAGCGCAGGAAAGCCATAATTTTGATAGGTACGGCAAACCCAGTCACCGTATTTATTTTTTAACGTCATGCCTTCCGCATCATTGCCGACCGTGACGATTACTTTATTTCCTTTCACAACAGGCGGACGCCCACTTAACAAGGCAAGCATCGGAGGAGAGATACCTTCGAGCTGGCTAATGCAAAAAGTCCAATAGTCATTAATCAACTCTTCTGTGAGAGCTGCATTTCTCACTTTTATGGAAAACGAAACGTGTGCAATTTCTTTAAATGCCATATCTAGTGCATTGGCAAAAGTTTTTAACAATGGACACGGAATGATGCTTTCTGTGACAAAAGAAAAATGCCAGCGTTTTGTTTGCCGCTCCACCGTTAATTTTGCAATCTCAGCTCCCTCAAAATGTCGAACGACTGCGTCTTCCGTTAATTTCAATTGTTGCAAGAGCAATTGGAACCGCTGTCGTCTTCCCTGGGATTCTTCACTCATTTACATGCCTCCCAATTTATTGTTCTCTTCTATTTTAACAGAAAATCAGAAAGAAAAAGGCACCTGTTTTAGGTGCCTTCAAACAATTAGAAAAATACTTACTTTCTTCATTGCTCATCTGTATGGGAACGTCTAATCGACTTGGCCGTGTCGCTTGTCAACAGGTTTCTCACCCGAAAGGCAAACATGCTCACTAGCCTGTCGTTACTAAAAAGACTTCGCCTCTATTGCCAATGTCTTTACCGACTTTGTTCTCTTTTAACCACCGCCAGGGAAGCTATCATTTATATACTATTGCTTTCTCCTAGCAAAATGATGATTAGATGGTTTGGAAAATCTCATACAGCTTGGCTGCAAGCTCATTTCTCTGAACCTCTAATACTTCACCTGTTTTACGAACCTTTACCTCGACAATTCCCTCTGCTGCCTTTTTACCAACGGTTACCCGAATCGGCAATCCAATTAAGTCACTGTCAGCAAACTTTACACCTGGACGTTCAGCACGATCATCCATTAATACATCATAACGATTTTCCCGAAGCAGACTATACAGTTCTTCAGCAAGTGTACGCTGACTCTCATCCTTCATATTGATCGGCACGAGATGAACGTCAAAAGGAGCCAGTGCCTTAGGCCAAATAAATCCTTGTTCATCGTTAAACTGTTCTGCTACCGCAGCCAATGTCCGGGACACGCCGATTCCATAACAGCCCATGATCATTGGTTGTGTACGGCCATTCTCATCAAGGTATGTGGCATTCATCGCTTCACTGTAACGAGTTCCTAATTTGAAGATATGGCCTACTTCGATCCCTTTAGCAAATTTAATTCTGCCTTTTCCATCTGGAGACGAGTCGCCTTCTTGAATAAAGCGCAGGTCGGCATATTGATCGACACGGTAATCTTTTTCCGCATTGACGTTGATGAAATGGAAGCCTTCTTCATTTGCTCCACACACACCATTCGTAATGGCTTTTACAGCATGATCGGCGATAATTTTCACGCCTTCTTTTGCATGGACTGGACCAAGTGAACCAATTGTGCAGCCAAGTACTTCATTGACTTCCTCATGCTCAGCAAGCTCAACGACATCTGCTTGAAATAAATTTTTCAATTTAATTTCATTTACTTCGTGGTCTCCACGAACGAGAACAACAACATACTCACCGTCCACTTTAAAGAGAAGCGTTTTTAAACATTGCTCTGCAGAAACATTTAAAAGTTCTGCTACGCTGCTGATTGTTTTGGCATCTGGGGTAGCCACTTTTTCAATCTCGCGTTCTGCTTCTCCACTCTTTTCATACGTTGTCACGACTGGTGCCATTTCAATATTAGCCGCATAATCAGATGAATCTGAGTAAGCAATCGTATCTTCACCAATTTCAGAAAGCACCATGAATTCGTGGGTGTCTTTACCGCCCATTGCCCCTGAATCTGCAATGACTGCCCGGAAGTCTAAGCTGCAGCGGCGAAATACATTTGAATAAGCGGTATACATCCGGTCGTACACTTCTCCCAAGCTTTCATGCGATGTATGGAAAGAATAAGCATCCTTCATCACAAACTCTCTTCCACGCAATAAGCCGAAGCGCGGCCGCTTTTCGTCACGGAATTTTGTTTGGATTTGATATAACGTTAATGGCAAACGCTTGTACGATTTCACTTCATCACGAACTAAGCTTGTAATGACCTCTTCATGCGTTGCACCGAGGGCAAATTCCCGTTCATGCCGGTCTTTCAAGCGCATTAACTCTGGTCCATACGTATACCAGCGTCCAGATTCCTGCCATAATTCTGCTTGCTGCAATGCAGGCATTAACAATTCTGCCGCTCCCGCATTGTCCATTTCTTCGCGAACAATTTCTTCTACCTTGCGTAATACCTTTTTGCCAAGCGGTAAATAGCTGTACACTCCGCTCGCATTTTGACGGATAAATCCTGCTTTTAACAATAGCTGATGGCTTTTTACATCCGCATCAGCCGGTACCTCTCTTAAAGTAGGGATTAACGTTTGGCTTTGTTTCATCACATACACCTCAGACTAGTTTATTGTAAAAAGAATCGTTGAATATCATTCCATGTCACAACGATCATTAAAAGCATCAGCAAGGCAAATCCAACAAAATGGACCATTCCTTCTTTTTGACGGTCAATCGGCTTGCCTCTTAACGCTTCTACAAGGAAAAATAGCAAGCGGCCACCATCCAATGCTGGAAGCGGTAATAAATTCATAATACCTAAGTTTATGCTTAACACACCTGCCCACTTCATCAAGTTCATAATACCTGACTTAGCTACGGTATCAGTCGATACATAAATACCGACAGGGCCGGAAAGCATATCAATGGAAAATTGTCCGGTAACAAGCTTGCCGAGCAATCGAACAATCTCTACCGTCCAGAAATAAGTTTCTTTCGCTCCGTATACAATGGAGCCGAAGAAGGATTTCTCTACTGGACTATGCACACCGATAACGCCAATCTTTTGATTTTCCACTTCACGTACTTGCGGAGTCACCGGAATATCCAGCGTTTTTCCGTCTCTTTCTACTGTAAAGGCAATTTCAGACTGTGGATTCTTTTGAATAATCGTGACGATGTCATTCCAGCTCGCTACGCCTTGTCCATTAATGCTGATAACTTTGTCGCCTTCCATTAATCCAGCTTCCTTAGCTGCTCCATCAGAGGTCAGCTTGCCAAGCTCTGGCTCATTCGTCGGCATTCCCTGCATGATAGCGATTAAAATGAACACAACAAAGGCTAAAATGAAGTTAAAGAGCGGACCGGCAAAGATCGCCATAGAACGCTGGCCGAGTGTTTTCGAAGCAAATTGCCGATCCCACGGTGCGATTTGGCTTTCAATTCCGTCTTCTAACATAACAGCTTCGCGGTGGATCGGGAAGGTTTTCAGTTCTTCTTCCCCATCTTCGTAACCTCTGATAACAAGCTGATGTTCCAGATCTGCTGTCTCTACCTCAATCACCCGTGCTTCGGGATAGCGATCTTTACCAGTGACAATAATTTTAACGATTTCCTCCTGTTCATTGAACAGGACACCGATGCGATGACCCGCTTTTAAATCAGCCATCTCCGGATCTTCACCAGCCATGCGGACATATCCTCCTAATGGAAGAAGGCGAAGCGTATAAATAGTTTCTCCTTTTTTATGAGCGAAGACCTTTGGGCCGAAGCCAATAGCGAACTCTCGGCAGAGAATCCCAGCCCTCTTGGCAAAGATAAAATGGCCTAACTCATGAAAAAAAACGAGGGCGCCAAATATAACGATAAACGCTATAACAGTATTCAATATAAATAACCACCTTTTTTATAAAAGTGAGTGGACGAAGTTTCGTGTTTCCTTGTCGGTTTGCTGAATGGTTTCTAAGTCAGGTTGTGAAATAGACTGATGTTTTTCAAGAGCCCGTTCTACCATTTCATCAATTTGCAGAAAGGTAATCTTCCCGTCAAGAAAAGCAGCAACCGCCGCTTCATTAGCAGCATTCAGCACAGTTGGAACTGTGCCTCCAGCCTTGCCCGCTTGATAAGCGAGTGCAAGCATCCGAAATCTCTCTTGGTTCATCGGCTGAAAATGAAGATGGCCTGCTTCCAGCAAGTTCAAACGCCGGGCAGTGGGCAGCGGCAGCCGATCCGGATAAGAGAGCGCATATTGAATCGGTACACGCATATCAGGAGTGCCAAGCTGGGCAATTACCGAACTGTCGTGAAATTCGACCATCGAATGAATAATACTTTCTCGATGTAAAATAACATCAATTTGTTCATATGGCAAATGAAAAAGCCAATGGGCTTCAATTACTTCCAGCCCCTTATTCATCATTGTAGCCGAATCAATGGTAATCTTTGCTCCCATTGACCAATTTGGATGGTTTAATGCTTCCTGTACCGTTACATCCTTTAATTCTTCTCGTGTACGGTCGCGAAAACTGCCGCCTGAAGCGGTTAAAATGAGCCGCTCAATATTTTTTTTTCTCTCTCCCTGCAAACATTGAAATATAGCTGAATGCTCGCTGTCTACAGGCAAAAGCTCAACGTTATGTTTCTTTGCGGCCGCCATGACGAGATGCCCCGCCGTCACAAGTGTTTCTTTGTTCGCAATCGCAATTTTTTTGCCTGCCTCGATTGCTTGTAAAGTTGGACGCAGGCCGACGCTGCCAAGAACGGCATTCACTAGCATATCAGTTTCTTCAAAAACAGCCGTTTCAACAAGGCCCTCTTCTCCATACATCACTTTCAAGGAGGGAAATTCTGCTTTTAGCTTTTCTGCATCCTCTCGAAGTTCTACTGATACTAACTTAGGCTGAAAATCACCAATAATCTTTCTCGTTTCTTCTATGTTCCGGCCAGCTGAAAAAGCAGCCAATGAGAAGTCCTCACGATGCTGTTGGATCACATCTAATGTCTGACGACCGATGGAGCCAGTTGCACCTAAAAGACTTAATTTCTTCATCTCTTTCATCTCCTCAAACAAACTCTGCTATCACACTAGATGCAGTAAGTGAACAAGCGGGAAAACAAACAGCCAGCTATCTGTCCGGTCTAAAATACCTCCATGGCCTGGCAGCAGCGTTCCTGAATCCTTTACTCCATAGTGACGCTTTAAAGCCGACTCTGCCAGGTCACCAAGTTGTCCAAAGACAGATAATACAGCCGTAGCAATTAATAGCTTAGGCAAAGGGATATTCATATCGGTGAGCAATGCCATAATCAAAGCCACGACAATGGCGATCACCACACCGCCAATAGATCCCTCTACTGTCTTTTTCGGACTGATTTCTGGCCAAAGTTTGCGTTTCCCTAGAGACCGTCCTACAAAATAAGCACCAGAGTCGGTTGCCCACGTAATAAGAAGGGCAAAAAAGACAAATACGGCCCCCGCCTCTCTCGTTTCGATAAAATAGTAAAAACCGAAGCCGACATACATGGCAGCTAAAACTGTAAATCCGGCTTCTTCAAAATGGAACCTATTTTTAGAAATAACAGTGTACGCCAAAAGCAGCAATACAAATAAAGCAACAAGCTGCAGCTTATCATAGCCCAGCTGTTCAATCGTATTGGTTAAGCGTTCCGGCATCAATACGATACAAAGCAGCAAAATAGAAAGCAGCCCAGGCATTGAAGCAGGAGCAATTTTTTTCATTTTCAATGCTTCGATTAAGCCAATAATGGCCATTACATAAGCCAATATAATAAAAGGCCACCCGCCATAAAGCACAACCGGCAAAAATGCGGCCGCAGCAATAACAGCGGTTATTATACGTTGTTTCATCTCTCATACTCCTAACTCTAATGCTGATAAATGTTACGACAAACCGCCAAACCGGCGGGAACGCCGTTGAAAAGCTTCTATCGCTTCAAGCAAATGATTTTCTTTAAAGTCTGGCCAATTCACATCCGTAAACCAAAACTCTGTATAGGCCAGCTGCCAAAGCATAAAATTGCTTAAGCGAATTTCCCCACTCGTTCGAATCAGCAAATCCGGATCTTTCAAATGCTTCGTCATAAGATAGCGAGAAAAGAGCTCTTCGTTTAAATTTTCCTCTAATAGTATATCATTTTTTGCATCACGGATAATATTTTTTACAGCCGTTAAAATTTCCGCCCGGCTTCCATAATTTAAAGCAAAGTTTAATATTAAGCCATCATTATCACGTGTTTTTTCCATCGCCTTTTCTACAGCGCTCAACGTATGCTTCGGAATCTGACTTTGCTCACCCATCATTTGTACTTGAACATTTTCTTCAATGAGCTCCGGCAAAAAGGTGCCGAGAAATTCCTCAGGTAATTTCATAAGAAAATCGACTTCATGTTTCGGCCGTTTCCAGTTTTCTGTAGAAAACGCATAGAGCGTTAACACCTTTACACCGAGTTTGTTAGCTAGTTTCGTGATTCTCTTAACCGTCTTCATTCCTTCATGGTGTCCAGCAATCCTAGGCAAAGCTCTTTTCTTCGCCCATCTGCCGTTGCCATCCATAATAATTGCAACATGTTCCGGAACAGGTTCTTTTTTAATTGTTTCTATTCGATCTTCAGCATTATGGTTATCTGTTGTCTTCCATAATTTCTTTTTATTGATCATAAAATATCCTCCACGATGTAGCATCACCAAATTATAAATAAATCATTACCTATTATAATACCAAAATTACTCATTGATTACTTCGTAGAATTGGATGTATTTTTTTATTCAGCTCAAAAAAAGAAACCCTCTTGCAACGAAGAGGGTTCATACATTAAACTTCCATAATTTCTTTTTCTTTATCTTTAGCAATGCTGTCAATTTTACTAATAAAATCATCTGTTTGCTTTTGAACATCATCTGTCAGGCTGCGAAGCTCATCTTCAGTAATGTCACCAGCTTTTTCTGCTTTTTTCAGTTCTTCATTTGCATCGCGGCGAACATTACGGATCGCTACTTTTGCATCTTCAGCTTCTTTTTTAACAAGTTTCGCCAATTCTTTTCTTCGTTCTTCTGTTAAAGCTGGAAAAGCAAGACGGATAACAGACCCGTCATTCGATGGAGTCAATCCAAGATCCGACTTTAAAATTGCTTTCTCAATGTCACCCATTGCTGTTTTGTCATAAGGCTGAATGACAAGAAGACGAGCTTCCGGTATAGAAACAGAAGCAAGCTGGTTAATAGGTGTTGGAGCCCCATAATAGTCTACTGTTATACGGTCTAACAAAGAAGCATTCGCACGTCCGGCACGAATAGAAGCTAACTCTCTCGTATACGCTTGAATCGCTTTTGACATTCTTTCCTTCATCTGCTCAATTGTTTGATTTGCCATTATTCTTTCCCCCTCACAATTGTTCCAATATTTTCGCCCATTACAGCTCGTTTAATATTGCCGCTTTCTGTAATAGAGAATACGATCAGCGGTATGTCATTGTCCATGCATAAAGAGGATGCAGTAGAATCCATGACAGCAAGTCCTTGTTTAATCACATCGAGATAGGAAAGCTTGTCATATTTAACTGCCTGTTTATCAACACGCGGATCAGCGGAATAAACACCATCCACGTTGTTTTTCGCCATTAAAATCACTTCTGCTTCAATTTCAGCTGCACGCAGCGCTGCTGTAGTATCTGTAGAGAAGTATGGATTACCCGTCCCGGCAGCAAAAATAACGACTCTCTTCTTTTCAAGATGACGAATCGCACGACGACGAATATAAGGTTCTGCTACCTGTCGCATCTCAATGGACGTTTGGACACGCGTTTCGATGCCAAGCTGTTCTAGACTATCCTGTAAAGCCATTGAATTCATCACCGTAGCAAGCATGCCCATATAATCTGCTGTTGCACGATCCATGCCCATTTCACTGCCAATTTTCCCTCTCCAAATATTACCGCCGCCTACTACGACCGCTACCTCTACGTCAAGTTCGGCAATTTCTTTTACTTGTTCAGCAATTGACTTAATAACTGCTGGGTTGATACCAAATCCAGCTTCGCCTGCCAGTGCTTCCCCGCTTAACTTTAATACTACACGTTTATATTTTGGAACGCTCATGTAAACCTCCGTATGTATGGTTATTGGTTTGCCTCGGCTTTAACCTTGTGGAAAATTGCCAAACTCTAGATGAAATCCCTCACCAATAACCGGCAAGGGATTCCCATCTAACAATAACAATTTCTTTCTATTCATAAGAATGGAAAAGAATTATTTTTTCACTTGATTCATTACTTCTTCAGCAAAGTTATCTTGACGCTTTTCAAGGCCTTCGCCTACTTCATAGCGAACAAGATCCGTGATTTCTGCGCCTTTAGATTGAACAAACTTGCCTACTTTTTCATCTGGGTTTTTAACAAATGATTGGTCTACTAAGCAAATTTCTTCGAAGAATTTGCCAATACGGCCTTCAACCATTTTTGCTACGATGTTTTCAGGCTTGCCTTCATTTAAAGCTTGTTGTGTCAATACTTCACGCTCACGAGCTACTTCTTCTTCAGAAACGGCATCACGAGAGATGTATTTAGGATTTAGAGCAGCTGCATGCATCGCTACGTCTTTTGCTACGCTTGCATCTGTTGTTCCTTCAAGAACAGTTAAAACGCCAATACGGCCGCCCATGTGAAGGTATTCACCGAAAGCGCCATTGTCGCTTTTTGTTTTAATTTCAAAACGGCGAAGAGTTAACTTTTCACCAATTTTCGCAATTGCTTCGTTGATGAAATCGCCAACTGTTTGGCCGTTGTCCATTTTTTGCTCAAGTGCTTCTTCAACATTTGCAGGCTTTTTAGCTAACAAATGGTCAGCTAATTCTTTTACAAGTGCTTGGAAGCCTTCGTTTTTTGCTACGAAGTCTGTTTCTGAGTTTACTTCTAAAATAACAGCATTGTTGCCTTCGCTTTTAATGAAAGTTGTTCCTTCAGCAGCGATACGATCAGATTTTTTCGCAGCCTTAGCCATTCCTTTTTCACGAAGGAAATCAATTGCTTTTTCCATATCGCCATCAGTTTCTGTTAGCGCTTTTTTACAATCCATCATGCCAGCGCCAGTTTTTTCACGCAGTTCTTTAACCATTTGAGCAGTAATTGCCATAATCCATTTCCTCCTTTGAGTCATATGCTTCTTTATGATGCACAATTTTACTTTTTTCTTTCTAAAAAAAGGTGATAAGAGAAGGTCTACTTATCACCTTTTTATCAACTTTTACTCAGCAGCTGCTGTTTCTTCAACTTCTACTGTTTCTTCTGCTGTTTCTTCTCCTTGTTTCGCTTCAAGGATCGCATCAGCCATTTTGCCTGTTAAAAGTTTAACAGCGCGGATCGCATCATCGTTTGCCGGAATCACATAATCGATTTCATCCGGATCACAGTTTGTATCAACGATACCAACGATTGGAATATTTAATTTACGAGCTTCCGCAACAGCAATACGCTCTTTGCGAGGATCGATAATGAAAAGTGCATCAGGCAGATCTTTCATATCTCTAATTCCACCAAGGAATTTCACTAAGCGTTCGTGCTCTTTTTTCAATTGTACAACTTCTTTTTTAGGAAGTACGTCAAATGTGCCGTCTTCTTCCATCTTTTCGATGTTTTTCAAGCGTTGCACACGTTTTTGGATAGTTGAGAAGTTTGTTAATGTACCACCTAACCAGCGTTGGTTTACATAGTACATTCCTGAACGTTCTGCTTCTTCTTTAACAGACTCTTGAGCTTGTTTTTTAGTTCCAACGAAAAGAACTTTTCCGCCGTTTTCAGCTAATTCTCTTACAAACTTATACGCTTCTTCAACTTTTCTTACTGTTTTTTGAAGATCGATAATATAAATTCCATTACGCTCCTGGAAAATATATTTTTTCATTTTTGGGTTCCAACGGCGAGTTTGATGACCGAAGTGAACACCAGCTTCAAGCAATTGCTTCATTGAAATAACTGACATGTTTTGGTTCCTCCTAATGGTTTTTAATTTTTCCTCCGCTCCCATCATTTTTGATCAGAAACTGCCTGCTAGACAGCACCATCTGATCAAATCCGCGAGCGTGTGTGATAACACCGTTAGTAAATATACCACAGCCTGGCAATGCAATCAACTATTTTTGCCAGCATCAGCAAATTTCAATGCTAATTCTACTTCTGTCTTTCCTTTATTTAATTTTTGGGCAATCTCTTCTACGCTCAGCCCCTGATCTTTTAATGAAAAGATATCGTCAGGCTTTTCTTGTTGATTCGGCAGCATCTCTTTTTCTTCAGCTTGTTTCTTTTCGACTTCCTCCGACGTTTTACTTGTCATGCTATACACTTTGGCAGCCCGGACCCGCTGCATGGAAGGAACAGCAATCGACAAAGACTCTTCCTGCAATCGTGTGTCCAAATTAGTCTCTTCGACAGTTTTCGCAACAGAGCGTTTGCTATCTGAAACAGAGCCCTGTACTGCCTGTGAGACTGAAAGCTCTTTGATTAACTTCTCGTTCTCTTCTTTCATTTCCAGCAAATAAGCATTCATCATTTCTTCCATATCTGCTACCAGCTTCTCTTGCTGCTTTTTTATTTCATATAATCGATTTTGTCTCATAAACAGTAGAATAATTGCAAAAAGAGCAACAACATTAAGTATAAATGAAATAAAAATAAATAGAGTAGCCATTAGATCTCCTTACGAGTAGAACGTTTTCTTTAATGTACGGGGCCATTAATTTTTATAAGTTGATTCTTTAACTTAAATAACGCTTTTGAGTGAATTTGTGAAATTCTTGAGGTTGAGAGATTCATAACCTCACCGATTTCAGTTAATGTTAATTCCTCATGATAAAATAAGCTGAGTACGAGTTGTTCTTTCTCTGACAGCTTAGCAATTTCTCCTGTCAACTCCTGAACAAGCTCACCCTTAACGAGCACATCCTCGGGCAAATCTGCTTTGTCATCTTTTAAAACAAAACTCTTTCCTTCTGAGTCTTCGTTGTCATGCACTTGTTCGTCCATTGACAGAACATTAGAAAACAAATGCTCTGTCATCGTCTGATGTACTTCTTCTTCTGGAATATCAAGCTGTTCTGCTACTTCTGCTGCGGTAATTCTCCGAAGATGCTTTTGTTCTAGCTCTTCAATTTTTGCTTCGATTTTTTTCGCCTTTTCTCTCGTTCCTCTCGGCAGCCAGTCTTCTTTTCGAAGTCCATCTAAGATAGCACCACGAATACGAAAAGAAGCATACGTATCAAACTTTAAATCACGAGCCGGATCAAATTTTTTCAACGCATCGTATAAACCCATTAAGCCAAGACTTTTAATATCTTCCTTATTCACACTTTTCGGCAAGCTTGCGGCGATTCGTTGAGAATGGAAAGATACGAGCGGCATGTATTTCTCCACAAGCAAATTTCCTGCCTCTGGATCCTCTGATGCTTTCCAAGCAGCCCACAGCTTTTGTTCATCATATCTATTCTGTTTGGCCATATTTGATGTTTCTCCTCCTCGGATTGACCTCTCAGAGAAGTTTTTCTGAAAAAGACGGTCAGACTATTTATTCTTTATCTTCCACATTTTATTAGAAAATACCGCCAGAACGCAAATAAATTTTAAAAATAGAGAAAAAGGGACATTTATATGTCCCCAAAAGATTATAGGAAGAGTCTATTTTCAACATTTCAGGTTAATTGAAAGCAAGCGTTTGTCAACAGCCTGAAGGGACATATGTATGTCCTTCTTAAATAATGTGACTTCCTTTATTGACTGTTCTGATTTGAAGCTCACAACTATGTGGATCAAATTCAATCGTACGGCCGCTATTCCCACCGACATCTTCAGCTACAATCGGTATATGGTGTGTTTGCAGCATTTGTTTTACAGCTTCTACATTCCTCGGCCCAATTTTGAAGGAGCTGTTTTGTGAACTGAATTGAAACATTTGAGCGCCACCGGCAATCTTAGCTTTTAACCTATAGACCTGTGCTCCCTCTAATTTCAACAAGGCGATTAATTCATTAATGCCTGTGTCTGCATATTTTGCTTTGTTAATATGACCAGATTTAGCAAGCGCTGAATCTGGCAGCATAACGTGTACCATCCCGGCGACTGATGCCCGTTCATCGTAAATAACGACCCCTACACAAGACCCAAGTCCCGATGTGCGGATCACATGAGGCGGGCGGACAATATTTAAATCGGCAATTCCTACTTTTACTATTTGACCAGTACTACTCATATAAACCGACTCCAAGAGCCTCAAATATTGGTCCAAATGACAGGGGATCCGGAAGCAGGAAAAAATGCCCTTTCATTTCATCTGTATGCCCTGCTTCTACTTCCTTTAAAATCGTTTCGATGACAATTGCATAATCTCCATATTGGGAAGACTCAACAAGTCCGTAGCTAATAATAGCGCCAAACATATCGATCGCGAGCTCTGGCACGGAAGGATAGATCTGCAGGTGAGTAAAGTCCCCAAGCGCTGATAAATAAGAGCCGGATAGAATGTTTCCCAGTTCCTGCATAGCGGATAATCCAATACTTTGCTCCCCGGCTCCCTTAAAAGAAAAAGCTGGATTGCCCGTCATGTTGCTAATAAAGCTTTCTGCTTGCTGTAAAGAGAGCACAAAAAACATGTTACCCGTGACTTCGCCTTCGATTCTCAAACTTACACTGACGACTTCCTGTTCCGCTCCGCCCGCCATTTCCATCATATCGTTGAAGGAGACAATGCGGGCGCTTGGAACTTTCATGTCAATCTGCTTATTTAATAAAGTAGAAAGGGCCGTAGCAGCATGTCCAGCACCGATATTACCGAATTCTTTTAATATATCTAAGTGGGTTGTATTAATCTTTTCTATATAATTCATAATCTCTGCCTCTACTTAAAAACTCTCTCTAAATTTAATAAAATCAGCAGTCTTTTTTCAAGCTTGGCGACACCTGTAATATATTCTGCTTCCACAGCCCCCACAATGTCAGGCTGAGGCTCGATAATGCTTTTAGGAATATCCAGAACATCATTTGCACTGTCTACAACGAGACCAACTTCAATATCATCAGAAGATGCAATAATAATTCTTGTTTGTTCGTCATATTCTTTCTCTGGCAAGCCGAATCGCTTACGCAAATCGATGATTGGCGTTACAACGCCTCGTAGATTAATCACTCCTTTGATAAAAGGCACAGTCCCTGGTACGCGCGTAATGTGTATCAACTTTTCAATGCCTTGGACTTGGTGGACCGGAAACGCATATTCTTTATCCATTAATTGAAAAGCAATCACTTTGATCATGGACGGAGCTGTGATTTCACTCATTTGTTTGACCTCCTTTTCTTATTTACTCATTATTTTATTAAGGCGTTGCAGTCTACGATCAAAGCGACTTGTCCATCCCCAAGAATAGTTGCGCCTGAAATAGCAAACACATTTGATAAATAATTTCCCAGTGACTTAAGCACGACTTCCTGCTGACCAATAAAGGAATCAACGACTAAACCAGCCATTTTATCCCCTTTACGTACGATCACAATAGAGTAAAAATCATCTTCCTGAGTTTCCTTCGGTACTTCAAAGATGCGCTCTAAAAAGACGAGCGGTACAATCTTTCCTCGGAAATCAATGACCTGCTGTGTATGAGCATTTAAAACGTCTTCTTTTTTAACAATTGCCGTCTCAATAATAGAGGACAGCGGAATCGCATATTTTTCTTTTTCTACTTCTACTAGCATGACTGAGATAATGGACAGAGTCAGCGGCAGTTGAATAAGGAAGACCGAACCGGCTCCTTCGGCCGCTTCGATGCCAATTGAGCCGCCGAGAGACTCAATGGTTGTTTTTACTACATCCAAGCCTACACCGCGTCCAGAAATGTCAGATATCTTGTCAGCAGTTGAAAAGCCAGAAGCTAGAATTAATTCATAAATTTGATTATCTGACATAGAGGCTGCTTGCTCTTCTGTCACTACACCCTTTGCAAGTGCTTTATGAAGGACTTTTTCTTTGTTAATACCTGCTCCATCATCTTCAATTTCAATGAAGACATGATTTCCGCTATGATAGGCTTTGAGCTTAACAGTACCTTCTTCGGATTTGCCTTTCGCTTTACGTTCTTCAGGTGTTTCAATTCCATGATCGATCGCATTACGAATTAAGTGAACAAGCGGATCACCAATTTCATCAATAACTGTTCGATCCAATTCTGTTTCAGCACCAATAATTTCCAAATTAATCTTTTTATTCAAATCACGTGCTAGCTGGCGTACCATTCGGGGGAAACGGTTAAATACCGTTTCTACCGGCACCATCCGCATATTAAGAATAATCGTCTGCAGATCACCTGAAATTCTAGACATTCTTTCGACTGTTTCATTTAACTCCGGATTATTAAGCTCACCTGAAATTTGTTCTAAACGCCCTCTGTCAATAACGAGCTCTTCAAATAAATTCATTAGAATATCAAGCCGCTCAATATTTACACGAATAGTTTTGTTTGAAACAGCCTGTTGTTTCCCCTGCTTTGGCTCTTCTTTCTTTTCTGTTTTTTCGGGAATTGCCGTTGGCATTGGTGGTGCCGGTGCAGCAGCGGCCGCTACTTCTCTTTCTGCTTCTTCCGTTTTCAACGGCTGCGCAATAAACTCAGTCACCGTTACCCGTTCCACTTCCGAGACCTTTTTCACCTTGCTCTCAATATCCTCAGCCGGCTCTTGAGTAATCAGCGTTACCACAAAACGTTCATCAAACTGCTCTGATTCGAGCTCTTCAGTAGAAGGTGTTGACTTAATCACTTCTCCGCATTTTTCTAGTACTTCAAACACCATGAATACGCGAGCCGCCTTAAGTACACAATCGGCCCGCAGTTCTACAGCCACTTCTAAACAATTAAAACCTTGCTCCTTCGACTGCTGAATGACTGTGTATTCAAATTCATCATACTTTACAGTAGAGGAAGGACTGACGGAAGGAGAGGCTTCTGTTTGTGCAAAAGCTGCGGTGCTATTTACCGTTTCTCCATTTTCAATCTTCAAAAGTTTGTCAACGATGTCTGATACATCCCGCTTACCCGTACCGCCAGCAGCAATATCCTGCACCATCGCTTCTAAATCATCAATCGAAGCAAAAACTACATCTAAAATATCAGCCGTAACGTGAAGCTTGTGATTACGAATCGCATCAAGAACATTTTCCATTTTATGCGTTAAGTTAGCGAGATCCTCATACCCCATCGTGGCAGACATTCCTTTTAACGTATGGGCAGATCGGAAAATTTCATTAACAATCGCAAGATCCTCTGGATTCTTTTCCAATAATAACAAGTTTTCATTGATCGCCTGCAAGTGCTCCTTGCTTTCATCAATAAAAACTTCTAAATATTGATTCACTTCCATCAGCCACTCACCCTTTCTATCCTATATACTCTAAAATTTTTTCAGCAATATGTTCCACGGGAACTGTACAATCCACCAAGCGGGTAGCAATAGCGGCTCGTGGCATTCCAAATACGACACATGACTCTTCAGACTCTGCAATTGCCTGCACATTTCCTGCTTCTTTTAGCTTAATTAGCCCGTTTGCCCCATCTGCTCCCATCCCAGTCATAATAACAGCAACCTTATGAAGGCCTGTCACTTTGCTAACAGATTCAAACATTACGTCAACTGCTGGACGATGTCCGTTGATGGGAGGTGATTGATCAAGGTGCACGGTAAGCATCGCTTCCATTTTCTTCACTTTTAAATGAAAGTTTCCTGGACAGATATAAGCAACTCCTTTTTGCAGAACCTCTCCGTTTTCAGCTTCCTTAACATGAATAGCGGACAAGGAATCCAGCCTTTCAGCCAAAGATTTTGTAAATCCCGGCGGCATATGCTGAACAACAAGAACCGGCGCGTCTAAATTCTCCGGCAGCTTAGTCAACACTTTTTGAAGGGCTCGAGGTCCTCCTGTTGACGTCCCTATCACTACAAGACTTTGCTCATTTTCTCGTTTTCTGTTACTGACGGGTTTCCTATCTTTTTTATTCTGCACTGCCGGAATTTGAGTAATAGGATGCACAACTGAAGTCACGGAACGTAAATTCGCTTTGCTCGCAGCTAGTACTTTTTCAATCAATTCATCTTTAATTCTATGAAGGTCAAGTGAAATCGTCCCTGAAGGTTTTTTAATGAAATCAACGGCTCCTTTTTCCATTGCCTGAAAGGTGGTCTCTGCACCTGTCCCGGTTAAACTTGACAGCATCACAATGGGAGTTGGCATATTCTCCATAATATAACCTAGGGCATCAAGCCCATCCATCTCGGGCATTTCTACATCCATCGTCACTACATCTGGCTTAAATTCTTTAATTTTCCCAATCGCGTCTTTGCCATTTCGGGCGGTCGCTACAACTTCTAGCTCAGGGTGTAAAGACAAAAATTCAGTAATCAATTTTCTCATAAATGCAGAGTCATCAACGACGATGACTTTTTTCTCTCTCATTATTAGCGCCTGCCTTTCACAAAGAAATGACGAAGCTTAGATATAAAGCTAGCTGTTTCTGATTGGTTCAATGACTCTCCTTGTCCCTGTCTATATATTCTTACCGCCTCCTGTAGTGCCTTGGAAATTTTGGCGTTCGGATAAGCAGTAAGAAAGGGAGTCTGTGCACTGACAGCTTTTTTTACAACTGTACTTTCAGGAAGTACCCCCAATTCAAAGCTTTCTTTCCCTAAAAACTTGTGGACCGCTTGCTGCAGCCGTTTTGCAGCTTCTTGTCCTTCTCTCTCTGAATCTGCCCGGTTGCACAAAAGATAGAAAGCATTTTCTCCGCCATGAGTATAAATGTATTTCATCATGGAATAAGCATCCGTAATCGCAGTCGGCTCAGGAGTCGTAACAACTATTATATCGTCTACTGACATCAGAATATTGAGCGCTTCCTTTGTTGCTCCGGCCCCCATATCAAATAATAAAAAATCATATTGCTGCTGGAGTTCTTCCACATCATTTAGCCACCGGCTTAGATGACTTTCGTCCCACTCAATTAATTGACTAAGACCGGACCCTCCTAAAATATAGGAAATGCCTTCACTGTCTTTGTACACTAGCTCTTCAAGCGAAAGACCCTTTTCAAAAAAGTCAGCAATAGAATAAACTGCTGACTGTCCCGTCAATACATGGATGTTTCCCATCCCTATATCCATATCAAATATTAGCACTTTTTTACCATTTTGGGTTAACTCAATCGCAAAATTTAACGAAATATTTGATTTTCCTACTCCGCCTTTTCCGCTCACTACGGCTATCGTCTTGGCTCTTCTTCCTGCCAGCCGGTTCAATCTTTTCCGTAGTTCTGCTGCTTGATCATGATTTGTCATAGGCGATCACCAAAAATAATATCAGCGATTGTTTCAGGTTCAGGACGGACCAAATCGTCCGGTACATTTTGCCCATTGGTTAAAAAAGCTGCGCCCTTTCCATATTGGCACATGACATTTATAATTGCCCCATGACTCGTTGTCTCGTCCATTTTTGTAAAAATAAACTGATGGATAGGCACAGCTGAAAATTGATGGATCACCGCATGGATATCCTGTTCTTTTGAAGTGAGCGATAAGACTAAATAATTTTCCATTTTTTCAAAAGGAATCATCGCTCTTAACTCTTTAATAAATTGTTCTTCTAAATAATTGCGGCCTGCTGTATCAATATAAACAACATCATAACCTTTAAATTTTTCAATAGCCTGCTGAATGTCGGCTGGTTTATACGTTACTTCTACGGGTACTTTCAATAAATCCGCATATGTTTTCAACTGTTCAATTGCGGCAATTCTATAGGTGTCAGTCGTGATAAAAGCTGTCTTAAGTTTTTTTTCCAATACACTTTCCGCAGCGATCTTTGCGAGTGTTGTTGTCTTTCCTACACCAGTCGGCCCCACAATGTTCACAAACTTTTTTAGAAAAGGCAGCTGTTCATGCTGCAAAGGCTTAATTTTTTCAATAAGCCACTCCCTGCTCCATTCATCAACCATGTCTTCGCTAACCTGTCCTTTTACTTGCTTCCACTTTTCTAAAAGGACCTGCTTTAATTCCGTAATCAACGGATCCGCTACCTCTTGTTTTTTTAATTTTACAATTGGCAGCTTAAGCTCATCTGGATAAGCATCTAGTGATAAATGATCTACTCTAGAGAATTGTTTTACGATCTCCTTTAGTTCATTTAATTCCTTTTTCAGCATCTCTTCGCTATTTTTTTCTGTCTTAGACTGAAGGGGGGGCCTGCTGTTTGCAACAGCAGGCGTGACTGCTTCCTTTAACCGAATTGTTTCTTGCGGTGGATTAGGATCAATCGCCGCTACTACTTCGATCAATTTCTTTTTAAATAATCCTAAAAAGCCTCTGGTATACACGGTTTTCGATTGTAGAAGTACGGCCTGTTCTCCAAGTTCAGCGCGAATTTTCTTCATTGCTTCTGGCATGGACGATGCCGTGTATTTTTTCACTTTCAATCTAAGTTCACCACCCCTACGCTTTGAACTTCAACATTAGGCTCTAGTTCATTGTAAGATAAGATTGGCAATTGCGGGAAATACCGCTCAGCAAGCTGTCTTACGTACATGCGGATGGCAGGCGAGCATAAAATAATCGGTGCCTGCTGCATAAACGAAACTTGTTCTACCTGAGCTGCCATCGCTTCCAGTATTCGCTGGGAATCAGTCGGATCAAGTGATAAAAAGTTCCCGTGCTCTGTCTGTTGAACGCTGTCCGCTACCCGCTTTTCTACTTGCCCTGATAGTGTAATAACTCTTAGTGGTTCTCCTGTCTCGGCAAATTGCCCTGTGATTTGTCTTGCCAGTGCCTGACGCACATATTCTGTTAACAGATCTGTATCAGACGTCATTTTCCCAAAATCGGCTAGCGTTTCAAAGATGATTGGCAAATTTCTAATCGAAATATTTTCTTTTAACAATTTAGCCAATACCTTTTGAACTTCCCCTACTGTTAAAGGATTAGGCGTTACTTCATCTACTAAAATCGGATAAGACTCTTTTAAATGATCAATAAGCTGCTGTGTTTCCTGACGGCCGAGCAGCTCATAAGCGTTAGCTTTAATGACTTCCGTTAAATGGGTAGAGACGACGCTCGGCGGATCGACGACTGTATATCCTAAAATCTCTGCTTGTTCTTTCATTTCTTCCGTAATCCATTTTGCCGGCAAGCCAAAAGACGGTTCAATCGTATCAATGCCTTCGATTGTGTCATCGTCTTCTCCAGGACTCATAGCAAGGTAATGATCGAGCAGCAATTCACCCGAGGCCATAACGCTGCCTTTTATTTTAATTCGATATTCATTTGGCTGCAGTTGAATATTATCTCGTATGCGGACAACCGGAATGACAAGCCCTAATTCAATCGCAAGCTGGCGGCGGATCATCACGACCCGGTCGAGCAAATCGCCACCTTGGCTAGCGTCAGCTAGTGGAATGAGCCCATAGCCAAACTCAAACTCAATTGGATCAATATTTAACAAGTTCACGACGCTCTCCGGACTCTTCAATTCCTCTGTCTCCATTTCTTCTTCCGCTTCGAATATGTCCACTTCTTCTTTTTTGGGTGTACGCTGCAGCATATAGCCGCCAAAAGCGAGGGCACCAGCAATAGGAATCGTTAACACATCATTGATAGGTGTCGCGATACCAAGCAAGAAAATCGTACCGCCTGCCACATAAAGCATCATGGGAAAAGCAAGGAGCTGTGACATAATGTCTTCTCCGAGATTTCCTGTTGAAGCGGCACGTGTCACCACAATTCCTGTTGCTGTTGAAATTAAAAGAGCAGGCACTTGAGAGACAATTCCATCACCGACTGTTAATAGTGAATAACGAGCGGCGGCTTCGGCAGCTGGAAGTCCTTGCTGAACGACACCGACAATCATCCCGAAAATTAAGTTGATGATAACAATGATGATACCTGCGATCGCATCCCCTTTAACGAATTTTGTCGCACCGTCCATTGCTCCGTAGAAGTCGGATTCACGGCTGACTTTTTCCCGTCTTTCTCTCGCTTCCTGCTCTGAAATCATACCCGCATTCAAATCAGCATCAATACTCATTTGTTTCCCAGGCATCGCATCAAGCGTAAAGCGGGCTGCTACTTCAGATACCCGTTCTGATCCTTTTGTAATAACGATAAACTGGATAATAATTAAGATAAGAAAGACAACCATTCCGACGACGATATTTCCGCCGACGACGAATGTCCCAAATGTCTCGACAACGCCGCCAGCCTCCCCTTTACTCAAGATAGAACGCGTCGTCGACACATTTAGCCCCAGTCGAAATAATGTTAATAACAAGAGCAAGGATGGAAATACAGAGAACTCCAATGCTTCTCTCATATTCATTGAAATGAGCAGCACTAAAAGCGCAAGAGAAATATTTATAATAATTAACACACTTAGCAGCCATGACGGCAGCGGAATAATTAGCATCGCTACTATTAAAATGACACTTAGCAATACGGAGATGTCTCTTGCTTTCATTACTCTCTCTCCTAACAACAAAACTTACAATTTATTTTTCAGACGATAAACATAAGCCAAAATCTCAGCCACTGCTTTGAAAAACTCTTCTGGGATTGGCTGACCGATCTCTGCTTGATCGTAAAGCGCTCTTGCCAGCGGTCTGTTTTCAATCAGCTCTACTTCATTTTCACCAGCCACATACTTAATTTTCTGAGCTAAGTAGTCGACTCCTTTTGCTACGACCACTGGTGCATCAGCCTCTTTTTCATCATATTTTAAAGCGATTGCATAATGGGTTGGGTTTGTAATGACAACGTCGGCCTGCGGCACTTCCTGCATCATACGGCTCATCGCCATTTCCCTTTGCCGCTGTTTAATTTTTGACTTGATCAGCGGATCGCCTTCTATGTTTTTGTATTCATCTTTAATGTCCTGCTTTGACATACGAATGCTTTTTTCAAAATCATACTTTTGATATAAAAAATCCAGCAGTGCCAGAAAAAGAAGCGCAGCTGAAGCAGCTGCTCCCATTTGCAGCGTTAACGCCCCCACAGTCCTTAATCCGTCGGCAACGGACTTAAATGAGAGCTTTATGACTTCTTCAATATTGGACCATAAGATAAAAAAGGTAATGGCACCGACAAAAGTAATTTTTAACAGTGATTTTAATAATTCTACTAATGCTCTGACGGCAAAAATCCGCTTGAATCCTTTAATAGGATCTAACTTCTCGAGCTTCAGTTTCAACGGCTCTCCTGTTACCAAAAAACCTACTTGCAAAAAGTTCGCTGCCACCCCTGCTAGAAGAGCCACGAGCATAACCGGTCCTAATATATAGACAAGCTGCCCCATAATTTCGAGAACAATCACTTTAAGGTTAGACTCTGTCACTGGCATAGTAAGGTAATATTGAAGTGAATGCTTAAATAAATGAAGAATTTCTTTTCCAATAAAGGAAGAGCCAATGAATAAGAAGCCGAACAATGATAAAAGACTGATCGCTGTTGTGACATCCTGACTTTTTGCAACTTGTCCTTTTTTACGGGCATCCTGCTTTTTTTTCGGGGTCGCTTTTTCTGTCTTCTCTCCGGCAAAAAATTGGAGGTCTAACCGCAATTTCTCCACTTTATGTGCCCCCTAGTAATGTCATTACGTCACGCATCGTATAAAGCATCAGTTCAAATAGCTTTTGGAACATCGTAAACATCAGTCCAATGACCACTCCCATAACAACAAAGGCAACTCCAATTTTAATCGGGAAGCCCACAACAAAGATATTAAGCTGCGGCACCGTTCTGGCTACTACTCCAAGGGCCACATCGACTAAAAATAATGTTGCTACAACGGGCATAGCCATTTGAAAAGCAATCAAAAACATGGAAGTAAAGGCACGGCTTACATATCCAGCGAGACTTCCGTTGCCAAAGTGAAGGGATACCTGATCAACAGGAATGTATTGGTAGCTATAAAAAATGCCGTCTAATATTAAATGGTGGCCATTGAGTGCAAGCAATAATAATAAGGCAAACATGTAAAGGTATTGCCCCATGAGCGGACTTTGCGCCCCAGTTTGCGGATCGATTACATTGGCGATAGCAAACCCCATCTGAAAATCGATCAGCCCCCCTGCGATTTGGATAGCAGCTATCATAATGTACGCTGCTAAGCCAATGAGCAGGCCGACAAGCGCTTCCTTCAAAATTAACAAAAAGTACTCGCCATCAATTTCAAGAGGACCTGCATCTACCGTATAGTACATCGTCCAGGAAAGCAGAACAGCAAACCCGATCCGGTGCATGGCTGGCAGAGTCCGATGTGAAAATAACGGCACCGTTATAAAGAAAGTTGAAACACGGACGATAATTAATAGTAAGACAGAAAAATCAGGTATTATTTCTTCCATTCAATCAACCTACAAATCTTGTTAAATTCGTAAACATATCAAGCGTATAAGAAAGCATTTTGCTGAGCATCCAGGGGCCGAAAAAGATAAGACCAATTAAAACGGCGACAATTTTCGGAATAAAAGCCAGCGTCTGCTCTTGGATTTGAGTCGTCGCCTGAAAGATACTAACCGCAAGACCAACGACAAGGGCAATCATAAGAAGCGGGCCACAAACGATAATCGTTGTGTAAACACCTTTCTCAGCTAAAGAGATGACCATTTCAGAATTCATTATTCCACCTACTTAAAAGCTTTTCAGCAAAGATTGAATGACTAAATACCAACCGTCTACAAGAACAAATAGCAAAATTTTAAAAGGAAGAGAAATCATCACTGGCGGAAGCATCATCATCCCCATCGACATTAGAATACTAGCAACCACCATGTCAATTACGAGAAACGGGATAAAGACCATGAAGCCAATTTGAAAAGCGGTTTTAATTTCACTTAAAGCAAATGCCGGAACAAGAGAAGCTAAAGGAATATCTTCGACGGTTTTCGGCCGTTCTGCTCCCGAATAGTTTAGAAACAGCTCTAAATCTTTTTGCCTCGTCTGTTCACTCATAAACTCTTTTAGCGGCACACTTGCTTTGTCATAGGCCTGTTCAAGGTTGATCTCTTCATTAAATAACGGGGTAAGTGCTTCATCATTTATTTGTTGAAATACAGGAGCCATAATAAAGAAAGTTAAAAACAATGCAAGCCCAAGCAATACTTGCGTCGGCGGCATTTGTTGAGTTGCGAGCGCCGACCTTACGAAAGACAATACGATAATGATCCGCGTAAAACATGTCATCATAATCAAAATGCTAGGAGCAATCGATAACACAGTCAGTAAGAGAAAGAGTTTGACCGACGCCGATACATTATCAGGAGAACTATTGTTGAAAAACTCCATAAACTCATTCATCTTGCTTCTTCTCCCTGTCGTTCATTTTGGAAATGGCCTGCTTGCGCGATTGTTTTATCTCACTCAGTTTATTCTCAAATACTTGTTTAAAAGGATCCTTCTTCTCGCTTTTTTGTGTTTCTTGGCCTTTCCATTTGCTGATTAGTTTCGTCATAACATCCTGCGGTTGCAGCATTTGATCCATTTGATTGCTATAGTGATCAACAAAGCGGGATCGTTCCTCCTCATCGTCAATCTCTTGAAGCAGTTGAATATTCTCCCCCACTCCGAGAATTAGAACCCTCTCTCCTACTTTTACCAATTGAATCGAGCGGTTCCCTCCAAGTGGTGTACCTCCTAAATGCTGAATTAATTTTGTTTGCTGGTAAGAACGGCTTTTTTGATTAACGAAGCGCAGTATAAAATAAATAAGGGCGAGAACAAAAATGAGCGCTCCTATCATTTTTAAAAAGTCCCAAATCGTCACGCCAACCGCTGTCCCTGTTTCTATTTGTTGATTTTGTTTGCCCTGCTTTTCCGTCTTCGGCAGTTCTGTTTCCTGTCCACACTTTTTAGGACTTTCTAAACAGTCTTTCACATTATTGTCAAATGGCTCTGCTTGCGCAACAGAAACATTGCCTGCAAACAGAGCCATACTGAAGAGGATCAAAGCGAAAGGCTTAAAAAGTTGTTTGATCAAATAACGCACCTTCTTAAGCTTTTATGCTAAAGTTTTGGAAATTGCTTCAATAACACGATCCGGCTGGAAAGGCTTTACGATAAAGTCTTTTGCCCCCGCCTGAATCGCATCAATAACCATTGACTGCTGACCCATGGCTGAACACATAATGATTCTAGCATTTGGATCATCTGCCTTAATTTCTTTTAAAGCGGAGATGCCGTCTTTTTCAGGCATTGTAATATCCATTGTAACTAAATCTGGTTTTAATTCTTTGTATTTCTCAACAGCTTGCGCCCCATCAGAGGCTTCTCCCACTACTTCAAATCCGTTTTTTGTGAGAATGTCTTTAATCATCATGCGCATGAATGCAGCATCATCCACAACTAGAATACGATTTCCCATCGTTACTAACCCCCAGAATAAAATTAATTTAAGTTTCTTAGACGGTCGCTCTGACTTAAAATATCTGTAATGCGAACGCCGAAATTCTCTTCAATGACAACGACCTCTCCCTTAGCTACTAATCGGCTGTTGACAAGGATATCAACCGGTTCACCAGCTAGTTTATCCAGCTCGATAATAGAACCTGCTGTTAAGTCAAGAATATCTTTTACCGATCGATTCGTTCTTCCCAACTCTACCGTTACTTGCAAGGGTATATCCAACAGCATGCTTAAATTGCGTGTTTCATGCTCCTGTAGTGGCGGTGGTTCAAACGAAGCAAAAGAAGCAGGCTGGACATTGACAGGCGGCTGCTGAACAGAGGCATTCGCTGCTTGTCCATTTGCCTGTGCAGGCTGCTGGCTATTATGCTGAGTCGGAGCAGGTGAAGCTGGAGCTGTTGATTGCTGATTCACCGTTTGAGCCGGCTCCGGCTGAGCTTGAGGCTCCTTCGCTATTTCTGGTGCAGGCGCTTCTTCAACCGAAGGGTTCATTAATTCATGAACAAGCCCTTTAGCAAACTCTAATGGAACAAGCTGCATAATGTTGGAATCAATGAGATCGCCAATCGTTAAACGGAAAGAAATTTTCACAAGCAGTTCTTGTTCTTTTAGCGCATCTTCGCCCTTCCCTACATTCAAATCCATTATGCCGATCGAAGGCGGAGAAATATCAACACGCTTATTAAAAATCGTTGACATAGAGGTTGCAGCCGAACCCATCATCTGGTTCATTGCCTCTTGTACGGCGCTTAATTGGATCTCTCCTAGGTTTTCGCCAGGGTTGGTCCCATCGCCTCCGAGCATTAAGTCCGCAATGATGGCTGCATCTGATTGTTTAATAACGAGCAAATTAGTCGCCCCTGTAAACCCTTCTGTATACTCTACTTCAATTGCTACATATGGATGAGGAAATTCATCCTTTAGATTTTGACGATCGATCACACTGACTGTTGGCGTTGTAATTTCCACTTTCTGATTTAATAAACTAGAAAGTGCCGTAGCAGAGCTCCCAAATGAAATGTTACCGATTTCGCCGAGGGTATCCTGCTCAAAAGAGTCTACATACGTTTCTGTAGCCGATGCAGCGGCTGCCTCCATTGTATGATCGCTTTCTTCGTTTGTATCAGCTGTACCTCTTAACAAGGCATCTATTTCTTCTTGAGAAAGCATGCCGTCACCCATTGTCCTCATCTCCCCCCTTGAACTCATCAAGAATTTGAATGGCCATTTTTTTATTCATTTTTCCAGGTTGTGCAGTGAATTTTGGAATATCGCTAACCTTTACGATGAGCGGCTCATTGATACTTTTTTCCATCTCAATAACATCACCGACAGCAAGCGCCAAAAAGTCCTCTACCATAATAGTAGTACCGCCAAGTTCAGCTATAATAGGAACTTCTGCTTTTTGAATTCGTCGTTGTAAATTTTCATACTCCCCTGGCTGCCTTTCTTTTTTGTCCGGATTTTGCATCCAGTAATGGACAGAAAGTTTGGGGATTACTGGCTCTAAAACGACGTGAGGTATACAAATATTAATCATGCCTGTCGTTTCGCCAATTGTTGTATCTAATGATATCACAACTACCGTTTCATTCGGAGATACCATCTGCAAAAATTGTGGATTTACTTCAAAATTTGTCATAAGTGGATCAATATCCATAAGATTTGACCAGGCCTCACGATAATTCTCGAACGCCCGTTCAAATATATTCGACATAATCTTTGTTTCTATTTCCGTTAATCCCTCAACATTGTGGACACTTGCTCCGCGGCCGCCAAGTAATCGATCTAAAACAGCGTAGGCAATATTGGGGTTCACTTCCATCAGAACGTGACCATCAAGCGGCGGCACTTCAAAGACATTTAGCACCGTCATATTGGGAATAGAGCGGATGAATTCTTCATAAGGGACTTGATCCGTTGATGCGACTGAAATCTGTACGAACGTCCGCAGCTGAGCAGAGAAAAAAGTCGTTAAGATTCGAGCAAAATTATCATGCATCCGCGTTAAGCTGCGAATTTGGTCTTTTGAAAAGCGGAGGGCTCTCTTAAAATCGTAAACTTTGACCCTTTTCTCCTGCTCTTCCTTCTTCAGTTCATCCGCATTCATTTCTCCTGTAGAAAGAGCGGACAGCAAGGCATCTATTTCATTTTGCGATAAAACCTCTCCCGGCATGCTGTCACCTCCATCAAATAAATTGTCATGTATTACTGGATAATATAAGAGGTGATATAAACGTCAAGCACTTCTCCATCCTGCATAATTTCATTTAACTGATCTTTTAGCCGATTTGTCAATTGTTCTTTTCCTTTTTTCCCTTTTAAATCCTGCGATTTCATTTCAGAAAGCTCTTCAATAATAATATTCTTTGCTTGGAAATCACGCTTTGTTAGTTCCTCTTGCGTTTTTTTACTGTCTGTCTGAATTTTAAATGAGATGCGGATATAGTCATCCGACGCAAGATTCGTCGTCATTTCCGGAATATCTACTGAGGACTCAATGACCTCATCAATGTCAGGCTCTTTTGCACTGCCCTCTTTAGAAGACTTTAAGATAATGATGATTGCTACGGTGCCGATCAATAAAATGACTGTCAACATGACGATCATCACGGTGAGCAGCTTGTTATTCCCTTTTCCGGCTTTCGCTTCAGTCTCCATTCTTCATCTCTCCCTGTTCCATTTTCCCTAATACGTGCACCCGGCGATAAAACTCTTCCAACCGCTTTCTTACCTCTTCCTCCGACTCGCGCACAATATATTTCTTTCCATTCGAAAGTGTAATGGTTGTATCAGGGAAACTCTCAATCGTTTCAATATAAAGAGCATTCAGCGAAAACGATTTGCCATTTAATCTCGTTACACTAATCAATAGATTTTCAGGGTTGAAGCGGCAGCTCCAACCCTGACACCTCCCTCATTTACAAATCAGTCATTACCGCTTCAGATTCACAAGCTCCTGAAGAATTTCATCCGACGTCGTAATAATACGCGTATTCGCCTGGAAGCCACGCTGTGCCACGATCATTTCTGTAAACTCTTCAGAAAGGTCAACGTTTGACATTTCTAGTGTGCCGGAAACGATTTTACCAGCTCCCGTTTCTCCTCCCGGGGCACCTAACTCCGGCTCTCCAGAGTTACTAGACTCCCTGTACATATTTCCACCTGCTTTTTCCAAGCCATCAGGATTAGGAAATTTGGCCAACTGAATAGGCCCTCCATCTACAGTAGCTCCTACTGCTGTAATACTTCCATCTGCACCAATACTAAAGCTTTGAGCTTCCGGAGGTATAGTAATATTTCCACCGCCCTCGCCTTGTAAATAATAGCCATCGCTATTCACGACATTGCCCTCTGCATCTAAATAGAAGTTTCCAGATCTCGTATACAATGTGTCAGTACCATTAGACAATACGAAGAATCCATCTCCTGAAATACTTAAATCTAGTGGTCTTGCCGTAGTTTGCAAACTTCCTTGTGTATGAATTGTATCGATAGAACTAATTTGGCCACCCAATCCTACTTGTTTTGGATTCGTGCCGCCTAATCCGTTATTCGCTCCCGAAGCTCCAGAGATCTGCTGACTCACCATATCTTTGAAGGTAACGCGCCCTTTTTTAAATCCAAATGTATTCACGTTGGCAATGTTGTTGCCAATAACATCTAATTTATTTTGAAAGCCTTTCATTCCGCTGATTCCTGAGTACATTGAACGTAGCATTGATTATTTTTCCCCTTTCGAATGGGCTTCTTTCACAAACCCAATTCGTTATTTTCAATGGACTGACCATCCTCTTGCTTCTTCATTATTATCGGCTCATCGGCCGGTTTGATTAGGTCTTTTTTGTGAAATTTGTCGTTTTTATTAAAAAAATGGCAGCGATTATTTTTCAATTTTCGTTAGTGAAGAAGGGCTGGCTTTTTCTCCATTGTCTAATTGCAGCCAGATGGCGCCGTCCTTCATTGAAACGGATTGAACGATTGCTGTTTGGTCGGCTCCGTCTTTATTCCAAGTGACTTTATGCCCAATTAAATGACTGGCATCGACAAGTGAATGGCTGCTGCCAGTTCCGCTGCCGCCCTTCACTTCTGAAATATTAGCGGGTTCTAATATCGTTCCGTCTGTCATTAAAAATTGAACGCCATTTCCTTTAAACTGCACGGAAGCGATCGTTCCTGTTCCTGTTTGCACTTCTGGTTCAGCGTTCGGATCGCTGTTTTCCACAATTTTATGCCAGGTCACTTCTTTGCCAACGAACGAGTTATAGCTGATCATCTGGGAAGCCTGCTGCATTTGCAAAAACTTATCGAAAGAGGTAGCCATGTTCGTCATTTGTTCTAAGGAAGAAAAGGTGGCCATCTGGGCGATAAAATCTTTATCCTCCATCGGGCTGAGCGGATCCTGATTTTGCAGCTGTGTCATTAAAATCTTTAAGAACTCATCTTTCCCAAGTGCACTATTTCCTGTTTTCGGCTGCTGCTTGTTGTTTGCTAAGTATAAGCTAGGATCAATTTTTGCCATAGGTTGTTAAACCTCCATGTTTAATAATAGGTCTTGAAAGTTTTCCGTTGGCTCGTCATCAGTCTCCTGAGATTTTGCTTCCTGTTGTGGCTGACGAGATTGATCTTGCTGTTGCTGCTGACGATCAAACTTCTGCGGTTCTGCCTGACTGAATGTTAATTCGATTTTATCGACCGTAACATTTTGCTGGCTAAAGGCATGCTTTAGGCTGCTTACATGCTGCTCAAACAGCTCTTTTACCGCGGGAGTGGAAGATAAGATTTTCGCTGTCATGACGCCATTTTGCTGCAATAGCTCAATGCGCAAGCTTCCGAGCTGCTCTGGATACAATCTTAACAGCAGCTTTGTTCCATTTGGCATTTTCACTAAATTAGAGTTCCCAAGAATTTGCGAAAACTTTTCCATAAATTGCTCCATGTTCATCGGCCGTGGATTTGTTTGAACACTCATTGAAAAAGTTTCCGTACGGCCCAGCGGGTGGAAAAATGGTTGAATGTGCGTCGTTCCTTCTTTCCCAGGCAATAAAGCTGTAGTTTTCTGTGTTAATTGCCCGTCTGTTAGCTCACTCATGCCTTCTTGTTGAGGAGTACTAGACTGATGAGCAGAGGCTAACTTTGTATTGCTTGCTGATGGCTGCAAAAAGCTTTGGAAAGCCTTTTGTAAAATAGCTGTTCGGTTATCTGACTGCGGCTGTGCCAATAGTTTATCTAACTTGCCAGCCACTTCTTTCATCATTGTTTTCAATACCGCTTGTGAGGCAAGGTCTTTTGTTTGACCATCTGCTTTTTCACCTAGCAGCTGCCACAGCTTCCCTGCCTGTAAAACAGTTTGCACAGCCTTTTCTTCAAGCTTTGGCCATTCTTTCGAAGGGACAGCTGCCAATAGTTGAATGGCCTGCAATAAGGCATTCATTCCTTCTTCTCCGACTAATTCAATCGGCAGATCTTCTTTCTGAGCCTCGCTTTGATCTGCCTTTACAGACTCCACCGGAAGAGCTTCCGATTTTTCCGTACCAGCCAAAGCTGTAAGCTGGTCCGTTAAATCTTGGATGCTTTTTTGCAGCTGTTCTGTACTCATTCCTAAAAAGGCAGCGAGTTCTTCAAAAGAAGGCTGCTTTCCATCAGCGACCCATTCTTTAGCGATTAATTTAATCGCTTCTGGTATATTTAATAAACCTTCTAAACCGGTTGCTTCGACAATTTGCTTTTCTTCCATAAGCCTGGTCTGTGTCGGGTTAACAGCGGCTTCTTGAACCGGAGCGCTGCTTTGCTGTCCAGTAAGGATTGTTTTAAAATCCCCTGTCGAGGCAGCCTGCTCATTTACTGGTGCTTGCTTTTTATTCGTTTGGGCTGAGAGCGCATTTACTAATTGCATCACGATCTTGCCATCCCCCTGCTCTTATCATCATCGGCCACTAGGAAGCGCCTGAAAGTATTTTCGTGTATTTAGCAGCTTTGTCTGGAGGAAGCTTCTCTAAAACAGCCGCCTGCTTTTCTGTACTCATTTCGGTTAAAATTTTTACTGCTTCATTATCAGACAAATTGACTAAAATGCTGGCAATATTCTTCGGTGCCATTGCTTCATATGTGTCGCTCAACTTCTTATTTTCACTGTTCTGCTGCTCCTTAGCTGCATCAGCAGTATTGTCTTGCTGCCGTAATTTCTCTATTTCGATTTCTAAGCGGTCTTTCTCTGTTAACAGGTCTTCCATTTTTTTATCGGACGTCTTTAGCTTTTTTTCAAGCTGTTCTATCTTTGCTTCTTTATTTTTTACTTCCGCCTGCAGCGAAACAATCTTTTCCTTGTCTGTTTGGCCGCCCTGATTGTTTCCTCCATCGTCTATGAGCTTGGAAACGAAGGGGACATGTGCTCCTACTTCTTTTGCTTTCTCAAATATATTTACACCCGCTACAGTCATTACGATCAAGGCCACCGTAATGGCAAACAGCAATGGAATTACAAGAACAAAAAGAATCCATTGAAATACGCCGTATCCTTTCTCTTCTTCTATTTCCACGAATTCTTCTTTTTTCTTTTTCTTTGCCAAGACCCTCACCTATTTTCCACGGTTCATAAATTGAATGGCTGAAATTTCATCCATTTGTTTACTTTCCTCTTCCAACAAGCTTTCTTTGAACTTCTCAAAGTCTTTTTCTTTTATTTTTTCGTATTTTTTTACTTCTATATTTTTCTCTTGCAGCTGCTGCTCATGCCATTGCATTTTACTGCGGGCATTTATGACTACTTGCTGCTGATAGCGAATCGTTTGCTCTAGATTAGAAACAAAAAGCTGGTAGTGCTGAATTTCATGGATAGAAAAGCCGCTAACCATTTTTGTTTCCTGAAAATCAATTAAACTTTCTTTTTTCTTTAATAAAGAATATAACTTCTCAGCTGCTTCTTCGAATTGCTTTAGCGATTCGTTATAAAGGGTTTGTGTTTCTTCCTTTTCACGTTCTTTCAGCTGTAATATTTTTTGGAATTTATAATGATACACCATAGTTAATATTCTCCCCTTTCAGCTAACTGAATAAGAGATGCTACGCTTTCTTCTAGGGAAACTTTTTCATCTGTCCGTTGTTTTAAGTAAGAAATAATCTTTGGATAATATTCAATGGCGCGGTCTATTTCAGCCGATGAACCTTTTTTGTAAGCACCTATATTGATCAGATCTTCAGAATTTAAATACGTGCTCATCATGTCTCTAATTTGAATAGCGGCTTGCTTGTGTTCTTCTGTTGCTAAATGACTCATTAGCCGGCTTACACTTTTTAACACGTTAATCGCCGGATACTGTCCCTTATTAGCAAGCGCCCGGTCAAGGACAATATGTCCATCTAATATCCCTCTGACTGCGTCAGCAATGGGTTCATTCATGTCATCTCCATCGACAAGCACTGTATAAAAAGCTGTAATCGTACCTAACTCGTTTGTACCAGTCCGTTCTAGCAGCTTCGGCATGATGGCAAATACGGAAGGTGTGTAGCCTTTCGTTGCCGGTGGTTCTCCGACCGCCAGCCCAACTTCTCGCTGCGCCATCGCCACCCTTGTAACAGAATCCATCATCAACATGACATTTAGGCCTTTATCTCTGAAATATTCAGCAATAGCCGTCGCTGTAAAAGCTCCTTTGATTCTCATTAAAGCCGGCTGATCGGATGTAGCCGCGACAACGATTGAGCGAGAACGTCCTTCCGGTCCAAGATCGCGTTCGATAAACTCCCTGACTTCTCTTCCGCGTTCTCCAATTAAAGCAATTACATTTAAATCTGCTTTTGTATTGCGGGCAATCATGCCAAGAAGGGTGCTTTTGCCAACACCGCTTCCCGCAAAAATGCCAATCCGCTGTCCCTTTCCAACCGTTAACATACTATCAATCGCCCGTACACCTACTTCTAGCCGGTCATGAATGGGCGGCCGGGTAAGGGGATTAGGCGGACTTTGCTCTGTTCCAACAGAAGTAAGTGTTTTCGGAAGAGAAGTTCCATCCATTGGATTTCCCATTGAATCGACTACTTTTCCAATCAGTGAAGGGCCAACTTTAATAGCTAAAGGATGCCCTAAAGATTCCACAAGGCTTCCCGGTGAAATATCGCTTATATCGCTGTAGGGCATTAAAATGACCATTTCATCTTTAAAGCCGATCACTTCTGCATGGATGACCTGATCTTTGGCTGCTCCGTTTGGATAGATAAGACAAACATCGCCAATGGACGATTTTGGGCCTTGTGATTCAATCATTAAACCAACTACCCGCTTTATACGGCCATACCGCTTATACGTATCAAGACTGCTAATTTTTTGAGCTAACTTGGATAGCTTCAATGTTCTTCACCTTCAAGAAGTTCAAATAGTTGTTTTCTTAACTGCTGCAACTGGCTATCAAGCCCGATTTCGATCCGGCCATGACTCGTTTCAATATAGCAGCCGTCTTCCTCCAGCTTTTCATTCGGATAAATATAACAAAGCGTATCAATTGGAAACATGGCATCTATTTCTTCTTTTTGACTAACGACGAACGAATAGTGTGCCGGATGAACGTGTATTTGGATTTCTTTCTGGTCTGGCATATCTTTTAACGCTTGCTTGATCATCGTTAAGAAGGCTTGCTCGTCTTCTTGAAGTTTTTGGCTAGTAATCCTTTCAGCTGACTTTATGGCAATATCGAGTATGAGTTTTTCAGATCGCTGAACATTCATTTCATACTCTTTTTTCGAACATTCCACTGCTTCTTTTGCTGTCTCAATCAACTCTATATAGTCATCGTATCCCGCTTTACGTCCTTGAGCTTGACCAGCCTGAAATCCCTCTTCATAAGCTTGTTCAACTAGCGCTTGCTTCTCTGCCTCCCACGACTGCTTTTCGCTTTCTATCGCTTGTTCGATTTCTCGTCGTTGCTGTTCCGCTTGAGCAATCATATCGCGAGTTGCTGCCTCAGCCTCTTCCAATATCCTTTTTTTGTCTTCCTCAAAATAAACTGTTTGATTTGACAGTCCCTCTCCTTGATCTGAATCAGGAGGCGGGGAGTGAAATACTTTTACTTTGATTTCTTTATTCGCTTCGCTCGTACGTTCGGCCCGGTGGGATTTGATAATTCTAGACAATAATGTCATCCCCTCCACCGCGGGCTATAATAATTTCACCGGCTTCTTCAAGTCTGCGGATTGTACTTACAATTCGGGACTGTGCCTCTTCTACATCACGCAGCCGCACAGGACCCATAAATTCCATTTCTTCCTTGAAGGTTTCTACCATCCGCGTCGACATGTTTCGGAAGACGACCTCTTTTACATCCTCACTGGATACTTTTAACGACAGCAATAGATCTTCGTTCTCACAATCACGAATGACGCGCTGAATAGAACGATTATCCAATGTGACGATGTCTTCAAAGACAAACATCCGCTTTTTAATCTCTTCAGCGAGTTCAGGATCCTGAATTTCGAGAGAGTCCAGAATCGTTTTTTCTGTTGCCCGGTCGACACCATTCAATACCTCTACGACTGCCTCTACTCCGCCTGTTTGCGTGTAATCTTGTGTAACGGTAGCACTTAGCTTTCGCTCCAAAATGGCCTCTACTTCATTGATAATCTCGGGAGAGGTACTATCCATAATAGCAATTCTCCTAGCAATATCCGCCTGCACATCTTGAGGCAGTTCAGAAAGAATCTGACCTGCCTGCTGTGGATCTAAGTAAGAAAGAATTAAAGCGATCGTTTGTGGGTGTTCATTTTGAATAAAATTTAAAATCTGGCTTGCTTCTGCTCTGCGTGCAAAATCAAAAGGTCTAACCTGTAAAGAAGACGTGAGTCTATTAATAATGTTCTGGGCTTGATCTTTGCCGAGCGCTTTTTCAAGAACTGTCTTGGCATACCCAATGCCGCCTTGTGTGATGTAATCTTGGGCCAGCGCAATATTATGAAACTCTTCAAACACTTCCTCTTTCGCCTCAGCATCGACTTTTTTTACTCCTGATATTTCCAAAGTGAGCCGTTCGATCTCTTCTTCCGATAAATGCTTGTAAACAGAAGCAGAGACGTCCGGGCCGAGGGAAATAAGAAGAATGGCCGCTTTTTGTTTTCCTGTTAATTTTTTTTCTCTCACAGCCATCATGAACTCCTCCTATTCAGCACATGCTTATCTTTACCTAACCAATTCTTATTCTTCCGATAACCAGGATCGAAGGAGCTTAGCGAATTCTTCAGGTTTCTCTTTCGCCATCTTCTCCAACTGCTTTCTGCGGGCTGACGCTTCTGTTTCGATTTCATTAATATCTTCAAGTGTTTCAACTGGGTCCATTTCCTCTTCGAATTCCTCTTCCTCTTCTCGGCGACGAGCACGCAAAATAAAGAAGACTAAAATTCCGATAACGACGAGCAGTACCGCTCCAATCACATACACCCACCAAGGTATATTTGATTGCTTTTCCTCATCAAATGTCACTTTGCCTTTAAACGGCTGAACAGAAACGGCAATTTTTTGCTCTAAATCCTGATCCGTTAACTGCTGGTTATATCCTTTATCTATGGATGTGCGGACAATCGTACCAAGCATTTGCTGGATATCATCCACCCGCTCTTGAGGCAATGAATCCGGGCTGTTAGCTTTTGGAGGCTCAACCATCACTTGAATGCCTAAATCACGAATCTTATAAGGACTTTCTTTAATTTTCTTTCGAATTCGATTTACTTCGTTATTAATCGTTTCCTCTGAACGTTCATAATCTCCGGAACCACCTGCTCCCTCCATATAAGTGGAGCCTTGTGAATCAGCCGGGTCTTCTCCTTGGGGAACACCGCCCGCTGCGGCCTTATCCCCCGTAAAGGTTTCGGTAATTCGCTGAGCACTAATCTGAATTCCTTGCATCTTTTCTTCATCGACAGGAGTAACGAGGTTCTCTTCTCTATTTTCCTGAGTAAAATCGATATCCGCAGTGACGGATACTACAACCTTGTCCTGTCCCATAAGCGTCCCAAGCATACTCTGAACTTGGCGCTGAATATCCCGCTCAACATTTTTCTTGATTTCCATTTGTTGAACCATCTCATTGCCAGATAAAGAACCGCCGCCATCCTGCTGGTCATAATACTCAAAATTTTGATTCATAATAACAATATTCTCAGGTGGCAGGTTCGGCACAGTTTTCGAGACGAGATGATAAAGCGCTCGAATTTGTTTTTCATCAAACTGATATCCAGGCTCAGTGTTCAATACGACGGACGCAGAAGCTTTTTCTCCATCGTCTCTCACGAATACATCTTTTTCTGGGAGATTGATCATGACTTTGGCATCTTTTACTCCCTCAATACCTGTTATTAAATGAGCAAGTTCGGTCTGCATGGCATCGAGCTTTAAAATGTTAAATTCATTGTCGGTCATCCCAAAGCCAGCATTTTCACTAAAAAATCCATAATCAATGCTTCCTGACTTAGGTAGTCCCTCAGCTGCTAAATCAACCTTTAATGAATCTACGGTTTCTTCAGGAACTAATATCCCGGTTCCTCCCTCAGTAATTTCATACTTGATTCCCCGGCCATCTAAATTTTCTTTTATCGCTCCTACTTCCGTAGGTGAAAGGTCGCTGTAAAGGGGTACCATTGTTTCCCTTGTCATAAATAGAACAAGAGCACTAATAGCGATCACGAATAACAAAAAGGAACCAATCCCTATCCACTTTTGCCTTTTCGTGCGGCTACTCCAATATTCTCTTATTCTCGTTAATTGTTGGCGTATCGTTTCATTCATTACAATCCCCCGGTTAAGTTGCTTCTAATTCAAAGGGTGTTTCTATCTTTCTGCTTTTACATTTGCATTCTCATAACTTCCTGATAAGCTTCCACCGCTTTGTTGCGTACTTCCATTGTTAATTGCATAGCTATACTTGCTTTTTGCCCTGCAATTAATACTTGGTGGAGGTCAACATCTTCTCCACGAATCAATTTATTAGTTAAGTTATTAGACTGCGCCTCTGCCTGGCTGACTTGATTAAGTGACTCTTTCAAAAAGTGGGCAAAGTTGTGCTGCGCCTCATAAGGTGTTGCCTCCGGCTTCGTTTCAGCCCTCTCTGTTTTTAAAAAAGGTGTTACTCCTTGAATAGATTGAATAGCCATTTATTTATCTCCTTTACTTACCAATCTCTAGAGCCTTCGTCATCATAGATTTAGAAGCGTTAAATACCGTTACATTTGCCTCGTAGGAACGAGTAGCGGCCATCAAATCTACCATCTCACGCAATGGATCAACGTTAGGCATTTGTACATATCCTTCTTTATTGGCATCCGGATGGGTTGGATCATACACCATTTTAAAAGGTGTCACGTTATCATCGATAATCTTTGTGACCTTAACTCCGCTTCCTGCCCTGCTATTTTCTCTTCCCATTGCCTGATTCAAATACGAAGAAAACCCGCTCTGTTGAGGTTGAAAAACGACAGATTTCCGTCGATACGGCTGCCACTCCCCATTTATCTGACGGGCACGGGTTGAATCCATATTTGCCATGTTGGAAGAAACAACATCCATTCGTAGTCGTTGGGCGGTCAAAGCTGATGAAGTCGTGTTCATACTATGGAACATGGACACTTTTATCTTCCTCCTTTAATGATGTTTGAAAGAGAAGTAAACTTACCGCTTATCCGATCAGCAAGAGCGTTATAATAAATTTGGTTTGTGGCAAGATCTGCCATCTCTTTATCTACATCGACACTGTTTCCATTCTGATTAAAGGAAAGGTTACGATTCGTCATAATAGCGGGATGGCTTGCACTTGAATGGAAGGAAAAATGACGAGAGTCAGTACGGTGAGCAGTTAATTCATTAGCCTTTGTTTCGTCAAAAATCTCCTTAAAGCTGACATCTTTCGATTTATAATTCGGTGTATCAGCATTTGCGATATTATTAGCGATTACTTTTTGCTTTAACGCCGAATAATCTAATCCCTTTTCAAGATTGCTGAATGAATCTGAAAATATCTTCATTTATCACCACTCCGTCTACATATATTAATAATATTTTCTCTTATAAACACATTTTGAAACATTTTTTCCTCTATTTCCTTTATTTTAAAGAGAAAGCATCTTTTGCCCTAATTCTCTTTATTTTCAATCTCATGTTAGAAACTATAACATAAATCCTGTCTAAATTTCACGAAAGATTACGGTTTTACGAATAAATTAATAAAATTTTAACTAAAATGACAAATATAGGCTTAAAGACTCATATAATAGAACAATTAGAATTCGCTACCACACATTTAATCACAATTCCATAACAAGAAGCAAATGACAAACTTCCCATTTTGACAAAAACCAACAAAAAAACCACCTGTCGAAAACAGGTGGTTTTTGCTTTATTATTACTTTAATTTGATTTTAATTTTTCCAATTCTACTAAGAATTTATCGTTTAACACTTTGATATATGTGCCTTTCATCCCTAGTGAACGAGACTCAATTACACCAGCACTCTCCAATTTCCGTAGCGCATTTACAATAACAGAACGAGTAATCCCTACACGATCAGCAATCTTCGAAGCAACGAGTAAACCTTCTTTGCCGTCTAACTCTTCAAAGATATGCTCAATTGCTTCTAATTCACTGTACGAAAGAGAGCTAATGGCCATTTGGACCACCGCTTTGCTTCTTGCCTCTTCTTCAATTTCTTCTGTTTTTTCACGAAGAATCTCCATCCCTACGACAGTAGCACCATACTCTGCTAAAATTAAATCCTCATCGTGGAACTTCTCTTCTAAACGGGCAAGAACTAACGTGCCAAGACGCTCACCTGCTCCTTTAATCGGTACAATAGTAGTATGGCCATTTCTAAACAGTTCTTTATTCTCAACCGGAAAAGCAGTGTATTCACTATCGACACCAAGATTTGAAGAGGTGTCTTCCAAATTAAATAGATTTTTTGTGTACTCTTCAGGAAATTGCCTTTCAGCGAGCATTTTTTTCATTCGCTCATTTTCAATTTGCTGATTTACTCCAAAGCCAAGCAGCTTGCCTCGACGGCTAACAACATACACATTCGCTTCAATAAGACCTGACAGGGATTCTGCCATTTCTTTGAAGTTGACATGCTTGCCCGCCGCATCTTGAAGCAGCTTGTTAATTTTTCTAGTTTTTTCTAACAAATTCATGATTAAATCCTCCTACAATGACTGGTCTTTCTGTTACCGATCAATGCTCTTATTTTTTCTTATTTTAAACTAATCCATTTAATTCCTGTTGTGCCCTTCTATCCATCTGATTAAAACTTTATAAGATAAACTGGCTTACATCTTTATCACGTGAAATAGCTTCTAGCTTTTCATTCACGTATTGCGGGGTAATCGTTATTTTCTCCATTGTAATATCAGGCGCTTCGAATGATAGGTCCTCGAGCAGTTTTTCCATAATCGTATGGAGACGGCGCGCACCGATATTATCGGTGCTTTGATTCACTTCAAAGGCAATTTCTGCTATTCTTTTAATAGCATCGTCAGAAAATTCAATTTCTATACCTTCTGTTTCTAATAAAGCGATATATTGTTTAATTAACGCATTATCCGGCTCCACTAAAATACGAACAAAATCTTCTACCGACAGCTTTCCAAGTTCTACACGAATCGGAAAACGGCCTTGTAATTCCGGAATAAGATCAGATGGCTTTGACATATGAAAAGCCCCAGCTGCGATAAATAATACATGATCTGTTTTTAACGAACCATATTTGGTCACAACCGTTGAGCCCTCGACAATCGGTAGAATATCGCGCTGCACACCTTCTCTTGAAACACTAGCTGATGAGGAGGCGGCACCTTTAGCGGCTATTTTATCAATTTCATCAATGAAAATAATCCCCGTCTGCTCAGCGCGTCTAACAGCTTCTTGTGTCACGTCATCCATATCAATTAGCTTTTGAGCTTCTTCATTTGTCAACGCTTCTCGTGCTTCACGCACCGATAATTTTCTCTTTTTCTTCTTTTTCGGCAACAGTCCTCCAAGTGCATCCTGCATGCTCATGCCCATTTGCTCCATCCCTGATCCTTGGAACATGTCAAACATAGAAGGCGGCTGCTCCTCTACCTCAATCGTAACGACTTCTTCTTCCATATCGCCGCGCGCCAGCTTATCCGCTACAAGCTTTCTCTGTTCGCGAATAGAAGTTTCTTCATAAGAATCCTCTTGACTCGGTTGTTCCTGCCCGCCGCCGCCAAATAACATTTCAAATGGGTTCTTCATATTATTTGCTTTTTTTCTTGACGGAACGAGCAATTCAACGAGCCGCCGATTAGCCGCTTCTCTTGCCGGCTCTTGTACAGACTGTATTCTCTCTTCTTTCACAATTCTTACAGACGTTTCTGCTAAGTCACGAACCATTGATTCTACATCCCGGCCAACGTAACCGACTTCTGTGAATTTGGTTGCTTCTACTTTAATAAAGGGCGCGCCTGAAAGCTTCGCAACACGGCGGGCAATTTCTGTTTTCCCGACCCCTGTCGGTCCGATCATCAATATATTTTTCGGGATCACTTCATCTCGAATTTGATCACTTAACAAACTGCGTCGATAGCGATTACGCAAAGCAACCGCAACCGCTTTTTTAGCCTCTCTCTGACCAACAATATATTGGTCAAGTCGTTCTACAATTTGCCTTGGTGTCAATTGCAATGATTTATTCTCCAAGCTTCTTCACTCCTTTACTAAAGTTCTTCAACGATAATCTGATCATTTGTATAGACACATATTTCTCCGGCAATTTCTAGAGCAGCCTTGGCAATTTCCCGTGCAGACAAATGATCCCCTGAATAAGTTTTCAAAGCACGGCCTGCAGCGAGCGCAAAGTTTCCGCCGGAGCCGATCGCTAAAATGCCGTCATCCGGTTCAATAACTTCACCTGTTCCAGAGACGAGTAGAATATTGGATTGGTCCATAACGATCAGCATAGCTTCTAAACGGCGCAACACTTTGTCAGAACGCCATTCTTTCGCAAGCTCTACCGCTGCACGCTGCAGGTTGCCGTTGTATTCTTCAAGTCTCGTTTCAAACAGTTCAAACAGCGTGAAGGCATCAGCAACCGATCCTGCAAATCCTGCCAGTACCTTCCCATTAAATAGCTTGCGTACTTTTCTAGCTGTGTGTTTCATCACGACCGCATTTCCAAATGTCACTTGTCCATCTCCGGCCATCGCACACCCGCCTTTATGCTGCACAGCAAAAATGGTAGTAGCATGAAATTGATCCATAAATCTTGATTCCTCCTTTACTTACGCACGGGGATGATGAGTTAAATACGTCTTTCTTAAATGTTCCTTTGTGACATGAGTATACACTTGCGTAGAAGAAAGATGATCATGTCCAAGCAGTTCTTGCACTGTCCGTAAATCCGCTCCATTATTCAGCAAATGAGTGGCAAATGTATGCCGCAGCATATGAGGGTGGATTTTCCTTGTCAAAGAAGCTTTCTCAATCAACGTTGTTAAGATGTGCCGGATACCTCTCGAAGTCAGCGGTTTGCCACGATGATTAACGAATAAAAAAGAGTGATGGTCTGTCGGCTTCATTAAGAATTTTCTCGCAGTTGCTATGTATCGCTCGATTGCTTCAAGAGCAAAGCTTCCGAAAGGCACGTATCTCTCTTTATTCCCTTTTCCTTTAATAAGTAACACGGAAAAATCAAAATCAATATGTTTCATCTCAATTCCTGTGCATTCACTTACCCGAATGCCTGTTGCATAGAGCAGCTCAAGGATGGCTCTATTACGAATATCTAAAGGATCCTCTCCTTCACACACAGCAAAAAGCTCTTCCATCTCTTCTTCATAAAAAAAGGAGGGGAGCTTCTTTCCACCTTTTGCCTGCTGCACGAGCGCAAAGGGATTTTCCGTTATAACCTTTTCTCTAGATAAAAAGCGAAAAAAACTGCGCATGCTAGAAACCCGTCTAGCGATAGTAGCACGGGACAATTGTTGGTCATGCAATGTTGTTAAATACAACCGTGCATCTAAATATTCTATTTCTTTTAAGTCCTCAATGCTTTGCTCACTAGTGAACTTAAAGAATTCTTCAATATCGTATCGATAAAATTGTACCGTATAATCTGAATAGTGTTTTTCAACCCGCAGGAACTCAATGAAACGTTGTAAATACTTATTAAAAGGTTCAGACATTTACACACCCCCTTAGGGCTACTAAATCTTATCATAATCAAGCAGCCCTTGCAAGAAAGTTTACAAACTTTTCACAAAAGTTTGAATTGTTTCTAATGCCCGTTGAGCATGAGCTTCATATCTTTCTTTCTTATTTCTTATTTTAACCGGGAGATCAGGAAACAAACCAAAATTAGCATTCATTGGTTGAAAGTTCTTGGCGTTTGTTGTTGTAATGTAATGGGCCATGCTGCCAATGGCTGTTTCTGGCGGAACCACTACCGGATCTTTTCCTAATGCTAGGCGTGCAGCATTTATCCCCGCAATTAAACCGCTCGCTGCCGACTCCACATAACCTTCCACTCCTGTCATTTGACCGGCAAAAAATAAATGATTGCGTTCTTTAAACTGATAAGTCGGATTCAATACTTTTGGTGAATTAATAAAGGTATTGCGATGCATCACACCGTAACGAACAATTTCTGCTTGTTCAAGACCAGGAATTAACTGCAAGACCTCTTTTTGCGGACCCCATTTTAAATGTGTTTGAAAACCGACGATATTATAAAGCGTTCCTGCTGCATCGTCTTGTCGCAATTGTACAACCGCATAAGGTCTTTTGCCCGTTTTAGGATCTTCTAATCCTACAGGCTTCATTGGCCCAAATAGCAATGTCTTTTTCCCACGGCTTGCCAACACTTCTACTGGCATACAGCCTTCGAAAAAAATTTCTTTTTCGAATTCTTTGAGGGGAACAGTTTCTGCTGAAATAAGCGCTTCATAAAACTTATCAAATTCCTCTTCTGTCATCGGACAGTTTAAGTAAGCAGCTTCTCCCTTATCGTAACGGGATTTTAAATAGGCTTTATTCATATCTATGCTGTCTCTTTCAATAATAGGAGCCGCAGCGTCATAAAAATATAAATAATCCTCTCCCGTTAATTCTTTCAGCTTTTCAGATAACGCTGCGCTCGTCAGCGGACCTGTCGCAATTACGGTAATCCCTTCAGGAATCTCCGTTACTTCTTCATTAAATACCGTCACATTCGGATGATTTTTCACCCGTTCTGTTACTTGACCAGCAAACTCGTGGCGGTCAACAGCAAGAGCTCCTCCCGCTGGGACAGAACAATGATCAGCAGCAGAAATGATCACTGAATTCAATGTTCTCATTTCTTCTTTTAATACGCCGACAGCATTCGTAAGTGCATTCGCCCGTAATGAATTGCTGCAAACAAGCTCAGCAAATTTATCTGTATGATGAGCCGGTGTTTGTTTAACCGGACGCATTTCAAATAGACGTACCTTTATACCCCGTTCAGCAATTTGAAATGCTGCTTCACTTCCGGCTAGGCCTGCTCCGATCACATTAACGACTGGTTCCATTGTTTTCAACCTCCTCAAAAATAATGGTACGTACATCTATGTCCCTAAAGCATTGTACAACAGACGTTCGCATAAAAAAAGTATTATGTGCGAAAACAAGTAAAAAAGCGGGAATATCCCGCTTTTACACTTGTGTTTCTTCCTTATAATCGCATCCCGTGCATTGAATTTGCACGCCTTTTTTCAGTTTTTTCTCGACGAGCATCTGTTCACATTTTGGACATTTTCGTTCAATTGGTTTATCCCACGATAAAAAGTCACATTCTGGAAAACGATCACATCCATAAAAAATTCGCCGTTTCTTACTTTTTCTTTCTATTATATTTCCTTCATTACACTTTGGACATTTCACACCGATCTCTTTTACAATTGCCTTTGTATTTCGGCAATCAGGAAAATTACTGCAAGCCATAAACTTTCCGTAACGGCCCATTTTAAAGACCATTGGGCTGCCGCAGTTTTCGCAATCTTCTCCTGCCGGCTCGTCTTTAATTTCTACCTTTTCCATTTCTTCTTCCGCTTTGACTAAGTGCTTCTCAAACCCTTGGTAAAACTCATCGATGACTTCTACCCATTCAACTTGCCCATCCTCTACATTGTCTAAGTCTTTTTCCATTTTTGCCGTGAACTCCACGTCAATAATATCTGAAAAGAACTCCACCATTAGCTCATGGACAATCTCACCTAGTTCTGTTGGGATAAATCTCTTATTATCAAGAGCTACATAACCGCGTTTTTGAATCGTATCGAGCGTAGGAGCGAAGGTAGACGGACGGCCAATACCAAGCTCCTCAAGTGTTTTGACGAGTCGTGCTTCTGTGTAGCGGGGTGGCGGCTGGGTAAAGTGCTGCTTTGGATCAATTGTTTCTGTTTGAACGTTGTCACCTTTCTCTAGGCTAGGCAGCTGCTTTTCTTTCTCTTCCTGGCCGTCATCCGATCCTTCTATATATACTTTCATAAACCCTTGGAATTTCACTTTCGAACCGGTAGCTCGAAACGTAATCTCACCGTTTACAAGATCTGCACTAACCGTATCTATAATGGCTGCTGACATTTGGCTAGCAAGGAAGCGTTCCCATATGAGCTTATAGAGTCTGAGCTGGTCCCGTGACAAAAATTCTTTTAACATACTAGGTTCTTTTAACACACTGGTCGGTCGAATGGCTTCATGTGCATCCTGGGCATTGGCTGCTTTTTTCTCTTTTTTCGCTTTTGCCTCTATCTCTTTCGTATATTCTTTCCCATGGACAGATTCGATAAATTCACGAGCCTCTTTTTGGGCAATCTCTGAAACCCTTGTAGAGTCTGTTCTCATATACGTAATCAATCCGACTGTTCCTTCTTTGCCAAGGTCAATTCCCTCGTATAATTGCTGGGCGAGCATCATCGTTTTCTTTGCCCGGAAGTTTAGCTTACGAGCTGCTTCCTGTTGAAGCGAAGAAGTCGTAAATGGCAATGCAGGATTTCTTCTTCTCTCTTTCTTTGTGACACTCGCAATTTCAAAACGATTTCCCTTAATAGCGGACAGAATCTCTTTTACTTCTTCTTCTGATTTTAAGGCTGTTTTCTTTCCGTTTTTTCCATAAAATGATGCTGAGAAGGACTCTGTTCCCTTTAAAAATTGTGCTTCAATCGTCCAGTATTCTTCTGGCGTAAATTGATTAATCTCTTTCTCACGGTCAATAATAAGCCGCAAAGCAACTGACTGCACACGTCCCGCACTTAGTCCTTTCTTTACTTTCTTCCAAAGAAGCGGACTGATGTTGTAACCGACTAGCCGGTCTAAAATACGGCGTGCTTGCTGAGCGTCGACAAGATCCATATTAATTGGGCGTGGATGCTTGAAGGATTCCTTAATCGCATCTTTCGTAATTTCATTAAAGACGACACGGCAATCGGATGACGTATCTAGATCTAAACTATGAGCCAAATGCCAGGCGATCGCTTCCCCTTCTCTATCGGGGTCAGCTGCCAGGTAGATTTTTTTGGCCTTTTTAGCAGCTGTCTTTAATTCCTTCAATACTGGCCCTTTTCCGCGAATGGTAATATATTTCGGTTCATAGTTATTTTCTATATCAACACCCATTTGGCTTTTAGGCAAGTCGCGTACATGCCCCATGGATGCTTTTACTTTATATTTTTTCCCCAAATAACGTTCGATTGTTTTCGCTTTTGCAGGGGACTCGACTATTACTAAGTATTCTGACATGCATAAACCTCCCCCTAGAGGTGAAAATAAATAGATGTAACACACATTATTAGCCGGTTTGATGACAATTGTCAATCAATTGGTGTTTTAATTATGTTTTTCTATTTGTTTTTCTCTATTCACTAAAAGTATTTTTTATCCTTTTATTTCATTGATTCTTTTGCAAAATTTAATACAGTTTGCGAATAAAAGCAACCTTTTTTTATAAAAGAAGAAAAATCAATTGACTTTTCTATAACATTTTCCTTCATTATTGCATGATTTCCGATAAAATATCTTCGCTCGTCTGCACTAACTTTGCTCCCTCACTGATTAATTCATTTGTTCCTTGAGACAACGGATCGTCGATTCTTCCCGGCACACAAAAAACTTCCCTCCCCTGCTCTAAAGCACAGTAAGCAGTAATTAACGAGCCGCTTTTCTTTCCTGCTTGTACTATAACAGAACCAACTGATAACCCGCTAATAATTCGGTTTCTAGCCGGAAAGTGCCATCTTTCCGGCTTTGTATTCGGTGGATATTCTGATAAAAGCAGGCCCGATTTGATAATTTTTTGTGCTAAAGGAATGTTCTCTCTAGGATACAAGTGTTGAAAGCCTCCTGCTATGACAGCGATTGTTTCTCCTTTGTTAGCCAACGCTTCCTCGTGGGCAAAAGTATCTATTCCTTTGGCAAGCCCACTGACGACGACGCAGTCATTCTGAATAAGGTTTGGCACTAATAATCGCACGGACTTATGTCCATACTCATTTGCTTTTCGTGCCCCTACGATGGCCACCTTTCGTTCTCGAGTAAGCAAAGCCGGGTTCCCCGCCGCATAAAGAATCCAAGGAGGCTGCGGCAATGTTTTTAAGAGGGCGGGATAAAAAGGGCTATAAATAGGGATAGCCATGATCCCCTGGCTTTCATATTTACTAATCAATGGCTGGATTGGCTGTTCTTTTAACTGTTCTATAACAGTAATAGCTTGTGAAGAAGAAAGGGCAAGTGTGTTGGAGAGATACGTAGAGGAATATTGATAAAGGTTTTTAAGATCACTCTCTTGTTTCAAAAGCAGATAAATTGCTTTCCAACCAATACCGCGGCAGTGTTGCAAATGAATAATTTTCTTTGTTAATAGATCCAGCTTAAGTTCCCCCTTTTCATAAAAAGCGCTATTAATAATGAATGTTCCTCGGCCCTTCTATCAACCATAAAAAGTCTGCATTGACCTTTAACAGAGCCTATAAAAAAAGACTGTCCCGAATGCCTTTTTCGCTGCTTTCGGGACAGTCTCTTCGTTGTATATTCAGGCAAAATTAATGAGTTTTACACTCGTCATAAATGCCTTTTTCTTTGATGACTTCGATCAATGTTTCGCCCATAACAGATGGAGTTTCAGCTACTTTAATGCCGCATTCGTTCATGACACGGATTTTTTCGTCAGCTGTTCCTTTTCCGCCAGAAATAATCGCACCAGCATGGCCCATGCGTTTTCCTGGAGGTGCTGTACGGCCGCCAATAAAGCCAACAACAGGTTTTGTCATATTTGCTTTTACCCATTGTGCTGCTTCTTCTTCAGCTGTTCCGCCGATTTCACCGATCATAATAACCGCTTTTGTTTCTGGATCTTCGTTGAATGCTTTTAATACATCAATGAAATCCGTACCGTTTACTGGGTCTCCACCAATACCAACAGCTGTTGACTGGCCAATTCCAGCTTGTGACAATTGATGTACTGCTTCATAAGTCAATGTACCGGAACGGGACACAACGCCCACGTGTCCTTTTGTGTGAATGTAACCAGGCATGATACCAATTTTACACTCACCAGGTGTAATGACTCCTGGGCAGTTTGGTCCAACTAAACGAGTTTTCTTGCCTTGCATGTAACGCTTTACTTTTACCATATCTAATACTGGAATGTGTTCAGTAATACAGATAACAAGTTCAAGTTCTGCATCTACTGCTTCTACAATTGCATCTGCAGCGAATGGAGCAGGAACATAAATTACAGAAGCGTTCGCACCTGTAGCTTTTACTGCATCACTCACAGTATTAAACACTGGTACACCTTCTACTTCTGTTCCACCTTTACCAGGTGATGTACCACCAACGATTTTTGTACCGTATTCTAGCATTTGTTTTGTATGGAAAAGAGCTGTTTTACCAGTAATACCTTGAACGATTACTTTTGTGTCTTTATTAACAAATACACTCATGCCTATACCTGCCTTTCTCTGGTCAACTCCGGGATTATTTGCTTACAAGCTCAACGATTTTTTGTGCGCCGTCAGCCATAGACTCAGCTGCAACAATGTCGATATCAGATTCACTTAAGATTTTCTTACCTAAATCAACGTTTGTTCCTTCTAAGCGAACAACAAGTGGTACAGATAAGCCAACTTGCTTCGCTGCTTCTACTACACCAGTAGCAATAATGTCACACTTCATGATTCCACCGAAAATGTTAACGAAGATTCCTTTGACGTTTTCATCGGAAAGAATAATTTTAAATGCTTCTGTTACTTTTTCAGCTGTCGCGCCGCCGCCAACATCAAGGAAGTTAGCCGGATCGCCGCCGTAATGCTTAATAATATCCATTGTTGCCATAGCAAGGCCTGCCCCATTAACCATACAGCCAATGTTGCCATCAAGAGAGATATAGCTTAAGTCATATTTAGAAGCTTCGATCTCTTTTGGATCTTCTTCTTCTAGATCGCGGTATTCCATAATGTCTTTATGGCGATACAATGCGTTAGAATCAAAGTTGATTTTCGCATCAAGAGCCATAACATTGCCATCACCTGTTACAACAAGCGGGTTAATTTCAGCGATAGAAGCATCTTTCTCAATAAATGCTGTGTAAAGCCCCATCATGAATTTAACTGCTTTGTTTACAAGCTCTGCTGGAATGTTAATGTTGAAAGCAATACGACGAGCTTGGTAAGGCATTAAGCCAGTTACTGGATCGATATACTCTTTGAAAATTTTCTCTGGAGTCGCTTCAGCTACTTCTTCAATTTCTGTTCCGCCTTCTTCTGAAGCCATTAATACGACTTGAGATGTAGCACGGTCTAGAACAAGACCTACATAATATTCTTTTTGAATATCGCAGCCTTCTTCGATCAATAAACGCTTGACTTCTTTACCTTCTGGACCAGTTTGATGAGTGACAAGCGTTTTACCTAAAATTTCTTCAGCATATGTACGCACTTCATCAATATTTTTTGCAACTTTAACTCCGCCCGCTTTTCCGCGGCCGCCTGCATGAATTTGCGCTTTTACGACACAAACCTCCGTGCCAAGTTGTTTTGCTGCTTCAACTGCTTCTTCTACGGAAAAAGCAACTTTACCGTTTGGAACGGCTACCCCGTAACTTCTGAGGATTTCTTTACCTTGATACTCATGGATATTCATACTCCATCCTCCTATCAATCTCAAAAAAGTAGACTGCGTTTCCATTGTATATAAGATCGGAATTTCTGTCTAGATGTTGAACTTAATTTTGTTATTGTTCGGCTTTTTTATAGAATTTTGCAATTATTTAAGCGTTCGTAAGCGCTTTTTATGGAAAAAATGGTTGTTCTTTCGCAGTCCCTTCTATACAATACCCTGCCCTCATATGATAAACCTCATTCACTTATTTTTTCGATTGGTCCAATCTATAAATGAAGGCAAATACTTCCGCTACTACCTGATATAGCTCTTCTGGAATCGATTCATTAATTTCCAGCTTTCCTAACAGTTCGACAAGACTCGGGTCCTCTTGGATAGGAATATTATGTTCTTTAGCCTTTTCAAGAATGTTATCGGCTACTTTTCCTTTCCCTTTGGCAATTAATACCGGTGATTGGTTCTTTTCCGGGCGGTAAGAGAGCGCTGCCGCCTGTTTTCTCTTCGCCTCTTTATTCATATGCGGATATCCACTCCCTCATAAGACGGCGCTTCCATTGCTCTTACAAGTGCAGGCTGCTTGTTTTTTTGCGACTGCTTAAATTGAACACTGGATAGTTGGTACCCCTTTTCTTCTATGCCTGTTTTTAAAGCAGGTATCAGGGCAGCAGCAGCCGCTTTTAATCCCGGTGTCCCATTAAATACTTGTAATTGAATGACTCGGTTTTGCACCTGCATATCAATAACCGTTTCTTTTATATGCTCGAGCTCTAAATAAAATAGCACTCGGCAAAAGTTGGAATCAAGTTTGCCGTCCTCTGTTTTTTTTCCTGACCATTGTAGGGTCATCTCCGTATGAAATCCGAATAAATTCATTGGCACCTGCATGATCAGCTGCTGCAGAGGACCATTTTCTGTAGACAACAGAGGCTGGACATTCATTCGTCCTAGCAATTGTTCAGCAGGCTCTCTCACGTGAACAGGTATATTCTCGCTAAGAAGACGGAGAAGCTGCGGCTTTATCATTTTCTCTAATTCAGCTTCCACAGACTTATTGGACCCGAGTTTTCCTTCTAAATCTACTCCTAATAATTGAAAGGTATCTTTGATGATAGAATGAGCTTCTTTAGCTGTTAGAGGAAACGGCCGATCATTTTCCAAAGCGAGAACGATTTGTTGAAAAAGGATCTCCTTTTTCGAAAGCGACGCTAATGGCGAAGCGTGAAGAATGGCTGTTTCATTTTTAACGACACGGATCAATTCCTCTGCTTCTTTGTTAAAGAGGGCAGCTAATTGACGAAGCGCTTCCTTCGGCTGACCGTGTTGAACGCTCACTTTAGCTGCGGTTTTGAAAATGGCAGCTAACTGTTCATTGTTAAAGTCCTTGCCCTTGAGGCCGTCCACTAACGTCTTAATTTCAGCAAGCAAAGGCTCAATAGCCGTTTTTCCCGCTGCTCTCGCATGAGTAGACAGTGCCTGTTCTAATTTCTGCAAAGCCTCTTTGCTCATTGGCTGCTGGATCAATGGGCTGAGCGCCTCTTTTAAAGGCACCTCTTTAGGACTGGAAGGCAGCTGATTTGCCGCTTCCGCCTGGACCCCTTCTCTTCCTTTCCATTGACGCATGATTTGAACAAGAGCATCCTCTATGGTTTCTGCGGTCTCCGGTATGATTCCCCACGATTTAACTAAGTCCAAAGCTGCTTCCTTAGAAGCCGACACTTTTTCCGGCAAAAATAGCCTCTCCATCACTTTAGCCATGATTTTCTGAGTCGTATGTTTTTCCAGCGGCGTCTGCCATTCTTGCAATAACTTTGTTAAGGCAGCGGCCGAGGCTGGAGGCCGTTCCATTTGCTGAAGCTTTGCAGCCAGCTCCTCCGTCAATTGGCTGAGCGGAGCTGGAGAATGAGCTGTCATCAGAGGCTGAAACACATCTTTAGTCATTGGCAAAGACAGCTTGGCCATCATTTTGATGACTTGTAATCCTTCGGTTAGTGGTGCCTTTGCCAGCCACTCTCCTGCTTTAATGATCAATTCCTTCGTTAAAGGAATTTTTGCTTTCATCATCATTTCCACAAACGATTTATTCTCTTTTGTTAGCGGCAAGGATAACTGCAGTAACAAGTCCTTAGCCATTCTTGCTATACTTTCGGATGCCGCCGTTGGGGAGGTAATTACCTGCAGTTGTACCCCTTCATTCGTTGATGTGACCCGAAACCAATATCGTTCCCCTGATTGAAGGGGGACTTCCAGTTTGGCAACCATTGTCGTCGTCCCAGTTGAAAGTTCAGCCATCCCATTCGGCAGCATTTTGACAACTTTAGCAGGAAATATTTCTCCTTCTCGAAATTGTGCTGTTTTCTCTTTGCCAATCAGACCTTGTGCTAATGCTGCTTGCTGAATAATCACGTTATTCACCTCCGTTACTTTTTCTGTTGCTGTTCCATTTCTTTGATCGGAGAAAAACTTTTTCGGTGAATCTCACACGGGCCGCTCACATTCAGTCCCTCCAAATGTTCTGCTGTACCGTATCCCATGTTTTTTTCAAAAGCATAGTGCGGATAACGCTGAGCATACTCCGTCATTAACCGGTCCCTCGTTACCTTTGCGACAATAGAGGCTGCTGCGATAGATACACTTTTGGCATCCCCCTTAATAATAGACGTCTGCGGGATTGGTGCAGGCAGCCTCATCGCATCAATCAGTAAGTGTTCCGGTGTTTGTGAAAGACCCGCGATAGCAGCTTGCATGGCTTTTTTTGTCGCCTCATAAATATTGATTTCATCTATTTCTGAAGCAGTAATGATTCCAATACCTACGTCTGCTTTTTCCATTATTTCGCTATAAAAATATTCTCTTTTCGTCTTGCTGAGCTTTTTTGAATCATTAAGGCCTAACAATTCGAGATCTTTTGGCAGTACAACCGCTGCTGCTACAACCGGTCCCGCGAGCGGTCCTCTCCCTACTTCATCGATTCCCGCTATGTAATGTATCCCTTGCTTCATAAGCTTCCACTCTTCTTCGAGCATTTGTTCATAGTGTAATTGCTCTTGCTTTCGCTTGTTCTGCAGACGGTACCATTGGGAAATAGCCTGCTGAACTCCTTTCCGGGGATCTTTCAGCCATTCTTGAAACTGCGGATGATCTTCTGTATTAATTTTTTTTAACTCATTTTTAATAGCACTTACTGAATCGGACATGATGAACTCCTTTTATTCACTTAATTGGCTAACTATTTAATATACCATTTGAATTTTGCATATATTGTTTCTGTATAAAAAATTACACTTCCTCATTTTCAAAAGCCAATGGTATGAACTAACTCCTCAGCTCTCTAATTCTCTATTGAACTAATTAGACAATCTTCGCTTTTCTTCTTATATCGGCCTTTTTCAAATAAAATAAAGACCCTAGAATAGGGCCTTCATCGCTGTTAATTAGTTTGTTCATCCGGAAAGTCAAATGTTAGCTTTCCAAGTTTTTCTCCCCGGACATCGCGGATAATAACATCCGTTGTTTTATCATAGTCAATTTCACCACGTCCAGCATAGCAGCCACGCAGTTTGCCGATGGCATTAAAAAGATCGATGACGTCCTCTGGGATCTCACTAAGATCGTACCGTTCTTGTAGACGATCCGGATAGCGAGTTTCTAAAAAACGAAGGGCAAAAACAGCTACATCTTGTAAATTAAGGATAGTATCCTTAATAGCTCCTGTTAAAGCAAGCTTATAACCTGTTTCCTCGTCTTCGAATTTCGGCCAGAGAATACCGGGTGTATCAAGAAGCTCCATCTCTTTTCCTGCTTTAATCCACTGCTGAGCTTTTGTTACGCCAGGCATGTTGCCCGTTTTGGCGATATTTTTTTTAGCCAATCGATTGATTAGCGTAGATTTGCCTACGTTTGGGATTCCGACGATCATAGCCCGAATAGCCCTTGGCTTTATGCCTCTTGATTTCATGCGGTCAAATTTTTCTTTTAAAATTTCCTTCGCTGCTTTGTGAATAGCTGCAAGACCACTGCCGGCATGGGAATTAATGGCTAAAGCCGGAATACCTTCTTTTTTAAAATACGCCAGCCAACGGTTTGTGACCGCTGGATCTGCCATATCGGCTTTATTTAAAAGGACAAGCCTAGGCTTTTGTTGAATGATTTCATCAATCATCGGGTTTCGAGAAGAAATCGGCAGGCGAGCATCAACTAATTCAAAAATGATGTCTACTAGCTTTAGTTTTTCCGTTACTTCCCTTCTTGCCTTAGCCATATGGCCGGGAAACCATTGAATTGTCACAGCTTCCACCTCCGTTCTATCCTAGATACACTTTTAATCCACTAATCGTATTTTATTTAACGGCCAGAAGACAACACTCGTATCGCCTACTACCTCGTCAATCTTGATGGTTCCAATATGGCGGCTGTCTTTGCTGTACAGGCGATTATCTCCGAGCACAAAGATCTCTCCTTTAGGCACCGTTTCCTCTCCTGTAATATCCTGTAAGGTAAAGTCAGGCGTAAGCGGTCCCGGTTCTTGCTCTTTATATTCATCTAAATAAGGCTCTTTATAATATTTCCCGTTAATATATAGTTTATCATCTTTATACTCCACCTTATCACCTGGAAGACCAATCACACGCTTTATGTAATCTTTATGTTCAGGGGCATGAAATACAACGATATCAAAACGTTCAGGTTCTCCTAATTTATTGACAATCATCCAGTCCCCGTCATTTAAGGTTGGCATCATTGACTCTCCATCGACAACGATGGGTGCAATAATAAAGTATCGAATGATTGCTGCCAGCCCGATGGCTATCAAAAAAGCTTTTGTCCACTCCCAAAATTCATTTTTTTCCTTTGCCAAATTCGTCACCACCTAATTTAGTATGTCACTATCATATCATTTTGGGCATCATTGAGAAAAGCAAGGAACTCTTTCATTTGAAAAAGGAGCTTGTCTCCAAGCTCCTCTCACAACATAACTATTATTAACGAATTTCTTTAATACGAGCTGCTTTACCGCGAAGGTTACGCAAGTAGTACAATTTAGCACGACGAACTTTACCGCGGCGAGTTACTTCGATCTTTTCGATCTTCGGTGTGTGAAGCGGGAAAGTACGTTCAACGCCTACGCCGTAAGAGATTTTGCGAACTGTAAATGTTTCGCTTACTCCACCGCCGCGACGCTTAATGACAACCCCTTCAAATACCTGGATACGCTCACGTGTACCCTCAACAACTTTTACGTGTACGCGTACTGTGTCTCCAGGACGGAAAGCTGGAAGATCTGTGCGAAGTTGTTCCTTAGTAAGTTCTTGAATCAATTTGTGCATATTATTCCTCTCCTTCTAACCGATGCTCAATACAACTTTTTATGAAGTCGCAGCGGAACACCGTTGTAATGGGCTTGGACCTTGTCACAAACCACTAAAAAATTTTATCACATTTAAAACAACAAATCAAGAATCTCTTTCTTTTTCCCACTCTGTTAACCATTTTTTCTGCTGATTTGATAAAGGATAATCCTCTAGCAAATCCGGGCGTCGTTCCCACGTCCGGCGTAAGGACTCTTGCTCTCTCCACTCCTCGATTAATCGATGGTTTCCAGAAAGCAGAACTTCCGGCACTTTCAAACCGCGAAATTCAGCCGGCCTCGTATAATGTGGATGCTCCAGCAGCCCTGATGAAAAGGAGTCAAGTACAGGAGACTCCTCGTTGCCTAATACGTCGGGCAAGAGACGGACGACACTGTCTGTAATGACCATGGCGGCTAGTTCACCACCTGTTAAAACAAAATCGCCAATGGAAATTTCGTCTGTGACGAGCTGCTCGCGGATCCGCTCATCATATCCTTCATAATGACCACAAATAAAAATAAGGTGCTGCTCTGCTGCTAGTTCCTCCGCCTTCTTTTGCGAATAGCGTTCTCCCTGCGGACACATTAAAATAACACGTGGAGCGGGAGAAGGGGAGGATGCCTTTGCCTGTTCTATCGCGTCGAATACAGGCTGCGGTTTTAGTACCATTCCTGCCCCGCCCCCATATGGATAGTCATCAACCGTCTTATGCTTCCCCTCCGCATACTCCCGAAAATTGACCACATTGTATTCCACTTTTCCTTTTTCAGCTGCTTTTTTCAATATGGAAGAGTGAAGAACACCTTCAAACATCTCAGGAAAAAGAGAAAGAATATCAATCTTCATCATGATAATAATCCTTCCATTGGTTCAATAAAGATGAGTTTCTCTTTGACATCTACTTTCTTTACAATCTGTTCGATGTACGGGATATAATAGTCCTTTCCATTCTTCCCTTTAACGACCCAGACATCATTGGCCCCTGGCGTCAGAATTTCAGTTACTTTTCCGATTTCTTCTTCCTCTATTGTTTTGACTACACAACCAATGATTTCATGAAAGTAATATTCGCCTTCATTCAGTTCTCCAAGCTGTGACTCTTTTATTTTAAGCAATCCGCCCTTAAATGGCTCAACCCTATTTAAACCGTCAAACCCTTCAAAGGTAAGTAAATCAAATGTCTTGTGCTTACGGTGGGATGCTACAATAAGTGGCTTGCCTTCCATTTCGCCAGGCATAAACAAGTACAGTGTATTGCCTACTGTGTATCGTTCATCAGGAAAGTCTGTTCGCGAAATCACTCTCACTTCACCGCGGATTCCATGTGTGTTAACAATTTTTCCTACGTTAAACCATTTTTCCATTCTTGATTCACCTCTAACGAATCTCCACAACAATGCCATCTTTGATGACGATTGTTTTTTCTGTTTCTTCCCAGCGGTCACCGATGCTTACATCGATCAGCGCTTGTACTTCTTTTTCTTTTAACTCACTGCCAAGAGGAAGAATATCTAATTGGCTTTGTTGAAATTCCAAGTTCTCCATCTTTTGCCGCCGCTGCTCCATCTCTTTTTGAAAAAAGCTGGCTTTCTCCTGATGGCTGCTTTTTTGCTGTCTTTCTGTTTTTTTCAATTCAAAGCGCAATTGCTCATATTCTTTTTCAAGCTGGCTTTTTTTATCCTGATAAGATGAAAGCAACGATTGTTTCAGTGTCTCTGTTAATACTTGTTTCACGACTACTGTCTGCAAAATCTGCATGCCTTCGCCTTCCTTTCTATGCCAGATGCTTCCCCTTCGACACACACGACGTGCTAGTGAGGGCGCTGCGACACGATGTCGCGCCTTTAGCCTTCATTTCTCTTTATCTAGCTGCAGCGGCCAGCCCGTACGGTGGTTTCGGTCTCTCTGTCCGAGTCTGAGGAACGACTCCTTGTCGAGCCCTCCAACCTCCTATCGGGCTAATCGGGCCGCTTCCGCTTTTCTTGCTAAAAATTTATATGAAAAAAGGGAGGTTATCCCTCCCTATTCGGCTATTTCTACATACACTTTTTTCTGATGGGCGGCGTTGGCCGCCGCTGTTATAATAGTTCGAGCGGCCTTAGCAATCCGGCCATGCTTCCCGATGACTTTTCCAATGTCTTCCGAATGAAGAGATAGACGATACACAATCTTGCTTTCTTCCGCTTTCTCCTCAACGGCGACTTGTTCAGGGTAGTCGACAAGTGGTTTAACAATTGCTAAGATTAACTGTTCCATTTCTCTTATTTGCTAACTTTAGCGTTGTGGAATTTTTCCATAATGCCTTGTTTAGAGAAAAGGTTGCGCACTGTGTCAGAAGGTTTTGCACCGTTTTGAAGCCATTTTAATGCTAGCTCTTCATCGATTTTCACTTCTGCTGGTTGAGAAATTGGATTGTATGTTCCAACTGTTTCGATTTGACGTCCATCACGTGGAGAACGAGAATCTGCTACTACAATACGATAGAATGGAGCTCTTTTAGAACCCATGCGTTTTAAACGAATTTTTACTGCCATTTTTAAAGCACCTCCGAATAGTTTTACACAAGATAGAATAATAACAAATAATTAGGTTGTTTGTAAAGGTTTTTTTCTTTACATTTTATTTTGTTGCGATGAAAGAGCGGAATTTGCTTTTCTTTGTCCAGCTGTAGGCGCTAGCACGTACGCTGATTTCGCCCTCTCTGTCGAAGTCTGAAAAGCGGCTTCTCGTCGAGAGCTCCAATCCGCTATCGTGCTGAACAAGCGCCTTCCGCTTTTCTTACATAAATGGGAATTTGAACGGCATTCCTTTTTTCTTGCCTTTTTGCTGCATGCCGGACATTTGCTTCATCATCTTCTTCATTTCTTCAAATTGCTTTAAAAGACGGTTCACTTCTTGGATGGACGTTCCGCTTCCCCTAGCAATCCGTTTTTTACGACCGGAACTAATAATTTCCGGATGTTGTTTTTCCTCGCTTGTCATCGATTGAATAATCGCTTCAATATGAGAAATTTGCTTTTCATCCACTTGGACATTACTTAAACCTTTAATTTTATTAGCCCCGGGAAGCATTTTAATAATTTCATCTAATGGTCCCATGGAGCGAACTTGACCAAGCTGTTCAAGGAAATCATCAAATGTGAAGGACATCGTCCGCATTTTTTGCTCTAACTCTTTTGCCTTTTCTTCGTCGACGTTTGTTTGTGCCTTTTCAATGAGCGTCAGCACGTCACCCATGCCCAGGATCCGAGAAGCCATTCTCTCCGGATGGAAAGGCTCAAGAGCGTCTAACTTTTCGCCCATCCCAGCAAACTTAATGGGCTTTTCAGTTACCGCACGAATAGATAAAGCAGCTCCTCCACGCGTATCACCATCAAGCTTCGTTAAAATAACACCCGTTACTCCAAGCTGTTCATTAAAGCTTTGAGCAACATTGACAGCATCCTGACCCGTCATAGCATCCACCACGAGGAAGATTTCATCTGGATTGGTCAATTCCTTGATATCTTTTAACTCACCCATTAAGTTTTCATCTACATGAAGACGACCAGCTGTATCAATTAGCACGTAATCGTGATGATCCTCTTTTGCTTTTTCAATCGCTTGTTTAGCAATCTCTACTGGACTCACTTGGTCTCCTAAAGAAAAAACAGGCATATTTAGTTGCTTGCCGAGCGTTTCCAACTGCTTAATAGCTGCCGGACGGTAAATATCCGCCGCTACGAGCAGCGGCTTGCGATTATATCGCTTCCGCAGCAAATTAGCCAGCTTGCCGGTAGTCGTTGTCTTACCAGCCCCCTGCAAACCGACCATCATAATCACTGTTGGCGGGCGCTTTGCTACGGCGATTTGGCTCTGCTCACCGCCCATCAAATCTGTTAATTCTTCTTTCACGACTTTGATAACCTGCTGGCCAGGTGTTAAGCTTTTCATCACTTCCTGACCGACAGAGCGCTCGCTGACTTTTTTAACGAAGCTTTTAACGACCTTGAAGTTAACATCGGCTTCAAGAAGTGCAAGACGCACTTCTCTCATCATGTCTTTAACGTCCGCCTCTGTGACTTTTCCTTTGCCGCGGATCTTTTGCATCGTATTCTGCAGTCGGTCGGCTAATCCTTCAAATGCCATTGTGCCGCCTCCTAATCTAATTTCTCAAGCGATTCAATAATGGACAGACCCTCATCCGAAACAAATGACTTTAACTGCTTCAGCAAGCGGCTGCTCTCTTGAAATTTTTTGAATAGCAATAACTTGCTTTCATACTCTTCAAGCATTGCTTCTGTGCGTTTAATATTATCGTAAACCGCCTGACGGCTTACTTCATACTCCTCCGCGATTTCACCAAGAGAGAAATCATCCAGGTAATAAAGGGACATATAACTGCGCTGCTTATCTGTTAACAAAGAATGATAAAAATCATACAAAAAATTCATTCTTGTTGTTTTCTCAAGCATAGACAGCCCCCCTTGTTAAGTTAAAAACCTTTACATAAAAACAGTCTACTCATTTTAAACAACAATGTCAAGAAAATATCTTTACGGTCCAGAAAAGTGAAAGGCGCTTGCTCAGCACGATAGCGGATTGGAGCTCTCGACGAGAAGTCGCTTTTCAGACTTCGACAGAGAGGGCGAAATCAGCGTACGTGCTAGCGCCTGTAGCTGGACAATAAGAAAAGCGGAAGCGGCCTGATCAGCCCGATAGGAGTTTGGAGGACTCGACAAGGAGTCGCTCTTTGACTCCGACAGAGAGACCGAAACCGCCGTACGCACTAGCGCCTGCAGCTGGACAACAAGAAAAGAAAAAGACGCTTGCTCACTAGTTCCACATCTGGCCAGTAAATCTGCTTTTTAGGTCGGTAGACCCAATTAACTGGTCAGTAAAATGACAAGTTTGGCGAGTAAGAAAAGCGAGCAGCATTTACTGACATTCAGGCAAGCCCATTCTTCCTAATTATTCCTCGTCTTCTTCTCCATCTTCCTCTTTTTCTTCAAAGGCTGATGAAAATAAGCCATATACATATTTCTCAGCATCAAAGTGTTGGAGATCATCCATCTTCTCACCTAAACCAACGAATTTCACCGGAATTTCAAGCTCTTTACGAATTGCGAGGACGATTCCTCCTTTGGCTGTTCCGTCAAGCTTTGTTAACACAATTCCACTTACATCTGTTGCTTCTTTAAACGTTTTTGCTTGCACCATGGCATTTTGCCCAGTCGTCGCATCGAGAACGATCAATACTTCATGTGGTGCCCCTGGAACTTCCCGTTCAATGACTCGTTTTACTTTTTCTAGTTCCTTCATTAAATTTACTTTGTTTTGAAGCCGTCCAGCTGTGTCACATAGTAAGATATCTGCATTCCGTGATTTAGCCGCCCGAACAGCATCGTACATAACAGCCGCCGGGTCCGATCCTTCTCCTTGCTTAATAACCTCGACGCCTGTCCGTTCTCCCCAAACCTCAAGCTGCTCAATCGCCCCGGCACGGAATGTATCTCCGGCAGCCAACAAGACATTCTTGCCTTCTGACTTAAACTTATGAGCCAGCTTACCGATTGTTGTTGTTTTCCCTACACCATTGACGCCCACAAAGAGAATGACTGTCAGGCCGTCTTCCTGTATATTTAATTCATTTGGCGTTTCTTCGCCATTTTGGTAAATCTCAACTAGCTTTTCAGTAATTATATCACGCACTTCTGCTGGATCTTTCGTATTACGCCGTTTCACTTCATATTTCAACTGATCAATCAATTCCATGACGGTATCGAAGCCAACGTCAGCTCCGATAAGAATTTCTTCTAACTCCTCAAAGAAGTCTTCATCAATTTTACGGTAACGCGCTACGAGGTCATTCACCTTATTAGAAAAATTGTCACGTGTTTTTGTCAGGCCTGTTTTAAACTTCTCTGTCGCCTGATCTGTCGAAGTCGTTAATTTTTCTTTTAATTTTTTAAAAAAGCTCATCTGTTCTCCTCCTATACTGATTATAGTTAAGCAAATAGATAATAAGCCAAATAGTGTAAAAGCTCGCCTATTCGTTATTTAGCTTACAAATGCCGCGATTAAACAGGAGTTTCCTCTTTTTTGTCCATTGTAACGGAGACCAGCCTTGATACTCCTGATTCTTGCATTGTAATTCCATAAAGAGCATCTGCTTCTTCCATTGTGCCTTTTCGATGCGTGATGACAATAAATTGAGTATCTTGACTAAATTGTTTTAAATAGCGGCTGAACCTAAAGACATTCGCCTCATCTAAGGCCGCTTCCACTTCATCAAGTACACAGAAAGGAACAGGGCGTACTTTCAGAATGGCAAATAAGAGGGATATAGCCGTCAATGCGCGCTCCCCGCCCGACAACAAACTGAGGCTTTGCAGTTTTTTCCCAGGCGGCTGTGCTACGATTTCTACTCCAGTGTTCAGTAGATTGTCAGGATCGGTCAATCGCAATTCAGCCTTACCGCCCCCAAATAATGATTGAAAAACAGGAAGAAAATGCGTGCTGACGGATTGGAAGGTTTCCTTGAATCTCTTCGTCATTTCTTCATCCATTTCCTCTATTACCTGCGATAGCGTATCTTTCGCTTCTTGCAGGTCGGCCCGCTGCTCTTCAAGAAAGGTATAACGTTCAGACACGCGATCATATTCTTCAATCGCGCCAAGGTTAACGTTGCCTAGTTCTTTAATTGACAGCTTAATTAAATGAAGCTTTTTACGTACCTCTTCAATCGGGAACGGCAATGGATACTTTTCTTTTGCAGCTTCATACGTCATCGCATACTCTTTACTTAACTGGCCTAAGCGGTTGTCAAGCTCTACATCTAGGCGGTTGATTTTTACCTCTTCGTCTTGGACGGCTTCACTCATGGCTTTATGAAGTCTTCTCGCTTCTTTAAGCTCTTTCTCTTCATTTTCTAGCTGGCCCAGCTTATCCATCCGTTCATTTCTGCGCATCGTAATCAGCTTTGTAATTTCTTCTTTATCCTGCCGCTTTTTCCGTGCTGCCTCATCAAGCTCTTCTTCCCCTTGTCCGCTTTCTGACATTTCTGTTTGCAGCCATTTTAAATCTTCACTCCACTGCTTATATTTTTGCTCAGAGACCGTAAGCTCAGCAACGACTTGTTCAAGACGCTCTGTTCTTGAGGCCAGCTGTTCATTTTTCACTGCCAGTTTAGAACTCAACTCACTTATAGATTGCACAATAGTTTCTTTCAAGGTGCTTTCATGTGTCTTTTGCTCTGTTAATTTCTTAATCTTAACATCCAGCGTTTCAATTTCTTTCTGACTGGCAGCTAATTGATTTTCAGCCTTTTCTAAAAGTTGTGTCAGCCTCTGACTCTCCGCTTCGAATTCTTGTTTCTCCGCATCATAAATAGATAGACGGCTGTTAATCGTTTGATAAGCAAATTGCCATTCAAGCTGTTCATTCTTCCGTTCCTGCTCTTTTTCTCTGATCGATTCTGTTTCATTTCTCATCTGCTTAAGAAGGACTTCTTTAGAGAGAATATCTTCTTTTAATTTTTTTACTTCACGTTCGGCCGCTGCTGTTTTGGATTCCATAGAAGAGAACTTCGCTTTTAATGTTTCAAGCTCATTTTTGCGGCTGATTAATGAATTCCCTTGTTGCTTTAAAGCGCCCCCCGTCATCGAACCGCCTGGATTCACAATATCGCCGTCAAGCGTGACGATACGATAACGATAGTTCATAAGTTTAGCCAGTTCATTGGCCCCTTCCAGGTGAGCCGCGATGACGGTGTGACCAAGCAGACTGGTCACCGCTGGACGGTATTGATCCGGAAAGCGAATAAGATCGGCCGCTACGCCGATGAAGCGATCATCATTTTCAAGCTGTGTGAAAAGGGAAGCCGGAAATGTTTTTTCTTTTATAGAAGTTAACGGCAGGAATGTTGCCCGTCCAAATCGATGCTTTTTTAAGTAGCCAATCGCTTCTCGGGCTGCCCGTTCATCAGTCGTAATAATATGCTGCATACTGCTTCCAAGTGCTATTTCAATAGCCGTCTCATATTCTTTCGGCACATCGATGATTTCGGCGATGGCCCCTTCAATTCCCGAGAGGTGTCGGTCTCGCGCCTTCAATATTTCCTTAACCCCCTGGAAAAATCCTGAATAATCTTCTTCCAAGGATTCCAGCATATCTTTGCGAGATTTAGCTTCTTGAAGAATTTGATAAGCTCGATAAAGGTTAGATTCTTGCTTTTCATACTTCGCCTTCATCGTTTCGAGCAGACGCTGTTCCTCGTGTAAAGCATCCAAATGAGCTGCTATACGCTCCTGCTCCGAAACTAACGCTTCTTCTATCGCTGATTTCTTCGCTGCTATTTCTTCTCTTTCAGCAAGATATCTTTTATTTTCGGCATCCAGCCGCTCTTTTCTCCGCACTAATTGCTCTAACTGCTGCTTTACGTGCTGCCGTTCATTTTTGGCTGAAGCTTGTGCATTTAAGTTTTCAATGTACTCTGATTTTAAGGACTCGATTTCCTCTTCCAGATTTTGCGAGAGCTGTTTCTTTTCCTCCTGTTTTTCCGACAGCTGTTGTTTTAATTCAGCCGCTTCCTTCTTGTCTGCTTCGGACATTTTCTTTAATTCCTCTGCCTGTTTGGTAAGCTGCTTAATTTTCTCTTTTACTTCTGCCAAGTTGTCCGCAAGCTGTCCTTCATTTTGGATGGCATTCTTTCTCCGTTCCTGCAGCACTTGCTTGCGGCCTTCAAGCTTTTCTAATTCTTCACTGGCCGCTAACAGCACAGCCTGTAAATCGTTAACAGACTCATCAAGAGCCGTAATTTGCGCTCGCAGCTCTTCTGCTTTCGCTTCTCTCTTTTGCAGATTTGAAAAAAGAGCGGATTCCTCTTTCATATGTTCTGTATGACTTGACTTTAACGTTTCCCACTGGGCATGCAGTTCATCAATTTCATACACAATCGCTGCGATATCATAGCCTGTCATTTCTTCTTTCTTATCCAGATAATCTCTTGCGATAGAAGCCTGGATACGTAAAGGTTCGATTTGGCCTTCTAGTTCGTGAAGGATATCCTGGACGCGCAAGAGATTTTCTTGGGTTTCATCTAATTTCTTTTCTGCTTTCTTTTTTCGAGTTTTATATTTTAATACGCCGGCTGCCTCTTCAAAGATCGCTCGACGCTCTTCTGGTTTACTATTTAATATTTCTTCTACTTTCCCTTGTCCAATAATGGAAAAGGCTTCTTTACCGAGACCCGAGTCCATAAACAAATCAACAATGTCTTTTAAACGGCAGGCTCTTTTGTTAATAAAATACTCACTGTCCCCTGACCGGTAGACCCTTCTCGTTACGTTGACTTCATTATATTCAATCGGAAGCGTTTGTGCTTCATTGTTTAATGTTAGCGTGACTTCAGCAAAATTAAGCGGCTTACGGCTGTCGCTGCCAGCAAAAATAACATCTTCCATCTTGCCGCCACGCAAGCTCTTAGCTGACTGCTCCCCAAGCACCCAGCGTATCCCGTCAGTAATGTTACTCTTACCTGAACCATTTGGTCCGACTACAGCGGTTACCCCATCGACAAATTCAATAGAAACGCGCTCAGCAAATGATTTAAAGCCGGCGATTTCCAATTTCTTCAGGAACATGTTTCTTTCCCCTGCCTTCTACTCTGTCTGTTGTTTCAAAGCTGTCAACGCCATTTGAGCGGCTAATTGCTCGGCTTCTTTTTTCGATTTTCCTTGTCCACTTCCAAGTACTTCGCCATTTAATGAAACTTGCGAGACAAACTCTTTGCTATGGGCCGGACCCTTTTCTTGCAAAATTTTATATTCAATCAAGCCTTTTGTCTCTCGCTGTACAAGTTCTTGCAGCTGGCTCTTGTAATCCATCATATGAGAAAAAGCACCGGAATCAATTCTTGGAAAAACCATTTTTTCGAGAAAAGGGAGAACGGCATCCATTCCTTGATCTAAAAACAAAGCACCCATAAATGCTTCAAACACATCTGCCAGGAGAGCAGGTCTCATGCGTCCTCCGGTCATTTCTTCTCCTTTTCCAAGAAGAACGTATTTCCCAAAATTCAACTCATTCGCAAACGTAACGAGCGATGGTTCACAAACAACGGCAGCTCGTAGTTTCGTTAAGTCTCCTTCTGACATTAGTGGGTATTTTTTGAATAAGTAGTGGGAAACGGTCAATTCAAGGACGGCGTCCCCTAAAAATTCAAGTCGTTCGTTATCTTCATATGGTTTTTTCCGATGCTCATTCACATAGGATGAATGAGTAAAAGCATGTTTTAATAAATTCTCATCATGAAAATGAATTCCCAAGTTTTCCTGTAACTGCTGAAATTGCTGCTCTCTTTTCGTTAAAGGCCTTTTAGAGTCTCTATGTGGTTTCTTCATTGGATTTCCTCCGGTAATTAAACTAATTTACATCCACCCACAGTGTAGTCGAAATTGAAAAAAATCGCAAAAGAATACAAGCTCCGTTTCAAGAACGGAGCTTGTATTCTTCGAACGATTAATTTTTGCTGTTTATGTAATTCACAGCGTCGCCCACTGTTGCAATTTTTTCTGCATCATCGTCAGAGATTTCCATGTCGAACTCATCTTCTAATTCCATTACTAGTTCAACTACGTCTAAAGAATCTGCTCCAAGGTCTTCCTTGAAAGAAGCTTCAAGATTTACTTGGGATTCTTCTACTCCAAGACGATCTACGATAATTTTCGTTACACGCTCTAATACATCTGCCACACTCATTCACCTCCCCTCAAGTCATTATAGACGATTTTCGGTAAAGATAAAATAAATTTTCTATTCTGTAAAAATAAGAGTGTAGATGGTGCCTTCTAGCTCCTCCTGTGATACGCCAACATCGAATCGCTTGCGCTGATTTCGCTCTCTATAAGGTTTAAAAAAGCAACTCTTCGTCAAGAACTTCAATCCGCTCTCGTGCAGAACGAGCTCCTTCCGCTTCGACGCACACGATGTGCTAGTGAGGGCGTTGCGACACGATGTCGCGCCTTTAGCCGTCGTTCCTTTTTTGTCCAGCTGCGCCTCCTTGCCCCTCGAGGTCGTAAGCCGATCTGGCTGTGTGGCTGAAGAGCGCCACTTCGCCATTTCGTCTTATGCTTGTCGGCGCAGAGCAGTCGGCTTCGCTTTTCTTGTTACATCACCATGCCGCCGTCGATGTGGATGGTCTGGCCGGTAATGTATTTAGAGTCTTCGGAGGCAAGAAAAAGAGCTGCTTTGGCGATATCTGCCGGTTCACCAAATTGTGCGAGCGGTATTTGGCTGAGCATGGCTTCTTTTGCTTCTTCTGGCAAGGCATCTGTCATATCGGTTGTAATAAACCCTGGAGCTAAAGCATTGACTGTAATGCCACGTGAAGCGAGCTCTTTCGCTGTGCTTTTTGTTAAACCAATCACACCCGCTTTAGCTGCCACATAGTTAGCTTGACCTGGATTGCCGCTTACTCCAACGATCGAAGCGATGTTGATGATTCGGCCGCTCCGCTGTTTCATCATCGGCCGTGTAACAGCCTTCGTACAAAGGAATACGCCTTTTAAATTTGTGTCAATGACGTCTTCCCATTCCTGTTCCTTCATACGCATTAACAAATTATCGCGTGTAATACCGGCATTGTTGACAAGGATATCAATTTTGCCGAATGCTTCTGTCGTTTGTTTTACCATTTCTGCCACAGATTCACTGTTAGAGACATCACATTGTATCGCTAACGCTTTGCGGCCCAGTGCTTTGATTTCTTCCACGACTTCGTTTGCTTTTGCTTCACTTCCAGAATAGTTCACTGCCACGTCCGCTCCGGCACGGGCAAGTTCTAGAGCAATTTCACGGCCAATGCCGCGGGATGCCCCTGTTACTAAAGCGGCTTTTCCTTCAAGTTTCATTGTGCTGCCTCCTTTAACGCTTTCGCTGTTTCTTGGATAGATTCTCCATCTTGAACAGAGTAAGTCGTTACTTTCCGATTTACTTTTTTAACTAAGCCTGATAAGACCTTCCCTGGGCCAATTTCAATAAACGTATCGACTCCAGCTTCGATTAGCGCTTCTACACTGTCTTCCCAAAGAACTGGAGAATATAATTGTTGAAGTAATTTTTCTCGAATTTCCTCAGCCTTTACAACAGCTTTTGCATCAACGTTCGCAATAAGCGGTGTGTCACAATTTTTTATTTCCACTTCCGCGAGCACTTTTTCAAGCTGATTTGTCGCCGGTTTCATGAGCGAGGAGTGAAAAGGACCACTTACATTCAACGGAAGCACCCGTTTTGCCCCTTTTTCTTTAGCAAGTTCCCCAGCTCGCGCTACTCCATTCTTTGTTCCTGAAATAACGATTTGCCCTGAACAGTTTAAGTTGGCAAGGCCTACTGTATCGCCGGATGCTGTTATTTCATCCGTTACTTCTTGTAAAAGGCTTCGCTCCATGCCGAGTACAGCAGCCATCGTTCCCTCACCCGCAGGTACAGCCTGTTCCATGAATTGTCCACGTTTATGAACAACATAGACAGCATCTTCAAATGCCAATGCCTTAGCAGCAGTGAGTGCTGTATATTCACCTAAACTATGACCAGCGACAAAATCAGGTTGGATGCCTTCTTTCTCAAAGATTCTTAATGCTGCAATGCTTGCTGCTAAAATAGCCGGTTGAGCATTCATCGTTAAAGTTAATTTTTCTTCCGGCCCATTAAACATAAGCTCGCTTAATGAAAAACCTAATTTACGATCCGCTGTTTCGAATAATTCCCGAATTTCCTCATGCTCATCTGCAAGAGCTTTTCCCATTCCGACTGCTTGAGATCCTTGTCCAGGAAAGACAAACGCTATTTTCCCCATCTTCTTTTCCTCCTTACTGATCTGTTGATGACATTAGACTCGCTGCCTCCGCAATTTTAGACGGGACATTCGCTTCTGCCATCGTATGCGCCTGCTTTAATGCATTGTAAAAAGCATTGGCGTTTGATGAACCGTGCGCTTTAATAACAGGGGCTTTCAAGCCAAATAACCCAGCGCCTCCGTATTCCGTATAATCCATTTTATCTTTCAAACTATAAAGCTCATTTTTAAGCAGACCAGCGCCTAGCTTTGCTTTTAAAGACGATGTAAGAGCCGACTTTAACATGGAAAACACAGATAAAGCCGTCCCTTCAATGGTTTTTAATACCATATTCCCTGTAAAACCGTCCGTTACGACTACGTCGGCCACTCCATTTAATAAGTCACGGGACTCCACGTTGCCAACAAAGTGGAGTCCTTCTTGCTTGCTAAGCAGCTGGAAGGCTTCCTTCGTTAAATCATTTCCTTTTTTCTCTTCTGTGCCAATATTCAATAGGCCAACACGAGGATTCGCTATACCTCTCACCTTTTCCGCGTAGATCGAACCCATCATGGCATATTGAAGCAAATGTTCCGGCTTAGCATCCACGTTGGCTCCGAGATCTAACATGACAAACCCCCTGCCATCAATAGTCGGCAGTGTAGGTGCAAGAGCCGGACGATGAATTCCCTCAATGCGGCCCACAACAAACAAACCAGCTGCCATCAAAGCACCGGTGTTTCCAGCCGATACACAAGCAGCTGCCTCTCCATCAGCGACAGCTTGTGCCATCATGACCATGGAGGCACTTTTTTTGCGACGCACAGCTCTTACTGGTTCGTCCGTTCCAAGAATGACTTCATCTGTATGTATAACTTGCGCCCGACTGTTTGGCGTCAATAACGGTGTAATCTTCTCTTTATCCCCATAAATAAGCACTTCTAGACTAGGCAGTTCCGTCAACGCCTTATTTGTGCCTAAAATAATTTCTTTAGGTGCATGATCGCCGCCCATTGCATCTATTGCTATTTTCATTGTCCTTCATCCTCTGTTTGTGTATTAGAGCGATACATTGTAAATTCTCCGCGGAAAACAAGCTCCTGTCCGACATAACTGTTTACTTCAACAATCGTCCGTTCATTCGCTGCTTTCACATCGAGTACTTTTGCCTTTGCTACAACCCGCTCCCCTTCACGGACCGATCTTTTAAAACGGATATTGGCCTTGGCAGTTAAAGCTAGCTCGTCATTGATAACAGCAACAGCCAGAGAGTTAGCCTGCGCAAACAAATGATGGCCGCGGGCAATCCCATTTCTAACAAATACATGCTCTCTTTTTACATCAAATATAGAGATCGCACTTTTGTCCAGTTCAATATCAATTACATCGCCGATCACTTCCTCAATTGGCAGCGAGCGAACTTCATTCGTCAGTTTTTTTTCGGCTACATGCTTAATTCTCTCACGCAGTTCCGGAATGGACAGCTCCATCCTATCTAATCGGATCGTCTGCACGCTTACTTGAAAATGTTCGGCTAATTCTTCATCCGTGATAAACGGGTTATGTGCAATCGTTTCTTGAAGTTGAAGTTGTCTCTCTTTCTTTGTTCGTTTCATTGTCTCACACCATCCGATATTAGGACTAGGTACTAATAGTAGTATAAAAGCAAAAAAAAAAGAATGCAAGGAAAAACTTGCATTCTTCAGACTCCTGACGAGAAGAGGAATAACCATGAAGCTCATGAGCACCACAGGCAGGCGAGCAACGAAAAACGAACATTTATTAACCGCCTGACTTTAATCTAACTTTTCACCTGAAAGGGCGCCAGACTCCTCTAAATGCCGGCGCAGTGCTGCATACTGCTCATCGTTCCAAAACGCCTCTGATTCAATGAGCTGTTTCGCATCTTCCCTTGCGACTTCAAGCGCCCGGTAATCATGTACCATATCAGCTACTTTAAATTCTGGCAGACCGCTTTGCTTTTTGCCGAAAAAGTCTCCCGGCCCTCTTAATTCAAGGTCTTTTTCGCTCAAGACGAAGCCGTCATTGGTCTCCGTCATGATTTTCATCCGCTCCTGGCCAATCTCTGTTTTGGGATTAGCGAGTAAAATACAGTAGGACTGCTCGCTTCCCCGTCCGACACGGCCGCGCAGCTGATGAAGCTGAGAAAGGCCGAAACGTTCTGCATCATAAATAACCATCATCGTGGCATTTGGAACGTTCACACCGACCTCCACAACGGTGGTCGACACTAAAACCTCTACTTCCTGCTCTGTAAAAGCTTTCATGACCGTTTCTTTTTCTTCTGCTGGAAGCCGGCCATGCATTAACCCTACACGATAGCGGCCATGGAAGTATTGAACGAGTTGAGCATGAACGTCTAGGGCATTCTGCAAATCAAGCTTTTCCGATTCCTCAATTAATGGACAAATAACGTAAGCTTGCCGGCCCTTTACTAATTCCTTTTCCATAAAACCGAGAACACGGTCCAGCATTTCTTCTTTTGCCCAGTACGTCTCGATTTCTTTTCTTCCGGCTGGCATTTCATCGATGATCGAAACATCCATTTCTCCAAATACGGTAATGGCTAATGTACGCGGAATAGGCGTTGCCGTCATGAAGAGAACATCTGGACTCTCTCCTTTTTCGCGGAGAATCCGCCGCTGGTTCACGCCGAATCGATGCTGTTCATCGGTAATAACGAGACCAAGCCGATGAAAGCCCACATCTTCCTGAATGAGCGCATGCGTACCCACTAAAATGTTGATCTCACCAGACTCCAGGCGTGCGAGCAGTTCTTTTCGCCGTTTGCCTTTAACCGAACTCGTGAGAAGAGCGACCTTTACATCCATTGGCTCAAATAACTGAAGCAGTGATTCAGCATGCTGCTCAGCAAGAATTTCAGTCGGCACCATTAGCGCCCCTTGAAAGCCTGCTGTAACGCTCGCATAAAGACAGACAGCAGCTACTGCTGTCTTCCCGCTTCCCACATCGCCCTGAAGAAGCCTGTTCATCCGATAAGGCGACCTCATATCAGCGCAAATATCATTCACTACCCTCTTTTGAGCATTTGTCATCGTAAAGGGCAATGAGTTGATAAATTGTTTAAGCTTCTGAACATCATAGGCTTGGGAGATCCCTGCCGAGTGCTCCCTCTCAAACTTACGCAATGCCTGCATCTTTAATTGAAAATAAAGAAACTCTTCGAAAACAAAACGTCGCCTTGCCTGCTTCATTTCCTTTTCGGATGCTGGGAAGTGAAGGGAGCGAAGGGCATCTCGGCGATTCATCAACTTATACTGATGGATCGTTTTCTGTGGAAGCGTTTCTTCTATATGTTCGCCGTACTCCGCCAAAGCAAGCCCGACGTATTTGCGGAACATTTTTTGCGAAAGTGCGCCCCTTAACGAATAAACAGCTTCAAAGTCACCCTGTCGGCTGTGCGGGCCAGCTGCAAATTGCTGGGCCGTAATCGTCTGTCTATGCTTATCCCATTTTCCCGTGATCGTGACCGTATCATTAATAGCGATCTTACTTTTTAAATAAGGCTGGTTAAAAAAAATAACATTCACTAAATAGCGTCCGACGAGCAGTTTAAATGTTAAACGAGATTTTTTCTTTGAATAAAACATAATTGAGGGCTGGCTATGAACTTTCCCTTCCACAGTTACCCGCTCTTCATGCCCAACATCAGCCAGGTCTCTAAGCCGGTAGTCTTCATAGCGAGAAGGAAAAAACTCCATTAAGTCCTTAATCGTTTCAACGCTAAGTTCATTTAATGTTAAGGCCGTTTCCTTACCGATCCCTTTTAATACCTCTACTGGCTGCAAGAGCAGAGATGGATTAATCGCGGGATTGGAGTGGTGTGCCATAAATTTTCGCCTCCAATTTTCGCCCGGTAGGTGTGGCCGCCAAGCCGCCGCCGGCTGTCTCCCGTAAGGCAGAAGGCATCGTTTGACCGATCTTATACATCGCATCAATTACTTCATCACAAGGAATCCGGCTTGTCACACCGGCAAGCGCCATGTCTGCAGCTACCATTGCATTCGCAGCCCCCATGGCATTTCTCTTTACACAAGGAACTTCTACGAGACCGGCTACAGGGTCACAAACTAATCCAAGCATATTTTTTAACGTAATGGCCATCGCTTCCGCACACTGCGCTGGTGTACCGCCAGCCATTTCCGTAATAGCTGCTGCTGCCATCCCGGAAGCAGAGCCTACCTCAGCTTGACATCCGCCAGCTGCTCCGGAAATAGAAGCGTTGTTCGCCACGATATACCCAAATGCCCCGGCTGTAAACAAAAAGTGAATTTTTTCTTCACGGGTAGGCTTTAGCTTCTCCTGTACCGCAAACAATGTCCCGGGAACAACTCCTGCACTGCCAGCAGTCGGCGTTGCACAGATCGTGCCCATCGCGGCATTCACTTCGTTTGTCGCTACTGCTTTACTAACAGCGTCAAGCAGTAGCGGGCCTGATAGCGTATTTCCCTTTTGGATGTATTGCTGCAGCAACACGGCGTCTCCTCCCGTTAATCCAGAGAGAGAATGAACTCCCTTTAAGCCGCGTTCTACTGCCTGCTCCATCACATCTAAGTTTTTTCCCATTAATTCTATAATTTCTTCATAAGATTTTCCTGTTACCTCTTGCTCTTGTTCAATCATAATATCAGAAATCTTCTTTTGTTGGTCTTCAGCTAATTTTACAAGTTCAGCTGCACTTTTAAACAAACTAACCACTCCTCTTCTTAGCTGGATTTATAGGCTGATTAGTCAGCTACTCTTACTACTTGAGTAATATGAGGCAAACGCCGGATCTCATCTAGAACTTCATCATCAATCATTTGATCCACTTCAATAGTCATTAAAGCCATTTCTCCGATTCCTTTTCGAGAAACCTGCATGTGGCCAATGTTGATATTGTGCTTTGCCAATTCGTTAGAAACCGTTGCAATGGCCCCTGACCGATCTTCATGAACAACAAGAATAGCAGGATGATGACCTGTAAGTTTTAGTTCGAATCCGTTTAACTCTGTAATTTCGATTTTTCCGCCCCCAATCGAAATTCCCACGAGTTCCATTTCTGACTGGTCATCGCCAATCCGAACTTTTGCGGTATTCGGATGAACCGGGACACTTTTCTCTTTCACAAACTGTATATCGATTCCGTGCTCTTTCGCTATATTGATCGCATCTTTAATGCGTTCATCAAATGTATCAAAATCAAGAAGCCCTCCAACAATCGCTACATCTGTTGCATGCCCTTTAAATGTTTCCGCAAATGAGCCATAAAAAGAAATAACCGCCCATTGCGGTTCTCTGCCAAATAAACTTCTAGCCACTCTGCCAATTCTGGCCGCTCCTGCTGTATGAGAGCTTGAAGGTCCGATCATAATCGGTCCAATAATATCAAATACACTTTTATATTTCACTACGCCGCCCCCTTTGATTTTATTTATACTTAAGACAGCTTCCATCCTTGATTGATGCCTATTTAAAAACAAGCTGATAAGCCACAATAGAAAAAACTTACCCTCTCTATTTTACTATGATTACACTAAAAATGCACATAAAGAAGAAGGAAGGGAGGACCCTTCCTTCGAAAGTATAGCTAAAGGCTGCTTTATACACTGCCAGACTGATTGAAGCTGACGTTTGTCAACAACCTGGAAGGAAAGCCCTTCCTTCACGTTATTCTACTGCAAAGATGAAAGAATAAAGAGGCTGTTTGCCGTTGTGAACTTCTACTTCCACTTCCTCAAACTGTTCCTCAATAAAACTAGTTACCTCTTCTACTTCTTGTTCAGAAGCATCTTCTCCATAAATGATCGTAACGATTTCAGATTCATCATCTATCATCGTACGGATGAGCTCTTTTGCTGCAATCACTTTATTTTTGTCTGTTAACAAGATTTTCCCATCGGCAATCCCCATAAAATCATCTTTGGCAATTTCAATGCCGTCAATATTCGTATCACGAACCGCGAAAGTGATTTGCCCCGTCTTGACGTGAGCAAGAGCAGCTGTCATAGCTGCTTTGTTTTCTTCAAGGCTCGCTTCTGGATTATAGGCAAGCAGGGCCGACATTCCTTGAGGAACCGTTTTCGAAGGAACAACCACTGCCTCGATATTGACTACTTCAGCCGCCTGTTCTGCTGCCATAATAATGTTTTTGTTATTCGGTAAAAGAATAACCCTGTTTGCGTGGACCTGTTCAATGGCCTTTACGATATCTTCTGTGCTTGGATTCATCGTTTGGCCGCCTTCTATTACGGCAGAAGCGCCGATGCTTTCGAACAATTGGGCGATTCCCTCTCCCATGCAGACGGTAACAACTCCCATTTCCTGTTTTCCTTTTTGCACGGCGGCAACGGGCTCTTTAGACGGAGTGCCAACAATGTCACTATGCTGCTGGCGCATGTTCTCAATCTTCATATTGATCAAACTTCCATAGCGCTGGCCGTATGTCAATACGTTCCCAGGTTGTTCAGAATGGATGTGCACCTTGGCGATCTCATCATCGGCGATGACAAGCAGGGAATCTCCATACTCGCTCAAATCCGCCCGGAATTTCTCTTCAGAAAATGGATTCTTTTTAACTTTGTCCTCTTCAAAACGAACCATAAATTCTGTACAATAACCAAATTCAATAGCGGATGTATCCATAAAGCTTTGAATGCTTTTGTGGTGTGCAGCGCTGACAAGCTCATCCATCTTTGGTGTGATACCTGCAGTTTCAGGAAGCTTTTCTCCTTTTAACTCGGCAAGAAAACCTTCATATACGAGCAACAATCCTTGTCCGCCGCTGTCTACGACTCCAACCTCTTTCAGTACAGGTAAATAATCCGGTGTCCGTTCTAATGAAGCTCTTGCTTCCTTTACAAGTTCTTCTGCAATCACAACGATATCTGCCTGTTTTTTAGCAACGGCAACGGCCTTCTTGGCAGCATCTTTCGCAACGGTTAAAATCGTTCCTTCTACCGGTTTCATAACTGCCTTGTAAGCCGTTTCAACACCGGCCTCAAAAGCTTGCGCTAACTCTTTACCTGTTACTTCCTGCTTCTGTTCTACTGCTTTAGAAAAGCCGCGGAACAATTGAGACAGAATAACACCTGAGTTTCCGCGCGCTCCCATAAGCAGCCCTTTAGACAAGGCTGCTGCTGTTTTGCCAAAATGAGCGCTTATATTTTGTTGAACTTCCTTTGCACCAGAAGTCATCGATAAGTTCATATTTGTTCCCGTATCCCCGTCAGGAACAGGAAACACGTTCAGCGCATCGACCATATCGGCATGAGCTGATAAATGAGCGGCTCCTGCTTGAACCATGTCAGCAAACCGCTTTCCTTCTAATGAAGTAATTGACACGAATCTTTCCTCCTCACACTCTATGGATTCGTTACTCGAACCCCTTGCACAAAAATGTTTACTGCATCAACAGACAGACCAACCGTTTGATCAAGCGTGTATTTTACTTTTGATTGCACGTTATTGGCTACCTCTGATATTTTTGTTCCATAACTAACGATGATGTACATATCAATAAATACTTGGTCCTCTTCCTGGCGTACAACGACACCGCGGGCAAAGTTTTCCCGTCGCAGGATTTCAGTGATTCCGTCTTTTATTTGTTTTTTAGATGCCATTCCTACAATTCCATAGCAATCAATAGCTGCTCCACCGGCAATCATAGCAATTACGTCGTTTGAAATATCAATTTGTCCGTATTTTGTTCTAAGCTCAATGGCCACTTGGACCCCCCCTTAAAATTGGTTGTAAGCTATAGACATTTTACTATAGTTGCCCCTGTTTTAAAAGAAACACTTACCCGCACTATATCATTTCAAAAGAAGCAGAAGGATGTCAAGGTTTTTTTCTTGAAAGACTTTTCAAGAACAGTTGCAATTAAAAAAGTTGTATGGTAAATTATTAAAGTATCTTTCAGAATATCATGAAGTATTGAAACCATCTTTTCAGCTTCAATGGTGAGGAGTGAATAATATGCCAAAAAAATGTGTTGTAACAGGCCGTAAAGCTCGTTCCGGCAACACTCGTTCCCACGCTATGAACGCAAATAAGCGTACTTGGGGGGCCAACCTGCAAAAAGTTCGCATCTTAGTAGATGGCAAACCTAAACGTGTTTGGGTTTCTGCAAGAGCGTTAAAATCCGGAAAAGTAGAGCGCGTATAATAATTTTCCAATAGAAAAAACCGGCTGTTTATCAGCCGGTTTTTTCTATTGGAAAGCTATAAAGTAACCGCATGATGGATAGGTCGGTGCTAGCATGGATTTGCATCCTGATCTAGCGTTTAGCTCCTTGAAGCCCATTACCTGTCCCCAATAGAGCCAAAAAGCGGATTCCTTCCAGAAAAACAGCAGGCATTTGCCCTTTTGTTTCTTTCATCTATCTTCTGTATGGCCTGCCTTCACTTTTTCAGTGTTCCAAGCATTGCCCGGACAAGCCCGCCAAGAAACTTAGGCAGTTTAATAGTATAAAATTTCATGATTGCCACCCCTCCAATTTAAAGCTGCTCAATCATCGGAACTTCTTACCATTATTAATATGCCATCTGTGAAAGAAAAAGTACCACTTTCGCCTATCAATTCATTACTTACATATAAAGTCGAGCCTAATTGGACGGTGTGATTAGTGAGCGGATATTTAAAGCCCTCTAACGTGAATTCTTTTACTTCTTTCGTTACAGGAAAAAAAGAAAAATACTTATAGTCCGTGTCGTTTTCTACTCGTTTTTTAAGCGGCCCTTGATAAATGGCTAGGCGATTTTGACGATCGACGACCTCCACTTCGGTATCATGAAAGGCTAGTTGATTGTTCGTCAGCAAGCTGACCGTGCCGAAAAAATGATCTAGCCTGCCGCCTGTTGCCCCTAAAATAGTAAGATGTCCTGGCTTAAATGAAAGGGCCCATTGCAAGGCGAGCTCCAAGTCGGTTTCATCTTTTTCAGCCGGAAATGTATGGATAGATTCCACTTCTTTTTTAATAAGGTCCCACTCTTCTGCTGTAATAGAGTCAAAATCACCAAATGCGGCTTGCGGCTTAATCCCTCGATGAAGCAGATATAATGTTCCCCGGTCAATTCCTATCCAATGGACATCTGTTTCCTCAAAGCTCTTTAAATCAGGCAGCTCTCTTTCCGGTCCTCCAGCTACTAAAATCATTTTCAATCTCTTTCACCTCCCCCTATTAATATGATATAGAAATAAATGGAGCCGTACGAAACGACTCCATTCCCGTTATCTTTACATTGTTGTCGACAGCCGAATATCAGCGATTGCCTGTTTTCGATCTGCTTTGTTATAGACAGCTGACCCGGCTACTAATACATCTGCTCCTGCATCTGTACATAATTTGGCCGTTTCAGTGTTTACACCGCCATCGATTTCAATTAAAACATCAAGCCCTTTCGCTGTGATCATCTGTTTTACCTCACGAATTTTTGGCACGACAGAATGGATGAAGGACTGGCCTCCAAATCCCGGATTAACCGTCATTAAAAGAACAAGATCAATATCTTCTATAATATACTCAAGCACAGATGCAGGGGTTGCTGGATTCAATACCACTCCCGGTTTTACCCCGAAGGAACGAATTAATTGAATGGTTCTATGCAAATGCGGGCAAGCCTCAGCATGTACTGTAATATAATCGGCTCCCGCTTTGGCAAATGCTTCAATGTAACGATCAGGATTTTCAATCATTAAATGAACATCTAACGGAAGCTTTGTAATCGGACGAGCAGCTTCAACAATTAATGGACCGATCGTAATATTGGGAACAAAATGTCCATCCATTACATCTACATGAATCCAATCAGCGCCTCCCATTTCTACTTCTTTAATTTCTTCCCCCAGCTTAGCAAAATTAGCTGATAAGATCGATGGGGCAATTTTCACCATATTAATACCTCGGCTTTCTTTCTTTAATTTCATCCATAAACTGCAAATAATGTTCATACCGGTAGGAAGGAATTTCTCCGTTATCAACAGCTTCTTTCACTGCACATTTTGGTTCGTTAACATGCAGGCAGCCCCTAAATTTACACGAGTGACTTCTTTCCACCATTTCAGGAAAATACTGAGGAAGGTCTTCCGCTTCAATTTCTGTTAATTCCAGCGAACTGAAGCCAGGTGTATCAGCGACCAGCCCATCTTCCACGTTAATTAATTCCACATGCCGCGTTGTATGTTTCCCTCGCCCAAGAGAATTTGAAATATCGTTCGTCTTCAACTCTAGTTCAGGTTTAAGAGCATTTAATAAGGAGGATTTTCCAACGCCGGATTGTCCAGCAAATACCGATGTTTTCCCCTGCAGCTGCTCTCTTAGTTCATCAAGATTAGCAAGATTTTCTGAAGAAGTAAGAAGCACTTCATAGCCAAATGAGCGATAATCATCAGCATAATTTTTAATAAGGGCTTCTTCCTCTTCATTTAACAGGTCGATTTTTGTAATGCAAATAAGCGGTTCTATATGTTTTGATTCAATTAGAACGAGAAAACGATCGAGCAAAGCTGTACTAAAATCCGGCCTAGCAGCAGAAAAAACAAGAATTGCCTGATCTACATTGGCAATTGGCGGTCTGACGAGTTCATTTTTCCTTTCTTCAATGGCTAAAATATACCCTTCCAGATCGTTTTCTACTTGAAATTCAACAAAGTCACCGACGAGTGGAGACACTTTCCGCTTCCGAAAAACACCTCTGCCCCGGCATTGAAAAATCTGATCATTAGCCGCTACATAGTAAAACCCGCTCAGCGCTTTCACTATCTTTCCTTCAGGCATCCCATTCCTCCTATATTAAAAGAATTATTTACGAACAACCCTTTTCAATTGTTTCTTATTCTTCACTATCAGCATCATCCGCCGCTTCTGCCTGTACATCCTCTGTTTCATCCGGATAAGGAATCGTTTCATCAATAATCACTCGCTGATCCCTAATCACTTTATAGCCCGCTTTACTATCCTTCGTTAACACAAACTCTAACGTTTTCTTTAAATCTTCTTGAATGGTAAGCACTTCGAATGGCTCTGTCATACTGTGATTCATGTCTTCTATATAAATTTGGACTTCCTGAGGTTTTCCCTCTTCTTCTGGTTCGTAAGGAATGGTAATTTCTTTCGTGACCGTCTTCGGAGGAATTTCTTTCTTCCCTTTAGAAATTGCTACCTGCACGGTGTCCCCTTTATTCAGAGCCGTGCCACTGCTCGGCTTTTGAGACATGACCAAGCCTTTTGCTACGGAATCGGAATAATCTTCCCGTACAATGACAATGTTTAAGCCTGTAGATTCAGCGTAATCTTTTAAACTCTTTTCATTGTAATCCTTTAAATCAATCAGGGAGATCTTCTCGGGTCCGCCACTCACTGTAAACGTAACCGTTGTTTCCTCAGGCACTACTTTATTCTCTGGTTCGGGGTCCTGATCCAGAATAGTGCCAGCTTCACTCTCATCATGAGTGGTCTTTTGCTCTATACTTTTAAATCCGGCTTTTTCAAGTTCTTCATTTGCTTCAGCAAATGACTTGCCTCGATAATCAGCAAAGGAAATAGTCTCTTTCCCCGAGCTCATATAGATGTTCACCGTATCGCCCTCTTGTATCGTTCGTCCGGCTGCTGGGGCGGTTTTAATGACTACTCCTTCAGGTACCTCATCGCTGAATCGTTTTTTTGTTTTTCCAACTTTAAACCCATCCGTAACAAGCTTCGATACCGCTTCATCCAACTGTTTGCCGCTCACGTCAGGCACCTTTATCTCTTTCGGTCCCAATAAGGCAGGAACGAGAATAGCCGCTGCAACGGCCAGGACAATAAGCAAGACAGAAACGAGTACAACAATCGGCCAACGTTTTCGCTTCTTCTTTTCTTTTACTTTCTCTTGCGGTTCATCCTTCGGGTCAGCCGGCCGAACAATCTTTGTATCGAGCCCTTCAGAAAGTTGACCGTCTGTAATCACCGGAATAGCTTTTGTTTTTTCGTCATCTTCTTGGATAGAAAACTTCTCCTCATTCGCTCTTTCAGGATCGAGGGTGGTTGATAAATCTTGTTCCATCTCTTCAAGACTTGCATACCGGTGAAAAGGATCTTTCGCTGTCGCCTTCAAGACGATATTTTCCACACTTTGCGGAATAGCCGGATTCCATCTTTTCACGGACGGTGTTTCAACCTGCAAATGTTTTAGTGCAACAGATACGGCAGATTCACCTGAAAATGGCAGCTGTCCCGTTAGTAACTCAAACATCACAATCCCTAAAGCGTAAATATCTGACTTCTTTGTCGCCATTCCTCCACGTGCTTGTTCTGGAGAAATATAATGAACAGATCCAAGAACAGCATTTGTTTGCGTAATGGAGGTAGCACTTAATGCCATAGCAATACCAAAGTCTGTGATTTTAACGTTTCCATCTCGATCCATTAATATATTATGCGGTTTAATGTCCCGATGAATAATGGAGTTGTGATGGGCAAAAGCAATAGCTGAAGCAAGCTGTTTCATAATATCAATTGTTTTTTCTACTGGAATAGGGGAATACTGTTGAATGTACTGTTTTAACGTCATTCCATCCACGTATTCCATGACAATATAATTGATGCCTTCTTCTTCCCCCACATCATAAATATTCACGATATGGGGGTGAACGAGACTCGTAGCAGACTGTGCTTCTCTCTGAAAGCGTCTTAAAAACTCTTCTTCATTTACAAAGTCGAGACGCAACACCTTAAGAGCGACTTCTCTTTCTAAAATCATATCTTGCGCCAAATATACATTGGCCATTCCGCCGCCGCCAATCATTTTAATGATTTTATAACGGCCGCCCAGTCGCTTTCCAATTAACATCCTGCTCTCACCCGCTTTCAAGGCCAGCAGAATGCTTGAGAATAACAAGGGTAATATTATCTTCCCCGCCATTTTCATTTGCCAATTGAATAAAGGAATCAGCTTTTTTCTCAATAGAAAGTTCGGCTTCTAAAATTTGCTGCATTTCTCGCTGTGCTAATTTATTGGATAAGCCATCTGAACAAAGAAGGAGTAAATCCCCCTGCTCAAACATTACTGTGTAAAAATCTGCTATAATATCGCGTTCTGTCCCTAATGCCCGAGTTAATACATTTTTTCTCGGATGGTTTTCTGCATCTTCCTTCGTAATTTCCCCTGATTTCACAAGCTCATTTACGAGTGAATGATCTTCCGTTACTTGCGTAAGACCATTTTCATTGAATAAATAACCACGGCTATCACCAATGTTAGCAATGGTACAAAAGCTAGCCGTACATATAGCGGCTACAAGCGTCGTCCCCATGCCACTACATTCTGGAACGTCTTTCGAGTGTTCTAATACTTTTTCGTTGCTTTTTAAAATAGCTGTTTTTAACCAGCTTTCTGCTTGGTTGGCGCTTTGAATTACTTCTATTTTCGTCCATAGTTCTTTCATGGTCTCAATAGCCATGTGGCTGGCGATATCTCCTGCATTATGACCGCCCATGCCATCAGCCACGATGGCCAGGCGGTCACCTGCCTCATTAAGAAATACTCCGCCGTTGTCTTCGTTGTGAGGACGAATTCGGCCTTTATCTGTCCGAAAAACAGAGTCCATAGGGCTCACCTCGTTTCTTCTGACCGTTCTTTCGCTCGTAACTGTCCACAGGCCGCATCAATATCATGACCCTGCTCACGGCGAATCGTTACATTGACACCTCGATCTTTCAACGCCTTTTCAAACTCAAATATTTTATTTTTTGGTGTACGTACATAGTTACGCTCTGGCACATAGTTCACCGGGATTAAATTCACATGGCACTTTAACCCTTTAATTAATTCAGCTAATTCGATGGCATGTTCAACGGAATCATTTTCTCCGCCGAACAAGCCGTATTCAAAACTAATACGCCGCCCAGTTTTATTAATGTAATAACGAACAGCCTCCATCAAATCCGGTAGTTTGTATGCTCTATTAATTGGCATGAGCTTTGTGCGCAGCTCATTGTTAGGAGCATGAAGAGAAATGGCAAAGTTAATTTGCATTTCTTCGTCTGCAAACTTATAAATTTTCGGGATAATACCGCTCGTTGAAACCGTAATATGCCGGGCCCCAATGTTTAGGCTCTGTTCATGGTTAACAATTTTTAGGAAAGCTAGCATCTGGTCATAGTTATCAAATGGCTCGCCAATTCCCATGATAACGATCGAGCTGACCCGCTCATCTTTTTCATCCAGTGCCTGTTGTACTTTTACGACTTGAGCTACAATTTCTCCTGCTTCTAAATGGCGCTTTAAACCGCCAAGTGTAGAAGCACAAAACGTACAGCCGATGCGGCAGCCGACTTGCGTTGTGACACAGACTGAATTTCCATAGTCATGGCGCATTAAAACTGTTTCAATCGAATAGCCGTCATGAAGCTCAAATAAAAACTTAATCGTCCCATCGGAAGACTCTTGCTGAATAAGTGTCTTTAATGTCGTAATCGCAAAATGAGCGGCAAGCTTTTCATGCAGCTGCTTTGACAAATTAGACATTTCCTCATAAGACGTCACCCGCTTTTTATAAAGCCAATCAAAAATCTGTTCTGCCCGAAACGGCTTTTCTTCTTGCTCTTTTAGCCAGTCTTTCAACTCCTGCAATTGCAGTGAATAAATGGATGGCAGCTGCTGTTTGTCTCCTGCTTTTTCTTTCGCTGTTGTTGCTTGCTCCATTACTGCACCTTCTTTCGTAGTTTACTGATAAAGAATCCATCTCCGCCAAAGTCCTGCGGTAGAACTTGAAGCAAATAATCATTGGCCAGCGTCTGAATGACAGGCGGCAAATCGGTAAGTTCTGCTGGTTCAAAATCAGGGTGGGTCTCTAAAAACTTTTTCACAGTGCCTTCATTTTCTTCTCTATCGGCTGTGCACGTGCTGTAAACAAGAACACCGCCTTTTTTTAGAAGAGGCGCTGCAGCATCTAAGATGTCGAGCTGAATTTTTTGAAGGGAAGAAAGATCTTTCTCTTCCTTCACATATTTAATATCCGGTTTTCTTCGCAAAACACCAAGACCTGAACAAGGAGCATCTACTAACACGCGGTCGAAGCTCTCTTTTTCAAAAATTTCTCCCGCTTTGCGGCTGTCCCATGCCTTGGCCTCAATGTTTGTCAATCCGAGCCGAGCAGCATTTTGCTTAATCAATTTGATTTTATGCTCATGCAAATCAAGCGCTGAAACAGAACCCGTGTTGTTTAACTTTTCCGCTATATGGGTCGTTTTGCCGCCTGGGGCTGCACAAGCATCTAGAATGGCTTCATTCGGCTCAATGCCAAGAGCATAAGCAACAATCATTGAGCTTTCATCTTGAATCGTTGCCATCCCAGTTTCAAATACTGAGGAGCGGGCAGCATTGCCTTTTAAAATGCGGATCGCTTCCGGCAGCACATCACTTGGCTCTGCTTCAAATCCTTCTGCTTCAAGCAGTTGCAAAACTTCTTCCTGGTCCGCTTTTGTTTTATTCACCCGGATGGTTTGCATCGGCGCTGTCAAATTGATCGCACACATTTCTTTTGTTTTCTCTGCTCCAAATTGGACAAGCCATCGTTTCACAAGCCAAAGGGGGTGGCTCGTTTCAATCGAAATTCGTTCGGCTTCATCTTTTATTTCCGAAAAACTGCGCAGGTCATTTCTCTGCACGGAACGTAAAATCCCGTTCACAAGACCAGAGATTCCTTTATGCCCTCTTTTTTTCGCAATCTCTACTGCTTCATGGATGACAGCCCGTTCTGGTACTTTATCGAGATAGATCATTTGATAAAGAGAAAGCCGCAGCAGCTGTTGTACCCATGGCTCCAACTTTTTCTTAATAAACGGTGCTAGGAAAAAATCTAGCGTCAACTTTCTCTGAATGGTTCCATACGTGATTTCTGTCAATAATCCGGCATCTCTGCCCGTTAAATGGTTCTTTTCAATTGCTGAATGGAGCAGTAGATTACTGTAGGATTGATTTTTCTCTACAGATTCAAGCAAGTCAAGGGCGATTTCGCGCACTCGTTTCTGATTTTGCTTCATTGATTATTCCCCTAACTTTTTGCCGGCGGTTAAGTCTGAGCCGGCTCCTCGTAAATATTGTTCAGCGGACATGCGTTTTTTACCGGAAGGCTGCACATCAGTAATCTTGATGGCTGTGCTGTTTCCAGTCGCTACAACAAAGCCGTTTGTTGTTAACTCTATAATCGTTCCAGGAACTGCTTCCTTCGCTGCCTTCACTTTTTCTCCCCACCAAACTTTCATCACTTGGCCGTCAAGAGTGGTATAGGCAACAGGCCACGGATGCAGCCCGCGAATATGGTTATAAATCTCTTCTCCTGTTTTTGACCAATCAATCTTTTCCTGCTCCCTTTTAATATTAGAAGCGAAAGTAGCTTTTGATTCTTCTTGCGGCACAGGAGATATTTCACCAGCAATCAACTTAGGCAACGTATCTGACAACAGTTTTGAGCCGGCTTCGCTCAGCTTATCATGCAAACTGCCAACATGGTCCGTCTCTTCTATTATTACCTCTGTCTGGCTGATGATATCCCCTGCATCCAGTCTTTCTGCCATGTACATAATGGTGATGCCCGTTTTTTCCTTGCCTTGCAAAATCGCATAATGAATAGGAGCACCGCCACGCAGTTCCGGCAGCAAAGAAGCATGCACGTTAATACAGCCGAATTTTGGTGCAGCAAGCAGCTCGTTTGGCAAAATTTGTCCATAAGCCGCTGTGACAATCACATCTGGCTGCAAGTCAATAATTTGCTGTAATTCTTCTGATGACCGTAATTTTTCCGGCTGCAAAACAGGGATATTGTGCTTCATCGCCTCCACTTTTACTGGGGGAGGTGTCAAGATCCGTTTTCTTCCAACTGGCCGGTCCGGCTGTGTTACCACAGCCTGGATCGTATAGTCCTCTTCAATTAATGTTCTCAGTACTGGAACAGAGAAGTCGGGTGTGCCCATAAATACAATCTTTGTCATGACATTTCCTCCGCTTCTAGTTCTTCCTTCGGTATATACCGCTCTACTTTGGATGTGAATAAAACACCGTGCAGATGGTCAATTTCATGCTGAATCGCCCGGGCTAAAAATCCTTCTGCCTTTAAAGTAAAAAAACGGCCTTTCACGTCTTGAGCTTTTACTTTTACAAAAGAGGGACGTGTAACATGTCCATATAGGCCTGGAAAGCTTAAACACCCTTCGATGTCGGTATCGCTTCCTTTTGCTTCTTCGATTACAGGATTGATTAGTGTAATCAACCCATGATCATCTTCAATATCCACGATGGCCAGCTGCATGTCCTTTCCAATTTGAGGAGCAGCCAATCCAACTCCATCTGCTGCAATCATCGTTTCATACATATCTTTTACAAGTTTTTTCAACTTTTTATCAAACTGTGTAACCGGTTCGCATTTCTTCTCAAGAATGGCATCCGGATAATATACGATGGGTAATTGTGCCAAAATAATCCTCCCTGGTTGTCAATAAATCAAGCAACACTTTATTTTACATCATAATAAACGGGTTCACATCTACCGCAACCTGTAAGCTTTTATCGCCTTGCTGCTTTGTATAATGTTCCATTACTGTCTTTAAGATTTCATTCAGCTTTGGTTCCCGTTTGTATTTTATCAAACATTGGTAACGATATCTATCATTGATCCGGGCAATTGGTGAAGCAACAGGCCCAAGAATAATGGCTTCATCTGATAAACGGGCTTGAATATATTGCGTAATTTTTTCTGTTACACCTGACGCTATCATGACGTCTTCATGACTGACCGTGACGAGAGCTAAGTAATAAAACGGCGGATAGTTTCCTAACTTCCTCATCATCATTTCTTCTTTATAAAATTGGTCGTAGTCTTGCTTGCCAGCGAGCTGGATGCTGTAATGCTCTGGTGTGTACGTCTGAATGACCACTTCACCTTGCAGCTGGTGCCTTCCTGCCCGACCGCTTACCTGCGTAAGCAATTGAAACGTCTTTTCTGCAGAGCGAAAGTCAGGAATATGAAGCATCGTATCAGCACTCAGTACTCCGACAAGTGTAATATTAGGGAAATCAAGCCCTTTGGCAATCATCTGAGTTCCAAGCAGAATATCCGCCTTTCCTTCTGCGAATTGCTGAAGCAGCTTTTCATGGGCACCTTTGCGGCTCGTCGTATCCACATCCATACGTACTACCCGGGCGTGTGGCAGCAGCTTGCCCAATTCGTCTTCTACCTTTTGTGTACCCGTGCCAAAATAACGAATATGATCGCTGTTACATTCTGGACACCGGGAAGGAACAGGCTCTTCAAAACCGCAATAGTGACACTTCATCCGGTGACTGTGACGATGATACGTTAAAGAAATATCACAGTGCGGACACCCTGCTACGTAGCCGCAATCACGGCACATAATAAAGGAAGAATGGCCACGCCTATTTAAGAAAAGGACCGTTTGCTCTCCTTTTTCCAACCGATCTGTCAGCTTCTCAAATAACGCACGTGAAAACATAGAGCGGTTGCCGTGGCGTAGCTCTTCACGCATATCTACGATTTCTACTTCCGGGAGCTGTTGATTATTCATTCTGTTTGGAAGCGTTAAAAGGTGATAGACCCCTTTTTGCGCTCTCGCAAAACTCTCTAAAGAAGGCGTAGCGCTGCCTAAGATAACAGGGCACTGATAAAATTCCGCCCTCTTAATCGCCGTTTCCCGTGCATGATAACGAGGGTTCTCCTCCTGTTTATAGCTCGTTTCATGCTCTTCATCAATAATAACAATGCCAAGATTTTCAAAAGGAGCAAATACCGCAGAACGCGCACCTACGACTACCTTTACTTCCTTGCGTTGAATTTTGCGCCATTCATCGTATTTTTCCCCTGTTGACAGGCCGCTGTGTAAGACAGCTACATCGTCACCAAAACGGCCTTTGAAACGGTGAACCATTTGCGGTGTTAACGAAATTTCCGGAACGAGCACAATCGCTTCTTTTCCTTTTTCCAACACACGTTGAATCGATTGTAAATAAATCTCGGTCTTTCCGCTTCCAGTCACTCCATAAAGAAGAAAGGTTTCATGGCGTACGTCCTCTATAGAGCCGAGAATGGGGGCAATAGCCTCTTGCTGCTGATTTGTTAGAGGGAGCGGTTCTGTCTTTTTAAACTGTCTATTTTCGTAAGGGTCACGGTAGACCTCCTGGTAGCGTTCTACTATAAACCCTTTTTCCAATAAGCTTTTTAATGTACTGTTTGATGTGTCCGTCTGTTCCATGACTTCTTTTGCAGAAAGCAGAGGTGACCCGGAAGCCGCTAAATAGTGTAAAACGTCTTTTTGTTTGCGGGCATTAGCAGGCAGAGCGTCCAAATGACCGCCTAGATCTTCATCCGATAAAGCGAGGCCAATCATCCGAATGCTCTTTTTCCTGTCTCTGCTCTTCACTTTATAAACAAGCTCTGCCCGGTTCTCTTTTACTTCCTGGCGTAAAGAATTAAGCAGTCCAGCTTTGGCTGCTGCCTCCCACGCCAGTTCTCCGTTTCGGTTAAATAAGCTAGCAAGCTTATCATCCATCGGCTCTGCTGTTTCCCTTATCTGAAATACTTTTTCATATTTCGCTTTCATTGCCGCTGGGAGCATTGCTTGATAAGCCGATATTTTAAAACAAAGCGTTGTTTCCGTCAGCCAATCGGCCAGCTCAAGCAATTCTTGGTTTAATACTGGCAGTAAATCCATCGGTTCAATGATAGACTTAAGTCTTTTTACGTTTGACTTATTTTTAAGCGCAGTGACGAACCCTTGGATTTTTCGCGGACCAAAGGGAACAACCACTCTCATGCCAGGTTGGATTAACCCCTCCCACTTTTCTGGCACAATATAATCAAACTCTTTATCTGTCTGCATTGCCGCTACATCTACGATGACGCTGGCTACTTGCATGCACCTTCACCCTTTTTTAAATCGGCCGCTGCTTCTAATAAGATTTCTCTTGCTGCTGCTTTCTTTGTCATTAAATCGAAATCTTTTTGCGTGCCGTCTTTTTTAAAGATCGAGATAATATTCGTTTCACTTCCGAATCCTGCCCCGTCTAATTTCACATTGTTCGCTACAATTATATCAGCTTGCTTTTTCTGTAATTTCTTTCGTGCGTATTCTGCTACATTGACGGTTTCGGCCGCAAAGCCAATCAGCATTTGATGTGTTTTCTCTTGCCCGAGCGTTTTTAGAATATCTCTTGTCCGCTCCATTTCAATGATTAGATCTCCTTCTTGTTTTTTCATTTTTTCTGTATGGACTAGTTTTGGCCGATAATCAGCGACAGCAGCCGTTTTAATAACGATGTCGCTCTCAGAAAACTTCTCCATAACGGCCTGATACATATCCTCTGCACTTTGCACATACTTTACTTTTACTCCTGAAGGAGGACTTAGCGAAACTGGGCCCGATATTAAATAGACATCCGCACCTAAATCACGGGCAACTTCGGCTAAGGCATAGCCCATTTTTCCGGTAGAACGATTAGTTAAAAAACGAACCGGATCAATAATTTCCCGTGTTGGACCAGCTGTGATCATAACCCGTTTGTTCTTTAACGGTTGTTCTTCTTTCTGCTTAAAAAATTGCTCCATGAGAGCTACAATTTTTTCCGGCTCTTCTAGACGGCCTTTCCCAACGTACCCGCAGGCAAGAAACCCTTCACCCGGCTCAACAAATTGCCAGCCAAAATCCGCAAGCGCGGCAAGATTTTTTTTCACTGCCGGGTGGTCATACATGTGGACATTCATGGCTGGAGCAATCCAGACAGGTGCGGTAGAAGCGAGTAACGTTGTAGAAATCATATCATCTGCAATGCCGTTCGCCAGCTTTCCTATCATATTAGCCGTAGCTGGAGCCACTATAATTAAATCAGCCCAATCCGCCAAATCGATATGAGCAATCACCTCTGGATGCTTTTCATCAAAGGTATTCGTATATACGTCATTTCGCGACAGCGCCTGGAAAGTGAGCGGAGTGACAAACTCACAAGCTGATTTAGTCATGATCACTTTTACTTCAGCACCTGCTTGGACCATTTTACTCGTCAATGCGGCTGCTTTATAAACCGCGATTCCCCCAGTTACACAAAGTAGAATTTTCTTTTTACTTAACATAACGAATCCTCCCATTCTTTTCAAACAACATAAGCAGCCATTGAGACCTTTATAAAACGATTGCTTCTTCTTTATTCGCTCCGTTCTTTAGCGAGCCGTATAGCTTGAAGCTAAGGGTTTTAATTAGATTGCCAATATTGCACCTAATCTTTATCTATATTCTAAACAATTGTACCGCTATTTTAGCTGAATCATGATAAACTTTGTCTTCCTGCTCGCCTTTTCATGTAAAAAAATAACAACCTTTCAAAGGTTGTTATTCCTAAAGTTTCTTATACTTCGTCATCGTAAACTTGATCTTGATCTTTTTCCTTCATCGTTAACTTATCTGCATAAATCTCTTCAAGGGCACGGCCAACATATTTATGAGAAACATAAGAATCAAGCATTTGAGTTGAACTGTTTTCTTGAAGGCTGCGGGCGCGTTTAGCGGCAATGCTGACTAACGAATATTTAGAATCAATTTTTGTTAATAAGTTATCAATAGATGGGTATAACATCTTAATCACTCTCCAACATTTTTTTATAGCGGTGCTGTACGCGTTCACGGCGGCAGTGCTCAGCGACGATGATGGATTGGATCCGGCTGCACGCTTTCTCCACTTCATCGTTCTCTACAACATAATCATACAAGCTCATCATTTCAATTTCTTTTCGAGCTTTTTCCATTCGCCCCTTAATAACGTCATCGCTCTCCGTTCCACGGGTAAGGATACGGCTATGAAGCTCGGATAAGCTAGGCGGTGCGAGGAAGATAAACAGCCCTTCCGGAAATTTCTCCCGCACTTGCTGAGCTCCTTGCACTTCAATCTCCAAGAAAATATCACGGCCTGCGTCAAGCGTTTCCCGTACATAATCAACAGGAGTTCCATAATAGTTGCCGACGAATTCCGCGTATTCAAGCAGCTTGCCTTCAGCAATTAACTGCTCAAACTCCTCTCTTGATTTGAAAAAATAATCAACGCCATCCACTTCTCCGGCACGCGGAGCGCGTGTTGTCATTGAAATAGAATACTCAAACTTAACATCCGGCTGTGAGAAAATTTCCTTTCTTACCGTCCCTTTTCCCACCCCGGAAGGTCCTGATAATACAATCAGTAAACCTTTTTCTTTCATGCCTTTCCCTGCCCTTCTTCAGTTACTTCTTCTGTGGAGAGAATTCGATGGGCAACCGTTTCCGGCTGGACAGCAGATAAAACGACGTGATCGCTGTCCATCACTAGCACCGCTCTCGTTCTTCTTCCATAAGTGGCATCGATCAACGTACCGGCTTCTCTTGCTTCCTGTACAAAGCGCTTGATTGGTGCTGACTCCGGACTGACAATCGATACAATTCTATTTGCGGATACGATGTTGCCAAATCCGATATTAATCAATCGAATGGACATAAAGTTCCTCCAATACAACAGCTTTTTACAAACGCGCTTGGCTTTATTCGATATTCTGCACTTGCTCTCTCATTTTTTCAAGGCTCGTCTTCAATTCCACAACGCCCGAACTAATCATAGAATCATTTGCTTTCGAACCGATCGTATTTACTTCACGGTTCATTTCCTGAATCATAAAGTCTAATTTACGGCCGACGGGTCCGTCATGTTCAAGCGCCTGACGAAATTGCTGGATATGACTTTCAAGACGGATGCACTCCTCATGGATATCCGATTTATCGGCAAACACAGCTACTTCTGTTGCCAGACGGTCTTCATTAAAGACACCGGCCGCCATTTCCTTCATTCGGCGTTCAAGACGCTGGCTATACGCTTCTACTACGATAGGAGCTCTCGTCTTAATTTGGAAAAGCTTTTGCTCCAAGCCGGACAGCAGGAGAAGGAGATCCTTTTTTAATTCCTGGCCTTCCGCTCGGCGCATGTCATATAACCGGGCGGCGGCTGATGCCACCGTCTCTAGCACAAGCCTTTCTAATGAGGAGTTTTCTTCTTCGCTTTCATCGATTGTAATAAAATCCGGCCGCTGCAGCAAATCCTTCAAGTCCGGCTTTGCCGAAAATCCATATTTTTCTGCTATTTGCCCCATCAATCCAACGAAATCATCTATTAACTGCCAATCCACTTGCAATGTTCGGTGTGTAAGACCTTCTCCCTCAACTGTGATAAACAGCTCTACTCGGCCTCTTTGTATGTATTTTGACAGCTCTTTCTTTATTTTATCTTCCATTTTTATTAATTGTCTTGGCATTCTTATTTGAAATTCACTAAACCGATGATTGACTGATTTCATTTCCGCAATCACCGCACAATCGGCTGATTTTATCGTGCTTCTGCCAAACCCTGTCATGCTCATTACCATCAGCCACTCACATCCTGTCGACATAATAAAAAGGCAATAGAGTACACTCTACTACCTTTTATATTGTACCATATTCTATTTTCTTTTTCTTGCAAAAAATGATCCGGCAAGTAAAAATGTCGGAATGGCGCCAATTCCAAAGACGAGCAGCCATTCTCTTGGAGCCAGAGCGGTCGTATGGAAAATGGTTTGAAGCTGCGGGATATAAATAACAGCAACCATCAATAAGAAAGAGGAGACAACGGCTGCAATCAAGTACATATTGCCAAACGGATTACGGGCTAAAACCGATTTTTCACTTCGGCAGTCAAATACGTGGATAAGCTGAGCCGTTACGAGCGTAGCAAAAGCGACCGTCTGAGCATAAACGAGATTATCTGCATGCTGCTGATAAGCAATAATGAACGCAATGAGTGTCGCAGCACCAATTAAAAAGCCGCGGGAAATAATTTTCCAGGCAAGCCCTCTCGCAAATACCCCTTCTTTCGGATGCCTTGGCGGTCTTTTCATCACGTCTTCCTCTGGCTTATCAAGCCCAAGAGCAAGCGCCGGTAAACCGTCTGTTACAAGGTTCACCCAGAGGATCTGGATCGGAACGAGCGGCAACGGCATCCCCAATACCATGGCAAACAGCATCACTAAAATCTCACCCACGTTTGATGCCAGCAAATAGCGGATAAATTTACGAATATTTTCGTAAATATTTCGGCCTTCTTCTACAGCTGCTTTAATCGTAGCAAAATGATCATTCGCTAACACTAGTGAAGACGCTTCTTTCGCTACGTCTGTTCCCGTTATTCCCATGGCAATGCCAATATCCGCCGCTTTAATAGCTGGAGCATCATTGACTCCATCCCCCGTCATAGCGACGATATGTCCCTTCTTTTGGAGAGCTTTCACAATTTTCAGCTTATCCTCTGGGGAAACCCGGGCATAAACCGCTGTGTGCTCTGCCGCTGATTCCATTTCTTTTTCTGTCATTCCGCTGAGGGCCTGCCCGTCTAAAATATCTGATTGCCGATGAGCAAGTCCTAAATCACCAGCGATCGCGGCCGCCGTTTCTTTATGATCTCCCGTAATCATAATCGTCCGGATTCCTGCCTGTTTGCACTCTGCAATCGCTTGCTTTACTTCTGGACGCGGCGGGTCGATCATTCCTTGCATTCCGATCAATGTCATGCCGGATTCTGCTTGTTCCGCATCCTGAAGTGTATCTGTTGCACGCAGCGGCTTATAAGCAACAGCAATGACTCGCAAGGCTCTTCCCGCAAGAGTTTGCAGCATTTCTTCTGTTTCCTTTCTGTAAAGCTTAGAGAAGACCTGCCTTTTTTCCTCCCATAAAATATAGTCGCTTTTTCCCATCAGCACATCCGGTGCACCTTTCGTCACAGCGAAACGCTGACCCTGTGCATCTTTCACGATCATCGTCATCATTTTTCTTTTTGAATCAAACGGAAACTCCTGCTCAACTGTAAATGTCTTGGACAGCTGCTCACGGCCTAATCCGGCTTTTAAGGCCGCTGTGAGAAGAGCCCCTTCTGTTGGATCTCCTTGAATCACAAACTCTTTTTCTTTCTTTTTCAATTCAGCGTGGTTACATAACAAGCCGAACGTAAGCAGCTGATACAAACTTTTTTCTTCCGACGGAGACACTTCTTTCGTCCCTTCAAAAAATTTCCCTTTCGGTTCATAACCTTTCCCGCTAATTTTCCAGTGTTTTCCGCTGCTCCAGGCATCCGTCACAGTCATTTGGTTTTGAGTCATCGTTCCGGTTTTATCCGAACAAATAACAGTGGTACAGCCTAGCGTTTCTACCGCTGCCAGCTGGCGAACGATCGCTTTTTGTCTGATCATCCGCTGGACACCGAGTGACAAGGCAACCGTCACAATGGCTGGCAGCCCCTCTGGGATAGCCGCCACAGCAAGCGATACACCGGTTAATAACATCGTGTACAGCTCGTGCCCCTGAATAATCCCAATTACTACAACGAGAACGGTCAAAAACAGGGCTGCTCCAATTAATATTTTTCCGAGCTGTTCAAGCCGGCGCTGCAGCGGTGTTTCTGACCTTTGGGCCGTTTGCAGCATAGAAGCAATGTTCCCCATAGCTGTTTTCATTCCTGTTGCGGTCACGACACCAATGCCGCTGCCCCTCGTGGCGAGTGTGCCCATAAACGCCATGTTCTTCATATCGGCAAGTGCCGGATTTTCTCCTTTTAAAGGAGAGGCGTGCTTTTCAACAGGAACGGATTCCCCCGTCATGGCCGATTCTTCAATCTCAAGATTAATCGCTTCTAACAGCCTAATATCCGCTCCAATTCGATCCCCTGCAGAAAACTTTAAGACGTCTCCTGCCACAATATCGGCCGACTGTATTTTTTTCCATTCCCCATCACGCAAGGCGAGCGATTGTGGAGCGGACAATTCCTTCAATGCCTGCAGCGACTTTTCTGCTCTCCTCTCCTGCAAGAATCCGAGCACACCATTGATAATGATAATGGCAAAGATCGCGGCGGAGTCAATGTACTCTCCCATTAAAGCGGAGATGACAGTCGCTGCAATGAGCACAAGAACCATAAAATCTTTAAACTGGCGGATAAAAACAACCCAGGCTGAAGGAAGCTTTTCTTCCGTCAGCTCATTTTTCCCATACTGACGTTTCCGTCTCTCTGCTTCCTCCGTTGTTAATCCGCGCTGAATGCTAGTCTGAAGTTTCGTTTCTACTTCTTCTCGTTTCAGCTCGTGAAAATTCATCTCCTCACTCCTTTAATGGACAAACTTGTCCTTCTCATAGCAAGATTATTCAGTCACCGGGCAAAACATGTTATGATTTAGTTAAGTTTTAACTAAAGTTAAGGAAAAGGAAGACAGCCTATGTCATTTGACGGTTTATTTACAAGAGCGATGACGAAAGAATTGTCCACAGCTCTTCAAGGAGGCCGGGTGAACAAAATTCATCAGCCTTATAAAAATGAAGTCATTTTAATTATTCGTGCCAAAGGAAAAAATCATAAACTTCTACTTTCTGCCCATCCTTCCTATGCAAGGGTACAGCTGACCGAAGAAAGTTATGAAAATCCAAAAGAGCCCCCTCTTTTTTGTATGATGATGCGCAAACATTTAGAAGGAGCGGTGTTGGACTCAATTGAACAAGCCGGACTTGACCGGCTAGTTATTTTTCACTTTAGGGGGAAAAATGAGATCGGCGATATTGCCTATAAACAGCTTTACGTTGAAATAATGGGCCGCCACAGCAACATCATCCTTGTTGATCAGCAAAAAGGAACCATCATTGACAGCATCAAACATATATCCGCAGCAGTTAACAGCTATCGTACCGTGTTGCCGGGCTATGATTATGTCTATCCTCCTGCACAAGATAAAGTAAATCCGCTCACGGCTACTGAGGAAGATATTATCCGTCAATTAGACTTTAATAGCGGGCGTTTAGACCGCCAGCTCGTTGCTCATTTTTCCGGTTTCTCTCCGCTGATCGCTAAAGAAATCATTCATCAAAGCGGATTAGCTAATCGTGAAACTCTGCCTCGGACGTTTATTCAGGAGATGGAACCGATACGGGAACATCTCTATACACCGACTCTGATTGAACATGAACAAAAATCCGCCTTTTATTTAAAAGATCTGCAGCATTTGCCAGGTGAACGAAAAACTTTTGAGTCGCTAAGCGAACTGTTGGATCGTTTTTATGTCGGGAAAGCGGACCGCGACAGGGTAAAACAGCAGGCGAATGATATCGAACGACTTTTAAAAAATGAAAAAGAGAAGAATGAAACAAAATTGGTTAAGCTTGAACAGACATTAAAGGAAGCTGAAAACGCAGACCGCTTTCAGCTATACGGGGAACTGCTCACGGCTCATTTATACGCTGTTGAAAAAGGCATGAAAGAAATAGAAGTTGTGAACTACTATGATGAGGCTGGCGGCAAAATGACGATTCCTTTAGATCCCCAAAAGACGCCATCAGAAAATGCGCAAAAACTATTTTCAAAATATCAGAAAGCAAAAAATGCGATTTTAGCTGTAAATGAACAGATTGAAAACACGAAAGCAGAACTTTCTTATATTGATCATCTTTTGCAGCAGATTGAATCGGCTTCACCGAAAGATATTGAAGAAATTCGCGAAGAGTTAATAGATGAAGGCTACATGAAAGCAAAATCATCGAAGAAAAAGAAGCCAGCTAACAGCAAACCAGAATTAGAAACATACGAAGCAAATGATGGCACTCTTATTTTTGTTGGCAAAAATAATAAGCAAAATGATTATTTGACGAATAAATTTGCCCGCCGAGACGAAATTTGGCTGCATACGAAGGATATTCCTGGCTCGCACGTGGTGATTCGCAGCGAGGAACCAGCAGAGGATACGATTTTAGAAGCGGCTAACCTTGCTGCCTACTTTAGCAAAGCGAAGTCATCGAGCTCTGTTCCAGTTGACTTTACAAAAGTACGGCATGTGAAAAAACCGAGCGGCGCCAAACCGGGATTCGTGATTTATGACCATCAGCAAACCGTTTATGTGACACCTAATGAGGATCTAGTGTTAAAAATGAAAAGATAATAAAAAGGGGCGACTTGAAAAGTTAACCGTTAACTAACTTTTCAAGTCGCCCCTTCCCTTTTCTTATTTCCAATTAGCAGGATCTTTTTGCCATTCGCGAAGCGTTTCGAGCTCGCTCTCTTTTACGTATTCCTTCTCGACCGCTACTTCGATTAAAGTAGAATAGCTGCTTAAGCTATGGGCGGTAATATCGGCTGCTTCGAGCTTGTCTTTACCGGATTGCAGCTCATAAGTGAAGATCGCTACGATGCCAAGCACTTCACAGCCCGCTTCTCGCAAAGCTTCTACCGCTGTAATCGCACTTCCGCCCGTAGAAATCAAATCTTCTACTACCACTACCTTCGTTCCCGGTTCTGCTTTTCCTTCAATTTGATTGCCCTTGCCATGTCCTTTAGCTTTTGAACGGACATAACACATCGGTAAGTCCATTAAATCGCTGACCCAGGCAGCATGAGGGATACCTGCCGTTGCTGTGCCGGCAATCAGCTCTGCTTCAGGATAATGCTCTTCAATTAAGGACACAAGCCCCTTGGCGATCGCTTTCCGTGTAGTTGGATAAGATAGCGTTAACCGGTTATCACAATAAATCGGTGATTTAATTCCTGAAGACCATGTAAATGGCTCATTTGGCTGTAAAAAGACCGCTTGAATATCGAGTAATTTTTCCGCAATTTCCTTATTTAACATGTGTGATCTCTCCCCACTGCTGCTTTACTTTTTGATACGCTTCAACCGGCTTATTCGCCTTTGTAATCGAACGGCCGACTACGATCATAGACGAGCCGAGCGCTCTTGCTCCGGCCGGATCAGCTATTCTCTGTTGGTCGTTAGCTTCATCTTCCTTCAGCCGGATTCCAGGTGTCACTCGTAAGAATTCAGCACCACAGGCTTCACGAATGGCTGCCGCTTCATGAACGGAACAAACGACGCCGTCGCATCCTGCTGCTTTCGTTAACTTGGCATAATGAAGCACCGATTCTTCCAAAGAAACGGGTATGAGCTGCTCCTTATGCATTTGTTTTTCAGAAGTTGATGTCAATTGCGTAACAGCCAAAAGCAACGGCCTATTTCCCGATGCGCCCTGTTCTAATCCTTCTCTAGCTGCAGCCATCATTTTTTCACCGCCGGCTGCATGGACGTTGATCATATCAACGCCAAGGTTGGCAAGTCCCTTCATCGCTTGTTGTACGGTGTTTGGAATATCGTGAAGTTTTAAATCTAAGAAAATTCGATGATTCATCTTTTTTAGCTTCTCAATCACAGCCGGGCCATTTTGCAAATAAAGCTCCATTCCGACTTTTACGTATAATGATTCATTAGAAAAAAGCTGTAAAAAATGTTCTGTATCTTCCCATGTCGGAAAATCAAGAGCAATAATAGGTTCTTTTTCCATCTTTGCTCCAGCTCCTTCCTGTTAATTCGCTTATATGATCAATCTGATTTGCACTCAAGTACTCATCCAATTCCTTAATGAGCTCAGGACAAATGTATGGATTGGAAAAATTCGCTGTCCCAATAGCAACGGCATCGGCACCAGCCAGATAAAATTCAATAATATCTTCTACTGTAGAGATACCGCCCATGCCAATGATCGGCAGGTTCGTCTGCTGGCTTACTTCGTAAATCATCCGGATCGCAACTGGCTTGATAGCTGGTCCTGATAAGCCGCCTGTTCGATTAGCGAGTATCGGCTTGCCTGTTTTTAAATCAATGCGCATGCCGAGCAGCGTATTAATCATCGTTAGGCCATCGGCTCCGCCATCTTCTACAGCTTTCGCCATTTCTACGATGTTTGACACGTTCGGAGAGAGTTTTACATAGACTGGAACTTCAGACACCTCTTTGACTTTCTTCGTCAAATGTTTCGCTGTTTCCGGTACGGTTCCAAAAGCAATTCCACCTGTTTTTACATTCGGGCAAGAGATGTTTAGCTCTAACGCCTGCACATGGGGAGAGCCTGAAATGGTACGGGCTACTTCCACATAATCCTCTACTTGGGAACCAGCTACATTGGCAATGATCGGTACATTGTATTGGGATAGCCAGGGAAGTTCTCTTTCCATTACCTTCTCGAGCCCTGGGTTTTGCAAGCCAATGGCATTCAGCATGCCTGCCGGTGTTTCTGCTACACGCGGAGTGGGATTGCCATAGCGCGGCTCTTCTGTCGTTGCCTTGATCATGATGGCTCCTAGAACATCTAAGTCATAGAGTTGGCTAAATTCACGTCCAAAACCGAAGCAGCCGGATGCAGGCATGATTGGATTTTTTAACGTTAAGCCAGGCAGTTTCGTTTCTAATCTACTCATAAAGCCACCTCTCCCATTGGAAATACAGGTCCATCACTGCAAACTTTGCGGTATTCTGTACCAGTCGGGTCATTTTGTGTATGGCAAACGCAGGCAAAGCAAGCTCCGATGCCGCAGCCCATCCGTTCCTCTAATGAAATAAATCCTTTTTTCGTTAATTGCAGCTCCTCGAGCGCTCTCAACATGACGACTGGACCGCAAGAGTACAAAATATCTCCTTGTAAATTAAACTCGCGAATCGCATCTGTTACAAATCCTTTCGTACCAAGTGAGCCATCAACAGTCGCGACATATGTTTCTCCTAATTCAGCAAATTTAGCTTCATAAAAAGCAACATCTGCTGATTGGAAACCTAGCACATGAATTGTTTTTACACCTTTTTCGTTTAAGCGTTGGGATAATTCGTACAGCGGCGGTACACCGATGCCGCCTCCGACTAAAATAGCCGTTTCTCCTGTTTGAGCCTCGTTCACCGGGAAACCATGGCCAAGCGGACCAAGTACATCGACTTGATCTCCCGCCTTTTTTTCAGCAAGCAGTTTTGTTCCTTCGCCTTCTGCCCGGTAAATCATCGTGAAACGTGAGTTTGTCTGGTCAATGTTCGCGATACTGATAGGCCGGCGAAGCAGCGGCATCGTTTGTCCGCTTACTTTAAGATGAACGAACCGGCCAGGTTCGTTCATCTCTTGTACGAGCTCACCTTGAAGAGTGAGCTCATATATATTTTTAGCAATGTTTTGTTGCGAAACAACCGTCATCCATTCTTTTTTAATCATATAAACACCGCCTCAGACTTTTTTGAAGTCTCGGCCTTCGGCATAGATTCCGCAGAGAAAATCATCGATTCTAATACACGCAGAATGGCTTCTGCTGTATCTAATGAAGTTAGACATGGAATACCATTTTCTACTGTTTCGCGGCGAATACGGAACCCATCGCGCGCAGGCTGTTTGCCTCTCGTTAATGTATTGATGACAAATTGAGCTTCACCAGAACGGATCGTATCAAGAATGTCCGGTCCTTTGGCACCAATTTTAGCCACTGTTTCTGCAGATACCCCAGCTTCTCTGAGATATTGGGCAGTGCCATGCGTAGCCAGTAGTTTGTAGCCGATGTTATTGAATCGTTTCGCTAATGCTAATGCTTCCTCTTTGTCTTTATCCGCTACTGTCATTAAGACCGTTCCTTTTGTAGGAATCTTAATACCTGCTGCTACTAGTCCCTTGTACAAAGCTTTTTCAACCGTCGTGTCTTTCCCCATAACCTCACCTGTTGATTTCATCTCAGGTCCAAGCGTCGTATCTACGCGGCGCAATTTGGCGAAGGAGAACACCGGTACTTTCACGAACACACCTTTCTCTTCTTTTACGAGGCCCGTTTCATAGCCCTGGCTTTGCAGTGAGTGTCCAAGGATCGCTTTCGTCGCAATGTTCGCCATTGGGATGTTCGTAATTTTGCTAAGGAAAGGAACCGTACGGCTTGAACGCGGATTGACTTCCAGTACAAATACTTCTCCTCTAGAAACCACATATTGAATGTTTAACAAACCGACAATATTTAAGCCTTTTGCCAATCGGATCGTGTAGTCCACAATCGTTTCTTTTTGTTCTTTTGTCAATTGCTGCGGCGGGTATACTGCAATCGAGTCACCAGAGTGAACACCAGCCCGCTCGATATGTTCCATAATGCCTGGGATTACAACGTCTGCACCGTCAGAAATTGCGTCAACTTCAATTTCCTGACCAGTTAAGTAGCGGTCGATCAGCACCGGATGTTCCGGATTGATTTTTACCGCGTTTTTCATGTAATGAAGCAATTCTGCTTCTTTGTACACAATCTCCATAGCTCGGCCGCCGAGTACATAAGACGGGCGAACGAGAACCGGATAGCCGATCTCTTCAGCAATTTTCACAGCGGCTTCGACAGAGAAAGCTGTTTTTCCAAGCGGCTGTGGAATGTCTAGGGATTGAAGTGTTTGTTCAAATTTATCCCGATTTTCTGCCCGATCCAGGTCCTCAACCGTTGTGCCTAAAACTTTTACTCCGTGTTCTATTAATTTTTCTGCTAGATTAATCGCTGTTTGGCCGCCAAATTGGACAACAACGCCTTCTGGCTGTTCTAAATCAATGATGTGCATAACATCTTCAATCGTAAGCGGCTCAAAGTACAGCTTATCAGATATACTAAAGTCTGTTGATACTGTTTCCGGGTTATTATTGATAATGATCGCTTCATATCCGGCTTCTTTAATCGCCCAGACAGAATGAACCGTTGCATAGTCAAACTCAACCCCCTGACCGATACGGATCGGTCCAGAACCAAGTACAACTACCTTTTTACGGTCCGTCACGATTGACTCGTTTTCCTCTTCATACGTTCCATAATAATATGGCGTTGCAGATTCGAACTCAGCCGCACATGTATCTACCATCTTATACACCGGGGTAATTTGATTTTCTTTACGCCAGTCATATACTTCTTTTTCTCTAACACCCCAAAGCCCTGCAATAGTAGAGTCGGCAAAGCCCATTTCTTTAGCTGTTTTTGCTGTTTCCGCATCAAATCGGTTGGCTGCTACTTCTTTCTCAAACTCAATAATATTAGAGAACTTCTTCAAGAAGAACAGATCGATTTGGCACCATTCATGGATAGTTTCAATCGTCACACCACGGCGCAGCGCTTCACCGATATAGAAAAGTCGTTCATCTCCTGCTTTTCTAATCCGCTTTTCAATCAAAGCATCGCTTACTTCCGTTGCATCTTCAAGCGCAAGGTGATACACACCGCTCTCAAGAGAACGAACAGCTTTTAAAATAGATTCTTCAAGCGTGCGGCCAATCGCCATAACTTCCCCTGTTGCTTTCATCTGTGTACCAAGTGTACGGTTCGCGGATTCAAACTTATCAAACGGCCATCTTGGAATTTTTGAAACGATATAATCAAGTGCTGGTTCAAAACAAGCATACGTTTTTCCTGTGACTGGATTTTTCATTTCATCTAATGTTAAGCCGACAGCAATTTTAGCTGCAAGCTTAGCGATTGGATAGCCCGTCGCTTTTGAAGCAAGAGCAGATGAGCGGCTGACGCGCGGATTTACTTCAATAATGTAATATTGGAAGCTGTATGGATCAAGCGCAAGCTGTACGTTACATCCGCCTTCAATACCGAGCGCACGGATGATTTTCAAAGAAGCATTCCGCAGCATTTGGTATTCACGGTCGCTTAGCGTTTGGCTCGGCGCCACTACGATAGAATCACCTGTATGCACTCCTACCGGATCAATGTTTTCCATGTTACAAACAACAATCGCATTGTCGTTAGAGTCGCGCATTACTTCATATTCAATTTCTTTAAAGCCAGCAATGCTTTTCTCTAGTAGACATTGTGTTACAGGGCTGTACTTAAGACCGCTCGTTACCGTCTCAATCAGTTCCTCTTCGTTTGTACAAATTCCGCCGCCTGTACCACCAAGCGTATAGGCCGGACGCACGATGACCGGATAGCCGATTTCTTCAACGAATGCATAAGCTTCTTCAAGTGTATGGATGATTTCACTTTCTGGTACCGGTTCATTTAATTCATTCATGAGCTGGCGGAACAAGTCGCGGTCTTCTGCCTGCTCGATCGCTGACAATTCTGTTCCAAGCACTTTCACTCCATATTCTTCAAGCACACCTGCTTTTGCCAGTTCTACAGCCATATTCAAACCTGTTTGGCCGCCAAGCGTCGGTAAGACGGCGTCTGGACGCTCTTTTTGAATAATCCGGCTAACAAATTCTAGTGTGATCGGTTCGATGTAAACCGCATCGGCAATTTCAGTGTCTGTCATGATCGTTGCCGGATTTGAGTTCACAAGAATCACACGGTAGCCCTCTTCTTTTAAAGCTAAGCAAGCTTGTGTTCCAGCATAATCAAACTCTGCGGCTTGGCCGATGACAATTGGTCCTGATCCTATTACGAGTATGCTTTCAATATCTGTACGTTTAGGCATGTTGAAGCTCCTTCCCAGCATGTTCTTTCATCATGTTGATAAAGCGGTCAAATAAATGGTTATCATCTTCTGGTCCTGGCGATGCTTCTGGATGGTATTGAACTGTGAAGGCCGGATATGTTTTATGAGCAAGTCCTTCAATCGTTCCATCGTTCAACGCAATGTGAGTGACCTTTAATTCTGTATTAGCAATCGTCTCTTCATCTACTGCGTAGCTGTGGTTTTGAGATGTAAGAGCTGTTTTTCCTGTAGCCAAGTCTTTCACCGGATGATTCGAACCACGGTGACCAAATTTTAATTTAAATGTGTTGGCGCCGGATGCTAGGGCGAACAACTGATGTCCAAGACAGATTCCGAAGATCGGCACTTGACCAATCAGCTTTCTTACTGTTTCAATAGCGTGCGGAACATCTTTCGGGTCCCCAGGTCCATTTGATAGCATGATGCCATCTGGATTTAATTGCAGGATTTCCTCAGCTGTTGTATCGTGTGGAACTACAATCACATCGCAATCACGGTTGTTTAACTCGCGCAAGATGCCGTGCTTCATTCCAAAGTCCATTAGCACTACACGGTAGCCACGGCCTGGATTCGGGTATGCCGATTTCGTAGACACCTGATCAACCTGGTCTGTCGGCAAAACGGCTGCCTGAAGACGGTGGACGACTTCTTCTGCCTTTTCTTCTACAGACACGATTGCGCCTTTTAACGTTCCGTATTGACGGATAATTCTCGTTAATTTTCTCGTATCAATACCGCATATAGCGGGGATTTGCTTCATTTTTAAATACTCATCAAGCGACATTTCGCTGCGGAAGTTGGATGGGAAATCAGCTGCTTCCTTAACGACTAATGCTTTTACAGCAGGGCGAATCGTTTCAAAATCGTCGCGGTTGATGCCGTAGTTTCCAACTAGCGGATACGTAAACGTGACAATTTGTCCACAGTAAGAGGGATCTGATAATATTTCTTGATAACCTGTCATTCCTGTCGTAAAGACAACTTCTCCAATAACGTCTTTGTCACTGCCAAAGCCCTTGCCAGTAAAGACTGTTCCATCTTCTAAAATCAGCTGTTTTTTCATGCTTGCACCTTTCCTTCCTGCCATACGAGTTTACCTTCTGAGATGGTGGCTGTAGGCCAGCCGTTGCATTTCCAGCCCGCGAATGGGGTATTTTTTCCTTTTGAATAGAACTTTTCTGGATCAATTGCTTTTTCAGCTTGCAGGTCAATTAAAGCGATGTCTGCAACTGCTCCCTCTTCAAGCTTTCCATAAGGCAGCCCGAAAGCCTGTGCTGGTTTGATCGTCATCCAATCTACGAGCTGCTTTAGCGTAATCAGCCCTTTCTGCACAAGGTGTGTGTATAAAAGCGGGAACGCTGTTTCCAGCCCAACGATGCCAAATGGAGCGCTCTTCATGCCAGCTGCTTTTTCTTCAGCTGTATGCGGGGCATGGTCGGTCGCAATAAAATCAATCGTTCCCTCCAGCAATCCTTCGATTAAAGCTTGCTGATCTTTCTTGCCACGCAACGGTGGATTCATTTTAAAATTCGTATCGATTCCCGGAATGTCTTCGTCACAAAGCAGCAAATGATGCGGTGTTACTTCAGCTGTCACCCGAATACCGGCTTTTTTTGCATCTCTTACCGTTCTGACAGACCCCTCGGTACTAATATGACAAACATGATAATGACATCCTGCTGCTTCAGCAATTAGTACATCCCGAGCAATATGTACAGATTCACAGATTGAGGGAATACCAGGGATATCGTGTTTCGCTGCAAATTCGCCGTCATGAACAGCTCCTCCATAAATCAACGAATTGTCTTCACAGTGAGCAACAACTGCTGCATCAATCGCCGCTGCCTTTTTCATGGCTTCATACATCATTCCAGCCTGCTGAACACCGACCCCATCATCCGTGAAAGCGAATGCCCCTGTTTCTTTTAAACTCACAAAATCTGTTAATTCTTTTCCTGCTTCTCTAATGGTGATCGAAGCATATGGAAGCACGCGAACATGTGAGGTTTCTTCAATGCGGTTATTTAAGTTAGTCAAGTTCTCGACTGTATCTGGAACAGGACGAGTATTCGGCATAGCCGCAATCGTCGTAAAACCGCCGGCTGCGGCTGCCATCGTGCCTGTTTCAATTGTTTCTTTATGTTCACCGCCCGGTTCACGCAAATGAACATGCAGATCAATCAGGCCCGGTACGATCAGCTGTCCTTCTGCGTCTAGAACATGTTCGCCATTTTCAGCAAGGTTCTCCCCTATTTCTAAGATCTTTGTTCCTTCTACCCGTATATCCTGTTTTTTCAATTCACCGTTCTCAGCAAGAATATTGCCATTTTTGATTAGCAAGTTCATTTGATAATCTCCCTTCCAGCACTTGTTTTAAAACAGCCATTCTAACAAATACGCCGTTCTCCATCTGTTTAAAAATACGTGATCTTTCACACTCTACGAGGCAGTCTGCAATCTCCACATCGCGATTGACTGGAGCCGGGTGCATAATAATGCTGCCTGTCTTCATACGTCTTTCTCTTTCCACTGTTAAGCCATATTTTGCATGGTATTCTTCTTTTGTCATAGCGGACTTGCCATCATGGCGTTCATGTTGAATTCTGAGCAGCATTAAAACGTCTACTTCTTCAACAAGATGATCTAAATCCATATAATCACCGGCTGCTACATAATCATCAGCAAACCATTCAGGCGGTCCAGAGAAGTGAACTTCTGCGCCAAGCTTGCGAAGGGCTTCTGCATTTGAACGAGCTACCCGGCTATGGCGAATGTCGCCGACGATTCCTATTTTTACTCCTTCAAATCGGCCAAATTCCTGCTGAATTGTGAACAGATCGAGTAAGCACTGTGTAGGGTGCTGTCCGCAGCCGTCCCCTGCGTTAATCACAGGAATATTTACTTTATCGATAAGCTGCTCGTAATATTGGTCTTCTTCGTGCCGAATGACAACTGCATTGACTCCGATTGACTCAAGCGTACGGACAGTGTCATATAGTGTTTCTCCCTTTAACACACTAGAGCTGCCTGCTTCAAACGGGATGATGTCGAGGCCCAATTTTCTCTCCGCTACTTCAAAGCTCGTCTTCGTGCGTGTGCTAGCTTCAAAAAACAAATTAGCGACAAATGTTTGTTTGCCAGCATGCCAAATTTCACCTTGAGAGAAGTTCTTTGCCTGCATTAATATTAACAGAATTTCATCTTTATTCATATCCTTAATTGAAACTAAATTTTGCATCATTGTTTTCCCGCCTCCATTTTTCATAAAAAAAACACCCGTTTTCAAGGGTGTTTGGCCATTAGACAATGTTTTGACGGCAATGCCATGCAGAAAATTGTCCCACACCCTTAAATGCCTCTCTGGACATTTTTAAAAGGTTCCTATGAAGTTGTGCATGTTTATAAGTTTTTCTTGTATGATTTATACATTTAAAGGTTAGTTTTTTCTCTTTGCCTGTCTCTCTGGACAGCGATTAAAGAGTTCGCCTATTATTCGTGAATCGTCACCCGATCAGTGTCGTCTACTTCTTCTAACTCAACAACAATTCGCTCACTACTGGCTGATGGAATGTTTTTTCCAATATAATCCGCTCGGATTGGCAGCTCACGGTGACCGCGGTCGATCAGTACTGCCATTTGAATATGAGAAGGGCGGCCAATATCCATTACTGCATCAAGAGCAGCTCGGACTGTTCTGCCTGTATAAAGAACATCATCAACAAGAATGACCACTTTGTTTGTGATATCGACTGGAATATCAGAGCCTTTTACTTCAGGATCGTTACTCTCCGTTTTAACAGAAAGATCATCTCTGTACAAAGTAATGTCAAGTTCACCAACTGGTATCTCCTGACCTTCAATTTGCTTAATACGCTCCGCTAATCTTTGTGCCAAGTAAATTCCTCTTGTTTTAATTCCGATTAATACACAATTTTCAATGCCTTTATTTCTTTCTAATATTTCATGGGCAATTCGTGTCAGTGCCCGGCGTATCGCCTGCTCATCCATAACTGTCGCTTTTTCCATGCGATCACCTCATGATCTTAGTGATAAAAAAATCCTCCCGCCGTGTAGACGAGAGGACAGATATACTTGAGCACACGGAGGGTATAAGAACACTCTCCCAGTGCATTCATCCGCTACCTTCCCAGCCTCACGGGACTGTGTTTAAAGGTCTTATTCAACTGTTATAAGCTTACTGCTTCTTTCGATGATTGTCAATTGTTTTTCGACAATAATTCTAAAAGCCGTTCAAATTCTTCAGGCAGCGGAGCTTCAAATTCCATGTACTCGCCAGTACGTGGGTGAATGAAACCGAGCACACCGGCATGCAGTGCCTGACCATCAATATCGAGCGTCTTCTTTGGACCGTATTTTGGATCACCAGCAAGCGGATAGCCGATATATTTCATATGCACCCTAATTTGATGGGTACGCCCTGTTTCAAGAACGCATTCGACGAATGTAAAATCTTTAAAGCGCTCGATAACGTGAAAATGAGTCACAGCATGTTTACCGCCATTGACCACTGCCATGCTTTGTCTGTCTTTTGTGTCACGGCCAATTGGGGCATCAATCGTGCCATCATCATGCGGGATCACACCATGAACAATGGCTTTATATTTGCGTGTAACCGTTTTGTCTACAAGCTGTTGAACAAGCTTTTCATGAGCCATATCATTTTTCGCAACCATTAATAGCCCCGATGTATCTTTATCAATTCGGTGAACGATGCCTGGACGCATCACCCCGTTGATCCCTGATAAATCCTTACAATGAGCCATAAGGCCATTAACAAGCGTACCAGAAAGATGTCCTGGGGCAGGGTGGACAACCATTCCACGCGGCTTATTCACAACGAGAACATCTTGATCCTCATAATAAATATCGAGGTCTAAATCTTCAGCTTCAATATCAAGAGGCTCAGGGTCAGGGATATCAATTATGAGTTCATCACCTGGCAAGCACTTGTAATTGGACTTAACCGGTTTGTCATTTACCTTTACTAATCCTGCCTTGATCCAATCTTGTACTTGTGTACGGGACCATTCTTCATTTATTCCTGCCGCTACTTTATCTATTCTAACGTTCTCTTCTTCTTCGCGGACGATATACTCTATCCTATCCATTCAATTTCCTCTTTTCTTTCCTGTCTTCAATAAGTATTGCCAGTATTAATAAAATAACCCCAAACGTCAGAGAAGCATCTGCAATATTAAATATTGGGAAATCGTAACCAAAAATATACGTATCAAAAAAATCAACGACCTCTTTGCGGAAAATACGGTCGATAAAGTTTCCGATTGCTCCGCCAAGCAGAAATGCAAGAGCACTCTTCATGAGCGGCTTGTTTTTTGCTTCTGTCTGCATATAATAAACAATTCCGATCACTACAGCAACTGTAATAATATAAAACAACCAAAATTGCCCTTCAAGCATGCCCCAAGCAGCTCCCCGGTTGCGATGAGAAGTAATATAAAAGAAATCCTTAATGACTTCTACGCTTTCTCCCAGGTCCATGCTTTTCACGACCAGCCACTTTGTCCACTGGTCAAGTAAAACGACTAACAGTGCCAGCAAATAGTACAAAAAAACTCCTCCATTCTTGCCTGTCTTTTCTGCCATTAAAAAAGCTGTCCTGCAAGCAGCAGACGTTTCCGATAATTATCCACACGGCATAATTTATCAGAACGGACACTTGCAGGACAACCTCCACTTAAACTGGCATGAGCACCAGCTTTTCTTTATCTATCTTACTGTACATCAGCGTAGTGCTCTGAAACAACTTCGGCACAACGCGGGCAAAGTGTCGGATGATTTGAATCTGCTCCCACTTCAGCAGAAACAACCCAACACCGTTCACATGTTTCCCCTTCTGCCTTTTCGACTACAACAGCTACATGATCAAATTGTAAAGCATGAGCAGGAGCTTCTGTTTTTGCTCCGCCCCGCTCGAATCCTGACACGATTAATAACTGTTTCATATCTTCTTGGATAGAGTCTAATAGCGCGCTTGCTTCTTCATCAGTGTACACTGTTACTTTCGCTGTTAATGACTTTCCGATTACTTTCTCATTCCGGGCTTCTTCGAGAGCTTTTAAAATATCGTCACGAAGCTTCATAAACTTCGTCCACTTATCGACCAGCTCAGTTGCTCCAGATAGTTCCTTACACTCTGGCATATCTGTTAATTGGACACTCTCTTCCGAAACACCCGGTACATAAGCCCAAACTTCATCGGCTGTATGCGATAAAATTGGTGATAAAAGCTTTGTTAAAGAAAGCAGTGTTTCATACAAGACGGTTTGAATCGCACGGCGATCTTGATGATTTTCTGGTTCGATATATAAAATATCTTTTGCAAAATCAAGATAGAACGCGCTTAAGTCCACTGTGCAGAAGTTATTAACCGCATGATAGATAGCGGCAAATTCATAGTTCTCATAATGATAATGAACTTCTTTAATAAGATTATTCAACTTAACGAGCATAAATTGGTCGACTTCACGCAAATTTTCGTAAGCAACCGTATCACGGCTCGGTTCAAAATCAGCTAAATTACCGAGCAAGAAACGGAACGTATTACGGATTTTACGATAAACTTCAGCTACTTGTTTTAAGATCGCATCCGATACACGAACATCCGCCTGGAAGTCTACAGAAGCTACCCATAGACGTAAAATGTCAGCACCGAGCTGCTTCATAACCTTAGAAGGGACTACAACGTTTCCGAGTGATTTACTCATTTTCCGACCCTCGCCATCAAGGGCAAAGCCGTGGCTTAATACTCCCTTATAAGGAGCCTTTCCAGTAATCGCCACTCCTGTCGTTAAAGACGAGTTAAACCAGCCGCGATATTGGTCAGATCCTTCTAAATAGAGATCAGCCGGCCGCTGTAAGTCTTCGCGTTCCTCCAAAACAGCTTGATGGGAAGAACCAGAATCAAACCATACATCCATAATATCGGTCTCTTTTGTAAAATGACCATTTGGACTGCCCGGATGCGTAAAGCCTTCCGGAAGCAGCTCCTTCGCTTCTCTTTCAAACCAGATATTTGAGCCGTGTTCACGGAACAATTCTGATACGTGTGCGATCGTTTCATCCGTAATGATCGGTTCGTTGTTTTCCGCATAAAAAACAGGAATCGGTACACCCCAAACGCGCTGACGAGAGATACACCAGTCTCCACGGTCACGTACCATATTGAATAGGCGTGTTTCGCCCCATGCCGGTACCCACTTTGTTTCTTTTACCGCTTCAAGCAGTTCGTTACGGAATTTATCAATAGAGGCAAACCATTGCGCCGTTGCCCGGAAAATAACTGGTTTCTTTGTCCGCCAGTCGTGCGGATAAGAATGCGTGAAGAATTCTAGCTTTAATAGTGCGCCTGCTTCTTCTAATTTCTCTGTAATTGGCTTGTTTGCTTCATCATAGAACAAACCTTCAAAGCCAGGTGCTTCCTCTGTCATGACGCCGCGATCATTCACTGGACAAAGAACATCCAATCCATATTTTTTCCCAATGATAAAGTCATCTTCCCCATGTCCAGGTGCTGTATGGACACAGCCTGTTCCGGCATCTGTCGTCACATGCTCGCCAAGCATAACGAGTGAATCTCTTCCGTATAAAGGATGCTTCGCAAGAATATGCTCCAACTCTGCCCCTTTAACTGTTTTCACCACTTGAGGAGATTCCCAGCCCACTTTAGCGGCTACTTCTTCCACTAACTCTTCTACAATTACATATTTTTCTCCGTTTGCTTCCATAACGGCGTACGTTAAGTCAGGGTGAACAGAAATTCCAAGGTTAGCCGGAATCGTCCAAGGAGTCGTTGTCCAAATGACAATTTTTGTTCCTTCGTCTAATACGCCTTTTCCATCCTTTACATCGAAAGCAACGTAAATAGAAGGAGAACGCTTGTCTTTATATTCGATTTCAGCTTCAGCAAGAGCCGACTCACTGGATGGAGACCAATACACAGGTCGTAACCCTTTATAAATATAGCCTTTTTTCGCCATCTCGCCGAACACTTTAATTTGCTGAGCTTCATATTCCGGCTTTAATGTAATATACGGATTATCCCAATCACCGCGTACACCTAAATGCTTAAATTGTTCTTTCTGGTTTGCGATTTGTTCGTAGGCATACTCTTCACACAGCTTGCGGAATTCAGCAATCGTCATTTCCTTCCGTTTGACGCCTTTGTTTGTCAGCGCCTGCTCAATTGGCAGCCCATGTGTGTCCCAACCAGGTACATATGGCGCATGAAAGCCGCTCATTGATTTATAACGGACGATAAAATCCTTTAAAATTTTATTGAGCGCATGTCCCATATGAATGTCACCATTCGCATAAGGAGGGCCATCATGAAGGACGAACATTGGCCGTCCTTTTGTCCGCTCCTGAACTCGCTCATAAATTTTCATTTCTTCCCATTTTTCCTGCATAGCCGGTTCACGCTTCGGCAAATTGCCGCGCATTGGAAATTCTGTTTTCGGCATTAATAATGTGTCTTTATATTCCATTAGTAGATCCTCCTTTTTTACAATTACAGCTTCAACAAAAAAAACCTTCTCATCCCTAAAAAAGGGACGAGAAGGTTTCCCGCGGTGCCACCCTGCTTAACACAAAAATGTGTTCACTCAAGCATTCGTATCGTGAATGACTCGCTCTTCCCTACTTGAATATCGTTCGGAAAGAGCGCTCCAGGGTGATATTCCATTTTTCGCCTTTACCGGGCTCGCACCGTTCCCCGACTCGCTTAAAAAACTAAAAAATGTACTGTCCCTATCATCGCGTGTGTCTTATTCGCTTTTCTAATGTTTCAATTATAAAAATTGTTCAGCAGTTCGTCAAGCTTACAATTCTTCTTCGCTTAGTTTCTCTAATTCCTCATTATCTACTTCAAATTCCATTAGAGCATCCCAGTCATCATTATTCAGCAGATCTAACTGAGCTTCCATTAACATTTTAAAGCGCATACGGAATACTTTCGATTGTTTTTTCAGCTCTTCAATTTCGATCGCAATTTTTCTTGCCTTCGCCAGTGATTCGTTCACAATACGATCTGCATTTTTCTCTGCTTCCCGAATAAGAAGCTTCGCTTCTTTATGGGCATTTCTTTTTACTTCTTCTGCTGTCTCCTGAGCAATAACAATCGATTTATTTAACGTTTCTTCAATATTCGAAAAGTATCCAAGCCTTTCACTTTGGCTGTTTAGCTGCTCTTCCAGCTCTTTTTTTTCTCGAATCAGTAATTCATAGTCTTTGATAATCTGATTTAAAAAACTATTTACTTCATCTTCATCATATCCGCGAAATCCACGGCTGAATTCTTTATTATGTATATCTAACGGCGTTAAAGGCACAAGCCCACCTCCATTACAAATCTTTCATTAACATTTTTCATCTACTGTTTAACATTATATAGGTTTTTCAACAGTTTGTGGTGAAATTCCTGTAATTTTGCGAATTTATTTTACGATTCCTAATACGATTCGCCATTTTTCTTTCTTTGTCTGTCCTTCGACCGTTAACAGCTTCGCCCTTCCGGCTCCTCTTACAGAAAAAACATCGCCCTCCGTACATTCAAAAGCCGGATTCTCCTGCTGCTTCCAATTAACCTTTACAAGCCCGCCCTTAATAGCCATCTGCACTTTTTGTCTCGACTGCTTCATAAAAGCAGATAAAACAGCATCGAGGCGCAGAGAGCTGACAGTCGTGCTTATTTCTTTCCATTCCTCTTCTTGGGCAATGGCTTCATCAGGACTCTTTTTATCTAGCGTGACTGCCGTCTTGCCAATTCGATTTAAATTCACTTCAATATAATGGCTCACTTCTTTTGCAGCTAGAAACTGAACTCTTTTCCCATCGGTTAAAATATCCCCAAACTTCCTCCGCCGCAGACCAAGACCCATTAGACTGCCAAGTACCTGGGGATGGGCAATGGACACAAATTTATCAGGGTAATGAAGTTCATATAATACAATATCAAACTCTTTTTCGACAGGGGTAAAATAACTAGGACAAATATAAGCTCTTTTTCTCTCTGTATGAGCAGTTCCGCCAAAGAAGAAAACAGCCGTGTCACCATGGGCCCCGACAACTGATCGAACAATCTCCTGTTCTCGAGGATCCAGAAAATCTGTCAGCTTTGGTGCATACATTTCAGCTGCTTCTCTTTTCCATTCGAACACCTGATCAATAAACTCCTTTTCTTCTGGACGAAAATGCTGATAAATGGATGACATACCCTGTTCTCCTTTTTATTGGCTCTTGTTACTACAGAGCTCTTAAATAAAAGCAAAAAAGGAAGCAGCTGCTTCCCCTTGCGATCTAGTCTTGTTATCAAATTACCCAAATGGCAAGTTGACTCAATCCTCTTGTTGCCAGATTCAACACTAGAAAAGCAACAAGCGGTGAAATATCGATCATGCCGAGCGGGGGAACAATTTTTCTGAATGGTTCCAAATAAGGCTCGCAAATTCTAGCAAGAAAGCGCCCAATAGATGTTTCACGGGCATTTGGAAACCAGGACATTAAAATATAGATAATAAGAGCCCAGGAATAGAGCTCAATCAGTCTCATCAACAAACCAACCACGATTTCCATATCGCTTAGGACCACCTCGTATTATCAGTATCATCTTCTGTTAAAAACTGTGTAATGCTGCCATCCACCTCCACGTTATCTGGAGTGCAAAGGAAGATTTTTGGGCCAAGCTGCTGAATATCTCCACCAATGGCATAAACGGTGCCGCTTAAAAAGTCAATAATTCGCTTTGCTTGATCATGCTGAATACGCTGCAAATTGACAATGACCGCTTTTCTACCCTTTAAATGGTCCGCAATCTCCTGCGCTTCTGCAAAAACTCGCGGTTCACTAAGAATAACCTTAGAAGATTTTTGCACACTTTGTAGACTCACTACATTTTTCTTAGCAGGTTTTGCGTTTTTTACTGGTCTTTCCTCTTCATCCACCTCAGTCTCTTCCACCAGTTGATAGTCATCTTCATCTAATAAAAAGAAGGCTTTAAACTTAGACTTGATTCCCATCATTCCACCTCCCGGGCTTATTCACCAACAAGGGCAGTGCCAATTCTGACCATCGTTGCACCTTCCTCGATGGCAATTTGATAATCATTGCTCATCCCCATTGACAACTCCGTACATGGTGCATGCGGCAATCGTTTGCTCTGAACTTCCTTCTGAAGCTGTTTTAATTGTTTAAAGCAGCTTCTTAACAGGTCCTCATTATCTGTCAACGGTGCCATTGTCATCAGGCCGCATATAACAATCTTTTCATATTTAGCTAACTGCTCTACAAACGAAACAACCTCTTCTGGAGACAAACCATGCTTGGACTCTTCTCCCGATACATTCACTTGAACAAAGCAATTAATCGGCTTTCCTGCCCGTTTATCAATTTCATTCGCTAATGAAAGACGGTCAAGAGAATGTATGTATGAAACTTTATCAATTATATTTTTAACTTTTCTCGATTGCAGGCTGCCAATAAAATGCCAAACTGGCTCTCCTGTTAGCTTGTCCCACTTTTCTAATAACCCTTCATCTCGGTTTTCCCCGAGATGAATAAGTCCGGCTTCAAGCGCCTCCTGAGCCCGTTCTACTGATACATATTTTGTTACAGCAATGATTTTCACTTCATCCGGCTGTCTGCCTGCTTTTTGGCAAGCTGCTTGAATCTGTGACTGTATGTCCTGTAATTTTTCTGCTACTTTCACGTTGAAACTCCTTCCTTCCATCCAATGAACCCTAACATTCTTCCCGTTTTGCCTTGATCGCGCCGATGAGAAAAAAACTCCGCACTGCAGCTTGTACACCACTTTGTCACACGGACATTTTCAAGGGGAAGTCCTGCTTTCAGTAAGATGAGCTTGTTGAGCTCTTGCAAAGAAAGATGAAACTGTCCTGCCTCCCCAGCCACTGGTGAAAATGGTGGAGAATCAAGATCACTAATCCAACGCTGTGCTGCGTCAATTACTCGGCTATCAACCTTATAACAACCTTTACAAATGGACGGGCCAATGACCGCTTCTATTTCTTGTGGCTCAATTCCGTCTTTCTTCCATTGCTCTACAAGGTTAGCTCCAATACCGAGCACTGTTCCCTTCCAACCTGCATGAGCAGTCCCTATTCTCCCATGTTTTTTCGATAAAAAATAGAGAGGAACACAATCAGCATAGCAAAGTGTTAACAGGATGCCCTTTTCATCTGTATACAAACCATCCGTATCAGGGAGACTTGAGTCATACGATAAGGCTCCTCTCCCACTGTCCGATTTTGTTACACAGGCAATACGGTTTTCATGTGTCTGGCAGGCACCAATCCATGCCTCTGCAGGAAAACTCAGAAGCTCACCCAGCTTCTGACGATTAGCGATGACATCTCCCAATCGGTCATTTACATGAAAACCGGTATTTAAGCTATCAAAATCCCCGGTGCTCTTGCCGCCCATTTTAGTGGAAAATCCCGCAACAAGGCCAGGAACAGTTTCGTGCCAATCTTTTATTATATAAAAACTGTTATGTGCAGAAACAAAAGGTTCTGTCATTTTTCTACTCCCGAGCATTTTCTTTTAGTGTAACATAATCAAACAGGAAACGTCACTGAAAAACAAATTATTCATTTTTCTGTCCAGCGTCTGCGGGCAGCGATTGTTCAGAGTAGCGAACTAGAATCACATCTTCTCCAATTTTAACAATCTGTGACCAAGGGATGACAATTTCTTCTTCTTTTCCAAAGAGACCAAGAATTTTTCCTGAAGTGCTAATCACAATCGAATCAATGGTTCCCGCTGTTAAATTTAGGTGAATATCAGAAATATTGCCGAGTTTCTTGCCATTGGCTACATTGATAATATCTTTTAACTGAAAATCAGATATTCTTCCCAATGTCTTGCCTCCTTTGGTTCTTAGTTACCGATATACTACTATATGCAGAAATAAAAAAATAAGACTCTTTAGGCGCCTGCCTCACAAGAGTCTTATCTATTTTCTAATTAATATTTTTATTCATTTGTTTAATAGCTGCTTTTTCAAGCCTTGAAACCTGCGCCTGTGAAATCCCAATTTCTTCGGCTACTTCCATCTGTGTCTTACCTTGAAAAAAGCGTTTGCGAATAATCATTTTTTCCCGATCATTTAGTCTTTTCAGGCCTTCTTTTAAAGCGATTTCCTCAATCCATTGCGTGTCTTTATGGCTGTCATCGCTTAATTGGTCCATCACAAAAATAGGATCGCCGCCGTCATTATAAATTGGCTCAAATAAAGAGACTGGATCTTGAATGGCATCAAGTGCGAATACAATTTCTTCTTTCGGTACATCCAGTTCCCTGCTGATCTCTTCAGCTGTCGGTTCCTTCGATGTTTCAGCAATCAGCCTCTCTCTCACCTGCAGCGCTTTATAAGCAATATCCCGCAGCGAACGAGAAACTCTAATCGGGTTATTATCACGCAAATACCGCCGAATCTCACCGATAATCATAGGCACAGCATATGTAGAAAAACGGACATTATGGCTTAAGTCAAAGTTATCAATCGATTTCATTAGTCCAATACAGCCAACTTGAAACAAGTCATCCACATATTCACCGCGGTTATTAAACCGTTGAATTACACTTAGAACGAGCCGCAAATTCCCATTTACCAGCTTTTCTCGGGCACTTAGCTCTCCTCCCTGAAGACGACGAAATAAATCACGCATCTCTTCATTTTTCAACACAGGAAGCTTCGAAGTATCCACACCGCATATCTCCACTTTGTTTCGCGCCATTATGAAATTTCCCTCCTCGCAGGAACTGCTGTACAACCAACAGTATCTCCCCACAAAAAGAAAACTATGCATAAAAGAAAAGCGGAAGGCGCTCGTCCAGTGCGATAGGGGGTTGGAGGATTTTCTGTGGGAGTCGCTCTTTGACTCCTGCAGAAAATTCGAAACCACCGTACGCACTAGCGCCTGCAGCTAGACAAGAAAAGCGGAAGCAGCTGCCCAGACTCGGCAGGCATAAGACGGACCGCCGAAGTGGCGCTCTTTGCCACACAGGCGTGACGGCTTATGACCGAGAGTCTAGCCGCTGCAACTGGACAATAGAAATGCGGAGCCGACTGCCCTGCCCCGACAAGCATAAGACGAAATGGCGGAGTGGCGTTCTTCAGCCACACAGCCAGATTGGCTTATGACCTCGAGGGGCAAGGAGGAGCAGCTGGACATTCGAAAAGCGAAAGGCGCTCGTCCAGTGCGATAGGGGGTTGGAGGATTTTCTGTGAGAGTCGCTCCTTGACTCCTGCAGAAAAATTCGAAACCACCGTACGCACTAGCGCCTGCAGCTGGACAAAGGAAGTGCGGAAGCGGCCGTTCAACGGCGTATGGGCTGGACAGATCCGAATGAGATAAAGGAAACACGGAAAGCGATAGCGATTCGATGCTGACTTATCGCAGAAACAGCTCAGCTAGGATTCACAGGAGTATTCCGCTAAGTGAATACCTATGTCGATTCGTGAACAAACTTTAACTTTAGAGAGCATCTGTTTCAGTTTACAAGCCTATTTTGAATTATGCTTATAGTTATTTTAGTTCATAAACAACAAAAATCCCCCATTTGTCTGCATTCGGTTAGGCGCTCAGCCGTTCGTTTGCAAATGGGGAATCTGGGTCAGTCAAACCATTTTATTAAATTCTTTTTGCAGGCGCTGAATAATTCTTTTTTCCAGCCTTGAAATGTAAGATTGTGAAATACCCAATAAATCGGCAACATCTTTTTGTGTTTTTTCTTCTTCTCCTTTCAAACCAAAACGCAGTTCCATAATTTGTTTTTCCCTATCCGTTAGATGTTCCATTGCTTTGAATAAGAGACTTCTATCCACTCCTGCTTCAATATCTCTTGTGATGATATCATCGTCAGTTCCGAGCACATCGGAGAGCAACAGCTCATTTCCATCCCAATCCACATTTAGCGGTTCATCAAACGATACTTCCGAGCGGATCTTATTGTTGCGGCGCAAATACATGAGAATCTCATTTTCAATACATCGTGAGGCATAGGTCGCTAATTTTATTTTCTTTTCCGGGTTAAATGTGTTGACGGCTTTGATTAAACCAATGGTACCGATGCTAATTAAGTCTTCAATATTGATCCCGGTATTTTCAAATTTCCTTGCAATGTAAACGACGAGTCGAAGGTTCCTCTCAATGAGCAAAGCTCTTGCTGCCTGATCACCCTTCGGCAGCTTAACCAGCAGTTTTTCTTCTTCATCCCTTGATAAAGGGGGTGGAAGTGCTTCACTCCCGCCGATATAATATATCTCGTCAGTCTTCAACTTTAGCTTAATCAGCAGCTTGTACCAATAGTAAGTGATTTTTAATCGCAAATTCCTCATAAAGCAACCTCCTCAATAATAAGAATAAATATCGCAAGCTATGATACTTCTTCGTAAGATAGAGATAGGACCATCTTCGGATGCAATATACACGAAAACTGGCCATCAGATGATAAACTCATCGGCGTAAAAACAACGAGCGCTTTCGAAATGACGGTTTTCTTTTTCTCGTTGCTTACCTCCACATAATCGGGTTTAAAAGCAGGCAGCAATTGATGAGCCTTTCCAACAGACTTGGCAGGGATTAACCTCATTTTTTCCAACCATTCTTTCGGCAAATATTCCTCTTCAAACAGTAAAACTTCCGGTTGGCCAGCTGCTTTCACAACTTCGCTAGGCAGCTGCTCCTCTAAACCAGCAATAGAAACAAACATAACAGGACACTTAGTAATCGGATCCTGAAGTTGATTTCCTGTATCGACCAATCCTCTTAAAGAAAAATCAGCTTCGTTAATTTTGAGCTTCACATTAAGCAGTTGATCGTGTTGAAGTTTAGCTGTTTCAAAGTCATCAGCTCGACTCTTAGCAAAGTAAAAAGCGATCGGCAAACCAAACATGACAAAAATCCAGCTGACTGGATCACCAAACCCCTTTAACCCAGCTAAGAAGAAGTCCGACTCCAATTGCATATCAAATTCAATAAAATAATGGGCTCCCAGCAGCATGCCTCCCGTTAAAAACGTCGAAAAATAAAAAGTCATGAGATTAACGAAAAAGTATTTCCACCGTCTATAACCAAATACAGCGAACACCATAACGGTCGATAATAAAATTTTCGCCAGTGGATGTCCTGCTATGGGGGCAAGAGGGGTAACCATCAGCAAAATGCTAATAGACCCTATTCCTCCTCCTATTAGGAGACGATACCCTTTTACGTTTCTCTTGAGAAAGATAGCTGTCATCCATAATAGCAAGCTATCGGCAAGCAAGTTCAACAGCCATAATGCATCTAAGTATACAACCACACGTATCCTATCCTCCTTTTACGCCTCATTGCATGTAAATAAGAATATTTACTCAAGTATATCGGGCAAGCAAAAAGAAGTGTGTCACAATATAGAAGGGAAACTAAACAATTTTTAAAGGAAAATTTCGGTTTTTGTCAGATTAGATAAGCGGGAAAATGGGGATAATTAGTTGCATTTATAGAACGCATGTTCTAAAATAAAATAAAGATCAAGGCTATCCAAAAGAATAGCCTTGATCTTTACAATGTAGACACCCTTTAGCGGCGTCTGTTTCTGTTTCTAAGGAATGTTGGAATATCGAGCGTTTCTTCCGCTGGCTGCGAAGGTTGTCTCGTTGGCATTTCTTGCTGCTGTTGCGGCTCTTCATGCCGTACTTCGCGCTTTGGCGGAGACATCGGTGCTTGTTGAACAGTTGGTTGTTTCATTTGACCAAAACCCGTTCTCGGCTGCTTCGGCTGCTGCAGGTCTGACTCTTTAAAGCCAGTGGCAATAACCGTTACAACAATCTCATCTTTTAAGTTCTCGTTAATGACTGAACCAAAGATCATATTTACTTCCTGATCAGAAGCGGAAGCAACGATATCAGCTGCTTCTTGAACCTCGTAAAGGCTTAAATTCGTACCGCCCGTAATATTCATGATAACGCCTTGTGCTCCATCGATAGACGTTTCGAGCAATGGGCTGGAAATGGCTTTCTTCGCTGCTTCTGCTGCGCGATTTTCTCCCGAAGCGATACCGATCCCCATGAGGGCAGAACCCTTGTTAGACATAATCGTTTTCACATCAGCAAAGTCTAAGTTAATCAAACCTGGAGTAGCAATCAAATCTGATATACCTTGAACCCCTTGACGCAATACATTATCTGCTTCTCGGAATGCTTCAAGCATCGGTGTACTCTTATCCACAATCTCCAGTAAGCGATCGTTCGGAATGACGATTAATGTGTCAACGGCTGCTTTCATCGATTCAATGCCGCTAGCCGCCTGTGTAGCCCGTTTGCGCCCTTCAAATGTAAATGGACGAGTCACAACCCCTACTGTTAAGGCTCCAAGATCTTTCGAAATTTGAGCAATAACAGGTGCTGCTCCAGTACCTGTACCACCACCCATTCCGGCAGTTACGAATACCATATCGGCTCCACGTAATGCTTCTTCAATTTGCTCCTTGCTTTCTTCAGCGGCTTTCTTTCCCACTTCTGGATTAGCTCCTGCTCCTAATCCGCGAGTGAGCTTAGAACCAATTTGCATTTTCACTTCAGCTTTTGAAAGATTAAGTGCTTGGGCGTCTGTATTTACCGCGATAAATTCAACCCCCTGCACCCCATGCTCGATCATGCGATTAACAGCATTGTTTCCGCCGCCGCCTACGCCAATAACTTTTATCGTCGCTAATGAATCTAAATTAGTATCAAACTCCAACATGACAAATCCTCCTAATTCGTCGTTATTTCTCTAAGATGACTTATTCCTCGAAAAAATAACCGAAAAATTTCTTTACTTTTGAAGTCAGCTTTTGTTCCGGCTGCTTTTCAACCTTCGCTTTTTTAGGCGGTAAAGGCTCTTCCTGCCGCGAGTCAGGCACCGTAATTGGTTCTTGGACAGCACTTACTTTTCTGCCTTGTAATTTAGCATTCTTGTAAGCATACTTAATTAACCCAACTGAAGCTGTATACTGAGGCTCTCTTACTCCAATATAATCAGGAATCGCCATGCGAACACGATTTTGGAAAACATCTTGAGCTAAATCAAGTATACCAGGTATAGACGATGTTCCGCCCGTTAAAACAAAGCCACCAGGCACATCGTGAATTCCGTGATGTCTCAACTCATCAAGAATCATTTCAAATATTTCTTCTAATCTCGCTTCAATAATATCGGAAATTTCCAATTGACTAAACTGCTGATGCTGATCACTGCCGATAATAGGAACACTAAATACCTCTTCTTCAGAGGCCATGTCATAAAAAGCATGTCCATGCTTCAGCTTGATTTTTTCTGCGTCTTCTGTAGTCGTACGCAACCCGATCGATAAATCTTTTGTAATATGGTCGCCGCCGATCGGAAAGACGGCAGTGGCTTTTATATTCCCTTGACTGAACGCGGCTACTGTTGTAGATCCCCCTCCAATATCAATGAGAACTGTGCCTAAATTTTGCTCATCTTTCGACAAAGCTACTTCTCCCGCTGCCAGCGGTTGAAAAACGATATCCATAATTTCAAGACCGGCCCGCTCTACACAACGTAATGTATTATGTAAGAATGTCTTAGAGCCCGTTACGATGATTCCTTCCATCTCTAAGCGGACGCCAATCATGCCGCGCGGATCTGTAATTTCATCTAGACCGTCTACAATAAATTGCTTAGGAATGACATTAATAATCTCACGGTCAGGGGGAATGGACATAACCTGAGAAGCATCAATCACCCTTGCCACATCTACATCAGTGATTTCTCGATTTTCACTAGAGACAGCCACCACTCCACTGCATGGCTGTAAAAGAGCGTGATTGCCGGCAATGCCAACGACCACTTGTTTAATTTCTATACCAACCATTCTTTCTGCTTGCTCGATTGCTTTCTTTATTGAATGAACGGTTTCATCGATGTCTACGACAGCGCCTTTGCGAATTCCTTTCGATTTTACATTCCCAACACCGATAATATTCAATGATTCATTTACCATTTCACCAATTATTACTTTTATAGCGGACGTACCGATGTCAAGACTTACTAACACTTCATTGCTGTTCATTCTTTGGCACCTCCCTCAGCTCTGAAAACTCATTGTCCGAACAACAATTTTTCTTTTTGGTCGAATTATTTATATAATAGAAAACATTCGTCATTTTCAACATAATTCCCTTTTAAATTTTAATATTTTTTACTATTTTACCTTTTTCCTAGATTGCGTAGGAAAAAGCAAAAAGCAGAAGATCTTCAAAGCGTTCACAAACCGCTATTTACAAGTCTACACCAAGTTGCCACCCTAGAAAAGTCAATTTTATCGAAAGAGCAGCAACACGAACCTCCAATTATAGGAACAACAGGAAAAAGTTTCCGCATTCCAAATAATGGCCCCCTTACCAAAAGCAATCCCTACTGTTGAGGAGTCGGTTCTTCAATTGCCTTTACTTTCTCTGAATCGTATGGTTTAAAATAGGATCCTACTTCCAAGTCAATAATCCCCTTAATGTTCGGATCAAGTTGACTGACAATCATAGGGTAATAAATCATCTTTTCAGAAAAAGTTTTCAGCGTAGCCGAAACTTCATACCCGTCATTCATAAATAATTGAACGTGAAGAGAATCGGTCTTTTTCGGAGCATAGTAAATTTCTGAAATAGAATTTACGATCTCCACTGGCAGCTGTTCAAGAGAGCTCATAAGCTGATCCAGCGCTCTGCCTGCCTTGAAATCATATAAAACAGGTAATTGTTCCGGAGTCCCATCAACTGCTTCTCTAAGTATCGCTCCGTTATTTAATACGGGAAACAGCTTTTTTCCCTTTGCTAGGTAAGCAAGCTTTTGCTGTTCTTTTACTGAAATTTTTACTCTGTTAGGAAAAACAATTGACACATCGGCTTGATGAATTTTCGGATCACTTTCAAGTTTTTTCTCTGTTTGTTTAGCTTCAACTTTCCAAATGCTGTCCCCTTCTTGGACACCACTTTTTGCTATAATTTCAGCTTTTGGAGTTAATGCATTTCCTTCAACCTGAATGAAGGCAATTTTACTTAGCGGCGACTGAAAATAAGCAACAGCTAGTACAATCAGGAAAAACAAGGAAATAATGAAGATGAGCCGCCGATTTGTTTTTCTTTTCCTCAGCTTTTTCAGCTTTGGAATTCTCTCTTCAATTGAGATAATTTTTCCTTCGTCCATATCCTTTCCTCCAGGTTCACCGATCTGTCGAATAAATAACGGAAGAGCGGATAAAAATATCCATGCCGCATACTCTTCCCCATTACACCTATTGTAATGCAGAGAGAAAGAGGATAAAAGAAAAAACCACTCTTTTATTTACTTACTGTTGTTTCTGCATTAATCATGCCTTATTTCACTTTATTTATTAGCTAACTCCGCCATCACTGCATATAAACGCTCTGATGCATCTTTAATCCCTAAATGAGCAGCGGCCTCTTTCATCCGTTCCCATTCCTTTTCATTGAGTAACACGTCATCCAGATTTTTCAATAGTGAAGCAGAGTTTAGTTCTTTTTCCGGAAGCATGATGGCCGCCCCATGATCTGTTAGCGAACGAGCATTCTTTTCCTGATGATTATTCGTTACATACGGACTTGGTATGAGCACACTCGGAACACCAAGAGCTGTTAATTCCGCTAATGTTGTGGCTCCCGCTCTCGAAACAACAAGATCACACTCCACAAGAACCTCTGGCATGTTATGAATAAAAGGAAGAATCGCTACGTTCTCGGGCTTGCCAGCAGCTTCTACTTCTCTTTGCACTTGTTCAAAGTGGACATCACCCGTTATATAGAGAACTTGATATGGCCGGCTGGCAAACTCGGAAAGTGACTGCACGACTGCTTCATTAATGGGACGTGCTCCCCTGCTGCCTCCAAAAATCAGTACTGTTTTCTTATTTTCAGATAGTCCAAAGCTCTCCAAAGCACGCGAAGGCTTCGCACTCACTACTTCAGAAGCACGAGGGTTCCCAGTTAGCACCACTTTGCTTTCAGGAAAAAAGCTGCCTGCTTCTTCAAAACAAATCGCTACTTTTTCCACATATTTGCTCAGGAATTTGTTCGTTAATCCCGGTACGCTGTTTTGTTCGTGGATCACTGTTGGGATACCGAGTTTAGCAGCCGCATAGACAACAGGGCCGCACACATATCCGCCTGTACCAATCACTACATCAGGCTTAAACTTCTTTAACATTTTTTTGCACTCTTTTACGCCCTTTAAAAAGCGCATCACGGTTTTTACATTTTCCATAGAAATACTTCGTTTAAAGCCCGTTATTTCGATAGAACGAAAAGGAATGTCTTCTCTCGTCACTAACTTGGACTCTAATCCCTTTTCAGTTCCAATATACAAAAATGAAGTTTCAGGATGTTTTTCTTTTATTGTTCGAATAAGGGCTAGAGCTGGATAAATGTGTCCGCCAGTTCCTCCACCGCTAACAACTATTTTCATTACGTTTCACCTCAAATTAATCACTGCACGTCTTCTTGCTATAAGTGTATGTATCATTTAATAAAAAGGTTTCTTGGCCTTTCCCTTCTCAAAATAGAGACAGGTAGCTGCTCTTTATCATACTACAATCACCCATTATATAAATATAACTTTGCTTATTTGAAAAGGAAACAAAAAAAATGTAGCAATTCTCACCTAATTGTTACATTCTTGACTCAAGTAACGGTTTTGTTTTCCATAAAATCACCTAGCATAATCTCATCTTATAGCAAGTTGATAAAGAGAATCAATTAGTATGAGAACAAAACAAAGAATTTTTCAACAAACAAAAAAAGAAACCTGAATGATCAGGTTCCAGACGATAGATAAACACTATGTTTAAGGCTGTCAAACTGAATACATCGTTTGTTCTTAAATCGAAAGCATGGATTACCGTTTGGCATAACGACTAATGTTTAATAGAATACCAAACGCCGCCAGCATGAGAGTTAAGGAAGAGCCCCCGTAGCTTAAAAACGGCAAGGTAATACCAGTAACAGGCATTAAACCTGTAACAACACCAATATTAATAATAACTTGTATAGCTAACATAGAAATAATCCCGGCTGCCAGGAAGCTGCCAAACAGATCTGGAGCGTTCAAGGCAATCCGGATACCCCGCCAAAACAATAAAGAAAAAAGCAAGAGAATAAAAATTCCTCCGATAAACCCAAGCTCCTCTGCTAGTATAGCAAAAATAAAATCTGTTTGCGGTTCAGGCAAATAATAATACTTTTGCCGGCTGCCGCCAATTCCAAGCCCAAACAGTCCGCCTGGTCCAATCGCATAAAGCGATTGAATAATTTGAAATCCACTTCCTAACGGGTCAGACCATGGATCTAAAAAGGAAGTAATCCGTTTAATCCGATAAGGCGCCGATAAAACTAATGCTACAAAGCCAGCAATGCCAGCAAGCCCCATTAGAGAAAAATGAAAAATTCGAGCACCGGACAAGAAAATCATAACGAGACAAGTACCGATCATGACAGTTCCCGTACCAAGATCCGGCTGCAGCATAATTAAACCAAATGCTGTGAATGCGAGACCTAATGCCGGCAGCAGCCCTTTTCTAAAATAAATCATGTGCTTCTGATTTTCCGATAAATAACCAGCCAAAAAAATAATCATCGCGAGCTTCATAAATTCCGATGGCTGAATCGAAAAGGCTCCTGCTCCAATCCAGCTTTGTGAACCGTTCCTCACCATTCCTACACCTGGGATCAACACAAGGATTAACAAAACAAAACAGACGATTAACGCTGTTTTCGAAAAGCGGCGCCACGTCCAATATTCCACGTTCATAATCATGAGCATCGCCACAAATCCAACGATGGCAAATAGCAGCTGCCTTTTGGCAAAAAAGAAAGCATCATGAAATTTGTATTCAGCCCATATTTCACTGGCACTGTATACCATCGTAATCCCAATAGTGAGCAGAACTGAAATCAAAATCAACAGGAAATAATCAGGAGCGAATTTTTTTACCGGCAATGGCATACACCTCTAATTCAAAGAATCCAGAGCATGCCCCGACATGTACTTTTAAGAAGACAAGCTCTTTATTTCAATGTATGCACAGCTTCGATAAATATATCTCCACGCTGTTCAAAAGTTTTATACTGATCCCAGCTTGCACAAGCCGGTGACAGTAAAATAATATCCCCTTCTACCGAAGCTTCATAAGCTGCCTGAACTGACTGCTGCATATTTTCTGTTTTGATTGTTGTTTTCACGCCAGCCCTGCTTGCCGTTTCCATCAGTTTTTCCGCTGTTTCACCAAAGGCAATTAACGCCTTTACGTTATTCATATAAGGAATTAAATCGTCGAATCCATTTCCTCTATCTAAACCGCCAGCCAGTAAGACGATTGGCTTGTCAAATGCAGTCAATGCACTTTTTGTAGCAAGTGTGTTCGTCGCTTTTGAATCGTTATAAAACCTTCTGCCATTCCACTCACGAACAAACTGCGTACGGTGTTTTACGCCTGAGAATGTGGTTAACACTTCTTTAATCGCTTCATTCCCAATACCAGCCAATTTTACTGCCGACACAGCAGCCAATATGTTTTCCAAGTTATGAGCGCCTGGAAGTGCTACTTCTGCAAGAGCAATAATATTTTCGCCGCAGAACGTAATATATCCATCCTGCACACATGCACCGGCTTCTTTTATTTCTTTTGTAGAAAAAGGAATGATCGTTGCCTGTGTGTCTTCCGTTAATTTCATCAAATGTTCTTGATCAGCATTCACGATAAGAAAATCTTCCGCTGTCTGGTTTTTAGTGATATTTAATTTTGCTTTCGCATACTCTTCTCTCGTTCCATGGTAATCAAGATGAGCATCATATAGATTCGTAATAATCGCGATATGCGGTCGGAACTTGTCTATGCCAAGCAATTGAAAAGAAGAGAGCTCAATCACTACATGATCGGCTGGCTTCGCTTTCTGAACCACCTCCGAGGCTACTTGTCCGATATTTCCAGCTAATACGGCACTTTTCTTGTCAGCTTTAAATATCTCATAGATTAGCGTCGTCGTTGTTGTTTTTCCATTTGTACCGGTAATTCCAATGAACGGAGCTTCCGAGATTAAATAAGCCAACTCTATTTCTGTTAATACGGGAATCCCTCTAGCAGCCGCTCCAGCAACGAGCGGATTATGATAAGGGATTCCAGGATTCTTCACGATCATTTCAAAACCTTCATCTAATAATTCGATTGGATGACTTCCACAAATCACTTTAATTCCTTGTTCAAGCAAATGCTGTGCTTCCGGATTTTCTCCCAGGGGCTTTCGATCATTTACTGTAACGAAGGCACCTAGTTTATGTAAAAGCAAGGCTGCACTTACTCCACTTTTGGCAAGGCCTAATACAAGAATCTTTTTATGCTGAAAATCTGTTATTGTTTTCACTAAATCCACGCTCCGATGTAAATTCCGATCATCGCACAAAGCACGCCGACCGTCCAAAATGTAACGACTACCCGCCATTCTGACCATCCGCCTAATTCAAAGTGATGGTGAAGCGGGCTCATGCGAAATACTCGCTTACCTGTTGTTTTGAAAGAAATAACCTGAATAATAACCGACAAGGTTTCGGCTACGAAAACAGCTCCAATGATGAGTAAAAGAAATTCAGATTTCGTCAAAATAGAAATAGCTGCAATGGCCCCTCCAAGAGCGAGTGACCCAGTATCTCCCATAAATACTTTTGCTGGGTTAGCGTTAAAAACTAAGAAACCTAGCACCGCTCCCACTACCGCAAAAGAAAAGATAGCTGTTTCATCAAGTCCTTGATTCCACGCCAGTACAGCAAAAGCGCCAAAAGCGATCGCCGCCGTACCCGATACAAGCCCATCAAGGCCATCGGTTAAGTTGACAGCATTTGAGAAGCCGACAAGCCAGAAAATAACGAATAACGCATATAAAATGCCGGCGTCAAATGAAATGTCTGTTAAAGGAATCGTTAACTCCGTTGATAAGTTATTCTTCGTATAAATAATGTAAAAAAGTACAGAAATGACAATTTGCCCTGCCAACTTTTGCTTTGAAGTCAATCCGAGGTTACGCTTCATCACAACCTTAATAAAATCATCAAGGAAACCTAATAAGCCAAAACCAACTGTGACAAGCAATAGCAGCACGGTTTCCGCTCCAACTTTCGCGTAAATTTGTGTCATAAACAGCACAGTGATAATAATAGCGAGCAGGAAAACGAGGCCACCCATCGTCGGTGTGCCTGATTTTTTTTGGTGGGACTCTGGCCCTTCCTCACGTATGCTTTGGCCAAATTTCAATCTCCGTAAGAAGGGAATGAACATCGGCGCTATAATAACCGTGATAAAAAAAGCCATGAACATGGTTAAAAATACATCTCTCTCCAGCATATTAATTCGCCTCTTTCTTCCGGCTGCTGAGCGCCTCTTTGGCAACGGCCCGGTCATCAAAGTCCAGCACTTGTTTGCCAATGACTTGGTAGGTTTCATGGCCTTTTCCAGCTATAACGACAGCATCACCAGATTGCGCCTGCTCGATAGCATAAAAAATGGCCTCTCTCCGGTCAGGTATCACTTTATACTCTTCTCCCACTACTCCGGCTTCCATATCTTTTAAAATAGCAGCTGGGTCTTCACTCCGCGGATTATCAGATGTAAAAATAGCATCTGTCGCATACTCACACGCTGCTTTAGCCATGAGCGGCCGTTTTGTCCGGTCCCGGTCGCCCCCGCAGCCGACAACGGTGAGCACGCGGCCAGCAGTCAGCGGCTGAACGGTTTTTAATACATTCACAAGACTGTCCGGCGTATGGGCATAATCAACGATTACCGCAATTCCTTCATCATTTGACACAAGCTCAAAGCGTCCCGCTACTCCTTCCATCCGCTCAATGGCACGAATCGCTGTGTTAAGATCTATACCTGCTGTACACGCAGCAGCTAAAGCAGCCAAAACATTATAAACATTGAATTTCCCGGCGAGTTTTGTTTTGACCTTTCTATGACCGTCCGGATAATGTAATAGGAACTCTGTGCCTGCAGATGTTAATACTATATCTGTAGCCTGAAACATAGCCCGATTGTCAATTCCATAAGTGACAATATGGGCAGCCGTTTCTCTCTTGTAAATAGCAGATGCTTCTTCATCTTCATTCAGCACAGCAAATTTTGGTTTGTCCGCTGAATAGGTATTGCCTAATTGCGCAAATAACAGTCCCTTCGCCCGTCGATACTCTTCCATTGTATGATGGTAGTCGAGGTGATCTTGCGTTAAATTTGTAAAAACAGCAATATCATAATCACAGCCCCATACCCGGCCTTCCACTAATGAGTGAGAAGACACTTCCATTACAGCCGCCGAAACACCTTTATCTCTCATTTTTTTAAATGTTTTTTGCAGCGTCAGGCTTTCCGGTGTAGTGTTCTTCGTGTCAATCACTTCTTCCCCAATCTTCATATACATTGTTCCGATTAGGCCGGTCTTTTCGCCCGCTTCCTTATAAATCTCAGTTAAGAGATGGCTTGTTGTTGTTTTTCCATTGGTGCCCGTGATGCCGACAAGCTGCATTCCAGTGGTCGGAGATCCATAATAAAAATCAGCGAGAATGGCCATTGCTTTTTTCGTATCGGCTACCATAATAACCGGTGCTCCTTCTACTTCAACAGCCTGCTCTGCTAGTATCGCTCTTGCCCCTTTATTCACCGCTTCCTGAGCAACCGTATGGCCGTCAAACGTATAACCTTTAATACAAATAAATAAAGCCCCTTCTCTCACTTGACGATGGTCGTTCTCTAAAGATAAAATTTCGGGGTCTGATGAATAAGATAATGTATAAAAAGGGAGAGACTTTAATAAGTCTGATAGATTCACTTTTTTCAATCCTTTCCGTACAGCTTCTAATATGTATTCTTGTTTAAGCAAGCCTTTTTCTATTTTAACTAAAAAAAGAGCAGGATGCGACTTCTTTTCAGAAAAAATCACAACGACCATGTTACCACAAATTCTGTTTTTTGCATGATTTTTTAGTCATGAATTTATGATTTTATCTTAATAAATGAAATACCCGCCGATAAAAACGGCGGGAAATCAAGAATTTATCTAGTGAGCCATTTAAATAGCTTAATTCTGAACGTTAATTCATAAATAGCCTAATAGTGGATCCAACTTCTACCTTTGTACCTGCCTCTGGAGATTGTTGGATAACATTTTGGCCGCTTCCTTCCACTTCAAGCTTAAAGTTATAGAGCTGTAACGAAAGATCTTTTTTATTCATCCCTTTAAAATTCGGCACTTCTACAATTTGTGGATCATTCCAAAATGTTTCTTTTTCAATTTGTTTTTTGCGCGGCTTTACATCAAGCACCTGCAAACTATCTTCCATAATCTTCCCGACAATCGGAGCGGCTACAGTTCCACCGAATTGGATGGTTCCCTTTGGATTATCAATCGCTGTATATACAACAATTTGCGGGTTATCTGCTGGGGCTACTCCAATAAAAGACACGATGTGATTGTTTTCAAGATAACGGCCATCTTTTGCTTTTTGAGCCGTTCCTGTTTTTCCGCCTACCCGATAACCCTCAATAAAGGCATTTCTACCAGTTCCTCTCGCTACTACACTTTCAAGAGCAAAACGAATTTTTTCTGAGGTTTCTGCTGAAATGACGCGTCTTTTAGCAACAGGCGCCTTTCTTTTCACAACTTCGCCTGTCGTTGGATCAATGAGTTCCTTTGCCACGTATGGTTGATAGAGAATCCCGCCATTGACAGCCGCAGAAACAGCGGCAGCCTGCTGAATAGGTGTCACAGCTACACCTTGTCCAAAAGCAGTCGTAGCCTGCTCTACCGGGCCGACCCTATCCATGTTGAAGAGAATTCCTTTCCCCTCTCCTTGCAAGTCAATGCCTGTCTTTTGTCCGAAGCCGAAATCACGGATATACTCGAACAATTTTTTCTTTCCAAGACGCTCTCCAAGCTCTACGAAGCCCGGGTTGCAAGAATTTTCAACAACTTCTAAGAAGGATTGATGACCGTGGCCGCCTTTTTTCCAGCACCGCAACCTTGCTCCTCCCACTTCCACAGCGCCCGAATCATGAAAATGATCTTTATATAAATCTACTTTCTTTTCTTCCAGAGCAGCGGCTAACGTAATAATTTTGAAAGTAGAACCAGGTTCATACGTGCTCCAAATCGGTAAATTACGGTTATAAATTTCAGGAGAGACCTTTTGGAATTGTTCGGGATTAAAGGAAGGCCGGCTCGCCATCGCCAAAATTTCTCCATTGTTTGGATTCATCGCAATGGCAATTGCTCCGTCCGGTTCATACTTTGCTTCCGCAATATCAAGCTCTCTCTCAACAATCGTTTGAATATTGGAATCAATCGTCAGCTTTAAATCTAGTCCATCTACCGGAGCTGCATATCCATCCGGCATTTGTGGCATCCGCTTCCCTTTTGCATCGGAAAAAAATCTCATTGATCCTTTTGCTCCGCTTAATTCTTTATCATAAAAGGCTTCAAGCCCCATAAGCCCCTGATTATCAATTCCCGCAAAACCGAGAACGTGAGCTAAACTTTTGCCGAAAGGATAATGCCTTTTTGAATCTTCCGCAATATACACTCCCTTAATGCCCAGCCGACGTACTTCCTCAGCTTTTTCAAAAGAAATTTTTCTTCCCTCAGGATGAATTCTTTCAATCGATGACTTTTTTGTTAAATGAAGATAGGCTTTTTTCTCTGTAATATTTAAGACGGATGCCAGCTTTTTTGCCGCTTCCTCCGGATTTTCTATTTGGCGTGGAACAACATAAACAGTAGGTGCACTTTTATTCTCTGCTAAGGCGACTCCGTTTCGATCAACGATCTTGCCCCTTTCCGGTTCAAACGGAATGTTTCGACTCCATAAATCCTGTGCCTTGTCCGTTAAATCGTCCCCCAAAGCAAACTGGACGTAACCAAGCCTCAGCCCGATCACCATAAAAATGGTTATGCCAGCGAGCAATGCAAAAACAAGCCGCTTCCTAATCGTAACAGCCGAAACCCTTCTCAAGCATGTCCCCTCCTCTCACTCTCCTTCAATATATGTAAAAAGCCAAGGATTATGATTACAAGAAAAGCGGTAGGTGCTTGATTAGCACGTACAGCTGGACACTAGAAAAGCGGAAACGGCTGTTCAGTGTTCAGCGGCGTAAGAGCTGGACGGAGCCGCCTGAGATAAAGGAAACACAAAGAGCGTGAGCGATTCGATGTTGACTTATCGCAAGAAGGAGACGGAAGCTCACTAGCCGCTAGCCGTTGCAGCTGGACAAAGAAAGACGGCAGGCGCTCGGCGAGGAACTGCTCTTCCAAACTCCGACAGAGAGGAAAATATTCGTATATTCAAGGCTCTGTTTCCTTTAGACATAAGAAAGAGCTGCCAGCGGGCAGCTCTGGCAACTCTTTATCCTACTCTGTTGGAGGCTCTTGATTCTCCTCTGTTGGAGACTCTTGATTCTCTTCTGTTTCCTGTTTTTGAATCTCTTCTTCCTCTTGCTTTCGTTCTTTTTCTTGTTGGTCAAACAGTAATTTCTCTTCCTGCTTCATTAACTTTAAGATTAATTTTTGTCCTTTTTTAATAGGGGCACCCGGCTTAATATTCTGGCTTGCGACGTATCCTTCTCCTGTGTAACTCACTTTTAAGCCAACAAGGCTGGCAGCTTTCATGACGTCACGCAATGACCAGTTTTCCATATTCGGCATCGTCACGGTACCATCTGTTTGCAGGATCACCTTTTCACCTTGTAAAATCGTCGAGTCTGCTTCTGGAGATTGGCTAACCACTGTTTTTCCTGTTCCCATCACAATTGGCTCAATCTTATCAGCCTTTAATTCTCCAACCACTTCACTTAGATTCTCATCTGCAAAGTCCTTCAATTGGATCGCTTTGGCCGCCGGTGTTTGCTTAGGCTCAATATTTAAATATTGTAAGCTGTTGCGCATAACCGGATTAAATATTTTAGATACAGGAACAGAACCTGCTTCTCCGTTCAGTTTGGGCTGGGCAACCGCTGCATAAACAACTAGCTGAGGATTTTTAGCAGGTGCCATGCCTAAAAAGGAGAAAATATAATTATTTACCCCATGTAAATAGCCACCTTTAGGATTGGGCATTTGCGCAGTTCCAGTCTTCCCAGCTACTTCATAGCCCTGAATTTGATAGATTTGCCCTGTACCATGCTCAGCTGTTGTTACGCTCTTTAATACTTCTCTCGTCTTTTCAGCTGTCTCCTTAGAAATCGGTTCGCCTACTTTCTCAGGTCCGTGCTTTACAATGGCTTTATTTGTTTTATCATCTACTATTTTATCAATCACGTAAGGGCGCATCATTTTTCCATCATTTGCAATGGCCGTAGCCGCCTGGACTAATTGCATAGCTGTCACTGTTGTTCCCTGTCCGAACGCCGTAGTGACTTGTTCAAGAGGATAATTATAGAGGATCTGTCCTTTTGCTTCATTCGGCAGCCTAATACCTGTTTTCTGCCCAAAATGAAAGTCATCTAAATACTGTCTAAACACCTCTGGCCCCATTTTTTCCAGCAAATTAGCCATCGCCACGTTAGAAGATCGCTGTACGCCTTCGAGGTAAGTAATCGTCCCCCAGCCTTGCCCTCCGTTATGATCACGAACGGCTTCACGTCCCACTTTGTATCTTCCTGATTTATAAAGTTCATTCGGATGAAAAGCGCCTTCTTCAATCGCAGCGGCCAGCGTGAAAATTTTCATGGTAGAACCTGGTTCAAATGAATATTCTACAAGATCATTGCTCCAGTTCCGACCAAGACCTTCTCGCGTATCCGGGTGAAAGGTCGGTCGCTGTCCCATCGCAAGAATCTTTCCTGTTTTAGCATCTGCCACGATAGCAAACGCTTTTCCTGGGCGGTACTCTTTTTCTACTTCATTTAACGCATCTTCTAAAAACGTCTGTATCTTTGTATCAATGGTGAGATAAATATCGTCGCCGTCATCTGGTTCTTGAATCATCTGCTTCTTATCTTGAAGCAGATATCCCCACAAGTCGCTTGTATATTGGATTTTTCCGTCTTTTCCCCTTAAGTAATCTTCATACGTTTTTTCGATACCCATTTGCCCAACCGTATGATGAAGGATTTGACTGCCTTTTTTCTGTTCTAACTTTTGTGTAAAACCAATCAAGTGTGAAGCAAATTTACCGTTCGGATAAAAGCGCTTTGAATCTCTTAAAAAGATAATCCCCGGCAACTTTTCCGCCTCAATCTTCTTTTTTACACTATTTGACAAGTCTCGCCCCTGTTTTCCGAACTCTACTTGAAAGGCGCCTTTTTTCTTTAGTCGCTTTTCAATTTCGCTTCTATCCATATCAATATACTTAGCCAGCACCTTAGCTGTCTTTTCTGGATCTGTTACATGCTTCGGCTTTTTGGGATTCGTTGTCATAGAGGGGTCTAGGATCGCTGCTAATGTAAAAGAAGTAGTATCCTCAGCAATAACAGAGCCATGCTGATCATAGATCGTTCCCCTTTTGGATTCTAATACATCGGTTCGTAAATATTTTTGTAACGCTTCATTTTTCAGAGAGTGACCGTCCGCTTTACCCGATACTTGGATAAAGAGAAAACGGGTAAATAAGACAAAAAAGAGCAGGGCGAATATTACAAATAATATCGCTGCTCCTCTTTTCATGTTCATTCGGTTTTCATTCATTGCGGCTGCACAACCTTAATATTTTGTTCGCTTAGATTCAGACCTAGTTCCTTGGCACGCTTCCAGATTCTTTCGTATGTACTTTCTTCGCTGACTTGTGCTCGAAGGTCGTGATTAACTTTCTTCTGGTCTTTAATCTGCTGTTCAACATCTTGGATATCCTTATTCACTTCATAAAGAGCAGCTTGAGTGGATACTACCTTTGCTCCTAAAAAACAAATCATAACGGCAAATAATAAGAACAGCACTTTCTCTCCTGGTGTAAACAGACGCTTCGTTACCTGCTGTTTTTTTCGTTTAAATAACTTTCTTTCCTCATGATTAACTTGCTGTTTCCTTGCTAGGTTACTCATCTTTTCACCCCTGTTTATTTTATTTTTTCCGCGATACGCAGCTTAGCAGAGCGAGCTCGATTATTGTGTTCAAGTTCTTCTTCCGACGGCAAGATGGGCTTGCGTGTAATTAGTTTTAACTCGGGTTCATATTCTTTTGGAATCATCGGCAATCCAGGCGGTAACTCCGGTCCCTGACTTGCTTCTTTAAAAATAGTTTTGCAAATCCGATCCTCAAGAGAATGAAAGGTAATGACACTTATTCTTCCTTTTGGGTTCAATAACTCAATGGAGGTCTTTAAAGACTCCTCAAATACGCGTAATTCATCATTTACAGCAATGCGGATCGCCTGAAAAATACGCTTGGCTGGATGGCCTCCCTTTCTGCGGGCGGGAGCTGGGATTCCTTCCTTAATTAATTCGACAAGTTCTCCCGTTGTTTCAATAGACTTTACTTCTCTAGCTGCTTCGATTTTACGGGCAATCTGCTTAGAGAACTTTTCTTCTCCGTATTGAAAGAAAATTCTCACCAAATCTGCATAATCCCAATGGTTAACTATATCGTAAGCGCTTAGACCGCCAGTTAAATCCATTCTCATATCGAGCGGTGCGTCGTGATGATAACTGAATCCTCTTTCCGGGGTATCAAGCTGAGGGGAAGAAACTCCAAGATCATATAGGATGCCATCCACTTTATCAACTTGTAATCGTGCAAGTTCCTCTTTTATATACTTAAAATTACTTTTGACAAATGTAACCCTGTCTCCAAACCGCTCTAGTCTTTCTGCTGCGTGACGAATTGCTGTCTCATCTTGGTCAAAGGCATAGAGCTTTCCTTTCTCTCCCAGCAACGACAACAAGTACTCGCTATGTCCTGCTCCACCTAGCGTGCAATCGACATAGATTCCATCCGGCTGTACATTGAGCCCGTCCACTGTCTCTTTCAACAGTACTGTTGTATGTTCGAAATTCATCTGTCACCATTCCATTCAAAGTCTAAATATCAAAGTCAATCATGTTTTCTGCTATTTCAGAGAATGACTCTTCCGATTTTATAAAGTAGTCTTCCCATAATGGCTTACTCCAAATCTCAATGCGGTTGGATACTCCCAGAATCACGCATTCTTTTTCAAGACGGGCATAGTTAGAAAGTGTCGATGGAATATTGACCCTGCCTTGTTTGTCGAGTTCACAATCATTTGCCCCTGAGAAGAAAAATCGCATAAAGGCACGTGCATCCTTCTTTGTTAACGGCAGAGCTTTCAACTTCTCTTCAAGCACTTGCCATTCCTCTAATGGATAACCAAACAAACATTGGTCAAGCCCTCGCGTAAGCACAAAGTGTTCTCCTAAACGCTCACGCCATTTCACAGGTATGATCAACCGGCCTTTCGCATCAATATTATGATGGTATTCACCCATGAACATACCTTTCCCTCCACTTCCATTCCTAACTGTACCACATCCCCCCACTTATCTCCACTATTTTTCATTTCTCCAGAAGTGAATAAATCCCTTCTTCCCTCCTAGTTTTTCGTTCGATGCTTTCTGCTTTGAAAAGCTTTATTTCTACACAGTTGTTTAAGACTAGGGATGACGAAGGATAAATTTCCGCATCTCTAAACATTTGCTTCTAAAAACGACACCTTTTTTATGAAAAATGAAGGATTTTCCCGGGCAATAAAAAAACAGCTGTCTTAAGAGACAGCTGTTGACTGTTGATCGCTTTCTTTATCGCTCACCTGAAAGCATTAAAAATAAGTGTTATTGATACTTTCCAATAACCGTTTATCATAACGGCTATTCGCTTATATTTTCACTAAATAATGATCGCCAGTAAAAGTAAACTCAAGCTCCATTAATTCATGAATGAAGTCTGGGCCATATTTATTTAAATACTCATATACATTTCTAATACGCTCCTGGGGAGACTGAATAGGCCTAAGCGCATTTTGCAGCTTATCATACTTTTGCAATACGATAGCGTGTCGTCTTCGAATCATCTCATCTGTTTTACGGGTTAAAAAAGCAAGCTGATTTAAATGGAAGTCGCGATTTTTGAAGATAATCGGAACGGTTTCTTTATGCAAATCTTGGGCACGCTTTTCTAGTTCATCGTATTGCTCCATTAAAGATTGTTGAACACCGGCAATCATTTCATGAAAATGATCATCTCTAACAGAATGCCAAAATGCCTCTTTCTGCTCCGCTACTCCCTGTTGAACGGCTGAAGAAAGCGAAATATGAAGCTCCTCCAAATCCCTGGCAACAGCTCTTTCCACAATCGTCATATTCAAACGAGCTTCAATCGGCGGCATTTTCATATCAAGCCGTTCAAACGCACCTTTAAGCTCTGCCCAGTAAGCAATTTCCCCTGGACCAGCAATAAAAGCAAGCGTCGGAAACAACCATTCCTGCATAAGCGGACGGGTAACGACATTATTGCTAAACTTTTCCGGTTCTTTTTCAAGAAGGGCTAGAAGCTCGGCTTTTTCATACTGGATATCTCTATTTTTACTTGAGAAGACTTCGGTATGCGGGTTATATTCTAACAAGACTCGCTCTTCATTTTCATAGAGAAACAAATTAGCAGCAGAAGAAGATAACTCGATCATCTGATTGAATTCCAAATTGGACATAATCTTTTGGCTCTGCTCGACTGCCTCTGTAATCTCCTCAGCCTGTTCAATCAATTGTTTGAAAAAAGGTTTTTCTAATTCGCGCAACGGCTTATAAGCAGAATCAATTAACAATAATCCATAGCGATTAAATAAAGCATGAATTAACCGGCTAAAGAAGTCAGTTATCGTATTTGCTTTTTCCGCCTCTTCACAAATATGATTCAATAGCTCATTCGTATAGTTTGTTTCTCCAAATTTAGAAAAGATTTTCTTAATCCAGCTTATCATTTGCTGCTTATCGTATTGAATGTCGGATACTATTTTCTTTCCAATTATCCGCTCCGGATAAGTCATCTTTTCCATCATCGATTCACTTTCTACATACACATGGTTAACCTCAGGAAAATCATGGTCTTCCCCTGCAATCCAAAACACGGGTACAACCGGAATACTTAATTCTTGTTCTTTTTCCCGCGCTAATTTAATAATAGAAATCACTTTATGAATCGTATAAAGCGGTCCTGTTAAAAGACCAGCTTGCTGTCCACCGATCACAACGGCAGAACGTTCATCTTTTAATTTTTCTAGAGAAGCCATTACCTCTGCAGAAGAAGTAAAGGGCTTCATATACGCCTCAATGCATGCAGCAAGGGACTCTCGCATATAAGTACGTGCCTGCAAATCTGCGACTCTTTTTTCATAAACACCTTGATCTGACAAGTTGTAATGAAAAAAGTCCGTTACAGGTGCTTCCTGCTTTAGATAGAGAGAAGCAAACCGGTTAATTGCAGGAACAGAAAGTGCTGCCAATTCCATGTATGTACTTCCTTTCTTCGCGCATTTTTACTTTTTTGAGTATATCATTTCTCCTAAAAAAGAAACAATATTGCGCTTTACTCTGCCCATCCCTCTTCAAGACCCTTAACCATGTTGTACAAGGTCTCCAACACAGGTAGATGAAGTCCTTTTTCAGCACCCTCTGAGAGAACATAGCCAAGAATCGCATCAACTTCAGTAGGGCGTTTGGCCTCAACATCTTTCAGCATAGACGAACGATTCATGGCAGTTGTCCGGCATATATTTATAATTTCATCCCAGGACTCTGCCTTCATCTTATTCTCAAATACAGAAAGAAACTCTCTATAAATTGTCTCAGCCATTTTTAAATAGTACGGATTGTTTACAAGTTCACCATTTGGCACTCGTAAAATCGCTGTTAATGGGTTAATGACTACGTTTGCCGCGATTTTTCCGAGCAGCATCGTTTCGTAATCTAAGCGCCATTCAAATCGAAAGTTCTCTTTTGTTCGTTTTGTAACCGCCCCGATCACTTGCTGACTGCCACGGTATACAGCTATATTTGTTTTTCCCCGGCCACGAACGTCAATATGACTAGGCCCATACTTGAAAACCCCGTGTTCAACGGCAGCTACATATATATCAGGATGTGGAAGCTTCTCTAAAGCAGCAATATGGCTCATTCCATTTTGCAAGAATACGAGTGCAGGATGCGAAGTGATTTTTTCTAATAGAGAAAGAATAGCTGGCAGCTTATATTGCTTTACAGCGATAAATAAACATTCCGGTGTATAGGAGGGCAGTTCAGCTATCGGCATTGCTTTAACAAAGTGAACCGTTGTGGCTCCTTTTTCCTCTATTGTGATACCACTCTCATTAATGATATCTGCTTGCTCTTTCGTTCTTGTGAAAAGTGTAATAGGAAACCATTCTGCTAAGCTTGCGGCAAAAAAGAGGCCAATAGCCCCGCCGCCAATTATCCCAACCTTCACATCTTTTTGCCCCTTTCACAAGAAATGAATCATTTTTTGAGTAAATTCGCCAAATTGAAAGCGTTCCCACAAGGGGTATTCATTTCTATCTGTTTCTATTATATAATGAATATATATATAAGCTTAATAAATTTGTTTATTTTTTATACAAGATTGAGGAGGAGTCACAAAATGGCAGTAACAGTCGAGAATCTTAAACTAAACTTTAAAACAATGGACGAATTCAAACGCTTCAAAGAATATGGTTTAGAGGAGCTTTCCATGCTTGAAGAGTTCCAAATCTATATGGTTGAAGATCACGCAACTTCTCCTTTTTATGGTATTTATTACGGTGATAAGCTCGCTGCCCGGATGTGCCTTTACGTAAAGAAAGACGGCGCCGCATTGCTAGAAAATGGGCCAGATCAATACTTGGAAATTTGGAAACTTGAAGTGTTGCCGCAATACCAGCATAAAGGACTCGGACTGAAGCTTGTAGAGTTTGCGAAGTCGTTCAACCTGCCTATTTTGACGAAGCCAAAGGTAAAATCACATTCCTTTTGGGAAAAGATGGGCTTTTCTCCCCTTTCAGAAAGCAGTTCCCGTCTTATTTGGAATCCATCCGCTTCAACAACTCAAAAAATTAGTTAATTACTTTCTGTATAATTCTGCCGCATTTTCAGCTTTATTGGGATGCGGCAGTTTTTTAATGATTGTTTTTTCCATTTAAAAAGGTATCCACCGCCTGATGGTGCTCATCCTTTGCCCAAAGTACCGTACATTCCCTCACTTCCTGCATCATCCGCTCGTGTAAGCGGCTCACTTCCCACATTCGAATTTGAATTTGCTTATACGCCGACAGCACTTCGCTTTGGATAGACAGCTCTTTTTCTAAGAACTGCTCGGCTTCTGCCTCATTCGCTTCATCTACTACCTGGTTAATAAATCCAATCTGATCAAGCTGTTCAGCACGGTAAATAGAGGCCTCAGATAACAATTTTAATGCATGAGGTGCTTGTATGCGCTCAAAAAGAAGAGTACCTCCTCCCCATCCCGTCGTAATGGCCAGGCTGCCTTGAATAAATCCTAATTTTGCCCCTATTTTGGCTATTCGGAAATCACAGGCTGTAGCGATTTCACACCCTCCGCCTACGGCTGCCCCATTGATGAGGGCAATAGTCGGCTTCGGCAGCACCGCAAGATTATATAAAATCTCTCCCATTTTAGACAGCATACTATAGGCTTCTTCCTCTGTACGCAAAGCATGAAATACAGACAGGTCACCGCCCGAGCAAAAAGCCTGTTCTCCTTCTCCTGTTACAACGAGAGCTCGAACATCCGTTGATTGAGCTCGATCAATTGCCTTTTGCAGCCCTTCCATCACTTCAAAGTTCACCGCATTTCTTTTCTCAGCACGTGTAATTTTAAATAATAACAATCCGCTGGGCAGTCGCTCAATATGGTAATCCATAATATCCCTCCTTTTCTTTATTGTAGCTTTCCCTTATCATGGCTTCAATACAAAAAACGCGAAGAGCCATGGTCTCTTCGCGTTTTTCACAAATAAATTTGCCAGACAGGCAAATGAATTATTTGCTTACTACTTCTTTTCCTTTATATGTGCCGCAATTTTTACATACACGGTGAGCAAGTTTCATTTCACCGCAATTCGGGCATGCTGTCATACCAGGTACTTGCAATTTAAAGTGTGTACGGCGTTTATTTTTTTTCGTTGTAGATGTTCTTCTAAAAGGGACTGCCATTATTTCCACCTCCTTAAAAGAGAATGTAAGTATGTGAAGCCAGAATTAGCTGGTACTTCTCAATTGTTATCCGTCTTAAAAAAGTCTGCCAGTCCTGCTAAGCGCGGGTCCACTTTTGATTCTTTCTCCGAAATCTGCTCTTCGCCTTGGAATTCCCATCCTTTTCCGCCAGAAATCGTATGTTCATCTGCTTCCTCGCTAATAACCTGCATCGGCACCTCAAGAAGAATTTCTTCTTCAAGAACCGGGCTCAAGTCAACAACATCGCCTTCAACTAAATGAACATCTTCATTTTCTTCGTATTCACTAAACGAAGAAGCTTTGAAAATAAATGTTTCCAGTAAAGAGAATTCGAATGGATACTCCACATCAACAAGTGTACGTGAGCACGGTAAAATCATCTTACCTTTCACATCTAAGTGAAAAGTCACTTTATCTGATCCAACATCTGCTCTTCCCATCACGTGAACCGGGGGTAATTGTCTAATCTCTGTGTTACGGCCTTCTAAATGGCTCATATCTACCATTTCATCAATCAACAAGCCTTTATCACGAGATTTTTGTAATTGAATAATTGACCATTTCATCATCGTTATCACCTCAAGGCAACAAAAGTAATTATAGCTTTCCCAAAAACGTTTGTCAATATATTTTCTTGACATTAAAGAAAAGCTAAAGGCGCTTGTTCTGCGTGATAGCGGATTGGAGCTCTCGCCGAGGAGTTGCTTTTTCAAACTCCGACAGAGAGAGCGAAATCAGCGTACACGCAAGCGCCTGCAGCTGGACAAAAGAAAAGCGAAAGGCGCTTGTTTCGTGCGATAGGAGGTTGGAGGAACTTCTGTTGGAGTCGCTCTTTGACTCCTGCAGAAATTTCGAAACCGCCGTACGCACTAGCGCCTGTAGCTGGACAAAAAGAAAAGCGGAAGCGGCTGTTCAGACTCGGCAGATATAAGACGGACCGCTGAAGTGGCGCTTTTTGCCATACAGGCGTGACGGCTTATGTCCGAGAGTCTAGCCGCTGCAGCTAGACAAAAAGAAAAGCGGAAGGCGCTCATTTTCTACTGGACCAAAAGGTTAAAAAATTCTCAAGAAATCGCTCTCCAGCTTCTATAGATAGCCCTATACGGCCCCGCCCGCTCCAGCGCAAGAACCACTTACTTACAATTTTTGTTGACATTCGCTTTGCAACTAACTAAAAATAATACTAACAATAACTATAACAAAGGAACTTTCTAATGAAAACAGTTGGCATCGTTGTTGAATATAACCCTTTTCATAACGGACATTTATATCATGCTCAAAAAGCACGTGAATCAGCCCAAGCAGAGGTAGTGATCGCTGTCATGAGCGGCCATTTCTTACAGCGCGGTGAACCGGCTCTCGTTAATAAGTGGGCCCGCACACGAATGGCTCTGCAAAATGGCGTCGACATCGTGATCGAGCTGCCGTATGTTTTTTCGGTTCAAAAAGCCGAGTATTTTGCTAAAGGAGCTATCTCCATCTTAAATGAATTATTTTGCGATTCCTTTTGCTTCGGCAGTGAGAGTGGACAGCTTGCTCCATTTTTGGAGACGCTTCATCAAATGGAAGGGTCTTCTGCCTTGCTAGACCCACTCATTCGTCAATATATGGGTGAGGGCGTTAGCTTCCCTAGAGCACAGACACTAGCCAGGGAATCGCTTTTCGGACAGCAGCTTCCGTTGGATCTTTCCAAGCCGAACAACATTTTGGGATTCCATTATATCCAAGCCAATCAACAGCTTGCGCATCCGATGGAACCCCTCACAATCAAACGCCAGCAAGCCGATTTCCATGAGGTAACGTTAGGCAGTCATCCAATTGCCAGTGCGACCGGCATTCGTAAAGCGATTGCTGAGCAAAAGGGACAGCTGCAAACGATTAAACCGTATGTTCCTGCAGCTACATTTGCTGAATTACAGCATTACTTACAGACCTATGGCCACTTTCACGATTGGGGCATGTATTGGCCATTTCTTCAATATCGCCTATTGGCCAGCTCTGCGGAAGAACTTGCAGCAATCTATGATGTTTCGGAAGGAATGGAATATCGTTTGAAAGAAGCCGCCCGGCAGTCAACAGGGTTTACTGAGTTTATGCAAATGGTCAAAACTAAACGATACACTTGGACGCGAATCCAGCGGGCACTCGTCCATATTCTGCTGCATGTTTCCAAGGAAGAGATGGCAGCCGCGACAGAGTCGGTGCGCTATACCCGCCTGCTGGGTATGAACAAGCAAGGACGCGATTATCTCAATCAAATTAAAAAAAATATGGAGGTTCCGCTCATTACAAAAACCGCTGCTTTCAAAGAATCGCTCGCCTTTGATATAAAAGCAGCCGAAATTTATGCATTAGGTTTGCCATCCTACTCTTCCCATTCCCTTCTTCAAAGCGAATTTAACGAGCATCCTGTGATTTTAACTTAAATATATAAAAAATTCCTTAAAGAAAACTCTTTAAGGAATTTTTTATATCAAAGCATTGATGAACACTTATTTTTCAAATGCTTTTCCAGCTTATCCATCATCTATTTTCTTGTCAGTAAGTAATTCAGCGCTTCATCAAATGTATGAACCGGTACGATTTTCATCTTTGTCCCAATATCCTTTGCTGTGCGGACTGCCTCTTCATAATTAGATACAATTCCCGGCACTTGTTTTTTTAACTCAGGGGAAATTTTATCGTCTGGCGCTAAAAAGATTTCAGCACCTGCTCTATCCGCCGCTACTACTTTTTGAGCAATTCCTCCGATTCTTCCTACCGTTCCATCGGGCGCAATCGTTCCAGTTCCGGCAATTTTACGCCCCTTTGCCACATCCTCTTTAACGAGCTGATTGTATATTTCCAAACTGAACATTAAGCCGGCGGAAGGTCCGCCAATATCCTCTGCTTTTAATGTTACTTTTGGTTTACTAATAAGTTTTTTCTGATCGGCTAGCCCAATGCCGATTCCCGTTTTCTCCTGGTTGCCTTTAAATTGTTTAAGTGCTATCCTCTTCTCCATTTTTTCTTGGTTTCTCATAAAGGTAATAGTCACTTTTTCACCAGGCTTTTTTGTCTGAATATAGTCAGTAAACATTTGAGAGGATTTGAATTCCTTGCCGTCTATAGCAACGATACGATCTCCGGCTTTTAAGACGCCTTCTGCCGGCATTCCTGGAAACACATTTAATACATACACTCCCTCATAACGAAAAGAATATGGCTTCTTCGCTGCATCAAATGCAACAATGATGGCATTTTGCTGCGAGTTTTGCATGAGGTATTGCTGTCGAATGTTATATTCCTCATTGTTTTCATGGGGACTGCGAACTTCTTCTATCGGTATAATTTCTTCATAATCACGTACTTTTGCAAGAGCATAAGAAAGGTAATTGGCTTCCCCCATTTTAATAGTGGTCAGCATCAATGTACCAGCATCTTTATCGCCCCCCGCCACCTCTACAATAGGTTTCAGCTCATGGGCGTCGCCCGGCTTCATCACATAATAGGGGAGATCAATAAAAGCGGCTCCAATTAATAGAATTGCAAAAATATAAATGAACGGCATCCATTTATTTCTCATGAGACTGCTCCTTCCAATGTTCCATCTCAGCTAGTATTTCCGGTATTCGCCGATGTGTTTCTTCTTCACCCGCAGTAATGATTTCGTCAATATGAGTAAAAGCTTTAGAATTATACATATCTACAGGCGGACGGATCATTACGTGGGAAGCAGTCTGGCGATTCGCGATAATTTCTAATTGCAAAATATCAATACTTTGCATAATAACGTCAAAAATCGTTTGGATTTCCGCACTTTTTTTAACGGATGATACGTCCACTCCAATAATAATATCTGCTCCCATCTCTTTTACAACCGATACAGGGACCCTGTCAATGACGCCCCCGTCTACAAGCAGACGGCCGTTCACTTTCTCTGGAACAAAAATACCGGGAATAGCAATACTCGCCCGGACAGCATCGGCAACCGGCCCTTTTTTAAACACCACTTTTTCAGCATTTTTAATATCTGTTGCCACGATAGCGATAGGGATTTTTAAATCTTCAATATTTTTACTATGAGTAAACAATCGAATAAAACTTTTGATCTTCTTGCCAGCAATGAACCCCATCTTAGGAATCGTAAAATCTAAAAAATATTTCCTATGAAATGCTGGTGAAAGCTTATGAATTTGCTCCATATCGTGCCCAGCCCCATACAAACTCGCAACAAAAGACCCCATGCTGCTGCCAGCGATCATATCAATCGGAATATCCGCTTTTTTCAATGCTTTTATGACCCCGATATGAGCAAATCCTCTCGCCCCTCCTGCTCCTAAAGCAACCCCTATTTTCGGACGAGTCAATGTGTTCCCCCCCGTATGCAGATTTCTCTTTTAAGCTATGGTCTATTTCCGATTTGTATGAGTATATTGATTAAAAACAGGACAAGTTTCTTGATCAGTTCCAGACTCGCCTTTATCTGTCTATTAATGCTATTTTACCTGAAATAAAAAATGAATCCTAGAACAGAGCCTGGCTTTTGAAGAACAGGAGGTATGAATAGTTGACTTCTACTCAGGTAAAAACCATCCTTTTAGCCATGGGTGTGACAGCTTTTGCTATTTCATTAATTATCTTTCCCGAGATTTCATTTGAAGCATCCATTCGGGGAGTAAATATGTGGTGGGAAATTGTCTTTCCTTCGTTACTTCCTTTTTTTATTGTTTCTGAAATTATGATTGGGCTTGGAGTCGTCAATTTCATCGGTGTCCTGCTCGAACCACTCATGCGTCCACTATTTCGAGTACCTGGAGCCGGCGGCTTCGTCTGGGCGATGGCCATGGCCTCTGGCTTTCCTTCCGGCGCCAAACTGGCCGCTCGGCTTCGTCAAAACGGGGAGTTGTCTCGGCTAGAAGCTGAACGTCTTATTTGCTTTACGAACTCATCTAATCCTCTCTTTATTTTTGGAGCCGTTTCAGTTGGATTTTTCTACAATTCCCATCTTGGTCTGCTGCTGGCGGCGGCCCACTATGGCGGGAATTTCTTTGTTGGTTTAACGATGAGATTTTATGGATTAAAAAACGAAAAGAAAACGGAATCCGCGGCCTCCTTTTCGCTTCGTTCAGCTTTTTCTGCTATGCACAAAGCACGCAGCCAAGATCTGCGGCCCATCGGCAAACTAATGGGCGATGCCGTTCTTTCTTCTATCCATACTTTGCTCATGATCGGCGGGTTCATTATACTTTTTTCCGTGCTTAATAAAATTCTCTTTCACCTGAATATCACCTCTCTGCTTGCAACTGGAGCAGCTAAAGTATTTTCACTGTTGCACTTGCCATCTGAACTTAGTATTCCATTTATTGCAGGCTTGTTTGAAATTACACTCGGCAGTCAAATGATCAGCCAGGTTCAGCCTTCCGACCTTATGGAGCAAGTGATTGTCGTGAGCTTTATTCTCGCATTTAGCGGTCTCAGCATACATGCGCAAGTAGCTAGTATTCTCGCTGATACAGATATTCGCTTTCGTCAATTTTTGTTCGCCCGCTTTCTACATGGCTTATATGCAGCTATTCTGGCGTTTCTATTATGGAAGCCAGTCTACGAACAATCCTTCATCCCTAGCAATGCCCAACCTGCTGTCCCAGTATTTCTTTACGAGAAAACGGTTTGGGAAAACTGGCTGTTTTATTTACAGCAAATTGGACCGATCTTCACCATTTCCATGTTAATCGCCTATCTATTCTTCTATGTAACTGCTAAAAAATAACCAAAAGGGAGTATCCTAAAAGCCGATTTCCTTGGCTTTTAGGATACTCCTATTTCTCTTTATTTTCGCCGTTCTATTTGATAATTGTATCACCCTTAGGAGAAAGCCACCTGTCACGATCTTTATCCTTTTTGCAAAACGAATACACTATTCATTAAAGAACTGGTTCACTCCATTTTTATCTTTCAGATGTGCTTGTATGAATGCACTTAACTCTTCCTCATTAATAAATTCTCTTACGTCTTTCCCATACCAGTTTTGCAATTCAGCTCTTGTTATTTTATATTCTTTTTCAATGAAATTAAATTTTACCCAATCTGCATTTTTTACTAACGCTAAGATAAATGTCGCATTATATAACGCAGTTTCTTTATAATTTTTTTCTATTTCCTCGGTTATTTCTTTATTTCGATAATTCACAATGATTCCGTAAGGCTCTTCTGTCGTTTTAAGCTCCAATCCGCTTATATGTTCGCCTTTCGGGCTTGGCAGCTGTCTAGTAATATGGCCAACTGCGCCGTTATCTCCTACGTAGGAGTTTTTGAATTGAAACATATCTTCTTTTTCGACACTTGAATGGCACCCATTTAAAAAAAGGAATATCGCAATCAAAAAGAAGATACCCTTTATCACTTTCCCCATTTTTATCTCCTTACATACAAGAATGCAGACAAACCCGATTGTGTCCCGTTTGTCTGCACTCTAAACTACTGTCTATATCTCTAGATAGCCAACCTATTATAAGATAAAATCTTTTCTTTATTTCATTCTTTTCTCTTTTAACGCTTTTTCAACAGCCGGCGGCACGAGATCGGAAATATCGGCGTTGTACTTTGCTACTTCCTTTACGATGCTGGAGCTAAGAAAGGAATACTGACTATTTGTCATCATGAAAAACGTTTCTAATTGATCATTCAGCACTCTGTTCATAGAAGTAATCTGCATCTCATATTCAAAGTCAGAAACAGCCCGCAAGCCCCGCAAAATCGCTTTCGCCTCTTTTTCTTTTGCATAATCCACAAGCAGTCCATGATAGCTGTCTACTTCGACATTTGGCAGATGTTTTGTTACTTCCCTAATTAGTTCTTTTCGTTCCTCAACCGAGAACAACGGCTTTTTAGATGAATTACTTAATACAACCACGTAGACTTTATCAAAAATTTTAGCGCCTCTTTGAATAATGTCTAAATGTCCATTTGTAATCGGATCAAAGCTCCCCGGACAAACGGCAATGCTTGCCATCGGTACTCCCCCTTTATTCTTTCCCCCATTTAAAAATTGACACGCGGATAATGCCGTATGTTTCCATCCTTACTTGCTGGAGTCCGTCTATCTCTTCCGATAGAGTATCAGTGGAGCCATGTTCACATACGATAAAGCCCCTTTGTGCAAGCAGCTTCTGTTCAACAATCCGCTTTAATAATCGTTCCAACTGCTGTTTTTTATACGGAGGATCCAAAAAGATGGCATCAAAAACAAGACCGCGCTTTGCAACTGCCTTTAACGCCCGCTCCGCATCATTCCTGTATACTTCACTTTGCTCTGAAAAACGGCAAGCCGCTAAATTAGCCTTTACCGTCTGAATCGCTTTCATATCTCTGTCCACGAAAATCATTTTTGAGAAGCCTCTGCTCAATGCTTCTATCCCAAGCCCACCGCTTCCGGCATAAAGATCAAGACCAAGTCCATCTGAAAAGTAAGGACCGATCATATTAAAGATTGCTTCTTTCACTTTATCAGTTGTAGGCCGGGTGCTGTTTCCTGGAACAGCCTTTAATGGAATGCCTTTTTGCGTTCCTGATATTACTCTCATGTATATTCACCATTTACTAAGATTTTCTTTCTCATGTTACCACAACTTATTAGAGGAATCCAACGGGTTTCTTTTATATTATGCTGGATAATTTCTTACTAAATAACGTTTAAAACTTCTTGAAATGGTTCATACTACTAATAACAACATCACTCGGGATGTTGTCGATCACGGAGAAGACTTATATTCCCCATGAGTTCTTTCTCCAGTTTCTCCTCTCCCTTTGCCTTCTGTCTGATATAGACATAGAAGGGCCCTGCTGGACTATTCAGCAGGGCATTTTTTATAGGTCAAGATCTAATACATTTATTGTCTTTTCACTTTGTACTGCTACTAAAAAGATCTTTTGCAGCCATTTTTGATTCATATAAAGTTGGCCGTTATAGTTTTGCAAAGCTTTTTCATATAGACCATATCTCTCGTCATTTAGAATAAAACGATTTTGCAAAGGGTAAAAGTAATACGTATTATATTCCCGGCGAACGAGCAATGAGTTTCCGTCTGTGACTTTTTTTATTTCGTAGCCAAGTGCCTGTAATGTCTCATTAAAAGGAAAGAACAATTGACCGTTTTGGCTAACCGGCCGTATCTCTGTTTTTTTTCCGTTTATTATGACTTGGCGCGATTCATAAAAAACCAATGGCTGAAATGGATCATTTTCGTTTTTATTGCTTACAAAAAAATTCGTATCCAGCCCCTTCACCGCAGAAAGCTTGCGGTCTAACTGTTCTGCTGTAATCGATTCTTTTATTAATCCCACAAGAAGCTGTTTCCATTCAGTTCTTTCTCTCACGTTCAATTGCTCATTTAACCGATTGTACATCGTCTTTATCTTTTCAGAACCCGTTGGACGTCCGAGCTTATAAGAAACAATTAGCTGCCCGAGCCACTCTTCTCCTTCTTGAAAGCGATAGCCATCTAGCACTACTTCTGTAACAAAACGTTCCGTCAACCGGGAAAGCTGTTCGTTGTTTTTTACTACCACCAACCGATCTGACACGAAAGCAGGATATTCGGCTGTAAAAATAATCGCAGTCCGATCAGTCAACGCTTCCCGAAGAAGCTCCAGCTGCTGATCGTTTATAACATTTTTCGATTCTCCGTACACATCCAGATATTCTTTTGATTCCAGCTGTGTTAAAGGTTTTAATTGCCAGTATAACGAACCCGGCTGCCCTTTTCCTTGAAATAGATAATAATCAATTAAATCTAATTTTTTTACCTTTGGCGGACCTAAACTTGAGAACCACATGCCTTTTCTAATTTTCTTCTCTGTAAAATGAATGATCGCATGTTCTACTGTTGCTTCTTTTATTTTAATCGACCAATCGGATAAAACGAAAGCTGTTTGAAAAGAAGGCATTTTTATGGAGTACATAATAGACATGGTTTCGCTCGATGGAACGATAGAAGCACTTTGCCCTCTAAAAGAACATGTACCTTCATTCTTGTGGCAGGACGCCTGTAAAGCTGCCGCTGGCATAATGACAGATAAAGGCTCTTCAGCTTCCAAGCCTGTAAAGGTATGCTTGACAAAAAGACCTGCTTCACTATGTTCTATATGAACTTCCTGGTCCACCTTTATCTCTCGAGAAGCTTTAGACGCTTTTTCATAACCTATCCATTGAATAAGCAATATAGCACCGCACACCACTATTAAAAAGAAAATAAAAAAAACTGATTTTTTAAGCATAGAATTCTCGCCTTCTCTAGTCAATTCAACCTAATTATAAGATAGAGCATTTGACCTGTAAACAGACGAAAATTTACACTTTTATGTATATTGCTCGTATAATCGTTCTTTGCTTGAGCTTCTTCCGCAGTAACGATACAATAAAAATGCTTTTATAAGACTCTTTTACAGAAAAGGAGGGTTTACTATGATTCAGCGGTTCATCGAACTTGGAGAGGGATACTCAGACATATACGAACTTCTGGAAATTGCCCGTAACAACCCGCATCGCCTTACTCACATGATTGCTTTTCACTCATCAGCAGGTGATCGCTCTATGACTTCTCTGGCGATTGTACTTTCACCCACAGACCCAGGAGAGTTTCAACCTATTTACATATGCCGTGAAGGAATTCCCTATCCTCACCGTACACCAAATAAGCGTTTTGACTTATTCAAAGAAACAGCTGAGGTTTTAAACCGTCCCATTATTGAAATGGACGTCAAGCCATCTTCTGCCTTTACAGAAACCGAGCTATATTTTCAATATTTAATCGGCATTCTCCGGCTCAATCACCTTCTAGCACCTTTAGGCAGGTAAAACAAAAGGCTGTTTTCGTAAACTTTGTGGCTCGTTAATCTAAAAAAGCATTGCTGTAACAGCTTGCCTTCTCAATAAGTGAAAGAACCAAACAAAAAAGCAGGAGGAATTCCCTGCTTTTTATACACCAATTTTATAATCGTATTCTTTCGCTTTATCAGGTTTAGAGTTTTCATACTCTGTTTTAAGAAACGGCTTAAAAGATGGCTCTACTTTCTTAACAAACGATAGTGACTGCAGTTTCCCCATGACTTCTTCAAGCTCATTCTGATTACAATACACAACCGCATATTTCATGCGTTTTGATACATAGTGAACATTCCCATATTTTCGCAACGATTTCGCTGGCTTTGTGTTATGGAGCCAGACAATAACAGCTTGTCGATCAATAAACATAATATCTCCCTCTGAATCAATGTTATAAAAGCGCAAAAAGGTTTGATCGGCATGATCTTAAATAGAAGGACGCCAGCTCTCGTTTTGAAAAAGCTCACGTCCCTTTATCAGTAGAGTCTTCAGCCACGCTGATGTTTTAAGCTGAGCAACCGCAGCTCGAACCCGATCCGCAGCCCCCACCACAGCTTGACCCCGTTGAAAAAAATGGATTGCCCGTTGGCACTTTAATTCCTTCTGAAACTGCCCGGCCAATAATAACGCTGATCTCATCAAGCAACATCTGCAGCTCGTTTTCAGCTACTCGAAAAGCGGCGACATTTTCATCTAAATCCATTTCCCTCTTCGCTTCCCTTACTTCCTTCATTACCCTGCTGTAGTCTGGATGATAACGTCCGAACCGCTGCACTTCTTCATATTGCTCCTTCAGTCGGCTAAAACGACGAATCTTTTCTTTCGTGACAGGGTTTGTATATAAAAGAAAGTAGCACGACTGATAGTTTTGGGCAACATCTGATTCGAGAATCTTCTGTGCAAGCCCTTCAGCCTGTTCTACTGTTTTAATTTTTTCAATTGTAGCTGTAAGCAAATAGCCCACCTCCATTCCCCTATTTTAACATATTATTTCACAAATAAAACTATTTACGGGATGGATACAAAAAACGTTTTTTCATATCCGAGCGAGCGGTTATGCCGATCGACTAATTTAATATCTATTTGATGACGTCCCGGATCCAGTCCTTTTACAATAAAAGCAGCTGTGTGGTAAGTGTTGTAATGCTTCCCATTCACATAAACAGCTACCTGGCCCTTTTTGTGAGAATTTGTCCCATTATTTGAAAAAGAAACACCTGGCACGATTAATTCTACAAATACATTTTCTCCCCTCAATAAATGCCTGACAGTCCAACCTTTTTCAGCCGCCTGCACCTCTGCTTCACTCGAGGAAGCAGAGGGTGAAAATGTCTCTGGCTCCGGGACATTCGTTCTACATCCTGCTACAGCGAATACTGCCAATATCGCAATTAACCACTTCATTGCCCACACTCCTTTTCGGATAGTGTGTGCAAAATCAAGATATTTTATTGCTCATTTTCAGTCGTTTCTCCTGTCTGTTCCTCTGTCTCAGATGCTGCTTCAGAAGATGCCTCTGTTGTTGATTCTGAAGCTGCCTCTGTTGTTGATTCAGATTGCTGTGCCGCTTCAGTTGCTGGTTGGGAAAATTGGGATTGCATCATATACATTAAGGCAGAGGCCATTTGCAAACTATCATTAAAGCGGCCCAAACGATCAGGAAAGGTCTTCTTATAAAACTGTAGACTAGCCTTTTGAAATGTTTCTATTTGATAAGGATCACGGCTTAATAAGCGATACCAGGATGGTTCTTTCCGCAAATAATTAAGCCATTCTTTATTATTCCTTATCATCTCCATGATTTCCTGTCTCATCATATCCCTCCACTTAAAAAGTAATTCCATTCTCTATGTGTTCTTTTTTTGATTTTGCTCCGCTAAATCGGCTAAATAAATTTGGGCCATTTCTAACATTCCTTGCACATCTGCTAAAATGCTATCCCATTTCATCCCTTCAAATAAAGACAAGACCTTTGTTAATTTCATTGACCAATCCTCTGTCTGAAAATCAGTCTTCCGCTCTTTGCTGCTCTCATTCTCTTTCGCTAGCTCTACATCCCCAGATTCATACCATTTTTCAAAAAGAGCCTGTAACGTCGTTCGCCGCTCTCGCACTGCCCGTTTCAAGTCTGGCCTTCCGTCCATAAATACTTTAAATTCTTTTACCTTTGGATGTAACAACTTATTTTCACCCCGTATCTCCGCCCAACTAATTGCTACTAATACATTATGGAACAACAGACGAAAAGTGAAAAAATGTTTCTGCTCTTAAAAAATGGTATGATAAGAAAAATGAAAACTACTTGTTCAGCATGAGGAAAAGTTTTTAAAGATTGGCCTGATCAGCTGGCCTTCATACCTGAACAAAAAAGCAAGACAACCTAGATGAAAGACTTAGCGAGGAGAGGAAGGGAAGGATCTTTACATGAAGGATAGAATCTATTCATTAATAGAAAAAAGTATTCAACAGGCAGATGAGACAGAACTAAAAGTGTTAGAGCAAATGTTAAAAGGCTATTTGGAGAAAGTCGAAGGAAAAGGAACTTACATTGGGCGGTTATTACAACTAAATAGAATTACTGGGGAAAACGAATGTGAAGTTCACATGCCTATTACCGATTTAACGAACAATTCTCTTCATATTGTACACGGAGGCGTAACAGCTACAGCACTAGACTCAGCCATGGGCTCAGCGGCATACACGGCTACCCCTGAAGGCTATGCAACCGTTACGTCCAACCTAAATATTCATTATATTGCACCTGGAAAAGGTGACCAGCTAACGGTAAAAGCCCGTGTAATACATAAAGGCTCAAAAACGATTGTCGTTGAAGGAGAAGCGTTAAGAGAGGATGGAAAGAAAGTAGCCCACGCTACCGGCACTTTTTTCCTCATAAAAAGAAAATAATTAAAAAGCAGCTGTTTGTCAGAACGGCTGCTTTTCAGTTTACTTGGCGATGAAATTTTGTGTGTAATATTTTTGATAAACGCCTACACCTAAGAAAGTGAACTTTTTTTCCAATAAGGCTTCACGGTGACTTTCAGAATTTAGCCACCCTTCGACAGCAGCCGGTCCATCTGTATAATTAGCGGCTATATTTTCCCCGGCAAGCTGATACGTAATCCCAGCCTTTGTCAGCCGGTCTCCCAAGTCGCCGGCGGAAGGGGATTCGTGAGCAAAATATTGCTTCTCATACATCTCTTTACTATGCTGCTTTGCTACTTGTGCCGTTTCTGAATCCCATGCCAGCGTTCCTACATTATGCTTTTCTCTTATGATGTTTGTCAGATCGACTATTTGCTTCTCGCTTCCCTCTTCAATTTGCTGCCATACAGAATCAGATAGCTCTGGATCAGCTGGCAGTTCACCGCGGTACACCATCTCATATGGCCGTTGTTTAATTAAATAGTCTTTCGTTAAATAGCGAACGCTGGACAATGCACCAGAGAATTTATCAATATATAATTGCGCATATACGTCTCCGACCCTAACAACCGGTCTCATATTAAAATCTTCTTCCGATAATTCAAACCGATACGTACCAGAGTCGTTCTTAACGAGTATATCCATGCCAAGATCATACGTTTGAAAAAGCTCTTTAGCTGGCTGTTCAATTTTAAATGGAGAAACGTCCGTTTCACCTGCTGCATACGCCGTGACGACTCGATTATTTTCCACGCCAAATTGGACATACTGCTGAGCATCTTTGTAAATCCACCACTCATATCCATAAGCAGATGGATCCTTTCGAATCGGCTCACCCATCGCTTTTCTAAGCACCCCTGCTTCCTTGCCAATATAAAACCCAGCACCGGATTTTGGCTTTTCGGCAGCCGGAACTGGTTTATTCATATCCTCTAGGTCTTTTTCTACATTCATATCATCTTTTGCAGGATTGGATGTAGCAGGATTGTGCAAAATATCATTTTCTTCTCTTGCCTGGTTGAAATAAATTCCCCCTATTAAAATGATGGACATAACCACCAGGATTCTGATAACTGATCGCAGAAAGCTCCCCCCCTTTACCCCCATATACAGACACTGTTGCCTTATATTAATCACATTATAACACTATGCCTGCCTCGTATCACATCACGTAAAAAGATTCTCTCATTTTTATAGTTATTCAAGAAGTTACTATAATGGAAAAGATTTGTTTGTTTCTCTTCAACTCATTGCAAGAAATGCTTTTTTCGACTATTATTATTATGGAGTGATAGACAAAAGGCGCGGAATGATATTAGAGTTACGCTAAGATATTCAGGAGGGATTTTTCATGAAATTTGAAAATACGGGTCTAGAAAATTTACGAATTGACTTTGGCCGTCTGAACTATATTTGTAAGTCTCACAAGTTGGTTCTTGCTGGACAATGGGATTATGAGCGGGTAACATTTGACCGCAAATTTGATCTAAAAGAAGGTACATACTATTTACGCGTTTTCGGATATGCTGTTGAAGGCGATGTAGGCTCTTCTGACGCTACTATCCAATTGATGACTCCTATATTAGGCAAATATTATTACCCACATGGCGTAGAATATGGAGAAGATGAGAACTTCCCATCCTCGTTAGTGGAGACATGCGAAAAGCTTTTAGCGGACCTTAAAAACGAAGTAGAACAATTTACATTTTAATTATTGAAAAAAGCGCATGAGCAGCTCATGCGCTTTTTCGTTCTTATCATTAAAAGCCAAGAATCGCTTTAATAACAGAAGTAGTTTCTCCGCCTTTATAAAATACGTAAAGAAGTAAATAAACAGCTACTCCGGTAATAGCGGTGAAGAACCAAATAATACTCGTAACTGGCCCTAATTTTCTATGTTTTTCTAAATTATTCTTTAGTCCTAAAATAATTGTCATAATGCCTAAAACTGCTCCAACTGTGGCTAGCGTAATATGAAAAATTAAGAAGATGGTATAATAAATTTTAATATCTTCTGGCCCGCCAAAGGCAGTATTGCCAATAAAGACCGTTCGGCTAGCATAAATAACAAAGAAAATAACAGCGAACACAGCGGCGAGGAGCATCGTTTTTTTGTGCTGCTCGATTTTTCTTTGTTTTATCTGCGCCCAACCAACCGCAACAGTGATGGCGCTTAATACAATAAATGTTGTACTAATTGTAGGTAAAATAGGTAGTGACATCTTTGTTCCTCTCTCCCATTTATAATCCGTCTAGATATTGTGCAGGAAAAGGAAATGAATAGACAAGTTGTTGACAAACGTTTTCATTCAACCTAATAGTGTACAAAGCAGACTTTGCCTACAAAAAGTAATGCGTTCATTTCCAGTTCCGTCTTACTTCGTATAATCTGCTTGTTGCTGCATCATGGCAGAGGCACTCATTTCCTCAGTCTCTTGTTGGTCTTTACGAACCCATTCAAAAAATACAAAAGCAAGCATACAACCGTAGACGATCTCTTGGATGATTTTCATGATGACCCCTCCAAGCTGCTGGTCTTCCATAACCGGCATACTTGAAAACAGCTCGGGACCGCTTAGATTTAACCCTTGTAACGTAGACGTTGGCACGCACAATTCCATGGCCTGGAGCCAAGCACTTGCATCGCTGAAAGTAGCATATACTGGTGTAGAAGCGAATATAATCAAACCGCAGGCAGGTGTTAATAAAACTCCATCGGCAAATATATATCCTACTTTTTTGAGTCCGCTCAGTTTTCTTCCTTCTGGCATATCGTTCACTAATGGCCACCACATAAAGAGGGCAAAAATGAACAATCCGATCGTATAAAGACTGTGAAGAAGCATACTCATTTTAATATAGTCAAAGACGATCGGCAAATGATAAATGGAAAACAGCCCATTGAACAAAATCAAAGCGATTAATGGTTTTGTAAAGAAATTAAACACAGGCTTAACGGTGCGATGATCAATGATTTTTTTCCATACCCACCAAGGAACCCCTCTTAAGAATAAAGGTGCTACAATTAAGTACAGAACAGCCATTTGAATCATGTGGTAGGTAAACATAATATGACCAAGCAAATCAATTGGCGAACCTTTCACTGCATATAAAACCACTATAGCTGTCACAAATAAAGCTGCCTGATGTTTTTTTAATGGTTCACTGCCTTCAAATTTACTTCTCCATTTTGTCGTTCCTAAAAAGTAAAAAACAGTCAATACTATTAACATAGACAGAAAATAAGGACTCCATAGTGCCTGAAATCCAAAAATGCTAATTGGCATTTTCTTTCACCTCGATATTAATTTCAATGCCCTGCCTTCATTATAACGTTCCCCTTTTCCTCTAGCAATGATATGAATTGACAAGTTCATGACAAGATACAATGTACCATTTTCTTTACACAAAAAAGCCGGTTCTTAGAAGAGAACCGGCTTTTTTGCGTAATGATAAAATGTGTACATTTAAAATGAACAGGCTATTACCACCAAATAATTGTCATGAAAGCTAATACAGTTACGAAAGCTACTGTAATCCCTGACCACATAAACAAGGAAGGAGCTTCATGACCCTTCTCACTCATATGCATGAAGTAATAAAGCTGGAATCCCACTTGTACTACTGCAAGTAATAAAATAAATGGTATAACAAACCACTTCGAGAAGTCTGCGGCTACCGCTACAAAAGAAACGACCGTAAAGAAGATCATTAAAGTAAATGTCGCTACTTGAATTCTCATGCCTTCTGCGTTTTTCTTGCGGCGGAAGTCATAATTAAGTCTTGGGTTGTTTGAATTCGATTGATTATTTACCATCAATTATCCCACCATTCCCATTAAGTATACTACCGTAAAGATAAATACCCATACAACGTCGATAAAGTGCCAGTAAAGGCTCGCCAAGTAAAACTTAGGCGCATTGTAAAGGCTTAATCCGCGGCCTGCGTTCCGAATCATTAACAACGTCATCCACACTAACCCAAAAACAACGTGAGCACCGTGAAAACCAGTTAATGTGTAAAAAGCGGAACCAAATGCACTGCTAGTAAACGTATGGTTGTATTCAGTATAGTAATGATGGAACTCGTAAAGCTCACAACCTAAAAAGCCAAGACCAAGAATAACTGTAATGAGCATCCAAAGCTGCATTTTCTTAAAGTTATAGTTTTTCATATGGTACATGGCGTATACGCTCGTTAACGAACTTGTTAACAAGAGCATTGTCATGACGAATACTAATGGCAGTTCAAACAAATCTTTTGCCAGCATATGATCTGGACTTGGTACTTTATCTTTTAATGCAATGTAAGTTGCGAAGAGAGAGGCAAACAATACCGTCTCTCCTCCAAGGAATAACCAGAAACCTAAAAACTTGTTTTTACCTTCAAGTGTTGCTTTTTCAGGTGATTCAGGCCATGTTTGGGGTGTGAATTTTTCTTCAGCGTGCATTATGCCTTAACCCCCTTATCTTCATTATCATCATCCATTAAATCTTCTTTATGAATATGGAATCCATGGTCATCTTTGATTGAACGATAGGCCATGGCGCCAAATGTGATAGCCAACCCGCCGATTAAGACCGGTATTGCCCACGCCTTATCATCTACATGGTACATTGCTCCGAAAGCTGCAATGAATAGACCAAGAGAAATAACGAATGGTGTGAATGAACCATTTGGCATATGAATATCACCGATTGGTTCAGCTGGCGTTAGCGTTGTTTTTCCTTCCATCTTCTCTAACCAGTAAGCGTCTAATCCACGTACAAGCGGCAATTGCTTAAAGTTATAGAATGGAGGCGGTGAAGGAATTGCCCACTCTAGCGTACGTCCGTCTTCCCATGGGTCATTGCCGACTCTTTCATTTTTAACAGATGTAATCACTACATTCAATAGCAGTAGGATAACTCCTATCGCCATGAAGGCTGCCCCAATGGAACTAATTAAGTTACCTGCATCAAGTCCTTGACCTGGAAGGAAGGTCCAAACACGGCGAGGCATCCCCATTAAACCAAGGAAATGCTGTATAAAGAATGTTAAATGGAAACCAATAAAGAAAAAGACGAAAGTAAATTTCCCAATTTTTTCACTTAACATTGTTCCAAACATTTTCGGCCAGTAGAAATGTACACCGGCTAACAAAGCAAATACTACCCCACCAACGATAACGTAGTGGAAATGGGCAACAATGAAATAAGTATCATGATATTGATAGTCTGCCGGCGCTACAGCCTGCATAATACCTGTTACCCCACCGGCTACGAAAGATGGAATAAAGGCAACCGCATAAAGCATTGGTACAGTAAATTTAATGCTTCCTCCCCAAATTGTAAGGAGCCAGTTAAAGATTTTAATTCCTGTAGGTACAGCAATTGCCATTGTAGCAACCGCGAAAATAGCATTCGCTACTGGGCCAAGTCCAACAGTAAACATATGGTGAGCCCAAACCATGAATCCAAGAAAACCAATTAATACTGTTGCAAATACCATAGATGAATATCCGAATAAACGTTTTCTCGAGAATGTTGAGAAGATTTCCGAGAAAATACCGAAAGCCGGTAAAATCAAAATATATACCTCTGGGTGTCCAAAGATCCAGAAGAAGTGCTCCCAGATAATTGTATTACCACCTGCTGCTACATTAAAGAAGTTAGCTCCGAACATACGGTCAAACGATAACATAAAGATTGAAGCAGTAAGTGGAGGGAATGCGAATAAAATTAATGCTGAAGCTACAAAAGTTGTCCATGTGAACAAAGGCATTCTCATATACGTCATACCAGGCGCACGCATGTTAATGATTGTAACGAGGAAGTTAATCCCTCCCATTAACGTACCAAAACCTGAAATCTGTAGACCTAAAGCATAAAAGTCAATTCCATGGCCTTCCGAAGCGAGCGATAACGAGGCATAAGAAGTCCATCCTGCATCAGGTGCACCACCTAGGAACCATGATAAGTTTAAAAATAATCCACCGAAGAAAAACAACCAAAAACCAAGTGCGTTAACAAATGGGAATGCTACGTCACGCGCTCCAATTTGCAACGGCATAACGGCATTCATAAAACCAAGCAGCAAGGGCATTGCTGCCAAGAAAATCATTGTTGTACCGTGCATAGTAAGCAATTCATTATATAAACCCGCGCTGACAAAGTCATTGTTTGGCACAGCCAGCTGAGCCCGGATCATCATTGCTTCTATACCGCCCATTAGGAAAAAGATTCCACCCGCGATTAAATAAAGAATCGCAATTTTCTTATGGTCGACTGTTGTTAAATAGTCCCAGATCGTACTTGCGAAACCTCGTTTTTGTGCAATGGTACTCAACGGTTTTACCTCCTTCTTTTTCTAATCCTTATTGTTCTTCTACTTTCAAGCTCATTAAGTATGCTGCTAATTGATCAAGTTCTTGTTCATTCAATTGCTTATAAGTACCTGACATCTTATTGCCTGGTTTATACTTTTCAGGATCACGAATCCAGTTTTTCAACTCTTCTTCGTTATGATCTAATATACCAGCAACGCGTGAACGCTCACCGAATGTTGCTAAGTTCGGAGCAAGTCTTGCTTGTTCTGGACGTGCATCATCAGGACTTACTGCATGACAGCTTAAGCAGTTTTGCTCAAAGAGCTTTTGCCCTTGTGCAGCAGCTGTATCGGTTGGAGAAGCTGCTTTAGCAGACTGCATAGCGCTTAACCACTTTTTAAAGTCATCTTGTGATTTTGTTTCTACTTTAAAGTCCATTAAAGCATGAGATGGTCCGCAAAGCTCAGCACATTTCCCGTAAAACAAATTGTTAGCTTCTTGTGCTTTGGCGCCATCAAATTCCAGCCAGAATTTGTTTACGTTATCTGTGTTCGTATCCATCTTCCCACCTGCAGCAGGAATCCAGAATGAATGCTTTACGTCAGATGAAATTAAATTAAAATATACCTTTTGATCTGTCGGAACGACTAATTCCTGAGACGTGATTACCTTATAGTCAGGATATTCAAACTCCCACCAGTACAGGTTGGCACGTACATTTACGACAAGTGCATCACGCACTCCATCCTTATTTGGTTTTTTATCCATTTCCTTTACATTAGCTTGTTCAAACGTAGCCGCAACAGTCGGCACAGCAAGGATCAGCAAAAGGATAATAGGAATAACTGTCCAAATAATTTCGAGCAAATGGCTTCCTTCCACTTGCTTAGGAATTTTGTTTTCCTCGCCTTTTTTACGACGGAAGCGAGTAATGGCAAGAACGAAAATAACAGTAACTACAGCAATAACTAATACCATGATGATTGTGCTTAGAATCATCAGATCATATTGCTGTTTAGCCACTGCGCCGGCAGGTTTGAGTGTGGAAAGGAATGGTTCACCACAGCCCGACAACACGAGTGCCAACACAGCAAAGACTGATAAAAGACGCCATTTAGTTAGCCTATCTTTCATAGCTTAATTAAACCCCTCTTTCTTGTGAATTTCTGCAGCGTTATGAGCTTATATATGGATTTCTTTAGCAAGAAAGAATTCCTGTGAATTAAATAACAGTAAAAATAACCATCGCTACGAACAGGACAGTTAAATACTGTAATGAATAAATAAACATTAGCTTTGCCCATTTAAGATCGTCTTTCAATTTATACCCAGATAATCCAAGAGCAAGCCAGCCTATATTTAAAACTGTCGCTAAAACGACAAAGGCAGTGCCCAGTGATGTCATAAAAAATGGCAGCGGCAAGAGAGCCAATACCCAAATAATCATATGACGCTTTGTAGAAGCAAACCCTTTCACAACCGGCAGCATTGGAATACCAGCCGTTCTATATTCTTCACAACGTCTCATAGCCAGCGCATAAAAATGCGGAGGCTGCCAAATAAACATAATTAAAAATAACATCCAAGCAACAATATCTAGACTAGGGTCGATAGCGGCCCAGCCGATTAATGGAGGCACAGCACCAGAAATACTTCCTACCACCGTATTGCTTACATGCCGGCGTTTAGACCACATGGAATAAACTACTACGTAGCTAAATACTCCAACTAAACCAATGACACCAGCTGTAAATGTTGTTAGAAACAAAAATGCTGTTCCAATCATGATGAAAGCGAGACCAATTGTCATTACTTTTGGATAGCTTATCTTCCCTGTGACTGTAGGACGCCCTTTCGTTCTCTCCATAAGCGGGTCAATATCCCGGTCAATAAAGTTATTTAAACTGGCAGATCCCGCAATAATTAGAGACGATCCAATCAGCGTGTAAAAGATGGTATCCAACTGAGTTAGAAAGTGCAAGCCGTTAAAAACGATCGCCAGCCATAATCCTGTGAAAATAGTAATCAAGTTGGAATTAACGATTCCAATTTTGATTAATGCCAGAAAATCCTTCATAGCTGTTGTTTCTGGAAGTTCAGTTTTCCCCATCGTTGTCGTGGCACGTGACACCTTTTTCCCCCCTCTCATAAAAACAAGCGGTCTGTCTTTTTGAATAAATAGTGGAGCTCTATTCTCCTTTACCAAGCCGTACTCATGCTCAAAAACCACTGTTCATCCATATTAAATCATATCGGCTTGTTTTTTTGTGAATACATAATGAACTAATTATGTCGAATTTGTGTCCACTGAACAAGCGCTATTCCTATAAATTTAGTTTTATAGGATAATGAAAACATGAGAACCTTAAAAGCTTGTTCAGACAGGCTTTAGAAGAAATCAACTTAACAATATCTTCTATGTATAAGCATAACATTTCCAAATAATTTTACAAGTTGTCTTTTTTTCTCATTTTCTGTATTATCGAGAAGATAAACTCTTTCTGTAATCCCCTTTTGCATTATAAATAAGTAGGTGAAAAACATGCAACGCTCTTTAAAATGGCTAGCGGTTTTGACAACGTTCGTCATGCTTCTTGTCTTGCTAGGCGGTGCTTTAGTGACAAAAACCGACTCCGGACTTGGATGCGGAAATGAATGGCCGCTATGCCACGGGCAGTTAATTCCTGATGATATTACAATAGAAACGATTATCGAATTATCACATCGGGTTGTCTCCGGCGTTGCCGGCTTGCTTGTAGCTGCCTTATCTATTCTATCCTGGCGGCTGATCGGGCATAAGCGGGAAACGAAATTCTTAGCTGTCATGTCTCTATTTTTTTTAATAGCACAGGCTTTGATTGGAGCAGCTGCCGTTAAATGGGGACAAAGTGACTTTGTTCTCGCTCTTCATTTTGGCATTTCGCTCATCTCGTTTGCGGCAGTATTGCTTTTGACTCTTTTGATCTTCGAAGTTGATCAAAAGTTCGATGCCTCCTCGTTAATTATTGACAAGCGAATGAAATGGCATACTATCGGTATAACACTTTACAGCTATTTAGTCGTCTATACAGGGGCTCTTGTACGGCATACGAATGCCAGTTTAACTTGTGTGGATTGGCCCTTTTGCTCGAACAGCAATCCATTCCTTCCATTGAACCCTTATCAGTGGATTCAAATGGGCCATCGTCTCGCCGCGGGTCTTATCTTCTTGTGGATTTTATATACTACTATCCTTGCGGTCAAACATTATAAACAGCAGCGAGTCATTTATTGGGGATGGATTTTAGCTTGTTCGCTTGTTTCTTTACAAGTTATATCAGGCGCTACGATTATTTTTACTAAACTTAATCTTTACATAGCGTTAGCCCACGCTCTATTTATTTCTTGTCTTTTCGGCTTACTGTGTTATTTTATTCTTCTTATTTCTAGAAGCAAAACAAATGCTAACTCTATCTCAAAAGTCTCATAAAAAAGAAGCAGGCAAAAGCCTGCTTCTTTTTTATCTTTCCAACTCAACAAGCAGATCTCCTGTCGAGATGGCTT
>NZ_MAYT01000029.1 GCF_001685015.1 Pseudobacillus wudalianchiensis
GTATTTTGTTCAGTTTTCAAAGATCAATTTCATCAACCGCCGTTTCAACAGCGACCTTTTTAATATATCATCTTTTCTCTTTCTTGTCAAAGCTTTTTTAAAAACTTTTTCAAGTGATTGTGCGCCGCTGTTGTTTTGTTTTCATCAGCGACGCTTACTAATATACCAAGATTATTAAAAGCCGTCAATACTTTTTAAAAAAAACTTTTATTCTTTTATTAAACGATAGTGTCTATGGTAAATTCCATATCCCTTCGTCTCTATCTTTTGTTCTTCAACAAATGACTTACCAACCAAATATTCCAATAAGCCACTCAAATCTACTGCATAGTAGTTAACCTCCGGATGATTTAAGAGATCTTGGAATGCCCATGATTCTTTTTCTTTTAGTATGGAAAGTAAATGAGCTGCTCCATTTTCTGTTTTTGAATGAATTAAAAAATCAATAGCAATGAAAAGAAGCTCCAGACGCTTTTCTAACTCTTCATCGCTCGTTAATAACTCTTCATATAATTTATAAATCTCTGGCTCCATCTGCTTCACCTGCAGCCAAACGGTTACCTCAGGATAAAACCCATTTTCAATAACAGCAAGGCGGGCAAGATGATGCAGCGAATGCATGACATGATTATAGGCATCTAAATACTGGCCATTCCTAAAAAAGTCTCTTCCGTATGTCCATCTTCTAATTAACTTCGAAAACTCTATGGCCATTTTAATTTTCCGGCCAAAAAAAGGAAACTCCCTCATTTCTTGCTTCACTTTATACACATATTCATTTCGATCAAACAAGACCTTGCCGTGATAAAGCCATTCAATAAACTTTCTATTGTTACCAAGCAGCATCCATTCTTCTAATTGCGACTCTGTTACTATATAGAGCGCCGCTTTCTTATTATCATATATATAATGTTTTATGAAAACGGGCGTTTCAGCTTCTTTTACCATAATCAGCAAAATCACATCAAAGTTCTCTGTAAAGGATGGTTCGTTTTCTTTTTTTTCTACTACAATAACGCCGATTGTATTCTGTTGGCTTGTCCGTTCTTGGTAAAGCGGACGAAGGATGTCCTCCATAGTAATTCCTCCAAACGCAGGTTTGTTCTATCTCTGTACTATCCCCATTATTTCGACAAATAAGGATGAATCCCTTTAAAACTTTTAAATTTACGATATTCTACTGCTTCCTTATTTGTAAATATGATATAGTTTATTTTTAGGAGGTTAAAGAAAATGGCTAAAAATTACTCAAGTAAAATTAATCGGATACGTACATTCGCTCTTAGTTTAATTTTTATTGGCTTTATTATTATGTATGCAGGGATCTTCTTTAGACAATCTCCTTTTTGGATGACGCTATTTATGCTGCTTGGTTTATTGTCTATTATCGCTAGTACAGTCGTTTATTTTTGGATTGGCATGTTATCAACGAAAGCGGTTCAAGTTGTTTGTCCTAGTTGTGGCAAGCCGACAAAAATGCTTGGCCGAGTAGATATGTGTATGCATTGCAAAGAACCTCTTACACTAGACCAAAGTTTAGAAGGCAAGGAATTTGACGAAGGTTACAATCGAAAGAATAAATAAAAAAGAATTGTTCGTTTGACGAACAATTCTTTTTTAATGAACTTCCTTGCTTGTCGTACAATCCGGACACGTGCCGTATACCTCCATCCGATGATGGCTAACTTTAAACCCTGTCACATGCGATGCAAGTTGTTCTACTTCATCCAGGCCCGGGTAGTGAAAATCAACAATCTTCCCGCACTCTTCACAAATCACATGATAATGATCCGTCGTCACGAAGTCGAAGCGGCTTGACGCATCTCCGTACGTAAGCTCTTTTACTAAACCGACTTCACGGAATACGCGTAGATTATTGTAGACTGTTGCTACGCTCATATTAGGAAATTTCCCTTCAAGCGCTTTGTATATATCGTCTGCTGTTGGGTGGGTCATAGATTGAATTAAAAATTCAAGTATCGCATGACGCTGAGGGGTAATACGGACTCCGGTCGCTTTCAATGTATCCAATGCTTCCTGTAGATGATTATGCTCATGAGACACCGTCATGCACCTCTTTTCTTTCTAAAAGGTATTATTATATTATAATCTTTATAAATAGTGTACTAACTCTTTCTATGCTTTGTCAATAAAAAAGAGGACTTTATAGGACATTTGACTCTAAACGTTCCAGGCTGCTGTCAAGCGCCCGCTTTCTTTACTGCTCTCCTGTTTTCGGTACTCGCTCTTTAAGGTGACTCCTACTTTTCATCAGGTCTCGCATACTAAAAGACAAACGTTCCAATCAGCCTGGAAGCATGAAAATAAACATAGGAAAACAAAGTTTTATCTTATTAATATCCCTTTTGTGGATCGACTTTATTCTCATAATCCGTGCCGTTTTCTTTATATATTTCCAGATTGTTCATAAATATTCTCAGAGCACGCGGCACGTATTCACTCGTCACACTTGAAATATGAGGCGTAATCGTTACGTTCTCTTGACTCCACAGCGGATGATTGTCAGGAAGCGGCTCTTCCACAAAAACGTCTAGGTAAGCATGAGCGATTTCGTTGTTTTTCAACGCCTCCATCAAGACCTCTTCCTCGAGCAAGTCCCCTCGGCCAATATTAATAAAGGCAGCGGTTTCTTTCATTGCTTCAAAATCCTCTTTCTTTAGCAAATGTCTAGTTTCTTCTGTACTCGGCAGAATAGACACGATAAAATCTGCCTGCGGGAGAAGCGTAGACAACTTGTCCATCGTGTAGATGCGATCAAAATAGGCATTTTCATGGCCGCTGCGATTGACACCGGTCGTCTTCATTCGGAAAGCTTTAGCAAGCCGGGCAATCTCTGTACCGATTGCTCCTGTTCCCAGCATGAGCAAATGCTTGCCCGCTAACTCTCCGATCGACAGACGCTTGTTCCATGTTCTTTGCTCTTGAAGATCAAGAAATTCAGGGAACCGTTTTACATGATTTAACATGTATCCTACCGTAAACTCAGCCATCGGGATTTTATGTATGCCTCTTGCGTTTGTGACTAAGATGCCTCTTTGTTGAATGGATTGAAAAGGCATTTTCTCCATACCTGCAGAGGCAACCATAATCCATTTCAATTTTGGGCAGTGATCAATATGCTCTTTCGTCAAATCCTCTCCGAACGTCACAATGACTTCCGCTTCCGCTAAATCTTCCGCTTCCTCGATAGACTTGTAATAACTAAACGTTTCTTCAGGAAAAGCTGTACTCAATTGATCTTGCCATGTCCGCGGAGGACGAAAAGTAAATAAAATCTTCAACTTTCTCCCTCCCTGCTTCTTAGGATAAATTTTCTTTAATAAATTGGAGTGCTTCTTCCACATGGCCTGCTACTTTTACTTTTCTCCACTCTTGAGCAAGCTTCCCTTCTGTATCAATCACAAAAGTGGAGCGTTCAATCCCCATATATTCCTTGCCAAAGTTCTTTTTCAGCTTCCAAACGTCATATAGCTCACACACTTCATGATCTTCATCAGCAAGTAACAAAAACGGCAAATCATATTTATCGATAAACTTTTCATGACGGGCAACTGGATCAGTGCTCACACCTAAAATTACTGTGTTCAAATCGCTAAATTGATCGTGCTTGTCACGAAAATCGCACGCTTGTGTCGTACAGCCTGGCGTCATATCTTTCGGATAAAAATAAAGCACCACATTTTTGCCTTTGTAATCAGACAATCCTACTTTTTCTCCCTTGTTTGCTGTTAGTTGAAAATCTGGAGCTGCTTCTCCTATCTTTACAGTCATTTTCCTCTCTCCTTTACTTTAAATAAGATAATAACGAGATGCATTCGTCTGAATTATCTTATTACTAGCGTAGCGGATGAGAAAAAATATGGCAAATAAATAATTACGTTGACTCTTTCTCTAACATCGTCCGCACAACGAAAGCAGTCGGAATGGTGTAGCCAATCCATGCTTCTACGAGAGCTACCCACCTTCCTGCTCCCTCGGGCACGATATCACCGTAGCCAACAGAAAAAAGCGTAATGCCGCTAAAATATAAGGAAGTAAAGAACCTGTCCAAAAAAGAAAACGGACTATGCACTTCCTCGGCCCAAACGGCATGTCCTTTGATCTCCAGCAAAGTATAAATCAGCGCAAAGCCTATCATAACAGTTAAATACAGGCATCCAAAATACAAAAAATAGTGCAAGGACAAGTAGCGGTGACGAGGTTGTCCAGGAATAAACATGCCTTTTATGCTCATCGTTAAGCAAATAACAACTGCACTAAACACAACACCAGTCATTTTCCCGCCTCCCCCTGTCCGCGCTTTTCTTCATATATACGTGGGAAATAATCTATTTATGATTAGCGGACTTTCATTGCCTAAATACCAGGGCAGGTCTAAAATGGATATGTATCTATCATCAAGGAGGGCTATTCATGCAACACACGAATTCTGAACAACTTCACGAGGAAGCACTGAAACATATTGTCGGAGGGGTTAACAGTCCCTCGCGCTCTTATAAAGCAGTTGGCGGCGGTTCTCCTGTCGCTATGGAAAGAGGTAAAGGAGCTTATTTCTGGGATGTTGATGGTAATCAATATATCGATTACTTGGCGGCTTACGGTCCAATTATTACCGGTCACGCTCATCCTCACATTACGGAAGCCATCAAGAAAGCAGCCGAAAATGGAGTGTTGTATGGCACCCCAACACCTTATGAAGTCACATTTGCCAAAATGCTAAAAGAAGCCATTCCAAGCATGGATAAGGTTCGCTTTGTCAACAGCGGAACAGAAGCCGTCATGACAACTATTCGTGTGGCTCGTGCTTATACTGGACGCGACAAAATTATTAAATTCGCTGGCTGCTATCACGGGCATTCTGATTTAGTATTAGTAGCTGCAGGTTCTGGTCCTTCCACATTGGGTACTCCTGATTCTGCCGGTGTACCAAAAAGTATTGCTCAAGAAGTCATTACTGTACCGTTTAACGAAACAGAACCATTAAAAGAAGCATTGGAAAAATGGGGAGAAGAAATTGCGGCCGTCTTAATCGAACCGATTGTCGGCAACTTTGGTATCGTTGAACCGCAGCCAGGCTTCTTAGAGGAAGTAAAACAGCTCACACACGAAGCTGGTGCTTTGCTTATCTTTGACGAGGTCATCACTGGATTCCGCTTTATGTACGGAGGCGCTCAAAATTTATTGAACATCACGCCTGATTTAACAGCTATGGGAAAAATTATCGGCGGCGGCTTACCGATCGGCGCTTATGGCGGCCGTAAAGAAATCATGGAAGAAGTAGCTCCGCTCGGACCTGCCTACCAAGCAGGCACAATGGCTGGTAATCCTGCCTCCATGCTTGCAGGGATTGCTTGCCTGGAAGTACTACAAAAAGAAGGAGTATACGAGGAATTAGACCGTCTTGGCGCTATCCTTGAGGAAGGAATTTTAGCATCGGCTAAAAAGTATGGTACTCCGATTACGATCAACCGTTTAAAAGGCGCTTTAACCATTTATTTTACGACTGAAAAGGTCGTTAATTATGAGCAAGCAGAAGCAACAGATGGAGAAATGTTTGGCCGTTTCTTTAAATTAATGCTTTCTCAAGGCATTCATCTCGCCCCTTCTAAATATGAAGCATGGTTTTTAACAACGGAGCATACAGATGAAGATGTCGAGAAAACGTTACAAGCAGTAGATTTTGCTTTTTCTCAATTGCGTTAAGTGATATAATCTTCACCTAATACACTTATCTGAGAAAGGAATCATTTTATTTATGAAGCTGGGTGCACGAATTTTTAAAACGGGCATTGCGATTGTTCTAGCGCTATTTGTATCGACGCTATTAGGCCTGCCTTCCCCGGTTTTCGCAGGCATTTCGGCAGTGTTTGCCATTCAGCCTACTATTTATCGCTCTTATTTAACTTTAATTCAACAAGTACAGGCAAATATTATAGGAGCTGCGATCGGCATTTCGTTTGTTCTTTTATTCGGCAATCACATTGTATTTGTGGGGCTGGCGGCTATTGTTGCCTTAATCATAATGGTAAAGCTGCATCTAGAAAAATCCATTGGCCTGGCACTCGTTACGTTAATGGTGATTATGGAGCTGCAGAATGAGCACTTTGTTCAATTTTCTTTGATCCGCTTTGTAACAATTATGATTGGGGTATTAGCGGCTTCTGCTGTTAACTTAATTTTTCTTCCACCCCAATACGAAACGAAGCTCTTTAGCCAGATTAACCATGTAACCGAGGATACGTTAAAATGGATTCGTCTAAGCTTGCGGACCGGAACAGATTACCACGTTCTGAAAAAAGATATTAGTAAAATCCGCGAACGGCTCATCACCATTGATAATTTCTATTTAATGTATAAAGAGGATCGCGGAACGCTAAAACGCAATCTCACTTCTAAAAAACGAAAAATGGTTCTATATCGCAAAATGATTTTAGCTACTCGCAGAAGCTACGATATCCTGAGAAGAATGAATCAGTTTGAAAATGACATCTCTCTTTTAACGCCGGATTTACAAAAGACGCTCGTCGATTATCTTGATTCGTTAATGAGCTACCATGAGCATTTGCTTTTGCGGTTCGTTGGCAAAGTAAAGACAACGGTCGAGATGGAGGACGTCTTTGAATTAGGAGTAGACCGGGAACAATTCATGTCTTTGTTTACCGCTGAAATAAAATCAAGCACCTCCGAGGAAGATAATTTTTCTGTCCATCTGCTCCATCTCCTTTCCTCTGTTTTAGAATATGGAGAAAATCTGGAGCACTTGGACCAGCTTATTACAAGCTTTTCAAAGTTTCATCCAGATGATAAGCTTCCTGAATTCGAAGAAGACGAATAAAACCCAGCTGTTTTTGGCAGCTGGGTTTTTCATTTAATTTCTCATACGTGGATCAAGCGCATCACGAAGCCCGTCGCCCATTAAGTTAAAGCCTAAGACTGTTAGCATAATTGCAATACCCGGGAAAAACACGGTCCATGGTGCCTGCATAATAAAGTCTTTTGAATCCGCCAACATTTTTCCCCACTCCGGTGTCGGCGGCTGGGCTCCCATACCGAGAAACCCGAGAGCCGCTGCTTCAATAATCGCTGTTGCAATAGCCAGCGTTCCTTGAACAATGATAGGAGCAAGGCTGTTCGGTAAAACATGATGAAGCAAAATCCGGCTGTCTTTCATTCCAATCGCTTTCGCTGCTGTAATATATTCCTCTTCTTTAACGGTCAGCACTTTAGAGCGGACAAGCCGGCCGAATGTCGGCACGTTAATGATAGCAATCGCAATTAAAGCGTTTTGTAAAGATGGGCCAAGCATCGCCACAACCGCGATAGCAAGCAAAATACTTGGAAAAGCAAGCAAAATATCAAACAGCCGAGAAATAATGGTGTCTACCCATCTGCCATAATAACCAGCAATAATCCCAAGGCTTGATCCAACAATAACAGAACCAGCCACGGAAATAAATCCTACCCATAAAGAGATACGGGCCCCGTACACGACACGGCTAAAAATATCCCGGCCGAATTCATCTGTCCCAAACCAGTGGTCTGAAGAAGGCGGCAAATGCTTGTTCTCCAGTGCTGTTTCTTTAAACCCATAAGGAGCAATTAAATCAGCTAGAATCGCCAACAAAATGAAAAAGGAAACAAGGACTGCACCGAATAAAGCTGCCTTATTTTTTCGAAATCTCCGCCAGACATCAACCCACGGTGAAACCGTTTTTTCTTCCTGGTTTACGTTCACTTCAGGTCCGGACGGAGGCAGCTGAGTCTGTTCTACAATTTCTGACATATACACGTCCTCCTTTAACGGTATTTAATCCGCGGATCAATTGCGGCATATAACAAATCAACAATAAGGTTAATGCAAACAAAGATAGCAGCAACGACTAAGATCCCTGACTGAATAACGGGGTAATCACGAAACTGAATCGCGGAATAAATGTAGTTGCCAATTCCCGGCCACCCAAAAATCGTTTCCGTTAATATGGCACCGCCTAATAGCAGTCCTGTCTGTAAACCAATAATCGTTAAGATAGGAATAAATGCATTTCGCAAAGAGTGCTTGTATACGACCTTCAACATACTCATTCCTTTTGCTCTTGCTGTCCGAATGTAGTCGGAACGCATAACCTCCAGCATACTAGAACGAGTAATCCTCGCAATAATCGCCATTGGAATGGTGGCTAAGGCGACACCAGGTAAAATTAAATGCCTAATTACCTCGAAGAACTGATCAACACGCCCCTGCAAAAGTGTATCCAGCAAATATAAGTGAGTAATGGCTGTAACGGGATCACGAATATTATCTCGCCCTGTCGTTGGCAATAAATCAAGCTTTATGGAAAAGACGTACTGCTCCATTAACCCAAGCCAAAAGATTGGCATGGATACACCAACCAAAGCCAACACCATTAATAAATAGTCAAACCATGAGTTTTGAAACCACGCAGAGATAATACCAGCATTAACTCCGACGATAACCGCAATGATCATAGCGAACAAAGCGAGCTCGATCGTAGCAGCTAGATAAGGCCAAATTTCTTCACTGATGGGGCTTCTCGTTCTAAACGATTCTCCGAGATCACCCGTAATAAGATTTTTTAAATAATCGACAAACTGAATATATAATGGCCGATCCAGCCCCATTTCTTTCGTTAGAGCGGCTACCGCTTCCGGTGATGCTTGCTGCCCTAGCAGAATTTGCGCCGGGCTGCCGGGAATAGCGTGTATAAGAGAAAAAACAATCAACGTCATTCCTAATAAAACCGGAACCAGCATGGACAAACGCCGGATTGTATAAGCAAACATGATGCACTCACCTGCTTTCAATAATAAATTCTCGTTTCCTTGCGTCGAAAAATAGAGGAGGAGCTTGATCGCTCCCCCTCCTTTTCTCATTTAATCGATACATCCCCCATTGGTTGCGAACCTGTCGGATGTGGGAAAAAGCCTTCAATTGTACTTTTTCCTGCCAACAATGGAGTGGAGTGAGCTAGTGGCACCCAAGGAGCATCTTCATGGATGATTTCTTGTGCTTTTTTATACAATTCTGCACGCTTTGCTTCATCTGTTTCCGCTTGTGCATCTAATAGAAGCTTATGAACTTCTTCATTGGCATAGCGGGAATAGTTATTAGAACCAATCGCATCTTTATCAAGGAGTGTGTAAAGGAAGTTGTCTGCATCCCCGTTATCCCCTGTCCAGCCAAGCATGAACAGTGAAGATTCACCAGCCTGTACTTTTTCAAGATAAGTTGCCCATTCCATTGTGACGATGTTTGCTTTCACACCAATTTTCTCAAAGTCAGCTTGCAGAGCTTCCGCCACTTTTTGTCCATTCGGCATGTACGGACGCGGCACTGGCATTGCCCATAGATCTACTTTGAAGCCATCTTTATAACCAGCTTCTGCTAGCAATTTCTTTGCTTTTTCTAGATCAAATTCATAGTCTTTCACTTCATCGTTATAGCCGTTAAGAGTTGGCGGCATTGGGTTTTTAGCTGGTTCAGCTGTGCCTTCATAGAAGTTTTTGATTAAAGCTTCTTTATTGACAGCATGGCTGATAGCTTGACGTACTTTCGGATTGTTGAAAGGTTCTTTCTCTACATTAAAGCCCAGATAACCTACGTTTAGAGATGGTCTTTCGAATAACTGCAGGTTTTTATCACTCTTTACTTTTTCGGCATCACTTGGATTTAAACCGTCAATTAGATCTACTTCACCCTTGATAAGAGCATTCAAGCGGGAAGAGTTATCTTCAATAACTTTGAAAATCATCTTATCGACTTTTGGCTCGCCGTCTTTGCGGTAATCTTCATTTTTCACGAGAGTAATAGTATCGTTGCGCTTCCAGCTTTCGAATTTAAACGGACCTGTACCAACTGGGTTTTCTCCGTATTTGTCGCCATATTTCTCAATAGCAGCTGGGCTGGAGATAGCAAATGGTGACATCGCTAAGTTTTTCAAGAATGGTGCTTGCGGCTTGTTAAGTGTAAAGATGACTTTGTTGTCACCATCAGCTTTTACTTCTTTAATAATCGCTGTTTCACTGCCTTTGAAACCACCGAATTGAGAAGCAAAATAAGCAAACTTCGCTTCGTCATTGCTCGTTAGCCATCTTTCTACGTTTTTCACAACCGCTTCTGCGTTAAAGTCTGTGCCATCATGAAACTTGATGCCTTCTTCAAGCTCAAACGTATACGTTAAGCCGTCCTCAGATATATCCCATTTCTTCGCAAGTCCCGGAACAATATCCGTCGTTTCTTTATCGAAGTTTACTAGTGTTTCATAGACTTGCTCAGCAATAATTAAAGACTCTCCATCTGTTACAACGGCAGGATCAAGAGAAACAGAATCTCCTCCGCGGCCATAAATTAATGTTCCGCCTCCGTCTGCACTTTCTCCTCCTCCTTTGCTTCCGCCGCCATCAGATGAGTTTGATGAACAGCCAATTAGTGCCATAGAGAGCACTAACAGGAATGATAGCATCCCCAAAAGCCTCTTTTTCATTTTCCTTCCCCCTCATATCTCTAGATTTATAATTACATCTGTTCGTCATATAAATGACAAGCAGCGTAATGACCTGGTTCTACTTCTTTAAAGACAGGCCGGACCGAGGCACAATTTCCCATCACTTTTGGACAGCGCAAGTGAAATGGACAGCCAGTTGGCGGATTCGCCGGACTCGGTACATCCCCTTTAAGAACAATTCTCTCCTTTTTAACATGAACATCCGGGATGGGTACCGCTGATAATAGCGCTTCTGTATAGGGATGCTTCGGTGAATCGTATAAAGCCTCACTGTCTGCAAGCTCCATCATTTGCCCTAAATACATGACACCGACACGGTCGCTTATATGACGGACAACGCCTAAATCATGTGCGATAAATAAATATGTAAGCCCAAACTCCTTCTGTAAATCCTGCAATAGATTTAATACTTGTGCTTGAATAGAAACATCAAGAGCAGACACTGGTTCATCTGCCACGATGAGTTTAGGATGAACAGCAAGAGCTCTCGCGATGCCGATACGCTGGCGCTGCCCACCAGAAAATTGGTGAGGATAGCGCTTGGCATGCCAGTTGCTTAGCCCAACTGTTTCCAGCAGCTCCCGAACCCGCTTCTTTCGTTCCTCTTTGCTCTTTACGCCGTGAACGATCAGCGGCTCTTCCAGAATTTTCTCTACTGTATGACGCGGATTCAGCGACGCAAACGGGTCCTGAAACACCATTTGGATTTCTTTGCGCATCTTTCTCATTTCTTCTTTTGACAGCTTCGTCAAATCCTGTCCGTCAAATTCAATGGTTCCTTGCGTCGGTTCAAGCAGACGAAGAAGCATCCGGCCAGTCGTGGACTTACCGCAACCGCTTTCACCGACAAGTCCAAGCGTCTCGCCCTTTTTAATATAAAAAGAAATGTCATCCACAGCTTTCACTTCTCCGACTTGACGTCCAAACAAGCCTCCGTGGATGGGAAAAAACTTTTTCAAGTTTTCCACTTTTAATAGCGTTTCCGTCATACGATATACTCCTTTTCCTCTTCATACAGCCAGCAGCGGACTTTTTGTCCGTTTGGTAACGCTTTCAATTCTGGTTTTTCTTTCAAGCATTTTTCATGAGCTTGGCTGCAGCGCGGAGCAAATTGACAGCCGATCTTTAAACTGCCCGGCTTAGGCACGTTTCCTGGTATAGAGAACAATCGATCTTTTTTTCTGCGCATGTCAGGAACTGATCGAAGCAGGCCTATGGTGTATGGATGGGACGGATGATTAAAAATAGACTCAACTGTGCCTTCCTCTACAATTTTTCCGGCGTACATAACGATCACCCGCTGACAAAGTTCAGCGACAACTCCTAAGTCGTGCGTAATCATCATAATCGCTGTATTCGTTTCTTCATTTAGCTTTTTCATTAGTTCTAAGATTTGGGCTTGAATCGTCACATCAAGCGCTGTCGTAGGTTCATCTGCGATTAGTATTTGCGGGTTGCAGATCATTGCCATCGCGATCATGACACGTTGTCTCATTCCTCCAGACAATTGATGAGGATATTCATTGATCAACTCATCTGCTCGAGCCAGTCCTACTTTTTTGAGGGCAGCAATCGCTTGCTGTGCAGCCTCTTTCTTAGATAGTTTCTTATTATGCAGCCTTAGCGCTTCAGTCAATTGGCTGCCGATTGTAAATAATGGATTCAAACTCGTCATCGGTTCTTGAAAGATCATAGCGATATCATTGCCGCGTATTTGGCGCATTCGCTTGTCAGAAGCTTGTGTTAGATTTTCCCCTTTGTATAAAATCTCTCCTTCTACTTTGCTTGTCAAAGCCGGAACGAGACCCATAATAGATAAAGAAGTGACGCTTTTTCCACATCCTGATTCCCCTACTATGCCAAGCACTTCCCCTGCATGTACATGGAAATCCACTTCGTTTACTACAGTTACTGGACCATCATCTGTTAAAAAAGAAGTTTTCAATCTTTTTACATCTAGTACAGGAGTAGCCATAACTTCTCCCCCCTTTTTATCTATGAAGCTAATTTACAAAATTATTACTCTTTTACTAAATTTAAAAATATTGTAACAATTTTCTTTTTGAATGTCTATTCAATTTTTAAAACAGCAATTTAAAAAAGCCTGGAGAATAGCTCTCCAGGCTTTCCATTTAAGCATCTAGCTGCTGTACTTGGAAAAGACGATAATATCCGCCTTTTTTCTTCATTAACTCATCATGAGTACCGCTTTCGACAATCCGGCCATGCTCAATTAATACAATTCGGTCGGCATGGGTAATCGTGGAAAGACGGTGAGCGACGATAAAGGTAGTCCGGTCTTTGGCCAACTTCTCCATCGCTCCTTGAATTAAGTGCTCGCTTTCTAAATCTAAAGCGGAAGTCGCTTCGTCCAATATGAGGATCGGCGGATTTTTCAAAAACACCCTGGCAATGGCAACCCGCTGCTTTTGGCCACCCGATAGCTTCACGCCTCTTTCCCCTACTTTTGTATCGTATCCTTGCGGAAGACCCATAATGAAATCATGAGCATTTGCCGCTTTAGCAGCTGCTATGACTTCTTCTTCTGTAGCATGAGGCTTACCCAATAAAATATTGCTTTTCACCGATTCACTAAAGAGGATATTATCTTGCAAAACCATACCGATATGATCTCTTAAACTACGGACTTTAACGTCACGTACATCGGTGCCATCCAATAAAATTCGGCCTGACGTTACATCATAAAAACGTGGAATTAAACTAACAAGCGAAGATTTCCCACCGCCGCTCATCCCAACTAAGGCAACGGTTTCCCCTGCTTTGACGTCTAACTGAATGCCGTGCAGAACCTCTTCCTCGTTTTCATCATAAGCAAAATCAACGTGATCGAACACAATATGCCCTTTTACCTTGCTTACCTCTTTAGCCCCTTCTCTATCGGTTATATCATACTTTTCATCAAGTAATTCAAACACACGATCCATTGAAGCAATCGACTGTGTCATCGTAGTTGAGGAGTTAACAAGCCTACGCAGCGGATTGTATAAGCGATCCACATAAGCGATAAATGCAGCCATCGTTCCAACTGTTAATTCTCCATGAATCACCTGATACCCCGCATAACCAACGACAAGCAGCGGCGCAATATCCGTTATCGTGTTGACGACGGCAAAGGCCTTTGCATTCCACCTTGTATGATCAAGCGCCCTTCTTAAGAAGTTCTTATTCTGTGCTTCAAATTGGGTCTGTTCGTAGTCTTCAATCGCAAAGCTTTTAATGACAGACATCCCTTGCACCCGCTCATGAAGATAGCTCTGAACCTCTGCAAGGGCTTGAGAGCGAACCCTAGTTAATTTTCGTAAGTTACCAAAGAAATACCGGACCGACAGACCGTAAAATGGGAAGACGATCAAGGAGACGATCGTTAATTTTACATCCATTGTGAGCATAATAATAATAGCTATTAAAATAGTGGCTCCATCCAGCCAGACATTCATCAGACCAGTAATAACAAAATTCTTTGTTTGCTCTACGTCGTTAATCACCCGAGAAATAATTTCTCCAGCGCGCGTATTAGCATAGTATTTAAAGCTCAGCTTTTGAATATGTGAAAATAAGCCGTCACGAATATCGTAAAGAATTTTACTGCCTGTCCACTGGGCAAAATACTGCCGGTAATACTCAATAGGCGGACGCAATACGATAAATAAAACAAACATGCCGCCGAGAATCATCAGCAATTGATGCTGTTTTTCTGCGGTGGTCATACTGCCATTGCCGACAATGTCATCAATCACATATTTAATTAATATTGGAATTAATAATGGAATTCCAAACTTGATAATACCAATCAGCAGCGTACCAATAATTTGCCATCCATATGGCTTTACAAACTGCATATAGCGTTTGATTACATCCACTCTTTTCCCCCCTCTATACAAAATAAGAAAAAACCTGTTGAAAACTCAACAGGCGCCGTTTCTTCTATCGAGATATCAGCCTCGGTGCGTCAAATATTTTCCGTACCATTTATCGATAAAATTCGGTGAAAACGGACCTTGACGCTGGCGGATTAACTGAATTAAGTGATCCACATTACGCCTTAAAATTTTATCAATAACTTCCGGATAGTTCATCTTTTTGCTGTGCTGTTCATACTCATCTTCATCTAACAAAATGTATGACATATCCGGAAATACTTTCACATCGAGATCATAGTCAATATATTTAAGCGCTTCCTGATCATATACGAATGGAGAGCTAATATTGCAATAATAATAGATACCATCCGTTCTTAACATGCCAATAACGTTAAACCATTGCCTGGCATGGAAATAACAGATAGCCGGTTCCCTCGTAATCCACGTTCGTCCGTCTGACTCCGTAACAACCGTATGGTCGTTGCCGCCAATCACAAGATTATTCGTTGCTTTTAAGACTATGGTCTCTTCCCAAATACGATGAATGTGCCCGTCATGTTTATAACTATGGATTTGGATGGATTCACCCGCTGTGGGAATCGCCATGATTTTCCCCTACCTTCATTCCAAGCTATTTGCCTTTACTTTTTCCTTTATGTGAATAAATAAACGTTTATATTCCACTATTATAACGATTTAAAAAGGAAATTGAAACAAAAGAGGCAGAAGAATAAGAAAAGGGTAAAGAAATTTCCTCTATTTTAAGACTCTGTTATATTTAGAAATTAATTTTCACTGCCACCCTATTTCGAAAAGAGAAAAGGACTGTTAGCCGCTATAGCGGTAGACAGTCCTTTTCTTTGTGTTGGTGACTCTTATTGGTTTCTAGGAGCTTGTTGGTTTTTACGAGCTTGAGATTGAGCGTTTTGTTGTCTCACTTGCTGAGCATCTGTTTCAGCTCCAAACTCAGTACCAAAGTTTGCAGGTTGACCTGCAGCAGAAGCCGCGTTGCGTTGTCTTACTTCGTTTACATCTGTACCAGCTTGTGTACGTTGTCTGTTGTTTGGTTGGTTTGCCATCATTATCACCTCCACAAGAACTAATTTGCCCTGAGAGGTGATAATTTATCCTTTATTTATTAAAAATTTTAAACCAAAAGTGAGCGTCCTCCGTCCACAATAATTGTTTGTCCTCGGATCATATAAGCGCCCTCTGAAATCAAGAACATGACGGTATGTACAATATCTTCGATGTGGACAATCCGGCCTGCCGGTGTGTTCACTCTTGCATCTTCTAGTATCTCTTCACGATTTGGGAAGTGCTTCAACGCCTCTGTGTCGATTGCTCCGCCCGATACAGCATTGACTACAATGTTCTTTTCAGCAAGCTCGACAGATAAATATCTCGTCAATGCTTCTACTGCCGCTTTCGATACGCCAACCGCCGTATAGTTTTTCAAGTAACGAATGGCCCCGAGCGAGCTAATGCTGACAATGCTGCCGCCTCCTGTTTCTTCCATTAAGTGGGCCGCTTCCTGCGAACAAAATAGCAGAGCCTTGCTATTAATATCCATTGTCCAATCCCAGTGCTTTTCTTCTAGCTCCATAATGGGCCGCTGGACACCTGAAGCCGCGTTGTTAATTAATACATCAAGCCGGCCAAACTCTTTCTTGATCTCGGCAAACATCGCTCTTACTTTGTCCACATCACCTACATTAGCTTTAATCACGAGCGCTTTTTGCCCTAATTCTTCAATTTCTTGTGCTGTTTCAAGAGCTGCTGTTTTGCTGCGTGCATAATTGACGACGATATCATAACCGTTTCTAGCAAGCTCCAGGGCAATCTGCTTCCCTACCCCACGGCTGCTGCCGGTTACTAGCGCTACTTTTTGTTCCATTATTCTTTCTCCCTTCTGTCTGCTCCATTAAATTGTACGTTCTTAACGGAAAATAGACAATGGCGGCTTCTCACCGGCCCTTTGCCTTTTTCCAAATCTTTTGATGAGAAACTGAAAAAGCATATTCCTCTACTTCTTCTGTTTTTACGACCCGGCTGTTTTCTTTTTTAGGAATAGCAGAGGAAACCGTCCCTTCATACACATCAATATCCCATGTTAAATGAGAAAATACGTGTTGAATTTTAGCAAAAGGTTCTGCTTCTAGCTGAACATCGAGACCGTACTCTCGTTTTAAAAAGAGTTCCAGCTCTACTCTTGGGTTTCCCATTCCGCTAAGCTCTGTATTTGGAAACTCCCACAAGTTAGCAAGCAATCCTTCTGGCGGGCGCTTTTGGATGATGACTTCTTCCTTCTCTGTTTTGACAACCGCTGCCGCTAGGTGAACATGGCGCATCGTTTTCTTTTTTGTTTTAACAGGCAGTTCATTGATGGTCCCCTCGTGGAAGGCACTACAATGCTCCCGCACCGGGCACAATAAGCATGACGGTGAAGAAGGCGTACAAATTAAAGCCCCTAATTCCATTAATGCCTGATTAAAAGAGGAGGGGTCTTCTGTTGAAATCAATTGTCGAACCGCTTCCTCAAATACTTTTCGCGAAGACGGTTTTGCGATATCCTCCCAGATAGATAAAATTCTGGATAGCACCCGCATCACATTGCCATCAACAGCGGGCTCTGGCACACCATAAGCGATACTTAAAATGGCACCGCTCGTATAAGGGCCTACTCCTTTTAAAGAGGAGATTTCTTTTAATGTATTAGGCACTTTTCCTCCGTACCGTTCATGCACTTCTCGAGCCGCGGCCTGCAAATTACGGACGCGCGAATAGTAGCCGAGTCCCTCCCACGCTTTTAATACTTTATCTTCTTCTGCAGCTGCGAGTGCTTCAATCGTTGGGAACTGATCAATAAAGCGCTCAAAATACGGAATCACCGTATCTACTCTTGTTTGTTGCAGCATAATTTCCGATACCCAAATTTTATAGGGATCACGTTCTTTTCTCCATGGCAGGTCTCGCTTCTCTGCTTTATACCACTGAAGCAAATCTTGCTGAAATTGCTGGACGTTTACTTTTTCTACACTATTAAGAGATGGAAAATTCACAACTGACCTCCATAGATGTTAAAATTAGATCAATAAAGGGAATAGTAGAATTTAGAACCAAACGGGCACCATCCGTATTTCGTAAAGGAGGGACGCATTTGGATACTGGAACTCACCTTGTAATGGGGTTTGCACTAGGCGGTCTGGCAACACTGGATCCTGCCGTAGCTTCTGAACCGATGACAAAATATGCTGTCATGACGGCTGTAGTAATCGGTTCGCAAGCACCTGATATAGATACAATTTTAAAGCTTCGAAACAACGCTGTCTATATACGCAATCATCGGGGAGCCACTCATTCCATACCTGCGGTTATTTTGTGGCCTTTGTTGATTACCGCAGTCATTTACTTTTTGTTCCCAGGAAGCAGCCTGCTTCATTTATGGCTATGGACACAGTTTGCAGTGTTTCTGCACATTTTTGTAGATATATTTAACGCTTACGGAACACAGGCGCTTCGTCCCTTTTCTTGCAAATGGCTGGCCCTTGGCGTCATTAACACCTTTGACCCGTTTATTTTCGCTATCCATGTAGCCGGGCTTATTCTCTGGGTCATGGGCGCTCATCCTGGTTATACGTTTTTGGTCATTTACTTAATTTTAATTGGGTATTACATTCTGCGCTTTCAAATGCAAGGGGCGATCCGCAACTCTGTTAAAAAGTTAATTCCAGATGCCGAAGAAATTATTATCGCGCCAACCATTCGCTTTAATCAATGGCGCATTGCCGTAAAAGCCCCGGCCCATTTCTACGTTGCCCGCGGGTACCGGCGTTCCGTCACCATTCTTGATAAATATAAACGCGTGAAAATTCCTGACTCGGAGCTGTTCCGGGCGGCCAAGAAAAATGAAAATCTTTCAGCCTTTCTTCACTTTTCACCTGTCTACCGGTGGGAAGTAGCCGAATACAACGATTGCTTTGAAGTAAAATTTATCGACCTTCGTTACCGCAACAATGGCTATTATCCATTTGTTGCCGTCGTTCAGCTCGACCTTGATTATAATGTGATCGGCTCTTACACCGGCTGGATTTTCAGCGAGGAAAAGCTGCGGAAAAAGCTGACGTTTATACCCGAATCTCATTAAAATAAGAAAAACGGATGCTTTTAGGCGTCCGTTTTCCTTGTTTTTCAGGAGATATTATAACATATCATGAGCTAGGTTGATTTTATTATGAATCGGGCTAGGTTTATTCCAAACCAAACTAGCTTTATCACAATTCACACTGTTTTCATCAAAATTAAGACATTAATAAACCCGCCTGATGGCGGGTTTATTAATGAGTCAGATCACTTTCATCTTCAAGCAAATGACTGTATTTAGGATTGCGGCCAGCGAACTCGTGAAGGCGGCTTCCGTAGTTCTCCAACCATTGCCGGACGACTTTTTCGGTCATTTCTTTCCCTTGATAATCATGGCCGGCCTTTGCATAAGTCGTTTCAAAATCCTCCCACAAAAGCTCGATCCATGTACGGGCGCGAGCATGGGATAAACTCTCGTTTTTACTCAGTAAAAGATTCGTTAAACGTTCGAAAATATCTTCCATCTTATCCGCCCTTTCTTTTATATATTATATACTTAAAGCTTTAACGTAGAAATCGGCAAGCCTTCTTCTTTGCCGTCACCGCCAACGCGGTATCCCCAAGCAAACACGCCGTTCATATAGTCAATTTTAAAATAAGTACCAGGAGCTCCTTTGATCTCATACATCTTTCCGGGAGTAAAATCATCCGGATTCATTAAATAGGCTTCTGCCATTAAAGCTTTTCTCTCTAGAACGGCAAATTCATTGACGATCCCGAGCTGCTCAGCTTTACGAGCTTTCTCCTTCAGCCGGGCAATTTCTTGCTTCAGTTCAAATTCTTCCATTTCGCTATAACGTTTCTGCGGTTCCAATAGTTGCACACCCTTTTTTCCTTCAGTATAGTGAAATAACAGCAAATAAGAAAGCAGAAAGGATGGTTTCCTTGAAAAATTGTTTTATTACTGGCGGCGGTTCCGGTCTTGGAAAAGAACTAGCCCTTTTATATAGTCAAAAAGGATTTCATATTCACTTAGCGAGCCGTAACATGGACAAGCTGACCTCCGCCAAAAAAGAAATTGAAGCATCTGGAGGCCAAGCAACGATTTATTCGATTGATGTACAGAAGCCTCAAGCAATTGAAGAACTGGCAGCCGCCTTTCAAAAAGACAATCAACAAATAGACCTTTTCATTAATAATGCCGGTGTCGGGATTTTCGGTCCTTTTTCTTCTATCACTATGGAAGATATCGAAACAACGTTTGCCGTTAATGTGTATGCCCCTATTTTGCTAACGAAAGCTTTTCTACCGCTCTTAAGCAGCAATAGCACAGTTATCAATATTATCTCTACAGCGGGACTGCGCGGCAAAAAACACGAATCGCTTTATTGCGCAAGTAAGTTTGCCCTGCGAGGATTTACGGAAAGCCTGCAAAAGGAATATGAAAACGACGGCCCACGCTTCGTAGCAGCCTATATGGGTGGCATGAATACGCCATTTTGGGACCATTCCGATCATGTGAAAAATCCGGCTGCCCTCCCACACCCAAAACAAATCGCTGAACGAATCGCTCAAGAAGCGGAGGAACAGTTGGAAATCATTATTGAAAGGTAGCCCCTATTCTTCCTGCAGCTTTTCGATCGCCTTATCAATTTCACTAATAGGGAAGCCTTTCCGATAAAGTGTTTGCTTCATCTTTTGTCTATATTCACCGCCGGAGAATTTGCTATAACGGCGGTGAGCTTTTTCTGCCTGATACATAAGCGCTTGCCATTGTTCTTCTTCCTGTTCTTCCGTCTCTGATCCTGCTATTGCTTCTTGAATGATCCCCCAATCGTAGCCCTTCCTCATCAAAGATTGTTCCATTTTTTGCTTCTGGATAACAGGCGATTCTTTGCGATATTTTTGTCTGTATTTCTCAGCGAGCTTACCGGCCTTTTCAATCTGAAGATCTGCTTCAAATGTAGTTAAAGCTTCCTCTATTAAAAAATCATTAATTCCTTTTTCTTTTAACTCCCGCTCAATCAACTTAGGCCCTTTATCCGATGTGTTCACTTGCGTATTAGTATAGGCCTTAGCAAACTCCCTATCATCCAAGTAACTCATCCTGTATAGCTGATGGACAATTTCTTCGATAGCTTCCTGTTCTATCTCTTTTTTGGCAAGAAACTCCCGTACTTCTTTCTCAGACCTCATTCTTACCGATAAAAAGTGAATCGCCATATTCAATCCTTTACGCATGGCATCCTGACGAGTGATGGCAGCTATCTGCTCATCGGTTAGCTCCATTCCCTTTTTCAAACCAAATTGAATAAGTACAGACTCATCCACACTGAAGGCATATTGTTCATTTATAAATATGTTGTAACGATCTGTAAGCTTTTGTTGAAGAGAAATTTTCGTAATAACCTTCATATTCAACACCTCTCTCTTCTAATGTACCACGAAAATGTTTCCATACTGATTGAATATGATTACTATAATAAATAAAAAGGATGTTTCAAAGGGCAACCGGGAGGGGTAAAGATGAAAGTAGCCATTGCTGGCGGCACAGGTTTTGTTGGAAGGGCATTTATAAACGAATTATTAAAAAATGATCATCAAGTCATTATTTTGACAAGAAGCTTGGAGAATAAAAAAGAAACGAAGAATATCCGATACGTCAAATGGCTCAGCTCTCACTCTGAACCTGAAAAGGAACTTCAAGACGTTGATGCTTTCGTTAACCTGGCAGGTGAATCGCTTAATAGCGGCCGCTGGACAGACGAACGCAAACGACAAATCATTGAGAGCCGGGTTTCCTCTACTAGAGAAACCATTAGGATTATGGGTGAACTTTTAAGAAAGCCCTCTGTCTTTATGAATGCGAGTGCGATTGGCTGCTATCCTGTTTCATACGAGGAAACTTTTACAGAATCATCCAATACGACAAGCGAAAGCTTCCTTTCCAAAACAGTAGATGTTTGGGAAGCTGAAGCCCATCAGGCTGAACGTCTAGGTATCCGTACAGTCATGACACGTTTTGGCGTAATTCTCGGAAAAGAAGAAGGGGCACTTCCGCGGATGGCTTTACCATACAAGCTATTTGCAGGTGGAAGAATCGGTTCGGGAAAGCAGTGGATGTCTTGGATACATGTTCACGATGTAGCACGAGCTCTCCTGTTTATTATGGAGTACCCTCAGATGAAAGGACCCGTTAATTTGACGTCTCCTTCTCCAGAACGGCTAGACACACTAGGAAAAACTTTAGCTGACGTTCTTCATCGCCCTCATTGGCTGCCTGTTCCAGCCTTTGCGATTAAACTTACTCTAGGAGAAATGAGTACCCTAGTCTTAGATGGCCAGCGTGTACTTCCTGAAAAATTAACAGCGCATTCCTTTACTTTTCAATTCCCTCGCCTAAAAGAAGCGCTGGAAGACATTTATAAATAGTTGTGCACAAAAATATCCACACCTTGTGAATAGTGTGGATATTTTTTGTGATCTTTTATTTTATCAATCTATTTTTTTATAAGTATGTGGAAAAAGTTATCCACAATATGTGGGTAACATGTGGAAAGATTACTTTTCATATGCACTGGAAGCCGCGTATCGCTCCCAGTTAACTGATAGCTCTAAAGCAACCGATAAAAGAACTCCCATAATTAATCCGTTAGAAAAAAGCGGCTGTACATAAACCGGTAATTGGCTAAAAATAACGGGGTCCACCGCCATCAAACTAATCCCAGTCAAAACAGGCATCGCAATCCGGAAAATAGTGTTCGAATTAAAAATCGTTCCTTGAAGCGACTGCAGTGCTGTACCAAACAGCTGCAAATAGGCAACGAATAATACAGCATTTCCAATAGTAATGGGCATTGTAGCAAAGAAAGAGCCGACAACCGGTATAAGACCGAGTAAACTAAACAAACCGCCTCCAATCAAGAAAGGAACCCTATCAAGAATACGGGTACTCTCCAAAAAACCGATCGTTGAGGTAAAGGGGGCGTAAGGTACTAGCCCTAAAAAAGAGCCAGCTGCTGTATATAGGCCGGTTAATGTAAATGAACGATTGTAACGAGTTTCCTCCGGCTTGTCATTATATAACCGAGCGGCTGCCTGAATGGAGGCGATGGTATTACTGAGATTGAGCACTCCAGCTATGAATGTCGTCAAAATAATGCCCCACTCTAAATTAGGGGTACCTAGCGGAAACATAGAAAAGGACTGACCGCTCGCCGATAAGGCGGTATCGTCAGGAAATAGTAAATCATATACGATCCAGCCAACTATAATGCCGATCAAAATGGAAAAGTTACTGACAGACCCCTTTCCTTTCACTTTTAATATCGTCACAAGGAGAACAATGCCGACAGACAATAAACTGACCGGTACATCTAATGTTCCGTCGGGCGTCAGTTTCAGCATGCCTGTGAAAAAGATAAAAATAAGTTGGGCAGAAAGCAAAAATAAATACACGCTCATCACCATGGGGGTAAAAACCTTTTGGATGAGCGATGACAGGCCCAATAATCCAGCAGCCACCATAAAAACAGCTGACGCCATCATCCCAGTGGCAATGCCTCCTCCAATCGTTTGTAGATCCATGCCAAGTGCAGCAGCAGAAGCACTCAGATTCAGTAACAGTCCCCACATAAGTCCCGAATGTCCTTCCATCAGCGGATAACGATGGCCCCATAACCCTTGTAACACACAAGCGGCCCCTGTAAAGATAAGCGAACTACGGAGCGTCATGGCTACTTCTTCCGCTGATAAATCAAATGCGGCTCCTATGGAAACAGGAACAACAATGGTATTCGCAAAAATGAAAAATACCCATTGAATCGCTGCCATGCCAGTTGGAAATGCTCTTAATGCTTTCATTCTATCCTTCCCTTCCTTATTTGTTGTCAGTTGGCTTAACTTCATTACGATAAAAAAGAAACCACCCCACAGCCCACTCCCCGATGTCGTATATTCACTGTTACTATACGATCGGGAAAGCCCGGTGCTTATGGGATGGTTTTATGTAATAAATTTGCGGTCTTTCCCCGCGAACGGACTGCTGTTTCATTTAATTTTTTGAAGGGCAAAACCCCTTTTCTTCATTAAATAACTAAGAGCTGCTCGGAAAGATAAAAATGTATTTAAATCATCTACGATCGATAAACCCGATTGAATAAGGTCTTGAGTAACCGAAGGCGTAAACCCGACAAAAACAGTTTCAACCCCCATTAAATTCAAAGCTTTCCGAAAGTTTTCAATGTACATTCCGAATGCACTTATCTCTCCTATCTCCTTTTTAGAGATAGCGGTAAAGTCAAGAATGACAGTATGTAATCCTTCTGTATAAGATAAACGGTAAGCGACTTCATTAATTTTTGTAAAAATTAATTCTAATCGATCTGGGGATAATTTCCCTGTCACAGGCACTAAAATAGTTTCTGGAACGATGGATGGAATAACAGGCACAGAGATTTCATTAATTAACTCTTCACGCTCTTTTAATTGTTGCTCTAAGTCTTTTACTTCTTGTCGCAGTCGATCTATTTCTTTTTCCATAATTCGCATAAACCCCCGTTGTTATTTTGAAAGGCCTGAAACTATCCTTCATTATAACAAAAAGCATACATAAAAAGAATCCTCTCACCTGGATTTTTGTGGAAGGATTCTTTCTCAGTATACCTTTATTCTTTTCGCTATCGAATTTCTTTCTTTAACAAACCGACTGCAAAGGTTGTAACGAGCGAGCCAATGGCAACAGCCAGCAAATATAGAAACGGATTACCTTGAACGATCGGGAACACGAAGATTCCTCCGTGCGGAGCCGGCAAGCCGATGCCAAACATCATCGTGAGCGCCCCTGCAACCGCTGAACCGGCAACGGCAGCTGGAATAACCCGTGCCGGATCGGCCGCCGCGAATGGGATCGCTCCTTCAGTGATGAAGGAAAGTCCCATTACATAGCACGTCTTTCCTGCTTCCTGTTCTTGTTTCGTGAATTTTTTTCTAAAGATGGTTGTTGCAAGAGCTAAGCCAAGCGGCGGAACCATCCCACCAGCCATAATCGCTGCGTGTGGCGCAAAGTTACCAGCATCTATCATCGCAATACCGAAAGTAAACGCTGCTTTGTTAATCGGCCCACCCATATCAATCGCCATCATACCACCAAGCAGCAAGCCAAGAAGAACGAGATTTCCGGTTCCAAGACCGGATAGAAAACTAGTAATCCCTGTGTTTAACGCTTTCACCGGCCCGATAATCACAAACATCATGATCAATCCTGTAATAAGAATACCTAGTAACGGATAAAGGAGAACTGGCTTTAATCCTTCTAGTGACGTCGGAAGCCCGCTAAGAGCTTTTTTCACTCCAAGCACAACATATCCGGCCAAAAATCCAGCAATCAAGCCGCCGAGAAAACCAGCCTCTCCGCTAGCTGCCATTAAGCCGCCAACCATCCCTGGAGCAAATCCCGGACGATCCGCAATGCTCATCGCAATAAAACCAGCCAATACTGGAATCATTAGTTTAAATGCATTGCCGCCGCCAATATCCATCAAGGCTTTAGCAATGGGGTTATACGTCGGATCATTAGGATCAGAAGCGTGAATGCCAAAAATAAAGGAAATAGCGATCAGAATTCCTCCGCCAACAACGAATGGCAGCATATTCGAAACGCCGTTCATCAAGTGTTTATAAAAACCGCCTGTCCGCTCTTTCTTTTCTGTGCTGACCGGTTCGCTTCCAACAGAATGATCCCCTTTAAATATAGGAGCATCCTGCTGAACAGCTTTTGTAATCAACTGTTCTGGATTACGTATTCCTTGAGCAACAGGCACTTGAATGACATGCTTCCCTTTAAAGCGATTCATTTCCACCTGTTTGTCTGCCGCAACGATAATAGCGGCTGCTTCCTCGATATCCTGAGCAGTTAGCCCATTTTTAATGCCGCTTGATCCGTTTGTTTCTACTTTAATATCCACACCCATTTCTTTTGCCTTTGCTTTTAAAGCATCGGCTGCCATGTACGTATGGGCAATTCCTGTTGGACAAGCTGTGACCGCCAGTATTTTTCCTTTAGAAGAAGCGGTTTCCGGTTCTTCCTCCTCTTCTCCTCCCCGCTCCATTTCATTAATGGCTGCTAACACGTCCTCTTCTGTCTGGGCCACATCAAGCTTTTGCCGGAAACCGGGGTCCATTAGAAAAGAGGATAAACGCGACAGCGTTTCTAAATGAGTGTCATTCGCTCCCTCTGGTGCTGCAATCATAAAGAAGAGATGACTTGGCTGCCCATCCAGTGCTTCATAATCAATTCCTTCTGTTGAGCGGCCAAAGGCAATGGCTGGTGTTTTTACGGCACTCGTTTTTGCATGAGGAATCGCAATCCCTTCCCCAATTCCCGTTGTACTTTGAGCTTCACGCGCCAAAATGGCCTCTTTATATTGCTGTCGATCATTTAATCGGCCCGCTTGAGCAAGTTTTTCAACGAGTTCATCAATAACGGAGGCTTTATCGGTAGATTGAAGATGAAGGATCATCGTCTCTTTTGTCAATAAGTCAGTAATGTTCATATTCATACCCTCCTACTCTATTTCCGAAATCTGTACTTCGGAATATAATTGCTCTGCCTTTTCTTTTGTACATAAGTCTTCTGAGAAAGCAGTCGCACTTCCAGCGGCAACACTAAAACGAAAGGCTTCTTGCATCGGTTTTCCCTTAACGTATCCAGCTAAGAACCCAGCAACCATTGAATCTCCCGCTCCTACCGAGTTCTTCACTTGACCTTGCGGCGGCTTTGCAGAAAGAACAATATCTTTATTGACAAATAAGGCTCCTTCTCCAGCCATGGAGATAATGACATTTTCAATCCCTTTTTCCATCAGCTTTTTCGCAAGATGAATCGCTTGTTCTTTCGACTGGATACTCGTTTGAAATAACTCTCCCAGCTCATGATGATTAGGTTTGATGAAAAAAGGCTTGTGCTGAAGCAGCTCCTTTAGTACAGGTCCGCTCGTATCCACAGCTACCTTGATCCCACGTTCCTTCGCTAGTTCCATCAGCTGTGTATAATAATTTTTCGGCAAACAAGAGAGAACACTTCCTGCTAAAAGCAAAATATCTCCTTCATTGAGTCGTTCAACGAGTGCCTTGAACTGTTCACTCTCCTTAAGAGTAACAGTTGGCCCCTGGCCGTTTATTTCTGTTTCTTTTCCTGCCTTTACCTTTACATTAATACGGGTATCTTCTGCCACCCGGATAAACCGATGGCGAATCCCCTCTTTGTCTAGTTCATTGATAATAAAATCTCCTGTAAAACCGCCTAAAAAACCGAGTGCTGTATTTTCTGCTCCAAAGCGGGTAAGAACTCGAGAAACATTAATTCCTTTCCCGCCCGCAAACTTCGACGTGGAGAGAGCCCGATTTAACTCGCCCGGTTCAAAACGATCAAGATGGACAACATAATCAATTGCCGGATTTAACGTACATGTATAAATCATGCTTCCACTTCCTTTATGCTCGTTTTTTCCTTATATGAATGAAGGAGCTCTTGTTCTAGTTTGTCTGTAATGATCACTGCCTGATTTAAATGAGCAATATGAGCAAATGCTGTTTCATTAAACTTTGATCGATCGGCCAGCACATAGGTCTCTAGCGACTGTTTCATGGCTGTCCGCTTAATGAGTGCTTCTTCCGGATCAGGAGTAGTGAAGCCAACATTTAGCTGTATGCCGTTTACCCCAATAAAGCACTTATCAAAACTGTATTGGTTTAATCCATGAAGAGCTCCTTGTCCAATAAGTGCTCTTGTATTCGCTTTCAAAAAGCCGCCTGTCACAAATGTTTGAATTCCCTTTTCAGTAAGTGCTGCTGCATGAGTGATGCTATTCGTGACAACTGTGATATCTTTTTCTTCGATGTGAGGGATCATAGCAAGCGTCGTTGTGCCAGCATCTAAATAAATACAGTCGCCTTTTCTAAGAAACTTTGCTGCATACATAGCGATTCGCTTTTTCTCTTCCGCATGCTGATTCGATTTCTCCATCATGCTCGGCTCTGAACGTTTTTGCTTAATAAGTGCTGCTCCACCATGGACCCTAATCAACTTTTTTTCTTCTTCCAACTGACTTAAGTCCCTCCGAATGGTAGACTCAGACGAACCGGTTGCTTCTACAAACTCCTGTAGCTTGCGCACTTCTTTCTCTTTCAGCAGCTGTAAAATAAGATGATGCCTTTCTTCCGTTAACAATCCACTCACCTCTCTAAACAACAATTCTGTTTGTACCTTTATATTAAAACAAAAAAACACCAAATTCAATCAAAATCATTCAAAAACATTCAATTTCATTCAAACAAAAAAACACCGCTATGCTGGCGGTGTAAAGGTAAACAGTATAGTTTAATAACATTGCAACCTTATATGAGAGCGGCTTTCTTCTTCCACTCATTTAGAACAGCCGGAATAATGAGATACAAAGCATAAGCAAATGACATCCAAACAGTAAAAGCAATGATTTTTGAGTCACTAAGATGGGGGAAAACATAGTGATGATTGGCTAAAGAGAACGCATCGAATGTCAGGCCCACAATGGTCCCAATTAACCCAAAGGTTAGAGCTGCATTTTTTGATTGATCGAACAGTGAATACAAAAAGGTTATCATCCATAGTAATAGCGCTGTTCCGCTTATTAATAGCGATAGGCTTATGAAGAAGGAGGCAGAGCCTGGGCTGAAAAGAACCCGCTCTCCGAAAAAGACAAAAAACAACGTAGCAAAGAGCCAAACCAACGCACCTAGGCATGAAATCAATACGTATCTTTTCATACGCTATCCTTCTCCATTGTCAGGTTACTTAACGAAGTCAGCACTTGTTCAAGTGCTTCATACACTTGCTCAACAGGAAAGTCCTTATTCATAAGCGCCTGTACCGCTAACCCATCTACTATGGCATTCAATAATATAGCCCAAGTTTCCAAAGAAATTCCCTTTATAGGTGATTGAGTCCATACTTTTGCTAGACTTTGAAATAAAGCTTTGTTTTCCCTTTCCAATAGATCTCCAAGCTGCTCTCTCATTTTTTCATTTGTCATGCTTGCAGCCATCAAGATAAAAAATAGTTTATGATAAAATGAGTCGTGGCTACAACGGCTTTTGGCAGATGCTAGCGCCTGTTTTATCATATTTCCATCGCTTTCTGACAACTCATCCCAAGAACGATCACAAACATCCTTTACAGTATCTATTAATAACTGCTCCTTCGTTCTAAAATGATAGTATACCGTTCCTTGTGTAACGCCTGCTCTCTCTGCAACTGCCCTCAAGGTAAACTTTTCAATCCCTCGATCCACCAAACACTCTTTCGCAAAGTTGAGTAAATCTGACTTTTCAATGACATTTGGCTTTGCCATTTTCCCACCTCACTCAAGTTAGTCGTTTGACTAACAATATTTATGAAAAGGTTATCATTTATTATGATTTACCGCAAGACTTTCTCACATCCGCTAAAACAAATTTCTTTTATCGTGCCGTTCCATTATAATAAAAGTGTTTTTTACATGAAGTCACTTCATGCCTCTATGTCTAGAACAGGAGAAGGAGATGCTCGCTATACTACACGAATTTATTCAGAGAAAGCTTACGAGTACAAACGGTTTACCCTTGATCCTAACCGCCACACTAACAGCGATTGCTAGTGAAGTTAAAGTGGTGCCCTTTTATGGAGAGGATTTTCGCTTCGGATTAGGCAGTATTGTTTTTTTTCTATTTATTCTTATTTTTCCTCCCGCTTCTTTTTGGAGAACGGGAATCACTACCGGAATAACGGTCGTTTGCTTCCGTCTGTTTGGAGATCTGGTCATGACCGATCTTTCTCCTTGGACAAGCTTACTAAAGCATCTGCCGGCCTTTTTATTTTATTTATTATTTTCTCTAGGATTTGGCCTGGTCAAAATTGAAAGATATAAATCCTCGCCCCTTTTACTCGGCGTTTTAGCTGCCGGCTTAGAATTCACAGCGAATTCTTTGGAACATTTTTGGCGCTATTACCTGCCGGAGCATGCTGATTTAGGGTTTAAAGACTGGGCATTGCTAGTCGGGATTGCTCTATTTCGCAGCTATTTCGTTGTAGGGCTGTATAGCTCCATTACCGTGTCCGAACAGAGAAGACAAATGCAGGAAATGCTCGGAGTCGGATCAGAATTGTATGTTGAAACTCTTTATTTGCAAAAATCAATGAATAACATTGAGCAAATTACGGCATCAAGCCATGAATTATACCGAAAACTAAAAAAAGAAAACCTTCAGGAACTCAGTGTACAAGCCTTGCACATTTCTCAGGAGATTCATGAAGTAAAAAAAGATGCCCAACGAATTCTTTCCGGTCTATCTAAAATCTATGTCCACCAACGGAGTGACGGGATTTTCCTTTCTGATGTACTCGGCTTCGTGATGACAGCTAACCAAAACTACAGTGAATTATTAAAGAAAAAAGTTATTTTTGATGTATCGGTAACTGTTGATTTTGAAACAGGTGAACAAATTCCTCTTCTAGCCCTTTTAAATAACCTCGTAGCGAATGCCGTTGAAGCAATCGAGAAAGAGGGACAGATTCATTTGCGCGCATTCGAGGATTCGGAATACACCTGCTTTGTTGTTCAAGATTCCGGTAAAGGAATTCTAACCGAAGATGTACCGTTCATATTTGAACTGGGCTATACAACAAAATATAGCGATCAAGGAGTCGCTGCAACAGGAATTGGGCTTTCTCACGTCCAACAGATTGTCTATAATTTCCACGGCCAAATCCAAGTAGAATCGTCAGCCGAAGGAACTGTTTTCACCATTCAAATTCCTACTCGAGAGATTAGAAAGAGAGTTGAATGACATTGCGTTATTTTATCGTAGACGATGATACAGCCAGCCGAAGAATGTTAGCAAAAATCATAGAGGAGGACCATCTTGGTTTAGTAATAGGCGAGGCAAAGAACGGCAAAGAATCGCTCCCGCTTATTCTGGCTATTCATCCCGACATTGTGTTAATTGATTTACTCATGCCCGAGCTAGACGGCATTGAAACAATGGAACAATTAAAAACACAAGGATTTAACGGACAGTTTATTATGATTTCTCAAATCGTTAACAAAGAAATGGTCGGTGAAGCCTATGAAAAAGGAGTCGAGTTCTTTATTCATAAACCGATTAACCGCTTTGAAGTGCGGAGTATTTTAAAGAAAACAGCCGAGCAGTTCCAATTAAAGCATTCGTTAATCGCCATTCGAGAATCTTTAGCTCATATTGAATCCTCTACACCGCTAAAAAAACAGCGCAGCATAAAAGAAATTGTATTATCTCTTTTAAATGATATGGGAATTGCTGGAGAATCAGGCAGTAAAGATATTGTAGCGATGATGGAATTTTTAATTCATCAAAATAACACCTCCACTATGCTTCCTCCTTTGAAGGAACTGTATGAGGCAGCTGCCAATGCCAATACATCCGGCCCTGTTAATATCAAAAAAGAAAGCAAGTCTATTGAACAGCGTATCCGCAGAGCGATTATAGCGGCGCTTAACAATTTAGCTTCATTAGGGACGATCGATTATACAAATCCTAAATTCGAATATTACGCTCCCCGCTTCTTTGAGTTTCAGGAAGTAAGGCTGCGGATGAGGGAATTAGAAGCAGATGTCGACGAGCCCATGAAAGTGAAAATTAATATTAAAAAGTTTTTGCAAGCCTTATATCTTGAAACGACAGAAAAATTTTTTCATGGTTAAAAAGGCTTTTAAAAGGCTAGACCCTATCTATACTTATGCGATTAGCCTGATTAAAAACGTGAAATCCTTAATTGTTTTTTTAAGACTCTGCAGTGAAAAAATGGCAGAGTCTTATTTTTTTCAAAAAAGAAAATGTCGGATTTTGTAGGATTCGATAATTACTCCATATAATTGACTTATGTGTTCCTAACCAAACAAGAAAGCGTTTGCACTATATAAAAATAAGAAGAGGTGACTAGATGAAAAAGCGTAAATTTGGTTTAGCTTATCAGATTCTTGTCGGATTAGTTTTAGGGATTACCGTCGGGGCGATTTTTTATGGAAATCCTGCTGTCGAAACTTTTTTAAAGCCAATTGGTGATATCTTTATTCGCTTAATTAAAATGATCGTCGTGCCAATTGTTATTTCCACCATCATTCTCGGTGTTGCCGGAACAGGAGACATGAAAAAGCTCGGAAAACTTGGTGGAAAAACTATTCTCTATTTTGAGATTGTAACAACGATTGCTATTATAGTAGGCTTACTTGCGGCAAATATCGTGAAACCGGGCGAAGGCATAGACATGGAGAACCTGGCTAAGGGAAATATTGACCAATATGTACAGACAACAGAGGAAGTAGCAAGCCATAGCTTCGCTGATACGTTTGTCAATATCGTTCCAAGTAATATTATCGACGCTTTAGCTAAAGGCGATATGCTCGCTATTATCTTCTTCGCCGTTTTATTCGGTTTAGGGGTTGCAGCGATCGGCGAAAAAGGAAAGCCAGTACTTGCCTTCTTCCAAGGAACAGCTGATGCGATGTTCTACGTAACGAATCAAATTATGAAGTTTGCTCCATTTGGCGTATTCGCGTTAATTGGGGTAACCGTATCAAAATTTGGGGTAGAGTCACTTATTCCACTTGGAAAATTGCTCATTTGTGTATATGCTACGATGCTTTTCTTTATCGTCGTTGTTTTAGGAGCTATTGCCAAGATGGCTGGCACAAGCGTCTTCCATGTTATTAAAATCTTAAAAGATGAACTTCTCTTAGCCTACTCTACTGCTAGCTCGGAGACTGTTCTGCCAAAAATAATGGAGAAAATGGAGAAGTTCGGCTGTCCAAAAGACGTAGTGTCCTTCGTTATTCCAACTGGTTATTCCTTTAACCTCGACGGCTCTACTCTCTATCAAGCATTAGCCGCTATCTTTATTGCTCAAATGTACGGAATTGATTTAAGCATTATGCAGCAAATCACTTTAATGTTAGTCTTAATGGTTACATCTAAAGGGATTGCTGGTGTACCAGGCGTTTCCTTCGTTGTCCTGCTTGCTACTTTAGGATCTGTCGGTATTCCGCTTGAAGGTCTTGCGTTTATTGCAGGTATTGACCGTATCCTTGATATGGCACGTACAGTGGTTAACGTAATTGGTAACTCTTTAGCAGTAGTGGTTATGTCTAAATGGGAAGGCCGTTTTGACTCTGCTAAAGGGGAGAAATATCTTCAATCTGTAAAAGAAGCATCTTAATAAACAATTAAATATCCTTACCCACTTCTAGCATTCAGCTTCAAAAACCTAAAAAGGTTAATGAAGCTGGATGCTTTTTTCTTCTCTGCTTTTATTATTTGAGCTTGTCTTATAATGCTTCATTCTTTTACTGCAAAGTCATCACATTTGTTCAATTTATTCCAAGCATTGACCGACATGATCGTTACGATTATGAAGATCATCACAACTGCCGTAATGCCAAGCAAGGACCCGTTAAGACTCGGTCCGATAAAACCGTATAAAAGTGTCATCGGGATATTGGCAACAATAATCGTTAACATATACGTCGTATATTTTAACCCTAGCGAAGCGGATAAAAAACAAATAGCATCCGTTGAAGCGATCGGACAAACAATTCCCAATGCTAGAAACTTATAATTATAAGTTTTCAACAGCGCTCTTAATTTCGGACTCTTGTTCTTCAAAAATTTGTTTAGCTTCATCCCGATGAATGTTTTAGAAAAGATATAAACGAGCGTTTCACTTAAAATGATGCCTGCCATCGAAAGCAAAAAACCTAAGAGTGGTTCAAAGCATATTCCGCCCAAAACCATTAAAGTGATGCCAGGGATAAAAATAAGAAGCCGCACTCCCCACAGAGCAACAAATAATAGCATGGCATAATTTGAGTTTTCGGAGATCAATTCCTTTAACCTGTCTAGATCGGGTGACAGCAAATGGTTTTGCTTCAATACATAGATTAATAGGATCCATATCGCAACAACAAGAACCTTCTTTTTCAATTTCTTTACTCTCCCTTCGCTATCGATGCCTACATCATAAGCAATGAGAATTAAGAAAAAGCCCGCAATATTCTTAAGAATTCTTAAAGATTAATAAAAAATTCTACGAACTAGGGAAACTTTCCTCCTTTATGTTTGCAATGGGTGTTCGACAATAAACGTTATCCAGCCTTCTTCATATTCTGCAGCAACCATCCCGTGATGCAGTTCAACAATTCTTTTTGAAATAGCAAGGCCAAGCCCCGTCCCCTGCTTGTCCGTTCTTGCCTTTTCCCCTGTAAAGAACCGTTCAAATAGCTTGCTCACGTCATCCGCTGGAGGGTGCTCCACTTTGTTGGAAACTTTTATAACCGCCTTTGCTCCATCTGCTTCACAGCTTATCCGTAATTCCGATGGTTTCGCGCTATAGTTAATAGCATTCATTAACAGGTTTTCATACACACGAACCATTTTTTCAATATCAAATAGGATCGGTATTTTCGCTTCAGTTATCGTTTTATGAATCTGAAGCTGTTCTTTTTCTGCTATAGGAATATATTCTCCAATCAGTTGCTCTAGTAAACCTGTCAGGTCCACTTCAACAAGGTTTAACGTAACATCTGGGCTTGATAGCTTGGTATATTCAAAAAGTTCATTGATGAGGTATTCCAGTCTTTTCGATTTGGAATAAGTGGTGCCGAGGTAGCCTTTCAATTGCTGCTCACTTGTATACTGTCCCTTTCTGAGCAAGTCTAAATAACCGATAATGGAAGTCAATGGTGTACGCAAGTCATGGGAAACATTTGTAATCAGTTCATTTTTGGCGCTCTCCAAACGTCTCTCATGCTCAAATTTGCCTGCCAGCTCCTTTGACATATCATTAATATTAATCGCGAGTTGAGCCAGCTCATCTTTTCCGCGGGCTTCAATCATTAAACCGAGTTTTCCATTTGCGATCTGCTGGACACTTTCCGTAATTAGCTTTAAGTATTTTATTTTTTTGTGTACGAGCAATAAAAAACAGATTACAAATGAAGTAATCGCTATAGAATAGATAAAAAACATAATGAAATTATATTTTGCCACACTAAATTCAGTGAGAAATTTCATATAAAAATGCAAAATGAACTGCTGCGACAAAAAGACCAAAACGCTGACAGAAACAAAAAAGCTAATGGCCACTGCAACAAGAAGTTTAACGATCAGGTTATTTCTCATCTTTATAACCTTCATATTTTGTACCCTACTCCCCATACTGTCTTAATATAAATAGGTCGTTTAGGCTCTTCTTCGATCTTTTCTCTAATTTTCGTAATGTGAACCATAACCGTGTTATCCGATTTAAAGAAATCTTCCTTCCAAACCGCTTCATAAATCTTACTAACACTCAGCACAATGCCTTTATTGCGGGCAAGAAGCTCCAGAATATCAAATTCCTTTGGTGTGAGCCGTACTTCTTTATTCCCTGCATGTACCTGCCGCGTGTCCGTGTTAATACTTAAATCCCCAATTTCAATGAGGTTTTTATTTTGGTCACTCCCTGTATTGTATTTCTTATATCTTCTAAGCTGAGATTTTACCCTTGCTATTAATTCCAGTGGGTTAAATGGCTTTGTGATATAATCGTCAGCGCCAGAGGCAAGACCCTGGATTTTATCCATATCTTCTGACCGGGCAGAAAGCATAATAATCGGTAAATGACGCTCTTCTCTAATCTTTATACAAGCTTGAATGCCATCCATGTTTGGCATCATAATATCTAAAATGATAAGGTCACATTCACTTTTCTCTAACAGCTTCAATGCTTCCAAAGCATCCTCTGCTTTTTGAGTTTTCAATCCCTCGTTTTCCAAATAAATAGAAATGAGATTTCTAATTTCTTGATCATCATCTACAATTAAAATGTTCCCCATCATGACCTTGTCACATCCGTTCCTGGTTTCTTATCAATAATTGTTGGTTATTGCAGTTGAATATAAAAGCAGGCGGTACATTTCTATATTCCAGTTTAACATCGATATGGCTGAAAAATTGACTGATGAATTCTTTCCTGCATAAGCTGTATTGAAAAGTGATAAACTCGCCATCAGAACTTAATAGCTTTTTTGTTTTATCTAAAATATTATGGGAAACATGTTTAGGCAAACTGGCAAAAGGCAAGCCAGAAATCACATAGTCGATTGCTGGAATTCCATATCTTTTCGTATACCAATCAATTTGTTCTGCCGTGTCATTAACAATAATGAGATTTTTCTCTGCCTTGTACTTTTCTTTTAACTGTTTATAAAACTCTTTATTATGCTCTATCAATAAAACAAGCGTATCCGGCTTTCTATAGGTAAGGATTTTATCAGTAAATACACCCGTTCCCGGTCCGTATTCCACTACATACTTGGCCTGTTGAAACTGAACGGCACTCATCATCTTTTCAGCAAGATAAACAGAACTCGGGAAAACCGCTCCCACTTTTCTTGGATTTAAAATAGACTGTAATAAGAACGTACCTATTTTCAACTCTCCATCACTCCCTTAGTTTGAAAGTTATACGTTTAGAATAAAATTCAAATCTGAAGAAATAGTGATGGAAATTCTTAAGAATCCTTAAGATGAAGAAGCTCCCTTTTCCATTAGAAATTTTTCTAAAAAAAGAAAAACCACCTTGTGGGCGGTTTTTGATAAGCTCACTTTATCCTTTTCCGAGTGATTCCCTAACCATTATGTACGGGGCTCTAACTGCTTTCCTTTTCTTCCTATGAAGAAGGTGATCATCGCGGCGATGACTAACGTTCCGTATGACAACAGATCCCAAACATCCATAATAGGCTGATTGACAAACTTTGAAATAACGGAATCAATTGTGATTCCTAGAGGAATGCCAGTTACGATTGAAATAGAAGCCAACGTCCACCTCGTCATCTTTTCAGTTGTAAACAAAAGATATATCACCCATATATAGCAAACAACGATCAGTGAGAGCGGAATGCCCAGAGGCAACAGAAGCTTCGTACCACCCATAATTTGATTTAATGCAAATAAAAACGGGATGATAAAAATACTTAAAGAAAAAAGGGCCTTGCGCACTTTATTTCTCTTAAAGTGAAATAATGGAGTGATAATAAGCCATACAAAGATCATACTTGCAACGGGGTATGGAGACCACGCAAGATGACCGGAAACGGCAACATCACAAATCATGCAAACCAATATGCTTATTAAACAAATTACCGTAATGGTCATTTTGGCGATTAAGTCCACCGATTTTCTTTTATTGGATGTTACTTTATTGGCATACCGCAAAGTCGTTTCAACTATTTCTAGCTCTGGAGATGACTCAGCACTTCTTTCGCCATTTAGCAATTCGGATACACTAACTCCTAAAATATCAGCAAGTGAAGATAAGATAGATATATCAGGATAACTTAATCCTCGTTCCCATTTGGAAACCGCCTTATCGGTAATATTCAATCTTTCTGCTAATTCTCTCTGTGTCATGTTTTTTGATTTTCGCCGCTCTCGAATAAAAGCAGCCATGTTTTCACTATTCATGCAAGCACCATCCTCTCACTCACCACTATATAGAACTTTTTCTATAAAAGCTCTCCACTATTGGTTGAATAAAGCCAAGTAAACTATTAGTAGAGTCAGCAAAGATCAAATCAGAAACAATTTATTCCATTTTTATTATAGCAATCATTACTTAAGGAGTATACATTTAGTATTAGAATCTATTAAATGTACATCTGTTAGCCGTACCTGTTATGTAAATTTTTTAAACATGCGTTGAACGGCGAGGTTTCTAATAAAACATATCAAACTATCCAGTTAAACTTTCAGATTTTAAATAAAATTACGTTTTAAAATTATTCCAAGAAAACAAACAGAAGTAAAATCAAGAAAACCAAATGTGCCTATGGAGAAGAGAAAGACCCCGAATTCGCAAAAGTTTTTAAGCGAATCGAGGTCTAATAAGCAAAACTTTAGTTTAATTATCAACGATTTATTTTAAAGTTACTCTTTCAACGTCAGCAAAGTCATAGGCTCTACGCGGATGGACTGTAAAGTAAAAATTGGCGCGAATGAATCCAATTCGATACCGCCTTCACACCAGTTTAACGTCCTACTTCCCTTTTACTTCGAATTGGGACACTTCTACTGTTCCCCTATTCCATCAAGATTCTTTGACTCAAAGTTATCGAGCAATGCACGCACTTCATCTGTTGACTCTGTGCTCATTAATTGATTTCTTAATTCACTTGCCCCTCGAAATCCTTTGACGTATATCTTAAAAAAGCGATGAAGAGCCTTGAACGGACGCAGCTCCAACCCTGAATATTTATCATGAAGATCGAGATGCAACCTTAAGAGATCAAGCAATTCCTGACTGCTATGCTCTTTCGGCTCCTTTTCAAAGGCAAATGGATTTTTAAAAATACCACGCCCAATCATAACCCCGTCCACACCGTATTGATGAGCAAGCTTTAAGCCCGTTTGACGGTCAGGGATATCCCCATTGATCGTCAAAAGCGTATTTGGTGCCACACGATCACGAAGTTTCTTGATCTCCGGAATCAGCTCCCAATGAGCATCTACCTGGCTCATTTCCTTTCTTGTACGCAGATGAATGGAAAGATTGACAATGTCTTGTTTCAATATGTGTGTCAACCAGTCATGCCATTCGTCTATCTCAGTGTAACCAAGCCTTGTCTTCACACTTACGGGCAATCCTCCTGCTTTTGCTGCTTGTATTAACTCTGCTGCAACTTCTGGACGACGGATAAGACCGCTTCCCTTTCCATGCTGTGCCACATTAGGCACAGGACAGCCCATATTGATATCCACACCTCGAAACCCAAGTTCCGCCATACCAATACTCATTTGCCGAAAGTATTCAGGCTTATCCCCCCATATATGTGCTACCATTGGCTGTTCATCCTCCGTAAAAGTCAAACGCCCGCGCACACTGCGTTTCCCCTCTGGGTGACAATAGCTCTCACTGTTTGTAAACTCTGTAAAAAACACATCAGGTCTGGCTGCTTCACTCACTACATGGCGAAAAACAACATCCGTCACATCCTCCATTGGTGCTAGTATAAAAAAAGGTCGTGGTAAATCACGCCAAAAATTTTCTGTCATATTCAAACTCCAATCCTCTCATGATGGGATACCAGGCCAAACCATTATCCCAAAATTCAAAAGCAACGTGTCCCTGCTTCCTTTACACTTATACCATGCTTAAGTACTTTTTATCAAACTGATCAGAAATGTTTATTTTAACTTCAGACTTTCTATACACCAAAATGATTTCCTGCTAAAGCTCACTCCATCAACCTCCATTCCACTGTTCGATTTAAAATGAAGCTTTACTAAAAAGATTGGAAGAAGACTGGATTAACAAGAGGTCAACAGGAAAAAGAATCTGAAATCGCAAAAGCCTTTTAATCCTTAATGAATAAAGACAAACCTTTTCTGGGATCAGATAAAAACAAGAGCCTCTCTCAAAAGGAAAGGCTCTGTACTCATTGTGACACCTCTTATTGATCTTTCCTTACAAGGAGTGCACAGCTCTCAACATGCGCCGTTTGCGGGAACATGTCAACAGGCTGAATATAGTCGATATTATAAAAATGGCTCAATTGATTAATATCTTTAGCAAGCGTGGAGGGGTTACAGGATACATAGACGAAACGTTCAGGCTTTACCTTTTTGATCGTATCGAGCAGTTTTTGATCGCAGCCTGTCCGTGGAGGATCGACGATAACGACGTCCGGTTTCCAGCCTTCTTTTAACCATTTGGGAAGCCACTGCTCTGCCGTTCCGACTTCATATACCGCTTTAATTTTTAGCGCTTTAGCATTTTCTCTCGCATCTTTAATCGACTCTTCAATGACATCCATTCCCCGGATTTCTGCGGCCCCTTCACCGATCCAAAGGCCAATCGTACCGGAACCGCAATAGGCGTCGACTACCTTTTCTTTGCCGGTCAGCTGAGCCGCTTTTTTCACTTCATTATAAAGCTTCACAGTCTGCTCGGGGTTGAGTTGAAAAAATGCTCGCGCAGAAAGAGAATATTTATGCTCTCCAAGCCGCTCCTCAATCGTTTCAGAACCAGCAAGCGGCAAGCTTTTATCACCGAAAATTAACGATGTCTTTTTCGGATTAATATTGTGAATAATCGATTTTACGTTAGGCAGCCGCTTTTGAATTTCTTCTGCGATCAGTTCTTTTTTCGGCAGCTCGTGCGTCGCTGTGACAATCACAACTTGAATGTCACCCGTTGCGATGCCGACGCGGGTGACAATCGTTTTTACGACACCTTTGTTTTTCTTTTCATCATAAATTGGAATATGAAAGTCCTGTAAGATTAGCTTTACTTTATTGAGCACTTCATTTAATGCCGGCTGCTGCACGATACAATCCGGAATATCGATTAGCTTGTGCGAATTTAAGCTGTACAATCCAGCGATCACCATTCCATCTTGCTGCCCGACCTGAAACTGACTTTTATTACGGTAATGCCATGGATCGTCCATGCCAATGGTCTCTCGGATATCAAGCGTCTCCACTGGAATCTTCGTATACCGTTCTAACGATTGAATTAAAATATCACGTTTAGCCGCTAATTGCTGGCTGTAGGTCACATGCTGAAGCTGGCAGCCGCCGCATTGATCATATACCGGGCATGGCGGCGCAATGCGATGCTCAGATTTTTTGCGGATTTTTTTAATTCGTCCTTCTGTAAACTTCGGGTGTACTTTCACTGCCTCTACGACCACTTCTTCCCCCGGAAGAGCGCCGGGAACAAAGACAACCTGCCGTTTAAAATAGCCGACACCTTCACCATTAATGCCCATTCGTTTAATCGTCAGCGGAAACGTTTGCTTCACTTTGATCTTTGCTTTATTTTCTTGTTTCACGTTGTCACGTCCTCACTGTTTTTGCCCACTCGTATCTCCCCATTATAACGAAAAAACAGGACTGCCGCAGCAGCCCTATAAAGAAACTCTTTTTTGTTTTTTGCGATACTCATCCAGGCTTGCGAAACGGTACCCCTTCTTTTTCAAATCTTTAAGCACCTTTGGCAGTGCTTCTGCATTATCCTTTGAGACAGTATGAAGCAAGAGGACGGCTCCCGGATGGATCTGTTTCATAATGTTATCGTAAGAATACTGCCAGCCCTTTTGATTATTTGTCTGCCAATCAACAAAAGCAAGCGACCACATGACATGTGTATACCCTTCTTCCCGGGCCACCTTTAATGTTCGTTCACTGAAAATGCCGCGCGGCGGCCGAAGATACTTCATGTCTTTTTGCTTTGTAATCCGTGCTGTTTCTTTTTTTACAAGCTCCAGCTCTTCTCTTAGTTTTGCGTCACTGACTTGCGTTAAATCAGGATGGTGCCAAGAATGGTTGCCAATGATATGGCCTTCCTTGTTCATTCTCTTGACAAGATCAGGAGCACTCTTTAAGTAATGCCCTGTAATAAAAAAAGCTGCCGGTACTTTTTCCTTCTTTAATGTATCGAGAACACTTGCCGTATAGCCGTTTTCATAGCCATTATCAAACGTTAAGTACAATACTTTTTCTTTGGCGCTGTCCTTGTAAAAGGCCCCGTTTTCAGCCAGCAGCTGATCAAGCTGCGCTCCGGCTTCTGCGGGTTGTTCATTCGCCGCTTTTTTAAATCCCCAGTGGATCGGCTGATTGGATGCTGACATAGCTGGAGTTGTGAAACTAAAGAAAAATAGAGCGGCAAGCAAGCCGTATATGATCCGTTTCATCATCATCTTCCTTTGCTCTTTTTCTTTAGTTTCAGTTTTAAAAAAGAAAATATCCGCCTTTTACCGATTTAATTTTCACCAAAAATAGCTAATAAATAGCCCGATTGACAACAGGAATCCAAAGAATGTATTCGTTTGGGCAGTAGCTTTCATCGCTAAGCCTGTTCGCTTAGGAACGGCTTGTCCAATAAATCCCTTAATTGCCTGAATAGGCTTCGGCACACTTAAAAAGATAAGGAACAGCCAAGGGCTAACGTCATCTAGAATCACTAATCCCACTACCCATGCATAAGCAAAAGCAAACAAGAATCCTAAGAAATAAACAGCCTTTTCGTGCCCCATTAAAATGGCTAATGTTTTTCTTCCGCCCTTTTTATCCTCTTCAATGTCGCGAATATTATTGGAAAGGTTAATGGCTCCTACGAGAATCGCAATAGGAATCGAAATCATCATACTTTGCGTATTCACGACACCTGTCTGGATGAAAAACGAAATCAATATGAAGAAAGAACCCATGCATAAGCCCGAGAAAAGCTCTCCAAATGGTGTATAAGCAATAGGAAGCGGGCCGCCTGTATATAAATAGCCAACTGCCATTCCGCCGAGACCAACGAGTGCCAGCCACCAGCTGCTGCTTTCACATATATAGATGCCTAATAAAAGTGCTAGTATATAAAATCCAATCGCTAATTGCAGGACTGTTTTCGGCTGCATCCCATGACGAACGATGGCTCCGCCGATGCCGACAGACTCCTCTGTGTCTAAACCGCGCTTAAAATCGTAATACTCATTAAATAAATTCGTCGCGATTTGAATAAAGAGACAGGCAAAGAGCATCGCTAAAAACAGCCACACGTCCACCTTTGTATAAAACATGGCTAACACCGTTCCAATTAAAACAGGCACAAATGAAGCAGTTAACGTATGCGGGCGGGTTAATTGCCATAATATTTTACCCGTACTTTGGTTTCCAGAAGCACTAGGTTGTTTGGTTGTATGTTCTTGATTCATTCCTCTCTTCCTCTCAACTTCGGATAATAAATTAAGTAAACAACTTACATTATAACCGAAAAAACGAGCTAAATGGCGAGCTTTTTCACGATTCAGCCGGAAAGTTATCCTGCTAAGACCAAAATCAGGGAGCCAGCATAAAAAGCCCCCTGTTTATGAGAAACAAGGAGGCTTAATTAATTAAATGATTAGCTAAATACTGGTTCCTTAAATTGAGAAAGCTTTTCTAGAGAAGACTTATCGACATGCTCATGCAGGCTGTTGCCATGTGAATCCATTGTTACAACAGCTGTAAAATCTTCTACTTGCAGGTGCCACATTGCTTCCGGAATACCAAAATTCATTAAATCAACACCATCAACAGACTTAATGCAATCTGCATAATATTGAGCGGCTCCACCGATGGCATTTAAGTAAACGCCGCCGTGTTCTTTCAACGCAGCAAGAGTTTTCGGTCCCATGCCGCCTTTTCCGATAACCGCACGGATGCCAAACTTCTTCATGATATCTCCTTGATAAGGCTCCTCACGGATAGAAGTTGTTGGTCCTGCTGCTTTCACGTGCCATTCACCCTGCTCATCTTTAAGCATGACAGGTCCACAGTGGTAAATAACTTGGCCGTTTAAGTCAACTGGTGCGTCGTGATCCATTAAATATTTATGAATGGCATCACGGCCTGTGTACATTCTGCCGCTGATTTTAACAACGTCCCCTACTTTAAGCTCACGGATTTGTTCTTCTGTAATTGGTGCTGTTAATGTAAAGGTACGGCTTTCTGATTTTGTTTCTTCTTGTTGAGGAGCATCAAATACAATTTCCTCACCGTCTTGATAGAACCACTCTTGGATTTCTCCTGTTGTTGGATCAATTTGGACACCTAAGCGGCGGAAAGCCCAACAGTTGTAGGCAACGGAGACGAAAAAACTTGCTGGCAAACGATTGATGACCCCAATTTTACAGCCTAGCAAAGTTGTTTCGCCGCCGAATCCCATTGTCCCGATTCCAAGCTCGTTCGCATGCTTCATGACATACTCTTCCAACTGGCGAAGACTTTCATTAGGATTCACATCGTCAACACGGCGGAAAAGCTGTTCTTTTGCTAGCTCATAGCCTGTTGTGCGGTCACCGCCGATGCCGACGCCGATAAATCCGGCACTGCATCCTTGTCCTTGAGCCTGATAAACAGAATGCATAATACACTTACGGATACCATCAAGGTCACGTCCAGCTTTTCCAAGGCCTTCAAGCTCGCAAGGAAGACTGTATTGAATATTTTTATTCTCACAGCCGCCGCCTTTTAAAATGAGACGAGCGTCAATATAATCTTTTTCCCATTGCTCAAATTTGATGACTGGTGTGCCAGCTCCCAAGTTATTGCCGCTGTTCTCACCTGTTAATGAATCAACAGAGTTAGGACGCAGCTTCCCATTTTTTGTTGCTTCTATCATTGCTTCATAAATGGCTTCTTTAATCTGCAATTGATTAACGCCAACGGGTGTCTTTACCTTAAACGTCGGCATTCCTGTATCTTGACAAATAGGAGAAATATTTTCATCCGCCATTTGGATATTATTTGTAATAGTAGCAAGGCTCATCGCTGCACTTGTTCCTGCATTTTCACGAACAGCCGCTGCTTTGACTGCCCGGCGGACATCCTTCGGTAAATTAGTTGATGTTTCGACAATCAACTCATACATACTTTGTTGGAACTTTTCCAAATTCATGATCTTTCCCCTCTCCACTCACTCTTTATGTATCTCTTGGCATGACAATACGCTTCTTATTATACTGCTGAACTTTATTGTTTTAAAGGAGAACTTCATTACAATAAAAAGAACCAGCTGCATAGCTGGTTCTTAATGTCTGTTCCCTCTCGTCCTTATCGACCTTTAAACTGTTCGCATTTTTCTTCAATATCATCAATCATTTCCAGAAGGCGGTCAATGTCCTCAATTTCTGTTTCTGCCGGCTCAATGGCATCCAACACTTCCATAAACATATTTAAACGCTGCTTTAAATAATTAATCTGTGATTCTTTATCGGTAATGGGCTTCATATCCGTTTAGCACTCCTGTATGATTTACTTTTTCGTCTGCCTTTCATCGTAAAGGATTTAGCAGCTTAATTCAATGATTTCTGCTAAAAAAGATAGTGTACTCCGAAAGACGAATTGGCTTATCTATGGCTGCCGAACGGATTTATAACTGAATGAAACATGGTTTTTAACAGGGATCCAAGCGCTGATCGGTTTGGAGCTTACATTTTTAACAACAATAGCCCGTTTCCATCCGGACACGACGAGGTAGACTTCTCCGTACGTAATAACCCCTCTTTCATGCACTGCCGGCGCAAAGCCATATAAATAACCAGCTGTTTTGGGCGGTACATTGTATACTTCATTCTGCTTTGTTCCAGCCCCGACAGCCGTTGTATAAGCTAATGGCCAGCCAGTCTTGGTGATGGCTTCTTTTAAAATCATTTGCTGGACTTCTTCAGTTTTCGGCAGTTTGGCTGATAAACCGCCCTTTATTACTTTATGAGTTTCTTGAACATAGTGGATTTGGTAATTAATCTTTCCTGCTCTATTATCGTAAAAATTTGTGTTGATTTTTTGATATTCCCAGTTGGCGTTCGTTTCTTTGGAGTGGTAAGCAAGCGGCCATTCACCAAGAAATACGGACATTCTTGTTCCGAAAGCAAACGGCGATTTTTTAATAGCCGATTCATTGAGCATACGGACTAATGAAGGGTTCGTAATTTTCGTTTGGGAAGTGCTTAACAGCTCTTTCGTTAACTCACTCGGCTGCAATTCAGATAGATCATCTTCTTCATTAAGATAAGTGTTTTCCCGTGCAATATTTTTAACGGAAGCAGGCATTTTTTCCTCTGTCGCTTTTCCTTTCTTTTCAGCAAAAACAGACTGTGGGCTTCCTGTATATATAAAGGCGATAAATATGCACAACAATAAACGGATCCAGTTCATTCGGTTCTATCCTCCCTATCTCTTTTGCTTAGTTTGCTCCCCCCTTTTCAACTTATCCGCATGACAGCAAAAAAGCTGTGCAAGCGAATCACTTGCACAGCTTTTTTAACTATAATAGATAAAAGCCAATTCCCATAATAAAATAAGCAGCCAGAAGCGTTAAGCCTTCAAACCAGTTTGTTTCACCATCGTTTGAGATAATAACAGCCAAAAAGACGGCCGTCACCATCGCTACAAGCTCTGGTATCGTAAAAACGAGCGGCATGGATTGATCAAACGCTAATGAAAGCAGAACGAGCACCGGAGCAACGAACATAGCAATTTGAAGCGTTGAACCGACAGCAATTTCTACCGCTACATCCATTTTATTTTTCATCGCCATCAATACAGCAGAAGCATGCTCTGCCGCATTTCCGACAATCGCCACGATTATGATCCCGATAAACAATTCTGTCCAGCCAAAGCTTTTTCCCACTGCTTCAAACGTATGGACCAAATTTTCCGATACGTATGCAACAGCAAGTGTCGCTAAAAGCAAGACAATAACAGCTTTTCCCTTTGACCATTCCGGCTCCTCATGCTGTTCTTCTTCTACAGGCTTGTTAGCGTACACCCCACGATGCGTAACTAGTTTAAAAAACAGCGCCGCTAAATAAAGAATGATCATGATAATGGAAATCCCAACGCTTAAAGATAAGGTTTCGGACTTGTTCATTCCCCACGAAAAAATCTCAGGAATAACGAAAGCCACAATGACCGCAAACATTAAAAGACCTGAGTTATGGCGAGCATCATACTCATTAAATTTTTGCCGCTTGTACTTCAAACCGCCTAAAAAAAACGAAATCCCCGAGACAAGCAATAAGTTTCCTAGTACAGAACCAGTTAGAGAAGCCAGAACAACGCCAATGAGGCCCGCCTGCAAAGCAAATATGGAAATGATTAATTCTACGGCATTTCCAAATGTAGCATTTAACAAACCGCCAATTCTCGGCCCTGCTATAATCGCGAGACTTTCAGTGGCTCTGCCCATATAGCTTGATAAGGCAATAATCGTTAAGCAATAAATGCCAAACATCATCAATGTCGGCCAGTGCATAAGTGATCCAGCTACAGACAGCGGAACACCGATCAGCACCATAACCCCAAATATCTTGTCCATAAGCTGACCTCTTTTCCCGTTAAGAAATAAATAAGTGTTTTTATCAACATACCCCTTTTTCTTATTTCTTAACGGTGATGGAGGCGCTTATTAAACTGGAACAATTTCAAAAGTTTCGACTACTTCAATCACAGGAATAACAGACTGTACCATTGAACAGTTTTTTCTCGTCAATTCCATCGCTTTCTTTATTTGTACGTCAGATAACTCTTTCCCTTTGATAATAAAGTGGACTTCCACTTTTTCGATGCGGTCAGCCTCTTGAGCGTTACGATAAACGTTTGTGTTAATTTCGATATCTTCTACGTTCATGCGTTTCTTCTCAAGAATCTTTCGAAGCACCCCGCCGCTGCACACAGCGATCGATGCGGTTAAAAGTTGATATGGACGAAAACCATACTGTTCATCACCAGAGACATCAAGCTGTCCATAAGGAAGCTGCGCTGTAAATCCGCCCTCTTTCATACTAAATTTCATAGCACTTTCACCTCTTCTATATGATCTATTTTATTTTAGATTATTTAGGGTGAAACATCTATATCTAGGCAAATGTTTGATTCAACACATACCGCTAGATTATCCTTTATTTTTCTCCCCATCTATGTTAATATATCCTTAATTATAATAATTTTAAATTGATAATTGAACTTTATTCTCAAGAAAAAGCTGATTTTAAGCCAAATGATAATTGTTTTCATTCATCAAAAGGAAAAAGATTATGATTACCATTCTCAATTAGGTTTCACTAATTATCATTTAAGGAGGAACGATAAATGAATGCACAAGCAAAGGTTTTACAAGCTAGACAAGAAGAAGCTCATTGGATCGCTTCCCTGAAACCCCATGCAGAGCTCATAGCAGCTCTTTTAAGCGGTGTATTGATTTTGACGGGATGGCTTTTAGATAAAAACGGCCTTCATTCAGCGGCGGTTACAGGTTATGTGTTGGCCTTTATGATCGGCGGCTTTGCCAAAGCGAAAGAAGGAATCGAAGAAACGATTGCCGATAAGGAACTAAATGTAGAAATGCTGATGATCTTTGCTGCTATTGGATCAGCTTTAATAGGTTATTGGACCGAGGGAGCGATCTTAATTTTCATTTTCGCTCTCAGTGGCGCCCTAGAAACCTATACGATGAATAAAAGCCAAAAAGAAATTTCTTCATTAATGGACATTCAGCCTGAAGAAGCTTGGCTGATTCGAAATGGCGAGGAAGAAAAAGTTCACGTTTCTTCCCTTGCAGTCGGAGATTTAATTCTTGTGAAACCAGGCGAGCGTATCCCGGCTGATGGGGTTATCTCAAGAGGACAGACAACGATTGATGAAGCTGCCATAACAGGTGAATCCATCCCTGTGTCTAAGCAAAAAAACGGAGAAGTGTTCGCAGGTACAGTGAACATTACCGGATCTGTTTATGTTGAAGTAACGAAGCCAGCGAGTGAGACGCTTTTCCAAAAAATTATTCAGCTCGTTCAGTCTGCCCAGAGCGAAAAGTCTCCTTCTCAATTATTCATTGAAAAGTTTGAAGGCCGTTATGTAAAAGTTGTGTTGGCGGCCGTAGCCGTCATGATGTTCCTCCCTCACTTTGCCCTTGGCTGGAGTTGGACAGAAACTTTTTACCGCGCTATGGTGCTGCTCGTTGTCGCGTCTCCTTGTGCACTCGTTGCCTCCATCATGCCAGCGACGCTTTCAGCTATTTCTAACGGAGCCCGTCATGGCATTTTATTTAAAGGCGGCGTTCATCTGGAGAACTTAAGTAACATAAAAGCGATTGCCTTTGATAAAACAGGTACGCTCACGAAAGGAAAACCCGAAGTAACAGATATCATTGTTCGCGAAGGATTGGCAGAAACTGAATTACTAAGTGTTGTTGCATCCATTGAAAGTCAATCTAACCATCCGCTTGCTCAGTCCATTGTCCGTTTCTCTCAGGAGAAAAATATCGCTTATTCTGCACCTGACCAATTGGAAGATGCCGCGGGTTGGGGAGTAAAAGGAATAGTAAATGGGAAGCAGTGGAAAGTGGGTAAAGCTGATTTTGTTGGCAAAGAAGCGGCGCTCTCTTTCTCTGAAGGCATCGCTAATGAGCTCGCTGCTTCCGGAAAAACAACTGTTTTTGCAGCAGATGATCAAGGGATTGCAGCCGTTATCGCGTTAAAGGATTTAATCCGCGAAGAGACAAAGCATGCATTAGAACTGCTTCACCAAGAAGGGATTCATACCATTATGTTAACCGGCGACAATGCTATAACAGCACAAGCGATCGCTAAAGAAGCTCATTTAGACACTTTTATCGCTGAATGCCTTCCGGAGCATAAAGTGGACCACCTAAAAACACTGATTGATGACTATCAAACGGTCGCTATGGTAGGAGACGGCATTAATGATGCACCTGCCTTAGCCACAGCCAATATCGGCATCGCTATGGGAGAAGGCTCAGATGTCGCCCTCGAAACAGCCGATATCGTTTTAATGAAAAACGACTTGCCAAAGATTGCAGAAGCGATTCGTTTATCAAAAAAGATGAAGCGGATCATAAAGCAAAATGTCGTCTTTTCTATAGCCGTCATTATGCTGTTAATTATCTCTAACTTCTTCCAAGTACTTGACCTGCCATTTGGCGTAATTGGGCATGAAGGCAGTACGATCCTTGTTATTCTGAACGGACTGCGTCTGTTAAGATTGTAAAGCTATTCAGCCTTGCTGAATAGCTTTTTTCTGTTTGTGCGCTTGATTTTGTTGATCGTGAGCGCACAAATACACCGTCAAGGATGAGCACTACAGGCAGACGAGCTTGTCAACCGCCGAAAACCCGCCTGTCAAACAGGCGGGTTTCTTTAGCAGCTGCCTTTTAAGTCATTTTTCAAAGCATTGATTTCTCCGCCGACAAGAATAATCATAGCCGACAGATAAAACCAAATCATCATCACAATAATTCCTCCGATGCTGCCGTATGTGGCTGAATAATTCCCAAAATTGTTAACATAGAAAGAAAAACCTAGAGAAACAATAATCCAGCCAATCGCAGCAAAGATGGCGCCTGGCAGAACGGTTACGCATTTTACGCTAAGATTAGGAGCTAAGTAATATAATCCCACAAACACCCCAAAGATTAACAAAGGGGAAACAAGCCAGCGCAGCCAATTCCAAAGCGTTAAAAACTGATCAGACAGCCCTAAATAGTTAAAGGCAAACAAGCCAATTTGTTTACCAAACACTTGTAGGATAAGGGCGGCTGCCATTATAAAGATTAAACCGAATGTTAATAGCACAGACATCCCTCTTGCCTTATAAAAAGGCCGTGTTTCATCGACATTATAGGCATGATTTAATCCTTTAATGATGGCATTCATGCCGTTGGAAGCTGACCAAATTGTGGCGATAATCCCGAAAGAGAGTAAGCCCCCATTGCGGTTTTCTAGTATCTCATTTAATGTATTTTGAATTGTTTCTACTGTATCACCGGGAGCATAGTCACGGATCAAAGAAAACATATCCTGCTGGCTGATCGGCAAGTAAGCCAGCAGGGTTACAGCGAAAATTAATAACGGAAAGAGAGACAGCAAAAAGTAATACGCCATTTGAGCAGCAGTGTCCGGAACATCGGATTTTTGTATTCTTCTCAACAGATGTTTTGAAAAAACTTTTATCCCTATCTTGTTATCGGACAAATAATCTCCTCCTAGTGCGTCACTGAAGCTCCCCCTGCTGTGCTTTCCCCCTCAGGAAGAAACGTACTCTTTGTTTCATCAACAAGGTCTTTTACTTCAGGTGTCAAATCTCTTAGACTATCCACTTTTCCACGAATATAGCTTACATCTTCACTAATTTGTTGAGCGGTTTCTTTTGCACGGTTCATGATCTCTCTGGATGAAGCAGATAAGTTTTCAGGGTCTTTTGCCATTTCAAATAAGTAAACAGCCCATTCCTTCATTTCTGCTCTTGTTTGTCGATCCAATAAAGCAATCGCTCCTCCAATAGCGGCACCGATTGCAACCTTTGTAAAAAATTTACCTTTTCCCATTTTCTATCATCCTTTCTTTTCTGACTAATTGTATCCGCAGAATTCTGCCGATGGATCCTCCGAACTAGTCATCTGCTTATTCAACGTACATTTTTGCTGGCTCACTTTAAGAATAAAGAATCGTCCTTTCCGTTCTATCCTCAGCTGTAGAACCCTCAATATTCTTATGCCTTATCAATTCCCCTTTTGTAAAATAACAAAACATTGTTTAATGAAAGCGGCAGAACCTCTTCTGTACCTGAAAGCAAGATGAATAATTGTTCGTCTCCTTAAGAAGTACCATGAACCTTATTCTTTAATAGATTAATCTTTTCCTTCTTTTTTAATATATAGCCATGCATTAGGTAGAATCAACCGATAATATCTCTTCTATCAGACCGATAACAATTGGAGCAGTGACAAGCCTAGAGCTGGTTTGGACATTTGCCGATAGGATGAATGGACTCAGGATCGTCCCTAACTTAACTGGTATGGCCGGAAGCAAACGTTTGATCATAGCTGAAACAGGTTTTCAAAGGCCTGTTTTTATTGAAAAGGCTGATTGACAAACATATTAAAAAGTGAAATGATGTTATAAAATCGCTGGAGAGGGTGGAAAGTGTGGATCTGTCTGTAAAGTCCCCTGAAAATATTGAGTATATGTTAGAAAAAATCACTACAAAATTACGCATGGTGAATGTCGGCGCTGTTAAGCCTGAGCATTTCAATGACTCTTCTTATGAAGACTTAAAAGAAATTTATGAACTAGTCAATCGCAAGGACAATTTTAGCCCTAGTGAAATGCAAGCTATTGTAGAAGAAATTGGTAATTTAAAAAAATAAAAGCCGGTGTTTACCGGCTTTCCGTTACTTTATTATTTAGCAAGCATCTTTAACGATTCTCGATTGAAGGCTGGAATATCATCAGGTGTACGGCTCGTTACAAGCTGGTCTTGGCAAACGACTACTTCTTCATCCTTATAAGCAGCCCCTGCATATTCCATATCTACTTTAATAGATTTATATCCTGTTGCATGTCTTCCTTCTAATGTTTTGGCAGTGATTAACAGTTGCGGTCCATGACAAATGGCAAACACCGGTTTCTTTTCATCCATAAATGCTTTAGTAAAGTTCACAAAGCGATCATCTGCCCGAAGTTTATCCGGAGAAAATCCGCCTGGTATTAATAGTGCGTCAAATTCATCTGCACTTACTTCATCAATTCCTTTATCAATCGTAATGGTGGCTTCTCCTTGTTTTCCCTTTACGGTTTTTCCAGCTTCTTTTTCAATATTAACTACTTCATGCCCTGCTTCTTTAAAAGCATTTACAGGCTCTGTATATTCTGAATCCTCTACCATATCTGTTACGAGTACAGCAATTTTTTTACTCATTATAAAATCTCCTTTCTTTTTTTTATGTTTTTATGCCATTTGTATACTTCCCTTTTCACAATCCGTTAAACACAGAAAAGCGGCTGCCACTAGGGCAACCGCTTCCCTTAACTAATCTTCTTATCCTTAATATCCTTTAAATAGTACTTTTCTGATTCAAAGAATTCGTCCTTTAAGGCTTTTACTTTCCCACTAAGAAGCAGTACAGCCACGATGTTTGGCAGCAAAATAGCCGCTAATGCCAAGTCAAGAAATGACCAGATCGTTTGAGCAGCACCGACGGCTCCAAGAATAATGGCGGCTAAATACACTACTTTAATTCCTTGTGCTGCTTTTAAATTGAATAAAAACTCGGCTTGTTTAGAACCATAGAAGACCACCACGATAACCGTCGACAAGACAAAGAAAATCAATGAAATCGTAACGAGCAAACCGCCAAAGGCCCCAAAGCTTTCTTTAAAAGCAATGGTTGTCAAAGCGGAAGGGTTATCAAGTGCTCCTTCTTGCTTCCAAACACCTGTTGAAAGAACAACAAAGGCTGTTGCCGAACAAACAACAAGCGTGTCAATCACGATTCCAATAATAGCCCAAAATCCTTGTCGAACCGGATGATCGGTCTGAGCAGCTGCATGAGCAATCGGCGTTGTCCCAAGACCTGCCTCATTTGAATACAGCCCTCTGGCAAATCCCCAACGAATCGTTTCCGCAATGGCCGCTCCTGCAAAGCCGCCGACAGCTGACATCGGCTGGAAGGCGTAAGAAAAAATGAGTGAAATCACAGCTGGTACTTGATCGATATTTATCACCACTATCACAAGTGCTCCGCCGACATAAAGAAGCGCCATAAAAGGAACAAAGATTTCTGTCACACGCCCGATCCTTTTAATCCCTCCAAATACGACAAGCCCGGTAATAGCAGCCATGACAATACCTGTATAAAGGCCGTCTATATGAAACGTTTGCGAGATCGTGGAAGCGACTGAATTTCCTTGTACCATAATGCTAGGGATCAACTCAATCATTAAAGCAAAGGAAAACCAAACCCCCAGCCATTTCATCTTAAGCCCTTTTGTCATATAGTACATGGGGCCGCCAACAAATTCACCCTCTTCATTTTTCTCTCGGTAGTGGACAGAGAGTACACTTTCCGCGAAGTTAATCGCCATGCCAATCACAGCAATGACCCACATCCAAAAAACAGCACCTGGGCCGCCAAACATAATCGCTGCTGGTACACCAACAATGTTTGCTGCTCCAATTGTGGAGGACAGAGCAGAAGTTAAAGCTTGCAAAGGAGTGACCGTGCCCTCTCCTTTTGGTTTCTCAAAAATGCTGCCCAATGTTTGTTTAAAAATATAAAGCGGGTATCTAAATTGAAAGAATCCTAATTTTATTGTCATAAAAATACCCGAAATGGCTAAGAGAGTGATCAAAGGAACTCCCCATAGCCATCCTGAAAACCTCTCAACCCCTGAAATAAAATTCTCCAACATTCTCCTCCTTCATTTCGTTATCATTATGTATGTAAACCGAATTATTCCCTTATACCCTTCTCCTTTTTTTGTAAACACAAAAAAACTGAACCATACATACTGGTTCAGTTTGCAGAAGCCGGAGCCTGTTGACCGTTTTCTCTTTCTCCCTGCGGCAACACTAATATTTCTACCCGGCGATTCTTTGCCCGGCCTGCTTCTGTTGCATTCGAAGCAATTGGTTGATATTCCCCATACCCTTTCGCACTAAACAGACGAGGGTCGAGTTTGTTATTTTCTAATATGACTTTCATGAAGTTGACCGCTCTCATGGCGCTCAACTCCCAGTTCGATTCATATTCGGCCGTTTTAATAGGAATGTTGTCTGTATGACCGCTAATGATGACCATACGAGGCAAATCCATTTCTAGTAAACGTGAAATCTCTTGTGCTGCTTTCTTATCTTCTTCTCGGATTTCAGCCACTCCCGAATTAAATAAAACATTGTCCCGAATACGCAGCAGCAATCCCTCTCCGCTTAATACGGTCTCTACTTTGTTCTGCAAATTGTTCTGCGAAATATATTGATCAATTTTCACTTTCATTTGCGACAATTCTTTTTTGTCCTGTTCTTTTAAGCCTGATATCGCTTTGTTACGGGCATTATTTTCAGAAGTTGTTTCAGGCGGGGATATTTCAGGATAATCCATCACACCCGTCCCGCCTTGAAAAGCGCTATTGAATGCTTGAGACACAAGCTGGAATTTCTTTGCATCAACCGAACTCATCGCAAACAGTACAATAAATAAAGCAAGCAGCAGAGTCAACAAGTCAGCGTAAGGAAGAAGCCATGATTCATCCATGTGCTCATGCTCTTCATGCTTCTTCCGCTTACTCATTTTTCTCCCCGCTTTCCTCCATTAATTTCTTCTTCTCCTCTGCCGGTAAATAAGAAGACAACTTTTGCTCCAGCACCCGTGGAGCTTCCCCCTCTAAAATAGAAAGGACCCCTTCAATCATCATTTCCTTTACTTTTACTTCTTGTTTGGATTTCCGCTTTAACTTATTTGCAAATGGATGCCAAAGCACGTAGCCTGTGAAAATCCCTAATAATGTTGCCACGAACGCCGCTGAGATGGCGTGGCCAAGTGTTTCTGTGTCATTCATGTTGCCAAGAGCTGCAATCAAGCCGATAACCGCTCCAAGTACTCCAAGCGTCGGCGCATAGGTGCCCGCTTGAAGAAAAATGCTTGCTCCAGCATTATGACGTTCTTCCATAGCTGAAAGCTCCTCATTCATCACATCACGAATGTAATCGGCGTTCTGTCCGTCCACGGCAAGGCTTAGTCCATTTTTTAAAAAAGGCTCATTTACATCATTAATTTTTGCTTCAAGCGCAAGCAATCCTTCTTTTCTAGCAAGCTCAGCCCAGCTTGTAAACTGACTAATTACTTCTTGTGGCGACATCATTTGTCTCTCTTTGAAAATAATGCCGAAAAGCTTAGGTACTCTTTTTAGCTCACTTGATGGGAAGGCAATAACGATAGTAGCCACAGTTCCAAGCAAGATAATTAAAAGAGCTGCCGGGTTAATTATCACCGTAGGATTTACCCCTTTAAATACCATCCCGACTCCAACAGCCACAATACCTAGAATAATCCCTATGATTGTACTCTTATCCATTCTCATTCACCCTATATTTTTATTTTTGTATATCTAATATCGGTTAAAAAAAAGTTTTTTGCATTCGTTTTTATAAGTATTTTGCAGTCAAAAAGACTTCATAAAAGAAAAAGAGAGTCGATACTATAAATATATCGTGTTTTCTTGTCGAATATTTAAATGATTTCTCCCATTTTTTCGACAAGAAAGGTACTTTTTTATATAACACGCCAAAAATAAAGAAAGACGGTCTATATAATGAAAACTTTATCAGAGTTTTATCAAGGAGACATCGTTCTTCTCTCTCTCATCATTGGCATTTTCGGATCGTTCGTTACGTTAAACTTGCACGATCGGATCACCTCCTCAAAAAGCTCAAAGAGAAAAACATGGATACTTCTCGCTTCCTTTTCTATGGGCTTGACGATCTGGTCTGTTCATTTCATTGGCATGCTTGCTTTTTCTCTGCCAATTGCGGTCGATTATAAAGTAGGAATCGTTCTATTATCGATTGTTCCGGCAATAGCAGCTTCAGCTATCGGCTTCTATACTCTTCATAAAAGACAAATGAAGCCCTTGACGATTGGCGTTTCTGGAATTCTTATCGGTCTAGCTATTGTAGCAATGCATTATTTAGGGATGAAAGCGATGGAAGTGACAGCGAGCATTTCCTACAGCCCCTCTCTAGTACTGTCATCTATTGTGATAGCAGCAGTTGTTTCATACGTAGCTCTTTATATTTTTTATGAGTTTAATAAAAAGAAGAAGCTCTCCTACAAATTGGTGTCCAGCATCATTATGGGACTTGGCATCGCCAGCATGCATTACACCGGTATGAAAGCAGCCAACTTTTGTGTTCCGAACAGCTTTGCTTATAATAACGAACAATTTGATCAGCCGCTATCGCTTATTCTTTTGATTTTCTTTATGGTCGGTCTGCTATTTATCTTTTTTCTCACTGTTTCTGTTTTTGATCAACAAACCGCCATGCGGCTTGCTTATTATGATGACCTGACAGATTTGCCAAACCGCCGAAAGCTTCAAGTGACGGCTGATTCTTATTTAGCTGAGGAACAAAAAACAATCGTACTCATCATGCTGGATATTGATAACTTTATGTGGATTAATGAAACATTTGGGTTTATGAACGGCAATTTATTGATGAAAGCTTTCTCGCATCGACTTGAATTACTCGTTCCTACAGATGGACTGCTGAGCCGGGTGGAAGGCAATAAATTTACGATCCTCTTTGTTGAAAGATACACGGAGCAGGAAGCGATCGAAAAAGCAATGAATTTGCTGAAGAGGCTATCTGATCCATTTACTATTCAGAAGCATCCCGTCACAGTAACCGTTTCCGCTGGCATCTCTTTCGCTCCAGCTCACGGCGGTACATTTGAACAACTAAATGCTGCCGCGGAGAAGGCTTTATATTTTGCAAAATCAAATGGTAAAAATCAAATTGTTATATACAACCCTGCCATCCACGATAATGAAAAAGAGCGCCAGATCGCGATGAGTTTTAGGGAAGCTCTACAAAACAATGAATTTTACCTGTGCTATCAGCCTAAATACAATGTGAAAGAAAAAAGGATCATCAGTGCTGAAGTACTTGTTCGCTGGAACAGTCCATTATTTGGCTTTGTGTCTCCTGCCGTTTTTATTCCAATTGCTGAGAAAAACGGCTTTATCACCGAATTAACGGAATGGATTTTGAATGAGGCCTGTCGGCAGATGAAAGAGTGGAGAAATTGTAACCATCCACTTGAAAAGATAGCTGTTAATATTTCTGCTCCAATGTTTCTGTCTAACGTCCTCCATCAGACTGTAACGGACACACTGAAGAAATACGATTTAGACAGCAAGCACTTGGAATTGGAGATCACCGAAACGTCTATTATGGAAAACCTTGATGCTGCCGTAAGTGTCATTGAACGTCTTAAAGAAGACCGTATTTCGATTGCTCTTGACGATTTCGGAACGGGCGTATCCTCGCTGACTTATTTGAAAAAGCTGCCGATTCATGCCTTGAAAATTGATAAATCGTTCATTGACGATATCAACACATCGCCTGAAGGCCGTGCACTTGTTCAGATGATTATAAATTTAGGAAAGTTATTTAGACTGCATATTGTAGCAGAGGGTGTGGAAACAGAGGAACAGCTGCATACTCTCGTTTCGTTGAATTGTGATGAAATTCAGGGTTATTTTATTAGCAAGCCGCTGCAAGCTCATGAGTTAAACGAATTTCTTCAAGCATTTCGTGTTGGATAAAGATAAACAGCAGAAATAAAAAAGACACAGCACCTGGAGCCTAACCTGGATGCTGTGTCTTTTCTATTTAGATCATAGGTTTAGCTGCTTTGCGCTAATAAACTAAAAAACCGGACGTTGTCCGGTTTTTTAGTTTATTTTTATGAAAGTTGAACAGCTGGCCCGAAGAATTCGAACTTGATTTGCTCTTCTGGAATGCCATTTTCTTTTAAATGTCCGATCACAGCGCCCATGAATGGAATTGGACCACAGATATAGCAGACACTGTTTGCAGGAACAACTTCTTTTAAAAACTCTGCACTGATGTGCCCTTCAACGTCACAAATAGTCTCTTGATTCTTTTTCTCGCCGTAAGCCACGAAGGAACGGGCATTTTCTAATTCGCTTACTAATTGTTTAGTGTGTTCTTTGAAAGCATGTGCTTCTTCATTGCGAGCAGCATGGATAAAGACAACTTCCCGTTTGCTGTTTTTGACTGCAAGTGTTTCAAGCATGCTCATCGTTGGTGTAATACCTACGCCACCGCTGATCAAAGTAACCGGTGCATCACTGTCCACATCAAGGTAGAAATCTCCAGCAGGTGCACTCACTTCAATAACGTCACCTTTGTTCACGTGGTCATGCAAGTAATTGGAGGCTTTCCCTTCCGGCTGGTTATCTGCTTCCCGCTTAACAGAGATACGATAATACTCGCTGTTAGGAGCAGCAGACAGGCTGTATTGGCGGTTGACGATATTTTTTTCACCAGGAATATCAAATTTCACAGTAATGTATTGTCCCGGTTGAAAATCAGGCAGCTGCACGCCATCTTTTGGCTTCAAGTAGAAGGAAGTAATAAGCGAGCTTTCCTCTACTTTATCAGCAACTTCAAACTCTTTAAAGTCTAGCCACCCACCTGGCTGTTCGCTTGCTTCTTTGTACATGTTTGCCTCTGTATCAATAAACACTTGGGCAATCGCTCCATATGCTTCTGCCCATGCATTAATAATATCATCTGTTGCCGCATCACCTAGTACTTCTTTGATTGCTTTTAATAAATATTCTCCGACTATTGGATAATGTTCCGGCTTAATCGCCAAGCTGCGGTGTTTATGAGCAATTTGTGTCACCGCTGGAATTAATACTTCTAACTGATCAATATATTTCGCTGCCGCATACACTGTGTTCGCTAGGGCTGTTTGCTGGCGGCCTTTTTCCTGATTAGCATGGTTAAAGATATCCAAAAGTTCTGGATGAGCTTCAAACATACTTTTATAAAAATGTGTGGTAATGTCTTTTCCTCTTTGTTCAAGTACAGGTGCAGTTGATTTTACAATATCAATGGTTTTTTGGGATAGCATCATAAGCCCTCCAATTAGTGGTTTGTTTAAAGATGTATTTTAAATACATCTTATTTATAATCCTTTTTTCTTCCCGAAGCAATACTTTTTAATGAGTGTAATAAAACGTTCACATTCTTTGATTCCTTGAATTGACACATATATAATAGATGTATCAAATAATAGTGGTGAAAAATATGAAATTAACTCTCTACACTGATTATTCGCTGCGTGTATTGCTCTATTTAGCCTCTAAACCACAGGATGAGCTTTCCAATATAAAAGAAATTGCTGATTCTTATCAAATTTCAAAGAACCACTTAATGAAAGTGATTCATGAGCTCGGCAAACTAGGACTTATTGAAACGATTCGCGGACGGGGCGGCGGTATCCGCCTTGCCCTTTCACCAGAGGATATTAACATCGGCCAAGTCGTCCGGCAAACAGAGGAAGACTTTCATTTAGTCGAATGTTTTGATCCAAGCGCGAACCGTTGTGCTATTACATCGATCTGCGGTTTAAAGCACGTTCTCTTTCAGGCCTTGCAAGCGTATCTTGCTGTATTAGATCAATACACATTAAAGGATTTGGCCGTAAACCCCGATGCGATGAGACAGTTGTTATTTAAAAAACCCGAAGATTGATACCCATCTTCGGGTTTTTTATATCTTTTCCGCATTTACATGGCACAAACGTGAAATGCTGTTTCTTAACAGAAAATTTGTACAGTTCCCCATAAAATGACCCTTTTGCCCGTATAAAATTTTGTCTCTTCCTCTATTCTTGTTACAATAGAATATATTCACTATTCTGTTTAAAAAAGGAGAGTACATATGTCAAACTTTCAGCAAACATTGGAAAAGTACGCCGAGTTAGCAGTAAAGGTGGGTGTCAACATTCAAAAAGGCCAAACCCTTGTTATTAATACCTCTATTGACTCTGCTGAGCTTGTGCGATTAATTGTAAAAAAAGCGTACGAAGCCGGCGCAAAGCATGTACAAGTGAATTGGGATGATGATACGGTGTCACGCCTAAAGTATGACTTGGCTCCTGATGAAGCATTCAAGGAGTTTCCAAAATGGCGTGTTCAAATGCTTGAACAATTGGCAGAAGAAGGCGCCGCTTTTATGTCGATCGTTTCATCTAGTCCTGACTTGCTAAAAGGGGTCAATCCTGAACGTATTGCCGACTTCCAAAAAGCAGCTGGTCAAGCAATGAGAAAATACCGCCAATATATCCAGTCAGATAAGGTTAGCTGGACCGTCATTGCTGCTCCATCACAAGCTTGGGCCGCAAAAGTGTTTTCTGATCTCCCAGCAGAAGAACAAATTCCTGCCTTATGGGAAGCAATCTTTAAAGCTGTACGGGCCGATACAGAGAACCCTGTCCAAGAGTGGAAAAATCATGACGCAGAATTGCATAAGAAAGTCGATTACTTAAACAATAAACGGTACAAAAAGTTACACTACAAAGCTCCAGGAACGGATTTAACGATTGAGCTTCCTGAAGGCCACCTGTGGGTCGGGGCAGGCAGTATTAACGAGAAAGGCCATGAATTTATGGCCAATATGCCAACAGAAGAAGTCTTCACCGTTCCACACAAAACCGGCGTGAACGGCTATGTATCCAGTACAAAGCCATTAAGCTACGGGGGAAATATTATCAATAATTTTAAAGTTACCTTTGAAAATGGCCGGATTACAAATGTCGAGGCAAAAGAAGGCGAAGATGTGTTAAAGAAATTGGTTGAGACAGATGAAGGCTCTCATTACCTCGGTGAAATTGCTCTCGTGCCTCACCATTCACCTATTTCAGAATCAAACATCTTGTTTTACAACACACTATTCGATGAAAACGCTTCTAACCATTTAGCTATCGGCAGCGCTTATGCATTCTGTATTGAAGGCGGTAAGTCGATGTCTCAGGAAGAGCTTGAACAGCATGGGCTGAACACGAGCATTACCCATGTTGACTTCATGATCGGATCTGCAGAAATGGAAATCGACGGCATTAAAGAAAATGGAGAAAATGAACCTATTTTCCGTAACGGAAATTGGGCAGAAGGCATTTAACGATAGAAAAAGCTGTTTCCGCGTTAAGCCGGAAACAGCTTTTAACGTTATTCAATCGATTAGATCACCCGGGGACAATTCGCAGGCTTTGTGCACGCTCCAACGCTGCCGCATTCAAAGCTAAAACTAGAAACCCGCCTAAAATTTAAAGGCTAAATTGATTTAAACGATTATAGTAATCAATGAGAAAATCATAAAATAATTTTTCTGAAGGCGGTAAAGTGCGTACTTTGGTTACGATGACGCCAACAGTTCTCGTTACTTGTGGTATACCAACGGGCAAGCTCACTGTTCCAGGCGGTGTTTGTTCAATTAACAACGTTTCTGGAAGGAGACTAACTCCGAGTCCAGCCTCTATTAGTCCCTTAATCGTGTAGACATCTTCGCTTTCAAAACCGACTTGAGGTTCAAAATTCGCCTGACGGCATGCTTCGATGACCAGCTTTCTCATATCGTAACCTGTTCGAAATAAAACAAATTGATCATGCATCAATTCTCGTAAATTAATGCTCTCTTTTTTAGCTAACCTATGATGGCTAGGAAGAAGCACTCTCATGCTTTCCGAGAAAAAGACTTGAGTTGAAATATCCGGCGTACTTTCTGGTACAGGGGAAACAAAAGCAAAATCAATTTCTCCCCTCTCTACTAGTTCGCGCAATTCCTTATTCGATCCTTGATGAAAATCAAAACCGATATCCGAATATTGACTGCGAAAAGCGGAAATAACACGCGGCAATGTTTTCGTAGCTAAAGAGGTCGGAAAACCGAGTCGGATTTTTCCAGTTTCAGGGTTCAAATAGCTATTGATTGCTGCAACAGCCCGATCGATTTCATTCATGGCTGATTCCATATGCTGCAAAAATATTTTCCCAGCAAAAGTGAGTTTGACATTCCGGCCTTCGCGCACAAATAATTCAACGCCGAGCTCGTCTTCTAACTTGGCAATTTGCCGGCTGACCGCTGATTGGGCCACGTGCAGACGATAAGCTGCTTCCGTAACATGTTCCTCTTTTGCCACTTCCATAAAATATTTAATTTGCCGAAGCTCCATTCTGTCCCCACCTTTTCAGCCATTTTGTATACTTCTTATTTTACCACGATATCTTTTTACAAACAGAAAAAAACGGACTAATCAAAGTCCGTTTCAGGATGTTGGCAAACGTTCGCTTTCTTGATTTCGCGTCCGACTGCGGTGCTCATGACCCTTATGATTGTTCCGCTCCTTACCAGGCTTCGTGCCTCGAAAGACAAGCGATTCCAATCAAACTGGATATTAAAAATATACTTCAACCACACTATTAAACGAACTAATAAAAGATCGTTTCTTTATTTTTTCATTGCGCCATAAAGAACGGCCTTCTGTGCGTGCATGCGGTTTTCAGCCTGCTGGAAGACAACAGATGCTTCTCCGTCCATAACTCCAGCTGAGACCTCTTCTCCGCGATGCGCCGGCAGACAATGCATAAACTTGCAATCAGGGTTAGCTATAGACAGAAGCTGTTCATTTACTTGATAAGGAGCAAATGCTTTCAAACGCGCTTCTGCCTCTTCCTCCTGTCCCATACTCGTCCATACGTCTGTATAAATAAAGTCTGCTCCTTTTACCGCTTCCTGTGGATCTTCAACAAACTCCAATTTGGCTCCTGTTTGTTCACTGATTCCCTTGGCAATCTCCACTATTTGCGGTGCCGCCTCATAGCCTGCTGGCGCGGCCAATGTAAAGTCCATTCCTACCATTAATGAACCGATCATCAATGAATGAGCAACATTGTTCCCATCCCCAACATAAACCATTTTTACCCCTTTAAATTGCCCTTTTACTTCGTAAACCGTTAAAAGGTCAGCCAGCGCCTGGCATGGATGGTATAAATCCGTTAAGCCATTAATAACTGGAATATTGGCCGCTTCTGCCAGCGCTTCAATTCTTGAATGGCTATGTGTACGAATCATGATTCCATCTAAGTAACCGGATAACACTTTTCCTGTATCCTCAATTGTTTCCCCACGCCCAATTTGCATGTCATTCGAGCTTAAGAACATGCCATGGCCTCCAAGTTGAATCATAGCTGCTTCAAAAGAAACGCGTGTCCGTGTGGAATGTTTTTCAAAAATCATTCCGAGCAGCTGTCCTTTCAGAGCTTCAGAATAATTTTCTTTATTTTTTTTCATATCGTCCGCTAAGTAAATAAGTGTTTCGATTAATTCTGGAGTATAATCTGCAAGCTTTAGTAAATCTTTTCCCTTTAACGCTTCAATGTTTTGCATATCCGTTGCTATCATTCTGTTCACCCCGTACACCAATTTTAGAATTTCATTCCCTGTTAATGATCTTATTAATATTTATACATCAAAACTAATTAAAATACAACATTAATTTCTGAATTCTTCTATTTTTTAAGAAAACAACAGAATCTTGCTTACATAGGGTATACTACGTATACTGAAGTAATTAGTGAGGTGCTGTATATGAGAGAAAAAAGATCAATGAAAGACACTTTGTCTATTAAAACAAGTTATGTCCTCCCTCCTGACACAAATCATCACGGCACTTTGTTCGGTGGTAAACTAATGGCTTATATAGATGATATAGCTTCCATTTCAGCAACCAAACTAGCTAGAAAGCCAGTGGTTACTGCTTCTACCGACTCCGTTGATTTCTTGAAGCCGATCGGTGTTGGGGATGCAGTTACGCTTGAGGCGATGGTCACTTATACTGGGACAACGAGTATGGAAGTATTTGTAAAGGTTTTATCAGAAAATTTAATGACAGGCGAAAAAGAAGTCGCCGCTATTTCTTTTCTAACCTTCGTCGCTTTAGACGAGTCGGGACGACCAACTGCTATTCCAGAAGTAGTCCCCGAAACAGAGGACGAAAAATGGTTAAATGAAACGGCTGTCAATCGAGCTAATCATCGGAAAGCCCGTAAAAAATATAGCAAAGAACTCGTTGAGTTTTTCTCTAGACCAGGAAAATAGACGGATAGGATGGAATAAACTGTGAAAACCGCTGAATTTTAGCGGTTTTTTAGTTTACAAAGATTAAGATTTGTTAACAATCCGATCCGCTTCCTTCCTTTCAAATCTAATTATTAGTTATCGGAAGAACGGATAGACACTGTAATAATAGAAGCTAGTTTGTAACATTCATCTTTCCATATTTTGTCCCATATACAGTATGATTTGTTCATCTTTATACTTATGAAAGAAACCTAAGAGGATTGCCATTTGGAGGAATGAATCATGTTTGGACAAACTGAAATTGGAATAGATTTAGGTACAGCCAACTTGCTTGTTTACAGTAAGGATAAAGGTATTATCGTCAATGAACCATCTGTAGTAGCGATCGACACAGAAACAAGAAAAGTGCTTGCTATTGGCACAGATGCTAAAAATATGATTGGAAAAACCCCTGGGCGGATTATTGCTACACGTCCAATGAAGGACGGTGTCATCGCCGACTTTGATATTACCTCTGAAATGCTTAAAGGGTTAATGAAAAAAGCCGGAAAAGTATTAGGTTTTAATATTCGCAAGCCAAATGTAGTCGTGTGTACTCCTTCCGGTGCCACTTCTGTCGAAAAAAGAGCGATCCAGGATGCAGTAAAGAGCAGCGGCGCTAAGACTGTTCATCTCATTGAAGAGCCTGTTGCCGCTGCTATCGGAGCTGATTTGCCTGTGGAAGAGCCTATTGCCAACTTAATCGTTGATATTGGAGGCGGCACAACGGAAGTTGCGATTATCTCTTATGGAGGAGTCGTTTCTTGTAACTCTATTCGCATTGGCGGCGATAAACTAGATGAAGACATTATTCAATATATCCGCAAGCAATATAACCTCCTTATCGGAGAGCGGACAGCAGAAAAAGTAAAAATGGAGATTGGCTATGCTTTAGTTGATCATCAAGAACGTTTAATGGATGTACGCGGACGCGATCTTGTGACCGGCTTACCGAAAACCATTGAAGTAAGCTCTTATGAAATCCAAAAGGCCATTAAAGAATCTTTGCTTGCGATCTTAGAAACGATTCGCGTGACTCTTGAAAACTCCCCTCCTGAATTAAGCGGTGATATCGTGGATAGAGGTGTTGTGATCAGCGGCGGCGGCTCCTTGTTGAATGGCATGCAAGAATGGCTCAGCCAGGAAATTATCGTTCCTGTTCACCTGGCACCAAATCCATTAGAGTCTGTGGCTATCGGTACCGGCCGTTCATTACACGTGATGAAAAGCTTACAAAAAGTAACGAGCTGAAAATAATCAATACAAAAAATAGAAAAAGCAGCCTTTTCGGCTGCTTTTTTGTTAGTAAATCGCTTCCTGATAAAAATAGTTAGGTGTTTTGATAGAATTATTATATTCTTTATGAAAAACATGGACGGCCGCTGGAGATACCGGCGGAATTAACCACGTCCAATCCCCTGTTACGGCTCTTCCTTCCCGCTCTTCGTTTTGCTCGAATGTTCTAAACTGCTGAGCGGCTGTATGATGATCGACGATGCTCACTCCTTCACTCTTAAATGAATGAAGAACAGCTATGTTCAATTCAACGAGTGCCCGGTCTTTCCACATAGATGAAGCCCTGCTCGTATCTAGTTCCATTCGCTCCGCAATAATAGGAAGCTGGTTGTAACGAAAATCATCCGCCAAGTTACGGGCCCCAACTTCTGTTCCCATATACCAACCGTTGAATGGAGCTGCTTTATACTCAATCCCCCCTATTTCCAGCTTCATATCCGAAATAATAGGAACGGCATACCATTTTAATTGCAGCTCGGCAAACCAATCGTATGCTGGATGAACAATGGAAACTTCCTTTACTAGCTCTTTATTCAATTCTTGCAGCTCAGGTGGACGATTGCCTATCTGCACAACCCAGGGTAATAGATCAAAATCCGTTCCTTCCCCTCTCCAGCCAAGCTTTTGACACCTAGCCGTTAAGTCAACGGAAGCCGGGTCCCCCTTTATTCCTTCTTCTATTTTATAGCCGGCATACCGAATCAATTGATGATTCCAAATACGAATTTCCTCTTGACCCTCTTTGGATGGCCGAAGGACGGTAATAGTTGGACGGATTTTCCCTTCATTCGTCGCAAACTCAACGTGACGGCTTAAAGCTTCAAATACCTCTTTTTCGGTTTCGGCTTTTCTTTCATCAAATACATGAAGCGTTTGCCAAAATAATCGTCCAATACAACGGTTACTGTTGCGCCATGCCATTTTTGCCCCATGGCTAAGTTCTTCATATGTTTGCGTGTATGTGCCCGTTGTTTCAATTTCCTCTCTTATTTCGTGAAGACGGGATTTTATTTCTTCGCTCGGTTTACTCAATTCCTGATAACAAACTGTAATAAATTCCTTCGCTTGCTTCCACAATTGTGTATTCATTTATTTACCGTCCTGTAAGTAGTATTTACCCACAGTATAGCATTTTTCTACTTTGCGCTTTGTGACGACTTCTAGAACTTAACTGCTGTACAAATGCTTCGGTTTTATCCTGCCACCTCGCGGCCACTGCGGTATGGCAATGCCAATTAAGATAATCATAATTCCAGAAACTTGTTCAGCGGTCAAGTGCTCGCCGGCGATCAGCATAGCGCCAAGCATAGCGGCTGGCAGTTCTGCTGCCCCGAGAATAGTAGCCACCCCCGAATCAACGTGCGGTGTACCGAGAGCGAAAAGAATAACGGGCACGAGGACACCCAGCAGTCCGACAAGCAGGCCGTATTTCCATAAACCGCCTGTCATCGTACCATCTACAATAAAAGCCGGTGATACGAACAATAAAGCGGTCAGCAAGCCGCCAAGAGAAATGATAAAGCTTTTTTGAATAGCCGGTACTTCTGTTCCTGTTTTTCCGCTGAAGAAAATAAACAAAGCAAACATCAAAGCAGCTAGAAGTCCAGAAATAAGCCCTTTTAGATCGCTTAACAAGTTAAGCCCCTCTGAAGATATCCCAGCAGCTAGAAGCGTCCCAGCCCATAAAACAACAGCCGAAACAATCTTTACAGCTGACGGAAACGCTCTTAAATAAAGCGATTCAATGAAAATTCCCATCCAAGTAAATTGAAAGAGCAGGACAATGGCAATAGAAGCTGACAGCTCCTGGATGCTTGTCGCATAAAAAACACCCGTTAAGCTAAGCAGCACACCAAGCCCAAGCAGTGAGGCGATTTGCTTAAACTGCAGCTTAATGCGTTTTGTTATAATGAAAGGGATCAGCATTAGCAGAAGTCCAAAGACATACTGTGAACCCGTCATCTGGCCGGCCTGATAACCTGCATTTGTTGCCAGCTTGACGACTGAAGCTTGAAAACCATAGCTGCATGCCCCTGCTAAAATAAATAACGAATAACGAAGCTGATTCAACCTGATTCCTCCTTTATCTGTTAAAAGTATAGCTCGCTGTCTTCTGTTCGACAATCCCTCTTAAATATTCTAAATTTTCTATTGACTAATCCCACTTAAAGAGATATGATATGTTCAATTATCTTACTAAATCTATATACATTTATTCTTATCAAGAGAAGCTGAGGGGACTGGCCCTGTGAAGCTTCAGCAACCAGCCGCTAGCGGGCCTAGGTGCTAAATCCAGCAAACTGCTTTGTCAGTTTGAGAGATAAGAAGGATTAAACATTCACAATGTAAAGCCTTCTTAATTGTAAGAAGGCTTTTTCTTATGATAAGAATAGCAATTCGGAAAGGACGGAAAATATGTCGTTATTAGAAAGGCTGCAAAACGAAGTACTACTAGCTGACGGGGCAATGGGTACTCTCCTCTATTCTTACGGAATTGACTTTTGCTATGAGGAGCTCAATATAGAAAAACCTGAGATTATTGAGAAAATTCATCGTGAATATATAAAAGCAGGCGCAGACGTTATTCAAACGAACACCTACAGTGCCAATGCTTTGAAACTGACAAGGTATGGAATGGAAGATCGTGTAGAAGAATTGAACAAAGCAGCCGTGCGTATTGCCAGAAAAGCCGCAGCGCCTAGTCAGCGGTTTGTACTCGGAACGATCGGCGGCATGCGCGGCATCCGCAAAAGCAGCGTCTCCCTCGCGGATATTAAAGCGTCCTTTCAGCAGCAGGCTGAAGCCATCTTATTAGAAGACCCTGATGGTTTCCTCCTTGAAACCTATTATGACTTTGAAGAACTAACGACCGTTTTACAGCTGCTCCGCCAAATGACAGACTTGCCCGTCATTTCCCAAGTATCGATGCACGAGCCGGGTATTCTGCAAAATGGCCTTTCACTAAATCATGCTTTCAAACAGCTTGAAGCACTCGGTGCCAATGTTGTCGGTGTGAATTGCCGCCTCGGCCCCTACCATACTATTCAAGCCTTTGAAGAAGTGACATTGCCTGAAAAGGCCTTTTTGTCAGCCTACCCGAATGCCAGCCTTCTTGATGTTGAAGACGGACGTATTGTCTACGAATCGGAAGCTGATTATTTTGGCCAGGCAGCGGTGCATTTGCGCAACGAAGGTGTCCGTCTTATCGGCGGCTGCTGCGGCACAACGCCTAAGCACATTGAGGCAGCAAAAAAAGCACTCGCTGGCCTTGCACCGGTTACAGAGAAAAAAGTAGTTGCTAAAAAACCTATTATTATTAAAGAGCCGGCACCGCTAGTTGTACCGCCGCTCCAGGAGCAGGTAAAGAAAGAACGGACGATTATCGTTGAACTTGATACGCCGAAACATTTAGATACGGCTACTTATATTAAGGGGGCTAAGGCTCTGCAACAAACAGGCATGGCGGCTATTACAATGGCCGATAACTCCCTTGCCTCTCCGCGTGTCAGCAATTTGGCAATGGGCTCTCTACTCAAAATGCAGCATCAGATCCGCCCGCTTGTCCATATTACATGCCGAGATCGGAACTTGATTGGCTTACAATCTCATCTAATGGGGTTACATGCTCTTGGACTTCATGATGTGCTTGCCATTACAGGAGACCCGACGAAAGTTGGCGACTTCCCAGGGGCCACTTCTGTATATGATGTTTCGAGCATGGAGCTTATCCAATTAATTAAGCAGTTAAACGAGGGAATTTCTTTTTCAGGCAAGCCGTTAAAACAAAAAGCAAACTTCTCCGTTGCAGCCGCCTTTAATCCAAATGTGCGTGTACTCGATCGGGCTGTGAAGCGCCTGGAGAAGAAAATTGAATATGGGGCTGATTACTTTATTACGCAGCCAATTTTTACAAAAGAAAAAATCGTCGAAGTATACGAAGCGACGAAGCATTTACCGACTCCAATTTTCCTTGGCATTATGCCACTAACAAGCTCGCGTAATGCTGAATTCCTTCATCATGAGGTCCCTGGCATTAAGCTGTCGGACGAAACACTTGCCAGAATGAAGGCACATGAGAATGATAAAGAAGCGGCAGCACTTGAAGGGCTCGCCATTGCAAAAGAATTAATCGATACAGCAGCCGAGCTGTTTAACGGTATCTATATTATTACGCCATTTATGCGCTATGAAATGTCCATTGAATTGATCCATTACATCGAAGAATTAGATAGAAAAATGAATGAAAGAGGGATCACTCATGTCCAAACAATATTCAATTGAACAAGAACTCGAAAAACGTATTCTTTTCTTAGATGGTGCAATGGGCACGATGCTCCAGCAAGCCAACTTAACAGAGGAAGATTTCGGCGGTGAAGAATACGACGGTTGTAATGAATACTTAAATCTTACCGCTCCCCATGTGATTGAAAAAGTTCACCGCGACTACTTGGCAGCGGGTACCGATATTATTGAAACGAATTCATTTGGCGGCACCCCTCTCGTATTAAATGAATATAACCTCGGTGACCAGGCATACGAGATTAACAAACGGGCAGCCGAAATTGCCCGTAAGTGTGCCGATGAATTTTCTACACCTGAGCACCCTCGCTTTGTAGCGGGCGCCATTGGCCCAACAACTAAAACATTATCCGTAACAGGCGGCATTGATTTTGATACATTAAGCCAAAACTTTGAACTTCAGGCGACAGCGCTAATTGACGGGGGCTGTGATGTTATTTTAATGGAAACAAGCCAGGACATGTTGAATGTCAAAGCAGGCATCCTGGGTATTGAGCGTGCTTTTGAAGCTACCGGAAAAAAGCTCCCTGTTATGATTTCTGGAACGATTGAGCCGATGGGTACAACACTCGCCGGGCAAAATATTGAGGCGTTTTATATCTCGATTGAACACATCAATCCATTATCAGTCGGCTTAAACTGTGCAACGGGACCTGAATTCATGACGGATCATATTCGTTCGCTTTCTGCCTTATCCAAAAGCTTTGTCAGCTGCTATCCTAACGCAGGTCTTCCAGATGAAAACGGCTGTTATCATGAATCACCGGATTCTTTAGCAGCAAAAATTAAAGGCTTTGCTGAAAAAGGCTGGCTGAATATTGTCGGCGGCTGCTGTGGAACGACACCGGATCATATTCGTGCGATGAGAGCGGCTATTGAAAATATCCCGCCACGCAAACGCCCGGAGCATCCTCATGATCACGTCGTTTCTGGAATCGAACCACTCCATTACGATGATTCCATGAGACCGTTATTTATTGGAGAACGGACAAATGTAATCGGCTCGCGTAAATTCAAGCGTCTCATCGTCGAAGGCAAATACGAAGAGGCAGCGGAGATCGCTCGTGCCCAAGTAAAAGGCGGCGCTCATGTTATTGATATTTGTCTTGCCAACCCCGATCGTGATGAGCTTGAGGACATGGAAGCGTTTATGCAGGAAGTTGTAAAAAAAGTGAAAGTGCCGCTCGTTATTGACTCGACTGATGAAAAAGTTATTGAAAAAGCACTGAAGTACTCCCAAGGAAAAGCGATTATTAACTCCATTAACTTAGAAGATGGTGAAGAACGCTTTGATGCTGTGCTTCCACTCGTCAAAAAATACGGCGCAGCCGTTGTCGTTGGTACGATTGATGAAACGGGCATGGCGGTTACCCGCGAGCGCAAGCTAGAAGTAGCAGAACGTTCCTACGACTTGCTCGTCAACAAATGGGGCCTTCCGCCTGAAGATATCATTTTTGACCCACTCGTTTTCCCTGTCGGCACTGGAGATGAGCAGTATATTGGCTCAGCCGAAGAAACAGTGGAAGGCATCCGGTTGATTAAAGAAAAAATGCCAAGATCATTAACCGTCCTTGGTGTAAGTAATGTATCATTCGGCCTCCCTCCTGTCGGTCGTGAAGTGCTGAATGCCGTTTATTTATATCACTGTACGCAGGCCGGGCTTGACTATGCGATCGTTAACACGGAAAAACTAGAACGCTTTGCTTCTATTCCAAAAGAAGAAATCACGATGGCGGAGAAGCTTTTATTTGACACGAACGATGAAACACTAGCCGTGTTTACTGATTTTTACCGCGACAAAAAGAAAGAAAAGAAAGAAGAAGATATTCCAAAAACAGTGGAAGGCCGGCTTAGCTACTATGTCGTGGAAGGAACGAAAGAAGGCTTAATTCCGGATTTGGAACAAGCCCTAACAATGTTCGATACGCCGCTTGATATTATTAACGGTCCGTTAATGGAAGGCATGGCGGAAGTCGGCCGGCTATTCAATGACAATCAGCTGATCGTTGCCGAAGTGCTGCAGAGCGCCGAAGTCATGAAAGCTGCTGTTGCCTTTTTAGAGCCTTACATGGAGAAAAAAGAAAATGACAATGGGAAAGGAAAAGTTGTCCTTGCGACAGTAAAAGGCGACGTTCACGATATCGGTAAAAACCTTGTCGACATTATTTTAAGCAACAACGGTTTCAAAGTAGTCGATTTAGGCATTAAGGTAACACCGGCTGAATTAATTGAAGCTATTAAAAGAGAAAATCCTGACATGGTCGGGCTTTCAGGGTTACTCGTTAAATCAGCTCAGCAAATGGTAATCACAGCCCAAGACATGAAGGCTGCAAACATTGATTTGCCAATTTTAGTCGGCGGTGCTGCTCTTTCCCGCCGCTTTACGGAAACTAAAATTTCGCCGGAATATGAAGGTCCGGTTTTATATGCAAAAGACGCTATGGACGGGTTGGCTATTGCCGGCCGCCTGCAAGATGCCGAAGAAAAAACGGAGCTCTTAAATGAATTAAAAGAGAAACAGGAAAAACGTAAAGAAGTAGAAGCTTATCGGGAGACGATGAAATCGACAACTTCTGTCGCCGTGCTCGAAAGACCGAAGAAAACGGTTCGTCAGGATGTTCCGGTCCTCGTACCACGCGACTTGCAGAAACGCATTCAGCGTGATTACCCTGTTGCTCACTTAGAGCCTTATGTCAATATGCAAACACTAATTGGCCATCACCTCGGGTTAAAAGGGAAAGTGGAAAAGCTACTCGCTGAACGAGACGAGCGAGCCGTTGCTTTAAAAGAAACGGTTGACGGCTTCCTGCAATCCGGCCGCTTAAGAACCGCAAGCGTCTATCAGTTCTTCCCTGCCCAGTCTGATGGGAACGATGTTATTATTTACGACCCGGCTGACAGCAAAACGGAAATTGAACGTTTTACATTCCCACGTCAGCAAAAAGAACCATTCCTCTGTCTTGCTGATTATCTAAAATCCGTGGACAGCGGCGAAATGGATTATGTTGGATTCTTCGTGGTCAGTGCTGGATTTGGCGTTCGTGAACAGTCTGTAGAATTAAAGGAAAAAGGCGAGTTTCTCCAAAGCCATGCTCTTCAAGCAGCCGCTTTAGAGCTGGCAGAAGGATTTGCTGAGCGGATTCACCAAGAAATGCGCGACCAATGGGGCTTCCCGGATTCAGTCGACTTTACGATGAAAGAACGCTTCGCTGCCAAATATCAAGGTCAGCGTTTCTCATTCGGCTATCCGGCTTGTCCAAATTTGGATGACCAGACAAAACTCTTTAAACTTCTTCAACCTGAAGAGATCGGCGTCCGCTTAACAGAAGGATGCATGATGGAACCAGAAGCGTCCGTTTCTGCTATCGTCTTTGCTCATCCTGATGCCAGATACTTTAACGTCGATTAATATAAAAGACAAGACAGCTCTCCGAATGGAAAGCTGTCTTTTTTGTAAGCTGCTTTCTCCACTTTTGCGGCGCTTTCTTTATCACTTAAGCTGCTTTGTTCACCACCTTGCCCGTTGTATCGTCCTTTTTCCCTTTGGCTTATGGCTGCTAATTTATTTTGTATAACCAACTTCCTCTAAGCCACATTAAGAGTAAAGGAGATGATCATATGAAGAAAAAAGAATCGAAGAGCCCATCGCTTGTTCCAGCTAAACCTGAAATGACTCTTCATACAGACGCAAGCGAATACTTGCCTGGCGAATCTGTTGATGCACATGCAAATCTTGAAGTCGCCAATGAACTGATCGGCCGCAAGGAAATTGGCCAGCAGCATAATAACTTGTAGCTGCCTACAGACTCGCATTTATTGATCGGGCCACTTCTTTAAAAACACTAGTCGTTTATCTATTGGATAAACGACTGGCTTTCATCTCCTTCTTACCATGATTCTGATATCGATTTTTAGGGCGCGCCAACACACTGTTTCACTCTAAACATTCACCAGCTGTCTGACCTGTGCTTTTTAATATTCAATCATTAAATTAGATGTTCTTTTATATTTATATACACTATATTTTAATTCCGCTTGCATATTAAAATTTTTAATGTTATATTTAAAAAGAATTATTTTTGTTCGGTAAGGATTGATAAGTGATATAACTTTCGTCTGGAAGATTTAGAGCAAGGATAGTACCACAATGTATGCACGGCATACGAGGAGGAAACACACATGGAACAAGGTAAAGTAAAATGGTTTAATTCAGAAAAAGGTTTTGGATTCATCGAACGCGAAGGTGGAGACGATGTATTCGTTCACTTCTCTGCTATCCAAGGCGAAGGCTATAAATCTTTAGACGAAGGTCAAGCAGTAACTTTTGACATTGAACAAGGTCAGCGCGGATTACAAGCAACTAACGTTCAAAAAGCATAATTTTAAACCTAACGTATATGAACAGACTCTAAAATTAGAGTCTGTTTTTTATTTAAGCTCTATTAAAGTTAAAGGTTGTTTTTCAAGAGTTGATTGCAGGGGAAACCCGTTGCCAAGTACAGAGTCTTACTCGACACAATATAAAAATTCCCTGCCCATAAATGAGCAGGGAATAACGAAACAAGTAATAGTAAATGGTAGACTCAGTATAGCATAGTATTCCTCTAACCACTAATCATTTTTTTGTTTTTAACGATTATCTACCTTTTCCGGATACAAATCATGATTCATCAAGCGGTAGTTCGCCATTTCTTCAAACTTTGTTCCCGGACGTCCCCAGTTGCAGTACGGGTCAATGGAAATGCCGCCACGCGGTGTAAATTTGCCCCATACCTCAATGTAGCGTGGGTTCATTAATTTAATCAAGTCATTCATAATGATGTTGACGCAATCCTCATGGAAGTCGCCATGGTTGCGGAAACTAAACAAATACAGCTTTAGTGATTTGCTTTCTACCATTTTAATATCCGGAATGTAACTAATATAAATGGTCGCAAAATCCGGCTGGCCGGTTACAGGACAAAGACTTGTAAATTCCGGGCAATTGAATTTTACAAAGTAGTCACGATTTGGGTGCTTGTTATCAAATGACTCTAAAATGGATGGGTCATATTCGAATGTATATTTTGTTCCTTGATTGCCTAAAAGTGAAATATCTTTTTTCAATTCTTCTTCGTTTCTTCCTGCCATTAGAAGATTCCTCCTTCTTCAAACTATCTTCCATTATAAGCGTGCTTGCCGTGATAATCAAAAAAGATTTACAATAAAAGAAAGGGGTGATTATTTTGCATACGATTTCGTCGCTTGCAGAGCTGCATACTGCCGTTGACCAGCATGATGCCGCACTCGCATTTATTTCAGGACCCAACTGCTCTGTGTGCCATGCGATTCAACCGCGTGTAGAGGAATTATTAAAGCAGTTCCCTGCTGTCTATGCAGTTCATGCCGACATAGCGGAAACCCCGGAAATTTCCGGTCAGTACACTGTTTTTTCCGTGCCAGCTGTGCTATTTTTCATTCATGGAAAAGAAATATTCCGGCAAGCGCGCTTTATTCTGATAGACGATCTTGAAGAAGACATAAAGCAGGCATTAAACTTAATTTGAAAACGAAAAAAAGATACCACTTATTCCGTGGTATCCCTAAGAAGTTGCCAAATGGCCGCTTTATTCGTTGCTCGCTTACAATTAGCCTGATGACAGATAGAGTATGCTTTGTTTACCATCTCAGGATTCCAGTGCCCTTACTTTAATTAAACAGGAATGGACTGGCTCTTGCCGCCGAGATAAGCATCGCGTACTCGCGGATCTTTCATCAGCGCTTTCGACTCTCCCTCAATTGCAATTTCACCGCGCTCCATAACACATGCACGGTCGGCTACTTTTAAGGCAGCTTTTACGTTTTGCTCTACTAAAATAATGGTCGTGCCAAACTCTTCACGCAGCTGATCAAGAATATTCATAATATCCTTTACGATAAGCGGCGCCAGACCTAGTGACGGTTCATCCAACATCATTAGCTTTGGATTGGACATTAACCCACGCGCGATCGCGAGCATTTGCTGTTCTCCTCCACTTAATAAACCGCCGGGGCGATCTTCCATCGTTTTCAATTTCGGAAACAATTCATAACAACGATCGATATCCTTTTGAAGCGTTCTTTTACTGTGTCTATAGCGGTGATAAGCGCCTAGCATCATGTTGTCTTTTACCGACAAAGCATCAAAAATCTGCCGGCGTTCCGGTACAAGGCAGATGCCCTTTTTGACAATCGCTTCTACTTTTTGTTTACCGATATCTTCCCCTTCGTACGTAATGCTTCCTTCGCGCTGCTGATAAATCCCTGCAATAGTGCCAAGCAGCGTACTTTTCCCGGCCCCATTTGATCCGACGATCGCAAAGATTTCCCCTTTATTCAGCTCGAAAGAAATCCCTTTTAATACGTGGAGGAAACCATGATACGTATGAACATCTTTAACCTGTAACATCAAATCGCCTCCTCCTCGTCTTCCGTTCCAAGATAAGCGGCTATTACCTTCTCATTTTCATAGATCTCAGCCGGGGTTCCCTCTGCAATCTTCTTGCCGTAATCAATAACGACAATTCGATCCGAAATGCCCATTACCGTTTCCATGTCATGTTCAACGAAAAGAAAGGACATGCCTTCCTCCCGTTTTTTCTTAATAATATCAACGAGCTGTCTTGACTCCTGCGGGTTTAGCCCCGCCATTGGCTCATCAAGAAGAATCAATTGCGGTGAAGAAGCAGAGGCTCTAGCAATTTCAAGCAAACGCTGGTTTCCATAAGGAAGCACTTCTGCCGGCTCGAAAGCAAGGTCCGCAATGCCGACTTTTTCCAGACAGCTCATCGCAATGTCAAACGCCTGCTGTTCTTCTTTCTTCACTCCCATAAGCCGTAATCCAGCTTGCAGGAAACCTGTTTTCAAACGGCAGTGTACACCTGTCATAACATTCTCAATGACGCTCATATTTTCGAACACCTGCAAGTTTTGGAAGGTCCGGGTGATGCCTGCCTCGGCTATTTGATAAGGCTGTTTGCCTGTTAATTCTTTTCCATCGAAAAATACCTGACCAGACGTGGGGGGTAAAACGCCGGTGATCATATTAAAAAGCGTTGTTTTCCCAGCACCATTTGGTCCGATGACAGCGACAATTTCGCCTTGATTCAAATGAAAATCAACTTCACTTACCGCCACCACTCCTCCAAAAGCTTTTGTTAATCCTTTTACCTCAAGCAGCCGTTTACTCATTATTTACTACCTCCCACTGTTGCATCAGCATTAGGTGGTCCAGTAACAGCCTGCTTCTTACTTTTACGGCCCACTAGGCGTCCCCACAGCTTTCCAAGTGTCGGCGCAAGCCCTTGCGGCATGTAAATTAAGATTGCAACAAGAAGAACACCAAAGAAGACAATTTGGAACTCTCCTCCTACATTCGGAAAGAATACAGGAACAATATCTTTTAACAACTCATTTAAAAGGACGTAAACGATCGCACCAATCATGCCACCCCAGATATTGGCCGATCCGCCGATGACGACCATGATTAGAAAGTTAATCGACTCCATCGCGGTAAATAAATTAGGATTGATAAAAGTGACATAATGCGCATAAAGACTGCCAGCAACGGAAGCGTATACAGCACTTAATACAAACACCTTTAATTTATATTGTTGGATATTCACTCCAATCGAATTGGCGGCTATATCGCTGCCATGAATGGAACGAAGAGCCCGGCCGACACGTGAATCAATGACATTTTTAGAGAATAGAATGCCGATAATGAGCAAGACCCAAATTAAGAAGTAAAATTTTAAATCGGTATCAAAAGAAAAACCGAACAGGCTGAAAGATGGAATTCCGAAGAAACCATTTAATCCACCCGTAATTTCTTTCAATTCTTTGAAGAAGGTAAATATAATGATGCCAAATCCGAGTGTAGCAAGAGCGAGGTAGTTCTCTTTTAGCTTCAATGTTGGAATACCAATTAAAACGGCAATAACAATGGAAAGAATGACACCGACGAGCACTCCGACAATTCCCGGCATTCCATGGGTTCCAGTCATTACGGCTGAAGCGTAGGCTCCTACACCATAAAAAGCCGCATGGCCTAGTGATATTTGTCCTGCGTATCCCATAAGCATCGTTAAACCAGTTGTGACGATGGCATAAAGGCCCACTAAGATCAAGACACTTAAGAAAAAGGAGTTAACAAAAAAAGGAACGATAGCAAGAACGACGATAAATAAGAAAAGGCCGCCATAATGTCTGTTGTATAAATCATTTACTCTTGAATGATTCATCTACTCTACACCCGCTTTCCGGTCGCTTTGGCAAACAGTCCGTTCGGCATGAAGAATAGGACGAGGAGAAGCAATGCAAAGCTAATTGCATCTTTATAACCCGATGTCCATAAACCTTCTGTAAACGATTCCAATATTCCGATCATAAAAGCACCAATAATAGCCGCTGGAGCATTCGTTAATCCGCCAATGACGGCTGCAACGAAAGCTTTCATCCCAATCATTAAGCCCATTTCGTATGTCGCTCCCGAAATCGGCGCAATGATAATACCGGCAATGGCCCCAAGCCCTGCACTAACGGCGATTGAAATAAATGACATCCACTCAGGTTTGATTCCCATTAATCTCGCAGCAGAACGATTGACTACACAGGCTGTAACAGCTTTTCCGATAAATGTTTTGTTAAAAAAGTAATGCATCGCAATTAAGCTGACTACTGATATCCCGACTGCCCAAATGCTTTGAGGCAGCAATACCGCATTTAAAACATTAATCGGATTGTTTTCCGTAAATGGCGGCAAGGATCTTGGTTGTGTTCCCCAAATTAAAATAGCAAGCCCGCGTATGGCAATCGCTACACCGAGCGTGATGATAATGAGGGTCGGCAGCGATGCATTACGTGCTGGATAAATCGCTGTCCGCTCGAAAATCCCACCGACCAATACAACAATTCCAATACTTAAAATAATGCCTAAACCCATTGGTATATCCATTGAAACGAATGTAATGGCAAGCATCGCCCCAAGCATCGCAAAATCTCCTTGGGCAAAGTTCAAAACACCTGTAATGTTATAAGTAATAACAAATCCAATGGCAACTAATGCATAAATACTGCCGATCGTTAAACCGGAAAAAATCAGCTGGATAAATTGACTAGTTAGCTCCACTCTTAATCCCACCTCTTATTAGGAAAGCAGGGAATTCGCCTACTCCCTGCTTTCCCTTTGATCACTCATTCAGTTTGCCGATAATTACTCTCCTAATGTCCATTCGCCCTTTTCATCGATTTTCACCATGACAAGACTGTCAGATTTCAAACCGTTATGGTCCTCTGGAGACATTTTGAACGTACCAGAAATTCCAATAAATCCATCTGTTTGTTCAAGAGCTTCCCGGATCTTTTCTTTATCTGTGCCTCCTTTTTCAATGGCTTCCGCTAAAATATGAATCGCATCATAGGCATGCCCGCCAAATGTACTTGCTGCATTGCTGTACTTGCTTTCATAAGCTTCTTTAAAAGCAGTAAGCTTTTCTTTTTGTGGATCGTTATTATCCAGTTCATTTAGCACAAGTAGTTTACCTGCTGGGAAAACAACTCCATTTGCTGCCTTGCCTGCTAATTCAACAAATTGCTTTGTTCCAATTCCATGACTCTCGATTACAGGAACGTCCATACCAATTTCACGAATGTTCTTTGTTACAACCGCTGACTCTTGTGCCGTCCCCCAAACGATAATCGCTTCAGGCTTTGCCTTTTTCACTCGAGTTAAAGTAGATTTCGCATCGTTTACAGTCGCTTCGAATTCTTCTTCAATAACTGCTTTCACGCCATGATCACCCGCAAGTTTAGCAAATTCCTCATGACCACTCGTACCATAAGAGTTAGCTACATTCAGCCAAGCCACTTTTTTAAGACCTTGTTTTTCTAAATATTCAAGCAATTTCGGGATGACTACGTCGTCTCCTTGAGCTGTTTTAAATGTCCACTTACGCGGCGATTTGTCATCTGGATTATTAACTTGTTTACTGGCTGCTAGTGAAACATATGGAATGCCTGCCTTTTCAATAAGCGGAATCATAGCAAGACTGTTACCACTAATTGTACCACCGATAATAGCTGTTACTTTTTCCTGCTCAATCAGCTTTTTTGTAGCGAGAACAGCTTCATTTTGATCTGACTTTGAATCAATAGAAATAAGTTTAATTTTCTTGCCGCCGATACCGCCCTTTTCATTTAGCTCATCGACGATCATTTTTATTGTTTCCTCTTCCCCTTTACCAAGTGGTGAAGCACTTCCAGAAGCGTCAATTACACTGCCAATTTTAATTTCTCCCCCAGAGTCTTTCCCGCTGTCGCTGCCTGATGCAGAATCAGCATCTCCGCCGCCGCATGCAGCGAGCAACAACATCATCATTACTGTTAAAAGTGCTAGAATCCTTTTCTTCATTTCCTTCTCTCCCTTCAAACTTACAGCACTCCTTCTAGGTCTAAGGTAGTTAAATTGCGATTGTAAAGCATAGGAAGGAAAGCCGTTCTTTCTTTATAAAGTAAAGCTGATTTAATCCATGTAATATCATAAGTTAAATCAGCTTTCTTTTTCTGTTATACTTTTTAATATCAATTCTAAAGAGGGAAATTAGTAGTATTTTTATTGAAAACCCTTCCATATATCCCTTTAAACGTAATAATATATTAAAAAATGGACGATGACAAGACAATTTTCACGAAAATATCAAATTTTCAGACTTGTATTTTTATAACATTTAAACAGTATATCGTTGTCTATTTTGTTATATGACAGAACGAGTTTTCCCCCTTGTCCTTTCATCTCTTCCAGCTACTTTATAAACCAATAGCAATGAACTAAAAAAATGAATACATCCCATCTTTCTAATCTCTTTGGCCCATAAATTCGGTGATGATGAATCTATTCACTCTCTTGCTTTTTTATTTTATTGCCATGCTGCTCTGTTCAATTCAATAAAAAAGACTTAATTTGCGACAAAAAACTCAATTAAATAGGCAGGGGTTACGGTATAATTTACTACATAGATAGGTCTGCCATTTTGCAGAAACCATGTAAATAAGTAAAATACAAAGAAGGGGTTGATTAGATGAATCTATTACATGATGTGTTAACGTACAATGAAAAATTTGTATCTGATAAAATGTATGAGGAATTTACAACAGATAAATTCCCTGATAAGCGTGTAGTCATTTTAACTTGTATGGATACACGCCTTGTAGAGCTAGTTACGAAAGCCATGAATTTTAGAAATGGTGATGTCAAAATCGTTCGCAACGCTGGAGCAATCGTGAATCATCCGTTCGGGAGTATTATGAGAAGTTTACTCGTAGCCGTTTATCAGCTGCAAGCAGATGAAGTACTAATAGTGGGTCACCATGACTGTGGGATGAGTACTTTATCTAGTGAAGCGATTCTGGGAGCTATGAAGAAACGCGGCGTTAAAGAAGACACAATTGATACACTTCGCCATGCAGGCGTTGAGGTAGACCAATGGCTTGAGGGCTTCAGCAGTGTAGAAGAAAGTGTAAAGCATAGTGTCGGTATGGTGAAATACCATCCACTTATGGTAAAGGATATCCCAGTACACGGGCTTGTCATTGACCCTGAAACTGGAAAACTGGATCTTATTGTGAATGGATATGAAACGGAAGCAGCTCTTTAAGAGCTGCTTCTTTTTTATGAATACCTCTATTGCAAAAACTAATTATATTAGTTAAAATGTTAACAACGTTAACAGAATGGGAGTATGATAAAAATGAAAATAACAAAGAACGGCACCGTATTTCAATTAACGTTTATGCCTCGTCTATTTCCTGTAAATTGTTATTTAGTTGAAGAAGAACAGGAACTCACCCTTATCGATGCAGCTCTTTCTTATAGCGGGAAAGGAATTCTACATGCTGCCAAGCTCATTGGAAAGCCAATAACAAGAATCGTTATAACACACGCTCACGATGACCACGTTGGGGCTCTCGATACGTTAAAACAAGCATTGCCGGATGTACCTGTCAGCATTTCGACAAGGGATTCTTTATTATTTTCCGGTGATGTACGTTTGCTGGAAAATGAAGCAACTTCCCCCATACGCGGAGGAGTTCCAAAAAGGATTAAAACCCGGCCAGACTCTTTCCTTCAAGAAGGCGATCGGATTGGCTCGCTGGAAGTGATCGCTTCGCCAGGACATACCCCAGGCTCTATTGCACTTCTTGATACTCGCAACCGGAGTTTAGTTGCCGGAGATGCTTTTCAGACGAGAGGCGGAGCGGCAGTGGCCGGAGTCATGAAACCTTTCTTTCCTTTTCCTGCATTCGGCACATGGGATAAAGCGACTTCACTTCAAAGTGCTAAAAAACTGCAAAGCCTTAACCCAAGCTTACTTGCGATCGGACACGGAAAAATGATGGAACAGCCTAATCATTTAATGAAAAAGGCCATTATAGAAGCAGAGCAAAAATTATATCAAGGATCTTAAGAGGTGAAAATACAATGTCTCCCCGTATGAAGTTAGATGTGTCTGTTATTCTGCAAAAAGCGATAGAACTCATTGATCAACACGGAATGGAATACCTTTCAATCGGCTCATTAGCCAAAGAACTGCAAGTGCGCCCTCCTTCACTCTACAACCATATTAGCGGACTGGATGAGTTAAAACAGAAATTAGCCATTCACGGCATCAAAGCCTTGTATGAACGTATGCTTCAAGAGGCAGCAGGGCGTTCTGGTGATGAAGCGATCCGCGCACTCAGCAAAACTTATCTTCAATTTGTCAGAACACATCCCGGTCTTTACGAGGCAGCTACTCGCTTTCCGGATCCTGAAGACAAGGAGCTGCAGCAGGCACAGCAGGCTGTAGTCAACCTTGCGGTTAAAGTACTAGAGGTATATCATTTGAAGAAAGAGACAGCTGTTCATTTAGTGAGAGGGCTGCGGAGTATTCTGCACGGCTTTTCTTCGCTGGAGCAAATGGGGGGATTCGCGATGTCACTAAACGTCGATGAGAGCTTTTCCCTTCTCATTAACACGTTTATTGAAGGCATTCATTTAATGGCTATGAGGGAAAAAGATGAGATACAATCAGAAGAATGAAATGGCTATAAAGGCTCTATTATTTTAGTTGTTGATTTTGCTGCGGTCAGTTAATAAAACAACAGATGCCTTTAGCAAAGCGTTATAAAAAGGAGAACGCTTTAAACGTTCTCCTTCTTCATTAGTCTATCCAAATTGAATGTCCAAAGGGGTATACAAGCCATTAGACATTTCTCGCAGCTTTGGCACACTGCTATGATTAGCTGCCACTAAAAAACAAGTGGCCGGCCCAGCAGATTTGTTTAGGTTAAGAGAGCAATAAAAAGCTCCTATTTGCCGCTTTTCCCTGCCGACTAAGGTTTTTATCTCATGAACAATTCCTTTTGAACCAACAGGTAAAACACTATAAACCCCTTCTACTTCAAGCACTTGACGAAATAATGAAAGCGAAGCAACCGACTCTGCTTCAGAAATCACTTCCGGACCAACGAGCGGTTTCCCCATTACACCATAACAGACCGTTTTCTCGTCGAGCTGGTCTACCTCTCGTACGTGACGGCCGATCACCGTAATGCTTACGGCTGATTCACTCATCGTAAAGTTTGTTTCGGTGCTGCCTGTTAGTTCAGCCGTACATTCCGCTTCATGGACAGCACGCTTTACACCTGTGGCTAACTTTTCCCAGGCTGCTTCACTCGCGAAGTTCTGGAGTACGACAGCAAAAGGCTCTCCCCCTGCAGCCAAACATTCCATAAGCGCAACACGCGCGGAAAAATAGCCGACTGTCTCATAATCTGCCTTTACATGATCACCCGGCTTTTCCCCGATGGAGCCACTATTGTCAGCTGCAATCACAAGTCCATTCGTATAAATAACATCCCGCTTCACACGTGCACACCACCGAAGTGTTTTTCAAATAGTGTTTGCAAGCGAGGCAAGGCTACCCAAGCAAGCACACTATTTAGAACAGAAGCCACAACGAGTGAAGGAACAATGGCCACATAAAATTCCCAGCCCATAGCGAAAATAAACGGAACAGGCAGAACAAACCCATTCAACACAATGAACGTTATAATAGCAGCTATTCGTTTATGAGAATGATAGATTTTAGCGAATAGCCAAACAGCCCCTGCCATTTCAGCAGCTATTAAGAAATGGAAAGGCCCCATCGGCATTCCTCCAGTCAGTGCTGAAAGCAAATGGCCAAAGGCGGCAACGAGTGCACCTGGCCCGGCTCCTAGAAGTCCGGCTGCCAGTAAAGCTGGAAAAGAATCTAGCGCGACACTCGCTAGGATGGCTGGCACTTTAATCATCCCGCCGACAACCGATAAAGCGGTAAATAAAGCGAGCCAGGAGATCCTTTTAACCTTCACTTTTATCTTCCTTTCTTTTGCCATCACGAAAGACCTTCGCACTCCGAATGTATTCCACATCCTTTACCCCTAGCCGGAAGTTAATCACGCGGGCAATCGCAAAGAAATAATCAGAAAGACGATTTAAATATTGAAGCGTAACTGGATGAATTCCCTCTTCTTCGCGCATAAGAGCGACAACGAGACGCTCTGCGCGGCGTGTTACCGTACGGGCAATGTGAATAGAAGCCGATGCTTTCGATCCGCCAGGTAAAATAAAGCGCTCTAATTCTGGTGCTTCTTTTATATAGTCGTCAATTTTCTTTTCAAGCTCGCTGACCGATTCAGGCTGCAGCTTCCACTCCCGCTTTCCTGAAACAGTTGCCAAGTCTCCCCCGCAGTCAAATAATTCATGCTGGATCGTCTCCAAATCTGCAAGAATATCAGTAAACTTCTCCTTATCCGCCTCGAGCTCCGCCATTGCCTGGCCGACAAAACAATTCGTCTCATCTACTGTACCGTACGCTTCTACACGCAAATGATCTTTTCCAACACGGCCTCCAATAATACTCGTTTCTCCTTTATCTCCTGTTCGCGTATAAAGTCTCATTTTTCTTCCTCCTTCTGTTTAATAAATTGCGGTATGCCGTACCACACTTGAATAACTTGGCATGCCTGCTTGGCAGCATCTTGAAAGCACCAGCCAGCCGCATCCCGCCACATTCGGTCAAATGCATTTATCGGTACTACACCTTTTGTGATATCCGTACCAATAAGAATGACTTGTCGAGCCTCTTTTTCCTTTTCCCATCTCAGCCAGTCCCCCAGCTCTCTATTCCATGCTTGCCGGGCCATCTCTAAGTCTTCTTCTTTCTCAATAAGCCGGCGAACATGCCGCTCGATCCCTTCAAATACTAAGATGGATTCTGTCCATCTTTCTATTTCTTCTGTTTCATAAAATGAGTGCCAATGATAAGGATTTACCGAAAGTTCGTATGCTTCTTTCACCCATTTCTTTTTTCCATTGAAGGCACCGCCTGTAATGAGATGCATCTCTCGCCCCTCCTTAATGCAGAAAGTGAACCAGTCAGCTCATAACCGCAGCCATTTTCTATTTGCCAGTTCCAAAATTCTTTTTTCTCAGGCGCGAGCTCCACCAGCAAATGACGAATCACACCTCCATGAGTCACGATAGCCGTTCGTTTCAGATGATTTTGAGCGAGAATATCCAGCCACTTTTTCCACGCTGCGCTAATACGGCTGCCAAACTGCTGATAATTCTCTCCCTCTGGCAGCGGATTAGAAAATGGGTCCTGCAGCCAAGTAGTGTATTCTTCTAAATGTTCCAGTTCCTGATGAGTTTTTCCTTCCCAGCGGCCAAAATTCAGCTCGCGTAATTCCGGCCATACATCAATTTGGTTGTCCGGGAAAAAGATAGCGGCCGTGTCTATACAACGTTTTAGATCACTTGCAATCACTTTTTCATAAAAAGGGATGTGTGCTTTATATTGCTGTAAGGCTGCTCTTCCCGCTTCACTTAATAGTGAATTTGTCCAGCCGCTAAACGCTCGTCTTTCATTATCGACTGTTACGCCATGCCGATAGAGACCAACAACCACAAGGTCATCCATAAGAGTAGTTCCGCTCCTTCCAGACTGGCACCAAGTATATCTCCTGTAATGCCGCCAAAATGTTTCAGTGCACCCCAACGGGCAAACCAAAAGAACCATACTGCGATCATAGTGAGGATTAGAAACAGAAACAGGCTGCCGCTTATAAAGAAAAAAAGCAGTCCACTCCCCATTAACCAAAAGCCGTAGTAAACGACAAGACGGGCATCTTTCCCTTGTTGAAAAAAATAAGCAATTCCCTCTTGTTTCGCCGGCTTTACACTATTTAATGAAAGGCCGGTCATCAATTGGCTGTAAAAAGGAAGCAGGACAATCAAAAGAGCAAGTGCACTATCTCCAAATAAGAAAATTTCATATATAAAGAGAAAGCGAGAAGCGAGAAGCACAATAAGCGAGAGAACACCGAATGCCCCAACACGCGGATCTTTTAAGATTTCTAGGCGTCTATTTATATCCCGGTAAGAAAAAAAAGCATCGCTCGTGTCAATCCAGCCGTCTAAATGAAGCCCTCCTGTCCAAATAATCAACAATAGCCAAAAAAGAAAAGCATTGCCGAGAGACGACAGCGGGGACCATTCAAGCAACATCCAAAATACACTGCCATAGATCAGCCCTTTTACTAAACCAAACAGCGGAAATACCCGTAATGCGGCCCGCAAATGATGAGGATCTACCGGCAGCTCCTTATGAATCGGGACAGCAGAAAAAAATTGCACATTCAGCAAGAAGCCGTTCACATACATTTTCAATTGCATGAATCGTGTTCCTCTTGTTCCAAAATGGCTATAAACTTTTCCCAGTCCAAGTATGTTTGTAAATGGCTCGCCAATTGATTATATGTAGCGTCTTTATCCTTCATCTGTGTTTTTTCTTCTAATGGCGGCAACTTTCTGTTTGAAAGCGACAACACGTCTTCTTCTTCAAGCTGGTGATCAGCCAAATAAGGAAGAACAGCCAAGACAGGAATACCCGTCCGCTCTTCCAGCCAGCTTTTTCCTGCTTCAAATAAAAGCGGATCACCATGAAATTTATTAATGATAACTCCTTTAACACGGCTGCGTTCATGCGGTTCAAGCAATTCCAGCGTGCCGACGACACTGGCAAACAAGCCGCCGCGTTGCACATCTGCCACTAGTATGACTGGCACGTCGGCTAGTTCAGCTACCTTCATATTAACAACTTCCCGGTCCTTTAAGTTCATCTCCACCGGACTGCCTGCCCCCTCGATAACGAGAAAATCAGCTAACTCACTCAGCTTTTCTAATGAATGCCTAATCGTTTCAATCGCCTTGTCATAATACTGCTCCCGATATTTCATCCCGGCAATCACATCTATTCGTTCACCGAGCCACACGACTTCTGAGCGGCCAGGTTCCGCTGGCTTTAACAAAATAGGATTTATTTCAGGAAGCGGATCAAGCGCACACGCCTCCGCCTGCAGTACTTGCGCTTTGCCAATTTCTTTGCCATCTTCGGTAATATAAGAATAGTTCGTGACGTTTTGTGACTTAAAAGGCGCCGGCCGGAAGCCCTTTTGGAGAAGCAGTCGGCATAGTGCCGTTACGATCAGACTTTTCCCTACATCGGAAGCCGTTCCCTGAATCATAATCCCTTTCATGTTGTCGCCCCCTTTTTCTTTATAAGCGGGCACCCGTGCTCCACTAGCACAGCAAGCGTCGCTTCTTCTATCAGATATTGATGAAGTTCCCCTAATGTTTTAGCATAATAAAATACAAGAGAACCGTTTAGAGGCTCATAGGCCAATTCGTTGGAGACAACAACAACGGCTCCTGCTGACTTTCTGATCTCCTCAATTCCTGTACAAATAGTCTGCTTCACCTTTGCCTGAAAAGAGGGATGCCCCCATTCCTCATCCGTTAAGTCACTGGCAAACCACTCATTCGTTAATAATGTCGTCAAGCAATCAACTAATATGACATCCTTCTTTGTAAAGCGGCTTGATAAAGCCCCTACTTGAACGGGCTGCTCCCACGTTGTCCATACTTTCCCAGACCCTTCTCTTTCTTTTTGATGCGCGCGAACACGGGCGGCCATTTCTTCATCGGTTACTTTTCCACAAGCTATATAATGAAGGCTGCCTTCTAGTCTTTCCGCTTCTAAGACAGCCTGCTTTTCTGCTTCTCCGCTCTTCCCGCTGCGCACACCACCAAGGATGACTGTTAGCTCTGCTTTTTCCATTGCTGTAAAGCCTCTTTCAATTGGTTATTCTCTGCTTCTGTTTTCACTGCTGCCCTGAGCCATTTGCCGGCAAGCCCAGGATAATTATATGTATGGCGCAGAACTATTCCTTTTTCTAGTAAAAAGAGAAAGAGCGGCTTTTGATCTGCTAATCTCGGATCACGCAACAGATAAAAATTAACGACCGACCGGCTAAATTGAAATCCTTCCTTCTCTAAGAAAGAAAACATATTCTCTCGCTCTTCCGTAATTTTCTCTCGTGACCAATCGACAAATTCCCGGTCCGCCAAGATGGTTTCAGCTGCCTTCAGGGCGAGAGCGTTCACATTCCAATGCGGACGAAAGCGAGCAATCTGTAAAGCGAGCGATTCATTTGCCAGTAGATAACCGAGACGCAAGCCGGCAATAGCATACATTTTCGTTAAGGATCTTAACACAATTAAATTTGAATATTTCTGAATGAGCCCCGCAACGGTAAAGGAGCCGGCAAAATCATAAAAGGCCTCGTCCACTACAACGCAGCAGCTAGTTGATGAGAGACGATCTAACAGTTCAATCATTTCCCCTTCAGAAAAAGCCATCCCGCTCGGATTGTTCGGCGTGCAAATAAAAACAGCAGCAGCCCCCTCGGCTTTCACGGCTAATTCCTTCATTGGAATAGTGTAATCTTCATTGATAAGCACATACTCGATTTCGCAACCATATGCCCGGCAGGCCGTTTCATATTCAGAGAATGCCGGCTGAACAATGATCACTTTACATCCACGCCACAGCTGACCGAGAAATTGAATGACTTCTGCCGCTCCATTCCCTAACACTACTTGTTGTTCATCTACCTGGCTTAACTGAGCAATTTGCCTTGTTATCGATTTCCCATAAGGATCAGGGTAATCAGAAATAACAGAAAACCAGCTGTTCCATTGATCCCGGATGCTTTGCGGTGGTCCGTAGGGATTAATATTGACGCTAAAGTCTACGATAGAATCTGGCTGTTTTATTCCTGCACCTTCATATAAGTGTGCCGGATTAGAACCATGTGCGGGCCATTTCATAGCAAATGCCTCCTATCCACATAACAAGCAAGAATAAAAAAGAAGAACGCTCCATAATCTGATTCGTAAGCAGGATATCCTCTGCCGTTTTTTGTTTTAACGGATCACCCATTTCCGCACGATGGGAGACACGGCCTTTATATACGTTCACGCCGCCTAGCTGAATGCCGAGCAAACCAGCAACAGCCGCCTCACACCAGCCGCTATTTGGGCTTGGGTGCTTTTTCGCATCACGGCGGATAATGTGCCATACTTGTTTTTTGGAATACCTAGTCTCCGGAAAAGATATAACCATGAGCCAGCTCGTCAGACGGGCAGGCAGCCAATTCACTACATCATCCAGACGGGCAGAAGCCCAGCCAAACTGTTCATACCGATCATTTTTATACCCAACCATTGAGTCACACGTATTAATCGCCCGGTACATGATAGCTCCAGGCGCGCCGGCTAGAAAAGCCCAGAAAAGCGGAGCGGTCACACCGTCACTCGTATTCTCAGCAACGGTCTCGATGGTCCCTCTCGTAATCTCTCCTTCATCTAGTTGATCTGTATCGCGGCCAACAATATAAGAAAGCTTTATACGTGCTTCTGGCAAATCTCCGCTTCGTAACGGTTCATACACACTCACCCCTGCTTCTTTTAAGCTGCGGCAGGCAATGGCAGAAGCGATCATCAGGGTCTCTGCTGCTACTCCGGCCGCTGGATGGATACGATAGAAGAGAAAAACGAACAAAAAACTAACTCCGCCGGTAATTAGAAGAGTGATAGCAAGCATCCACACCCCTTTATTCCGCCGGCCTGTTCCTTTATTCAGCCGTTGCTCTAGAAAATGAATAAGCGAGCCGATCCAACGAACCGGATGCGGCAGATGCGGGGGATCACCAACTAGACGATCAATAAAAAAAGCGATGGTTGCGGCCAAGAGATGGTAGATCATCATATCCTCTCTCCCGTTCCGCTTTTTTCTAACGATTCTATTGTGCATTCATAGACTGCCTTTCCAATCGACTGGCCCAGCGGCGAAATAGTGCCCGCAAATGCCTGATGTGCGCCGCGCTGGGTCGCCGCGATGAGAACACTATCAGTGGAAGTACCTGTCGCCCATGAATGTGTTAATGGATCTTTGACTTTTTTATCGAATAAAGCTTTTACTTTCGCCTCTGTAGCTGTCATCACCGATTGAACGAATGCTTCCTCTGACAAATAACCATTCGCGAATACCCATGTATTGATTGTACCTGGCAAAAAGGCACGGCTATGCTCTACAGCCCGCGATACATCAACCGCATTCCCCACACCAGCGGTAACGACGACAAACACAGACACATCTTCTATTTCTACAAAGCGATAAGCAGCTTTACGAAGGTGAACGGCTGTCATCATTCCGACTGTCTCATTTATATCAAAATGATGCTGCTTCAAAAACCCCTTCATATCTTCCTTGTAAGAGTCGTGCCAATAATTTTTATCGACATGCCGGTTCACGAAGCTGCGGTGCCATCCCCATCCCGCTCCAATGACGCCTGCTGATAATGTTTTTAATAATACAGGAGCCTCTAGAGCAATAAATTCATCTTTATGTGTAATACACGTCCCATCGATGATGATCTCTGTTTCTTCCTTAGCTGCTTTCTCAGGAAGAATGCTCATTTGCGGTTTAGGGACTTCCGGATGCGGCCGCTGATGGATCGCCGTTTTGTAGACTTGCTGAATCGGCTCTTCCTTTAACACTTCGCTCGGAATGCCCAAGCCGTTCATTGTTCCATCTTCCATCAGTAATAACCTATCACAATACAGAGATGCGAGATTCAAGTCATGAAAGATCGATACAACGGTTAACCCTGCTTCGCTCGCCATTTTCTTGAGCAGATCCAGCAGCTCTTTTTGAAAGGATAAATCCAAATGATTCGTTGGTTCATCTAAAAGTAAAATCTCGGGCTCTTGGGCAAGAGCTTGAGCGAGAAACACCCGCTGCCGCTCACCACCTGACAGTTCTTCAAGAGAAGTATTAGCAAACTGTATAGTGCCTGTTCGTTCCATTGCCTTGTTTACAGCCTGTTCATCCTCTTCTGTCCATATCGGGAAAAGACCACTTTGGTGAGCATAGCGGCCGAGAGAAACTGTTTCTTTCACCGTGTAGGAAAAAGCCTGGGGGGTCATCTGGGGAAGAACAGCTAGCCGCTTCGCCAGCTCTTTTGGCTTATAATCTTTTATTTCCTTTCCTTCGATCTGCATCGAGCCGCTGCTTACAGGGACAATGCCGCTCATCATTTTTAGCAGCGTTGTTTTGCCGCTGCCATTAGGACCTAATATGCCAAAAAGCTCTCCTTTTTGAACAGAAAAAGATAAATCACGGACAATCAGCTTGCCATCATAACCACCGCTGAGTTTTGTTAATTGAATCATGCTGTTCTTCTTCCTTTCCTGTGCTTACGAAGCAAAATGATGGCAAAGACGGGAGCGCCAATAATAGAAGTAATTACGCCAATTGGCAATTCGGTTGGGGAAATAATGGTGCGGGCTACAAGATCAGCTAAAATTAGAAAACCAGCACCGGCGAACATAGACAATGGCAACAAATGACGATGATCTGGTCCCCATATCAACCGAATAAAGTGAGGAATGACCAATCCGACGAATCCGATCGTGCCCGAAACAGCAACAGCCGCTCCTGTTAAAATAGAGCCAGCGATTAGTACAATGAGCTTTTTCCGGCGGACGTTCACCCCTAAGTGCTGGGCTTTTTCCTCGCCGAACGACATGGCATTCAATTCAGCGGCATGAATGATTAACAAGATCGTACCAATGAGGAAAAACGGCAGGATCAGCTGAATATAATCCCACCCCCTCATCGACACGCTGCCAAGCAGCCAGCCGATAATTTGCCTTAGCTCCTCACCTGTCAGCGCAATCATTAAAGAAATAACGGCGCCCAAGAAAGAGCTAAAAATAATGCCTGTTAAAATGATCGTTTCTACTTTTAGCGAACGTTCAATCGCCTGAGCAAATAAAACAACAATGAAGATGGTGACAATCGAAGCCATAATACTAATGACAGGCAGCGTAAAGCCGGATAGCCATGAAAACTGCACATTAAAAAACAGCACCATCACAGCGCCTGCTGAAGCGCCCGATGAAACACCGAGTGTATATGGATCGGCTAACGGATTGCGCAGCAGCCCTTGAAATGCAGCACCTGCCACCGCTAAGGAAGCGCCTACGAGAGCTGCCAGCAAGACGCGCGGAAACCTAATTTTCCATACGATGTTATCAAAAGACGGGTCTACTCCATGAAGGGAAGTGCCGAAAAAATGATGAGATAATAAGAAAGCGATATCCCGAAATGGAACTTGTATCGTTCCAATCGAGATACCCCCAAATAAAGCGATCATAAAAAAAGCGAATACGATCAAATAGGCCGAAATCTTATTTCTTAAAAACATCTGGATAGATCGCTTCGGCAAGTTCTTCTACTCCTTCAACAAGACGTGGGCCTGTCCGGTTAACTAGGTCAGCTTGCACGTCATGAACGTCTTTGTTTTTAACGGCAGTGATGTTTTCCCAGCCTTTACGCTTCAACACTTCCTCAACCGGCTGTTTCGTATAGTAGCCGTGTGTTGTAATAATGACATCTGGATTTTTCTTAATAATTGCTTCCTCTGTCATTTGGATCCATCCTTCTTGATCAGCAGCAGCATTTTTCGCATGAATCAGATCAAGCATTTCTTGCATAAAGGTATTCTTGCCAGATGTATAGATTTCAGGTGCTGGTGACACTTCGATAAAGACGCTTTTTTCATCTTCTTTTTTAATCGTTTCTGCCTTTTCCTCTACCTCTGCTAAATCTTCTTTCATGTCTTTTACTACATCATGAGCTTTTTCACTCGTCCCAGTAGCCTTCCCAATCATTTCAATTGAATCGTATACCTGATCAAAATTCTGGGCATTATTAACGACAAGTACATCAATTCCTGCTTCTTCCAGCTGTTTAAAGCCATCTTTTGCATTATGAGCACTGGAGGCGTGGGCTAACACTAGATCAGTGTCGAGTCCGATAATTTTTTCAATGTTATATTCCATACCGCCGACTTTTTCTTTAGAGTTTACTTCTTTCGGGTAGTTATCATTATCGGAAACGCCAACAATTTCCTTTCCTAACCCGAGCTCATAAGCGATTTCGGTATTGCTCGGAATGAGGGAAACGATTTTCTTTGGCTTTTCCTCAATAACGACATTCTTTCCTTCTGCGTCTCTGATCGTTACTGGAAAGGCCGCTTCTTGACTTTCTTTTGGCTGATCTGCTTTTTCTTCCTTTTCTGGCGCTGCTTTATCTGTTCCGCAGCCAGCCAACAATCCGGCAGCCAACACGAAAGATAATGTGTACTTAGATACTTTGTTCATGTCTTTCTCTCCCTTTACTTCTTAGAAATATCAATAAAAAAACACCTCTACGCTTTGGAGAGATGCAGTGAAAAAGAGCCATGCGGGCATAATGAGCCAACCAGCCGCTTTTACACCACCCTATCCGCGTAGGTTACCGGTGCTCTAAATCAGGCAGGTTTTCTGGCTTGTGAAATAGATTTACTTCACTTACAGTGGCGGGACCGCGCTGGACTTGCACCAGCTTGCCCTTTTAAAAAGCTTTTTATTGAGCTTTACCTGATTCAACGTATGTAGTTTTCCGCCTAGCTTCATTATACACAAAAAAAACGTTCCTTTCATACAATTTTAAAATGAAAACTATTCTTTCTAATTTCCATCGTTCCTATAAATGGAATAAATTAAATTTTTTGCACAATCCAACGATCTTTACGTTTTAGATAGAGCAAAAGTGGAATAGGATAAAGAAAAGGAAAGGAGCGGCTAACGATGAACCTTGCTGCTTTAATTGGATTGGTTGTTCTGCTGCTTTGTATTGGTCTTATTTTAGTGTACTTCCTTCGTCAGGCATTCGATGCGAATGATTCACATCGAATAGATGCCATTCCCGAAGACGATTCTTATTTAAACGATCGGGACTCTGCACATGATCGCAATCTGTAACTTGTTTTTGAATGACAAAGTATCATAAGAAAAAAGCATTTATTTACCATAAAATCCGCCTGGACTCCAGGCGGATTTTATGGTTTTCCTTAGTAAAGCAGCTTAGTTCTCTGCATATACTTTTTCATTCGAAATCTCATGAATAGCTTGTTTCATGATAACAGCCATTTCGTCTAAATCTTCATAGCTTGAAGCAAGGGGCGGCATAAAAACAATCACATTCCCAAGCGGCCTTGTCAGCATGCCAAGCTCTCTCATGCGCAATGTTGCTCGATAAGCTGTTCTTTCTTCAGCTGGAAAAGGCTCGTTCGTCGCTTTATCTTTAACAATCTCGATGCCGCACATTAAACCAAGCTGACGGATTTCACCGACGTGTGGCAATGTATTGATTTCAGTTAAAAGCTTCTTCACGTATTCTGCTTTACGTGCTGCTTGTTCAACAAGGTTTTCTTTCTCGAAAATAGCCAAATTCGCTAAAGCGGCCGCACAGCCTAGCTGATTTCCTGTATACGAATGGCCATGGAAAAAGGTTTTCATCTCTTTATAGTCTCCATAAAAAGCTTCGTACACTTCTTCCGTCGTTACAGTAGCCGCAATCGGTAAATATCCCCCGGTAATTCCTTTAGCAATGGTCATAATATCTGGGGAAACACCTTCGTGTTCTACCGCGAACATTTTTCCGGTCCTGCCAAACCCGGTTGCCACTTCATCTACGATAAAAAGAATCTGAAACTCCCCGCAAAGACGTTCAAGCTCTTTTAAATAGCCGGCCGGCATCATATGCATACCACCTGCACCTTGTACCATCGACTCAACGATAAGTCCAGCAATCTGTTCATGATGTTCCTCAAATAATGTACGCATGGCGGCAAGTGATTCTTCTTTCGCTGTTTGTTCATCCCCTGACGGATGCCAGCTTGCTGACGGAAATGGGACGGCAAATGAATTAAACATAAGGGCACTATATACACGGTGATAAATATCAATAGAACCTACACTGATGGCACCGACTGTATCGCCATGATAGCCATTTGCCAGCGTGACGAATTTTGTTTTTTCCGTGATGCCTTTGTTTTGCCAATATTGATAAGCCATCTTGATCGCTATTTCGACTGATTCTGCTCCACTATCCGAATAAAATACACGCGTCAATCCTTCAGGGGTCAGCTGAATAAGCTTTTCAGCTAATTGAATAGAGGGCACATTCGCTGCTCCAAGCAACGTTGAATGGGCAATTCGATCAAGCTGCTCTTTAATAGCATCATCAATTTCTAGACGGCGATGGCCATGCACATTCAGCCACAGGGAAGAATAGCCGTCAAGGTACTCATTGCCATGAATATCTTTCAAGCGGACACCTTCACCGCTCTCAATAATAAGCGGAGCCTCTTCATAATCCTTCATTTGTGTAAATGGAAGCCACATATGCTTTTGGCTGATCTCATACAAATGCTTTGTATCCATTCTTTATCCCCTCCATTAATCTATTGAAATGCCACTCTTTCACTATTCCAGAACGATAACGATCATGTTTAAGAGAGTTCGGAAGACCTTCGATAAAGGGAATATGCCCAATAATAGGTACCCTGGACAGTTCATGAATGACCTTCATGTTATCTTCCTCCATGTCTTTCTCTCCAGGTGAAGTACTCGAGAAAACAAGTCCAGCGATCGGCAGCTTTCTTTGCTTTATCGCTTCAATTGTCAGCATCGTATGATTGATCGTTCCGAGCCCCGTTCTGGCAGCGATGACCACCGGCAAGGACACTTCTTCCATTACATCAATCAAGCATCTTCCCTTTCGATTCAGCGGTACGTATAGCCCGCCAGCGCCTTCTGTCAGTAACAGTTTTGGTCCTGATGACCGCTCTTTTATTTCTTCTATAATAGCCTCTTCATCAATCGCTGCTCCTTCCTCCTCGGCAGCCAAATGAGGAGAGCTCGCTTTTTTAAATAAGTATGTATAGAGCTTTTCCTCTTGAATATCTGGGAGCAGATGATACATCTCCACATCCGGCGCCCTCCATTCTCCATCCTTCCATTCTGCACCGCTTTGTACTGGCTTATACGGAATGACATCTACTCCTCTTTCCTTTAGTCCATGGGCAAGTAAAAGTGTCGTAATTGTTTTTCCTGCATCCGTGTCTGTACCTGTGATAAAGATTCCGGGCATAAACATCCTCCTTTTTAATTTTAGTAAACCTTATTTACAAAAATGTTAACATACGAAAAAATGATAAACAATTATATTTTATAAAAGAGGAGGAAAATCATTGAAAGCTTACGAGATTGTTCTTTGCGCCTTCTTTGCAGCCCTTATGGCTGTTGGGGCAAACGTATCACCTTTTTTAACGATCGGCGGTGTTCCTGTTACTTTGCAATTAATGTTTGCCATCCTAGCCGGTGGATTGCTTGGCAGCCGCCTTGGTTCCTTGTCCATGGCTGCTTATCTCTTTATCGGTCTTGCCGGTGCACCCGTGTTCGCCCAATTTAAAGGGGGACCCGCAAGTATTTTCAGTCCCACTTTTGGATTCATCCTTTCTTTTATTCTCGTTGCTTATGCTACAGGCAAGATTCTTGGACATTCACGCAAAAAAACAGCTTACCTCTATGCCGGTGCAGCTGCTATTCTCTTAAATTATGTCATCGGCACAAATTACATGTACGCAGCGTTCAAATGGTGGGCTGAAGCACCAAGTGACTTTAGTTATGCAATGGCCTGGTCTTGGATGGCTATCTATTTTCCACTTGATCTCGGAATAACCGTTGTATCTCTTGCTGTTATTCCTAAAATTCGTTCAGCGCTAAACCAACGAAAGGTTTATCCAGTAAGAGACTAATCAAAACTTTTTATCCTTATCTAATCGTTTCTCTTCATCCTTTTCCATATTTTGTGTATAGTAAATGTATTGTCACAATTGAGGAGAGAGACTGATGAAAATAAGAGAATGGGATCACAGCTTAAAGGTCCGCCTCATTGGGGAAAGCATTATGAATATTACCTTCTGGATGTTTTTCCCCTTTCTTGCTATTTACTTTGCTGAAGAGTTTGGAAAAGGAAAAGCCGGGCTGCTTTTAATTCTTTCGCAAGTGTTTTCCGTCATTGCTAACTTAATCGGCGGCTATTGTGCAGATCGCTTTGGCAGAAAACGAATGATGGTGTTGTCTTCCTTTGGACAAGGGCTTTCCTTCCTGCTTTTTGCTTTTGCTAATTCACCTTGGTATGAGTCGGCATTAATTGGATTTTTCGCTTTTACAGTCGCAAGTGTGTTTGGGGCCCTTTATTGGCCAGCTAGCCAGGCGATGGTGGCTGATGTTGTAGAGGAGAAAGATCGCAGCGATGTCTTTGCTGTTTTTTACACGTCCATTAATATTGCTGTTGTCATAGGACCGATTCTAGGAGGCATTTTCTTCTTTACCTATCGATTTGAACTCATGTTGTTTGCCGCGTTTACTTGCTTCTTACTATCTTTTATTCTTTTTAAATGGACAGATGAAACAGTTCCTGAGAATGCTTCGTTAACAAACTTAGCCAGCAAAAATTGGATTGGTGTGATTGTAGAGCAAATAAAGGACTACCATATTATTGTGAAAGATAAAATTTTCATGATATTTATCATTGCAGGAATCTTAAGCTCACAAACCTTTATGCAGCTCGATCTGCTTATTCCTGTCTATACAAAGGAAGCCATCGATGTTCAAACGATTTTTTCGCTTGGTGATTGGATCGTATCGATTAATGGGGAGAAAGCCTTTGGAATTCTCGTTTCTGAAAATGGATTTCTCGTAGCCCTTTTCACTGTTCTGGTTTCTAAATGGGTCACTCGCTTTCACGAAAAAAATGTATTTGCTATTTCTTCTATTTTGTATGCGGTTTCAATGTGGATGTTTGGATTAACGGATTGGTTTTGGGGCTTCGTTCTAGCCATGATCGTCTTTACTCTTGGGGAGCTATTAATTGTCGGTTTGCAGCAAAGCTTTATTTCTGTGCTTGCTCCGGAGCACATGCGGGGACAATACTTTGCAGCTGCTAGCCTCCGTTATACGGTCGGACGCATGATTGCTCCTGTGGCAATACCTCTGACGATTTGGATCGGTTATTTCTGGACGTTTTCTGTTATTGCCATTCTTTCCTTGGCAAGTGCCGCTTTCTACTATTATATGTTCATCTTATATCGCCAGCAAAAAGACAATACGCCCGCACAGTAAAAAAGCGGGCGCTTATCAACAGCCCGGTGATTAAAAATAGATTTTATATACCATCAGGCTGATTGAAAACTCTTGTCTTTCGAGGCGCTAAACCTGACGAGAAGCGGAGTGACCATCAGGTCATGATCAACGAAGAAAGCGAACATTTGGCAACGGGCTAAAAGGACTGTCTTTTTATTACATTAGACAGTCCTTTGTATTATCATTGTTTCACTAAAGGTTTTTCAGCTACCACAACTCCATCTTCATCCGCGTAGACATAATGTCCAGGTATCCACTTCACTTCGCCAAATGTGATTGCGATATTTTCTTCTCCTGCTCCCCTTTTTATGCTCTTCAACGGATTGCTGCCTAGAGCGAGAATCCCAACGTTCAGTTTGGCTAGTTCAGCCGTATCACGTACACAGCCATTAATGATGACCCCAGCCAACTTTCGCTCTTCAGCAATCTCTCCTAAGCGGTCGCCAAGAAGTGCGCAACGTTTTGATCCGCCCCCGTCTACTACTAATACATGTCCCTCTGGAATGGTTTGCAGCGCTCTTTTAACAAGCACATTATCTTCAAATACTTTCACCGTAGAAATCGGGCCTGAAAAACCTCTTTTTCCGCCGTAAGACTTTAGCTCCAAATAACATACTTGCAATTCTTCCGAGAAGTCATCACATAAATCTGCCGTCTTCACACTTGTGTCAATCATCTTTTTCTCCCCTTTCCAGCCTATTCCCTATTTCCATTCGACATTCTCCCTATCATTTCCTGTTGTTCCTCTTTTTTTGCATGTTTTTATCTATAGTCAACGGGTATTGATTAAAGTGATGACCCTGCATGATCATTAGGAGGATTAAATATGTCCAATAAAAAAGTCATTGGTTTATGTAGCAGCGAAATTGATGCCATCCGACGAATTGAAGAGCTAAAAGTAGAGGGGTATACAACGGATCAACTGTACGCAGTGACGAAAGATGCTGATCTTTATTTGATGCTTCAAAACCGTTCAGGAGCAGAGGTCACTTCTGCTGGGCCATCGCTAACTGAAAAAGTGAAAGCAATATTTACGAAAGAAAAACCCGTTAAAGAGTCCTTACTTGAATTTGGATTATCCGAAGAGGATGCAGAAGCTTACTACAAAAGCCTGGAGGAAGAATTAATTTTACTCGTAGCGGATGAAGCAGACGATGAAGCAACAGGCCATTCGGTTACTGAAACAGCCGCAAGTTTAGAGGAGGCCCCCCTTCCTGATAAAGAAGAAACCGAAAGAAGACAGCGGATCCAAGAACAAAACGAGCTGAATAGGAAGACGGAGAGGGTCACAGACGGTTCACTGTTTCCACCTAATCAGCAGCCGCTCCACAGGGATTATTTGTAAATGAATTTAAAGTTTTAATTATATCACAAAGGGTATTACAAAACTATGAGTCATTAGAACTTTATTTTACTAGGAGGTTATACTATGAATAACGATAAAAAATTTATTGGTGTTTTTAATAATCAAGCAGAAGTTATTGATAAAATCGAGCAACTAAAATTAGAAGGTTATGCAGAAGCAGATATTTATGCGGTAGCGAAAGATGCAGACAACATTTCAATGGTAAGAGGCCGGACAGGAGTTGAAGTAGAATCTGCAGACACAGGCGCTTCTTGGATGGATAAATTCATGGCATTCTTGTCTGGAGAAGACGAGGTACGAGGCGGATTACGCAATATGGGATTAAACGACATGGATGTTGATCGTTATTGTAACGATATCAACAATGGAAAAATCCTTCTATATGTAGATAGAGAATATGATCAATTGTATCGTAACCATACCTTAACGAATGAAGCAGATCCTAATCTTGGAGCTAATACAATTGGCATGAATGACACGACCGTAGACGGCTACGTAGAAGGTGTAAAAGCGGACAGATTATCAAACCTTGATACAACTGGCCTGGATACAAATGCAGACCTTACTGAAGAACAACGCCTTCGTCTACGCGAGGAACGTCTAGAAGTAGACAAAGAGCGAGTTCAAAAAGGAGAAGTATATGTAGAAAAAGATGTTGTAGAAGAACCACGGACAATTAACGTCAACGTAGAGCGGGACGAGGTCTATGTGGAACGCCGTCCTGTAGATGATGCCGTTTCAGCACAAGATTCATCTCCGATCGTTGGCGATGACGATACAATTCGCATTCCAATTACCGAGGAACGTGTTGAAGTCACAAAAAGACCGATCGTGTCAGAGGAACTTGTTATCGGCAAACGTAAAGTGCAGGATACAGAAACAGTTAGTGACACAGTTAAACGCGAAGAGGCTCACATTGCCAAAGAAGGCGATATTGAAGTAGAAGATTACGACTTGAACGATCGTGATCCTCTTTTAAACAAATATCACGATGACAACTCAACAGACCACTTAGACCAACACGACCGTTATTAATAGAAGAAAACAGGAATGCCCTGCCCCAATGGCACTCCTGAACTCAAAAATAGCCCTTTCGAAGAAAGGGCTATTTTATTTGATAAATGATTATTCAACTGGCATACTGCTGGGTTATCTTTCTTGCCTGCTCCACAGAATTTCTCGATCGGCTGTATAACGAGAAAAGAGTTTATTCGTCCAGGCTCCGTGCTTGCCCGGGAATGTCTGATGATCGATTTGATGAACCGCGGTAATTTCCTGGATTGAGTTCGTAAAGAATACCTCGTCAGCTGTTTCGACCGTTTCCGGATAGAAGGAACCCTCTTTCACTTGTAGTCCTTCTTTTTTTGCGATATGGATCACATATTGCCGAGTGACCCCATTTAAAATTCCTGTCTCTACAGCAGGAGTATAAAGTGTATTTTCTTTAATCCAAAACAGATTAGAAACGACTCCTTCAGCCACTTCTCCCGCTTCATTAAGAAAAATCCCTTCAATCGCCCCATCGCTTCCTGCTTCTCTTTTACCTACTATATTATTTAAATAATGGTGGGATTTCAGCCTCTCCTTCAGTTCAGGAGAATTACGTCTCGTAACAAGCCATTTCCCCCGCTTTTCTAGCAATTCTCCAGGAGGCGGAAGCGTTTTTTGAAATACAATGACATTCGGCTTTTCATAAGCACCTGTCTGCAGGCCAATCTCCCCTTCTCCAGCCGAAACATTAAAACGGATATAAGAATGCTCCCAGCCGTTAGCCTCTGACAGTTTTTGCAGCAGCTCTGCTGTTTCTGTACGGTTAAATTCTTTTTCAATCATGAGTACTCGTAAACTGTGATTCAAGCGTTCTAAATGGTCATCCAGCAAAAATGGATGGCCATTGTAGATCCGGAATGTCTCAAATACACCAAGCCCATATAAAAACCCATGATCAAAAGGAGAGATTTTCGCTTGCTCTTTCTGTATCATTTTGCCATTTACATAAATAAACATGTTATGCCTCCACGTGCACCTTCCGATAACGTCGGATAAAGCTTCGGAGCATGTCTTTTCCGCCGTACGTCATGATCGATTCCGGGTGGAATTGAACTCCTTCAATCGGCAACTCTTTATGACGGATCGCCATAATCTCTCCTTCCGCTGTCCAAGCAGAAATTTGAAAGCAGCTTGGTAAATTTTCTTTTTGAACAATTAAGGAATGATAGCGTGTAGCCGGAAATGGATTAGGAAGCCCCTCAAAGATCGTTTGGCCATCATGAAACATCGGAGAAGTCTTTCCATGCATAAGCCGCTCTGCTCTAACCACGTCTCCCCCGAATACTTGAGCGATCGACTGTTGGCCTAAGCACACGCCAAAGATCGGGATTTTGCCAGCGAATACACGAATAGCCTCTAAGCTGATTCCCGCTTCATTTGGTGTACAAGGCCCCGGCGAAATCATTAGGAAATCGGGGTTCATTTTTTCTATTTCTTTTATTGTAATCTCGTCGTTTCTTTTGACGATCAACTCTTCGCCTAGCTCCCCTAAATATTGCACAAGATTATAAGTAAAAGAATCATAGTTATCAATCATTAAAATCATGAACGTTCCCCTCCTGTTCCAACAGGTGCGAATCTTGCTTCCGCCAACTCTTTTGCTTTCCAAACGGCTCTTGCCTTTTTCAGAGATTCTTTATATTCGCTCTGCGGATCTGAATCAATGACGATCCCCGCTCCTGCTTGAATGTGGCACATTCCGTTTTCTACAATCATCGTTCGGATCACAATATTTAGCTCCATATCTTTATTGAAATTGATCCAACCAATGGAGCCAGTATATAAACCGCGTCTAACTGGTTCCAATTCCTCGATAATTTCCATCGTTCTTACTTTTGGAGCTCCCGTAATCGTCCCACCCGGGAACACGGCATGAATCACATCTGTATTGCTTTTCCCTGCAGCAAGCTTTCCACGGACATTGGAAACAATATGCTGAACGTGTGAGTACTTTTCAATGACCATAAATTCGTCTACTTCAACCGATCCGTACTCACTCACCCGGCCTAAATCATTTCGCTCTAAATCAACGAGCATCACATGTTCCGCCCGCTCTTTTTCATTTTCAATCAGCTCAGAGGCCAGCCTTAAATCATCGGCATCATCTTTCCCGCGTGAGCGGGTACCGGCAATCGGCCGCGTACTCAATTCTTCTCCAGCCTTTTTAATTAATAGTTCAGGCGATCCTGACACAACTTGAAAATCAGGTGTATGGATATAGGCCATATAAGGAGATGGGTTTAACTGTCTTAATTCCTCATAAACAGCTATCGCTGGAATAGAAAGCGGCTTAGATTGACGAACAGATAGATTCACTTGAAATACATCTCCAGCGGCAATGTATTGCTTCGTTTTTTCTACTGCTTTCTGGAAAGCTTCCTCTGAAAAAGATACTTTCAATTCACCTGTAACGACCTTCCCAGCTGCCTGTTCCTCTTCCTTAATAACAGCCACCCATTTATCTTCTGCTTCCTTGAGCTTTCTTTCTGCTTCTGCTTGATCTTTCTCAATAGCCAGCAGCCAAAGCGTTGTTGTTTGATGATCAAATACAGCCCATTCATCAAACACTTGAAAATAAAGAAGTGGAAGATCAAGATCATCTTTAGCACATTCGGGTAACCTTTCAATATAACGAGCATAATCGTAGCTAATATACCCAATAGCCCCGCCTTGAAAGTCGGGCAGCCCCTTTTGTTCAGGGATCTCAAACGTCTTCAGCCAATTCTCCAATTCTAATAGCGGCAATCCTGTTCTTTCTTCTGTTTTTTCGGCGGTCTGTATTTCAATACCATTTCTATTAGAAAAAACAACCGCGAAAGGTGACAGTCCGGCTATGCTATAACGGCCACCCCTCCCACTTTCAAGCAATACATGATGAGTCTCGTCCTTGGTTAACCATTTATATTGATCAAAAAATTTTTCGTTATCATAAGGAATGGTTCGAGAAAATACACGGCGTTCATTCACTAGCTTTCACCCTTCTTCGTCGTAGTCTTTCTCATCATACTAAACAGAGAAGAAAGAAAAAAGTAGAGAAAGATCATTTTTTGTTACAGCTCTATGCAGGCAAATTTTGATCTTTTATAATAGAAGGAAAATAAATGAAAATGAAGGAGAAAAGCGATGACAGGCAGCCATTTAGTTCGTCAAACAACATCCCTTATTACAACCGAAACATTAAAAAAGGATTTGCATTCTCTTGGAGTTATGCCAGATACAGTCCTAATGGTCCACTCCTCCCTACGATCACTTGGGTGGATAGCAGGGGGAGAAATCACTGTCATTCAAGCCTTGATGGCAGCCGTTACGGATAGTGGCACCATCGTTATGCCGACACAAACGACTCATAATTCTGACCCTAAGTATTGGCAGAATCCTCCTGTTCCAGAGGAATGGTGGCCCGGTATCCGCTATTTCATGCCTGCTTATTTACCGGATATTACCCCAACTATTGGGATGGGCCGGATCGCAGAAGCATTTCGTACGTTTCCAGATGTAAAACGCAGTCTGCACCCTTCCGCTTCTTTTGCTGCCTGGGGGAAACACGCTTCCTTCATCATTGATAACCATTCGATTGATTTTGCTTTTGGGGAACAATCTCCACTTGCGCGGCTGTATGACCTTGATGCCTCTGTTTTGTTCATTGGCACGGACTACAGCACATGTACAGCGATGCACCTTGGCGAATTCCGCGCCAATGATGGGCGCAAAGCTTTTAAACAAGGTTCAGCTATGATGGAAAACGGTGAGCGAGTATGGAAAACATATATGGAACTTGAAGAAAACTCCGAACAATTTAATGATATTGGCCGAGCCTTCGAGAAAGAAGCTACCGTAACAAATGGGATGGTTGCTCAATCACCTTGCAAGCTTATTCAGATCCGTCCGCTCGTCGATTTTACTTCTCGTTATCTTGCTAACCTTTCAAAACAATAAAACGGTTCACCGCAGCAGGAAAAGCAGCTCCGTCAATCAGCTCTGTCCACCCCTGTTCGACAGCTTCAGTAAGAGAGAGGGCGGTTATTTGCTGAACAAAAATTGCTTCAAAACCGATTTCTCTTAAGAGATCCCAATAGTCCGGGAGGTTTCTTACATACCCTGCTCCCTTTGCATGCTGCAACGTAGCCGTTTCAGCCAAATCAATGACGAGGCGGCCTCCCGGTTTCAACAAGTGAAAGCTTTTTCTTAACCACGCTTCCCCTTCATCAAGAAAATGGATGTCAAGCTGGGCGGCAGCGACATCAAACCGCTCTTCGTTAGAAGTGAAAAGAGAAGGAGAAATCGTCGTAATCTCCGCTTTTTCCGTTGTCAGGCTTGTTAAGGCAGGAGACAAAGCTTCTCCTAGCCATAAGATCCTTTCACCTGGCTGAACACTCATTGTTTGTAAAAAGCTTTCTGCTGATACCGTCCATTCTAATACACTTTCTTTTGTGAATTTTCTTTGATTGATTACTGTCATTTCCCATTCCTCCCTTTCTAACGATCAAGACAAAATAAAAAACCTCTTCAGATAAGAAGAGGTTTGCGAACTATTCCACTCTCTTATCTGTCAGCTGACGCTGCAAGAATTAGCACCGTGCTCGCATTCTATATGCGAGTCGGTTGCCGGGCTTCATAGGGCTTGTCCCTCCACCTGCTCTTGATAAGACATCGTTTCTATTCAATTTAAGTAGACTTTGTGTGTCTAAAATAAAGTTAATTATATTCTGAATGAACGAACTAGTTTTTCAATTCATTCGAATTATTGCACGTTTATGATCGGCTGTCAACCTGCTTTTTAAAAATTTCAAGTTGAGCGAGACGATGGACCGCCTCTTTAATTTTTTCTTCAGAGGCTACGAGACCAGCACGTACGTATCCTTCCCCAAGCTCACCAAAGCCAATTCCCGGTGCAACTGCTACGCCTGCCTCTTCTAGCAAAAGATCACTAAATTCTTCCGATGTGTATCCCTCTGGCACTTTTAGCCAAGCAAAAAACGATCCTTCCGGTGCTGTCACTTTCCAGCCAATTTCATTCAAACCGCTAATCAGAAGGTTACGGCGCTTTTCATACATGGCTTCCTGCTTATGTACTTCGTCTTGCGGCCCGAGTAAGGCTGCAGCTGCAGCCTCTTGAATGCCGCCGTACAAACTGCAGTGCAAGTGATCTTGAATCAGCTCCAGAGCAGCAATGACGCTTGGATTGCCAACAGCAAAGCCAACTCTCCATCCCGCCATGTTATACGTTTTTGACATCGTATAAATTTCGATCCCATTCTCTTTGGCTCCTTCAACTTGAAGGTAGCTAACCGGTTTCTTGCCGTCAAAACCAATCGCTCCATAAGCAAAATCATGAACGATGCAAATTTCATGTTCACCGGCAAATTGGATGGTTTTCTCAAAGAACGCGGAATCTGCCATTGCCCCGGTCGGATTATTAGGATAATTAATAAATAAAAGCTTTGCTTTTTCTAATACTTCTTTCGGAATCTCTTCGTATCGAGGAAGAAACCCGTTCTCTTCTTTAAGCGGCAACATATGCATATTAGCACCCGCAAGCGCAATGCCCGACCAATAATCCGGATAGCCTGGGTCTGGAACAAGCGCCACTTCTCCTGGATTTAATAAGCACTGCGGCAGCTCAACAAGTCCTGCTTTCCCGCCAATGATGAGCGCCACTTCTCTTTCTGGATCAAGCTCGACGCCATATTCCCTTTGATAAAATTCAGCACATGCCTTTTTGACATGACTATATCCTCTAAAGGGTGAGTATTTATCATTAACCGGGTTATCAACAGCTGTTTTTAGCGCTGTTTTTATATGACTAAATACCGGTTGATCAGGGCTTCCCTGTGCTAAGTTTATAATTTCACGCCCTCCAGCTGAGGCATTATTTATTCTCTGGCCCAATTTAGCGAAGAATTGCTCCGGCAGAGCCTGAAGCCGATTAGCCGTTTCAAAAGTCTTCATGTATGCAGCCCTCGCTTTCAAATTATAGTTAATAATGGTATAACGAAAGAGAAAGAAAGTAAAGTAAGAATTTTCGGAAAGGAATGTGGGGGCTGACATGAAATTAAAAACGGCTATTATCCAAATGGATATTGCGTACGGTCATCCGGAGGAAAACTATAAACGGGCAGAAGGATGGCTGCAAAAGGCGGCAAATGAAGGCTGTCAACTAGCAGTACTGCCTGAGCTATGGACGACCGGCTATGATCTGACAAGACTCGATGAAATTGCAGATAGAGAAGCAAGCCAAACGATTGCTTTTTTATCAGAGCAAGCCAAAAAGCACCAAATGCACTTAATCGGCGGATCTGTAGCGAACGAAACAGCGAATGGTGTTGAAAACACTCTGCTTGTTATAAATAAACAAGGCGAATTGTTAAAAAAATATAGCAAGCTGCATTTGTTCCGCTTGATGGAGGAAGAAAAGTTTTTGAAGGCTGGTGAAGGTGACGGGCTATTCACACTGGAAAATGCGCAAATGGCCGCCTTTATCTGTTACGATATTCGCTTCCCTGAGTGGTTAAGAAAACATGTGCTTTCAGGAGCAAATGTCTTGTTTATCCCTGCTGAATGGCCGCTTGCCCGCACAGATCATTGGCGGACACTGCTTATTGCCAGAGCCATTGAAAATCAAAGCTACGTTGTCGGCTGCAACCGCAGCGGCGAAGATCCAAAAAATAAGTTTGCTGGCCATTCTATGATTATTGATCCTTGGGGAGAAATTATTGCCGAAGCGGGCGAAGAAGAAGAACTGCTCATTGGCGAAATTGATTTAGCAAAAGTGCCGGAAATAAGAGAACGCATTCCTGTTTTCGAAGATCGCCGCGTAGAGTTTTATCGTTAATCATGAAAGAAGCCTGGGAAATTTCCCAGGCTTCTTTCATAGTGTAGCAAGATTGTAGAAAGCTAGCCAGAATAGACCAGGCGTCGCCCCTTTCGCTTTCAATCCCATTCGTATGGGGTTTCTTGATAGACATAGTAGTTCAGCCAGTTGGAGAACAATAAATGAGCATGTGAACGCCATTTGTTTACAGGTTTTTTTGTCGGATTATTGTCCGGGAAATAATATTTTGGCATGTCAATGTCGAGCCCCTTCGCTAAATCCCGCTCGTATTCTTCAGCCAGTGTTTGCACTTCGTACTCTAAGTGCCCCGTAATCATAATATGCCGCTCATCTTTTGACATGATGATAAACGCTCCTGCTTCTTCGGAAGAGGCAAGCAGCTGTAAATCTTTATGAGCCTTAATTTTTTCCTTGTCTACGTCCGTATAACGAGAGTGCGGAGCATAAAAAATATCATCAAACCCTCGCATTAATTTAACAGTCGGCTCATTGACTGTATGACTAAAAATACCGGAACACTTTTTCGGCAATTCAAATTTCCCAATGCCGAAGTAATGATACAGTGCTGCCTGAGCCCCCCAACAAATGTGGAGCACGGAAGTAACATTTGTTTTCGCCCAATCCATAATTTTTTTGAGCTCTTCCCAATAGTTGACTTCCTCAAATTCCATTAGTTCAATTGGGGCTCCGGTAATAATCATCCCATCCACTCGTCTGTCCTTCACTTCATCAAATGTTGTATAGAATTGTTCCAAGTGAGACTTACTTACATTTTTCGATTCATGTGTCGCCGTATGCAGGAACGATACGTTTACTTGGAGCGGTGTATTGCCGAGCAGCCGCAAAAGCTGTGCTTCTGTTTTCTCTTTTTCTGGCATCAGATTTAGAATTAAAATATTTAAAGGACGGATATCCTGGCTGCGGGCCCGGTCAACATCCATCACGAAAATATTCTCTCTCTCTAGAATTTCCCGTGCTGGTAATTCCTGCGGTATATTAATCGGCATTTGTCTACCCCCTCTTAGTTTTGAATTTTCAATAAACTATTATAGACAGCACTTTTAAAAAAATACAAGAATTGTTTTTGATGGACAAACGAATGAGCACTAAAAACCTGCAAAGAAATCTTTCTTTGCAGGCGGGTGGATTACTTCAATTTTAATTTCGCTAAAGCATCCGCTAAAGCCGTATTCATCGGTTCGTCTTTTGATTGCTTTTTCAAATATTTATTCACATCTTGCTTTGTTGCTTTATTTCCTGATTGTTTCTTTCTTCTCTCTTGGAAGGCTGTCAGTTTTTCTCGATATCCACACTTACAAACAAAGATCTGTCCCTTTCCTTCCCCGCGAAGCTCCAGCTTTTTATGGCAGTTCGGACAGCGGGCATTCGTTAATTTAGCTACGTTCTTGCGATAGCCGCACTCTCTATCCTGACAGACAAGCATCTTTCCTTTTTTTCCATTGACTTCAAGCAACAATTTCCCGCAATCCGGGCACTGGCTGCCTGTTACGTTATCATGCTTGAATTTTTTCTCGCTGTTTTTAATTTCGTTCGTCACCGCTTTTGTGTAATGGCAAATCTCTTTCATAAAATCCTGTGATTTCAGTTTTCCTTTAGCAATCGCTTCTAGTTTCTGCTCCCATTCACCTGTTAAAGCCGGCGACTGTAATTCACTCGGTACTAATTCCAATAACTGTTTGCCTTTAGAAGTGATAAAAATATCTTTTCCCTTTTTTTCAATCAAAAAGGTATTAAAAAGCTTTTCAATAATATCAGCTCTTGTTGCAACTGTTCCAAGCCCGCCGGTTTGGCTCAATGTTTGTTTTAACTGCTTATTCTCTTCTTCCATATATTTTGCCGGATTTTCCATAGCGGATAGAAGTGTCCCTTCATTAAAGCGAGCAGGCGGAGTCGTTTCGCCCTGAGTAGCCGTTAACGTTGTGACTTCCCATTCTTCTCCTTGTTTAACAGGAGGAAGTGAAGCTTCATCGTCTTCTTCTTTTCCGTATACTTCCTTCCAGCCAAGGGAGGCAATGACCTTTCCTTTTGCGGTAAACATTTCTGATCCAATCTTCGCCTCCACCGTTGTCTGCTCATACTCAAACGGCGGCAGTAATACAGCTAAAAAGCGTTTTACAATTAAATCGTAAATCTTTCGTTCTTTATCACTTAGATCACTAAGAATAGCGGTCTGCTCAGTAGGAACAATCGCATGGTGGTCACTTACCTTGGCGTCGTTAATAAATGATTTATTGGGCTTAATGCCATTCTTTTTGACTTTAGCAGCAAATTTCGCATACGGATTAATTTCGACAGCTTCCACTCGTTCTTTTAGCGTGTCAGCCATGTCACTGGACAAATAACGAGAATCAGTCCGCGGGTATGTGACGAGCTTATGTTGTTCGTATAACTTCTGCATAATAGACAGCGTTTCTTTCGCTGAGTAGTTAAAGATTTTATGAGCGTCACGCTGGAGCTCTGTCAAATCATACAATTCTGGTGCGTAAGACTTTTTCGCCGCTTTTTTGACAGAGGTAATGACAGCTTTTTCTCCACGGATTGCCTTTAAAAGTTGATCTCGTTTCTCCTCAGAGAAAGTCTTTGTATCATTTGACTTTTCGTCTTTCCATGTTAACTTCATATCGCCGGCAATCGCTGTTATTCCATAATAGCTTTTTGGCTTAAATTGTTTAATTTCCGCTTCTCTTTTTGCAATCATCGCCAATGTCGGCGTCTGGACACGCCCACAGGAAAGCTGAGCATTAAATTTTGTCGTTAAAGCCCGAGTTGCATTAATCCCGACAAGCCAGTCAGCCTCCGCCCGTGCCACTGCCGAACGGTATAAGTTCTCGTACTCCTGCCCATCTCGTAACTTTTTAAAGCCTTCACGGATCGCTTTATCCGTAACCGAAGAAATCCATAAACGCTTTACTGGCTTTTTCACATGGGCTTTATCGATAATCCAGCGGGCAACAAGCTCTCCCTCACGTCCGGCATCTGTAGCAATCACAATATCTTTCACATCTTTACGGTTCAGCTGTGCTTTCACTGCTTGAAACTGCTTGCCCGTCTTCTTAATCACTACAGTTTTTAATTGGTTTGGCATTAATGGCAAATCTGCTAAGTTCCACGTTTTATATTGATCACCGTACGCCTCTGGGTCAGCATGAGTGACGAGGTGGCCAAGCGCCCACGTCACGATGTATTGATCTCCCTCTAAAAAGCCGTTTCCTTTTTTGCCGCACTTTAACACGCGGGCAATATCACGGGCAACAGACGGCTTCTCAGCTAATACGACTGTTTTACTCATAGTAACATCCTTTCATTTTTACGCTATTCGTATTATACCATTGTTTCGCTAAGTGGCGGTCACGTTACCTGTCATCTAGCCGAACTAGTAAAACTCGTGACTTCTTTCTCTTTTTCCTTTATATTTGGTAAAAATATAATATTTTAGCATATTTATCTATTATCTAGAAAGGAGTGATCTTCATGCTGTTGCAAAAACGCGGTGACATTCCCTATATTCTCGGCCTGATTTTTTTAGTCGCTGGAGTTATTTACTTTTTCGCCTCCAACTGGCCGCTTTTAGATCGTCCTGTAAAAATCGGACTCAGCATGCTCATGATTGCTGCCAGCTTTGGTATGGCACTTATTTATAAAAAAAGTACAACGTTTTCCTATTTGAGTAATTGGTGGTTATTCGTCTCGGCGGTTTCCTTCGGGGTCAGCGTCGCTCTCATCGGGCAAACGTATAACTCTCATGCCGATTCCTATTTACTCTTTCTTATTTGGCTTATTCCCGTTATCCTGCTTGCTGCTCTTACGGCCTATCAGCCATTTTTCTGGCTAGCCTTCCTGCTCTTAGAACTAACCATCTGGATGAAAATGTATCCTGTTGGTGTATGGGTTCAGTACTCAGATACCCAGGAAGCGATCTTGTATGTGTCATTAATTGTTTTCCACCTTTTTTTATTTTATGTATTGTCAAAAGCGAACCTTGAGAAAATTGGATTTCTTGCATTAGTCATGGCGCAATATTGTGCTGTCTTTTTGTTAGTGAAACATTCTCTCTATCATATTTTTGCTGAGTTCTCTACCCTCTCTGTTGTGTATCTTGCTTTTCATGTAATTTATCTCGTGTCTATAATTCTTTTCTGGAGAAAATTTATTCACGAACGGCGAAGCCACCCTGTGATTATGGCCATTCATCTGCTTTTCTTCGGTGTATATGTTATGTATAATGCTTTTCTCATTTATATTATGGTATTTGGGGAATCCAACTTTTACACCGGTTTTCTTTTATTGATTGCTGTATTTGGATTTAGTATTTACTTTTTGCGGAAACTAGCAAAAATAGCAAAGGAATCTGATAAAAAATGGAGCCATTACACGTATAGATTTTTTGTCGGTATTCTTTCTTTTTTAGGTACAATCATTGCCATTACATCTATTAGCTCATTTCTGGCGATTGTATTTGGTGTTGGAGGTGCCTTTAAATATAGTTTCCTCTTTGTCGGAGTCATCGCTATCGCTGCTAGTCTTGCTATCTCTAAAAAAGAATGGATTGTCGTTCGGCTCACTCTGCAAGTGACGGGAATTGCTTTTTTATTTTTCTTTTCTTACACCCATGGAGAAACATGGTTCTTTTGGCTATTAACCGTTCTTTTTGCGGCTATGACCATTTTCTTTTCTCGCCTAAGAGATGCCTTGCTCTATTATGTAGCAGCAAACGGGGCTATTGTAAGTGCGTTTATCGCTCTCTTTTCAGATATTGGCCTCTTTGGAGAAGAAATGAAACTTGTATTTCTGTTGCTGGGTGTACTAAATGCCCTTTTGTTTTTAAAACAACCTGGACAGCGTATCGGCCTGCTTGCTTATCTTTTGTCTCTTTATTACTTTTTTACGATGACCGCCGCGGAAGAACCGTCCATTGCGTTAGCGATTTTTCTTCATCTTGTTTTTGCCGCCTATTTCTACTTTCACTTAGCTCATCCGAAAAGCCATTCAAGGCTTTATCGCTGGGCCACCTGGGCAGCTGTAACGGCTTTTCTCATCTGGAAGTACTATGAGTATGTTTGGAAACTTTTACACAAATCTCTTGCCTTTTTCATTGTGAGTGCTTTATTTTTCCTCCTTTTTTATTTGTGGGGAAAGAAGAACACAGAAGCAGCAGGAAATATTATAAGATGGAGCTGGAAACGTGTCGCTATTGTTTTAATTCTACAACTTTCCTTTGTTGGCTTTACTTCATGGCAAAAAGAACATTTGCTTCAAAATGGAGAGCTCGTTGCCCTTAAACTTGAACCGATTGATCCGCGTTCCTTGCTACAAGGGGATTATGTTCAGCTTAACTATGCTATTCACCGTGCTTATCAGCAAGAACAGAATAAAAATATCAGCAGCCTTCCAAAAGGAAAGCTTCATGTCGAATTAGAGAAAACGAAAGAACATGTTTCTTACCGCGGGAAGGATGTAATCATTTATCAGCCCGTTCATTTTACCGGAACCGATCAGCCTGTGATCGTGAATAATGAAACGGTCACCCTCCTTGGAAAAAGCAGTTATGGAAACCTTGATCTCGGGATTGAACACTTTTTTATCCCTGAAAATACAGGAAGGGATTGGGTAGAGAAAAATATTGCCCTGGTCCGTGTATCTAAAAATGGAGATGCTATCCTAGAAACATTAGTAAAACAGTAAATAAGAACTAGCCAAATATGCATTGCGCTTATACCATGTTTTAAGTAAAAATCAGTCTAAAACGGCTAATAAAAAGACAAAACAGATACGTTAATAGACAAAAGGCCGGGTAAGCACCCGGCCTTTTGTAATGCAATTGTAATATTATGCGATAAAATGTAACAGCACTTATAACAATTTTCTGATATATTAGCCTCAGATAAACATATTCCAACAAAAAATATAATTTCGAAGCGGAAGGGTAACAGGGGGAAACGGATGAAAAAGTGGTTAACTGCAATCGTGAGTTCTTTGATTTTAAGTATTAGTTTGTTAGTGCCAGTACATTCAGCAGATGCAGCCTATTCTGCAGACTCTGTCATTGCTGAAGCAAAAAAATATATTGGTACGCCATATAAATGGGGCGGCACGACGCCGAGAGGCTTTGACTGTTCTGGGTTTATTCAATACGCTCATAAGCAAGTCGGTCTTTCATTGCCGCGAACAGCTGCACAAATGTATCAAAAAGGGTCAGCTGTCACTAAAAGTGAACTGGAACCAGGCGATTTAATTTTCTTTAGTACATATAGCAGTGGTGCTTCACATGTCGGCCTTTACATTGGGGATAACCAATTTATCCACTCTGCTTCTAAAGGGGTTCGCATTGACAAGGTAAGCAACTCTTACTACCAAAAGAGATATTTAGGCTCTAAGCGAATTGTTGACTGAATATGACGATAGAAAACCGGCTCCTCTTGAAGAGGAGCCGGTTTTCTATATAACTGAATCTTGTATCATGATTCTTTCTTTTCTTTTTTAGCTTTTCTAGCTTCGATCATGTGAATATGATGCCCATCCACATCTCTAATGATAAATTGATATCCTTCCTGCTCAAGCGTGTCTCCTAGAGCGACGTCAATTTTTTGTGTCAGGAACCAGCCGCCAAGCGTATCCACATCATCCTCAGATAAATGAATGCCTAATAAATCATTTACCTCTGAAATTAATACCCTGGCACTTAACATAAATTGGCCGTTCGCCATTTTTTGTATTTCTGGTTTTTCATCAGAATCGAATTCATCACGAATCTCTCCAACAATCTCTTCTAAAATGTCTTCTACCGTTACGAGACCTGACGTACCGCCGTATTCATCTAATAAAATCGCCATGTGAATCCGCTCTTTCTGCATTTTCAACAGTAAATCATGAATAGGCACAGTTTCAATGACACTAATGACTGGTTTGACGAACCATTCTAGCGGCTGTTCATCATAGTTGTTCTTATTTAAATAATAAGAAAAAATCTCTTTAATGTTCACCATCCCAATGATGTTATCTTTATCCCCATCATCTACCGGATAGCGGGTATATTTTTCACTCTTTAAGATTTCAGTAATTTCAGCCCACGTTAAATCCTTATTTAATGTGATCATTTCTGTACGCGGCACCATAATTTCCTTGGCGATTCTCTCATCAAATTCAAAGATGTTGTCGACATATTTATATTCAGACTGGTTAATTTCTCCGCTTTTGTAGCTTTCGGTTAAAATAATACGCAATTCCTCTTCAGAATGGGCCACTTCATGTTCAGATACCGGCTCTAATCCGAATAAGCCAGTAAAAAAGCGGGCTGAACTATTTAAAAGCCAAATAAAAGGGTACATCACCCGATAAAACAAGACAAGCGCTGGTGAAAAAGTCAACGTCAACCATTCTGCTTTTTGAATAGCGAGCGTTTTTGGTGCCAGCTCCCCTATTACGACGTGGAGAAAAGTAATAGAAGCGAACGCGATAATAAATGATAATACCCCTGCTAAAGACGGTGTCAATTCCATTCTTTCGAATAGCGGGTGCAGAATCCGTTCAACAGTCGGCTCACCAAGCCACCCCAAGCCGAGTGAAGTAATTGTGATACCAAGCTGACAGGCTGATAAATACTCATCCATGCTGGAGACAACCTTTTTAGCAACAGCCGCTTTTTTATTTCCTTCAGCAATGAGCTGATTAATTCGAGACATTCTAACCTTTACAATGGCAAATTCAGAAGATACGAAAAAGCCCGAGAATGCAATTAAAACACCAATAAGCAAAAAATTCACGATAATCAAAGACGGCAAGGAAAGCGAAGAACAAAAGGCAATAACGTTTTCTTATTCCCTTCTTTACTTTCCTCTTTCACCTCCCGTGCAAGTTTATAACTACCTTTACCCATTTGAAAATCATCCATAACAAAAAGAAAAGAATTTGCTGGTGGCTCAGCTGTTTCCATTTTCTTTATTGTTTTACTGATTCCACTAACCTATGCGTAAAATAGCCTTCCCCTCTTATTTTAACCTAAAAAGGGACAGTTTCTATTTTTAAGCCCTCATAGTAAAATAAATAAAAGCAATTCACTTCATTATGAGAGGGTTTTAAAATGAGTATTTTAACAGTTGAACACTTGAGTCACGGCTTTGGAGACCGGGCTATTTTTGATAATGTATCCTTTCGGCTTCTTAAAGGCGAACATATTGGGCTAATTGGGGCCAATGGTGAAGGAAAATCCACATTTATGAATATTATTACCGGACAGCTTCAGCCAGATGAAGGAAAAATCTCTTGGGCCAAAAATGTCCGTGTCGGGTATTTGGACCAACATGCCGTCCTTCAAAAGGGAATGTCGATTCGTGATGTTCTAAAAACAGCTTTTCAGTATTTATTTGACTTAGAGACAGAGATGAATAACTTATTCGCCAAAATGGGAGAAGCTTCACCTGAAGAGCTAGAAAAACTCCTAGAAGAAACAGGTACTCTCCAAGACTTGCTAACAAATAACGACTTTTACGTTATTGATGCCAAGGTAGAAGAAATCGCCCGCGGGCTTGGTCTTGATGAAATTGGACTTGACCGTGACGTCCACGATTTAAGCGGCGGTCAGCGGACGAAAATACTGTTAGCTAAGCTTCTGTTAGAGAAACCTGACATTCTCCTGCTCGATGAACCAACAAACTACTTGGATGAACAGCATATTGAATGGTTAAAACGGTACCTGCAGGAATACGAAAATGCCTTTATTCTAATCTCTCATGATATTCCTTTTTTAAACAGTGTTATTAACTTGATCTATCATATGGAAAATCAGGAGTTAAACCGCTATGCCGGCTCTTACGATGATTTCATGAAGGTATACGAAATGAAGAAGCAGCAGCTTGAAGCCGCTTATAAAAAACAGCAGCAGGAAATTGCGGATCTTAAAGACTTTGTAGCGCGTAATAAGGCAAGGGTTTCCACTAGAAATATGGCCATGTCCAGGCAGAAAAAGCTCGACAAAATGGAAGTTATTGAACTTGCACAGGAACGTCCTAAACCTGAATTTCACTTTAAAGAAGGCCGAACATCCGGCAAATTAATTTTCGAAACAAATAACCTGGTGATCGGATATAACGAGCCGTTATCTAAACCATTGAACCTGCGTATGGAACGCGGACAAAAAGTTGCTTTAACCGGCGCAAATGGCATTGGAAAAACAACGTTACTGCGCAGTATACTTGGCGAGATCCAACCATTATCAGGAAAAGTGGAACGCGGCGAATCACTGGAAATTGGCTATTTCGAACAAGAAATCAAATCTGACAACAATCGTACGTGTATTGAAGAAATATGGAGCGAGTTCCCTTCTTTCACTCAATATGAAGTTCGTGCATCTCTTGCTAAATGCGGTTTAACGACAAAGCACATCGAAAGCAAGGTGAGCGTCTTAAGCGGTGGAGAAAAAGCAAAAGTCCGCCTCTGTAAATTGATCAATAAAGATACAAACCTACTCGTTCTCGATGAGCCGACAAACCACTTAGATGTAGATGCAAAAGCTGAACTGCTGCGAGCTCTTCAAGCATATAAAGGCAGTATTTTACTTATCTCCCACGAACCTGAGTTTTACCAGCAGGTCGCAACAGAAGTTTGGAACTGCGAATCGTGGACAACAAAAGTTTTTTAAATGTTGAATATCTAAACGAAAAGATGCATGTCTAAACGCTTATTTTAGTTATTGCAACAAAATTCGACAATATTCATCATCGTGTTTCGATACAATAATGGAAAAATAACCAAAATTAAGAATAAAAAAATCTGATTTCCTTTTTCTTCGGAATGAGCTCTTAAGACGTCCCCTGTTGAGAAGCAGGGCGGCCGCGAAAGTAACAGCTATCGAAGAAAGTGAACATATATCAATCTTTATAAGATGATTAAACAACCTGTATAGAGGTGTACTAAATGGCGAAAAAGATTGCTCTATCTTGGAGCGGCGGCAAAGACAGCTGCATGGCTTTAAAAAAACTAGTAGACGCTAATCATCAAGTGGTTTCTCTTATTACAACGGTTCCTAAAGAGCTGGAGCGAACATTTGCTCATGGCGAAAAAACAGAAATGATTCAAAGACAAAGTAATTCTTTATCTATTCCTTTGCACTTTATTCGCTGTTCATTCGATGATTATACCGAATCGTTTATTCAAGACTTAATTCAATTAAAAAATCAACATCATTTAGATAGTGTCGCTTTTGGGGACATTTATCTTGAGGGTCATCGGGAATGGGGAGAAAATGTGGCCGCCGCGGCTGGATTAGAAGCTCTCTTTCCCCTTTGGTGCCAACAGCAAGACAGCCTTAGCCTGCTTTCCTCCTTTATCCAATCGGGGCACAAAGCAGCCGTTATCCGCATACGGGAAGACTCACTAGATGACTCGTGGCTCGGAAAAGAACTGGATGATGACTTTTTTAACAACATTCAGAAGCAGACTGTTTGCCCACTTGGAGAAAACGGGGAATATCATACATTTGTTTATGACGGACCTCTCTTTCAGTCCCCTGTATCATTTACTCGCGGACAAGTCCTTTCAGAAGGTGCCAGCAAGCGGCTAGAGATCCATCCGCTCGTTTGATGAATCGGTAGGCAAAGGGGGGTTCGGCGATGCCAAAACGTGTACAACAGACAGAAAAAAAAGCGTTTCTTTATATCCTGTTTTCCCTTGCTTTATTTATTTCGCTCATTAGTTTTTTTGACTTCTTTACTTCTATATATGAGCCCTTAAAAGGCAATTTCAGAGTGATTCATTTAGTGTTGGAGCTTATGAGTATCGCCGTCTCAGCCATTATCGCAAGCAATGGCTGGGTGGCCTTTACCCATACTCTCGCTATGAATCGCCTGCTATTTTCAAGCGCCTTCATCGCTGTAGCCTTTTTTAATTTAATGCACATTTTGACGTTCGATGGAACGACAGCCTTTATCGAAATTCATGTTACTTCCTTAACAGTGTGGTTTTTGATACTTGGCCGTCTAGTTGAATCTATTTCCCTTACCTTTATTGTGGTTTATTCTTGTAAAGGGGCCGCCCCGCGTTCACTGCGCTGGCTAACTTATAACGGCTTCCTGTTGTTAGCTATTGTCACTTCTATCATCGTCATCTTGTACGCCGATCATTTGCCGCTTCTCTTAAAAGATGGAAGACCCACACTAGTTAAAACGGCAATCGAGTACTTTTTTATCATCATTCACATTTTAATTTTAATAAAAGCCTTCACCATTTACAGAAAAGAGAAAAAGATAGAGTTTTTACTTATTATCCTTTCCTCCTATTCTTTAATTCTTTCTTCTTGGCTAATGACCATCTATCTTTCTCCTGATGGCTATCGCAGCTTTGCTGGACATGTCTTTAAAGTATTAGGCTATCTTTTTCTTGTGAACATTATTTTTAAAGTCAACATCGAACATCCATTTGAGCAAGTAAAGGAATTTAGCAAAAGAAATCAGCTGCTGCTTGATAGTGTAGGAGAAGGAATCTATGGACTTGACAGTGAAGGACGCACGATATTTATTAATAAATCCGCTCTTCGTATGCTTGGCTATACAGAACAAGAAGTAATGGGCCGAAAACTCCATTATTTGATCCACCATAAAAAAGAGAACGGATTCCCCTCACCGCCTAGGGAATGTCCTATTTTTAGGACGAACTTGGATGGACGTAACCGCAGACAGGAATCTTATTTCTGGCGTAAAGATGGAACAGGCTTTCCTGTTATTTTAGAAGCTCGTGCTCTATTACAAGATGACGATATTATCGGCACGGTCACGACATTTATAGACTTAACAGAAACACGAAAGCTAAAAAAGCTTGAGTTAGAAAAACAGGCCGTTGATGTTGAACTGGAGCTCGCCGCAACTGTTCAGCAGTCTCTTCTTCCGAAATTTGAACATATTCCTCCAGGTGTAGACCTCGGTGGAGTTAGCGTGCCGTATCGAAAATTAAGTGGAGACTTTTATAAGGCCGTGTTTCAAGGAAGCCAGCTCGTGTTCGGAGTAGCGGATATATGCGGCAAAGGGGTTCCCGCCGCTATTGAAATGGCAATGATGACTTATTCCATGGAGCAGTTTAACCATCTGAAAGTAGAGCCGCATCATGTAATGGAAAGCTTAAATCGCTTTGCGGTCAAATATATGAGCGATTCTTCCTTTGTCACGATGTTTTTCGGCAATTATGATATCCGCACCTCTATTTTTTCATATAGCAATGCCGGTCATGAACCAGCTTTATTATTTAGAGAGCGTACTGGCGAGTTTTTTGAATTGTCGACCAACAATCCCATCCTCGGTATCATGGAAAATTCCGTCTATGAAACGAAAGAGATTCATATAGAATCTGGCGACATTCTGCTTCTTTATACGGATGGCTTAACAGAAAATCGAGCTTCTAATTCTCCTGATGATAATAAAAGGCTGCGGCGGCTTTTACTCCATGCCGACCGCACACTTTCTGCGCGAGAGCTTTCGAAAACACTTCTGCGTTTAATGAATCAAGACGGTCATCCTATTACCGACGACCAAACGTTATTAATATTTAAAAAACTATAAAGAATCAATAGTTATATACCATCAGGCTGATTGAAAACGCTTGTCTTTCAGGGCGCGAAACCTGACAGGGAGCAGAGTGACCATCAAGTCATGAGCACGCAGGCAGGCGAGCAACAAAGAAAGCGAGCGCTTGCCAACAGCCTGAAGAGCCGACAATTATTTGTCGGCTCTTCTTTTGTTACTTACTGGTCTTTCTACTGCATCAACAGGCTTTCCTTTAAAAAACTCTTTCTTGACGAGCTGAATGCCTAGTTCTTTCGCTATTTTCTTTAAGTCCCGCTCTTCCCTTTCCGTTATGAGCGTAATAACAGTGCCGGCCTGGCCGGAACGCCCTGTCCGCCCCGCTCTATGTGTGTATTGCGTTGCATCTTTAGGCATATCAAACTGCAGCACATGGCTTAATCCTTTAATATCTAAACCTCTCGCTGCCACGTCTGTCGCAAATAGTAACGTTAGCTTCCCCTCTCGAAATTGCTTTAAGGCATTTGCCCGTTCTTGTTTCCCTAATTCACTGTGAAGAATGCCATTGGTAAATCCCTTGTAAGCAAGCTTTTCTGAAAAAACATTGACTTCGCCAATATCTTTAACAAATGCCAGCATTCTCTCTGGGTCAAAGCCGCGCATAATCCGCTCGACGAATATGTTTTTCTCTCGGCGGTCGCACACAAAATAAAAATGGTCCACTTGAGAAGCAGGCAACTCTTTCTTTTCAACCTTAATCACCTGAGGATTTTTCATCCACTCTTTTGCCAGAACAGCTGTTTTTTCCGGCATCGTCGCTGAAAATAAAACAAGCTGACGATCCTTCATGGTGGACTTAATAATGGCTTCTAGCCCCTTTATATGCTCTGGAACGAGCAATTGATCCCCCTCATCTAGAACTAATAGCTTTACTTCATGCATTTTTAATTTTTTCATTTGAATAAGCTCGTGAATTCGTCCTGGCGTGCCAGCGACGACTTGCGGCTGTTTTTTCAGCTTTTCCAGCTGACGCTTAACATTCGCTCCACCGATAAAAGCAGCACTCGTAATGCCGCCGCCCCACTGGCGAATTTCATCGGAAATCTGCATAACAAGCTCCCTTGAAGAAGCGAGAACAACTGCTTGTACAGCTTTTTTAGCAGGATCCACCTTTTCAAGCAGCGGCAGTAAATAGGCAAGTGTTTTCCCTGTACCGGTCGGCGACTCTGCAATGACATCCGCCCCCTCAAGAATAACAGGCACTGCTTTTTCCTGAATAGGCGTCGGTGCTAGAAAGCCTGCTTTCTCCCAAGCTTCTTGTAAAAATGGTTTCATTGTATTTAAAGCAGAAAATTGTGTAGTCATATAAACTCCTTTTTCTTCACCGCTCTTACTGGTGTCGTTGTTCTTCCATTATGAAAAACTTTTGTGATTTTCGCAATCCCCGGCTAAAAGGTTTTAACTCCTAAAAAAAGTGGAATGAATGTTTAGGCAGTTTTTTAGATTATCAGCTAAAGGAGAAAAAATAATGAACAACAAGAAATCACTTAAAATAACGCACTGTCGCTTTCTCAAAAAAACGCTCACAGCTTTTTTATTGTTCACCTCTACCCTTCTTCCTGTGACTGCGTCGGCGGATTCTGAAAAGGGAACGATGATGATTCTTTCCTTTGATGGAATGCGGCATGACTTTGCGGAGAAATACATAGAGGATGGCAGCATGCCCCACTTAAAAAAGTTAAAAAAAGAAGGCTCTTATGCTGAAAACATAACAACCGTTTTCCCTTCTTTGACGGCTGCTTCTCATGCCTCTATTGCGACGGGGGCTAAGCCGGAAAAAACGGGCTTCGTCAGCAACGAATTTCATTATAAAGGACGTAAATTAACGAATACGAAAGATGCTTTCAACGCAACAATCAAGGTAGCTCCTCTTTGGAGAGAAGCTAAGCGGCAAGGAAAAGTAACAGCCGCGGTCGGATTCCCTGGCTCCAACCCAAAACAGAAAAATGAGGCTGACTATTCCATTTATTATGGGAACGTGCTTGCTGAAAGTGATTATCGTAAGCTCCATTTTAAACCAGTGAAGCACTTGAAAAACGCACCTAAGAGCTTTTCCGAACCTCAAGCTGCAGCGATAAAAATCAAGTTAAAAGGAAAGAAGGATGTTCTTTTACATATTCTAGCCATTGATTCTTCAGATAATAACCAAAAAGATTATGATCGTTTCTATTTATCTGAGAATCTATCTTTTTCGAAACAGGCAGCTTCTGCTAGTCTCAATAAATGGGGGCATATGCCTTTGCACGTTAAAAATGCCGATACAGCTGGATTTATATTTAAGGTAAAAGGCAGCAAGAAAACACTGGACGATATTAAACTTTATCGAACAGCAGTAACGACTGGGCAGATTAAAGGTCCCGACGGCTTTAAAGAAGAAATTGTCAAGCAGTTCGGCTTTTTTCCTGATCAAGATGATCTCCCTTCCTATCAGAAGGGCTGGATTTCACGAAAGGAATATGAAGAAATTAACGAAAACTTCTCTAACTGGATGCTAGAAACCTCGTTATTTATTAAAGAAAAATACAAGCCAGATTTGCTTATGTTTTACGAACCGCATATCGACTTGGAGGAACATACATTCTTGTTAACGGACCCGCGCCAGCCTGGTTACAGTAAAAAAACAGTGGAACAATATGAGTCTCACATTAAATGGGCGTATAAGCAAGCCGATGACGTAATCGGGAAAACGATGGATGCTATGACAAAGGCAGATCAATTATTTATCGTCTCAGACCATGGGATGGAGCCCATTCATTCACGCTTATCACCTAACTATGAGCTGAAGAAGGCTGGTCTTCTACAGGTTGATGAAAAGGGAAACGTCGACCTTTCGAAGTCAAAAGCATACGCTGTAGCCAGTGGATCTATCGCTCATGTGTACATTAATTTAAAAGGTCGAGAAAAAGGCGGGATTGTCGAGCCGAAAGAATACGAGGACGTCCAAAACCGAATCGCACAGGCATTTAAAGAGATTAAAGACGAAAGAAAATTAGCTTCCCGGAAAGAATTATTAAAGAGTCATTATAAAGAGTGGCGTCACGGCGAACATGGATGGGATGAAACAAAGGATACGCTCGTTAGCTTCTTTGACATCTTACGAGATAGGAAAGAAAATCCTTACGAAAAAATTATGGAAACAGACCGAAAAAAGGCTGACAGCTTCAATGATCCAAACGCTGGAGATATCGTGTTAGCAGCAGCCCCTGGTTATTTGATGGGCAAAGATGCTAAAAAAGCTATTGAACCAACAGTCGAGCTTGGCAGTCACGGGGGCAACCCAGAGAGAAAAGAGCTTGAGCCTGTCTTCTATGCTTATGGAAAAGGGCTCAGCCATGGCAAGATAAAGAAGCATATATCTACTATCGATATTGCCCCAACTGTTTATGAATTAATGGATCTCCAACCTCCTGCTTTCATAGACGGAAAACCGATTAAAGCATTAGTAAAAAAACAGACCCATTAATTGGGTCTGTCTTTTTATGTTATCGATAAAGTCTCTTTGGGAACAAGTTGCAAATCCTCGCTAGAAGTGACAATTTTAAGCACCTCAGGTAGGTGAAAGCGAGCGTTTGTCAATAGTCTAAAAAAACAGGCCTGTTCATTAGGCCTGTTTTTTCACATGGATTATAAACCTCTATTGTCGAGGCGATTATCTGAATTCAAGCCGTCGAGATCATGATCTCCGCGCATGACCATCCGATCTGTGCCTGTTCCTAAGTCATGAGTATCTCTGTTGACGACCCCTGCATCACGGTCTACTAATACAAGCATTTTTCCTTCTTTTACATACTCATTGTAGCGGTCTGCATCCTCTTCTGGAATGCCGAGACCGATTAAAGCACCAGTTAACCCTCCAGCTCCGGCTCCAGCGGCTGCACCTGTAAGGCCAGCTACAATTGGACCAGCTGCTATAATCGGACCGATCCCAGGAATAGCAAGTGCTCCAGCACCAGCAGCTACACCCGCCAAACCACCGAGGATGCCTCCAGTAGCCGCTCCTGTTGCTGCTCCTTCTTCAGCTTTTGTATCAGTTGTTTCTTCTACATATTCTACGTCATCACGTTCTTTACTAATAACGGAGATTTCATCTGCACGATAGCCTTGGCGTTTTAAATCCTCAATTGCCTCTACAGCTTCTGTATGATTATCATAAACACCAACAATTTGTTTTTCGTTACCATGATTCATCATATTGCATTCACTCCTTTGTTTTTTCGTTGTACATCCCCTGTTTTCCCCGTTCACTAAAACCTAAACAAAAATATTCAAAGGTTTAACCTTCCTTTAAAAACGGGTATTTATTCATTAAATAATAATGGAGGTGGCCTAATGGCTAAAGAAATTAAAAAAGGATTCGGTAAAAATAATATGAATAATCCGGATCAAATGAAAACCGATAAAGAAAGCCTATACGATAAATTCGAGAGTGAACAAACAGTAGATTCTATTCCGTTAGAAGATTTAAGAATGGAGCAAGAAGAAGAAAAAGACAAGCATGCCACAAAAGATAATTCCTCAAGTGAAGAAAAGTTCCCTGGGTAAATCTGCCGGATATACGGCAGATTTTTCTTTTTTCCTGCTATAATAACTAATAAAGTTTTTATACAAGAAGGGCGGCTTATTGTGAGTGGTTCCAGAGTTTATTTCATTTTAACGGCGATCATGCTAATGTGGGGAATCAACGTATCCATTATTAAAATACTAGTGGAGCACTTTACGCCCGTTACCATTACAGCATGCAGAATTTTTGCAGCGGCGATCACGGTCTTTCTTACGCTCGGGATACTTGGCAAAGTTCGCTGGCCTCGTCACAATGAATGGATTTACATAGTTGGCGGAGCCTTCCTTAGCGTCGTGGGCCATCATTATTTTTTATCAGAGGGCCTATCGAAAACAACAGCGGCTAATGGCGGCTTAATCCTTGGGCTTGGTCCGCTGCTGACAGCTATTCTGTCCATGGCTTTATTAAAACAGCGGCCAACCAAAATCCGCCTTCTCGGTTTTCTCCTCGGTGGTGCCGGGGTCAGCTTTACCGTTCTTGCCGGCAGTGGAGGCGTTACAGCGGCTTCGACAGGAGATTTTAACGTTTTTTTGTCGATTTTATCGCAAGCACTGAGCTTTATCGTCATCAAAAAGGCAGCCGAAACATTGGATCCGCGGCTGTTAACCGGGTACATGCTGCTAATTGGTTCTGTCATTCTCTTTCTAATCAGCTTATGGAAAGAGCCATGGGGACTAGAAAGTCTGACGAATGGATCCCCTGCTGTTTGGACTGCTTTCTTCTTTTCTGCTATTTTGGCGACCGCGCTCGGCCACATGGTCTACAACCGGGCCATTGGACAAATTGGCGCCGCAGAGGCCTCTATCTTTTTAAATCTAAATACCTTTTTCTCTTTAATCGGCGCCTCCCTATTTCTTGGAGAGGCCATTTTGCCAGCTCATTTCATCGGCTTACTGCTTATTGTTCCCGGTGTACTGCTCGGCTCCGGCTCACTAGAGGAATGGATGCTTCGCCAGCGAAGAAAATTGCAGCAACGATAAAAGGCAGCGCATGATGCGCTGCCTTTTACCTTGACACAAATTCATTGCCTGTTACCCAAAACCTCCACGGATAATCCTTTGCCTCTCCCGAATTGTCGATGCCGATGCGCGGACCTGTTGAAATGTCTTTAGGTGTGAACCCTTTTCCGATATAGAGTGGCGGTTCATCAAAGCGGCGGCCGTAATCTTCCATTGTGATTCCTAATGCTTTCGTTAATTTTCCCGGGCCGCTCGTTAAGTTTTTCAGCGAGGTTCCTCCCCTTCTTTCAATCATTAAATCAATTCCTTCATAGGGCTCTACTGCTCGGATGAGCACCGCTTCAGGTATATCTTTTTCTGCAGATACAACGTTCACAAGACAGTGTGTATGCATAACATACGTATATACATGTCCTGCGTCATGAAACATAATTTCTGTTCGCTTCGTTCGGCGATTATTAAAGCTGTGTGCAGCCCGATCCATAGGCCCCTTATAGGCTTCCGTTTCTACGATAAATCCCGCTGCTGTCCCTTCTTCCGTTTCTTTTACTAATAAACAGCCTAGCAGCGACTCAGCTAATTGCAGCGTGGGCTGCTGAAAGAAAGACTTCTCTACTGGAATAAATTCTACTTCCTGTTCCATGTTAACTCCTCTCTTCTCTCTATGTTTCGTTATTCAGCTTTTCCCTTGCCTTGTTATAAAAAAACAAACCTTTCCAGTGTTTAAACTATTCTTTGTTTCTAGTCTATATAGCGTGTTTTATTTTCTTCGTGAATAGGCTGTGCTTTTCGCATCAAAAATAATCTAAAATAATTCGAAAATAGAGTGTTCGAACTTTTTTACCGATATTTTTTCGTTAGATCGTTTACAATAAAGGGTAGAGTTTATAATACATAATGGAATGAAGAGGAGGAACATAGATGGAAATTATCGGATGGATCAGTTTAGCTATTGTAATCGGGGCGCTTATTTACCTCGGCATTTCCGGATTTAGCATTTATAAATCAATGAAGCCAAAAATCGATCACCTGCAAGCGGTATCAGATCGTCTGAAGACGAAGCAAGAGGCGATTCAGGCAGAAGCAGAAAAATTAAAAGCGACACAAGAAAACATTAAGCAAGATATGGAAGAAAAAAAGGAAGCTGTGTTATTTACAGTAGATGCAGCCAAGCGGACACCAGAGTCGCTTAAACAGCTCGGAACAGCCCTTAACATCATGGCGGAAAACGTAAAATTAAAACTGCCAATCCCTAAGCGGAAAAAGCAGACAGAAAGTGTTTAATTTCGATATAGCAACGTCGTTTTTTCTCCATTCTGATTGAAGCATTTATCTTTCAAGGTACGGCAGCAGGATGACTATAAGGGCCTTGCACACCGAAAGAAAGCGAGCATTTCTCAACAGCATAGCACATAAAAGAGCAGTCCAATCAGCAATAGAATTGGGCTGCTTATTTTATTGATATACGTGTTAGCAGTGGAATTTAAATGCCTGTTTTTATACCAAAACCTACTAAAAGCAAGCCCGTTGATTTTTGGAATGCCTTCTGGAATTTAGAGTTGTTCAACCATTTTTTTGCGTAATCAATTAAACTAACAAGAAATAAAAACCACAATACAGCGAGCAACGTTAGAATTAAGGCCAATACAATCAATTGCTGATTTACATTTTCCTTCAAATTAATAAATTGCGGCATGATTGTTATATAAACCAAAACAGTCTTTGGGTTAAGAACATTACTAAGCAGTGCTTGCATAAAGGACTCTTTATTATGCCGATTTGAAAACTCCATAGGGGCATTGGCTTGAGCTTGAATCTCCTTTAAAGAGAAGGCGCTTTTGGCAAAAAAACTTTTGATACCCAAATAAATTAAGTAAGCAGCCCCCAAATATTTAATGGCATTGAAAAGAATCACAGACTTTGCAATGACAACAGATAATCCGAGAATAGCAATTAACGTCCAAAAAGAAAGTCCTGTTGCCATCCCAAGAACGGTATAATGCCCAGCTTTTTTTCCATAGCGAAGCGTATTCTTCACGAGGAGCATAGTATCTGCTCCAGGTATAATAACCATCATTGCAGCAATTGATATGTATGTTAGTAAGCTACCCATACTATTTCTCCCTCCCCTTTTTATAGTGACTACTCAGGTAACTACTTTTTGAAAGTATATCAGATGCTCTTGGAAAAAATCAACAGCTTTTGTTAGAATATCAATTACAAAGTGTGCAACTAAGTTTGTGTTGGAGGGCTTATGAAAGGAAACATTTTAGCAATATTAAAAAATCTAGATTTTACTGAATATGAGGCGAAAGCCTATCTTACTTTGCTGGAAGAATCACCGCTAACCGGCTATGCAGTAGCAAAAAACTCTGGTGTGCCACGTTCAAAAATTTATGAAGTTCTAGACAATCTCGCTATGCGCGGAGATATTCTAGTTAGTCCTGGAAGCACACCACAATATACGCCTGTTCCTGCCAAGGAGCTAATTAAAAGCCGTCGAATAAAAGCAGAAGCAAACCTTCAACTGGCTGAAAAATCATTGGCGGAGTTTGAACGTTCTGCAAACGATCGTGAGAACATCTGGAATATCACGGGACGCAATGAAATACTCGATAAGGTAAAAGCTTGTATAGTATCTGCTCAAAAAAGAATTCTCTTAGAGGTTTGGAAAGAAGAATTTGAAGAGTTGGAATCTGAACTAAGACAGGCATCAGAAAGAGGGGTCGATGTAACCATTATTGCTTATGGAGAAATCGTCTCTGATTTTGCTAACGTCTATCTCCATTATATGGGTCATAAAATTACAGAAGAGTATGGCGGAAGATGGATTGTTATTAGCGGGGATGATTCAGAAGTAGTAGCAGGGATCGTCTCATTAGGCAAGGATAGCCGTGCAGCCTGGACGATGCATGTAGGTTTAGTCATGCCTATTACAGAATTCATGATTCACGATTTATATCTCATGGAAATTATGGAGAAACACAAAGACCTTTTAGAAGAAAGTTTTGGGAAAAACCTCGTCAATTTGCGTCGCAAATTTTCCATCCATCCAGACTTTAAAAAACATTATATCAAATAGATTTGTGCTGTTTTTGCCTGTTCTTCTTGAATTAAATCAGCTAATAGAAGCTAATCAGTTATTCTATTATAAGGCATAAAAAAACGCTCAGAGAAGAAGAGTTCATTCTGAGCGTTTTTTTGTTAATCTTTTGTGATGTTATCTTTCCAATACGATTTTGTGCTCCAAAACCGAATTGCCTAGGTTTCATCAGATTGTTTTTCATTTATTTGTAACTCACAACGCTTCCAATGAAACAAATTTCTTTGTGAAATGAACCGCCGCGGTTATATTCTACATCGTCGTTTATGGTAAACCTAAACGACCTAAGCCCTGCCTTCTCTTAAGTCCTTGCGGCTCCGAAGCCGCTCCAGTGTGAATAAGTATTACATTTAAAACATAGCAGAACGCCAATTATATTTATATAAACGTCATAAGTTACTTTATCCCTGAACAAAAAATTATATCATTCTTTTTAATTTTTGTCAACTGTCATTCAAATAAAAAGACAGCCCATTTTACTTCCCAACGGGCTGTTCTGATCTTTACACATGCTCTGGATCTTTATATCGTGTTTCTAACACTTTCTCTTGCATGTAATTGTGGAAGAACCATTCACCAACTCCTAAAAAGAAGGCAACAGCAAGTGCGTTAACCAAGGCACCAGCACTATTATCCATTACGTTACCCATTATCCATAGAAGTAACGTTGCTAGAACAATATCACCAAGAACAGCTAGTGAATTTCCGGCAGCCGGCAAGACCATCAGATCGCCGAGGATATACGAGACGGCTGTTAATACTACTCCCATAATAAGGATATCTGTTACTGGAGTATCCATAATCACTCCTAAAGCAATATACAGAATAGCCGTGAGAGCTACAAACTTTATGAGGACCGCAGTTAGATGATGTCTGCTCATATTCTCGCCTCCTTTCCCGGGTTAATGCTCCGTTACAATTACACATTTCCCTCATTGGTGACAATTATTCCTATTTTTTCTCGACTTTTATAAAAAGGATACCTAATAATCCATTAAGACCAATAAAAAACTGCTGCCGGAAATGATCCCATCACTTACGGCAGCAGTTTCTTTTGTTTTTATTCTTTCCTTGCCATTGCCCCTTCTGGAGTCCCTATAGCAAGGAACGCTTTAATCATGCCGTATGTTATATGATCGGGCACCTGCTCTTTAATTGGCTTTAATCTCTCTCTCCCTGCTGCCTGTACAGCTTCCTGCAGCAACGGCCAATCTTTTTCAGGGACCATCAGTGACAGGTCAACCTTCATCCCCTCGTCGGCACATTGCAGTAAATGATTTTCAATGGTGCTGACGGTGAGCTGTCTTTGTTCGGCAATTTCTTCTACTGGCAACTTTTGAAGATGCAGTTCGTATGTGTCCAAGTGAGATTGACCGACTGCTTTTTTCTTTGGAGGCGCTACTTCAGCTTCTGTATCCTTTTCTCTTTCAGGATGGTTTTTACAAAAGTCAGAGATCGCCTCCATAAAGAGCTGTCCATAGTTTTCAAGCTTCGTGCTTCCAACTCCACTTACTGTAAGAAATTCAGCTTCTGTCTGTGGCAGCTTTAAACACATATCCTTTAGTGTCCGGTCCGAAAAAATGACAAAGGGCGGAACACCCGCTTCATCGGCGAGCGCTTTTCTTAAAGCTCGCAATTCTTCAAACAACGGATCATCCGCTGTAATTTGTTTTGTCTGTACAGCTTCTTTTCTTTCAACACGCCGCTCACCGAGAAGCACGTCTTTTCCCTTACTCGTTACAAAAATAGTAGGGTACGTACCATGCTCGACACCAAGCAGCTCCTGCGAAATTAAAAACTCAATAAAATTGGTGACTTCTTTAACACTTTTTTCTTTCATAATGCCGTATGTTGACAGCGTATGAAAGCCAAATTCGATAATCTTTTTATTTTTAGATCCTGTTAATACTTGGGCAGTAATTGATTTCCCGTAACGCTGCCCCATCCGGATGACGCACGATAATACCATTTGCACCTCTGTCGTTACATCTACTGCCGTGCGTGAATCCGTGCAGTTACTGCAGCGGCCGCATGGTTCTGCCGCTTCGTCGCCGAAGTATTTTACAATATAACTTTGCAGACAGCTTTCCGTATGGCAATAATCAATCATCGATTGCAGCTTTTCCAGCTCTTGGGGAATGCGGTCTCTTTCAAGAGATTGGTCAATTAAAAAACGCTGTGTCTGCACATCCTGTGATGAATAAAGCAGAATGCACTCACTGTCCAGCCCATCTCTTCCTGCCCTTCCTGCTTCCTGATAATAACTTTCCATATTCTTTGGAAGCTGATAATGAATCACATAACGAATATTCGACTTATCAATCCCCATGCCAAAAGCGTTCGTTGCGACCATAACAGCAGCCTGATCGGTTAAAAACCGATCTTGTTCACTCGCTCGCTCTTCATCACTTATTCCCGCGTGATAGCGGGCAACTGAAATATTATTCTTGCTCAATCTCTCATACAGCTGGTCAACTGTTTTTCTTGTAGCAGCATAAATAATGCCTGCTTCCTTTTCATTTTTCGCCAGGTAGTCTTTTATAAAAGCGAGACGGTCTTGTCCCTGAATAACAGAAAATGATAAATTCTCTCTTTCAAATCCCGTCATGACTGTATTGGCTTCATCAATATTTAGCAGTCGACAAATATCTTGACGTACTCTCGGAGTGGCGGTAGCCGTTAAAGCCAGCACAGCCGGATTTTGCGGCAAGGTCTCCGTAAAGCGCTGAATTTGCCGGTAGCTTGGCCGAAAATCATGTCCCCACTGTGAGATACAGTGAGCCTCGTCCACTGCCACGAGCGGAATCGGCATCTCCTTTAAGTCTTCTATGAACGTATAAGACTCCAACCGTTCGGGAGCAATATATAAAAGCTTGTATTCCCCTTGTCTCGCGGCGATCATCGTATCGCGTACTTCAGCCGCACTAAGGGAACTATTAATATAGGCAGCAGGAACCCCTGCCTCTAGCAAAGCATCTACTTGATCTTTCATTAGTGAAATTAACGGAGAGATTACGACGGTCATCCCAGGGAGAACAAGAGCCGGGATTTGATAGCACATCGATTTGCCTCCCCCCGTTGGCATTACACAAATCGTATTTTTCCCCTCAAGCACTTGGCTAATTGCTTGCTCCTGCCCGCTGCGAAAAGCAGAGTAGCCAAAATAAGATTGTAATAATTGCCGCGCTTGTTGGAGCATACTCACACTTCCTTCGTTCTTTTTCCCAATTATAACATGTTATCTGAGTCTCCCTTCGCTTTTCATGATGGATTTATGTGGTTGATTTCACTATAATGAGAAATAACTATAGGAAAAACAGAAAGGCTGGTAGCAATTTGGAACACAATTCATCAAATTTTATTAAAACGATTATAAAAGAAGACTTAGAATCAGGAAAACGCGACCGCGTCGTTACCCGTTTCCCGCCAGAGCCAAATGGTTACCTTCATATCGGACACGCCAAATCAATCGTTATTAACTTTGGACTAGCAGATGATTTTAACGGCAAAACAAACTTGCGCTTTGATGATACCAATCCATTAAAAGAAGACCAAGAATATGTAGATGCGATCAAAGCAGACGTCCAATGGCTCGGATATGAGTGGGAAGAACTCCGCTTTGCTTCTGACTATTTTGAGGAAATGTATAACCGCGCTATTTTGCTTATTAAAAAAGGCAAAGCGTACGTAGATGATTTAACAGCTGACCAAATTCGTGAATACCGCGGAACTCTTACAGAGCCAGGAAAAGAAAGTCCATATCGCAATCGGACAATTGAAGAAAATCTCGACTTATTTGAACGCATGCGCAAAGGTGAATTTGGAAACGGAGAAAAAGTACTGCGTGCGAAGATTGACATGGCTTCACCAAACATTAACTTGCGTGATCCTGTTATCTACCGTGTATCTCACGCATCACATCATAATACTGGCGATAAGTGGTGCATTTATCCGATGTATGCCTTTGCTCATCCATTGGAAGATGCTATTGAAGGAGTTACTCACTCTCTTTGTACAACAGAATTTGAAGATCAACGCCCTCTTTACAACTGGGTGGTAGAAGAATGTGAGATGGAGCACCAACCGCAGCAAATTGAGTTTGGCCGCCTGAATATTTCTAATACAGTAATGAGCAAACGAAAACTAAAGCAACTCGTTGATGAAGGAATTGTCGATGGCTGGGATGACCCCCGCCTGCCAACTATTTCAGGTCTTCGCCGGAAAGGCTACACTCCTGCTGCTATTCGTGAGTTTGTAAAGGAAACAGGCGTATCTAAAGGCTCTGGTGTCGTTGATGAAGCGATGCTTGAACACTTCGTTAGAGAAGACCTCAAGCTGACGGCACCGCGCACAATGGGCATCTTAAAGCCTTTAAAAGTCGTTATCACGAACTACCCGGAAGATCAAGTGGAATGGCTGGATGCAGAAATTAATCCAGAAAACCCGGAAATGGGAATGCGGAAAATTCCATTCTCCAGAGAGATTTACGTCGAGCAAGAAGACTTTATGGAGAATCCGCCGAAGAAATACTTCCGCCTGTTCCCTGGCAATGAAGTCCGTCTAAAGCATGCTTATTTCATCAAATGCGAAGAAGTCATTAAAGATGAAAACGGAGAAGTGATCGAGCTTCGTTGCACATATGATCCAGAAACGAAGAGCGGCTCTGGCTTTACAGGCCGAAAAGTAAAAGGAACGATCCACTGGGTCGATGCCAAACACGCTTTGCCGGCAGAGTTCAGACTGTATGAACCGCTTATTTCAGACGCTGATGAAGCAGAAGGAAAAACATTCCTTGATTACGTGAACAAAAATTCGTTAGAAGTGGTTCAAGGCTTTATTGAGCCAAATATGGAGAACGTCAAGCCACACGATAAATTCCAGTTCTTCCGACACGGTTATTTTAATGTCGATCCAAAGCATACGACAAAAGAAAAGATTGTCTTTAATCGGATTGTTTCCTTGAAAAGTTCGTTTAAATTAAAATAATAAAACAAAAAGCCACCCATGGAGGGCGGCTTTTTGTTTTATCTTTATTGCCATTCAGGGTATAGCTGCTGTAGCCGCAGCACTGCCTGCTCTTTCATTTTTGCTTCGCACATGATATCCACGTCTCTTCCGCCTAGCATTTGTACGAAAGCTTCAAAATCTTCTTCTAAAATATAGTCATGATGGGCTGGATCAACCGCTGCATTTCTGCCGGAGCTAATGTGCATTTTCGGTGTTTGCCCGCTAGGCCAGGACTGGAACACACGCGTTAAAATCGCTTCCGGATCGCTTTCTTCTTCGTGATTGCAGCGATGATGATGAATATCAAAGCAAACGGGTACCCCTGTCCGTTCGTGAAGCTCTAATACATCTAGTGCCGTATAGGTCTTGTCGTCATTTTCAATCCGCAACACGGCTTTTATTCCTTCAGACAGCTTGTCATAATTTTGTACGAACCTTTCCTTTGCTGTTACTTTATCACCGTAAGCCCCTCCAACATGAAGAATCATATCGGTGCCGCCAATTAAATCCAATATTTTTTGATGATACGCAAGTTCTGCAACAGAATTCATCACAACTTGCTCTTTAGGGGAATTTAAAACTGTATATTGGCCTGGATGGACAGAAAATCTTACATTATGCTGCTCCCCCATATGCTTAATTTCATTTGTTAAAGCAACGATATCCTCATCTTTGTCCCACTCCCACATTACACTAGGATGGCTCGCAAAAGGAATGAGTTCACTGCTTAATCGGAAAAAGAAAATACCATTTTCAATATTCCAGCGCACTACACGAAGGACTTCTGTTAAGTTGTGAATAGAGAGCTCTTTGACTTTTTTGATGCCTTCTATTTCGACTGTTTTTAGCCGGCATGTTTTGAACCTTGAAGGCAGAGTAGTGTTAATGCATGCATATCCAAGTTTCATTTGTCCGCCTCTTTTTGCGATGAATTTTAGATTAACTCTTTCCCTGCTGTCTTTAGATATCAGCTGTTTATTCTCTTATGATCGATTAACTAAGTGCTTTCAATTCAGTTTTTTCGTTTTCTTGCCGGGCCCTTTTTCTTTTGTATACCACTTTTGCGAGACTCACACTCACTTCATAAAGTAAGATAAGTGGAATGATTACTAGAAAATCTGATATAAAATCAGGCGGTGTAATCAATACGGATACAACAATCAATGAAAAGTAGGAATATTTTCTGAAAGCACGCAGCTTATAAGGATTAATTAATCCTAAACTCGTTAAGAACATCATGACAACTGGCATTTCAAACAATATACCAAATGGAAGTGTCATGTGCAGTAAAAATTTAAAATATTTTTCGGTCGTAAAGAAGGTCTGAAACATTTCTCCGGATAGAGACATGAGAAAAGATAAGACAATAGGAAACAAGACAAAATAGCCAAACGAAAGGCCCGCCAAAAATAACAGAAATAAGGCTGGAACATAAGCAAGAGCCGTTCTTCTTTCCACAGGTGTTAAAGCCGGCTTGATAAAAAGCCACAGTTGATGGGCGGCCACAGGAATGGTTCCTGCTCCTGCAACGATCGCAGCGATCATTAAGTAAACGACGATAATGTCTCCTGGTCCGAGCAAAGCGAGCTTGAAGGGCAGATCTTTGACTAGGTACTGATAAATATCTTGAACGAATGTAAAAGACAGACATAAGAACATCAGAAAAACAGCCAGCGTAATGATTAATCTTTTTCTTAGCTCTTCAAAATGTTCTACTGCTTTCATGTCACGATCTTGCATCATCTTTCTCCCTCCCATAAGGAAAAAGCTGCTCCAAAAGGATCTGAAGCGAGCCTTTTGAAGACAGCTTTTTGTTTATTCACTAAATTAAGCCAGATTCTTCTTTTCTTTTTTTTCCGCCTCGTCTTGTTCATCTGATACGAGATCTCGTGTAGATTTTTTAAATTCCTTCAATGTTGTACCGAAGGCCCGTCCAATTTCCGGCAGCTTGGAAGGCCCGAAAATAATTAAAGCGATAACGAGAATTAAGATTAACCCCGGTACTCCTATATTTTGCAGCATGAATTAACCTCCTAGTATTGAAATCCTGTAATCGCCACAACAGCAGGGCGCGGCTGATTATCACCTTTGCGATGCGGCCACATGCTTGTCGGCTTATGAATATCAGTTGTTTCCTCGCCTGGATGCTGTACAGCCAAGAACAAGGTCGTTTCATCATCTGTGAAACAAGGACCTGTCAGCTCTGCTTCAACAGGGGCCGAAGCAAATTGGAAAGCCTCTCCCTCGTTTTTCCCTGTCGTCGGGATCACGAATACCCCGTTGTTTTTAAAGGAGGAGAATACTCCTTTATTAACCGAGCTGGACGAAATGTCTGTCACTGTCCACAAATTCCCTTCACTGTCGAATGTCAAGTTGTCCGGTGCACTAAATCCGCTCTGACGCCCGCCGCATGCGAAGATTTCAAAGTCAAATGTTAATGAACCTAAATCATCATTCGCTTCTAAAAAGCGAGTGATATGCCCATGAATATTTCCGTGTTTTGAGTTATTCGTATGAGCGATAAACACCGATTTATCAAATGGGCTGATTTCTACATCTTCTGGACGATCCGTCGGAGTAGCCCCAAGCAAAATGGCCGCTTCATGCGCATGGACCAATACATCTGCCTGTGTTTGGAATTTATCAAGCAGCGCTTGATTGCCAGCTGCTTTTTTTCGGACAGCCTCGATGGTTAAAGCGATCCATTCACCTTTGGCTAGACTCGCTGCATAAAGTGTCCCCTCTTCCAGCAAATCAGAGTTCGCTTGCTTACGTGATTTTATGTATTTATTTTTACTAATAAACTTGTAGACACAAGCGTCTGTCTTGTCATCTCCCATGTAGACAGCTACACGCCCGTCATTCGTTAATCCCATGGCAGCATTTTCATGATGGAATCTTCCAAGCGCTGTATGCTTTCGCGGTGCAAAACCTGGGTTAAATGGGTCCACCTCAACGATCCAGCCGTAATGAGTTTCATTTAAAGAAGCTGCTTCTGAAGTTGATTCATAATTTTCTTCCGCAGACAGAACCGTATTCCAAAGCGTCTTTCCGCCTGAACAGTTAGCAAAAGTCCCTTGCACAATATCTGTGCTTCCTACAGCTTTAGAACCTCTAGCCGGACCCGTTAATCTAAATGGCGTTAATCCTGTAATGCGGCGGGCGAATTGAGAAGCGGTATCCATCTTCCATGCCCCGTCTTCATCCTTATAGACTTCAATAATTGATCCGCCTTGATTGTACAAGAGCTTTTCTATTTGCGCCTTCGTATAATTCCCGCTTTTATCCTTCGGTCCTGTTACCCACAAATCACTTGTATATTCATGATTCACCCATAATAATCCCCGTTCATTCGACCCCTTGATCGGAAAAAACATGGTAAAGTCATTGTTATAGCCAAACGTTTCCCCTTTTTTATTAATGGTGTCACCATAAGCAGCAATGACATCGTATTTGAAGCCGCGCGGCAAAATGAGGTCATCCTTGTCCGTTGGCTTAATCGGAGTAAAATGAACCCCTGATACTTTTTTATTTCTTCCGAATAAATGAGAGGCAGCCTTCGCACCCTTTGCTTCCACCACTTTTGGCGTAAAAGCTCCGAGTCCTGCGGAAGCGACTGTCAGGGCTGTAACTCCTGTTCCAACATATGTTAAAAACTTTCTGCGATTTAATTCTTCCCCCATTACTCCTTCACCTCTTTATGTTGTTCTGGCACCCTTGCCTCTTCCTATCGTAAAGAGAAATTGTTAAGTCTATTTTCCTTCTTTGTTATACTTTAGTAAATGAATGTAAAGATTATTAACTAGCCATTCATCATTTTGTCACTTACCGACAAAAGAACGGATCGATTATTGTATTATGCGAACATTGTCGAGTTCTGTCACAAAATTGTAAAATTAAGAAGAAATCCATACTTACTTTCGTTAAGGTGTTAGGAAAGCCGAAAGCGATTACAGATTTCTTTTATTTTATTTGGGTAATATGAAAAACAGATGCCGATTGTGAATAACTTAAAAGAAATCGCGGATAATGCGAATATAAACAAAAACAAAGGAGTATAGCTATGTCTATGTTAAAAGATCTTTTTATAGGCTTGTCTCAGAATCAATTCCTCAACAGTGCAGCAAAGAAATACGGTTTGAAACTCGGTGCCCAAAGCGTAGTAGCTGGAACAAACATTGAGGAAACCATCCGAAGCATCAAAGAACTGAACGCTCAAGGGATTTCTTGTACTGTGGATAATTTAGGAGAGTTTGTCTATAAAAGAGAAGAAGCAACAGAAGCAAAGGAGCAAATTCTTGAGGTTATCGAAGCCATTCACGAGAATAAAGCAGACGCTCACATTTCTTTAAAACCAACTCAACTCGGATTAGATATTGATTATAACTTCTGTTTAGAAAACTTACGGGAGATCGTAGGAAGAGCGAGCAAATATGACATGTTCATCAATATTGACATGGAAGATTATTCTCATTTACAGCCATCTTTCGACCTTCTTGATGAGCTTTCAAAGGAATACAGCAACGTAGGAACAGTTATTCAAGCTTATTTCTACCGTGCTGAAGAAGATATTAAGAAATATAAAGATTATCGCCTGCGCATCGTTAAAGGCGCTTATAAAGAGCCTGAAGAATATGCGTACCAAGATAAAAAAGACATTGATACAAATTTCGTCAAGCTCATTGAATGGCATTTGCTAAATGGTAAATTCACCTCTATCGCTACACATGACCATCACGTCATTAACCATGTGAAAGAATTTGTGAAAGCAAACAACATTCCAAATGATAAATTTGAATTCCAAATGCTGTATGGATTCAGAAAAGATATGCAACTCCAATTAGCGAAGGAAGGCTACAACTTCACTACGTATGTGCCATTCGGAAAAGACTGGTACGGCTACTTCATGCGCCGTCTTGCCGAAAGACCACAAAACTTAAATCTTGTGGCGAAACAAGTATTTACGAAAAAGACAAATACGATGCTTGGTCTTGCAGCTGGAGCATTCTTATTAGGAAGATTGACTAAAAGAAAATAATTTCTAAAGGGTAGTTAATCGTTAAGCGCCATCTATCTTTATAACTTGGGATAAGGTGCCGCTTAACGATTTACAATATAAAAGCAAGCTTTTACTACTACATTACGTAAGGAGAACAGGCAGATATGATGATTCCGTATAAACACGAACCATTTACTGACTTTTCAAAACCGGAAAACAAGAAAGCGTTTGAAGAAGCGCTTCAGCTTGTAGATGGTTATCTTGGACAAGATTACCCACTTGTCATCGGCGGAGAAAGAATCACAACAGAAGACAAAATTGTCTCCTACAACCCTGCTGATAAGAAACAAGTGATTGGCCGTGTCTCTAAAGCAAGCCGTGAACATGCTGAACAAGCCATGCAAGCTGCTGTGAAAGCGTTTGAATCTTGGAAAAAAGTTAAGCCAGAAATTCGTGCAGACGTGCTATTCAAAGCTGCAGCGATTGTTCGCCGCCGCAAGCATGAGTTCTCTGCCCTTCTCGTAAAAGAAGCCGGAAAACCTTGGAATGAAGCCGATGCTGATACAGCAGAAGGAATCGACTTCATGGAATATTACGGCCGTCAAATGCTAAGAATCAAAGATGGACTGCCAGTGGAAAGCCGCCCAGGCGAAGACAACCGTTACGGCTACATTCCATTAGGCGTTGGAATCGTTATTTCTCCTTGGAACTTTGCCTTCGCTATTATGGCAGGTACAACTGTGGCTGCACTTGTAAGCGGAAACACAGTTTTATTAAAGCCAGCTTCAGCCACACCCATTGTGGCAGCGAAGTTTGTAGAAGTATTAGAAGAAGCAGGTCTTCCTAAAGGTGTTCTTAACTTCGTACCAGGAAGCGGTGCCGAAGTAGGCGACTACCTCGTTGACCATCCGAAAACACGTTTTATCTCCTTTACAGGTTCCCGTGATGTTGGTTTACGTATTTTCGAACGTGCTTCCAAGTTAAATGACGGGCAGCTTTGGCTAAAGCGCGTGATCTCAGAAATGGGTGGAAAAGACACCATTGTGGTGGACAAAGAAGCAAATCTTGAGCTAGCAGCTCAATCGATCGTCAAATCTGCATTTGGCTTCTCCGGACAAAAATGTTCTGCCTGCTCCCGTGCTGTTATCGTAGAAGACGTATATGATCAAGTATTAAATCGGGCAATCGAATTAACGAAAGAAATCTCAGTGGGCAATCCAGTAGATAACAGCCATTACATGGGACCGGTTATTGATCAAGCATCATTCGATAAAATCATGAGCTACGTGGAAATCGGCAAAGAAGAAGGCCGCATCGTGGCAGGCGGTACAGGCGACAGTGAAACGGGCTACTTCGTTCAACCGACCATTGTAGCAGATGTTGATCCAGAAGCACGCCTGATGCAGGAAGAAATCTTTGGTCCAGTTGTTGCTTTTGCAAAAGCAAGAGATTTTGATCATGCAATTGAAATTGCAAATAACACAGAATACGGCTTAACAGGTGCGGTGATTACAAACAACCGCATGAACATGGAAAAAGCACGTGAAGACTTCCACGTTGGAAACTTGTACTTCAACCGCGGCTGTACAGGCGCGATCGTTGGTTACCAGCCATTTGGCGGCTTCAACATGTCAGGTACAGATTCTAAAGCTGGCGGTCCAGACTATTTGCAGCTTCATATGCAAGCGAAAACAACATCTGAAATGTTTTAAAGAAAGAAATTGAGCTACAAAGGAGGCTGCCCCGCCAGGCCAGGCCCTCCTATCCCTTCGGTAAAGCAATGTGTTTTGTCGAAAGAGATGCCTGGTTCTGCGTATGGGTCAGCCTCTGCATTCAATATTTTGTCTGATGAAAACATGTATTGAATAAATAAATATTATGAAAACAACTTTAAAGGAGTTTTACCATGTCCAATGAAATGTACCAATTAATTGCTATTATTATTTATATGGCTGCCATGGTTTTCATCGGTTGGTATGCATTTAAACGTACATCCAACTTGACTGATTACATGCTTGGCGGGCGCTCACTTGGACCAGCTGTTACGGCTTTAAGTGCCGGGGCTGCGGATATGTCGGGCTGGCTGCTTATGGGGCTGCCGGGTGCCATCTTTTTGAATGGCCTTGTTGAAACTTGGATCGCGGTCGGGTTAACGCTCGGAGCTTATTTGAACTATGTACTGGTTGCCCCTCGCCTTCGTGTCTATACACAAGTATCGAGTGATTCCATTACGATTCCAAGCTATCTTGAAAGTCGTTTAAAAGACAAATCCCGTCTTTTACGTATTGTTTCAGGTATCGTTATTCTTATTTTCTTTACTTTCTATGTATCTTCAGGAATGGTTGCTGGAGGAAAATTTTTCCTCAGCTCATTCGGGCTTGATTATCATGCTGGTTTGCTAATCGTATCTGCTGTCGTTATTTTCTATACGTTATTTGGCGGGTTTTTAGCGGTTAGTTATACAGACGTTGTTCAAGGACTTATTATGTTTCTCTCACTTATACTCGTACCGATATTCGGATTATTCCTTACAGGCGGTTTCTCAGAAACGGCAACAAGTATCCGGGAAGTGGATCCACAATTGTTAAACTTCGTTTCTGGCGCTTCTTTCCTTGGAATTTTATCAGCGGTTGCATGGGGGCTTGGCTATTTCGGCCAGCCGCATATCATCGTACGCTTTATGGCAATCAGCTCTGTTAAAGAAGTGAAAAGTGCACGCCGTATCGGAATTGGCTGGATGTTCCTCAGCCTATTTGGAGCTGTGGCAACGGCACTTGTCGGAATTGCTTATTATCAACAGCATAATGCTACCCTTCATGATGCAGAAACTATATTTATTACTCTTGGACAGATTATCTTCCATCCGTTCATTGCCGGTATTATGCTCGCAGCGGTGCTGGCGGCTGTTATGAGTACGATTTCTTCCCAGCTGATCGTTACATCATCAGCATTAATTGAAGACTTGTATAAAGCTGTCATTAAGACAGATGCACCAGATAAGCAGTATGTATTTTATGGAAGAATAGCGGTTCTCGTCGTCTCTATTATCGCAATGGTGCTTGCTTGGCCAAATAGTGATACAGTCTTAAAAATCGTTTCGTTTGCATGGGCTGGATTCGGTGCATCATTCGGACCAATCATCTTGCTTTCTCTATATTGGCGCAAACTTACAGCTAAAGGGGCCCTTTGGGGAATGATCACCGGTGCGATCACCGTTATGATCTGGGGGAACGTTGAGGCATTGACAAGTAATCTTTATGAAATTGTTCCTGGTTTCATTATTTGTTGGCTTGTCACGTACTTTGTAAGTCTTGCCACATATAAACCAAATGCTGAAATTGACAAAGAATTCACGGAAGCAATTGAACTTCTCGAAAGAGAACGTTAATTATAAAAGGACTGGATGAAAGTAACCTTTCATCCAGTCCTTTTTGCTGCTCTGCTCTATACATCGGCCCTTTTTACCAGTATGATTAATTTGATGAACATATGAATACGGAGGAGGAGCTGAATGAGCCAGCCATTGGAAAAAATTCTTGCATTGACAAATATTAATGATATTACTGAAATGGTCAGTACGTATTTGAAAAAACCTGTCGTTGTGGAAAGTGATCAATTTTCATTGCTGGCCTACAGTTCTTATTATATTGAACAGTTCGACGAGGCAAACCAGCAAACGATTTTCGCGAAACGCTGGACTATTCCCATATTGGAAAAATTCATGGAGCAGGGCGTTGTTGAACAGCTAAAAAGCATTCCCGTCCCTTTTCATGTTCCACCTATTAAAGATATTGGCTTAAACCCGCGTGTGGTTGTCAGCGCCAAATATAAAGATCAAATTTTTGGATATATCTGGGTTCAAGAAATAGACCCTCCATTAACAGATGCACAAATGGAGTTTTTACAAAATGTATCGGTCCACGTAGGAAGAATCCTTTACAAGGAAAATCAATTAAAAGTAATGAAAGACGAAAAGAAAAATGAATTTTATAAAAAGGTGATGAATGAGACTTACCGAACAGAAAATCAAATTAAATGGGAAGCTGCTAATGTCAACGTCGTACTGCCGGCTAACTTTCTCGTTACGGTGTTTACCATTACCCAAATTGATGAGGTTATATTCGAAGAGTTAGGTGAAACGATTCGACTGTTTGTTAATGCACTGGATCGGCCTGCCCACCTATTCACAGATGAGCTAAAAATCATTGTCATCATCGGCAGCAACTCTCCTGCTGCTGAACTGTCTGAAAGTGCTGAGCAGCTAGTCCATACAGTGCTAAGCCAATGCAAGTCGCAAGCGGTATACGCCGGAATTGGCAATGAATATACTTCTATTCTTAAAATGCGTACGAGCTACCTAGAGGCATTGAGAGTCATTCATACAGCTGAGTTCCTTGGTGCCCCTTCCCTCCTAACCTTTAATTATAAAAAGCTGGGGGTGCTTCGCTATCTCGAAGCGGCTGCCCGTTTTAACAGCGAAACACAGTATGTGAACGAGGATCTATTGAAGCTGCAGCGAAAAGATAAGGAAAGCCAATCGAATTTATTGCAGACGCTAGAAGTTTATTTATTGAATAATTGCCGAATTAAACCAGCCGCCGAGCAGCTTTTTATTCATACCAATACACTAAAATACCGCCTTAAACAAATTACTGACTTAACTTCTATCGATTTTGAGGATTTCAATATGAATTGCCAGCTGTTTATCGACCTGCAGCTGATGAAACGAAAAAAACAAACAGCAGAACACGAATAAAGCGTTCTGCTGTTTGTTTTTTGTTTCTATCTACCTAGAAAAAATCAGCTTAACCCCCTCACTCCCTACATAGGTATGTAGAGACTGAATTCTTATAAATATGGGTGATGCGGATGACAAATTTGCCAATCAATGTAAGAATAGAAGAGGGGGCGATACAATGAAAGTATTTATAGGTTCAGTCATCATTATACTTATCATTTGCTTTGGTATTTGGTTAATGCTTTCTCCTTCCTTTAAAAAAGTTGGAGACACGGCTCATCGGCTGAAAGAAAAATTAGGGGAGGATGAAAATGGAAAAAACAAAAAAGAAAACAAATAACCGTAAGATTCTAGGGGGAGCCATTATTGCTGTTGCTTTAGTGATCGGGTTAGCTCTGCTCTCCATGTTCATCGAAAAAATTCCAAATGGCTATGTAGGCGTTGTTTACAGTCCGAATGGCGGTGTCCAAAACGAAACACTTGGCCAAGGCTGGCACCTTGTCGGCTTATTTGACAAAGTAACAAAATATCCAGTTAGAATGCAAACCGTTAATTATAAGGACATTCAAGTAGCTACATCAGACGGCAAAAGTGTTACCGTTGACTTTGCTTATAATTATAGCATTCAACCTGATAAAGTCGTAGCGGTCTTCAATAAATTCGGACCAGTAGAAGTAGAGCAAATCGAAGAGTCCTATTTGCGCACGCGCCTTTGGGCTGCCGGCCGTAAAGCGATTGCGAAATACTCTGTTATCGACACATACGGCGAGAAATCATCCGAAGCAGCTTCAAAGGTTCAAGACCTATTCTCTGATGACGTGGGCCGATTAGGGTTTACAGTTGATAACTTAACACTTGGGGTGCCGAAGCCTGACAAATCTACTCAAGCAGCGATCGATAAGCGTGTAGAAGCGGCACAAGAACTAGAGCGAAAACAAATTGAATTAAAAATTGCCCAAGCGGAAGCTGAAAAGAAAAAAATTGAAGCAGAAGGAATTGCCAAATACAACGAAATCATTAAGAAATCTATTTCCAAAGAAGTCATTCAAAACAAATGGATTGAAAAATGGGATGGAAAAATGCCAAAGGCAATGGGTTCTAACCAGTTAATTGAAATTCCAATCGACGAAACTCCTTCTCAACAAGGTCAATAACTTCAAAAGCTGCCATTTGTCTGGCAGCTTTTCTGTTTTATTTGTCAAATACGAGGGAACTAGAATAACGTGAGACCCATTTGAAGGAGTGATTACATGTATCTAGATAATTTTGTTAACCAAAAAATCCAAATTAGGCTTCGCAATTTCCCAGAAGAGCTTGTTGGTTCGATTACCGGCATTTATCATCCTGATCAATGGTATATGGTTAAGCTGATGCATACCGAAAGCATGGGCATCTGGGTTGAGAATCCTTGCCATAAGAGAACGGAGGTAATCGATGAGACAGGAGAAGAAATTCCTTCTGAACACCAAAAGGAAGAAACCTGTGCTGTTCACCTCTTTATTAGATGGGAATATATCAGCTCTGTTATTACATTCCCAAATAAAGATACTCTTGGACTCGATAAAAAAGCTACGCTTATTGGCTTCCATGCCTAAACAAAGCCCTCTGTTTTGATTCAGAGGGCTTCATTTCATGTTTTCCGTTATGTTAATGGGGGAGCCCGCCTTTATAGCTAAGCTCTGTGCGCTCCCTAGGATTTTAATTAAGGTTAAAAGATTATATATACTAACGAATAACCTCGTTACCTTATTTAATTTTCCTATACATGTCTACACTGCACTCTTCCCCCAAAGCGTATCGTGTAGCTAATCCATTACATCAAACCATAGCGGTGATTGATCCTCAGGCTCTCCATTATAATTTATAGTGATTTCCTCCCCCTCCGCAATATCGGTTATGGCGTAAAAATCTACCGACAGATTATCTAAATTGTTATCGAACGTCGCATTCGGAGTATAAGAGTGATTAAATATAGAGCCGTATCCTAAAACAATTGCTGTGTGCTCATAATCCTTGCCCCAAGAAAAGCAATAATCAAAGAGTACTGTCTTCTCTAAGTATTTCCATTCCTTTTTAGGAGACACCACTACGGGTGATATCTCAATGAGTTCTCCTTTCCTAATATCACGTGCAGCATATACCCCTCTTCCATACCTTCCTGTGTCCTTTATATAGATTGATCCCATAGCAACATCTCCTTCTTACCGCTCTTGATCCGTTGATTAACTGGAAGACCTATAAGACCAGCCTGATCTTAATTTAAATTTTTCAAGCTCTTCTTTAAATAGTCATTGCGATCGCGAATAAATTGAAAAATAAACTCTGGTTCGCCGTCAAACTCTTCAACTGTGCTCTTTTTATAAGGGTCGAGAAGCACATGCGGCCGCAGAGCTTGATATAGTGACATAACCTTACTTTCTAAATGATCTACTGTAAACTTGGTCTCCAAAATTTCCTCTAGTATACTTTGGTAAAGCTTTCGGAATTTCGGTACTTTCAAGAGTAAATAGCAAAGCTTGCTGCTTTTCTTCCCTTTAATCGGTACGAAATCGTATTCCATAACTCCCCCGTCGACTCTTCGTCCCCAGGTCGCATCATAATCCCAAGGAATGATTTCATATAAACCAGTCTCACTGTTGCGGTACAATGCGTAGTTATGAGTGAATCCGTCATTATTCATCGTGCAAACAGCTCCGGCAAGCCAATAGAAGTATTTTTCAATATTAATATACTGGGGAATTTCGTCAGGAAAGTCTGCTAAAGGAGTGGTATTGATTTTTCTTATTAATTTTCGGAGAAAGGCATCATCTGACTCATTTCCAACTATTCGTTCATAACCCGATAGAAGACACTTTTTTTTCTTCCCGTCTCTTGATAATGAAAAATTGGCATCATTATTTACCGCGTAATAAATAGGACCTAGAGGAAGTCCTCTCTTTTCAAGAAATAAGTCATCCACGGACTCTAATTGTAAATAAACCCCTTTTAAAGAGCCGTTTTTTATTAAATTAATATGTTGACTGCCTGGTGATAGAACACCAAGTTCTTGGAAAAAATCAAAAGAAAGTTTATTACGGATAAGGGAGGGATCTCTGTATTCTGCATTGAGATGAATTTGGCGGGCCCCGAGGTATGTTTCTGGATCAATAAAATCAATTTGATAAGATCTCTTACGGAATTCCCGTGTATAAGATCCTCGATAAGCAATATCAATATCACAAAGATCATTTTTTATGACCATATAAGCAGGAACGGGATCATCGTTCCATATATCGCTCTGGAGTTCGTCTAAGTCCTCCTCTTCAAGCATTAAAAAATAGGATGGGATTGGATAGGACATAATATGTTCTCTTTCCTTTCCTTCATTGTATAAGCTTATAAATTCATTACTTCAGCCTGGTCAATCAATGATTGACCAGGCTGAAGCTGCCTTATTTTATTTATTTGTGTTTTCTACGACGATTGCCTTCTGTTGTTGTACACTCATTACGTCTGTGTTTGCGTCTGCCTTCTGTTGTTGTGCACTCATTGCGTCTGTGTTTGCGTCTGCCTTCTGTTGTTGTACACTCATTGCGTCTGTGTTTGCGTCTGCCTTCTGTTGTTGTACACTCATTGCGTCTGTGTTTGCGTCTGCCTTCTGTTGTTGTACACTCATTGCGTCTGTGTTTGCGTCTGCCTTCTGTTGTTGTACACTCATTGCGTCTGTGTTTGCGTCTGCCTTCTGTTGTTGTACACTCATTGCGTCTGTGTTTGCGTCTGCCTTCTGTTGTTGTACACTCATTGCGTCTGTGTTTGCGTCTGCCTTCTGTTGTTGTACACTCATTGCGTCTGTGTTTGCGTCTGCCTTCTGTTGTTGTACACTCATTGCGTCTGTGTTTGCGTCTGCCTTCTGTTGTTGTACACTCATTGCGTCTGTGTTTGCGTCTGCCTTCTGTTGTTGTACACTCATTGCGTCTGTGTTTGCGTCTGCCTTCTGTTGTTGTACACTCATTGCGTCTGTGTTTGCGTCTGCCTTCTGTTGTTGTACACTCATTGCGTCTGTGTTTGCGTCTGCCTTCTGTTGTTGTACACTCATTGCGTCTGTGTTTGCGTCTGCCTTCTGTTGTTGTACACTCATTGCGTTTATTTTTACGTCTGCCTTCTGTTGTTGTACACTCCTCGCGTCTGTGTTTGCATCTGCCTTCTGTTGTTGTACACTCATTGCGTCTGTGTTTGCGTCTGCCTTCTGTTGTTGTACACTCATTGCGTTTATTTTTACGTCTGCCCTCTGTTGTTGTACACTCCTCGCGTCTGTGTTTGCATCTGCCTTCTGTTGTTGTACACTCATTGCGTCTGTGTTTGCGTCTGCCTTCTGTTGTTGTACACTCATTGCGTTTATTTTTGCATCTGCCTTCTGTTGTTGTGCACTCGTTATGTCTGCGATTACATTTACCTTCTGTTGTTGTACACTCCCTCTTTTTACATTTACCTCCTATCGTTGTTTGATTTTCCCCTGTTGTCATCATGGCTTTCTTCTTACCTTTTTTTCCTTTGTGTGGCATGAAGCTCTCTCCTTTAAATATGTTCTGACTACATCGTATGCGGGAACGAATTTAAGTTGAGTGTCAAATAACCCGATAAACAACAAGAAACTCGTTTACTAGCAATTTTGATAAAATCGCCCTCTACGAAACACCTAAGAGAGCTTTAATGTATAAAACTCCATCCCTATCAGAGAGCTTGTTTATTAATTCTTTATATCTAATTGACATTTCCCCCAACTTTATTTATATTAAGTAATCAGCATTTTTGGAAGAAAGCTTATAAAGAAAGAAGGTGTTCTTTTGCTACCTGAACAGCGAAAAAAATTGATTATTTTAATGATTAACATGTTCATAGCTGTTGGCAGCTTTGGCATTATCATCCCTATTTTGCCTGCTTATTTGCTGTCCATCGGCCAAGGAGGCACAGCTGCCGGGCTAGTCATCGCTATTTTTGCTGGCGCCCAGCTCGTCATGTCCCCCATCGCTGGAAAATGGGCCGATCAATATGGCCGCCGAATTATGATTATTGCCGGGCTCAGCGGGCTGGCTCTCTCCATGTTTGTCTTTTACTGGTCAGACACGATTGGCATTTTATACTTTTCGCGTGTCATCGGTGGAGTGGGAGCGGCTTTATTAATTCCCGCTATCTTCGCTTACGTAGCTGATATCACGACGATGGAGCAGCGCGCTAAAGGAAATAGTCTCATCTCTGCCGCCATGTCTCTCGGAATAGTGGTCGGTCCCGGCGTAGGAGGATTTTTAGCTGACTACGGATTAAAGATGCCTCTTCTCGTCTCGGCCATTATTGGCGTTGCGGCTGTTGGGTTTTCTGCTATTTGGTTAGAAGAAAGCAAAGAAGTAAGTGGATCCTCGCTTGACATGGATACAGATCCGCTAGTCAAGAAGCTTGTCCAGTCTGTCCAGAAACCTTACTTCATCCCCCTTGTTATTACACTTGTCATGAGTTTTGGTTTAATGGCCTATGAATCAGTAATTGGACTTTTTATTAACAATAAATTCGGTGCTACTCCGCAGGAGATTGCCATCATGGTGACCGCAACCGGAATCGTCAGTGTAGTCGTACAGTTATTTATCGTTGACCTGATTGTACGCCGGTACGGCGAAGGAGCCATTATGAATGTATTTCTCTCGGTGACAGCGATCGGCTTTCTGGCCTCTCTGTTCGCTTCTAGCTACGCCTTATTTTTTATCGTCACCCTTGTGATTTTTCTTGCCTCATCCATTTTACGCCCGGTGCTGAACACACTTATTTCAAAGCTTGCTGGCAATGAACAGGGCTTTGCAATGGGCATGAATAATGCTTATATGAGCATCGGCAACGTTCTCGGTCCAACGCTCGCCGGACTTCTATACGATGTTCATTTATATTACCCGTTCCTGCTTGGTCTCGTTGTCCTTGTCCTTACGTTGCTCGTCTCCATAACATGGCAAAGGAAACAAAAAGCTGCTGGTCGCAATGCAGCTGTACTATAATAATTCTTCATAAAAAAGGAGGCTGCACTCAAACGCTCGTTTGAGTGCAGCCTCCTTCATTTTAGTTGTTTTATCGGCGTTCTTAGAGACAATCTATTTCAATTACTCGGTTAGTGGATTAGATAAGTTCGTTTAAAATGGTGTAGATGCAATAGACATCACCTATCGCACCTCAACTGTTTTTTTTAGCATGCTCTTTATTAACTGATCAAGCATAGCAGGAGTGTGAACGAAAGCACTCTCAATGTGAAGACGCTCCGTAAGCTGATGGGCATCTTTCCCAAACGGGCCCACATTAAGCACTGGTGCTTGAAGCTGAAGCATATCGGCAAAAGGAATGCTGTAAACCTCTCCCCAAACCGGTGTATTACGCTCAAAAGCTTCCCACCCATTCGCTTCATCTTTATAATGAACATAGCTTAAATCACAAAGACCATTGAAATAATGAATCTGCTCGACTTCTACACCAAAGTTGTTTGCTACTTTCTTTACTAGCTGAACAGATTCCATAACAAGCGGGTCATTGGATGTGTTGACGGCCGGGTAATATGGAGGAGCAAACAATAAGACAATTGCTGGCGCGAGCTCTTGACACTGGATTAACAATTTATCAGCGATTCGCAGTGATTTTTCCCGCTCATCCCACTCTGTGTTACCTTGAACCTCGCTTTTTATTTTCTCCACAAGCTCGCTTNACACCAAAGTTGTTTGCTACTTTCTTTACTAGCTGAACAGATTCCATAACAAGCGGGTCATTGGATGTGTTGACGGCCGGGTAATATGGAGGAGCAAACAATAAGACAATTGCTGGCGCGAGCTCTTGACACTGGATTAACAATTTATCAGCGATTCGCAGTGATTTTTCCCGCTCATCCCACTCTGTGTTACCTTGAACCTCGCTTTTTATTTTCTCCACAAGCTCGCTTCCTAGCTTTTCTGCAGCGTAGGCAAGCAGTTTTTCATAACGCAGCACTCGTACTTCGCCGACTCCATCAATTTGTTCACTTTGACAAAGCACCTTATACGCTTCATTGCACTTTTCTGCTGCTTTTTGTGCAATCTGTTCAAACAATTCCATAATCTCGGAAGCTGTTCTTTTCATTAAAAACACATTATAAAGAGCAGCCGCACGATAAGGTGTCTGTGTTGAATACTGTGTTTTTAAATCCTTTTGTTGCAGCGAGACTGGCAAAGGAGTATTTTCGCCAAGATCACTTTCATGGAAAATAGGATTCCATTCCATCATCTGTGTCAGGAAAGAAGCAATATAGTTAGCAGTCATTCCCTTTAGAGGTTCCCCAACGTGAGTCTCTTTCCCGTAGAAAAGAGCAGCCGGCATAATTTTCCCAAGTGTTCCGGAATAAATATAATGTTTTTCATCACCTGGTTTTTGTGAGAAAGACGGTTCACTATTTAAAAATAGTTTGTAGGAGATCCCGTATTGATCGCGCATTTTTACGAGCTCTGTAACCGCTGCTCTCATACCTGAGGAGTTTACTTCCTCGTCAGGAACCGTTAAGAGCACTAAGTTAATCGGCCACTGTTCAATGCTTGCTTTTTCGATTAGAGCCATATGAAGGGCGAGCCCCATTTTCATATCCATTGTTCCTCGCCCAAATAGGTACTTTCCTGACTCAAGATCAATGCGAGCTCCTTCGGGCAGATTCTTTTTTCGATTAAGCAATTCTTTTGTAAGTTCTTCTGGTCTAAAAGCAAGAGGTTCAAGATCGCCGTATTCTTCTGTCTGAACTGTATCAAAGTGACTAATTAATACAACTGTATCCTCTGCTTCAGGATGTCTGTAAAATGCCGTAACGAAATGTCGGCCAAGATCGGCTGGATGAAGGGATAGATAGTCTGGATGTTTTTTAAAATAGTCAAGCTCGCTTAGTTTTTCTCGAACATTATAAGCAAATTTTCGTTCCCCATCTGTGAAAGTGCGGCTATCCCAGCTAACAAGCTCACATAACAACGCCCGAAGAGTTTCAGGAGTTCCCCATAATAATTGGCTCATTCAAATCACCTTTCCAATTTGTTTTTCCATCAGTAGAGAATCCTCTACTGATGGAAGTGTTGTTGTCATCTTTAGAAGCGTAAGGACAAGCAGCTTAATCCGCCATCTTGCTTTTGAAATTCTGACATTTCTAATTCGATTGTTTTATATCCAGCTTCGTTCATTTTACGTTTTGTTTCCTCGTATCCCTTTGGAATGATGACATAGTCATTTACAAGGATGCAGTTTGCTGAATATTCGTCTTCGGCTGAAACAGTAAGCTGGTCGTATTGGGCAAAGTCTGGATGACCGATAAATTCACCGGCAGCTACGATCAAGTTGTTGCCCAGGTAAGCAATCCCTGTTTTTAAGTGGAAGAATTTTTCTAATGGAACGATCGTTGCTTTATAGCCTTCTGATTCCATAATTTCTTTAAATTGACGAGCTCCCTCTTCGTTTGTGCGTTCAGAAATACCAACGTAGAAATGATCTTCCACTTGAAGGACATCTCCTCCATCTAAGGTGCCTGGAGCTTTAATGTAGTGAAGCTTATCGTAGAATTCTTTCAAAACCGGCTCCATTTCTTTGATTTCTCCGTTTCTTGAATCAGCTCCTGGATTTGAAATAACAGCAAATTCTGGAGTCAAAACAGCCGTGTCTTCAACGAAAGTGGAATCTGGAAATTCTTCGCTTGCTGGCAAGTGTGTAACAGCCACGCCGCATTTTTTCAAGGCTTCTACATATGCATCATGCTGCTCAAGTAATTTATCATAATCTGGCTTTCCTAGGTCAGATGTTGTTAATCCATTTACGTAGCTTTTTCCCGGTGTTTTTACAATAACGTTTTTAAACATAAGTGATTCCTCCAATGATTTTTTATTCAGGCTATTTTCATAAACTTTTTTGCGGTTTGCTTTTTCAAAACTTATTAAAAAACGAGAACTTTTTAAAAAGAAACTTTGTTAGCTGCGCACAACCGGACAAGTTAAGCAAGTTGGTCCGCCAGTGCCTTTATAGCTGATTTCATTTCCTTTGTATTCATATACAGTGGCGCCTGCCTCAAGCAATTTCTGTTTGGTGCAATCGTTTCCAGAAGCGATCACGCATACCCTCGGAGCTAGTGCAAGCACATTGCATCCTAAGTTCATATATTCATCATCCGGTACTTCAATTAACTGAATACCGCGTTCGAGTAGAAGTTGTCTGAAGAAAACAGGCATAAGACGAGAATAAACAACAGCTAAATCACGATCCACCATGCTGATGAAAGACATAAGGTGAAGACATTCTGCCTCTCCTTGATCGTGAGGAAGCTGAACGACGATAAATTCCTCTACAAGGTCAGCTGTCATTTCTTTCAACTGTCGGATCGCTTCATCGTTCGTACGATAACCACGTCCAACAGCCAGAGTCCGATCATCCAGCCAGACGATGTCGCCGCCATCTGCTACTGCGTCACCTGTTAATTCACCAATAATCGGGATGTTCTTTTCTGTAAGAAATTCTTTATATATGCCTGCCTCAGGCTGTCTCAATTCTTTTCCAGATTTTAGAATAATAGCTCCCTTGCTTGTGAACTTCACCGGATCATGTGCATATAAGGAGTCCATTCCAACTTTCGAGGATGCAGGTAAATAATCAATTTGCGGAACGTGTTTTTCCAGTATAGAAATGAAGTCTGCGTACTCAGTTAGGGCTTCATTAAAGTCTGGTGCTTCTACATAATTAAACTTTTGCCATTCTCTATTTATTTGTTCTTGGCTAACAAAAGCTTCTTTTGGATGTTTTACAATTACACGTTCTAATGGTTTATACATAGACGAGCAATATGTCATTTTCTCTCTCCTCCTTTTTCCACTATACGAAAATTGATTCCGTTAGTAGGAAAGTTTCTTAAATTATAAAATTGAATATGATATACTGTCAATAATGTTTTAAATTTTTTCAGAAAATTTTATTTTATGATTTTGTGGTGAAAGATAGGTGATCAGTTTATGCAATCAATCGATCGTGCTATGAATGTTATTCAAGTGTTAGTTTCTGATGAATCGGAAAACTGGCTGTCCATTACGGAACTTTCCCAGAAGTGTGATCTCCCTGTTAGTTCCATGCATCGCTTGTTAAAAGCGATGTCCAAGCATGGCTTAATTCAACAAGACGAGCAATCCAAACAATATGGTTTAGGAAATATTTGGCTGGAATATGGCCTTCGCATGTATGACAAGCTGGATTACATCAGCCAAATCAGACCTGAGTTAGAAAGGCTGATGGACAAAGTAGAAGAAAGCGTCTATCTTAGCCAGCCAGCAGGAACAGAGTCCATGATCATCGAACGGATCGACAGCGAAAAAAATCCGATCCGTGTATTTGACCAGCTTGGCCTGCGAATTCCGATGCGCATAGGAGCTGCTAATAAAATCATGCTTGCCTACATGCCGTACAAACAGGCAAAAAGTATTATCGATACACTTCTGCCAGAGCAAGAAAGACCTGCTTTTTGGGAAGTGCTGAAAGAAACAAAATTGAAGGGCTATGGCATTAGCCACAGTGAAAGAACAGAAGGAACCTCTTCTGTTGCTGCCCCGATTCTGAATCATTTCGGAGAAGTCCACGGAGCGGTGAGTGTTGGCTTTGTCAGCTTTAACCTCACAGATGACAGGCTGGATTTTCTAATTAAAAATGTGATAGAAACCGGTAAACGCATTTCTGCTAAATTAGGATACAACGGCTCTTAATGAACAAAAGCAATGGATGCTCGGCTCTTTAAAGCCAATAGGCACCCATTGCTTTTTTATATTTAATCAATCATCAAAAATAGTTAGATTATATCTTTGCCACCTGCATCTATACTTTCTGATGAACTTACTTTTTTTGCCAATCTAAATTTATAGAACAATACGCAGGCAACTAAAAAGCCTGTGCCGTACAAGACACCGATTCGCTGCGTCGGATCAAAAACAAGGAAGACAAGAATAGCGAAACAGAATGCCACACAGAATAAAGGAACAAATGGGTAAAAAGGAACCTTATATTTCAATTCTTCCGGCTTCCCTCCTGCTTTTATAAACTTTCTCCGGAACATATATTGTGATAAAGCGATTCCCATCCATGAGATCGTAACAGAAATACCTGCTATTGACATGAGCAGCACGAACACCGTATCTGCAGCAATAAAGCTTGTTAACAAGGACAAAAGCGAGAAAGAGATCGTAAAAAGAAGAGCATTAAAAGGAACTTTTCTTTTAGACAGCTTTCCAAACAATTTAGGTGCCATTCCATCGTGAGCCATCGCCCATAATAAACGTGTAGAAGCATATAGACATGAGTTTCCAACAGACAGAATAGCCGTTAAAATGATGAAATTCATAATTCCAGCAGCATATGGAACTCCTGCCAGCTTCATCAAGGTAACAAATGGACTTTCTAACAAACCTAATTCAGAAGAAGGGAATATGGCAGATAAAATAATGATAGAAGCAATATAAAATACAATAATTCTGAAAAGTACATTGCGAATCGCTCTAGGGATGTTCTTTTCAGGCTCTTCACTCTCCCCTGCAGCAATCCCGATTAATTCTGATCCTTGATAAGAGAAAATAACATTCATCATCGTCACAAAGACAATGGCAATCCCGGCTGGGAATAGTCCAGAAGGTGCCAGGTTATCAAAGAAAGGAGCTGGACGATCCGATAAAGGAATAAATCCGAAGATACCAGCTATTCCGATGATAATAAAGGCTATCACCGCCACGACTTTTATCCCGGCAAACCAGTACTCTGCTTCAGCAAAACCTTTCGTTGTTAGCGCATTCAAAGTAAATAACAGAAGAATAAATACAGCACACCAAATCCAAACAGGAGTATGTGGAAACCATTGTTTCATTAAAATTCCTGCTGCGGTAAATTCTACGCCAGCGGTCGCTGCTGACCCTACAAAATACATCCATCCGAGGGCAAAACCAGCGGAAGGCCCGATGTATTTAGCAGCGTATTTTTGGAATGAACCTGTCACTGGCATATGAACAGCAAGTTCACCTAAGCAGACCATGACCATGTATAGGATGACACCACCGACTAAATACCCTATCATGGCTCCCCCTGCGCCAGCCTGATTAATTGTATAACCAGCATTCAGAAAAAGCCCGGTACCAATAACTCCTCCAAGTGAAAGCATAAATAAATGACGTTTTTTCATAGAACGATTTAATTGTTCGTGAGATTGCATCCCTTCCATTAACCGAACCCCCTAACTAAAATATAAAAACTTCTTAAAGAGACCATCGCTACTTATTACTCAGCTGTTTGTGCATTCTTTTAGTTGATTAGCTCCTCTCTTTTCCGTATAACGGAATGTATTTCTGCCAAAAGGAAATGTCTTTTCTAAATTATAAATAACAAACTAGAAACGTGTCAATATTTTTCGAATACTCTAACTTGTAAACGCTATATATTCTCAACATAAAAAACCCACAGTAAGGGTAACTTTCTCACTGTGGACCGATTATTTTGATAGTTGATGGATCATCTATATAACTCATGATGACTAAAAAAGTGGCAGTAAAATGGTATGCTCCTTGACCTATAAAAAGATTTTACTTTCTCTCTCTAAGGAAATAGATGTAATCTGTTGATACACCTTTGACTCCCAGCTGACGGAGAATAGCTGTTATATTTCCCCGATGATACGTTCCATGGTTGATGATATGCGTCACTACTTCACCAATTGTGTTAGTATAGGGCTCTCCTTCAGAAGTTTGGTACTCAATTAGCCGATTGGGATCTGCTTGAGCTAGAAAAGTGGCCATGTCCTCGTGCAGCTGCAACATCTTTTCAGCTGCTTCTTCTACACTAGTAAACTGAACAGGCGAATCCCCTTCATTTTTTACTCCCTTTATGCGCTCAAACCATAAGTGGTCGACCGTTAACATATGGGCTGTTACTTCTGAAATAGAAGGAAACACAGACTGCACTTCTTTAAAAAATAATGGTTTAACCTCTTCGCTCTGTAAATAATCAAACAGTTTTTTACTTGCCCATACATGATACTGAAACATCTAAACCCCTCCTTTTTTATCTAATCTAATGACTTATAAATAGAATATCAGCTGGTCCGCGATAAATAAAAGACATTTAACAATTTCTACGATAACTAAAAGAGCTTCCGCTTGTTCGTCACTCTGACTTATAATCCCTTATAAATTAGATTTATTTCTCTAGGAGGGTTACAGCATAATATTTGGAAGATTTACAAAAAAAACGACTCTCCTTCTTATCGGGAAAGCCGTCTTTTTTTCTATTGAATTAGTAAGGTTTAAAGATTATTTTACTGGCTTTTTGTGATAAAGCGCTTTGTTCTTTTCCTTTTTCACTTTTTTCTCTTTAGGTCCCATGTTATCAAAGCGGGCGCTATCATACACAGCTGTTCCGACAATTTCAGCTACATCTTGCAGCTTTTCTTTGCTAATTTTATCAATGGTATCTTCAGGAGTATGATACCATGGTTCAGTCGGTTCATGGATGAATAGCGCAGCCGGGATACCTGCTTCCCCGAATGGAACATGGTCGCTTCTGCCGCCTTCAGCATAAGGAGTTGGTACACCATTTAATCGTTTGCTGGATGCTTGAGCTAGCTCTGTAACCAGATTCGGCTTCCCGTCTACTGTGTTCATGACTAAATCACCAGCGTCTTTACTGCCTACCATATCAAGGTTGAAGTTGGCAATAATACGATTTAGCTCAGCTTCAGGAAGGTTGTCCACATAATGTTCAGAACCAAGCAATCCTAATTCTTCTGCACCGAATGTGATAAAACGGATTTCCGTATCGGTTGGCACATTTTTCAACACACGGGCAAGCTCAAGCGTCATTGCTGTTCCGGAAGCATCATCATTCGCTCCAGGAGCCAGCTCCACAGAATCATGGTGGGAACCTATCACAATGACATTGTTATTCACTTTGTTTTTGTTAGTCGGTTTTTTCGTTGCAATTACATTGTGAGAAGTTCTTTCTTCTGTTACAGCTCCTTCCACCTTCAAGGAAGCGCTTACAGTGTTATTCTGCACGTGAGCCGCTAAGGCTTCTCCCTCAGCCTTTGTCAAAGCTACAGCTGGAACATACTGATCGCTTGCTTCACCAAGTGTCCCATTGACTGCGCCGTCCGTATTATTATAAATAATCACTCCTACAGCGCCTGCAGCTGCGGCATTTAGTACTTTCTCACCGAAAGGAATTTCCCCACGCTTAATGAGCGCAATCTTACCAGTTAAATCCGTATTATTTAACTCTTCTTTTTTCCCTAACCCGGCAAGAACAATGTTCCCTGTTACATCTCCGCTTGGTGTGTATGTAAAGGCAGAAGGACTTAGTGTTTCAGTGAATCCTTCTACAGATAATGCCATGTTGCTTGGCGGTGTATAGCCAGTAAAAGTAAATTCCTGAATCTTCACATCGTAGCCATACGACTTGAATTCATTTTTAATAAATTGAACAGCATTGTATTCTGCTGGCGTACCTGCTACACGCGGCACCTTCGCCAAATAATCGATATTGTTGTAAATATTATCAACATTAATCTGATTCACAATCTTATGGTCAAACACTTTATAAGGCTGGGATTGCGTCGTATTGGCAGGCTTGGCCAACACAGCTTGAGTGCCAAATGCACTAAAAGTTAATGAAGCTGCAAGCGCAATTTTAACGATCAGTTTCTTCATTCCTTGTTCCCTCCAATGAATTGATTTGTCCCTCTAGAGGTAGAGTATAATATTTCGAATATTATAAATAGAGTAGTAATTACTATATATTTCAATATTTTTCAGTTGAAATCATCGTAATTTAGAAAGAAAGGCTCTTTAACCTAGGACAAATGTCCATGAAATCGTCTTGCTTGTTCCAAAATTTTTCGATTGCTATACTAATAATAGTGCTTCAGTGCATACCGTCACTGAGGGACAGCCCCCATTAGGAGGAAAACATGGAGCGTTTAGTGAGAAAGTTAAAAAAGAGTGGCTATGTTGAGTCGTGGCCGCCAGTGGAGCGGGCAGCATTTATACTGCGGAAGTTTGCGGAGTGGTTTCCATTTGAAAATGTGGATGTTCTTACTGGAAATGAGACAGATGTTACGCCGGAGTTTTTAATGGATAAGATGGTTGAGAAGCAACGTGGAGGGCTTTGTTACGAAATCAATCCTCTCTTGCTGCTTGTGTTGCAGGAGCTTGGCTTTGATGCTGAGCTCGGAGCGGCAACAATTAAAAAGGATGGTCAGTGGGCGCTCGATCGTACGCATGCTTTGGTGCTCTTGTATATGGAGGGGCAACATTATATTGCAGATGGTGGTTTTGGCAATCGGCTGGCACTCTCTCCTTTGCCGCTGGATGGAGAAGCGGTCATTTCTCCTGCAGGCACTTTCAGACTTCGCACTCGCCAGACAGAAAAAGGGACCATTGCGATGGAATGTCTAAACGATCAAGAGGAATGGGCCGTTCAGTATGCCTTTGATTGGAACCCAACGCCATGGGGAAAACTATCTGTTATGAAACATACAATTCATTCTCATCCTCATTCTCCCTTTAATAAACAGTTGTTAATAGCTCAGACCTTTCCAGATGGAACGCAATCCATTAATGAGGAGCGGCAGCACAGAAGATGGGGGGATGGTCGTGAAGAAACGATCATCTTCCAAGATACAGCGTCTTTTCTTGAAGCCGTTCGTCATGATTGTTCTCCTGCCTTAGCATCGGAAATAGAAAAGTATAAGACACAGTCATAATAGAAACAGCAACTCATTAAAAACTTCCAACCATCTACCGCAAACAGATGGTTGGAGGTTTTTTATTATTCAGGAATAGAAAAACAAATCTTCCCTAACTGTTCAGCCTCTTCTAATCGTTTAAAAGCTTGTTCAAATTCACTAAGCGGGTAAACAGTGTCAATGATTGGCTTTAACTCATGCATTTCGACAAACTTGAGCATTTCCTCGTATTCCTCAGCGCTTCCCATCGTCGAACCAAGCAAATTGAATTGGCCATAGAAAAAGGTGCGCAAGTTAATCGTGACTTCATCTCCTGTCGAAGCACCGAACGTAACGATCGTTCCGCCTGGACGTAACTGTTCAAGCGATTTGTTAAAAGTTGCTGCTCCAACACATTCGATCACGAGATCCATCTTTTCGCCATCAAGCGCTTTGTGCCAATCTTCGTTGCTGTCAATTGCTTTATCTGCTCCCAGTTCTAATGCCTTTTTGGCTTTTTCCTCTGAACGGGAAGTTACATAGACAACTGCACCGGCAGCTTTAGCAAATTGAAGAAGGAAAGTCGCTACTCCGCCGCCGATACCCGGAATTAATACCTTCATTCCTTTTTGGATCTTGCCTCTAGTGAATAACGCACGATAAGCCGTCAGTGCAGCTAACGACAGGACACCGGCTTCCTCCCATGTTAAATGGGCTGGCTTTCTTACTGCATTTTCAGCTGGCAGGACAATTTTTTCTGCGAAAGTGCCATGATCAGGAAGACCGACAATCTCAAATCCCACTGGGGGTGCCTCACTATTTTTTTGCCAGCCAAGCCCTGGGTTAATGATCACTTCCTCCCCCGCCTGGATGCCTTCTACTCCTTCCCCTATAGCTTCTACAACTCCGGCTCCATCTGAACCGACAATTAGCGGCGGATCGGTCGGTTTATGACGAGTAAGAACAAACAAATCCCGATGATTTAATCCCGCTGTTTTTAGCCGTATACGCACTTCTCCGGCCTTCGGTTGAATTTCCTCTATTTCCCTGTATGTAAGTCCTTCCATCCCCGATACTTTCTCATGAACAACTGCTTTCACTTTAATCCCTCCTTGAAAATGTCTTCTTTTCTTTGAGAAAATAAAAACCCGTCTTCGCAGCAGACGGGCCACACTGTTTTCTGAGCTATCCCCCTGCCTTATAGGTACAATAGAATGATCGAGGTCCCATCACAAGCCTTTTGTTAGAGAACAATATAAACACCTACCGCTGCTAGGGAAAGTGTTATGACCACAACATAAATCCATGATAAACGAGCAATATTTCCCTTCGTTGCCTTTCTATACTCCTCGTCTCCTTTTGTGCTAATAAAAACAGTCGCGTAAGCTCCAGCTATTAATAACAACACAATAAACACAACAATTACAGCCATTCGCCCCTCCCCCCTTTACTAGTTTTTCTGTATATGAAGCTACTATCCTCTATCTTAAACTATTTCCATAAAAAATGAAGGATTTCTGTTTATTTGTTAAAAATGGATTATAATGAAAACAAGACTAATGTAAGGGTAGGTATCATGAATGAAGGATGAACTACGGTACATAGGGAAGAAAATTGTAGATAACCATCTGACGTTGGCACAGAGAATCGAAGGAACCATTGCAGCTGAAAATAAAAAAACAGGGGTAAAGAATAACGCTACTCTTGCGGAACGCAGAAAATACAGAGCCCAATTAATCGTATGTTTCGGAAAAGCATTGTACGAAGATACGGAACTTATCGCCCAAGAAGTTAAAAAATGGGGGAGAAGAACAGCGGAATTGGCCATCCAATATAATATATCCTTAAATAATCTTCTAAGAGAAGTAGCCACTTATCGTACCGTCATTTGGGATGTCTTCACAGAGGAATTGGAACAGCGAAAGTTTGCAGCGATTACAATGCTTGATGTGTCCAAAATGATCGATCCTTTAATTGACCAAGTGTTCAAAGTTATTGGTGAAGTCTATGAGGCTCATAATGAGCGACTTATGAAAGTTGCCTACACCGCTCTAGAAGAATTGTCCGTCCCGGTCGTTCCGGTCGCAGAAGGAGTTGCAGCGATTCCGCTCGTAGGAGCCATTGATACACACCGAGCCAAATTGGTCATGGAGGTTGCCTTGAATGAGGGCGCCCGTATGAACTTATCTCATATGATCATTGACGTTTCTGGAGTTCCCATCATCGATACGATGGTCGCTGACCAGTTATTTCAAGTCATTCGGGCTTTAAAATTAACAGGTGTAAAAGCTACTTTAACGGGTATTCGGCCCGAAATTGCCCAAACGATTGTGAATCTCGGTATTCACTTTGATGAACTCAACCCTTGCGTTAATCTTCAAGAAGCACTAAAAAATCTAGGCTTTAAAAGAGTAGAAGCCCAGTAAATGAAAAAACAGACTCCACACACTGTTGAGTCTGTTTTTATATGGATTAAATGAATCATACTGGAGTTACATTTGCCGCTTGCAGGCCACGTTGGCCTTCCTCAACGTCAAATGTCACTTCTTGGCCTTCATCTAAAGTCTTGTATCCTTCAGTTTGAATAGCTGAGAAATGAACAAATACATCTTCCCCGTCTTCTCTTTCAATAAATCCAAATCCTTTTTCGCTGTTAAACCATTTTACTTTTCCGTGTTCCATTTTTTGTTGCCTCCTAGCATTTAAATAGCAAATTAATCTTACGTACTTATTGTATCCCATTATTCATTTTTCAAACTCTTATTTAACAAAAAAATATGCATTTGGAAAATGAGGCTGTTCCCAACAAAGGTGATGTAAAAAAGACTCCGTTTACTTGGTTGTTGATTCTCATTGCAGACGAACGTTTTCCGCTTTAATTAGCCGCTAAAAAAAACAGTATTCACCTTGAACAGCGCCTAAAAAAAGCCTGCCAACACAAACGCGTTGGCAGGCTCCTTTCTTATGAGAGACATCTAATAATTTTTCCGGCTGTCGCTTCTCCATTTTCGATACAGTCTGGGATTCCCACGCCATAATAAGAACAGCCGGCAAGCAGCACACCTGGATAAGAAGCCACCAGCTGCTCTTCAAGTGCTTTTACCGTTTGCGGATGGGTAATCAAATAATTTGGCATACTGCCAGACCAGTTCGTTACTTCACTTACAATTGGCTCAAGCTTCATGCCTAGACCTTGGCGAACGTCCTCCATGGCTACTTGAAGCAGCTCTTCTTTATTCATTTTCTGCAAAGCAGCAAATGATGGATGACTGCTTTTATAAAATAAGCGAACGAGTAAATTGCCGCTTTTTGACGTGTGCTCCCACTTCCGGCTCGTCCATGTACAAGCGTTGCATGACAGCTCATCATTATTCGCTGTAATAAAACCTGTTCCGTCTTCCGGGAGAAGACTGTCAGGTACATCAAAGCCGGCATAGACGCTAATCATCGAACTGTTTTTTAAGCCGGCAAACTCTTTGGCTAACTGTTCATCATCAAATAGTTTTTCAGCCGCTGTATTAGGAATACTGAGCACTACGTAATCGGCTTCCAGCGTTTCCCCGTTTGTAAAAGATACGCGATAACGGCTGCTGATCTTTTCAACTTTAGCTGCTTTCGTATTCTTCCAAATCTCTGCTTCTTCCAGCTTGCTCGCAAAGGCTTCAATCAGTCTGTCTAAGCCGCTTTTAAAAGAAAAAAACTTTTTGCCGCTGCTTTGGAATTTTTCTTTATTAGCTTCCAATCCTTTAATAATACTGCCGTACTGTTCTTTATACTCAAGTAAATAAGAAAGCGTAGATGCAATCGTTAAATCACTTAACCTGCCTGAGTATACACCTGAGAGAACAGGAGCAATTTGCTTTTCCACTAATTCCTTTCCAAGAAAGTATTCAAGGAAAGCACCGACAGAATCATTCTTCGTAAAGGTTTCATTTTTTACGTAGAAGTCTTTCAGCGCTTCTACCTTTCCCTCTGCTGATACTAATGTACTCTTTGCCAGTGACTCAATACTTGCAGGAATGCCAAATACAGCATCAGCCGGAATGGGCTTTAATTCCCCATTTGTATAAATGAACGAGCGCCCGGTTGCATTGTAGACCACTTCCTCTTGTAAACCGAGTTCTTCAATAAATGACATACCGCTCGCCTTACGGGTCACGATCGAATCTGCTCCCGCTTCCATAATAAAGCCGTCGTGTTTCACTGTTCGGATCTTACCGCCAAGCTCTGCGGTCTCTTCTGCCAGTACCAGCCTTACATCCGATTGGTTTTTTCGCTTCCATTTATGCAACTCGTACATAGCGGATAGGCCTGTAACGCCACCGCCGATGACTAAGACTGTTTTCACTTATGCACACCTCTATTATGATCCGTTTTCACTCTCTTTTAGTGTACCACACTGAGCTTTCATTGAATCATTTGTTGCTAGTACGCGGCGTTATTTTCTTTTATTTGTGAATAAAAAAGAAACACTTATGCTGCCTTTAATCTGTTTTTCTTTACGAAGCTCTCAGTCTAAAGTCTTAGAAAAAGATCTGTCTCCAGTTCATTATGAAGATCCCATAACAGGGATAAGATGGAAACATGAATTACACCCTATTCCATTACATACTGCTAAGTCTTATTACTTTTCATAGAAACAGCTTTCGATGGATTACAGCACTGGAGTAATCCTTCTCGTTCTTGTGCATATCATTAAAACTTGGGGTGTTCATTATAAAATCAAAATCAAAGGAGAATGATTGTGGATCTCATAAAATTTATCGTTCAAAGAAAAATTTTAATCGGATTATTAACAGTTTTAATCGCTATCATCGGAGGATATTCGGTTCTTAAATTAGACAAAGAATTGCTGCCCTCCATTGGGATGGATGGCGCCTATGTGGAAATTACTGCGGGAGAACTGTCTGCCATTGAGGTTGAACGGACCATTACGAATCCTTTAGAACAAAAGCTCGAAGCCATTGACGGCATCGAAAAGACTCAGTCAACGACAAATATCGGCCGCAGTTCTGTTCAAATCACCTTCGAACGGGGACGCGGAAAAGAATTATATAAAGAAGTTGAGTCCGTCGCCAATTCCTTAAAATCAGACGTTCCCGGTATTACGGATATCTCATCAGGACAATACGGAACGAGCCAGAATTATGAGTTTTTCATGGATGTGTCCGGCGGAAATATGAAAGAAATGTCTGCTTTTGCTAAAGATGTGTTAGAACCCCGCTTAGAAGCATTGCCTGAAGTAAGAGATGTTTCCCTTTCAGGCATGCTGGAGCAAGAAGCGGTTATTGAATTTAACCGTGAAAGGCTAACAAAGAACGGACTCAATATCCAGCAGGTGATCGAAGCCATTCAGCTGGCAAACAACGAAGCGACTTTAGGTGCATTAAATGGCGACAAGGACTCCCCTTCTCTGCGTTGGAATACAACCTTAACAAGCCTGGAGGATCTCAAAAATATAAGCCTTCCCGCTCCAGCTGGCTTTATTAAATTGAAAGAAGTGGCAAACGTTTCCTTGCAGCCTTTAGAAAACTCTTCTTTCGTCTGGAAGAACGGCACAAAAGATTTTATTTTTGTCCAAATCGGCCGTGTATCGGACGTTACGCAAATTGAAATGGCGGAAGCGGTACGGGCAGAGATTAAACGGATTCAAGATGAACACCTCGTTAAAGGCTTTCAATTAAATGAAATCGTCGCACAGGCTGACTATGTAAAAGAATCTCTTGATGGCGTAACAGATAATATTCTCATTGGCGGCGTCATCGCAATTGCTGGGCTTTTAATTTTCTTACGCAATTTGCGGGCTACCTTTATTATTGGCCTATCGATCCCAACTTCTGTTTTACTTACCTTTGCGGCTATGTGGATGTTTGATTACAGCTTCAATATTTTAACGTTAATCGGACTTGGGCTCGGAATCGGAATGATGGTGGACTCGTCTATCGTTATTCTTGAGTCAATTTACCGAAAGAAAGAACTAGGGTTAGCCAATCTTGAAGCCGTGTTAACAGGAACGAAAGAAGTGGCGGCAGCGGTCATTGCCTCTATGTTAACGACTATTGTAGTGTTTTTGCCGATAGGATTGATCGGCGGCGAAATGGGGCAGTTCATGATTATATTATCTGCAGTCGTCGCTATTACACTGATCAGCTCTGTTATCGTAGCATTTACCCTTATTCCGGCTCTCTCGGAAAAATTAATGACACTCCGCAGTCCGAAGAAGACGCTTAAAGAAGGACCTTTCATGCGCAGTTACAGCCGAATGGTCGCTTGGACGATCGAGAAAAAGCGCCGCAGCCTTGCCGTCATCATTATCTTTTTCATCCTATTTGCCAGTTCATTAACTCTGGCAACAAAGATTCCGATGACAATCATGCCTGATATGTATAATCGTTATACTGAACTGATGGTGAACCTGGAAACGGGGCTTTCAATTGAAGAAAAAGAAAAAGTTGCAGAACAAATAAATGAAAAACTGCATTCAGTAGAAGATGTTGACTCTAATTACGTAATGGATAATGGCGGAATGTTCTATACGATTATCAACATGACAAAGGGCGATGACATCACAAAAGAACAAAAAGAAATAAATGAGGACATTTTAAAATCACTGCGAAGCCTCCAGAAAACGGAGCCGATTGAAAGTGTTCAAAGCGCTATGGGCGGCGGCAGCGGCTCACCTGTTCAAATCGATATTAAAGGAGAAGACTTCAACGAGCTGCAAACTGTTGCAAATGACTTTATGAAAGAACTTTATTCAATTGATGGAATCGTTGGGACCACAAACTCGATGGAGCGCACCTCTCAAGAGAAAGTAGTTGTCCTCAACAAGCAGGAGATTGAAGAAGCCGGCTTATCAGAGCAGCAAATCAAACAGTTAATTGAGCAAGCTCTCTTACAAATGCCTGTCGGCGAAATGAAAATCGAGGACCAGAATGTGCCTTTGATTATGAAGTGGGCGAAAAAGACTGATACGCAAGCTTCCCTGTTAGATGTAAAAGTACCTGGCAAAAATGGAGAACAAACATTATCTGATTTTGTAGAACTAAAGAATGTAGAAACACCTAATGAAATTTCTCATGCTAACGGTGAACGCTTCATTTCTATCTCAGCCGGTACAGAAGGAAAAGATCTTGGAACGGTTAATCGCGATGTTCAAAAACTCATTAAAGACTTTAAAGCACCAGCGGGATATACAGTCTCTGTCGCAGGTGATCTCGAACAGCAGCAAGAATTGATGATGGATATGACTCTCGTACTCGCGATTGCCCTTTTCCTCGTCTATGTAGTAATGGCCGTTCAATTTAACCATTTAGGCCACCCGCTCATTGTTATGTCTGTTATTCCAATGACAATTACCGGGGTTCTTCTAGGACTGTTTATTACCCAAAGAGAACTAAATCTCATGTCAGGAATCGGCGTCATTATGCTAATTGGGATTGTATTAAATAACGCGATCCTTCTTATTGATCGTACGAACCAGCTTCGCAAAGAAGGCTTCCCTGTCGAAACAGCTCTTATAGAAGCAGGAAAAAATCGAATTCGACCTATTTTCATGACTACGTTAACGACAGTTGGCGGCATGCTTCCTTTAGCTCTCGCATCCGGCACTTCCGGCAACTATCAAGCTCCGATGGCAACAGTCATTATATGCGGACTGATGTTTGCGACCTTTATTACATTGCTGCTCATACCAGCTGTATACCGCTTATTTACTAGCAGACGCCGCAAAATAAAAGATGAAAAAGAGAAGGAAGACGATCCTTCCCTTTCTAAATATGTAATCTAATCACTAAAGCCCCTTACCCAATTAAAACGGTACAGGGGCTTTTATCTATTTTAAAACAGATTCAGTTATACAACTCCCCTACCTTTATAACCCTTGTTGGTTTCCATCCACAAGTAAAAAACTTTAAATTCTCTATCGGTTTAAAAGGATAAGGAAAGTTTTATAACTGGGAAGAGTTTGTTATTCCAAAAAACCTCACCAAATGGAAATTGAATATAGTTTGCTATTTAGATAAATTGAACACCCTAATAAAGAGTACTAAATAACATACCGATATCTCCATTTTATAGAAGTATAAAAATTAACCTACATACTAAGAAGGCAACGAAATGAATCCACCTCCTTGCTTGTACTAAATTTCCTATTCGCCACTAACACACTCCTATGATTTATCGCTCTAAAGTAGCACAGAAGTTTCTAAAAGAATACGTTATACTTTTTAGGCATCAAAGAATAAATACAGTTATTAATAAAAGGAGTAAAAAAATGTATTTTATTATTAATGTAGTTGGAATTTTGGTGGTATTAGCCCTTGCTTATCTCTTTTCCCTTAATCGGGCAAAGATAAATGTTAAGCCTATTATCATACTGTTCATTCTACAGTTGGCCGTTACTTGGTTCATGCTGTCGACTACTATCGGCGGAAAGAGCATTACATTAATTTCTGATTTTTTTCTGTGGCTCATCAATAGCTCTATGGTCGGAGTCAATTTTGTGTTTGGAAACTTGGCGCCTATTGACAGTTCAGCCTTCACTTTTTTCATGAATGTCTTAATGCCCATCATTTTTGTTGTCACATTTTTTGATATTTTAACTTACTTCGGGATTTTACCGTTCATCATTAATGGAATCGGCTGGTTCTTCTCTAAATTTACTAGAACCCCCCGCTTTGAAAGCTTTTATTCAATTCAGGTCATGTTTTTAGGAAACAACGAAGCCTTGGCCGTTACCCGTGAACAAATAAATAAAATGAATAACACTAGATTATTAACGATCTCGATGATAAGCATGTCTTGTGTGAGTGCAGCCATGCTTGGCGGTTACTTGCAGCTTTTGGATGCGAAGTATGTTTTAACAGCTATCCCGTTAAATGCGATTGGGGCTTTAATGATTACCTCACTGCTAAATCCTTATACAGTCTCAAAAGAAGAGGACATTGTCTATGCTCCCTCTAAAACAGAAAAAGGAAATTTCTTTGATGTCATTTCAAATAGTATGTTAACAGGAGGAAAGCTGGCTCTGATTATTGCGGTGATGCTTATCGGTTTCGTCTCATTGATTACTGCTGCCAACAGTGCACTAGGACTCATCCATAGCCAGCTCTCACTTGAAAATATTTTTGCTGTAGTTTTTTCTCCGTTAAGCTTCTTAATGGGAGTTGAGTGGTCCCATGTCTTTAAAGTGGCTCAATTTATGGGGGAAAAATTAGCAGCGAATGAGTTTATTGCGATGACTCATTTAAAACCTGTACTTGCAACGTTAAATGCTCATACAGAAGCTGTTATTTCAGCCTTTCTTATTTCTTTTTGTAACTTCCCGACTATTGGGATCATCCTCGGCAGTATCCGTGCGCTCTTCGGGGAAGAAAGAACGGCTTTTATCGCCAATAATACATGGCGATTATTATTTAGTGGTATTCTAGTCTCTAGCTTAACTGCGATGATCATAGGATTATTTGTTTGGTAATGAGACAACAACAGGAGGTTCATTATATTATGACGGAATGGCAATCATTTATTTCAAAGCTGGGACTTGCTCCTCACCCAGAAGGAGGCTATTACAGAAGTACCTTTGCATCCGGGGAGCAAATTTCCGATAAGGAGTTAAGCGTTCGTTTCGAAGGGCAGAGAAAGCTTTATACGAGCATTTATTTTCTCCTGACATCCAATGATGTTTCCCACTTTCATCGTTTAAAGTCTGATGAATTATGGTATTTTCATGCTGGAAGTTCTTTAACCATTCATATCATTCATGAAAATGGAGAATATGAAGAAATTAAATTAGGCATTCATTTAGAAAAAGGGGAAGTTCCGCAGGCGCTCGTGCCGAAAAACGCTATTTTCGGTTCATCCGTGATAGAAGAAGATACGTATTCTTTAGTCGGCTGTATGGTTTCACCAGGGTTCGACTTTACAGACTTTGAATTATTTACTCAAGACGAACTTTTGCACCAATATCCTGAGCACAAGGATATTATTGTGAAACTAGCATACGAAAAAATTCCAGAATAACAATGAAAGGACGGTTTCTCCTTTATGGAGAAACCGTCCTTTCATTGTTGTCTGCCTAAGATAGATGGTTTGGCTTCAGCTGATCAAACTGCTGCTTGTTTCGGTTCAATTGCTCTTGAAGCCGGTGAATCGGTTCAACTTGTTCGCTTTTTTCAAGAGCGTTCGCTAAAGCATTCTCTGCTTGATTTATCGTATTTTGTGCTTGCTGGATCGCCTGTTCTGTAGGATTTGATTGCGCCTGGCCCATGGCGGCTATGACATTGTCTACCGAATTGCGCAATTGTGAAATCACATTTTCATTTTTCCAGCTTGCTTTTGTATGATCTATCACGAAAACTCCTCCTCTGTCGAATAACCGTATGACTCTACTATGGCAAAACGGAAGCGGTTTTATTCAACTAATCATTTTTGAAATAAAATAATTTACATTTCTCAATTTATTGCATAAAATAATCATAAGATTTTTACCTTAGGAAACTTTATTGGCATGTACTTACAATTAGGCAGGGAGGAAAGAAAAGTTGACTTACAGAGACAATAAGATGAAAGTAAATAAAACAACCCAATCTGCCGAAGCTGTGTTACGGGGTGAAGCGAAAGGCATTCGAAAAATACTCCCCTTCCTCGGTCCGGCTTTTATTGCCGCTGTTGCTTATATCGATCCGGGAAACTTTGCGACGAACATTACAGCTGGTTCCAAATACGGCTATCTGCTTTTATGGGTTATTGCTGTTTCCAATTTAATGGCTGTTCTCATTCAGTCATTATCGGCTAAGCTGGGCATTGCTACCGGAAAGAACTTGCCCGAAGTCGCGCGCGATCGCTTTCCAAAAGGAGTATCGATTTTCTTATGGATCCAAAGTGAACTTGTCATCATTGCCACCGATCTTGCTGAATTTATCGGTGCCGCGTTAGGCTTGTATTTGCTTTTTGATATTCCAATGGTGCCAGCAGCACTGATTACAGCAGCAGGGTCCTTTGCTATATTGGAATTACAGCGCCGGGGATACCGGCCGCTTGAGACGGGAATTGCCGTGATGGTGATGATGGTTGTGCTCGCCTTTGCTTTTCAAACGTTTTTGGCTAAGCCGGATATAAGCGAAGTATTAGGCGGCATGCTCGTACCTAAGTTTGAAGACGTAAATTCGATTGTACTCGCTGCCGGTATTCTTGGTGCTACTGTTATGCCACATGCTATTTATCTTCACTCTTCACTGACACAAAGTCGGGTCGTCGGCAGAAATGAAGAAGAAAAACGGAAAATATTTAAATTTGAGTTCATTGATATTGTAATTGCAATGATCATTGCCGGAGCGATTAACATGTGTATGTTGATCGTCGCTGCCGCCTTATTTTCTAAAAAAGGAATGATTGTAGAAGATTTAGATGTGGCATTCCATGGCTTTCATGATTATATCGGTCCAGCCGCTGCTATCTCTTTCGGACTCGGATTATTAATCGCCGGTTTGTCGAGCTCGGCAGTTGGTACACTAACTGGAGATGTCGTCATGCAGGGGTTTATTCGCAGGCACATTAATCTTTACCTGCGAAGATTCATTACGGTCATTCCCCCGCTTGCCATCATTATATCGGGTGTAAACCCTACAGGGGCTCTCGTGATGAGCCAGGTCATTCTTTCATTCGGGATTGCCTTTGCGCTCATTCCGCTCATTATGTTTACAAGTAACCGAACCATCATGGGCGGACTTGTTAACCGTAAAGCTACTACTGTTGCTGCCTGGGGAATCGCTGTACTCGTTATCATGCTGAACCTCTTCTTATTAGTTGAAACATTAGGCGGTTAAAACCAATACTAAAAAGCCCTTTCAATGACGAAAGGGGCTTTTCCCTATCTGTAGATCAGACAAACCTTTTACTTCTTATCCTCAAATTCAAGTTTTGAGCCATCTTTAAACATAATTTCAATTTCGATTTTTTTATAATTGGCAGGCAAATGGAATGCTTGAAGGGCTTTTCTAATCGCTTGTCGTTTAGGAGTTTTACGCTTAATAGCCATCTCTTTCAATCGCGGGTATAGAAGTTTAAAGGCTTCTTTCCCCTCAATCTCCACTCCATTTAATTCGTCTTCAATTTTTACCTCAATGGCACCTTTTTCATTCCTTTCAATCTCCGCCTCGTACTCTTTGCCGCCTTCATAGGATATTTCCAATTCAAACTCCCTATAGCCTAAGTCCGCCATTTTCCCTTTCATATCGTCACTCCCGCTGTTATTGTTCTTTTTCCTTACCTACTCTTTCCTTTTTGTTCTTTTTTAAACCGCCGTGATCAGAGACCATGCATTTTAGCTTCTGCTTCATCCCAGGCCACTGTATAACCGTGTCCCTTCGAACAAAAGATAGAGGAGGAACTGTATTCGGGGTCTGCATCCTTATTGTAGCCAATTCTTTCGACCACTTCTTGTTCATTGTGACAACGGTCGTACCCTCCAAACACCAGATTGATCATTCCTTTTCCTTGAGTGAAAGCAGCAAGCTCCGTGCTGTAATTCATAAAGGTGGCCACTGGTACTTTACCGGTTATAATCGCTTTATCTCCTTCTGTTTTTGGCGGATCAAAATGGCCGTATGCCGTTTGAATATCGGCCAATACTTTTCCCATCTGGTCTAGTTCTACTTTAATTTTGAACTGATAATACGGCTCGAGTAACATGTTCTCCGCTTTTTCCAGCCCTTGTCTTAACGCCCGGTAGGCTGCTTCTCTAAAGTCACCGCCGGAGGTATGCTTGTTATGGGCACGGCCCGTCAAAAGTGTGATGTTGACATCTGTTAATGCAGAACCCGTCAGCAAGCCGTTATGTTCTTTCTCAAAGAGATGATGGCGGACTAAATTTTGGTTCCCTATCGTCAGATCATTCACATGACAGCCACTTTCAAATGAAATGCCGCTATTTCTTTCCGCAGGCTCTAATTTTAAATGCACCTCAGCATAATGACCTAACGGCTCAAAATGTCCGTAGCCGGTAACCGTCTTCTGAATCGTTTCCTTATAAATGATTTCCGGGTCGCCGAAAGAAACATCAAAGTGAAAACGCTCCTGGACGACTTGTTTTAATATTTCTAATTGAATAGCCCCCATTACATGAATGTGGATTTCCTGCAGACTTTCTTCCCAGATGACATTCAAAGAAGGATCTTCTATATCCAGCATATGAAAGCATCGTAAAACCTCTTTTATATGAACAGAAGAATCGGCCATAACTTTCGACTTTAATGTTGGTACCATTTCGTATGCGGTCTTCTGTTTTAATAGGCCTACACCATCGACGGCACATGCTTTCGACAATCCAGTTACCGCAAATAGCTCACCTGCCTCAGCCTGGTCAGTTGTCTTGAACTTACTTCCATTGTAGTGTCGTATTTGTGTGACCTTTTCTGTCAGATCATCGCCATATTTGATTTCTTCACGGACACGCAATGTACCGCTGATTGCCTTGATGAAAGCAATCCTCGTTCCATTTTGATCGTGCTGTACTTTATAAATGCGTCCAGAAAAAGGCTCGTCTTTGGAGTAATCAGTCACTGTCAATTGATCCAGCTTATCAAGAAAAGCCTGTATACCAATGTCCTGAAGTGCTGAACCGCTGGCACACGGGAATATTTTTCTTTCCACAATTAATTGAATCATCGTATCCAGCCAAAGCTCTTTTTCATAGCCCCTTTCTAAATATTGTTCTAATAGGGCCTCCTCCCGCTCAGCTACAAATTCAACTAAATCTTCGCTCATTTCTCCCTCGTTAAAAGCTTCCGTTATATCAAAGGCATCCTCTGCTAAATCTGTCCGAATCTCTTCCAATACTCGTTCCACATCTGCGCCGGCACGATCTATTTTATTAATAAAAAAGAATACGGGAATATGATGCTTGCTTAGCAGCTGCCAAACGGTCTCTGTATGGCCTTCCACTCCTTCGACGGCACTGATGATAATAATGGCGTAGTCTAATACTTGAATAGAACGTTCCATCTCTGAAGAAAAATCGACGTGACCTGGATTGTCGATTAAATAATAAATGGAATCGCCATAAGACATCCTTCCCTGATCAGCAAATACAGTAATGCCTCTTTGCCTCTCGATCTCATGGCTGTCGAGAAAAGCATCTTGATGATCCACTCTTCCTCTTTGCTTAATGCTGTTTGTATGATAGAGAAGCTGTTCAGAGAAGGTTGTCTTACCAGCATCTACGTGTGCAAATATACCAATTGTTTTCTTCATTAGAGCACCTCTGTTACGTTTCTTCGAAATATACAAAGCATTATATCAAAGTTTTTTTACCTGCAATGGCTTTCATGTTAAAAAACTCATTCATTTATCTCATTGTTCACTTTTATCTTATAGCGGGTACTGTTCCTATATCAGCGCATAATAAATAAAACAGCCCATCTCTGGCTTAGGAAGAAGGCTTTCTAAAAAATGAATGTTATGTTTCAATCCTTGATTGCAGTGAAAGTTGACAACCAAGTGTAACAGGGTAAAAAAGAAAAGGAGATTTCATGATGGATCAAATTCTTGCCAGCGCTATAAAAAGCCATGCGATTCCTTTTGAAACGAATGAGGATTTATCGAGGCTTGTCGACGAAATTGGAGAGGCGAAGATCGTTCTTTTAGGAGAAGCGAGCCATGGCACCTCTGAATTTTACTCTGTACGAGCAGCTCTTTCTAAAAGGCTTATTGCAGAAAAAGGGTTTTCGGTCATTGCCGTTGAAGGGGATTGGCCTTCAGCCCAACAAGTAAACCGCTACATTAAAGGGTATGACAAAGAGACAAAGAAAACAGAAGATATATTACAAGCCTTTAACCGCTGGCCCACTTGGATGTGGGCTAATAAAGAAATAGCATCTCTCATTGAATGGCTGCACGCTTATAATGAAAAGAAGGCACCGGAGCAAAAAGTAGGCTTTTACGGCATAGATGTCTATAGTTTGTGGGAGTCAATGGAGGAAGTGCTCCGTTACTTATCGCGGACAAAATCAACGGGCGTTGACCTGGCATTAGCAAAAAAAGCTTTTTCCTGCTTTGAGCCTTTCAACCGGCAGCCGGAAAACTATGCGATTTCTACGCTGAATATTTCCGATGTATGCGTGGACGAAGTATCAAAGCTGCTCGCTTCTATTCGGACGCATGAAGAGCATTATAAAGGAGAAGAGGAAGCTGACCTTAACTTAAAAGTGAACGCACTCGTCGCAAAAAATGCGGAAGAATACTACCGGGCGATGGTACGAAACGATGCGCTTTCTTGGAATATTCGTGATGAGCATATGGTAGAGACGATCAATGAATTACGAAATTATTATGGCGAAGAAGCCAAAATTCTCGTTTGGGAGCATAATACCCATATCGGCGATGCTTCTGCCACTGATATGAAAAACGAAAATATGATCAACGTCGGCCAGCTGATCCGGGAGCAAAACCGGCCGGAGGATGTCTATGCGATTGGGTTTGGCACTCATCGGGGAACTGTCATCGCGGCCGAAGAATGGGGCTTGCCCTACGAAAAGATGGAGGTTCCGCCTGCTCAAAGAGACTCCTGGGAAGACCTTCTTCACCAAGCAGGTCCCTTTAACAAGTTTTTGATGTTTAACGAACAGAATCGTCACTTATTTGACAGCTGGATCGGCCATAGAGCTATTGGCGTTGTTTATCACCCTGAATATGAAGTCTACGGCAATTACGTTCCTTCTAACATTAGCCACCGCTATGATGCTTTTATTTACATTGACCAGTCTCGGGCTCTAACGCCGTTAGAAGCACAAAGATGGTAATCAACAAGTCTCCATTTGAGTAGAGGGGAGCCCTTTTAGACTCCTCTTTACTCAAAATAATAAATATCGTGCTTTTAATTTAATTTAAAATGCTCAACGGATCGATTGAGTTCTTCCGCTAATTTGGCAACCGATTCGGAACTTATGACAATTTCATCCATAATACTAGTAGATTGTTGAACAGAAGCCGACGTTTGTTCAATTCCCGCAGAGGATTCTTCTGCTATCGAGGCAACGCCTTCCAGAGAATGATTAATATCCTCGCTTTGTTTAAGAATAGCATTTAAATTACTTGAAATATGTTGTATTTGCCCTTGCATATTTAGCACAGATTGATTAATGATATGAAATGTTTCCCCTGTCGTCTTAATCTTTTCTGTTCCTTGCGCTACCTGTTCATAGCTATGCTGTAAAGCTACGACTGTTTCATTAGATTCCTGCTGCAAATCTTCCACAATCCCAATAATGCTGCCGATAGAGCCTGATACCTGCTCCGCTAGCTTCCGGACTTCTTCGGCTACAACAGAGAAGCCTTTCCCCTGTTCCCCTGCACGCGCTGCTTCTATTGCAGCATTTAGTGCCAGCAGGTTAGTTTGATCAGCAATTTGTTGAATTACTTGAACGAGCTTAGAGATTTCTTTTGATTGCAGGTCTAATCCCTTCACTTTCTCAATTGATTCCATTACCCCTTGATGGATCGTCTCCATTTGCTTTTCAGATTCATTCATTAAAGCGTAACCGTTAGCGGTTAATCCTATCACCTCATGAGAAGAGCGGTTAAGCTCCATCCCCTGATCGCTTGCCTCATGAACTTGGTTAGTAAAGCTTTGCATGGATTGAGACACTTGATTAGCAAAATTAGCTTGTTCATCTGCTCCGCCCGACAATTCATTCATTGTTGTGGCAATTTGATGATTGCTTTCTTTGACCTCATTTGTGCCATCTAATAACTGATTGGAAGCATCCACTAACTTAATCGAATTATCATCGATCCCTTGAATAATTTTCTTTAGGTCATTCATCATTTGTTGGAAGGCTGTCGTTAAAACACCAATTTCGTCCTTCCGCTCTGATGGAAATGTAATGGATAAATCACCATTTCCCACTTTTGCTATTTCATTCGTTAAATCCTTTAATGGCTTGACTAAATAGTGACTCAGTACATAAACAAGGATGATCGTGATGACTAAAATAATAAGGGCAGACTCCATGATCTTCTTTTTATATGTATCCATCGAAGCGTAAACTTGAGAAGCATTTAAATCAGCCCCTACAATTCCGATGACTTTTCCAGAGGCGGATTTTAATGGGACATACGTGGTGATCAGCGCCCCATACTCTTTCGTATTTGATATTTCAATTTGCATCTTCCCTGTCTCGAACGTCTTTACAATATTAGGATAAACAGCTGGATCTTCTTGGTCACCTAACTGTGAGGCTTCCTCGGCTCCTAGCGGCATGCCATCCACCATATAAAAGTAATCGTAACTGTTAGCGTTTTTTTCACGAGACATCGTATATAGATACGTCAATCCGGTTTTTTCTCTTATATCATTGAGTTCTGTACGTAATTCTCTATAGTAGTCATTTTCTCCGGACGCTACTGATATCTCTTTTTCATACTTATTTACGTCAATCACTTTCGCTGCTTGCTTAGCAATGTTCCCAGCTGTATCGCTCATAGAATTTTCAACTAGGTCGACAGAAGAAGTATAACTAAGATAAGAAATAATCAAACATACTAGCAAGACAACTGTCGAAAAGATGATAACCATTTTAAACCGTATACTTTTTTTCACCCTATGTAATCCCCCTGCGTAAATGAGACTTTATTCCCAAATCCATCATACTATACAGCAATTTCCGAATAAAGCTTCAACTGTTAACAAGTGTCAGATTTACAAGAGAGAAAGTAAGCTTTCCTCACTATCAGCCTTTCTTGCATGAAATTTTCAGATCCCTCTTTCTTTATACAATGAGAAAGCAAGACATGACTAAAAGCAGGCAGCTTTACAGGTGCCTGCTTTTTTTGATTAAACAATTAAAATATACTCAATGAATATTTCTCCGAAAGCATCTCTAATAATTTTAACCCTGCTATGCTATTTCCTTTTTCATCAAGGGCAGGCCCAAAGATACCGATGCCAAAGCGGTTAGGCACGACGCCCATAATCCCGCCCGACACACCACTTTTAGCTGGAATGCCGATTCTGACGGCGAATTCCCCGGCTGCATTGTACATCCCGCACGTCACCATAAACGTTTTGCATACTCTCACGATGTCTCTCGGGATTAATGGCTCCTTCGTAAAAGGATCAGCCCCATCCATGGCGAACACCAGCCCAATTCTCGCTAAATCCAAACAAGTCATTTCGATCGCACATTGTTTCGTATAAAGCTCCAAAAGTCCTTCTACCTCTTCCTCAATAATTCCATGTTCCATCATAAAGTAGCACAATGCCCGATTAAGATAGGCTGTCTTGAACTCCGAATCGGCTACCTCTTGTGAATAACCGATCTTTCGGTCACCTGCTAATTTTTGAACGAAATCCAAGATACGTTCGAGCCTATTTTCAATTGTTTCTCCTTTGATCATGCTTGTGACAGCTAATGCCCCGGCATTAATCATCGGGTTAAGCGGCTTGGAAGGGTTGTACAGTTCCAATTTGACAATCGAATTAAACGGATCGCCGGTCGGCTCATATCCGACCTTTTCAAAAACCTGTTCTTCTCCATAATCCATGAGAGCGAGGGCGAGAGTGAGCACTTTAGAGATACTTTGCAGTGTAATTTTCTGATCTACGTCTCCTGCAGAAATACATCTTCCATCAGGGTGAAAAATAGCGGCTGACAAGTCGTGCGGATTTTCTTTCTTTAGCGCTGGAATGTAATCAGCTACCTTTCCTTGTGCTGTATATTTCTTTGCTTCTTTTACGAGTGCATTTAGTTTATCACTTGAATAACAAGGCATATGATCACCATCTTTTCTTCTATTTCTTAGAAACCGATCGACTATTTTATTAGTTTCAGCTAAACAAATTCCATTTATCCACATATACTTATGACTCATGCAGCTTTTTGCTCTTTTACCTCCCTTACCCTTTTATCGTTTTCCTAACAACTGAAAGTGACAGGCTTTTCCTGTTTATCCGGAGTGATGAACTATATACCTGGACGGTTTCATGATTTATCTGGAATTAAGGGCAAGTTATCCGGAGTAATGCGTCCTCTATACAGGATGACGATCCGTTTATACAGAAGCACCTCCTAAACGCAAAAAAAGCGAACCTGCATAGGTCCGCCTTTTTCTTTTATCCTTCTTTTCCCATCAATTCAGCTAAGCTCTTTTTAAAAGGAGCGTACGCAATCCCCTTTTCTGTCACAATGGCTGTAATAAGCTCATGATCAGTTACGTCAAAAGCTGGGTTGTACACTTTCACGTTTGCTGGAGCCATCGACTTTTCATACCATTGGGTGCTAACTTCTTCCGACTTTCTCAATTCAATTGGAATATCGTCACCTGATGCGCACTCTAGATCAATTGTCGACAGCGGAGCACACACGTAAAAAGGAATTCCGTAATGCTTTGCGAGTACCGCTAAGCCTGAAGTTCCAATTTTATTAGCCGTGTCCCCATTTGCCGCTACACGGTCACATCCAACCAATACAGCTTGCACCTTGCCTTCTTTCATTACGATAGACGCCATATTATCACAAATAAGCGTGACATCAACACCCGCTTCTTGGAGTTCCCACGCAGTCAGACGCGCTCCCTGCAGAAGAGGCCTTGTCTCGTCAGCATATACGCTGAAATGATAATCCCTCTCTTGCCCTAAATAGATAGGAGCTAAAGCTGTGCCATATTTCGCTGTGGCAATTGTGCCGGCATTGCAATGCGTCAGAAGCCCCCAGCCGGGTTTCAACAGGGAAAGCGCATGTTCCCCAATCGCCAGGCAAACTTGTTCGTCCTCTTCACGAATCGTTTCTGCTTCTTCCTTCAGCGCTTGCTTAATCTCAGCGATACTCTTATCTGCTTCCTGTTTCAAGCGATCTTCCATTCGCTTCAATGCCCAAAAGAGATTAACAGCTGTCGGACGGGAGGACGCTAAATAGTGCTTGATTTTTTCAAATTCAACCGCTAATTCCACGTAAGTGTCCGCTTTTACCTGCTTTACACCTAAATAAATGCCGTAAGCTGCCGCTATTCCGATAGCAGGTGCTCCTCTCACTTTTAAATGATAGATGGCATCCCACACCTCTTCTACTGTTGAAAGTTGTAAAAAAACTTTCTCATTTGGCAGCAAGGTTTGATCGAGAAGAACGAGAACGTCATTGTCATCATCGAGCCGTACTGATTGAATGGCTGCTATTGGTGTTGTCATCGTTGATTGCCCCTTTACTAAACTGATTCACACTGTGGCGCAGTACTTTTACAAAATCATCGCCTGTTCGAATACTTGTCCGATCCAAAATAAACGTTTTTCCGGCTATTAAACAAATTTTTTCGGCTGCTGTTCGGTCTTTCGCATCGGAAATCGATGTCAAATCCTTCACATGGGCAATGCCGATCACTCTGCGGCACAATTCTAATCCGGTAACAGCCGCTGTATCTTCAAGAATAGAATCTAAATACCACTCTTTAAATTTCGGAAGAGTGGCTGTCTGTTCTGCTGCCGTCTCATTCCATAACTGTAGAAACTTCTCCGAAAACAGTTCAACCACTTGAACGATGGTCTCTTCTAAATATGGCAGATAATCTGCTCTTGCTTCTGTTTCTTCTATTGTATAATGAGCATGAACATAAGCAAAGATCAGATTTGCCACTACATTCCCGATATCATAGCCAGCTGGTCCATAAAAGGCGAACTCAGGGTCGATGATTTTAGTTGAATCTTCTTTTATAAAAATCGAACCGGTATGAAGATCGCCATGAAGTAAAGACTGGGCCTTCGTCATAAAATCAAATTTCAGCTTTGCTGTTTCCAGCTTAAGCTTTTCATCATTCCAAATTACTTCACGCGCAAACTCTTTCGTTCCTTCAAATACATCGTTTTGCTCGCAATCATAAAATGGCTCTGTATAAACTAAATCTTCAGTGATTTCACAAAGCTCCGGGTTCGTAAATTGCTGGACCCGCTCCTTCTTCTCTTTATGCCCCATGACAACATCTGACGTAAGCAGCAAAGTACGAGCAAGAAAGGTCGTAATATGATCAGCAAATAACGGGAATTTTTTATAGTTTAAGAGAGCCGAACGCATAATTTCATGGTCAGATAAATCATCCATGACACAGCAGTTCATCACTGGATCATAAGCATACACTTTTGGCACAAAGCCAGGAGCCAGTTCACCTTGTAATTCTAATATTTCACTTTCAATTCGATTGCGGTCTGGAGACACCTTAAACGCATCTGAAATACGGGCTACAGGTCCTGCCTGCTTAATAATAATGGACTCGCCGCTTTTGCGATCAACGACTTTAAATACATAATTTAAATTTCCATCCCCGATTTCACGGCATTCCAAATCAGCATCATCATTAAAAACACTCAATCTGTTCTGCACATACTCCACGACATCCGCTTCATTCATCGTAAAATAAGCTGAAGTAAAATCTTTCAAGTGAGTCCCCTCCATTATTTTTGCTTATAATAAGTCAACCCAAGGGCAAAGGCTAAAACGGCTCCTTTCACGATGTCCATTGCATAGTAAGGAACAGACATCATCACAAGACCGTTTTGTAAAATTCCGATCAATACAGCTCCAATAAACGTGCCGACCGCATTTGGCTTGCCTGCTCCAAAGACCGCGAATCCGATAAAAGCAGCAGCTACAGCGTCCATTAAGTAGGGAGCCCCTGCATTGATTTCTGCCGTCATTAACCTCGCAGCAAGCACCGTTCCTCCGATCGCTGCACAAACAGCTGAAAGCAAATAAGCGATCATTTTGTACTTATTAACAGAAATTCCAGATAACCTAGCCGCTTCCTGATTGCCGCCAATGATATACATGTATCTTCCATGCTTTGTATAAGATAAGAAGATATGGACAAGGATAACCGCCACGACCATGACGATAATGATCCAAGGCACCTGGCCGATTTTTTCAAATACCGGGCTAATCGTTCCCATTGCGAAGGTGCCATCTGGCATAACCATGTTTTGTGTGATCGTAGCTCCTTTTGTATAAGTAAGAGCAACTCCTTGAATAATGAACATCATTGCTAAAGTGGTAAGCATATCTGGAATTTTAAACTTCACAATTAACAAAGAGTTCACTGCCCCCACAACGAGTGCAGCAGCTAATGCAGCAGCTAATGCCACAACGATATTCTGGGAATACCAAACGAACATCGAAATGACAATCGCATTTGCCAAAGAAGCAGTCGAGCCGACAGAAAGATCAAATCCATTGATAGATAGAGAGATGGTCACGCCAATCGCAATGATCGTCACAATCGAAATCGACCGCAAAATGTTGATGATATTTTCCCCTTCGATAAAGGCTGGATTGGCCCATGTAAAAACAGTGATCAAAATCCCGATTGTTACAATGGTGCCGTACTTATATAACCAGTCAAACAGCTGAAAAGGCTTTTTCACAGGCTGCTTGTTCACTACGATAGTCTGTTCTGTAGCCATTTATCTTCCTCCTGTTGAGTAATATAAAATTTCGGCTTCGTTCGTAGAACCCGTTTCCATCTCTTTCACTACCTCGCCGTCATACACTACATAGACGCGATTGGTCATGCCTAAAATATCGGCTAGCTCACTCGAAGCATAGATGACGCCTTTTCCTTGCTTAGCAAGCTCCGTGATTAAGCCAAAAATCTCTCGCTTCGCTCCAACGTCCACCCCTTTTGTCGGCTCATCAAAAATATAAATATCGGCTTCTCCCATTAACCATTTGCCGATGACAACCTTTTGCTGGTTTCCACCCGATAAATTGGCCACTTTTGTTTCTGTAGATGGGGTCACGATCCCAAGCCTCTGCACCATGTTCTCTGCTTCTCTTTTCTCTTTCTTAAAATCAATTAAGCTGAAAAACTTTGAAAATCGTTTCATATTCGAAACGGTTAAATTGGTCGTCACCGATTCAGAAACGACCATGCCCCCTTTTCTTCTTTCTTCCGGAACGAGGACAATTCCGTTCCGCACAGCATCAGACGGAGAAGCGATGTTCACCTTTTTTCCATGAACGATCATCTCACCGGCTGTTTGCGGAGAAGCACCGAACAGCGTCTGGCAAATTTCTGTTTTCCCCGCACCGACGAGACCGGCGATTCCCACGATTTCCCCTTTTTTTACTTGTATGTTCAAATTTTTTACGATTCCCGCATCCGACAGGCCCTTTACCTCAAGAACCGTGCCTCCGATCGAAGCTTGATGAGGGGGGTATTGTTCGTCTAATGTTTTTCCAAGCATTTGGGTAATGACGTCATTAGGAGAAGTACATGATGTCTCTTCTTTCATGACTAACTCACCGTTTCTCATCACCGTGATCTCTTCGCAAATAGCAAACAGCTCCGGCAATCGGTGAGAGATAAAAATAACGGCTACTTCCTTTTCTTTTAGCAGACGGATGAGCCGAAACAGCTCTTCTGTTTCCGTCTGGCTTAATGGCGCTGTCGGCTCATCCAATATTAAACATTTACATTGATCAGAAATCGCTCTGGCGATTAACACCATTTGCTTTTCTGCCAGGGTCAGTTCATCCACCCGCTTGTGGGTCGAAATAGCCACATGCAAACTCGCTAGAATATCCGCCGCCTGCCGGTGAAGCGATTTCCAATTGACCAGCTGCTTCTTCCCCATGCCGTGAATCATTTTCTCGAGCATAATATTTTCACCAACGGTTAAGTAAGGAATAAGAGCCGTATCCACTTCTTGATACACCATTTGAATCCCTAATTGCTTCGCCTCTTTCGGAGAACGGATAGCCGCTTCCTTCCCATGAAAATAAATGTCCCCTCGATAATGATCATAAGCTCCGGATAGCACTTTCATTAATGTGGATTTTCCCGCTCCATTGGCACCAATCAGAGCATGGATTTTTCCCTTCTCCACATGAAAATTCACATTCTTTAAAGCCGCCACCCCTGGGAAATCAATCGATATGTTTCTCATTTCAAGCATCGTACTCGTTCCCTTCTCATAAAATGGGTATGGCCATGAAGAAAAACGGAAGCATCCGCTAGAAATCAAGCGAATGCTCTCTCTTCTTAATAGTGTTCTTTCAACGTTTTCATCCAATCTTCTTCAAACTCAGCTGATTTTCCCCAGTTAGGCACGACGCTCTTTAAGCTCTCCATATTCACTGGATCTTTAGATGAAGACAATTCCTTTTGCGAGATTAAGCTTGCATCTAATGCATATTCTTGCGGTGTGTCTTCTCCCGCCAATTTCTTTGCTAAAATTCTCATATCAATCTTTCCGATTAGTGACGGGTCAACTGCTGCTGTGTACTTCCATGAGCTGCCTTTTTCCTGCATTAATTGTAAATCTGCATTCGATACGTCAATTCCGTAAATTTTCACTTCATCACGGCCTGCTTCTTTAATCGCACGAGCTGCTCCGATAGCAAAGGCATCCCATGTTGCATAAATCGCATCTAGCTTGCCTTTCGGATATTTTTTCAACATCGCCTGAACCGCGTTTTGTGTTTGAACGGACGTATCAGCAGCGGCCACACCAAATCGTTCCACTTCTTTGATGCCCGGATTGTTCTTTAATGTTTCCTCATATACCGCATTACGGCGAACCATTGGCGGGAACCCATCTACCCAAAGGTAAGCAATGTTGGCTTTCCCGTTAAAATCCTTCACTAATTGATCTAAGCTCAAGGTAGCCAATGCTTTATCATCTTGAGATGTTAAGGTTACACCATCCACTTGTTTTAAATCCTCAACCGAGTCAAACGTAACAACACTCTTATCTTTTTCTCTCAATTTTTTTACCGCATCAACAGTTGCAGCATCGTCCCCATGAGAGATAATCACTCCGTCATAATCTTGGTTAGCAGCTTGTTCGATGGCATCGTGAAATTTAGCCGTATCGCCGTTCGCTGTAAAGATATCCACCTTGAACCCAAGATCTTCGCCCTCTTTTTTCGCACCCGCTAAAAATTGAGCTGTATGATCATCACCGCCAATTTTCCGGATGACTTTTACTTTCACTTCTTCTCCGTTTGCGAATCGTTCAGGCACATTTTCAATTTTCCCTGGTTTCTTTTCATCTGAGGAAGCCGTTTTTTCGCCTGTTGAGCACCCCGTCAGCAACAATGTTAAAGCTAAACCTGATACCGCTAACTTTTTAGCTATCTTTATCATCTTAAAAATCCCCCTATTACTTTCTGTAAATTAATTAGTTTCAAACAATTCGAGCCATTCGCCATCCGGTCCTTCAAAGAACATGTAACGAGAGCCGTTTGGCAGCGTTGTAATTTCTTTATCAATGAAACGGACACCAGCCTCTTTCAACCTTGTAATCTCACTTTCAATGCCCTCCACTTTTAAAGCAAGGTGATGAACTTTCCCTTCCACAGGCAGTGAATCATTATAGCCTTCCAACAGTTCGATCTGGGTTCCTTCTTTATCTTCTGTTCCAATAAAAGCTATTTTGATTTGGCCGTTCGGATGATCCAAGCGGCCCAAAAGCTGGAAGCCGATAATGTCTGTGTAAAATGAAATGGACTTTTCTAAGTTCTTCACCATGATTCCGACATGTTCAATTCTTTTAATCAATTTGTCCCCCGCCATTTCTTTATGTCTACTATTATTTCTGCCTAATGACTTGTAAATTTGCCTTTGCCTGCAGAAGCGCCAGCTCGTATTGAAACAAGAACTCACATGCTTCAAGTACTTTTTTAGCCTCAAATGCGTTCTTTCCCCAAGCTGTGATTCCATGATTGCGGATGAGAACGGCTCCCTTATCTTCTTCTACAAACGGAGCTAAAGCGGCTGCTAGTTTTGGAATATCAGCGTGATTAGGAATGATCGGGATTTCCCATTCGGCATCCTCTTCCCAGCGGCCGAATGCTTTAATCAGTTCCTGTCCTTTAAATACCACTTTTCCTTCATCGCCATAAATTTCTGAAATCACGTTGTTCGCTACCGTATGAACGTGAAGGCTGCAGCCCGCATTCGATCTGCCATAAATTTCACAATGGAGAAGAGTCTCAGCAGAAGGCTTAACATTCGTTTCCCCTACAGAATTTCCATCCTGATCAACAAGCAAAAAATCTTCATTTGTCTTTTTTCGTTTATCTTTTCCGCTAGCCGTTACGAGAAACTGGAGCGGCTCACCCTGTACTTTAATGGCCAAGTTCCCGCTCGTTCCCATGAACCAGTCGCGTGCTGCCAGTTCCTCTTTTATATCTGCCAACTCATGAATCCGAGTCACCACTATACTCAACTCTTATCATCCTGCCTTTCTATACAAAAAAACCTCTTCGATAAGAAGAGGTTTTCGAAAAAACAACTTCTTATCTTTCAGCATGACTGCTGTGAGAATTAGCACCGTGCTTAAAAAAGTCGGTTGCCGGGCTTCATAGGGCTCATCCCTCCGCCTGCTCTTGATAAGATCTCGTTATTAAATTTATTATTCTCATGAATTTACTTGGATTATGTCACGTTCATCCAAAACTGTCAATATCTTTTTATTTTAAAAAAAGACTTTGGTAATAATAAATGTTGATTTACACTCTAGTCACTTTGCTTTCTGCTCCAATCAACTATTTAGAAATAATATTCATCTGTAACGGAGCTAAAAATTTAAAAAACGAAACAGCTTATGGCTTGGAGCACTTTATGAAGTCGTGACAATTCCCCATTGGTCAATGGCACGCTTTAAAGGTTCTGACGTTTTGGCTGCTTCGGTTAAGGAAACATTATTCACACTCGCATCAATCGCAGCTCGGAAAGCTTGGGCACCGCTGATTGGTCCATCTGGATGTCCAAAGACTCCTCCTCCTGCGTTGATGACCAAGCTCTCACTGCCAAAATCTTTTAACAATTGCGGCACCATTCCTGGATGAATCCCAGCAGAAGGCACAGAGAAAGTTTGTTCAAAACGATTTTCTTCCGTAAGCGCCTGCCCAATCGCTAATGCATCAGACGATGGGATCGCTACATTCCCGTATGGACTTGGGAATAAGGAGAAATCTCCACCGGTTAGACGCGTTAACTTTCCAACAAGCAAGGAATACGAGTAGCCACCGCCAGGCTGTCCAGCCAGAACGCCTGATAAAGCAGAATGTGCCATAATAGGCAAAGAAATATTGTCATTTTCACGCAACGTTTGCAATGTGTCCAATCCATAAGCATGCACATTAAACAATAAAGCATTTGCTCCTAGTTCTTGCGCCCGCTCTGCCTTCTCCTGCAGTTCATTTGATCTCCCCGACAGATTCACTGCATATAAGGCTCGCTGACCTGTATGTTCATAATGGCGGTTAATGATTTCTCTAGCCGTTGTGATTCTCTTTTCAAAAGGCGTTAACTCATTCTCAAAAAGAATTTCATCGTCTTTAATCAGATCAATGCCTCCTGCCAGCAGGTCTTCTAATTGAGAAGAGAAAAAAGACAAGTCTCTGCCTATCACTCCTTTGAAAATAGCCATCAATAATGGACGATCGTATAGATTTAATTTCTCTCTGACCCCCTTCACCCCAAAGCGCGGTCCAGGGAATTGGCGGAGAAGCTCAGCATCAAAGGTTAGATCGACTAACTCATGGCCTTCAAAAAAAGAAAGCTTTCCATATACGGTTGTCAAAATAGCGGGAAGATCAGCGGAAAAATTAGCGGACGGATAATGGATTTTTACTGTGTCCTTTTCCTCTCCTTTTTCTACTGACACAACTTCCCCTTTATTTTTCTGTAATTGCTGGCGCTCCAGATGTGGAATATCTGTCCAAGAACCGACCGTCAGGCCTAAAGCGTATTGTTCTGCCTTTTTTTCTTGATCGGGATGCGACGGGAACAGATAAGTAGCTGTTACACCCATAAAATATCCTCCTCTGTCATTCTGTAACTTCATTCATTCCAAAACTCTCTTTTAGTAAACTGGCACCCAGCCTTCTTCTGTTACGAAAATACGGACAGCAACTACTTTACGGTCATCAGATAATGTAAAGTAATGGCGGACACTTTCAGGAACCGAAATAAGATCTCCAGGATTTAAATGAACCTCAAAGAACCGGCCGTCCTTTCCTTGGATAACAAAAACGCCGTGTCCGCTTGCAATAAATCGGACTTCATCATCTGTATGATGATGCTCACGCTGGAAGTTTTTCAATAACTCTTCCAAGTTTGGAGTGTGATCTGCTAAGGAAATCACGTCCCAAGCTTTATATCCCCGTCTCTCGGCAATATCTTTAATTTCCGTTTCAAAAGCAGCTAAAATCTCTTGCTTTTCTTCCTCATTCAACACATACTTTTCTTGCAAATGAGCAGGTAATTTAGAAATATCCCAATGCTCGTAAATGACATCTTGCTTGTCCAAAAAGGCAATCACTTCTTCTTGATTGTCGATCACTTCATTTGTTCCTTGAATTTTAATAGTTGTCATCATAATTCCCCCTTCATTATTCCTAACATTCCGAATTTATTCACTGCTATATAGAAAGTATAACTGCTTATTTAAGATTTAAGTTTTCTAAAATGTTGATACAATCATAAAACGTTTCAAAGGGCTGAAAAGGAATAGAAAGCTCTTCGCACTTTTCCGCCAAGTAATCTCTTGCAATCACTGAATCTGCAATCTTCGCTGCTTGAAAATCAGTCACAGAATCACCGATCACAATAGTATAGTGATCAGTATTCGCTGTATTACGAATGATAGCCGGCTTGCAGCAGCCACAATTTTGATTCGGACATTCCTGATCACACTCATACGGCCAGCGGATATGAATATGCTCTCCACTGAAATCTGCTTCATTGCAATATAACCCTGTAATTTCATTAAATGGTTCAAGCATTGGCTTTACAAAAAAATCAATGCCTCCACTGACGATATAAAGAGGAATGCCTTGTTTTTTTGTATACTGTACAAATTCGCCAAACCCTTCTCTGATTTCTGCTGTCTCTAAAACAAAGTCAATAATCTCTTGTCGAAGAGAAGATGGAAGAAGGGCAAACATATTCCCAACGCCTTCCTGAATACTGATAGATTGAGATAGCACACCATCTTTCCACTTCTCCCACTCAGGAGGAGCAAACCGTTTCATAATACTAATGATGTTGTCTTTTTTCGTCACCGTACCATCAAAGTCACAAAATATAACGGGTTTCTTCAAGATGCCCTCACTTCTTTCTTTTTACTCTATAATCCCATTCCGTAAATAAAAACAAAAAACCTCTCCAATAAGAAGAGGTTTTGGTAAACACAACTTCTTATCTTTCAGCATGAATTGCTGTAAGAATTAGCACCGTGCTTAAAAGTAAGCCGGTTGCCGGGCTTCATAGGGCTCATCCCTCCGCCTGCTCTTGATAAGAGTTTATTTATTATTTTTTATATTCATATAACTTCACTAGGATTATGACACGTTCTCGAAGGGGTGTCAATCATTTTTTAATAAGAGAAGGCTTGAATCTTTTGCGGCAAGCAGATTCTTTGCAGTACCACTAGTGCTTGTGAGACTGCTAAACTCAACTATTGAAGACTATAACTGATTTTATACATAACCTCAACCCAAATAGTTTTCTGAACGTTCTAAATGTTCCGTTACTATGATATAATCAGAAAAGCAATCTATATGATCGGAGGATACTAAATATGCAATCCTATATCAAGATAGAAAATGGTGTAGTTCCCTCAGTCTGTTCGCTTGATTGTCCGGACCAATGCGGATTGCTCGTACATAAAAAAGATGGAAAAATCACCAAAATTGAAGGCGATCCCGAACATCCCATAACGAAAGGGGCTATTTGCAACAAAGTAAGAAATATGGGTGAACGCATTTATGACGATAAAAGAATACAAACACCTCTAAAACGAATCGGACAAAAAGGAGAAGGCAAGTTTGTTCCTATTAGCTGGCAGGAGGCGATCGAAACGATTGCCACTCGTTGGAAAAAGCTGATTCATGAGGAAGGAGCCGAGTCCATTCTCCCCTACAGTTTTTATGGAAATATGGGAAAACTCAGTGCGGAAGGAATGGACCGCCGTTTCTTTTATCGGCTCGGTTCTAGCCAGCTTGACCGCACGATCTGTAATATTGCGGGCTCAGTAGGATTTAGTTACACAATGGGCGGAAGCTATGGAACCGATCCGGAAGAAATGAAAGAAACAAAGCTATTCGTCATTTGGGGCATCAATGCTGTTAGCACAAACATGCATCAAATGATGATTGCACAACAAGCGCGTAAAAATGGAGCAAAAATCATTGTCATTGACGTGCATAAAAACCAGACAGGACGGATGGCAGATTGGTTCATCCCTGTTCTTCCTGGAACAGATGGCGCCCTTGCACTAGGCATCATGCACATTCTCTATAAGGAAAACTTAGTTAACCGCTCATTTTTACAAGAATACACAGTTGGATACGAAGAGCTTGAAAAGCATGTAGAAGCCTATGATCCACAGACTGTTTCTGTGATTACCGGTGTTCCAGCAGAAGATATTTATACGTTAGCGCGGATGTACGGAACGGTTTCTCCATCTATGATCCGGATTGGAAATGGCCTCCAGCACCACGATAACGGCGGGATGATTGTGCGGACGATTGCTTGTCTGCCTGCTTTAACAGGACAATGGCTGCTAAGAGGCGGAGGCGCCGTTAAGTCTAGCTCTGGTTATTTAACATATAATCAAAAAGCGCTGCAGCGGCCAGATCTTCTCAAGCAGCCAACACGGGTCATTAATATGAATTTGCTGGGGAAAGCCCTGCTCGAGTTGGAAAAGCCGATTCGTTCACTCTTTATTTACAACACGAATCCGGCAGTGGTGGCGCCAGAGGCCAATAAAGTACGGGATGGATTAGCGCGGGAAGACTTGTTCACGGTCGTTCATGATCTCTTTTTAACAGAAACAGCTATGTTTGCTGACATTGTTTTACCGGCAACCTCTGCTTTTGAAAACACAGACTTTTATACTTCTTCCTGGCACAATTACCTTCATTTGCATGAACCGGTCATCGCGCCTTATGGAGAAAGCAAATCGAATCCCAATGTATTCCGGTTGTTAGCACAAGCATTGGGGTTTGACGAACAAGAGTTTAAAGATACGGATGAACAATTAATCGAACAAGCGTTAAGTCATGTATCTACCCCTTACTTCCCTGTTGTGACGTATGAAGAACTTAAAAATGAGCGATTCGTAAAAGCAAAAGATATAGATCAGCTACTGAAAAACTTACCGACACCGAGCGGTAAAATCGAATTATACTCTAAAAAAATGGAAGCAGACGGCCATCCGGCTCTTCCTACGCATAAGCCGTTAGTGCAGGAATCCGATCTTCCTTTTCTCTTTGTGCCGGCACCAAATCATAACTTCTTGAACTCTACGTTTTCTAATAACGAGAAACATATAAAGCTTGAAAAAACGCCTAAATTGTTTATGAATCAACAGAATGCAGATCGTTTAGGAATCGAAGATGGCACAGTTGTGCGTGTGTGGAATCACCGTGGAGAATGTGAGTTAACCGTTTCTACAGGTGACCAAGTTTTACCTGGCGTTGTCGTAAGCCAAGGTCTCTGGTCAGATGCTCTCGGTAAGAAACATCTCGTCAATGCTTTGACCCCTGATCGGGTAGCTGATATGGGCGGGGGAGCTGTATTTTTCTCAGGTCGGGTAAACGTCGAAGCAGCAAATAAAGAGAAAACTGTTCAATAACAGTTTTCTCTTGCTGTTTATAAAGGCGTATTTTTTAGTCATTTGCGGACTATTTGCCGCATTTGTATCGATTCTATTCCCTCGGCGGCACTGGCCCGCTATATTCTTCGCATTGCTCGTGTCTGTTTCTCATGTATGTGCAGAATGGTGGCAGGAGGGCTCATAGGCAGTCTATGTTTTATCACTCTATACCATTTTATTAAAAAAGCGATTGAAGAAAAATTGATTCTATATTACATAGTCTTTAACACTTAAATCGGGCAGCTTTCTGCTGCCCGCCTGTACTTGCCTTATTTAAACTTTAAACTGACCGACTAACCCATTCATCTCTTCTGCTAACGCTGCTAGCTGTTTCGAGCTGGCTGCGACTTCTTCCATCGTGGCGCTGGACTGTTGGGCAGAAGCCGCTGTTTCTTCTACTCCTGCAGCTGACTCTTCTGCAACCGAAGCGATTTCTTCAACGGAGCCATTCATTTCCTGTGCACTTGCTGCTATATCTGACAAGTTAGCAGAGACCGTTTGAATGTTGCTCACCATCTCTGTTACGGCAGAACTAATTTTATTAAGCATTTCGCCAGTCGTTTTGATTTGGACAGTTCCTTGCTCAACCTCTGTATAGCCCATTTTTAACGATTCCGCTACAATACTGGATTCACTTTGTATATTTGATACGAAACCCGTAATGTCATTGACTGAAACACCGACTTCCTCCGCAAGCTTTCTTACTTCATCTGCTACAACAGCAAATCCTTTACCATGCTCTCCTGCCCTCGCCGCTTCAATCGCTGCATTTAAAGCAAGAAGATTCGTTTGGGCAGCGATATCCTTAATAACAGACACTAATTTTGAAATTTCCTGAGACTGCTGATCGAGACTTTCCATTTTTTCAACGGCATCTCGTACAATCCGATCAATTTTAGCCATTTGAGTCGTAGAGGAATTCATTAATTCAGTGCCCTCATTCGTCATGTTTAACACATCAACAGAGTAAGTTTCGATATGTTCTCCATTTTCATTTGCTTCTTCCACTTTTCCGGAAAAAGTCTCCATAATAGAGGCTAAATTCCCCGCACTGTTCGCTTGGGTCTCTGCTCCGGAAGCGAGCTCTTCCATTGTCGCCGCAACTTGCTCAGCTCCGACCTTCACTTCATTAGAGGCTTGTGTTAACTCCTCACTTTGGCTTGTGACTGTTTCAGAAACAACGTTGATTTTTCTCAGCAAATCTCTCATATTATGAGTCATCTCATTAGTCGCCTGTACAAGCTGGCCTACTTCATCCTTTGTATTAACGGTCAGCGGTTCAAGGCTTAAATCGCCGTCAGCAATAGTCTTCATTCGCTCCATCACCTTCTTCAATGGAGTAGAAATCAGATTGGCAGTAACAAGAGCGATGACTCCACTAAACACAGCAACTAAAAGGGATATAATCGTAATAACCGTCATTGTCTTTTTGCCGCTGGCGATTATTTGCTGACCCATCTTATTAATGGAGTCTTTTTCGTTACTAGCTAGTTTTTGATAGCCGTCCATTAATTCGCGAACTTGATTTTCTGAATTGATAAGATTTTGACGGGCTATGTCTTTATTACCTTTATCATACTCGTCGAATACGTTCGCTGAAACAAATTGCCGCCACTCAACCGTACTCTTAATTAGACGGTCAAACTCTTCCGAAGCGCCAAGCTCTCTAACAATTGCTTCGTTACGTTTCCCTTCTTCCGTGTATTCATTAAAACGATCTATGTACACGTCGTTACCAGTCAGCACATAAGCTCTAGCTGTCGCAATTCTGTTAGCCATTGTAGTGGCCATCTGATCGTTCGCAGTGAGCTGCTGAAGCTCTTGGTTCACCATGGACGTAACATTTTGATTAATGGTTTTTATTACCATATGGTTATAAAGACCCAATAAAACAACAAGAAAAATGACTACTGAAAATCCAGCTATCATTTTGCCTTTTATGCTCTTAAAACGAAATAATCTACTCATTTTTTACCCCTCTATTATTTATATATTGCCTTGCTTGCTGATCAGTGCTTAGATAACCGCCCAAACACTCTATAACGAATGTATTCTCTTTTGTCTTTATTGGACTACCCCATGCCGTTTTAATAGCTTTTCATTTGCTCGCATGAGAGCCAATTCTCTACCCACTTTCTTTTATTTTCTCAGTAATCATGTATTCTTATCCTGATCTCCAAACGTTATATCGGCTTTATTTATAATAATTAATAATTATTTATTGAAGTTTAAATATTCAGTTTTCTATAAATGGAGGTTTTTGCAAATTAAAAACTAGCTGTCTTTCATTAATTCAGGAAGCAATAGTCTATGCACTTTATTTACTTTTCTCTAAAAAAGAGTTATGATATATATTGTTAATCCCAACTATTTAAATAGGATAAGAGGTGGAATGAATGGCACAAACAACTTTGACTACGCCGCCGAATTGGGATCATAAATCAACGACGGTCGTTACCCGGCTGAATCCGATGCAAAAGCCATTAGCGTCAGCTGGGATTGTGATAGCACTTATTCTTTTTGCTGTAATTGTAAACGTGACAACCTGGACACAAGGAGTATTATTTATCATCGGCCTTGCTCTTGGTGTTACGTTATTATACGCACGATTTGGGTTTACTTCTGCTTTCCGCCGGCTCGTGTCGGTAGGGAATGTCCAAGGATTGCAGGCTCATATGATTATGCTTGCCGTGGCTTCTATCTTGTTTGCGATTATACTCGGAACAGGCTTTAGCTTTACAGGAATAACTCCTGCTGGCTATGTATCGCCAGTAGGCACAAGCTTGATTTTCGGTGCCTTTATCTTCGGCATTGGTATGCAGCTTGGAAATGGCTGTGCTTCCGGAACGTTGTATCAAGTAGGCGGCGGGGCTTCATCCATGATTTTAACCCTTCTCGCTTTCATTACGGGATCGGTTCTCGGGGCTTACCATTTTACTTTTTGGATGGAGGATACGCCGTCATTGCCGCCGATTTCCTTAGCGGAATCAACGGGTCTCGGTTATTTTGGAGCGCTAGTTGTGCAATTAATTTTATTTGCGGCGATTTATTGGATTACGATACAAATTGCGAAAAAGAAAAACCCGCCAATGATGAAGCCATTGCCGACTACCACTGGTTGGAAGAAAGTAATTCGCGGCTCTTGGCCGTTAATCACCGCTGCCATCGTTTTAGCTTTATTAAATGCCTTAACGTTAACCGTTAGAGGGAACCCATGGGGCATTACTTCTGCTTTTGCACTTTGGGGTGGAAAAGCATTGATGGCGATGGGAGTAGATGTATCCAGTTGGGGATTCTTCTCAGGTCCTAACGGTGAAGCACTGAAACAAACTGTTCTGGCCGATTCTACAAGCGTCATGAATTTCGGCATTATTTTAGGCGCTTTTATTTCGGCTTCCTTCCAAGGGACGTTTAAACCGAAGAAAATTCAACCGAAAGTGGCCGCTGCCGCTGTTGTCGGCGGATTGTTAATGGGCTACGGCGCACGTCTTGCCTTTGGCTGTAACATTGGTGCCTACTTTGGCGGTATCGCTTCCTTCAGTCTTCATGGCTGGGTTTGGGCAGTTATGGCAATGCTTGGCACATATGTTGCTTTGTTTATTCGTCCGCTTTTCGGATTAAAAAATCCAAAATCGTCTGATACGTTCTGTTAACTATAAAGAGAGGGTGCGCTAAAGAAAAAGACTTTAGCGCACCCTTCTTTTTTATAAGCCCCGCTCGTATTCTCTAAACACTCCACGTATCCCATCAATGATATCAAACGGCATAACCCCGTAATGGGACGCTACTTTTGCCCTTTCCTCGCCAGCTCTCGCATGCAAATAGCTTGCTGAAACGAGAGCGTCTAAAGGAGGCGCTCCCTGGGCAAGGAAAGAAGCAATAAGCCCTGTCAGCACATCACCGCTGCCCCCTTTTCCAAGCGCACTGTTGCCATGTGGATTGACATAAATTTCTCCATTCGGCGTAGCAATAATAGAGCGGTGCCCCTTCAATAACAAATAGAGCTGATGCTCCTGGGCAAACCGATGGGCAATGCCCATACGGTCGGCCTCTACCTCTTTGACGCTCATATTTAATAAACTGGCCATCTCACCAGGATGAGGAGTAAAAATAACATTCCCTTCATATTGCCTTACTAGATCCAATTGATTTCTAATTAAATACAAACCGTCAGCATCTATAACGACCGGCTGCCCGTGCAGCGACGCCATCCATTCTTTCATCCATTTCTCACCGTCGGGAAACCGGCTCATGCCAGGCCCAACCGCTATGCTGTCGAATTCATGAAGACGCGGTACCAGTTCACTAATAGCCTGTTCTGCAAAGTGGCCATCCTTCTCCGGTAATGGTAAAAATAACACTTCCGGATGCTGAGCCGCCATCATGGAATAGATACTCTCCGGGACAGCCAGCGTCACTAATCCCGTCCCGCTATGTAAAGCTGATGCAGCAGAAAAAACAGGGGCACCCACGTATTGGCGAGACCCCCCTACGACTAGAACATGACCGAACGTTCCCTTATGACCATTCGGAGGACGCAATGGTATAGAAGCTTTAACAAAGGCTTCAGTTATCAGCTTTGGCAGTGAAAGCCCTAGAGTCTTCGCCGCTGAAGGCGGAACAGAAATATCAACCGCCTTCCACTCACCAATGTACGTTGGACCATCTTGCAGGAAAAAACCCTTTTTCGGAAAGACAAAGCTGATTGTCTTTGAAGCTTGTACAGCTGCTCCTTCTACTTTTCCAGTGTCGCTATTTAAACCTGACGGAATATCAACAGAAACAACCTCTTTCTTTCCTGCCTGTTCATTAACTAGCGAAATGACTTGACGAAAAGGCTCTCTTAGCGGCCCATTTACTCCTGTTCCTAACAGAGCGTCTACAATGATGTCCGCTTCGTTTAAGTGGCTTTGAAGTTCTGATAATGACTGCTCGTGCAAATAAAAAACAGGCAATTTCCGGTTCGTGTAAACCTGGAAATGAACCTTTGCATCCTCCTTCAACCGCTCAGGATCGACCACTAAACAGAGAAGAGCCGTTATCCCTGCGTCACACAGCCTCCGGGCAATGACAAACCCATCTCCACCGTTATTTCCTCCGCCAGCTAGTACAATGACTTTCGGCTGTTTGCAAGCCGAAACGTTCAAAATTTCTTCGACTACTTTTGCTCCAGCGTTTTCCATTAATACGACACCGGGCAGCCCAATGGTTTCCATCGTATATTGGTCCATTTGCTGCATATCTCTTTGCCCTGCTATCAGCATACACGTCCTCCTCATTCACCCAAAAACTTGGCCCTTTCTCCAGTCGAGCTGTTCACGTTCAGTTGCTTTTCTTCATCGCTCCGAACTAGTTGTTCACGCTCAACAACCCTTTATTCGTTTCAATCCTTACTCATCGAGTTCGTTAAGAGAGTGTTTCCCTAATATTTGCTGCAAGGAGCTAAAAGAGTCGATGCCGGAAAAATCGATTCCCAATTGCACAGCCGTTTGGGCGATTTCTGGACGAATTCCGGTCATAGTTGACTGGATACCTAATAACTTCAACACTTGGATAATTTGGAAGATCTGATGAGCCACCATCGTATCAATGATCGACACACCCGATAAGTCAATAAATAAATGGGCAATGCCAGCATCTACACACTTTTTAGGGATTCGCTCTAATATATTTTTAGCGCGCAATGTATCGATATCACCAACTAAAGGCAATATTCCTGTAGAAGCCGTAATCGGAATAACGGGAGAACCTAGCTCTTCGATCAAACTTTGCTGGGCTGAAAGCCTGCTCATCATGAGATCAAAATACATTTCAGAGAACAGAATGTTCAGCTCATCAAATGCCGAGTGAATAACATTCCCCCATCTTAAAATATCTTCATATGCCACTTCATTCCTATTTTGTTCTACAAACTTCTCCACAAAACCCCAATACGCTCTTCTCCCCGAATTGAGCGCAACCTGCACTTCGTGAATCGGCGTATTGCTGGATACTCTGCTCTCAGCTACTTCCCGAGCCCATTGCTCTTTTTGTCTCGTAAAGTTTTCCTTGTCTTCGAGAAGAATGCTCGCCACCGTGTAATTCGTTAAGCGGTTTTGCTGCCGAAGCAACTGTTCTACAGATGGATCGGCATCCGCGGAGTAAACAGATCCTGCCTTCTCTTCTCTCATTGCCAGCCAGGCATCTGTAATGGCATTTGAACTATCTACTAAATAATGATAAAGCTGATCATCAATCTTGCTCATTCGCCTTCCACCTCTATGACTGCATTTTAGTGTAAATAAATGCGTTCGTTTTTTTCCTTTATAAATCATATCATTTTTTCGAACGATAACTCCAATGATCAAAATACATGTTACTCCAACACAACAAAAAAGCAACCGCCATTTGTCAGCCAGTTGCTTTCAAAACCTTCTTTTCATAGGTCTTTTACCCCTTAAGAGGAGGTAACGATCATTATTTCACTTTGACCGCTTACTACTTCAACGTACTCTTTCCTTTCGATATCTTGCATGTCGTCACTATTGGTAATAATAACAGGAGTAATAGCACTTTTTGCTTTTAACTTCACTAACTCTAGATCAAACGTCACTAATTTGTCTCCAGGCGCTACTTTATCCCCTTCCTCTACATGAAGTGTAAACCCTTCCCCATTCATTATCACCGTGTCGAGCCCAATGTGGACTAATAGCTCCGCGCCATTTTCCGCTTTAAGCCCAATAGCATGCATGGTTGGAAATACTAACACTATCTCTCCCTTTATCGGCGATACAATGGTTCCTTCAGATGGTTCGATCGCTACGCCATCCCCCATCATTTTTTGCGCAAAAACGGGATCAGGCACTTCTGCAAGAGGAACAAACCGACCGCTTACAGGAGCATATATATTGATTGTCTCCGAGGCAGCCTCTTTCTTGCCAAATAACTTTTTAAACATCTCCACCCCTCCATCCTTTCATCATCATTTAGTTTCCCAGCTTCCATTTCTGAATAAAAAGATTGGCTCGTCCATTTGTTTTAAAAACAATAGATCGTTCTTCTGGATCTGCAAAAAATCTAGCTGTAAATACTTCTTGTCCACCGTTTATAAAAACCTCCAGCGAACTTGTATCGAGAAAAATATGCACGTCTTCTAATCGCAGCAATTCACAGGTCCTGCTTTCAACCGCTCCGTCTTTATAGGATTTTCTCCTTAATGTAAACAGCTTTTTGATTGGACAAAAAAGGAGAGTGACATTGCCACGAATCTCGATTTCTATTTTTTCTTCACCCAATTCATCAAACTGCACCTTGATCTCGCTAGCCTCTTCACATATTCCACCCCATGTCTTTCCGTTCATCCCTAAAGAAACATGGCCATGAAATGTCTCTTTTCTCCGCAGCTTCATTAATTCTACAACAGGCTTTTGCAAAAGCTTTGTTCCTTCCAAAACTAACTCACGCGGCAGCGTTAACGCATGGACCCAGCCTTTTTTAATCGTTGGCTGAAAAAGCTCCTGTTCATCCGTTATCCCCATCCAGCCAATCATAATGCGCCTTCCCTGTTCATCCTTAAATGTCTGGGCGGCATAAAAATCGAACCCGCGATCAAGCTCCGAAAACTCTCCATGAGCAAATTCAGTCGTTCCTTCCTTCCATTCTCCAATGAAATAGCCAGATTGAAATAGATTTTCATAACGATAGCCATCCGGCTTTAACCCTTGAGGAGAGACTAGTAAAATATCTTTATCATCCATTTGAAAGAAATCCGGACACTCCCACATATATCCAAAATGACCCAAACCATTCATGCAGCTCCCTGCAATGGGGCCTTTATAGTGCCAATTTCTCAAATCTGATGAAGAAAAAAGCACGACCACTCCTTCTTCTTTAATCGTCTGCGCACCTACGACCATGTACCACCTGTCATTTCTTTTCCATACTTTCGGGTCACGAAAATGAGCTGTAAAACCGGCAGGCAGCAAAATAACTGGCCCTTCTTTCTCAAATTGAACCCCATTATCTGAAACAGCTGCACATTGATATGTTTCCCGCTGTTCTCCCTTTTTCACATTCCCTGTATAAAACAATAGTAACTTTCCCGCCTCTTCAATCGCACTGCCTGAGTAACAGCCGTGTTTATCGTACCATTCAGTTGGCGTAAGAGCTGGAGGCTTTTCCTCCCAATGGACTAGATCATCAGAAATATAATGCCCCCAAAATTTTGGACCGTGCGATGTGGCAAACGGGTTCCATTGGTAGAAAACATGATATCTTCCTCTGTATTGAATCAGCCCGTTCGGATCATTTAGCAACCCTACTGGCGGCATTAAATGAAAGAGAAGACGATACGGGTCTTTTTTTCGATTTTCCTCGTTTTCTTTTACTTTTGCAGCTACTTGTTGAAGCCATTCTTGTTGATTCATTCTACACTCCTGTTCTCTCCTATTATTTTCTGAACATCCCGCAATACAGGCAGCGCCGTCATCGCCCCTTTTTGCGAGGCAGCCAGCCCTCCTGAGACAGAAGCAAAACGAGCTACCTCGGCTGCTTCTTCAAGTGTTAAGCAAGAAATGTTCTCCGTCCGCTCGTTTAAACAATATAACAAGGCTGATACGAAGGCATCTCCAGCACCAGTCGTATCAATTGCTTTTACGCTTAGGGCTTCCACTTCTACAAAACCGCTTTTCGTAAACACGATACTTCCCTGTGCTCCTTTCGTTAAACAGACGAGCGAAAGATTAAATTCTCTTATCCACTGTTCAATGACCTCTACCTTCAGATCCCCACTTAAAAACAATAATTCCTCCTCGGACAGCTTTAACACATCTACTTTCGGCAGCATGGCCAAGATCGTGCGTCTAAGAGCCTCTTCGTCTTTCCAAAGGGTTAGACGCACATTCGGATCGAATGAAATGATCATTCCGTGCTTTTTGGCGTAAAACAGCGCCTTCTCTGTAGCAGTTCTCGCCGGTTCTCTTAAAAGAGAAATCGTTCCAAAGTGAAAAATTTTGTGATCTATAAATAGATCTTCATTGATCTCAGTTTCTTCTAAAAAGAAATCGGCACTATCCTTTATATAAAAGCTGAAGCTGCGCTCTCCGTCTTCCTCCAATGTGACGAACACAAGGCCCGTGCGATAAGATTCTGTCAAAATGAGAGACGAAACATTTACTCCATATTCCTGCAATGTTTCTTTCAAAAAAGTCCCCAGCACATCTTTTCCTAGCTTCCCAATGAAAGTAGAAGTCATCCCTAAACGGGCAGCGCCCACCGCCACATTGGCAGGAGCACCGCCAGGGCTTTTTATATACGTGTTATTCTCAACATCCATTGGAATAAAATCGATCAAAGCCTCACCAAGCGTCATAAGTCCAGTTTTCATACGTACCTTCTCCTTTGCTGATCACAATAGCCGCAATCATTCTTGGTTTTTTAGCATTTTATCATGAAAACCAAACAACCAAGTTAAAATAAACGCAACGGCAATGGCGATGAGGTTAACGAGCAAATAAAGAACGATTTGCCCATTCAAGTATAGGAGCGTTCCTGGAATAACTGTAATAGCCATCCCCGTTCCTTTTAATCCAAAGATCGAGGCAAAAAATCCACCTACACCGCCGCCGATCAATCCCATTACAAATGGTTTGAAATAGCGCAAGTTAACCCCGAAAATGGCCGGTTCTGTAATTCCTAACAAAGCAGATAAAGACGATGGAAGGGCTAATGCCTTTAATTTCTTAGACTTTGTTTTTAATCCAACCGCTAAAGCGGCTCCGCCTTGTGCAGCGACCGAACAGGTGACGATAGCGTTGTACGGATTATTTCCAAACTTTTCGAGCAGTTGAATTTCTAATAAGTTAAAGACGTGATGGACTCCTGTAATAACAATCATTTGATTGAGGAAACCAATAATGAACCCGCTAATTCCAAATGGCCATTCTAAAACAGCTACTGTTGCATGCAGCATCACTTCCTCGACACTATGGAAAATAGGGCCAATGATGAACAAGGCTAAAAAGATCATGACAAGTAACGTTAAAAAGGGGGTAACGATTAAATCAAACGTATCGGGGACACGTTTTCGAATTTGCTGCTCAAGCTTTGCCCCAACAATTCCCGCTATAAAAGCCGGCAGCACAGAGCCTTGATAGCCGACAACAGGAATAAATCCAAAGAACTTAATCACCTCTGCCTGTCCGCCGGCCACTTCCCAAGCATTCGGCAAGGAGGGACTGACGAGCATTAAGCCTAAAACTAACCCAATAATCGGCGAACCGCCAAATACCCTGAATGTAGACCAGGCAACGAGAGCCGGCAGGAAAATAAAAGCTGTATCTGTTAATACTTGTGTAAATAAAATAAAGTTATCTGGAACATGATCGGGAGTGATTCCAAACAGGGAAAGTATTTTTTCCTGCATGACTAACCCACGAACCCCCATAAATAAGCCTGTTGCTACAAGAGCTGGAATAATGGGAACGAATACGTCGCCAAATGAACGAATAGCTCTTTGGAAAACACTGCCGCTCTTAGCCGCTTCTTTTGTCTGCTCTCCCTTTGAAGAGCTCTCAACGCCTAGTTTGATCACCTCTTCATAAATTTTGTTCACTGTTCCCGTTCCGAGGATCACTTGGTATTGGCCAGAATTAAAAAAGGCTCCTTTGACTTTTTCAATATGTTCCACTTTGCTCTGGTCAATTTGCTCTTTGTCTTTTACCATGATTCTTAAGCGCGTGGCACAATGAGCAGCCGACACAATATTTTCCTTTCCACCAACGGCCTCGATAATTTCAGCAGCAATGCGGCGGTCTCCATCCATATTTTTACACCCCTTTTTTAGTCACTCATACCCTAATTAAGTAAAGTTAATCTCTATGTGGAATCGATACCACAAGAGTTAAAAAAATAAAATTGACTTCACCCGATGAAAGCGGTTGCAATGTAAACACCATTAAATACCCCTTTATCAAGGTCATCTAAAACCAAAGAGAGGATCCCTGAAAGAGTGTGAAATCGATTTCACACTCAATTATACACTATCTCCTTCTATGACTCTATAATTTAAAACAACTTTTTTCTGTTGTTCTTTATGGCTTTCGATTTTTTCTAGAAGTATCACCGCTGCTTCTCTTCCTGCCCGTTCATTCTCAAAGTCTATCGTCGTTAATGCAGGATCAATGTACTTAGAAATATCAGCCGCACCGATTCCCGCTACAGCCATTTCTTGAGGAACTGTAAAGCCAGCTTTTTTTAAATATTGCATGGCCCCAACCGCGATCCGATCCGTCACCGCAAAAACCGCATCCGGACGGAGGTTCTCAGGAGAGTTTCGGATAATCCTTTTCATCGCCTCAAAGCCAGATGGAATAGTGAAGTTTGCCTGTCCCATCCATTCCTTGTGAATCGTAAGTTTAGCATCTTGCATCGCCGACATAAATCCCTGCTTACGATGAATCCCCACTGCTGGATCAGATTCGTCTACTCCGATGAAGGCAATATTCTTATATCCTTTACGAATAAGATAATTCGTCATTTCTTTCGCTGCATGATAATCGTCAAATGTGACACTTGACGCTTTCGGAATGTCCTGGCCGATGGCTACAAAAGGCTTGTTAAGCTGATGGATTTCTGCTACCAATTCTGCATTGACCGTAGTAGCTATTAAAATAATTCCATCCACTTGCCTGCTCTTTAATAAACGCAAGTATTCGATCTCTTTTTGATAGTCAAGATTCGTTGCCGTTAATAAAATTTGGTACCCTTGATCTTGAAGTACCTCGTTTATTCCATTTACGACGCGCCCTGATGTTTCCGTGCTGATTTTTGGGAGAATAACGCCAATAACTTTCGTTTTCTTTGTCCGAAGTGCCTTTGCATGCTGACTAGGCATGTAGCCTGTCTCTTCAATAACTGCTAGAACACGGCGCCGCGCTTCTTCACTTACATATCCTGAATCGTTCAATACACGCGAAACCGTTGATCTTGAGACCTTCGCCATTTCAGCAATTTCCTTAATCGTCAACATTCAAAACCCTCCAGTACATATAATAAGCACAGAAATATCATAGCACCATCTTTATTGCCAATCTAGCATTGTCCGTCTGTCTGCTTTCTTCCAGCCATCATCAGAAAGAATTTCTTTGTTATTCCTTTTACTGCCTCTCTTTTAATTCTGTATAATGAATTTGGTTCCGGCCATTTTTCTTCGACTCGTAAAGAGAATGATCTGCTAAGTTGATCGCTTCATGCAGCATAGAAAAGACCGGAAGACTGCATACCCCGATAGAAATAGTTAAGGTAATCTCGTGTTTCTTATTTTGGGTATAGAAAGTCCTTCTCTCTACTTTCTCACGAATCGATTCGACCGTTTTTTCCATCTCTTCCTTCTTATCCACCATCGCAAAAAGAATAAATTCTTCTCCTCCGTACCGGCCGGCAACCATCTTTTGTTCAGGGTAACACGCCGCCTCTTCACTTATGACGGCTGCCACATCTTTTAAAACTTTATCGCCGTTTACATGCCCATGCGTATCATTGATCGCTTTAAAGAAATCAATGTCGACCATGGCGATATACATTTTTTTATCTGATGCTGAATGAGAAGCTATTTTTTCTTCAAAGAACCGGATGTTATATAGCCCTGTCAACGGATCATGGCGGGCGTAATATTGGAGCTTTTCTTTTATATCCAGTTCTTTTTCTGCACTGCTAATAAAGAAATTTAAAGTAAACGCTATTAACATAAAAAAGGAAAAGCGAAAAAACATAATGTCTTTAAATACATTCCATCCATCCGGCACCATCATAATAATAGGCAAATCGGAAATCAGCCATGAGCCGACTACTAAATAAACTAGGGTAATCGAATCCAGCTTAGACTGCTCTCCCTTATTGAATAAGAAAGAATAAAATACCGGAAGCACCATGCCGAACACCACACCAGGAACAGCTCCAGGCCCGCCTATCCCCAGACGCCATGCACTTGTTATGACTAAAGCTGGAAGGGCAAATCTCCAGCCCCATTTAACCGTTAAAAACACAAGCGGAACTAATCGCAAATCAAAATGATACCCACCATACGTAATCGGCAAATAAAACAATAGTATAACAGCAAAAGACACAACACTAATAATCCCGATAGCAAAGTATCGGGAAAGCTTTTCTCTATTATTGAGCAATATGGTGATACATAAATGCATAAAGAAAATAATCGCAATGTTGGAAAGGCTTGATTGAATCACAGCATTCAATGACAACACTCCTACTTGTTCAAAACATACTCTATAAATATGGCTATTCTAGGTATCCGTGCTAAATAAATTGGTTTTTGCCTTTTGAATATACATTCTATTACATTTATCTAGTTCCATAGTAACATATTCATTCAAGATAACTCATAAAAAACACATTTATTTTCAAACTTTTCAATCTTAATAAACAAAAAATTTGTTATAATATCCGAGTCTATTGAAAAAATACCATTCATTTAACCTTCGGAGCTGCGCGATGAATTTAGAAATCTTCCGTTATGTTGTCATTGTTTCTGTGTCAGGGGTTTTATCTATTCTATTAGCCATCTATGCCTACACGAAAAGAGACGTATCCTCTAGCAGTACGATCTTTATTTTCATGTCATGTCTTTCCGCCATTTACATATTCGGCCATGCTTTTGAACTGGCAAGCAGGAATCTCACGGAAATTACACTTTGGCTGAAGGTTCAATACGTGGGATTGCCTTTTATTGCTCCAACCTGTCTCGTTTTAATTTTGAAGTATGCTGGATTAGAAGTGTTTGTAAAAAGAAAAACACTTTTACTTTTATTTCTTATTCCGACTCTCACTTCTCTTGTCTCTTTCACAAATGATTTCCACCATCTGCTGTACCGTTCCATTTATTTGCGCCCAGAGGAAGGTGCAATGCTAGCCGATATTGTCGTTGGTCCTTGGTATATTATCCATGGCAGCTATACGTTTGGCTGTCTTTTGCTTGGCGCTTGTATTTTATTATGGTACTGGAAGCGGACAAAAGACGTGTACTGGAAACAAATTATACCTTTATTATTAGGTTTAATTCTCCCCATGATGGCTTCCTTTTTATATTTAATCGGGCTTTCACCACATGGGATGGACCCTGTACCCGTTGTGATGTGTCTCACTTCCGCCCTGTATCTTTGGGCTATCTTTTCCTCTAAGTTGCTTATTCTAGCCCCAATAGCAAGAGACCGGGTGTTTGAAAGCATGCGAGATGGGGTCGTTGTCATTAACTCAGCTCACCAAATCATCGATTATAACCAAGCCGCTGAAAGCATTCTTTCACAACTGAATTCTTCAAGTATTGGAAAAAACATTGAAGCTATTTTGGGGGAAGAAAATCAGGCGATTCCCTACCAATATGATAATCAAAAAGAAGAGCAAGAGTTTGAGTGGATAAACAAAGAAACTCACAAATGCTATCATGTGCGTGTCACTCCCATGTTCAACGATAAGAAGATAATGATTGGCCATATTATCGTTCTGAGTGATATTACCGCTCAGAAAACACTTGAAGACCAGTTAAAAAAACTCGCTTATACAGATGGACTCACCCAAATTTATAATCGCTCCTATTTTATCGTGAAAAGCCAAGAATGCATGAAGCAAGCTATTGAAAAGGAGAAACCGTTGTCTATTCTTCTTTTTGACATTGATTACTTTAAGAAAATCAACGATCGCTACGGTCACAGTATCGGCGATTCGGCGATTTGTCACGTCGTATCGATCTGTAAAAAGCACCTGCAGCCAACAGATGTTTTCGGCCGTTATGGTGGAGAGGAATTTGTTATTTGCTTACCGTATACAGCTATTCATGAGGCTGGCAGAAGAGCGGAAAAGATTCGTGCCCATCTCACCGCTTCCCCTTTACAGACAGATAAAGGCCCGCTTGCAATCACTGCCAGTTTCGGAGTAACGGAAATGCGGACGGCTGCTGATACAATGGATGAGCTTTTGCAAGAAGCAGATCAAGCCCTTTACTCTTCCAAAGAAAGTGGCCGCAATGCTGTGCATTTAGCTATCGGTAATTCTTTTGTACAGTGGAAAGAAAATGAATGAAAAAATAACAAAACATCCCGCTGTCCATGAACAGCGGGATGTTTTGTTATCTCACCCAAGCAATAATTCCCTCATCTTCATCAAGCACTAACTCAATTCCTGCCGCAAACGGATCGACATTGAGTTCAGTATCAAGCCAAAAACGAATCGCCTCAATCATATTAACCGTCGTTAAGATTTGCTTTCGGCCTAACACATGAGATTCAGCAGAGAAGCCATAGTCATCATCGAATAACAATTCAACTTCTACTTCATAAGGAGAGACGTCCTTTTTATCGGAAATATAGAGACAAAGAGCATTGATGATATCCTGCTCAGTTATTTTTATCTGTTCCATGAATCATAGTCCCTCCGTTTATTTCTGAACAAGGAAACAACAATTTTTTTAATTAAGACTACGATCGCTACTAAGACCAGCATATTGATGAGAAATCCAAGCATGGAGCCAAAGATGCCTAAATGTCCAAGCATACTGCCGAACAATAAACCAGCGACTCCACCAAGAAATAACCCTTTTAGAAAACCACCTTTATTCGATTTCGTCACGGCTGATTTCTTTGAATAATTCGTTGTTGATTTTTGTTTATTAACTTGCTGATCTTTGTTTTTCTTAAAAAACGACGAATTGTTGCTGGCAGGGGGACTGTAAGATCTTTTTCCTGATTTATAAGACTTCGCACTCGCTACTTGCGTGTTTTGATCTACAATATGCCCAACAGGTGCTAAACACAAACTAAAAACCATTAACGATGCCATTATTTTTTTCAACATGTAAAACCCTCCAATATTTTTTGTAAATAAGTTATACTGCTTTTGATTTATCTGCATGTTTTTCTTCTAGCTTCTTCTCAATTTCTTCAATAATAGTCTTATCTTTCATCAGTTCCTCCTTATTCTTTTTCACTAGCTGATGAAAAGGTAAACGCTTTTTCTTCATGTTCTCCCTCCTCACTTTATAGATTAGTTTGTTAATAGAACTCATAAGCAGCTACACAAAAAGGGCCTGTACCACACTCGGTACAGGCCCTAACAACAAAAAAGACCTCTACCGTTTGGTAAGGTCTTGCTAACAACGTCCATCGCTGCCAACAAAGCCGAGAGCGGATTGCTCTGTAATGACGACTTTGCTGTAAAAGCTACTCCCCTTAAAAAGGAATATTGAGTTTATATTAATATAATAATTCATTAGACGCTTGGTGTCAAGTGGTCAGCCTAACTTTCATAAGCTTCTGCAAACGACTAAAACTCCTCTTATTCTACTGGACCAGCCCATGTTGGGATACGGTCATCTTCATCAAACTCAATAATCACGTCTGTTACATTCGCTATACTTTTCTTAATGTTTGCTTCAATATGATCTCTAATATCATCTGCCACTTTAATTTTCATTTCTGGATCTACTTCTAGCCGAAGCTCAACATGAAGATCCTCTCCTTCTTTAATCACATCCAAATCCTGAATATCTTTTACTTGAGGATGCTGAAGAACATGGGCACCAATTTTCGCCTGCAGCTTAACATCTGCCACGCCAAGCGCTCCTGCTGCATTATCTAAAAATACTCGGCCGACAACTAAAATGAGTAAACAGCCAATAATAATAGAAGCATATCCCGTAGCACTGTGGAAAGAGGTGTATCTAGCAACCAAAATAGCGATTAAAGCAAGAAGCGCCCCACCTACAGCTACATTATCTTCTAAAAAGACGAGCTTTGTAGCCGGCTTCGCGTTTCTTACATTCTTATAGCTTTCAGGAACAATCTTCCATCCTTTCACTTTTTCTGCTGGTAAATGCTCGGTAATTTCCTTCATCGCCTTAACGAGAACGCTTGCTTCTAATACAGCAGCGGCTCCAAGTACCCCGATATTAAGCCAAAACCAATTTTCTGAGTGAGTTGGAGCAGAAATATGATGAAAACCTTCTATAATTGTTTCATACGCTAATACCCCCACAACTAACACGGCGCCTAATAAAACGAGATTGACTAACCGGCCAAATCCGCCTGGAAACCTCTCTGTTGGCGCTTTCTTGCTTAACGCTGAACCGATATAGACAAACAGCTGATTCGCTGCATCTCCAAAACTATGCATCATTTCAGCAAACATAGCTACATTTCCTGTAATAAGGTAAGCAGCTGTTTTAATAAGAGCGACAATCGTGTTTACGACGGTTGCCCATAAAGCCGACTTGCTCCCAGACTTTAATAAATGATAAAATTCTGTCACACTGTCCGCTCCTTTCTCCTCCTTAAAGACTTTCGCTCCTTTATCATCTATTTTATTTCCCGTAGCATGAACGTTAAAAACCTAATTTATTCGTCAGCTAATAGAAAAGATGACATTAAAGTCATCTTTTCACGAGCTTTTATGTCACCTTCTTGCAGCTAATGGGATGGTGCCTGACACTTTTTTCTCTGCTAACTCCCGAGGCCGAGTCGATTTGTACCAGTGCATGCATAAAATAAAGATTAACACGAGGTCAATCGCATCCCCGCCATAATACATGATCATCCCCCCTTTTTCAGCCTGTGCCAAAGAGACACCGTCTGGAGGATGAGCATAAATATACTTTGATAAGATTCCATGGCCGGCCAAAGCGACAATTAGCACAATTGATCGATATAAGAAGCCTTTTCGGCGAGGGATTGGATCAATATAAATCATCGATATGGTGAATACGTAGCCAGCTAAAAACACATGAACATGAACAAATAAATGAAGAAGGAGAGACTCATGCATTGCTGTATATAACCCGGTTGTATATAAAATCCATAAACCGCCAACATTAAGCAAGGAAGCCACGATCGGATCACTCACAAAACGGACAGGTAAACTTTTTAACAGACGGGTAAGATGCCTGGCTAGATGAATAGGGAGCACCCGCAAGATAAGAGTCATAGGGGCGGCGAGCGCCATAAAAAGCGGAGCGGCCATGCCAAGAAATAAGTGACCGATCATGTGGGCCGTAAAGTCGAAGTGGGCACGTTCTGCAAGAGGACCTGCTACAGAAAAAACAGCAAGCAGCACACCCACAACCCAAAAGACGGTACGGGCTAACGGCCACTTCTTATAGTGTCGATTAGATCGTATGATGGCAAAAAAATAGAAAAATAACACTAAACCAAATGGAAGTGCAAGCAGCACCTGAGGTATGGCGCCAGATAACTGGCCGCCTGTATAGCAAATATCAGCATAGCTGCTCATGCCCGGTTTTCTCCCTCCGGTGCACGATGGCGCTGCGTGCGAACAATCAGAATAGCACCAATGATAATCATGGCTGCGGCGGTAACATTCCATATGGCATCATATACGATGACGTTTTCCACGTAGCGTATTTGGTGGATCCTCATCACTTTATGCTGGATAATCCCATCGTACAGCTGAAATCCCCCCGCTCCAAGCAAGACGCCTCCCCACCATCTCATAAGCCATAATGCTTTTCTGCGGTGAAGATCAGCGAATAAAAACAAACCGCCGATAGTCGCAAACCAGCTAAATGCATGAAACAGTCCATCTGATACCAACCCCATACTAGTTGTTGATTTATCATAAAAATGGTGCCAATGAAGCAGCTGATGGAAGACCGCTTCATCAAAAAAAGCAATAAAACCTACTCCAAACAAAAAACCCGACCACAAATTTTTTGATAAATACGCATAGCGATTCGGATAACTATCTTGGTTTCCTACTTTAGCAGCCATCTCATCCTCCTCTATCCTTTTAACTTATACTTACTCTTATCTTTCCACAGATAAACAAGTTGTAATCAAAGCCGCAAAAACAGCTTAAATAAAAACTCTCTCTCAAGCTAAGGAAAACAGACCTTCACGATAGAGATTTTCCTTATAAGAAATCCGATAAGCACCCATACAGCAACGGCTAAATCTCTCTATAAAGGACATACTAATAAGAATTCCAAAAAAATGGGGCGATTGTATGAAAAAGAAAGCAATCCTAATCTTAACTGCAATCTTTGTTATTTTAATAGCGGCTTCTGCCTTCATTAAGCATTCAAATGGAGAGTCGTTCAACTGGCTAGATACAATAAGCAGAATTTTGGCCGGCATGCTTCCTCTGCTACTCTTATTCTGCAAAAGGATTCCGTTTAGTTTGCCGCTGATTATTAGTTATTATCTTCTGCTGTTCTGCACGTTCTTTTTAGGAGCCATTGTTCGGTTTTATGATCGATTTTCTTGGTGGGATACGCTGCTTCACTTTTTCGGCAGTGTCTTTATGGCCTTTATTGCTATAACACTGTATAAACTATTCATCCCTGAGCCAGTAGAAAAAAAGGTTTCCAGCTGGCTCATTTTTATATTTGTTTTATCGTTTGCCATCTCTTCCAGTGTCATTTGGGAAAGCATAGAGTTTGCTGGAACGATTATGGGTTTTTTAGAGAGCGACAGCAATAAGGATACGATGACAGACTTGCTTGCGGGCATGGCAGGCGGAATTGTTGCAGCTGTTTACGCCTTATTTCGTAAAAAGACCGCTAACGAAGTGCATAAATAAAAAAGAGAGCTCTCTTAAGCAACTAAATGTTAAGAGCGCTCCCTTTTCTTTTAAATTAGATAGTTTTTCATGAAGCACAATAGCTGCTTAGCAGCTATCTGTAAAAACTTCCTATTCCAAAACTCCTGTTAATTTTCTGCCAACTGTTGTCCAGTCTTCTTGCCTGACGGGCTTCCTTTTAAAGGATCCTCAGCCTGCTTTGACCGTTTAATAAACAAAGCAAGAATAAGGGCAACCGCCGCAATTAAAGTCGCTACGAAGAAAGCGTCGTTAATTCCTTCAAGCATCGCTTTCATAGCGATTTCCTGCTTCATCCCCGCAATGGCAGCGTCTGATGGCTGAACAGTTGGATGCTTCATCGCATTTGCAGCCAGTTCAGAAGCGTGCGTTTCTGTGCGGGTAGTCATGACGGTCACGAGCAACGCCGTACCAATAGCGCCCGCTACTTGATTCAAGGTATTATTCATTGCCGTTCCATGTGGATAAAAGCGAGCTGGAAGCTGATTCAGACCGTTTGTAGACACCGGCATCATCACCATGGATATGCCAAACATCCGAATCGCATTCAATACAACTAAATGTGTGTAACTTGTATCGATGGCTAACTTACTGAAATAGTAAGTAGTAATCGTTGTGATCGCCAATCCTGTAACTGCTAAAATACGCCCGCCGAATTTATCAAACAATCTTCCAGTGATAGGTGACATAAGCGCCATCGTAAGCGCGCCTGGCAGCATCATCAGCCCCGCATCAAGCGGAGAAATGCCGCGGATGGTTTGTACATAAATAGGAATGAGCAGCATTCCAGAAAACAGTGCCATATTTACGACCATCGTAATGGACGATGATAAGGCAAACATCGGATATTTAAAAATTCTAAAGTTGAGCATTGGCCGTTCTGTCTTTAACTGCCGTAAAATAAATGCAGTTAACGAAACAGCGCCAACAAGGATGGTGCCGTACACTTGCGGACTATCCCATCCTTTACTTCCCGCAGAACTAAATCCGTATAATAGGCCGCCAAAGCCCACGCTTGATAAGAGAAGTGAAAATAAATCAAGATGGATATCCACTCTTTCTTTCTTATCTTTGAGCAAGAAAAAGCCAATTAATAGAACGACAACTGCAATCGGCGTCACAAAGTGGAACAGCATTCTCCAATCGTAGTGTTCAATAATCCATCCTGACAAAGTGGGACCAATCGCCGGTGCAGCCATTAGAATCAAACCAAATATCCCCATCGCGGTTCCCCGCTTTTCGATAGGGAAGCTTACAAGCATCACATTCATCAAGAGTGGCATCATGATGGCTGATCCAGAAGCCTGAACCATCCGGGCTGCTAATAGAACAGGAAATATATGAGCCACTCCGGCAATAATTGTTCCAATTGTAAACAAGCCCATCGCAACTAAAAACAAGCGGCGCACAGAATATTTTTGAATTAAAAAGGCAGTTGTTGGAATTAAGATTCCGTTTACTAACATAAACCCTGTTGTTAGCCACTGGACCGTCGAAGCTTCAACCTCTAAGTCCTTCATAATTGAAGGCAGTGCGATATTTAGCAATGTATTATTTAAAAAGGCGATAAAAGCGCCGATCATGAGCACAGCCAGAATCCCATACGGTGGACGATCGGTCTTTTGCATTGAATAATCCATTCAGTTCCCTCCATAGACGTTAAGTTCATTATTTTGTACCTTCGTTTCATACAAAAGATATCATATACCACAAGTCCAAATATCGCAACTTAAAAATACCCTTCCTTTATGAAGTTTGTACTAGTCTGAAAATTAATGTACTATAGAAGTTGTACAGTAAGTCCAACTAAACTTAAAGGTGATGAAATGAACGACAGAAAGCAGCATGTGATTAAGATGGCTCACCAGCTATTTGTTGAAAAAGGATTTCAGGCTACTTCCATTCAAGATATATTAGATTACAGCGGAATTTCCAAAGGCACATTTTACAATTATTTCTCTTCTAAAAGTGAATTGCTCATGGCTCTTTTCAGAACTATTCACAAGCAGCTTGAGAAGGAACGGAATGAGCTGCTTATCGGCCAGGACCCTTCTAATATAGAGATCTTCATTAAGCAAATTGAACTGCAAATGAGAGCCAATAAAACACATAAGCTCATTTTTTTATTTGAAGAAGTACTCGTTTCCAATGACACAGACCTTAAGCAATTTATGAAAAAAGGCCAATTACTCATGATCCGCTGGGTGTATGAACGATTTATAGACATTTTTGGCGAAAGCAAGCGTCCTTATTTACTGGATTGCGCCATTATGTTCATCGGAATTTTGCATCATAACCTTAGGTATTATACGTTGGCTTATGATTCAAATACGAGCATTCACCAGGCGGTCCGTTATAGTGTAGAACGAGCAGCCAAAATCGTAGAGGACGTATCAGAGGCAGGAGATCAACTAATTAAGCCTGAGCTTTTAGACAGCTGGCTCCCGGATTGTAACAAAGCAAACCAGACGTTTCAGCAAAAACTTTGCCAGGCAATCACGGACTTAAAAAAATCGCTAAACTGTCATGAGGAAAAGCCGAGATGTACGGAATTGCTCGAATTTATTCAAGATGAACTCCTTCATGCGAGAAACCCTCGAAAGTTTCTCATTGAAAGTGCCCTGTCTTCCTTAAAAGACAGCCGCGATTTTTTAAACGAAAAACAGCTTCAAACGCTCGCCCAACTCGTTACCCATTACTTTGCCCAATAGAGAGAAAAATGTTAAGGAAACTTACAGTGTAAACAAAATCTATTTTCAATGCTCTCAGGCTGATTGAAAACTTCTGTCTTTCGAGGAAAAGCGAGTTTTTTAACAGCCTGAAAGCCGATAGATATTTCTTAAGTTTTTATGCATTAAGTTAACGTAAGAACAATAAAGAAAATGACCATGACAACTAAGCCAACAGGCAAGCCAAATCTTGCCCACTCCTTGCTTGTAATCCCAAGTTTTCCAGCAGAAATGATATTGGGAATATTGCCAGGCACAAGCATTCCACCGCTAATTAAAAGCCCAAGTAAGATGGCTTGTACAGTTGAATTTCCCATCGACGAACTAATTTCCGCCGCGGCAAGAGTGGCATTATCCAAAACAGCTGAAATCATATTAATCCAATACAGCACACCGGTATGGACACCTAGTAAGTATTGATTAATGAACGGCTCAAAGCCTGCGCCAAGCAATGTGAGTCCCATCACAAATAAGTAAATTTTAATTGTGCGAACGACAATGTCCTCGTAGGTTTCACTTGCCTGATCACTCTCCAGTCCTTCCCGATCTTGCTGTGGATGGACGAAAAACATGGAAAGCACACCAAAGAGCACAACAGCCGCTAGTACTTCGGGGCCGATTAGTCTTAAGAGATAAAAGAAATCCTCTCCCAGCTTGCTGACGGCAATCGTGGAAAGCGGTTCTCCAATTGGAGTAAGGGAAGCGCCAAGCCCGATAGAAAAACAAGCTAATACAACAAGCCGAACTTCAGATGGACGATCAAGACTAAGCACGCTAACAATTAACACCAAAATTAATGCAGCAATAATCGCCGTAATGACACTCGATAGAAGTCCTAGAAGAATGACGACTAACGCAATAAATAATCGAAATGGCATCATCCTGCTCATATTAAGAATCCCGTTTTCTAAAGGCTTTCTAAACCATTTAAATAAAAGACTTGCGACTAAAACAGCGATTGTAATGTGAAGCGGATCCTCTAATGCCTTCTCAAGAAGTTCCTTATCTAATACTTTGCCGATAACAGCGGCTAAAAAACCCATAATAAATAAAAATATCTCTAAATTTTCCTCTACCCGTTTTACGAAGAATGGCAACAGCAGCACAAGCAGCAAGATAACGGACAAACCAATAACCATGAAATCCCTCCTTCTTCAGCTTTTCCTAGCGGCAACCTATTTATATGAAGAAAGGATAAAAAATATTTACTGTTGTCCACCTTAAAGGAAATGCTCAAAATCTGACAAAAGCAGGCATCCAATACGGATGCCTGCTTTTGGTTATAAACACATTCTATTTGCAATACTTCTGCTTTTCGAGGAGCGGAGTGAGCATAAACAACAAGGAAAGCTATTCTATATGTTCATATAAAGTCACGCTTTCAATGTAATTAACGAACCTTCTTAACTCCCTCGCCTGCTCGTTAGTAATCTCCCCTGATTGATACATTTCATGAATTTCACCACGTTCGATGTCCATTACCTTTAGGCGCAGCTCTTCTTTTTTCCCTTCCCGCTCTTCATTGTATGGAACAGCTGGTCTCTTTAGCTGATCAATGGTTCGCTTATATTCAACTATGACGGCCCCGACAATATCGGGTCTTTCATGTTCTGTCGCCTGCTCTTCCAGATGTTTAAGTGCGACTTGCAATGCTTTTAATTGAAGTGACTTTCTTAACCGTAATTTTGCCAGCTTCGTTTCGGAGTCTTTATGAAAGTGTTCCATAAAACGCCTCCAGCCCCGAATCATCCGGCCGATTAGATACATCATTTCCGAGCGAACATTGTTAGAGAGAGCTTCTTGTCGGCGATCCAGTGATTTTTCAAGCGTTTCAAACAGAGTTTCATCCATGCCATTTTTCTTTCTAATTTCATCGAAATATTTTCGTTCTGCTTTTAGACCCATTAACCGCACTTCAGTAAGTTTTTGTTGGTAATAGACGGTGTCTGATGACGTTGAATGCGGGTCAGGCTGGATCTGCCGAAACATCATCTTATATTCATCAATGAGCTCATAAGCGGCATCTTTGTTTTCTTCATTTATTTCCAGCCGGATCTTTTTAATAGCAGCCAGCAGAACTTTTCTTTTGGCCTCCTGCAAGCTGGCTTTCCCCAGCTCTTCTCCTTCGGCTGCTTCATTCCTGCTTAGAAGAGGCAAGAGCAGAGTCGCCGCAATCAACGTAAATAAAATAACGCCCGCTGCTAAAAACAGAATAAGTGATCTTTCTGGAAATAAATTTCCATTCAATACAACATACGGAATAGAGAGAACACCCGCCATGGTGACGGCTCCTCTTACCCCTGTTAAGCTAATGAGCAGAGATGTTTTAAAATTTGGTTTTAACACGTCCTCTTCCTTGTCAGAACGATAAGCAAAGTAAGAGAAAGAGTAAGACCAAATAAAGCGAATCCCTAAAATAATAAACCCGATCGCGATGACATATCCGATTACTAACCAATTGCTCATAGCCGGATTATCTACCGTTTCGATCATAGAAGAAGGAATATTCAACCCCAGCAGCAAAAAGACAACCCCATTTAAAGTAAATAAAACAATGGACCAAATATTCTCTGTCAGCACTTGCTCCTCAGCGATCAAAGTTCCTGTTCTTTCTTTTATCAAGGAGTGAACAACCCCTGCTACTACAACAGCAATGACGCCGGAAGCATGCAGCAGCTCTTCTGTAATGAGAAAAATAATAAAGGGTGTAAGAATTTGCAACAACGAGTGAAACGTTACATCATTAATTCCTTGCTTGCGCAGAACAAAACGTATCCATGTGACAAGCAAAGCTAATACAAATCCTAAAATCCCCCCTACTAAAAACATATAAGTAAAATCAAAGAGAGCCTCACGCAAAGAAAAATACCCGGTTACAACGGCCGCAACCGCATAATTAAAGGCTACTAAACCAGAGGCATCGTTGATTAAGGACTCTCCTCTAACGAGATGAAGCACCTTTTCAGGGAGATGAATGCGTTTAGCAATACCATTGACGGCTACAGGGTCAGTCGGTGATAAAATAGCGGCTAAGGCAAAGGCAGCTGCAAGCGGAATACTCGGTATTAGCCAGTGAATAAAATAACCGCCGCCAAGAGTTGTGATAAGAACAAGAACAACAGCATTTCCTAAAATAGGCGCCCTCATCTTCCATAATTCTTCGCGCGGAAAATGTCTCCCATCATTGTATAAAAGAGGAGCTACAAAAAGTAATAAAAACCACTCTGTTTCGATTTTTAGCGAAACACCCCTAAAGATGAGCGCAATAATCACTCCAAATCCTATTTGTGTTAAGGCTGTAGGGATAAACGGGATATAGTGGCTAATGATATTTGAAATTAACAAAAAAACAAGCAGTAACAATACAGTCATCAGTAAATCCATTTGTTTCTCCCTTCTGAATAAACGACAGATCAAAATCCGAAAACCAATAAGCATACTCTTTCGAGATAGAGACGAATTGTACTAAGCAGTATAGCCCGTTCAATATGTAGACACTATTATATTCCTTTTTATATTTCAAAATATGCTTGCACTTGAAAAGAAAACCCTAAAGATTAGACACTTTTTTCACGTCCAATCTTTAGGGTTTCATTGATGATAACTCCTTAAACCTATAGGATCACCCTTCCTATCAAACCACCGATAACACCTAACACCACTACAGATGCCATGACAAAAAATAATACTTTTTTAGGAAATGATTTAGCCACCATTAACAAAGACGGCAAGCTAATAGCAGGCAGTGTAATAAGCAGTGCAGCTGCAGGACCGGCGCCGAGCCCTAAGGACATAAGCGTTTGAATGATCGGAATTTCTGCTGCAGTCGGAATGACAAAAAGCATGCCAGCAACTGCAAAGATAATAATCGCCAGCAGGCTATTCGCTGCCGATTCACTTAATTGCGGGAATAACCAAACGCGTGCGGCTCCTAAAAGCAATACTGACAGCACGTATGCCGGCACAATATAAAGAAGCATCCTTCCTATACTTCCCAACCATCTTCTTAAAAATCTACCCTCTTGTTCCGCCTCCACTATCACTTGGTCGACATCAACCGGCTGAACGTCTTTCACGAGACGATTGGCCCAGTAACTAATGCCAAACGTTAAAATAAATCCAACGACGAGCCGCATAAGGGTGAACTTCCAGGACAAGACAAAAGTCATAAAAATAAGAGTTGCGGGGTTCATCATAGGATTGCCAATCCAAAAAGCTAAAGCAGCACCGACGGAAACGTTCTTCTTACGAAGTCCAATCGCGATCGGTGCCGCACAGCAGCTGCACATCATACCTGGAACGGCAGCCATCCCAGCAATCATTGTACTGCCAAATGAGGCTTTTCCAAGCAATTTAAGCAGCCATTGTGCCGGCAATAAAACTTGAAGCAGGGAGCCAAGCAAAATGCCGAGAACCGCCGCTTTCCATACAGAGCTAAAATAAGCGAGTGCATAGTCCCAAGCCGATTGCCATGACGGCGCCTCACTTGATAGATCTCCTAAAATAGAATCGCCAATAGAATGCGTATTGGCTGCTAAAATAGATTTGTTATAATAAGGCCACCATTTGATGTAAAACAATCCAGCAGCTGCAATCAGAATAAAGGCAGCAACAAACCAAAGGGTTCTTTTGTGCGTCGCCTGTTTAGGTTGAGGTGTTGTATCTAGCTGCACCATGGTATCCTCCTATATAAAATTTTTAAGACATAATATTATATCATAAATCAATAGAGCTTATCGAAAGCGCGCCTCCATAAGAGGGGTAAGAGTCCAAAAGTTATGTTTATACACCCATGAATGTTTCTTGATGTTTCTGACGTAACAGCCACCTTTAAGTAGTGACTAAAATTTACTCTCCCTTTGCTGTTATGGATTACAGTGCAAAAAAATTAAGGATAATAACACACTCTCTCTGCCTTCCATTTGCTTTCTTTCCTCCTCTCCCTTTACTTTCTTTGCTTATTTTTAGATTCATTTTTAATAAACGCAAATTTTTTTTGCTCATAAAATAAACGTTTTAAAAGACAGAATTCAAACAATATTCACTTTTAATAAAAAAAATATATTGACCTAACTATATAATTTGTTTAAACTGATAAAAAATTATTTATGAGTTTGTATAAAAACACAAATTAAAACAAAGAAAGTAGCACATCCCCTTATTCACGTTAGCTAATAAACGAACAACAACGTATAAGACTATACTCTTGAATAAAACTCTATTAAGTCGATCACTTGAGATGAATTAGCGTAAGGTGTAGTGTGCATGGGAAAGAAAGTCAAAGTCTCGTGGAACAAAAGCAGGAAGAGAACACTTTAATTGGAGGAAAATTTCATGTGGATTATCACTGTTCATTCTAAAAACAATGTACAAATGTTTGAGTATGATACCCAGAAAGAAGCAACAGAAGCTTTCAAAAGAATCAAGGGTCATAAATTCCTGACCGAAGTGATTTATTTTAACGACAGCTGCTTAGTAGAAGCGTAAAAATAAGCTGCTTATAGCTTGCTGTTCAACCGTGAAGCATGCACTATCTTTCTGAAACAATCCGCTTAAACTTTTTTGTTTAAAGCGGATTGTTTGCATTCCTCTTATATAACTGAGAAACTCCGCAACTTCATCAAAACTCCCCACTGATATTCAATCTTATTTAGAGCTTTTTGCTTTAGAAGCATGGAACAGACCAACATGTTAACTAATAAGATGAAACAACAAACAAATACAGTTGTCAGGACTGTTTTAATTGAGGGAGTGGAAGTATGGGAGCGGTTAACGGAAAAGATTTTATTAACCGATTAAATCAACTAAATAACGAAATTTGGTTTGATGGAGTAAGAATACAAGGAAAAGTCTCTGAGCATCCCGCTTTTAAAGGTCTTATCCAAACAAAAGCCTCTCTTTATGACTTACAGCATGATTCAAACTTAAAAGAGCAGATGCTGTTCTTATCCCCCCAAACGAAAGAGCTTGTCGGGATTTCTTATTTACAGCCGAAAACAAAGGAAGATTTAATTAAAAGAAGAACGATGATCGAACATTGGGCAAGACACACCGGGGGCATGGTGGGAAGAAGCCCTGATTATTTAAATACAGTTTTAATGAGCTTTGCCTCCTCCGCAAATCTTTTGATCGGAAAAGACAATTGTTTTCCGAAAAATATTCAAGCTCTATATGAACGAGCTAGGGAAAAAGATTTGTCATTTACACATACATTTATTACTCCTCAAGTAAATCGTTCTCAAACCTACTTCGAATGCTCCGAGGAACCCATCTCTGCTAAAGTGATTGACAGAAATGAAGAGGGGATAGTTATTAAGGGAGCCCGCCTCTTAGCTACTCAAGGCGGCTTAACAGATGAAGTGCTAGTGTTCCATGCTCCTCGATTATTCTTTGAGATGGACGAAGCATTTGCTTTCTCTATCCCTTCCAACACGAAAGGCTTAAAATTTATTTGCAGAGAGAGCTTTATTGGAGGAGAATCTATTTTTGATCATCCGTTAAGCTCACAATACGAAGAGATGGACTCTATTGTTGTCTTCGATCATGTGCTAGTTCCCTGGGATCGGGTATTTTTTTACGACAATGTGGAAGCCGCCAGATCTTTCCTTTCAAAAAGCTCCTTCTCTCCTTTTGCCATACACCAAGTCGTAACGAGACAAATTGTAAAAACAGAGTTTATTTTAGGGATCGCGGAGCTTCTTATAGAAACCCTTAATATTAGCGACTATCAACATATACAAGAAAAATTATCAGAGATCATCATTGGACTTGAAACAATGAAGGCTCTTCTAGAAAAGTCGGAAAACGATGCAAAATTAGATGAATGTGGTTACATGCGGCCGAGCATTATTCCACTTCAAGTTGCCAGTAACGTCTTTCCTAAAATCTATCCACGCTTCAGTGAAATTATCCAATTAATCGGGGCTAGCGGAATGGTCACTTTACCAACCGAAAAAGCCTTTCATTCTACTATTAGAGGAGATCTCGATCAATATCTTCAAGGGGCCACCAAAACAGCAGAAAACCGAATTAAGATTTTTCGTTTAGCTTGGGATCTGACGATGAGCTCCTTTGGCACGAGACAAACTCAATATGAAAGATACTTCTTTGGCGATCCTGTGCGATTATCCAGCTCCTTATATGAGGACTATCCAAAAGAGAAATATGTTAAAATCATTAACACCTTCTTAGATTTAAAAGAGAAACAATAAAACTAATGCGCGGAACAGAGCAAAACGGCAGCTTTATATACAATGAAGTGCTTGTCTTTTGAGGACGGAAGGGATATGAGCATATACTTGTCAACAAAAGAAGAGCCTTTCCTAGTGAAAAGGCTCCTGCTTATTGTCTATCTTTTCTCGTTCCCAGCATGTATAAACTTAAGTGTAATGAGGTCTATTTTTTCAAGCAGACTTATGTTCCCTTTCTAGAAATCGCTCTAGCCATGCAGCCATTAGCTGCAACCCTTCTTTGTGAAGCGGCCGTTCTAAAATAGTCTTCATTAACTTTTTCGTATCTAAAATACTTTTTGGCTCTGTTTGCTCTCGAAGGCCATGTTCCATGTTATGAACAATGTGATACTCACTTTCTCCTTGCACAAGTCCAGTCAATTCTTCTAAAACGGAGCTTTCCACAAGTGAATCTTTATCGCCATGCAACGCAAAAACGGGACAAGAGACATTCTTCAAAGCGGCTCTTGTATTATACGCATCGTGCTCCCGGAACCACTTAGCCGGTTGCTTCATGCCTGTGACCCGGACAATATCGCTGTTTGATTCGATCATTTTCTTCAACATCTTTTCTGCTTTCTTCTCGCCCTTTTCGTCTACTTTAAGCGTCCGATTCAACCAGCCTTTCAATCCCCGCATGGAAAGCAACTCCTGGTATGCCTGCTGCCGCTGATGATAGAGTGCCTCCAGTAGATTATCAACCCCTCCAGATAGAAGCATACAGCCGTCGATTTTCATCTTTGCGGCAATATCTGTTGCCAAGATAGTCCCTTCGCTATGGCCACACACAATCACATCCGACACATTTGGCTGCTCCTGTAAAAAGGTCATCGCAGCTTTAGCGTCATGCAGTAAATTAGACAAGCCTGCTTCTACCAAGTTGCCGTTTCGTTTTCCTGTTCCCCATTTATCATAGCGAAGCGTGATGAAGCCCATATTAGTAAAAAAGTGCGCCAATTCTTTATATAAATTCGTTTGATACTTTCCTTTTGGCCCGTTCCCATTACGATCAAGGGGCCCTGAACCGGCGATGAGCAAAATAGCCGGAAAGGTTCCTTCTTTTTCTGGGCATGCCAGCGTAGCAAAAATGTCTTTTTCAATAACAACCTCTTTTTCAACCATATTTTCTCCCCCTCAGGAATAATAGTGATCATGAATGTTTTATTTCTAAATAATGCATCAACTAATTCTAGAACTGAATGGCTTTTTATTATCATTATTAATTATGATAATAATATCTTTTTCGATAAAGGTCAATAATTAAAAAGAGAAAAAAGTAAGATTTTATAAAAAACAGCAAATGCTTAGTTGTAAAAAGCACCATGACTAAGCTCGACTCTCTTTTGTCGAGCAATAAAAATGCCAACTAAAATGCAGTTGCATTTTAGTTGGCATTTACATTAATATTCTTCAACAGGCTGGATCGCATTAAGTGTGCTGCCAGATTGTCTTTTGCTCAACGTAAGCATCACCACAAAGGAGATGCAGTATAGAGCTGCTAAGTAAATCATCGCTATGGTCATATCATAGCTTTGCAAAATATAACCAACTAGGATCGGTGAAAGCCCTCCTACTGCTCTGCCAAAGTTAAAAATCGTATTTGTCGCCGTACTGCGAATTTGAACCGGGTAATAGCTGCTGATTAATGCACCGTACCCAGCAAACATTCCGTTTGAGAAGAACCCGACAATGGCACCGCCCATTAACACCCCAGCGCTGCCAGTCGCATAGGAGTATAAGAACACGGCACATGCAGAAGCAAGCAGGAAGATGCCAAAGGAACGCTTTGCTCCAAATCGATCCATAAATTGTCCAAAGGTTAACATCCCCATGATCATTCCGACTGCTGTGCTGATCGTCCAAAGCGCCGAGCTCGAAACCGATAAGCCTTGTGATTGCTGAAGCATAGATGGCAGCCAGATCATTAAACCGTTATAGCCAGCAATTTGAACAGTTGCCATGATGCTCAAGGCAATGGTTGTCATCGTTGCTCGCGGAGTGGCAAACAACTGAACCAACTTTCCTTTTTCCCCTTTTTTAGCCGGCTTTTTATCCTTTTGAGCAGCCAGCCATTCTGGAGACTCTTCTAAATTTTTTCTTACAATTACAGCGAAAACAACCGGCACCACACCAACGAAAAACAGCGCTCTCCACCCTAGCGTAGGGAGAATCATCGCACTCAAAAGCGCTGCCAGAATGACACCATACTGAGCGCCTACACTAACGTAGGATGAGGCTCTTCCCTGCTTATTCTTTGGCCACGCTTCTGCAACAAGTGCCATACCAATCCCATATTCTCCACCCGCACCTAATCCGGCGATGAATCTAAATAAGTAAACTTGTTCTATATTCGCTGCTAAACCCGTTAAAGCCGTGCCGATCGCAAACAACAGAACCGTATAAGTAAAAACTTTCACACGGCCAAACTTATCTGCTAGCACTCCGAAAATCATTCCACCTAAAAGCATCCCGATATTTGTAATCGAAGAAATCAATCCGCCCGTTGCCAAATCTATGTGAAACTCAGCAATCATCATTGACATCGCAAACGAAATGAACATAATGTCCATGCCTTCTAATGTTAATCCAGCGACTGATGCTACCACTGTTTTTTTACGATAATCCATTTTGTACCACCCTCCGCTATTTCTCATGTTGTAATCACTCTCTTTTATCTTTGAGGGAATGGATAGATGAATTACATATAATTCTTCCATTCTCTTTTCAAGCCTCACGGGACTTTATTTAAAAGAGGTATTCATCATTGGACAAAATAAAAACCCTTTTGTCAGAGAGGACAAAAGGGCATAAATAGGCATAGTTAAATAGAAACATCCCGTATTCACTCGCCTTTTCAGCCTCTCTGGACTGTATTAAAGGTACTATTATGTCGGTATTTATACTAGCATACTAAAATACTAGCTTCAATACATATATTATGGAAGAAGATTTTTTCCAATATTAAAGGTTCAGGGTTCAATTTAATTGTATGTACCACAGAATCATATTTCATACAATGTCACAACCCTATATTTAAGCACCTGTTGCTCGGCTTCACTATATATTAATACATAATCTTTTTTCATTGGGGTGCTATGATGACGATAAGAAGAGCCAATCAATCCGAAACGCATTATATTCTTCAGCTTACCGGTAATGTATTAAGCGAGAGCTCTATGGGACACATAAAAAATAATGTTCACACGGCGTATCACATGTTTTTACCCTATATCCAAAATGGTGCCTATTATCTGATTGAGGAAGAAAATCAGAGACTAAAGGGCTGGCTCCTATTGGGGATAGATGGGGATTTCATGGCAGGCAATGTTATTGGACAGCTGCTTCAAATATATGTTTTTCCTCAATACAGAAAGATGGGGATCGGAAGGAAGTTAATGCAGGAAGCGATCAGACAGCTTCAATCCCAAGGCATGAAAAAAATTCATCTTAATGTGTTCGCTGGCAACCCAGCAAAAAACATGTATAAGGAGTTCGGGTTTAAAAAAATTTCTACCATTATGGAATTAAATACGGAGGAAAAAGACAGGCGATAACCCCCTTCGGTCTTTCTTCACTTTTTCAGCAGTCTATTTACTCCTTATGCAATATCCATCATATTTTTATGAAAGCGGGTATCCCTCATTGGAAACCTGCTTTTTTTCTTTTCCTACTGCCTCAAAAAAGTTCCGCATACTTTTCTCATATTTGGTTGTTACTAGAAAAATAGTTTTAGGTATTTATTAAGTATGCAATTAGGAGTATCATAATATTTAAAAACAGAAAGAGGTCATCTTATGGATTCAACATTTTCATCGGCAGGTGCAGCCAAATCTAAAACAAGAGCCATTGTCATCAATGCGCTTTTTATCACACTCACTCTTGTGGCTACTATGTTCATCAACATTAGGCTTCCCATCATGGGTAACGGAGGACTTATCCATTTAGGAAACGTTCCCCTTTTTATAGCAGCCTTTGCTTACGGAAGAAAAACTGGAGCGATAGCAGGTGCGTTTGGAATGGGCTTGTTTGACCTGATCTCCGGTTGGACAATATGGGCCCCGTTTACATTTATCATCGTAGGAGCAATGGGCTTTACAGCCGGTCTTATCTCTGAAAAAATGCCTGGCAACAAAGTGGTTGTCCATACAGTAGCCATTATCGCTGCACTGGTAATTAAAATCGTAGGCTATTATTTTGCTGAAGTTATTCTTTACGCTAACTGGGTGCAGCCGTTCGGCTCCATCCCTGGAAACGTGATGCAGGTCGTTATCGCTGGTATCATTGTTTTACCAATTGCGGGACGCTTAAAGAGAATTGCGGGAAAATAAGAAATACTCACAATAAAGATAAAAATCTAGTTGAAATGATTATAGGCATACGCACACAGATTTGTTTACATGTACCAAGCATTAAATCGTAACAGGCTATTCAGTTCCATTCACTATTAAAAGAAGAAAAGTACCCTCTAGATGAACCTTCAATAGAGGGTACTTTTCTGTTCTATATAAAACGTCATTCTCTTTTCATTGTTATAAAACTAAAAATAACTTAGTCTTTTTTCTTTTTCATATTGAAAAGCCTTTCTTATCCTCTACCCACTGTTACGACTCTTATAGAGTTTTTAAACAAATATGAAACGCACTAGACTTAATCGCAATCACAGGAGCAGCATTCGGTCAAAAACTATGCAGTAGTTAAATAAGCTGCTTTTCTGTTAACCCTATTATGAGTGGTCTACCTTTTTTCAAGGACGAATCTTTTCCTTTTCTTTTAATAATAAGGATATGGATATGGTGGGTACGGATAATAAGGGTATGGCGGATATGGGTACGCTGGGTACGGGTAATAAGGGTATGGTGGATATGGGTACGGTCGATATGGATAATAAGGATAGCCGTATCCAAACCCAGGTCTTCCAAATCCAAAGCCGGGCCTTCCAAATCCAAAGCCAGGCCTTCCAAATCTAGACCAAGCCTCCTGGTCATTGACATTAATTATACTATCTGAAAGGGACGCCGTAATTTGATTATCATTAGTCAAAGTAACTCCTCCTTTATAAATATCAAATGTATTAAAGGATATGTTACAATTGCCTAATATGATTGGGCAAACGTCCTCATACTGCATTTTAAATGAAGAAAAAAATCAAATCTCTTTTCTCAATATCATATATCCAAATCTTGTTCTCTTGTTCAACTAACCACCCGTGAGTGTGTCAAGCAAACACAGCCGCCAAATGGCAGAACCTGCTGTTGAACAAACATTACCTGTTACTTTAAGTATAATTCTTCAAAATGTCTGTTGTTAATTAAAATAGATGATACCTTATTTGAAACCTGCCAACTTGTCTTCCATCAAGGAGGAAAACATCATAAAGGTCAGTCGCTGCACTATCAAACAATTCCATATAGACACCGAGCGCCTCAATATTTACAACCATCCAAATGGTGTATAGAACACGCTGATGTCCAATACACGATATTGACTTTTGAAAAAACATTTCATTGTTTTTCTTCTCCCTTAAAATAGAAAGAGAGCTTCCCACGAAGAGTGAGAAACCCTTTTTCAATAGAATGGTAGAATACTTATTCTATGATCATATTACACTTTAAGAAATTTGCCCGCTTATGATACGCTATGGCCTGCGGCTTCTAACGACTCACTTTTACTTAAACCAAGTATTTGCGCTGTTGAAGTGTGAACTTCATGCAAAAGTTCCGGGTTTTGCATGAGTGAGATGCCGTAAGATGGAATCATCTCTTTGATCTTCGCTTCCCACTCTTTTACATGCTGCGGGAAGCATTTGTTGATTACCTCAAGCATAACATGAACAGCTGTAGAGGCACCTGGAGAGGCGCCCAGCAATGCTGCAACCGATCCATCAGCTGCACTTACAACTTCCGTACCGAATTGAAGCGTTCCTTTGCCGCCCGCTTCTGTATCTTTAATAACTTGTACACGCTGACCAGCCACTACAATATCCCATTCCTCAGTTTTAGCATTCGGGATAAATTCACGCAGCTCTTGCATACGCTGTTCTTTCGATAACATCAATTGTTGGATCAAATATTTTGTCAACGCCATCTCTTTAACTCCTGCTGCCAGCAGCGTTGTAATATTATGCGGTTTGACAGAAGCAATTAAATCCATATTTGAACCGTTTTTTAAGAACTTAGGCGAGAAACCGGCGAACGGTCCAAACAGCAATGACTTTTTATTATCAATATATCGTGTGTCAAGGTGAGGAACAGACATTGGCGGCGCACCAACTTTGGCTTTTCCATATACTTTTGCATGATGCTGCTCAACCACTTCTTGATTATTACATACCATGAATAATCCGCTGATCGGGAATCCGCCAATGTGCTTTCCTTCAGGAATGCCTGTTTTTTGCAGTAATTCTAAGCTTCCTCCTCCAGCTCCGAGGAAAACGAATTTTGCAGTATGGTATTCCATTTTACAGCCATCAAGATCGTGTACCTTTACTCCCCATAAGCCGTCTTTCGTACGTTTAATGCCTTCAACACTATGTTTATAGTTGATTTCAACATTTTGAGTTTCCAAGTGTTCAAATAACATACGCGTTAAAGCACCAAAATTGACATCTGTGCCAGTATCAATTTTGGTTGCTGCAATGGCTTCATCCGCTGGACGATCCTGCATAATAAGCGGAATCCATTCTTTCAGTTTTTCTGGCTCATCCGAAAATTCCATTCCTTTAAAAAGAGGATTCTTTGTCATTTCTTCAAAGCGTCTCTTTAAAAATGCTACATTTTCCTCCCCTTGTACCATACTGACGTGAGGCAATGGCATGATAAAGTCGTGTGGATTACGGATTAAATTACTGTTCACAAGATAAGACCAAAACTGCATAGAAACCTGAAACTGTTCATTAACGTTTATTGCCTTGCTAATATCTACAGATCCGTCTGGTTTTTCAACTGTGTAGTTCAGCTCACACAATGCAGCGTGTCCTGTTCCTGCGTTATTCCATTCGTTAGAGCTTTCCTCTCCTGCTTTGTCAAGCTTCTCAAACACTGTGATATTCCAGTCCGGTGCTAATTCTTTTAGAAGAGTACCTAAAGTCGCGCTCATAATTCCGGCACCAATTAAGATAACGTCTGTTTTAGTTTGTATGTCGCTCATTTTTACCTTCCTTATCCCCTAAGATTTGCAGAAAAGATATAGTCGCTCCTTCTTAGGCGGTACGAGCAAGCCAAGACGCGACCTAAACACACACCTTTTCTGTATCATTATATCTCAATTACAGTATATCACTTTTACTTATAGTATATCACATTTATTGGCAGAATAAAATATCACTATTATACGATAATTATAAGCCATTTAAAAGTAAGTAAAAAGGAAGAAAATTTTCCATAACACTAATATACAACAAAATACGACTTAAATCGAGCTTGCCGCAGTAAAATCGCCTATCAGCATCCGGATGGTTCGTGATCCTGACCGTCTTCCTATAAAGAATACTAATCAATTCTTTGACTCTTTTAAATTTCCTGAAACGAGGATAGAACCTAACAGTACAATTAATGCACCTATGATAAATTGTAAGCTAACAGGGGTACCAATAAACAATATTGAAACTACTATAGCCCAAAAAACATAAGTATTGTTAAGCGATTGACCCCTAGCAGCACCGATTACATTAATAGACATGTAGTATAAAGAATAATTGGCAGTTCCTAATAAACCTGCTATAACTATTATCCAAACGATCTCAGATGATGCTGCTTGAAATACTAGAGAATATCCCTGAATAAACGGAATAATTAATATTGCATAGCACAGTGCTGAGACCATCTGTCTTATATTAATGGCGTATAGAGGAACAACCTCTTTTCCTTTCATTCCCCACGCACCGATTACCCCTTCAAGCCCCCAAAATATGGCGGCCCCTAATGAAAACAATATTCCGATGAAGAAGTGACTATCGACACTAAACTTTGATGGCATATAGGCTAATACAATCACTCCGGTAATACTTAAAACTACACCGAACCATGTTCTTCTATTCATTTTTTCCTTCAAAAAAGTGAAAGCAAGCACAGCACCTATCCCAGGAAAGATAGAAGCAATACTCGCCGCATACGTTACTCCTGCATATTGAATACCAAGAAAGTAAAAGGTCATAGCCAAAGGCCCCCCGCACACTGCTCCTAAAACTAAAATGGCCCCGCTCTTTGTTTTTAACAACTGTAATACGTTAATAAATTCACCTTTTACAATCATAAGCAAGGTGATCCATAGGGCAGAGAAAAAGTCATGCATGAAAGCGGCTACAATTGGAGCAAGCACCACTGCCTCTTTAAAAGGTGTACTCGCTATTATAAGGCCAATGATCACCGTATCTATTCCCCAAGCGATAGCCGAAGTAGCCCCTAAGCCTATACCTTTTCTAGCTTCTTTTATATTTTTTACATTCATCAACTCTACCTCCTCTCCAAAAATTATTTCACCAGAATTCAGGCAAATGAAGAATCACCTTTATTTCCGATGAATCATTTCACTCAACATTTACTAAATGATTTACCGTACTGTATAAATAGTGAGGATAGGAAAGAGAATGTCATCTTACCTTCAAGAAAACGCAAACTAGCAAATACGTCGTACATCGCTGATCGCTTCTCTGTGCTAGCTGGCAACTCGGTATTTAATTTGGTTAGCAAAAGTAAAGGGTACGCCTCTCCAAGCAAAGCCATATAAAGCTTAAATACTTGCTCAGCTTTCTTTTTCCTAATAGAAAGCGTCCCGTTCTTCACCAGCCTTCATATCGGACAAAGAAAATTTTAAAAAGAGGCTTAATGAAAAAAGAGAGAAGAAATGAAACTCTCTCTCAATCTAATTGTTATAGATGTCCCTGCTTCTTGATCTTTTCGGAACTTATTTTGGCAGGATGTATAAAAACAACCGAGGAAATGGTTTTGTGGTCATATTTAACAACGATGATGTTGTGTAAATTTAGTAGGTGACAAAGGATTCCATCAATTGAAAACTATCCATAATAGATTCATCTAGGAAAATAAAGAATAAATGAGCAAAAGACGTTTGAAGGGGGATGAATGAGATACGAAACAAAAGTGTAACCTACAATATTATATATTAATATAATATTTTGTCAAGTATTATAAAGATGCAACACGCTGTTAATTTAAGAATTCTATTTATTTTTATGGAATAAAAGGGCAACCTCCCTCAATCAACTATATTAGAAGCAGCTCCAATACTTTTTCTTGAAATAATGTTTAATTAGATAGAAACCTGTAAAAAAGAATTAGTTATAAAAAAAACAACCCGTAATCGTTAGTTGTGTTTAACAATTAAGGGGCAGCTCAATTTACAAGGGTTCGAGTTATTTAAAAACAAGAGTTAACAGCCGTACCGCAACGCTTCAGCAGCATAATAGCCAATGAACTATAAATGGGAATCCTTTAAACCGCTTTAAATCATCTTCACGAAAAGACGAGCGGGATCTTCGATTACATTAGATGCCTTCTACTAACATCCGCTTAGTGACTGCTTTCACGCGAGCAGAATACTGACCACTACAGCAAATAAAAAAGACAGAAGAAGGTTCTCTGTCTTAAATGAGCATTCTCACAACTGCTAAGCTGGCACTTTACATAAAAACCAAATAGAAAGATGCAAGCGGGCTCTCTTTCTGCCGCTTGCATCCTTAAGTCCTTAACTCCCAATCTTACTTTCAGGCTTTTCACGTACTACTAAATTAATTTTTTCCTTTGGAGACTCTGTTTCTTCCTTGTCACCGCCGACTAAATCATTCGTTGCTTTTTTGAATTCCTTCAAGGTACTGCCAAATGCCCGTCCAATTTCAGGAAGCTTGGAAGGACCAAAAATAATTAAAGCAATGACGAGAATGAGAATTAATCCTGGAATCCCGATATTTGATAGCATCATTTTCACCTCCTACAGGATGAATGGTGTTAGTATCTGGCAGCTCTTTGCCTGTTGGAAATAAGTCATTATATTATCGGCATCCCGTGGCGTTCTAATGCGGCCGCTTCTAAAATAGACATTCCTTGTTCTTCGGCAAATGCTGCTAGCTTTTTAGAAACTACAGGTGCAAGATCTGCCGGTGGTGCCGCATGACCCATTGCCCGTTGACGTGCCGCATTTCTGCGAGCAAAAGGACCCCATATCGCAAAAGTAATACCAGGTGTTTGCATGTTTACGAAGAAAGTATTTCCGTCTGAAGAAAATGCCGGTCCCGCAAATTCAGATCCGTTCATCTTATTCTCGGCGAAAGTGTAAACATTTCCTTCCGGTGTAAGCCCAACGATTCGGTCATTTCCGCCTCCATCTTCCGCAATCCAAAGGTCTCCCCAAGGAGTAATCGTAATATTGTCTGGCATTTCTAAATCATTCTTATCTGTAGATTCATAGAAAAGCTCTAATGTATTAGTAGCTGGGTGATAACGATAAACACGACCAAGCGCTTTGCCGCCGGCACTTGTATCATCAAACCAGAATACTCCTGCAGAGAACCATGCCCCTTCTAAGCGGCTAAATTGAATACAGCCGTTATCTTTTGCATCTTGTTGTGCACGTTCAGGATTTACTTCCTTCCACACGACACCGAATTTTTGTCCGCTGTAAAATTGGCTGGCAGAAGAAGTTGGCAATTCTTCAATGGCTGCTGCTTCAAGCTTGCCTCCTTTTTGAAGGGACCCAAGCTTTTGGCTGCGATCATTTGGTGTAAAACGATAAAGGAAGCTTGGCGAAGCGTCTTCAGTTAAATACCAAATACCTGTGGAAGGATCAACGGCGCATGCTTCATGAGAGAAGTAACCCATGTCACGAATAGGCGTTTTAGACATTTCATTTTCTGGATCAAGAGGATTCACTTCAAAGACAAAACCATGACCCATATTGCGAGTCTCTTCACAAGTTAACCACGTGCCCCAAGTAGTAGGACCGCCGGCACAATTGCGGATTGTCCCTGAGCTAGATACGTATTGGTCAACAATTTCGCGATTTGGTCCAACAATTAAAGTTGTTGTTCCACCAGCTGCACCATTGCTCCATGGGTTTTTTCCGTTTACGGGATAGTCTGCATTCGTACTATTCTCATGGTTTCTTACAAGGATCGTTGTGTTTTTCTCTCCTTTAAATGCCGCCATTCCATCATGCATAGAAGGGACTCGGTCACCGTTCGGCATGATGTCTCCAGTTTGAGAAAGCATTTTGTAGCGGAACCCCCGTGGAAGGTCAAGAATGCCATTTGGATCCTTTACAAGAGGGCCATAGCCGCCAAAGCCGCTCGTAGGATTATGATTAGTTGCAGCTAAACTCTGGTTAGCTCCACTTAGTGATAATAACCCGGTTGTTCCTAACGTTAAGGCTACCGCACCCACACCTCCGACTTTTAAGAAGTCACGCCTGTTTAAACCATTATTACTAGCACTCATCAACATTACCCCCATAACTTATTTTCTTGAGGATGCTATTTTTTAAAGCAAGCTCTATTAAAGAAGTTAACAGATGATTCCAATGATTTTGTTAATTCATTGTAATTTTAGCCTTAATATCGAAAAACAAATCAATGGTATTGCAAGTGGAGGATATTATTGGAATTTGATCCATACATAAGTAATACCCAGAAGTTAAAAAGCATGAAAAAAGCAAAATCCAGTAAAAAAAACAAAGATTAAAGACCCAGATGTAACAAGGGACTCTTTCAAATATATTAATCTTTTGTTAAATAGTCTTAGTTGCCTTTAACTTTTTGTGGAACTTAGTGGAATTTCTCATGCATCATCACTCCCTAATACTATTGGAGGATAATGCCTCAACATTCAAAACAAAATTACTCAGAAAAAGGCCAAGCAATCCACTTAGCCTTTAACAAGTTTAAGATACTTTTCATTCATTTGTATCTATACATAGACAATCCTCAAGTTCTAAAGGGATCATAGTTTGTAACTCACTATAAAAATTGTCTATTTTTACTTTCTTCTTTCTAAAATCTAATCCTAATTTCTCGGCACCCACTTTTACTTCTGTATGTAAATAAACGTTGGTTGGTTTTATAACATAATAAGAGCCTCTCCTTATGGATGTATCGTAAATGGTAAGTTCACCAAACGCGTTAATTTTACACTTCAATGCGATACTTAGAATTTCTTCAATATTATCCACCTTCTCCATATCTTTTATTTTGCTTTCACAAATGGTACTTTCAATTCTTAATGAATGAACATGGGCCTCTCTGGGATTAGATAAAAACAAGTATTAGATAAAAAAGAGCCTTTTCCAAAAGGAAAGGCTCTTTACTCACTGTTGCATCTATTATTTATCTTTCCTTATAAGTAGTGAACAGCACTCCACATGTGTGGTCTGTGGAAACATATCCACCGGCTGCACTTCCATCGTTTTGTAGCCGCCATCTTCCAATATACGTAAATCACGAGCGAGTGTAGCCGGATTGCAGGAGACGTAGACGACTTTTGTTGGTTTCATGTCAATGATCGTCTGCAAAAGGGATTCATCACAGCCTTTACGCGGCGGATCAACGACCAGCACGTTCGCTTTGTTTCCTTGCTTGTACCATTCGCTAATGACATCTTCAGCTTTCCCAACGGCAAATTCAACGTTATGAATACCGTTCAATTCAGCATTTCGTTTAGCATCTTCAATCGCTTCTGGAACCACTTCGACACCAAAGACGCTTTTCGCTTTTTGCGCAAGGAATAAGGAGATCGTCCCGATACCGCAATAAGCGTCAATCACAGCTTCATTTCCTGTGAGTCCTGCATATTCGAGCGCCTTGTCATACAGCACTTTCGTTTGCACCGGATTCACCTGGTAAAAGGATCGAGCTGAAATGACAAACTTCACATCGCCGATATAGTCGTAGATCACTTCACTTCCCCAGATCACTTTTGTCACGTCGCCCATAATCACGTTTGTTCGTTTGGAATTGATGTTATGAACAATTGATTTTACCCGCGGCAGCCGCTTAATGATCTCTTTCACAATCTGTTCTTTATGAGGAAAATCAGCTGTCCGGGTAATGAGCACAACCATGAGTTCCCCTGTTTGTTTTCCATAGCGTGCCATAATATGACGAAGCATACCTTTGTGCGTTACTTCATCATATGCTTTAATGCCAAACTCACTACAGATTTCTTTTACTGTCTGAATCGCTTCATTGACCTCTGGCAGTTGGATGATACTTTCATTTGTATCGACAATTTCATGGCTGCGTGGTTTGAAGAAACCAGCAATCAGCTTGCCGTTTTTCTCTCCAACAGGTACTTGGGCCTTGTTGCGGTAATACCAGGGCTCTTTCATGCCTAACACAGGATGCACCTTGACGTCCTCAAGTTTCCCGATCCGAGTAAGTACTTCACGTACCTGCTTTTCTTTAAATTGCAGCTGCCCTTCATAGCTAATGTGCTGCAGCTGGGTTCCTCCGTATTTGTGCATGTCAGCAGCCGGGACATCAACCCGATGCGGGCTTCTCTCAAAAAGCTCCATTAGCCGGCCGAAGCCATACCCTTTATTAATCTTTGTCACTTGGATACGGCCCGTCTCTCCCGGCAGCGCACCTGCCACAAACAGCGGGTAGCCCTCTACCTTTGCGACCGCATTCCCGTCATGCGTTAAATCTTCAAATTCCACGTCTATCACTTGATTTTTCTGAACAGGGGCTTGAATTTTTGCCACGATTATCCACCCTTTTTGTTTTTTCTTAAGAATCGAAAGTTATTCTATCATATATATAAAGCCATTCGCAAAAAAGGGCGATTCATGACAGAGTACTCTTTTCTTGATAAAAGAGTACTCTGTCATGATAAACCGCCAACCTTCTCCGATAAACAAAGCAGTTCTCCTGATACCCCTCTTTCTCCACAAAAAAAAGCCTGCCTCTTCACTGCTTTAAGGCAGTGGGAGACAGGCTCCCGGCATAACCGGCATATTGTCCTTGTTTCTTTATAAGCTCTTCATGATTGCCTCGTTCCACGATCCGTCCTTGATTGAGAACAAGGATTTGATCGGCTTGCCGGATCGTGTTCAACCGGTGAGCAATTACGACAGTTGTACGGTCCTCCATAAGACGGCTGAGCGCTTCTTGGATATACATTTCTGTAATCGTATCGATACTGCTCGTTGCTTCGTCTAAAATGAGAATAGCGGGGTCTGCTAAGATTGCTCTCGCAATGGCAAGCAGTTGTCTCTGCCCTTGGCTAATACCGGTGCCTTCATGCTGGAGCTTTGTTTCATAGCCGTCCGGCAATTTCATGATGAATGTATGAGCATTAGCAGACTTAGCCGCTTCTATCACTTCTTCATCCGTTGCCTCCAAACGGCCATAGCGAATGTTTTCTTTAATCGTTCCCTCGAATAAAAAGGAGTCCTGCAGCACGAAGCCCATATGCTTTCTCAGCTCCTGCCGTGAAATATCAGCAGTATTGCAGTCATCTACAAAGATCGCCCCACTGTCCGGATCATAAAAGCGGGAGAGCAGGTTAATAATGGTTGTCTTTCCTGAGCCAGTTGGCCCAACGAGCGCGACCATATCCCCTTGGTTTGCTTTAAAGCTGACTTGCTTAATCGTTTCGTTCCCTTTTTCGTATGAAAAAGAAACATTGCGGAACTCAATGTCTCCCCGGACTTCATCAAGACGAATGCCCTCTGCTTTTTCTTCCTCTTCTTTTTCCGTGTCTAAAATATCAAAGACCCGCTCTGCTCCGGCAATCGCAGAAAGCAATGTATTAAATTGGTTCGCCAGATCATTAAGCGGCCTTGTAAACTGGCGGGAATATTCAGCAAAAACAACAATCACCCCGACGGTCACATAACCGTGCAGCGTCAACAGTCCTCCTGCTCCGGCAATTAACGCGAAGCTAATGTTATTCAACATATTCATCAGTTTCGGGATAAAACCAGAGTAGGTCTGCGCCCAAAAGCCGGCTTCCTTTAGCTTTGCATTTCTGTCATTGAACGCTAACGCAATTTTTTCCTCACGGGAAAACATTTTTACAATATGCTTACTTGATACCGTCTCCTCAATAAATCCGTTCAACTCTCCTAAGTGGCGCTGTTGCTCCTTGAACAGTCGGCGTGTCCGGCGTGTAATCCAATTCATACCGATATAGAGAAGCGGCACAATTAACAAAGTAACAGCCGTTAGCACCGGACTTAAATAAAGCATGACCGCGACGGCTCCGGTAAGGGTCAAAACGCTCGAAGCAACTTGGATAACAGAGCTGTTCAGCGTGCTGCTAATATTTTCAATATCATTCGTTACCCGGCTCATCAGCTCTCCATGCTGGCGTTTATCAAAGAAAGACAGCGGCAGCTGATGAAGGTGCGCAAACAATTCCGTCCGCATTTCATACACTGTTTTTTGGGCAACTCCGACCATCCAGTAGTTTTGTAAAAAGATCGTCAAAGAGTAAAAGATATACACAACACCGAGTAATGAAAGCAGCAGTGCCAGACCTTTTTCATCTTTCGTAATGATAAAATCATCAATGGCCATCCCAACAAGATAGGGTCCGAGCAGCCCGAGCGCAGAGCTTGCCGCCACCATCAGAACAACGAGAAAAAGCAGTCCCTTTCTCCTTGCTAAGTATCCGGCTAATCTTTTCAAGGTTGGCACTAGCTCTTTCACTTGCGGCTTTGGCCCGAGGTGAGCATGCCGGCTATGCGGATGGGCAGGCTTAACGGCTGACCTTGACATGCGGCATCCCTCCTTTTCCATATTGGGAAGCTAACAGGCGGCGATACAATTCACTGCCTGCTGTTAGTTCTTCATGGCTGCCAGATGCCATAACATGGCCGTCTTCAAGTAAAATAATTTGGTCGGCCTGCAATGCCGTACTAATTTTTTGCGTAATGATGATGGTTGTACAACGTTTCTCCCGTAGAGCCGACAACAACTTAGCTTCTGTCCGCACATCTAAGGCACTCGTACTATCATCCAGCAGCAGTATAAGCGGCTTACGGATCAGCGCTCGTGCAATCGACAATCGCTGCTTTTGCCCGCCTGATAGGTTGACACCTTTTTGGCCAATCATCGTTTCATATTGATTCGGCAGCTGTTCAATCGTTTCGTGTATCTGAGCACGTCGGGCCGCTTCTATTATTTCTTCCATAGAGGCATCTTCTTTTCCCCAAGAAATATTCTCACGGATCGTCCCTGTGAACAAATGAGATTCCTGAGGAACAAAGCCGATTTGCTCACGTAATGCGGCTGGCTGAACCGTGCTGATATCCTGGTCATCTATGAAGATTTTGCCCCTATCCGGCTCATATAGGCGGGGAATTAAATAAAAGAGCGTTGATTTTCCCGAGCCGGTTGCACCTAGAATAGCGGCTGTTGTTCCGGGCTGAATCGAAAATGTAAGACCATCAAGAACAGGCTCTCTTCCTCCTGGGAAAGAAAAGCTTACATCGTTAAATTCGATTTTTCCTCCTTGAGGGTAGAAAGCGTTCCCTTTCAAGCGCTGATCCGCCTCTTCTTCCGGCTGCTCTAAAAGCTCACCGATCCGCTGTCCCGAAGCGCGTGCTCTTGAAAAAGCCATTAAAATAAACGTAAACATAGATAACGAAGAAATAATTCTCGTAGCATAGTTGATAATCGCGACAATCTGACCTGCTGTTGCCGTACCGCTTGTAAATTCAGCGAAGCCAAACCATAAAATAGCGATAAGACTACTGTTCATAACGAGCAGCAAAACAGGTGTTGTTGTCTCTACTGTGCGCAAGACACGGGTCGTCTGTGCCATAAGCTGTTCACTCGCCTGCTGAAAGCGGCTGTTCTCGTACTTCCATCTCAGAAACGCCTTGATGATGCGGATACCCGTTAAGTTTTCCTGCATCACATTATTCACACCGTCAAGCCGCTGCTGAACGGACCGGAATAAAGAAGCACTTTTCTTTAGCATTTTTAATAGAAATAGAATCATCAGCGGAATTGTTACGAGCAAAACAATCGTCAGCTTTGCATGGATGAGCAAGGCCATCACTGTTCCAAAGACGACCATCAACGGAGCTCGCAGCATGATGCGTAAGCTCATAAAAACGGCATTTTGTACTTGGGTGACATCATTTGTCAGCCTTGTAATTAAAGAAGATGAGGCAAACCGACTATAGTTGGAAAAAGAAAATGACTGGATCTTATCCATCATTTTCTCCCGTAAGTCAAAGCCGAAGTTCTGACCGACATGAGCAGCTGCAAAAGAATTAATAATACCGGAAGCAAAGGCTAGTAAAGAAGTACCTAGCATAAGGCCCCCCCATTTATAAACAGCTCCCATATCATGCTGTGCGATTCCTTCATCGATAATTTTCGCCATAAACAACGGATGGGTTAGTTCAACCGCCAGCTCTACAAGCATTAACAGCCAAGCAAAGGCCATGTAATTCCTATATGGTTTTAAATAAAACAAGACACTTTTCACGGCAGACTTCCCCCTCCTATTGGCGCAATGTCACAACCGTATTTTTACCAGTATAGTCCAAGCGATGCGCATCATCAAATCATTTGGCGCTTCTTCTTCTCCTGTTTGCCATGCAGCATCAAATAAACGAACAGACCAACGATCACATAAATCGCACAATAAGCATAAAGCGTTCTAAAGCTTATTCCTGTAACGGCCCAGCCGATGATAAAGGAGCCAAGACCAATACCGAAGTCAAATACAGATAGGAATGTAGCGGTCGCCAGCGCTTTTTTTTGCGGCGCTGCTTCCTGAATAGCAATTGTCTGGAAACTTGGGAACAATGTGCCCCATCCAACACCAATCATTCCAGCTGTCACGAGAAAGATAAGAGCTGTTTCTGCTTGGCTGAGCAGAAGCAGTCCAGCCGCGAAAAGGAAAATAGCTGGGTAGACAATCACATTGGCTCCATACTGGTCAAACCATCTGCCGGTAAACGGACGGGATAAAAGTAAAACAACGGCATAGACAATAAAGAAATAGCTGGCTACCTCTCCGACTTGAATTTCTTCTGCGTAAACAGAAACGAACGATAAAATAGACGAATACGCAATCGAGAAAAAGGCTCCCACTACGGCAATCGGAAGCGCTGAAAATTCAAATAAATCCCTTGGATTGAATTTTACTTGAAAAATAGACATTACGCGGACGTTATTCTTGCTTTCTACTAGATTCACTAACAATCCAGCAATCAGTGCAAGCCCTGAAATTACGATACACATAGTGAACATAACTAAACTGCCCCATTCCCGCATGACAGTCAGTCCTAAGAAAGGGCCAATAACCATTGCCAGATTTGTGGACATCACGTAATAGCCCATTCCTTCTCCACGTCGGGAGCCAGGAATGATTTCGGCAACCATGGCACCTGTCGCTGTCGTCGCCATTCCAAAGCCAATACCATGAATGAAGCGAATAGCTAACATCATATTAAGCGTGTCGGGAAAAAAATATAATAGCGATGCGCCGAGAAAAATAACTTGCGAACTGATCAAGACAGCCCTCTTTCCAAACTGCTCAATCCATTGACCAGCAAAGGGCCTGACGATAATAGCCGAAATTAAAAAGAACGTAGTCAGTAACCCTGCCTGTGCAGGACTCCCTCCTAATTCTTGAATAGCATAGATCGGCATCGTAACTAGTAAAAAATAAAAAGCAACGAACAAAAAGAAATTGCTCGCTGATACACTAATAAAATCCTTCGTCCATAAAGGCTCCTTATTCATTTCTTTTCTTCCTCTCCTTGATGACGTTCCATTGCAGATAACCATTCTGTCATGAGTTTCTGCAGCTGTTGTTGGTGTTCTTTCGAAAAACCTCTAATCGTTTTTTCGTTCATTTCTAATACAGCCTGTTCCCACACAGGATATTCTCTTTCAGCCAGCTCCGTCAGCTCAATAAATTTTACCCGCTTATCTTGGCCAGGTACCTGTCTCACATATCCTTGCTTGACGAGACGCTGAATCGTCCGCGTCATCGGCGGTGCTTCTACAGCTAAATACTCACTAAGCTCTTTTTGTGTGAGCCTGCCTCTTTGTTTTAGCACATACAGCACCGACCATTGCGCACTGTAAAGGCCGTATTCTTGCAAGACGGTATTATTGCACTTCATAATTTGCCGGGATAACTGGTGAACAGAGTGGAATAAAACATGCAGCTCCATATCTCTTCTCCTTTAGTTACCTAGGTAACTATTTTTCAACTTTCTTATTGTAACACAGTTTTCTTAAAAGAAAATAAAAAACTGCCAAAAAATCGGCAGTTTAGTTTATAAATAAAAGAGAAATTAAGGGCTGCTTCCATCTTACAGGCTAAATGAGCCTAGGACACACGTTGATCCCGTTGAATTAGGCTTTTTTGAAAGCATATTGATTACTTCAAGGTTTCAATCTATTTATTCTAAAATGGGTTGTACGGCTATCCTAACTTTTTAAACCCTGCTGACTGGAACGGAAGGCGCGAAGACTTCTCCATCATACATTCGCATGATCTCGTGCGGTGCGAATTCAAGGGTGTTATTCAACATCCTGTGGGATCAGCGGGACAGGTGAGATCCCGCAGGCGCTTTGGCGGCGAGGAGGCTCACCGCCCGCCCCGCGGAAAGCGAAGCGCCTGAAATGGAAATCAACAGGCCCCCATTCACAGGCAAAATAAAAACTGCCGAAAAGATTCGGCAGTTTTCTCTATTTAGTAAATCCGGTCTTGCGGTCGAAGCTGATCGACCGGAACAAAGACTTCAATATGACGGTATAAGTTTTCAAAGTCTGCCGGCAATGATCCTCCTGGTTCTCCATCTAAATTCAGCAAGACTTTTTCTGGTGCGTGTATTTTAATGCGATTTGCCTTCGTATAAATGACATGAGGATCATTTAAGTGCTCTCCTCTTAAAGCGAGAGAGGCAATTCGAATAAACTCAGCTAAGTTTGTTTTCTTCAAAATCAATAAAGAGAACAAGCCATCGTTCACAGAAGAGTCCGGCGCCAGCTTTTCAAAGCCGCCCACAGAGTTTGTCAGCCCGATTAAAAACAGCATAACCTCTCCTTCAAACAACTTGCCATCATATTCAATCGTTACCTCTGAGGCTTTAATAGAAGGCAGCATTTCAATTCCTTTTAAGTAATATGCCAACTGGCCAATCATTGTTTTTAACTTGCTTGGCACTTCATACGTAAGCTCCGTTAGACGTCCGCCGCCCGCAATGTTAATAAAGTATTTATCATTCATTCTTCCAATGTCGACCGGAATGGTTTTTCCAGTTGTAATTATATCTACAGCTCCATCAATGTCGCGGGGAATTTTCAGGGCTCGGGCAAAGTCATTCGTCGTTCCCATCGGAATCACGCCGAACTTCGGACGATACTCCTGACCAGCTAAACCATTGACGACTTCATTCAGCGTGCCGTCGCCGCCGGCAGCGATGACGATATCAAAACGGCGTTCTACCGCTATCCTGGCAGCTCTTGTGGCGTCACCTGCGCCAGTGGTAGCATGAGCGGATGTTTCATAGCCGGCTTCTTCAAGCTTTTGCAGTACTTCCGGCAAATTCTTTTTGAACAGCTCCCGTCCTGAAGTAGGATTATAAATAATACGTGCTCTTTTCATGTCTATCCATCCCAGTCTCATTTATGATCATGCTTAATTTTACCATTCACATTTCCGTTTTATATCTTACTACGTTTTATGCGAAAAAGCTATTTCTCACTCTGTGTCTCTTTATCAAATACATAAATGCCCCGATCCGCTAAAAAGACGAGTGACTCTTCTATTCCCTTTTCATCAAGCTGGAATGCTTCCGCTACTGTACTTATCCATTGAGCCGGCTCACGAAAGTGGTATTCTCTAATATCCCGGTAATTAATCACTTTGAGTGTCTCATTGCGCAGAAAATAGCAGTTATTCCCTTGAAAACGGACAGCTGAAATCCGCCTCATCGTGATATTGTTGTCACTATCTTTATAAGACTCTTCAATATCTTGCTGCAGCTCTTCTTCCGTGAGCGGCTCCCAGATAATCTGTTTTGTCACAAATGTCTTTCCATGAGACCGCCGTTCCAGCTGAAATTCCTTCTCATTACGACCTGTAAAAATAATTTCTTCTCCAAAACCATGAAGAACATGCTTTGGTCGGTTGTTTAGTTCAATGGGGCGTGTAATAGGCGACCCGTAGCCAACATCTACGTAAAATTTCCTGTCAGCCATGTGAACCATAATCGCTGCATGCCCCGGCAATACACGAACAAACGAACATGAAAAGCCTAGTTGTTCAAGAAGCCTCGCAAAATTCATATTTAACGAATAACAAGTGCCTCCCCACCCCCTGCTTTTAAGATTGTCTACAAACTGAGTAAAGGTCGGCACTTCGCACCCTTGTTCATTAAAATAGTGAAATTTACTAAACGTTTCATATGGTATCAGCGACAAATGGTGCTGGATAAGCCGCTGCAAATAATTTAAGCTGGGTTTTTCTCTATTCATTTTCAGCTGTTTTAAATATGCTGATACAGCATCCATGTGTCCACCTTCCGTTCTTTCATTTATCGTACCATGTCGTTTGCCGTTTTGCGAAAGAAAAGCAGGCTTCGGAATTTCTCCCGAAAGCCTGCCCTCTATTAAAACAACCGTTCAGCCAATGACGTTTTGATACTTCGGTATACTTCCTGCCACAACTCTCTTTTCGTAAGGTATGCCTCTTGAAGCTCCTGGTACATCTCTTTCTGCCTGTCCGCAAAATCTTCGTGATCAAGCGGCGGCAAGCTGGACCGTTTGCTGTTTACAAGTTCCTGCAGCTCTTGAGCACGAGGGCCCCACACGGCTTTCTCTTCTCCCTGTTCGTTAATAAAAATAAAGATCGGAATAGCCCGGGACGTCCCATTCGTTAAATATTGATCCATCAGCTCTAAATTTTCATCTCTATATAAGAAGCGAACTTCCATGTCAGAATGACGCGCGATTTCTAGTAAAATCGGTACGTTTAACATCGCATCACCACACCAATCTTCCGTCAGTACAATCACTTTTAGTTGTTCTGTCTGCAGACCTGTTAAAAAAGAAGCTTCGTCCTTTTGAATTTGAAAAGAGGATTGAATTTGTTTAACTCTTTCCTTATTCTCTTTCATATTTTCAATATACTCATCCGCTGGGATGCCTTTTTGAAACCAATCCATCAAATTCATGGTCTTTTCCTCCACTTATTGATCTAAGAAGCTTCATACTTCTTCTTTGTTATTCGCTATTCTTCCCAGAAATCCTTTTATTCTTCTCTGAATTATAAAAGGGTCTCTCTTTATTATCTCATAAAGTGGAGCTTTTTTCTAAAAGTGGTTGATTTAATTTGTTAACCAACTTATAATTATAAAAAAATATTAATATTTATGTATTTAGATAAATAAAAATACAACAGGAGGCCACAATGAAAGCAGCAGTTATCGGGGCTACTGGATATGGAGGAATTGAACTTATACGTCTTTTATCCAATCATCCAAACTTCACCCTTCATTCTGTATATTCATCGAGTAAAGATCAAGTACCGGCAACGGATGACTATCCACATTTAAAAGATATTTGTCCACTGCCTTTAATGAAAATCGATCCTGAGAAAATAACAAACGAATGCGACGCCGTGTTTCTCGCTGTTCCTTCTGGAGCTTCAGCCGCCCTGTCGCCTAAGTTATTAGAGAACAATACGAAAGTAATCGACCTATCAGGTGACTTACGTCTAAAAGATCCGGAACATTATGAAAAATGGTACAAAAAAGAACCGGCTGGACCGAGCGTGCTAGAACAAGCAGTATACGGTTTGACGGAATGGAACCGGGAAGCAGTCAAGAAGGCAACGCTTTTATCTAATCCGGGTTGTTATCCGACAGCCGCCTTGCTAGGCCTTGCTCCTGCTATCCAGGCAGAGGCAATCGACAGCACTGGAATTATCATTGATGCCAAGTCTGGTGTATCTGGTGCTGGCCGCGGACTTTCCCTTGCTGTCCATTTTGCAGAAATGAACGACAACTTTAAAATCTACAAAGTAAATCAGCATCAGCATATCCCTGAGATTGAGCAGCAGCTGCGCCTCTGGGATAACAGTAGCAGCCCAATTACCTTTTCTACTCATCTTTTGCCTATCACTCGTGGAATTATGACAACAACGTATGCCCAAATGAAACAGCCAATGACTGCAGCAGAATTGCATCAGTTATATGAAGAAACGTATCAAAATGACTTTTTTGTCCGCGTCCGTCCGCTAGGCGAGTTCCCTGGCGTAAAAGAAGTCGCCGGTTCGAATTTCTGTGATATCGGAGTGGCCGTTGATGAACGGACGAACAGAGTCACCATCGTTTCTGTTATCGATAATTTAATGAAGGGAGCAGCAGGCCAGGCCATCCAAAACGCTAACCTGATGTTTGGCTTTGAAGAAACAGCCGGCTTACGCGGATTCCCAATCTATCCATAATTACTTTAGGAGGTAACAACTATGCCTGCAATAAAAGAAACTACTCATATAAAGGTGCTGCTACAAGGCTCGATCGTCTCACCAAAAGGGTTTTCCGCTGCCGGACTGCACGCCGGTCTGCGTCACTCTAAGAATGATCTAGGTGTCATCTTTAGTGAAGTCCCTGCTGAGAGCGCTGCGGTTTATACGACGAGCCATTTCCAAGCAGCGCCAATTAAAGTGACAAAAGACAGCCTGGCCGTTGAAAACAAGCTGCAAGCTATCTTGGTCAATAGCGCCTGCGCCAATGCTTGCACAGGAAAGCGCGGTCTCGCTGATGCTTATCAAACGCGTCAGTGGCTTGCAGAACATTTAAATATTCCGGAGCACTTAGTCGCTGTTTCTTCCACTGGTGTCATTGGTGAATACTTAAAAATGGATAAAATGAAAGCCGGCATCGCGAACTTGCAGCCTGCCCCGGAAGCAACGGCAGCCGAACAATTCGAGGCTGCTATTTTAACAACCGATCTTGCCACAAAAAAATGGGCCGTACAAGCAACGATTGATGGTAAAACTGTCACAATGGGTGGAGCAGCGAAAGGATCCGGCATGATTAATCCAAACATGGCCACTATGCTTGCTTACGTTACAACCGATGCAGCTGTCGCTTCCGAACATTTGCAAACAGCCCTAAGCCAGATCACAGATAAAACCTTTAATCAAATTACAGTTGACGGTGATACATCCACAAATGACACGGTCGTTGTCATGGCGAATGGTTTGGCTGGCAACACCCCGCTTTCACCTGAGCACCCGGAATGGCCGGTCTTCCTCTCTATGCTTCACGAAGTTAGTGAGCAGCTCGCAAAAAAAATTGCCCGTGATGGCGAAGGAGCGACAAAGCTTGTTGAGGTAGAAGTGCTTGGTGCCGTGTCTGATGAAGAAGCGAAAAAAGCCGCTAAGGAAGTGGTTGGCTCCAACCTCGTCAAAACAGCCGTTTATGGTGCTGATGCGAACTGGGGCCGAATCATTAGTGCGATTGGCTATAGCGACATTGAAGTCAATCCGGAAACGATCGACATTTCCATCGGCGACCACCTCATTCTTTCTCAAAGCGAAGTAGTCGATTACTCAGAAGAAGACGTAATCGCTTATTTAAAAGAAGAAGAAATTAAAATTACGGTGAACCTTCACTTAGGAGAAGGCCACGGCTTAGCTTGGGGCTGCGACCTTTCTTATGACTATATTAAAATCAATGCAAGCTATAGAACTTAAATTTTTCTCATAAAAGGAGCCCGCAAACTACTGGCTCCTTACTATTTTTATCAAGGAGGAGCTTATGAAAACCATCGTTGTAAAGTGCGGAGGCAGTGTGTTGAGCGAACTATCAGAAGCGTTTTTTGACAGCATGAAAGAGTTGCAAGAACAAGGCTATGCCATCGTGTTTGTACACGGCGGCGGACCTGAAATCAATTCTATGCTTGAAGCGCTGCAAGTAAAAAGTGAATTTAAAAATGGACTGCGCGTGACTTCCAAGCAAGTATTGAAAACAGCAGAGCTTGCTCTTGCCGGCAGCTTAAATCGGCAGCTCGTCAGAATGCTTGAAAAGCACGGTATCCGGGCAATCGGTTTAAACTCAAGTGACAACGGCTTGCTCGAAGCTGACTTTATTGATCAGGAGCAGCTCGGCTATGTCGGTGATGTAACGGCGGTCAATAGTCCATTTATTCAATTGCTGTGCCAGGAACAGCTGCTTCCTGTAATGACTCCGCTCGCAGCAGGACCTAATGGAACGGTATTGAATATTAACGCTGATCACGCCGCCTGCGCAGTAGCCAACGCCTTAAAAGCAGAGCATTTCCTCATGGTAACCGATGTAGACGGTGTATTAAAGGACGGCGAGCTTGTACCGACACTCACAGAAACGGAAACGAAGGCACTCATTGACAAAGGCATCATTAGTGGCGGAATGATCCCTAAAGTCCAGTCTGCATTAAAAGCTTTTTCCGATCATGTGCAAAGTGTACATATCGTTTCTGGTAAGAAAGCCTTTTATGAGCACGGTGAATGGCTCGGAACAAAATTTATCAAAGAGAAGGTGACAATATGAGCAGCTTATTTCCTACCTATGCCCGCTGGGATATCACACCAATCAAAGCTAAAGGCGCCTGGCTGACAGATAAAAGCGGGAAAAAATATTTGGACTTTACGACAGGAATCAGTGTATGCAATCTTGGACACGTACCCGACAATGTCAAACAAGCGGTGAACGAACAGCTTGAAAAGTTTTGGCACACATCTAACCTCTTTCAAATCGAGCTGCAGGAAGAAGTAGCCAAACAATTGACGGCCGCTTCTGGACTCGATTTAGTCTTTTTCGCAAACAGCGGTGCGGAGGCAAACGAAGCAGCGATCAAATTAGCTCGCAAAGCAACAGGACGACCTAAAATTATTACGTTTATTGACTCCTTCCACGGGCGTACATTCGGCACGATGGCCGCAACTGGACAGGAAAAGATCAAAACAGGCTTCGGTCCAATGCTTGAGAAATTTGAGTATGTTCCCTTCAATGATTTAGAAGCTTTGAAAGCAGCGGTAGATGAAGAAACAGCCGCCATCATGTTTGAAATCATCCAAGGAGAAGGCGGCCTAAACGCTGGTGACCCTGAATTTCTCCTTCAAGTCGAACAACTTGCTCATGACAATGGTTCGCTCGTTATTGTCGATGAGGTGCAAACAGGAATTGGACGGACAGGAAAACCGTTTGCCTTCCAGCATATCGGCCTTAACCCTGATATTGTTTCAAGCGCTAAAGGCATCGCTAGCGGCCTGCCGCTCGGTGCCATCATCGGCAAAAAAGAATTGGCAGAGGCCTTTTCACCTGGTTCACATGGCTCTACCTTCGGCGGCAACCCTGTCTCTCTTGCTGCCGCAAAAGTAACGCTTGACACCATTTTTGACAATGAGTTTTTAGAGGACGTGACAAAAAAAGGTGAGCACCTTTCTTCTCTGCTTACAGAAGGCCTCTCTTCTATTCCACAAGTCAAAAAAATAAAAGGCAAAGGTTTGATGATCGGCATCGAAATGAACGAAGAAGCAGCGCCATTCATCCCCGCAGCACGTGAAAAAGGACTGTTAATCTTAACAGCCGGTACGAATACCATTCGCTTGCTGCCACCGCTGAATGTAAGAGAAGAAGAAATCAATCAGGCAGCCGCAATTCTGGTTGAAACAATTAAGGAACATGTATACGAGAAAACAGCTGGTCAATAACTAAAGGAAAGTGGCTATTATAACGGATTCTTTCAAAGATCCTAACAAGTAATTCACATAAGAAAACGCTGTTGAGTCTGACTTCAACAGCGTTTTTATTTTAAAGCTATGTTAAATAATATTGTTGATAAATGACCAAAAAACAAGGACCCAATTGGGGTCCTTGTTTAAAATTCTTATTGAAGATTAGCACCCGTTAGTTTAAGTGCAAATCTTCACAATGATTGTATTAAACTAATTTACTTTCCTTTAATCCCTTTTATACAAATCCATTTTTTATTTGCATTTTCATTAATACGTACAACAGCAAATCCTGTATTTTTTAACAATTGCTCAATTTCTTCCTTTGTTTTATAAGATTTCATATGATAATTGATTTTATATAACTCGGCTGTTATTAAGAAACATCCATCTTCTTTCAACACCCTAAAAACTTCTTTTATACTGGTTTCTAAATCAGACCAAAAATAATGGGTTTGAAATGCCGTAATTATATCAAAAAAGTTTTCTGGAAACGGAATGTCAATGACACTTGCTTGTTGAATGTTTACCTTACCCGATGCTACATCAATTTTATTTGCTCTTATAGAATCTTTTACAGCCTGTTCAGAATAGTCTATTCCGTATATTTTCCCTTTTTTGTTAATATTTGACAATAATTGCATCGTTTTCCCACCACCACAACCTACATCCAACACAATCGATGCTTCTCCAATTTTCGTATTTCCCAATGCCCATTTGTTCATTTCTGTATGAGCAGTATTCATAATCCTCAACATAAATGAACCTACAATTCCATCAGGATTCTTAGCTTGCTCTATCAACTTATTTAACAGGTTCATAACCGTACCGCCTCTTTAGACTTCATAATTTCTATATATTAAATATTATTTTTTATGATTCCATCTGAATTTGATGTTTTATTTAGTTAACCTGCACCGTTAGTTGAACAAGGATTACAAAACTCTGAATGTTGATAACCTTAATTTATCATAAGTCGCTACTGTCCGAAATAAGCAGCTATCGACAATCATCTTACTTACAGTAGTAGAATTGTTTCGGAAACGAATTCCATCCAGGAAGAGAAACTAGCTCAGATAATGGTCGAGATACTTGGTCTCTACACCATTAAAACGGTTCATCCAGCCCTTTAAGCGGCTGTGATAATTATTTACATTTTGGATATGGTACAGCCCTTTGGCCCGTTCTTTCCATCTGATTTGAACTGGTAATGCTCGATTCCTTTTTCTTTTGCATAGGCTTTGAAAGCCAGCCAAGCATCTGTACAAAGGGTATTCGTAGTGGTTACCTTAGTTCCGATTGCTTGGTCAAGTTTCGATTTAATGCTGCGACCCTGCCCTAACACTTTTGAGAAAGTTTGCTTTTGGCGGGCTCTCGCAACCAAGACGCAGACCTGTTCCTTGCTGATGCCACGAAATTGAGAAGCACCGCCACGCTTGCGAGCTTTACGTCCAATTATCTTGCGTTTCCCTTTTTCAGAGTATAGGAAATAGGTCTCGTCCATTTCGATGATACCTGAAAAATAGTCGATGTCCATCTGTTTCAAAGCGGATAAAACTTTGTGCCGCCAGTAGAACAGAGTGACGTGATGAACACCGATAAGCCCTGATGCCTTATGTAATGAATGTCCCCCAATCATACAATGGATAAAATCCAACCATTTACGGGGAAGGTGGGTTTCCTTTAACGGCGAATTGGTTACATCCGTAAATGTTTTTCCGCACTCCTTGCATCGGTACCGCTGACGTTCAATAACTTTTATTCCAGCTTTAATTCGATATTTCCCAAAGCGGACGGCGTTAGTTGGATAGCAATGTGTGCATGTGTAGCCGTCTTTATGTTTTTGTTCAGACATATCTTTAAAGATAGGCTCACTTGCGGAATAAGAGGCAAGTGATTTTATGAAAAAATCTTTTAACCTCAGTTGTTCTGCGGTGGTCAATTTTAGAATCTCTTTAATAATATCCCTCAGTGCCATTACTAACCACCCGCTTTTGTTCTGTTACACCTATTATGGAATAAATGTTCGTTTACGGCAGATATCAACATTAATGTTTAACATAGCTTATTTTAAAAGAAATTTAAAAGGCTGAGGATCCTACAAAAAAATAAATATAATTGAATTTTCTGAAATCCAAGTTAACAAAAGATTGAGTATATGTTAAATTCTATTTTAAGAGATGACGTTTTACAAGTCTGTAAGGGGTGAAGAAAATGAATGAATTTTTTACGTTTTTATTCCTTTCATTGTTTGTTGTGATGAGCCCGGGAATCGATACTGCACTTATTACAAAAAGGACCATTTCAGACGGAAGAAGAGATGGGTATCAAATGGCTTTAGGGATTACAACTGGCTCCCTAGTGCATACATTTGCCGCTGCTTTTGGACTGTCAGCTATTTTGATGCAGTCTTCTGTTGCTTTTGAAATCGTTAAATATGTAGGTGCCATCTACTTGATCTATCTTGGATTGTCTTCTTTCATCTCACGAAAAAAGCAGAAAGTCACTAACTCTAAAGATCAAAATGATTTCGAAATGAAAAAGTCAGCTTTTAAACAAGGTCTCTTCTCAAATTTACTGAACCCTAAAGTCGCCATGTTCTTCTTAACCTTTTTACCCCAATTTGTGAAAGCAGGGGAAAACGCAACACAACAACTGATTATGATGGGTGTTATTTACACACTGCTGTCCATTTCTTGGTTTTTTATTTACGTCTTTTTCATTAACTATTTACGTGAATGGCTGATGTCTCCAAAAGTACAAGGGGCAATGGAGAAAGCAACCGGTCTTGTCTTAATTGGATTTGGTTTAAAACTAGCCCTAGATAAACAACATTAAGGAATATGGGACATTATTTCTTAACGCCTTTTCCAAGTTGATTGTATGTGAATTCACATGAAAAATCTTAAAAATATTGAATGATCAATAAAAATAAAAGCGTGAATTCGTATGAGAATTCACGCTAAAATCTAATTAGATTACCAGCTTCTGCCGGCACCGCCGCCGCCCGAAGAACCTCCGCCACCGCCACGGGGTCCTCCGCCTCCTCCCCCGCCTCCGCGGGACAGGATAGCGAAAAAGATTTGGGTTAAAAAGCCGCCGAAAAACCTCATATCAAGAAAAATGACGACGACGGCAATAATAATCAGCAGAAAGGGGTTCATCCCTTCTCCTTCATTAGCAGAGTAAGCTTTTGCATCCGCCTGTTGCCCATTCCAGTTGTATTCGGCCGCTGTTTCGTTATACAAAGCCTTATATGTGTTCATAATCGCTTCTGCCGGTGCTTCATTTTTTAGATAAGGAATAGCATATTCATCTAAAATCCTACCGACCTTTCCATCTGGCAAAGCCCCTTCAAGCCCATAACCGACTTCTATCCGAATATCTCTTTCTCCTTCGCCGCCTTCGGTTGTGAGAACGAGCAGAACACCATTATTCTCTTTTTTACTTCCTAATCCATACTGCCGAAAGGCTTCATTCGCATACTGTTCGATAGGCTTGCCTTCCGCCGTCGGCACTGTCAGCACAGCAACCTGAGCGGTAGTAGCATCTTCAAGCTGCCTCCCTAGCTGGATCAGCTCTGCTTTTTGCTCCGGAGACAACACACCCGAGAAATCCTGAACGTAAATATCTCCTTGAGGCGCTGGTGCCGCCAAAACGGGCATAACGAACGATTGAATAGAAAGAATCGCTGCTGCTAAAAAGAAAGCAGCTTTTTTCATCATTGCTGTACACCCTCAAAATCTACTTTTGGCGCTTCCTTTGCTCCTGCCTCGGCTTTAAAGTATTCTTTCTCATCAAATCCAAAGATGCCTGCCATCAAGGAACCAGGAAATCGCTTGATTTTTTTATTATAGGTCGCTACTTCAGCGTTATAATCTTGTCGGGCAACAGCTAATCTATTTTCCGTTCCGGCCAGTTCATCCATTAGTTGTCTGAAATTAGCATCCGCTTTTAACTGCGGATAGTTTTCAACAACGACCAGTAAACGGCTCAATGCTCCTGATAACTCGTCATTCGCCTCAGCCTGCTCTTTGGGAGAACCGGCTCCAGCCAGCTTGGCACGAGCATCCGAAACGTTTTTTAACACTTCTTTTTCATGACTGGCAAATCCTTTTACCGTATTCACTAAGTTCGGAATTAAATCCATTCTTCGCTGCAGTTGATTCTCGACCTGTGCATAAGCTTGATCGACATTTTCTTCTCTTTCAACCATGCCATTGTAACTTGGGATCAGCATGGCTGCTAGCACTACAACGATAATGGCAATAATAGCTAGTGGTCCTAAACCTTTCCTCATCATCTTCACCTCTTTATTTTATCTTTTTGTATTTACCTCTTTTTATGCGGCAGGAAACCAAAATAAAACACCTCTCTGTGGCAGAGAGGTGTTTGGACTAGGTTATTTTACAGCAACATAAGAATGAACCGTAGCGTAAGTACGGATAAAACGAGCTGCCTGCTCAACAATCAACTCTTTGTCATGATCCAACGACGCGACGTGATAAGAGTTTGGCAGGGTCACAAGCCGTTTGTTTTTGGCTGCGAGTGCTCGGTAAATAAACACGGTATTTTCTGGCGGAACTACATGATCGGTGAATGATTTAATGCATAGAGCGGGAACTTCAATGTTATGAATCAAAGCTGGTGCTTCAGCCATCAATTCCTGTAATTCGCGAATCGCCCGGACTGGCGCTTTTTCATAAGTAATTTCATGAACATTCTCCGCTTTAATATCTGGCGCTCCTTCTTTTATAAAACGAGGAGCTGGTTCTTCTCTTAAATATTCAAAAGCAGGAAGAGATAAAGCGGCATTAATTGTGATAATTCCTTCAATATCTTTATATTCAGCAGCAAGCTTAAGCGCCAAGGTTCCTCCCATGGATTGCCCCATTACGAATACTCTCTTTCCTCGCTTCTTCAACTGCCAATATCCTTGCTTCAAGCTTTTATACCAGTCTTCATGTGTGCACTGCTCCATGTCGAGATAATGAGTACCGTGCCCTTTCAAACGAGGAGCCAAAACTGTAAAACCGTGTTTTGCAAGCTTCTCTCCTAAAAATTGTACACTTTGCGGCGTTCCAATAAAACCGTGAGAAAGCAAAATCCCAATATCATTTCCCTCAAAGTAAAATGATTCCGCTCCCGGGATAACAGCAAATTGTTCTTTCATATTTGGCTCCCCTTTCAATTCCGATTATTTTTATAGGTTATATACAGTTTAACCCCCAATTACCCATCTGTCAACTAGGAATTAAAGTTTAAAAGGTATCTTCTCCCTTTGTTCTTCCCTTTACAAGTTAAATTCATGAAGTAAAGAAGATAATAAGCCAACTGCGGACAGGAAATTTACAGAAATTCACAAAGCTGACGGTTGGTAACTGTAGAACATGATAAGAGGGAGTACTTGAAGAGCATGAATTATGGGTATTATCCTAGATGATCGGCTATATATCTGGAAACACGCTCGCTTTATTTAAAAACCAGACAAAAAGCCTCCCAAGCAGATAGCTTGAGAGGCTTACTATTTAGCGTTTTTTGATTTCTTCGAGCAGCAATTTGTTTAGTACAGATGGGTTCGCTTGTCCTTTAGAAGCTTTCATGATTTGACCGACAAGGAATCCGACTGCTTTGCTTTTACCGTTTTTAAAGTCTTCGATAGACTGCGGGTTCGCATCGAGTGCTTCTGTAATAAACTTCAGCAATTCGCCTTCGTCGGAAATTTGCACAAGGCCTTTTTCCTTCACGATTGTCGCTGGATCGCCACCGTTTTCTACAAGCTCTTTAAAGACTTTCTTCGCAATCTTAGAAGAGATCGTTCCTTTTTCAATTAAAGCGATCATCGCAGCTAGGCTCTTCGGCGTCAGGGCAACTTCTCCTAACTCTTTGCCTTCTGCGTTCAAGTAAGCTGATACTTCGCTCATGAGCCAGTTAGAAGCTAGCTTAGGATCAGCTCCCTCTTGCACAGTCGCTTCGAAAAAGTCAGACATTTCCTTTGTAATTGTTAACACGTTCGCGTCATGTGCTGGCAGGCCAAGTTCATTCATATAACGCTCTTTCCGTTGATCCGGCAATTCTGGAATCGAGGCGCGAACACGCTCTTTCCACTCGTCATCAATGTACAATTCAACGAGGTCTGGCTCAGGGAAATAACGATAATCATCGGAGCCTTCTTTTACGCGCATAAGCAATGTTTTGCCTGTTGCTTCATCAAAGCGACGTGTTTCCTGTTCGATGACACCGCCGGAAGACAATACATCTGCCTGGCGTTTTTCTTCATACTCTAACCCTTTACGAACAAAGTTGAAAGAGTTTAAGTTTTTCAATTCTGTTTTTGTACCGAACTCTTCTTGACCGTATGGACGAAGGGAAATATTCGCATCACAGCGAAGGGAGCCTTCTTCCATTTTACAGTCGGATACTTCTGTATATTGGATGATGGATTTTAATTTTTCAAGATACGCATACGCTTCTTCAGGCGTGCGGATGTCCGGCTCAGAGACGATTTCAACGAGCGGTGTACCTTGACGATTGTAGTCAACGAGCGAATAACCGTTTCGGGAATGTGTTAATTTCCCAGCGTCCTCTTCTAAGTGAAGACGCGTAATGCCGATTTTTTTCTTTTCGCCATTTACTTCAATTTCAATCCAGCCATTTTCACCGATTGGCTTATCAAACTGCGAAATTTGATAGGCTTTCGGATTGTCTGGATAAAAATAGTTTTTGCGGTCAAATTTTGTTTCTGTGTTGATCTCACAGTTTAACGCCATGGCCGCTTTCATTGCAAACTCGACTGCCTGCTTATTTAAAACAGGGAGCACACCCGGATAAGCAAGATCGATGACCGTTGTATTCGTATTTGGTTCTGCTCCGAAATGAGCGGGAGCAGAAGAAAAGATTTTGGATTCTGTTTTTAGCTCTACGTGGACTTCTAGCCCAATAACCGTTTCAAAGTTCATGTGTGTCACCCCTTACAGCGATGGTTTCTGTTGATGAAAATTAGTTGCCTGCTCGTATGCATAAGCCGTACGATAGACAGTTTTCTCATCAAAGTGCTTGCCGATAATTTGCAGACCCAGCGGCATACCGCCTGAGAATCCACATGGCACGGAAATTCCCGGAACCCCTGCAAGGTTTACCGGAATTGTTAAAATATCGTTCGCATACATCGTTAACGGATCATCAATATTTTCACCAATTTTAAAAGCTGGTGTCGGTGTTGTTGGTCCGATAATGACGTCATAGTTTTCAAATACGTCTTCAAAGTCTTTTTTAATCAATGTACGTACTTGTTGAGCTTTTTTATAGTAAGCATCGTAGTAGCCAGAGCTTAAAGCGAATGTGCCGAGCATAATGCGGCGTTTTACTTCATCACCAAAGCCTTCTGCACGTGTCTTTTTGTAAAGATCAATCAAATTTTCTGCATTTTCAGTACGGTAGCCGTAACGAATACCGTCAAAACGTGCAAGGTTAGAAGACGCTTCTGAAGAAGACAATAAATAATAAGTAGCTAATCCATATTTAGAATGTGGAAGAGACACTTCCTCCCATGTAGCACCGAGACCTTCTAATACTTTTAATGCATCTAACACAGATTGACGCACGTCTTCTGAGACACCTTCGCCAAGGTACTCTTTTGGCACAGCAATTCTTAAGCCTTTGATATCGCCCGTTAAGGCACCAGAATACGTATCGACCGGTACATTTGCAGAAGTCGCATCCATTGGATCTAAACCAGAGATGGCTTCAAGCAAACGAGCATTATCTTCTACATTACGTGTAATCGGCCCAATTTGATCTAAAGAAGAGGCAAAAGCAATCAAACCAAAACGAGAAACACGGCCATATGTCGGTTTTAACCCAACAACACCACAGAAAGCGGCTGGCTGGCGGATGGAACCACCTGTATCAGAACCTAGTGAGAATGGTACTTCCCCTGCTGCAACCGCTGCAGCTGAACCGCCTGATGAACCACCTGGCACTCTGCTTAAATCCCATGGGTTCGCTGTCTTTTGGTAGCTAGAGTTTTCTGTCGAAGATCCCATCGCGAATTCATCCATGTTTAACTTTCCAATCGTAATGGCTTGGGCTTCGTGAAGCTTGTTCATCACCGTTGCATCATAAATTGGATCGAAGTTATTTAAAATTTGGCTGCCGCTCGTTGTGCGCAGTCCTTTTGTTACAATATTATCTTTAATTCCAATTGGCATTCCGAATAGAAGGCCTTTAGCTTCATCTGTGCCAACTTTTGCTTGTAGCGCTTCTGCCTGCTTACGGGCATTTTCTTCATCTAATGTGATAAAAGCCTTTACTTTATCTTCTACTTCGCTAATTCTTTTATAAGATTCATCCACTAAATCAGGAATGGATACTTCTTTCTTATGTAAAAGGTCATGAAGCTCCGTCAATGTATGATTAAATAATGACATGTTGTTCTCTCCTTACTCAATGATTGCCGGAACGCGGATTTGCCCATCTTCGTGATCCGGAGCATTTTTCAATACTTCCTCGCGCGGCAATCCTGGTTCGGACTTGTCTTCACGCAATACATTTTTCATATCCAACACGTGTGACGTTGGTTTTACCCCAGTTGTATCTAGTTCATTCAGCTGTTCAGCGAATTGGATAATGCTATCAAGCTGAGCTGTAAATGTTTCTACCTCTTCGTCTGTTATAGCCAGACGCGCAAGATGAGCGACGTGTCTAACTTGCTCTTCGGAAATTCGTGACAATTTCCTTCACCTCCAAGAAAAATATAAAACGATCACAATACTATTCATCTTATCAAATATGAACGCTTAGTAGCAATATTCTAAAGGATTTCTCCAGCCTTTATTTTATCACGCTTTCTATTATTCAAATAGCTTCTGCGTAAAAGAATCTCTCTTTTCTCTACTGTTTTCGCTAGTTTGTTCAAAATTAACAACTATTGCTTATATTCAACACAAAAAACTGCCTCCAATATGCTGGAGGCAGTTCAGTATATTAAGCTTGTGTTTGGAATTGTTCTTCCTCTGTTGAGCCTTTTAGGGCTGTTGTAGAAGATTCACCGCCAGAAACAACCATGGATACTTGGTCAAAGTAGCCAGTACCAACTTCACGCTGGTGACGTGTAGCTGTGTAACCATCTTTTTCTGAATCGAACTCGGCTTGTTGCAGCTCCGAGTAAGCGCCCATGCCGCGATCCTTGTAACCAAGCGCCAATTTGAACATGCTGTGGTTCAAAGAATGGAAGCCAGCAAGTGTAACGAATTGGAACTTGTAACCCATTTTGCTAAGCTCCACTTGGAACGTTTCGATCGTCTCATCGTCAAGTTTTGCTTTCCAGTTGAAAGAAGGCGAGCAGTTGTAAGCAAGCATTTTTCCAGGGAATTGCTCATGAATCGCTTCAGCAAAGCGGCGCGCTTCTTCAAGATTTGGCTCAGATGTTTCACACCAGATAAGGTCTGCATATGGAGCATAAGCAAGGCCGCGAGCAATCGCTTGGTCAAGACCAGCTTTTGTACGATAGAAACCATCTGGTGTGCGCTCGCCCGTAATGAATGGAGCATCCGCTGGGTCAAAGTCGCTTGTGATTAAATCGGCGGCATTAGCATCTGTACGAGCAACTAGAATAGTTGGTGTTCCCATAACGTCTGCTGCAAGGCGGGCCGCAATCAAGTTTTTCACGGCTGTTTTTGTTGGAAGGAGAACTTTTCCGCCTAAATGGCCACATTTTTTCTCTGAAGAAAGCTGATCTTCGAAGTGAACGCCTGCTGCACCCGCTTCGATCATGCCTTTCATTAATTCAAACACGTTCAACTGGCCGCCGAATCCAGCTTCGGCATCCGCTACGATCGGCGCAAAGTAATCAATGGAATCGTCACCTTCCATGTGAGCGATTTGGTCAGCACGTTGTAACGCTTGATTAATGCGCTTGACTACACTCGGAACGCTGTTCGCAGGGTATAAGCTTTGGTCTGGGTACATATGACCGGAAAGGTTGGCATCTGCCGCTACTTGCCAGCCGCTCAAGTAAATAGCTTTCAGGCCTGCTTTTACTTGTTGGACAGCCTGGTTTCCAGTTAAAGCACCAAGAGCATTAATGAAATCCTCTGTATTTAAGTAGTTCCATAATTTTTCTGCTCCGCGGCGTGCCAGTGTATGTTCAATGTCGATAGAGCCACGTAGTTTAATTACTTCCTCTGCTGTATAGGGACGAGTAATCCCTTGCCATCTTTTATCATTTTCCCATTGTTCTTGTAATTGTTGTACGCGTTCGTTTGTCATTTTAATTCCTCCCATATGTTTTTTATGAATGTAGCGCAATAGCTGTTTTAAAAAATTATGTAACAGCCTGCCCTTGTTCAAGTGGCATTCTTTGCCTTAATGCCTGTCATTGCCCCATTCTTCGCTGCTTGTGTTGATCACCTGTTGTTATAAAACAGTTATCATCTGTTGTTTGTATTATATAACAGTGTTTTTGAAAATGGAAGCCCTTTTTCAAACTATTTTAAATTTTCTTTCGACAAATTTAAAAACAGCTGCCGAAGGATCTTGGCAGCTGTTTCTCTATTATTCTTTTACCCCTACAATAGATACTTGTCTATTTCCTTTCCATCTAATTAATAGGCTCTTGTTGCCTTCCTGTTCCAGATGAGCAGGGTCTAACAATTGTTTTAATTGGCCAGAGTCCATCACTTTCTCTGCTGGCACTGGAATATCACTCAATTCTGATTCCTTCTCACTGAAAGAATTTTCATTTATATACGTCATGAGCTGTTCGCGGCGATCTGATGTATCAGTCGTTAAAATGTAAGCTTCTTCTACTTGTTCAGCTGATGCGAAATTCGTTCCGCCTCTAACCTTTTCATGAATGTAACGCATAGTCTGTTCCTGGTCCAGATAAATTGGGACAGACATCATATGCCCGTTCGTAAACCAGATCTGCACTTCGCCAACTTGAGAAAGGTCATAAATGACAAATCGGCGTGATGCTTCCGTTAACGTATCCCTTTTTACAGCTTGGATGAGACCTTTCATCTCCTCTTGATCTGTTACTCTTAGATCTCTCGTTCCTTGAAAGTCTGCGACAGCTAAATAACTGATTTTTTCAGGACGAGTAATGGCAAAAATGGGGCTCGTTTTTTGTTTGAATTCTTGATTGCTTCTTAACTCCTTCGTCATTTCCGTTACCTGTTCAGCATCTAAATAATATTGCCGGTCTATCCGGCTGCCATCTTTCAGCTTATATACGATGCCAACTTGATAATTTCGCTGTTTAGATGGATGCCCTTCCTTCATTAATTGTTTATGAAGGGAAATCGTTTGACGGATGGATTCTTTTTCTTTCATTTCTCCAAATCTCTTTTTATCAATAGCTGTAGATTCAGGGAGATACGTAGAGTCGTAAGAAATACTATCTCCAGCATATACTGCCGCAATCTCGTTTTCTGCCGGAATTTTCTTTTCATAAGTACCCGCCAAAATAGCTGTCGGTATCAGCAAAACGATAACAGCGGCGGCATACAGAACAAACCCCTTCCACGGCCATGAAAGACGCAAGGTTTTCTGGACAATCATTTGCATAATCGTATAACCAACGAATGCACCGATTGCATAGCCAAACAGTGTCCAGCCAAATGCCCCATTCAAAAACTCCGCAAAGTACAGTCCGCTTGCAAGCATAACAAATAGGGTAAGACTGAAAATGAACAAAGAGCGAAAGAAAGGAAATGCTATCGTCTCATCAACAGCCTCTGCTGGCCGTATTTTATAAATAAAATAGGAAACAGCAATGAGCAGAACGATCAATCCAATATATAAAGCCAGCTCTAAACTGCTGAATGGCTTTTCTGTAATAGATGACGCCCTTACTAAGAAAATCCCCTTCGTCATGACCCTATCGATATAAGCGTCTGCCGCTAATCCGTTAATGAAAAAGCGGGCGTTGCCTAAAGCAAGCATAATCAGTGCTCCCGGCAAAATGAGAATGCCGTAAGCCATGACTCCTTGAATCAAGGTTGAGCCGATAAATAAGCCAACAAAAATAGTAACAGTAAACATGAATAAGACAATTAGCAATGAAATGCCAATCCAGCCAACAATATTCCCCATTGTATAAAGCGGCGGCGTCATAAATGGATGGATGATCACTAATACTGCCCCAGTTAATAGAATGGGCAGGATCAATGCGATGCCACCTGCCGCATATACATGTGTTAATAAAGTTTCCCGCTTGAAAGGCAGGCTGTGCATAAAATCAGAAGACCCTTTTTTCGTCATATAACTAGTTAAAACTAATCCAGTAATCACAGGGAAAACAAGGAAAGTGATAAACTGATACGGGTAGGAAAAAGTAAATACTCCGTTTTTCCCTTTATGAGGGAGATAAATATCCATTGATTCTGCATTCATATAGATCATCCACATACCGAGCGGAAGAACAAGGAGCAAAGCCAAGGCAAAAAAGATGCTAATCCATAAAACTGAGCGGGCATGCTGCTGAAACAGCCCTTTATTAAACGATAAGGTTCCGGATTTCATAGCCGACACTCCCCATTTCATACGTAAATATTTCTTCCAGAGTTAACGGCAGAATATCAAATATTGCCGGTTCAAAGGCTTGCACGTGCCGGTGAATTTCCTCTTCCTGTCCGCGGACAATACAAATGAGTACACGTCCCCGCTTTTCATAGTGAAGAAGGTTCAAACCATCCAGAAACGATGAATCCGGTAATTTCCGAAAAGCGACTTGCACTTTGCAAACATCTGTCTTTAATTCTTCTAATTCTCGCTCAAATAGTAATCTGCCTTTATGCATGATGCCGACACTATCACAGAAGTCTTCCATTTCACGCAAGTTATGCGAAGAAACGATTACAGTCATTTGTCGCTCGCTCACATCTTGGATCAGCAGATTCTTCACTTGCTGCCGCACGACAGGATCAAGACCATCAAACGGTTCATCTAGAATAAGTACGTCCGGCATCGCCGACAACGTTAAAATAAAAGCCGCCTGGCGCTGCATCCCTTTTGACATTCGTGACAGCTTTGCATGAGGATCTAATCCAAAGTGTTCATGCAGCTTTTGAAATCGCTTTTCATCCCAACGCTTATAAACCGCTTTATAAAACGAAGACATCTGCATCAGTGTGGACTGCTGAAAGAAATAAGGCTGATCTGGAATAAACAAGGCTCTTTCTTTTACTTCCGGCCGTTCATACACAGGCTCTCCTTCAATCTCTGTCAAACCCTGATCCGGACGAATGATCCCTGTTATGATCTTTAAAAAAGTTGTTTTTCCAGCTCCATTCGAACCAAGCAGTCCATAAATGGAGCCCTTTTTTACATGGATAGAGACGTCCTTTACTGCCTCATAGCGCCCGAACCGCTTTGATACTTTTTCAGCTGTGATCATCCTCGTTCTCCCTTTCTGGCATCTCCATTTTTTCAATTAAACGAATAACATCCTCTTTGGATACTCCTAAAAATAAAATTTCCCCTACTACTCTCTCTAGCTCTTTTTTCAGCACCATCATCCGCTCCTCGCTGATTTCTTTTTTCACAGGGGCGACAAAGCTTCCCTTTCCCGGAACGGAATAGATGTAGCCTTCTCGTTCCAGTTCGCGATATGCCTTTTGTATCGTGTTCGGATTAATCGTCAAATCCTGGGCAAGCGACCGGACCGATGGCAGCTGTTCATCTTCCCTCCACACCTCACGAATAATTAATTCCTTTAACTTGCTCATCAGCTGCTCATAAATCGGTACACGGCTCCTCGTATCAATCGTAAACATCGCTTCGCTTCCTTTCAGCCAACCGTATTAACTGTATTAATATATATAATACAGTTTTCAGGAAATATCAACCTTTTCTGATAAAATTTTTCTTCAATATGGTAAAATTTAAGTAAAGCAGAGCCAGAGGTGAAGGTATGGGGTTTCTTGTCATCATTATTCTATTGATCTATTTATTTGACTTTACAAAGCTGCGAAAACAAAACGAAACCATCATTCAACAAAATGAAAAGATGATTTCTCTGTTAGAAGAGATAAAAAACAAATGATAGTGTTGGCGTGTCAATCATCAAAATAAAAAAGGATGTCCTAAAACATAAAAATTTTAGAACATCCTCTTTTAGTTATTCATAGATATGAACTTGTGGTTCTTTCTCATTGGCTTTTTTTACAATGAGCGCTTCTGGCCCATTTACTGAAGAAATGGTCACTTCAATTGGGACATAAGCGGGAAAATGATCCATGATCAGCCCTGTTACGAATTGGGTAAACCCAATCGCTTCTGCTTTTCCGTAGAACTGAATTGGAATCTTAATTCTCAAGTCAACGAGTTCTTCACCATTGTAAAGTGCTGTCCCCACAACACCATTATAGTTTTGAAAGTACTTTTCAACGTCCTGTTTAAAGTTCAAGAAGTAAGTCGTATCATCACGATGATCTTTTTCCGCTTCTGCCGATGGGAAGAGATAATATTTTTCATTCACTTTTTCCCAGCCTTTAATCGTGTCTTCATCAGCATCCAGATGGGTATAGGCAATAAAATTGCCAGGTACGACTGAGTTTTGAGGCGCCTGCTTAAAGAGCGCAATTGTGACTGGTATATCTTTCAGTCCTTTCGTCTGCCGTACTCTTTTTGCTACCTCGTCCGCTATTTTTTTGCCTTCTCTCTCCACTTCTTCATCAGGAATCTTATAATCGTATACAGCTCCGTACTTTTCTTTTGTATAATAGTGCACAGAATTTAAGGCAAGACCAATCACTGCTCCTGATAACTGCAGTGAATTATTATCTGTTTTTGTCAGATAATCATGCTCCATAACGTGCGCTAGATAAATGGGGCTTTTTTCATTCCGCTGTTCCACTGAGCCTTTCCCGTCATCTATTGGGTTTAAGCCGAGGTTATCTTTCGATTCAAGCTTCTTCTCTTTTAATTGCTCATCCGTATACTTCCGTTGCAGCCAGGCTTTGATCGTGTCACTATCGAGCATTTGACCTTCCTGAAATAAATAACTTTTCGGTGAAAAATTATCCTGGGCGATCCTCATTAAGCCTGTTTCAAACTCTACAATATCAAAACGTGTGTTAAGGTTCGAGACAACCATTCCCCTTGCCTTTCCTGGCTTGAATGGCACGATCGTCCGATAAAAATTCTCGGAGATTTGATAATTTGGAATGATCGCTTTCTCCTGCTTCCCATCTTCCTGAATTACTTCTTCTTTTTTATCTAATTTCGGCGCACAACCACTGACAAGAAGCATCGCTGCAAATGCCGCCGAAAATACTTTTTTATTCAAAAGAGCCACCTCTTACTTATTAAGTTCATCCAATAGCCTTTGTTCGTCCCATACTTCAACACCCAACTGCAGAGCTTTTTCTAATTTAGAACCTGCCTCTTCACCGGCAATGACAACATCTGTATTTTTGCTAACACTTCCTGCTACTTTTCCACCAAGCGCTTCAATTTTCTCTTTTGCCTCATTGCGAGTCAATTCATACAGCTTACCAGTTAAGACAACTGTTTTCCCTGCAAAGAACGAATCGGATGCTTCCACGGCTGACAGCTTCGGCCCTTTATACGTCATATTCACCCCGGCTGTTTGTAGCTTGGTTATGAGTTCATCCACCTCTGGCTGATCAAAATATGTGACGATCGCTTCTGCCATTTTACCACCAATTTCGTGAATAGCGGTTAGTTGTTCCATGTCAGCATGAGCGAGTGCTTCCATTGTTTCAAATTGCTGGGCTAGTGTTTTCGCTGCTTTTGCTCCAACGTGGCGGATACCAAGACCAAATAACAGTTTCTCCAGTGAATTATCTTTGGACGCTTCAATCGCCTTCAACAAATTATCTGCTGACTTTTCCCCCATCCGTTCAAGCTGAATGAGCTGTTCTTTCGTCAGGCTGTATAAATCAGAGACATCATGTACAAGCCCGCTTCTATACAGCTGAGCCACCACTTTTTCCCCTAAGCCGTCAATATTCATCGCATTACGGGAAACGAAATGGATCATGCCTTCACGTATTTGAGCTGGACATTGCGGGTTAATACACCGAAGTGCCACTTCTCCCTCCAGCCGAACAAGTTCACTGTTACATTCCGGGCAATGCGTTGGCATATGAAACTCTTCTTCCTCGCCTGTACGTCTTTCAGCAATCACATTGACGACTTCCGGAATAATATCTCCTGCTTTTTTAATGACGACAAAGTCGCCAATTTTAATATCTTTCTCTCTAATGAGATCTTCATTATGCAATGTCGCTCTTTGGACCGTGGTACCAGCTACTTTCACCGGCTGCAATAAAGCCGTTGGGGTCACGACACCTGTTCGTCCAACACTTAACGTAATACCCGTTAACTTCGTTACAACTTCCTCAGCCGGAAACTTAAAAGCAATCGCCCAGCGCGGACTTTTTGCCGTAGTGCCAAGCTCTTTTTGCTGGGCAAGTGAATTTACCTTAATTACGATCCCGTCAATTTCATAAGACAGCTTAGGCCGTTTATCCGCCCATCCGCTAACATACTGAATGACATCATCGATCGTACGGCATACTTTTCGTTCATTATTCGTTTTGAAGCCAAGACGCTCTAACATCTCTAAGCTTTCACTGTGAGTGCTAACTCCTAGTTCTTCTGCTTCGGCTACGCCGTATAGAAAAATATCTAAGTTGCGGGAAGCCGCAATGCGCGGGTCTAGCTGGCGCAAAGATCCCGCGGCTGCATTGCGGGGATTCGCAAAGGGCTCTTCCCCTTTTTCATCACGGATGGCATTTAATGCAATAAAAGATTGTTTCGGCATGAAGGCTTCGCCGCGTACTTCCAGCGTCAATGGCTCTCTTAAGCGCAGAGGGATAGAGCGAATGGTTCTTAAGTTAGCAGAAATGTCCTCACCGACTGTACCATCTCCGCGTGTCGATCCTTGAACGAACAAACCATCTTCATATTTTAAAGAAACAGCCAGGCCGTCAATTTTCAATTCACATACATAGGAATAACTATTTTCATCAAGCGCTTGCCTTACCCGACGGTCAAAATCCCGCAAGTCATCTTCGTTGAATGCATTGGCAAGACTCAACATTGGTACATTGTGCTGCACTTTTTTAAACGCGTCCAGCACCTGGCCGCCAACACGTTGAGTAGGCGACTCAGAGGTTTGTAGTTCAGGAAACTCTTCTTCTATCTTAAGTAGCTCCTGTGTTAAGCGGTCATACTCCGAATCCGGAACAGATGGCTGGTCCAGCACGTAGTATTCATAATTATACTGATTTAATAGATTATGAAGCTCCTGTGCTCTTTTTTCAGCAGCTTGCAAGTCCATGTTGACCACTCCTTCATTTACGCTTTTTCAATCGGGGCAAAGGCTGCCAGCAGACGTTTAATGCCAATTGGGCTTGGAAAAGCGATATCTAACTCGATGCTTTCTCCGCTGCCTTTCACACTGACAACTGTGCCTGTTCCCCACTTCTTATGGGTCGCTTTGTCGCCAACCTTCCAATCAGATTCTATGCTGGCTGTTTTAATTTGCGGACGTGTGACCGGACGGCGGGCAGGCTGTGTTTTCAAACCGAATGATGTGTTGACCTTTTTGCTTGCTGCCAAGTCATCAATTAAATCAGCCGGAATTTCACTAATAAACCGCGATACAGGGTTCATATTAGTTCGTCCATACAAGGTCCGCATTTGAGCATTCGTTAAGTACAGTTCTTCCTCTGCTCTCGTAATCCCAACGTAAGCCAAACGTCTTTCTTCTTCCATTTCATTTTCGTCCATCAAAGACCGGCTATGAGGGAACACGCCTTCTTCCATTCCCATTAAAAAGACGACTGGAAACTCTAATCCTTTGGCAGAATGAAGCGTCATTAAAACAACGGAATCCTGCACTTTTTCCTCTTTGCCTACTTCATCAATATCCGCCACAAGGGCTAAATCCGTAAGAAAAGCAACTAAACTTTTATCTTCGCTGTTGTCTTCAAAGTTCTTTGTAACGGAAAGAAACTCTTCAATGTTCTCTAGTCTGCTTTGTGCTTCAATGGTCTTTTCTGCTTTTAGCATGTCACGGTAACCGGTGCGCTCTAGTACTTCTTCGACCAGCTCAGAGACCGAAAGATATTCCTGCTGCTGAGTGTACGTTTCAATCAGTCTGCGGAATTCCAGGGCCGTCTTTGCCGCCTTGCTGCTAATTCCAATAAAGTCGGCTTCTGCTAAAGCTTCATACATCGTCAAATCATTATCTTGAGCGTACCGTGATATTTTATCAAGAGACGTTGAACCTAGTCCACGCTTTGGCACATTAATAATACGCTGTAAGCTAATGTCATCTGCCGGATTAGCGATGAGCCGTAAATAGGCCAGCAAATCCTTAATTTCCTTACGGTCGTAGAACTTGGTGCCGCCCACGATGTTGTAATCAATATTCGACTTCATCAATACTTCTTCTATTACACGCGATTGAGCATTCGTACGATATAAAATCGCAATGTCTGATCGCTTTCGTTTGCCGCTGGCTGTTAATTCTTGAATCTTTCCGGCAACAAACTGTGCTTCCGTTTGCTGTGTGTCACCCCGGAAATAGGAAATATTGCATCCATCTGCATTTTCCGTCCATAAGTTTTTCGGCTTCCGATTAAAATTGTTTTTAATCACTTCATTGGCCGCATGTAAAATCCGCTTCGTTGACCGATAATTTTGTTCAAGGAAGATCGAGCGAGACTGCGGGTAGTCTTTTTCAAAAGAAAGAATGTTAGCAATGTCTGCTCCCCGCCAGCCGTATACACTTTGATCAGAATCTCCGACTACACACAAATTCTGAAAGCGGCTTGCTAACAGTTTGACTAACATATATTGAGCCCGGTTTGTATCCTGATACTCATCGATATGAATGTACTGAAATTTCCGCTGATAAAACTCCAACACTTCCGGAACTCGTTGAAATAGTTGAATGGTCACCATAATTAAATCGTCAAAATCAAGTGCCTGATTTTTCTTCAAGCGTCTTTGATACTCAGTGTATACTTCACTCACGATTTGATCCATGTAACCGCCTTGTCGCTTAGCGAATGTCTCGGGATCAATTAATTCATTCTTTGCCGAACTGATCGCTGCCAGAATGGCACGGGGATCAAACTTTTTGGGGTCAAGGTTTTTCTCTTTTAAGATCCCTTTAATAACTGACTGCTGGTCTGTTGTATCTAAAATTGTGAAGTTACGGTTGTAGCCAATCCGATCGATATCCCGCCGTAAAATACGGACGCAAGCCGAGTGGAACGTGGAGATCCACACTTCTTCTGCCGCTCCGCCGAGCAATGCTCCGATCCGGTCTCTCATTTCCCGCGCTGCTTTATTCGTAAAGGTAATCGCGAGGATATTATAAGGATTAACGCCCCTTTCCACCATCAGGTACGCAATCCGATGTGTTAACACCCTCGTCTTGCCAGACCCTGCCCCTGCCATGATCAATAACGGTCCTTCCGTTGTTTTAACAGCTTCCTGCTGCTGTTTATTCAAACCTGTTAATAGCTTCTCAGTTAAAAACTGCATTATACTTTCACCGCCTATTAGAACGTTCGTTCCTATTATATCTGATTTTTCACTGCTGTGACTGTTTCAATAGCTTTATCTACATTTTCATACACGGCATTCCCAACGACAATGACATCTGCATACTGAGCGATTTCCTTTGCCTGCTCAGGGCCTGTAATCCCTCCGCCATAAAAGAAAACCGTTTTTTCAAGCGTCTCACGTACGGCTTTTACGGCGGCTAAATCGCCATATGTACCGCTATATTCTAAATAAAACAGCGGCAGCTGAAACATTCTCTCCGCCATCATCGCATAAGCTGTAATGTCTTCTATCTCAAGCGGCGCTTTGGCTTCTGTTAAGGCTGCTGCTTTACAATCGGGATTGGCAATACAATAGCCTTCCATGTAAATTTCTTCCCACTCCATCAGCTCTCCGTACTCTTTCACTGCCTGATGATGAAGCCCTGTCACCCACTCTGTATTTCTACTATTTAGCACCGTGGGGATAAAATACAAATCAAAACCCGGGGTAATCGATTCAATCGTGGACACCTCGAGTACGCACGGTACGGTGTAACGGCGGATACGCGCCATTAAATTTAATACGTTATCCAAAGTAACTCCATCACTGCCGCCGATTATAACAGCATCTGTCCCTGACTCACATACTTGTTCTAACACGGAGTCATCTATCTCCTTATTCGGATCTAACTTAAACACATGACGCCATTCACGCACATCATACATCTAGCAATTTCCTCCATTCTTTTATCCGCGCTTTTGCTATTCGCAAATTTGCACCCCATCATTATAACATTTGTTCCTCTATGCTAAAACAAAGGTCTGACCCCCATCGCATTAACCTATTAATGCGGTGGGGGTCAGACCCCATTATTGCTGTTCTTTCAAATTTTCTTTTTCTTTTAATCGATCTAAAACAAGCTGGTACGCATCGTTTCCGTAGTTAAGGCAACGCTTCACCCGTGAAATGGTAGCAGTGGATGCACCCGTTCCGCTTTCAATTTTATGATAGGTTTTTCCTTCTTTCAGCATGCGTGCTACTTCCAAACGTTGGGCGAGAGACTGAATTTCGTTCACCGTGCAAAGATCATCGAAAAATAAATAACACTCTTCTAAATTACGAAGTGTGAGAATCGCTTCAAATAACTGATCCAATTCCCTTCCGCGCAGTTTTTCAATTTGCATATTAAGTGTCAAACCCCTTTTCTAATTATTTCCTAAATTTACCATCTTGTCTAATCCTTTAGAAGCAGGAATAATATTAATCCACGTCTTCCCTTTCGCAAATCCCATCGGTGAACCATCTTTGAAAGGCAAGATCCGTCCCTCTACGTTTGACCATTCTGCTGTATGAACCACTCCATTTTGCACGAGATACGCATTTCCACCGGAAGATAAATCGATATCAAGCCGTCCCTCTCCATCTGTCACGCGATGCCCCGCTTCAATGATAAGCACGTTAGCGGCACGAATGGCTCTTTTTGACTCACGATCAAACTGCTGCTCTCCACCGACAAATCGCTCATAGCTTTTCTTATCAGCATTATATCTATACTCTACTTGAAAAGCAGGATTGCTTGAATAAACAACACGAACAGATGATGCTTTTTGCTCAGCCCCCTCTGTTACATCCGACGACTTTAAGAAATTCAATCGGTCTGGCATATCGTTGAGTTCATAGCCTTTTTCTTTTGCCTCTTCATACATCTTATCGAACTGGACATAAGAATTGTGTGGTGCCTTCCGGGAAGAATCCCTTGTAAAAATCGTTTTATCATGCTGGATGCCGTTTATTTGATCAACTTCTCCACTGAAAAGCCGCTCTTTTGCTTCTGGACTGTATCCATGGGCAATAAAAAGACTGTCATACCCTTCAGCTAAGTCAATAAAGTAATCTCTGGCACTCCGGACAGGCCCGACTTCTTTAGGGTGCTCGCTTTGATAAATAGCAAGAAACCTTGTCATATTTCCTTCAACTAGTACTTCATATACTACATCCGCTTCGGCTAGGCCGGTTTGTGGCCGGGCTTGAGGGTGGTTATTCACAACTACAGCGACCGCACGCTGGTCAAACTGTTCTTTTGTTTGTTTTCCGGTTAAAGGAAACGTATAACTCTGTCCCTTCGTTTGCCGCTCGTTATCTTTTTCTATCTTTTTCTCTTTCTCTCCCCAGCAGCCGCCCAGTAGCAAAGCGCCTGCTAACAAGGCTAGCATGGTCCATTTTCTCATACATAAACTCCCATATCTATTCTCTTGTACTTTACTATTTTAACGCATTATCGTCGGAAAGAGTACCGTTTTCTTCATGACGTCGTACATTCCTTGTGGTGTAATTCGAAGATATGGTAAATGAGTAGACGATAAGAATAACAATGTGTAAAGAGGGTCATCGTATAAATAGCCTCTTTCCACCAAGAGCCCTTTCAACTCTTCTTCTTCTTCCATAACCTCTTCAAAAGGTTTTGTTGACATTAATCCAGAGAGCGCCAGCGGAATTTCATAAATAACTTCTCCACCTTCTGAAAGAACGATTCCCCCGCCCATTTCTTTCATCCGATTAAATGCCCTCTCCATTTCTCTTTTACATTTTCCAATTAAAATAATATCACCTGTGTTAGAAAAAGAAGAGGCCAGCCCTTCTACTTTTGAAGTAAACCCTTTAAGAGTCGTGTTGACCCGCCACTTGCCTTGACGGTCAAGTAACACTAAAAAGCTTTCGTCATCTGTTGTAGAAATTTCTTCTGCCGACATATCCCTTTCAAGTGAATATGGCTTTGTAATAACATTATTCATAAGCTGCATTCCAAAAGGCATGGAAAATTGCAAATCTTCTTCTGTCAAGTTATAATCTAGAGCAAGCGGGCCAAAGCCAAACTTCTCCCACTCAATAGCTGGGAATGAGGGAACTTCATCTTCTTTTTTCAGCCATTGGCCTTTCGATAGGACTGAAATTGGAGAAGGATGAAATTCATCTTGTAAAATATTAATATTGGCAATCCGTCCTGGAGCAATCATGCCATGTAAATGGTCGATGCGGTAATATCTTGCTACATTGTAGCTGGCCATGTGATACGCATCAATGGCTGGAATATCATATTCCATCGCTCTAGCAATCATCCAATCTAAAATTCCTTCTTTGTAAAAAGAAGGGCTTGCTCCGTCTGTTGTGAACATCATCATGTCGTATTGGTTAAGGCCCATCTCTCTCATGTCTTGAAGCAGCCCTTCAAGGTCAGGACGAATCGATGAATGACGTAAAGAGACCATATAACCAGCCATCAGCCGCTTATAGATGTCCTTGCCGCTCATTGCTTCATGATCACTGTCCGCTCCAAGCAGAGCCATCTTTGTTAATGTTTTCTCAGAGGCACCTGGAAAGTGGCCTTCAATTCTTTTGCGGAGCCGCTTCGTTTCTTGAATCCAATGCAGCATCATCTCATCGCCTGCCAACAGCTTCGGCCAGCCTGTTAATTCACCGCCTTGAACTACGGCATCATGCTCAATCCAAGATTTAACGGCTACATTCGAGACGACTTCTTCTTCATTGGCTAATTCTGTCTGTCCATCATAGCGGCACCACCAATACATGCTAACAGGCAGTGACCGGAATTCCTCTAACAAAGAAAACGCTTTCTTTTCTTCTAATGCTAAAAATAACATTAAGTTATCATTAATAGACGTCGTTGTTCCTGTTTTCGCTGCATACTCAGCGAAACTTTGAGGATTATAAAGTAAAAACGGATGCACATGCGGTTCAATATAACCTGGAACAAGCGTTTTACCACTGCAATCATACACTTCGCCTGTATTGTTTTGTGGCAGTTCTTCTCCGACATAGACGATGCGATCTTCATAAATCCATATATTCGCAGTCACCCACTGCTTTAGCACGGAATGCAAAAAGCGGGCATTTTTCAGCACTAGCGTCGGAGAAATTTCACCGTTGACTACTGCTACATGTTCTCTTAATTGTTTGTTCTTCCATTGATGTCTTTGTTCTAACATTTATCTAAACACCCCTCCTGAAAGGAAGCTATCATCCCGTATTTTAGATTAGTGTTATCTTAACATATTTCACAGTTTAAAGCATTAAAGAATTAGATTTTTTTTGAACAATATGTGAAAAATTAAACATGCTGTTTCATACAGCTTCTTCCCTTTATATATAAGCCATTTTTTACCTCTAATTCTCTTTAAATTGCTCTAATAAAAGCAATTTATTTTCCTACAAAATAGATTCTAATCACTGTTAGGAAACAAAGAAAAACAGAAGGAGTTATCCTTCTGAGCGGTATTCTTATTTTTAAAAATAAGGCTTCCTTTTACTAAATAGCATCCATGCAGCCAATCAACCTTTCTTCAATATCCTTTGCCGCTTCTTTTAACTTGTCATTCTCAAGCAGAGAAATTAAAACTGTTGGCCTTGGCATGCCAATTTTCGTCTGGCCATTTTCTTCATAAACGACTATTTTACATGGCAGAAAGTAGCTTGCCAAGTTTTCTTCCTCTAATACTTTCTTAGCTTCCTGTGGATTACATACTTCAAGCACAATAAACTTCTTATTAAACTCTACTCCTTTTTCCTGCAGCTTCTCCTGGATGTTAAACTGCCATAGCACCCCAAATTTCTCGCTTTTTAAAGAGCTCTCCAGCTTCGTAACGGCCTCTTCTAAAGGGATGGAGACCATTTTTGTATAATGAAACATAACAATCCGCCTTTCCATTTTGTATGATCCATTATCATTACTTTCCACTAGAGACCTTTCACAAACACGAAAACTTTATTAGATATAAAAACAAGACCCTTGAAAAGGGTCTTGTTTTTACAGCCATTACTTTACTGATTCGGCAATAGCTCGGCTGCCGATATCTTTTCGATAGAAAAAATGATCCGTTTGAATATTGTTCATTTTTTTATAAGCCTCTTGTCTCGCCTCTTGGATAGACGGAGCAATTCCTGTTACAAGGAGCACTCGGCCGCCATTCGCACAAATGGTTCCTGCTTCATCTTTAAAGGTTCCTGCATGCAGGACAGCAGCAGAATCTACTTTTTCAAGACCTTTAATCGGATGGCCTTTTTCATAGCTTTCCGGATAACCATCTGATGCCAGCACAACACCCAGCACCGCATCGTCTTTCCATTTCAATTCAGGGTCTTTTCCAGCAAGCACATCGAGAAAAACCTGGATAAGATCGGATTCAAGCCGAGGCAACACCACTTGTGTCTCTGGATCACCAAAACGAGCATTGAATTCGATTGTTTTCGGTCCTTCTTTCGTCAGCATTAGCCCTGCAAAAATGATACCCGTGAATGGGCGTCCTTCCGCTGCCATTCCTTTAGCAATGGGAAGAAGAATTTCCTGAACTGACTGCTCAATTACATCTGCTGAAATATGAGGGATCGGTGAATAAGCGCCCATGCCGCCCGTGTTTGGACCTTCATCATTGTCAAATGCCCGCTTATGATCCTGAGCTGCTTCCATGGGATACACGTGTTCGCCGTTCACAAACGCCATTAGAGAAAACTCTTCCCCTTCAAGATACTGCTCAATGACTAATTTTGAAGAGGCCTCGCCAAACTTTTTAGCGACCATCATCTCTTCAAGAGCGGTAAGTGCCTCTTCTATGGTCATGGCTACTGTTACACCTTTTCCAGCTGCAAGTCCGTCTGCTTTGAGAACAATCGGGGCTCCCTGTTCCTCGATATAAGCTTTTGCTTCTTCGTAATGGTCAAAAGAGGCATAGCGAGCGGTCGGAATATTATATTTTCCCATCATCATCTTAGCAAAAGACTTGCTTCCTTCAAGTTCTGCCGCTGCTTTATTAGGCCCGTATACCTTTAAGCCTTTTTCTTGAAAATGGTCGACAATCCCAGCAGAAAGCGGATTTTCAGGCCCAATGATCGTCAACCCAATATTCTCGCTAAGGGCAAATTCGCTCAAAGCTGTAAAATTCATTTCATCAATTTCTACTATTTCTGCATCCTGGGCAATCCCGGCATTGCCTGGTGCACAAAAGACTTTCTGCACTTGCGGGCTTTCCGAAAGTTTCTTGCAGATTGCATGTTCTCTGCCTCCACGGCCAACAACAAGAACGTTCATCTTCGTTCCTCCCCTCTTGATTAATGTTTAAAATGTCTAATACCGGTCATGACCATCGCAATGCCGTATTCATCTGCTTTTTTAATGGAATCTTCATCTTTAATCGAGCCGCCTGGCTGAATGATCGCTGTAATACCGGCTTTTGCTGCCGCTTCTACCGTATCATTCATTGGGAAGAACGCATCAGAAGCGAGAGCTGCACCGTTTGCTTTTTCTCCAGCCTGTTCCAGCGCGATTTTCGCTGCACCCACACGGTTCATTTGTCCTGCCCCAACACCAAGTGTCATCTTATCATCTGTTACAACGATCGCATTAGACTTCACATGCTTTACAACTTTCCAGCCAAGCTTTAATGCGGCCCATTCCTCTTCCGTCGGCTCTCGTTTTGTAACAACACGAAGATCAGCATCCTCCAATGAATGAAGATCAAGATCTTGAACGAGCAAGCCTCCTTCTACAGATGTTAATACTTTCTCTTTGTCGTTTCCTTCATCAAATGACAGCGTTAAGAGACGGATATTTTTCTTCGCTGTTAATACAGCCAGTGCTTCTTCTGTAAATTCCGGTGCAATAATGATTTCCAGGAAGATTTCATGCAGCTTTTCAGCTAATGCCCCATCTATAGGACGATTCAAAGCGACAATCCCTCCAAAAATTGAAGTCGGATCTGCTTCGTAAGCACGCTCATAGGCTTCTTGGATCGTGCTGCCCACGCCAACACCACATGGATTCATATGCTTAACAGCTACAGCTGCCGGCTCAGAGAATTCTTTAACAATTTGCAAAGCGGCATCCGCATCGCGAATGTTATTGTATGAAAGCTCTTTTCCATGAAGCTGTTTAGCGCGTGCAATCGAAAAAGCAGAGCCAAGCGGCTGTTCGTAAAAAGCAGCTTGCTGGTGAGGGTTTTCTCCATAACGAAGCGGCTGCTTTAATTCATATGTAAATGTCATTTTTTCTGGTTGTTTTTCATCGGTTAGTTTGGTCATGTAGCTGGCAATCATCGCATCATAAGCAGCGGTATGACGGAATACTTTTGCGGCTAGCTTTCTTCTCGTTTCTTTCGTCGTATCTCCAGCTGATTTCAATTCTGCTAATACTGTTTCATAATCAGCAGAATCGACAAGAACCGTTACGTATTCATGGTTTTTGGCAGAAGCACGCAGCATAGCCGGCCCGCCGATATCAATATTTTCAATCGCGTCATCCACTGTCACATCCGGCTTAGCAATCGTTTGTTGGAATGGATATAAATTCACACAAACAAGGTGAATGGGAGTAATTTTTTGTTCTTCCAGCTGTCTTGCATGATCTGCCTCGCCTCTTTTAGCAAGCAAGCCCCCGTGAATAAATGGGTTTAACGTTTTTACGCGCCCCTCAAGAATTTCAGGAAACCCTGTTACGTCACTGACACTCATAACAGGCAAACCTGCTTCTGCGATCATTTTCTTTGTTCCGCCTGTTGAAACAATTTCAAAGTCCAACGCTATTAATTCTCTTGCAAAATCTACGATACCGCTTTTATCCGATACACTGAGTAAAGCGCGTTTTTTCATTCCGTTATTCCCTCCATAACTGCTTCAGTTAAAAGTTTTTTAATAACCCGCGGGTACAGTTCATGCTCCACTTCTTGAATTTTTCTCTGCAATGATTCCCTTGTCTCATCCTCCGCCATCCGCACACTTTCCTGATCAATGATGGGCCCTGTATCCATTCCCTCATCTACAAAGTGAACCGTCACTCCGGCTATCTTCACCTGAGCATTAAAAGCCTGGCCAATGGCATCTTTCCCTGGGAAAGCAGGGAGCAAAGAAGGATGAATGTTTACTATTTTGCCACGATAAGCATGCAAAAGTGTTTCTCCAATCAAACGCATATACCCTGCCAGAAAAATAAAGTCAACTCCGGCTTCCCGGAGTCTATGAACGATTTCTTGCTCGAATTCTGCTTTAGACGCATATTCTTTTGCACGAAAAGAAAACACTGGAATATTTAATTGTTCCGCACGCTTGATCACATATGCATCCGGCTGGTCACACACTAACAACGCAATGTGAGCCGGAATTTCCCCTGTTTGAACAGCTTCTGCGATCGCCTGAACATTACTCCCGCTGCCGGATGCAAACAGAGCGATACAGCTTTTCCCCTCTTTTTTCATGATTCGAATTGAACTCCTTCACCTGCGATGACCCGACCGATTGTGTAAGCTTTCTCCCCGGCTTTTTCAATCAGCTGTTTGGCCTGTTCCTCTTCTGAAGCAGATACGATCATCACTAATCCAATCCCCATGTTGAAAATATTATACATTTCCTTCTCATCAAGTTTACCGTACGCTTTTAAGGCATAGAAAATCTCCGGAATGTCCCATGTCCCTTCGGTAATCACTGCTCCTAGTCCTTCCGGCAATGCACGCGGAATATTTTCAATGAAGCCGCCGCCTGTTATATGAGCCATTCCTTTGACTTCCATCTTCTTCAATACTTCGAGAACTGGTTTTACGTAAATCTTTGTTGGTGTAAGCAGTACTTCCCCAAGAGGAGCTGATAGCTCTTCTAATTCGGCTTCTGGTTGAAGACCATGTTGCTCAAAAAAGACTTTGCGAACGAGCGAAAATCCATTGCTGTGCACACCGCTTGATGGCAAGCCAATAAGCACATCTCCTTCTTGAATCGTCTCTCCTGTAATCAGCTTGCTCTTCTCAGCGACGCCTGTTGTGAAGCCAGCGATATCATACTCTCCATCGCTGTACATTCCCGGCATTTCTGCTGTTTCCCCGCCGATTAATGCGCAGCCAGCTTGTTCACAGCCGTCAGCAACTCCCTTAACGATTTGCTCGATTTTTTCAGGCAAAGCTTGGCCGCAGGCAATGTAATCAAGGAAATAAAGCGGCTCTGCTCCTTGAACGATTACGTCATTCACACACATTGCCACGCAATCAATACCGATTGTGTCATGGCGGTCCATCATGAATGCGAGCTTCAGCTTTGTTCCGACTCCATCTGTACCGGACACTAATACAGGCTCTTTTACATTAACAGCAGATAAATCAAACATGCCGCCAAAGCTGCCAAGAGCGCCCATCACACCAGCACGGTTCGTCCGGCTTACATGCTTCTTCATCCGTTCAACGGCTTCATAACCCGCTTCAATATTGACTCCTGCCGCTTCATACGCCTTTGCCATTTTATAAGTTCCCCCTTAATATCCTCATCGCTGCGAGAAAACCCGGCAGCTCTTTCATTAGCACATTACTTCTTTATCATGCGGATGCTTTGTATCCGGTAAAATCTCTGTTGGGTATTCTCCTGTAAAACAAGCTAGGCACTGGCCGCAGTGACCATTTTGCTTCTCATGGCCAATCGCTTCAATCATGCCCTCTACACTCAAAAACGTTAAAGAATCAGCCCCAATGAGTTGACGCAATTCTTCATCTGTATGAGTAGCAGAGATTAACTCTTCTCTTGTTGAAGTATCAATCCCATAGTAACAAGGATTTTTAATTGGCGGCGAAGTAATACAGACATGTACTTCCAGTGCGCCAGCATCCTTTAACATTTTTACAATACGTTTGCTCGTCGTACCTCGTACGATTGAATCATCAACCATGACAACGCGTTTTCCCTCTACCACGCCGCGAACTGGAGACAGCTTCATTTTTACCCCTTGTTCACGCAATGATTGTGAAGGCTGGATGAACGTCCGGCCGACGTAACGATTTTTAATCAGTCCCATTTCATAAGGAATGCCTGTTGCTTCTGCAAACCCAATCGCAGCCGAAATGCTTGAATCCGGGACACCAGTTACAACATCCGCTTCAATATTTACTTCTTTTGCGAGCTGAATGCCAGAACGCTTTCTCGCACTGTGAACATTGATTCCATGAATATCACTGTCCGGACGAGAGAAGTACACGTACTCCATCGTACAAATCGCCTGGTTCGTAGCCATTGAAAAACGCTCGGACCGCACACCATCTTTATTGATGATCAATAGTTCTCCTGGTGCGACATCACGAATAAATTTCGCTCCAATGAGGTCAAAGGCGCATGTTTCAGAGGCTACACAAAAGGCATCGCCAAGCTGACCGATTGATAACGGACGCAACCCGTTGGGATCAAGTGCCACCATTAGTTCATTTTCTGTCATAACTAAAAAGGCATACGCTCCTTTTAACATAGACAAAGCATGTTTCATTTGATCTTTCATCGTTCCAAACCCGCCGCGGCGAATTAAATGCGCCAATACTTCTGTGTCTGAAGTTGTTTGAAAAATGCTTCCCTGGCCTTCAAGTTGATGCTTCAAGGAGGTCGCATTAATTAAATTTCCATTATGAGCCAGCGCCAGACTGCCAGACTGTGAATGAAACAGCAGCGGCTGAACATTTTCATATCCGCCGCCTCCTGCTGTTGTGTATCTTACGTGGCCAATGGCTCCAAAACCTTTTAATTCTTGAACTTTTTCCTGGCTGAATACTTCTGTGACGAGACCTTCACCTTTTATACCACGAAGCTTTTTGCCGTCTGATACAACAATCCCAGCTCCTTCTTGACCGCGGTGTTGCAAGCTGTGCAGACCGTAATACGTAATCTGCGCTGCATCTTCATGTCCCCATATGCCAAACACGCCACACTCTTCATTTAATCCTCTGATTTCAGCAAGCATGGGATCGCCCCTTTCCAAGCACCTTCAAGTTCATGGATTTCCGCTTTGATGACTTTCTCACCTTGTTGCTCGATCACTAAATCTGCTTCTGCCGTTACTTCGCCAATCAACTTCGCTTCCGTTACAATGGCTTCAAATGCCTCTTGATTTTCTTTGCTGACTGTCACGATAAAACGAGATTGCGTTTCGCTAAATAAAGCTGCTGTCCGCTCAATATTTGCCTCAACAGCTACGCTTGCTCCAAGGCCGGTGCCGAAAGCTTTCTCAGCAAGCGCTACTGCGAATCCACCCTCAGCTACGTCATGCGCTGATTGTACGGCGCCTGCTTGAATCGCTTTTAATAAAGCTGCTTGTCTTGCTTCCTCTACTGTTAAATCAATCGCCGGTGCTTTTCCGAAAATTTCTCCATTATGGTGCAGCTTTTGCAATTCACTTCCACCAAATTCGGCTTTTGTTTCTCCAATAACATAGATAAGATCGCCTGCTTGTTTGAAGCTTTGCGTTGTAATATGAGAAAGATCTTTAATGAGACCAACCATGCCCACAACAGGTGTCGGGTAAACGGCTGTTCCATTCGTTTCATTGTATAAAGACACGTTTCCGCCGATAACTGGTGTACTTAACACACGGCATGCTTCGCTCATTCCATCTGTTGCTTTTTCAAGCTGCCAGAAAATTTCTGGTTTTTCTGGATTTCCGAAGTTTAAACAATCGGTAATCGCTAATGGTTCGCCGCCTGAGCAGATGATATTACGAGCCGCTTCCGCTACCGCAATTTTTCCGCCTATTTCAGGATCAAGGTATAGATAGCGAGAGTTACAGTCTGTTGTCATCGCTAACGCTTTTTTCGTACCGCGCACACGAATGACCGCTGCATCAGAACCAGGTGCTACAACTGTATTTGTTCTTACTTGGTAATCATATTGTCCGTACACCCATTCTTTGCTTGCAATTGTAGGCTGAGAGAGCAATTGAATAAGTGTTTGTTTGAAGTCTTCCACTTGAGGTGTTTTTTGCTCCATCGCTTGATATTCGCCATAGTAAGCCGGCTCTGCCGATGGCTTATAATACACTGGCGCATCTTCCGCAAGGGCATCTGCAGGCACTTCTGCTACTACTTCGCCTTTATGAAGAAGACGGAGCATGCCATCATCTGTTACACGGCCAACCGTTGCAGCCTCTAGGCCATATTTAGCAAAAAGCTCTTCGATTTCTTTTTCGCGGCCTTTTTTAATAACAATGAGCATCCGCTCTTGTGATTCCGATAACATCATTTCATATGGCGTCATGCCTGTTTCACGCTGAGGAACAAAATCAAGATTCATTTCGATTCCTGAGCCAGCTTTGCTCGCCATTTCTGCTGAAGAGCTCGTTAATCCCGCAGCTCCCATATCTTGAATGCCGACAAGTGCATCACTTTTTACTAATTCAAGACAAGCTTCCAGTAACAGCTTTTCCATGAACGGGTCGCCGACTTGGACAGCTGGGCGCTTGTCTTCAGATTGTTCGCTTAATTCTTCAGAAGCAAAAGTTGCACCGTGAATACCATCGCGGCCTGTCTTGGCTCCAACGTACATAACCGTGTTGCCAACCCCTTTTGCTTGGCCCTTTTGGATATCTTTATGATCAATTAATCCGACACACATCGCATTAACTAGTGGGTTTCCTTCGTACGTGTGGTCGAATTGAACCTCCCCGCCAACTGTCGGAATACCGATACAGTTGCCATAGCCAGCGATTCCGGCTACTACTTCTTCAAATAAATATTTCACACGGCTAGACTCTAGCTCGCCGAAACGCAAGGAATTCAGCATGGCAACCGGACGGGCCCCCATTGAGAAAACATCACGGATAATGCCGCCGACACCTGTTGCTGCACCTTGGTATGGTTCGATCGCAGATGGATGGTTATGGCTTTCGATTTTAAAGACGACTGCCTGCTCATCGCCAATATCAACGATTCCGGCGCCTTCTCCCGGACCTTGAAGAACACGTTCGCCTGTTACCGGGAATTTACGAAGCACTGGTTTGGAATTTTTATAGCTGCAGTGCTCAGACCACATAACAGAGAAAAGACCGGTTTCCGTGTAGTTTGGCGTACGTCCTAGAATCTGCTCAGCTTTTGCGAATTCCTCATCCGTCATGCCCATTTCATGGTAAATTTTCTGTTCCTTAATTTGTGATGGACTTGGTTCAAGCATTAACGACATGAGATTCCCTCCATTGTTTTACAATTGATTGAAATAGTTTTAATCCGTCTGCGCTTCCTAGCAGCTCATCTACTGCCCGCTCGGGGTGGGGCATCATTCCGAGAACGTTGCCTTTTTCATTCACGATTCCGGCAATGCTCTGCAGGCTACCATTGAAATTATCAGCATACGTAAAAACGATTTGTTGATTGTCTTGCAGTTGCTTTAAAGTTGCTTCATCACAGTAATAGTTTCCTTCTCCGTGAGCGACAGGGATAGTAATTTCTTCTCCTTTGTTATAGGCAGAAGAAAACATCGTTTCGTTGTTTTCCACTCGTAATTTTGTCGGTCTGCAAACAAATTTTAAATCTTTATTGCGCAGCATCGCGCCTGGCAGCAAGCCAGATTCGAGTAAAATTTGAAAGCCATTGCACACACCGAGAATCGGTTTTCCTGCTTCAGCTGCTTTTTTCACTTCACTCATCACTTTTGATAAATGAGCAATGGCTCCTGAACGAAGGTAGTCACCATAGGAGAAGCCGCCCGGCAGTAAAATACCATCAAATTGGCTTAAGTCATCGGCATCATGCCAGACATATTCTACTTCTTCACCTAATTCATCCTTTACCGCATGAAACATATCAACATCACAATTAGAGCCAGGGAACACGATCACTGCAAATTTCACTGCTGAACACTCTCCTCAATCTCATATCTATAGTCTTCGATAACTGGATTTGACAACAGCTTTTCACATACTTCTTTTACTGTCTTCTCTACATCTTGGGTGTTTCCATCAATCGTTAATTCCATATATTTGCCGATACGCACATCTTGAACGCCTTCATAGCCAAGATTCGTTAGTGATTGCTGAACCGCTTTTCCTTGTGGATCTAATACACTTTCTCTTAATGTGACGAATACTTTTACTTTATACATGTTGTTTTCCCCCTAATCTATTAAATACTTCTTCATATGCTTCTACTAAATTACCTAAATCGCGGCGGAATACATCTTTATCCAGCTTGCGATTTGTGTTCTTTTCCCATAAACGGCAAGTATCCGGTGAAATTTCATCAGCTAGTAAAATAATTCCTTTTTTGTCTTTGCCGAATTCGACTTTAAAGTCGATCAAATCGATTTCCATTTCTGCAAATAATGAGCGAAGAGCTTCGTTAATAGCTAAAGCCTGCTTCTTGATCTCAGCTACTTCTTCTTTAGAAGCAATGTTTAACAACTGAATATGGTCTTCAGTAAGAAGAGGATCACCAAGTTGATCATCTTTAAAGTAGAACTCAACGATTGGTTGATCAAATACTTGTCCTTCTTCAAGTCCGAGACGTTTGGCTAAGCTTCCTGCCGCCACATTTCTCGTTACAACCTCGAGCGGAATAATCGTTACATGCTTAACCAGCTGCTCATGCTCTGAGAGCTGCTCAATAAAGTGAGAGGGAATGTTGTGCTCCTTAAGCTTTAAAAAGATGCGGCTGCTGATTTCATTGTTCAGTCTTCCCTTACCTGCCAGCTCTGCCTTCTTTTCTCCATTAAAAGCAGTGGCTGAATCTTTGTAGGAGATCAAGACAACATCCTCCTGATCGGTTGCATAAATCCGTTTCGCTTTTCCTTCATAAAGCAGTGAGCCCTTTTCCAATGTAACGTCCCCCTTGTAAAAATAATTAAAAATCTTCAGTCACTAGTTGTTAGAAGAAGGCCCCGTGTAAAACGGGTGCCTTTATTTTGTTATTGATCTAACCCAAGACGGGTGAAGATTGTATCTACATGCTGAAGATGATAATTATAGTCAAAGCAATCAGCAATTTCTTCAGCAGTTAATTTTGATGTAATGTTCTCGTCCGCTTCAATTAATTCACGGAATGGCACTTGCTTCTCCCAAGCTTCCATCGCCTTTGGCTGCACAGTATCATAAGCTGCTTCACGTGCCATGCCTTTATCAATCAAAGCTAAAAGAACACGCTGAGAATAAATTAAGCCTAATGTCCGATCCATGTTACGCTTCATGTTCTCCGGAAAAACAGTTAAATTTTTCACGATGTTTCCGAAGCGGTTTAGCATATAATTCAAGGCAATTGTAGCATCTGGCAAAATGATCCGTTCAGCTGAAGAGTGAGAAATATCGCGTTCATGCCAAAGCGGTACATTTTCATAAGCTGTTAGCATATGGCCACGAATAACACGAGCAAGCCCAGTCATGTTTTCTGACCCAATTGGATTACGCTTATGCGGCATCGCAGAAGAGCCCTTTTGACCTTTTGCAAAGAATTCCTCTACTTCGCGTGTTTCACTTTTTTGCAGACCACGGATTTCAACGGCAAACTTCTCAATTGAAGTAGCAATTAAAGCTAGCGTTCCCATGTAATGAGCATGACGGTCACGCTGTAATGTTTGTGTAGAAATCGGTGCCGGCTTTGTTCCAAGATGCTGGCACACATACTCTTCTACAAATGGATCGATATTCGCATACGTACCGACTGCTCCTGAGATTTTTCCGTACTCTACTCCTTCGGCTGCTTGATTGAAGCGCTCCAGGTTTCGTTTCATTTCTTCATGCCAGAGAGCAAGCTTCAAACCAAACGTAGTCGGCTCTGCATGAACACCGTGCGTCCGTCCCATCATAACTGTGTATTTATGCTCTTTCGCTTTCTCTTTTAAAATGCTAATGAAATTCTCAAGATCTTTTCTCAAGATAGTGTTTGCCTGCTTTAATAGATAAGATAAAGCTGTATCGACCACATCTGTAGAAGTTAAACCGTAATGTACCCATTTGCGTTCTTCTCCGAGTGTTTCAGATACGGCCCGTGTAAAGGCTACAACATCATGTCGTGTCTCTTCTTCAATTTCTTTAATACGATTTACATCAAACCCCGCACGTTCACGAATCTTTTGTACGTCTTCTTTCGGAATTTCACCAAGTTCTGCCCATGCTTCACAAGCAAGAATCTCCACTTCCAGCCAAGCTTGATAACGGTTTTCTTCTGTCCAAATGGCTCCCATTTCCGGGCGTGTATAACGTTCGATCATTTCTTTTGTCCTCCGATCAACTTTCCATTATTGCTCCAGATTCCGCTTGCCTCGACTTCTTTAAGTGCGTCATTGACGTCATTTACCAAAATGGTGATATGCCCCATTTTTCTTTTCACTTTCGCTTCTGCTTTCCCGTATAAGTGAACAGACCATTCTGGATGTTCAGCTATACCCTCCAGAACACCAGGCACGTGTTCACCAAGGATATTCACCATAAGAGCCGCCTTTAGCAGTTCGGGCGTTTTTAGCGGCCAATTGCAAATGGCACGAATATGCTGGCCAAACTGGGAAACGTCGCAAGCTTCAATTGTATAGTGCCCTGAATTATGAGGTCTCGGCGCTAGCTCATTAATGTAAATTTCTCCGTCTTTACCAACAAACATCTCTACTGCTAATGTGCCAATGAGAGAGAGCGCTTCAGCAATCTTCTCTGCTGCTTTGACCGCCTCTTCTTTGACTTCATCCGTCACTCTTGCTGGTACAATTGTTTCGTGGAGAATATTTTCTTTATGTATATTTTCTCCGACTGGAAAGTAAGTGGTTTCCCCTTGAAGATTTCGTGAAACAATAACCGAAATTTCCTTTTCAAACGGAATCCATTTCTCTAATACACATACACCGTGCTGCAAGAGCTGGGCTGCTTCTTCAATATGAGCCGCTTCTTTAATCACAAATTGTCCTTTGCCATCATAGCCGCCACGTGCTGTTTTCAAGACAGCCGGATATCCGAGCTTATCTATCGTATCATAAATTTCTCCTGCTTCTGTGATCACTGCATAAGGTGCGACAGGGACGCCCGCATTTGTAATCGCTTCTTTTTCAGCAACACGATTTTGTGTCACCCTGATTAATTCTGCCCCTTGTGGAACAAAGGCTTTTTGCTGCAGCTTCTTTAAGCCTTCATAATCAATATTTTCAAATTCGTACGTAATGACATCGCTAACCGCAGCCAGTTGCTCTAAAGCTTCCGGGTCGTCATAAGCCGCATTAATTTCGATATCAGCTACTTGCCCGCATGGAGAATTTTCTCCTGGTTCAAGGACTGCAATCTTAAAACCAGCTTCTTTAGCAGCAAGTGCCATCATCCGGCCAAGCTGTCCGCCACCGATAATTCCTATCGTTTGCCCGGGCATAATCATTTGTCTAGACAAGCTGATCACTACTTTCCAACACAGTTTCTTCTATCTTTTTGCGTCGCTCCTCAAGTTTTAGAGCCACTTCCTGATTCGTAGTAGACAATATTTGGGCTGCCAATAATCCAGCGTTGGTAGCACCAGCTTTCCCAATAGCCACTGTTGCTACTGGTACACCACCTGGCATTTGCACGATGGATAATAAGGAATCCATCCCATTTAGTGCTTTCGATTGGACTGGTACTCCAATGACCGGCAGCGTCGTTTTAGCAGCAACCATTCCTGGAAGATGGGCGGCGCCCCCTGCACCAGCAATGATCACTTTCAACCCTTTCTCTCTTGCACTTTCCGCGTATTGAAACATGAGATCCGGTGTACGGTGTGCAGACACTACCTTCTTTTCAAAGGAAATCCCCAGCTCTTCTAAAATATCACAAGCATGCTTCATCGTTTCCCAATCAGAGGTACTTCCCATAATTACGCCAACTTCTACTGACATGATTGCCCTCCCCAAAATAGTTAATTGCATATAAAAAGCCCGGATAGCTGCCTTTCTCACAAGAGAAAGCAGCTCATCCGGGCAAAAAGCTCGTTAAGAATATAATAAGCCCAAGATAAGATGTGCTTTCCCCATAGTCCGATCATTTACGGTAATCGGGTAGAAACTCGCAGGCCATATTCCCGCTATTATATGAGGCGCTGTATTTGTCATCTACATCTTAACAAGCTTAAAACGTTGTTGTCAATAAAAAATCGAACAATTATATTTTTTCTTTTTTTAATGTTCGTGTTTAGCCTATCATTTTTCCTTCAAAAATGATTTCTCTGCCAACAGGTATATACTTTTTCTCTCCATTCGTCATTTCTTCCTTAAAAACAGGCCGTTCCATTCTTCGAACAGGAAGATATCCTTCCTTAGCCATTCGCTCAAGGCACTGATCAATCGTTTCATTTTCCTGTAAATAAAACTTTTTCTTTTTACTCATTCGGCCAACTTTCCTTTTTTTACAGTTTTTACCCAGAACCCGCCATGAATCGTTTTTGGTTCATACGCAATAATAAATGCTTTAGGATCCAGCTCTTTAATCTGGCTGTATAGCTTTAATTCATACTTTCTTGGAGTTAAAATTTGCAATGCCATTCGGTCTCCTTCAAGTCCATTAGCTGCCCAGCTTGTTACCCCATATCCTTGTTCCCGCAGCTGTTTTGGCAAGTCTTTATCATATTCCTTTGTGATGACATTAACTGTAATATAACCAAGCGCTAGTTTTTCTTCCAATTTCATACCAGCAATAACCCCAAGGCCATATCCAATCGCATAAGCAATGACATTTTGAATTTCGTTTAAATTATCAAGCACCATTCCTAAGCCAATAATGTAAATAACAATTTCGATCATGCTGACAAAAGCAGCTATATAACGATACCCCTTTAAGGTTAAGATCATCCGAATAGTAAAGAATGATACATAACAAACATTAATAATTAAAATAATCAACGCCATAACTAATCCATTTTCGAGCATGGGGCACCCTCCTTTAAATTAAAAACTAATAACCTTTTAAACAATGACGTAAGTTTATCACAAATTAAATAGAGAAAAAAGAAGAAGTGAAAGGGAAAAAATTCTCCTTGTAGCTTTCTATCCATTAAAAGGGAGCAAACCATAAGATCGACTTGCCAAGTCACTTTCATAAATAAAGAATTGATATCAATGTTTATGAACATCTTCTAATATTTGCGGCATGACGAAAAAAGCAAACAATCTTAAATAAAGTGATTTGAAGTGGGAATACTAATAACATACTGTTATTATGAAAGGGATTTTCATCATGAAATTAATAACAAAGGTCCTAACAGCTACTATATTTGTAACAACTTTATCAGGAGTTAGTGCTTGCACTCCGGCGAATAACGAACCGAAATCAGTCCAAACAAATGAAACAAAATCATTAATTAATGAGGTAAAGGCAAAAAGAATTGCATTGAATGAATTAAAGGGCGGGATAGTGAGAGAAATCCACCTGGAAGAAAGTAAGGAAGGGAATAAAGAATACGAAATTACTATTGTAAAAAGGGATAAACGATTTGAGGTGGACGTTAACGCTCTAACAGGCAAGGTTTCGGAAGTTAGCCAATACCTCCCTCAGAAAAATAAAATTAAAACAAAAGTTTCTAATCAAAAAGCACGTGAAATAGCAATAGATCAGGTAAATGGACGAGGAACCATCTCTGAAATTAACTTAGACACATACAACAACCAATTAGTCTATGATGTTGAAATATCTACAGTCTATGGACGTGAAGCAGAAGTACTGGTAGATGCAATGACGGGAAAAGTAGTAAAGTACACAAAACGGGATTAAAAATCAATAAAAAAAAGAGCCATAAGTTGGCTCTTTTTTTGCTTTGCCTGGCAGCGTCCTACTCTCACAAGGGG
>NZ_MAYT01000030.1 GCF_001685015.1 Pseudobacillus wudalianchiensis
CCCTTGTGAGAGTAGGACGTTGCCAGGCAAATAAAAAAAGAACAGCGCAAATGCGCTGTTCTTTTTTTATTTGTTTAATGGATATATTTTTATAGCCTAGAGAGAGTTACAAGATATAACTCTCTCTAGGCCCAAAGACCAACTTTATAATTTAAGCGAACAGTGTGCCAATGAAGCAATATACAATGATCACCACAAATAAAATGGTTAAGTGGTTGAGCGAGAAAATAAACATAGTGGTTGCCCACTTCTCAGGAGACATTTTTTTATAACCAATGACACTGAGAATAAACCATGCAGAACTCAAGAGAAATGCTAATAAAGCTATACCTATATGCAAACCTGCAAAAAGAAAGCTGCCGGCCATTAAAGCTGCTAAATAGATATTCGTTTGTGCATAGGTCCGCTTAAATCCTTTCACAACAGGAAGCATAGGAACATTCGCTGCCTTATAGTCATTATGCTTGCGGATGGCAATGGCATAAAAGTGTGGCATTTGCCAAAGGACCATAATGATAAAAAGCCCGAGCAGTTCAAGATGCATGAGATCAGAAGTAATAGCAGCCCAGCCTATAAGCGGGGGCATGGCGCCAGAGAGACTTCCAATTTCCGTGTTGTAAACGGTACGGCGTTTTGACCACATCGTATAAGGGACAACGTATAGAAATAATCCCAAAAAGCCAAAGAAAGCTGCGAGTGGTGAGGCTATAGCAAGGAACAATAGTCCAAACAAAGACATGGCACTCCCGAGGAGAAGTGCAAGTTTTGGTTGGATGGCTCCTGTTACAGTTGGCCGCTTTTTGGTCCGATCCATAACCGAATCGATATCTCGATCATATAAGTTGTTAAATGTTCCTGCTGCACCAATAACAAGTGCTGAGCCGGCGATAGTTAATAAAATCTCCGCAAGTTTATCAAATGGGCTCATATTATTTATATATAAGGCTAAGGCCAATCCTGCAAATACGGCAATCAAGTTCGATTTAATGATGCCTGTCTTAATCGTTTCTGCCAAAATCTTGGTTAGATTCTGTTTTGGCATTGCTAGAGAGGCTTTTTGCACACTACTATCCATTTTTACATCACTCCGCATTTTTCCCCCTCTTTTCTATCTAAAAATATCTATCCTTTGTCAGTTTACCATAATTCATACGTCAAAAGTACAGTGAGCTTTGACAACTTTAGAACAAACTGTCCAGAAAGCTTTTTATCGAAAGATAGCCAATAAACTCAAAAAATAGATAGGACTTTCGCTTTTAAAGAGCTAATGTAAGGGTTCAATAGAAGGGAATATAATGTAGAAAAAAACCGGATTCTATCTTATAAAACAACCTAAGAAGGATGACCCATGAAAATATGAATCTGTTGTCTCGAAAACTGCATATCTTATTGAGATAAATGTCATTCTTTAGTAATATCTAGTATAAAAGGGCATATATATTTCTATAGAAAATAGTCAAAAGTTGTATCATCATCACGCTGGTTAAGCGATTTTGCATATAAAAAGGCGGAGGAATAATAGTGATTCAAAATAAGGAAGAAGCAGAATGTATAAATGAATCAATAAAGTGGCTTAATGATCGGATAAAAGAAATGTTGCTAATAGTAGATAAAGAAGGGAAAATCAAGTATCTAAATTTGTCGTTTGAGCAGGCTTTACAATCTTCATTAGCTGAGCTCCTTGACCAATCATTTTTAGAGCTAGTACATCACGAAGATAGACAAAAGGTAGAGAATCAGTTATTTTTTCAGCAAAACAATGTAAATATTCATCCGTTCATCCATCGTTGTAACTGCAAAAATGACACTTTTTTTGCCATTCAATGGGAGACGATAGAAAGAGATGAACAAGGCTGGATTAGAATGATCGGTCATCCTATAAAGGATAAAGAATGGAAGGAGGAAACGGACAGAGGGGAAGGAGAACAGCTTCTTTTAGATGGCATTCAAAATATTAATGAAGTAATTTGTATCTATGATATAGAGAAGAAGCAGTATCTATATGCTTCACCTTCTTTTGAGGAGTTTTGGGGGTTTGATATAGAACAATCTTACAAGGATCCATCGGTTGTAAGTAAAAGAATACGCAATGCTACACCCGAAGAAATCAGTGCTTGTTTCTCTACTCCAACCGATACCCCAAGAGAAATGGAATTTGAATTAAGAGGAGAAGGGGAAGAGCATTCCCGTTGGATTAAAACAAAAATTATTCCGATTGCCAATGGGGAAAAAACAGCCAGCCGGTACATTTGTGTCTCTTGTGATATCACGAAATGGAAGGAGCAAGACAGGCTTGCGCAAAAGTGGGATAAGCTAGGAATGATTGGCCAGTTAGCAGCGGGAATTGCTCATGAGATTAGAAATCCACTAACGGCTGTTAAAGGGTTTGTGCAACTCTTAGGAAAGGAAACAAATAGTCAATATAACGAGATCATCGTATCAGAGCTTGAACGGATTGAGTTTATTATGAATGAATTTTTATTCCTTGCTAAGCCGCAGCAAGACATGAAATTAGAAACAAGGAACATGAATAAATTAATAAAAGAGGTCGTGAATTTTATGAAGCCAGAAGCTTTATTAAATGACGTTACCATTCATGTTCGGTGTGACAGCTCCCTCCCGCTTGTCTGTTGCGAACCTCAGCAAATAAAGCAAGTGATGATCAACCTAATTAAAAACGCCGTAGAGGCGATGCCGAGCGGAGGAAACATATTAATCCAAACAGCGGCAAAATCAGGCGATTATGCTTCTATCAAAGTATGCGATGAAGGAATAGGCATCCCTGAGGATAAATTGCAGAAGTTATTTGAACCTTTTTATACGAGCAAGGAAACGGGGACGGGATTAGGGTTAATGGTTAGCAAAAAAATTATCGAGGATCATAAAGGCAGCCTTACATTTTCGAGTGAGGTAGGAAAAGGAACAGCCGCGTTGATTTTGTTGCCTGGAGTGGATGATGAATGAATAAAAAGGACAGTCGCTATGATGACTGTCCTTTTAGATGGTTAAAATTTATCAGCTTCTATAAGATGTATGACGAATTATGGTGTAATTTGTGAAGCGGGCAGCGTAATGATTTTTCCGCCAATTTGTATGTGAATAGTATCGTTAAAAATTGCTTTGACGATTCCTTTTAAAGAAACAGTTGAATCAACAGCGATCTTCTTTGTCTCAGAATTTGCAGCCATCTATCCCAGCCTCCAATCAGATAATTGAAATCAAGCAGATGTAGAACATAAATTGTAAGTTAATTATCGCACGTACATAGGAAGGGTGTCAATTTAAGATCTTCCCGATAATTTCCTATAAATTTTCGAAAATGTTTTATACCTTTCGCCAACCGCTCCGACTAGTTCAGCAATCATATGAAGAACGGCTAGAAGAAGGACCATAATAGCGAGCGAAGCCCATAGAGTGGCAGATGACAAGAGAATAGCGGCTACGCTAAATAGAATGCCAAAGCCGTAAATAACGAGTACCGTATTTCTATGAGATAGCCCTAAAGCTAAAATCCTGTGGTGAAGATGGGATTTATCCGGCGCTGAAATAGGTTTCTTATTGATAATTCGGCGTATGATCGCGAAAAGAGTATCAAATACAGGAACCCCCAAAATAATAACCGGGATGATGATGCTGAATAGGGTAACACTTTTATACAGGCCGAGAAGAGATAATACGGCAATGACGTAGCCAAGAAATAAGGCTCCGGTATCTCCCATAAAAATCTTAGCTGGGTGGAAGTTGTAGCGTAAAAAGCCAAGCGTACTTCCTAGAACAATTAACGCTAACGTTAAAATTAATACTTTTCCAGAGAGAGCCGCTAAAATAGCGATAGAAGCAATCCCAATGGATGAAATACCTGCCGCTAAGCCATCTAATCCGTCAATTAAGTTGACTGCATTGGTGATCCCTACAATCCAAAAGACGGTAAATGGATAAGCTAACAATCCAAGCTGAATCTTTTCATTAATAAATGGAATGGTAATAAAATCAATCGTTAGGCCAGAACTCACAATAAGCACGGCAATAAGAATTTGGCCAATAAATTTAGTTTTAGCGGAAAGCTCATATAAATCATCGAAAATCCCTAACACTACAATCAATAGCGCTCCGATACTAATCGTAGCAACGCGCTCTTCGTACAAGCCTGCAGCAAAGAAACCAGCCGCCACTCCAATAAAAATGGCGAGCCCTCCTAACCTAGGCATGAGGGTTTGATGCACTTTTCTTTCATTCGGTTTATCAACTGCTCCTATTTTTATCGCTAATTTAATGACAAAAGGCGTAATAACCAAAGCCGTAATGAACGATACTGCAAAAGCTAAAAAAAGTTGTAGGTTCAATTTAATAAAGCTCCTTTATGACTAAGTCCTATTAACATAAGACGGTCTTAAAATTCTATTCTCTCAATTTGATAATAAAAGAAAGTAGCAAATAGCACAATAACTATTACTCGTATTCGCGATAATTCAATCTTTTTGTCGAGAAAAGAAGGGAAAATAGCCTTCATTTGCTTTGAAACTAGAAAATTAACACCCTTCCCCATCAATCGACTGTTTAGCTGAAACTTCTCTATTTGTATGATAACAGAAATGGGCGGGAATATTAACATATTATGTAACGAGAGTGGTGTCATAAATGAAAAAATTTGATGTAATTATTGTCGGTGCTGGATTGGCAGGGCTGTCTTGCGGCCTACAGCTATCGAGTAAGGGGAAAAAACTTCTGTTACTTGAACGAGAGGGCGTAGTTGGTGGAAGAACTTCTTCTTATAATTTAGACGGCATGGATGTAGAATCTGGCTTTCATCGATACATTGGATATTATACTCACTTGCCCAGAGTGCTCCGAAAAGCGGGTGTAGAACTGTCCGAAATCTTCATGTGGGAAGAGAAAATACACGTTAGAGTAAATGATGAGAAGCCGCTAGTGCTCGGCATGGCTCCTTTATTCGGAATGATCAAAACAATCAAGGGCTTGGTTGGGAATAGACGGTATTTGTCGCTAAAAGACAAGCTGTCACTGCTTCCTTTTTTTATGAATGGGTTAAAGGATTATGTTATGTCTCCTCATAAACTCGATCAACATAGTATTAAAGAGTATGCTGCAAAATACAATGTAACAAATAGAGCTTTTCATCATCTCATTGTTCCTCTAAGTTCAGGGGTGTTCTTTTTGCCTCCTGAACGCTACTCTGCTTATGTATTTTTTGGCTTATTGGCCCCGACTATCCCTAAGTTTTATAAAATGAGAGTAGGTGCTTATTTAGGTGGCATGACAGAGGTGATGTGTCAGCCAATTGCTGATCAAATTATAAAGAACGGCGGCAGCGTCCGAACACATTCTAACGTTGAGTCACTCGTGATCGAAGAGGGGAAAGTGAAAGGAATCCGATTAGAGGACGGACAAGTATACAGAGCTCAACATACTGTGCTGGCTGTTACTCTATATACCGCTAAGAAGCTGCTGAAACCGGTGTTTGAAAATCATCCGTGGTTCCAGCCGATGTTTCAGCTTCCGTTAATGCCAGCAGTCAGTTTCCAAATTGAGATGACTAAACCAGCTGTTCCAATTGACGTAACTACATTTGCCCCTTTTACATGCTTATCAAGCTTTGCGGAGCAGTCTCGAACGACATTCCAAGCTTCTAAGGGAAGACTATCCATTATACTCAGCCCTCCTGAAAAGTTCCTTGATTTAGACCCGCAAGAGACCCTACAGTTTATAATAAAGGATGCACGGAAGATCGGCTTAGACTTGGAAAGTAATATATTGGATTATCGCCAGGTCAACCATGAATATGATTTCCATAGTCTCGAACCGGGCTTTCAAGCTCTTCGTCCAACCCAACGAACACCTGTAGAAGGGTTGATTCTAGCCGGTGATTACACAAGACAGCCTTACTTTGCCACAATGGAAGGAGCGACATTGTCAGGATTGAAAGCGGCAAGTTTAATAAAATAGTTCGTGAGTTTATATAGGGAGAGGTCTAACTTTTAGGACGATCCCCAGTTTTTAATAAGAAAAGCATTTTGCCCGAACAACAGAAACATAAAGAGTATCCTAATAAGCAGCATATACAATGAAGAAAGATAAAAAATGTTTATAGGCAGTCGGAGGGGAAAAGATGACGGGGAAAATTTCCATTTGGATTAGTTTACTGCTGTTTGTAATATTATCTTTAACGTATAAACAGCCTTTAGTTGAAAAATATGATACGGAGGTCATTTTATTTTTCGAGAGGATCCGGACAGGATTTTTTAATGATTTATTTTATTTGTTTACCCAAATTGGCTCCATTAAGGTTCTTCTTCCTGTAGCCGTTGTTGTGTCTCTATTAATGGTCGTACAGAAGCAATATCGCCAAGCTTTCTTTGTTATGCTGGCATTTTGGGGAGCGAGATGGACGAATCAATTTCTAAAAGAGATGTTTGAAAGAGAGCGCCCTTCTTTTCATCCTCTCATTGAGGCAGGAAGCTATAGCTTTCCAAGCGGACATACGATGAATTCCACTATTTTTCTGGGCTTTTTATTTTATTTATTCATTTATATTTTGCAAATAGGCAACAGATATTCGTTCATATGGCTGATGGCTACCATTGCAACGGTTACACTGATTGCCATCAGCCGAGTTTATTTAGGTGTGCATTATCTGTCAGATATTATAGCAGGCGCCTGTGCCGGTTTAGTGGTCTTATCTTTCATCATCTATCTATATAATCGTTCAGCAAGATTGTGACCTGGAAAAGTTGAATAAAGACTGAGTTTAAAGACATACTAAAACCGATTACCTGAAAGGAAGGGATGCAGTATGTCATTAGAATGGTTTGACCGGGTTAGTGAAGAGCTTCAAGATCACCTTGAATCGATTTGTGAAAAGTATGATGAAGTGGGCCATATGACGATTGACAGAGCAGCGAAGCATCCCCGGATCGAGTTTTTTGTAGAAACGAGTGAGGATGAGAGCGAATACTTCTGCTCGTTATATTTCGATCCTTACAACGAGGAGTTCTATGTAAAGACACTAGAGTTAGACTTGGAACAAATGTCTAAAACCGTTCTCCCGGATATTGAAGATATCATTGACGAGGTTCATGAAAGCTTCCATGAGTTTATGGAAGGTGGAAGCGGCTGGGATGACGATGACGAATTTGAATTTGAATTCGAAGCAAATGAAGAAGTAGACGAAGTGTTTGATCAAATAGATGTGGAATGGTCTACACCAGAAGTGACGGCTTATGCTCATGAAGATGAAGTGGAAGTGACATATCAATTCGGCGTCATTGAGGAAACAGGCGATGGAGTTCTTCGACGAGTGAATCGAATAAAAACGGTGGATGACGAATTAATAGAAGACGAAACAAATTTCATTTTCAGTAAAGAAGAAGCGAATACGATCATCGCTATGATTGCTAGCCATGCGGACTCTCTTAGCGAATTTAACTTTGACAGGTATTAACACTGCTGTCCAACCATTACTTATTTTAAAAGAACTGTTCTTAAAGTTAGTTTTTTCTAACTTAGTGAACAGTTCTTTTTTTGTTGCTCTCCTTTTTTGAAAAGGAATATAAGAATACAGGCCTATTTAATGGGAATTTAGTCTAGTTTTGTTTCATAGAGACTCCTATTTCCTAGCTCCTGTTTCCTGGTCTGTTGGTTTTGGGAAAATAGGAATAGATGGTAATACAAAAAGGGAGACAAAAGCTTGAAAATAAAGACAGGAAATAAGTTTAAATAAGGGGGCATTTTACTTGACGAATGACCAGCCTATTAACACAGTTCAGTTTGTTGTTTTTTCAGTAAATGGGCAATTGTGCTCGTTATCTATAGAGGAGGTAGTAGAGATCCTTCTAGTGCCGGTGATCACAAGTATTCCAGGAATCCATGAAACGATAGAAGGAGTGATCAATCTTAGAGGAAATATCATTCCTGTTATTAACCTGCATAAGCGTTTTCAGCTTCCTCCAGCGATTAAACATAAAAAAAATCGAATTGTAATTGTACAGGGAGACAATGAAAATATTGGCCTCATTGTAGAGGAAGTAAAAATGGTTACAAAATTTGAAGAGGATAATGTAGAACCTCCTCCAGGAGTACAGCTGGAAAAAGATATTTTTAAAGGCTTTGCAAAATTTGATGGTCAAGTGATTGGGGTTTTAGATTTGAAAAAAGTTCTGTATAGCTTGGGAGCATAAAAAATTTTATGGAAAAGGAGGGGGGCGGAATGGCCGATTTTGATTTGTCCGCTTATCTCGGGGTCTTCCTTGATGAAGTAGATGAACAACTGCAAATATTGGATTCGGAAATTTTAATTTTGGAAGAAAAACCGTCTGATACGCAAACGATCCAAAACATCTTTCGGGCCGCTCACACGTTGAAGGGATCATCTGCTTCGATGGGGTTTGAGAAAATGAAAGAGTTCACTCATCATTTAGAAAATGTGTTTGATCTGATCCGCAATCAGCTTCTGACTGTTACACCTGCTTTAGTAGATGTTATTTTTGAAAGCATCGACTTTATAAAGAGGTTAAAAGAAGCAATTGTTAACGGTAGTCTCGATAAGATGGACATTGTTCCGCATGTAGATAAGCTGCATCAACTAAAGAGAGATGGTGAGCAGCCGCCGAAAAGAGAAGAAGTAACCCTTAAGTCAACAGGCAAGGTGCCAGTTAAATTAGATGACTATCAAAAGAATGTGATTCAAAACGCTTATACATTTGGTCATAATGCCGTAGCTGTATCGGTTAGTCTCATGAAAGATACATTGATGAAAAATGTAAGAGCTTTGCTCGTTCATAACAATTTAAGGGAAGCAGGAGAGATTATTGCTGCTTTTCCTCCTGTTGAAGAAATGGAAAAAGAAACAGATTTCACAGGAGAGATGACCTACATTCTTCTAACCATGCAAACAAAGCAGGAAATCATCGATATTGTAAGTCAAGTATCAGATATTGAATCGGTGGATGTTGTAGAACTGGCAGAAGCAGATAATGACGCCCCTGCAAACGAAGCAGCAGATGCGAATGTAAAGGAAACGAAGGAGCCAGAAATTATTGAAAAGGAAAAACGCAGTTCTATCAAACAGAAAGTCCATCCGACTGTTCGGGTTGATGTAGATAGATTAGAACATCTGATGAACTTAGTGGGAGAACTAGTGATTGATCAAACGAGGTTAGTCGATGTTAGAAGCCGGCTGACAGAAAATGAAACGAGTCGTGAGGATGATATCGATACTTTAGATGAAGTGACTAACCATTTGAGCAGAGTCATTACTGAGCTTCAAGAAGGAATGATGAAGACGAGAATGCTGCCGATTGAACAGTTGTTTAATCGTTTTCCACGAATGGTCCGGGATACTGCACAAAAATCAGAAAAAGAAATTGAGTTTATTATGGAAGGAAAAGAAACCGAATTAGATCGAAGTCTAATAGAAGAAATCAGTGACCCGATTATTCATTTGTTGCGGAATTCTATTGACCACGGGATCGAGGCACCAGAGGAAAGAGAAAAAATAGGCAAACCCCGTAAAGGAAAAATTGTTTTACGAGCAGCCCACGAAGAAAATCATATTGTCATTTCCATAAAGGATGACGGTAAAGGAATTGATCCGCAAAAGGTTAAAGAATCAGCTATAAAGCGAGGGAGCATTTCGGAAGAAGAAGCTAGCAAGCTGACAGATAAGGAGTTAATTTTTCTTATTTTTAAATCTGGTGTATCCACCGCTGAGAAAATTACTGACATATCAGGCCGGGGCGTCGGAATGGATATTGTTCGTGCCCATATAGAAAATTTGAATGGCCTTATTGATATTGAATCTACTGTGGGAGAAGGCACAATTTTCACAGTTAAGCTGCCGCTCACTTTAGCGATTATTAGTTCCCTTCTCGTAAAATTTGGAGCTAAGACATTTGCTATCCCATTAGTTAATGTATTGGAGATTATTAGATTAAATACAGACGATATCCAAATCGTTAACAATAAAGAGGTAGGGCTTGTTAGGGGAAGAGTTCTTCCACTCGTAAGGATGAAGGAGAGACTTCAAATTGAGGATGATGAATCTATCCCTAAGCACAAGCATAGAGAGTTTGTCATAGTTGTAGGAATAGCAGACAAAAGAATTGGCTTAATTGCTGATAAAACATTGGGAAATCAAGAAATTGTCATTAAATCACTTGGCAAGTACGTTGGTTCTCCTCCATATATAGCCGGAGCTACAATCATGGGAGATGGGAGTGTAGCGTTAATATTGGACGTATCTTCTGTTGTTCGAGAAGAAGGAGCACAGCTTTTAGAAAATGTTGAGATCAATAGAAAGAAAGAATTAAAAGAAGAACAGCAATTTGTTACATTTAAGCTGGATACGGAGGAATACGGGCTTGAAATCCAGAGAGCTAAGGATATTGTGTCCGTACCTAATATTACAAAGGTAGTGAATACATCTGACGATTTACTCGGAATTATTAATTTGCGTGGAACGATGCTTCCAGTTGTAGATTTACGAAAAAGGTTTCATTTAGAAGTAAAAGAAATCACGCAAAAATCGAGAATCATTGTAGTCGAAAATGAAGGAGAAGATGTTGGATTCCTTGTAGATGAAGTGACTCAGGTATTAAAGACAAACCATCATCAAATTGAACACCCTCCAGCAGGCAGTCAATATAATCATTCTGATTTAATTAAGGGAATTAGCAAGGATGGAAATCGAGTAGTCATTCTGCTGGACTTTGATAAGATTATTCATTCAACGGATATACAGCCTATCCAACAGCCATTTAACAATGAAGAACCTATTTTAAAAGCCAATTAACAAATATACTAGGAGGGTTTCATAATGAGTTTTTTTAGAAAAACAAACTACCAAATGGAACAAATTTTAATGAATTCTTCAAATTTTGATCACGACTTATTGAATCTTGCTACTGCACTTAGCCAGCTAACGGCCGGCAACCAGCAGCAGTCGGCATCTTTAGAAAAGGCCGAGACTGTGATAGCTAGCCTGTTAAAATCCATCAATGGGGTGATCATTAATGCTGAAAGGCTGCGAGAATCGACGAGCAAGTCATTTGTTACCTTAGAAGGTATTTTAACGGCTATTACAGGGCTTGATCAAAATATACAAAGTAGTTCACTATCTGTAGAAGAAGTGACGGCAGCGATGGAAGAGATGGCTAGCCAAATAAGAGGAGTAGCTCAAAACTCCGATCAATTAACTGTATCTGCAAAAGGAGCAACTGATGCAATTCAGGAAATGGCGGCATCCATCCAACAAGTTTCCGGCAACGCTCACAGTACGACTAAATCAGTAGAGAGCATTTCGACAGCGATGGAACAAATGAGCAAGTCAATTGCTGGAGTAGCAGAAAATGCTAGTAGCTTAACGATTTCTGCAAAAGAAACAAGTGATTCTATTCAAGAGTTAGCAGCATCGATTCAACAGGTTGCTGGCAACACGGAAAGGACAGCAGCATCTGTCGAACAAATTTCTGCTTCGATCGAGCAAATGGCCGTATCCATTAAGGGAGTATCAGTGAACGCTGAAAGTTTAACAGCCTCTGCTCAAGAAACGAACAGTGCGATTCAAGAAATGGCTGCTTCGATCGAGCAAGTGGCTGGCAATGCGCAAAGTGCCTCAAGGTCAGTAGAGGAAGTATCCGCTGCCATTGAAGAAATGGCTGCTTCGATTGAGCAAGTGGCTGGCAACGCCGAAAGTCTAACATTATCAGCAAAAGAGACAAACGATGGGGTCCAAGAAATGGCCGCTTCCATTGAACAAGTTGCCAAGAATGCTCAAAGCACTTCGGGGTCAGTGGAGGAAGTATCTGCTGCTATCGAAGAGATGGGAAGCCAAATTAAAGGTGTTGCCCAAAATGGAGAAGTATTGGCTGTATCGGTAGAATCAACAGGATCAGCTATTCAAGAAATGGCTGCATCGATTCAGCAAGTAGCCGGCAATGCCGAGAGCACGGCTGGATCGGTTGAACAAGTGTCCTCTGCGGTTGAAGAGATCGGTAACTCAATTAAAAATGTAGCGCAAAACGCTGAAAACCTCACGCATTCCGCTGTTGAAGTGAACGGTGCAGTCCAGGAGATGTCCGTTTCTATTGAACAAGTAGCCGGCAATGCCCGCAGCACTTCGATGTCTGTAGAAGAAGTATCCGCGGCCATTGAAGAAATGGGCAGTCAAGTTAAGGGTGTGGCTGACAATGCGGAAAGCTTGAACCATTCGACTAGTGAAGTAGCGGCCGCGATTCAGGAAATGGCGGCATCCATTCAGCAGGTAGCAGGAAATGCCCAAAGCACAGCCAGCTCGGTAGAACAAGTATCCGCATCGATTGAGCAAATAGGTAAATCTGTTAAAGGTGTTTCCACAAATGCCACGAGCTTAACCGCTTCTGCGGAAGAGACAAGTAAAGCCATTCAGGAAATGGCGGCATCGATTGAACAAGTGGCAGGCAATGCAGCAAATGTAAATCAATTGACGATGACAGTTGCTAAAGATGCGGAGGATGGAAAAGAGGCTGTGCTTCAATCTGTCGATGGGATGAAAGAAATTGGAGAAGTCGTGCAGCAGGCTTCCACTGTAATGCAAAGCCTTGGCAAAAGTTCAAATGAGATTGGCAGCATTATTGAGGTTATTGATGATATCGCAGAACAAACGAATTTGCTGGCCTTAAATGCAGCGATCGAGGCAGCACGGGCTGGTGAACATGGAAAAGGATTTAGTGTCGTGGCTGATGAAGTCCGGAAGCTGGCAGAAAGAACTGCTTCAGCTACAAAAGAAATTGCTGGTCTCATTAAAGGTATTCAAGCAGAAACCACTGATGCAATTAAAGCGATTGAAGTTGGTGAGCAAAAAGTAGATCAAGGATACAAGCTTTCTGATAAGGCAAATGAGGCTATCAATAAGATAGTAACAGGCGTAGAAAGCATCACCTCTGAAATTTCTCAAGTAACGACTGCCACAACGCAACAGACTGTACAAGCTAAAGATGTAGTAAAAGCAGTCGAGAATGTTACTCTCCAGGCCGAGCAGGTTGCACAGGCAACAGTTGAGCAGACGGCTGGTATTGAGGAAATTATTAAAGGAGTTATCAGCGCGAGAGAACAGGTACGACAAATCACAGAAGCTACAGCTGAACAATCAGAGCAGTCTCAACTCATCGTAAGCTCCGTAGAAAATATGACAACACAGACTGAGCTAGTAGCACAGGCTGTGAAGGAACAGGCTGCAGGAGTAGAGGAAATTGTAAAAGGTGTGACTAATGCCCGTGAACAAGCGAGACAAATCACAACAGCTACAGGAGAACAAGCAAGACAAGCTGCCGATATTGTCCAATCTGCACTGAATGTCACTAATCAAGCAGAAATGGTAACAAATGCAACGAAAGAGCAAACAGTAGCGGTAGAAGAAGTGATCTTAGGCATTCGAAGTGCTCGAGAGCAAGTGAAGCAAATTACAACGGCTACAGGAGAGCAAGCGAAGCAAGCACAAGGCATAATTAATGAAGTAGTCGGCATGGTGGAACAAACAAGACAAGTGACTGAATCCATGAAAGAGCAAGCGGCTGGTGTGGAAGATATTATAAAGAGTGTAATGAATGCCCGTGAACAGGTAGTCCAAATTACAACTGGCACTCAGGAACAAACAAAGCAAATGAGCTATATCGTTAAAGCAATGGAAAATGTGACGAATCAAGCTGAACAAGTAGATGAGGCTACGGAAGAGCAAAAGGCAAGTGCCCGCGAAATTATTAAAGGTGTTGTCAATGCCCGCGAACAAGTCCGCCAGATTACAGTAGCGGCAGAAGAACAAGCAAAACAAGCACAAGAAGTTGTCCGGGCGGTCGCCGACGTAGCGAATCAATCAAGCCAAGTAACAGAAGCTGTACGTGAGCAAGCTGTTGGTGCAGAGGAAATTATTAAAGGAGTAGCCGATGCCCGCGAACAAGTGCAACAGGTTGCAACCGCCGTCGCAGAACAAGCGAAGCAGGCAAAAGTAATCGTCGAAGCTGTTCAAAATGTGACAAACCAAGCGGAGTTAGTGACAAATGCGACGATCAAGCAAACAGATGGAGCGAAAAATATAGCAGATGAAGCAAGAAACGCAGGAGAACAGTTAACACAAGTAACACAAGCAATAGAAGAACAAGCAAATCAATCCAGCAGCATCATTCAGGCGGCTAGTGAGGTAACGGAGCAGGCTGCTATGGTCACTCAAGCAACGAAAGAGCAATTAGCGGCCGTGGAAGAAGTGGTTATGAGCATGACAAATATAAGAAATCAGATGGCCAATGTAACGAGCGCAACAAAAGGCTTAACTTCTGAAACTGGGGAAGTCGTGAATCTTATCAAATCAGTAAAAACACAGACGGAGGAAGTAAAAACAGCTACATCCATCCAAGCAGATGAGTTGGAAAACATTCAAAATTCGATTAAAGAAACGGCTGGGGTTTTTGGAAGGAACGGTCTGGACCTTGAACGCATTAAAAGTGTTACAGAAAGTCTGAGAGGTCAAAAAGATCAGTTCCAGCGTCTTCTTCAACCAAGCAGATAATAGCATGGAAAGCCGTTGAACAAAGAGGTCAACGGCTTCTTTTTCACAGTGAACGTATACACAACAGTGAGAAAAATATAAGCAACAAGGGGACTGAGAATATGGAAAGTTTTGCACTTAAGCAACTGACGCAAATGGTTTATGAGTATTGCGGTCTTAATTATCAAACGAATAGTGCCTCATTAGAAACAAAAATTGCAGGAAGACTTCAACAGTTACACGTCTCTGTCTGGGAATATATCCGTCTGCTTGAACAATCGACAGCAGAGTGGGACGTTTTAGTAGAGCTGCTCACTATAAATGAAACGTATTTTTATCGGGAGGACAAGCAGCTGGCTGTCTATCAAAACGAAGTGCTTCCAGAATTGATTGCCCAAAACCCCGATCGTACTTTACAGGTTTGGAGTGCGGCCTGTTCATCAGGAGAGGAACCTTATTCCTTGGCGATCACTACTATAGATTCGGGGCTTTGCCCGCCACAAAAGGTTGCTATTAAGGGGACGGATATTAATAAAAAGGTGTTACAGGCAGCTGCAAGCGGTATTTATAATAAACAATCATTGTCTTTTAGAAGAATACCTGATCGCTGGCTGAAACATTATTTTATCGAACAACCAGATGCCTTCCGCGTAATAGAGCCAGTGAAAAGCATGGTAGCTTTTGAGCAGTTAAATTTACTTGACTCATTTAAAATGGGCAATCTTCGGCAGCAATACGATGTTATTTTTTGCCGTAATGTACTAATCTATTTTGATTCAGAAACGATTAAGAAAGTCGCCAGCTATTTTTACCAGGCATTGAAGGGGGGAGGGTACCTGTTTTTAGGACATGCGGAGAATATCTCAACTATGGGGATAGGGTTCCAGACGATGAGCAAAAATGGAACTTTTTATTACAGAAAGGAGTCAGCCGATGGACAAGCGAATTGGTGTAATGATCGTTGATGATTCAGCGTTTATGAGAAAAACAATCAGTGACATGGTTGAAGCCAGCTCAGAATTATATGTAGCTGGCAAAGCAAGAAATGGCTTGGACGCGCTTGAAAAAATAAAACGGTTGAAACCAGATGTTGTCACGCTTGATATCGAGATGCCGAAATTAGACGGACTAGATACGTTGAGAAGAATGATGGAAGAGTGCCCGACGCCTGTTATGATGATAAGCAATGGAGCAGAATCGACACTGGAAGCCTTTGACATAGGGGCCGTAGACTTCGTTGTGAAGGAAGACTTAGTGAAAGAGGTAGAAGGGGGGAAGTTAATCAATTTTCATCAAAGAATCACAGCAGCTGCCAATGCAAAGCTCCCTGTTTCTTCTGTTACGAGTGAAAGTAAAAAAGAGGAGAGGCAAGTGGAGTTGGCAAAGGAGAAGGAAGCATTCAGGCAAAAGCAAAAAATGAGCATGATTGTCATTGGAAGCTCAACAGGAGGTCCTGCTGCTCTTCAAAAAATACTTACCCGTTTCCCTGAAGATTTTCCTCTGCCTATACTCATTATTCAGCACATGCCACCAGGGTTTACAAAACCGTTAGCCGAGCGGTTCAATAGTTTATGCCATATTTGTGTGAAGGAAGCGGAGCATAATGAAAAGATGGAACCCGGCACTGCTTATGTGGCGCCAGCTGGTTTGCAGACGGCCGTACAGGAAATCGAAGGACACTACCAAATTAAATTGAAAATATCCGCTCCAGTTGAAACGTTGTATAAACCGTCAGTAGATGTAGCATTGCTCTCTATTGCACCTATTGTAAAAGACAAATTGCTCGCTGTGATCTTAACCGGCATGGGGGACGATGGGTTAAGAGGGTGCAAGAGAGTCAAGCAAGCAGGAGGCACTGTGTTATCTGAGTCAGAAGAAACGTGCATCGTGTATGGAATGCCAAAGGTAGTGTATGAAGCTGGTCTAGCAGACAAGCAAATTCCTCTGTATGACGTATACGACCAAATGATAGATTATTTATAATCTCCTCAGAAAAGGTGGATGATAGTGAAATTCATTAGTAAACGGATTAAAACGAAAGAAGATATTTTTAGCGCAATGACTGTAACAGAAGAACTAGCGAACGAGCAAGAGTTTTCTATCCATGATGTGATCAAGATGAGGCTGGCAACAGAGGAAGCCTGCACTAATTCGTATGAATATTGTCGAGCGAAAGGCATGTCTTATTTTCTGATTAAATGGAGTGCCACGCCTTCTTTGATCGAAATTACCGTGAGACAAAAAGGCAAAGCATCATTTCCTCTGATTGAACAAGCAGATGTAAATACCGGTTTACGGGGCCGCGGAATTGCCTTAATGGTCCATCTCATGGATAAAGTTGAAATTAGAAGAAGAAAAAATTGTGTTGAATTATATATGAATAAATGGAAAGGTGAATAGTTATGCAGATCTATCAGAGGAGCCGAGTTACTATTTTAGACATAAAGTCTGAAATAACCATTAAAAACAGTGACCTATTTAGAACAACTATGCAGCGTTTGCTTAATCACCCAAGCCTCCATTTAATTTTAAATTTAGAACATGTGACATACTTAAATAGCTCTGCGCTCGGTATTATTGCCGATATAGCAATAAAAGCAAAGGAAGCAGAGAAAGAATTAGTTATTACGGGTATTCAGTCTCCGATGAATGAAATTTTTGAAGTAGTGAAATTTGATACCTTCATGAAAATTTTTTCTACAGCGGAAGAGGCCATAGACTACTTTGAACAACACTAAACGGCCATATTTTAATGATGCTCGCTAATCAAAAAATGACGAAATGGGGAGATGGACGTTACTTTTAAGAAGTTAACGGTAAATATGAAGAGGGATTTGGAGTTTGCGGCAGGCGTTGGCAGAGCTACTTTTAATTCTGAGGAGATGAGCATATCGGCACAGCGCTATAAACTACTTTTTGATTGTTCTCCACATATAGCTTGTATGCTTGATAAGCATGGATTTATTGTTGATTTGAATATAAAAATGGAAGAGTTGGCAAGTTCTAAAATAAAAGGACAGCATTTTAATACTATTTTATATGATGAACAATCTAGTTTGACGGCGGATCTTTTTCGCGAAGCATTAGCAGGAAATACGCTGGAAGGGTATGAAACAATAAAGGACAAACAAGGTGCTCCTGTTTATATAGAATATAGAAGTATTCCTGTTGTAGTAGACAAAGAGCTGGTTGGATTATGTGTGGCAGCCAAAGACATAACAGAGAAGAAAGAGCTTGAATGGCAGAGAGAAAAGGAGCTCCATGTAGCTGCACTTGTTCAGCAAAGTGTTCTTTGTCAAACGTTAATGACAGAATCTTTGGCAATCTCTGGTCACTATGTACCTGCTCATAATATAGGGGGAGACATGTATGTCTGGTATCAGTTAGATGAGAGTCGTTTTGGTATATTGATTCTGGATGTGATGGGCCACGGTGTGTCTGCAGCTTTAATATCCATGTCCATTCGTTCAGTTGTAGAACAATTGATTAAGAGACTTCAAGCCCCAGATTTAATTATGAAAGAACTTAACGAACATGTATATACGTTATTTAATGAACGCAGTGCCTCCCTCCATTTTTTCTCTGCGCTTTACACGGTGGTGGATGTGGAGAATAAAGAAATATACTATATCAATGCTGGACATCCTCCTGGTATTTTAATACAGAAACACCAATGTATACGGCTTGTCTCTTCCAGCCCCCCCTTAGGGTTTTTGCGTAATACAGAGTTTAAGACGTCCATGCTTAGCTATGAGCATCCTGCAAGGATCATCTTGTTTACGGATGGGCTGTCTGCCTGCTCAAATAATAACTCCTCAATGAATCAATCTATAACAGAAATAGAGGAGAGTTTTTTAGCGAATAAACAGCTTGGATGCGAAGAATATGTCCAACAGGTTCTTTTACAAAGAAAGAATCCGGTAGAGCCTGATGATATTTCCCTCGTAAAGGTAGAAATTTTTTAATCTGGACATAGAGAAACTCGGCAGGGAGGCAAAAGCAATGAAAAGAAAAGGTGAGTGTGGAATACCCAAAATAAAAGCCAATCAATACAAGGGACTGGCCCAGGACAATGCTATAAAAGCGAATGATAGGAGAAGAGAAGAGGTGCTTATGTCTCCATCTTTAACATTGTCACTTGATCGATACGGGTTTGTAAAAGAGGTAAAGGCTCATGATGAAAGAATGACACTCAACGCAGCCTCTAACTTACGGAATAAGCATGCAAATGAGCTGATAGCAGACAAAAGCGGATCTTTTTTTAGTCGGTTGAAGAACGATATGAAGGAGCCAGCTTTCTTTTTGCCTGAGTTCAGATTGTATTTAAAAGAAGAAACCTATCGCTGGTTTAGAGGAATAGTCATAAAAAATGGTCAAAACGGCTATGAGCTCATTTGTCATGATATTTCAAAGGAAAAGAATGATATAGAATTTCTGGAGGATCAACAGAAAGTTTGGAGTGCAGTGGCTGATCAGGCTCCTTTATCAGTTATTCTTTCTCAACTAGCAAAAGCCATTGAAAGGCAAATCGATGGAGGGGTTTGTTCCGTTTTTTTGTACGATGAAGTGAAACAACAGTTTCAGCTTGGAGCCAGTCCCCATTTGTCGTATAACTTTAACCGGGTTACTGGTTTCTTGTTGTCTACACACCATTCTGAAGCAATGAAGGCTGTTCAAAAAAAATGAACCGCTAATCATTCCGCGAATTTTAGACTATATACCTGACGACTACCGGGCGTTTCTTCAAGAATTTCAGATCAACGGTTGTCTTCTTTTTCCGCTTGTATCTGTAAGGTTCAGGGAGATACAGGGGATTATCCTAGTTTTTTGTGAAAACGTAAAAGGATTAATGGCAGGCGAGCAACAAAACAGCATGAAGCTCGTTAGGATCGCTTCCTTAGTTATTGATTATTACAACAAAGAAAAAGAGCTAAAACATACGGTCATGTACGATACTTTAACTGGTCTTCCCAACCGCTCTTCCTTAATTACAGCTATTGAAGGGGAGATTGAGCGAGATACAAACCAGCCCCTTGTTTTATTTTGTATTGACTGTGATCGCTTTCAACTGATAAATGATTCTTTCGGATATAATACGGGAGATAGAATTTTACAGCAGCTTGCGGATAAATTAAATGAAAATCCACATAAAGAGAATATGGTTGCCCGTCTAAATGGAGATAAATTCGTTGTATTAAGTAAAAATTGTGAAGATCCAACACTATTTATTCAAAACATTCAAGCTATCTTTGATCAGCCATGGATTATTAATGGAAAAGAAATCTATCTTACTGTAGGGATTGGCATTGCGAAGTATCCAGCGGACGGACGCGATGCTGAAACATTATTAAAGAGAGTAGAAAAAGCGCTCTACACGGCTAAGACAGAGGGGAGAAGCCATGTCTGCTTTTTTCGTAAAGAATCGGAATCTTCCTTTTCAAGTAGACTAAGCTTGGAGCAGGATCTTTATCATGCGCTCGAAAAAGAACAGTTTAGCCTTTATTATCAGCCGCAAGTAAATATGGTGACAGGAGAAATAGTTGGAGCGGAAGCACTCATGAGGTGGAAGCATCCAGTGCATGGGTACATCCCGCCTGTGAAGTTTATTCCATTATTAGAAGACATAGGTCTGATCAAGCCAGTAGGGGAATGGGTGTTAAACACAGCTTGTCATCAGCAAAAATCATGGGCTTCTAAATATTCAGCACCGTTTCATATGTCTGTAAATCTGTCTCCAAAACAATTTGAAGAAGATACGCTCGTAAGTTCGGTAAAAAAAGCTTTAAATCTATCTGGTATGAATGCAGCTCATTTAAAGCTAGAGATTACAGAAAGTATGCTTTTAAACGAGGAAGGTCGTGCTTTAGAAATGTTAAACCGGCTAAATGAAATTGGTGTAGGGGTATCCATTGATGACTTCGGTACAGGATATTCATCTCTTTCCTATCTAAAGCGGTTTCCTATTCAAACAATCAAGATTGATCGTGCTTTTGTAAAAGACATTGAACAGGATAAGAGAGATCAACTGATCATCAAAGCGATTATTGATCTTAGCCGTGCTTTAAACGTTGGCATTATCGCCGAGGGTGCCGAAACTATTAATCAAATTAATTGTTTGAGAGAAGCTGAGTGTCACACCGTCCAAGGATACTTCTTTAGCCAGCCTGTTCCACCCGAAATATTTGAACAGAAACTACCAGAATGGACGAAACTTGCCGAAATAATTAGTAGATCACGCAAATAAAAGCTAGTAGTGAACGCGTTATTAATATTTTTAGGATTATTTTACTAAAAAAATTAACAGAACATAGCCGATACTACTAGTAGAAAAAGATTTGTGGGTGGAGGCTCTATGAACTACTTTAAGATATTGTTTGAAAATATTGTCAACCTGAATTCCTATATGATTAACGCACCGATTGCTGTGTATGAGTTAGAAGGAAAAAAGTTATTTAGTACCGAACTGGATGAGGAGAGACTTCCAGAAGCAGAGGCCATCGCTTTTTTTGAAGACCTTAAACGAGTTGCCGAAAAAATTGAGAAAACAACCATTTTTACTCCTAACAGCGATCAATACTCTTCCTTTTGTTATTTTCTATCTCCGGTTTTTGAAATCGGAGATTATTCTTTATTTCTTCTTGCCGGCCCTTTCCAAAACCCAGAAGTTGTGGAGGAAGCAGAAAGAGATGCCTGGCATTTGCCATTTATTCATGCGAAAGCTCAGGAAAAGAGCTTGTTATACATGGATCGTCTGGTAGAAATGATTGCAGTTTTAGAAAGACAAACACATCTAAAAACCATTAGCCAAAAAATTAATGAAATATTTTATACTGTATATGATGCAGGTGAAAAACATGTGGATCAATACATGGCAAGGATTTCTAGATTATTAATGCAAACAAATGAACTGGACTTCTTCGGCTACGCTAGGAAAAATGAAAATGATGTATATGAAATTGACTTAATCGAAGGAAAGAACACGGAAAGCCTTAAAGGCAAGTTTTTTCATATTGGAGAAGGGGCTTTAGGACATGCGGTCGCTTCTGAACGGGATGTCCATTGGAATCACATAAGACACACGAACAGGGCAAAGATTCTTAACGCCCACGGAATTTTCCCGAACCATCTATACTGTTACCCGATTAAGAAAAATGACACGATAGGGGCGCTCCTATTTATTGGCACAGCGAAGGAGAAAATGGTCGATCAAGAATTGCTGCAGCTTATTTCGTTTCTTGTAAACTATCTGCAAGAAAGAAAACAGACGAAGGAAGGGCTTGTTCAAGCATCAAGAACCTGTTCTCTCTACAGTTCCTTAGTTGATTTTCTAGAAATATGCTTTTATACGAAAGATTTTAAAAATGTTATTTATAAAATTCTAGACTTTTTTCAATCTATTTCTGAAGATCATCCAATTTGTTTTACATTAGAGAGCAAGGAGTACTTTTCAAGGGGATTGCCGAGTGAAAAAGTATATGAACAGCATAAAGAAATAGCCGATGCTGCCCTTAATACAAGCATAAAGGAAGAATTGATAGAATCAGAAGAGCATATCAGCAAGCCTTTTACAGTGCATGGAAAGGTATACGGGCTATTGACGATTGACACTGATGGTATGAGCATCCCTGATTTCATGAAAGATATGCTCAATATTACAGCGGAAGCCGCCAGTCTAATTTACAAAAAGTTTTTAGATGAACAAAGTATCGCAACTCCAGCCTATATTAGCCGTCTTGAGCTTTTGCATGGAAGCATGAAGGAGCTTAATACTCAAAAATACGAGTTAACAATGGCTGCAGTTGACATGACAAAGAAATTAGCACACAGCTTGAAAATAAAGGAAGAAAATATTGGGGTTTTACTAAGAGCGTGCAAAATGATTCCTTACAGCCATGCTTTTCTCATAGATAACTTTCAAGGAACCGACGAACTAGTGATTGTGGAGGAATATCTTAATTATACAACTGCAGAACAAAAGCCAGCTTTGAGACGAGCTGAGTCACAAATTCTTCTGCTTGTCTTCGCGGCGTTACGAAACGAGGATGTAGAAAAAGAATCTGATCACATGAATCCAACGATTGCAAGCCTTTTTTTTCAACTGTATCCAGAATATAAGGGGAAAAAGGGTGAAGGTACGAACAACATCACAAGTCCGAAGAAAGAGTTCGAATCAAAAGCAATCGAAAAAATAAAGGATATCAAGGGAGTTATTATGAGCCTAAATTTAACAGCTCGTGAAAAGGAAATTCTTCATTTAGTGTTAGAGGGTCTTAACAACCACGAAGTGTCCGATTATTTAACTATTAGCGTACACACAGTTAAAAACCATATTACTAATATCTATAGGAAACTAAATGTAACGGACCGGGTGCAGGCAATGGCGAAAATATATAGAATCAAATATGAGGAAGAGGAATGATCGATTTACAGGCTGCCGATCATTTGCTTAGGGGATTAGCTAAGAGAAGAGATAGGCGGTGCATTTCAGATTTGACTATTATAATTATAGGGAGTGAGCTGAAGCTCTTTGCTTCCTATCATTTTGTTTGCATAACAATATGAATAGAAATCAGAAAGAGTTCCAGCTCTTATTGATGTGTAATTAGACTCTTATTTCTTCGTTTGCGAATAGGTCTTTTATAGAAAAGAAAGTTAATTATCTTTATTAATAGACTTGGGCTACAAACAGCCTCCGCTTAGCTCCCTCTTTTTAAAATTCTCTGCTCCCTCATTTAACCGTAAAAACCAATAAAACAATCAAGCATCTCTAAAGAGAAGCGCATGCTGCTCCTCTTCTTTGTTAATGTTCTCTATATGAACGAATTGAAGCCTTGCCTTGTAAAAAGCAAGGTTTTTTATTTAAATAGAAAAGATTATAATGAACGTATGATATATATGTAAAAATATGGATCTTAGATGAGTGATGATATTTCATCTGTCTTAACCGATCAGCTCAATCATAGAAAAAAGGAATATATCCTATTCAATCACATAGGATTGAAACCTTCTAGGAATCTGAGTGCAAATGTTGAAATCGACAACGGGACGACTAAGCAGAAATAAAAAAAGAAGGAGACCCTATGCAAAAACTTCTCTCGGCTTTCATACTGTTTATGTTAACGCTGACTGCAGGCTGTAGTAGTGACATGATTGGTTTTTCTGGGGAAAGCGACAGTTGGAAAGGAGAGTATTCAGCTGTTAAGAGCGACACAAATGAACACGGAGAATATCGATTTACTTACAAACACGCCGCAAGAGACACCTCTTTTAAGAACTTAACGATTATGATTCATAACGGTGAAACGGTAAGACAAGAAGATTTCTTTAAAGGAGCCACCATCGTTATTTCTATTGCCGGTTCAGGCAGCGGCCTGACTCGGGAAAGTGATCCTATTCCGGTGACAATTAAATGGGACGAGGATCAGGAAGAATCTTTTACGATGAAACCGAGATAACCGTTGAAAGGGCTTTACGAGCGGGGGAGGGGGTAGGAGCGTGAATGAGATTTGGCTAGTAATCACTAATTGTTTAATGCTTTCTTTTTTTATCGGATTGGCCTTTTGGCTGCTGAATTTCCTATTTCCTAAAAAACATTATGATATGGTGCTTGGGGTAATCCTCATTTTATCAAGTATTGGAACTATATTTTATAGCCTGAATTACATAAAAGGATGGGGGTAGGGCTAATGGCCGCTCTCGTTTTAGGAGGAACGATTATTGCACTAGGGGTTAGCGTCATTATAAAAGTGCTGTTGCAGAATAAAGGGAAGAAACATTAGCTAGAACTTATACAGACGATTAGTTGTGTGCTTATGAACATTTTATATGCCATTATAGAGGTAGCAGGATAATGTTCTGATTCTATAAAACTCAATCATTTAGCTAGAGGGAGTGGGGGACTATTGAAAACATTACTTACATATAACCAGGGCTCATCCAACAAATTTTGGAAAATTTATGTGGCGGGACATTCATTTACAGTGACTTATGGGAAAGTGGGTACGATCGGCTCAGTGAAAGTAAAAGAGTTTGACTCAGAAGAGGTATGCCAGAAAGAAGCACAAAAGCTTATTCAATCAAAATTAAAGAAAGGTTATGTATGGGCCCAGTCATCCTATCATGTCATAAAAGAAAGCTCGATGACAGAAGAACAGTTTTGGGCGTTATTGGAGAAGTGCAAGGAAAAGGGAGAAGAGGCAGACGAGCAAATGGAGTGGCTGGTCGCACAGTTATCGAAAAAGTCGATAAAAGATATTGTCATGTTTGATTCTATTTTCAATCAGCATTACCACAAGTCCTATACGTCCGATTTGTGGGCGGCTGCTTATATTGTGATGGGAGGATGCTCAGACGATTGCTTTGATTATTTCAGAGCCTGGCTGCTTTATCTTGGAAAGGAGCTGTATGAAGCGGCCATTGAAAATCCTGAAACCCTTCTTCCTTATTTTAAAATCCTAGAAGAGCAAGAAGAAATCCCCCAATTAGAAGAACTGCTGTATGTAGCAAGCCAGGCGTATGAGGAAAAAACAGGGCTCGATGATGAGGCCTATTTCAAGGTATACGATCAATTAGCAAAAGACGATGGCACCGAGCCAGAAATGGAGTTTGACTGGGAGGAAGATGACGTAGAAGGGCTGCGCAGGAAGTTCCCGCTATTATGGAGGGAGTATGGGGAGAATCCGTTAGAGTAACACTAGTATTTGCTTTTTGCAGGGTGTTACATTCTTGAGAAGAATAAAATCCAAGATAGTAAGAAAAACCGCGCTTTAAGATTCTATTTGAGCTTAAAGCGCGGTTTCTGCTGTTACAGAGTTATTGAATGGATAACCGATATAACTGCTGTTGATCACGTATGTCAACACCGTTCCAATAGGTCATGTACAATGCTCCATTTTGATATTCAAAATTACCATTCATTCTTCCTGGCAGCGTAGTCATTTTTTTATGATTTTTCCCGTCAAAGGTCATTTGATAAATACTTTGTTTAGAAGCAAAATTATTCTCGTTATAATAAATATAGAGGGAGCCAATATAGAAATTGGACAAGTTCACGGAAGAGACTTTCTTGATTTCCTTCCCGTTTAAGTTCATTTGATATAAGTTTCTTCCATTAATTTTATCATCCCAATGAATAACACAGTAAATCGTATTATACTTTACCGTAATAGTATCGATATTATTGATTCCTGTTAGTAATAGTTTTTCTGATTTCCCTCCACTTGTTTCTATTTTAGAAAAGAATTCATTTACTTCAAAATCTGCATCCTCTTCATCGCTATTTCCTTCATACACATCATACACAAAATAAATCCAGCCATTGTGGACAGTAAACTCTTGTACCCATCCTGCTGGTTTGTATAAAAACTTTGTTCCCTTTCCGTTTACATTAACACTGAAAAAACCTTTTTCAGTGTAGTAGTAAATGTTGCTGCCATTGATCGTATACTGTGATGTGCTCACCGCTGAATAAGTATATAGCAAGCTTCCTTTTAACGAATATTTTTGAAGCTTAGAAAGGTTTTCGTTAAACACATAGATGGCATCATTTTGTATACGGATATTTGAATAGTTTCCTGCTCGAATGATAGAGGCCTTTTTTAATTTGCTGTCCGTTTTATAAATACCGGGTGTTTTTGTTGAAGAAGAGTCGATTACTACAAAGACAGCTCCTTGTTTTTCAGCAAAATGGCGCTGCGACGAATTATCGGAATCTGGCTCGTTATTGACTTTCAAGAGGGCAGCAGGGACGTAAGCAGACTTTTTATTAAAGGAGATCTCTGCCCAGCCGCCTGGTTTTATACTGAGAATAGAAACAGCTTGCCCTTTTTTTAGTGTGCCGATTGCTTTTGCTTTTGGACTTGGCTTCTCGCGAACGCTCAATGAAGCTGTGTTAACTACAGCCTTTTGGGAAGAACTTGCCGCAGTTGAAGCGGCAGGATGATAAAAACTAAGCATCATTACTGCCAGTGCTAAAATAACTATTAACTTTTTCATATGTATCCTCCATATTATGTATATAATTCCATTATAACATTATTTTAGCGATAAATAATTTATGAGAGTAGAAAGATTTTTTTAATCAATTATTAAAATAGTTGATCCAGTGGTGAGAGAGGAAGATAAAACAAATTAAAAAACAAATAGAGCCGCCCTCATATTGAACGGATTGTTTTTGTTATTGAAAGATGAAGAGATTTTTTATAAAATTTAGAAAAGCGAAAAGAATTTTATTTTGCTAGCATAATAGGTTGTAATAAGAAAGGGAAGCATATATAATGTCTACTATATAAGAACAAATGTACACTAGAAAAGAACACGGGAGTGAGGAATTGTGAGAGACAACATTAAAGTAGGTTTATTAGGGTTAGGCACAGTCGGAACAGGAGTTGTGAAGATGATTCAAAATCATCAGGAACAGCTCGTTCACCAAGTAGGGTGCCCGGTATCAATTAAAAAAGTACTAGTGAAGAATCCGGACAAAGTCCGTGATGTCGAACTCGATAGCAGCATCCTCACTACAGATCCGTATGATGTTATCAATGATTCAGAAATCGATGTAATTGTTGAAGTAATAGGCGGGATCGAGGAAACACGCCAGTACATAATCGATGCCTTGAATCTGAAAAAACAAGTAGTAACGGCTAACAAAGATTTAATCGCTCTTCATGGTTCGGAATTGCAAAAAATCGCTGTAGAAAACGGCTGCGATTTATTCTATGAAGCAAGTGTAGCTGGCGGTATCCCAATCATTAAAGGATTGGCGGATGGCCTGGCTTCTGATAAAATTCAAAAGATGATGGGGATTGTGAACGGCACAACAAATTATATTTTAACGAAGATGACGAAAGAAGGCCTTTCTTATGAAACAGCTTTGAAAGATGCCCAAGATTTAGGCTTTGCAGAAGCCGATCCGACGTCTGACGTAGAAGGTTTGGATGCGGCACGTAAAATGGCCATTCTTGCTCGTCTTGCGTTCTCGATGGATATTGAGCTTGATGATGTGTCAGTGAGCGGTATTTCAAGCGTAACAAAAGACGATTTAAAATATGGCAATATGCTCGGTTACACAATGAAGCTAATTGGCTATGCTGACCAAGAAAATGATCGTGCGGAAGTAAGTGTTCAACCGACATTCTTAGAAAATAATCATCCGCTCGCTTCTGTTAACGATGAATATAACGCTGTTTATGTTTATGGGGAAGCTGTTGGGGAAACGATGTTCTATGGTCCGGGAGCAGGCAGCTTGCCGACAGCTACTTCTATTGTGAGTGATGTGCTCGCTGTTGTGAAAAACATGCGCCTCGGCGTAAATGGCCGCAGTGTATTGGCGCCGCAATTTGATCGTCAATTGAAAGAAGCAAATGAGCGCTTTGCTAAATACTTTATCCGTTTGCACGTTCGTGATGAAGTCGGTGCTTTTTCTGAACTGACAAAATTATTTTCTAACCATTCGATCAGCTTTGAAAAAATTCTTCAGCTGCCGCTTGAAGAAGAGGGGCTAGCAGAGATTGTGATCGTTACTCATAAAGCATCAATGGAAAACTATCAAAATGTATTATCACAAGTAAAAGACCTGGATGTCGTAAAAGGAGTAGAAAGCTTCTACCGGGTTGAAGGAGAGGGAGCAACAAGATGAAATGGGAAGGCTTAATCAAACAATATAGAGAGTTTTTACCGGTAACAGAGAACACTCCGGAGTTATCTTTAATGGAAGGAAACACTCCGCTGATTCCACTCCATAATTTATCTAAAAAGCTTGATATTGATCTTCATGTCAAAACAGAAGGCACAAACCCGACTGGTTCCTTTAAAGACCGTGGTATGGTCATGGCGGTAGCGAAAGCGAAAGAAGAAGGCAGCAACACGGTAATCTGTGCTTCTACCGGCAACACATCAGCTGCAGCGGCTGCTTATGCAGCTCGTGCGGGAATGCGTGCCATCATCGTTATTCCTGAAGGCAAAATCGCAATGGGAAAACTAGCTCAGGCGATGATGTATGGTGCTGAAATCGTTTCAATCGAAGGAAACTTCGATGATGCGCTCAAAATGGTCCGCAATATTAGCGAGCATTCACCGATTACACTCGTTAACTCAGTCAACCCATACCGGATTGAAGGCCAAAAGACAGCTGCTTTTGAAATTTGTGATCAGCTTGGCAAAGCACCGGACGTTTTAGCGATTCCTGTAGGAAATGCCGGTAACATTACGGCTTACTGGAAAGGGTTTAAAGAATATAACGAAAAATTCGGCACAGGCCTTCCAAAAATGCACGGTTTTGAAGCGGAAGGAGCCGCAGCGATCGTGAAAAACATGGTGATCGAGCAGCCGGAAACAGTAGCTACGGCGATCCGTATCGGTAATCCGGCAAGCTGGGATAAAGCAGTTGCCGCAAGAGAAGAGTCTGGCGGTAAAATCGACCTCGTAACAGACGAGGAAATCCTTGCAGCCTTTGAATTGATTACAAAAGAAGAGGGTATTTTTGCAGAGCCGGCTTCCTGTGCATCGATTGCTGGTATTATTAAACATCGCAAATCTGGTGAAATTCCAGCCGGTGTTACTGTTGCGGCTGTCTTAACAGGAAATGGCTTGAAAGATCCGCAAACAGCCATTGACCAAATTGCGAAAAAGCCAGTTGTTCTGCCAAATGAAGAAAAGGCTGTGTTTGATTTTATCCAAGGAGTGGTTCGTGCATGAGTAAGCCGGTAACAATGAAAGTACCGGCCAGCACGGCCAACCTCGGGCCGGGGTTTGATTCCCTCGGCCTTGCTTTAAATTTATATTTAACATTGAAAATCACACCAGCTTCCGAATGGCACTTTGAACACCAGTCCCCCATGCTTGCTGGTTTGCCAAATGATAAAACGCATCTCGTGTATCAGGCGGCTGAGAAAACGGCGAATGCTTACGGTGGCACTTTACCGCCTTTACACATCGTAATGGATAGTGAAATTCCGCTTGCCCGCGGACTTGGCAGCAGTGCAGCAGCCATTGCGGCTGGCATTGAACTGGCAGATCGGTATGCGAATTTGCAGCTGTCTGATCAGGAAAAGCTAAAGATCGGCAATCAAATGGAAGGGCACCCTGATAATATTGGAGCGTCTCTGTTTGGCGGCATGGTCGCAGGTGTTTCGTTCGGTGAAGAAGCTGATATTGTGCAGCTTCCTGTTCCTGATGTAGATGTGGTCGTTCTCATCCCGTCCTATGAGGTCAAGACGAGTGATGCACGAAGCGTTCTGCCAGAAAGCTTCACAAGACAAAAAGCAGTAGAAGCGAGCGCGGTTGCCAATGTCCTGCTTGCAGCGCTATCTGCTGGCCATTATGAGCTTGCTGGAAAGCTCATGGAAAAAGATCAATTCCACGAGCCCTACCGCCTGCAATTGATTAAAGAATTGCCGGAAGCGAGAAAGCTCGCTCATGAAGCAGGCGCGTATGCCACGGTTATTAGCGGGGCAGGCCCAACAATTTTAACGTTTGCACCGAAAGGAACAGCATCTGATATCATATCGGTGTTCCGTGATCAGTTTACGGATTGCGATGTTAAGCAGCTTGATGTTCATACAGGCCGAATCCAGTATACATAAAGCAAGCTCAAGTAATATACTGCAGTCTAATTAAACAATGAATCAACATGCAATAAGCCGAGCGGAAACGCTCGGCTTATTCATTTATTTGGAAAGCTAAAGGGAAGGTTCTGCATCTATCTAACAGGTAGAAGTGCTTTACTCAGGGCTGATTAATGCTTAGAAAAATTTAATGTTAGTTTCATGAGAATAATGGTTACCCTAGTGGCTGAAAACACCTCCTGCATCCTAAAAACGTTTTATTACTTGGGGAAGTAATCGAATAGGAAGAAAGCTACGGCTTAATAGCCGCTTTGCCACTCTATTCAAATAATTAATAAAAAGTGGTTGACAATAAATGTGAATCGGTTATAATTGAAATTGACATTCATTCTCATTACCCCCTCTTTTATGAGATTGAAGCATTGCAGACTTAGAATAGAAGGATGGCGCATACAGGGCGCCATCCTTTTCTTTTTTATAAAACGGGATTGCATCTCATGCTCTCCTATCGTAATGTTAAAAGAGGCTGTAAAGCTCCTGTAAAAGAAAGGAAGGGACATATGAATAAAAAGGTACAGGAGGACCCTCGCTTCAAAATAGCAAAGAAAGAGGCATGGATAGGGATCCTATTGGTTGTGTTTAATTTTATCTGGTGGTATGGCTTTGCCTACGGGCTTGGCAGTGGTCCGCCTGAAAACTATACGTTTATTTTTGGGCTTCCAGCCTGGTTTTTTTATAGTTGTGTAGTGGGCCTGATTGTGATGATTCTTCTCGTATTCCTAACGGTCAAATTCTTTTTTAAAGAAGTGCCGTTCGATGAGGAAGGGGAAGAAAGATGAATATGTCTGTGATTTGGCCGCTTATTGTATTTCTTGTTCTTATTTTTTTTGTGGGGATTTATGCTTCAAAACACGTACAAAGTTCGTCCTCATTCATCCAAGAATATTTTTTAGGAAGCCGGGAACTGGGCGGATTTATTTTGGCGATGACGATGGCCGCTACATATGGAAGTGCCTCCAGCTTTTTAAGCGGTCCCGGTGCTGCTTATCATTATGGGCTTGCCTGGGTATTGCTGGCCATGAGCCAGGTAGCCACCGGATATTTTGTTCTCATGATTCTCGGTAAGAAGTTTGCCATTATGGCAAGGCAGTATAAGGCCGTCACCCTTGTCGACTTTTTATTTGCCCGCTATAAAAATCAGCTCGTCGTCATCCTGGCCGCTCTTAGCATTATCATTTTTTTATTTTCGGCCATGGTAGCCCAGTGGATCGGCGGTGCAAGATTAGTTGAATCCCTCACTGGCCTTTCGTACACAACGGCGTTGATTATCTTTGCGTCCTCTGTCCTAATTTATGTCGTAATCGGCGGCTTCCGTGCTGTTGCTATTACCGATATGGTACAAGGTCTCATTATGGTAGCGGGTACAGTGATTTTGTTCGTTGCGGCTTTAAAGGCTGGCGGGGGCATGGAGAATATTATGATGAAGCTTGGGGAGGAAAACCCTAACCTGTTAAGCCCGTATGGAAATGATCGCAGCCTGACATCGCTTTACGTTTCTTCTTTCTGGATTTTAGTCGGCGTCGGTGTCGTTGGTTTGCCGCAAGTAGCAGTACGGGCGATGAGCTATAAGAATGCTAAGGCGATGCACCGTGCGTTAGTGATCGGCACGATCGTTGTTGGCGTGATTATGCTGGGGATGCACTTGATTGGGGTCATGGCACGGGCCATTATTCCGGGTATTACGATCGGTGACAAGGTAATGCCTGAATTGGCGATGACCATTATGCCAGACTGGCTGGCCGGTATCGTGCTGGCCGCTCCGATGGCGGCGATTATGTCTACGGTAGATTCTTTGCTGCTTCTCGTTTCTAGTGCTGTAGTAAAGGACTTATATTTACACTTTATCAATAAGAAAGCAGAAGAACAGAAAGTAAAAAAACTGAGCTTTATCGTGACAACCATTGTCGGTATCGTTGTTTTTATCGTAGCTCTTCAGCCGCCTGATTTAATTATTTGGCTGAACTTGTTTTCATTTGGGGGGCTGGAGGCTGTATTTATTTGGCCTGTTGTATTAGGCCTTTACTGGCAGCAGGCAAATGGTCCTGGGGCGGCCTCTTCTATGGTGATTGGCATGGTCTCCTATATTCTATTAAACACCTTTTATCCGAATGCTTTTGGTATGCATACTGTTGTTCTGCCCATTTTATTATCGCTCATTACATTCGTTGCCGTTTCTTTGTTAAGCGGACGGCAAAATTGGAAACAGGCCTAGGTTTACTCTAGGCCTGTTTCTGTTTTTATCATCTTATCTGCCCATTCTAGTGCCTCCTGGTAACAGTCCCAGAGGACATGATGTTCGAGCTGCTTTCCGCCGCTCACTCGATCAGCTGCTTTCCAATTTCCTTTTTCTATTTCCTGTATTAAAGAAAGCAGTTCAAAAAGGATGCCTTCCTTGAACAGGAGAGCTTGCTTTATTCTTTCGTCTACCGGCAGCTCCTGGAGAAGAAGATCCATTGGTTTGTTAATCAAAACGTCGATCATCGAAAGCATCCCTAATAAGAAAAATAATGACGGCGGCTCTTCTTTGAAATAAGATAAAGCTAGCAGCTCTAGCGCTCTGGCTCGTGTTAATGAAATGCGGACTACTTCTTCAGGGCATGTCGAACTAGGGAAGCCTATCATGATAAAGAACAGCCATTTTTTCAATTCTTCAAGTCCGATTAGTATAATGGCCTGCTGAATGGTTTTTACTTTTTTTCTTTGAATGAATGCTGTCCGGTTTAATAGCTTCAGCAATTTGTAAGAAAGAGACAAATCTGCTTCAATGTATTTGGCTATTTTAAGGATGTCAGGTTCTGGATTCAATGCCTCACGCAAAATAATAAAGTGCTGATTAGAAAATTGAGGGATTGATTCGCCGCTAACGAGTGTAGGTTTAGCGAAAAAGAATCCTTGAAATAAATCAAACCCTTCATTCAATGCTTCTTCAAAATGCCCTCTCGTTTCTACCTTTTCTGCAAGCCAGACGAGAGGAAATTTCTTCAACTCTCGTTTCATGTTAATTCTTTCAGCTTTTGATGTGCAGAGAAAGTCGACTTTGATAATATCAGCATACTTGATCAGGTCTTTATTGCTGTCTTTTAAAAGAAAGTCATCGAGGGCAATTGTGTAGCCTTTTGCTTTCAGCTTTTGACAGGCAGACTCTATCTCAGTACTCGCTGCGATATCCTCTAGCAGCTCGACAATTATGTTTTCAGCAGGCAGAAACTCTGGGAAGTTTTGAAGGAGGAGATTTTCTGTGAAGTTAATGAATACTTGCTTTCCTCGGGAAAGTTTGTCGAGACCAATATGCAGCAAACTGTTTGCCAGCAATTCGATCGTTGCTTTATCGCCATTCATGTATGTGCCAGGATGTTCGCCTGCTTCATTGCGGTATAGCAGCTCATAGGCAACGGTTTGCTCTTTGCGATTTAATATTGGCTGTCTCGCCACGTGTACAAGCATGATTTCACCCCCTTTAATCCTTTTTTTGATTCGCTTATAGGTAAAAAGATATAATTTTTATTTGGGTTTGTCTACAAATAAATATAAAAAATGGTAAAAATGGTCGCTCTATATCAAATACAATGAAAGATATTTGGAGTTGATTGATAGAGGCCTGAAGAGAGCCAAGGCTTGATCTAGATCCGTTTTTTCTTGTGCAGTTAGACCAGCTCGTGTTAAATGAGCTGTAGAATACTGCCAAAATTTCGGTTTAATAAAAAAAATGCTTGTTATTTTCATAGGATTGCACTACTTTAAAAACAGAATAAAGGAGGAATGTTTGGTGAAAATGCGAGTGTCCGCTGTTCAATACCATTTGCATAGCATTGCATCGTTTGAAGAATTTGCTGCTCAATGCGAACATTATATAAGGGCAGCGATGGAGTTTGATGCCGAATTTGTTTTATTCCCGGAATTTTTTACGACACAGTTAATGTCAATCGGTGATGAAGAGGGGAAGGTCCTCAAAATCACAGATCTGCCGCAGTTTACGGATCGATACAGGGAATTATTTAAAAAGCTCGCTCAAGAGTACAATATTCATATAATTGCCGGTACGCACGTGATCAGCAAAGGCGAACAAATTCAAAATGTGGCTCATTTGTTTTATCCAGATGGCCGCGTTGGCCAACAGGCGAAGATGCATGTAACCCCTGTGGAAGTGGAAGGCTGGAACATGGCACAAGGGGATGAATTCCAAATTTTCGACACAGAAAAAGGAAAGATTGCTATTTTAACATGCTATGATATCGAATTTCCTGAGATTGTGAGAATGGCAAAAGCTAGAGGCGCAGATGTGATCTTCTGTCCGTCTTGTACGGATGACCGCCATGGCTTCTACCGGGTTCGCTACACGAGTCATGCCCGTGCTATCGAAAATCAAGTCTATGTAGTGTTAACGGGTACAGTCGGTTCACTGCCAACGGTGGATTTGATGCGGGCAAACTTTGGGCAGGCGGCCATTATTACACCGAATGACGTGCCGTTTCCTCCTGCGGGGATTTTAGCAGAAGGCGTCATAAATGATGATATGATTATTACAGCTGATCTTGATTTAGAGTTGCTTGAAAAGGTCCGTCAGAAGGGTTCTGTGACCACATGGCGTGATCGCCGTATAGATCTTTATCCTGATTGGAAATGAGGGAGACTTATGTACTATAGCGAGTTTCAACTTTATGATGATCGAGGCCCGGTTCAAACGGTTGTTAGAAATTATACCGAAGCTGATTTTGATGGCTTGATTGAAATTCAAAAAGCGTGTTTTCCACCTCCTTTTCCTGAAGAGCTATGGTGGTCAAAAGAACAATTGAAAAGCCATATTAATCATTTTCCTGAAGGGGCAATTTGTGTAGAGTTGGATGGGGAAATCGTTGGGTCTATGACTTGTCTGATCGTTCATTTTCAAATAGATGATCCTCCTCATACGTGGGAAGAAATCACCGATAACGGGTTTATAAGAAATCATAAGTCTGATGGAAACACGCTTTACGTCGTAGACATTAGTGTGAAGCCGGAGTGTCGTAAGCTGGGGCTCGGTAAATTGATGATGCAGGCGATGTATCAGACTGTTATTCAATTGAAGCTTGATCGCCTGCTTGGCGCTGGCCGCCTGCCTGGTTTTTGCCGTTATGCTGACCAGATGAGCGTGGAGGAGTATGTCGATAAGGTTGCTGTTGGAGAGTTGAGGGATCCGGTCGCCACATTTTTACTCAATTGCGGCCGGGTGCCCGTTCGTTTAGAAAAAGACTATTTGGAGGACGAGGAATCTCTTAACTGGGCAGTGTTAATGGAATGGAAAAATCCTTTTAAAAATATTCAAACAAAGGGTTGACTTTTTACGTAATAGTGGATTATGATTGATTACAACAAAATAAAGAACGACTTATAACAAGCGTTGACGAAGAAGAGTAGCTTTAATGAATGCTTCAGAGAGCTGATGGTTGGTGAGAATCAGTGCAGACATTTTAGTGAATGGCCTTCCGAGCTTCCGTACCGAACTCCTTTGGACAGTAGGCTGCGGCGAACGTCTTATCGTTACAAAAGACAGGCATTCAAGCAGTAAGCTTCGATGCTATTAGAGTGGATTGCACGAACTGCAATCAATAAAGGTGGTACCACGGCTCCCCGTCCTTTGCGATAGGGGGCTTTTTGTGTTTTTCAAATATATATGTAAACTCTATGACGAAGAAGAGTAAGCTTGTGATGCGCGCAACAGAGAGCCGGGAGGGTGAGAGCCGGTGCCGCAAATCAGACTGAATGGACTTCAGAGAGGCAGCAGGAAATGGCTGCCCGGCTTCCACCGTTACCAGGACCCAGACAGGATAAAATTTCCATCTGGACGAAGAGGAAGCTTTAGAGCTTCAATGCGAGGTGGCACCGCGGTCAATCCGTCCTCCGCAGCAGTGATCTATTCACTTGCTGCGGAGGACTTTTTTATTTTTATTAAACGCTCAAGAGGTGAAAGAGAGATGAAAACAACAGAAAAAATGAATTATAAATTGAAGGAAATGGAAGGCGATATGCTGACGCCAATCATGCTTTATCACCAAATGCAGGGAGAAAAGAAATTCCTGCTTGAAAGCTCTTATAAGCATGAACAAAGCGGGCGGTATTCTTTTCTCGGAATGAATCCAGCAGCCGAATATAAAGCGATTGGCCAGGAGACAGAACGACTCAATCACCGCACTGAAGCGAGTGAGTCGTCTTTCGGCCATAGTCTCCACCAATTAAAAGAAGTGCTATATAACAGAGGGACAACTGAACAGCCGTTTCCTTTCTTTGGGGGCGGGATTGGATATATCGGGTACGACGTTATGTTTTTAGATGAGCAGATCGGCGAATCATTAGAAGATGAACTGGAAATGCCAGATGTTCATTTCATGTTTTACGATACGTTTATCATTTATGACCACTTGCTGCAAAAAGTGACGCTTGCCGCTGTTGACCTGTTTGGCGACCGCTCAGAAGCAGAATTGGAAGCAGCGCTTGTAAATTTGGAAAATTGCGTAAACGGGATCCATCAACCGCCGCAAGCTGATTCGCTGGAAACTCTTTTATTTACTGGCAATGTCGATAAGGCACAATTTAGCGAGATGGTGGAAACGGCAAAGCAGCATATTATTCGGGGGGATATTTTCCAAGTTGTTCTTTCTCAGCGATTAAAAGCAGCATTCAATGGCAATCCATTTTCACTGTATCGGCGCTTGCGAACATCCAACCCTTCCCCTTATATGTTCTACATCGATTTTAAAGAATACACCGTTTTAGGCGCCTCGCCTGAAAGTTTAATTAAAATCAATGGCCGGGAAGTCACGACGAACCCGATTGCCGGCACAAGGCCACGGGGGGCGAATGAAAAGGAAGACGCAGCATTAGAGCGGGAACTGTTGAATGATGAGAAGGAAATAGCCGAACATCGAATGCTTGTCGATTTGAGCCGCAATGATCTTGGCCGTGTATGTAACATTGGGACCGTTCATTTATCTAAATATCAGAAGATTGAAAAATATAAGCATGTCATGCATATCGTCTCAGAAGTAACAGGAGAGCTCAAGGAAGAAGTTCATCCGCTTGAAGCGCTGTCTGCTTGTTTGCCGGCCGGGACGGTATCCGGCGCCCCAAAAATTCGGGCGATGCAAATTATTAATGACTTAGAGTCAACAAAGCGCGGCTTATACGCCGGAGCAGTCGGCTATATCTCATCAAATGGCGATCTCGATTTTGCCCTTGCCATCCGGACGATGATCGTGAAAGGCAATCAAGCCTATGTTCAGGCAGGAGCCGGTATCGTGTATGATTCCATTCCAGAAAAAGAATACGAAGAAACAATGCATAAAGCAAAAGCATTGCTGGAGGTAAAATAATGATCTTACTCATTGATAACTATGATTCCTTTACGTATAACTTGTATCAGCAAATTGGGTCTTTAGGAAAAAACGTGCGGGTCATCCGCAACGATGAAATGACACTGGCGGAGATTGAAGCTCTTGAACCAGAAGCTATCGTATTATCACCCGGACCTGGAACACCAGAGGAGGCTGGCATTTGTATCGACGTGGTTCGCAGCTTTTTCCATCGGATTCCAATCCTCGGTATTTGTCTGGGACACCAAGCGATTGCGGCTGCGTTTGGGGCAAAAATCAAGCCTGCAAAAACAATTAAGCACGGAAAAATCTCGCTCATTAAGCATGATGGCAAAGGGATGTTTCAAGCGCTGGCTGGTCCAGTTCCCGTCATGCGATATCATTCGCTTTCTGTTGATCAAGAGTCGCTTCCAGAAAAGCTAGAAGTGCTCGCCACATCTGCGGATGATGAAGAAATTATGGCGATACGCCACCGGGAGTATCCCGTGTACGGTCTGCAATTTCATCCTGAATCCATCGGAACAAAAGCAGGAACGGATATTATTCAGCAATTTTTCCGTCAGTACCGAAAGGAGAGAAACATGAAACAATACTTACTGAAACTTTCCGACCACCAGTCGCTGCAGGAAAGAGAAATGGAAGCGGCCATTGAAGAAATATTGCAGGAAGATGCAACAGACAGTGAAATTGCGGCTTTTCTCGTTGCTTTAAAAGCAAAGGGAGAAACAGTCGAAGAAATTGCTGCACTTGTGAATGTACTGCGACAAAACGCACTCGGCACAGGGAAGCAGCTGTCAGGCGTCATGGACAATTGCGGAACTGGCGGAGATGGCTCGCAAAGCTTTAATATTAGCACGACATCAGCTTTTGTATTGGCGGGTGCGGGAGTGAAAGTAGCAAAGCACGGCAACCGCAGCGTATCAAGCAAAACAGGCAGCGCCGATGTATTAGAGCATCTCGGCATTTCTCTTGATTACTTGGAAGGGGAAACAGATGAGCTTTTAGAAGAGAACGGCATCGCCTTTTTATTCGCGCCACACGTTCATCCGAGACTAAAAAAGATTATGAAGGTCCGTCGTGATTTGAAAATTCCGACTGTGTTTAACTTAATTGGCCCATTAACCAATCCAGTTCATCTTGATACTCAGCTGCTTGGTATTTATCGCCGGGATATGCTGGAGATGATGGCCAATGTGCTGAATCGCCTTGGAAGAAAACGGGCGGTCGTATTGAATGGTGCTGGCTTTATGGATGAAGCTTCTTTAGCGGGAGAGAATCATTTGATTTTGCTTGAATCTGGTGAGACGAAAAAAATGATCGTGACGCCAGAAGAAGTCGGACTTCCTGTGTATGACCTAGAGGCGATTCGCGGCGGCGAAGCAAAAGAAAATGCTGAAATTTTAAAAAGCATTCTAGAAGGCGAAAAAGGAGCTAGACGCGATACCGTTCTCTTAAATGCCGGTATCGGCCTCTTCGCTAACGGCAAAGCCACCACTATTCAAGAAGGCATCGAGCTAGCGAAAGAAAGCATTGATTCAGGCGCTGCCTTATCAAAATTACAGTATTTAATTGACTATTCAAAACAGCGGCAGAAAGTGAGGATCCCAGTATGAGTGCAACCATTTTAGATAAAATTCTCGCCAAGAAGCAGGAAGAAGTCGAACATTTGAAGCAGACTTTCCAAGCGGGTACACCGAGAGAGAAGCAGGCAAAAAGATCTTTATATACCCGTTTTTACGAATCGGAAAAGATGAACATTATTTCTGAAATTAAGCGGGCATCCCCTTCTAAAGGGGATATTCATCCCGGCGTTGACCCTGTTCAGCAGGCAAAAGAATATGAACAAAGCGGCGCTGATGCTATTTCTGTTTTAACAGACGAACCCTTTTTTAAAGGCACGATGAGCGATTTGGAAGCAGTGCGCCAGAACGTGACAGTCCCAGTCTTGTGTAAAGATTTTATGATTGATGCGATCCAGATTGACCGGGCAAAAGCAGCAGGTGCGGATATTATTTTACTGATCGCAGCCGCTCTCCAGCAAGACCAGCTAACTGGCCTCTACTCTTATGCTAAGGAGCAGGAGCTCGATGTATTGCTTGAAGTTCATAATGAAGAAGAGATGGAGCGAGCTCTCCGGATCGATGCGGATGTTATCGGTATTAACAACCGTGATTTGAAAAGCTTCGTGGTCGATTTAGGTGTGACGGAACGGTTACTGCAAGCTTATTGGCACCCTGAGAAGGTGTTTATTGCCGAGAGCGGTATTCGCACAGCTGCTGATGTGGAAAGGGTCAAAGCGGCGGGAGCTAAAGGCATTTTAGTCGGCGAAACCTTCATGAAGAGCGGAAATATCGGCGAAACTTTCCGTGAATTAAAAATCAGCCTGTGAGGTGACGAGCATGAAAGTGAAAATATGCGGCATTCGGGATTTAGAGACCGCTCTGTATGCCAAACAAATCGGAACCGATGCCATTGGCTTTGTGTTTGCCAAAAGCAAGCGGCAGCTGTCAGCTGAACAGGCAGAAGAAATGGCTGCCGGCTTAGGGAAAGATCTGTTAAAAGTTGGGGTCTTTGTGAATGAGGAATTAGAGAAAATAGAATCCATTGCCAGTCAGGCTTCACTCGATGTGATTCAGCTCCATGGGGATGAACCGCCTGAATTCGCAGAGAAGCTGCGATTGCCAGTGATTAAAGCGTTCAGTTTTGAAAAAGGAGCGAAGCTTTCAGACATATTGAGCTATCCGGCAGATTTTATTTTGCTTGATAGTCCGGCTGGTCCTTACCGGGGCGGCAACGGGACGTCTTTTGACTGGAAACTTTTAGAGAAAGAATCATTCGATCGTTCTCGTCTTATTTTAGCAGGAGGATTAAACAAAGAAAATGTAAAAGAAGCGATTCGAACAGTCCGGCCGTTTGCCGTAGATGTCTCAAGCGGAGTGGAAACGGACGGAAAAAAGGATCAGGAAAAAATGAACCAGTTTATTCAAACAGTGAAGGGAGTAACAAAAAATGACTACATATGTACAACCAGATGAGCGGGGACACTTCGGACCGTTTGGCGGCCGTTATGTACCGGAAACATTAATGCAGGCGGTTCTTGAATTAGAGGAAGCCTATAAGGAAGCGATGAATGAACCTGCGTTTTTACAAGAGCTAAATGACTATTTAACAGATTATATCGGCCGAGAAAACCCGCTTTATTTTGCTCGGAATTTAACTGAAAAGCTGGGTGGCGCGAAAATCTATTTAAAACGTGAGGATTTAAATCACACGGGCGCCCACAAAATTAACAATACGATCGGGCAGGCACTGTTAGCGGTACGCATGGGGAAAAAGAAAGTGGTCGCAGAAACGGGAGCCGGTCAGCATGGCGTGGCGACAGCTACAGTAAGTGCGCTCTTGAATCTAGACTGTGTCATCTTTATGGGAGAAGAAGATATTCGCCGCCAAAAGCTGAATGTATTCCGGATGGAGCTGTTAGGGGCGAAAGTGGTCAGTGTGAGCCAGGGAAGCGGCACGTTGAAAGATGCGGTTAATGAAGCATTGCGCTACTGGGTAGCCAATGTGGAGGATACCCACTATGTTATGGGATCGGTACTTGGCCCGCATCCATTTCCGCAGATCGTCCGTGATTTTCAAAGTGTCATCGGCAAGGAAACGAAAGAGCAAATGCTGAAAAAAGAAGGAAAGCTCCCGGATGCAGTCGTGGCTTGTGTTGGCGGCGGCAGCAATGCAATGGGCATGTTCTATCCATTTATTAATGATGAAAGCGTGAAGATGTATGGTGTAGAGGCTGCGGGAAGCGGTGTTGATACAGAAGAGAATGCTGCTTCGCTGACAAAAGGGAAAATCGGTGTCCTGCATGGCAGTAAAATGTATCTGCTCCAGGATGAAGCCGGACAAATCCAGGAAGCTCACTCTATTTCAGCGGGACTGGATTATCCGGGGGTCGGACCGGAACACAGCTTGCTGAAGGAAATCGGCCGGGTCGAATACACTTCGATAACTGATGAGGAAGCATTGGAAGGGTTTAAGCTGTTGACACAAACAGAAGGCATTATTCCGGCACTGGAAAGCTCACATGCGATCGCTTACGCTGCTAAGCTCGCAAAAGAGATGGCGAAAGACGAATGTATCGCGGTTTGTCTATCGGGCAGAGGCGACAAAGATGTGGAAGCCATTCAAGCAAGACTAGGAGGCAAAGAACATGAGTAAATTCAAGCTAGAAAAAGCTTTTCAAACGGCACAAGAGAAAGAGCATAAAGCATTTGTTTCTTATATTATGGCAGGGGACGGCGGACTTGATGCGTTGAAGGACCAGCTGCTTTATTTACAGCAAGCGGGCGTCACTGCAGCGGAAATTGGCATTCCTTTTTCTGATCCGGTCGCCGATGGCCCTGTGATTCAAGAAGCAGGGAAGCGGGCGTTAGCACACGGAGTCACGCTGAAGAATGTTTTAGACTATTTAACTGTTCATCAAGACGCTTTTACAATCCCTATCGTCTTGATGACATATTTGAATCCAGTCTTTCAGTATGGGATTGAAGCATTTGCTGAAGACAGCCGCAAAGCAGGGGTATCCGGTGTGATCATTCCTGATATGCCAATTGAAGAAGAAGGAGAGGTAAGTGAAGCATTGAAGCAGCAGGACCTTGCTTTAATTCGTTTAGTTACCTTGACGAGTCCAGAAGACAGAATCGCTAAAATCGCAGATGGAGCCGAGGGATTTATTTATGCTGTAACAGTAAAAGGAACGACGGGTGTCCGCACAAGCTACCAGGATGATGTCGCGGCCTACTTGCAGCGTATTAAATCAAAAAGTGCTGTTCCGGTACTAGCAGGATTTGGCGTATCGTCAAAAGAACAAGCGGAAGAGCTTGGCCAGCATTGCGATGGCGTCATTGTCGGCAGTAAAATCGTTGAATTGTTTCATGAGGGGAAAAAAGAAGAAGTCAACCAATTGATTCCTCATGCAGCAGTGAGAGCAAATTAATGAAGAAGTAAGCATAGTAAATCGAGTATAAAATGTTAATCATATTATACTCGATTTTTTATATACGCCCGGCTTTGTCCAGTCATTGTAGAAAATAATAGAGTTGTGCCAAATAAGTGGAACAAGACGATTAAAGTATAGGTAACAACGGTAGGGGGTTATGATCAATAATTGTTGTTCTTTTTAGCCGTTCGTGGACACGCAGCAGATTAATATAAAGAAATTAAAGAAAAGCTAGTAAGAGTAAACTAACCCCTAATCCACATTGCCAATAGACTTCTTGTTTATTGGCTGAACCATTGATTGTGCTTAATCCTTTCACTATAAATAATAAGCCTGCAGCTAACATTAACAATGGACTAATTGATAAGTCTCTTGTAAAAGTCCAATAACAAGCTATACCTATAAAACTAATAAAAATAATTGTCTTAAGTAACTTCATATAAGTATTCCCCCTAATGATCTTCTATCATGAACGAAACAGCCAGGCAATAAGCGATAATTGCCATGAAAGACCTGAAATCTTCTGCTAGCAGGGTCCCATAAATGGATCTTTTTTAGACACGCATATTTACACCTGTTCATCATTTTTCCAACAATTGTTTACATTTTATCATAGGTAGCTGGAGAGTTATTTAAAAATTGACTCTATTAAAGATAAATGTTGTTTTTTAATAGTTGATTGGAGGAAAGCATCTGCCCGTAGCAAAAATGAACAACCGAGTATGGTAGAACAGCCAGATGATAAAGCCCTATGCAAGAGACGGGACAGAGGAAATACAGTTATTAAATCCATGCATGAAGCAGGTCATTTGACCATAAAGAATACAATCGATTCGCAACGATACGGTGTGGAAAAATTTACAGTTATGCATGTTTTTTCTTTCATATTCATAGTAAAATGGAGTTGTAAATATTAAAGGCAAACTAATCGAAAGGTTAGGACGCAAAGCCAAGGGTCTAAGGCTTCCGATGCTAAGATAGCCAGGCTGCAGAATTGAGAAGGTACATACAGTATGAGTGACAATAAAGAGCGATCTATCTTTATGAGAGAGCTTACTCGTTTGTATGGCGAGTGGGAACGCTGCAAAGACGTACGGGTTAAAGAAGAAATCACTAAAGACATTGTTCTGTTAAAAAAAGCGATTCAGTTACTATCTCAATAATAGGGCAGCATAAGAGTATGATGTAAATTAAAAGAAAAATAGCGACCTTTATCTAACTTAAAAAGAACCGTGGAGAGTCTAGGTACACATGCGACTCGTTTCCATCTTTAGGATCATTCACTTCATTGCGGCCGATCTTTGTTACTCTAATCGTGGCAGCCTTGTTCATGTTTTTCATTGTTCTGATCCCATCATTAAGAAGAAGGGCTACTCGTTTAGTTGTGCTGAGAGGATCGATCATTTTAGTCATCCTATCCGCTCAATTGCAGTATTATGATGGGGTGATCGTGGATGAGCCCGGTTTAAGGGGAGACGAAATGTCTGCATATATGTTTTTAGTGGTTTTAGTCTTCAGTGTGATGGGTTCAATTATCTTTTATGCTGGGCGTAAACATTCCGAGCGATCATAAATGAATCCCCTGCAATGATTACTTTAATAAAATAAGGATCAAAAAGCTTAGGGGCAGCTCTGAGCTTTTTTACATGGGATGCAATCAGGCATATGGTTGTATACAAAAACAGGCTAAATAAATATAAAGAGGGGGAGAAAAATCCGATATTTGAAAACGGGGATTACGATAAATGAAGGTAAAGTGTTTCTATTATTGAGCTAAAGGAACAGGTTAGTTGGAGAGATAAATTCAAAATAAAAAAGCAATGCTTCGTCACATTGCCTCCTAAATTCTTTGCTTTACTTGTTTTCCGTTTGAATTGATGAATCCTTATTGTACTCTATACCTAATAAATCAAGTGCAGCTTTTACAGTTGAAACAGTGGGTGTGGAATTGAAATTTATACCTAGTTGTACGGCAACTAGAGCTAATTCGGGTCTTAAACCGGTGATGATAGAACGTACACCAAGTAACGATAATACGGTACTAATTTTAAAAATATATTCCGCTACAAGAGAGTCTAAATTATAAATAGCAGAGAAATCTATAATTAGGCACTTTATACGTTGTTTCTGTACGTTTGCTGGGACTCTTTCTAAAAGTTGTCTTGCTCGTTCTTCATCAAAAACACCCAACAAAGGAAGTACCGCAAACTCATCCAATAGTGGAACTAGCGTTGATGATAACTCGTTTATTTGACTTATCATTTCTTTTTGCTTTTTCTCAGCTGCTTTTCTTTCTGTTATATCTCTTACATATGTCTGGATAGCTTTTGTATTCCCCATTAACACAGGATGACAATATAGTTCTACCTCAACCGTTGTACCATCCATGCGATATATGGTTTCTTCAATTACATTTGCTGGCCGTTCATAAGCATTTTGTATTCTTTTGTCTATTGCTGATTTGGATGACTCTTTAAAAATATCTAAAGGGCTTGCTCCGATAATTTCTTCTTTCGAAGCCTTAAAGAATATTTCGGCTGCACGATTAACATAGATAATTTTTAGCTGTGAATGAATAATTAAAGGTTCTAAAGCATACTCAATTACTTGTTTGTAATCAATATCCGAAATGTTTTCACTCATAAAAGTCACTCCTGTTGTATGACGTCGAAAGGTATAAAATCTATTATACATTAACTTTGTGACAGCCTGTAAAGAATTGTACTCATACTAACATGTTCTTTAGTTTGGATGCATGTGTAAAAAAAGACCATTTTTAGTGTTTTTTAATTAAACATCAACAGAGCTTTTTATTAAATGCAGTTATTTACGCTATGCCATAAACCCATATTTGATTGTACCGCTTACTTACAGCCGGACGTCTACAAAGGAATTCTCTTTCTGATATACCTAAAGGGGTATTTGACAATAGAATCATTTTATACTAAAATGCAATTACATGATAAAGAGATCTTTTTTTATCTAAAAATATACCCCCGCATGTATACAAAGGAGGAATAAAAGTGAGTAAAACAGTAGACGTAAAAGAAATTGATCAGCTAGTAAAGGAAGGAGCTTTGCTTATTGATGTGCGTGAGGAAGCGGAAACATTAATGGGCTATATAGAAGGAAGTAAAAATATCCCGCTTGGGGAGTTAGCAAAATACTTGGATGAACTGCCTAAAGATGAGCCTATCTATATCTCTTGCCAATCCGGTAAGCGCGGAGAAACAGCGGTTCAATTATTAATGGATAATGGATTTGATGCTTATAATGTAACCGGCGGCTATCGCGCTTATGCTGAATATCGTCAATCTGCAGATGACACGAAAGAAGAACAGGCAAACATGGCGCAAATCAAACCCGATAGAGAATTAAATTGTTCAGGATTGCAATGCCCGGGGCCGATTAGTCAAGTATTCCAAACTATGAATCAAATGAAAGAAGGGGAAATACTAGAAGTAAAGGTAACCGATCCAGGGTTTATCGCTGATGCTAAAGCGTGGTGTGCAAATACAGGAAACACCTTTATCGGCAGTGAAAGATCAGGGAAAACAACGGTCGCCTATATGCGAAAAGGGACAGCAGGGAAATCGGAAGCTTCTGTGCAGACAGGAGGAGAAAATGCTAATAAAGGAGCGACCCTCGTTGTATTTAACCAGGATTTAGATAAAGCGATTGCTTCTTTTATTATCGCAACAGGCGCAGCTGCTATGGGGAAAAAGGTCACGATGTTTTTCACATTCTGGGGATTGAATATTCTGCGACGTGACGAAGAAATTTCTCAAGATGGAAAAGACTTCATGGAAAAAATGTTTACGAAAATGATGCCAGCTGGTCCTAAGCATTTGCCTATTTCTAATATGAATATGGGCGGCATGGGAGCAAAAATGATTCGTCAAGTAATGGAAAAGAAGAACGTAGACAGTCTAGAAACGCTCATGGAAAATGCGATGAATATGGGAGTTCGGATTGTAGCGTGTGCAATGAGCATGGATGTAATGGGAATTCGCAAAGAGGAATTGATTGATGGGGTGGAAATTGGCGGGGTAGCCACTTATCTCGGTCAGGCAGAAGAGTCGAACGTGAACTTGTTTATCTAATAGATGAATAGACGGCGTCCTAATGGGACGCCGTCTTTGTTATTTGATGGCCGTTACACATACGGTTAAAACTGGTCTGACATCCTTATAATGAATAGCTGTACCGGAAAAACCGGCCTCCTCAAGCTCACCGCTAATGCTCTGAGCTAAATTCTTTGTTTTTTCTTCGTCCGCATCTTCTTCGCGCGGTTGGACGGTAATCGCAATTTTTCCGTCTCGCTTCATCAAGTCATATAAAACAGCAAGTCCTTTTTGGCGATTGGGCCAGAGCGGGTAATTATTAACTGAAAAAACGCGATCATATTGCTTATCAGATGTAAATTCAGCGATATCTTTAACGAATAGGCGCAGTCTTCCATCATTTATTAATGCTTTGTTTCGATTTTCACACGTATGCTTCATCGTTTCTGACGGATCGACGCCGTCTATATAAATAGAAGGAAAGCGTTTTCTTGCTTCTTCGATAGCAAAGCCAGGACCAAATCCGACTTCGAGTACTTGATCTTCTGGTTGAATCGTTAAGAGGGCGAGCGTCCATTTGTTAATGCTTTGGTTTTCTATCGACATGATTTTACCTGCTACTTGTCCAAGCAGGCCTTCTGGTTTTTCAAATTGCTTAGAAAAGAATGAAAACATAATAGTCTCCTCCGTTTTTTCTATAATATATACCTCTTAATCTCTGTTGAAACCATTTATAGCCCCTTTAAGGTAAAAAAGCTTTTTTTATATAGCTCTGTTATACCTAGTTGTTGTTCACTGCAATCGGACGCCTTCCACACTAATCAACTACTCAAAAAACAGCATTCACCTTTAACAGAGCCTTTCATATAAAAATATTATTCTCTTCATAAAAATAGCCATCACGCAAATGGATTAAAGCAGCTATTTTCGTTCATAAAACAGCGAAGTTACTGTCATTTAACAAATTGTATAATAAATGTGACTTTTTAATGAAAAAATGTTGGTTTTTCGGCGCAAGAGTAGTAAGATTGTACATGGAAAAAATGATGCTGCACCTTGGAGAGGTAAAATAGAGGATTTAATCAAACGGGGAAATGCTGCAAAAGTTTTTGTGTACCAGAATAATTTCTATTTGTCAAATTATACTAACGGAAAATACGTTACAGATTTGATGAATTAAGCTTTAATGCTTTCCCTTAGTACCTGGCAGTGGTAAGATGTCCTTGTAGGCAGTATAAATTTTCACACTGAGTGTATCATGGTGGGTAAAGTCATAAGATAATATACCATGTGAGCTCATCAAAATAGGATTTAGCAAAAAATTAATGGGCGAAATAGTTGGAGGTTTTTCAGAATGAAAATGCAGACAGCCCAGGGGAATCCGTGGAGTCAGTTCTCCGGACCAAACCTTGGATATGTAATGGAGTTGTACGAACACTATTTAAACGATCCTGAATCAGTTGATCCAGAGATGAAGCAAATGTTTGAGGAATGGGGAGCACCTGTAGCAAATGCTCCGCAAGAAGAAAGCGGTAAGACAGCTGTACCTGCATCAGGCAATGATTTAAATGTTCTGTTTAACGCAGTAAAACTGGCTGACAGTATCCGTACGTATGGACATCTTGCAGCAGATATTAATCCACTGAGCGACAAAAATAAGGACACATACCGTATTGAGTTGAGCACTTTCAACTTAACAGAAGAAGAACTACGGAAAGTTCCTGTTCAATATTTATGTCCTGATGCGCCAGCGCACGTTAAAGACGGATATGATGCGATCCAACATTTGAAGAAAGTCTATACAGACAAATTAGCTTTTGAATTAGCCCAAGTCCATAATTTAGAAGAAAGACAATGGTTTAGACAGCAAATCGAGTCAACCAATTATTATCCAACATTTTCAAACGAGCAAAAAGTTCAGTTGTTGAGAAGACTGACACAAGTAGAAGGCTTTGAAAAGTTTATTCATAAAACATTCGTTGGTCAAAAACGCTTTTCGATCGAAGGATTGGATGCCATGGTTCCTCTTCTTGATGAACTCGTGAAGCATTCAGCTGAAAAAGGCGCGAACACAGTCAATATCGGTATGGCGCATAGAGGCCGCTTAAATGTCTTAGCCCACATTTTAGGCAAGCCATATGAAATGATTTTTGCAGAGTTCCAACATGCACCAAGCAAAAACCTGTTGCCTGAAGGCTCTATGAAGATGACGACATACGGCTGGACAGGTGATGTTAAGTACCATCTTGGAGCCGATCATAGCTTTAAGGAAGTGGCAGATGGAACTCGTGTTACACTTGCTAATAACCCGAGCCATCTTGAAATCGTAAGCCCGGTTGTAGCAGGCTATACAAGAGCGGCACAAGAAAATCGTGCTAAATCAGGGCTTCCTGAACAAAATACAAATGCTGCGCTAGCTATTTTGATTCATGGAGATGCCGCGTTCCCTGGTCAAGGTGTTGTGAGTGAAACATTTAACATGAGCCGGATTCCTGGCTATCAAACAGGTGGCTCCGTCCATATTATTGCGAATAATATGATCGGATTCACAACAGAAAGCTATGATTCTCGTTCTACTCGTTACGCTTCGGATCTAGCGAAAGGCTTTGAAGTACCGATCGTTCATGTCAATGCGGACGATCCAGAAGCATGTATTGCTGCGGCTGTGATGGCGGTTGATTATCGCAACCGTTTTGGCAAGGACTTTGTTATTGATTTAGTTGGTTACCGCCGTTTCGGTCATAATGAAATGGATGAGCCAATGACGACAAATCCAATGATGTATCAAATGGTTCATCAGCATCCAACAGTCCGTGAACTTTACGCTGAAAAACTAACAAATCGCGGAGTAATCTCTAAAGAAGAAGCGGAAAAACTTTACAGTGAAAACGAACAAAAACTAAAAGATCTGTATGAAACAGTCCCGAAAAAAGACGAAAACCCGGATATCATCATGAATCCGCCGAAATTCGTTGAAAAAGATCTTCCTTCTAGTGATACAGGAGTAGAAGCAGACGTATTAAGCCGCATTAATAGTGAATTGTTAAACTGGCCAAAAGACTTACACGTATTTAAAAAGCTTGAACGTATTTTAAAACGCCGTGAAAATGTATTTGAAAAAGATGGACAGATCGATTGGGGTCACGCAGAAGCATTGGCGTTTGCTTCTATCTTAAAAGGCGGCACACCAATCCGTTTAACAGGTCAAGATGCACAGCGGGGTACTTTTGCCCACCGCAACCTTGTTCTTCATGACGTAGAGACTGGCCAAGAGTACATTCCTCTGAATCATTTAGAGGAAACAAATGCTTCTTTCGTTGTTATTAATAGCCCATTAACAGAATTAGCAGTTGTCGGCTATGAATACGGTTATAATGTATTCTCTCCAGAGACACTCGTTCTTTGGGAAGCTCAATTCGGGGACTTCGCTAACATGGCGCAGCCAATGTTTGACCAATTCGTCTCTTCCGGACGTGCAAAATGGGGTCAAAAATCTGGTCTTGTTATGCTACTGCCACATGGATATGAAGGGCAAGGACCTGAACATTCAAGTGGCCGTCTAGAACGCTTCTTGCAAAACGCAGCAGAGAATAACTGGACAGTAGCCAACCTATCTTCAACGGCTCAATATTTCCATATCTTGCGCCGTCAAGCTTCTATCCTGCAAAAAGAAGAAGTGCGTCCATTAGTGATCATGACACCGAAGAGCCTGCTTCGCCATCCGCTTGCGGCTTCTCAAGCATCAGAATTTGCTTCCGGTTCCTTCAAACCGGTTGTTGAAGAGCCAAGACTTGGAAGCCAGCCTGAACAGGTGGAAAGAGTCGTTCTTTGCAGTGGTAAAGTGTCTGTCGATCTGGCTGAACAAATTAGTAAAGCAGAAGAAGAACTTAACTGGTTGCATGTGTTAAGAGTAGAAGAGTTATATCCATTCCCTAAAGAAGAAATTAGAGAGTTTTTAGCTCGCTTCCCGCAGTTGAAAGAAGTTATTTGGCTGCAAGAAGAACCACAAAACTTCGGTGCTTGGACTTACGTGGATGCACGTCTTCGCGATGTGGCGCCAGAAGAAGCAACGGTTCGCTATGTTGGACGCCGCCGCCGCTCCAGCCCTTCAGAGGGGGATGCAATTGTGCATAAAAAAGAGCAAGCGCGTATCCTAAAAGCAGCAATCACAAGAGATTAATTAGTTAGATAAAGAAGCGAACAGGCTGCTAATTTGGCCTGTTCCGCTTTGAATAAATTATTTATACTTGTTGATAAGATGAATGTACATTAGAGGAGGACACGAAAGTGGCTGAAATTAAAGTTCCAGAGTTAGCAGAATCTATTACAGAAGGTACAATTGCACAATGGTTGAAAAAACCAGGCGATTCAGTTGAAAAAGGCGAATACATCGTTGAGCTTGAAACAGATAAAGTAAACGTAGAAGTTATTTCTGAAGAAGCCGGTGTAATCCAAGAGCTAAAAGCTGAAGAAGGCGATACAGTAGAAGTAGGTCAAGTCATTGCTATTGTAGGAGCAGGAAACGGCGCAGCTGCCTCTGCACCTGCTGAAGCAGCACCTGCACCAGCAGCTCCACAGCAAGAAGAAGCAAAACCAGCTCAAGAGGTAGTAAAAGAAGCTCCTGCAGCTCAAGACGCGAAACAACGTCCAATTGCTTCTCCTGCAGCCCGTAAAATGGCTCGTGAAAAAGGCATTGATTTAAATGAAGTACCAACAGTAGACCCAATGGGCCGCGTACGCAAGCAAGATGTAGAATCTTACTCTGCAAATGGTTCACAACCAGCAGCTCCACAGCAAGCGGCTAAGCCAGCACCAGCAGCTGCACCAAAACAAGATGACAGCAAGCCAGTTGTTCGTGAAAGAATGAGCCGCCGTCGCCAAACAATTGCTAACCGTCTTTTAGAAGTGAAGCAATCAACAGCTATGCTGACTACATTCAATGAAATTGATATGACAGCGGTAATGGAATTGCGTAAACGTAAAAAAGACAAATTCTTCGAAGCTCATGATGTTCGCTTAGGATTTATGTCTTTCTTCACAAAAGCAGTAGTAGCTGCATTGAAAAAGTTCCCATACGTAAACGCTGAAATCGATGGAAATGAAATCGTTTTGAAAAAATTCTATGATATCGGTGTAGCGGTTTCTACTGAAGAAGGCCTTGTTGTGCCAGTCGTTCGTGACTGTGACCGCAAAAACTTTGCTGAAATCGAAGGCGATATTTTAAACCTTGCGTTAAAAGCACGTGATAACAAATTGGCTCTTAGCGATCTTCAAGGCGGTACATTTACGATTACAAACGGTGGTGTGTTCGGCTCCTTGCTTTCTACACCAATCCTTAATGGTACACAAGTAGGTATCCTAGGAATGCATACAATTCAAACACGTCCAGTTGCTATTGATAAAGACCGCATGGAAAATCGTCCAATGATGTATGTAGCTCTTTCTTATGATCACCGAGTGATTGATGGAAAAGAAGCAGTAGGATTCTTAAAAATGGTGAAGGATTTACTTGAAAATCCTGAAGATCTTCTTCTTGAAGGTTAATAACCACAAGCCAGCCGGTTGATCGGCTGGCTTGTTCTTTTTTTTGTATATGCAAAGTGAAAGATGAATGTAGTTTTTTCAATAGTTGAGTGCAGCGAACATCAGCAACTAAGTATAGCAGGGCCTCCATATAAAAAAGGTATGCCGATAGTTGGCATACCTTGCTAATTTTCAGCGTTAATTTTTCGTCACGTTAAGACCACGTTTTTGCGCTTCACTTCGAAGCATTTTAATCCAGTCTGCGTCTTGACCTTTGTTTTTTGCGTCCCGATAGGCTGCTACAAGCATTTCATTACTCATGATTTTCATGAAATTACCTCCTTGAAATAGGTCAGTATAATCCGTGGCTTCCGAAACAACAAATAAAGAATTCTCTTTATTTTCTGTTATTATACAGAATCTATTTCTTTTTTTAAAGGATAATTGTAAAAATCATTCGAAAGTCAGTAATGAAAAGATGAAATAGCTCTTTAGGACGGGTTGCTTGCTTAGAAAAACTATAATATTATTATGTAAACAAATTCTCATTTACGAGTAGTGTTTTATGAAACAGCTTTTCAGTTCAATTTTAAATATGGTATGATAATGTAGAGTATGAAAGAGATCCGTAGATACAAAACGCGATCGAAAGGAGAAAACATGAATCATCTTCAGTGGACAAAAAAAGATACAATTAAAACAGTAAAATGCCTTCATACAGATGCAAAGAAATATATGGTTAAAAATAGACTAACTCCAGGAAAACTGTATGATGTAAAAAATGAAACAGAAGAATTTTATTTCCTTGTTGATGACAAAGGGAAGGTATCTGGTTTTTATAAAGACTATTTTGAAGAATAAAAAATAAAAATAGTGGAAAAAATATTCTGCTCTTTTATAACAAAACATAAGAACAGCTAGTATTTATAGGGATTTTTTGTTAAGATAATGGGCAGGGAAGAAACCGGTAATTTTGGAAAAACGGCCTTCTCCATACATAAATATAAGCGTTTGGTCCATTATAGGGGGAGTACAGGTGTTTAATGAGAGAGTTGCATTGAAAATCAGGCTGGAACAGTTGGCTAATTCAGAAGTAAGAATTATCCAGGAGTTTCAAAAAGAAAGAGAAGCTATTTTTCGAAGATTAAAAGAGCTGGATACAATCGAAGCGGGAAAAACGGAGAGCTCTAAGGAAATCGTGGCCCTAACGAAGATTGGCGGTTTGCCTAAAGAAAGAAAGCGAAGAGGACGACGCAGTGAAAATCTTGAGGAGTTACGTGAGTTAGCCGTCACGATATTAAAAAAGCAAAATACGCCGATTCGCGGAGTTGAGCTTCAGCGCCAGATTGAAGGCGAAACCGGCAAAAAAATCGCTAACATGACAACATTCATGGTTGGCCTTGAGCGCGAGAATCATCGGGTTCGTAAATTGGGAAGAGGATTGTATATATACGAGTATGAAGACTGATTGCCGAGGCAGTCAGTTTTTTTATGTGTTACTTATTTTACGTCTAATTGATGAAAATGTATGATAAGAGAATAATGTAATGGATAGTAGAGAGGAAGATGGACTTGTTTATTCATAAATGGCCGCCTGCTGTAAAGCAGAAGATAGAGGAAAGAAAAGAAAGATTTGAACACAGAGAAGAAACTTGGTTGATTGGGAACGCAGGATATGAGCCAGAGGATGAAGCGGTCTTGTTTGATGCTGTATTAGCTCTTTCTTTAGGTAAAAATGTGCTGCTGAAAGGGCCGACTGGTTCAGGGAAAACAAAATTAGCAGAGACATTATCGTCTATCTTTTCCCAGCCGATGCATAGCATTAACTGTTCGGTAGACTTGGATGCAGAAGCGATGATTGGCTATAAGACGATTGCTGAACGAGAAGGGAAGAATACGATTGAGTTTGTGCCGGGTCCGGTTGTAAAAGCGATGAAGCAAGGGCATCTGCTTTATATCGATGAAATCAATATGGCTAAGCCGGAAACTCTGCCGCTTCTCAATGGAGTGCTGGATTACCGGCGCATGATTACAAATCCTTTCACTGGAGAAGTGATTATCGCTGAACCGTCTTTTGGAGTGATTGCGGCGATCAATGAAGGTTATGTCGGAACGGTTCCTCTAAATGAAGCATTGAAAAATCGTTTTATCGTCATTGATGTCCCCTATATTGGCGGCGAAACGTTAATTCGCGTATTGGAAGCAGAAAGCCAGCTAAAGGATGAAAAGCTGATCCGCCGTTTTGCCGACTTATCACAAGATTTAATTACTCAAGTGAAAAATGGGCAAATTTCCGAAGAAGCAGCTTCAATCCGGGCGTTAATTGATACGTGTGATTTGGCTTTATATATGCCGCCGCTTAGGGCGATTCAACGGGGAATTATTGATAAGCTTGAGGATGAACGTGAACAAGCAGCAGTAAAAAACATTGCTGAAACATTTTTTGAATGAGGAGATTCTATGAAACGTTTTATTCAATTTAATGATGAAACAATCGATTCCTTTTTGTTCATGCAATTAACCGACTTAGCTAAAACGTTAACGAGAGAACCGGAAGCAGAGATTGAATATAGTCCCTATTGCTATGTGAACAAACAGGAGAAAAAAATTTATATCAGCCATTTTTGGAATCATCGGCCTGAGAAGGATAAGTGGCATGGATATAAGTCGGATCTCTTTTTGCGTGCTCTTGGCAGCTGGCAGCATACAGACGAACAGGCTATAAAAGAATTTGTTCAGCGCGTTCAGCATTCCCCGGTCGCTTCATTTGCCAAACAGCTTGTTGTGCTGGCAGAAGATATGCGTCTGGAGGAAATATGTAAGAATGAACGACCAGGTACGAAACAAGCTTTCACGGCTAGAAGAAGAATGTACCGACAGTATTTTAATGCGCAATTAAACGTCAATCTTGTAAAAAGTCTTTTTACCGACGCTTTATTTAATTTGCATTATTTACTGCTGCATGCAGAATCACCGATACAGCCGCCGCGGATGAATGAGAGTATTGACGCGGCCATGCCTTTTATTCAAAGATCGATTATGGACTTTTATGATGCTCGTTCAACGGCTGAAGTGATAAAAGTCAGTCAAGGCATCGTGGAGGTGCTAGAGGAAGTAGTCGAACGGGATATGTTGAACCACTATTTCCATCTGCCGGAGTTTTCTGCAGAACAAGGGTTTACAGGTGACACTTATCATGATTTAAAGAGGAAAGATCCGCTTGCGAATGACGATCAGCTAGAGGAAGAAAAAACGGGCGAGGAAGAAATTATAGATGAAGAGTTTCGGACATGGCATCGTGAAACGAGTGAACTCGGAAGCAGCTTTTTGCAATTTGACTTAGACCAGGGATCGAAAACCAATCTTTTAGGGGAGGGGGGAAGAGAAGGAGAGGCAGGGGATCAGGCCCTTGCGATGGTGCAGGGATCTGCCCAGCAAGCGAGCCGTAAAGACTTTTCTAACCTGCCAGCAGAACAAGCGCAGAAAGAAGCAAAGAGCGGGGGAGAGGCTGTTTTTGGGAAAGAAAACCGCTTTGCCGTACCAGTTTTTAAGAAAGCAGAAGTGCCGACGCGAAAAGATATCGATCACTATAAACTGCAAAAGACACAAATTGCTCCGCTGCAAAAAAAGCTGAAAAATATGATTGAAAAAACATTAGAACATAAAAAAATTCAGCCGCGCAGTGATCTTCATAGAGGAAGGCTAAATAAAAAGCTGCTTCGTTTTTTCACAGAAGATCAGCCCCGGTTGTTTTATAAAAAACAAGAGCCATCAACTGAAATTGATGCGACGTTCACGCTGCTTGTTGACTGCTCTGCTTCCATGGAAGATAAAATGGAACAAACAAAACGAGGAATCATCCTCTTCCATGAATCCTTAAAATCTGTGAAGGTTCCCCACGAGGTCATTGGTTTTTGGGAAGATACAACTGAAGCAACAGATCAGCTGCAGCCTAACTATTTTCATACTGTCATTGATTATCATTCATCTTTGCAGCCTGTAAGCGGTCCTGAAGTCTTGCAGCTGAAACCAGAGGAGGATAACCGTGATGGGTTCGCTATTCGTGTGGTAAAAGAAAGAATCATCAAGCGAAGTGAAAAGCAAAAATTCCTTTTGATTTTTTCCGATGGAGAACCTGCAGCCTATAGTTATGATCGTAACGGTATTATTGATACACATGAAGCGGTCCTTGAAGCTCGAAAGCTAGGGATTGAAGTGATTAACCTTTTTCTTGCCGATGGAGAAATAGGGGAGGCGGAAAAGCAAACTGTACAAAATATATATGGAAAGTACAGCATCTTTGTCACAGATGTGCATGATTTGCCACACGTAGTCTTCCCATTGTTGAAAAAACTATTATACAAAAGTGTTTAAAAGGAGGTAGCTCAAAGTTACCTCCTTTTTTGTTTTTATAGAATAATTTATGCGTAATATTCAAAGGAGTAATTACGATATATTATTTTAAAAAAATAACAAAAAATAAAAGGTTGAATGATATGTATAATGTTTGTATAGGGTGTTAGGAAATGGATCAGGCAAAGCTGCTATATAGGAAAGTTGGAAGTTTTCTTTTTTGCATAACAAAAACCCGCATGACACCATGCGGGTTAATTTTTTGACGAGGAGGTTGCTTTTTAAGTTTAGAGCAGCTTAAAAAACTATTTTAAGTTTAACAATTTTTGCTTCAGTTCATTCTCCATCGAGGACAGTTCTTGCTCTGCTTGCCTGCGTTTAGCGCGGCCTTCCTGCTGGATGCGCAATGTTTCTTCTAGTGTAGAAATTAAATTGGCCTGTGTCTTCTTTAAAGTATCAATATCCACGAGTCCGCGTTCGTTTTCTTTTGCCGTTTCGATCGTATTTGTTTTCAGCATTTCCGCATTTTTTAGCAATAGGTCATTCGTTGTTTGAGAGACCTGCTTTTGTGATTCCATGGCTTTTCTTTGCCGAACAAGCGTAAGAGCAATGGCTACTTGATTCTTCCATAAAGGAATCGCTGTTAAGATGGAAGATTGGATTTTTTCAGCTAACGCCTGGTTCATGTTTTGGATTAGACGAATTTGTGGAGCACTTTGAATCGTAATCTGCCGGCTTAGCTTTAAATCATGCAGTCTTTTTTCCAGACGATCGGCAAATTGCACCATATCGTTTACATCTTGAAAGTCCATTTGATCGCCGGACTGTTCGGCTTTCCGGCGCAGAGCAGGGATTGTTTCCTGCTCCAGCTCCTCAAGCTTTAATTCGCCGGCGGCGATGAAAATATTTAAGGCTTGGAAATATTCTTTGTTCTTCTCATATAATTGCTCGAGCATTTGAATATCTTCCAAAAGAATTTTTTTAGAGTGATCCAATTTCACGCTAATACGGTCAATTTGAGTGCCGACTTTTTGATATTTCGACATGATCTCTTGAATGGAACCGGATACTTTATTAAACAAGCGGCTGAACATATTCTTTTTCTCAGGGCTTAATTCATCCGGGTTGACTTCCTGCAGCTTTTTCATTAAGTCGCTTAAAATATCACCGATCGTTCCGATGTCTTTTTGCTGTACGTGGTCAAGCATAGAGTGAGAAAAGCCTGAAAGCTTCGCCTGAGCAGCCGTACCATAGCTGATAACCGCCTGGTGATTAGCTGGGTCAATTTGTTTGGCTAGTTCCTGAGCTTTCAGCCGATGTTCTTCAGGAAGGACATCAATTAATTTTTTTGGTGCCGCCTGTTCATGAAAAGAAGGAGCAGGGCTTTGCTCCATTAAGCTTTCGCCAAACGGGGAGGAAAGCAGATCATCAAGTCCAGCTGTATCCTCTTTTAATAAAGAAGGGCGTTTATCATTTTCTGTTGTCATAATGGTTTTTATCTCCTTTCTCGAAGACCTCTGGCAGTCCGCGCTTATCCAATGACTGCTTGGCCACATCAAGTTCAAATGTTAGATGTTCAATGTCTTTCGCCAACACTTTGTGCAAATCTTTTTCTAATGTTTTCGTTAAATCATTCAAGGTCTCTTTCGTTTCCAACAACGACTGTTTGACAGAGGCATCTTTTAATTTTTGCGAATTTAACCAAGCGTACTTCTCCGCAAGCTCTACGACAGAGTCGAGGTGAGAGTAAAAAAAGGATTCCGCTTCATAAAACCGTTTCGGCTCTTTTTTGACGATGGAAAAAATTCTACGCACGAGGCGGTTTAGTTCAATCATTTGCTTTAAAGAACTAATGCTGCGTATACGGACAAATACACTTTTTAGCCGGCTTAGCTTTTGCTTCGCCTCTTTCATATTTGTAAGAATAAAATTGTATTCTTTTCTTGTTAGTCCGTATTTTTTATATAAACGCGCGTCTGCATACTTTCCTAACCCGAAATAAATACCAGCTCCAACCGCAACAGCTAGAACAACTGCTGGCAAGGGGGAAAGCCCGAGCTGATTTATAAGGAGCAGCGAGCAAATGATCACTGTGGGAATGGTGACCAATGCGCGAAGGATAAAAAGCAATGGATTTTTCATCGTATTCACTCCAGTTATGATTTTCCCTGTAATACGCATGATCCGTCAAAAAGTTTCAGGATTCTATAAATTTTATCAAAAATATCATGGTTTTAGCTGTACCCTTACTATTAAAAAAAGAGCTGAAAAGTCAATTAAAAAGTAAAAAAACGAAACAGACCGAGGAAAGGTCTGTTTCGTTTTTATTTTCCTTCACTAGGTGTTTTGGAAGGATAGAGCTTTTTACTTAACCACGTTTGTCCGATTAGGAACAGGCCGCTCACTCCCCAGTACAGTGGAAGGGCTGCCGGTGCGGAAAAGGAAAATACAAGAATCATCACTGGTGAAAGCATGCCGACAATTTTCATTTGTTGTTGCTGCTGTTCCGGCATGTTCATGAGTGATACCCGGAATTGGATAAAGTACATAATGCCGGCGATGATTGCCATTCCGATATCTGGGTGGCCGAGTTTGAACCAGAGAAAGCCGGCATGACGAATATCGTCTGATGTTCGGATCGCATAATATAAGCCCATCCAGATTGGCATTTGCAAGAAGATCGGCAGACAGCCCATAGCGAACGGATTAATATTATGCTGTTGATAAAGAGCCATCATTTCCTGTTGGATTTTCCGCTGCTCTTCTGGATTTTTGGCTGCTTTTAACCGTTTTTGGATTTTATCCATTTCCGGTTTGACAACCTCCATCTTCTCTTTCATAGCTTGCTGTTTCTTCATTGTGTTCAGCATTAATGGCATTAAGATCAAGCGGACAGCAAGCGTAATAACAATAATAGCAAAACCATAGCTTCCGAGAAGCTCACCCAGCGAGTGAATCAATTCAACAAAAGGCCGGACGAGATAATCATGAAAGAAGTGTCCTTCCTCTTGGGCGGCCTGGCATCCGCTTAGAAAAAGGCTGGCGCCAAGCAACGAAGATAACAATATGGATGTTTTTTTCAATGGATAGTTCCCCCTATAAGCCATTCAGTGGCAATGAAACTGTTTCTATATAAAAACTAAAATGAGTATACCTTAAATTGCCTATCAGTTCAAATGATGTATATAGGGAGAAGGCTATTATTTTTAATCGCAGGGAATTGATTTTATGTAAACTTTTTATCATAAATAGTTGACTTAAAAAGCGCTTATCTTTTATCCTTAAAGAGGATGAAGATAAAAGAGGGGGAGAGAGCAATGACAAAGTGGCATCAATTAGCAGAGCAAGTGTTGGAGGGGAAAGAGTTAACGGATGAACAGGCGCTGGCCGTCTTGAATAGCCCGGATGAGGAGCTTCTCGATCTATTACAGGCTGCTTATAAAGTGAGAAGCCATTATTATGGCAATAAAGTAAAATTAAATATGATCATTAATACGAAATCGGGATTGTGTCCGGAAAACTGCGGTTATTGTTCCCAATCTATTCGTTCAACGGCGCCGATTGAAAAGTACAAAATGATGGACAAAGAATCTATCTTAGAAGGGGCCAAACGTGCGTATGAATTACAAGCCGGCACCTATTGCATCGTCGCAAGCGGACGCGGTCCAAGTAATAAAGAGGTAGAGCGTGTAACCGAAGCGGTAAAGGAAATTAAAGAGAAATATCAGTTAAAAGTATGTGCTTGCTTAGGACTATTAAAACCAGAACAAGCCGCTAAGCTGAAAGAAGCAGGGGTGGATCGCTATAATCACAACCTTAATACATCAGCTGGCCACCATGAACAAATTACAACAACTCATACATACGATGACAGGGTACAAACGGTGAACACAGTAAAGGAATCTGGTATTTCTCCTTGTTCAGGCGTCATTATTGGCATGAAAGAGCAAAAAGAGGATGTTGTATCCATGGCACGCAGCCTTCGTGTGCTTGATGCGGACTCGATTCCGGTGAACTTTTTGCATGCGATTGATGGTACGCCGCTTGAAGGAACAGATGAGTTAAATCCTCGTTACTGTTTAAAAGTGTTGTGTCTGTTTCGTTTTATTAATCCGGCAAAGGAAATCCGGATATCAGGCGGCCGGGAAGTAAATTTAGGATCACTCCAGCCACTGGGGCTTTATCCTGCGAACTCTATTTTTGTCGGAGATTACTTAACGACTGCTGGACAAGAAACAACAGCTGATCATAAAATGATTGAAGAAATGGGCTTTGAAGTAGAGTTTGCGTCTGCCCAAGAGGAACAGCCAGTTATATAAGATGAAACACCTCTGCTCGTATAGCTAAGCTATTCAGGACCAGGCAGTAACGTATAATGATCGTAATCCAACCGGCTATAAGAATCTAGTATACTGTGAAAAACGTTTGGAAAGTCCATCCAAGCGTTTTTCGCCGTGCATCTAGCTTTTTATTTAATTTAATAAAGAATGAGAAAGGGATAGGCCTTCTGCTTCATATCTGATTCGATAGAACGTTGTCACCAATGGATGAGTGTCCGGATCAAATTTCAAGTGTGTTAACCTTCTTTTACCTAGCCTTTTGTCAATCATCGCTAAAGCTTGGATCACGACATTATCAGAACGGATCGCTTCTTCAATTGAAAAATGAGGATACTGAACGAATGCATCGTACACATGTTCAACGTTAAAAATATTTCGTTGCTCTAAAATAAATATGGAATAATCCATGTCATGCACGTTTCCGGCAAATGCCGGAAAACATTCATACAAGCAGTCGGGAAACGGTTTGTTTGTTTTTTTGTCTTATTTCTTTCCAAAGCTTATCGTGCTCCATTAAAAACTGGGCCGACGAAGTTTGGAATACTTCTTTTTGATTGAAAGTGACCCAAATCCGCCTTTGTTCTCCAAGAACAGCATGATAACTCGTTGTATAGATGTTTAAGCGCTTTTTAAGCTTTTCGCATAATAGATGTTCGAGTAACGCTTTTGTTTTTGTCCAACGCATGTGATTTTTTACTCCTGTTATCTATTCATTTTGATTAGGCATTTCTGAGAGTGCTTCTACATAACCGAATTTCCTGCCAGAAGAAAGTTGTTTTACTTTTCCATCCAGCGTAGAACCGTCGTTTCATTTAATGTTACTATTATATATAAATAAACGATAACGATATAGCGGGGGAAAGGATGAATCTATGAGAAACGGTTGTCTGTTTATTGCGCAATTAGGTTTTTTGTGGCTGATTTACCAACTGGGCCAGCTCCTCTCAGAATCTTTTCATCTGCCGGTACCTGGCAATGTATTAGGGATGATCATTTTATTTTTATTATTATCTTTTAACATTGTAAAAATAAATTGGGTGGAAAAAGGGGCTTTATTTTTGAATAAGCATCTCTCTTTTTTCTTCGTGCCGATTGCTGTCGGGCTCATGACGTATACCTCTCTTTTAAAAGAAAGCGGCTTAGCTCTTGCTGTTATCTTATTTGGCAGCTCTATCATCGGGATGGCGCTCACAGGAGGAGTGTCTCAATTTTTATCAGCTAGACAAATTCAGAGAGAAAAAGGAGAGGATGCCGGTGAGCGTCGTCACTCTATTTAGTATTGTCTTAACTCTCGGAATTTACATGCTTGCCCGCGTCCTTGCCGTCCGTTTTCCATCACCGCTTACAACGCCTGTATTTTTAAGCACCGCCGCCATTATTTTTGTCTTAGTCGGCAGTGGGATCTCTTATGAAGAATATACACCCGCAAAAGAGATGATGACATATTTGCTTGGACCTGCCACAGTAGCACTTGCTGTTCCGCTTTATCGTAACCGGTATGTATTATGGCAAAAGGCTGTGCCCGCTTTCTTGGGGATGATAGCAGGAACTCTGGCCACTATCGCTTCCGCTGTCTGGCTGACGAAGGCGTTTCATTTAACGACAACGACAGCTGCTTCTGCCGCCGTGAAGTCCGTTACAACACCTGTAGCGATTGAAGTAGCTCGTATAATCGGCGGAGATCCAGCGCTCTCGGCTATCTTTGTAATGGTAGCGGGGATGTTTGGAGCGATGTTTGGGCCTTGGCTGTTAACGGCAATGAAAGTGACAGATCCTTTTTCACGCGGATTGTCGATGGGTACGACAGCTCATGGGATCGGAACAGCTCAAATCGTAAATGAAGGGAGTCTGCAAGGGGCTGTATCTGGCGCGGCTATGGGGTTTGCGGCTATTCTTACATCGGTTATCCTTCCATGGTTTTTTCCACTATTAAAGTAAAGAGACGCCGTTTTTAACCCGGCGTCTCTTCGGTGAAGAATTATCCAATTAGAATACGTTCCTTCGGAAAGTTATAACTGTCCTTAATTTCTTTTCCGCGAACAATAAAGAGCAAGGAGAAGACTCCAATTCTTCCGATGAACATTAACGTCATGAGCAATATCTTGGCGGAGGTGCTTAAATCACTTGTAATGCCAAGCGATGAACCGGTCGTTCCGAAAGCGGACGAGACTTCAAAGATGATTTTCACCGTGGGTAATGCCGGTTCTAAAAATGAAAGGAAAATAATTGAACCACCCCAAATGAAGAAACCTGTTGTGATGACCACGAAGGCGCGCTGCACGTCAACGGGGTGAACCTCTCTGTTGAAAATTTTAATCGTATTCTTTCCACGCGCATAAAAATAAACACTTAAAATGGCAATCGCAAAAGTCGTTGTCCTTAACCCGCCTCCCACACTGCTCGGCGAAGCCCCGATAAACATCAGGGTGGAGATAAGCAGCAAGGTAGCAGTTGAAAACTCATTTAAATCGACAGACGTTAACCCGGCACTGCGGGCGGCGATAGACTGAAAGGCAGAGTAGAAGAAAGACTCGTGCCATGTCTTATTTACGAAAAAGTGGTGGCGATCAAGTAAATAGATAAGCACTGTCCCGACTACGGCCAAGATGGCATACACAGTCGTTGTCAATTTTGTAAATAAGGAAAACTGAAATCTAACCGGTCCTCTGTAAGTTAAATAATCTTTAATTTCCACTAACACAGGAAAACCGATTGCCCCAAGCACAATCAAGATCATGTTAATAAATTGGACAAAGTAATCATTAGCAAAAACGATTAATGAGTTTCCGGTAATATCAAATCCACCGTTTGTTGTGGCGCTTATGGAAGCAAACACGCCATGTAAAAAAGCTTCTTGGACGGTTGGATAATATTGAAGAAAGTACGTGCTCAAAATAAGGGCACCGACCGCCTCGATTCCAAGAATTAATAAAAATATTTCAATCATCAGCCTAACAAGCCCCGCTAAATCTGTTCGGTTCTGATCGGCCATGATCAGTTGGCGTTCACGCATCCCAATCCGCTTTCCAAATAAAATCCAGATGATCGAACTCAATGTCATGATGCCTACGCCGCCCACCTGTAAAATACACAAAATAAAAAAATAGCCGACTGTATTGAATGTATCGACAATAGAAACAGGGGATAATCCTGTCACACTTAGCGCGCTGACCGCAACGAATGCAGCGTCTATAACAGAAATATCGATTCCGGGCTTATGAGCGATAGGCAGCAGCAATAAGCCGGTGGAAAACAATGCACCGGTTAAATACAGCATGACGATTAATTGAAAAGTGGATAACTTTAGTGCTTTTATTTTCCCAGGATCTTTCATAACATCTACCTCTCAATTTTCCCGATATAATCTCTATCCGGTTCTAGCTTCATGAAAACATATTCCCTATTATAGTAGAAAAGGACGCTAAATTAAAATCCTTTCGTGAAAAGAAAAAACTTCTTCTAAAATATAAATAATTATCGGGGAAATGATTTATTTTTCGACAAAAAATGAAACTAATGAAAAGAAAAAACGTATAAATAGACAGTCATAGAAAAGGAGGAAAGAGATGAAGAAAATTTGGAAACGGATAAAGTTCGTTTTTACGTTTAGACGGTCGATCCCATTCTTAAAAGATTTCTTTTTAAGCCGGGAAGTAGCGACCTTTAGCAAGGTTCTTTCCATCGGGCTAATCATCGGTTATTTTTTATTGCCGCTTGACTTGATCCCCGATTTCATTGCTGTCTTCGGCTTGATAGATGATCTGGCCATTTTTACGTTTGTTTTGCAGCAGATCGTTAACATGGCACCTGATTCACTAAAAGAGAAACATAAAATGATTTGAAAATAGCCCTATAGCTAAGATGGCAGCTATAGGGCTATTGATTAGGAAATGGTTGAAAACACAGTTTGTAATCTTCTTGCCGCTTTCAGCAATTCTTCTTCGGACTGAACGAGTGCGATGCGTACGTATCCTTCTCCGGAAGCGCCGAACGCTGCTCCAGGCACCATCACAACCCCAGCTTTTTCAATGCAATAAAAAGCAAACTCTTTAGAAGTCCAGCCCACCGGAATTTCAGCCCAAATAAACATGCCGCCTGATGGGCGATCCACATTCCAGCCGATCTGGCTCAATTCATTGACTAGCACGTCTCGGCGCTGCTGGAACACGTTTCGAACATGCTGGCCGATCTCTTCCGCATGATCAAATGCTGCAATAGCCGCCGCTTGAATCGGCGCGAACACCCCATAATCAAGGTTAGACTTTAATTGGGTAATAGCGGCGATGATCTCCTTGTTTCCAGCGATATAAGCAATACGAGCACCGGCAAGACTAAAGCTTTTAGAAAGTGAATTAATTTCGATGCCAACCTCTTTTGCCCCAGGAACGGCCAAAAAGCTGAGTGGCTTCTTATCATCAAAATAAAATTCCGAGTAAGCCGCATCGTGAAGTATAACAATCTCATGCTGCTTCGCAAAAGCAATGGCCTCTTTAAAAAACGCTTCATCTGCTTCACCAGCAACTGGATTACCGGGATAATTTAAAACCATGAGCTTCGCTTTGCTGGCAATTTCGTCTGGAATCGCTGTTAAGTCAGGAAGAAACCGATTTTCTTTCAGTAACGGCATATAAAAAGGTTCTGCTCCTGCTACCGCTAGGCCGGTTTCATAAGCGGTATATCCAGGGTCTGTGACAAGGACAATATCGCCGGGATCAGCGAACACGAGCGGTAAATGAACAAGACCTTCCTGAGAGCCCATAGCATGAACAAGTTCTAACTGTGGATCTAACGAGACACCATATACACGATCATAATAGCGGGCTGCCGCTTCATAAAAAGCTTTTGTGCCTGACAAAGTGTACCCGTATTGGGAAGGCTCTGCCGCATAAGCAGAGAGCTGTTGGCGGATGACCTCAGCCGGAGGAAGATCCGGACTGCCTAAACTTAAGTCGATGAGCTCTTTTCCTTCTGCTTCTTGCTTTGATTTGAACGCTTTTAACTCACTAAAAATGGATGGTCCGAATTTTTCCATCCGTTTTGCAAAATGAAACCCCAAGATGAACTCCCCCCTGTAGTATGAATCTATCTTTAGTTATTATTGTAGCATACGGACTGACAGATTAATTTAAATTTTCCCGCAACAGCAGATGACGGCTTAGCTGATAGAGCTGGGCTTGCTTGCCAGTTTCCTTTCTCCAGAAAGCGGGAATAGACCTCTAGGCAAGAGAGGGAGGAAAGTCATGGACAAAAAAATAACGAAGAAGCGGCTTCTTATCATCATTCTTTTAAGTGTTTATCTTATTACTATGCTGTTTCATGTGTACAAGCCGCTTCCAGAACATATATCATATGAAAGTCCAGTTTATCAAGTCGGAGCAGATCAGGTAGACTTTTACTATAACGTGTCTGGGAAAGTAGGCGAGGAGAAAGTTTTTACTGAACAAATATTTAAAAGAACACAAGAGATTATTGATGAAGCAGATCAATTTATCGTGTTGGATTTTTTCCTCTTTAATTCCTATCATGAAAAAAATAAAGAGTTCCCTAACATAACGGAAAAGATCACAGAAGCTCTTATAAAGAAGAAACAGGCTAATCCGCATATGGACATCATTCTTATTTCTGATGAGGTCAATACGTCCTATAATTCTCACAAGACCCCGGAATTCGAAGAAATGAAGAAGAATGGCATCAAAGTAATTGTAACGGACACTAAGACGCTGCGTGATTCCACGCCGATTTATAGTGCGGTCTGGCGCATGTTCTTTCAGTGGTTTGGAGATAAAGGAACAGGGTGGCTGCCAAATGGGCTTGCAGAAACGGCTCCAGATATGACAGTGCGTTCTTATTTAAAGCTGTTCAATATAAAAGCGAATCACCGAAAAACGATTGCCACAGAGAAAACAACACTCGTTACGTCAAGTAATCCTCATGATGAGAGCGCTTATTTTGCCAATACGGCTTACGAAGTGAAGGGCGCATTAATGAACGATTTGCTCGTCTCGGAAAAAGCGGCTGCTGATACGCGTCGGAACATTCCTTTCCCACAGCCAGTTCATCAGAAGACAGGAAAAGGCGAAATAAAGGTTCAATTATTAACAGAAGGCAAAATTGCTAAAGCAGTAAAGCAGGAAATAACAAAGGCTAAAAAAGGGGAAGAAATCTGGCTGGCGATGTTTTACTTAGCTGATCGTGATATAGTGGATGCCTTGACGGACGCGGCGAACAGAGGAGTGAAGGTGAACATGATTTTAGATACAAACAAAAACTCATTCGGCAAGAAGAAAACAGGATTGCCGAATATTCCGATGAGCGAAGAGTTAAGGGAGGATTCGCACGGAAAGATCCATATCCGCTGGTTTGCTCCAGAACCTGAACAATTCCATACGAAAATGATCTATATAAAGAAAAAGAACAGCGGTACAATTATTAGCGGTTCGGCTAACTACACATCAAGAAATTTAAATAATTTCAATTTAGAAACAGATGTAAAAATAACGGGGCCTCGTTCAGCTAAGGCCATAAAAGAAACAGAGCGTTATTTTGAACGATTATGGCAGAACGAAGGAGCAGAATATACGACGAACTATGAAGAGCATTATGAAAAAACAGCAGGAATCAAAAGAGTGATTTACACCATCCAAAAACTCTTGCATTTAACGACTTATTAAAAAGCATGCCGATCAGCATGCTTTTTTTCTTGAAAAAATTGTTAAAATATTTTTTTTGAAAACAACCATGATAATAAGAGACTTTATTAACAGGGAGGAATATAACATGACAGTTATCAGCGATTTGAAAAAAACAATGGCAGGGTTAAAAAGCGCACAGGCAAGCTTAGAAGGATTTGCTTTAGCGACTCAGAACCAACAGGCTAAACAGTTGTTTCAAACAGCAGCTCAACAAACACAGGCGGTCGTTGATGCGCTTCAGCCGCGTGTAACGGAAGTAGAAAACGAAGAACCGCAATACAAAAATATTTAATAAATAACAAATTGTGCAAAGTTCACAAATAGAATAGAGATACTGGAGGTGAAAGTGTGGAAAAACAACGAACATGGGTTTTTGAAAACAAACCGGTTATTATCTCTACTGGAGTAGTCGGAGGCCCATTTGAAAGCAACGGACAGCTAGCTGATGATTTCGATGTTTTGCATGATGATCTGTGGATAGGACAAGAAACCTATGAAAAAGCCCATAGAAAGCTGATGGAAGAAGCCACTATGCGAGCTGTTGAAAAGGCAAGGTTAAAAAAACAGGACATTGAATATTTCTTCGCTGGGGATTTAATTAATCAAATTACTCCGACAAGCTTTACCGCCCGAACGCTTGCAGTACCGTATCTCGGGTTGTTTGGTGCTTGTTCCACTTCAATGGAAGGGCTAGCGCTTAGTTCGCTTTTAATTGACAGTAAGAAGGCGAATTTCGTTTTAACCGGCGCCTCCAGCCACAATGCTGCTGTTGAAAAGCAATTCCGATATCCGACTGAATATGGAGGACAAAAACCGCCAACGGCTCAATGGACGGTCACAGGTGCCGGGGCAGCGATTGTAGCTCAGCAAGGCGAAGGCCCCTATATTTTATCTGCGACGATTGGAAGAGTGATTGATATGGGGCTGACGGATCCGTTTAATATGGGGGGAGCGATGGCGCCAGCTGCGGTTGATACGATTATTGACCATTTAATTTCCTTAAATCTTGATCCTTCCTATTATGATTTAATTGTCACAGGTGATCTCGGGTCGATTGGCCGAAATATTGCACTCGAGCTTTTAAAGAAAAGGGGTATCGGAATAAGCGATAGTCAGTTTCAAGACTGCGGTTTGATGATTTATAAAGACAGCCAGCCAGTTTTTGCAGGGGCGAGCGGCGCCGGCTGTTCAGCTGTTGTAGGATACGGCCATTTATTAAACCGTCTTAAAAAAGGAGAATTGAAAAGAATCTTGCTAGTGGCGACCGGAGCCTTATTGTCCCCGCTTTCCTTTCAGCAGCAGGAATCTATTCCTTGTATCGCTCATGCTGTGGCGATTGAATCCAATCAGTAAAGGGAGAGAGCTATGACCGTTGCATCGGATGTCAAAACATGTACAGCTGGATTAAAGCAGGCAGAGGCTGTTTTCTCTAGGCTTGCTTTACTATCAAGCGACCCGGAAGCGAAGCGGCTATTTCACGAAAGTATGCTGACGATGCAGGAAATTATCGAACGAATGAACAATAGGATTTTCGAGCTGGAAAATGAAGAACCACAATATAGAGGGTCTTAGTCAGAGGTGATCAAGTGACTCAGTGGCTAGAAGTAACGATTCGGTCTGTGTCCTTTTTGACTATTTTATTTATCATTACGAAAGTCATCGGCAAACGGCAAATTGCTCAATTATCTTTTTTTGAATATATCGCCGGCATTACGATCGGCAGTATTGTCGCTGAAGCTTCTTTAGCGAGGGAGCGTTCCATCGCGGATGCTCTGATAGCCATTGCAGTCTGGGGATTTATCCCTTGGTTAGCTGACTACATTGCGATGAAGAGCAAGTCGGCTCGGAGGACAATAGAAGGACAAAGCACGGTATTTATTAAAGATGGGAAAATTCTTGAGGACAATTTAAAGAAAGAGAAGTATACGACGGATGAACTGCTTGCGCTATTGCGAAAAAAAGGTATTTTTTCCCTTGCTGATGTGGAGTATGCCGTTTTAGAACAAGACGGCAGCTTAAATGCTCTTTTGAAAAAAGATAAACGCCCATTAACTAGAAGCGACTTGCAAATGCTGCCGATAAACGAGAAAGAGCCTTACACGATTATCATGGACGGTCGTTTGTTGGTAGACTCTCTTTCTAAGAGTGGGAAAACAAAAGAATGGTTAAATGGAGAATTAGAAGCAGCAGGAGTCACGATAGAAAATGTGTTTTTAGGGCAGGTCAACTCCTATGGGGAACTGTACCTTGATCTATTTAATGATCAGCTCCAGCCGCCTTTTCCACAGGAACGTCCTTTACTATTGGCAAATTTAAAAAAGTTTGCGGCGGATATGGAGGCTTTTGCTTTAGCGACAGACTGCAAAAAAACGAAAAAAATGTATGAACAAAACGCAGCAGATATTCAAAAATTGATTCAACAGACGAAGCCTTATTTATCGAATTAAAGGTTATTTTTTAGAGCCTGTAATTCGATTTTTTGTTATTTCATTGTGTGCAAAATTCAAAAAATGAATAATTATTGGTTCTTAAAGCATAAGTCTGCTAAAATAAAGGCAATTCAGTAATAAAAGTAAATGAGAAGGCAAAGGAGTGAAGAGATTGCCAAGAGGTGAAGGGAAGTTCCTAATTAAGCAAAGAGCCTTTTTAAAGCTTTTTATGATTCGATTTGTAGAAGAAAATAAGCTATATGGAATGCAGGCAATGGACGAATTGAAAATGACGTTTAAGCAGTTCGGCTATGAACCAAACCATTCAGAGATTTACAGATCTCTTCATGAACTGATTGATGACGGTATTTTAAAAAGACAAAAGAAATTGCAGGAAGGTGCAAAATATAAAGAAGTCGTGATTTATCAATTTGCTGACTATGAAAAAGCGAAGCTCTATAAAAAACAAGTAAAAACCGATCTTGACCGCAGCATGGGGTTGTTAAGGAAAGCATTGGAGGACGTTTATTAACAATCAAGAGCAGCAGAGAGAAAAGAGGGATACCATGGGATTATTTGATGGGTTAATCGGGAATGCGACAGAAGCGGATATTGAGAAAGTTGAAAAAACACTTGAGAAAATTCTTTTTGATGGTGAACAAATTGAAAAGGCTTTTCAAATTTTAAGAGACTTGATTGTGTTTAGCAATAGACGCTTAATTATCATTGACAAACAGGGTGTGACAGGAAAGAGAATCGAATATCATTCTATCCCTTATCGCAGCATTACTCATTTCAGCGTACAGACGGCTGGCACCTTTGATTTGGAAGCAGAGCTGCTCATTTGGATAGCCGGTACAGAAAATCCAATCGCTAAGCAGTTTAGAAAAGATGACAGCATATTTGATGTACAAAAAACGCTTGCTGCTTATGTATTGTAAATCACGGATATATAAGTAAAGAAAAGGGGGAACTTCTTTGGAAAGCTCCCCAGCATATTTTTCATTTCCTATTTATGTTATGTGTATAGCTGCGTAGCAAATACTTGTTTTTATGAATAGGAAAAGAATTGTAGATTTTCATTGTCAAGATATATTGAGGTGCCTAGTTAATGAGAGAGACGGACAAGAAGTGGACGGCCACTAGCAGCCATAACCGCCATAGCCGCCAACAAAGCAAGCACCGATGATAATTAAGAGAATGAACAATACGACAATCAAAGCAAACGTACTACCATATCCGTATCCTCCATAGCATCCATAGCCCATATTATTTTCACCTCCTAATCAAAGGAACAATATATCATATGAAAAGTTTCCAAGAAGGGTTAGATAAATGTACCAGGGGAAAAGCCCAATAAATCGGGATTTTCTTTGAAACATCATCGTTTCCTTATTTTCATGTGAAGAAAGGACTGCCAGGCGCGCATTCCTGGCAAGAGCCATTATATTTCAGAGAGAAATTCTCAAATTATCCAAATGTTTTAAAATCCAAAAGGTCCTGGGGGACAACAAGGGTTAACTGGCATTCCACACATCATATGCTGCTCACAGCACTCATTTACAACAGATTCAGTATGCGGAAAATAATGTTCATGGTTAATCATGTGCTTGTTAACGGTTGTAGTATGAGAAGGATGAATGTGTGGCACGACCGTATTGATTACATTAGTTTTGACAAATTGTTGTGTTGGTGATACCAACGGCGGATCATACTGAGCAGGAAATGCTTGCGGCGGACAAAGATGCGGAGGGCATGCTCCGTAGCCACCCCAACGTCTATTAAACATTTCAGCGACCTCCTTTTGTTATAGTGTATGACACTAATAGTGTATGGCAATCGAACAGTTATGTACGGGTTGTATACCCATTTATTTCAAAAAAAGCTAGATATAAGCCTCTGCGGTTAAATCAAAGCGAAAGAGAGGGCAGATTGTTGCCCTCTCTTCGTTCTGGTGTCTAAATGAAACGTATATCCATAATTAATTTTTATGATGTTTCTTATGGTGCTTTTTATGATGATGTGGCTTATGGTGCATAGGATAAGGCATCATCGGCGGCTGTGTAATAAGGACAGCCTGCTGTTGAGTAACATGCGGATATTCCATGTAATGATGGTAATGATGATGATGGTGGTGATGGTGATGAGGGTAACTTTCCATTCCACCCATTGGCATCATTTGAGTGTATTCAGGATACATCATAGGCATTGTCATAGGCATAGGCATAGGCTCATTGCAATGAGGCATGCAATCTCTCATATCAGGAACCGCATATGGATCTTGCCACATGTTATACTCTTGTTCTATGTGTTCATCTTGTCTTGCACTTTGGTCTTGCCACATATCTTGATCTTGATTCATATCTGCCACCCACTCTTTCGTTTTTTAAACCCCAGCTTTTATATACTGCTAGCGTCTTTTATGCATTTTTCACTTTTTATGCAGAAAAAAACTAATATCCACCATATGGACCGTATCCGCCATATCCGCCATATCCACCATATGGACCGTATCCGCCGTATCCACCAAATCCGCCATATCCTCCATAGCCATACGGATTAAACAGTGCGCTGCCTAATAATCCACCTGCTAAGCCTCCCAAAAATGGACCTCCAAATCCCCCAAACCCGCCATAAAATGGTCGCCTGTATCCACCATAAAACGGCCTGCCAAATCCTCCGTAAAATGGTCTTCTAAACCCACCATAGAAAGGTCTGAATCGCTGATCTGTGTTCATTTTCCCACCTTCTTTCTTAAAAACTACTATCAATTGCATGCTATGTTTATGACCTGGAAAAGGAGCTTGTTTTTTAGCGGAATGGGTGATGGCCCATCATCTATCTAAAAACCAAGGTGTACAAGAAAGCTTCTTAGAGAGGGGTGATTTCAGGTTTCTTTCACTCTTTATGAGAGGAAAGAGGTGCCAAAAAATCAAGGTTCTTTCATAAATTTCAAAAAAATCTTGTTTTTTAACTTTTATTATGGATATAATTAACAACGTAGATTTAATGTGTTTATCAGCCGCGCGTTCATGAACTGGTCAGCTTTCACATTAACTTCCAAGAGGCAGGAGCATAACGATGCTTTTTGAAGGGAGGTGAGACCAGATGACGATCAATTTAATATTTGTCATTATCACCATTAAAAGACGCAAAAAAAGTGTGGAAGATTATTTTCATGACGAGCGTGTTGAACAAATGTATGAACAAATGAAAATGAAACAACAAGAAAATGCGAGAAACCTGTTTTAAAAAAATGACGAATCGGAAGGAGAATGCATGATGATTTTCTTATTGCCAGCTCAAGTTAAATTATTGAATTCACTATTTGTTTTGAAGGACTCTGCCTAGCAAAGCTGACCAGAAATAAAGCAGCGCACTAATCGCTGATTCGCCCCCGCTATGTAATTTTTGCGGGGGTTTTTTACATACTACTTTTTGAATAGGAATGATACAAATGCCGAATACAGCACAGCAAACAAGTATGCCCAAGGCAACCGCTTATAGTATCTTGTTTGCTATTAGCGCAGGACACTTTATTAATGATTCTATCCAATCCGTTGTGCCTGCCATGTTTCCCATTATTAAGAGTTCTCTTGATTTGTCTTATGCACAGCTAGGGTGGATTGCCTTCGTGCTAAATATGACATCTTCTGTTATGCAGCCGGTTTTCGGGGCAGCAGCAGACCGGAAACCACAGCCGTATTTGCTGCCGATCGGAATGCTGTTATCTATGTTAGGGGTAATTGTTTTTGGGCTGTCACCTAACTTCTACTTTTTGTTATTCGCTGTTTTGTTTATTGGTTTAGGGTCTGCTGTCTTTCACCCGGAAGGTTCACGGGTTGCGTTTATGGCAGCCGGAAGCAAACGGGGGCTCGCCCAGTCTATTTATCAAATGGGAGGGAACGGCGGGCAATCCCTGGCCCCGATCTTTACTGCTTTTATCTTCGTGCCGCTTGGCCAAAAAGGCGCATTGCTGTTTGCAGTCATTACAGCAGGTGGAGCGATCTTATTGACAAAGGTGTCTGCCTGGTATAAACGAATGCTAGCCTTTCAATCGGCAAGAAAGAATAGACAGGGTGCGATCAGTCAAAGCAAATTATCTTCTTCTGTAAAATGGGCAATGGTTCTGCTGATCTTTTTTGTTTTTGCCCGTTCTTGGTATGCAGCGGCTATTACAAACTTTTATCAGTTTTATTTAATTCAAGATTACGGTCTATCTGTTAAGCAAGCCCAGTTATACGTATTCGTCTATTTAGCTGCTGGTGTGGCGGGAACGTTTTTCGGTGGTCCGCTTGCTGATCGGTTTGGCCGTAAGAATCTGCTCGTTTTCTCCATGTTAGGGGCGGCACCGCTTGCAGTTATTCTTCCTTACGTGCCGCTCGCTGCCGTTTTGCCGCTCTTTTTATTAATTGGTTTTATCTTGCTGTCAAGCTTTAGTGTAGCCGTTGTATATGCACAGGAGCTGCTTCCAAACAAAATCGGGATGGCTTCCGGCTTAATCGTTGGGTTGGCTTTTGGCATGGGAGCCATTGGTGCGGTTGTTTTTGGGGTTTTGGCAGATAGCTTTAGTATAAAATTTGTGATGATTCTTTCAAGTTTGCTTCCTATTCTCGGCATCAGTGCTCTTTGGCTCCCAGGAGACAAGAAGCTGCAGAAAATGCAGGGAAAATAGGAATGAGCGTGTAGACAGCCTGTATTTTAATATCATTAGCCTAATTTTAAGGACCGTTTTATAGATTGCTTATTACATAGCAGCTATAAGGCGGCTTTTTAATTATAATTATATAGAGACAAATCAAACCGAAAAAATTTTTATCTTCATAGACTCATAGTGTTGCTTGTAGAAGGAAGGTGATAGAGCAGAATTTTTTACATATTATAAATAAGTCATAGAATGTAAAAAACTGTTGAATGGTGGAGTATTTTTATAAATAAATTCTGAATATTCAATTGACATTAACTTTACTATAGATTAGTATGTAAATTAGATTCATAATAGCGGATGAATATTGTGGGAGAGACTAAATGAAATAATTTAGCACCGAAGGAGCAAAACCCAAAAGTTGGGTACTAATCTCTCAGGTAAAAGGACTACAATAGGACGCATCTCTGGAGAGAGCCATAGGCCACCAAAGGAGTTAAACTCTCAGGTACAAAGGACAGAGAAAAATGGGGTTATTTCCTATTTTTCTCTGTCCTTTTTTATTGGGGTAAGATGGAAATAGGAAAGGAGAAAAGAGGAGGGATAAGCACGTAACGATCCTTATGAGAAAGGGATGGGGATGACTCTATTTCCAGATTGATTGAACAACCAAGAATAAATAATACTGCCCTGAAAGAGAGTTAGCAGCCTTGAATGCAATGATGATAGAAATTGGCGCCATTACCGGAACAGGAACATGTTTACTGACAAAAGTTACCACTGAAGAGCGCACATGTCCTGTTATATAATTTATTTTTAAAATGTAAGCGCTTTTTTCTTTCGAATTAACGAATTATATATTAAACTTTTATTGGGATATCAATTTATAAATATCGAATTTAGTGTCGAAATATTTTAAATCAATAAAAAATAGCATATCCCATAAAATGGAAAGAGGGAAAACGTATGCAGGAACAAACTTTGTCTAGAGGCCTGAAAAACCGGCACGTACAACTCATCGCTATTGGTGGGGCAATCGGAACAGGATTATTTCTTGGTGCAGGGAAATCTATTCATCTAGCAGGACCATCGATCTTATTTGCTTATATGATTACGGGCGCCATTTGCTTTTTAATCATGCGCGCACTTGGGGAATTACTTTTAAGTAATTTGAATTACCATTCTTTTGTTGACTTCGTAAGAGACTATTTGGGGAATATGGCAGCATTTATGACTGGCTGGACCTATTGGTTCTGTTGGATTTCTATTGCAATGGCTGACCTCACAGCCGTTGGTCTTTACACTCAATATTGGTTCCCTTCTGTGCCCCAGTGGATGCCGGGATTAATTGCGCTTGTCATTTTACTATTTATGAACCTTGCAACTGTAAAGCTATTTGGTGAAATGGAATTTTGGTTTGCTTTAATTAAAGTTATTGCTATTTTGACTTTAATTGTCGTTGGAATTGTGATGATTATTAAAGGCTTTTCTACACCTTCAGGAGCAGCTAGCTTTACGAATTTATGGAGCCATGGCGGCCTGTTCCCGAACGGAATAAATGGTTTTATCCTTTCATTCCAAATGGTAGTCTTTGCATTCGTTGGTATCGAGCTTGTAGGCCTTACAGCGGGTGAAACAGAAGATCCGGAGAGAGTTATTCCAAAAGCGATTAACAATATTCCTATTCGGATTATCATTTTCTATATTGGCGCTCTTATCGTCATTATGAGCGTTTATCCTTGGAACGACATCGTCCCAACGGAAAGCCCATTCGTGCAAGTATTCGTAGCAGTTGGTATCGCTGCAGCTGCTGGTATTGTCAATTTTGTCGTTCTTACGTCCGCGGCTTCAGCATGTAACAGCGCCATCTTTAGTACAAGCCGGATGGTATATTCATTGGCAAAAGATAAAAATGCACCTGTATCATTAGCCAAACTTGATGCTCGTAAAGTACCTTCTAATGCCTTGTTCTTTTCGACTGTGATCATCTTGGTTTCTGTTGTATTGAACTATGTTATGCCGGAAGGAGTATTTACACTCATTACAAGTGTTTCTACCGTATGTTTCATCTTTATTTGGGGAATTACCATTATTAGTCATTTGAAGTACCGCAAAACAAGACCAGACTTAGTGAAAGCGAACAAGTTTAAAATGCCGCTTTATCCATTTGCTAATTACTTGATCCTTGCTTTCTTAGCGTTTGTCCTTGTTGTACTTGCACTTGCGGAAGACACTCGTGTTGCTTTATTTATCACTCCTGTGTGGTTTATCTTACTAATTGCCATTTATAAAATGAGAAAAATGGATGCAAACCATGCAGATCCAGTAAACCAAGAAAATATCGTAGAAAATTAAAAAGCAACTGATGAAACTTACCAAAAAGGAAGGTTCTGCAAATATGGAAGGAGCCTCTTAGGTAAAAGAGCAGACCAGGATAGAGAATGCTACGCTGCCCTGGTCTGTTCTTTTTTATTTTAAGGATCTATTATGAATGGCCACTCTGCTTTACAGGATTAAATGGCGACGGTTGCAGAAGAAGTGAATGTAATCGTCCAGAAGGTGCAAAGTAACTTGGACCAATTTACAGATCGAACTATTGAAGCGAATGAAGTGATTAAAGGGGCTCATCAAAAAGTAAAAACATTTACATTATAAATAAACTAAAAAAGCAGGCTCATGAAGATCTATTCTTCAATGAATCTGCTTTTTCTAGCTATGTAAAATTTCTTAAGACTGCCATAACGACAATGCCGAAAATGACCGTAATTAATAGGCTTTTCTTCCAAAGAGCGATCAATAGAGTAGGGATTAAGGCAAGCAAAACCTGCCAGTTAATGGTTGGCAGTGTTCCATTCCCGTTATCGATCACACTCCCCGCAACCAAAGCCGTTAAAATACAGACGGGGATGAAAGAGAGCCATTTCATCACAGCCTCCGGCAGCTGTACATTCCGGACAATGAGAAAAGGAGCAACACGGGGAATCCACGTAACGATCGAACAGCCAGCTAAGATAAGAAGAGTGGTTACATTTACACTCATTTTGATGTCACCACCCCGATAGTTGCTACGATGACGGTAGAAAAGATAACCGCTAGATCAACTGAAACGAAAGCAGAAAAGATATACATAGCCGCAACCATTAAGAAAATAAGCAGCAAATAGTGCTTCAGCTTCGAGGCTTTAATGCTTTCAAGCTGCAGAACCAATAGAGCGATAAACATGGCAGTTAAAGCAAAATCCAGCCCGAATTTTTCTGGATCGGCGACCCATTTGCCAAGCAGAGCACCGACAACACATGAAGCAATCCATGTCGTATAAGCGGTTAAATTCAATCCATTCATCCAGCGGTCATTTATCGGTTGACGATTAAAAATTCTTCCGGCCGCAACGCCAAATGATTCATCGGTAACGAGTGTGGCAATCCCTGCATTTTTTAGCATGGAATATTTAGAAAAATGCGGAGCTAATGTAGCGCTTAACAAAAAGTGCCGCAAGTTGACGATGAACGTAGTAAATATAATAGCTGATGCTGGGCTGCCAGCCGCTAGCATGCCGCAAATAATAAATTGGGCGGCACCAGCATAAACAAAAATTGACATAAATGCAATTTCCACAACGGATAACCCAGATGCAACGCCGATCATACCGGCAGCAAATCCGATGCTGATGTACCCTAACAGTGTAGGGACGCAGTCCTTTACTCCATCTTTAAATGATAATCTTTCTTCTTCTATTGCTTCCATCCTGTATCTCCCCTATTATGTTGTTTATGATATTATACATTTGTATGTTATAATGATCAATCACCTATAACAGGAGGGCTAGAATGGATTCTCTCCAGCAATTAATTGGAAAAAACTTATTTGACATTCGCAAAAGTAGAGGGTTAAGCCTGGATAAAACAGCTGAACTGACTGGTGTCAGCAAAGCAATGCTTGGACAAATAGAAAGAGGCAAAACAAATCCAACGGTGACGACCCTTTGGAAAATAGCGAACGGGCTAAACGTCTCTTTTTCTGCTTTTATGAAAGAAGAAGCAACACAAATTACGAAAGTAAAAAAAGAACAATTGAAAGCGCTGGTTGATGATCAAGGAAACTATTTAGTCTATCCGCTGTTTCCTTATCATCCAGAAAAAAAGTTTGAAATCTATTGTGTGGAAATGGAACCAGCTGGAATCCACTTTTCAGATGTTCATCCTAAAAATAGCGAAGAATTTATTTTAATAAGCCAAGGCGAACTGACAATTGACATACAAGGACAACAATTTACGTTAACTGAAGGAGAGGCGTTGAGTTTTCAGGCCCATCAAGAGCACGTATATAAAAATCCAACGGATCAAAAAAATTCCTTTTTTGTTGTTATTTATTATGAGGAGTAGATAAGGAAAAGGGATGGACCGCTAATATCTCTTATGAAATGAATGGCAACGAAAAGGGAGAGGTGGACTGCCGTCCGTATGGTGACTGCTGACTATTTATTTGCGATTCTTTCTAAAGAAGCAAGAGAAGAAATGGACGTTTTCCGAGAAGCCTAACTACCAATCCTTAAAAGCGGAAGCGCCTATTGCCATTTATTTGTGCGTGAAAGGCTCTGTAGGTGCTATAGAACAATATGATAATGACATGTACTCGTTTGTTCAACGAGTCAAAGGAATACCGATAGATAAAAGCGAAGATAGCGGAATTACTTTATTTTTGCAGAAAAATCTAAAAATCCTTATGAAAGTTCACTCGTCCAGGAAATTTATGTTGCCTTTAATCAATTAAATGCTATGCAATCTCGGGAAGATTTAAGAAAGTACACAGAGCTGGGTTTTCTTGAATACTATGACACGATGAAAGAGCGGCTGGAAGAGAAAATAAAAGAAACTTAAAAAATCGCCATAATAGGCGATTTTTTAAGTGGAGGGAAGCAAATAGAATACAGAGAAGAAGTGAGTGATACTACCAGCAAGAACGAACAAATGCCAGATCATATGATGGTATTTAAAGCCTCGCCATACATAAAAAATAGCACCTAGTGTATATAAAATTCCTCCAGTCACTAAGAGGGCCAAGCTGCCAGCTGAAAGGTTCTGAACGAGTGTATCCCATGCAAACACGATCAGCCACCCCATTAATACGTAAAGCAGTGTAGAAGTATTTAAGAATTTTTTTACAAAGAAACATTTAAAAACCGTCCCCACTACAGCAAGTCCCCAGATCACCCCGAACAATGTCCAGCCAAGCGTTCCCTTTACAGCTAGAAATAAAAAGGGTGTATACGTTCCTGCAATAAAAAAATAGATAGAAGAGTGGTCGAAAATTTCGAATAAATTTTTGGCTCTGCCCACTGGAAAGCTGTGCACGAGCGTAGAGGATACATACAGTACAAACATCGTTGCACCAAAAATTGTAAAGCTCACTACATGCCAGACCGTTCCATACAAAGAAGAATAAACAATGAGCAGAACGAGCGCGGCGACACTGAGCAAAGCGCCAATTCCATGGGTGATCGAATTAGCAATTTCCTCTCCTTTTGAGAACGTGTGTGTATTAGCCATAGAAGAACACTCCTTTAAAACAAGATAATGTAAGTGTACCATATAAGTTTACTCTGAATCATTTTTCACCTTATAGTGGCTTTCTGTACATTGAACTAAAGGAGGGGGCGGTAAGTCCTTTTGGTGAAAAGATGCGGGTGATTCATTGATTCATTAGTCCCTGACGTTGGCATATAAATTGCAACTTTTATTACACAGCAGAAGCTGAAAATTCCCGTTATACATAGTTGAATGCCAATAAGACCCAAAAAAGGGTTATGCCGCCGCTTCTATTCAAACTCTGTCATATTGTAAGCTTTAAAAAAGAAATGGTAAATTTATGCAAAAGTGAATAATTAATGCTGAATGGCATAGAAGGGGTTGAGGTTCAGCATGCAGTCTCTTATAGAGACGAAGAGATAACAGAACATGAGGGAAAAAGAAAGGGAGGTCTGGAATGATGACAATAGCAAAGCGATTAACTTTAACGATGCTGGTAATGTTGCTCTTTATATTTGTTGCGACTATGGCGATCGCCTACATAAACACCAGTTCTTCCGTTGAGAAGACGATTGGTACGCAAGGAATTCAATCAGCTGAAAACGCTGCCAAGTTTATAGATTTGGAGCAATACGAGCAATTTTTGCTGAATCCTTCAGAAAGCGGCGACTATTGGGAGATCCGCCGCAAATTAGATCAAGTAAGGAAGCATATAGGTGCCATGTATCTTTATACTTTTACCGTGAAGAATGGCAAGCTAGAAATGTTAATTGATGGGATGCCTAAAGGAGATCAGTATTCTACTGAAATAGGGGAAGAGTTATCAATGCCCATGAAGGATGTAAATCCAGTGCTTCAAGGGAAAAATAGTTACACAGATATTATTCATGATGAACAGTACGGCAAGTATATGTCCATTATGATCCCGATTAAAAATGAAAATGGCGAAATCATCAGTATGTTAGGACTCGATATTTCTGCTAAGCAAATTGATCATATTGAAGGAGAGATTTTAAAGAAAAGCTTTCCGTTGATCATCGGCCTGTTTTCAGTTGTGATCTTGCTTGCCTGTCTGACGGTTTACATGTTTATTAATCGTACGTTGAAACCATTGGCAGGCATGAATAACGGGTTGGATGAACTGGCAGCCGGACGTATCGGACGATCTCTCCAAAGAGTAGAAGCAATCAATACGAACCGAAAAGATGAAATTAAACAATTCACTTTAAACTTCCGATCAGCTGTTTCACAGTTAACGACGATGATTACATCTATCCGCTCATCATCTGATTCACTAACAGCGGCTGCTGAACAGCTAACAAAAGATAATCACTCGGCACAGGAGTCGAGCGAGGGAATCATTAGAAATATCCAAGAGATTGCTCATGGCAGTGAGCGGCAAATGCAAAATAACGGGGAAGCTGTTAAAGCAATAGAAGAAATGGCTGTAGGCATTCAAAAAATTGCGGAGTCCGCTTCATCGATTGCGGAGGCCAGCAGCGGTGTGACAGAATTAACAGAAGAGAGCTATACCCAAACGAATCAAGCTGTTTCTGAAATTGAAGAAGCTGCTAAATCGATTCTTGCGACCAATAAAGAAGTCGTCGAATTAGGCATTATGTTTAAAGAAGTAGAGAAGATTGTAGAAGTGATCACAACGATCACGGATCAGACGAACTTGCTCGCTCTCAACGCTGCCATTGAAGCAGCAAGAGCGGGAGAAGCAGGAAAAGGATTTGCTGTTGTGGCAGACGAAGTAAGGAAGTTAGCGGAAGAGTCGAAAGCCTCTGCTGGCCGGATTTCTGACATGCTGAATAACTTTGAGCAGGTAACTGCCAGGGTCGTAGAAAATACAGATATCAGTGCAAGAAAGGCAGAGGCAAGTACAGAAGCAGTTTTAAAAATCGAACAATCACTTGAGAAAATTAAAGAGGCGGTTAAAGAAGTAAATAAGGATATTCATGAAGTGTCAGCAGTGACGGAAGAAATGTCAGCTGGAACAGAAGAGGTGCTAGCTTCAATGGAGCATGTTGCTCAAGTCTCAAAAAACAATGTGGAGCAAACCCAACAAGCCGTGTTTGCATCAGAAAAACAAGGGGAATTAATGAGGAAGATGAATCGCTCAGCCCAGCAGCTAATAGAATTGTCTCAGCAGCTCGAATCAGCTGTTCATCGATTCGATTTATAAGTGCCGATAACTTAGTGAGGAGATGATAGAGCAATGGACGTAAAACATGAAAACGGACGGTTTTTTGTTGAGAAAGACGGAGAGGTGGTAGCCGAACTCACTTACGTGCCAGCAGGCGACGAACAAATTGAAGTCAATCATACGTATGTATCAGATTCACTTCGCGGACAGGGAGTGGGAGGGAAGCTCATTGAGGAAGCTGTTCACCTTGCTCGGGAACAAAGCAAGAAGATTATCCCTACTTGCTCTTATGCGAAAGCGAAGCTGGAAGAAAGCCAGTATAAAGATGTAGTAGCAAAACAATAAAAAGGGAAGCTGTTAAATGAGGTCATCATTAGAGGATCATTCGTCTGTTATGAGGATGAATGATCCTCTTTGTTTGTATGACCGATTAAGTAATCAGGATTGAGAAAAGGATATACGCTATTGGGAGAAAAAGAAAATGAAAAACCGACTAATAATTTTATAGACTATTACCTTCACCAATAGGACAGGGTGGTTGAAGAAGGACTTTGCTATCAAACAACGAATAGTATGTAGGGGAATAGTTGCTGTTAGCTACTTATAGGGAGGGGAAAGATCATGATTAGTAAAGTCGGTCAGATTATGTTGTATGTTAATAATCAAGATGAAGCAGTGAGTTTTTGGACAGAGAAATTAAACTTTGCTGTCATTTCCGAAGAAAATAACGGACAAGGAATGAGATGGATTGAAATTGCTCCAAAAAAGGGCGCAGAAACAAGCATTATTTTGCACAATAAAGCAATCGTTGCCAAGATGTCTCCCGAATTAAATCTTGCTGCTCCTTCTTTAATGTTTTTTACCGAAAATCTCGAAAATTTACATAAAGAGTTGTCAAGTAAGCGTATCAAAGTCGGAGACATTGTAAACATGCCTTCAGGAAAGGTCTTTAACTTTGCAGACAATGAAGGAAATTACTTTGCTGTAATGGAAAAAATAAATAACTTTTAATTAAATGAACAGATGCAATAAGTTAAGCAGGAAATAATAGGGCCCGCCCATTTAAATATATTTAAATGGGCGGGCCCTTTAACATCGACTGTCTCACTTATTTAAATTTAACTATAACGTTTAACTTTTTTATTGTTTCGGAAAGTCCTTCATGGCTTCGTCCAACCGATCAATATTGCCATCGATTGTGCCCTCTGTGTACGTATCGGTCGCTTGTTCATGAGTGATAGCAAAACCTTTCTCCGTCTCATCGGAGCTTTGGTAATGGTTGAATTCGAATGTTTTACCGGCTGGTCCTTGTTCTGTTTTCTTTTTCATAATTTTTCTCCTTTCGCTTATTTCTCTGCTTAGTGTGTGGGAGCCGGTGATTAATTATTCAATAGCTATAAAATAAAGAGAGGCGCTATGCCTCTCTTATTTTATTCTTTATTGCCATCCACGTAGCGTCCATGATCAGGAACGGCAATTTCATCAAAATGATCCACTAAATAGGCAAGCCCTTCACTTAGTTCGTCCCCGCTGCTTTCTTCCCCATGACCTGTTGCCGCAATAGCTGGCTGCAGTTCTGCTAAGCGAATAACAGAAGCTTTGGCGGCCGTCCAGTCAGTCGTTAAATAGCGTGGAGGGCCTTGGAATTCTTTTTTCTGAGTAAGTACATTGTATAATGCATCTTGCTTCACTGTAACAAAGGCGTCACCAGCGATGAGCAAGCGATCTGCTGGACGGAATAGTGAAATATGTCCCGGTGAATGTCCTGGTGTGTGAATCCACTGCCAGCCTGGCATAGGCGGAACAGTGCCATCTACAGGCAAAGCTTGTACTCTTCCGCTAATATCAACGGCCTCTGTTGGAAACATTGGCGACATTTTAGCTACGAGGCCGCCTTCCACAGAAGCGTCAGGCTCTGGATAATTTCGTTTCCCGGTTAAATAAGGAAGTTCCATTTCATGAGCATACACTGGAACATCCCAACGTTGAACAAGCTCTTCTAGCGCACCGACATGGTCAAAGTGTCCATGAGTTAACACGATGGCTTTCGGTTTTGCTCCTTCACCAAATAGCTTTTCAGTTTGCTGCAATATATCATCCGCAGAGCGGGGCATACCTGTATCAACGAGCACCCAGTCATTTTTATGACCAACAAAGAAAAGATTGACAATTTGTACGGTGTACATGTGAATATCTGGTTGAATGGCCACAACTCTGCCGCTGTTGACAGAAGTCGCAGGGATAAATTTATTTTCCAAATCTTATTCCTCCTTGGTATGTGGTCACTCTTACTATATCCACAATAGGGGAGTGGAAAACTTTTATTAAAACATAACGCTTGTCTTTCCTTCATATGATTTCTTAGATGAATATAGGGAGGGAGCAAGATGCAGTTTTATTACGGTCCTCAAATGCCGCTCCGCATTTTAGATGAGGCGGAATTTTGGAAGCATCAGGAAGAAGAACATACAGTTGTGATCAGAGAACTTTTGCCTAATTTAGAATCAAAATATGTCCAAGCATTAAAAGAGTGGGAAAATGCACTGGCAGCCACTCATCAAAAAATTGTTCAATTTATTGAAGCGGTTTCTCGTTCAGGGAGCTATATTCCTGTTGCACTTCAGCAGCAAGTATTAAAATTAACAGACTTCTGCCTGGAGCAAAGCATGGATTTTATCGAATTGTGCCGGCAGATCAAAGAACGAAGCAAAACTGTTCAAGATAACCCAGTGGCTGTAGCGGTATTAAATCATATTATTCGGGAATCTGAGTATTTTATCGGCATTGCCCGTGCTTTATTGTCTGCCTAAATGATAGAAATAACAAATTACCTGCGGGGATCAAGCCTCGCAGGCACTTTGTTTTAATAAAATTCCTTATATACTTTGCCGTATTTTAAAACATCATAAATAGCCTTGCCATCACTCGGGTTTTCTTTTCCGTAATCAATCGGAATAAGAGAGAAGAAGATGAGGTATAGAGAAAAATAAACAAACTGATAAAAAAACAAATGGGTCGGTAAATACCCCATATGAATAAGACCATTTACTAGGATGATCGATAATACGTTAAACAATGGTCCGCCTGCATAAATCAGCGCATGCTTCCAACGCTTGTCTTTCCTCAATTGATCGTAAAAGCAAGCCGCCTCTACGAAATAAAATTTTCGAACTTCAATTTTTTTAAAAGAAAAAATAATCTTCCCTCTCCCGATTGTTAGCTTCGTTGTCCCGCCAAACAGCCAGGCAAAGAATGCGTGTCCACCTATATGAATGATTAACGTGAGCGGGAGGGTAATAAAAAAAGCCCAGGCGAAGGTAACCATGTCATTGAACGCAAACATCTTAAAACCCCTTTATGCAAATCTCTTGTTGTCTCTACTCGTTTACCTCAAAGAACAAACCATAAACTTCACATTTGTTATGCTTCTCTCACTTTTTCCTTTTTCTGTTTATTTTTTGTTTATTCTTTGTTTATTCTTTTAACATTATGGAAATGATGGAACATTAAGGAAATCGACTTTTCTTATTTGCTTAATTGAAAGGAAGATCACAATGACTGATAAAGATCAAAAAGTGACGATGACGAGAAGAAGGTTCATTCGCAATTCCAGTTTGGTTGCAGGCGGTGCTGCTATTGGCGGTGGATTAATAGGTGCATTAATCGGTACAAATCTGGATAACGATGGAAAAGTAAAAACTAGTCATGAAACGGGACATAATCAACAAGAAAACAGCGAAGCAAGTACACGGGCGCTGATCTACTTTACCGATCGAGAAGATTTCCAAGTATTAAGCGCTGCGACGGAGAGAATCTTCCCAGAAGACGAAAATGGGCCAGGAGCAATCGGGCTCGGCGTTCCTTATTATATTGATCATCAGTTAGCTGGAAATTACGGGAATAGCACTCGTGAATACATGCAGGGGCCTTTTTTTCCAGGCACGGAAACGCAAGGGTATCAGTCTCCATTAAAGCGAAATCAGGTGTTTAATGAAGGGATTCGCATGCTGAAAGAAACAAGCCAGAAAAACTATAATAAAAAGTTTGATGAATTAGATGGGGAACAGCAGGACGAGATTCTTTCACAGTTTGAGCAAGGAAAAGTGCCGTTAAGAGGTACGGATTCTAACGTATTCTTTAGTCTTCTTCGCTCGGCCGTTCTAGAAGGGGCCTATTCTGATCCGGTATACGGAGGAAATGCCAATATGGAAGGATGGAAAATGAAAAACTTTCCTGGCCATCAGGCGAGCTATCTTTCACAGATTGAAGCGAAAGAGTTTAAGAAAATTAAGCCGCAAAGCTTACACGTATTTCATAAGTAAAAGGAGGAACGTTCATGGCAAAGAAATTGCCTAAAGTAGATGTGGTCACGATTGGGGTTGGCTGGACAGGAGGCATTATTGCTGCTGAACTTGCCAAGCAAGGGTTAAAAGTAGTAGGACTTGAACGCGGCGCCTCGCGCTCAACAAAAGATTTTTTAATGGTTCATGATGAATACCGATATGCGATTCGTTATGAATTAATGCAGGATACATCAAAGGAAACGATTACCTTTCGCAATGCACCGAATGAACGCGCGCTTCCAATGAGACAGCTCGGTTCCTTTTTGATTGGAGAAGGACTTGGCGGTGCTGGCGTACATTGGAATGGACAAAATTTTCGCTTTTTGCCTTATGACTTCCAAATTAGAACGATGACAGAGAAAAAGTACGGTAAAAACAAAATAGGGGCTGATTATTTAATACAAGATTGGGGCATTACATATGACCAGCTGGAGCCTTATTTTGATCGATTTGAAAAAACAATCGGGGTTAGCGGAGAGCCAAGTCCATTAGGTGGTCAGCGTTCGAATGCCTATCCGACGCCGCCAATGAAAGAAACGGTTATTACGAAACGTTTTAAAGAGGCCTCCAAAAAGTTAGGGCTCCATCCGTATCACATGCCATCGGCTAATTTAAGCAAAGCGTATAAAAACCCTGATGGTGAACAAATCAACGCTTGCCAATATTGTGGATTCTGTGAGCGCTTCGGTTGTGAATACGGCGCAAAAACAAGCCCAAATGTGACGGTAATCCCCACAGCCGAAAAGACGGGAAATTACGAATTGCGCACCCACTCAAACGTTACGCGGATTTTATATGACGGTAAAAAAGCAACCGGTGTCCGGTATGTAGATGTATTAACAGGCGAAGAATTTGAGCAGCCAGCCGATATGATTGCTTTAACGAGTTATGTTATGAATAATGCAAAGCTATTGTTAACATCTAAGATTGGCAAACCTTATGACCCGAACAGTGGAACAGGTGTGATCGGCAAAAACTACTGTTATCAAATTCTTCCGGGATCTGTTGGGTTTTTTGAAAAAGAGCAATTTAACACCTTTATGGGGGCAGGAGCCCTAGGGGCCACTGTAGATGATTTTAATGGCGATAATTTTGATCACTCGGATGTTGATTTTATTCATGGAGGAAGTGTGTCGATTACGCAAACAGGTCTCCGGCCTATTCAAAATAACCCGGTTCCTCCTGATACACCGACATGGGGGAAAGAATTTAAAGCTAAATCGATTCATTACTATAACCGCTTTTTAAATATAGGAGCTCAGGGGGCGTCCATGCCGTTTCGCCGGAACTATATGGACTTAGACCCGACGTATAAAGATGCTTACGGGGAACCGCTTTTAAGGCTGACGTACGATTTTACCGAGCAAGATAAAAACTTATTTAAGTTTGTCGGTGAAAAAAGCAGTGAGATTATGAAAGAGATGGGAGCAGACACGGTTGTAACCATTAAGTCGGCTGAGAAATATAATATTGTCCCATATCAAACGACCCACAATACGGGCGGTGTCATTATGGGCGCCGATCCTAATACATCGGCTGTGAACAATTACCTGCAAATGTGGGATGCAGAAAATGTATTTGTTGTTGGTGCTTCTGCTTTCCCTCACAATAGCGGCTACAATCCTACAGGGACTGTTGGGGCTTTGGCTTACCGGGCAGCAGAAGGCATGATGAAATATAGTAAACAAGGCGGCAGCCTTGTATAAAAGGAGAGAGCATAATGGGTATTGCGAATATCGGGATTCCAGGATTGATTATTATTCTAGTCATTACCTTGATTATTTTCGGCCCGAAGAAGCTGCCGGAGATTGGTTCTGCTTTTGGGCAAACGCTGGCAGAGTTTAAACGCGGGGCGAATAAGCTGATGGAAGAAGACGACGCTAAAAACAAAAAAGAGGACCAGTCTCCAAAAGCATAACAGGAGGGGAAGAGGATGGGAGAACGAGAAACTTCGGAAGATATATCCCTAGAAGTGTTGGAAGAAGAACAAACGCTAGTCGAGCATTTAACAGATTTAAGAAAAGTAGTCCTGCATTCTGTTATTTGCGTACTTATGATATTCGGCTGTCTGCTTTTGTTTATGCATAAGATCATTCCATTCTTGTCTCGTGAGCATGAATTGGTGATGCTTGGACCGCTGGAAGTGATCAGGCTGTATGCCGGAATCGGATTAGTACTGGCGTTAGGATTATCCGCACCATTCATCGCGGGACAGCTTTGGGTTTTTTCTCGGCCGGCGATGACGGCACAGGAAAGAAAAATGGCGTTGGTGTTTCTTCCCGCCGTTTTAGGAAGCTTTGTGACAGGGATTGCTTTTGGCTTTTATGTCATCTTCCCAACGATTTATCGTTTTTTAATGGGACTTGGAGCAAAAAACTTTGAGATGATGATCACGGCTAAAGAGTATTTTCATTTTCTTATTATGACAACTGTCCCGATGGGGGTCTTATTTGAAGTCCCGCTATTATTAATGTTTTTAACAGCGATACGGCTCGTCACACCAGTAAAACTAAAAAAAGTAAGGAAGTATGCTTTACTGATCTTTGCTGTCTTGTCTGCTTTAATCACACCACCTGATTTTCTGTCGCAATTAATTGTGCTAATCCCGCTTATTCTTTTATATGAGGCAGGGATTATCCTATCTAGTTTTACGATGAAGTGGCTGGAGAAAAAGCAAAGGCAAGCAGATATCGTTTAAAACAGAAACAGTCGGGAGCAAAAAACTCCCGACTGTTTTATTAATTTTTAAGAGACTTGATACATCTCTTTTATTTGTTTTTGTAAGTCTGTGTTTTCCAAATACTCATCATACGTCATTTGCTTGTCGATTAAGCCATTCGGTGTAAGATCCATCACCCGATTCGCGATCGTTTGAATAAATTGATGGTCATGAGAAGCAAAGATGAGCGAGCCTTTAAAATTGATCAATCCATTATTTAAAGCTGTAATAGATTCAAGGTCCAAGTGGTTTGTCGGCTCATCCATTAATAAGACATTTGCCCCGGATAACATCATTTTAGAAAGCATGCAGCGGACTTTTTCTCCACCTGACAGGACACTTGCTTTTTTCAAAGCTTCTTCTCCTGAGAAAAGCATACGGCCTAAAAATCCGCGTAAGAAACTTTCACTCTCATCTTCAGGAGAGAACTGACGAAGCCATTCAACAAGTGTCAACTCAGAGCCTTCAAAATATTGGCTGTTGTCTTTTGGAAAATACGATTGGCTCGTCGTGACGCCCCACTTATATGTTCCGCTATCCGGCTCCATTTCGCCAGCCAAAATTTTGAATAAAGTCGTCTTCGCTAATTCATTTGTACCGACAAGAGCGATTTTATCGTCTTTATTCATAATAAAGCTAACGTTATCAAGCACTTTTACACCATCGATCGTCTTTGTTAAACCTTCCACACGCAATAAGTCATTGCCGATTTCACGCTCTGGTTTAAAATGAACGTATGGATATTTACGGGAGGAAGGCTGGATGTCATCGAGTGTAATTTTTTCAAGCGACTTTTTCCGAGAAGTCGCCTGTTTAGATTTTGATGCATTGGCGCTAAAACGGGCGATGAACGCTTGAAGCTCCTTGATTTTTTCCTCTTTCTTTTTATTAGCATCCTGAGCCATTTTCGCTGCTAGCTGGCTGGACTCGTACCAGAAGTCGTAGTTTCCGACATAAATTTGAATTTTACCGAAATCCAAATCAGCAATGTGCGTACATACTTTATTTAAAAAGTGCCGGTCATGCGAAACGACGATGACCGTGTTTTCGAAATTAATAAGGAATTCTTCGAGCCATTGAATCGCTTGGATATCTAAGTGGTTGGTCGGCTCATCTAGAAGAAGAACGTCCGGCTTGCCAAAGAGAGCTTGTGCAAGCAATACTTTTACTTTTTCAGAACCCGTCAGTTCTGCCATTTTTTTCGCATGAAGTTCTTCAGAGACACCGAGCCCTTTTAACAGGATCGCCGCTTCTGATTCTGCTTCCCAGCCATTTAATTCAGCGAATTCTCCTTCAAGCTCTGCTGCTTTCATTCCGTCTTCATCGGTAAAATCAGCTTTCATATAGATGGCGTCTTTTTCTTGCATAACCTCATACAAGCGCGCATGGCCCATAATGACGGTTTTGAGTACTTCTTCTTCCTCGTACTCAAAGTGGTTCTGTTTTAATACAGCCATACGCGCGCCAGGTGTCATGGACACGTGACCGGTTTGAGATTCAAGATCTCCTGATAGAATCTTTAGAAAAGTAGATTTGCCGGCTCCATTTGCGCCGATTAACCCGTAGCAGTTCCCAGGGGTGAATTTAATATTAATATCTTCAAATAATTTCTTATCGCCGAAGCGCAGGCTGACATCCTGTACAGTAATCAATAGTATTCTTCCTCCATTTATTCATAATCGTATCGATTATACCATCTTATAGAGTGAAAAGGGAGAGCAGTTCCACTAGCAAACAAAAGGAATGCACAAAAAAAGAACCTCCAGTTGTTAACCGGTCTGGTTCTTAAGATTGAGAAATGATGGGGCAGTGTTTTAAATGTTTAATGTGAGTCAGTTCTACTTGATGTGGAGGGGAGAGACGCATAATATCACAATAACCGGCCCGGTCAATCCGTACAATCCGATACTTTTCCTTCCCGTATAAAATGATATCCTGTTCTTTCACGCGGATAACCTCTCTTTATTTATAAGTAAACTCCTGGCCAAACTCGCTGCCTAGAGAAGGGGGGTGGAAGCGATAAGCTACATGATTCCCAGCACCGTGGCAATGCTTACATACTTTGCTGATGAGGAACCCTCTGATTAGAGGAACTCTGCCTAATCCATTGCATTCTGCGCATACACGTCGATGAGTCATCAAATTCCTCCTTTCAAAGATGGTGAATAAACATACTTTTCTGTAGTATACCCATTTATGCTGCTATATAATCCAAGCAGTATATAAATTCCATAGAGATAGAAGGGAAGAGGAGGAAACAGACGAAAGCACCTTCTTATATAAGAAGGTGCTCAGGCCTTTATAATTCCAAGACTTGAGGAGTATCTTCTCCTTTGTTCATGTAACGAATCGTATTTGGCGTAATGGTAAGGACGATATAGTTAGGGTCATTCGGACCGTCGAACCATTTGGCGATCTCTTCGTTCCAAAGACGCTCTTTCGTTTGTTGCGAATCATCTATTTTAGCGGTTCCTTCAATTTCAAGAAACGTATCGCCTATTCCCTCGCCAGTATAACCGATCAAGATATGAACGTGTGGATTTTGGTCAATTTCTTCTACCTTGTACGTATCTTTCCCTGTTGGTGTATAAAGTGTTAATTCCTCATTGTAAAAAGTCATGTAGCGGGTATGGGGCTTATTGTTTTTCACTGTTGCCAGTGTACCAACTTTATTTTCTTTCAGGATATTGAGGATTTCTGTTTTTAACTGCTCCATTTTTTCATCTCCTTGTTTGCAATGCTTTCTTCTTTTACTATTCCTTTTGATGATAAAATTAAACGCGGACTTCTTTTATTGAAAAGAAAAAGGAAATTTTTTAAAAATAGGCTTTGACTTTAGAAAATTTTCTGATAAGATTATTTATATTCATCAAATCCTATCTGTAAAGTAGGTGTTTAAAAATGGTTACATATGAACAGTGGAATGAAAAAGAAGTCCCGCTTTTTCCAGCGGAAAGTGAAACAAAAGGAGCGCTTGAAACCCTTCAATGGGCTTATGAGGAGTACGGTGAGAAACTTGTATATGCCTGCAGCTTCGGAATAGAGGGGATTGTGCTTATCGATTTAATTTCGAAAGTAAAACCGGATGCGGAAATTGTTTTTCTAGATACCGGCTATCACTTTAAAGAAACTTATGAAGTCATTGATGAAGTGAAAAAGAATTATCCGTCTCTCCGCATTCATTTGCAGCAGCCCGATTTAACGATCGATGAGCAGACTGCTCAGCATGGAAAAGATCTTTGGAAAACCGAGCCGAACCAATGTTGTAATATAAGAAAAATTGTGCCGCTCTCAAAGGCGTTGGCACCATCTATTGCTTGGATTTCAGGATTGCGAAGAGAACAATCAGAAACAAGAAAGCATACAAACTTCTTAAATCAGGACCATAAGTTTAAAAAAGTAAAGGTGTGTCCTTTAATTCATTGGACATGGAAGGATGTTTGGCGCTACGTGACAAAACACGAGCTTGCTTACAACCGGCTTCATGACCAAGGTTACCCAAGTATCGGGTGTGAAACTTGTACAAAACCGGCTTATTCTCTTGAGGATATGCGGGCCGGACGCTGGTCAGGCACTGGAAAAACAGAATGTGGGCTGCATACAAGTTAATTTTTTTACCTTTAAATCATACTATTTATATAAGATTAATTAACTTAGGAGGAGTTAAAATGACTCAAAGTATACCGCATGGCGGCAAGTTAGTTCAATTATTTCATCCTGATTTAGATATCTCTGGCATTCAGAAAGAGATTGAATTAGATCAGACAGCTTTAAGTGACCTGGAATTGATCGGTACAGGAGCTTATAGCCCGCTAATCGGTTTCTTAACGAAAGAGGATTATGATTCTGTCGTCTCTAATCTTCGTCTCGCTAATGGAACGGTTTGGAGCTTGCCGATTACGCTGCCTGTAACAGAAGAAAAGGCGGCTTCGCTTCAAGAAGAGGAGACAGTGTTACTCGTTCACAACGGTCTTCCTTACGGTGTATTGACGATTGAAGAGATTTACCGGCCGGATCAGCAGATAGAAGCCCAAGAAGTATATAAGACAACCGATACAGCTCATCCAGGGGTGAAAAAATTATTAGACCGCGGATCTGTTTATATCGGAGGGCCTATTACGTTAATTCGTCGAATTGAACGAAGCCAATTCAGCGAATTTTACTTTGATCCCATCGAGACGAGAGCTATTTTTAAAGAAAAGGGCTGGGAGCGAATTGTTGGTTTTCAGACAAGAAACCCGGTTCACCGTGCTCATGAATATATTCAAAAAACAGCACTTGAAATTGTAGATGGTCTTTTGTTAAATCCGCTTGTAGGAGAAACAAAATCGGATGATATCCCAGCAGATGTGCGAATGGAGAGCTATCAAGTGCTATTAAAGGATTATTATCCGAAAGATCGGGTAAAGCTTGCTGTTTTTCCGGCTGCTATGCGTTACGCTGGTCCAAGAGAAGCGGTCTTCCATGCGATCGTCCGTAAAAACTATGGCTGCACGCACTTTATCGTGGGCCGTGACCATGCGGGAGTCGGTGACTACTACGGAACGTATGATGCTCAAAAGATTTTTGATCAGTTCTCTGCAGAAGAGATCGGCATTACATTGCTCTTCTTTGAACACAGCTTTTATTGCAAAAAATGCGAAAGCATGGCCTCAGCTAAAACATGCCCGCATGACAAAGAAGACCACGTGATTCTTTCAGGTACAAAGGTACGGGAAATGCTGCGAGCTGGAGAAGTGCCTCCATCCACTTTCAGCCGTAAAGAAGTAATTGACGTATTAATCCGCGGGTTACGAGAGAAAGAAACGGTTCAATAGGAGGAAAGACGAATGAGCACAAATATCGTTTGGCACGAGCAGGCATTAACAAAGCAAGATCAACGGGCGAAAAACAAGCATCATAGTGCAGTTTTCTGGTTTACAGGTCTTTCGGGATCTGGAAAATCAACGGTGGCTAATGCAGCAGCCAAAAGATTACATGATCTTGGTGTGAACACTTATGTTCTGGATGGGGATAACATTCGCCATGGATTAAATAAAGATTTAGGCTTTTCTGATGAAGATCGAAAAGAAAATATCCGGCGAATCGGAGAAGTAGCTAAATTATTCGTTGATAGCGGTCAAATTGTATTTACGGCGTTTATTTCTCCATTTCAAGAGGACCGGGAAACGGTTCGCCAGCTGCTTGAGAAGGATGAATTTATTGAAGTGTTTGTCAGCTGCCCATTAGAGGAGTGTGAAGCACGTGATCCAAAAGGGCTTTATCAAAAAGCTCGCGCTGGACAGATTCCAGAATTCACAGGTATCTCTTCTCCTTATGAAGCACCAGCTGCGCCAGAATTAGTGTTAGAAACAAATCTTTATTCAGTTGATGAATGCGTCGATCAGCTTATTGATTTTATGAAAAGGAAACAGTGGGTTTGATGATGAAATAAATGTGGGAAAACAGCGGACATCTAGTCCGCTGTGCTTCAAAGAAATAAGCGGAGGTGGCCATTATGGCAAAAGTGTGGTTAGTAGGAGCAGGTCCCGGTGATCCAGACTTAATTACAGTGAAAGGCTTAAAGGCTATTAAAGGGGCAGATGTTATCCTTTACGATCGGTTAATTAGCCCTGAGCTTTTAGAGTATGCAAAGCCAGAGGCAGAATTGATTTTTTGTGGAAAACTACCGGACCATCACCATCTACAGCAGGAAACGATTAATTATTTACTCGTTAAGCATGCCAAAAAAGGCAAAAACGTCGTACGGTTAAAAGGTGGCGATCCTTTTGTTTTTGGCCGAGGCGGTGAAGAAGCAGCTTTCCTTGTTGAACACGGAGTTTCCTTCGAAGTGATTCCTGGCATTACTTCTGGAATTGCCGCTCCTGCCTACGCCGGTATTCCTGTTACCCATAGAGAGCACAGTGCCTCTTTTGCCATTGTGACCGGCCACCGACGTGAAGGGGAAAAAGAAGAATTGAAATGGTCAGCTTTGGCCAATGGGATTGATACATTAGCGATTTATATGGGAGTGAAAAATCTCCCCTATATACAGGAGAAATTAATCTCGCACGGTAAGTCTCCAGAAACGCCAGTTGCTCTCATCCATTGGGGTACAACGAAAGAACAAAGAACCGTGACGGGCACACTTGAAACGATTGTCGATATCGTAAAAGCAGAAGGCATTACGAACCCAAGCATGATCGTTGTTGGGGAAGTTGTCCGGCTTCGTGAACAATTACAATGGTTTGGCGATTGGGAAACCGATGCTGTCTTAGCAGCAGGTGCTGGCCAATGAAAGCCGTTCTGTATATTTGCCACGGCAGCCGAGTGAAAAAAGGTCGAGATGAGGCGCTTGCTTTTATTGAACGGACAAAGCCGTTTATCGATATTCCGATTCAAGAGGCATGCTTCTTGGAGTTAGCCGAACCGACGATCGAACAGGGAGTGTCCCGCTGCGTAGCACAAGGGGCAACAGAAATTATTGTTTTTCCATTTCTGCTGCTTGCTGCAGGGCATGCCAAGAAGGATATCCCGATGGAGCTAGAGAAAGTACAGTTTGCCTTTCCCTCTGTCGTCTTTTATTATGCGAAGCCGCTTGGTGTCCATGAAGCCATGGTGGATATTTTAGTGGAGCGTATGAGGGAAACGGGACAGCCGATTATGCCGGATGCTTCTGTATTACTTGTCGGGCGCGGAAGCAGTGATCCCCAAACGAAAGAGGACTTTGCTGCGATCCGCGATCTATTCCGTTATAAAACCAAGTTATTAGATGTGAATATTGGATATTTAGCCGCTGCTACTCCATCATTTAAAGAGGAGCTAGTGAGGATTCACCAGCAAAAGCCGGCTCAGCTATGGGTCCTGCCTTATCTGTTATTTACAGGTATTCTCTCTAAAACAATGGAAAAAGAAATTCGTTCTCTTGAATCACAAGAATCCATTATTTTAACAAAGTGTCTTGGCTATCATTCATCTATTAGGAACATTATGAAAGAGCGTATAAGAGAAGCAGATCCGACAGGAGGATATCATTATGTTTCCCATCATGGTTGATTTAACAGATGAGAAAATCGTGGTTGTTGGCGGCGGAGAAGTGGCCCTTCATAAGATCAATAATTTGCTGAGGTTCGGATTACACGTACATGTGGTAAGCCCAGCGATTCACCCGGAAATAGAAAGACTAGCTAGCGAAGGCTTCGTGACGGTTTTGCAAAAACTAGTTGAGGAAGAAGATTACCACGATGCTTTCCTAGTTATGACAGTAACAGATTCAAAAGCAGTAAATGATGAAATAGCGAGAAGAGCAAAAGCAGCTGGTAAGCTTGTTGTTCATGCTGAACAGCCAGACCTTGGCAACAGTACGATCCCAGCTTCTTTGCAAAGAGGCCGTCTCGTCGTTAGCGTTTCAACTGGAGGGGCAAGTCCTACTCTTGCCAAACAAATTAGAAATCAACTAGAAGAACAATATGATGAGTCTTATGAAGATTATCTTGATTTTTTATACGAAGTCAGACAAGTGATCAAGAAAGTAGAGCCGGATCGGGCAGTACGCCGTCATTTGCTGAAAATAGCAGCTGATCCGATTTTTTATAAAGATATTGAAAGAAGAGAAGCGTTTTTACATGAAATTCGGCCATTTGCCCATGTAACAACGCCGTGATGAGGAGGAGGGGAGAAGGTTGGAGAGATTTGTCATATTAGCACTTGTTGGACTTGCTGCGCAGCTCGTAGACGGGTCGCTCGGAATGGGGTATGGTCTTACATCTACTACACTTTTGCTTTCTGCCGGTATCGCACCAGCCATTGCCTCTGCTTCTGTTCATATGGCAGAAGTTGTGACGACTGCAGCTTCAGGAGTCTCACATATGCGTTTTGGAAACGTTGATAAACAAATGGCAAAACGCCTTATTATCCCCGGTTCGATCGGCGCATTTTCAGGAGCAACGTTTTTAAGTCATTTAACGGGTGATTATGTCCGGCTGTATGTGTCTATCTTTTTATTTGCATTAGGGTTATACATTCTAGCGCGCTTTCTATTTTTAAAAGACGCGCGCAAGCAAGAACATAAAAAATTAACGAATCGTTTTTATTTGCCACTGGGCTTCGTTGCTGGCTTTTTTGATGCAAGCGGCGGCGGCGGATGGGGACCGATTGCTACACCGGCTCTGCTGTCACAAAAAGGAGTAGAGGCAAGGAAAGTAATTGGGACGGTTAGCGTCAGTGAATTTGCTGTCGCTTCTTCCGCCACAATCGGATTCATGATTTCACTTGGCGTTGGAAACATTAACTGGCTTTGGGCAGGAGCGATCATGCTTGGCGGAGTCATCGCCGCACCTATTGCTGCCTGGATTGTGAAGAGCCTGCCGACAAGAATACTAGCTGTCATCGTAAGCGGGATGCTGATTTTTACAAACGTGCGGTCTATTTTGAGCTACACAACCATTGACCACACCATTCACAACGTGATTTATACAGCTATCGTCATCATCTGGATATACATTGTGTTCCATGTTGCCCAAAAAGAACGCAAATTAAAGGTGGAAACACTGGAACTAAGCATAGAGAAATCGAGAGAAACATCTTGAGGAAATGTTTATATTGGTCTAGTATCCCTTCTCTAAATCATAGAGAAGGGGTTTTTTTGTGGATCAATACGTAGCAAGGAATTGAGCATATCACTAAAACTGTGGCAGTTTTGTTATTCTCGTATAGATGATTGAATTCTGTAACAATATCTATGAGCGTGTTTAATCTTTTAAATTTTGACTTAGGTTCATATGTAACGTTTTAGAGGTTAGCTATTTGGATGGCAAGGAGATTTTTTACTTCTTTTCGATAAAACCATACAACTTGGCTAACGATCAGGAGCTTTACTTGGCAGGTTCTTTAGAAGTGCTCTTCCCAAAACAGTCACTGTTAAAGAAAAAACTAGATATTAAACGATGTATTGTCGTTTTTTAAGTTCGATGAAGTGTTTGTATCAAAATTTAAAATTAAATAACTTTGTCCTCATTCTGTATTATCATTTTTACTCTTAAAATCCTTCCTTCATTTTTTAGTCATTTCCTAATCGCGGATAGTGTGCTCCAGGTCATTAGCCCTATTTTGTCGAAGTTGTTCGTTTGGACACATATCCGACATATAAACAATGTATCGTATAGCAGTGGCAGCCCTGACTAAGGCTCTTCCTCACTTTGCTCAAAGTCAGAAGTCACACGATAGGTAATGTCAAAAGAATCTCACTACGTATTAATTTTAAAAAGCTAGTTTGCTAGAAGGCAGGTTTATAAGAATGAGTAATGTGTTTCAAAAAGTTCAAGGATTTTCAAACAAATTTATCGGTTTTTTTATGACAGCAGCCGTTCTGCTATGGATCAAAACCTATGTTGTCCAATTAACACAATTTGAATTAGGAATAGACAATATCGTGCAGAAGTTTCTGCTGTTCCTAAACCCTTTAGGTTCGTCCTTGCTGTTTTTAGGCCTGGCGTTCTTTTTTAAAGGAAGAAAAAAATATATAGCCCTGTTAACTCTGGACGCGCTATTGTCCGTTCTATTGTTTGCTAATGCTTTATATTATAGGTCCTTCAATGACTTCATTACACTGCCAACGTTAACCCAAACTGAAAATTTTGGAGATGTAAGCACTAGTGTAGCGTACCTTTTAAAACCATATGACTTTCTATTTTTCATTGACTTTGTCCTTTTAATAGGGGTACTGGTCTTGAAATGGGTAAAGGTCGAAATGAAAGATATGAATCGCTTGAAAGCAAGTGCGGTCCTATTGTTAGGGATAGGGATTTCAGGCGTTAACCTGGCATTAGCAGAGGTGGACCGTCCTGAGTTATTGACAAGGGGATTTGACCGTAAATATATCGTAAAATATTTAGGAATGTACAATTACACGATTTACGATACCGTTCAAAGTACGAGGGCTTCTGCCCAGAGGGTACTAGCGGATAGTGATGATATCACAGAAGTAGACAATTACGTAAAAACAAATTACGCAGAACCAAATCCGAAATATTTTGGTGCAGCTAAAGGAATGAATGTCATCTATTTGCATCTCGAATCCATTCAAAACTTTTTAATGGATTATAAGTTGCAAGGGGAAGAAGTGACACCATTTTTAAATTCGTTAACAAGGGATAAAAACACCCTTTATTTTGATAACTTTTTCCATCAAACAGCTCAAGGAAAAACGGCGGATGCAGAGTTTATGATTGAAAACTCTTTGTATGGACTGCCGCAAGGAGCAGCCTTCACAACAAAAGGATTAAACACATACCAGGCAGCTCCGGCTATTTTAGATCAATATGATTATACGTCGGCTGTATTTCATGGGAATTCAGGAAGCTTTTGGAACCGAAATGAGATTTACAAATCGTTTGGCTACGATAAGTTTTTCGATTCCAGCTACTATGAAATGAATCCTAAGGATTTGGCGGATTACGGTTTAATGGATAAGCCATTTTTTGAGCAGTCGATGCCTCTATTAAAATCATTGCCCCAGCCGTTTTACACGAAATTTATTACAGTAAGCCATCATTACCCGTTTACAATAGCGGACGAAGAGACAACGATTGCGCCTCATACAACTGGGGATAAATCTGTTGATCGTTATTTCCAAACGGCTCGATATGCGGACGAAGCATTAGAGCAATTCTTCACAGATTTAAAAGAAGCCGGCTTATATGAGAATACGGTGATTGTTATGTACGGTGATCATTATGGCATTTCTGAAAATCATAATAAAGCGATGAAACAAGTGCTAGGAAAAGAAATAACCTCTTTTGAAAGTGCAGGATTACAAAGAGTGCCTCTGTTTATCCATGTACCCGGCATAGAAGGGGGAGTCAACCATGAATACAGCGGACAAATTGACTTGCTTCCAACCCTTCTCCATTTGCTCGGAATTGATTCAAAGCAATATATTCAATTCGGTACCGATATATTGTCCGGCAAGCATGATTCGCTGGTACCATTCCGTAATGGTGACTTTGTCAGTCCGTCTATTACGTCTATTAATGGTAAATTTTACGATTCGTCCACCGGGGAAAAGTTAGAAGAATTCCAGCTGTCAGAAGCTAAGGAACTTCAGCAGGATGCGGAATACAAGCTGGAGCTTTCAGATCGAGTCGTGAATGGTGATTTGCTCAGATTTTACTCACCGCCAAACTTTACACCTGTAGACAGATCGGAATACGACTATACCAACACTAAAGAAAAAGAAATTGATAAGGAAGAGAAGTAGAAAGAGGCTACCTGTAAATTAATAAACCGCCCCGAGTAGTGGAATTTTAAGAGGTTCTTTATTCAGGGTTTTTGTGTCTGTAAGCTGAAAAGCTATAGTTATATTGATTTATACAAAGTTGCTATAAGCATTTTTACTTTTCTCCTATACCTACTGAAAATGATGTCTGTAAGTTGAATGAGTTCGCCTGATCTTGCTTTCAGCCTCCACATTCCAAGAACAGGCTATGAGGCTTTTTACTCTTTCTGCATCTTCAGAGATATCAACGGTAATGCCAGGTAGACGTTTAAAGCATTGATCGTGAGATTTTTAATTCTTTTTGAAGCTTTGCCTATTTTTGATTTTATTGCCATAAATTTATAAACTTTTTATAAAAAGTAATAGTAAGAGGGTTTAAGAGAGAAGGATAGCTTATATCGCCGCATGGAAACTAAAATCACCTGAGTCTTCTATAGGGACTCAGGTGATTAGAAATATTTATATAACGATTAAGGGGGGCCGAGCCAAAAACCAATGTCCAATTTATTTATACGAGGTGAGTGAGAATGATTTCGATACTTGACCGGTTAAAAATTAAACAATTTTTTCTTATTCCAAGTTAGCATGTTTTCCGTACATAGTATGGGAATTTAAACCTTTTTTCTCCATAAATCTCAAAATCACAGCATCATAGAAAAGTAGAAGAGTCTGTTCAAATAAAGAACCCATAGGCTGTATGGTTTGGTATGCGCTTTGTGTCTGATCTTTAGGAGCACCTGGCAATTTAATGGTCACATCTGCTAATTTTCCGATCGTTGATTGAGGAGCAGTTGTAATCGCCGCTATCGTTCCGCCGATACCTTTAGCTTTTTCGACCATGGAAACTAAGCTTTTTGTTTCGCCGGAGCCGGAGCCAACAATTAAAATATCGCCTTCTTCAAAGTTGGCAGTCACGGTTTCTCCCACTACATAAGCATCCAATCCCATGTGCATCATCCGCATAGCAAAAGATTTTGCCATAAATCCGGAACGACCTGCACCCGCTACGAAAACTTTTTTAGCTTGATAAATATGATTAACCAGCTTTTCAGCGTCTTCGTTAGCTATTTGGGAAGTCGTATGGCTCAACTCTTTAATGACTTCATTTAAGTATTCGGTCGTTTGCATAGTAATGGTTCCCTTTCTTATGCAAGTGATTCTTGTTTAATTAAGGATTCCATTTTAGCAGCTACAGCTTTTTTATCTTGTTGACCAGTAATTCCGCCGCCAACAATGACAAGGTCAGGCTGTGTTTCGACCACTTCTGGCAGTGTATCTAATTTAATACCGCCTGCAATAGCTGTTTTTGCATTTTTTACTACGCGCTTAATAGTTTGTAATTGTTGGAAAGAGTTTTCGCCGGCAGCTTGAAGATCGTAGCCCGTGTGTACACAAATATAGTCAACGCCCAGCGCATCGATTTCTTTCGCACGCTGCTCAAGGTCTTTTACATTGATCATATCAACAAGAATTTGTGTTCCTTGTTTTTTAGCTTCTTCTACTGCACCTTTAATTGTGGCATCATCTGTTGCACCTAGTACGGTAATAATATCCGCACCTGCTTCAGACGCTTTCATTACTTCGTATGCTCCTGCATCCATAATTTTTAAGTCAGCTAATACTTTTAAATTAGGGAAGGCTTGTTTAATTTCTTTTACCGCTCTAAGGCCCTCGTTAATTACCACTGGTGTGCCAATTTCAACGATGTCGATGTGCCCTTCAACTTCTTTTACTACTTCCTTTGCTTGTGGGATGTTTACAAGATCCAATGCTAATTGTAATTCCATTTCTACTTCACTCCTTAAATGTTTTTGGTTAGTGGTGAATCTATAACTTATTCTAGTGGGTATCTTTTTAAAAAAGAAGTACGCACTTTAATATCATATAGTCACTAAAAATATACTAAAGGGGGGAGGAAGCAATTAATAGCCGAAAAAGATGAGGGTCCTGTCAGTCTACTATCAAAAAAACATGTACGGAACCTTGTACATGTTTTTTTGATAGTAGACTTATTTACTTTACAGCTTCATTGATTTCTATTCCCAACTCGTCTGCAATGGTTTTTTTATAATTTTTTCCCCATTCATACATAATTTCTAGAATAGGAATCAAGCTCCGCCCTTGTTCCGTCAATGAATATTCTACCTTTGGAGGAACGACAGGATAAACTTCACGATGGACAATCAGGTCTTCTTCCAGTTCGCGAAGTTGGTTTACAAGCATTTTTTGTGTAATACCAGGCATGAGAGTTCTCAATTCGTTAAACCGTTTTGTGCCTTCTTTTCCAAGGTGCCACAGTATAAGCATTTTCCATTTTCCGCCAATTACAGAAAGGGTTAGCTCTTTTTCACAGTTAAATATTTTGTTGCAAAGATGTCCCATTTTCTTCATCTCCTTAGGGTGATAGTATACTTTTTATAACTATATGTATAAAAAGTGCATACTTACAATTAGATATCTTACAGACTATACTTGCATTATTACTACTAACTGTTTGAGGAACGTAGGGGGGTGATACAAGTGAGAAAGCGATTCCAGATTAGAATATTTGCAAAGAAAATGATTGCCGTTTCTTCGGCGTAGCCAAAAACTTAGCTTCAAGAAATGCTTCCCCGCTTCATACGTTCCGTTTAAGAAAAACGAACAAACTACTTCCAGTATTGCATTGAACAGTGTGATTAGCCGGTTCTGTTATTTATGCTCCGTAGAAAGTCTTCAAACAAACTTTTCAAGTTGAAATTTAAGCTGATCTTATCTATAAATTTAACAAATTATCGCAATATTTCCAATGTTCTCACTCAATCTTTTTTTTAAGGAGGAATTCTAGATGGAAATTGGATTAATTGGATTAGGAAAAATGGGGTTGAATTTAGGCCAAAATTTAATTGATCATAATTATGAAGTAGTGGCTTTTGATGTCAATCCTAATGCTGTGGAAGAAATGAGAAAATACGGTGCGGAAGCTACGTCAAATTTACAACATCTCGTTCAATCGTTAACACAGCCAAGAGTTATTTGGATCATGGTGCCTCACGCAGTTGTTGATTCAGTGATTAATGAAATCACGCCATTTTTATCAGCCGGTGATATTGTTATCGAGGCAGGGAATTCTCATTACAAAGAGTCAATCCGTCGTTACAACCAATTAAAGAAATTTGGCGTAAGATTTATGGATGCAGGAACCTCTGGAGGAATGGCGGGAGCGAGGAATGGAGCATGCTATATGGTAGGCGGAGATCCTGAAGCATGGGCTGTGGTAGAGCCTGTTTTTCGTGATACTGCTGTAGAGAAAGGTTATCTATATGCAGGAAAAGCGGGCAGCGGTCACTTTTTGAAAATGGTCCATAATGGAATTGAATATGGAATGATGGCGGCTATTGGAGAAGGATTTGAAGTATTGGAAAAAAGTGAGTTTGATTATGATTACGAAAAAGTAGCCAGAGTGTGGAATCACGGATCTGTTATTCGTTCATGGCTAATGGAATTAACAGAACATGCTTTCTCAAAGGATGAGAAATTAGAAGAAATTAAAGGAATTATGCATTCTTCTGGCGAAGGGAGATGGACAATTGAAACAGCCCTTGAACTTCAGGCAGCTACTCCAGTCATCGCCATGTCCTTGCTAATGCGCTATCGTTCCCTTGAAGATGATACTTTCACGGGTAAAGTAGTAGCGGCTTTGCGTAATGAATTTGGGGGACATGCTGTAGAAAAAAGCGAGAAGGTCACTAGTAATTAAATTATTTATCTAAGAAACAAACTTTCTATAAATCTTCAAACTAACCATTTCTTTGTTGCCTTTTATCATAAGATTAGGTTAAATATGATTACTTAATTAAAATTATTATAAAAAAGTATTGATTATTAATTTATAATTATGATAACATTCTTGCAAGGTCAACTAAAATAACATAGTAAAGGGTGAGTAAAGTGGAAAAACTTAAAGTAGGAAAGCAGGCTCCTCATTTTGAAATGGATGCAGTCATGCCTAACAAAGAATTTCGAAAAGTTAGTTTAGAAGGAAATATAAAGAACGGCAAGTGGACCGTGCTATATTTCTACCCAATGGATTTTACTTTTGTGTGTCCAACTGAGATTACAGCTATTTCAGACCGTTATGATGAATTTGAGGATTTGGATGCTGAGGTTATTGGGGTATCCACGGACACAGTCCACACCCACCTTGCATGGATTAATACAGATCGTAATAATAACGGACTAGGCGGTTTAAATTATCCTTTAGCAGCCGATACGAATCATGTTGTTTCTGAAGAGTATGGTGTGCTTATTGAAGAAGAAGGCGTTGCGCTGCGTGGATTGTTTATTATTAATCCAGAGGGAGAACTCATGTACCAGGTTGTATTCCATAACAACATTGGCCGTGATGTTAATGAAACGCTGCGTGTTCTGCAAGCGTTACAAACAGGCGGTTTGTGCCCGGCGAACTGGAAGCCTGGAGAGAGAACGCTAGTTGTCGGTTAATTACTTTTACAAGCAAGAAAGCTGCCGGTGGAGCTCATATCCGGCAGCCTTTCTATGAATATATAAATTAAGGGGGAAAATCTATGTCCAACGTTGTTGCTGTTAATGAATCTAATTTTGATGAAATTACATCTTCCAATGAAGTAGCGGTTATTAAATTTGGCGCCCCATGGTGCGGACCTTGCAAAATGATTGCACCAGTTTTAGATAATCTCTCAACAAGCATGGAGAATGTTATGTTTGGAGATGTGAATATTGACGAAAGTGGCGTGCTTGCCCAGAAGTTCAATGTTATGAGCGTTCCGACCATTTTGATTTTTAAAAATGGTTCAGTAGCCAAGCAAAGTTTAGGGTTCTCTCCGGAAGATAAGTTAAAAAACTTAATTTCCAAATATCTCTGATATGAATCAAAATTATTTATTTTCTCGAGATAGGAGATGGATGGAATATGAGTGAAAATATTTATGATGTTATCATTATCGGAGCAGGTCCGGGTGGGATGACTGCTGCTGTTTATACTTCAAGAGCAAACTTGAAAACACTGCTGATTGAGCGGGGGGTACCCGGCGGGCAGCTTCAAAATACAGAAGAAATAGAAAACTTCCCGAGCTATGATCATATAGCCGGTCCAGACTTGGCGCAAAATATGTTTGTGCATGCTTTAAAGTTTGGTGCAGAATATGAACAAGCTAACGTAAAAGAAATTGTAGATGAAGGCGATGTCAAAATCGTTCACAGCGATAGTCAAACATATAAAGCAAGAGCTGTTATTATAGCTACAGGCACAAAATATAAAAAATTGGGCATCCCTGGTGAGGAAGAATTTTCGGGCCGCGGTGTTTCATGGTGTGCGGTTTGTGATGGTGCCTTTTTTAGAGACAAGGAGCTTGTCGTTGTAGGTGGGGGGGATTCAGCAGTAGAAGAGTCCGTTTTCCTAACGAAGTTTGCTAAAAAAGTGACTGTCCTACATCGGCGAGACCGCTTTAGAGCCCAGCCTATTTTAGTCGACCGCATGCTCAAAAATGAGAAAATTGATGTTGTTTACAACACAGTAGTAAATGAAATTGTTGGTGAAGGAAAAGTAAACGCTGTTCTTGTAGAAAATATTAAAACGAGCGAAGTGACTACTTTCCCGACAGATGGAGTATTTGAATATATCGGCATGAATCCTGTTTCTGATTTTGTGAGAGATTTAAAAATCACAGATCAGGAAGGCTGGATTATTACCGATGATCGAATGAAAACAGCCGTTGCTGGAATTTATGCAATTGGCGATATTAGAAAAGATGCCATTCGCCAAGTTGTAACTGCTACTGGTGACGGATGTGTAGCAGCAATTGAAGTTCAGCACTTTGTAGAGAATTTAAAAGAACAGCTAGCTGGATCACTTTCATAACTGTTTTTCATAGCTGGGCGTGGGGAAATCCATGTCCAGCTAGTTTTTTATATACATAACGATAATGAATGCACATATTTTGTGCTTTAAAGGCTTTTTAGTTTCTATTGTACTTCATGCACAATAATTGCTTTGGCTCTTAAAAAATATTAAGCATGCTCATCCAATTGTTGCTGTTAATTAACCGTTGTAAGATACAGATAACAATTAAATATTCAAAATATTTTTAATTGAAAATCATTTTGAGGTTTATAGGAGGATGATTATGAGCACACATTTTGATGTAATTGTTGTTGGTGCTGGTTCAATGGGAATGGCAGCAGGCTATTATTTAGCAAAGCAAGGAGTTAAAACATTACTAGTTGATTCATTTGATCCGCCGCATACAAATGGAAGCCATCATGGCGATACGCGTATTATTCGCCATGCTTATGGTGAAGGAAGAGAGTATGTACCATTCGCGTTAAGAGCACAGGAACTGTGGTATGAGCTAGAAAACACAACCCATCATAAAATCTTTACAAAAACCGGCGTTCTAGTATTTGGGCCGAAAGGTGAATCCGCTTTCGTAGCAGAAACGATCGAAGCAGCCAAGGAGCATTCATTGACTGTTGATTTACTTGAAGGGGAAGAAATCAATAAACGCTGGCCAGGTGTTGTTGTTCCAGAAAATTATAATGCTATTTTCGAACCAAACTCAGGCGTATTGTTTAGTGAAAATTGTATTCGTGCTTATCGTGAATTAGCAGAAGCGCACGGTGCGAAGGTTTTAACCTATACACCAGTTGAGGATTTTGAAGTTTCACAGGATTTGGTTAAAATCCAAACTGCCAAAGGGTCCTATACAGCAAATAAATTAATCGTCAGTATGGGAGCCTGGAACAGCAAACTTCTCTCGAAGCTAAACATTAATGTTCCATTACAGCCATATCGCCAAGTTGTCGGCTTCTTTGAATCCGATGAATCAAAATACAGCAATGATATTGACTTCCCAGCATTTATGGTTGAAGTGCCAAAAGGCATCTACTATGGATTTCCAAGCTTCGGCGGCTGCGGATTAAAAATAGGCTATCATACTTACGGACAGCAAATTGACCCGGATACGATCAACCGTGAATTTGGTGTTTATCCAGAAGACGAAAACAACCTTCGTGAGTTTCTCAAAGAATATATGCCAGGAGCAAATGGAGAATTAAAAAGAGGCGCTGTTTGCATGTATACAAAAACACCAGATGAACATTTTGTTATAGATTTACATCCTGAATATTCTAATGTAGCAATTGCTGCTGGCTTCTCTGGGCATGGATTTAAATTCTCAAGTGTAGTTGGCGAAACGTTAAGCCAATTAGTTACAACTGGTAAAACGGATCATGATATATCAATTTTCTCACTTAACCGTCCTGCTTTGAAAGGATCCGTAACAACTAATTAATCAGCCAGCTCCTTTTATTGGGAGCAGGAGAGTAATAGATAAAGAACATTTAAAGTGAAATAGGAGAAAGGAAAGGTGAAAAACATGGTACAAATCACAGATCTAGAAAGAACAAAAATCTTGCAAAATGGCGGACAAAAAGTAAAGCCGACTTTTTCAAAAGAGGAAATGACCCGGCGCAATACGCTGCTGCGTGAGTATATGGCTAAGCATGATATCGGTGCCGTTGTCTTTACTTCCTACCATAACATTAACTACTACAGCGATTTCTTATACACTTCCTTTAATCGGTCCTATGCTCTCGTTGTGACTCAGGACAAGCATGTCACGGTCAGTGCCAACATTGATGCTGGTATGCCGTGGCGACGCAGCTTTGATGAAAACATTGTGTATACAGACTGGAAAAGAGATAACTTCCTGTATGCAGTGAAAAAGGTGCTGACAGAAGCCGGCTTCCTTCGCGGCCGACTTGGAATCGAAGAGGACCACATGACACTCAGTCTGCGGCGCCAATTAGAAGATGCCCTGCCGACAGCTGTTCTAACAGATGTATCCCAGGCGGTCATGGCTCAGCGGATGATGAAGTCAGAAGAAGAAATTGATTTGATTAAAAACGGGGCCCGCATTGCTGATATCGGCGGCGCGGCTGTAGTAGAAGCGATCCGCGAAGGAGTGCCAGAATATGAAGTAGCGTTACACGGCACAGAGGCGATGGTGCGTGAAATTGCCCGCACGTATCCTCATGCCGAGCTAAGAGACACATGGGTGTGGTTCCAATCGGGCATTAACACCGACGGTGCCCATAACTGGGCAACTTCCCGCAAGGTGCAGCGCGGGGATATTTTGAGCCTGAACTGCTTCCCGATGATTGCCGGCTACTATACGGCGCTTGAACGCACTTTATTCCTGGAAGAGGTATCGGACCGCCATTTAGAACTGTGGGAAATCAACTGTAAGGTGCATCGCCGCGGCCTGGAATTAATCAAGCCGGGAGCGAGATGTATGGACATTGCGGCTGAATTAAATGACATTTACCGCGAGCATAATCTGCTGGCGAACCGGACATTCGGCTATGGCCATTCGTTCGGCGTGCTCAGCCATTATTACGGCCGTGAGGCAGGCTTGGAGCTGCGTGAAGATATTGAAACAGTGCTGAAACCAGGCATGGTTATTTCCATGGAGCCGATGATTATGATTCCGGAAGGAGAGCCGGGAGCAGGGGGATACCGTGAGCATGATATTCTTGTCATCACTGAAAATGGTGCAGAAAACATCACAAAGTTCCCATTTGGCCCGGAATATAACATCATTAAGCGATAAGTTGAAAAAACCTTCTAGGATCAGCGTCGAGAAGAACAAAAACACTTTTTTTAAATCTTCGATCTGAAAATATAATATAAAAAATTATTTTAGAGGTGGAAAAAATGAGTGAAAAAGTAATAGCAAAAAAAGAAGTAAAACTTTTATGTGAAAAGCCAGGTATCCAATTAATTAAGGCTGGGACTTACAGTTTGAATGAATTGAGTGAACTGAGAGGAACGCCTGAATTAAAAGGACAAATACTCGACTTGCCTTTAACCGATAAAAAAGAAGTATTAACGCTTGGCTACTTTGCTTTACAGCCTTCTGTAGATTATTCGGCGGAGTTTGATTTTACAGAAGTGAAAATAGTGACAAAAGGAAAAATGGTCGTCCGTGATGTAGAGGGGAATAAGTATGTGGGAGAGGTTGGCGATGTGTTGGTTTTCTCTCCAAAAACAACAGTGATTTTTGATGGAGAGAGCGACGGGGAAGCTGTATATTTTAAAAATGTCCCGGCTAATCCTTCTTATTTATAAGGCGGTTATTGAAAATTTTATATCATACCCTATGGCAAAGGTAGCGAAAAAGGCTAATGGGAGGTTAGCCTGAAAATGAATAAAAAGTGAATGATTGTTATAGGAGAGTGTGAATACTTACGACCAGAGGGGCAAGCTTCCGAATGCCCCCTGGAGCTAATCTTACGGGCAGATGAACGGCAACGGACACAATTCTGAAGAGCACGTTAACAAACGACACCAACAGGGAAGACTCTGTTAACAAAGGAGTTAAACTCTCAGGCAAAAGGATAGAGAAGGGTATACAAGGCTACGTTACCCTTTTCTGTCCATTTTCGCATGTGAAAAAACGAGATGATCGCCTTTAAGAAGCAAGAAACAAGAAATTGAATATGCAGCAATTATTGATAAAGCAATAGGAAAAGAAGAAATGGGGTTATTTGTTATGTTAACAGCCAAACAATGTGCAGAAAGGAGGACCTAATGGAATTTCAAAGCTGTTTTGACATTATTGGTCCTATCATGGTAGGACCGTCCAGTTCTCATACGGCAGGTGTTGTGTCAATTGGCCGTTTTGCCTACGAGCTTTTAGGCGGTTCTCCGGAGGAGGCACATATTATTTTTTATGATTCCTTTGCAGAAACTTATCAAGGACACGGAACGGATAAAGCTTTGCTTGGCGGTCTGCTCGGCATGGATACCGATGACCCGCAAATCAGGCACGCCATTAAGATGGCGAATGAGCATGAGCTTACTTATATATTTGAACTGGAGGACCGCTGTCTTTATTTTGATCATCCTAATACAACAGTGTTAACTGTGCGGCGCGGCAGCCAGGTGGTGTGTGTAGGAGGGGCTTCCCTTGGCAGCGGGTTATCAAAGATATTCATGATCAATGGCAATGTAGTAGATATCCGTTTAAGTACAACGGATAATTTCTCTGCAATTGCAGCAGGTTATCACGAACAGCGGGCGTTAGAATTACTTGTGGGAGATGTATGAGGGACATTCAATTAATGAAGCAACTATTAGAATTTTGCAGGCGGGAGAGGGAGAAGCTGAAATATGCTGAGAATGAAAGAAGAAAAGACGGGAAGGGATCGAGCAGCGAGCATCAGCATGGTGGAAGAGCGCCTAATCCAAATGAAAGAAGCAGTCGATAGTGGTTTTATAGATGCTTCTGCTATCCTGAGTGGTATTTCGGCGGGGATGCAGCGAAATAAGTAATGATATGAAAAAAAGAAAATCACTAACGAGGAGTTATATAAGCCGTGCAACAGCTTTTTCAATGGCGACACTTGAAAACAATGCGTGAATGGGGGGATTGTTGCTGCCCCAACTGCCGAAGCGACTGAGATTTTGCCGGTAGGATTGTTTTCGCTTTATAAAAATGATGGAACTGCTTTTAAAGAGTTAGTAATGAGACTATTTACTGTAAGTATGCTCGGCTCCGTCATTGCTAATCGTCCCCGTTTATTCTGGAGCAGCAGGAGGATGCCAGGCAGAAGTCAGCTCCGCCACAGCCATGGCTGCGAGAATGATTGTTGAATGTAAAGGGAGGGACACCTCAGCAAGATATTCATGCAACAGCCATGACATTGGAAACTCTTCTTAATTTGGTTTGTGGTCCTGTTACTAGACTCGGTGAAGTACCGTGCATCAAGCGAAATTCCATTGCGTTCGTTGTTGCCAAGAACAATGAGGGAAACGGCGCTTGGCAGTCTGACTATAACGGAAACGGGCCAAAGGGGAGAAGCCGTTTTGCAGAAAATTGTAATTGGGGTGGTGCAATGAGGACAGAAACGACATTAAAGCGAACACCGCTTTTTAATATATATATAAAATATGGGGCAAAAATTGTTGCCTTCGGAGGATGGGAGCTTCCTGTACAGTTTTCAAGTATTTTAGAAGAACATGAGGCCGTCCGAAAGGAAGCAGGGCTTTTCGATGTTTCTCATATGGGGGAAGTGTTGATAGAAGGAAAGGACGCAGAAAGCTATATTAATTATCTTGTCACGAATGATGTAACGAAAATGAAAAAGAACGGGGTACAGTATACAGCCATGTGTTATCCGGACGGCGGCACAATTGATGACTTGCTAGTGTATAAGCTTAATAATGACAAGTATTTACTTGTCATTAATGCTGCAAACATTGAAAAAGATGTGGAATGGATGAGGCTGCATATCGAAGGAGATGTAAAAATTGAGGATATATCGAATGAGATGGCTCAACTAGCTATTCAAGGTCCGAAAGCTGAACAAATTCTGCAAAAGCGCACTCGTGCTAATTTATCGGAAATCGGCTTTCTTCAATTTTCTCAGCACGTGAGCATAGCTGGTATACCGGATGTGCTCGTTTCCCGAACAGGCTACACAGGAGAAGACGGGTTCGAACTTTACTTAGCAGCTAGTAAAGCGGAAGAGCTGTGGGAAAAGCTGTTGGACACGGGAAAAGAAGCTGGTTTAAAGCCATGCGGACTTGGGGCGCGTGATACTCTAAGATTTGAGGCATGCATCGCTTTGTATGGGCAGGAGCTTGCAAATGAAATCAGCCCGCTTGAGGCCGGAATAGGCTTTGCGGTAAAAATAAACAAAGAAAGCCAATTTATCGGAAAAACAGCTTTATCCGCTCAAAAAGGAACAGGCTTAAAAAGAAAACTGACAGGCATTGAAGTAACCGGACGTGGCATTCCTCGTTATGGCTACAGGGTATTTTCTGGAGAAAAAGATATTGGCTTAATTACTTCGGGAATGCGTTCCCCGTCTCTGCAAAAAAATTTGGGTCTGGCGCTTTTATCTCCAAAGTATACGGATCCAGGGACGGAGCTGCAGGTGGAAATTCGCAACAAAAAGGTGGATGCCGTTGTAATCAACACACCATTCTATAAGCGGGGTTAACAAGAAGCTGTCTTTGGGAGGAACATTCATAAGGAAGGGAAGGAAGAACAGTGACAAAAGTAACTGCAAGCTTATTATATAGCGAGGATCATGAGTGGGTACAAAAGCTGGAGGGGAATCGTGTACGAATTGGCATCTCTGACTATGCCCAAGATCAATTGGGCGATATTGTTTTTGTAGAGCATGCAGAAGTAAATGATCAGGTAACGGCTAACGAAGCAGTGGGTACCATTGAATCGGTTAAAACAGCTTCTGAGCTCTATTCTCCAGTATCAGGTACGATCGTAAACGTCAATGAAGCATTGGAACATGCACCGGAGATCATTAACGAGGAGCCATATGGAGCCGGCTGGTTGATTGAAGTAGAAATGTCTAATCCTGCAGAATTAGATGAGTTGTTAAGTGAGAGTGAGTACCAGAACTTTGTAAGCGAGGGAGAGGAATAAAACGACCATTACTTACCGTTATTTTTCGGATATAAAATAAGACTGAGAGAAAATGATCGGGTATTTAATTGCTTCGCAAAACCTGAATACTAACCGATACCCTGCGTTTCCCGGGGGAGATACTTATGGGCACTATATTTCGAATGTGATGAATCACATGATTTCCTTTTATCGGGTTCAAGGCAGAAAAACTAGGCGTAAGAACTCTTGCTATGGCTAATCGCCTACTTGACTTCAGGTATCATCCGCCGACAATCTACTTCTCATTAAATGTGGAAGAATGTTTGATGATTGAAGCGAAGAAAACAGAGTTCAAAGAAACGCTGAATGCTTTCGCGGATGAGCTGATTGCCCTAGCGAAAGAGGCAGAGGAAAATCCAGAAACCGTACTGGAGGCGCTTCACAAGATGATCGTGGGCCGCCCGGGTGAAGGGGAGCAGCAAGACACCCTATGCTTCGTTATGAAAAAGCAGAAATGAAAGAGAGAAGTGGTTATTCAATTATAGATAAATGTTAAGAGAGCGGTTAAACGATTAAAGCCACAATTTTTTGTGGCTTTTTTATGTAAAACTTCGCCAAAATGCTTGCAGCTGGCAGACCGGGAAGAGGGGATTTGTGTGTTGAGTTGACCTGACCTGTCCGATAACAAGATGACCTTCTTGATAGTAAGAAAGCTTCGTTTTTTATTGTAAAATAGTTCTTTTACAGCAAAGAATAGTGGTCTTTCTTTAAAAATGAAATAAAGGAATGGACAACAGGGGACGTTTCGGCTTTATTCCAGGCAACTCCGATTTTGCATGTAGTAAAGCTCTTTTTCAGCTGTAAATAAACAATTTCATCATTTTTTACGAACTGAATGGACGATGGGAGCAAGGCAACGCCTATACCGGAAGCGACAAACGATAAGGCCGTATGCAGTTCTCTCGCTTCCTGTGTTTTTTTAGGACTGAACCCGGCATGCTGGCAAAGGCTGATTATAGCATCATAATAACTTTGCCCCTCATTTCTCGGAGTCATAATAAAATGCTCGTTGGCGAGGCAAGCGACATCCACAGGTTCTGTTTGGGACGCTAATGGATGAGCTTTCGGCAAGGCGACAATAAATGGTTCTTCACGTAGCATTTCTACGTGCACAGCTGCACTTTCAATCGGCATGTTTAGTAATCCGGCATGAATCGTATTTTCCTGAAGTGCTTCGAGTTGTTCCGTTGTTGTCATTTGCCTCAATACAATATTTATTTTAGGATACTTTTCTTGGTAAGAGCGGAGCAGTACCGGAAGCGGATCAAAGGCCATCGATCCCGTAAAGGCAATAATTAATTGGCCGGCTTCTCCGCGGTCAATACTTTTTGCTTCCTCGCACGCAAGATGTACACGGTTTAAAATTTCATATGTTCTTTTTAAAAAAGCTTCCCCTGCTTTCGTTAATTCGACACGCTGCTTTGTTCGTGAAAGCAAGAGAACATCTAATTCAGCTTCGAGATGTTTAATTTGCTGGCTTAAAGGCGGCTGGGCCATTTGCAGCCGCTGTGCTGCCCTGCCAAAGTGAAGTTCTTCCGCCACGGTAGCAAAGTATTTTAAATGCCGTAATTCCATGTGTATACCTCCTGATATTTTTTAAGTATTAGTTAGTAAAGAAAGAGATATTAGAAATATTTGGTGAGTAGTTGTATGATTATTTTAACAAAAATTCGAAAGGATGTGAATATTCAGAAATATAATCATTGCAGAGCTCTTTCATTCTTACACTAAGCTTGAAGCTTTCCGTTATATCTGAAAGAGCGCTAAAATGATATTTATTTTTTATGAAGAAGCCATCCGCTTTTGCTGTTTTATACAACTACTGAGGCTCCAATTACTAATCAGTCTTTCATCGTACAAGCCGGCCGTAAATATGGCAGGAAAACTAATTTAGGAGTGTGGAAAATGGAAACGTTGTTGTCTACTGGAGTACGCCAAAAAGTAAGAAATTATATGCAGGAGCATCGTGAAGAACTAGTGAAGGGTCTGCAAAAATTAGTTCAGATTCCTAGTGAAACCGGTTATGAAGGGCCAGTCCAAGAACATATTAAGCAAATCATGCTTGGATTAGGAATGGCGGTCGATACATTTGTAGCTGATGCAGAAAAGGTGAGACAGCATCCGGAATATACGGAGTCGGAGGTAGAACGCCTAGTTGGATTTGAAGGCCGCCCTAATGTGGTCGGAAAATGGGCCGGCTCTGACAAGGAGAAATCACTGCTGTTATTTACTCACGTAGATACGGTGCCAGTAGGAGATCTAGTGCACTGGAATTACCCGCCGCACGATGGATTGATTGAAAACGGATTAATGTATGGGCGAGGAACAGCGGATAATAAAGGCGGCTTCGGCTCAATTCTTGCCGCATTAGAAGTAATTAAAGGGCTGGGGCTGAAGCCAAAAGGGAACATTACAGCCATCTCAGTTGTCGATGAGGAAGTGGGCGGGGCCGGCGGGGCAGTGGCCATGACCCAATACCTCGAGGAGCAGAACTTTAAAGCCGACGCTTGCATTTATCCACATCCGCTTACGACTGGAGCGGGACCGCAAATTGCCTGTGCAGGAGGATTAATTTTTAAAATTCGGGTAACTGGCGTGGCGGCTCACAATTTAAATGGACAAGTGGGAATCAATGCAATCGGCAAGGCCATGAAAATCTATGATGCTTTGATTGAACTGGACAATGAGCGGGTGAAGACAGTCAGCTATGCGCCATTTGAGAGATATTTTGCTGCTTCAGGCATGCAGGTCCGCTCAAGCAATTTAACACCGGCGATGATTAATGCCGGCGAATGGGCTTATAAAGTACCAGCTGAATGCGAGCTGACAGGAACGATCGGCTATCCGCCAAATGAAACGCTTGAAGAAGTAAAATCGCAAATTGAGAAAGCGGTGAAGCGGGTAGCTGACCAAGATCCATGGCTCACTGAGAATCCGCCAGAGATTACTTATGAATGGCATACGAGCCCGGCTGAAATAAGCCCTGACCATCCGTTTGTGCAGATGGTAAAGTCAAATATTGATGAAGTCGTCGGACGAACAACCGAAATCTTTGGAATGCCAACATTCAGCGATATTCGTTTCCCGCTTATTTATATGAATACTCCTGCGATCATTTATGGCCCGAAAGGCGGAAATCTTCATGGCGCAGATGAATGGGTCAATGTACAGGATTGGCTGGATTGCGTTGAAACGAATGTTTTAAATATTTTAGAGTGGTCAGGCTTTGAAGAAGGAAAAAATTAACGAATCTAAAATCTATTCTTATCATGTAACTAAAAGAGCTTTTTAACAGGCAATGACTTCACTCCAAACAGCTGAATATAGGCGGTAAAGGAGTGAAGTCATTGCAGTTAAAGCAACAGTCACCTATCCTTTCAAAATTAACCTTGTAAATGTTTATTGTTTCCTCTTTGTCCCAGATGATTGTTTTCAGGTTTCTTTGTACCGTGAAACAACATGGCTCCAAAATCCAACACATGAATACCAACTATCCTGTCATAAACATTCTAACCTGAGTTTTGAAAATAGTGAGCAATTCCTCTTCAGAAGAGCAAAAGACAACAAGTGATTCTAATCATGTTAAGTTTTTAGACTGATTGTAAGCGCTTAATGATAGAGAACCGCTTTTAAGTGAGTGAATGTATCCTTTACTATAAAATTCAAAGGAGTTGTCTATGAATCTATCTAATCTTCAGAAAGAGCAAGTAAGCTCTCTTAGCAATCGGGATTTGCTGCCGGTGCCGCCGACGGAGCGAACATGGAAAACACAAAATTTTGCTTCTATGTGGATGGGGGTCATTAACAATATTCCAACCTATGCAACAATTGGAGGACTCGTTGTTTTAGGCTTTTCACCGTGGCAGGTGATTGGAATTATTTTTACTGCCTCACTTATCCTCTATGTGGCTTTAACATTAAACGGCCATGCAGGATCGAAATATGGGATCCCATTTCCTGTGCTGATCAGAACTTCATATGGAATATTAGGAGCCAACATTCCCGCATTATTGCGCGGGGTCGTAGCCATTATGTGGCTGGGCATACAAGCCTACGCGGGGAGCGCGGCATTTAATATAGCGTTTACGCTGCTATGGCCAGGATGGGCTGAACTTGGCGGAGGGTGGACATTCTTAGGGATCGGTTTGCCGGGATTGCTTTCTTTTTTACTGTTTTGGTCACTGCATTTTCTAGTGCTAAAGAGAGGTATGGAGTCACTCAAGAAATTTCAGGGATTTACAGGTCCTCTAGTATATATAGTGTTAGCCGGCCTGCTTTGGTGGGCAATAGATACGGCGGGGGGAGTTAAACCAATCTTTATGCAGCCTGGAAAGTATGAAACATTTGGAGAAGCATTCTTTCCTTTTATCAGCGCGGTAGCGGGCATCATCGGTATCTGGTCAACACTGATTTTGAATATACCGGACTTTACCCGTTTTTCACGATCGCAGACAGACCAAATAAAAGGGCAGTTATATGGACTCCCTGTAACCTTTACAATTTTTACATTCGTTACGGTCGCGGCAACAGCTGCCACAACGGTTGCTTTCGGAAAGCCGATAGGAGACATTATTTTGCTTTTGCAGCAGTTTGACAGGCCGATTGTTATTGTAATCGCGGCTTTGATTCTCTCGGCAGCAACAATTACGGTCAACGTTATTGCCAATCTTGTTTCGCCTGCATACGATCTGGCAAACTTATTTCCGAAATGGATTACCTTTAAGCGGGGTTTTTACATTACTATGATGGCCGCTCTCTTTACATTCCCGTGGAAGCTAATGGAGAATGCAGACGCTATCTTTACCCTTCTTAATTTGATTGGCGGCGCATTAGGCCCGATTGCCGGTGTAATGATCGCCGATTATTATATCATTCGCAAGCGCGAGCTTAATGTAAATGATATTTATTCTTTGAACGGAGAGTACACCTACTTTAAAGGCTACAATTATCGGGCGTTTGCCGCTACTTTATTTGGGGCCGCCGTTGCTTTAATCGGTGTGTTTGTTCCTTCTTTAAGAGAACTATACGACATTTCGTGGTTCTTAGGAGTGGTTCTTTCCTTTGCCAGTTATATTGGTTTGATGCGTCTTCATCCCCCTGCGTCGGCAACGGGGGAAAAAGGAGAGATAGAATGCGAAGCAGGAAACGATGCGATCAGCTCAAAACATTCATCTGGAGCTTAATAGCAGGCATAAGCAAACTGGCAAGGCTTTATTTGCAAGCTTGTCTTTCAAAGCGAACAATAATAGACAACCTTTTAAATGCGTAGCTAAAGAATTAGATTGTAAAATAAACTAAAAATTCTATCAATATTTACATTATAAGTCATTATATTCGTTAAAACAAGCAGAGTGGCTGTTGAAATGGGAGGAACTATGATGAATATTGGGTCTAGGATTGAAAGAATCCCTGACAACAAGTATAACAGGAAGCTATTGGTTATTAGCGGTTTTGGAAATACATTCGATTCTATGGATATTGCTATGGTTGCTTTTGTCCTGCCATCAGTTATCGGATTATGGAGTTTATCGTCTGAGCAAGCGGGGTTATTAGGCAGTTCAGTTCTTATCGGTTATTTCTTTGGCGCTCTTCTTTCCGGATATTTAGGCGACAAGATTGGACGAAAGAAAGTAATTATGTATACGCTTGTTATTTATTCTCTTGCTACTTTGGCTAGCGCGTTTGCGGGACAGTGGGAACACTTTTTTTGGCTCCGTATTATAGCCGGCTTCGGTACAGGCGGTGAAAGCGCTATTCTTGCTCCTTACCTATCAGAACTAATTGCGAGCAAATATAGAGGCAAGTATATTGGAGCATTGACAGGCTTCCACTCCTTTGGGTACGTAGCAGCAGCTGTACTTGCATACTTCATTATTCCAATGTCTGATAATGGCTGGCGGATTGCCATCTTTGTTACAGCATTGCCTATCTTTCTAGTCATTTATTGGAGAAGAGTGCTGCCTGAATCACCAAGGTGGCTGGCATCAGTGGGAAGGCTTGAAGAGGCGCAACAAGAAATGAAGAAGATGGAGAACAGTATTGAAAAGGCGTTAGGAGAAAAATTACCGGAACCTGCGGGAACTGCAGCAAACACAATTATTCAGCAAAAAGGCAGTTTCTTTGCTCTATGGAAAAGAGCATTTGTTAAGAAGACAATTATGCTATGGATTCTTTGGTTTTCGGTGATCTTTTCTTATTATGGCTTCTTTACCTGGCTGCCAACTTTACTCTATAATGAAGGTTTTGAAATTTCGAAATCTTTCGCCTTCTCAATCGTTATTTATTTGGCACAAATACCAGGATATTTCTCGGCAGCTCTTCTAAATGATATTATCGGCCGGAAAAAAGTGATTGTCACTTATTTGGGGCTCGCCTCAGTTTCAGCGTTCTGTTTAAGCCAGGCAGATGCATCAACAGCGATTCTGATCACAGGTTTTTTTACATCGTTATTTATGGTGGGGGCTATGGCTGGAATGTATACGTATACCCCGGAGCAATACCCGACTATTATCCGCTCCACAGGCACCGGTTCAGCTTCCGCTTTTGGAAGGATTGGGGGACTGCTAGCTCCGATTTATATTGGCTTTATGTATCCCATCTTAGGGTTTATCGGCGTTTTCTTGATGACGACCGGTGTTTTATTTATCGGCATGGTCTCGACATTACTGCTGGGCAATGAAACGAAATCAAGACCGTTAGATGAAGTGGCTGACAGCGCTGATAGGACAGTGGAAGATCCCATCGACAGCTCATCTGAGAGAAAGATAAATTAAAACATAAATAAAAATGATTGTTTTAACAAGGCGGCTGATAGATTAGCAGTTTGTCAGCCGGCTGTTTTCATAAACAAAAGCCATATTCTTGAAAGGGGTGATGGAGCGTACGGGAATATTGGCCGCGGGAAAGATTAAATACATCTACGAGAATACAAGAAAGAGAGAGTCCAAATTCTTGCGTACAGCAGCTAATGTCTTCTTTTGCTGACTACTTTCTTTCTGTTTTCAAAAAGTGAGGAGATATTTTTTTCACGGAAAAGATGAAAACACTGGATTGTTTGAATAAGAAATTAGAAAAGGAGCTGTTCACATGGTTCGAGTAGGTGTTGATGTTGGTGGAACATTTACAGATTTAATACTAGTCGATGAATTAACTAATCAGATTCACGTTCATAAAGTTCCAAGTACATTGGAAGATCAGTCTATCGGGGTAATTAATGGCATCCAGGAGCTTTGTGAAAAAGCAGGGGTTCCAGTAACGGCGGTTGATTATGTTCTTCATGGAACAACAGTAGCTACTAATATTACGATTGAGCGCAACGGTGCTGCGGTAGGAATGCTGACGACAAAAAATTACCGAGATATTTTACACATTGCTCGTCACAAGAAGATGGAGAATTTCTCTATCCAGCAGGATCTCCCTTGGCAAACAGACCCTTTAGTGCTGCGCAGAAATCGTATTCCAATAACAGAGAAATTGGCAGCGCCAGACGGCCGGGTCAAGGTGCCGCTGAATGAAAAGGAGGTTCGTGAGGCTGTACAGCGGTTAAAAGATTCTAACGTGGACGTAGTCGTTATTTCTTTCCTTTTTTCCTTCCTGAATGACGAGCACGAACAGCTCGCAAAGAAAATCGTGAAAGAAATGTGGCCGGAGGTTCAATGCTTCACCTCGAGCGAAATAGTTCCCCAAATGCGGGAATATGAAAGGTTTAGCACCGCTGCGATGAACGCATATGTAGCACCTCGTGTCAGTAAATATTTAGAACATTTGGTCAGCGCTCTTGATCATGCCGGGGTGGAAGGTGAACTCCATATTATGCAGTCTTCCGGAGGAATGGCTACTAGTGAAATGGCAACAGAAAAGCCGGTTACTTTATTAAAATCAGGACCCTCTGGTGCTGTATTAGCCACTGCCTGGTGCGGAGATTTGGAAGGAGTCAAAAATCTCATCAGCGTAGACATAGGAGGAACTTCAGCAGACATTTCAGTCATCCCAAATGGGACGCCAAAAATTATCAATCCCCGTGACGCAGAAGTCAATGGTTATCCGGTACTTGTACCAATGATTGATGTAGAAGTAATTGGGGCAGGAGGCGGGTCGATTGCTTACATTGACGCGGGAGGAGCATTCCGCGTTGGTCCGAAAAGTGCCGGCGCAAATCCGGGGCCTGCCTGCTACGGCCAAGGAGGGGAGTATCCGTGTGTTACCGATGCCAATGTTATTCTTGGACGCCTTGACCCTGAACAGTTTCTTGGAGGCGATCTTCAATTGCACCCCGAACTAAGCTACAAGGCCGTAGAAGAAACACTTTGTCGTCAGTTGGATATGACTGTGGAAGAGGCGGCTCTTGGCATTCTCAAAATCATTAATAATCATATGGCTCTTTGCATTCGTGCTAAATCTGTCAGCAAAGGAATCGATCCGCGCGAGTTCGCTTTATTTGCCGCTGGCGGTGCCGGGCCGCTTCATTCTGTCGATTTAGCGGAAACGATCGGCTGTAACCTCGTTATCGTTCCAAGCTATCCCGGAATTAGCGCAGCGACAGGTTTATTAGTCGGCGATCTTAAATATGATTTTATTAAATCTCATATTAACCGGCTTGACAAGGTCACTCCAGAAACAATGACTTCTATTAGTGCAGCACTTGAGACGTTATCGAGTGAAGCCCAGGACCAGCTCCTTAAAGATGGGGTTAATCCAGAAGATATTGTCGTAGAGCGCATCGCGGAGTGCCGATATGCCGGACAAGGATTTGAATTACGGGCTGCTATTCCGGATGGACCGATTACCGAACAAACGATAGAAATAATTAGCAAAAAGTTCCATGAAGCGCATGAGGAAGAGTACGGTCACCATTTTCCTGAAAACGTAGTGGAATTAATTACACTGCGTATTGTCGCCACTGGAAAAACTCCTTCACTGGCTTTACCGAAACTGGAGATCGGGGATCGGATCAATCCGGGTGAAGCCCTGATGTACGAGCGGGACACAGTGTTTGAAGTGAATGGTGAAATCCAACGTTTCCCTACTCCTCGCTATGACCGCAGTAAATTGCTTGCACAGGATGTCATTACAGGCCCGGCTATTATTGTACAGAGAGACTCGACAACTTCAGTTCCGCCTCATTGGCAGGCTACTGTTTCAGAGAATGGCACATTGTTTGTAGCAGCTAAAGCTGCCCAGGGCGGTGCAGCAGAGTCCGTTGAAAAACTTTTCTCGAAGGTGAGGTAACGAAAGATGACGATAAATCAAGCGAACCCTACTATAGTGGAAAATAAAATTGATCCTGTGACTTTACAAGTTATCGGCGGTGCATTAAAAACTATAGCTAAAGAAATGGCGCACGTTATGTATCGAATGGCGTATTCCTCACTTATTCGGGAATCAGAAGATCTTGGGGCCGGTATTTTTGATATTTTTGGCAATACGTTGGCTGAAGCTGATTCTACGCCTATGCAATTAGGCTGTTTACCGGGATATATCCGCGGATTCCAGGAAAAGCTGGGAGACAACCAGCACCCTGATGATATTATTTGGAACAACGATCCTTATGCAGGGGCTTCCCATTCCCCGGATGTTGCTTTGTGCCAGCCGATATTTTATAAAGGAGAGCTGGTGGGCTATGCAGGAGCGACTGCCCATCACCTTGATATGGGGGGGGCCCAGCCGGGTTTGATGATTGATGTGCCTGATGTGTATGCAGAGGGCTTAATTTTAAATGGAGTGAAGCTTTACGATAAAGGGGTGAGAAATGAAACCCTGTTTGAAGTTATCCGCCAAAAGGTTCGGACACCCGTACAAGTAATTGGCGACCTTGAAGCACAGGTAGCTGCCTGCCGGCTGGGAGCCAAGCGGTTTATCGAACTGATGGATAAGTACGGAAAAGATACGGTTGTTTCCGCTTGCGAGGAGCTCATGAACTATTCGGAACGAATGATGAGAAAAGAAATCGCTAAAATTCCTGACGGCGTATATGAAGCCGAGTCATGGCTTGATAACGATGGACGCAATCTCGACAAAAGGCTGAAGGTGCATGTGAAATTAACGAAACAGGGGGAAGAACTGGAAGTGGATGTTTCCGGATCAGCTGATCAAGTATCCACGGCATTTAATGTTGCGTATTCAGGAGCTCTTTGTGTAAGTGTGCATAGTGTGCTGCGTTCTATATTTTTGGACACATACACTACAGAAGAGGAGGTTCCAGCTAATGAAGGGGCGTTCCGGCCAATTAAAATTACAGCTCGAAAAGGATGTATTTTCAACCCGGTTAAGCCGGCAGCTTTATTCAGCAGGGGGAACCAGGTGAACACGGTGGCTGACTTAATTATTAAAGCGTTAACTCCTGTTCTTCCTGATCAAACGTGTGCAGGCAGTGCAGCCAATCTGCAGTTTGCTTCTTATGCTGGACTGGATGAAAACAATGAATATTGGGTATACATTGAGGTGAATGAAGGATCTTATGGAGGGCGCCCAGGCAAAGATGGGATGGATGCGGTAGATTTTAGTTCGTGGAACACAATGAATAATCCAATTGAAGATCTCGATATGCATATTCCGCTCGTTTGCGAGCAATATGAACTTCGCGAAGATACGGGAGGAGCCGGCCGATGGAGAGGGGGATTAGGAATCGTACGGTGGAATAGATTCCTGACAGACGGATTTATGACCATGGAAGGGGATAAACATACCGTGCGTCCATGGGGATATAAAGGCGGGTTGCCGGGAACGAGTGCCAATCTCATTAAAAATCCGGATACAACCCCTGAAGAACTGCCTTCTAAAATCAACGGCTACCGTTTTCAAGCAGGAGAATCAGTGCAGATTTTAGTCCCATCATCCGGCGGTTATGGAGATCCGCTTGAGAGGTCTCCTGAGCAAGTGCTTGAAGATGTATTGGATGAAATAATCTCTATTGAAACAGCCCGCCGGGATTATGGGGTCATTATCAAAGAGAGAAAGATAGATTTATCTGCTACCGAGAAACAAAGAGCCAAAATAAGAGCAACGAGGGGGGCTGCTCTGTCGTTATATTCTGAATAAACGTTTTTCGAGAGAATTAGAGATAAATAAACAAGCAGCCAGCTCGCCTGTTCGGCAACTGTTGGCTGCTTGTTTCTATGTGAGATTCATGTATGTTTATTTTCAATCAGACGCTTTAGCTTTTCCTCTGTTCTCGTGCCATCAACTGGGGTATAAATGCTGCACCTTAAATCAATATTTCCCTGGACTTGCAGGGATGTCAGGCTGAAGACCATCTTTCCGGCTTTCGCATGCCGAAATTCAATGAGCACTTCCGGTGCTGAGCTTACTTCCCCCTGATTCCACATTTCTTGAAAGTCAGGGTGGTTGCGCTCCATTTCTTCAATGAATTGTGAATACCATTGGTCGGCAAAATATTGTCCATAATACATACGGAAAATCGCTAGAAAGCCTTTGACAAAATGATCCCAGTTCACAGCTAAGCTTCTAAACTCTTTTCTCGTAAATAATAGACGGATTAAATTTCGATCTTCCGGCGGAACTTGCTCAAAATTGAGAAAGACATGCGCTGCTGCCTGGTTCCATCCGACAATGTGACAGCGTCTATCAGAAATGATCATCGGGCAGTAACGAAGCTCTTTCAATATTTTTTGTAAGGAAGGACTGATTAATGTTTCTTGTTCAGCCGGAAATTCATTGGTTGACCCTTCATCTAGAGCAAGCGCAAATAAATATTTTCTTTCATCCGGCTTTAAAAGCAGTGCGTTAGAAATGGCATCCAACACAGAAGCAGATACTTTAATATCCCTTCCTTGCTCAAGCCACGTATACCAGGTTGTGCTTACGGCAGCCAACTGAGCTACCTCTTCTCTGCGAAGGCCGGGAGTTCTTCTCCGCTTTCCCATCGGCAGCCCGACCATATGAGGATTGATTTTAGAACGTCGTGCTTTTAAAAATTCTGATAAGGCCTGGAGTCTTGTGTCTGAATTCATATGGGGTCTCCTTTCTCCTCTTCAAGGGCTGTTCTCTAAAAGTTAGTTCAGCGTGTTTTGATTATTGTAGTGTAAATTATACTAGGATAAACAACAAATTGTAATAGGATAAAAAGAGCGTAAAATGAGGATAAAGACAATGACAGGAGGATTTTAAATGAATAGGGTCGTTATTACTGGAATAGGAATTATTTCACCTCTAGGAAATGATGTAAATACATTCTGGCAGCGTTTAACAGAAGGGGAATCAGGAATCACATTGATTGACACGTTTGATGTATCGGATTCTAAAACAAAAATAGCAGGAATCATTCGTGATTTTGATGCGGAGGGGCTTCTAGGACGTAAGGAAGCAAGACGGATGGACCGCTTTTGCCAGTTTGCTTTAGCCGCTGCCGAACAAGCCTTAGCAGATTCTCAATTGACTATGGACAAGATAGACCGTGAACGGTTTGGTGTATATGTTGGCTCAGGAATTGGAGGCATCAATACATTTATTGATAATGTCAATGTATTGAATAAGAGAGGAGCAGGAAGAGTAAGCCCAAGTTTAGTACCAATGATGATATCCAATGCGGCGGCTGCTCAAATAAGTATAAAATACGGTGCGTTTGGTCCATCGCTATCGCCAGTAACAGCCTGCTCGATTGGCAATACATCTATTGGGGAAGCGTTTAATGCGATTCAAAATGATGAGGCCGATGTGATGATAGCAGGTGGAACGGAAGCGGCCATTACGAATTTGTCGCTGGCAAGCTTCGGGAATGCGACTGCTTTATCTGTGAGGAATGAAGAGCCGTCCCGTGCTAGCCGCCCATTTGATACAGACAGGGATGGTTTTGTTATGAGTGAAGGGGCGGGCATATTAGTATTAGAGTCGCTTGAACATGCGCTCCGCCGCGAAGCTCCTATTTACGGAGAAGTAATTGGGTATGGGGCCGGGTCTGACGCTTATCATATGGTTGCCTCTCATCCAGAGGGAAGAGGGGCTTACTCCGCCATGCGAAAAGCTCTGATGAGAGCAGGCATAAATGCAGAAGAAGTAGACGTTGTTAGTGCCCATGCAACGAGTACAAAGGTAGGGGATATTTCCGAAACACTAGCTATTAAAAGATTGTTTGGAGATCATGCCCGTCGACTTCCTGTTACAGCAAACAAATCGATGCTCGGCCATATGCTTGGAGCTGCCGGGGCAGTGGAGGCGATTGCTCTTATAAAAGGTCTACAAGAAGGGCTCGTGCCTCCAACGATCAACATAGAGAACCCAGACCCGGAATGTGATTTAGACTACGTACCGGAAGGAAAAAGACACGTTTTTTTAAACGTTGGAATATCTAATTCATTTGGATTTGGCGGTCATAATTCGGCTATTGTCTTAAAAAGGTACGAATAAAAAAAGCCTGCTTTTGTTGGGAGAATCCTCAAGAGCAGGCTTTTTTAAATGGGCTAACTTATTTTAACGGCGCTGCTACACAACCATGCAGACGAATTAATGAACATTAGAAACTCGTAGAAAAAATCATTTTCTCTTTATAATCATCTTCTGCCATTTCCATTGCTCTCTCGTTACAACTAGCGAGAGACTCAAGATCTAATGCTACCTGAATCCAGAATTGGCATCTGGAGGAGGATAGGCTGTCTTGTAAATATTGTTCAATCCGTTCAATTCGATACCTTAATGTGTTTCGGTGAATATGAAGTCTTTTAGCAACGATCTCACGATTATAATTATGGACAGCAAGACACTTTAAGGTTTCATAGAGGGCCGCCCCACGTTCAGACAGCAGCTCTTCCGGCAATATCAACTTCCTAAATTCAAGTGCTCTGGATGTATTCATTCCCCCATAAAGGAGCAATTCTCTTCGTGACTCATCTGCAAAATAAATCCCTCCTTCAGAATGCGAGTACTGGACGAGCGGGCTTAAAGATTTGGCTTGCTGATAGCTTTCAACTAAGGAAAGCAAGTCTGCCTTTCTCTCACCAAAAACAAAAACGGGCCTTATCTGCTTATAGATTGCTCTTATGTGATTATATAAATGTTCTAACAAAGTTTTCATTTCCATATGCGTAAGGTTGGAGGAGATGAGCAAAGTCAGCTGTCCATCATATGCCTCACAAAAACCGTCAATTCCCTCTGTTTGATCAATCCATCTAGTGCATTCACTGCTTAAGAAATCCATCTCCAAGGACAGACTGAGTGGCATTTCTTTCTTTCCGGGGAGCACTAATCCGGCTATCCAGTTTTCATTCGGTGCGAGTCTAAGTTTTCTCATTCGGTCTTCCATGACAATCGAGCCAGTTTTTGGACTTTCAAATAGCAATTCCATTAATTCTGCTCTTAACTGCTTATGGGCAATTCCTATTTCCTGCTGATGCAAATGGATATCTAATAAAATGGTAGCAGCATATTCAAGTGCTATGGTGTGAGTTTCTTCAAATTGGTGTTGAAGGCTGATAAGCCAGAGAGTTCCCCAATGATTTTCCCCAGTTCGAAGAGGAACAGCGATGGCGTATGGAGGAGTTTTAGTTGGTATGTAGATCGCCTGCCCTTCAACTGAGATTGCTTCCTGTTCGGAATGACTGTCATTAAAAATATCCCCGTTTAAGGTCTTTGTAAGCTGCTCTATTGTGCGGGGCAGATCGATTCGCTTGGTATTGTTTGGGATCGACTTTTCTAGCATTTCTCCGGAGGAATTAGTGATGACAGACAGGCATTTAAAGTGTTTAGATAAGGTACGACAGATGTCTATGCTCGCATGAGCAGATTTTAATTCATCGGTCAATTGTGAAGAGAGCCGAGTAGTTAATTCTTTTTTTCTAAATTCTCGCCTCATAATTTCTTGATGGATAGAATGGGTAATTTTCACAAACCGCAAATGGAAAGGCACTTCTAGAATTGGAATGGCATATTTTTCACCAAATTCTAAAACAGCTGGAGGGCATTTTTCTAAGTAACGTCCTGTAGCAAATAGGATACCCGAAATTTGATGACGTAAAAGTCCTTTAAGGAGCCTTTCTTCCGCTGACTTGTCTTGAGGCCAAACTTGTCCGCATGTCATAAGCAGCTCGCCGCCCTCAAGAAAATGTTTCATATCATCATGATCGATAACATGTGCCCAGCGGATTTTTCTAAATAATCCTCTTTTACCGGCACGAACCGCTATATTATTGAGTCCTGGCAGAAGTATTGCTTCTCTCACTGTAAGCATGAACGTTCCTCCTTTGTGAAAATAGTACAAAAATTCTTAAAATTAAGTTTAATTTTAAGCGAAATGTCCAATTGTGGCAAGATTTAATGGAATGATATCATTCCTATTATAAGTTAGCGCTTACAATAAAGCTATACAGAAGGTTGTTAATCCCGATGCTCAATAGAAAAACCAAGTTTTCAACCGGAACTAGTCATAATTTAAAAGCCTGCAAGAAAAGGTAAAAAGAGAAAATGGGAGGAGGAACAAAGGTGATTGCTTTCTTTTTTTCGTAATAGCCGAAATATAAAAAAACAGGAACACTTCCAATAATTCTTAATAGGCTTTGAAACACTATACGTCTAAAATAGTGGCAGTCTTATCGTCTGTTTTCTAATCTGTTGATCGTTATCCAGCCATTGGAGGCCAGAAAAAAATTTAATAATTGTTTTCTGGTTAATTTGAATTTTTAGTCTTTCATTTCCGGAAGAGATGGAGGTTATAAGTAAATGTCATTACAACAAATAGAAAATACGATAGAGCACACTAAAACTCAGTCTACTCAAATAAAACATGCTGTATTTGGCGCAGCAATTGGTAATTTAATTGAATGGTTTGATTATGCCTCTTACGGGTATTTAGCGACGATTATTGCGGCTGTCTTCTTTGCTCCGGGCAATGAAAAAGCGGCTTTGCTCGGAACTTTCGGGGTATTTGCCGTTTCCTTTCTGGCACGTCCGATAGGCGGTCTTGTTTGGGGGCATTACGGAGATCGGCTTGGACGAAAACGTGTGCTCGTTCTTACCATCATCATGATGTCATTGGCCACCTTTACGATTGGACTGCTGCCCGGATATGCTTCGATAGGTTTTGCTGCACCATGCTTACTTCTTATATGCCGGATTGTCCAAGGATTTTCAGCATCCGGCGAATATGCTGGAGCTTCTTTGTTTATCGCCGAATATGCACCAGCAGAGCGCAGAGGACTGCTTGTCAGCATGGTGCCGGCAAGTACAGCAGCTGGACTGCTGCTTGGAGCGTTTACTGCTGTTCTTCTAGAATACGGTTTGACACAGGATTCTCTGCACAGCTGGGGGTGGCGCATCCCATTTCTTGTGTCGGGCCCGCTTGGATTAATTGCTCTTTATATACGTATGAAGCTTGAAGACACACCGGTTTTTAATGAAATGGAGCATGAAGAAACTCATCAACCCATTTTAAGCAGCGTCCGTCAAAATCGACAGCAAATTTTAGTTGCCTTCGGTGTAATTTGTCTTAACGCAGTTGGTTTTTATATTATCCTCAGCTACATGCCTACTTATCTTGTGAACGAGCTGGGCTTCAATAGTATAACAGGCATCTCTACAACAATTGTTTCATTAGCTACTTATGTTATCCTCCTACCATTTGCTGGCATGTTGGCAGATCGAATCGGCAGAAAACCAGTACTTATTAGTGCTTGTATTCTATTTATCTTGTTTACGTATCCAATCTTCTTGCTTCTTTCTCAAGGCGGCATATATGCAGTCACAGCGCAGATATTACTTGGAGCCATATTGGCTGGGAATGACGGAGTACTTGCCGCTTTCCTTTCTGAGATGTTCCCTTCCTCTGTGAGATATACATGCTTCGGTCTGTCTTTTAACATGGGAAATGCGATTTTTGGGGGAACAGCGCCGTTTATTGCCACATTCTTGATTATGCAGACAAATAATACATTCGCCCCAGCCTTCTACTTAATGGCAGCAGCCTTAATAGCATTTTTAGCGTTGCTGCGAACAAAGGAGACCGCCAATAAATCTTTGTTAGAGAAGTAGCCAAAAAAAATAAATTTATAAGAAAGGAGGAAAAGCATGACTCGTTCACCGAATATAGCATCAAAATATAAAATTATTTATCATGTCAATTCAGACAGAACCCGTGATCCTCCTTTTACATAGCAGAGCGAATGAGCATCTTTTAGTAAAGGCAATCAGAGGAACTGGTAGAAGAAACTAATAAGAAAAGGAAAGGTGAAAAACATGGTACAAATCACAGATCTAGAAAGAACAAAAATCTTGCAAAATGGCGGACAAAAAGTAAAGCCGACTTTTTCAAAAGAGGAAATGACCCGGCGCAATACGCTGCTGCGTGAGTATATGGCTAAGCATGATATCGGTGCCGTTGTCTTTACTTCCTACCATAACATTAACTACTACAGCGATTTCTTATACACTTCCTTTAATCGGTCCTATGCTCTCGTTGTGACTCAGGACAAGCATGTCACGGTCAGTGCCAACATTGATGCTGGTATGCCGTGGCGACGCAGCTTTGATGAAAACATTGTGTATACAGACTGGAAAAGAGATAACTTCCTGTATGCAGTGAAAAAGGTGCTGACAGAAGCCGGGTTCCTTCGCGGCCGGCTTGGAATCGAAGAAGACCACATGACACTCAGTCTGCGGCGCCAATTAGAAGATGCCCTGCCGACAGCTGTTCTAACAGATGTATCCCAGGCGGTCATGGCTCAGCGGATGATGAAGTCAGAAGAAGAAATTGATTTGATTAAAAACGGGGCCCGCATTGCTGATATCGGCGGCGCGGCTGTAGTAGAAGCGATCCGCGAAGGAGTGCCAGAATATGAAGTAGCGTTACACGGCACAGAGGCGATGGTGCGTGAAATTGCCCGCACGTATCCTCATGCCGAGCTAAGAGACACATGGGTGTGGTTCCAATCGGGCATTAACACCGACGGTGCCCATAACTGGGCAACTTCCCGCAAGGTGCAGCGCGGGGATATTTTGAGCCTGAACTGCTTCCCGATGATTGCCGGCTACTATACGGCGCTTGAACGCACTTTATTCCTGGAAGAGGTATCGGACCGCCATTTAGAACTGTGGGAAATCAACTGTAAGGTGCATCGCCGCGGCCTGGAATTAATCAAGCCGGGAGCGAGATGTATGGACATTGCGGCTGAATTAAATGACATTTACCGCGAGCATAATCTGCTGGCGAACCGGACATTCGGCTATGGCCATTCGTTCGGCGTGCTCAGCCATTATTACGGCCGTGAGGCAGGCTTGGAGCTGCGTGAAGATATTGAAACAGTGCTGAAACCAGGCATGGTTATTTCCATGGAGCCGATGATTATGATTCCGGAAGGAGAGCCGGGAGCAGGGGGATACCGTGAGCATGATATTCTTGTCATTACTGAAAATGGTGCAGAAAACATCACAAAGTTCCCATTTGGCCCTGAGCATAACATCATTAAAAAATAATTTTTATTTTCGGCTCTTTGCCAAGAAAACAATGAGCCGGTCAAGGTTTTCACTTAAATACTAATTTTTTAATGAAAGAGGTGTAATATTGCCCCCATTCCGTATATGGTCGACTGGGGGCCCTTACTAATATAGAAATACAGATATAGTACAGTTTTCTCTTTACCCGAAACTGGCCGTTAAAAACTGCTTTTCATCCGTCCATTTTAGCTTTTTGCAAAGAAGCTAAAGAATAGAAACATCATGAACTTTTACTTTCGAACAGGAAGCCTGCTTAGATATGCTCGCCAGAAAATAGTTATCGTTTGATGCAGTGTTTGGCAGCCATAGGATAAATAATCTGTAAACTAAAGGAGCTATCTAATATGAACGAAGAAGAAAAGTTGCAGAAGGGCTTAAAGATGCGTCACTTAATGATGATTGCATTTGGCGGTTCGATTGGGGCAGGCTTATTTGTCGGCAGCGGAGCTATTATCCAAATGACTGGTCCTGCAGCCGTATTTACAGCCTTAATGGCTGGAATACTGGTTATTCTTGTGATGAGAATGCTTGGGGAGATGGTTGTTGCCAAGCCTTCACTTGGTTCTTTTTCTGATTATGCACGGGAAGCCTTGGGGAATTGGGCCGGATTTACTGTTGGATGGCTATACTGGTATTTCTGGGTTATCGTTATAGCTGTAGAAGCAATCGCGGGTGCGGCTATATTAAGAGAGTGGTTATTTCCGCACGTTTCTCTCTGGGCGCTAAATCTCATATTGCTGGTCGTATTGACGATCACGAACCTCTTTTCGGTTAAGGCTTATGGTGAATTTGAATATTGGTTTTCGCTGATTAAAATTGTGGCGATTATTTTATTTCTTGCCCTCGGTGGAGCATACGTGCTAGGGCTGCTTCCCAATACAACAATGGACTTCTCTAATCTGACAGCGCACGGTGGATTTGCGCCTCTTGGTTCAGGTGCGGTGTTCGTTGCCGTAGCCACCATTATCTTCTCCTTCGTCGGTTCAGAAATCGTTACGATCGCCGCTTCCGAATCAGCTGAATCTGAAAAAGCAGTCGTAAAAGCTGTCAACTCTGTTATTGTTCGTATCATGACATTCTATGTCGGATCTGTTTTTCTCATTGTCGCGATTGTTCCTTGGAATGATGCAAAAGCGCTTACAAACCCGTATGTCAGTGCGTTAAAAGTGATCGGCATTCCGGGCGCAGATATGATTATGAACCTGGTTGTTGTTACAGCCGTACTTTCCTGTTTAAATTCAGGAATATACACGGCCTCCAGAATGCTGTTTGCTCTGGGAGATAAAGGCGATGCTCCTCGATGGATGATGGACGTAACAAAGAGCGGGGTCCCATTAAAAGCGATTCTCACCTGTACTATATTTGGTTTCTTGTCTGTTATTATGGCGTTTATCTCCCCAGATACCGTGTTTCAATTTTTGCTTAATTCCTCGGGAGCAATTGCTATCTTCGTCTATTTACTAATCGCTATTTCTCAGCTGCGTTTGCGTAAAAAGATCGAACGTGAAATGCCAGAACGCTTGAAATTGCGCATGTGGGCTTATCCGTATTTAACTATAGGCTCCATTTTGGCCATGGTAGCGATCATTGGATCAATGGCTTTCAACGCTTCAACACGTTCTCAATTAATACTAAGTTTACTAAGTGCAATTATCGTGGCTCTCTTTTATGTAATCAAGGCGAATATTGAGAAGAAAAAATTAGCGAAGGCTAATGAAGCTGAAAATGAATTATCAAAAGTAAATGTTAAATATTAATAACTTGAATAGGAAGGAGCATCTTTATGAATAGTCACTTACTAGCACATATGACATGGCAGGAGTATCAGTCAAAAGTAAATAGCAGTGTATTAATTTTGCCGGTTGGCTCAACAGAGCAGCATGGCCCCCATTTGCCACTCGGTGTGGATGCAATATTAGCTGAAAAGATGAGCTTGGCGATAGCGGAAAGAATTGATGCAGTAGTGGCGCCGACCGTATCTTATGGATACAAATCACTTCCGGCCAGCGGCGGAGGCCCATTATTTCCTGGGACGGTTGATTTGAAAGGAGCGACTCTCACGTCGCTAGTGTACGATTTACTGGAAGAGTTCCTGCATGATGGATGGAAAAGAATATTGATGATTAGCTGTCATTATGAGAATGAAGCGTTTCTATCTGAAGCTGCCGATCTCTTAATGAGAAATCGGACAGCAGAATTCCCAAAAATTTTACTCTCTAACTGGTGGGATAATTTGTCGGCAGAAGTGATGCCGCAAGTATTCAATGAAGTTCCTTTCCCAGGATGGGCTTTGGAACATGCGGCCATTGCGGAAACATCGATGATGATGCACGTTGCTCCTGAGCTTGTTCGAGAGGAGCTGATTGTAGACGAAGGTATTGACAATCCGCCTTCCTACCAAAGCTTTCCACCTTCATCATCATTAATCCCGTCTTCAGGATGCCTCCATACTGCACGATCGAGCTCGGCTGCAAAAGGACGGTTAATTGTTGAAAATGCAGCAGACAATATTGTTGCATTTTTAGAAAAGGAGTTCTTGGTAAAAAAAAGATTGCCAAATAACGTAACGATTTAAGGAGGCAGACCCGATTTTCCAGCAGTTAGGGGAAATCGGCTTTGCTTTTTATAATAAGCAGAAATTGTATGCATACAAAAAAACCATGTACGAACGCTTTGTACATGGTTTCTATGTTCTTTAAGGATTCATTAGTTAACAGGATCTTTAATTTGCACACCGATTTTTACGGCCGTTGTTTTATTATAGTTTTTTCCCCATTCATACATGATTTCAAGAATAGGAATCAGGCTTTTTCCTTGTTCTGTTAATGAATACTCCACTTTTGGAGGAACGACGGGATAAACTTCACGATGAACGATCAAATCCTCTTCTAATTCTCGTAATTGATTAACGAGCATTCGTTGGGTGATGCCCGGCATAAGTGCTTTTAGTTCATTAAAACGTTTCGTGCCTTCTTTGCCGAGATGCCATAAAATAAGCATTTTCCATTTGCCTCCGATAACGGAAAGGGTCAATTCCTTTTCACAGTTAAACACTTTGTCACACAGATGTCCCACTGCATTCACCTCCTTGAAATAGTAGTATACTTTTCGTGACTATATGATTAAAAAGTGCATACTTACAATTCGATATTATACACGATATACTGACATTAGTATAGATGATAAAGACATAGGAGAGGATGGCATGAAAGAGTTAACTGTTCCTCGTAAGGTTCTAAACAAAGAGAGTGCTTGCGATACTTTAAACACGTTAAAGCTGGATTCGGTTAGTTTTATCTTGTTTGGTGCAACAGGAGACTTAGCTAAAAGAAAAATTTTCCCTGCTTTATACAATTTATTTCTCGATGAAAAGCTTACTGCTCCATTCTCGATTATCGGACTAAGTCGGCGTGAGTGGACAGATGAAGCATTCCAACTGCATGTAAAGGAGTCTTTAAGTCATTTCTCCAGGCGGTTTAGAAAAGAGGAAAACAGACTGGCTGAATTTTTGCAGGCGTTCCGTTATTGTGCGTTAGACGTAACAAGCAGTGCAGATTACGAGCCTGTGCTTAATTTGATCGAAAGTCGTGAAGAAGAGCTTGGGATACAAGGAAACAGGCTGTTTTATTTATCGGTAGCTCCTGAATTTTTTGATATCATTGCCTCAAATATTAAAGAGAGAGGAATTGGAACATCAAAAGGATGGAAACGTCTAGTTATTGAAAAACCGTTTGGACATGATCTAGCGTCTGCTCAGCAGTTAAATGAAAAGCTCAGCACAGCTTTTAGAGAAGATGAGATTTATCGGATCGATCACTATCTTGGAAAGCAGATGGTACAAAACTTAGAGTCTTTAAAACTAGCTAATCCTATCTTTCAATCTTTGTGGAATAATCAAAACATTTCAAGTGTTCAAATAACAGCCAGTGAAACAGTCGGTGTGGAAGAAAGAGCGAATTACTATGATCGGGCAGGAGCCATTCGTGACATGTTTCAAAATCATATGCTGCAATTATTAATGATGACAGCCATGCAGTTTCCGGAACAAATCGGTCCTGAATATATAAGGCATGAAAAAAGAAAAATCATGAAGAGTCTGCGGTCGCTAACAAAAGAAAATGTCGCTTTTCAAGTGATTCGTGGTCAATATGACTCCGGAGAGATCAACGGCAAACAAGTGGCAGCCTACAAGGAGGAACCGGGAGTTGAATCATCTTCAACAAATGACACATTCATAGCAGCTCGCTTATGGATAGATGATCCTTCCTGGCGAGGCGTGCCATTCTACATTCGGACAGGAAAGCGGATGGAGAAAAAGTCAACAAAAATTGTTATTGAATTTAAAAATACGTTACACGATCTGCAGGAAGGCCATAACGAAAAAGCAACACCTAACCTGCTAATCATTGAGATCAGTCCAAACGAATCAGTTTCATTACAGTTAAATCTTAAAAATCCATTAAATTATGGTCAAGCTGAACCAGTTACCCTGCATTTCTCTGCTCCTGGGAAAGATGTTCCAGAAGCATATGAATCATTAATTTACGATGCACTTCGGGGAGATCCAACATTTTTTGCTCATTGGAAAGAAGTAGAGTTGTCATGGAACTGGGTACAGCCAGTTTTGGAAGCCTTTGCGGAAAACATTCTCCCATTACATTCGTATCCGGCAGGTTCCATGGGGCCGAAAGCAGCTCATCAATTATTGGAGGAAGACGGATTTAAGTGGTGGTAGGTTATTAAAACGTGAACAATCACCCTTTAATCGGAAAAAATAATAAAAATCCACAATAGAAAGGGGAAGTATCAAATGGCTGTTTCGTTTAACTATTCTAATTCTTTGTCGTTTATGAACAAAAGTGAACTAGATCATGTTAGTGAATTTGTAAATGTTGCTCATAACAGATTGCATGAAAAAAGAGGTCCGGGATCTGATTTCCTAGGATGGTTAGATTGGCCAATTCGTTATAATAGAGATGAATGTATGCGAGTTAAGAAAGCGGCGGAAAAAATCCGGAACCAGTCAGATGCCCTTATCGTAATTGGTACAGGCGGCTCGTATTTAGGAGCAAGAGCAGCAATTGAAGCATTGTCTCACAGCTTTTATAACCAAATGGAAAATACAACTAAAGTGTATTTTGCTGGACAAAATATCAGTTCCACTTATATTACTCACTTATTAGAACTGTTAGACGGAAAGGATATTTCCATAAATGTGATTTCTAAATCGGGAACAACGATGGAACCAGCTATTGCTTTTCGCATTTTCCGTGATTATCTTGAGAAAAATTACGGAAAAGAAGAGGCAAGGAAGCGAATCTATGCAACGACTGATCAGGAAAAAGGCGCATTGAAAAAGCTTGCTGATGAAGAAGGATACGAATCGTTTGTCATCCCAGATGATATTGGCGGAAGATATTCAGTATTAACGGCAGTCGGACTTTTGCCGATGGCAACAGCTGGTCTTGATATTGATCAGATGATGACTGGGGCCGAGCAGGCTTACTATAAATATAATAATCCGGACTTGTCAACGAATGAGTGTTACCAGTATGCTGCTGTTCGTAATATTCTTCACCAAAAAGGAAGAGATATCGAATTACTCGTTAATTATGAACCGTCATTACAGTATGTAGCTGAATGGTGGAAGCAGCTATTCGGAGAAAGTGAAGGAAAAGACCAGAAAGGCTTGTTTCCGGCATCCGTTAATTTTCCGACTGATTTGCACTCTATGGGTCAATATGTACAGGAAGGGCGTCGGCATTTAATCGAAACTGTACTGCAAGTAACGAAACCTGCCATTGATTTCACAATAAAAGCTGATCCAGACAATATAGATGGATTAAACTTCCTTGCTGGCCAAACGATGGATGAAGTGAACAAAAAAGCTTTTCAAGGAGCCATGATGGCTCACGTAGATGGCGGCATTCCCAACTTGCTCATTGAGCTGGAGGAATTGAATGAATATCATTTCGGAGAATTGGTCTACTTTTTTGAAAAAGCTTGTGCTATAAGCGGGTGCTTGCTCGGTGTTAATCCGTTTGATCAACCAGGGGTAGAGGCATATAAAAAAAATATGTTTGCTTTGTTAGGAAAGCCTGGTTTTGAAAAGGAGAAATTAAATTTGGGCGGTTTTTCTATCGTCGGCTAATTCAATCAATAAGGAGCGGTCGTTTATGACAAAACAACAAGTAGGTGTAATCGGTTTAGCAGTAATGGGAAAGAATCTTGCTTTAAATATTGAAAGCCGGGGTTATTCTGTCGCTGTATATAATCGGTCACCGGAGAAAACAGAGGAATTTTTAAAAACAGAAGCAGCTGGAAAAAAATTCATCGGCGCATATACGGTTGAGGAGTTTGTCAATTCACTGGAAAAGCCGCGCAAGATTTTATTAATGGTGAAGGCCGGAACACCGACAGATGCAACGATTGATTCATTGAAGCCTTATCTTGAAAAAGGTGATATTTTGATCGATGGGGGAAATACTTTTTTTCAGGATACGATTAGACGCAATAAAGAATTAGAATCAACAGGCATTCACTTTATCGGTACGGGAGTTTCAGGCGGGGAAGAAGGAGCATTAAGGGGACCTTCTATTATGCCGGGCGGCCAAAGAGAAGCATTCGAGCTAATGCAGCCGATTCTAGAAGCAATTTCAGCAAAGGTAGAAGGCGATCCTTGCTGTACGTACATTGGGCCAGACGGAGCCGGACATTATGTAAAGATGGTTCATAACGGCATCGAATATGGAGATATGCAATTAATTTCTGAAGCCTATTTTATTATGAAGAATGTGCTCGGCTTGCAGGCACAGGAGTTGCACGAGGTGTTTGCTGAATGGAACAAAGGAGAACTGGACAGTTATTTAATTGAAATTACGGCAGATATTTTTACAAAGGTAGATAATGAAACCGGTGAGCCGCTTGTAGATGTTATCCTAGATAAAGCAGGGCAGAAAGGAACAGGTAAATGGACAAGCCAAAGTGCTTTAGACTTAGGGGTCCCTCTTCCGATTATTACTGAATCGGTCTTCGCTCGTTTTATTTCCGCTATGAAAGAAGAACGGGTAAAAGCAAGCAAGCTATTGCATGGACCGGAAAGGAAAAAATTCAGCGGCAACAAAGAAGCTGTAGTTGAAGCTGTGCGCAAAGCATTATATATGAGTAAAATTTGCTCATATGCACAAGGTTTCGCTCAAATGCGTGCCGCTTCAGAAGAGTATAACTGGAACCTTAATTATGGCAATATTGCGATGATCTTTCGTGGTGGCTGTATTATTAGAGCCCAATTCCTCCAAAAGATTAAAGAAGCATATGACCGGGAACCTGGCTTAGCGAATTTATTATTAGACAAGTATTTTAAAGAAATTGTGGAAAGCTATCAATCTTCCTTGCGCGAAGTTCTCGTACTTGCTATAAAACAAGGGATACCTGTCCCGTCATTCGCCAGCGCTTTGGCTTACTATGACAGTTATCGCACTGAATCACTGCCGGCTAATTTATTGCAGGCACAACGTGATTACTTTGGGGCGCACACGTATGAACGAAAGGATAAAGAAGGCACTTTCCATACAGAATGGGTATCCAAATTCAATGAAGCACTGCGATAAACAAAACGAAAGGGTCGCAAACTTGCGGCCTTTATATCTCTTTAAATAGAAAAATGCCAGGAAACTAGAGTAGGGAGATGAATAAAATGAAAGTATATGATGTAACAGCTCCTATCTTTGAAGGGATGACAGTCTATAAAAACAAGCCGGAAAAACAGCCGAAATTAACACCGGCAACAAATGGATATGTTACAGAATCCCGAATTGAATTGGACGTACATACAGGGACTCATATTGATGCACCGCTTCATATGATTACAGATGGAGATACATTTGAAACAATTTCGCTCGATCATCTTGTTGGCCATTGCAAAGTATTTGATCTAACAGAGGCAGAAGACCGGATTACGAAAGCTGACCTGGAGGGTTTGTCTATTCAAAAAGGAGATTTTGTTTTATTTAAAACCAAAAATTCTTTCGAAGAAAAATTTAATTTTGAATTTATTTTTCTTGCACAAGACGGAGCGGAATATCTTGCAAAGTTGGGCATACGTGGAGTGGGTATTGATGCGCTTGGGGTAGAAAGAAGCCAGCCGGGTCATCCTACACATAAAGCGCTATTTGCAAATGGCATTATTGTGATTGAAGGGCTGCGGTTAAAAATGATTGAACAGGGAGAATACTTTATGGTTGCAGCTCCTTTAAAATTACTTGGAACGGATGCTTCCCCGGCGAGAGTTTTGCTGATTGAAGGGATTCAATCATGACGGCTGCAGCTGTTTTTCTTAATAAAGGAGGGACCTTATGTATAAAATGGTAGCAATTGATCTGGATGGTACATTGCTTAATGATGAATTGGTCGTTTCTCAAGGAACAATACAAGCTATTCAACGAGCAGTAGGGCAAGGCGTCGTAGTCACGATTGCAACCGGACGGATGTTTCTGTCGGCAAAGCCGTTTGCCGAGCAGCTCGGTTTAAATGTACCGCTCATTACTTACCAAGGAGCACTTATTAAGGATGTAGAAGAAAAAGCAGTTATGTACGAGCGGCTTGTCCCGCCGCATCTTGCTCATGATCTTATTAATATTGCTAAAAAAAGAAATTTACATTTACAAGTTTACCAGGATGATGTTCTTTATGCTGCATCAGAAAATGATTTCATCCATGAGTATGTAGAGGCGGCGAAAGTTCCTTATAAGGTAGAGCCGGATCTTGCAAAGCTGGCCAGCCGGGGCTTTCAAAAAGCACTTTTTATTGATGAACCTGAATATATTGATGAGCTGCAAGCAGAGCTCCGCGAATTATTCAGCGGACAGGCAAATTTCTTAAAATCAAAGCCAGCTTATCTTGAAGTCACACACCCAGAAGCGGATAAGGGGATCGCCCTGTTGCACCTGGCTCAAGAGCTTGGCATTGACCGTTCAGAAATCATCGGTATAGGTGACAGCTATAATGATTTTGATCTCGTAACGACTGCTGGACTTGGGGTAGCAATGGGCAATGCGGTACAAGAATTAAAAGACAAGGCGGATTATATTTCACGTTCAAACAATGAAGAAGGTGTACGCCATGTGATCGAAAAATTTATTCTTAAACACGTTGCGGTCGTGAATGACTAATGAGTGTTAAGAGAGAAAAAAGAAACATATGAATACGTTCATGCTATCCATGTAAGAAAGTAATTTTATAAATACGGAGAATACAAGGCGGGAAAATGTGTAATAATCGCTGTTCCGATGGGAAATGCAGCGGATATTAAAAAAGGCCATACAGCTTGCGATGAACAGGAAATGGACACCTTATCTAAGCACTTCCGTTGATCACGGGACAGCGTTGATACTGCTTGGCAAAATATCGTATCCGATCTCAGCATGAAAGAGTGCATCAAAATGGCTGCTCGGCACACACCAAATTTTCCCCGTGCGTCACAGGAAGCAAAACAGCATAAGGAGGAAACCAGTAGTTTAGTCACTTAATAACATTCACTTTCTTAAAGGTTATATTTTTCTATCATTATAAAGCCACTTTCTATTCTGTGATATTAGCGATAACAGAGAATAGAAAGTGGTTTTTTGATTTTGATTCTGCGTATGACTGCATATTTCGGTTCTGTCTACAGCTTTACATCACTATATTGCAGCTTATGGAAGGCATAGTGCTATTTTTTATTATATTGTGACTATTTTTTACTCTGATCATGAAAGCCCTTAGTTTTTTATGAAAGATGCTGTATAAATAGGTTAAGGAGTGGGAAACGCCTCATTCGATAAAGAAAGTCAATAAGGAGAAGCGGTTCCTAACACTATCAATTCTGTAGAATGACTGCAGGCTGGATGCAGTTTTTATCAAGGAGTGGTTGAATGGCTGAACATGAAGTTTTTGACGTAACAATTATTGGCGGAGGTCCTGTAGGGTTATTTACTGCTTTTTACGCAGGGATGAGGCAAATGTCTTGTAAAATTATTGAAAGCCTTCCGCAGCTTGGCGGCCAGCTGTCGGCCCTTTATCCCGAAAAATATATTTATGACGTAGCCGGTTTTCCAAAAGTGAGGGCACAAGAGCTTGTTGATAACCTTAAAGCTCAAATGGATCAGTTTGAACCGACTGTCTGCCTTAAAGAATCTGTAGAGGAGCTTGAAAAGCAAGAAGACGGCACTTTCAAGCTAATGACAAATGCTAATACTCACTACACAAAAACGATTATTATTACGGCCGGCAATGGTGCTTTCCAGCCAAGAAAGCTGGAGCTGGAAGGCGCAGAGAAGTATGAAGAGGAAAATCTTCATTACTTTATTAATGATTTAAAGCAGTTTACCGGGAAAAAAGTACAGGTATTTGGCGGCGGCGATTCCGCTGTCGACTGGGCTTTGATGCTTGAGCCAATTGCTGAACAGGTAACGATTGCTCATCGCCGCGACAAATTTCGAGCCCATGAGCATAGCGTGGAAACAATGAAGAATTCTTCTATCAACATTATGACGCCATATGTACCGGTGGAACTAATTGGAGAACGGGGAATTGAACAGGTTGTACTCGAACAGGTAAAAGGCGATCAAAGAGAAACCATTAATGTGGATGATGTTGTAGTGACTTATGGGTTTGTTTCTTCTCTTGGTCCTATTAAAGATTGGGGACTGAACATTGAGAAAAACAGCATTGTTGTAAATTCCAGAATGGAAACGAATATCGAAGGAATTTATGCGGCTGGAGATATTTGTACGTATGAAGGAAAAGTGAAATTGATTGCGAGCGGTTTTGGGGAAGCGCCGACTGCTGTTAGCAACGCAAAAGTATACATTGATCCAAAGGCAAAAGTACAGCCTCTCCACAGTACAAGTGTAATGGGAAAGGATAGCTCAAAAGAAGCAGCAAGTCATTCTTGATTGCAGATAAATTTATCCAATATAAAAAATGAAAGGCTTATCCAGTGAAAAACTGTTTTTAACAAAATGTAAGCTTTGGAGGTGTAAGAGATGGCAAAATACACGATCGTAGATATGGAGACTTGTATAGCCTGTGGAGCATGCGGAATTACGGCGCCAACTGTCTTTGATTCCGATGAAAATGGGCTTTCGTTTGTGACACTTGATAATAATCAAGGAACGGCTGAACTGCCCGAGGAGCTTTTTTATGACGTAGAAGACGCCTGTTTTGGGTGTCCAACAGAATCGATTAAAATAGCCGATGAACCCTTCAACGGCAACCCGGCTAAAGCGGGATAAAAGATTTAAAATCAATAGGCTATGGCTTTGTGTTTATTTATTTGAATATTCAGTTTAGTTAATTTCTAAACGATATAGGAGGCAGAAAAAAATGAGTTCAATGACACAAAATCGAGTAATCCGTTATCGAGGCACCGAATTAAATACGAAAGGCTGGCAACAGGAAGCAGTCTTGCGTATGTTAATGAATAACTTAGATCCGGATGTTGCTGAGCATCCGGAGAAGCTTGTCGTTTACGGCGGAATTGGGAAAGCGGCCCGTAACTGGGAGGCCTTTGATGCTATTGTAGAAACGATAAAAGGGCTTGAAGAAGATGAGACAATGCTTGTTCAATCAGGAAAGCCCGTTGTTGTGTTCAAAACACACAAAGATGCACCGCGCGTATTGATCGCCAATTCGAACATCGTTCCGGCTTATGCGAACTGGGATACCTTCCACGAGCTTGACCAAAAAGGCTTGATGATGTATGGCCAAATGACAGCGGGCAGCTGGATCTATATTGGATCGCAGGGAATTGTACAAGGAACATACGAAACATTTGCAGAATTGGCGAAGCAGCATTTTAGGGGTACACTCAAAGGAACCATCACAGTCACGGCTGGACTTGGCGGGATGGGCGGTGCACAGCCGCTTGCTGTGACGATGAATGGAGGCGTATGTATCGCTATTGATGTCGATGAAACAAGAATTGACCGCCGAATCGAAACTCGCTATACAGATGTCAAAACACACTCATTAGATGAAGCGATTCGCTTAGCGGAAGAAGCGAAAAATGAAGGCAAGGCATTATCTATTGGCCTAGTAGGCAATGCAGCGAATGTCTTGCCAGAAATGATTAGACGTAATTTTATTCCAGACGCGTTAACTGATCAAACATCCGCTCATGATCCGTTAAATGGCTATGTTCCTTCTAACATGTCTTTAGAAGAAGCGGCAATTATTCGCGAGTCTAATCCAGGACAATATGTCAAACTTTCTAAAGTTTCCATGGCTACTCACGTAAAAGCCATGCTCGAGATGATGAGAAAAGGCGCGGTTACGTTTGACTATGGTAACAATATTCGTCAAGTAGCGAAGGATGAAGGAGTAGAAGATGCCTTTGATTTTCCAGGATTTGTTCCTGCTTATATCCGACCGCAGTTTTGTGAGGGGAAAGGTCCTTTCCGTTGGGTAGCGTTATCAGGAGATCCAGAAGACATTTATAAAACAGACGAGGCGATTCTGCGCGAATTTGCAGATAACGAACATTTATGCAACTGGATTCGAATGGCACAGGAGAAAATAGAATTCCAAGGCCTACCTGCCCGCATTTGTTGGCTTGGCTATGGGGAACGGGCCCGTTTCGGCAAAATCTTGAATGATATGGTTGCCAGCGGCGAACTAAAGGCACCAATTGTTATTGGACGTGATCACTTAGATTCTGGTTCCGTTGCTTCTCCTAACCGTGAAACGGAGGCGATGAAAGACGGATCAGATGTTGTATCGGACTGGCCGTTATTGAATGCTATGGTCAATGCTGTTGGCGGTGCAACATGGGTATCGCTTCATCATGGAGGTGGTGTCGGCATGGGGTACTCCCAACATTCAGGTGTTGTCATTGTAGCAGATGGTACAAAAGAGGCGGAAGCCCGCCTTCAGCGCGTTTTGACAACAGATCCCGGCATGGGTGTCGTGCGTCATGCGGATGCCGGCTATGAACTGGCAAAGAAAACAGCTCGTGAAAAAGGAATCCACATGCCAATGCTTGAAAGAGGGCAGAATTCATGACGAAACCGATCTGGATTAAGCATGCAGCTCAGGTGGCTACACTTGCATCAGACGTAAAAGGACCTCGTTCGAAAGCAGCCATGTCAGATCTAGGGTTAATCGAGGATGGCAGCTTGTGGATTGAAGAGGGCGTCATTCAAGCAGTTGGCACAACGAAAGAGATTGAGAAGCGTTACGGAGATAAAACAAAAGAAGCAGAAATCGTAAATGCGTCTGGTCATCTGCTTACCCCTGGCCTTGTAGATCCTCACACACATGTCGTATTTGGCGGAAGCCGTGCGCGTGAGTTCGAAATGCGCCTTGAAGGGGCCACCTATATGGAAATTATGAACGCAGGGGGAGGCATTCATGCAACTACCCGCATGACGCGGACTGCAAGTGAAGAGGAACTAATTGAACAGACAATGCGCCGTCTTGATTCGTTTTTAGCTCATGGGGTAACAACGATTGAAGGCAAGAGCGGTTACGGCATGAATTTAGAAACAGAGCTAAAGCAGCTGCGTATCATGAAAAAACTCAAAGATAAACATGTCTTAGAGATTGTGCCTACATTTATGGGAGCGCATGCTGTTCCGGTGGAATTCAAGGAGCGGGAAGATGAGTTTGTCGATCACCTAATTCGTGATATGCTTCCAGCTGTAGCAGAAGAAAAGCTAGCAGAGTTTAATGACGTCTTCTGCGAAAAAGATGTATTTACACCTGAGCAATCAGAACGGATATTAGAGGCAGGAAAACAATACGGATTGATTCCTAAAATTCATGCAGATGAAATTGCGCCGTATGGCGGAGCAGAATTAGCTGCTAGAACAGGAGCCATTTCAGCAGAGCACTTATTGAAAGCTTCAGACGAAGGGATTCAAGCGATGGCGAAAGCCGGTACGATTGCTTGTCTTCTTCCCGCCACCGCTCTATATTTACGTGAAGAAGCAGCCCAGGGAAGAAAAATGATTGACCAAGGCGTACCAGTAGCTATATCAACTGACTGCAATCCGGGATCATCCCCGACTACGTCGATGCCGCTTGTTATGAATTTGGCCTGTATTTCTATGAGAATGACGCCGGCAGAAGCATTAACGGCCGCGACTTACAATGCTGCTTGTGCAATTAATCGTGAAAAACAGATAGGTTCACTGGAAGTTGGAAAACAAGCAGATCTTGTATTATGGAATGTGAAGAATTATCAGGAACTGCAATATTTATTTGGAGTGAATCACGTAAAATCTGTTTGGAAAAAAGGCGTTCAAGTGCTGACAGCAGGCAGACCAAATGAGGATGCGGCCACTAGGTTGGTCTTAGGGCGCACATAAAGAAGAATAAGTTTATACCTATAATAAGGAATTCAGTCTCTTAATCTTAGCATCCGCAAGGCAGCTAGGAAAAATTTGTGAGTAATATAGAATAATGCAGGGAAAGTTCAAAGAGAATCTATTAATTGGAGGAAACTTCTTGTGTGGGTAATCACTGTTCATTCCAAAAATGATCTGAAAATATTCGAGTTTGAGACTGAAAAAGAAGCGAGAGGCTTATTTCATAAAATCGCCGGTTATAAAATTTTGACGGAAGTGATTTATTTTAATGATCATTGTTTAGTTGATGTGTAGATATTCCACCTAGTTTACATTCGATTCATTCATGTTCCGAAAGAATAGCTAAAAATTTTAAAATAAATGATGCAGTCTTAAAAGTCAGTGAAAACCTGGTTTTTAAGACTGCTTTTTTACATGAATCAACTTTAGCTTTTTAAGCTCTATCTTGGTGGTCTAAATTTTTACTATATCGTGAAGATTTTTATTTTCATCATGGAAATACCTTTTTTTTGCTTTAAGATCATGTATAAATGGTGTAAGGCTCCAATATAATACGTTCAAAAAATCAGTAGAAAAACTTCTTCTCGACTCTTTCACAAAGACTTTATTTTCGGAAAAGGAGGAAAGATCAGATGCTCTTATCAGAAATCATGATGATTAAGAATAGTATAAGCAAGCATCGGGAGGAAATCTGTCGTTTGGCAAAAAGCAAAGGTTCGAGTCATCCGGAAGTATTAAAAGCAAGAAAGCAATTGAACAGCATGATGATGGCATTGCAGCAAAAGTGTATAAGATAGTTCTTATTTTGCAAGCGCTTACTTTCGACCCTTCTCCTAAAACACTAATAAGAGGTATAAAAAACTGTAAAACAATTAAATAGGTGTTAATTTTTTGTTATATTGTGAATATTTTTTACTTTGGTTGGAAAACGTCTTAGTTTTTTTAAAAAGATCGTGTATAAATAATCTAAAGGTTCACCGCTAAAGTGTAAATGGCAAAAAAATACTTTAACACCCTTACCAACGGTATAAGCCGTTGATGTACTTAAGAAAAAGAAGGAGGATGCATTATGTCAGAAAATTTATGGCGCAGTCATGTCAGAGATTTAGATCCTTACATCCCTGGCCAAGCGGCTGAGGAAGCTAAAAAGCAAGAAAAGGTAACGGACATCATTCGTCTGGCTACTAATGAAAATCAGTTAGGCCCGTCTCCCAAAGCGATAGAGGCAATGGTGAAAGCCATTCAGGAAGCACATTTTTATCCTGATCTGACTTGCTTGGAGCTTCGTATTAAACTGGGTGAATTGCACGGGGTTGATCCTGAAAACTATGTCGTGGCGAATGGCGCGGACAACATTATTAATCTCGCCATTGCCTCATATGTTAATCCTGGAGATGAAGTAGTCTATTGCACGCCGACGTTTTCTGAATATCATAAGAACACCTTGCTCATGGGAGGAGTGCCTGTCGAAATCCCGACAACAAAAGATCACAAGTTTGACCTAAAAGCAATGCTTGAAGCTATTACAGAAAAAACAAAGGTTGTCATCGTATGCAACCCGAATAATCCAACCGGCACCATCGTAGACGAAGAAGATCTCCGGGCGTTTTTCAGTCGTTTGCCGAAACATGTTGTGGCTGTATTAGATGAAGCTTACGGAGAATTTATTACACAAGAAAATTACCCAACGGGGGTAGAGTATATTAAAGAAGGACTGCCTGTCATCACGATACGGACATTTTCAAAACTTTATGGATTAGCTGGGATGCGTGTAGGATATGCCATGGCGAGCCAAGAGCTTATACAGCCGCTGCAAAGAGTGCGTGAGCCGTTTGCTTGTAATCGAGTGGCTCATGCAGGTGCAGTAGGAGCATTAGAAGATACAGAACACAAACATAAAACTCTCGCTGAAAACAAACGCGAAATGGAAAAGTTAGTTAAAGAATTTCGTTCCCTCGGTTACGAAGTGGAAGCATCTCATACAAACTTTTTGTTCGTTGATATGAAAAAAGAGACTGGCAGTATAGCAGAAGAGTTAGCATCAAGGGGGTTAATTATTCGGCCGTGTGCAGCATGGGGCTATCCTACATATGCTCGTATCAGCATTGGAACAGCCTCACAAAATGACAAGCTCGTAAAAGCACTTCAAGAAATAAACGCTAAAGCTCCACATCACATTTAAAAGGAGGCCTATAACATTGAAAAATGAAAAACGATTAGTTTGGATTCTTGACGATGAATGGACAGATCATAGTGTAGAAAAAGCTTTATATGAACAAAACGGTTTTGAGGTGAAAGTTACACGTTCAGAGGCACTTGAAGCAGATTTTCCTCATTATGCCCCTTATGCTGATGCAGTTGTCGCTCAAGTAGGATTTCAATGCACGGCCGAGATCATAGATCAATTAGACTCATGCCGAATTATTTCAGCATCAGCAGTAGGATTTAACCACATTGACGTGGAAGCGGCGACGCGCAAAGGCATACTCGTATCCCATGTTCCGGAATACTGCTCTGAAGAGGTCTCTGATCATGCTATCACTCATATCCTTACGTTGGCCCGCCGTTTTCCGGCATACAACGAGCAAGTTAAACGAGGCGAGTGGGATCCAATGGACACGCTTCCGATTACCCGCTTTTGTAAAAACACAGTAGGACTGCTTGGGTTTGGCCGAATCGCCCAGAAGGTGGCTCAGAAGCTTAAAGGCTTCGGCGTTCGCTTGATCGCCCATGATCCTGGTGTAGCCAAAGAGGTTTTTGATGAGTATGGAGTGGAAGCGGTATCATTCCATGACTTGTTGAAACAATCGTCCTTTTTGACTCTGCACGTGCCGCTCAAATCGGATACGAAAAATATTATCGGCTATGACGAGTTGAAGATGCTGCCGCGGGGCGCCTTTATTGTTAACACGAGCAGAGGCGGGGTGATCAATGAAGAAGATTTGTACCGGGCGATTCAAGAGGGACACATTGCGGGGGCCGGTCTTGATGTGCTGCTCCATGAACCACCGCGCCTAGACGATCCGCTATTGAATACAGATAAGGTGTATATTACGCCTCACTCGGCTTATATTTCGGAAGAAGCGATTGTAGAACTGAAAACGAAAACGAGCCAAAATGCGATTGATGGTGTAGAAGGCAAGCCAATTGAACATCTCTTAAACCCGCAGCTGTTAAAGGAAATGAAAATATAAAATAAGGCTGTTCATTTAAAAGGGGCATTCTCCCTTTAAATAAATTTTTTCTTCCTCTAAGCCTGAATACACAATGATAAAAGGAGTGAGAGTTCATGTTACTGAAAAAAGAAAAAGTTCTCATTGGCAGTTTGCCTCTAACACTAGAAGATGTGGTGCTTGTCGCCCGTAATAAGCATACAGTGGATATTGCCGAAGAACAAAAAGAAAAAGTAAAACGCAGCAGAGAATATGTAGTCAAGCTGCTAGATGAGAAGAAGGTCGTCTATGGATTGACGACCGGGTTTGGAAAGTTCAGCGACACTTACATTCCGAATGATCAAGCGAAAGATCTTCAAATTAATCTCATTCGTAGTCATGCATGCGGAATAGGGGAACCGTTTTCTGAGGATGTGGTGAGAGCGATTATTCTGTTAAGGGTGAATGCTCTTCTTTATGGCCATTCCGGTATTCGGTTAGAAGTTGTAGAGACAATGGTGGAAATGCTGAACAAAGGCGTGACACCTGTCATTCCCGAGCAAGGTTCACTGGGAGCAAGCGGAGATCTAGCTCCACTTTCTCATCTGGCTTTAGTCATTATGGGAGAAGGAGAAGCCTATTTTGAGGGGAAACAAATGGATGGTGGACAAGCTATGAGGCTGGCTGGTATTTCTCCTGTTTCCTTAGAAGCAAAAGAAGGTTTAGCTTTGATTAACGGGACACAAGTGATGACAGCGGTAGGCGCTCTTGCTTGTTGGGATGCCTTAAATCTTGCGAATTGGGCAGATTTTACGTCCGCTTTAACGACCGAGGTTCTGCGCGGAGTAAGACAAGCATTTGAACCGGAGACTCATAGAATTCGTCCGCATGCCGGCCAACAGTTAGTGGCTGCAAATATTGCGAAGATTACGAGAGGCAGTCAGTTGATGACTAATCAAGGTGAGGTTAGAGTACAGGATGCATATTCATTGCGTTGCGTACCTCAAGTTCACGGAGCTTCACGGGATGCACTTCAGCATATTCACGATAAATTGATTGTTGAAATGAATTCAGTAACGGATAATCCGCTTATCTTTGTGGATGAGGATAAAGTCATTTCCGGAGGGAATTTTCATGGGCAGCCGATGGCTATTGCGATGGATTATCTCTCTATTGCAGTGGCGGAACTGGCCAACATTTCCGAGAGAAGAATTGAAAGGCTTGTCAATCCGCAGTTGAATGATCAGCTTCCTGACTTTTTAACGAAAGAGGGAGGGATGAATTCTGGCTTGATGATTGCCCAATATGCGGCTGCGGCCCTTGTATCGGAAAATAAATCCTTGGCACATCCGGCAAGTGTGGATTCCATTCCGAGTTCAGCTAATCAAGAAGATCATGTGAGCATGGGAACCATTGCCGCACGCAAGGCAGCAAAAATTATTCAAAATGCTTATCATGTAATGGCAATCGAATTGTTTAGTGCAGCTCGTGCTGCCGAATACAAGGGGCCAGCCAATTTAGGTGTAGGTACAAACTGGGTGTACTCTTTCTGCCGTCAGCAAGTACCACATCAAGAAGAAGACCATGTGATGTATAAGTATTTCAAGCTGCTTGCAGATGAAATGAAAGAGTTAGCAGCAGTAAAAGAATTAAAGGAACAGCTCGCTGTTTAAAAAACAAATAATAAGAAAAGCACGGTTAGTGATCATCCCGTAGTCCGGGTATAAAAAATTGCTTTTATTGATCTTCAAGAGAAGTTCAAGACAAAAAAGTATACTATATGTCAAAAATGAGTACTTATCACTCGGAAATAAGGATTGTATAATTTAATTGTGAATATTCAAAATATTATATATATGCAGAGAAGAAAGCTTATGATTTTTGAACAAGAGAGGATCTTACGCAAGCCGAAGTGTTCAACACAATTGAGCAAAGGGTGCGGCTGGAAATCACTTATGTTTTCTTCCTTGGCAGACAAATCAATGATTACTGGAAGGAATTTAACAGACCAACTGTTATATCATTGTGTAAACATATGCGGGAGGAAGCCCACCACTGCGAAATCATTTGTAGAGTTCTTGAGAAGTATAGTTACACGGCACCGACGCTCATATGGGCTGGGAAAACTTGCATTGGGAAGCGCTTCAAAAAGACCGTGCTTGTGCAGTGACGGTGTGGAATTGTTCTGAAACATCTACGACTATAACACATGACATTGTTATCGCGAACGGGCGCCGAATCGGTTTGGATGACTTGGCCAGATGCTGTGAGCAAGTAAAAAAAGCCGAAGAATTCCATGCTAGACTTGGAGACATGATTGTTAAAAAATATGTTATCACAGATGAGCATTGTGCTAATGCGATTTGGGGAGCCCGTCGTCTACGTGAAGAAATGCTTCACTATTACGATACTATTTATTCTATTCCTGAACAAACTGTTTAATTCTCTTTTGATAGAAAAGCAGATGGAACATTAAGGCTAAACAAAGTTAAAAAAGCTACCATTCTACCGATGAGACTGGTAGCTTTTCGTTCTTAAAGACATACAAAAATGAATCTATGTATTAATAGGAAGAAATACGATTAATTAAAAAATGGAATACAGGGGACAAGGTATTGAAAAGAATTGTAGCTATTTTTGTAATCTTTCTTTTGCTGGTCATGGCAGGATGTAGTGGAGAAACAAATACGGAAGCTCAGGATAAAGGAAAGAACAGCAAGGGTACTTCTTTCTCATTGGGAGTAGCCACTTGGGTAGGCTATGCCCCGTTATACATCGCCGAAGAAAAAGGGATTTTTAAAAAGAATGGAATTAAAGTGGACTTAATGAAAATGGAAAGTAATACGGACCGGCGAACAGCATTAGCAGCGAAGCGTATACAGGGATTTGCCTCTACGGTAGATACTCACGTTGTTTCCGCAGCTGGAGATGTTCCAGCAGTACAAGTCGTGGCCCTGGATGAATCGCACGGCGGAGATGGAATCGTTGCCAAAAAAGAGATTAAAAGCTTGAAAGATCTTAAAGGAAAGCGTGTAGCTGTACAAACTGATGGAGGGGCAAGCTTCTTTTGGTTCCTGTATTTATTGAAGGAAGAGGGGATTGATTTTAAAGAAATTAATGCACAAAATATGACAGCGGGTGATGCAGGAGCAGCATTCATCGCTAACAAAGTAGATGCTGCTGTAACATGGGAACCATGGTTAACAAAAGCGAAGAAAACAGAGTTTGGCAGTGTTCTGGCGACGAGTGATATCTCTCCAGGTGTTATCACTAGCACCATTGCCATGCACCGAGATTTTATCAAAGAAAATCCAGAAGTGGTAAGAGCTTTAGTGAAGTCTTGGTTTGAAGCGGTCGATTATTATAAAACAAATGAGGAAGATGCTTTGAAGATTATGGGCAAAGCGATGGGGCAATCGACAGAAGAGATTAAAGAGGCCTTAAAAGGTGTCCGTTTTTATGATGAGGAAAAAAATAAAGAGTATTTCGGTACAAAGGAGCAACCGGGACAAATATATGAGCTTTCAAAGTTGAGTGCTCAATTCTGGAAAGACCAACAATTAATAAACAAAGAGCCTAATATAGAAGACTTAATAGACTATTCATTTATTCAATAAAAGGAAGGGAGGATCCTGGATGGAAAAGTTAGTTAAAAACGAAGAGGCTGTTGAACAGGCTCCTATACTCCCCGTTCATAATAAAAACAAAAAGAATAGGAATAAAAAATGGCTGCAGCCGCAAGAAAATATACCGCACAAATTATACTTGACAGTCAGCGTATCAAGCGTGGTTCTGCTTTTTGCCGTATGGTCATTACTAACTTACAGTGGTTTGGTAGATCCACTCTTCTTGCCTACACCGACTGAAATTATTTACTCGGGTATGGTTCTATTTACTGAATTTGGCTTTATTCATGATATTACGATTACAGTTTATCGTGTACTGGCAGGCTTTTCTATTGCTGTAATCATTGGCTTGCCGCTCGGTATTCTAATGGGAACCTTTAAAGTGGTGGAAGCTTTTTTCGAACCAACTATTTCTGCTATTCGATATATGCCTGCTTCAGCATTTATTCCACTTTTTATTTTGTGGATAGGCGTTGGGGAACTAGAGAAGATTACGATTATATTTGTTGGAACCTTCTTTTCCCTCGTTCTCATGACAGCAGTTGAAGTTGCAAACGTTCGGCGGGAGCTTTTAGAAGCTGCTTATACATTAGGGAGATCCAATTTTAGTGTACTTCTTTCTGTTATTCTCCCAGCCTCTATACCTGGTATTATGGAAATTATCCGGTTGATCCTCGGATGGGCTTGGTCGTATATTATTGTGGCTGAATTGGTTGCCTCGTCCTCCGGCATTGGCAGCCTAATTCTAGAATCGCAGCGTATGTTAAAAACAGGAAACATCATCTTTGGGATATTAACAATTGGTGTGTTAGGTTTGCTCTCGGATCTTATTTTAAAAGTGTCGATCCGAAAAATGTTCCCATGGCATTATGGAAGGTGATGAAGACGATGACAAATCCAAAAGTACAAATTGACAATGTCACTAAAGTTTTCTCCGGCCACAAGAAAAATTCTCCTGTTCTAGCTCTTGATACAACGAGCTTGACCGTAATGCCTAATGAGTTTATTACTATACTTGGACCATCTGGATGTGGAAAATCAACGTTGCTTCGGATTGTAGCTGGCCTTGAAGAGCAGACGGAAGGTCATATTTATTTGGATGGAAACGAAATTTCAGGCCCATCCTCAAATAGAGGCATGGTTTTTCAAGCATATTCTTTGTTTCCGTGGTTAACGGTGGAAGAAAATATTCAGTTTGGGTTAAAAAATAGTCAAATGTCCCCCGCCCAGCGTAAAGAGGTTGTTCAAAATTATATCGAATTAGTTAGGTTAAATGGGTTTGAAAAACATTACCCCCGGCAGTTGTCAGGAGGAATGCAGCAACGTGTGGCGATCGCAAGAGCTTTAGCAAATGATCCAGATATTTTGCTTCTTGACGAACCGTTTGGAGCCCTTGATAATCAAACACGAACTCTTATGCAGGAGCTTCTATTAGAAATTTGGGAGAAATCGAACAAAACGATTCTGTTTATTACCCATGACGTAGAGGAGTCCATTTTTCTGGCAAACAGAGTCATTGTGATGACCTCTAGACCAGGAAGGATTAAAGCGGATATCCCAATTGATTTACATTATCCCCGCCCCTATAATATAAAAGTTGACCATCGTTTTCTGGCCTATAAGGAACAGCTTACTGAGCTAATTCGTGAGGAAAGCTTGAAGGCCATGATGGAAGTGAAATAAATGAAAATCTTGATCACTTTAGACAAAAAAACATACGTATCGGACAGATGTTTGAATTTTGTAGTGAGAATATTGTGAATTTTAGGTAAAATAAAAAGTGACATACATTATGGGAAGGTTAGTCAACTAATTATAGAGCTAGTACAGACATCAGGGAATAAAGCAGCGGGACAGAAGATGGATCTTCAGGCATAACCGAGATGAAAGCTATTTTTGTTGAAGGGTGTGAGGACTGTGCGAAATCTCTTGATCTTAGCAACACATGATTTAAATATTATTAATCTTGTTCATCAACTAAATAATGATTTCAAATTTGGATTTACGGTGGAAGTAAGAGACAATCGGACATTTTTGAAAGAAGGTCTGGCTTTGAAAAATATTGCAGCCGTCTTTCTAGATGTCGATGAGATCACAACGAAGACGGAGGAATTTGTTTGCCGTCAATTCAAAAAGAACAACCCCGCTCTGCCTTTAGTTATCATGAAGAGCCATTATCATAACAATGAGGTTAGAAATCTTTTCAAAAATGGTGTGTTCGACTGTTTAAGCAAGCCATTGGAAAAAGAAATCGTTTATCAGTTGTTACAAGAGCTGAAAAAGTCCGTGCAACAGTCAATACAGATCCACCGGCAAAAGCAGGACGATCCTTTACAGATCATGTCATCTTTGCGGTTAAGCGTTATTTATAATTTATTATATGGAAATATTCAAAATCCAAAAGACATCTGGGACCAGTGTCAATTGGTTGGGCTTTCCGCTGTTCCTAATATAGCCATGACGGTTCAAATTGATGAGTTTTTCGCTTTGAATAAAGACAAGAGTAAGCAGCTGCAAGATTCCATTCGGAATGAGATTATTACTATTACTCGTTTATTTCTTAAAGGTGAGCTTGATGAGGTCTTGGCCATGGGAACAGGAGCAGATAAGTTTGCCATCTTATTCTCTCTCCCTTTGTTAAGCAGTAAGGCAGAGTATAAACAGCGTGCTAAAAGTTTAGCAGAAAAGACGAAAGAATATATTAAAGAAAGTACAGGCTACAGTGTGACGATAGGAATTGGAAATCATTGCGAAGATGTAAGATCTTTGTATGTTTCCTACCAGGAAGCATTGTATGCGCAAAAGTATAAGTTTTTTGGGAAAAAGGATACTGTTATTCATATCGATGATGTTGAACCATTCACTAATGAAGTGTACTTGCTGCAGAACCAGGATGTCGCCACCTTAGCAAGCAAATTAATGGTTGCTGACATTGCAGCGCTAAAGGAAAACATGAAAAATTTATTTAATGAGTTGTTTTCAAAGCAAAAGGTTGATCCAGAAGTATTAAAACTGCAAATTTCAGAAATATCCACTGTACTTGCCCGGGCGGCGATCAACGGCGGTGCCAGTATGAAAGAAATTCACTCTATTCTCCTGGATTATACAAAGGATTTAAATACCATTGAAAACTTAGCAGAAATGGAGCAATGGCTTGAAAACATGATTTATCGTTTCACGGATCTTGTATTTAGTAAGAAAAATGAATATAGTCTTAAATCGGTTCAAAGAGCTATGGCTTACATTGAAAAAGAATATTTAAACCCCATTACGCTAGAGGATGTCGCCAACTATGTCCATTTGAGTCCGACTTATTTCAGCCGGCTTTTTAAAAGTGCTACAGGAAAAAACTTTGTAGAGTATATTACTTATTTACGAATAGAAAAAGCAAAAGCTTTGCTGATGGATTTGAATTATACGGTTTATCAAATTGCGTCCGAAGTAGGATACAGCAATTCGCATTATTTTAGCCGTGTATTTAAGACTATAGTAGGCAAAACACCTAGTGATTATCGTAATTCTATTTTAGAGCCCATAGGCCTCCCGGCTGAAAAAGTATCAAACTAACCGCAAAAATAGTTATTAAACCAGGCCTCGCCGGCCAGTGCGAGGAGATATGGCTTTCATCTAAATTGAAAACGCCTACATCACTTATACGATCAGGAGGAGATGAAGTGGAGGAAAAAAAGCCTTTAGTCTGGATTTTAGACGATGAATGGAACGATCATGAGCTGGAAAAAAGGATTTATCAACAAAACGGCTTTGAATTGAAGGTAACACGATCAGATACACTGGAAAGAGATAGTCTCTCGTATGCTCCGTATGCCGTTGGGGTAGTGGCACAGGTAGGTTTTCCGTGCGGTCAAGATCTTATTGAGAAGCTGCATTCATGCAAGGTTATTGCTGTTCCGGGAGTAGGCTATAATCATATAGATGTAGAAGCAGCTGCCCGAAGAGGGATTTCTGTTTCGAATGTACCGGATTATTGTGTGGAAGAGGTATCGGATCATACAATCGCTCTCATACTCGCAATGACCCGCCGCTTATTTGCCTACCGTCAACAAGTGAGGAAGGGAAAATGGGATCCTCTTGATACACAGCCGATCCATCGTTTTAGTGAAAGAACCGTGGGATTATTAGGGTTTGGAAGAATCGCCCGCATGGTGGCCACGAAGCTACAACCATTCGGAGTCCGTATTTTAGCTTTTGATGAATATGTTTTTGATGAAATCTTTGATTTATATGGAGTGACACCGGTATCGCTCATTGAGCTGCTCCAGCTATCTAATATTCTTAGTCTGCATGTACCGCTTACGCCGGAGACAAAAAATCTTCTTAGTTATGAACAGCTGAAACTGATGCCGAAAGGGGCATTCATCATTAACACATGCCGGGGTGGTATCATAAACGAAACCGATTTGCAAAAGTTGATAAAAGAAGGGCACATCGCTGGAGCAGGGCTCGATGTGTTAGAAAAGGAGCCTCCCCAACAAGGTCATCCACTGCTTGCTATGAGTGAAGTAATTGTGACACCGCATGCTTCATATGTATCGGAAGAATCCCTTGTAGAGTTGAGAGAAAGAACGACTCAGGCTATTATAAACGGCATTCAGGGACACGCTTTAACCCATGTTATAAAATAAGAAAAAACGTATCTATATGACTTTTTAATATAAATGAACAGGCTATTTGGCTCAAACCGAACAATGGATCAGAGACTTTTTTAAGTCCCTGATCCATTGTTTATAGAGTGAGTGACTTCATCATCCTTCGAAAATAACAAAGTAAATAGGTAAAAAAAGTGTGGTATTTCACAAGAATAAGTACTTATCGAAGGAGGACCAATAGAGTAATATTAAGAATATTCTAATCATTGAAAATAAGAAGGAGGGAAGAGGATGACCATTAAAAAGGAGTAAAGGCAGACAAGGAATGATGGAAACGGGAGGAAGAAAAACTTAATTAACGCAATTATAAAAAGGAGAAAATAATCCATGACTGCTGTTATTGTTTCCGTATTGCTCATGATTATATTAAGCATGCTGCGAGTGAATGTCGTATTAAGTATTTTACTAGCCGCTTTAAGTGCAGGGTTAATTTCCGGGCTCTCCATTTTAGATTCAACGAACATGCTTATTTCCGGAATGAGCGGACAAGCTGAAACGGCATTAAGTATTGTTTTATTGGGGATTTTTGCCGTTATGATTAAGTATTCCGGAATTACTGGAATATTAGTTACTAAGCTCTTAAAATTTATGAAAGGCAAGCGGGGGGGGATTTTGTTAACGATTGCAGGGATTTCTTGTTTTTCACAAAACTTGGTTCCTGTACACATTGCCTTTATCCCTATTCTGATTCCGCCTTTGCTGCACTTGTTTGACAGCATGAAAATAGATCGCCGAGGAGTGGCTACCGCTTTGACATTCGGCTTGAAAGCGCCGTATATTATGATTCCTGCAGGGTACGGGCTTATGTTCCACCAGATTATAGCGACAGAGATGAAAACAAACGGGATGAAAATTGCAGTCAGCCAGCTTCCTTTAGCTTTGTTTATTCCAGGGCTAGGGATGATCGCCGGATTGCTCATCGCTGTTTTTATCACTTACAGAAAAGAAAAAGTAACTAGTACAACCGAAGAAGTAGAATCTCCGATTGTGACCTCGGAAATTTCTGTTACAGCGGAAAATATTTCTTTTAACAAACAGCATGTAGTCACATTAATGGCGATTATTTTAGCCCTCATCATTCAAGTTGTCACTCACTCTCTTGCTTTAGGAGCGCTTGCCGGTATTATCCTTATGTTTGCGGGACGGGTTGTTCCGATCCTTAAGGGAGATGAAATTGTTGATGACGGCATGAAAATGATGGGAGCGATTGCTTTCGTTATGTTAATTGCCGCGGGGTATGCGACTATTTTAAAGGAAACAGGCGCTATCACGGAATTAGTGACACTTACAAATGGATTCATTGGCGATAGCAAACCTCTTGCGGCTTTCACTATTCTTATGGTTGGTTTGTTAGTAACGATGGGCATTGGTTCTTCTTTTGGTACGATCCCTATTTTAGCGTCTGTATATGTTCCGTTATGTTTGGCAGTCGGTTTTTCTCCATTAGCAACAGCTTCCTTAATAGGGACAGCGAGTGCTTTAGGAGACGCTGGATCACCAGCCTCGGATAGCACGATCGGACCGACGATGGGATTGAATGCCGATGGTAAACACAATCACATTTGGGATACATGTGTGCCTACTTTTATGCACTATAATATTCCTTTGTTTATATTTGGTATGATTGCTGCTCTTGTTCTTTAACAGCGAGAGGATGAAAGGGTTTGTCAGCGTATATTCAGCAGCCGAAGGCGACTCGCATCTTTTCTATTTTTTGACCATATATGATTAGGCTAAGGAGGTAGATGAAGTGGGACATCTCTGCAATAAAGTGTTTAACTGCGAAAAAGAACTTACTCTCTCCATTATTGGCGGAAAATGGAAAATGTCGATATTGTGGTATCTTGGAAAGGAAGGCACAAAGCGTTTTAGTGAATTGAAAGCGCTTATGCCGGGCATTACACAAAAAATGCTGGTAAGTCAATTGCGGGAACTGCAACAAGATTTTATTGTACACCGTGAAGTGTATCCTGTTGTTCCTCCAAAAGTAGAATATTCTTTAACCGAGCAGGGCAAGAGCCTAATTCCTGTGCTTAATGTCATGCATGAGTGGGGGGAAAATTATAAGGAGACCATTGCCAATAAGACAAGTACAAAAATTAATGAAGCTATAAAGTAAATCCGATTGTTCATGCTGGCAGACATATAAGTGATGAATACCAGAATGATAAAAGATTGGATATCTTATCTATCATTAACCCAGTATTTTGAAGGAAGTAAATGATTTCTAGTAGGTTTTTTCTGTATTGTCTACTGATAGATAGTCATTGAATTGAAAGCCGATTATTTTCCGGATTGTATGCGGAGGATTATCGGCTTTTTTGTATATAATAAAGCCAAGGGCATCATCAAATAAAGACTTCCGGAAAGACAATGATTGTTGGCTGCCACAGCGACAAGGAAGGAATATTGGATATCTTCATGTTACCAAGCTTTTTTCTCTAACCGTTTCATACAAGCGCTTTTGTGGCTTTTTAAAATCCAATAGTTGAATGCAAGCAATCTATTTAATTCATGCTTTATTTATAGCAAGTATGTTTAAGTGAGGAGAGGAATAGAGAATGGAGGATATAAGAGAATTAGAGTTGAGAGCGATTTTGGCCGCCTCAAATGACAATATTGTCATTACAGATGGTGACGGTGTCGTCCTAAGAGCGAGCCCCAGCTGCTTGTCCATTTATGGAGAGGCAGCTAATAAGCTAATTGGCGTAAATGTTGAGGAATTAGAGCAAAAAAACATTTTTTCTCCCTCTGTCACGAAGAAAGTTTTACAGGAGAAAAAGGAAGTGCAGTTAATGCAATACACATCGACTGGCAGGATTGTAATGGCTACCGCTTTACCTGTATTTAATGATGAGGGAGAAATCGTTCGTGTCATTAGTTTTTCTCATGACTTAACGGAAATTCAGCATTTAAAAGAAGATTACGAAGAACTAAGAATGAAGATGGCTTATTACCAGTCAGAAATTAAGGAGTTAAGGGAAAAAGAGGAGTACTTTGGCGAAACCGTAATGAAAAGTAAAGAGATTCGTCAAATATGGCAGCTTATTCAGCGAGTGGCAAAGTCGGATGCAACCGTTGTGTTTTTAGGAGAATCCGGTGTCGGAAAAAATGTATTTGCCCGGGCTGTCCATGAAGGAAGCCGAAGACAGGATGAAGTATTTATTGAAGTGAATTGCAGTGCGATTCCAGAATCGCTTTTCGAATCAGAAATGTTTGGTTATGAGAGAGGGGCCTTTACGGGAGCTAATAGAGAAGGAAAGGCGGGATTGATTGAAACGGCAAACGGCGGTACGCTTTTTCTTGATGAAGTAGGGGAACTGCCACTAGCCCTTCAAGTTAAGCTTCTAAAAGTCATTCAAGAGAAAAGGGTAACGAGAATCGGTGGAACGGAACCAAAAACGATTGACTTTCGTATTATCGCTTCAACGAATAGGGACTTGGAGCAAATGGTGAAGGAAGGAAAGTTTAGAAGAGATCTTTTTTACCGTCTCAATGTTATCCCCATTAACATTCCTTCTTTAAGAGAGAGAAAAGAGGATGTTTTATCCTTGTGCAATTTTTATCTAAAAAAGTTTAATGAAAAATATGAATCTAATAAAATCTTTCATGTCACGACAATCAATGAGCTCCTTGCTTACGAGTGGCCGGGAAACGTGCGCGAATTAGAGAATCTAATCGAGCGTCTCGTTGTAACGACAGAAAATCGGATGATCTATCCGCAAGCTCTTCCTTTCTATTTAGGGGTTAATCCTCACCCGCTGGAACATGAGGGAACACTAGAGGAGATGGAAGAAACGGGGGCCTCCTTGCGCAAGGCTATAGAGGAAGTGGAAATTCGCTGGTTAAGGCGGGCGGCCAGACAGTATAAAACTACTTATGAGATGGCGGATTATTTGGGCATTAGCCAATCTAGCGTTGTGAGAAAGCTAAACAAATATCAAATTAATTCATAAATGCATTTTAAGTCAATTATGAATTAATTTTACCTCTGTTAATGCAAAAGTGACTTAATGTTTCTTAGTGAAATAGCTTCCTCATTGAAAAATAAAGCTGGCACAATTATTGCAATAAGATTATGAGAGTGAACATTATTCATTTTATTGCATAGGAGGCTATTTACATGTACCGACCAAAAGATTCTTCTAAATCTCCCCGCTTTTGCGGTGTCCGTACGTTTATGAGACTAGAACAAATCCAGACGACAGACAACATTGACTTTGCCGTGCTCGGTGTTCCTTTTGACACAGCCGCATCCAATCGTACAGGGCAGCGTCTTGGCCCTCAGCATATTCGTGATTTTTCTGTATTGCTTCGGCCGTATAATCCTGATATGGACATTGACATTTTTGAATACTGCTCAGGTGTGGACTACGGGGATATTGATGTGATTCCAGGGAATATTCACCGTACATATGATAATATTGTGGCTGGGCTTGAACCGCTTTTAGAAAAGGATGTTACACCGGTCATTATGGGAGGAGATCATTCGATTTCTCTTGGGAATTTGCGGGCCTTTTATAAAAAGTATGGTCCGATTGCCCTAGTACATTTCGATTCGCACGGTGATACGTGGGATAACTACTACGGGGAAAAGTACATGCACGGCACACCATTTCGCCGTGCGGTAGAAGAAGGGTTAATTGATGTGGATCATTCTATTCAAGTAGGAATGCGTGGCCCGCTCTACAGTCCGGATGACATTGAAGATGCACGTAAGCTAGGATTTGAAGTTATACCGATGAAAGAAGTGCGCAAAATAGGATTCTCAAAGGTGATGGAACGTATACATGAGCGAACAAAAGATAAGCCAGTTTTTGTTTCCTACGATATTGATTTTGTTGATCCGGCGTATGCGCCTGGAACAGGGACTCCTGAAGTAGGGGGGCCGACGAGCTATGAAGCACTTGAGTATGTAAGGGGACTAGATGGATTAAATGTCGTTGGATTTGACTTAGTGGAAGTACTGCCGTCATACGATGCTAACGAAATTACCGCGGTTCTAGCTTCTTCTATTATTTATGAAATGATTACGTTGACCGCATTGAAGAAACGACGACATCTTGAAAAATCAACCGATCTGCCAGATGAGACACTAATAAGAGGTTAATTTTTAGATAGTTTGATGTTATCATCTTATCCACCCTCTTTTAGGTGACAAATATCGGTAATGATACTGAATCAAACGGGAAAATTTTAAAGAATAAGGAAGCAGCGAAAAGAAACTGATATAGTTTAGATAAATCTGACTAGTAAGTATATTTATAATCGGTACAATAAAGCTTGCAAGAATCCGTGTGGCCCGGAGTTTAAGTTTACAGCTTAGAAATACTGTACGGCACACGGATTTTTGTTCATACATCCTTAGTGGACTGGCATTGCCGCTTATTTTATCAGGATGACAGTATTCTCGTGCTTTCGGACCTTCTTGGTTGAAAGAGACAGTGTCTCGGAGGAGCACTATTCATAAAGTATAGAGATCATCTGAGAAAGAATAAAAATTTGCTATCATAACCATAGAATTTGCCGATTTCAAAATTTTCTGTAAAGATGCTATATTTATAAATCATAAGGACTATAAAGGAAACAAATTTAAGGATAATAAGAAAGGAGGAGCTAAAGTTTTTTTATAGCTTTGTTACTTATGTAAGCGATAACAATTTAAATGAAAAGTTTAATTAAAAGGATGGTAAAAGAAAGGGGAAGCATATGGGCTCACTTGATATTTCAATTATTCTTCTTTATTTTGCACTTATTGCTGGTGTAGGGGTATTAGGAGCAAAACGCGCTACCAATTCAGAGGAATATGCGGTGGCGGGGCGTAATCTAAATTTTCCAATGTACCTTGGTTGTATGGCGGCACTGATGATCGGAGGAGCTTCTACTCTAGGAACAGCCAAGCTAGGCTATCAATTTGGCCTATCAGGAATTTGGATGGTCACTTCAATTGGCATAGGCGTCATTTGTTTGGGAATTTTTCTATCTAAAAAAATATTAAGCTTAAAAGTACTGACAATCAGCGAAATGCTGGAAGAGCGCTTTAGCAAAGAAACGCGACTGGTTAGTGCACTCGTTTCTACTCTTTATACGTTAATGCTTACCGTTGCTCAAATGATTGGGCTGGGATCACTGCTCAGTGTATGGCTTGGCTGGAATCTGCCTCTTTGTATTATTGTAAGCGCAGGAGTTGTATTTCTTTATACGATGTTAGGAGGCATGTGGTCTGTCACCATGACAGATATTGTCCAATTTGTTATTATGACCATTGGTATTTTCTTCATTATGCTGCCGACCAGTCTTTCTAAAGCTGGCGGCTGGGCGGCTGTACAAGCAAGTGTTCCTCCTGCTTACTTGGATTTGGCGAACATAGGTGGAGATAAGGTATTTCAATATCTCATTCTATTCACGCTTGGTCTAATGGTTGGTCAGGATATTTGGCAAAGACTCTTCACGGCTAGAAACTTAAAGATATCGAGACAGGGAGCAATATGGGCAGGAATCTATGCTATTCTTTACGCGGTTGCCTTAAGTATTATCGGAATGTGTGCGTTTGTGCTGCTCCCGAACATCGATGATCCGCAAAATACATTTGCTGAAATGGCTGTGAATTTTCTTCCGCCGGGAATATTAGGAATTATACTAGCGAGTATTGCTTCCGCTATTATGTCTACAGCTTCTGGAACCATCATTGCTTGTTCTACGTTAATCTCCAATGACATTATTAAGCGCTTTTTCATACCTAACATGAGTGAGAAGAAGTATTTAAGAGTTTCACGGTTAACTACATTGGCTATTGGAGTATTTTCAATTGTTTGTGCTATTTGGATTCAAGATATTCTTGGGGCATTAGATGTTGCTTATGCTGTCCTATCAGGTGCACTGTTCTTCCCAATCGTGTTTGGACTATTCTGGAAGAGGATTACAGCTCGAGCTGCATTCTACTCGATTATTGCCAGTACAGCGGTTATTTTAGGCAGCCTATGGGTATTGGGCATTACGGCTACTGAGCCTATTTTATATGGACTGGCAACTAGCTTAATCACCATTGTGCTGCTCTCATATATGGATTCATCATCTAAAAAGCCTCAACGAAACGATACAGATGAATCTAAGAAAATTCAAGTGTTATAACATCATCTTATCTGAAAACAGATGGAAAAACATGAGAAAACGAGGCGTTTAGTGCCTCGTTTTTTTGTGGCTGATGATGGAACGCTATAGCAAAAATTATATTCAAGTCTGTTAAAATAGTTGTACTGCTTGCACAATTGCAGGCTGTATTTGCAGTTTTTTACTACTAGCGATGAGAAAAGCGAAGGGGGTAAAATGAACATGAATGATCAGTCTTTGTTTCCTAAAGCGACAAAAGCGGCACTTAAAAACAATCCGCCCGGGGCTTGGATGCCCGCTCTTCCAAAGGGGTGTATTCGTTTGAGTTCGGGCTATCCGGCGCCTGAACTTATACCGTCAGAACAAATAAAGGCTGCTGTAGATAAGCTTATTCAAGAGGAACATGATTTACCGCTTCATTACCTTGGAAGCCCACGGATAAAAAGCTTACAGCGGCAATTACAGAGAAGATTAGAAGAGCGTGGCATTAGCGTTCAGGAAGGGGAGCTTCTTATCACTTCTGGAGGGTGTCAGGCAATTGATTTAATTGCACGAACCTTGCTAGATGAAGAGACGGCTATTGCTGTTGAATCTCCCAGCTATATGGAGGCTCTTGAGATTTTTCAAAATTACACCAATCAGATTATTACTATTCCTGTAGATGAAAGAGGGCTACAAACGAATACATTAGAGACTATACTGACGGAACGAAAACGTGATGGCCTCACTCTGCCGCGTTTTTTATATACGATCCCATCATTTCATAATCCAACGGGAACGACGATGACACCAGAACGACGAAGCCATTTATTAGAGCTTTCCATAAAATTTGATTTCCTTATCGTAGAGGATGATGCATATGGGGAATTAGCGTTTTTGGATAGTCCCACACCTATTAAAGCTAATGATTCAGCAGGGAGAGTTTTACATATTGGCTCATTATCTAAGGTAGTGGCACCCGGAATGCGGATTGGATGGGTAGTAGGAGATCGAGAGCTTGTATCTGCTTTTGCTTGGTTTAAAAAAGATTTAGATCACCCATTTGCTCAGGCAACGATGGCTGCATACTTGGAAAACGTTGAGTTTGAGCAACGGCTTACATTGTTAAGAGAAGAGTATCGAACTAAGCGTGACACCATGATTCAGGCACTTGAACAATTTCTTCCGTCATCCGTTACTTGGCATGTGCCGGAAGGCGGTTACTTTGTATGGGTGAAAATTCCGGGTATAGAGACATCTTGCTTGTTAGAAAAGGCTCTAGTTGAAGGTGTTTCCTACATTCCCGGGAAGTATTTTTTCTTGAATCAAAAGGACGGAAGCGAGTTTCTTCGTCTTTCGTTTAGCTACAGTCAAAAAGAAGAAATCATTCAGGGGATTCAAAAGCTTGGAAAACTTTTAAGTTAACCATGCTTTGGTGCCATGTCTCATTGAAAAGCTGTCTTTATCAAAAAGTGTAAATAGAATCGGTTAAAGTTAGTTTACTATTAAAATCAATATAACTTTTATCCTGTTCCCCATCTGCTTTTTGGAAGCTGCTAGCTGGAGCTTCACCTATCTTAGTTCTTATTTTTGACAAAAGGAATCCCTTCTGTAAGACGAGATAGACAGTCTGCACAGAGGAGATTCCTTTTTAATGGGCCATACTGCAGCTCGTAGAAAAATTCTTCCTTTAAAATATTGAGTTGATCTGCTCTTCTCTAAAAACCTCTTTTACTCCTACTCCAATTTGTGACTTTTTGACCATAGCGACTGCAGAACATCACAAAAAGATTTGAAGGTAACCAAATTTGCTTTTTCTTCTAACACAATAAGAGAAGTTTTAAAAGTGAAATTTTCCTCTGTTAAACGAATGGGAACGAGTTCGTTGTTCATAATTTCTTTTTTTACAAGATTACTCGCTAATAGCGCAATGCCAGTTTGATTTAGTACCGCCCTTTTGATCGCTTCTTCGCTTCCAAATTCAATGATTTTTTTAGGGTAAAACTTAGAATTGTGTAAATACTTTTTGGCTAATGCATCAAAGTTTCCATCAATTCGATACTTGATGAACGGAAATTCTGTGAGGAGCTGCTCGGTGGAGTAAGTTTCATATAATCTTTTGGAAACAACTAGGATAAGATCTTCTTCTTCTAGAAAAATATTTTTAATTCCGCTTTTTGATACTTCCCCAGCGATAATGCCAATATCATATAGATCTGTTTCAATTCCTTTCATTACTTCATTACTGTTACACGAAATCAGCTTAACCTGAACATCAGGATACGTTTTTAAATATTCGGAGATAAGGGAAGGGAAGTAGTTCGTACAGTAAATTTCTGGAGCCGCAATTTTTAGGCTGCCATGCGGTGTTCCCAGTTCCGCAAATGATGATTCGATTTCTTCTATAATCACAAAGAGCTGATCTGTATATTTTCTCAGCATTTTGCCAGCAGGAGTTAAGTATGTTTTTTTGCCAACTCGCATAAACAATTGCTGATTTAGTTCTTGTTCGAGGGATTGAATTTGCGCTGTAACAGTGGGCTGGGTAAAGTTTAGGTGTTCTGCAGCTTTAGTGAAATTCAAAAACTCGGCTGCTGTTTGAAAGGTTTTTAAGTTCCGTAATTCCATGTGATCATCTCCTAGATAGTACACTTGAACCATTTTCTAAATAATAAATATTTTAACACAAATTAAAGCTGTTAGCTGTCTTCTTGCCATAATTGTTTCTAACGCATTGGGAGAAAAGAAGTTTTAGTGCATCATATTGGCAGAGATCAAGTGGTATTGAAAGTCACTATACTAACCATAGAGTTTGTCGATTTCACAATTGTGATCGTCAATGATAATTTATAAGTAAGCCAAGTGAAATAACAAGGGGGTGAATAAATGATTCTATGCACTTCTAGTGACTTATTGAAAGAACAACTTCAGAGGATAAGAGAGGAAACTCAAAAAAACGTGGTTCAGAATAAAATTACCCTTCTTTCAGAAGCAGAAAAACAGCAGGTTGAATGCATCCTAACATATGGTAATTTTGATGATGCGATTACGGCTGAAGAACTAGAGCAGCTTCCTAATGTAAAATGGATTCAAACGATGAGCAGCGGTACGGAACAGCTTCCACACAATATGATTAAGAAAAAGAATATACACGTGACTTCAGCTAAGGGTGTTCATGCCATTTCGATCAGTGAATATGTGCTAGGAGCGATGTTGCACTTTGCCAAAAAAATAGAGAAGTTTCAAGTTTTAAAGAAAAATAAGATATGGGCCGATTCAGAAGAGATGTTTGAACTCCACGGCAAAACAATATGTATACTTGGTACCGGACACATTGCCCAGGAGATAGCAAGAAAAACGAAAGTTTTTGGTATGAACATTTTAGGTGTGAATCGAAGTGGGAACCACGTGGAGGGATTTGATGAAATCTATTCATTGCATCAAATAGCAGAGATATTTCCACAATGTGATTATATCTGTTCTGCACTTCCTTCTACGATAGAAACGAGAGATTTAATCAAGAAAGAAACGATCGACTTCATGAAAGATGGTGTTGTTTTCATTAATGTAGGTCGAGGAGATTTGATTGTGGAAGAGGACTTCATACAGGCATTACAAGCAGGGAAAATAGGAGGAGCAGCGTTGGATGTGTTTAAGAGTGAGCCTTTAGAGTATGGGCATCCATTGTGGTCGACCGATAATTTGATCATTACTCCACACACTTCCTACAAAACCAATAGGTATATCCATCGGGTTCTTGCCATTTTTCTTGCAAATTATAGCTATTTCAAGTATGGAAATTTTGAAGACATGATAAACAAAATAAATTAACTGAACATTATGAATAAAATATAAACTTGGAGGGAACAGCATGGTTAAATACAAACAGGATTCTACATTTTCTCAGCCGCGTTTTAGCGGGATTAGCACATTTATGAGGCTGCCTCACGTAAAAACATTAGAGGATGTTGATGTGTCGGTAGTCGGGGTTCCATTTGACACCGGTCAAACGTTTCGAACAGGTGCCAGACTAGGGCCTCAGGCCATCCGGAATTTTTCTTCGCTCGTTCGCTGTTCATCTTATTACCATCAAATTAATATTTTTGATTATATTTCCGCGGTAGACTATGGCGATGTTCCAGTGGTACCAGGCTATATTCAAGATACATACCGTAACATGGTAGACACGCTTGCCCCAATGTATGAAAAAGGCATTGTCCCAATCGTAATGGGAGGCGATCATTCTATCTCCTTAGGTGAATTGCGGGCAGCAGCAAAGCACCATGGACCGGTTGCCCTGCTGCATTTTGATGCCCATACAGATACAGTAGACAGTTACTTTGGGCAGAAATACACACATGGCACTCCATTTCGCCGGGCAGTAGAAGAAGGATTATTGGATCCAAGCCATTCCATTCAAATTGGAATGCGAGGTTCAATGAACAGTCTGCAAGAGTTTGATGATTCACGGGAATTAGGTTTCGAAGTGATCACAACAGAAGAACTCATAAACATGGGAATTCCTATGCTTTTATCCAAAATTAAAGACAGAGTAAAAGATAAAAAAGTTTTTCTTTCTTTTGACGTTGATTTTATAGATCCCGCATTTGCTCCCGGAACAGGAACACCGGAAGTAGGAGGGATTTATCCGCGGGAGGCTTTTCAAATATTGCGACAGCTAACGGATATTTCATTCATTGGATTCGACGTTGTAGAAGTGCTTCCTGCCTATGATTCTGGTGATATTACAGCAGCCTTAGCCGCAAACGTAATGTTTGAAATGATGTGCCTGGCAGCCTTGAATAAAAAGAAATGGAGAGAGAAAAATGGCGAATGTGACAAGCAAATTACTATCTGATAGAGCGGCACAACTGTTTCCCCCGGTAGCTGGGCGGGTGACACAATTAGGAATCGTAAAAGCGGAAGGATCCTATTTGTGGGCAGAAGATGGGAAGAGATGCTTGGACTTTGCCAGCGGCGTTGGCGTAACCAATGTGGGGCATAATCATCCGTATGTGATCGAAAAAGCGAAAGAACAGATGGAAGCGATGGTACATCCCGGGCACAATGTGGTGTACTATCCTTCCTATATCGACTTAGCTGAGAAGCTAGTGCAATTAAATGGGGGAAATCACAAAGTATTCTTTGCAAACAGTGGAGCAGAGGCAAATGAAGCCGCCATTAAATTAGCTAAAAAGGCAACGAAACGCCCAGGTATTATTGCATTTAAGCGCAGCTTTCATGGCCGTACATTAGCGACAACAACCTTAACAGCTTCTAGTGCGGCGTATAGAAAAGATTATGAAGGTTTGCTGCCTAGCGTATATCATGCCGAGTATCCATATGCCTTCCGTTCTGGTTTATCTGAGGAAGAAGAAACAAAACGTTGTTTAGAAAATTTAGAGGAAATGTTTTCTTTCCTTATTACGCCTGATCAAGTGGCCGCGATCATTCTTGAGCCGGTCCAAGGAGAAGGAGGTTATATTGTACCGCCTGCTTCTTTCATTAAGGCATTACGTGAGATTTGTGATCAGCATGGCATCTTGCTGGTGTTTGATGAAGTGCAAAGTGCGTTTGGCCGTACAGGAAAAATGTTTGCTTGGGAGCATTTCGGCGTACAGCCGGATATGATCACGCTTGCCAAAGGGATTGCGAATGGGTTTCCATTAAGTGCTCTAGTGGCAAAGGAAGAAATTATGAATCAATGGCCGGCTGGAACACACGGAGGTACATATGGCGGAAATCCAGTTTCTTGTGCTGCTTCGTTAGCGGTTATTGAATTGTTAGAAAAGGGTCTATTGGACAATGCGGTGAAGATGGGCCAGTATTTTATGGATAGACTTCATGAATTGAAGCAAACGTACTCTGACATAAAAGAAGTGCGTGGTTTAGGATTAATGATCGGGGTTGAATTTTTACAAGAGGATGGAAAGCCGAATGTCAATGCTGTTGCTAGATTAAGAGAGAAGGCATTAGAGAAAGGACTTATTCTATTATCTTGCGGCGTAGATCGAAATGTGATTCGTTTTATGCCTCCGACAACCGTTACGAAAGAGGAGATCGATCAAGCACTTGATATTATCAAAAGTTCATTAACTGAAATTTACGCTTAATGATGAGCGGGTAAGATAGGCAACAAGAAGACATAACTAAAACAGAGAAAGCCGTGGCGGCAGCCCCATCCGTTTTGGAGTGAGGAGGCTAGAAAGAGGCAATATGAAGAAGTGTTAGGAATGATAATGGCTTTCTTTATTAAAATCCCTTTGATCTTCTTCTCTTTGCTTTCTCCTCCTCCCTTATTATCTTGAAAGATTAACTTTATATTATACAAATACAAGGATCTCTTTTTAATCAAAAAACATGCCGTTCGGATGGCTTGCTACATATAGTAAGCTTTTTTATTTATTAAGAAAAACTTACTATGTGTAGCTGATAGGTTTAGAGATATAGGGAGTGGTAGAAAAGTGGAAAAGCACGTTTTAGAGGAAATTAAGCAAATTGTCTCTGAAGAACGGATCTTTCTTAATTTAGCAGAGCGATACTCATATAGCTATGATGCTTCCTTTGGAGAATATTTACCGGAGATTGCCGTTCAGCCAATAAGTGCAGAAGAAATTAGTCAATTAGTAAAGTTGGCAAATAAATATAGGATTCCCGTCTATCCGAGAGGAGCCGCTACCTCGCTTAGTGGGGGGCCGCTTCCGGTCAAAGGCGGCATGGTTTTGGACATGACGCGATTAAATAAGAAGCTGGTGATCGACCGTGAGAATTTGTTGGCAATTGTCTCACCAGGAGTGATTACGGCTGATATTCACAAGAAAGCAGAGGAAGCAGGCTTATTTTATCCCCCAGACCCAAGCAGTTCTAATGTTTCAACGATTGGCGGAAATTTACTAGAGAACTCGAGTGGGCCCAAAGGATTGAAATACGGTACCACAAAAGAGTATGTAATTGGCCTAGAAGTCGTCACCCCAACCGGAGAGATTATTCATACCGGTGGAAAAACAGTGAAAAATGTGACTGGCTATGATTTGACCCGCCTCATTGTAGGATCGGAAGGAACACTAGGGATTGTCACAGAAGCGATTTTACGTCTAATTCCTAAACCGCAGGCACGGAAAACATTATTAGCATCTTTTGATCGTTTAGTAGACTCTGGTCATGCTATTACCCATATTTTATCAGCTGGTGTTTTGCCTAGTGCGATGGAATTGATGGACAATGCTTGTATTCGGGCAGTGGAGAATTTTAGCCCATCTGGTTTGCCTTTGGATGCAGAAGCTCTCATTATTGTAGAAGTAGATGGACATCCAACGGCGCTAAAGGAAGAAATAAAGAGATGCGAATCCATTTGCCTGCAAGCCGGGGCGACTAACGTGCGAGTTGCCCAAAATGAAGAAGAGCGAATGAGTATTTGGAAAGCACGAAAAATGGTATCCCCGGCTATCACACAGATAGGACCAACCAAAATTTCGGAAGATGCCACTGTCCCGCGCAGTCAAATTCCAGCTATGATGGAGAGACTGAAAGAAATTCGTGAAACCTATCAGTTGAACCTTGTTGTATTTGGTCATGCTGGAGACGGAAATCTGCATCCAAACATTATCACCGATAAACGTAATATTGAGGAAATGAAGCGAGTGGAGGATGCAGTAAGTGAAATTTTTGAAGCAGCTGTTTCTTTGGGCGGAACACTATCAGGAGAGCACGGAATCGGTACTCTGAAAGCTCCGTATATGGAAATGGAATTGGGGAAAGACGGGTTGATGATGATGAAAAAAATTAAAGAGGCATGGGATCCGCATAACATTCTCAATCCTGGGAAAATTTTTCCTGAACATGGACAAACAAAGGTGGTATTAACATCATGAGTTCATTGCCTTCAAGCAAGCAAATAAGCAATTTAGATGGCAAAGCGCAAAAGCTGTTTGATTTGTCTTATGATGCGACAAACCAATGTGTGCAATGTGGGTATTGCTTACCCGCTTGTCCAACATATGAATCGATGGGAAAGGAATCCGCTTCGCCGAGAGGGAGGATTAATCTCGTCAAAATGGCCGCTGAAGGAAAAATTGATATTCAGCAAGACTTGGCTGAGCCAATCGATTTATGTTTAGGCTGCCGTGCCTGTGAAGTGGCTTGTCCTGTAGGTGTTCCTTATGGACATATTCTTGAATCTGCAAAAGAAGTGATTGCCGAGAAACAAGCAGAGGAGAAACAATTCCCTTTTGGAGATAAAGTAAAAAGTATCCTATTGTCAAGTGTATTTCCATACCCGAAGCGGTTACGCTTTGTAGGAAATCTCACCAGGTTTTATCAAAGCAGCCGGCTCAATAAAGTAATCCGCAAAGGAAAAATCATTGATAAAATTTCTGAACCGATGGCGCAGATGGAAAAGATCCTTCCTTTATTGGAGGCACCGGCTAAAAGAAACAAGTGGGGGACGACAATACCGGCTAAAGGGGAAACGAAAGCAAGCGTAGCCTTTTTCGCAGGGTGTATTATGGATGCTATGATGTACCGGACAAACCGCTTAACAATTGAGTTGCTTACCTCAATTGGCTGTGAAGTGATCATTCCTAAGACACAAAACTGCTGCGGCGCGTTGCATGCCCACCAGGGAATGATGAAGCAAGCGAAGGAGATGGCAAAAAGAAACATTGAAGCATTTGAACGCTCTGGAGCCGATTATTATATTAATAATGCGGGAGGATGCGGTGCCATGTTAAGAGAATATGATCATTTGTTAGTTGACGACGCATCTTGGTATGAGCGGGCAAAAGAATTTGTAAACAAATCCAGAGATATTAGTGAAATGTTAGTTCAATATGGCCCGCTCCCTTTTAAAAAAGAATGGCAAGGAATGATTACCTATCAGGATTCTTGCCACTTGCGTAATGTCCAGGGGGTGCATCAAGAACCGCGTCTCCTTTTGAAATCGATTCCCGGTGCCACATTTATTGAAATGGAAGGCAGCGACCGTTGCTGTGCTTCTGGCGGGATTTATAATCTTCTTCATTTTGAAGAATCAATGAAAATTTTGGATGCAAAAATGGAAAACGTAAAGAAAACGAAAGCAGCCACTATTGTCACAGCGAATCCAGGTTGCTTACTGCAGATGAGGCTAGGCACGGAAAGGCAGGGAACATCTGATCAGGTGCAAACCTTGCATTTAGTTGAAGTTCTTGCCGAAGCATGTGAATTGCAATAAATGAGAAAAAAAGTATATGCCTACTAGCAAAAAAGAGGAGTTGAGTACCATTGTTTGAAGAATGGATTATAAGTCCTTATCAAGGAGTTATTCAACAAATTCTTGTAAAGGAGAAAACGAGAATTTATGAATGGGAGCCACTATTTATTATCAAAGGGCAAGCGGGAGTCCTCTATTCAGTCATGATGGGGGTCAGCGGTGAAATCCAGTCCATTGAGGTTCAAGAAGGGGACTATGTACTTCCAGATATGGTACTCGCTTATGTAAAAGAAGAGGTAGTTGTAAGTCCGTGTGATTAAAAAACTAACTAATGTAGGCATTGGTTCGAACTTTTTGATTACCAACCGAGTATAAAGTGCCTGACCGGATTTTTGTAATCATGTTATCCATCATGTTTATTTTTCGCTGCAAAGATTCTTTTTTAACTACTGTAAAAAGTTTTCTATTTATAAGTTTTTGAACGTTTTCCCTGTGATTCTAATTCTTATTAAACAAACGAGCGCTTTAATGGAATAAGAGGCATAAAAATGATCCCACTTTTTTTATAAAAGAAGGATTCAATTGAACATATTAAGAGCGTGCTTTGATTGAATCTTTTTAAAAAAATACTCTCTTTCTTTAATTCAAATAATCCCTCGCTTTAAAGTGAGGGATTATTTGGATTACTTTGTATTATAATTAAAGCTAAAGATTACCATTTTTAGCTCTTCAAGCTCTTTGTATTTTTTCTGCCTAAATTAATTTTTCTTCCTCCAATGGATAGCCACGTAACAAACAAAATCATTAGCAAAACACCGATCAATTGGAAGCTTTGCAATACCGTTCCTAACCAAATGGCTGAAATAAGCATCACGGATAGAGGCTCTAGACTGGATAGTATGCTCGCCTCTACGGCGCTGATATACTTCATACTCGTTAGGAAGAGAACATAAGCTATCGTGCCTAATGTTATTAAAACACTAATCATAAGCGCCGCGTGATCCTGAGTGAGAAGCAACCATTCATCAGGCTTCCACGCTCCAGATATAACGCCAAGAACAACGCCCCCAATTAGCATCGCCCATCCAACAATCATTAAAATGCTCCACTCCGCCATTAACCTTGCCGGGTATAAGATATAAAAAGCATACGTAAGACCTAAGCCGACTCCCCAAAATATCGCTATTGGACTTACTAACAAGTTTCCTAGAGACCCATTCGTCATTAATAAATAGAGGCCAACTAATGTACCGGCTATTCCAACCATTTGGTATTGCGGCGGAAACTTTTTATTCTTTAGTGAAACATATAGTGTAACGAAAATCGGAGCAGAAAATTGTAACAATGTAGCAAAAACAGCATTGCTTTCTTCGATTGCTGCCACGAACGTATATTGAATGCCCAACATTCCGACAATGCTAAATATAATAAGCTGGTATCGCCAGGATGGAGTTTTCCATACAGACATAATATCTTTTTTGCTAATAAGTAAGAATGCCAATAAAAATATTCCGGCGAATGCTAATCGGATTGTCAGCAAAAATGAGGTGGATAGATGCGTGTTCACCAATAACCATTCAACGATTACTCCTGTTACTCCCCAAAGTATGGATCCGATTACAATCATCATTACTCCCTTTAAACGCAGCATATTTTATTCTCTCCTATTTCCAAGCCAAGTACTATTCTTCCTTTCGCACCGACCTAAGTACAGCCTTTTAAATCATTCCTTGAGTATTCATTCTCGAAATATTGGTTTTCTTAAAACGATTTTGAAAATTGGAATAGTCCTTCTATAATATAACAGCTAATTTTGCACCGAACTACCCTACTATACTCGAGAAAAATGCTTTCAGTGCAAAATCGAGCTTCTCTCAGAGCTTAAAAAGTTTATCAGCTCTTAAAATAACGTTACTTACAAAAAGGAAAGAGGAGTAAACGATGAGTGTGGAGCAAGATAAACAAGAAGCCCCTAAGAAGATAAATTGTAAAGTGATGACAGTGACTTGACTTCAACTACGGAGACAAAGCTCGCCTACAACATGGAACTTGATGATTTCTTGAACATCGTCATAGTGAACGTTTTTAAATTGGAAAGGGGACCATATTGGTTTAAATAAAATAGAAAAAACCGACAGTTTTGCAGCTGCCGGTTTTTTGATTATTAGTGGATATCATAGGCACATTCCGTCTTTATACAGGAAGAGCAGGCCTATACCTGTTATCCTTCGTGCGGGTTTCAAATTCCATTTTTGCTTGTTCGATCTTTCTGGCATCGCTGTATAGGTCATATAAACCCCCGGCGATTGTTTTTGCTGCAAAAATCATCCCCTTTAAGCCGATTCCTGAACCGGAGGCAGCTGTTGATTGCCATGTGTGTGGAGCAGTCCCTACTGGCCAGCAGCTTATTAAACATTGTGCAAGCGGAGTAATCCAGCTAACATCCCCAACATCGGTGGAGCCTGGAGCAATTTTTCCCTGATCAAACGTGGCTTCAACTGAGTCGTGAAGGACCATTCGATTGATATAGTCTGGTGCATGATAGGTCTGCATAACACTGCGTTTTTGGCTTTGAGTATATGATGTACAAATTTCCTCGGCAAATTGGTAGTCCTCTTCTGTGAAGTGTGGAGAGTGGATCTCTGTCATATTGTGATATAAAACATCTTCTAACACACGGTTCGATAGCGTATCATAACAGCCGGCGAGAAGCTGTGATTCAACCTCTGTCTCGGTCATCATCGCAGCACCAGAAGCAATCTTTTTCAGTCTCTCTGTTATTTCTTCTACCTCTTCTCTATGAGGAGCACGGATATAATACCATACCTCTGCCTCCGGATGGACGATATTTGGCTCATGTCCGCCATTTGTGATAGAGTAATGAATCCGAGCCGCATCCACAATATGCTCTCTAAGATAATTCGCACCAATGTTCATTAATTCCACACCGTCTAAGGCGCTTCTGCCCATATGCGGTGCTGCAGCGGCGTGGGAAGCAATACCGGTAAACTTAAATTTGATAGAGTTCATCGCTAATGTGGAGGAACCCCACACTGCTGTAATGGGGGCTGGATGCCAAGTGAAGCAAGCGTCCAAATCATCAAATACGCCTTCTTTTGCCATAAGGACCTTTCCGGTTAATGTTTCTTCCGCTGGGCAGCCGTAATAACGAATGGTACCAGAAATTTCTCCTTTCTCGAGAGCTTCTTTAATAGATAAAGAGGCTCCAAGACCAGCAGTTCCTAATAAATTATGGCCGCATCCGTGACCGGGGGCCCCTTGTTCAATAGGACGGCGAGCGGCTATAAGCTCTTGGGATAAACCGGGTAAGGCGTCAAATTCACCTAATACCCCCAAAATCGGCTTCCCGTCTCCATATTCAGCAATAAAAGCCGTTTGCATGCCTGCAATATTTCGTTTTACATGAAACCCTGCCTCTTCTAATACAGAAGCTTGCAGATTAGAGGCGTATTCTTCCTTCATGGCTACTTCTGGTTTATGCCAAATATTGAGGGCAATATCGTTCAATTTTTGTTCATATTGATTGATCCATTCCCATAAATTGTGCTTCGTCATGTATGAAACTTCCTCCTTCTAGTTGTGAGTAGTAAGGTTTTGAAATTAAAAGTAGTAGAATAAGGTGAGAAGAAATTTTCTATCTTAATGAAAATTTCACAACCTTAAAAACATAGGCTAAAACGTTTTATTGTCCCGCCGCTTTTGAACTTTCCGTGTTAAATTTCTTTTCATTATTGGCAATGGTGAAAGCGGCAATGACGGATACGACTGCCCCTGCAATTAAAAACCAAAAAGCTGCATTATATGTGCCGAATCCACTGATTAAAAAGCCCATCACGAGCGGTGCTAAAAACCCTGCTGCTTGCCCTCCCATATTGATAAAGCCCATGGCTGAGCCAATAATCTCTTTAGACAGTAATTTATGCGGCAATGAGTAGGTGGTAATAATGGCAGTCGATACAAACGTCATACTTAATATATAGAATGTAATGACGCCGACTACAGAGGATGACGCAAATATAAAGTATAAACAAATTGAAGTTAAGATCATGCCGACTCCTGTAAAGTACTTCTCCCGGCCGCTAAAAAACTTTTCAAGGAGTACACCACCGAACATCACAGTAAGTCCTGAGGCAATGGCAGGCAAAGAGGCAAGAACACCAGTTGAAAGAATTCCCATGCCCCGTTCCTTAATTAAATAAGAAGGCATCCAGCCGGCCAATCCCCAAACAACAATATCAGCGCCAAACCACATAATCATAATTTTCCAGAGGGAAGGTGATTTCAAAAGAGTTTTCAGCGGAACTTTAGTTTTACTCACACGTTCACTGTCATCCCATTCTGATTTTTTTGGAGGATGAAGGTGCTTCCAAAAAAGAACTCCCATAATAAGCCCTGCCGCGCCAATGGCAACGAACATCCAACGCCATCCTAGCCAAACCAACATCGGGGCCGCGATTAATGGAGCGAGAGCGATTCCAAAGCTGTTAGAGGACATCATGAAGGAAGAGGCCTTGGCTCGTTCCTTTTTAGAGTAAAACTCAGCAATTGCTTTTTGGCTCGCGGAAGGATAGCCGCCTTCACCGAGACCAAACAAGAAACGAATGATAAGCAGTGAAGTGAGTGACCAAGCTAATCCGCTTAAAACGGTGAATATAGACCAGGCGATGATAGAGAATATGACGATTCTTCTAGAACCGTATTTATCACTTAACCATCCTCCCGGAATTTGCATCAGGGCATAGCCGGCAAAAAAGCTGCTTAGAACAACACCGATAGAGGCAGGATCCAACTGAAAGTCTTGACTGATGGCAACCACTGCAACCCCCATTACCATTCGGTCAAGATAGCTAAGAAGCCAGCCAGCAAACAGCAGACCAAGAATAAAGTGTTTTTTGTTTTTCTGTTGTGAAAATGTTCCCATCCATATCCCTCCTAATAAATTGTTCTTAAAAAACCTTTTGTTGCGTAGTACTTCTTGGTCCCAAGCATTTAGGATATTAAAGCGCTTTCAATATCTTTTCTAAAATTATAAAATTTTCTAAATATTAATTGCAATGTTCACTTGCAACCAATATAGTTAATTTGAGTGTGGAATTACACACTGTAGAAAGGGGTGTGAATGTGAAATCTTATCCTTCTATTTCATCATTGATTCAGGAGCAGCTTGACTCCTTAATGGTTAAGGTATGGATGCGGAATAACCGAAATCATCAATTTCGGCTTATATATGAAAACGGGAGGGAGGAATACTCCCTCCCTCTTCCAGAAGCTGCAACGAAGAAAATAGAGAAGTATACAGTCTACCAAAACAATGGGAATCGATTTGTCTCGTTTTTTTATCCGGATGACTGTGAAGTGCTCGTTTGGGCTTCACAGGATGCCTATTCAGATATTACAGAGCGGCTTGAACAACTGTATACGTTTTTCTATCTGATTTACCAGCAAGAGGTCATTCGGACAAAAGATATAGAACTAGAGCATTTAATTGAAGGGATTAGCGCAATTTCTTCTCTTGATGAAAAGAATTGCTTAGAAGCGATCATCAGCAGTGCCATTAATGTTATTCCTGGTGCCGATGCCGGTTTTTTACAGTTGTTTGATTACGACTCAGAGTGTTTAGCTGTGAAGGCTTCTATTGGTTTTAACCATTCAATAAAGCAATTTAAAATACAAGTGAAGGAGGCGATTACCGGGATTGTGTTTCACGACGGGAAGCCAAGGCTATTTCAGACGAAGGAAGAGATCTTTGATGAAATGGACAATTATCATATTAGTAAAGCAAATTTTGATATCCTTATGGCCGCTTCAGACGGGCATGCCATTAAAGCGATGTTATGTACGCCTGTGACCATTGGACAAAAGCGAATCGGTGTACTAGCGGTCCATCAATTTTATCGGAAGGGAAAACTAACTAGCCGCGATCTCGAACTTCTTAAAGTGTTTGCAGATCAAGCGGCCATCGCCATTCAAAATGCAAAGCTCTACGATGAATTAAAAATTCGATTAAACGAAGTTACTATGTTAAGTCAACAATTAAAAGAAAAAAATAAATTTCTTTCAGAACGTGATAACGTGCATAGATCACTCACGAGTCTTTCTTTGCAAAATAAAGGGCCTGCTTCGATTATTGCAGCTTTAAGACGGATGCTCGACACGCCTGTTTTTTATATTAACTTTATAAAAGATGAGTATATATCGAACATAAAAAGCAGCTCGCGTCCATTTAGTGTAGAAGAAATCTCTCTGATTTTTTCTGAAAGAAGGAGCCCTGTTTTGATCGATGTTTCTGATATTTATCAAGAGCGCTACTATTTATATCCGATTACAGACGGTACGGTTTTTCTTGGCTGTTTAATTGTAAAGGTGGAAGGGGAGCTTTCAAAGATCGCCCAAACAACGGTTGAGCAAGGAGGAACGATTCTTTCACTAGAGGCAGTTAAGGAGCAAACACTGACTGATGTCTATTATAAAAAAATACACGAATATTTTAATAAGCTGCTGCAACATGAAGATCCTGAATGGCTTCTGTCAAAAGGAAAAGAATTTGGACTGAACGTATCCTCTTATTTTTGTGTAGCATTGGCGGAAATCCCGGCTTGTTCAGATTTAAGAATGCTAGAGGCCATCGTCCATCAGTTTATTTCAACCATAAAAAAGAATATAAAGAATAAAGATTTATTAATATTTGGATTGAATAACAAGGTAACTATTTTGGCTTCGTTTAAAAGTCCGGCAGAACTAAAAGCTTTTACAGAAGAAATAAGCTCTATTATCAAGGAGCGGAGACATCAAGATGTTATAGGAGTTAGTATAGGAATTGGAAATCCTTATACAGGCATTGAATTCATTAAAAAAAGCTATCATGAAGCAGTAAAAGCACTTTCCTATTTAACAATACGTAATGAGGAGGGCGTCATTCAATATAAGCAAATTGGAATCAATCGCTTGTTTCTCCACCAATCACCTGAAGAGGTCAAAGACTTTTCGGATGAAATATTGGGTGCATTAATGGACGAGGAAGAGACGAATAGTGAGTTAGAAAAGACACTGCTTAGCTATATCATCATGAACCGCTCGGCATCTAAAACAGCTAAAAAGCTTCATATACATCCCAACACTCTTTACAAGCGCCTAAAAAAAATCGAAGATATTCTGGGTCTTGAATTAGACAATTATGAAGATTTTTTAAAAATTCAACTAGCTTTTCATTTGCGGGGGAGTTTTTAAGGGACTCTTGTTGTTAATTATTATGCTGTAAAAAGGTATCATGCCAACGGTTACTTATAATCGAAAATTACATTGTGCCATATGTAAAGGGGCATCCAAAAGTCAAAAACAGACTTATTGGACGCCCCATGCGGTTTTATACTTGGGAAGAAAGAACTTCTTCTTTATTTCTCTTTTTCTCTTTTTCTTTTAAAACATAGCTAAGTAAATCCAGTGAAATACGCGCCGCGACTTGTTCAGTCATTCCTGTAGGATCATAGGGGGGAGCAACCTCCACTAAATCAAAACCAATGACTTCGCCCCGTTTTGCAATTCCTTCCAACAACTCATTTACTTCATCGTAAAGAAGGCCGCCCGGGGAAGGGGTTCCTGTTCCAGGTGCGATAGATGGATCAATGCCATCAATATCAATGGTTACATAATATTTTTCACCTGCTGGAATTTGCTCCAGCACTTGTTCAAGGCCCATTTTTCTCATTTGACGGGGTGATAAAATCACGCTTCCATAGTCTCTTGCTGCATCAACGTCTTCTTTTTTGCTGCTGCTGATACCACGGATGCCGAATTGAAAAATGTTCTGAACATGATCTAACTCAGATAAACGGCGAATACAGTTTCCATGTCCATAGCGCATACCGGAACGATGGTCGGCCCAATCCAAGTGGGCATCTATTTGAATGACATGGAATGGGCCGAGTTCTTCCAGGCCTTTCCCTACTGCTGCTGTAATGGAATGATCGCCGCCCAATACGACCGGCATGGCACCTTTTGACACTATTTTTCGAATGGCTTCTTCTGTGTTCTCATGGCATTGCATAATATCCCCGTGCACCATGTCCACATCGCCACAATCTACTACTTTCCAATCCGGGCCGAGATACATGATATCATTTTCAATATCATAAGCACCTTCCAGTCCAAAGCTGTATAATGTAGAGCCTTCACGGATGCCTCTTGGCCCCATTCTTGCGCCAGACTTCCATTGTGTCCCCATATCATTTGGCACTCCGATAACCGCTACATCAGCATCTAATTGATCAAGATCAGGACAAAGCGGGTATTTCCCAAAAGTACATATTCCTGTAAAGGGCAAATTTAAAAATTGTTTTTCATCACGATTTACCATCATTTTTCCTCCTTTTTATTCTTCGATTCAGTAAAAGTTTATGCAGGTTTTATGCCAATTCATTGGAATTTCAAAGTGCTTTGATAAAAAAGTTTAAATGGCTTATTCTTCATTGACCGCCCATTTTTTATCTGCTTGAAAATTTGGTACAGGCTTTTCTAGTCCTTCTTCTGGTGGAATAGTTTTGGAAACAACTATCATGGCGGCAATGGCAAATACAACATTCACCAAAATACCGACTGAAGCAGCAACGTGGATGCTGCTTATTGCCATGAGCATTCCATATACCGCTGTTGAAATAGCAATTCCAAATGAATATCCTAATGAGCTTCCCATTTTATAAATTCCGGATGCTACACCAACTTTATCGTCTGCAATATTTACGAGAGCCGTATCTGTCGATGGGGTTGCATACATGCCAATGCCAATCCCGGAAATTAAAAAACCGACAAATGCAACAACGATATAAGCCAGATCAGACAAAAAGGTCATCGCCGTCATACTCATGCCAAGTGAAGCGATAAAAGTGGCGGTAAGCATGGGTTTTCTCGCACCCATTTTTTGCAGCATTTTTTCGCCAACCCGGATCATCAACACTAATGCCACGACGTTTCCAACCGTGAGTAATCCGGTTTGAAAAGAAGTAAATCCGCGTGCCAGTTGAACATACGTATTGGCAACAACAATATTGGCCGCGATTCCATTTTGAAGGCAGTTTGAGACAACAGCTCCGGTGTACGCTTTAGTTTTAAAAAGCGAAAATTCAATAAATTGATTCTTCTTTTTTCGTTCAATCGCAAAGAAGATCACCAGTGTGACTAACACGCCACCAATCAGGCTCAATGTTAAAGAGCTCGTCCATCCGAAATCTTGTCCGCGTGTTACGATGATATTGACCATTAACATCATAAGGATAAAAAGAAAAAAACCCGGGAAATCAAATTTTGTTTTACCTTGTTCCTCTGCTTTACTTTCCGGAATGCCTCTTAGCAACAACATCGATAATAGAGCGATGCCAATAGATACGACAAATATCCATTTCCATCCTATGTACGTCGCAATGGCACCACCGACTAAAGCGGTTAGCCCACCGCCGCCCCATGATCCGAAAGACCAATAACTGAGTGCTCGTTGGCGTTCTTTTCCGTCAAAAGCCGCTTTAATAAGGGCAAGGGATGCAGGCATAATGCAAGCGGCCGAAATCCCCTGGACAACACGGCCAAAAATTAATAAGGTGGCATTTTGAGAAACAATGATCAGCAAACATCCAGCAATGCTCAGCATCAACCCAATATACGTTAATTTCTTCCGGCCCATACGATCAGAAATCCCGCCGGCCGCAACGATGAAAAGGCCTGAAAATAACGAGGTTAAACTTGTGGCGATGTTTAGCGTTCCAAACGAAACGCCTAAATCCTTTTGCATGGCTGGAATAATATTAATCATAGATTGGGCAAACAGCCAAAATGTGAGGAGCGCAAGAACGATGCCGACAATAAATATATTTGCGTTGTAGCTTTTTACTTCCATCCTTCTCCCCCTTTGTTCGGTTCCTTTATAGATGGTTAAGATCTATCTTTTTAATCACTCATAGAAAGCTAACTAGTTAAACCGCTTTCATTTTTGTTTTTTAACCTTCACCAATCTTTTGCCTGACTGTTTTTTTATAAGAAAAATACATTAAACCAAGGGATTGCCGTCATCCAACTACTATGCTGCTATCTTTTATTCTAAATATCTATCCATCATATCGAGCCCACCTTTTTGTTTTTTTTACTTCACTTACTTATTTGCAAAATTTATGCCAGCCATAAAACAAAGATAAATAAGCTACGATAGTCAAATATGATTACGATCGATTCATCCATTTTATCATTAAATATAGACTGACTATTTGTAATTTTACAATAAAAATAGCTCTCTTTTGTTCACATAGAATGGATGCATCCTTTTTGGCATTTGTTTTTATTTATTAGTCATAATTGAGTAGAGTATATTCATTTTTGACTATCCTTTAGATTTATACCTTGCTATAGGCGAATGCCAAAGACGATAAAGGGTAAGGTGAACATTGAGAAAGGAGGGATACACTTCATTTTGACGATCATTCCAACAGTGAAGTAGATGGGTATTAATTTATAAAGGAAAGGGTTTAAATATCTAAACAAGATTTAATCTTTTTAAATCATAGATTGGCGAGATTAGTAGATGTGTGATTTATGTGATGCTGCACATTCAGTTAGAGGTCAGGAGGAACGTTGCTTTACATCCAACCTTGCCCAGTATGCGGCCCTATTTCAGGGGCTGCCTTTGTTGAAAAGAATAAGATAATGGCTAAGTTCGATAAAGACCTAGAGGCAGCCTTACGACGGCTGGCGATTGCCGAGAAGGACGTGAGTTGATGGCAGTTAATCAAAAACCCAAGTACGAAAATAAGAAAGTGAAGCGAGACGGTCATGTTTTTGATCGTCTCAGAAACTGCAAGGGTATTTTGAGAGATAAGACCACAGTTCGTTGAAAATGTAAAAGAGGACTTTAAATGAGCATTTTAATAGAATCACAGATTAAGAGTCTCCAGACTGAAAGATCACATCTCCTTGTGAAAGATGGGGAAGGAAGGATGGGCTCTCATGTTGCTGGATGTGACCCAGTTGAAGAAGATATGCAGCACCGGCGTTACATACTGGATTTGGCTCAGGAAGAATTAAAAGAAGAAAATAAAAAAGCCAGGAAAAGTTCCTGGCCTTTCACTACATTAATTTGCTTCGATACGAATAGCATCAATTCTTTGGCAGTCTACAATAAGAGTTGAGCCTTGTTCTTTTTTAGTGTCCATAAAGAAAGCACAGCAATTTTTTCGATCGAAGTTAATAAATATTACGTCTTCTAATACTTTGCCGCTAGATAAAAAAACGTCTACTTCTGTTTGTGTTTGTAACTTTTTTAGTTGATCACAAATACATCCCTTGCATTTATGTTCATGCTCATGGTGTTCATGCTTGTGGCCATCGCAATGGTGTTTGTGCTCATGGTGTTCATGTTTGTGGCAATTGCAATGGTGTTTGTGCTCATGGTGTTCATGTTTGTGGCAATTGCAATGGTGTTTGTGCTCATGGTGTTCATGTTTGTGGCAATTGCAATGGTGTTTGTGCTCATGGTGTTCATGTTTGTGGCAATTGCAATGGTGTTTGTGCTCATGGTGTTCATGTTTGTGGCAATTGCAATGGTGTTTGTGCTCATGGTGTTCATGTTTGTGGCAATTGCAATGGTGTTTGTGCTCATGGTGTTCATGTTTGTGGCAATTGCAATGGTGTTTGTGCTCATGGTGTTCATGTTTGTGGCAATTGCAATGGTGTTTGTGCTCATGGTGTTCATGTTTGTGGCAATTGCAATGGTGTTTGTGCTCATGGTGTTCATGTTTGTGGCAATTGCAATGGTGTTTGTGCTCATGGTGTTCATGTTTGTGGCAATTGCAATGGTGTTTGTGCTCATGGTGTTCATGTTTGTGGCAATTGCAATGGTGTTTGTGCTCATGGTGTTCATGTTTGTGGCAATTGCAATGGTGTTTGTGCTCATGGTGTTCATGTTTGTGGCAATTGCAATGGTGTTTGTGCTCATGGTGTTCATGTTTGTGGCCATCGCAATGGTGTTTGTGCTCATGGTGTTCATGTTTGTGGCAATTGCAATGGTGTTTGTGCTCATGGTGTTCATGTTTGTGGCCATTGCAATGGTGTTTGTGCTCATGGTGTTCATGTTTGTGGCCATCGTGATGATGTTCATGCTCATGGTGTTTATGCTTGTGGCCATCGCAATGGTGTTTGTGCTCATGGTGTTCATGTTTGTGGCAATCGCAATGGTGTTTGTGTTCATGGTGTTCATGTTTGTGGCCCTCGTGATGATGTTCATGCTCATGGTGTTCATGGTCGTTCTGTTTAGGCTTGTGGCAACGATTTTTCTTATGACTCATAAAGTAATTCCCCCCTTTATTGTTTAGTAAGAACTTACACTATACTTTATGAATTCAAAGTCAATATTGATTGGACAAACATCTTAATCATATTACCTAATTTTTGGAAGGTGATTGTGTGATTGGGTGCTTTGAGCACTTGGATGAAGCAAAAATAAAGTGAAGGAGTTAGTAGAAGCAGGACATAGAAGTATTTGTATTGCTCAAGAAATACCGATGAAATTGAAGGTGGAAAAAAAGCCAGGAAAGCTCCCGGCTCTTAAAAATATTGTTGGTAACTTTATTTTAACAAATGTTTCTCGGCTAATTGGTACAATACTTGGTTCGGGATTAGGTGTAGTAAGCGCAAATTACGCCGTTTTATGAACATTTTACAAAAAAAGCAAAATTAAATTAAAGAGGAGCTGCCTAATAAATTATTAAGAATTTAAAAACTTCAATACAGGAATAATGATTTCTTTTGTAAATTTTTAATGATGGGTTTAAAGTATTCAAAAGAATTCAATTAATTTTATAATTTATTTTTAGAAGAATCTGTAGAAATCGAAGTCGAAATTTTATAGTAGTTTATAAAAAATTTAAAGAAGAAGAATATGTCTGTTATTGATAGATTGCTTTATCAAAGATGAGATTCAAGAACTTAGAGTAGGAGTGTCAATACTAGATAATCTTGAAATGTGTAAAGGCAGGTATGCTTAAGACAGTATAAAAGAATCTAATGCAATGTATGAAGCTGAAAAAATTGAAAATAAAGGTTCATTTAATGCTTATGAAATTGGCTTTATATTGAATCGCTCAATAAATGAAAAGCTTAGAGAGGCTACAGCCTTATTGGCATTACGAGAAAAAGAAATAAAGAATCAATTAAATAATTAGTTTTACCAGGAAACTGAAGGACACCACAACTTTGGAGCAGTATGCCGCTGCTTTATTGTTTGGTGTCCTCTTTTATTTTGGAAGGGGATAAGGGATATGAATGCAAAACAATTAAAATTCTTTAGAGAGATAGACGAGAAGGAAATATAAAACTTGATTATCGGAGAACGGAGAGAATATCGGGCTCTAAAGTTCAAATAGAGAATAAAAAGAACAAGAAGCAGCTGGTGTTATTAATCTGTTTCCCTCTGTATGTCAGCAGGATCGGCTCAATGAGTTAAGGGTAAAGCAAATAGGTTGATATACTAACATTCGTAGCAACTTTTCACAAAACTTTACTATCCAGTTTTTTATTAAATGAGAAATTTGATCTGACTTTTTTAAATTAAACTTAAAGACTTTTTGCCTTTTTTACTGGTGAAAATAATTTGTATGTTTAGTCTATTTTGAATATTATATAATCAGTAATGACTAGGAGGGGGAAACATGGATTTGAGAGAACATGCTTTTCTGCTTTTAAAGCATATTTTAGATCATTCTTTTGATGAAATTTTTATTGCTGATAACGTAGGTAACATATTACATGTAAGTGGGAATACAGAAAAAATATTCGGGATACCGCCTGAGAAATTCATTAATCAAAATATCTTTGCTTTAGAAGAAGAAGGGATTTTTTCTCCTTCTATTATTGCAACAGTGTTGAGAAACGAAAGAAAAGAAACATTTATTCAAGAAACGATACATAATAGAAAGCTAATCATCTCGGGCTATCCAGTTTATGACGATAAAGGGGCTTTACTAGGAGCGCTTAGTTTTTCTAGAGATATAACAGAGTTTGAATACTTGAAAAAAGAGAATGAACAGGTTGCGAAAGCTATGCAATTATATCAAGAAGAAATAAAAAAATTAAAGCAACAAGCGATGCATTCCTCTGTTTTTAAAAAAGGAAAAATGGAAAAAGTATTTGATACTGTACTAAAGGTATCTGATTTGGGAGTTACTGTATTGTTAGAAGGTGAATCAGGAGTTGGAAAAACGAGAATCGCTCAAATCATTCACGAAATGTCAAAAAGAAAAAATCAACCTTTCATTGAAGTTAACTGTGGTGCGATACCTGAATCCCTAATTGAGTCTGAGCTATTTGGATATGAAGAAGGAGCGTTTACTGGAGCGAAAAAGGGCGGAAAAAAGGGATATTTTGAAACGGCCGGAGAAGGAACGCTGCTATTGGACGAAATTGGCGAACTGCCCATGAATCTTCAAGTGAAATTACTGACTGTTTTACAAAACCAATCACTTGTGAGAGTGGGCGGAAGTAAAAAAGTGGGACTGAAATGCAGAATTATTTGTGCTACCAATCAAAACTTAGAAGAAATGATTAAAAATAAACAATTTAGAGAAGACCTTTATTATCGAATCAATGTGATTAAAATGACAATTCCGCCGCTTAGAGAGCGAAGAGACGAAATTGTCCCCCTAGTTTTTGAAATCACCGAGGAAATGAATTTGAAGTATGGTATGAATAAACACTTTACTACAGCCATGGTTGCTTGGATCAGTCAACAAGAATGGCCAGGAAATGTTCGGGAGCTGCGGAATTTCATTGAAAAAAAGATGATCACGACGAGTGGAAATGAAATTGACCTTGAAATGAATAACGAGGAAGCGGATAACCATTCGTCAAAAGAGGTCATGAAAGAAATGACACTGCAGGATTATATGGAGACGGTAGAAAAAGAGTTTATTTTGCGCATGTACCAACAATATCCAAGCAGTGTTAAAATCGCTAAAAAACTAGGCATTAGTCAATCAACAGCTAACCGGAAAATACGGAAGTATATCGGAGAATGTTAGTCGTTTTTGACTGCAAAGATCCGATATAATAAATCAAGGGTGTCCCAGAAGAAATGCTTCTAGAAAAGCACGGATTCTTGGCGATCGGTTTGATACAAGGGGCTTTTTATGACTTCTTGAGAATGAAAAAACTAACGGACATACCCAATCGAAACAGGAAGGGATTATAAAAAGCAATGATTTATTTATTCCTATTAGTAGTTATCTTATTTACTCTCGTCTTCTTGTTTATAAAGATACATCCAGTGTTCGGCGGGAATCTAAGCAAAGAGCAGAAAGAGGAATATAGCCGGCTGGAAAATTATGTTAATGGTAAATTCATTAATCAAATCCCAACAAAGATGAACATGAGGGTATCTGATTATTTATCTATGATGAGGGATAATATGGCTGGTCGTACTGAACGAAATCCTGCTGGTCCAATTCCTGTCTCAGAGATGGATTGGAAGAAAGTGAATAGTGAAGAAGATAGTCTAACATGGTTTGGGCATTCTGCTTTTTTACTTAGTATCAACCATAAGAAAATACTCGTAGACCCGATGTTAGGACCGGTTGCTTCACCCGTTTCTTTTGCAGGAAGCAAGCGTTATAGCCAAAATATATTAGACATTATTGATGAATTACCCTCTATTGATGCAGTGTTGATTACACACGATCATTATGATCACTTAGATTATCCATCTATAGTAAAGCTAAAGAGCAAGGTTAAGCATTTCTTCGTCTCTCTCGGTGTTCATACTCACTTAATTCGATGGGGAGTAGAGGAAAAAAAGATTACAAAATTAAATTGGTGGGATGAAATCCAATTTCAAGGGTTAACCATTGCATTCACTCCCTCTAAACATTTTTCAGGAAGAGGAATTTTTAATCGAGATGCGACCCTATGGGGTGGCTGGGTCATTCTTGGAAAACAGACACGTTTCTTTACGAGCGGAGATGGCGGCTATGATGCCCATTTTAAAGAAATAGGCGAAAAATACGGACCTTTTGATATCGCATTAATGGAAGGTGGCCAGTATGATAGACGCTGGTCCTGGGTTCATATGACACCGGAACAATCTGTACAAGCCAGCATAGATGTAAAAGGAAAGCAGATGATGTTAATTCATTGGGGAGCCTTTACTCTTGCTTATCATAGCTGGACGGAACCTATAGAGCGAGCTTTAGCAGAAACAAAAAAGGCAGGAGTTCGTATCCTTACTCCTAAAATTGGTGAAACGATTCCTTTAGACAGAGATCTGTCTGTTTCTCATTCACCTTGGTGGAAAAATATATAGTAATAAGTTTTATAACTATTTTAGGGAAAAGATGTTTGTTTATATGCTTAGGGTCTGCATTCTTTGGGTGCAGGCTCTTTTGATTAGATAAGAAGATGAGTGTTTATAATCATGAATCTTTAATGAAGAACTTCAATCAAAGTGAAGGTTCAGAAGTGAATAAGATGATCGAGAAAATAATTCCCCTTTTATGGAGTATTCCATATCAGATAGATTGCTGTCAAAAGCAAATGTGGTACTACCTATGAAAATATCTTCTTATGAAGTATAGGATCTATGTTTTTTATGAGTATTGCCAAATGGAGGGCAGGAGGAAGGTTAGTGGAATAAAAACATAAGTATGATAAGATAAATATTAAGCATAAACAGGATTGGAAATTCAAAAAATCATCAAATGTTTATCGAATTTTTGCAAAAGATAATAAAATTTTACATGCAACAGATTCTGCTTTCTCATAGACATAAATAGAGACATGTATCGTTTTCATCTAACTGTTGCTTTTTATAAGAGAACGATGGGAGAGTTTCGTATAAAAAGGGAAAGATAGGATAAAACCGTGATGAAGGTTGAAGAATTAATAGTATAACATAAAGTGAAAAATGACTTGTATTAAATGTTTTTGTATTTATAAGTGGTTAGAAAGTAGGAATAGAGAATGTATAGAATTGGTGTGGTTGGCCCAAGTTCATCGATCAAAAGAATTCTTGAACTGGCTAATGAAATCGAGCAAGAAATGGAGTTTATCTCTTATCCTTATACAGAGGTAGAAGAAGTAAAAGGGATTGTATCAGAATATTATCATCAAGTGGATTTCTGGATTTTTTCAGGATATATCCCATATCAGGTGGCTGAAAAAATATTGCCTTCGAATGAAAATGTGGTTTACATCTTCTCTACAGAATCTAGCATTTATAAAAGTTTTATGGAATTGGCTTACTCTCAACGGAAATTGTTAGACCGTATCAGTATCGATATGTTTCCTGCTACAAATGTAACGGAAGGAGAAAGTTTGCAGCAACTTAAAAAAATGGTAAAGGAATTTTATGTGAAAGATTTTGATGCAGACATTTCTTCCAAGGATTTGTTTACCTTCCATTATGATTTATGGAAACAGAAAAAGATTGAAGGGGCTTTGACATGTTATCCAACTGTTCATGAGGCTTTAAACAAAGCTGGTGTTCCTGCGTTTTTAATGTCCCCGACCCGCGTTGAGATTTTTCAAACCCTCAGAATTTTTTTCGAGAAGATTAGGGCCTCTTATTACAAAGATACTCAAATCGGGGTTGAAAAAATTGAGGTAAAAGATTTTGACGCAATTAAAGAGAAAGTGGAAAAAACTTATGAGGTTCAATATCTAGAGCTTAAGATCAAGGAAACGCTTCTTCAGCTTTGTGAGAATTTAGATGGGTCTCTTGTCGAGGAAGGGAACGGTCGATATACTATTTTCAGTTCTCGAGGGGCAATTGAAAGAGAGATTCAAAAATTAAGGGAAAAAGTTCAATACTTGTCGCTGGAGGCGGATGCAGTTGTTTCTGTAGGAATCGGTTTTGGAAAAACCGTGCTATCAGCAGAAATAAATGCGCATCGCGCTCTTCAAGAATCGAAGAGAAAAGAAGAACAAGAAATTATGATCGTCCAGGATGATGGAACAATCATTGAGTCAGCAGGACAGGAAGAAGAACTGACTTATGCTTATCGTACAGAAGATAAAGAGTTCTTAGAGACATTAAAAAAGGCAAAGATCAACGTAAAAACATTTAAAAAAATAGATGCTTTGATCAAAAAAATGGGATGGAGTAATTTTACGACAAAAGATTTGGCTATGAATCTTCAGATGACGGAAAGAAATGCTCAGCGGATTGTGGCTGAATTATGTGACGCGGGGTTAGCAGAGTGTATTGGTGAAGAGTCACATCAGAATCGAGGAAGACCGATTAAAGTATATTGTTTGAAATAAGCATTCAATTCGAATGCTTATTTTTTTATTTTACATAAAAAAACTATTGAATAAAAACAAAGCATCCCCTATTATATAAATAACGAAAATTTCGTTATATATTCGTTAAAGGAGAAATATTTTTAAAATTAAGGGGGAGTCACTGGGGTCAACTAGTCTCATCAATCGTTCGTTTTATTAAAATAGACAAGTTGGATTGGAAAAATACGTTTCATTAGTAAAAGTAAATAGTTGTCCACAAAGAAGGTCACTATTCAAAAAAGCGTTACTTTAGTAATTAGAAGAGTTTTTGATATGTAAGAGCAGTTGACCGTGCGGAATTTCAAACTCTAGATAATGAAAATGAAAGCGCTTCGAGTAGTGCTTAAAAACGTCTCAAACAATCGAATTTGAAGATACATTCATTTTTGATATCTACATCAATTATTTTTTAAAGGGAGAATAGGAGAATATGGATTCGAAACGTATGAGAAATTGGATTTTAATCTTGTTGTTTCTAGGGTGGTCTCTGGGAAATCTAGATCGTTACATTATGAATTATGCAGTTTTATCTATTACAGAAGATTTAAATTTGAGTTCATCCTCTACTGGACTTTTACTTAGCAGTTTTTTTGCCGGATATGCGCTTATGCAAATGCCGGGAGGATGGCTGGCAGACCGATTTGGACCTAGAAAAGTCCTTATTGCTGCAGTTGTTTTGTGGTCGATTTTTACAGGGTTAACAGGTGCTGCCTGGTCCTTGGCTTCTATGATTATTATTCGTTTTCTATTTGGTATCGGAGAAGGTGGCTTTCAGCCTTCTAGCTCAAAAATCATATCACTTACGTTTCCTAAAGCGGAACGTGGTCGAGCAATGGCAGTAATGCTGTCATCAGGGGGGATCATTGCCCTTATTATTCCTATCGCATCAGCTGCACTGCTGACGACGATCGGCTGGCGCAGTACGTTTGTCATAATGGGAGCTGCAGGTGTTATTATTGCAGCGCTTTACTGGTATTTCATTAAACTTCCAGAAACCAACCCAGCAGGTAACATGACTCAAACCGCAGTTTCAAATCAAAAGGGAATTTTCAGTTCATTATTTAAAACACCCATGGTCTGGAATTTAATTATTGCTTATTTCTGTATTTATGCAGTGAACTGGGGTCTTGCAACATGGATACCAACCTATTTAGTTAAAAACCGTGGTCTAGATTTAATTTCAATTGGCTGGGTTCAGACGATTCCAGGAGTAACAATGCTAGCGGGTATCTATTTAAGCGGTTATATCATTGATAAGCTGCCAAAAGGCCGAGAAAGATTGGCAGGAGGGCTTTCATGTACCATGATTGGAATCTTGCTGTATCTAATGTTTACAGCTTCAAGTGTCGCATCATTCATTACGTATCAAACGATTGTTAATCTATTTATTGCCTTTGTTGTGACTCTATTACCGGCCATTATACTTAAACAATTGCCATCTTCTGTTACGGGTACGGCCATGGGAATTGCCAATACTGGCGGTCAATTGGCTGGATTCCTGACGCCAATGGCGATTGGATTTATCGTTGATGCGTTTAATGGTTCATTTGATGCCGCGTTTTGGATGTTAATTGGACTTTCTGTTGTCTGCATTGGAGCGTTTTTAACCTTAAATGATAAAAAAGGAGACCTGCTCAAACAAAACGAGGAAGAAGCTTATGCGTTAGATGCATAATCAATACAAATCGTTTATTGCTAGAAAACTTTGAGGGAGGTCTTGTAAATGAAGTTACAAACACTTATTTCTGATCTAATTGAGCAAAAGAGAGACAAATTTATTAAGCTAAGTGATAAAATTTGGCATTGTCCGGAAATCAACTTCCAAGAACATCAATCATCGGCATATTTATGTCAAGCGTTAGAAGCTGAAGGGTTTCACATTGAGAGAGAGGTTGCCGGACTGCAAACTGGGTTTATTGGGAGCTATGGAAGTGGTAAACCGGTTGTGGCCATTTTAGGAGAATTCGATGCTTTAACAGGCCTAAGTCAGAAAAAAGGTCTTGCTAAACATGAGCCGGTTACTCCAGGCGGCCATGGTCATGGGTGCGGTCATAACTTGTTGGGAGCCGGTGCTTTTGCTGCCGCAGTGGCCGTTAAAAACTATATGAAGCAAACAGGTTTGCAGGGGACAGTTCGTTATTATGGTTGCCCGGCAGAGGAAAATGGTTCTGGAAAAGCCTTTATGGCTCGTGCAGGGTTGTTTGATGATGTAGATCTGGCTCTCTCTTGGCATCCCTCGACCATTCCCATTATTTGGAACGTCCATACACTTGCCAACTACGCTGTGACGTTTAAATTTAATGGGAAGAGTGCCCATGCTGCCGCGGCTCCTCACTTAGGCAGAAGTGCATTGGATGCAGTAGAATTGATGAACATCGGCGTTAACTATTTGAGGGAACATATGATTTCCGAGGCAAGAGTGCATTATGCCATTACGGATACCGGAGGAACTTCGCCAAATGTCGTACAGCCTCATGCTGAAGTTGCTTATTTAATTCGTGCCCCAAAAAAGCAACAAGTAAAAGATTTATACGAACGTGTATACAACATCGCTAAAGGGGCGGCCTTGATGACGGGAACATCAATGGAAGTGGAATTTGAGGGAAGTGCTTCGAACTTAATACCTAATGTCACATTAGCGAATGTAATGTACAAGCATTTAACTGCGGTGGGTACCCCTTATTATGATCAATTTGATCAGCAGTTCGCTAAAGAAATTCGAGCCACTCTTACTCAAGAAGATGTTCATAATGACTTAGCAGGGTTAGATAAAGAAACAGCACTGTATTTGAAAGATAAAGCTATTGCAGATATTATTCCACCGCTTGGTGATATAAGCTCTTTATCAGGCTCTACTGATGTCGGCGATGTCAGCTGGGTAGTCCCAACGATACAATGTATGACAGCATGCTGGGCGCTTGGCACTCCTTTTCATACATGGCAGGCAGTATCACAAGGGGCCATGCCTATTGCTCATAAAGGCATGCTTCAAGCAGGAAAAGTTATCGCTTGCACAGCGATCGAGGCTATGTTAAATCCAAATATTATCGAGAAAGCAAAATTAGAATGGAAGGATCGTATGGAAGGGGAAACATATGAGTCCCTGATTCCTGAAAACATAACGCCGCCTCGAAAAGAAATGTACGTTTAATAGTAAGTTCGAAGAATAATTGATGATGAGAATGAGCTAAATTCTCATCATTTATTTTGCTTCTGCAGAAAGGAAAGATGGAACATGTCTGTAGCTACAAAAGGGATCTTCCCACCTGGCCAAGAAAAAAATCATGAAAAACATCGACATAGTGTCTATTTAAATCAATGGGTTGAGCAATATCGCCCCTATGCTGTACAAGGCCAATGTGCTGCCTATATTCCAGCTTTAGAAAAGGTGGATCCGTTGCAATTGGGGATTGTTATGGCAGCTCCGGATGGAACGGTCTTAGAGTCTGGGGATTGTAAGAGTTCCTTCACTTTACAAAGCATATCGAAAGTCATTAGCTTTATAGCTGCCTGTATAGATTTTGGTACCTCATATGTTCTGGATAAGGTAGATGTAGAACCGACTGGCGATGCATTTAATTCAATTATTCGTTTAGAAGTGCATAAGCCAGGAAGGCCATTTAACCCGATGATCAATGCCGGTGCGCTCACTGTAGCCTCTTTACTTGGAGGAAGATCAACTTTCGAAAAGACCGAATCATTTTTAACATTGTTTGAAAAGATGGTGAGGAAACGCCCGGTTATGAATGAAGCAGTCTTTCAGTCGGAATGGCAAACGGCCCATCGGAATAGAGCGTTAGCTTATTACTTGAAAGAGACTGGATTTTTAGAATCTACAGTTGAAGAAGCTTTAGAGGTGTATCTAAAGCAGTGTTCAATTGAAGTGACCGCTCAGGATATAGCCATAATCGGATTAGTGCTAGCTTATGACGGGTTTCATCCAATTTACAAGGAGCAAATTTTTCCAAAAGAAGTGGCCAGGCTGACGAAAGCATTGATGGTTACGTGCGGAATGTATAATGCTTCTGGCAAGTTTGCAGCTCTTATTGGTTTGCCGGCCAAAAGTGGAGTTTCTGGTGGCATCATGGCAACTGTTCCCGGCCGAGTGAATTCTCCAAATTCTCCATTTCCACATGGATGTGGGATTGGGATTTACGGGCCAGCTATAGATGAATATGGCAACAGCGTGGCAGGAGCGATGCTGCTAAAACATTTAGCTAGAGAGTGGGATTTAAATATCTTCTAATAAAGTAATGTTTACAAACGTTTTAGTTATATAAACTATTTTATATTTTTAGAAAAATAATGGATATTATTCTCCGTTAAAAGGACAGAGAAGGGAAGGCTGTGCCACCTTTTTCTGTCCTTTTTGTATTGTATATAGATAATCTAGAAAACTGAAAAGTAGAAAAAGAACGAAAGGAATTAATCGCATAAATATTAAAAAAAATGTCGAGTTGAGTCATTTGTTTTTTTCAGTTACACTAATTCAGAAAATTAGTGAAGGAGACGAAAGCATGACAAAAGAGATTTCAATTATCGGTGTTCCCATGGATCTAGGCCAAACGAGAAGAGGAGTAGACATGGGGCCAAGCGCCATACGATACGCTAGGTTAAGCGAAAGGCTAGAAAAGCTTGGTTATACTGTCTACGACGAAGGGGATATACGTGTCGGGCTTCGGGAAAGAGCAACCGCCGATACGGAGACTAATTTGAAAAATTTAAGTGCTGTAGCAGAAGGCAATGATAAACTAAGCCAAAAAATAAACGAGATTACGAGTTTGGGAAGGTTCCCATTGGTGCTAGGAGGAGATCATAGCATTGCCATTGGAACATTGGCTGGCGTTGCAAAGCGTTCTGAGAATCTAGGAGTCATTTGGTATGATGCCCATGGAGATTTAAATACAGCCGAAACCTCACCATCAGGAAACATACATGGAATGCCTTTGGCGGTTAGTTTAGGAATGGGACACCCTGTCCTCACTAATATTGGGGGCTATACTCCTAAGATAAAACCTGAAAACATTGTCATCATTGGAGCCCGTTCCTTGGATGAGGGAGAGAGAGAATTAATCAAGGAAAAAGGCATTAAAGTATATACCATGCATGAAATCGACCGAATGGGCATGACAGCAGTAATGGAAGAAACAATCACTTATTTGAAAGAACGCACGGATGGCGTGCATCTGTCTCTTGATTTAGACGGCCTGGACCCCGAAGATGCACCTGGAGTAGGTACACCAGTAGTGGGAGGAATCAGCTATCGGGAAAGCCATCTAGCAATGGAAATGTTGTCAGAGGCCAATATCGTGACCTCTGCGGAATTTGTCGAAATCAATCCTATTTTGGATGAACACAATAAGACAGCTAGAGTGGCTGTTGCGCTAATTAGTTCGTTGTTAGGCGATACATTACTTTAAACGCTATGAAGTAGTTCTTGTTAGGAGCGACTGAGTTTAACTGCTTCGAACTGATTTTGAACTTTCGATAAGTTATGTAGATTGTTAAATAAAATGAAAGCGTTCTATACAAGAAAAAGACTGTCTCCCAAAAGAATTAAGAGAAGTCTATAGCAAGGTTTAAAATAAATTTCTGTCTAGATATTTAAAAATTCAAAAAATATCGCTTCGTTTATTCGCCTAGAAGTGGTTTTCAAAATAAAGAAACCGCTTTTAAAGTAAAGAAGTTAAAGGAGAGTTTTAATGTCATCAGGAAACAATGAAACACATGAATTAAAGAGAAGTATGAAGGCAAGACACTTGTTTATGATTTCGTTAGGGGGATGTATTGGAACAGGATTTTTCCTTGGTTCGGGCTACACAATCCATGAAGCAGGTCCAACGGGTGCGATTCTTTCGTACTTAGTCGGCGGTTTCATTATGTATTTAACTATGCTTTGTCTTGGAGAGCTGTCCGTGGCCATGCCTGTTTCAGGTTCTTTTCAGACATATACGACAAAATTTATCGGTCCTGCAACTGGTTTCTCTGTCGGCTGGCTTTATTGGCTGGGCTGGGCTGTAACAGTTGCCTTAGAATTTTTAGCAGCTGGACAGCTTATGCTAAGATGGTTTCCAGATTCACCAGTTTGGATGTGGTGTGCTATCTTTGCTGTCCTTCTCTTTGTGTTAAATGCTTTATCAACAAGAGCATTTGCTGAAGCAGAATTTTTATTTTCGAGCATTAAAGTAGTAGCTATTATTATGTTTCTCATCGTGGGCGGAGCTGCCATGTTTGGTTTGATTGATATGAAAGGCGGACAAGAAGCGCCATTCTTTTCCCAGTTTTATGCACAAGGACTTTTCCCTAATGGCGTATCAGCCCTTCTTATTACGATGATTACAGTTAACTTTTCGTTTCAGGGGACAGAGTTAATTGGTATTGCGGCAGGAGAGAGTGAAAATCCTGAAAAAACGATTCCGAAATCAATCCGACAAACGGTATGGAGAACGCTTTTCTTCTTTGTGCTATCGGTCTTTGTTCTAGCCGCCATGATCCCTATGGAGAAGGCAGGGGTAGTGGAGAGTCCGTTCGTCGTCGTATTAGATAGCATTGGAATTCCTTATGCTGCCGATATCATGAACTTTGTTATTCTTACGGCTCTTTTATCTGTTGCCAATTCCGGACTTTATGCCGCAACGCGTATGCTGTACTCTCTTTCAGTAGAAAAGATGGCCAGTCCAATGGTAGGAAGAGTCAACAAAAGAGGCGTACCGATGAATGCATTGCTGATTACCCTTGCGATAGCTGGCTTATCTCTGCTTTCGAGTGTAGTAGCAGCAAAAACCGTCTTTGTTTGGCTGCTTTCTCTTGCGGGGCTCGGTGCACAAATTGGCTGGATTGCTATTACGGCTTCCCAGCTTGCGTTTAGAAAAAAATATATTCAGCAAGGTGGAAAAGTGGAGGATTTAAAATTTAAAATTCCTCTTTATCCGATATTGCCGATTATAGCCTTGATAGCAAACTGTATCGTTATGATTAGTTTAGCATTTGATCCTGCTCAGCGTATGGCCCTTTATTGCGGAGGAATCTTCTTTATTGGCTGTTACATTGTTTATCATTTAAAAATGAAAAAACATCAAATTTTAAATGCAACACAACAAGAAGTCCAGTTGAATCTGGATAAAAAAATAATCCTTAAATAACGAAAAAAGCAGAATCTCCTGTATCAGGGATTCTGCTTTTTTGTTTTAAAAAAGACGCAATAAATAATATTTGATACATAATGTGAAAAATTCAAATACATAATTAAAGTAATTTCACTTAAAGAGAAATGCTTGATAGCAAACAGAGCAGACTTTGTTGGTATTCTTCCGAGAGGTCTTCTGCTCCTTTAATGACGAGTTTCTTCCTTATTATATGAGCATAAAATAAGGAACTTTGATCTTTTAAGACTTACTCAAGTAAAACTTTTGTACTTTCAAGGTTACTAAATAATACTTTTTAATTTTAGAGACGTGATTTTTGACACTTAAATTAAAATAATCTTATGATAGTCTTATACATTATCATTGTAGTTACAAAATGATTGTTTGCAGAAACGATGTTGATATGGAAGCTGCCATTCCTGCTTAAAGTAAAATGTTTGTATAGAGAGGTTCAAATCGAATACGATATGATGAGTGTGTAGGTGATGTTGGAAGGATAAAAGGGAAAAGCAGCCATACATTTGTTTTGGCTATATACAATATATTTCACAGATAAGGAACAAACTAAGACAAGAAATAGAGTGTAAAAAATCTTTTGAAGTTATTACTACTTTTAAAATGAGAAATACTGTACACACATCTATCTATAAAATAGAATGGAAGGTTTGATGGTTTCTAAAGATTTAACGGGCTGTTTTTTCGACTTTGATTATTAGCAGAAGAGGAGCAATAAGATGGAAAGCTGGATTACTAATATAATGGAACAATTCGGATACGTAGGGATTTTCTTGTTAATTACGTTAGAGAATCTATTCCCGCCTATCCCGTCAGAAGTAATCTTAACGTTTGGTGGATTTATGACTACACACACATCCCTCAGTGTCTTTGGAGTGGTTATGACTTCCACCTTCGGATCGGTGGCAGGAGCGATTATTCTTTACAGTATCGGATTGCTGATTGATGTACATAAGATAGAAAGAGTAGTTGAGAAGTGGGGGCATCTTCTTAGACTATCAAAAAAAGATGTTGATAAAGCGAATGATTGGTTTTCTAAGTATGGAGTATGGACGGTGTTTTTCTGTCGGTTTGTCCCTTTGATTAGAAGTTTGATTTCCTTGCCAGCTGGCATGATGCGTATGAATTTTTGGGTGTTTTTAGTATTTACCACTTTAGGGACGTTAATTTGGAATGCAGTCCTCGTTAATGTAGGGGCGGCTGTTGGGGGATCGTGGGACAAGATTGTGGGGTATATGGATATATACTCAAATGTCATGTATGGAGTGCTCGGTTTATTATTTATAGTGCTTGTTGTTTTGTTTATCAGAAAAAGAATGATTGCGAAGTAAATAAGTCTCTCTTAGATAACTTTGTTATCCCCTCGTCCTAAATCTAGGAGGAGGGGATCTAGGTTGCGAGCATAAGGAAGGACAAAACAGAAAAAAATAAATGTATAAAGCGTAAAGTCGGAAGGAGCGACTTTACGCTTTATTGTATAAGATATGTTCCAGGCGGTTCCAACGGAAGAAGCCGCATAGAAAGAATAGGGGAGGAAACGAAAATAATGGATCTTCAGGGAGTGATGTATCCCAAACTTCCTGTTACGAGGATTGTTTCTTAGCAAACTGCATGATTACTAAGAATTCAAATCATATATTTGACCTTTGATCAGGTAAGCAGCACTTTCAGCGATATTTGTAATATGATCGGCTGTACGTTCAAGGTAGCGATTTATGAATAAGAGCTGTACTAACTGAGTTGTGTCTTCTAGGTTTTGTTTCAACTCTTCGGTGATCCGCTTATAGTTCTCAGCGTAATGGTTGTCGACTTGATCATCTAGATCAGCAACCTCTCTAACAAGAGAGATGTTCCCATCTATAAACGAAGTCACTGCCATCTGAAGCATATTCATAGATATTTCTTTCATTTGCTCAAGATTCGTTAGGCTTATCAAAGAGTGAGCTGTTCCGATTTTGATAGTTGCTTTCGCAATATTCGCTGCAAAATCGGCGATTCGCTCGATGTCCGATGTGATTTTTAAAGAAGCGATGATTCTTCTTAAATCTGTTGCAAACGGCTGCTCTTTCGCTATGAGCCACACTGCGAATTGATTTATTTCGATATCAAGGTTATCGATAACTGTATCGTCCTCGATTACCTTTAAAGCCAACTCCATATTTTGAGTCTGAAACGCAGTAAAAGCTTTCTCAAATGCAGAAATGGCAAGTTCATTCATTTCTATCATTTTATTCTGCAACTCTTGTAAACTGTTATCAAAATTCTTACGTGCATTCATGGAAATCATCCCTTCATTAACCGAAACGTCCGGTTACGTAATCTTCTGTTCTTTGGTCTTTTGGATTAGAAAAGATTTTCTTCGTGACATCATATTCAATGATTTCCCCATTCAAAAAGAAGGCGGTTTTGTCAGATACACGTGCTGCCTGCTGCATATTGTGGGTAACAATGACAATCGTGTAATCTTTTTTTAATTGAGCGATTAATTCCTCCACTTTGAGTGTGGAGATAGGATCTAATGCAGAAGTGGGCTCATCCATTAAGATGACCTCCGGCTTCATTGCGATGGCACGCGCGATACAAACACGCTGCTGCTGACCGCCTGATAGCCCGAGTGCCGATGTTTTTAAACGGCCTTTCACTTCATCCCAAATTGCCGCTCCACGCAAACTTTCCTCGACAATTCGATTTAATTCTCTTTTACTTTTTATACCCTGCATTCGAGGGCCATATGCTACATTGTCATAAATACTCATCGGAAAAAGATTTGGCTTTTGGAAGACCATCCCAACCTTTGTCCGAAGCTGAATGACATCGTGAGATTGGTAAATGTTTTCGTGATCAATAGTAATATCACCAGAAATCTTTACCCCATCAATTAGATCATTCATCCGGTTTAACGTTCGTAAAAAAGTCGACTTACCGCAGCCAGAAGGACCGATTAAAGCTGTCACTTGCTTTTCCTGAATATCGATTGAGATATTATAGAGTGCTTGTTTATCACCATAAAATAAGTTCAGATCATTTACGCTAATCTTAGTTGCTTTCTCTATTTGCTGATTCATAGGCGATAATTCTTCCTCCTTGCTTTCTTTGTTCCGCTCCAGTAATGCTGTACTCATGTATCGCACCTCATTCAATTAATAGTCAGCCTTATTTAATTTCTTTGATATAAACGTTGCTAAGAGGTTCAAAACTAAAATAATGACAATTAACACGATTCCAATGGCAGCTGCAAGCTCAATGTCTCCAGCCTCCTGAGTCACCAAGTAGGAGTGAACGGTTAATGTTCTTGCAGATGAGAAGATACTTTCAGGCATCGCTGCTACCGTTCCAGCTGTTAAAAAGATCGCGGCAGATTCACCAACAATTCTCCCAATTGAGAGGATGATTCCCGATAGAATGCCGGGCATGGCGCTTGGCAAAATCACTTTATATAAAGTTTGCAGCTTTGTTGCACCAAGGGCGAGGGATCCCTCTCTGTACTGGTGTGGTACTGTTTTTAAGGCTTCTTCTGTTGTTCGGATGATCACTGGCAATACGATAATAGTTAGAGTCAGAGAAGCTGCAATGATAGACATCCCTAATTTCAGCGTAGCGACAAAAAATACTGCACCAAATAATCCATAAATGATAGAAGGGATTCCTGTTAAACTTTCTGTTGCAAATCGGATCATTTTTACTAATCGGCCTTGTTTAGCGTACTCTTGAAGGTACACCGCCGCCAAAATTCCGATTGGTGTCGCAATCAATAACGAAATGACGATTGTATAGATCGTTGTAATAATCATCGGCCAAATACCGCCGCCACCAGTTGGTGAGTAATCGCCAAAGATGAAATCCAAGCTGATTAATCGGAACCCTTTGAAAAAGATGTACCCTACAATGACGACAAGAATGGCAACAGTCAGAAGGGCGGAGAACCAGAGAAGTCCGCGCAGCAAATTATCTTTAAACCTTCGCATTAATTACCACCCCTTGAACTGATTTTTGCTAATACGAAATTTAACAATAAAATAAAGGAGAATAAAACAATTCCAGTAGCAAACAGCATTTCTTGATGAGTACCGAACGCATAGCCCATTTCTAAGGCGATATTGGTCGTCAGCGGACGCATACTGTCTGTCAGGCTTGTAGGAATGATAAGGCTGTTTCCTGCAACTAGAATGACCGCCATTGTTTCTCCAATTGCTCTTCCTAAACCTAGTACAATAGCTGCCATAATGCCTGATTTGGCTGCTGGCACGACGACTTTAAAGATGGTTCCAATTTCGGAAGCACCAAGTGCCAAGGATCCTTCTCGATACGTTTTTGGAACGGCACGAATAGCTGTTTCAGCGACAGTCACAATCGTTGGAAGCATCATGATCGCTAATACTAAGATGACCGCCAACAAGCTTTGTCCTTTCGCTAAACCTAAGTTGTTCTGCAAGAAAGGAACGATAATAGCAAGTCCAAATACACCATATAACACGGACGGGATACCCGCCAGCAGCTGTACCGCTGGTGAGATGATTTTGGCCATGCTTTTTGGGGCAAGCTCCGATAGAAAAATGGCGGTAAACAGTCCGACAGGTACTCCAATGATCAGAGCGCCAATAGTCGCGTAAACTGATGCGACAATCATCGGGAAGATCCCAAATTGATCCTCACTTGGCACCCAATCCGTTCCGAAAATAAAATCTATAAAGCTATAGCCTTCTGCGATGAATGGATGTGAGCCTTTGTAAAAGACGAATCCAATGATGAGCAGTAAACTAAATACCGATAAAAGGGCACAAAACAAGAAAACTTTTGATGAGACATTCTCCAGAAAATACTTCTTTTTATTAGATTTTCTGTTATTCGTAGTTTGATTTTCAATAGGCAGGCTTGCCATGCTGCATTCCCCCAAGATTTCTTTTGCTTTCTAACAATCTATGAATCGTAATTAATGTAAGGATATAGCGCCTGTTTCAGAAACGATCGCTTGTCCCTCTGGGCTTAAAATGTAATCAATAAACTGTTGCCCGGCATCCGTTAAATGATCTTTCTTGTAGACGAATAAAAAGGGACGTGACAGACTATATTTTTGCCGTAGAACGTTTTCCGCCGTAGCTTCCACGCCATTGATTTTTACAGTAGAAATGGATTCATCAATGTATTCGAAAGAAATAAAGCCAATGGCATGCTCATTTGTCGCAACCGTTGTTTTAATATTGCCGTTGCCGCTTGCGATAATAGAGCTTTTCACTAATTCGCCTGACGTGTAACCGACAATTTCTTGAAAGGCATCACGTGAACCAGAGCCGTCCTCGCGAGAAACGACTACTATTTCCTTGTCGTCTCCACCGAGTTGCTTCCAGTTCGTAATCTTGCCAGTAAAAATTTGCTTCACTTGTTCTGTCGTAAGATTATCAACTTTGTTGCTTGGATGAACAACTACTACAATTCCATCATAAGCGATGACTGTCTCATCCAATCCGCTTTCTTTTTCTTCTGGCTTTAAATCACGTGAAGACATGCCAATCTCTGATACGCCGCTTATGGCATTTGTTATACCGGCGGAAGAGCCGATTTGATTAATCTCTATATTAACATCCTGATTTTCTTCATAATTGAACGCTAATTTTTCAGCTAAGGGTCCTACGGATGTAGAACCAGAAATAGAGATGGTATCTTTTCCTTCATTTAACGAACCCGCTTCATTCTCGTTATTTCCTCCACATGCTGTTAAAACGGCAACTAAGGATAATAACCATAATCCGTTCGCTGCTTTTTTTATAAGCCTCATGTCTCTACCTCCAGATGGTCTATTGGCAACTGAAATTGTTGAATTTTATCACAATGTTAAGAATAAAGGCTTTTTGTAAATTGGCTATGTCTATTTTGTAAAGGTTTTGTAAATATGCGAAAATTGTATTATCTTCCAAAAGAGGTAACTGCATTTACCGCAAATTCTTTATAAATCCTATATTTTTTAAGTTCTAACGAAACGGAAAAGCATTTTAAACCACCGCTGTCCAAAGCCGGTTGGAAATTATTAAGTAGGATTTAATCGTAAAAGCTATTTTATTAACAAATTATGGAATCGGCTTAACATGACACTTCTAGCATATAAAAATAGCTAATATGGCGAATAAACTAAGAAGAGAGGCCTTACGCAACGTTTAGCTTTCGCAAGAGAGATTTAGTCGATCCATCAACGAAGCAGTTCCTGAGCGACTAAATTTGTGACATCCACAATCCGATAGAGGTATCCTTATTCATTGTCATACCAGGACTTCTACTTTGTTCAAGCCTATCATCATGGTTGATAAAAGTATTGATGATTACATAAGGTTATTGTTATTAAATAGAAAATTTTTCTGTGATACTGATCATTGAACTTTAGGCGCTTATTTAATGAATTCTATGATAAAGTAAAAAAATCAATGATACTGTGGCATTCCAGTAGTTAGCAGAGTTGCTCAAGGTTCTTTTGAACAAGACTGACAAAAAATTAAAAGATTCAACAATCAATTTCGACAGTGGATTGCAAGAGTTCTTAACGATACCAAGAATTATTTGACAATTTCACTCTGAAAAGTGGAGGTTATTAAGAATAGGGGTGGAAAGATGGATTTACTGGATATTCAGCCTGCGGTTCAACAGATTGCTGACGCAATTGCAGCTGTTTTGAAGATTGAAGTGGAGATTGCAAACCATAATTTTATAAGAGTGGCAGGTACGGGAGAACACAAAGAAAGTGTTTTGCATAAAATGGAAGGAGATTTCGTTTACCAATCGGCTGTTAGGACTGGACAACCTATAGTAATTGAAAAGCCGGGTTATGAACAAGTTTGTGAAAGATGCAGATTTTATGGAAATTGTTCAGAGACTGGAGAGGTATGTGCTCCCATTACCTATGAAGGCCAGTCTATAGGGGTGATCGGTTTATTGGCCTTTAATGAAGAGCAACGGAAGATACTCTTTGATAATACAGAAGGAATCCTAACGTTTTTAAGTAAAATGGCCGATCTTTTAGCTAGCAAATTACACGAACATGATATGATTCAACAGCTAACCATAAACACAGAGAAGATGGCTAAAATCATGAATCTCGTTAATCAAGGAATTATTGTGTTAGATGAGAAAGGCACCATTGAAGAAATGAATGTAAAAGCGGAAATGTTGTTAGGTATCGAAAATAATCGTTCGCTTCCAGGTGATGTAAAGAATTTTTTAAGCGAAATGATTCATCATACGGATGAAAAGAGTCAAACGATCAGCACCTTAATCAACAAAGAAGGAAAATCATTTTTTATAAACAGGCAAAAGCTATCCGCTTCAGAGCGTTATTCTGAGTATTTACTCACTCTTCAAGATGCAAATGAAATCCGGCATCTGGCAGAAAAAACTACAGAGGAGCAAAAGAAACCGTTTGATCAAATCATAGGGGTTAGCCCTCAAATAAAAGAGGTTAAAGATTATGCGTATAAAGTGTCTCAATCTCATTCCACTATTTTAATTCAAGGTGAGAGCGGGACTGGCAAAGAAGAGTTTGCTAGAGCCATACATAATGCTAGTATGCGTAAAGAAGGCCCTTTTATTACGGTTAATTGTGGCGCGATTCCAGAACATTTATTAGAAAGTGAATTGTTTGGGTATGAAAAAGGCGCGTTCACCGGTGCAAATCGTAACGGAAAACCTGGTAAGTTTGAATTGGCTCACAACGGCTCTATTTTTCTAGATGAAGTCGGAGAAATGCCTTCTTTCCTGCAAGTTAAATTATTACGTGTTTTGCAGGAGAGAGAAATCGAGCATCTTGGTGGAACGGCACTTATACCGGTTGATGTGCGCGTAATAGCAGCGACAAATAAAGATCTGCAGGAAATGGTGAGAATGGGTACTTTTAGAGAAGATCTGTATTTTCGGCTAAATGTTGTTCCCATTATCATCCCGCCCCTAAGAAGCCGCAAGGAAGATATTCTGGCTTTAAGTGAGTATTTCACATCTATGTTTAATGATCTTTTTGGGGCAAATGTGTTGGGACTTGGAAATGATGTTAAACAATTGATGTTACATTATCCATGGAAGGGAAACGTCAGGGAATTAAAGAACTTCATTGAATACTTGTTTAATTTTATCAAGAGCGGATGGATCACAATGGATGAAGCTGAAGAGCTAATTCATCGTAAATTAAAAGTTAAAAAGGAAAACCTCTCAACCAAACCTACCTTTTCGCTCCTTGAAATGGAAAAAGAGATGATAAAAAAAGCTATTGATTATGTCCGTCATCAACAGTTAAATATCGAAGAGGCAAGTGAATTGCTCGGAATTGGAAGAGCGACTTTATTTAGAAAAATAAAAAAGTATCAAATTGATACGTAATATCAAATTGATACCTTTTTCTCCTTATCATTATATATCATCGTTCTTAGATAGCTAGGCAGCCGTTTAGTATCATTTTGATACTGAATGGCTGTTTTTTTATCTTAAATTCTTCTAAAACAAGGGTTTATTGAGTTGGCATAATAATTGCAAATGGTTATAGAGAAAAGATTAAAAGGAGGAAGTACATATGGTTCAGCCCATTCAATTAAAAAAGCACCCGCAGCCGTTGGTTCATATTCACAAGCCGTTACAGCGGAGAAATTGTCGGCCAAACCGCTGCTGAATAATCAGAACAAATCATGAAGAATATAACGGGTCTTTTATTAGAGTAGGTCTTGGTTTGGAGGACGTTGTAAAAACAACGACCTTTCCAGATTCAATTGATTTCTTTCAAAGTGTAAATGAAGTATGTGGATCTTACTTTTCCACACATCAGCCGGCAAGAAGCTGTGTAGAAGTTTCAGCGATCCCAAAAGGAGCATTAGTTGAAATGGAAGTCATTGCGAAATTAAAATAAGGGGGATACGAAATGAAAATGGAGAAAAGTGAAATCCAATTTAAGAGTTTTAACCTGTCAATTAATGCGGAACGATTGTTCAGCAGACTTACTAAGCTTGGTCAGATTGGACGTGATGGAGACGGAAAGCTGACTAGATTAGCAGCCACTGACACCGACAAAGCGGGGCGGGATGCGGTGGTGGTCTGGATGAAGGAAGCTGGCCTGGAGATCGCAATCGACCGCATCGGCAATATCTTTGGAATTTGGCGTAGTCCTGATGCTGAAGATCAAGCGCCAATCCTAATGGGGTCACACATAGACACAGTGATCAATGCAGGTATTTATGACGGATGCTATGGCGTACTTGCTGGCATTGAAGTCATCAAAACTTTGCGGGAGGCTGGAGTTGTTCCTTCTCGCCCGATTGCGGTGGCAGCGTTCACCAATGAGGAAGGTGTACGCTATGCGCCTGACATGATGGGCTCTCTTGTATTTGCAGGAGGTCTTCCTGTTGAAGAGGCACTTGCGACGGTTGGCATTGATGGGACATTGCTAGGTGCAGAGCTTGAGAGAATTGGTTATGCGGGGACAGAAGATCCAGGATTCTTACAACCGCATGCCTATGTAGAACTTCACATAGAGCAAGGTCCGGTACTTGAGCGTATGGGAATCTCGATCGGCGCAGTGGAAAATCTTCAGGGAATTTCATGGCAACGCATTACGATAGAAGGAGTTGCGAATCATGCTGGAACTACACCCATGGCTATGCGGCGTGACGCAGGACATGCGGCCGCAAGAGTTGTAACATTCTTGCATGATCGTGCCATCAGCTCAACTACACCGACTGTGGCGACAGTTGGCTGCCTTCATTTCGAGCCAAGTGCTATCAACGTTATCCCTTCGCGTGCCACGTTCACTGTTGATTTACGCGATCCTAATGAGCAGCGATTAAAAGACGAAGAAGCTGCATTGGCAGACTACCTCGAAAAATTGGCCGCTGCCGAGGAGGTTTGCATTACTGCAGAGCGACTGGCGCGCTTTGAACCAGTTATCTTCGATGACAATATCGCGGAGCTAGTGGAATGTGCTGCCGATCGCCGTGGCCTATCGTCCAAGCGAATGACGTCGGGTGCAGGCCACGATGCACAGATGATCGCCCGTATTTGCCCAACGGCTATGGTTTTCGTTCCGAGCGTCGGTGGGATAAGTCATAATCCTCGTGAGTACACGTCGGAATCGGACTTGGTTGCCGGAGCGAATGTATTACTCGATGTAGTCAGCCGTCTTGCAGGAGTACTGTAAATTACGAGTGTAAGGCGATATAAAGTTAAATTTTTTTGACCTAAAAAGTAGTCTTACGACAATCATAAATAGCAAAAAGCTTTGTTTTTGCTATATCAAAGGGAGCTTTAGTTGAATTAGAAGTCACGGCAAGATCAAAATAGGAGGGGCTTTTCATGCAGAAAATCATACAAACCGATATAAAATGGGCTGAAAATAATTTCTGTTCACCTGAATATAACGAAGAGGAGTTATTAATTTTTGAGGAAAGGCAGATTAAAAGCGTTCACGAGTTTCAAAAAACGCATCGTTTGTACACCGAAACGCCCTTGCATCATTTAAAACATTTAGCTGAGCATTTACATGTTGCAGATATTAGAGTCAAAGATGAGTCGCACCGGTTTGGTCTGAATGCTTTCAAAGTAATGGGAGGCATATACGCTATTGCCAAGTACTTGGCGGATCGTTTGGGAGAAAACATTGAAAATCTCTCTTTTGCAGAGTTACAGTCTCCATCAGTGAAAGAAAAGCTTGGTGAATTGACTTTCATTACAGCAACAGACGGCAATCATGGACGGGGGGTTGCTTGGGCAGCAAGGGAGCTTGGCCATAAATCGGTAGTCTACATGCCGAAAGGGTCAACACGGCAACGACTGCAAGCCATTCGCGATGAAGGCGCCGAGGCAGAAATTACCGATATTAATTACGATGATACGGTCAGAATATGTGCCCGCCTTGCAAATGAAAAGGGTTGGGTAATGGTTCAGGATACAGCGTGGGAAGGTTATGATGACATCCCGCTGTGGATTATGCAGGGATACGCCTCCATCGCAAAAGAAATCGTGGAACAGTTAAATATAGACGGCGGGCAACAACCAACACATATTTTTCTTCAAGCCGGTGTAGGATCGTTTGCAGCAGCCATTGCAGGATTCATGATCCAGCATTACCGCGATAATCCTCCAATTATTGTCGTAGTTGAACCTGAACAAGCAGATTGTTATTATCGCTCTTTTTTAAGTAAAGAAGGCACAAGGGAAATCGTCGCTGGAGAGATGAACACAATCATGGCAGGATTGGCTTGTGGAGAACCGAACACTAGAGCATTTCGTTTACTGCGTCAATATGCCAAGGGAACATTCTCCTGTAACGATAATATCGCTGCACTCGGTATGCGTGTGTATGGCAATCCGCTGAAAGGTGATCCGCGTGTCATTTCAGGTGAATCAGGTGCCGTTACACTGGGGTTGTTATACCATTTGCGAAGTCTTGCCGATGACTCTGTAATGAGCAATAAGATCTCACTTGATTCCAATTCTCGAATTTTGCTCATCAGTACTGAAGGAGACACCGATCCAGCCACTTATCAAAAGGTTGTATGGGAGGGACTTTGTCCAAATTAACGAAGTCTTATTTAAGGTGAACAGTTCTTATGTTGACATTGATCCGGCTCGTTATTGAAAAGTATTATGGGATGGGGCATATCAATCTATACAATAAATTTTTTTGAAAAAATAGTTCATAAGGGAGAGAATTTAATATGAACAATGAGAACTTTGAAAAATAACTTATTGAGTGGAGACACTATCTTCATGCACATCCTGAAACTGCTTTTGAAGAAAGAATTACTTCTGAATATGTTGCTAAAGTATTAACAGATATGGGAGTAGAGGTTCACAGAAATATTGGTGGTACTGGAATCGTCGCTAATCTTACAGTGGGCGGTGGTCCAGACATTATCAGTCTTAGAGCAGATATGAATGCAATTAATCTAACAGAGGAGGGGGAACACCCATACACCTCCCAAAATCCGGGTAAAATGCATGGGTGTGGTCATGATGGGCATGGGGCTACATTATTGGGTGCAGCTAAGGTTGGTATAGGGCACATTTCTTGAATTCAATCGATTTGTTCTTTCATCATTTGAATTGATGATGTTTTGCAAATTTGGTCTTCATAAAGATTTCCTGGATGATTAAAATAGGGATCTTTTACGTTAAGTGCGACTAAATCGTCAACCATAGAAAATTGTACCAGAAAATTTATTTGTCTATGTATATAGTGCAAGTGTACTTCCTGGTATGATTCCATGGTTTGTTATTCTGATTAGTCATATTCGATTCAGAAAAGTAAAAGGAGCTGAAATAGATAATCATCCATTTAAAATGCCTTTTGCACCTGTTACAAACTATTTGACGATTGCCTTCTTAATTATGGTATTAACCGGTATGTGGTTAAATGATGACACACGTATCTCGCTTATTGTAGGGGTCATTGTTCTGGGTATCGTTGTCTTTAGTTTTTATGCTTTTGGATTAGGCAAACGCACTCGAGTAGATACTCAAATAGAAGATGAAGTAATAAATCAATAATTTAATTCGTTTAATTTAACGATAGGATAAGCAACATTAGTAAAAAACGATATAAGAAGAAAACTTGTGTCTCATCATCGTCAATATTTCTGTCCTTAATGACAGCCAAATCTGTTGATAAACCGCAAAAATACATTTAAATAATGTTGTTTGTTTTTATTAGACTACCCCGAGAACGACAGTCAATAGATTAAATGGTGCAAAACCTACAGTTAGGGAAAGAATTTCTGTCATTTCATATTTATTTCTTGAAATAGATATGAAATGGCTTCATTAAGTAATCACTGCAGCAACGGGGATAGATGCATTAACACATGCGATTGAATTGTATACATCAGAATGCTAGTCCTGTTAGCCAAGGATTCGCTATACAGGCAGTAAAAATGATAGTTGAAAATTTAACTAAAACTTATTTTGTTGAAACGGATATAGAAAGCAGAGGGAAAATGCTACTCGATGATAGCTCGAGTAGCATTTTTCCATTCTCTATTGGGGAATGAATCAATCGATGAAGATCGCTTGTTCATTGTAAAAAAACATTGTGACATATAAACATAACTCTTAACATGTTTTTTTACGTTTTTTGCAGACGCTGCCCAATATAGATTGAATCATAAGCACCCTTATGGTGAATTGATCCCTGTCAAGTAGTCAATAAAACAAGCATAATTATGCAGCCTGGGCTCTATATTGATATAGACTCAGGTTGTTTAATTTTAGTATTGAGGATTGCCTTGCTTATTGATTTTGCCGATGATGTTTGCGGATACATCAACAAATTTTTTGATTGCCCACACGATCATTTGTATCTCGTATGTTATTCCTTAGTACTAACGGGGTTAAGCGGAGGTAATGGAATTCACCGTCCTCGAGATCAAGATGCCAAAAAAGAAAGAGAGTACAAAGTATTACCTTCAATTGGGAAGAAGACTTATACGGTTGGATTTTTTGTTGGCTGTATTATGGATAGGCTGTTCTTAAAAATCAATGATGACAGTGTGAAACTGCTGCAACTAGCAGTCTGTGAAGCTCTTTTGCATCATAGTTGGAAAAAAAAGAAAGACTATTTCACTAGCTCAAAAGAATATTGGATTATTTGAAAAATATGATTTTTATTTTACGAGAGTTCATTGCCACTTACTAAAGAGATTCGAAAAGTTGTCGCATGCCAATCTTCGTGTCATTTACGGCATGTTCAAAAAGTCATTAATAAGCCTGAGCAATTAATAAAGAAGATACGAGGAATTGATTATCGCTTTTTTGAAAAACAGGACATGTACTGCGGATCGGGAAGAATCTACAATGTTGTCCACTACAATGAAGCGATGGGAGTGTTGGATCAAAAGATGAATCATATTGAAAAGTGGAGCCAGATATCATCGTCACAAGTAATCCGGGCTGCCGTTTACAGATGAAATTAGGTGCCAGGCGCGCAGGGAAGGCAGAAAAAATCAATGTTGTTCATATTGTTGAACTGCTAGCCGAAGCCTGTGAGATACACTAATTCTTAATCAACGAATAAATTCAGGTATAATTTTCTGTTAATTCTAAATTAACGAATAAAATGAAGGCAGATTAATTTAAATTTATATACACCGTTTGCGTAATGGTTACGCTATAACGGTAAAAGGAGTGAGGAGTGGTGAGACAATTACAACTTCCGGTATTTAAATTCACGGAAGAACAAAAAGAGTTTCGGAAAAAAGTACGTTCTTTCTTGCAAGCTGAGAAACAAAAAGGAACATTTGACACACATGCTGATTCTTGGCTAAGCGCATATAGTGAGGAATTTTCGAAAAAGATTGGGGCACAAGGTTGGATTGGGATTACATTTCCTGGAAAATACGGAGGGCAAGCACGCTCCTCAATTGACCGTTACATCGTTACAGAAGAGCTTTTGGCTTTTGGAGCTCCCGTTGCATCACACTGGTTTGCAGATCGTCAATCTGGGCCGTTACTCTTAAAGTTTGGAACAGAAGAACAGAAGGAATTTTTTATTCCAAAAATCGTGAAAGGTGAATGTTATTTTTCCATTGGACTTTCTGAACCGAACTCAGGATCTGATTTAGCATCACTAAAAACGACTGCTGAAAGAGTGGATGGCGGCTGGATCGTTAATGGAATGAAGACATGGACCTCTGGTGCTCATCATTCGCACTACATGATCACCCTTTGCCGAACTTCTCCTCAGGATCCAAAAAATCGTCATGGGGGTATGAGTCAGCTAATTATTGATCTTAAATCTGATGGTGTAACCATTCGGCCAATTCAGTTCTTAACGGGTGAACATCATTTTAACGAAATCTTTCTTGAAAACGTTTTTGTTCCAGATAACAGAGTAGTTGGAGAAGTTGGAAATGGATGGGCACAAGGGTTAACTGAACTGGCATTCGAACGAAGTGGTCCGGAACGAATTTTAAGCACATTTCCACTGCTTGAAGAGGCGATTCGTTTATTGAAAGAAAAAAAGGATCATAGAGGGTTGATGGATGCTTCGAAACTAGTAAGCCGAATGTGGTCACTGCGTAATATGTCGATAGGGATTGCAGCTCTGCTTGAAGAGAAAAAAGATGTGAACTTAGCAGCTGCTCTAGTGAAAGATCTTGGCAACAGCTTTGAGCAACATGTAGCTGAAGTCATTCGGCTTCTTTTACCAGCCGTGCCAAGCAAGAATGCAGAAGATGAGTATGCCAGGCTGTTAGCGGAATCCATTTTACACGGCCCAGGGTTTACTATTCGTGGGGGGACAACTGAAATCCTCAGAGGAATAGTAGGGAAAGGAGTGATATCTGCATGAGTGAGATGAAATCATTTATTGAAGATGCTGCTGGAAAAATTTTAAAAGACTTATCGACTAAAGAACAACGTGAACGTTTTGAAGAAGGTGAGTGGGCGAGTTCACTTTGGAAAACGATCCAAGAATCCGGGCTAACATTACTTGGAATTGAAGAAGAGAAAGGTGGAGTCGGCGGGGATTATGAGGACGTTTTTGCTATCTTGCGCGTCGTTGGAAAGTACGCTGCTCCAATTCCTTTAGCTGAAGTTATATACGCCAATCAATTTCTTGCCACACATGACGGTGAAGTGGAGGATAAATTAAGAGTCGTTCATTTCACAGAAGAAAGTTCGATGATCCAATCTCCGTATAAGTTGATACATGTTCCATATGGAAGATATGTTGACGAAGTGGTTGTGATCCGGCAGGAAGATCAACAAGCTTCTTATTCAATTGTGGATGTATTAACTGGTGAAATTGAGAAGAATGCCAATTTAGCTGCAGAGCCTCGTGATAACTTAACCTTTTTAAATCTAGGAGAAACAAAGAAATTAGATCTAAGTTTTAAAGAGGCTTTAGAAAATTACACAAAATTCTTAGCGCTTAGCCGTGTGGCAATGATGACAGGTGCGATGGAGAGTGTGCTCGCTTTATCTACCTTTTATGCAAAAGAGCGCCATCAGTTTGGTCGTCCCCTGCACAGGTTCCAGGCCATCCAGCATCACCTGACTGCAATGGCGGGCGAGGTGGCTGCTGCCTATTCAACACTTTCTGTGGCAAGTTCATTTTATCCATCAGACTTAGGGAAAGAGCAAATTGCAATGGCTAAAATCGAGTTATCCGCTAACGCAAATGTAGTCGCAAAAGCTGCACACCAGCTTCATGCTGGAATTGGGATGACATATGAACATGAACTTCATCATTTTACTCGTCGTTTGTGGTCGTGGCGTGAAGAAGCAGGAAATGAGACATATTGGGCTGATCAGTTAGCTAGCTTGTATCAGGCTCGAGAAGAAACGATTTGGGAATCGATTACTCATGTAAAAGGAGAGGAAACACATGCCGGATCTACTGTTTGAAGTAAATAATAAAATTGCAACAATCACATTAAATCGTCCTGAAACACTGAATGCGTTTAGTGGCGAAATGCTTGATTTATGGATTGATTCGCTTGAGAAAGTGAGGGATTCAGATGAGATTTCTGTTTTAATTGTCCAAGGAGCAGGAAATGGTTTCTGCTCCGGTGGAGATATTAAGGAGATGATCGCTGGTAATGGATTCTACAAGTCGGATCAAGATAATGTTTCAAAAGGAATCAATCGTAAGAACTCGCTATGGAAAAAAGTACAGCGAATTCCTCTTTTGTTAGAAGAAATCGATAAACCAGTGATTGCGAAAGTGCATGGAGCGGCCTTTGGAGCAGGACTTGACATGGCTCTAATGTGTGATATTCGTTTTGCTTCGGAATCAGCCCGATTGTCTGAAAGCTATATCAAAGTAGGAATCGTACCTGGAGATGGTGGAGCGTACTTCTTGCCGCGGCTTGTCGGCCGGGATATGGCATTGCATATGTTGTGGACAGGGGAAGTGTTGACAGCAGAAGCAGCAAAAGAACGCGGACTTGTTACATTTGTTGTACCAGATGAGAAACTTGACCAAGCAGTTGCAGACTACGCAAAAGGTTTAGCCAATGGCCCTCAACTGGCAACGCAGCTCATCAAGCGTGCAGTCTATCAAAATAGCGAAATGTCATTACGCTCTTCACTTGATTATATTTCATCGAAAATGGCGCTTGTCATGGAAGAGGAGGATCACAAAGAAGGTGTGCGGGCTGTCATGGAAAAAAGAAAACCAAATTTCGGGAAAAATGAAACGTCAATAAAGTAAAAGAGGTGAGTTAAATTGTTACAACCCCTGCATGATATACGTGTGCTTGATTTATCTAGAGTTTATGCGGGCCCAGTTGGAGCGATGACACTTGGAGACATGGGGGCAGACGTCATACGCGTGGAGCCGCCAGGCGGATCAGATAGTTTGAGGGAGTGGGGACCTTTTAAAAATGGAGAGAGTACTTACTATTTAAGTGCCAATCGTAATAAAAGGTCTATTACTCTTAATTTAAAAACTGAAGAAGGAAAAAAACTATTCCTGGATTTAGTAGAAAAGTCAGACGTTGTCATTGAAAATTTTAAGTCTGGAACGATGGAAAAGCTCGGGCTGAATTATGAAATTTTAAAGGAAAAAAATAAGGGTATCATTGTTTGTTCGGTTACAGGATTTGGACAGAATGGCCCTCTAGGTTTATTGCCCGGATTTGATCCAGTCATACAAGCGATGAGTGGGTTGATGGATGTCACCGGTGCCCCAAATGGTGAAGCGACAAAAGTAGGGATTCCGATTGCAGATATTATTACCTCGGTTTATGTGGCATTAGGGATAGTAGCTGCAATAAGGCAAAGAGATCTAACGGGAGAAGGCCAATATATCGACATGTCTTTGCTGGATGTTCAAGTATCGAGTATGGCTAATGTGGCGACTGCTTATTTAAATACTGGAATGATTTCTGTGCGGAAAGGCAATCAGCATAATAATGTAGCACCCTATCAATTATTCCAAACAGCTGACTTTCCCATCATGATATGTGCAGGGAACGATCACTTATTTCGAAAGTTATCTCACGCCTTGGATCATCCGGAGTGGGGCAGTGATGAACGCTTTTTAACAAATAATGATCGAAAACAACATGAAGAAGAATTAGTTGATCTTATTGAGGAAGTATTAGCGACTAGGATGTCAAGTGAATGGGTTGAAATTATTTCAAAAGCTAAAGTTCCTGTGGGACGTGTTAATAATATTCAACAGGCATTGGAGCAGGATCAAGTAATCGCTAGGGGAGGAATCGAAACAGTTCCTCATGCTACGGGAGAGGTAAAACTGCTGGCCAGTCCGCTTCGGCATAGCGGGTTAAATATCCAAACTAAATTTGGGCCGCCGACGCTAGGTCAGCACAATCAAGAGGTATTTGAAGAGCTTCTTCGAATAGGGGAAGAAGAACTTTCAGCTTTGTCAAAAAACAATGTAATATGAAGAGAGTTAGTCTGAAAAGAGGTGCTCTCAATGGAGAATGAAAGTTTTAAAAGTAATGATTCGGTGTCTTTGATTCACTATTGATTTTTGAGTGCAAACGCATTTAAACCGATATAAAATAAACAACCTTAAAGAGCCTTTCTATAATAAAATGTAGCAAGGCTCTCATATTTTTATATTAAATTAAATAACTTTATTAGCTCTTTATACAATGGTTAGCTAGAAGAATAAAATGTAAAAAATTCAAATTGTGCAAAATTCAAATAATATTTAAATAAAAATAGTAAACTAGATCAATAATTCTCATTAAATAAAAATCAAAAAGATCACTCATTTATATAATGGTCAATTTTTGCATCGAATAGCATTTTTCTATGAGAAATTAAATTTCGAGGCAAAATTAGCCTTCTCTCAGTATCCTAAAAGCAAAAAATAACTTTACTTTGTCTGGGGTTGACAAGGCCATCTTTAACGCCTATCAGTGACATAGCTTCTCTAACATCAATATCACAAAGGTATGACGGACTCAATGGCGCTGTTTTTTGAATCCTTTCCGGCGAAATCCACTGCTTCTTTTATAATCTTATAAAGGACAGCATACCTTAATTGTTTCTTTTTATGACAAGTTTCTTCATATTATATATACTCTCCTAAAATTTCATCTTTCCAGCAGTGAACAGCATTCTGCTCCCACTCGAATATTTTCTCCAGATAAATCATGGTCATTTCGATTTTTTCATGCCCCAGGCTTCGCATAGTTTTATAAATATCTGCACCGGCTTTTCTTGATATAATGGCGAAACTGTGCCGGAATGCATGGGCGGTGATTCGGCAGCTCCGATTCTGCCGGAAGGGCAGGCCTATCCGCTCAATCGCCTTTCTCAAATACTGAGCGAGATAAGAGGAAGAGAAAGCCTTGCCGGTACTAGTGGGGAAGAGAGGGGAATCGTCATTCTCTGAAAAGCGGGTATCTGGAAGTCTTGCTTCCCTATAATGGCGAATGCTTTCCACCACTTTTGGCGTCAGAGGAATAGAGCGGTGCTTGTTGTCTTTTCTCCACACGGACAGGTAGTATCCTCCAACCAAGCTGTCATACTTTAGGTCAGAAACTTTTAGTTTACATAACTCAATATTTCGCAAACCCGTTGCGTCTAGTATTTGCATAAGGCCGAAAAGAACAGGGTGGTTCTCACGTTCAAAATTATCCAGCAGCTGGACGACCTCGTTTGGCCCTAAGTCTCGATTAGGACGGTCTTCTTTTCGGACCGTGGCACTGAGCAATTCCTCATGGACGGCTTCCTTAATATAGTCCGACCGGTGAAGGAAAGGGAAGAAGCTTTTCCAAATCATTGTTTTCCTGGCGATCGTTGCAGGGGAGTAAGGCTTTTTTTTAAAACACGAGGACTCCTTTCCACTACTTACGCTTGATATCTTCTTAAATGTTGCTTGCTTAAACTCTTAAACCAGGACCCTTCAATGAGGGAAAAAGAGAAAAAGAGGGAATCAACATGCAGGAGGTTGTTTTGCGAATTTTTGTAGAAAGAAATTGGGAATAGTAAATTTTGATGGAGAGGAAAGCCTTGAGTAATTTGAGAGCTTGTCCTTGTCATTTTGCTTCCAACCAAATCATAAAGGGAGTGCCAACAAAGCATTCCCTTTTAAGACAACAAAAATAAATATTATGTAAAGTAAATTTAAAAGAGAAATCTTTGTTCATTTTTTTATTAAAAAGAACTCTTCAAAAGTAAAAGAATCCCTATCAGTAACTTTCACTGAATGGATGAATGTAAACTCTTTTGCCTATTTATAAATCGGAACTTTTGATACACCATATTTGCGGCTTAATTGTTTGCTGAGCTGCATGAATGAGACAAAACAACAATCGTCTTCTTTAAGTCATCAGTATATTTTTCTCCTGCGGATTTATGTTCTAATTCGGTCACATCCTCTCAAAATAATTACAACGTCTTAATTAAACTATGTCCACAAAACCACACTAACTCTTCGTTTTTGTACACTTTGAATAATTGATCTATAAACCTATTTTTTGAAAATTAACTTCATTTTAACAATCTGCTTACAGTAAAAGTACAAACTTTATTTAAAATGTAAAAGAAGCGTTTTTAATAAGGAGGAAGTTATGAGAAAAAGGTCCGTCTACATGTTAGCACTTGCCACTTGTTTATCTGTTTCAACATTCGCATCAGAAATATCTGCCGAAGGGATAACGGAGTCTGCACAAAGACCCATATTAGATGTTCAAAAAAACCCCTCATTATTTATTACTGAGTTGGTTCCGAATACAACTAATGCACCTGGCAGTTCGACCGATGCCTACGAGTTTATTGAGATATATAACAATAGCGATCAGCCTGTGTCATTGAAAAATTATCAATTAATTTATCGCTATCCAGATGGAAGTAAAGGAGATACAACATGGACATTTAAAGAAGATAAAACGATTCCTGCACAAGGCACGATCGTTGTTTGGGTGAAAAATGAAGCCAACGAAGGTTTGACATTAGCTGACTTTAACAAGCAGTTCAATAGTCAATTAACAGAAGATCAATTGGTGACGGTGGAATCAGCGGGAATGTCGAATACGGCTGCACGCACATTAGCGATTGCTGATACATATAATAACGAATTATCGGAAGCGAGCTATTCAAAAGATCAAGTACAAGAAAATAACGGTATTCAATATCAATTATCGGCTGATCAAAAGAAGATGGAAGTAATCCATTTTAATGAGCCGGCCACTCCAGGAGCAGTCTTGTCAGAGCAAGTGCCGGAAGAACCTGTGCATATTGTTAAGGATACAACAGCACCCGTGATTGAACATACTCCTGTGGCTTCTATTCAAGCAGGTGAAGATGTCCAATTAAATGCTCAAGTGACAGATGATGTAACGGTGAAAAATGTCAAAGTCACGTATCGCTTGAATCAAGATAGCCCTTGGATAGAAATAAATATGTCAGCAGATGAACAGAAGCCTAATACATATGCAGTAACGATTCCTAAAGAAGAGATTGTGGAACAGGAAATCTTTTATCAAATCCATGCATTTGATGGAGTGAACATATCAAAAACAGAGGAATATGAAGTAACTGTAGAAGGACATACATACGATTCGCAAAAAGTGCCTGAGCTGTTAATGACGGAAATCGTACCTGATTCCACTAATGTTGGCGGGCTTGATGGGTATGAATTTATCGAGGTGTATAACAATACGACAGAAACGGTGAACTTGAAAGACTATAAGATTCGTTATCGTTATCCAGCAGAAGGCCCAGGCGCAGATTTGATTTGGGGACCAGCGAAAGAAGACATCCTTTTGCCATCAGGTGAAACGATGGTATTTTGGATTATTAATGGGCCGAATCAAGACAAAACAGTGGCTGACTTTAACAGTCACTATAATGTTGATTTAATAGAGGACAAAAATATAGTGAGAATATTTTCTGGAGGGATGGCAAATAGTGGAGCCCGAGGTATTTCGATTGCAACAAATACAGGGAAAGACGTTTCAGTAGGCTATTATAATGATGAAGGAACAAAAGATGACACGATAGCCGACAAAGGCATTTTCTATACATTCCCGACAACACCAGGTGACACGGTAATGAAGAAGTATAGCAGTGGCACTGATGCAGCAACACCGGGAACACTAGCCGATCGCCAAAAGCCGGCTCAAAAGGTGAAATTACCGATTGATAATGAAAAGCCAGTCGTATCGGATATTACGGATCAAACACCTGTCTCTGAAATGAATGATATTCAATTAACTTTTGATTTAAAAGACAATCGTGCTGTGAAAACAGCCCGTTTATTTTACAAAACAAATAAAGATTCCCAGTATCAAGCTGTTGATTTAACAGAAAACTATGATGATAAACTGTATCACCATACCATTTACTCTCCTAGTTTAATAGGCAAACAATTGGTTGAATATTATTTGGTTGTGTCGGATGGAGTGAATGAAATAAAGACAGAGCCGAAGAAAATGCCTATTTTGCAAGACCAGCAGCAAACCGGGATCGATTTGAATGTGGAAGATGATTCTTTATTAAATAAAACAGCTTTAATTAAAGCTTCCCATCCAATAGAATATGCGAATACGAAGCTTTCCGTTGACGGCACGGACGTAACATCGGAAACAACACCAGCTTTAGCAGAACCAGCCTATTTTGCTTTCGATGTAAAGAAGGTAAACCTTTATTTTAAAAATGGTGTCACAATTGGCGATGAAGCGTTGCATATTTTCGATGATACGATCGATACATATGTAACAAAAACTGTTCCAGTCGATCCAAAATATTTTGAGCAAGGAAAGAATGCTATTATCTCCATCCGTTCTGGAACAAAGGTATCTCCTTTTGATCAAGAATCCGAGGAAAATCGAGATGATTTTTATATAAAAAACATTCGGCTCGTATTAAAAGATGGAACGATCATTTATGATCCTGCTTACAGCAATCCAGATAAAGAAATTTCAGTAGGAGATGGAGCGTCAGCCAAACCTGTCATTGATTTCTCTTTTAAAGTGCCAGATGAGAAATTTATTGCGAAAGCTTATAAGTGGGATACTACGAAAGTAAAGGAAGGTACTCACGTTGTTGAGGCTGCCAATGGAGAGGAAAAAGCCGAAGCGAGCGTCATTGTTGATAATAGCGGTCCAGTCTTGACATCAACTCTAGAAGAGGGGAAGGAATATAAAGGTCCGATCTCTATTAATGTTGAGGCAAAGGATGATTTGTCAGGGGTTGATAAGGTAACAGCAGAGCTTGATGGCAAAGAAATCAGCCTTCCACTTGAAACATCTTCCGCCAAACTAAAACCGGGTGCACACACGCTAAAAATAACAGCTGTCGATCAGGTAGGAAATGAAGCAACCAAAACTGTTACATTTCATGTTGCTGAAGAACAGCCGTATAAACCAGAAGCAGTGAATCCAAAAGATGGTGCGAAGAATGTTTCTACTTCTACAAAATTAAAAGTGAAAGTGTCTGACCCCACAAAAGATGAGCTTGATGTGTCGTTTATGAAAGGTTATCGGTACAAGGCGAATGAAGTGGACCATGTGTCTGTATACGAAAACACTGTGGATCGTGAACCGCCAAAGCAAATGATCCCTGTTGGAGAACAGCCTGTGACAGATGTTGACAAGTTAGCAGTGGCTGATCAACAGTATGTGACGACGAAGTCAACAAATCAGTTTCCGTACCAACGCTTTGAAGTAAAAGTAGACGAAGAAGTTAGTGAAAATGACGAAATTGAGCTGAACTGGGAAGGGAAATCACTAATTGGCCGTAAAGTGTCCATGTATGTATGGAATTACAAAGCGAACAAATGGGAACTAACAGAGTGGAAAGTGGCTGAAAATGATAAGAACTTTAAGTTACGCGGTAGTGTGAAAGGCTCCGATTATGTGAAGGATAAGAAAGTACAGGTAATGGTTCAAGATGAGATTGCCTCGACAACTCAATTTGATTATTCCTTTATTTGGATGTCGGATACACAATATTACTCTGAAAGCTATCCGCACATTTTTAAGAAAATGACAGAGTGGACCGTTGCTCAAAAAGAAGAGATGAATATTAAATATGCCTTCCATACGGGAGATCTTGTAGATGAGTCTGACCAGGAGTATCAATGGAAACATGCTGACGAGTATATGGGATATTTAGATAAAGGAAATGTTCCGTATGGTGTGTTGGCTGGTAATCATGATGTTGGTCATAAAACAGGTGATTATAATGAGTATGGAAAATACTTTGGAGAAGCTCGTTTTAAAGACAAAGATTACTACGGAGAATCTTATAAAAATAACCGTGGGCATTATGATTTGATTAGTTCAAATGGCAATGATTTTATCATGCTGTACATGGGATGGGGAGTCAATAATGAGGATATTGCTTGGATGAATAAAGTGTTGGCAAAATACCCTGATAGAAAAGCGATTCTAAATTTCCATGAATACTTACTTGTGTCAGGAAATCGCAGTCCAATCGGTGATAAAGTGTATAACGAGGTTGTTCTTCCGAATCAAAATATTATTGCTGTTTTATCTGGTCATTATCATGATAGTGAGACGTTAGTGGATGAGATTGACGACGACAAAGATGGCAAGCCTGATAGAAAAGTATATCAAATGCTAGCTGATTACCAAGGTGGCCCAGAAGGTGGACAGGGATTCCTTCGTATTATGCAAGTGAATCCCGTTGAAAATAAAATTTACATGAAAACGTACTCCCCCTACCTTGATAAATTTAATTATTACAATACGAATGAGTATCCAGGAAAAGATGAATTTGTTATTGAAACGGATTTGACACCAAAGGAAAAAGTAGTAGCTACCGACTCCTTTGAAGCAAATATATTCACAGATAAGAAAATCGGTGAACAAAAAGGAGTGAAAGACCAACAAACCCCAGAGGTTTCTTGGAATAACCTTCAAGCAAATACAGAGCATGGTTGGTATGTCACCGTCAAAGATCAATTTGAAGGAGAAATGCGTTCAGACGTATGGACGTTTACAACAAAAGCAAAGGAAACAGGCGGAGGCGGTGGTGGAACAACAGAGCCACCTAGCAAACCAGAAGGTCAAGAGAAAGTGATCGAAATCAACGAAGAACAAATCCAAGCAGGTTCACAAGAATGGCTGCTTGATATGAATAAAGAGAAAGTTGAACGGATGAGTCTGGCTCTATCAAAAGAGTTAGTGAAGAAATTAGCCACTAGTCAGCAGCCGGTGAAAGTTGTTTTTGATGGAGGGCATGATATTATACTTTCACGAGAAAATCTCGCTTATTTACAAGAGCAAGACGGCGAAATGATTCATATCAAAGTGTCCAAACAAGCGCAAGTGGCCAAAGCTTCAGTTGCTCCTCAATTCAAATCCGAGATTGTAAAGATATCTCTTTTAGCTGGAGGGAAAACAGTTATTTCTAATTTGCCGACGCCTCTTTTATTAAGTATGAAGTTAAACGGTCCCGTTGAAAAAGATAAAATAACAGGTGCTTCTTATAATAAGAAAACACAGAAGTGGGAGTATGCCGGGGGCTATTTGCAAGGGGAATACTGGGTCATTCCGATGAGACAAGATTCTATGCTCACCGTACTTTCCAGTGATAAAGTCTTTAAAGATACAAATCAGCACTGGGCAAAGAAGGAAATTCATTCTCTTGCTTCAAAACTCATTACAAGTGGAAAAACGGAGGATCTATTCGCTCCGGAGCAAAAGTTAACAAGAGCTGAATTTGCTGTTTTACTAGTTCGTGCGATGCAAGTGCCAATGAAAGAATATGAGGGGATTTTTAAGGATGTCCCAGAAAGCAAGACCTGGGCAGCTGCTCAAATTGAAGCAGCCAATCGAGCAGGTATCGTGTCAGGAAAAAAAGGAGGAGTATTTGATCCGGACGCCAATATTACCCGTGAACAAATGGCTGCAATGATTATACGTGCGATCGAGTATCAGCAACCGCAATTACTAGATTCGTTGAAGTTAAATCAGTTATTTAAAGATGACAAGCGCATAAATGATTATGCCAAGGTTCCTGTCAAACAAGCTGTAGAGCTTGGCATTATTAATGGCTACAAAAATGGGAAGTTTGAACCGAAGAAGGATACAACGAGAGCAGAAACAGCTGTTATGCTTTATCGAATGCTGAACAAATTGAATGTAAATTAATGAAGAAAAGCCAGCAAAAAAGATTTCTGCTGCTGGCTTTTTGTTTGATTTTTTCCTCAAGCATCTAACTTCTGCTATACCAGCAATAACGCGTGATAAATCATAAAAGAAGAGAAGGACCAAATTACACAAGAAAATATTGTAAATAAGGAAAAGGAAGTTCAGTTTGTCAAAGAAATTGATTCGGAAGCACTAAATGTCATCAAACGATTGTATGACAAGATATTCATGGGCTTGGTAAACCGATGAACTATTTAACTTATGACGTTGCTGCTAAAATTAACTGTGATATGGTCAAGATCCATAGCCTTATGAAATGGTAGAAGTCAAAGATTCTGCTCCACTATTAGGTAGCGTTATCCATCATCTTTGGTATTTTCCATATGAAAAAACATAAACCCTAACCTGCTTCCTAGTAGACTTTTATTTCTTAAGCATTTTTAACAGCTCTTTTAAGGCGAAAGAGTGGTATGCATTTTTCTTTGTAATAATGCCAAGTTTCCAGAGAAGAGGGGAGTGTTTGATCGGAATAATTTTGATTTCTGGGTTATTTTGTTTGTAATAAATTGACTTTGGCAAAAGAGTGATGCCAAGTTGAGACGAAACAAGTTCAATGATGAGATCCCATTGTGAACTTTGATAGGCTATGGACGGAGTGAACCCCGCATCTTCGCACGCCCGCTTGATATAGTCATGAAGTGTAAAGCTCTCGGAAAACAAAATAAATTTTTCGCTTTTTAATTCATCAAGGGAAACGCTGTCTTTCCCTGCAAGCCTATGATTTTCATGAATATATAAAACAAATTCATCCTGGATAAATGGGTAATGATTAAATTTCTCTTCATCAGCTGGTAAAACGATGATGCCAAGGTCAATCTGTCCCTCTTCAACAAGCTGAGCGATGAGCTTGGCGCCAAGTTCAACCAGCTCAAGTGAAACTTTTGGGTATTTCTTATGGAAGCGCCGGGCAATATCCGGAAAAAATAAAGTACCAATCAAGGGTGGGATGCCTATTTTAATTTCGCCGGCGGCTATGTCCATCAATTCATCTAACAGTACGCCTAGTTCGGTCAGTGCATTAAATGCTTTTTGACTTTGCTGATACACAATCTTCCCCGCATCTGTAAGCTGCAGATGGCGTGTGGAGCGGTCAAACAGTTCCACATGTAATTCTTCTTCTAGCTTTCTAACCGCTTTACTCAAGGAAGGTTGAGATAGATAAGATTGAGTGGCGGCTTTTGTAAAGCTTCGATGCTCTGCTACTTCCATAAATGACTTCAAATCTCTTAATTCCATGGCTGCCTCCTATTTATTCCTTAAAAGCATAGAATGTATTCAATTTATGTATTTTACTTATAAAAATTGAAAATGTAAACTTATAGATAACAAAAATTCTAAATTTTTAAACAAAAGGGAGGCGTTTCGATGAAAGAGAGAAAAGTGATTCACTCATTTAAAGAAGCTGTCAGAGACATACAGGATGGTTCGACAATTATTGTTGGTGGCTTTGGGCTTTGTGGCATTCCAGAATTATCGATTCAGGCGATTAAAGAACAGGAAACGAAAGACTTAACCGTCGTTAGCAATAACTGTGGAGTCGATGACTGGGGGCTTGGACTTTTACTTGCGAACCGCCAGATCAAAAAAATGGTGTCTTCTTATGTAGGAGAAAATAAAATATTTGAACAGCAGTATCTAAGCGGTGAGCTAGAAGTCGAATTAACACCGCAAGGCACGTTAGCAGAACGTATTCGAGCAGGGGGAGCAGGTATTCCAGGGTTTTATACTCCGACCGGTGTTGGAACGCCGATCGCAGAAGGAAAAGAAACGAAGGAATTTGATGGCAAAACATTCTTGTTGGAAAGAGGGATTGTCGGGGACTTTGCACTTGTGAAAGCATGGAAAGCAGATACACTCGGGAATCTGGTTTACCGGAAAACATCTCGTAACTTTAATCCCCTTGCTGCTATGGCGGGGAAAATTACCATTGCGGAAGTGGAAGAGATTGTGGAACCAGGAGAACTAGATCCAGATGAAATCCATACACCAGGCATTTATGTTCAGCGTTTATTGCTCGGAGCGAATTATCAAAAGCGGATTGAGCGGTTGACCGTTGCACAAGTTTAATAAAAAAGGAACGGAGTGATGTTGAATGAAAGATGCACGCCTTGCAATTGTAAAAAGGGCCGTTCAGGAAATTGAGAATGGCATGAATGTGAACCTGGGCATCGGCATGCCGACACTTGTGGCAAACGAAATTCCAGCTGATTTTAATGTACTGCTTCAATCAGAAAATGGCCTCCTTGGCATAGGTCCATATCCAACTGCTGGAGAAGAAGACCCCGATTTAATTAACGCCGGCAAAGAAACCATTACCGCTGTACCAGGCGCTTCTTTCTTTGACAGTGCAGAGTCTTTTGCCATGATACGCGGTGGACATATTGATCTTGCAATCTTAGGTGGAATGGAAGTGTCTGAACAAGGAGACTTAGCTAACTGGATGATCCCTGGAAAAATGGTAAAGGGAATGGGTGGGGCAATGGATCTTGTTAACGGTGCAAAGCGGGTTGTGGTGATCATGGAACATGTAAACAAACATGGGGAATCAAAGATTAAGAAAGAGTGTATACTGCCGCTTACTGGACGGCGAGTGGTAAATCGATTAATCACAGATATGGCCGTTTTTGATTTTACGGCAGAGGGCATGGTTCTTATTGAAACACAAGGAAATATAACGATAGAAGAAGTAAGAGAAAAAACAGAAGCGTATTTCACGATAGCACCTGAGCTTGTGGCAGCAAACTAAGAAAGGAGGTTTATTATGACAAGAACAGTCATTTTGGACGGTGCACGGACGCCGTTTGGCAAATTTGGCGGGGCACTTTCAGCATTGAAGGCATCGGAACTTGGCGGCATTGCGATGAAGGAGGCGCTCCATCGGGCAAATGTGAAGCCAGAAGAGCTTGATGAAATCATTTTTGGGAATGTGTTGCAAGCAGGACAAGGGCAAATTCCTTCCCGCCAGGCAGCACGCGAAGCCGATATTCCATGGAATATAAAAACAGAAACCATTAATAAAGTATGTGCCTCTGGTCTTCGAAGTGTAACACTTGCAGACCAGATCATCCGCTCGGGAGATGAAGAAGTGATCCTTGCGGGAGGGATGGAGTCTATGTCGAATACGCCACATGCTGTATTTAAAGCACGGTGGGGTGTTCGCATGGGGGATATGAAGGTGGTTGATTTGATGATCCATGATGGCCTGTCGTGCAGCTTCACAGGAGTACATATGGGCACATATGGAAACACAACAGCCGAGCAGTTAGGATTGTCCCGCCGTGAGCAGGACGATTGGGCAGTGCGAAGTCACGAACGGGCGCTCGCAGCCATCAAAAAGGGCACATTGTCAGAGGAAATTGTAGCGGTTGAAATTCCGCAGCGAAAAGGGGAACCGGTGATCGTTGATACAGATGAAGCACCTCGTAAAGACACAAACATAGAGGTGCTGGAAAAATTACGCCCGGCGTTCGGCCAGGGTGGAACCATTACAGCGGGAAATGCACCCGGAGTAAATGATGGGGCAGCGGCACTAGTCCTAATGAGTCAGGAGCGGGCCGAAAAAGAAAGAAGATCGATCCTTGCTACCATTGTTAGCCATGCTGAAGTGGCAGTTGAAGCCGAGAGATTTCCCCAGACTCCGGGGCTTGTTATTAATAAGCTATTAAAGAAGACAGGTAAAAGCGTAAAAGACATTGATTTATTTGAAATTAATGAAGCATTCGCAGCTGTTGCCCTCGCAAGCACTAAAATCGCAGATGTTGATCCGGAAAGAGTAAATGTAAATGGCGGTGCAATTGCTTTAGGACATCCCATTGGGGCAAGTGGAGCCCGCATTATTTTAACATTAGCCTACGAACTAAAGCGCCGTGGCGGCGGTCTTGGAATTGCGGCTATTTGTTCAGGAAGCGGTCAGGGAGATGCCATTATGATTGAAGTGTTAAAGCAAGAATAGGTACTGTTCATATACAATATAGGACGTATTTTTATCTGCCAAAAAAAGATCAGAAGGCTGTAAAGCGATTCTTAAACGAAGCTTTGCGGCCTTCTTTATCATTGGTGTTTTTATGATGACTGATCTTGTGTAAAGGATAATAAGAAAAAATTAAAATTTCTCTTTTATTCATTGGCGACTTCCTCACTTATTAATGGGAGAACTTCTAGATTCGGCAGTAGTGACTAAATAGTTGATGAACGGACTTCACTTGGTACTGCCCGAAACGACGTTCGGATCAAACATTTAGACTAGAAGAAGGCGCAGCAAGAGGACAGTTTTCCATCTTTTTGAACCGCAGACTCTGTGAATCATACTGCTAGGTAAAAGTAAGATATTTTCAGTTTGCAAGAAGGGAGTTGGGGGCTACGGGCCCTATCCCTTTTTCGATTTTTAGGAATAACATCTTTTACAATCTAGAGTAGACCCTCTTTTAAAAGTTTAATATTTATTATAATATTAAGCCATATTTAACATCCCAGGCTGTTGGCAAACGTTTTCAATTATCAAATGCGTAAAGTGGACATCCACATAAAGGAGCAAAGAAATGTATAACAAAAATAAAACGGTTGTCCGTTCCATGGATATTTTAAATTTATTTATCGATCATGCCCAATTAACTTTCCAAGAAATCATTGATTTGTCCGGCATTCCCAAAACTTCTGTCTACCGCATGCTAACGTCTTTAGAAGAGATGGGATTCCTAGAAAAGGGGGCAGATTCCAAGTATCGGTTAGGTCTGTTATTTCTTACTTTTGGTCATCTCGTTTCTTCCCGGCTTGATATTCGACAAATTGCTTATCCTATTATGCAAGAGCTGCACAATGATGTAGGTGAAGCGGTTAATCTAATTGTGAAGCAAGATCATGAAGCCATGTATATTGAAAAAATTGATACGAACCAAAAAGTTCGCTTATATACGGCAATCGGCAGAAGAAGTCCGTTATACGCTGGCGCTTGTTCCCGAGTTATTTTATCTTTTTTACCCAATATAGAAATTGATCAGTATATTGAATCAACTGAATTAAAGCCTTTTGCAATGGGAACGATCACGGATAAGAAACGTCTGTATGAGACCATTAGACAAGCTCAAAAAGAGGGTTATACGATTAGTCACTCGGAGTTAGAAAATCATACATCTGCTATTGCTGCTCCTATCTTTGATCATAAAGGTGACGTCGTTGCAGGAATTAGTATTGCTGGGATTGAAGCGAATTATCAAAATGAAAATATACCTGTTTTTGTAGAAAAAGCAAAGCGGGCAGCCGAACAAATTTCTGAGCGGCTAGGATATATGAAAAGATAAAAAACATCCTCTATTTACTCCTAAAAAAACAAGTGAATAGAGGATGTTTTCTATTTATTTTTCTGTTATCTCTAAACTATGTGTTTCGAGAAAGTTCGTATTAAAGTCTCCGCCTAAAAATACTTCATTTTGTAGAAGGGCTTTATGGAAAGGAATCGTTGTTGAAACGCCTTCTACAACAAACTCGTCTAAGGCACGAATCATTCTTGCAATGGCTTCGTCTCTTGTGCGGCCATGTACAATTAATTTTGCCACCATGGAATCATAAAATGGCGGGATCTTGTACCCTGCATATACCGCAGAGTCGATTCGGACCCCGAAGCCGCCAGGTAAAATATATTTTTTTACTTCTCCTGGTGAAGGCATAAAATTTTTGTCCGGGTTTTCAGCATTGATCCGACATTCAATGGACCAGCCATTCATCGTTATCTCTTCTTGTTTGAACTGCAATGAATACCCGGAAGCTGCTCGAATCTGTTCTTTAATCAAATCGACTCCAGTAACCATTTCAGTAACAGGGTGTTCTACCTGAATGCGGGTATTCATTTCCATGAAATAGAAGGTATCTTCTTTGTGATCGTAGATAAACTCGACAGTACCAGCGCCGACATAATCAACGGCTTTTGCCGCCAAAATAGCCGCTTTCCCCATTTTTTCCCGGGTTTCGGCTGAAATAGCGGGCGATGGTGTTTCTTCCACTAATTTTTGCATTCTCCGTTGAATGGTACAATCGCGTTCGCCTAGATGGATCACGTTTCCATGTGTATCTGCCATAATTTGAACTTCTACATGGCGGAAGTCTTGGATGAATTTCTCTAAATAAACTCCTGGATTTCCAAAGGCAGTTTCCGCTTCCTGTTGTGTGACTTCGATTCCTTTTTTTAATTCCTCTTGGTCGTGTGCCACGCGTATTCCTTTTCCGCCACCGCCGGCTGTTGCTTTAATGATCACTGGAAAGCCTATTTGTTCGGCCACTTGTAAGCCTTCTTCATAATCATGTATGATTCCATTTGAACCAGGGACGATCGGAACACTGGCTTCTTTCATTGTTTCTCTAGCTACATCTTTGATTCCCATTTTTTGAATCGATTCTGGGGAAGGACCAATAAATGTGATGTGGCAGTCTCGACATAATTCAGCAAAATCTGCGTTTTCAGCTAGGAATCCGTAGCCTGGATGGATGCCATCGACGCCCGTGATCGTGGCAACACTGATAATATTAACGATGTTAAGATAACTTTCTTTGGATGGAGCCTTGCCTATACAATAAGCTTCATCTGCCAGTTTGACATGAAGGGCCTCTCTGTCGGCCTCCGAATAGACAGCCACTGTTTGTATATTCATTTCTTTGCAGGCTCTAATAATTCGAACAGCTATTTCTCCGCGATTGGCAATCAATATTTTCTTTAGCATATTAGTCACTCACCTTTATCACAAATAAAGGTTGACCAAATTCAACGATTTGCCCATCTTCAGCTAAGATTTCTACTATTTCTCCGTTCACATCTGATGCCACTTCATTAAATAACTTCATCGCTTCTAATACACAAACGGGTTGGTTTTTTTTGATCTTTGATCCTAACTGAACAAAAGGTGCTGTATCCGGATTCGAACGTGAATAAAACGTTCCAACCATAGGAGCCTTAATTTTATGAATGCCGTTATCTTTATTTAACGAAAGCTGTTCGGAAGCCGTTGTTATTTCATCCATTGTCATTGTTTGGCCTTTTGAAGACCCTTGTCCTTCCACATTTATTTTCACATTTGCTGCATTGTGCTTTTGGAAATATAATTTGAGATCCCTATCTTCTAATTGAAGGACATCGATAGAAGACTGCTCAATATAGTCAATCAGTTCTTTGAATTCGTTTATTTTCATTATGTCATTTCCTCTCATCAGTAAAGTTCTTTAAAACGAATGCCTATTTTTATCTCATTGATGATTTGTTCTTTCTTTAATAATTCCATCTCTGCTTCTTCAAGTGAAACTTCTTTGAAGTATATTTTGGCAGTCGGCTGTAACTGCGCCATGCTCGGTAAATCAGCAGAAATAATTTGGCCGATTTTTGGATAACCGCCTGTTGTTTGACGGTCTGCCATCAAAATAATGGGCTGTCCGTTTGGCGGTACCTGAATCGTACCCTGTGTAACACCTTCAGACAGCATTTCAAATTCTTTTGCTAAAGAGAGTGGGCGGCCTTCCATTCGGTATCCCATCCGATCGGCTTGAGTCGTTAACGTATACGGTTCGTTAAAAAGGTTTTTTTTACTTTCATCATCAAATCGATCAAACTCAGTGCCTCTTATCACACGAATCGTTTGTGTTTGTTGTAAATTGATCAGTGCATCATAATTAACTGCCCATGTAAAATCTTCACTACTCTTCTCTAACTTGTGAAATAAGGACGTGCTGAATTCATTCATTTCACCGAATTCAAGAACGTCTTCTTTTTGCAAAGCTCTGCCTTTAAATCCGCCAATTTCTGCACGAAGGTACGTGCTTTTGCTTCCCATTACTTCTGGAACTGCTATCCCTCCGGCGAAAGCGATATAGGCCCGGCAGCCTTTTAATGGTGATTGAAACTGTAATACAGAGCCTTTTCTTACTAATATAGGTCGCCATGTAGATGCTTTTTCATTATTAATCGTGGCAAGTAAATCACCGCCAGTTATAGCTATTAACGCATCTTTTTCAAATTGAAGGGACGTACCTAATAATGTAATTTCTAAAACGCCTTCCTTTTCGGGATTTCCTACTAGTAAATTTGCTACTCTAAGCGAATATTTATCCATTGCGCCGCTAACAATGACACCATATTTTTGCGAGCCGTATCTTCCTAAGTCTTGTACACTTGTTAACAGTCCTTGATTAAGCACTTTTACAGTCATTTCTTCTTCTCCTTATACGCTTGATATTCTTCAGGAGAAATCTGGACAAATTTAATTTTGTCGCCAGCCTGCAGCAAGGTCGGCGGCGTAAGGTCCGGCCGAAATAAATCCAGCGGAGTACGCCCAATAATCTGCCAGCCTCCAGGCGTTTCTACTGGATATACACCTGTTTGTTTACCGGCTATTCCGACTGAACCGGGCGCAATGGCTAACCTCGGAGTTTCTCTGCGGGGCGTGGCAATTCTTTCATCCATTCCTCCTACGAAGGGAAATCCTGGAGCAAACCCTAACATGTAAACTAAACAATCGCCTTGAGTATGTAGGCGAATGACTTCTTCGGCTGATATTTGATGATACGACGCTACATAATCCAAATCAGGGCCATATTCTCCGCCATATAGGACAGGAATCTCAACTACTCTTGTCTCCATGCTTTGCGTTTCATCAACATACTGAACCAATTCATTCACTTTCGCGCAAACTACTTGGAAAGGAGTAAGAGGGGAATAATTATTCCTTTGTGTACGGTATACAACTGCCGGATTGTAATGGATAGTCATGTTGTTAAAAGCCGGTACAGACTCAATAAAACCATCAAATGGATGAGTATTTAACAGTCTGGACAATGCTTGAACTTTTTGATGAATAGATGGGCTTATACCTTCGCCAAGCTGTACAATGAGGGCAGAATCCCCTAAAGGTTTCATAATGGTTTCAGTGAAACAATCACTCATGATAACACCTCTGTTAGTTTCGTAATTCGGTACTGGTATTCTTAAAAACGGATAATTAAATTATAATTATCAAAAAATAAAAAAACAAGTATATAAGTTTAGTATTTTCAGCCAATTTGCAATAGTGTCTATTCAGACATTTTTTTTTATGCTAAAATGAATTTGCATTTCAAAACTAGTGTTCCTAATTTCGGAACAACGCGTAATTTATCTTGCAAGCGCTTACCCCGAAATAGGGGGGATGAGTGAAATGATTTGGAGGGGAAATGGATGTTTAAAGTAGATTTGAATTGCGATTTAGGGGAGAGTTTTGGACGATATAGACTCAGTGAGCAACAAGAAATATTGAAATATGTATCATCAGCGAATATTGCGTGTGGTTTTCATGCAGGTGATCCTAGTGTGATGAGGGAAACGGTCAAGCTTGCTATTGAAAATGGCGTAAAAATTGGTGCTCATCCCGGCTTACCTGATTTAAATGGTTTTGGACGCCGTGAGATGAAGATTACACCACAAGAAGCATACGATATGGTTGTCTATCAACTTGGTGCTCTTCAAGGATTCTTATCCACATGCAATGAAACGATGCAACATGTGAAACCACATGGAGCGTTATATAATATGGCAGCAAAAGACCCTGCGCTCGCGGAAGCTATTGCTCAAGCGGTCTACAACGTTTCACCATCACTAGTTTTATTTGGGCTAGCTGGGAGTGAGTTAACGAAAGCAGGAGAAAAGATTGGTTTACGCACAGCACATGAAGTATTCGCTGATCGCACCTATCAATCAGACGGTACGTTAACTTCGCGTTCGCAGCCGGATGCTCTAATAACAGATGAAGAACAATCTGTCTTGCAAGTGATAAAAATGGTAACCGAAGGCAAAGTCACTTCTCAGCAAAATATAGAAGTATCTTTGAAAGCGGATACGGTTTGTATCCACGGAGATGGGGAACACGCTCTTGCTTTTGCGAAATATATTAAAGAAACACTACAGAAAAATCAGATTACGATTACATCCATGAACAGCTAGAAGGGAGAAACTATATGACGGGACCAAAAAAGGAAACAAGTACAGCTAAAAAGAAAGTGAGCAGAAGCGTCCTGCTTGGTGCTGCTTTTTTAATGGCAACCTCATCAATTGGACCGGGGTTTTTGACGCAAACGACAGTATTTACTCAGCAATTGGCCGCAAGCTTTGCATTTGTTATTTTAATTTCATTGATTTTAGATGTCTTTGCCCAAATCAATGTTTGGAGAATTATTGCTGTATCAGGGCTGCGTGGCCAGGAGATCGCGAACAAAGTGCTGCCTGGATTAGGGGTAGTGTTGGCAATCATTATCGTAATAGGTGGTCTTGCATTTAATATTGGGAATATTGCAGGAGCGGGTCTTGGACTAAATGCGATGCTTGGCGTTGAACCTATTACTGGAGCAATTGTTAGTGCCGCATTTGCTATTTTTATTTTTGTATTCAAAGAAGCGGGTAAAGCAATGGACAAAGCAGCTCAAATCGCCGGCTTTGTTATGATTATCTTAATGTTGTATGTGGCATTTTCAACGTCGCCGCCCGTCGGAGAGGCCATCGCTAATACGTTCGTTCCTGAAGAAATTAGTATATTTGCTATCGTTACACTTGTTGGCGGAACAGTGGGAGGCTACATTACCTTCGCCGGCGGGCACCGCTTATTAGATGCGGGGATCAAGGGGATTGACTCGTTACCTCACGTGACGAAGAGTTCTGTAACAGGTATTGCCGTTACCGGCGTCATGCGTATAGCGTTATTCTTAGCTGTACTCGGAGTTGTATCTCAAGGGCTTGCCATTGATCCGGACAACCCTCCAGCTTCAGTGTTTCAACTTGCTGCTGGCGATATTGGTTATCGAATGTTTGGTGTGATTATGTGGGCTGCTGCTATTACGTCTGTCGTTGGGGCTGCGTATACATCTGTTTCATTTATTCGTTCATTTAGCCCAGCAATCGAAAAGTATTATAATTGGATCATTATTTTATTTATTTTAGTTTCAACTATCACGTTTGCCTTAGTCGGACAGCCTGTAAAGGTTTTACTATTAGTGGGAGCCTTGAATGCTCTTATTCTGCCAATTGCGTTAGGCACGTTGTTAGTAGCTGCTTATAAGAAGGAGATTGTTGGCGAGTATAAACATCCACTATGGTTAACGGTTGCAGGTGGATTCGTCGTCATCGTTATGGGATATTTAGGAATCATGACACTCATTGAGCAAATACCATTGCTGTTCAAATAATAGGGAAGGAAGGGTCTGTCCATGACTAACTATGAATATATGGCTCCGAATGAAATAAGGGAGCTCATTCGAAAACAAGAAATTACGGGACCAACTGCTGGAATGTCAAAAGGATTCACGCAAGCGAATTTAGTAATTTTGAAAAAAGAATATGCGTTTGATTTTTTGCTGTTCTGTCAGCGGAACCCGAAACCTTGTCCCTTATTAGATGTAACGGAACCTGGTTCATTCCATCCGAGCAAGATTGCTAAAGACGCAGATATTCGTAAGGACATTCCTAAATACCGCATTTATAAAGACGGTGTTTTTACAGAAGAGGCAACAGATATTACTGAATATTGGGAAGACGACATGGTCGGGTTCTTGCTAGACTGCAGTTTCACGTTTGAAACCCCGCTCATTGAAAGTGGCATATCTATTCGACATATTGAGGAGAATTGCAACGTTCCGATGTATAAGACGAATATTCCATGTGAAAAAGCAGGGGTATTTGAGGGCCCTACCGTTGTAAGCATGCGTCCGATGCCGCATCAAGAGGCGATTCGAGCAATCCAGATTACTAGCCGTTTCCCTTCTGTACACGGATCACCTATTCATATCGGTGACCCAAGTCAAATTGGGATTACTGATATTACAAAACCTGATTTTGGCGATGCGGTAACAATCAAAGAAGGAGAAATTCCTGTGTTTTGGGCTTGTGGTGTGACCCCTCAAGCTGTTGCCCTGCAAAGTAAACCTTCATTGATGATTACTCATGCTCCTGGCCATATGTTTATTAGTGATATACGGGACGAAAAACTTAGCGTGTTATAGGAGAAATGAGGAATCACAAAAACCCGGAAAGACAATGATTGTCTTTCCGGGTTACCCCTATATTGTACCAATGAATAATGGTGACACAAGAATCCTTACTGCCTGGTAAACTGCTTGTAGTTTAATAATATCCCACAAACAGGCACAATCCTGAAATAAGGATAAAAGATATTTTTTCCATCTCCTATCTGACTGTTTATAGTACAATCCATCTATACAAGAAAAAGTAACCTATTGGAGGTAGTAGCTTGGATTCAATTACTCATACCTTATTCGGACTAACATTGTACGGAGCAGTGGATAAAAGAAATTTGGATAAAAATCATAAACGTGCTTATTTAGTGACAACGGTAGGGGCAAGTTTAATTCCCGATATAGATGTTATTTCTCGTTTGTGGGATACTTCAGGGCAATACCAGATGTGGCATAGAGGTATTGCGCATTCTATTTTCCTAACCCCACTATGGGCAGCCTTATTCTTTTTGATTTGCGCTGTTATTTTCAAAATAAAAGATAAAAAGCTATTTTTACTTGGATGGTTGGCTGTGTTTATTCATGATACTAGTGATCTGTTTAATGCTTGGGGGACAGGTTATTTGGAACCTTTTTTAAATAATCGAATTACCTTCGGAACCATCCCTATTATTGATTTTGTATTCTGGGTCATCATGGGGATTGCTTTTATTTTATCGAAAAAAAACAAACAAAAGTCGCCTTACTACTTCAAAATGGCTTGGGCATTTATGAGTCTTCATCTTATTATTCAAAGTGCTCAAGGATTGCTCATTTATAACCAATATGATGAAAAATATGACCAGGTCGCTCTTTCTGCTCATTTTGTCCCTTGGACATATTCAGTCATTGTTAAGCAAGATGATACCGTGACTATTTTTCAGGATAATCTGTTTCAGGAAGAAAAAGAACAATATGTTTTATTTTCTAATAAAGATGCGGATCTTGACTATTTATTCTCTCAACGTCCTGAAGCAAAAACACTCTATGAATGGTCACCTTTTGTTGTTTTAGTGGATGATGGGAAGAGGCTGGGGTTATATGATCCACGTTTTTACCGTGATGGACAATCGTTTCTATTTGAATATATTGAGAGGTAAAACGAAGCAGGATCACCTAATGATGGTTCTACGTCTCAAGTCATTCATAAACAGCACTTTATATAAAAAATCAGTCTATATCATGAATATGTAAAATATTAATCTTCAACAATAGGGCGCTTTAATGGCATAGGGATCACAAAAATCATCAACCTTTTTATAAAAGAATGATTCAATTGAATACAGAGAAAGTGTGTTTTGATCAATCTTCTTTCAAAACACACTTTTTCTATTTGTTCTTTTATCAAAGTTTATTAAGTTAATTTAATCAACCTTTAATTGAAGGATACAACAGAAATAAAGAGTTTGTCGCTCCTTAAAGTTCTTTATTTAAACCCTCGGTTACGATCGTCTTTTTTCTTTCAAAGAGTGTTCCTACTCCCATAACGATAGCGCTGGCCGCGATCCCCCAGATAATGGCATTTAAAGAAGAGACGCCCTCGATTATTAAATCACTAACGATCACGATAGCGCTGATTGCCATCGAGATTAATGTGACCCTTGCAGAAACTTTCTTCCAAAAAAGCGCTGCAATCACTGGAATAAAGATGCTTCCGGAAAGAAGTGCGTATGCTACGTCCAGTGCCACGATGATATCCTGAAGAACCAAGGCAATGAAAATAGCTATACATCCTACTAAAAAGGTAACCATACGTGTTAAATTGATTTTTTGTTTTTCTGTTCGTTTTTTCTTGCTTTTAAAAAGAATAAAGTCATTAACAATGATGGTGGAGGACGCCATGATAGTTCCCGAAGCTGTTGACATAACCGCAGAGGATACTGCTGCTACCAATAATCCGATTAAACCAGTTGGAAGAATGGCTATAACCAATTGTGGAAGAGCTTGTTGAGGGTCAGAAAGGCCAGGAACTACTACACTTGCGACCATACCAATTACTGCACCGGCAATTCCGTAGATAATACAAAGAATACCTGCATAGATCGTTCCTTTTCTTAGAATTTTTTCATTTTTCGCTGTAAATGCCCGTTGCCAAATATCTTGGCCGATCATCATGCCGAAAAAATATAGAAGAAAATAGGCAAAGATTGCTTTTCCGCCAATATTCGTTATACTTAAAAACTCTGGAGTGACCTGATTGGTTAATTCTGTGATTCCACCTGCATGATAAATTCCCAACGGAAGTAAAACTCCTATGAGACCGACAAACATAATCCAAAATTGAATAACGTCTGTTAAGGTAACGGCCCACATGCCGCCGATCATCGTGTAAAACACAACAATAAGCCCACCCACTAGAACGGCTGTAGCACTGTTCCAGCCAAACAAAGCAGTAAACATGACCCCAATGGCTACAACAGCAGTTACGGCTACCATAATGTCATAGACGGCCATAATTATTCCGCTTATATACCGACTGCTGTTACCAAATCGATTCCCAAGCAGTTCACTTACACTAAAGATCGAGAGTTTGCTGAGTTTTTTTGAAAAGAATATTCCCATTCCTAATATCCCTAAGCCGATCATTCCAACTAGCCATAAGCCGGAAATTCCATATTGGTACCCCAGTTTAGTGCTTCCAAAAGTGGAGGCGCCTCCTAGCACAACTGCTGTCATGGCGGGTATATATAGGCCATATCCCAATCTTTTCCCTGCCACTAAATAATCAGCCTCATTGTCGATTTTTTTCGAGCTATATACTCCAACTCCGATGAGCATTGCGAAATAAAAAAGGATAATAATTAAATCAAGAGATGACATTCCCATTTCCCCTTTCTTTTTTTATCGCTAAAATACTCTTTTTATATAGAACAAAACACCAAAGGTGATTGGATCCATTATGATTCCACCATGTCGCTAAATTTTTCATCTTCTATTTTAGAAGAGTGCTTTTTATTCCATGCAACGAGTGAAACAAATTCATAGCACATATTTGCTGCTGCCAAACAAGTTACCTTCGCGGGGTCGCGGTCCGGAAGAACTTCTACTACGTCAAATCCTTTTATGTTCAGACCTTTTAATTCTCTAACAAATTGTTGTGCCTCAAAAGTTGTAAACCCACCAATTTCTGGTGTGCCAGTACCGGGGGCGAATACAGGATCAAGAAAATCTATATCGAATGTAACGAAAACAGGGTTGTCTCCAACTCTTTGTTTGATTGCTTCTCCTATTTCTTTCACGGACATGGTTCTCAACTTTTGAGTAGGGATGACTTGGTAACCAAGCTCCTCGGCATCCTTAATATCATTACTGGCATATAAGCTCCCTCTCATGCCAATTTGAATAGATTTTGAAGGATCTACAATCTTTTCCTCTACTGCACGGCGGAACATTGTGCCATGAGAGTATTTCTTTCCGAAATAGGTATCCCATGTATCTCCATTAGGAATTTGCTTTGCATGTGTTTTCCATGGTTTGTTGGTAGGACCCCAAAAGTTTCGGCAGGCACCGTTGTGATACTACACTTGTTTAAAAAGAATGCACTTTTGCCTTGCGGGAAGTTTGCTTCTCTATAAGCTTTGCGCCAAAATATAAATTTTGGCGCCTTTTTAAAAGATGAAGTTTATAAACCTAGACAGAACAGTATATAGTCTGCGCACGCATTTAAACCAAATGAAAGGGAGGAATCTGTATAAAAGAGAAGATACAATTGTATTAACATATAGTTTCGCTATTATATTTTAAGGAAGGATGAAGTTGCTGTTATAGTGTAAATTGGGAGGGGGATTTATGAATAAGAAAATTACACTAGGATTCTTGGCGTCTGTATTAACCTTGTTTCTATCTGGTTGCATCAATAATAGCAGTAAGGATGAATATAAAAAATTAGTGGCAATGGAAGATAAGTTGAAAGAAGAACAAAAAGTTATGTTGAAACACATAAATGAAAAGTATGATCTGAATATTGTAGATACCTATATGTTTAAAGGGCATATGAGTGATGATATATTTGGGTTCTTTTACGATAAAAATGATCCAAGCTATGCCCTGCAAGTAAAATTAGGTACAGACGGAAAGATTGAAGACAATGCGGAAGATTACTTTTATACATACAAAGGAAGGTCTGAGGTACATAAATTACTAGAGAAACATAAACCGGACAATCTCCTGAATGATTATGTTTATGGTTTATTCCCAGATGGGATATGGGGTGTTGCTTACACATCAACCGGTGCGAGAAATTATATAGGTATCGCTATAATGAAAGATTCCATTAACATTGATGAAGAGCTTAAAAGCGATTACAAACTGATAAAAGAAATCGAAAATGTATATGAACAAAAATACCCTGACGTAGAATTTAGCGGTGTAAAAGTTTCTTATATAGAGAAAGGCGAATTTGATTTTGACAAATTCAAACGGGAAAGTTTTCAAGGGTATTTGAGTGAGACAAATGCAGAAAAAGGGACAATGATAAACGATTTGAGCGATGAAGATATTTATTATTTGGATTTATCCGGCGATGATCCGGTTGGAAGGAAGAGTTATTACGAGGATAATACAAAGCCAAATGTGGTGTTCAGCTATAAAATGTTATACGAAGACTATTGGAAAATTAATTCTTTTGACGGTTATAAGAAAGCAGCTTATGAGTCAAATTTAAAAAACAATAATCATTGAGGAAAATATTTTATTATCTAGAAATGCTAATTTAAAAATGTTTCTTATGAGATGGGAGAATTAAAACGGTCCTTTGCATTTATAAAGCAGGATAACGTTGGAACGTGTGGTATTTAATAGTAAAGAACTGTTATTATACACAATACTTTATCTTGAGGAGCTAGGGGAAGCATGAACCGTTCAATCATGGAAGTGATTGTAGAATTGAAAGAAGGAAATGGAGGACATATTTGTTACTTTTACATAAATGAAACAACGTACATTGACAATGTAGTTTCATTTGTGGTTACTGAAATAAAGAATGGCAACCATGTTGTACTTGTTGAAAATGACAGGCATATTCTTTTGATTAACAAAAAGCTGCAAAAGGAATTAAACAAGGAAGAATTGACCCACCTGCATGTTATTAACAATTATGATTTTTACTACTTTAGCGGAAATTTTCATCCTCATACCGTTGTCGATTATTTCACGAAAAAAATTGAACCATTCTTAGAAAAAGGTGCTTCGGTTAGTACCTGGGGGCTTGTAGAATGGGGAGACGATAAAGAAATTCACGATAATATAGCTGAATATGAACAAGAAGTGGAGAAAATAGTAAAGGAAAAAGGGATTGTTTCTGTATGTGCTTATAACGCTAACAGAACAGCTGAATCATTAAAAGTAATGTTAGAAAAATGCCATGGAGTGATGATAACAGTTGATGAAACAGTAAACTTAAAATGACCGTTCCGAAGACGACCGACAGACTGAAATGGAGCAAAAGACTTCTTCTATCATTAATAGGGCATCCAATCAAATTTGAATCTGAGAACAAATCCCACCTGGAGAAAGGCTTTTGTTTCATTTTTTAACTATCGACCATATCTCTTTAATAAGAGGTATTCCTTCTTTTATAGAGGGAGATCAATTTAATTACTAGTTATACAAACAAACACCATTTAAGTTAGTGTAATATTACAAAGCGGATATATAATGTAACTATTAGTTTTGTGCAAAATAGAAGCAGGGAGCTTAAAAAAGCTAGTTTGATTCATTACATAACAAGGTAATCCTTTAAGGGAAGGATGGTTTACAATGAAGAATTCTCTAAAAGAGAAGGCGGTGTCGTTTTTGCAACTAGTTGCATCGGGGGAAGTGCGTGAAGCATACAGCAGATACATTGGTCCGGATTTCCGCCATCATAACCCTTTTTTCCGTGGAGATGCTGACACTCTTATGCTCGCAATGGAAGAGAATGCCGCCAAGAATCCTCACAAAACTTTTGAAGTAAAACGTGTTATCGAAGAGGGGGATACTGTTGCGGTTCACTCTCATGTAAAGCAAAAGCAAGATGACCTCGGGGGAGTTGTGGTCCATATCTTCCGCTTTCATAATGACCTCATCGTCGAACTTTGGGATGTGGGTCAGCCTATACCCGAGAACTCTCCCAATGAAAATGGCGTGTTTTGATATAAGTTCTTGTTGTTACGCTTAAAGCAGTGGGGGTATCTCTAATAAGGATGGTCTTCAACAATCGGGCGCAATTGTTGGGCAATACGAGCAGAAAATGAGCAAGCTTTTTTTGTAGAACCGGCATTTAAATCAGCTGGATAAGAGTCTATTTCGATCAAGCTTGATATATTAATTCATCAAGGATCAGAAGATCAAACTTCTTCAGCCGTAAATGAAAAAGAAGAAAAACAGGGATTAAAGACTGTTTTTCTTCCTTTCAATGGATGTCTTAAGACTGTTCAGCAATAAACGTGAACCAATCTTCTAACTCATTTACTTCTTTCTGTGTTTGACAGTGTCCGAAAAGATATTGTTTGTTTAAAGAATCGAAATTGCTTGCTAGCAACTTAAAGCCTACCGTCTTTTTTGAAATCTAGCTGGCCGAGAATATTCGCTATCGTTTCGTACCCATCTGATACCATATCAATATCCCTGGTGGTGTAATCATTTTGAGTGTAGATCGAAACTAAAAGACCTCCCGCAATGATGGGTTTTACATTTCTTTCAGCAAGCAGCTTAGTTAAGATAGCTGCAGTTTTGAGCATAGCCTCATACTCTCCGCACTTTTTAGCTTATTAATCTTTATTTAAGCTTGTCTGATATTCAGTTTAGGGTAAGCAGAACATAACCGTACCTCTTTAAGTCCTTTACTTGTTCTTTCCGCTTGACTCCCATATCATTTTAGGAACTATCGCATTGATTCAGGGACAGATGAATTTCCAATCCAATTGGCATTTTTCAAGCACTCCAACAATCAAAAATCAGGGGAGGGGAGATTCAGTACATAAGAGTTGTCTTGGGGGATCGTATAGCTACACAAGACGAGTAAAACTATATTAATAATAGCTGAAAGTAGGTATAATCATGGTTTGCGATGTTACCATGGTGAACAAGTGTGTATATAAAGGAATCTCTCATCGAAAAAGAGAAACGGCTTTTATAAACTTGCTCATCAGCTCAAAGGGGCACTTTATACAACTTGTTCAGTAGAGACTGAAAGTTATAGGGTTATATAATGAAACAGCAAACAGAATTGACTTTGTTTACCAATATAATAAACCAGGAAAAGTCAGCTGGTATGACAGTTGTAGATTTATAAAAAAGATAGATCATTTAAAACAAAGTTCGATTGAGACATGATTTTTATAGTAAATATTTTTGAAAGCTATACAAATTAAACTTAATCGAAATCGAAATCGAAATCGAAATCGAGATGCGCATATAGAAGCGTGTCTTTTTGTTATTAAGCCAGATTGTTGAGGAGACAGGAGGAGTAAGAATATTTATAAAGATGGTTTGTTAAGCACTTACGAGGTAACGGGTTATAAAAGTTGAAGAACTGTGAGCTGTTTAGACAGCTCATTTTTTATTGAAGAATGAAGCCGGGTTTTCTTTTTACCTAAATGAATAGAGTAGAATTTCACTTTCTGAAATATTAGTGAATGTCCACCTTGGTTTGAATCATGGGTTAAATCAAAACCTTCACAACGGGCCAAATTCCAACAATTCCAATGTTATATTTTGCCGAACATAGCAGCTGAGGGATTTGGGCCAGTCCCCACATTGTAAAAGTGTAAAAGCAGTTTAGGGACCTAACATTGTAAACGCTCCAAAAAAAACGAATGAAAAATTAGTAATTAATGTAAAATATTCGTGATTTGGTTGACGGAACCCTGAATTATTGTTATTATAATTCCGAATTAAATGTAGAATAATGTCGTATGCTGTCGTATAAAATTGGGGATATGGCCCAATAGTTTCTACCAAGCCGCCGTAAAGGGCTTGACTACGCGGTAAGTGTAAATGGAAGAAGCGATCAATTTTTGCTTTTGTATTTATACATGCCCTAGTCAATGCTCCGGTAGCTATCGGAGCATTTTTATATTTTAAGATGTGTATAAGCTATCATGGGAGGAAACGCTATAGGAAAATTTTGGTAGATATTAGCACGGAATAAAGTGCGACGTTATTCGAGTGTTCCAACAAGAAAACAGTTAGGTGAATCCCAAGCAATTTATAAAAACTCACCATGAAGGGATCGAGAAAATAATGAAAGAGAAAATTTATTTTAATCATGATGGCGGAGTTGATGATCTTGTTTCGCTATTTTTATTACTAAAAATGGACGCGGTTGAGCTCACTGGTGTTTCAGTCATTCCAGCAGATTGTTATTTAGAACCAGCAATGTTTGCGAGCCGAAAAATTATTGACCGCTTTGGAAACGGCGGCCTTGACGTAGCTGAGTCGAATTCACGCGCAAAAAACCCTTTTCCAAAAGATTGGCGTATGCATGCGTTTTATGTTGATGCCCTCCCGATTTTAAATGAATCTGGAAGAGTTGTAACACCAGTGGCTGATAAACCAGCACATCTTCATTTAATAGATACGGTTTTAGCAACTGAAGAAAAAACAACGTTATTATTTACAGGCCCGCTTACTGATCTTGCTCGTGCATTGGATGAAGCTCCTGAAATTGAAGAGAAAATTAAAAGACTTGTTTGGATGGGTGGTACATTCCGTGAAGCAGGAAACGTACATGAACCTGAACATGATGGAACAGCGGAATGGAACGTGTTTTGGGATCCTGAAGCAGCCGCTCGTGTATGGGATAGCAGCATAGAAATTGATTTAGTGGCGCTTGAAAGTACAAACCAAGTACCGCTAACTTTAGATGTACGTGAGCGTTGGGCTAAAGAACGCAAATATCTGGGTGTTGATTTTCTTGGACAATGTTATGCGATGGTACCACCACTTGTTCACTTTTCAACAAACTCTACCTACTATTTGTGGGATGTATTAACAACCGCGTTTGTTGGCAATCATGATCTTGTGAAAGTACAAACCATTAACAGCATCGTACACACAGACGGTCCAAGCCAAGGCCGTACAGTTGAAAGCGCTGATGGACGACCTGTAAATGTCGTTTATGATGTGAATCGCGATGCTTTCTTTGATTATATGACTGAATTAGCTAAAAAAGCTTAATGACTAGAAAAATACAGCTTAAACACTAACAACTTAAAGGAGGGAAACAATGACGATTAAACAGCGACTTAAAATTATGATCTTTCTCCAGTTTTTCATTTGGGGATGTTGGTTAGTTACACTTGGCTCGTATATGATCAATACATTACAATTTTCTGGCTCACAAGTTGGAGCGGTTTATGGCTCATCTGGACTTGCTTCTCTTATAATGCCGAGTCTTATAGGGGTTATCGCTGACCGATGGATGAAAGCGAATAGATTGTATGGAATTTGTCATTTTCTTGGTGCGATTTGCTTATTTATAGCCGCACAAACTTCGGACCCAACCGTTATGTTTTGGGTGATGTTTTTTAACGCTATGGTTTTCATACCGACGATTTCATTATCTTATACCATTTCCTATATTGGTTTAGAAAAAGAAGGACTCGATACGACGAAAGAATTCCCATCCGTTCGTGTATATGGAACCGTTAGTTTTATTCTTGCCATGTGGATCATTAGTCTTGGTGGATTTGAGTTAAGCAATATCCAGTTATACATTGCTGCAGGGGCTGCCATTTTACTAGCACTCTTTTCATTTGTACTGCCTGATTGTCCAACATCAAATGTTAAGAAGGACAAGTCGTTGGTAAGCCATTTAGGACTCGACGCTTTTGTCCTATTTAAACAAAAGAAAATGGCCATCTTTTTCGTGTTTGCAATGCTGATAGGTGCTGCACTGCAAATTAACTTGGCATTTGCTGACCCATTCCTTCATGATTTTGCGCTAAATCCTGACTATAAAGACAGTCTTGCTGTGAAATATCCAGCGATTTTATTATCAATTGGACAATTTTCAGAAGTAGTCTTTATTCTTGCCATACCATTTTTCTTGCGTAAATTTGGGATTAAAACAGTCATGCTTTTAAGTATGGCGGCTTGGACAGTGCGATTTGGTTTATTAGCTTTTGGAGACCCAAATGGATTAGGGTTCATCTTGTTACTATTATCCATGATAGCGTACGGTGCAGCGTTTGACTTCTTTAATATTTCTGGATCGATGTTTGTAGATAAAGAAGTGGATCACCGAATTCGCGGGAGTGCACAGGGCTTATTCATGACAATGGTGAACGGACTAGGGGCTTATTTAGGAGCTGTAATTAGTGGGAAAATAGTGGATTATTTAACGGTTGACGGCGTAAAAGACTGGCAGAATATCTGGTTAGTTTTTGCAGCCTATACCATCGTTCTTGGAATCTTATTTGCGATAAGTTTTAAATACAAAAATAACCGGGATACAGTGAACCATGTAAATAAAGTTACCTGATCTGTATGATTTAGAGTCAAGTTAGGATATAAGCTATAAAAAAGCAGCCAATTTCTCCTTCTTTGGGGAAATGCTGCTTTTTTGAATTTTAGTAGCTTGGAAAGAGGTGTTGTGTAAATACTGGTTTTGAAAAGAGGGATGGGCTCCAAGAAAGAAGCCTAACGCCGGTTTACTTGCGATATGCTGAACATGAAAAACATTATCTTTGTAATTTTGTCTAAATCAATCAAAAACTTTAGCATCAAAGAAAAGGGAGCTTTAATGGAGGAAGAACCACAAAAATGATCAAACTTCTTTTATAAAACCGAAACTTAAATCTGCTAGATAAGAATCCATTTTGATTAATCTTTTTTCAAAATGGATTTTTCTTATTTACTCCCCAATCCGGGCATACTGATACTATCATTCTGAAAAAGAGAATGGTCAGTATGAAAAACTAAAATTTATTCAAATGGGAAAAGTATCAACCTGAGATTATCCTTCTTACAGTGAGTGGTACCTGCGATATACTCTAAGCTTTCGCGATTTGGTGGACATGATGGAAGAATGGCGTTTATCCATTTCTCATACAACGATCATGCGCTGGATTCATCAGTATGGTCTTGAATTGGACAAACGAATCCGTCGGCACCTTAAGCAAGTAAATGATTTCTGAAGAGTGGACGAAACGCACTTGAAAAATGGGCCGCTTGTTCAGCCTGTTTAGCACTCTCAACTGGTTGATGAAGATCAGTTGTTGTTTTTCCAATTCCGACAGTAATTTGTTCTTTCGGTGAGATCAATTCCCAATTTTTTAAGATTTGCTTCGCTGTATACAGGTTGTTCGAACTAAGTCCTGTCTCAACCACGGCAATAATACTATCTGGTTTTGTGCGCATGAGAAGGGGGATTTTCGCTTGTTTTATAGTAGATTGTTGACTCCTTTAATAAAAAGATATAATGGATTTATATAAAAAGTTGAGAGGAGGATGGTTATGATTTATATTGCTCTTCTTCGAGGGATTAACGTGGGTGGAAAAAATAAAATTGACATGAAGCAGCTTAAACAAACGTTTGAGCAAGTCGGGATGAATGATGTGGTGACATATATCAATACAGGCAATATTATTTTTTCATCCGATAGCCTATCAAAAACTGAACTAGCACGTGCTTTGGAAGGAGCGATATATAATGATTTCCGATTACAAATTAAAGTAATGGTTCGTAGTGTCGATGATGTCAGAGGAATCATTGACGCTATTCCTGATACATGGAAAAATGATAAAAACATGACAAGTGATGTCATGTTTTTGTGGGATGAAATTGATGATGAATCTGTACTTGAGAATCTGGTCATTAAACCAGATATTGACACGGTGAAATATGTGCCCGGCGCGATTCTATGGTCGGTTGACAAGAAGAATGTAACGAAAAGTGGAAAGACAAAGATCATTGGCTCAAAGATATACAAACAAGTTACGGTAAGAAATGTCAACACCGCTCGTAAGATATATGAGCTGATGTCGGACGAGATTGTTGAATAAAACTTAGATCTTTAATCGACTTTATTGTTATACCCTTTAGTATAGCGAAGTAACTTACATCAAAAATTAAACAACTATATTTTTAACCCCGTCCTAAATTTTGAACGGGGTTATACTTGTTTGAGCTTTTAAAATTAAATAACTTTATTGTTATTTTTCATAATAAAGAATCCTTTGTATCTCTTCTTTATAGAACCTCTTGTATCACCATTATGCTTCCAGCCAGTTTTGGGACCATTTTTCTAACTCTTTCATTAGCGGCTCTAATGCTAAACCTTTATCAGTTAGCGAATACTCAATTCGAACTGGAGTTTCTGGAAACACCTCTCGTTTAATTATCCCTTCGTTCTCCAAATCCTTTAATCTTTCTGAAAGCACTCTGCCACTGACACCTACTGAAGATTCAATCGTGCAAAAACGCTGAGGACCAGATAAAAGCTGATATAGAATCAACCCAGTCCATCTTTGGCTTAATAACCCCATGGCTTTTTCAAATTTTGGACAAATCAACTTATCCAATTAAATCAACTCCTTACTGATATTATAAACAAATTTATAAGTAATGAAATTATTTTTTACAATAAACTTACTTGACTTAACTTTATAATAATAATAAACTTACTTACATAATGTAACTAACTAACAGATTGTATGGATGATGATTTATTAGTAAAAATTAATAACGAAGGAGCGTTACGTAAATGTTAAGAAAAAATGAAATTGTAACCACAATTTTAAGAGTATTTTTAGGTGCAACCTTCTTTATTCATGGGTTAGCAAAATTCCAAGGAGGCATTGAAAATACTGTTGGATTTTTTGAAAGCTTAGGCCTTCCAGGGGTTACAGCTTATATGGTAGCGCTAATTGAATTAATTGGCGGTATCGCTGTAGTTCTGGGTATAGGCACAAGAATAATTGCCATTCTATTTTCCATTGTTTTAGCTGTTGCTATCGTTAAAGTAAAGCTTGCTGCCGGATTCCTTGGAAATGGTCAAATGGCAGGATATGAACTTGACTTAGCTTTATTCGTAATTTCAATATACCTTGCTACAACAAACAAATCTTTTTTAGCGTTAGATAACGTATGGTTTCGGTCAGAGAAAGCTTAATTATAAGGAGGAAACTAAAATGAATTTTCATCGCGAACCGATAACATTCGTAGGTCAAGTAAATTTGAAGGTACAAAACTTACAACGTTCGTTAGCTTTTTATAAAGAGGTTATTGGATTTAAGATATTGGAACAAACTGAACATTCCGCAAACCTTACGGCGGATGGGGAAACTGTTTTATTATCAATCGAACAACCAAATAATATTGTTCCAAAGCAAGAAAGGACTACTGGCTTATATCACTATGCACTTCTTCTTCCTAAACGTTCTGATTTAGCTAATATAGTGCAACATTTTTTAGAAATTGGATTACGATTTGGTTCTTCAGATCATCTTGTGAGTGAAGCTCTTTATTTATCTGATCCAGATGGAAACGGAATTGAAATCTATATAGATCGCGACCCTTCTGAATGGGATTGGCAAAATGGTGAAGTGGAAATGGCGGTTGATCCGTTGAACTTTCCAGACCTGCTCTCTAGCGGGAAAAAACAATCATGGAAAGGTCTCCCTGCTGGTACTGTTATGGGTCATATTCATTTACATGTTTCCGAATTAAAAAAGACGGAAGAATTTTATGTAAAAGGACTAGGATTTAAAGTTGTAAACCGATATGGCAATCAGGCACTTTTCATTTCGGACGGCAAATACCATCACCATATTGGTTTAAATACATGGAATGGTGTAGGTGCACCTACACCAACTCCTAATAGTGTTGGGCTGGAATCATTTACGTTAATGCTCGCAAATGAAGAAAAGAGAAATAATATGATTGAGCAGTTAAAGAGTATTGGTGCATCTGTTACTCAAGAAAATGGCTCTTACGTTACTTCTGACCCTTCAGGTATTCGAATTATCTTGAAAGTTTAAGCTGGAGGAATTTACTGTCATGCAAAAAGGTGAAGAATATAAAAATACAGGCATAGAAATTGGTCTCTATACACTTGGAGATATGGGTTCAGACCCTCTTACGAGTAAACCGATTAGTGCAGGTCAAAGAATAAAGGAAATTATGGAGGCTGCTCAACTCGCCGATGAAGCTGGGCTTGATGTATTTGGGGTTGGTGAACATCACCGTTTAGACTATGCCACTTCAGCCGTTCCTGTGGTTTTGGCAGCGATTGCTCAAATCACAAAAAGAATTAAGTTAACAAGTGCAACTACTGTATTAAGCACGGTTGACCCTGTTCGGCTGTTTGAAGACTATGCTACTTTGGATTTGGTTTCAGATGGCCGTGCTGAAATCATTGCAGGTCGTGGGGCATTTGTGGAATCATTTCCTCTTTTTGGTTACGACTTACATGACTACGATGCCCTGTTCTCCGAAAATATCGAGTTATTTTTAAAACTTAACGAAAATGAGAGAGTTTCATGGAACGGCCGCTTTCGCTCTCCGTTAAGAAATGCTGAAATTGCCCCACGGCCTTTACAAGGCCAGATACCTATTTGGGTTGGTGTAGGGGGTTCTCCAGAAAGTGCAGCTCGTGCTGGCAGGTTAGGTGTCGGGATGGCTTTGGTTATACTTGGCGGGGAACCTATACGATTTAAACCGTTGATTGACCTATACCGTAAAACTGGTAGTGAAGCTGGACATGATCTTGAAAAACTTAAGGTAGGCGTAACGGGTCATGGTTATATTTCAAAGACAACCCAACAAGCGAAGGATGAATTTTATCCTTATTACTCAAATTACTGGTCTTATGTAAACCGTCAGCGAGGCATGACAAGTGGCAGAATATCAAAATCTGATTTTGAACAAATGACAGGTCCGAATACTGCGTTGTTTGTAGGAAGTCCTCAACAGATTGCGGAGAAAATCCTTCAACAATACGAACTCTTTGGACATCAGCGTTTTATGGCACAGATCGATATAGGTGGAGTTCCGTTTAAGAAAATAACGGAAGGAATTGAATTATTAGCGACGGAGGTAGCTCCAATCGTTCGGAGAGAAACAAGTAAGGCGAAAAACGAACAGGTGGTGTGAAGAATGGGCTTTTTAGACAAACTATTTGGGAAACAAACTAAGGAGGAAGCAACCATGACAGCTGAAAAATTAAACATTGGAATTATCTTAGGCAGCACTCGTCAAGGACGAGTAAGTCCACAAGTAGGAGAATGGGTTAAAGGAATTGCGGATAAACGTGGAGATGCCAATTATGAAATTGTCGATATTGCTGACTTTAATCTTCCGTTTTTAGGAACAACCGATGGAACAGAACCAGGAATCTCGGCATGGAATGAAAAACTTGCAAGCCTTGATGGATTCGTCTTCATTGTTCAAGAGTACAATCATAGTATTACAGGTGCATTAAAGAACGCTATCGATTTTGCCCGTGAAGCGTGGTATAACAAGGCAGCTGGTATCGTAAGTTACGGTTCAACTGGAGGAGCTCGTGCAGCTGAACATTTACGTGGAATTCTTGCAGAACAAAAAGTGGCGGATGTTCGCACACATCCAACACTATCTCTATTTACAGATTTTGAAAATGGAACGGAGTTTAAACCACAAGAATTACATCTCAATAATGTAAACACGATGCTAGAAGAAGTGGTTGCTTGGAGCGGAGCATTAAAAATACTACGATAAAATCAACTTTACAAAGAAAGATTAACTGAATACCAGCTGGAAATAAAGGGCTCTGAAAAACTCTTAAGGGACCTTTACTAATAGGAAAAAGTCATTCTTTTAAATATAAACAGCTACACAACTAACGGCATTGACAAATCAACAAGGTTTAATAAATGCAGTCACAAATAATCGTTTTTGGTTCTCAGAGAAACAATTATTGATAGGAGACTATAACATGAAAATTGGAATTATTGGTGCAAGTGGAAAAGCGGGAAATCTTATTTTAAAAGAGGCAATTAGTCGAGGACATGAAGTGACAGCTATTATAAGAGATGTGTCCAAACTTAAAGATGAAGATATTGCGGCCATTGAAAAATCTATATTTGACCTCACATCAGATGATATAAAAAAGTTTGACGTAATAGTTAATGCGTTCGGTGCTCCTCTCGGAGAAGAGCAGGCACACGTTGATGCTGGACATGCTTTAATTGAGGCACTGAAAGGAACAAATACAAGAGCAATTATTGTAGGTGGAGCCGGAAGTCTTTATGTAGATGAAAACAAAACTGTTAAGGTAATGGATACACCTGATTTTCCGGATATAGTTCTCCCAACGGCTAAAGGGCAAGGGCGTAACTTGCAAGAATTACAGGAAACACCTAATGTTACCTGGACATTTATTAGTCCTTCTGCTGTATTTGATGCCGAAGGAAAAAGAACCGGATCTTATCGTTCTGGAGGAGATAATCTTTTAGTTAATTCAAAAGGTGAGAGCTATATAAGTTATTCAGATTACGCAATTGCAGTTTTAGATGAAATTGAAAATCCGCAACACATAAACGAAAGGTTTACTGTCGTTGGCGAAAAGGAGTAAGAAGCAACGATATAAAAACCCTTACTGTTTTGTCTAACGGGTTCGGTTTTCGTGTACGATAACTTAATGAACAACTAACTAACAGTCCAATTCTTATTTAAATTGGACTGTTTCTTTTTGTTAATATAAATGGTTTTTTACCAACTCAAAGAAAATCAGTTTTTATTGCATTATATGTAAAATTCAAATAAAAATAATCTTATAATTTTTGCCTAGTGACTGAATATTAGCAAAAACATACAATTATAATAATTCATTTGCTGTTATAGATTTAAAACGTCTTGAACAAAAAGTTTCTAAATAGAATAAATCGGGTAACTGAGTAAGTAAGTGGAAAATAATTTCAGTGGTAACCTTATAAATATAAATTATATTAAATATAATCTTTAATAAAACTTACATAGTAAATGGTAGAAGATGATAGAGGGGGAGGAGGGTTGTATTATCTTCTAGTAGTGATAAAAATGAAAGAAAATAAATAGAGCAATCAATCATTGATTGCTCTACTTTATAGAAGATAAATTCAAGAAGCTTTCAGGAATGCATTCGGTATTATTACAGAAAAGTATAGAATAATTTCTAATTATATACTTTAGAGACGACTGAGTCTTTAAAGATAAATGTTTGTAAAACTGGAATCAAATAAAAACGTAGTATTAACTCAACGGAGAGTAGACTGATCGGTTGAGAAAAGGAGTATGATATATGGACTTAAATAATAAAAAGAAGAATTCTCAACTAAATCATACAGAACCGGAAGAATTAGATTTATTTTATGGCGCTATATTTGAACACAATCCGGATACTGTATTTTTTTTGAATACAGAAGGAAACATCGAAAAAGTGAATGAAGGATTCTTCGACATCTTTGGTTACAGAAAAGAAGAAATCCTATCAAATCCCACAGAACAATTTCTAGAAGAGAGTCAAATCTCCTTATATAAAAAGAGACTTTATAAGGTTTGCAACGGAGACGTCCAACAATTTGACACTCTTTTTGTTCATAAAAATAAAGAACTTCTTCATATAGACTTGACGCTAATTCCAGCAAATTTTAAAGGAGAATTAATAGGCGTTGTCGGAATAGCAAAGGATATTACAGAGGAAAAAAAAACGGCAAATAAATTAGTAGATACAGAGCTCAAATTCAAAAGTTTGGTGGAAGATACTTTTATTGGCGTTTATATCATTCAAGAAGGAAAATTAATATATGGTAATCCACGTTTACATAGTTTGTTGGGAACTGAAGCTTCAACAAGCCCAATAATTTTTCTAGATTATGTCCATCCTGATGATCAAGCTGAATTGGTAAGTGTAGCAAATCAATTAACTGAGGGAGATGTAGGTTTAGATCATTCTTTTAGAATTATAAACAAAGAAGGCTCCATTATTGATGTAGAGGCACACTCAAAGGAGATTTGTTCTCATAATAAATCAACCATTATTGGAACGCTGCAAGATGTAACAGAAAGAAAGAAAGCAGAGGAATTAAACAAATATTTGGCTTACCATGATTCCTTAACAGAACTGCCAAATAGAAGATTCTTTCAGGAAAAATTAGAAGAACATTTAATTATAAGCAACGTGCTCCAGCAAAAGCTGGCTGTGATGTATTTGGATTTGGATCGATTTAAGTATATAAATGATACGCTCGGCCATTTTAGAGGGGATAAGCTGTTACAGCAAATTTCAAAAAGGTTGAAAATCTGCCTGGGTGAAAAAACGATACTTGCTCGTTTAGGAGGGGACGAGTTTTCCGTTATAGTACCCGACATTACAAGTGAGGATCAGGTTACTAAGCTTGCTAAAACGATCATTGAAGCGTTAACCGATCCATTTTTCATTGAAGGCTATAAACTTTTCATTACGACAAGCATTGGAATAAGCATTTATCCAAATGTTGGCCAGGATGCCCTTACTTTAATGAAAAATGCAGACTCAGCCCTTTACAAATCGAAGGAAAGCGGAAAAAACACCTATTATATCTATTCACCTTCTATGAACATTCAAACCTACAAAACTTTCAATTTAGAGATGGGGCTTCGACACGCCCTGGAACTGAATCAATTCGAATTTTATTATCAGCCAAAGGTATGTGCCCATACCTTTCAAATAATAGGTGCTGAAGCCTTAATTAGATGGAATCATCCGGACTGGGGATTGGTATCCCCCGGAGACTTTATTCCTCTGGCAGAAGAAACGGGCCTAATCACAGAAATAGAAAGATGGGTCAAATTCACTGCCTGTGCTCAAAATAAAGCATGGCAACGTGCAGGATTGCCGGCCATCCCTATATCTATTAACCTTTCGGCCATACGATTTATGGAAAATAATCTAGCGGATAATATTATAAAGGCCTTAGAAGAAACCAAGCTTGATCCCAAGTACTTAGATGTTGAGATAACAGAGACATCTGTATTAGAAAATGAGAAAGCGGTGATATCCACATTAGATAAGCTCAAAAATATTGGTGTCCGTGTATCTTTAGATGATTTTGGAACAGGTTATTCCTCTCTTTCCTATCTAAAGCGATTTAAAGGAAGAATTGATACATTAAAAATTGATCGTTCCTTTATAAAAGACTTAAATAGAGAAGATGCTGACAACTCTAACTTTATAACGAAAACCATTATTGAGTTAGCCCAGCATCTTCAGATGAAAGTTGTGGCGGAAGGGGTCGAAACGCAGGAACAGCTCCAAATCCTTCAGAGTTACAATTGTGAAATGATTCAAGGTTATTATTTTTCAAAGCCTGTTCCGGCTGATAAGTTTGCTCAACTATTACAAAAAGGGAAATTTGAAATTTCACAAAAGAGTCAGGGTGAAGATGTCAATAAATTAAGTGATAGAGATAAATTTATTGGGATCAAACTCGATTTTCCTTTGTTTGCCGCTATGACACTGGTTCAAATCAATGGCAAAAAAGTTGATCTGGGGAAGACTAATGTGTTAATTGAGAATATTGGTTTAGAGGGGCTTCAGTTTTTATCGGATATAAGATTAGCTGTTCATCCGGACATTATAATGGAATTTGAAACAAATTTATTTGGCGAAACCATTAAACTATATGGCTCGGTGGTTTGGATGCACGAAATAAAGTCGGGTACGTTCCAATATAGACTAGAATTCTTAGAGGGGGAAAAGGAAAGATCCAATTTAGCAAGAGTGATAAATAAACTTTCTTATACGTGACCACAAGTCACTTTAAATGGTTACTTATGATGTTTATAAGAAGAAAACAGGGAGGAGTTCTTTAAAAATTCTAAGCGAGAAGCTTTGGGCAAAAAGAGACGCACTGCATAGGGAAGAGATGCCTAGACAAGGCTAGAATAAAAAGAATACTGGAAGATTTGACTCTCCCAGCTTTTGTTCAAACAAATATATATAACCTATGGCAGTTGCCAATTTTAATTCGGTATAAATTCAACCTTACTGATAACTATCTTTTTTTCGAGTAGAGGAGCTTTTCTATTATTGAGCCACAACTTTATACTAACTTTTTCATTTTATCTCGTTGTTCTTATACACCAAACATTAGAAGGAAACTGAAGCTCTAACGTTCTTCTGCTATATTGACGGTAGGGAGAGAGGTAAATCTTGAAAGAAGAAAAGGATCAAGTTAAACAAGGAAATAGCGCAAACAAGGAAGAGGAGGTTCAGTTTGTAAAAGAAATTGATCCAGAAGCACTCAATGTTATCAAACGTTTGTATGACAAGACGTTTAGGGACTTGGTAGACCGGTGAATTATTGCGGCTAACATTAACCGAGACATGATCGAAACATATAGTCCTTGTGAAATGATAGGAGTCAAAATCCTACTACACTATTAGATAGTGCTATCCATCATCCTTTTTATTCAATTGAATATATTGAAAGCTTGTTTTGATCAAACTTTATTCGCCATAAAGAAAAGCCTTTACACTATGGATCGAAACACAGCGTAAAAGCCTAATTTTTTAAAAGGATGTTGCTATTTCTTATAAAACCTTACTTAAGAAGGCTTTTGTTCTTTCTTCCTGTGGATTTTCAAATATTTCTTTAGGAAGATTTTCTTCAACTATATAGCCTCCATCCATAAATAAGACGCGATCGCCAACTTCACGAGCAAAACCCATTTCGTGGGTTACCACGACCATTGTCATCCCTTCTTTAGCTAGTTGTTTCATTACTTCTAGCACTTCCCCGACCATTTCTGGATCCAGTGCGGATGTCGGTTCATCAAAGAGCATAACTTTCGGCTGCATTGCAAGAGCCCTCGCTATAGCGACACGCTGTTTCTGCCCGCCGGACAATGAATCTGGATATACATTCGCTTTCTCTTCAAGGCCTACTTTGCGTAAAAGTTCAAGGCCCTTTTCCTTTGCTTCTTGCGCAGATATATTTCTCACTTTCATAGGAGCAAGCATGATATTTTCAATTACGGTTTTATGGGGAAATAAATTAAACTGCTGAAAGACCATGCCAACTTCGGTTCTGACCTTATTAATATCTGTTTTCTTATCAGTTAAATCAAGGCCTTCGATTAAAATATGTCCACCTGTAATTGATTCAAGCATATTTAAACACCTTAAAAATGTAGATTTTCCTGATCCTGATGGTCCAATAACGACCACAACTTCCTGAGACTTAATATCTACATTAATATCCTTTAAAATTTCATTCATGCCAAATGATTTTTTTAAATTCTTCACTTCAATCATTCTGTTGCCAACCTTCTTTCGAGACGATTTAATAAAAGACTCATAGAAGTAGTTAACACAAGATAAATAAGTGCGACTGTAATGTACGGCTCCCAGACGATGAAATAATTACCGGCCATTGCACGTCCCCAATACATAAGTTCAGGTGTTGCCACGATTGCTGCAAGGGAGGAATCTTTAATAAGAACAACGAATTCGTTCCCAAGGGGCGGGATCATTCTCTTAATAGCCTGAGGCAAAATAACATTTTTCATTGCTCCAACATGATTCAGCCCCAAAGAACGGGCTGCCTCCATTTGACCCTTATCAATAGATTGGATTCCAGCCCTGAAAATTTCAGCAATATAGGCTGCTGCATTTAAAGAAAGAGCGATAATAGTGGCCAAAATCCCATTGGTGTGTCCAATAAAAAGGGGCACTACCCCAAAATGGACTAAAAATAATTGTACAAATAAAGGGGTTCCGCGGAAAAAGGTAATATAGCAGTGAAAAAGCAATGAAATTGGCTTTTTCCTTGCCATTTTTCCTAATCCGATTCCTAACCCCAAAACTGTCCCAAGCAAAGTCGCTACGATCGATAATCCGATTGTCAACATAGTTCCTTTCAAAAAGAATGGAATATATTCAGCGATGAGATCAAAGCGAAATCCCATTAATCTACCCCCTAATTAAACTAAAATTGCGTAATGCAATTTTTTAGAATTACGCAATTTTAGTTCTCTAGTTATTAATTCTATTCTTTTAATGTTTCTAAATCTGGCTTTACCCCGAACCATTTCTCATATATTTGGGTGTATGTTCCGTTTTCGATAAGCTTCGTAAGAGCTGCATCAAATTCAGCTTTTAGTGGACTGCCTTTTTGAAACATCAATCCGTAAAATTCACTGTCAAAGCCTTCTTTATCTTCAACGACAACAAGTTTTTGGCCTGGATTCTTTTTGACATACTCTTCGAGTGTAGCATTGTCAGCAACGGCGGCATCAGCCCCACCGTTCACCAATTCCAAAATAACTAGATTATTATTTTCGAATTTTTTAACATTTGAACTGTTTTTGCCAAGAACTTTGTCAATAGCTGCTTGTCCTGATGCTCCGTTTTGAATGGCCACTGTCTTGTCTTTCAGGTCATCTATACTTTTAATATCACTGCCTTCAGGAACTAAAATCTTGTTTGTCGATAAAAAATAAGGAACTGAAAAATCATAGGTTTGTTTTCGATCTTCACTGATTGTAATAGCAGACAATCCAAAGTCAGAAATGCCGTCTCTAACCTCAAGAAATAACGGTTCCCATCCTAGGTTGACGAATTCGTATCCATATCCAGTTTCTTTAGCGAGCTCTTCCAATAAATCAGCGTCAAATCCTACAATTTTGCCATTTTCAATCGATTCAAACGGTGGATAATACGCATCTGTTCCAATCTTTAGTTTTTTCTTTCCTTCACCAGAGGCTCCATTCCCCTCATTATTTGCCTGTTTTTCGTTATTACTATTGCTTGCACTACCCGTCTCGCTTGACCCACAAGCTGCTAAAATAAGTGTAAAAACCATGACTAAAGCAAAAATTGTAATTTTTTTCACTGAATTACCCCCTAGATTTTTTATTTATTTTACAAAAAACATGAGGTGTAACAATTCGAATTACATGCCCCCTTTAAATAATTCTGTATTTTTAAAGTACCTGAATCACCCAAGAACGTTTCCGAATTTTCTGTATTTTCAGATATGTAGTCATTGTACATTTAGACCTATATTTCCGCAACAAAATCTCTTTTGAATCCCTCATTTGGTTAAAAATCTGTTAGAAATATTAAAAAAATATATGTTTACAAAAAGGAGGAAGTAAGAATCTCTAAAAAATTAATCAAACGGATTAGACTTAGATTTCCTTGAGCCTAATCCGTTTGATTTATTCTTTGAAACAAATTCAACATTAACTATTTATACTTTTTCCCTTAGCCCAAGGGCGGACAAAAGTACAAAGCGTGGTTGATAAGGTGAGATTGCTGAAGAAGATTAGTTTATGATTAAGAATATACATGAGCCGATCATACCAAGAGAAGAAAAGGAATTGCTCCCATATCGTTGCAGGAGTACTCATATACAATACAAGGCGGGTTCTAGCTTTGGCTCTCTCATTCAGTCAGGACCCCAGGATGACATATTATCCTCCAAGAGAGCAAATAAGGAAAACTGATTTCAATTAGCTAAAATCAAACTTTGGGATCACTTTTATACTCAGAATCTATTAAATGATCCTACAAATGGAACTGTCAGAAAATACAAAAAACTGTTAAAATGTAGGGAACACCTAGAATTAGCTTCAATTTAATCTCTTGAGGAGGGAAAAAAATGAAGCATTATGTTCGGGTAATTCCATACCAGGTGATTGAACAGTCAGAAGAGGTAAAAGAAGTTCCAAAAGGCGTGGAATTGATACAAGCTCCTAAAATTTGGAGCGAAACAAAGGGCAAAGGCATAACGGTGGCTGTCTTGGATACAGGCTGCGATACGTCACATCCCGATTTACAAGAACGGATTATAGGCGGGCGAAACTTTACGGATGATGACGGAAGCAACCCTGATATATTCAAGGATTACAATGGGCATGGAACTCATGTTGCCGGAACGATTGCTGCCCAGAAAAACGACAAAGGCGTAGTTGGAGTCGCTCCCGAAGCCAGTTTACTCATTGTGAAAGTATTGAATAAAAACGGCTCTGGACAATATGATTGGATTATCAAGGGCATCAATTATGCTATAGAACAAAAAGCGGATATTATCTCCATGTCACTAGGAGGCCCAAGTGATACTCCTGAACTTTATGAAGCAATCAAAAGGGCTGTTGCCAACAATGTCCTCGTGGTTTGCGCAGCAGGGAATGAGGGGGACGGCGATGACTCAACTGATGAATTCGCTTTTCCAGGCTGTTATAATGAAGTGATTAGTGTAGGTGCGGTTAATCTTGAGCGGCGCTCTTCCCATTTTACCAATTCCCATAATGAAATCGATTTAGTTGCCCCAGGCGAAGAAATTCTTTCTACGTATTTAAATGGAAAGTATGCCACATTAAGCGGGACTTCCATGGCTGCACCCCATGTTTCCGGAGCCCTTGCTCTTATAAAACTACTGGCGAACAATGGCTTTGAACGGAAGCTCTCAGAACCTGAGCTTTATGCTCAATTAATTAAAAGAACCGTTCCACTGGGTAACTCTCCAAAGCTTGAAGGAAACGGGCTGATCTATTTAACGGTCCTTGACCATTTGGCAAAAGTATTTGATCAAGAAGTAAAAACCATGTTCTTAAGTAATCAAGGAATTATCAGCTAAAACAATTTCATTTAATGGGGAGAAGCCCGTTGGCAGACAGTTTCCTTTAAGTTAAGTGGATTCTTCTGTTAAAGAAAACAAATAATAAACCGGGATTAAGACCGAGCGTTTTGGTGGAATATAACCCTAGATTGTTTTAGAGAATGAAATAAAACACAATAGAATAGGGATTCTCAAGGGTGGTTAGCTCGTCCTCAGAAGAAAGGAGGGGGAGTGCTCGTGACGGTCTTTGAAGCGTTGATGTTAGCATGTACTGTTGCAGGCTTAATCATAGGAATGCTGTCATTTGACCATAAAAAATAACCCACCCTTGAGCCTGCAAGCATAAAGGGTGAGTTAGGTTCGTTCTTAATGGATTATAGCGATCGCCCTAGCAGGGAACCGTCTATTGTATCGACCGCTTGGTGTTCCAGCACCGGCGGTTTTTTATTATATGATACTTTATGATTATATAATACCCGAAATCGGCCAATGAGAACAATAAAAAATGTCGAATTTCGATAAAGTTCTTTTAATTGTAATGAAACTGCACCAAAAGTAACAAAAATGTAAAATATTTGATTTCCCTCTACTTCTTTAAATGCGTTTTTATGTTGGTGATTATAAAATGTAATAAGAAAGGGGAAGCACATTGGATAACATAAAAAGAATATCTGAAAATAAAAAAATAGGTTTAACAGCTGCATTACTAGAATTAGAGCATAATAAAAAGATGCTTGAAAGTGAAAAAGAGTATTATGACGGGGAAAAGGATCAGCGTATAATCTCAAACTATTATGATCAAATCCATTTTAATGAAGCGAGCAAAGAAAAATTATTTAAACAATTGAATCAGTTAGTTGTCAGCACACATATTAATTGGCTTCCTTATAACTCGAAAACCCGAAATTATCTTTATTCACTGGTTGACCTTCAGGCTGATGGGAACTTGAAGAGCATATATTCAGGAAAAGAAAAGGATCCTGAACAAGTCATGAAAGAAGATGACGAATCAGAACGGAAAAGAGAACAAGCTTATAACGAATTATTAAAAAGCAACTTGGTTAACAATGATAATATACAAGAAATAATGGCCTCCCTCGAAAGTGAAAACATGTACAATTGTGAACACGTTGTTCCCCAATCATGGTTTGGGAAGCGTAACCCAATGAAAGGAGATTTGCACCATCTTTTTACGTGCGAAAAAGAATGCAATTCCTTGAGATCTAATCATCCCTATTATGATTTCGCCGATTATTCACCTAAAATGGAGACGGAAGTAATCAAAACACAATGCGGAAAATACGAAGAGGCTAAGTTTGAACCTGAAAGCGGCAAAGGCGAGGTTGCCAGAGCAACGTTGTATTTTTTATTAAGGTACCCAGGAGAAGTCAGTCAATACAGCAATCAAGACATTGAACTGTTGCTGAAGTGGCACAATGATTATAAAGTATCTATTTATGAAAAACACCGCAATAAGGCGATTTTTGATATTCAAAAAAACCGGAATCCCCTAATAGATTTCCCGCAATATGCTGACAAAATAGATTTTATGTTAGGTTTATCTAAATGATTAAGTAAAATTGGAAATCCACCCGCCGTTTGGTCATATATAGAATGAAAAACTTGTAGGCAGGAGTATGAACAAGTTTAAGAAGGTGCGTAATTTAAAAGAGAGCAAGCCGATTTTTCATTCATTTGCTTTGTCAAAAGATGAAAATCTTTTTAGCCATAATTGAAAAGGAGAAGAGGGGGTTTTTACTCTATTAATCTAAACTGTTCGCCAAATAGCTGCTTGGTGAAATTATCCACATATCTTATCTGTGTATAAGCAGATGAGCCGCTTGTTTCGCTTTTTTCTGTTTTGGATTAAATAGAGAGCGGCGGCTATTGTGGCGATGTGTGGGCAAGCTGCTTCAATAGAAGGGGATATCAATTGCAGGATTTTTCAAAGTGAAGTTAAATAGACAAATAAGCTGGCCTTTGTGTGGAAAAGCACTAAGGCCAGCTCTTTTTTAAAGAAAAGAATCTGTTTCGTTTGCAATGGATTAAAAAACTTTTAAGAAGTAGCTTTTTCTTTTGTATCTAGTAATTGCAACACTTCTTGTAATGAGTTTTGTTTTTCCTCATTTAGAGGAACCATTGGTAGGCGAACACCGCCAACAGGGATTCCGGTTAAATTTAATGCCGCTTTTACAGGGGCAGGGCTTGGTGCCGCAAATAGCGCTTTGATGATTGGGAGGAGGTTGCGATGGGCTAAAGCAGCCTCTTTGAGTTTACCGCTTTTAAAGTTTTCAATCATCATTTGCATCTCGTTCCCAATAACATGAGAGGCAACCGAGATTACTCCTTCGCCGCCAATCGATAATACTGGTAAGGTTAAACCATCATCGCCGCTGTACAAGGAAAAATCTTCAGGTGTTTGGCTGATGATTTCCGTCATGGCATCTAAATTGCCGCTTGCATCTTTAATAGAAACGATATTTGAAATTTTTGATAGGCGAACGACCGTCTCAACAGACATATTGACAACGCTTCGTCCAGGTATATTATATAGCATAACCGGTAGTGACGTAGATTCAGCAATCGCTCTAAAGTGTTGATACAATCCTTCCTGAGACGGCTTGTTATAGTAGGGAACAACGAGCATAATACCATCTACGCCTGTTTTTTCTGCAAGCTTCGTTAACTCAATGGAAGCTCTTGTGTTATTAGAGCCGGTACCCGCAATGACAGGAACTCTGCCGTTCACGATTTCAACGACAAATTTAAATAAATCAACTTTTTCTTCCGTTGTTAACGTAGGGGATTCTCCAGTCGTACCAGCTACCACTAAACCGTCCGTACCGTTGTCAATTAAATAGTTGATTAAATTTTTAGTCGCATGAAAATCAATCTCGCCATTTTCATCAAAGGGGGTCACCATTGCAGTTAAAATTTGTCCGAAATTCATTACTTCTCCACGTCCTTTTTTAGTTTTATATAATAGAGGGAGAAGGGCAGTAGTTAGTTAACGCAAAAAAGCAGCAACAGGGCTTCGTTGCTGCAGTAGAAACAATTATGTAACAAAAATTATTTCTGTGCGTAAGATAGCCCTCCATATAGTTTTTTTCCTATATGACAGTTCTGTATTTATTCAATAACAGACCCAGCTTTAAGAAATATGAGATTCTTTCAGCTTCGGCAGATTCCCCTTTCCACAATCGTCATCGGACCTCATCATCCTCAAATTATGTACTCATGGTCTCTGCGCCTCTATCCTTACTTCAAAAAATTTTGAAATAAGTAAATATGTAATTAAATTATACAATATCAGTTTTTTCATAGATTTGCAATGAAAAGTTAGGTTCGCCTCTAAGCATTTTTTGAAACGCGCTTCAAAGAGTATCTATCTCTAGCTGATAAAATGAAACAGGACCATCCAGTGATGGTGGAAGTGGCTTATACACTTTTGGAAGGAACGTATTTAATTCACAAAAGAGCAGTCGAAAAGATGTATGATTAAAAGCCAACAGGTCTGTTGGCTTTTAATCTATTATTTAAGTGAATTCGGATCTGTCGAGCGGTGTAAAAAATCAAAGTGTGTCACTCGGTTGCGGCCGTTCCGTTTAGATGAGTAGAGCGCTCGATCAGCTTTAGATTGGAGAGAGGTCACCGTATCCTCTAATGACATGGTCACAGCTCCAATACTAACGGTAAACCAAGGGGAGGTTGAATAAGATGCTTCGGCAAGGGAACGGATTTTTTCGCCAACTTGTAAGGCCTGCGGCTGATCAGCATTAGGAAGAATCACCGCGAACTCTTCTCCTCCATATCGAGCCACTACATCATCTTCTTTCGTTGATTCCTTAAGCAATAGTGCCAATACCTGTAAAACTTTATCCCCCGTTAGGTGACCAAATGTATCATTAATATTTTTAAAATGATCAACATCAAGAAGAAGGAGAGAAAGGGGGAGGGAAGACTCCTGGCATAGGGACATATTTAAAGATAAGGATTCCTGAAAGCTGCGCCGGTTCTTAAGGCCTGTCAATCCGTCTGTCTCTGCCAATACCTTTAAGCGGGAGTTCATTTCCACAAGCTCTTGTTGTTTATGCTCTAATTGCCTCTGTAACAGCTCAAGTTCTGTGATCATTTCTTCTTTTATCCGATTTTGCTCTTCCATTTCTCTTTTAATTTCCAAGATTGATTGCTCATATTCACGGCGGCGTTTCATCAGGGTAAACATGCAATGAGTAGCAGTCCCTTTCTCCGTCACCTTGCGTAGGGCATTTAGCAGAAACGGCAGCGGATTCTCTCCTTTTGGTTGAAGAGGGAGATACATTTCTTCTACAGTACCTTGTAACTGAATTAACGGAAAAAAATACAATTGAAAAAAGGAACGGCTGGAAACCGTCATCATACAGTTGATGTGTTTTCCTCGCAACTCATTTATATCGTATCCAAGCAAATTGAGCAGTGTTTGGTTAATTGTTAGAATCGTGCCATCATCAGCGAGAGTCAAATAGCCACAAGGGGCATGATTTAAGTGTTCATCCATTTAATGGTCTATTCCTTCACGACTAAGTTATGTTTCAAGTAGCCTTGAATGAGGCCAATGGTTTCTTCAGGATGACTGAGGTGAGGACAATGACCAGTAGCCTTCATTAAACGCAGCGTACTATGAGGCAAATGGCGATGCATATAGTCGCCGACAGTTAATGGAGCAATAGCATCTTCAGCACACTGCATAATAAGCGATGGCACGACAGACTTGGGCAAGTCAGCCCGGTGGTCGGATAAGAAGGTGGCAGCCGCAAACTGGCGGGCTACAATCGGGTCTGTTGAGCAAAAACTATCAGATAATTCTTTTGAAAGTTCAGGGCGATCAGGATTTTTCATAATAACTTGTGAAAGGTAATTCGCCCAGCCAATGTAGTTCATCTCCATCAATTCCATTAATTCTTTAATGTCTTGCTTTTCAAATCCTCCCATATAATGAGGCGGTTCATTTAAGTAACAAGGAGAGGGGCCAACCATAATAAGCCGTTCAAAGTATTCGGGTTTTTGGATAGACGCCAGCAGTCCGATTATGCTTCCAACGGAATGCCCTATGAAAATAGCTTCTTTTAGCTCCAGGAAAGCACAAATATCGAGCACATCTTGTGAGTACCCGTAAAGGCTGCTATATCTTTCAGCATTATAAGCTGAATAATCGGATTTTCCCGAACCGACATAATCAAACAAAACGATTCGATATTTCTCTTCAAAAGCCGGAGCAACGAGCCGCCACATATTTTGGTCACACCCGAACCCTGGAGCAAAGAGAATGGTTTGCGTTCCTTTTCCTGTAATATTTATATTATTGCGTTTGAGAATACTTTGCTGCATAATGATCCCTCTTTTTTGTAAATTAAAATGAAAATTATGGAATAAATTCATTGCTTTTGCTTGTGATATAGTTCTATTGTACTGATTTGTATTTTATACATCAATCTATTTATTTTGTAAGTTATACGCTAAGGGATTTACATCCATTGAAATGTAAAAACAGAAAGGTCTATAATCCTTTCTGTTTTTTTATCGTTCTTAAGTGTATATAATGCAATGATTTCCCTATACAAAAATCAATCTCTTAAACAGTACCCAGTACCATTTATTTCATTTCGTTTTAATCACGAGACATCATGGTAGCACCCTGGAATTGATGATAATGGGAAGGATAACTTGTAGTAAAGCCCTGAAAATAATGGATGTGTCCCCCGCCTTGCAGCGGTATGGCAGGGCCTGTTCTTCCTCGGATTTCATGTCGATGTCCATCGATGTGATGTGTCCAAGTAATGTATTCGTGTGTATGGGGCACTCCGCTTGGGGCTGGTTCTGTCGTTCCGGCGTATTCATGTGTATGATCTATCTCTATGGAAGTCATTCCAAGGAATTCATGGACATGTCTCTCCCCCTCTGTATACCCTCCGCTATACACGGTTCCTTCCTCCTTTCTTTCCTTTAAATGATGTCATTCTTCCTCTTGCGGAGGCTGACTTTTAGTATAGTATGCCGCATGGAAAACAAATGACTTTTTTCGAATATAAAAGGAACGGAAGAATATATTTTCATAAAGATAATTGGCAGAGAACAAAATAGCGTTGAAGCGAATTCGGGGGGAGAATGGTGTACCTTACCCAAAACGAAAAGGAAAGTTTATTTGTTGTTGTAGCTGCATGGCTGGCAAAGGAAAGGTTAGCTAAAGGAATGAGGCTAAGTTTTCCTGAAGCAATAGCTTTAATCACGTTTGAAGTGATGGAAATGGCAAGGACAGGCAGATATTCGGTATCAGATCTGCAAATGTATGGGAGAGACATTTTATCCGAAGAGGATGTTATGGAGGGGGTGCCCGCGCTCATAAGCAAAGTTAATGTTCAAGCTACATTTCCGGATGGTACTAAGTTAGTCGTCATTTATCCCTCTTTTCATTCATCACAATTTCCAAAATCAGCAGAAGAAATTGGACAACAATATCCTTGACTACTTCTACTTCATTATCGCAACAAGAGGAGGGAAGATGCTTGAGACCCGGTGAATACTTTTTAAGAAGCGAACCGATTCTGATTAATCAAGGAAGAAAGACGAGAACCGTCACTGTAATCAATAGAGGAGACCGTCCGCTTTTTGTCGGCTCACACTACCATTTTTATGAGACGAACCCTGATTTATTTTTTGATAGGGATCTAGCGAAAGGAATGCGTCTAAATATAGGAGCCGGAGAAATCGTCCAATTTCCACCGGGTGAGAAGAAAAGGATAGAGCTAGTGGAGATTGGCGGCCGAAAATACGTATATGGCTTCAGGGGATATGTGAATGGACCCGTAAAAGAAATTGCCTCTTCTAGCTTTAGCGAAAAGTTAATCTCAAGAAGCCAATATGCCAAGAAATATGGGCCTACCACAGGTGATAAAATTCGATTAGCCGACACAGATATCATTATTGAAGTGGAGAAGGATCTCGTTGTCTACGGTGATGAGCTTCGATACGGGTGGTTAAAAAATATACGCGATGGGATGGGAATGGCTCCCTATGCAACAAGAGAGAGTGCTCTTGATTTAGTCATTACGAACGTCCTTATATTAGACTATTGGGGCATTATTAAAGCAGATATTGGAATTAAAGACGGAAAAATTTACGGAATTGGTCACGCGGGCAACCCAGATTATATGGATGGCATTCATCCAAACTTAATTGTAGGACCTTCCACTGAGGTTATTGCTGGTGAAAATATGATTGTTACTGCTGGAGGGGTCGATTCTCATATTCATCAAGTGGACCCGCAGCTAGTAAAAGCAGCACTAGAAGCAGGGATCACTACGATGCTTGGTGGCGGAACGGGTCCAACCGCTGGCTCAATAGGAACAAATATTTCTCCTGGATCCTGGTATATTCATAGAATGATGGAAGCGGCCGAAGATTTTCCGATGAATTTCGGTTTTTGGGGAAGAGGAAATGCCTCGTTTCCCGAGCCTTTAGAAGAACAAATAGCAGCTGGAGCAGCCGGTTTAAAAATACACGAAGACTGGGGAGCAACTCCGGCGGTTATTGATAATTGTCTGACTGTTGCGGATAAGTACGACATTCAAATTTGCATTCATACCGATTCAAGTAACGAATCTGGAACAGTAGAAACCACTTCGTTAAAAGCGATTAAAGGCAGAGTCATCCATTCGTATCATACAGAAGGGGCAGGTGGAGGCCACTCGCCTGATATTATTCAAGTAGCTCGAGAAAGTTACATTTTACCGTCGTCCACTAATCCGACTCGGCCTTTTACGATTAATACAGCTGAGTCCAATTTGCAAATGATGTTTCAGGTTCATCATGTCAGCAGAGATGATCCAGCGGCCATAGCGATGGCAGAGGCGAGAATTCGTCCACAAACAATGGCTGCCGAAGGAATTTTACAAGACATGGGGGCGATTAGTGTCATGTCCTCTGACAGTGAGGCGATGGGACATGTGAGTGAAACGATTATACGGACATGGCAGACAGCGCATGTGATGAAACACTATCGCGGCCGTTTAGAAGAGGAAACAGGAGATAATGATAATTTTCGGGCGAAGCGTTATGTGGCTAAGTACACGATCAACCCAGCTATTATACAAGGCATTTCCGAAGTTGTGGGTTCGATTGAAGTCGGCAAACTGGCTGATCTTGTATTATGGAGGCCAGAATTTTTTGGAATAAAGCCCGAGCTCGTTATGAAAGGAGGCTTCATTGCCACTGCACCAACAGGGATGGCGAATGGGGGAGTGGCGAGTGTTGAGCCCGTAAGATACCGGCCGATGTGGGCAGCATTCGGAAAGGCGCCTAAAAGTATTTCCTATACCTTTACGTCAAAAGCGGCTGTTGAGCGGGGCGTTCCGCAAAAACTAGGACTAGAAAAGCAGATTTATGCGGTGCGGAATACGAGAAACATTAGCAAAAAGAATATGATTTTAAATGATGCCCTCCCAGAAATTACGGTGGATCCAGAAACATTCCACGTATATGTGAATGGAGAGCCGCTTGATAATCCACCAGCTGCCACCTTACCGATGTCACAAAAATATTTTTTATTTTAAGGTGATCTGCATGACAAACGAGTGGAAGATTTTTCAGCTTATTGATTCAGCTTTGCCAACTGGTGCGTTTTCTCACTCATTTGGTTTAGAAACAGCTTTTCAAGAAGGAGAGATTACTAGTCCGGAAACTCTTTATGAGTGGGCTTATCACTATATTACGGGAAGTCTTGCTCCTACAGAGGGAATCGCTACATTCATTACCTATCAAACTGTCCAAAACAGATGGAATGAGGAAGAATTATCTAAGTCTATACAAAGCGATTTACAGCGTTTAGATAAAAAATTAACGATCAGCAAAATGCCTTCAGAGTCACGGGAAGGCGGCATAAAGCTAGGTAAGCGGTATTTGAAAATTGTTAATACCTTATATCCGAGCGCCGGTTTGTCACAATATGCTGATTGGATTAAGGAAAAACGCTGTTACGGAAATTCTTCTATTGTCCATGGGTGGATTTCAGCTTACCTTGAAGTATCGTCTAGTACAGCTGTTTTCACCTATCTCTATTCCAATATCAATAACCTCTTGCAAAGTGCTTTGAGGTTAACGGCCGTTGGACAAACAGATATTCAAGTTATTTTGCAAAAGCTGCACCCTTTATTAATCAAAGAGGCTGAAAAAATTCATAATCGTTCTTATACAGAAGATGACTTATACAGCTACGCTATCATCCAAGAAATTCAAGGGATGCGTCATGAAATGCTGTACTCAAGGCTATTTATGTCATAGCCTGCATTCGCTAAAACGAAACAGGGAGTGGGTAAAATGGGGCATCATCATAATTTCAGCTGGAGCTACCGGAAGTTTAAGGGAGACCGGCCGATGAGAATTGGGATTGGCGGGCCGGTTGGTTCAGGAAAAACAGCTTTAGTCCGAGCGCTATCTGAGGTTTTGAGAGATAAATACAAAATCGGCGTCATTACGAATGATATATACACGAAAGAAGACGAACAAATTTTAAAAAAGAGCGGTGTACTCCCTTCGCATCATATTATTGGCGTCGAAACAGGCGGATGTCCGCACACGGCTATTCGTGAGGATGTCTCAATGAATTTTGAAGCGGTAGAAGAGCTAACCGAGGCCATTCCTGATCTCCATCTTATTTTTATCGAAAGTGGCGGAGATAATTTAGCCGCTGCTTTCAGTCCGGAGCTCGCTGATGTGTTTCTTTACATCATTGACGTGGCACAGGGAGATGACATTCCAAGAAAGGGCGGCCCTGGCATTAAACAATCCGATGTTCTGATCGTCAATAAGGTTGATTTAGCTCCTCACGTGAGGGTTAATTTAAATACAATGAAGGAAGACTGCCGAAAACAGCGCGAAAATAAGCTTACGGTATTTACGAACGTCCTTAGCGGAGAAGGAGTAACAGAGATTGCGGAATGGCTCGCAAAAGAATATCAAGGAAGAAGAGAGGAAGCAAAGAGGTGACAGTCACCGGAGAATGGCGGGGTACGGTCAGCAAAATGAAGGGGAGAAATGTCTTAGCTCATTTAAAGCGTCACTTTCCTCTTACGGAAGTAGAATTTGAAGGAGAGAACGGGGAACTCATCATCTACTTAATGTCTGGTTCACCAGGGTTATTTAATGGCGATCGACAAAGAGTCTGTTGTCGGATAACGGATGAAGCCCATCTGTTTTTAACCAATCCATCAGCTACAGAGCTGCATCCTTCCTTAATAGAAGAAGCGATCCATCAAACTGAAACATTCCAATTAGGGGAAAATAGCATCCTAGAATATCTTCCCGAGCCCCTCATTCCCTTTAAAGGAGCAAATTTTAAAGGGAAAACATCGCTCTATATGGAGGAGGGTTCTCAAGCCATTGTTAGCGAGATCATTACTCCCGGAAGAGTCGGACGAGGAGAAAGGTTCGAATATAAGCGTTTCGCTTCTCAATTTGAAGTATTTTGGCAGGGAGAACTCCAGGTTTGGGATTCATTCCAGCTTGAACCAAGGATGGATAGAGAAGGTCCAGAACTATTCAACCGCTATACGCATATAGGCACCTTATGGATTTTATCAGAAACACTTTCGGCAGGAGACCTTGAATATATCCAACATAAAGTAATCCCCAAGCTGCCGCAGCTGGACTGCTATGGCGGAGCAAGTTTATTGCCGAAAAATGGAATGATCATTCGTCTACTCGGCCATTCCTCTCAAGAGCTGCAGGAAGCTATAAAAATATGTTGGGATTATTTTCGGCAGCAGCTGTTTCACATGCAGCCGCTTGAGGTGATCAAGTAGAAAAAGAGTTCACTAATTCAGAGTAATGAATTAAATGACGATTATCGGATTCTTGCCCTCTGTCCGTATCTTCTAACAAGCAGCGGATAGAGGTTTTTTTGTGTTGGAGCTGTAACTGTAACTGTAACATTTTTATTTCCTATTTCTCTTTGTCATAAAGCAAAATAGGGATCTTTACACTTTCTGCTATTTTTCTCTTCCTCTCTCTTTAAGATTCTCCTACAATAGAAAAAGGCAGGTTCACCCGTAGAACAATCTTTTTATGCATTTCTTAATCATGACGTTGTGTTCATAAAAAATAACATTTGTTGTAACGTTGCTACTTTGGAGGAAAGTTAGATGCAGGCAGAATTAAAATTCGCCATTTCTATGGCTATATTCGGTTCAATTGGCTTGTTTTCAATAAAAACAGGCCTCCCATCGATTGAATTAGTTTTTGTGCGTTGTCTCTGTGCCACTGTTCTGTTAGGAGCTGTATGGGGTTTTCAACAATTGAACACAAAACAGCAGAACAAGAAGGCAATCCCGCGTAGAGAATATTGGCTCGCCTTGTTATGTGGGGTGTTTTTAGTTACGAACTGGATCTTTTTCTTTCGATCTTTTGAAGTGATGCCTATTACAGTAGCTGTCTCTATTTATCATTTGGCACCGGTGATTGTGCTGCTTCTCGGTTCATTTATTTTCAAAGAAAAACTAACAGGCAAAGGGCTGCTGTTTTTCTTTATTTGTTTTTTAGGCACGTTGTTAGTTGGGGGGATTCACCAGCATACCACGGTTTCTGGATTTTTATCTACCGGTGTCCTTTGGGCGTTTGCGGCAGCTTTATTCTATGCGCTTACCTCGATGACAGGAAAGGGAATTCAAATCCTCAGCCCAGTGGCCACGACTGTCATTCAAACATCTCTAGGCGTGTTGCTGCTCTTGCCAGTGGTGGACTGGTCTTATTTTACGCAGCTTACCTTCGAGAATTGGATGTATATCTTGATTACAGGGTTTGTTCACACAGGAATTGTCTTTTATTTATTTTTTAGCAGTTTGCGAGATTTAAAGGCTCAAACCATTGCGATTTTAGTATTTGTAGACCCGATTGTCGCCATTTTGCTGGATGTCACGTTTTTGGACTACCGACCTGATCTTTACCAAATGCTTGGAATTTTACTGGTTTTTGTGGGAATCAGTTATTCACCGCAAAAAGAAGGCAGCTTAGCCAAAACCTAGACTCGCTTGAGTAAGCAAATGACAGGAGACAGGCGATTTTTAATGGTTCGAAATTACAAAATTAACATTGTGCAAAATTCAATAATAAAAACATAAAAAAGTTTTAAAGAGAAAAGTATGGCTGTAACGTATAAATATCTTTAGTAATTGGATAAAAAAGCTCTGTGTCATAGTTAGTTGACACAGAGCTTTTTCATCTAAATAATTTGATAGCATCTTAAAGGATAAAATGTTAGTTTCTTGGATCTACATAATCCGGATAATCCGTTATAATAGCGTCTACATCCATGCTAAATAGAAAATCTGCTGCTTCTTGACTGCGAACCGTCCATGAAGAGATTTTCATGCCGAGTGAGTGTACGTCATTTACTAAGTCCTTCGTTACAATTCCGTAGCTAGGGTTAAAATAGTCAGCATAAGCGGAAAAATCTTTTAACGCTTGCTCTGTCGTATGAGATTTAGAAGAAGTAAGAACGCCGATTGGTACCTTCGGAAGAAGAGCATCCATTTTCTTCATCGATTCGAAATTAAACGATTGAATAATGATCTTTTCATTTTGTGGGCGGTCAAGGTTCCGTTTTTTCAATTGTTGAGCGATGCTTTCTTCAATCCCTGGATAAAGTTCTGGAGATTTCAACTCTATCAAAATACCAATCTTTCCGCGATAACGATCAAGTACTTCCTCAAAGGTCGGTATTTTTTCGCCTTTAAATTGCTCTCCCTTAAAACTGCCAGCATCAAGGGCGCTAAGCTGCTCGTAAGTTAAATCTTTTACTCTTCCAGTGCCGTCAGTCGTTCTGTCCACTGTCGTATCATGGATAATAACTAACTTTCCATCCTTGCTTCTTTGAACGTCAATTTCAATATAGTCTGCTTTCATTTCCACCGCTTTGTCAAAAGCAGCAATCGTATTTTCCGGTGTATATCCAGATGCACCGCGATGAGCTACATTATCCATCTGTCTGAATTCTCCAGTTGTTTTTGCCGCAATAGGTTGCTGAAGTGGACTACATAACAAAGTGAATGCTAGGCTCATTCCTAATAATGTTTTTTTCTTCATGCGCTCATCCTCCTATGTATAATTAGTACAAGGTTAATAATATCGCAGGAATGTTTAGCTTAAATGAAGAGAACGTAAAAAATATTCAAATTTTGCCGTATTTTACCGAAATTAGTATTTTAAAAAGTAAAAAATCAATATACTATTTATATGAAGGAGAACAAAGGCCTTCTCTTATTGAGTGAGAAATAAAAGCTATCGTTTAACGTGTAGAAGATGTAGCACGAGAGAATTTATTAGAAAATATAATAAGAGGCCATAATAACTATGAAATTATTCTATGTTTAAGTTACAATTAGTTAACTAAAGGGAGAAAAGGTGAGGAGTCAGTGAGTTCTTTTTTAAATTTTTCTAACTACATCCGTAAAAGTGTACAATCTTTATCCGTTGAGGTGGTAGACGCTGTTCTTCATAGAATGCAATTAAACATTCCAAAATGGGAAAAAGAGCAAGCAGTCAATATGTATAATGAACTTTTAGATTTCTTTGGGGAATCGCTCTTGTGTGAAAAAGATGAAGCTGTTCCAGAGGCGCTAGTCGAGTGGAGTAAGAAAAATGCGGCTATGCAAGCAACTGCCGGGCGCAACATTTCAGAAATAGTCGTACGTTATCCGCCAACTAGGGATGTTTTTAATGAACTGCTAACAGATATTAGTTTGGAACTCGGGCTGTCTGTAAAGGAGCATGCTTTTATTATTAAAAGAATAAATAACATGCTAGATATTAGCTTAAATGAAACTTTTTTTGCTTTTGAACGTCTTTCTAATGAATTTAGGGAAGAAACGCAAAAAGAATTAGCTAAATTATCAGCGCCTATTGTTCCGGTTAAGGAAGGAATCGTCGTCCTGCCTTTAATTGGTGAAGTGAACGATTATCGAGCAGCCTATATTATGGAAAATGTGATTCCCAAAATAGCTGAAATAGGGGTCGATCATGTTATTGTTGATTTTTCCGGAATATTAACGATTAATACGCAGGTAGCAGAGTATTTGCGACAAATAGAAGACATTCTTCATTTAATGGGAATGCATGTAATCACTACTGGCTTACGTCCTGAACTAGCTCAAACAGTCGTAAATGCGGGGATGGATTTCTCTAGGCTTGAGGCTTATGCAACTGTTAAGCAAGCATTAGAAAGCATTCAATAATTTTTTATCCGCAATCCTATACAAAGAGCGATAACGCTCTTTGTATTTTTTTATTTACTTAGTTGTTTAGGTGAAGAGATCTAATACGCGCTCACTAAAGTTAGGGTTTAACAAGCGGTTAGCTGCTTTTACAAAGTGATCTTCTGAGAAATAAAGTACATGTACCCCATCATATAAAAAACATAAATAATAAAAGCGCCTGCAACAGCATGTAAAGGTTTGAGCCAATTCGTCAGTAAAAAAATGCTGGTCATTAAAACAACTGCTCCAACAGCACCAAAAATAGCATTTTTTTGTGTGATTCTAAAATCTGCGAGGCTCATATTTTTCATTTGTAAACTTATATTAATCAGTGTCATGATCGGAAGTAACGTGATGACACCAGACAAAAAAAGATATTTAGATTTGCTTAACATAGAAGCAGCAACTAGGATGGTTCCCCCTATAGCAAATTGGACAATGTAACTCATTGCTTTCTCTCCCTTGCATGTAAAAGTTTTAGCTGCCATCATTTTATTTCCTAGTCATATATAAGTAAACTAAATATAATTGATATCAAATATAACAAAACTTTATATCTTAGGGGCTGAGCTGATGAGCTTAAAAAAATACATAACGTATATTAAGGTAGTCGAGACAGGAAGCTTGACGAAAGCAGCGGAAATCTTAAATTACACGCAACCGAGCATTAGCCAAATGATTAGCAGTTTAGAAGAAGAATACGGTTTTTCGTTGTTAGTCAGACAAAAAAACGGCGTAAAGCCGACGGAAAACGGATTAAAAGTGCTAAAAGCGATGCGGGAGATTGAAAAAGGCTATGGAAAGTTATCGGAAACGGTTGATGAAATTAACGGATTAGAAACAGGGAACATTCGAATAGGAGCTTACATAAGCATTGCGACGAACTGGATGCCTAAGATCCTAAGCGAATTCAAACAGTTATATCCTTTCATAGAGATTCAATTATACGAGGGAAATGCCTCGGAATTGGAACGTTGGCTAGACGAGGATAAAATAGATTTCGCCATTGGTTCTTCTTATCATAACAAAGGGTATTTTCGTTTTTTATCAGAGGATCCCATTGTAGCTGTCATGAACTCGCAGCATGAACTAGCCCAATCAGATGTTATCGACATTCGCACACTAGAATCCGTTGAATATATTTTGCCCTATTCAGATTCCCTATTTGAGGTGCATGATCTCATAAAAAAAGCGGGCATTCAACCACGGGTTGCTTATCGAATAAGAGGAGACGAAACGATCATCGCCATGGTAAGAAATAATTTAGGGATCAGCTTACTGCCACAGTTGTTGTTAAGTCATTCTCCCTTAGATAACATAACGGTTAAGCCGTTAAGCAGCTATACTTCTAGAAAAGTCGGAATTCTAACAAATACAACAAAGCATGCGCAAACACCATCTATTCATAAAATGATTCATTTTATTGAGGAATGGGTTGAAAAGCATCACCATCAAGAGAGATTTAATTAGTATGGACAATGATGGTCTTCTAAAGAAAACTGGGCAGGAAGTGTTTTTATGCAGTTAACGATTAACGCTAAGGGTGATAATGTAAAAGTTATTTTCTATAAAAAATAATTCGACATTAATGGACTGGCTTAGCTTAAGGTGAATTCCCTTAACTACCCTATTAAAAATTAATTGTGATTGAGAACGCTATGATGCTCAAAACTAAGTAAAAAAAGAACTGAGGGAGCAGTTAATGAACATTCGTATTTTAAAAGAGTCCGATGCCAAGTTGTATCAGGAAATACGACTGAGTGCATTAAAAGTTAATCCAGAAGCATTTGGTTCAACATATGAGAGAGAAGTTGATTTTTCATTAGAAACTGTAAAAGAGCGAATAAAACCAACTAAGAATCAATTTATTTTAGGCTCTTTTAATGATAGTGGCTCTTTGGCTGGAATCGTTACATTTAAACGTGAAGATAACCTCAAAGCGAATCACAAAGGGAATGTTTTCGGATTGTATGTAATTCCAGAAAGACGAGGGCAAGGTTTAGGGAGATCACTAATGGTAGAACTTATAAGACAGGCGCAAAATTATAATGGTTTGGAACAAATACGTTTAACCGTGGTATCTAATAATGATTCTGCAAAGAAATTATATAAGTCTTTGGGGTTCAAGGTCTATGGTATAGAACGAAATGCCTTGAAATTTAATGGAAAGTATTTTGATGAAGTGTTGATGGTATTAGAAATATAACTCTTGGGTTGACTATCCCTTCTGAAAAAGAAGTATTGCCCTTGTTTTATGAATTTTAGAGTTAAATAAACTTTATGATTCTTATATAAAAGTTATAGAGAAAAAGTATATAAGAGAGCGAAGTGTACAATAAGACGTTTCGCATAGCATTACATATTTAATAGTAGGGAGAGCAGTTAATAAAATATTCATGTTGTGATAATATGGAGATCTTTATTCTATTACTGATAGTTTGGCCAAAAAATATTGTTGTTATTACTGTCAAAACGGGAGTTTAGAAGCTTTTAACTTTAATTTTTTATGAATGAAATTATAAAATGTTATTGACTTTATTTTTTAGAACATGTTATATTGGTTATCCGCCGCTAAGAGCGACGGTTGCAGTAAAAAAGGATTTTAAAAAAATAGTTGACTTTCAACCTCGAATAATGTTATACTGAAATAGTTGTTGAGAGTGATTGAGAAATTGATCTTTGAAAACTGAACAAAATACATGCCAGTAAGTTAATTCTTATTTTAAATTATGAGCGAGTCAAACAATCTTTTTGGAGAGTTTGATCCTGGCTCAGGACGAACGCTGGCGGCGTGCCTAATACATGCAAGTCGAGCGGACTTGACGGAGCTTGCTCTGTTCAAGTTAGCGGCGGACGGGTGAGTAACACGTGGGTAACCTGCCTGTAAGACTGGGATAACTCCGGGAAACCGGGGCTAATACCGGATATTCTTTTTTCTCCGCATGGAGAAGGATGGAAAGGCGGCTTCGGCTGCTACTTACAGATGGACCCGCGGCGCATTAGCTAGTTGGTGGGGTAATGGCCCACCAAGGCGACGATGCGTAGCCGACCTGAGAGGGTGATCGGCCACACTGGGACTGAGACACGGCCCAGACTCCTACGGGAGGCAGCAGTAGGGAATCTTCCGCAATGGACGAAAGTCTGACGGAGCAACGCCGCGTGAGTGAAGAAGGTTTTCGGATCGTAAAGCTCTGTTGTTAGGGAAGAACAAGTACGGGAGTAACTGTCCGTACCTTGACGGTACCTAACCAGAAAGCCACGGCTAACTACGTGCCAGCAGCCGCGGTAATACGTAGGTGGCAAGCGTTGTCCGGAATTATTGGGCGTAAAGCGCGCGCAGGCGGCTTCTTAAGTCTGATGTGAAAGCCCACGGCTCAACCGTGGAGGGTCATTGGAAACTGGGAGGCTTGAGTGCAGAAGAGGAGAGCGGAATTCCACGTGTAGCGGTGAAATGCGTAGAGATGTGGAGGAACACCAGTGGCGAAGGCGGCTCTCTGGTCTGTAACTGACGCTGAGGCGCGAAAGCGTGGGGAGCGAACAGGATTAGATACCCTGGTAGTCCACGCCGTAAACGATGAGTGCTAAGTGTTGGAGGGTTTCCGCCCTTCAGTGCTGCAGCTAACGCATTAAGCACTCCGCCTGGGGAGTACGGTCGCAAGACTGAAACTCAAAGGAATTGACGGGGGCCCGCACAAGCGGTGGAGCATGTGGTTTAATTCGAAGCAACGCGAAGAACCTTACCAGGTCTTGACATCCCGCTGACCGGTCTGGAGACAGATCTTTCCCTTCGGGGACAGCGGTGACAGGTGGTGCATGGTTGTCGTCAGCTCGTGTCGTGAGATGTTGGGTTAAGTCCCGCAACGAGCGCAACCCTTGATCTTAGTTGCCAGCATTCAGTTGGGCACTCTAAGGTGACTGCCGGTGACAAACCGGAGGAAGGTGGGGATGACGTCAAATCATCATGCCCCTTATGACCTGGGCTACACACGTGCTACAATGGATGGTACAAAGGGCTGCAAGACCGCAAGGTTTAGCCAATCCCATAAAACCATTCTCAGTTCGGATTGCAGGCTGCAACTCGCCTGCATGAAGCCGGAATCGCTAGTAATCGCGGATCAGCATGCCGCGGTGAATACGTTCCCGGGCCTTGTACACACCGCCCGTCACACCACGAGAGTTTGCAACACCCGAAGTCGGTGGGGTAACCCTTACGGGAGCCAGCCGCCTAAGGTGGGGCAGATGATTGGGGTGAAGTCGTAACAAGGTAGCCGTATCGGAAGGTGCGGCTGGATCACCTCCTTTCTAAGGAAATTGTGAAATGTGACAGGTTCGTCCCCACAGAGTAGCAACAGAGAACATCGTTCTCACAAACGAATTAACGGCACTGTTTTTTGTTCAGTTTTGAAGGATGAATTCCTTCTATATAGGTAAGACCATTGTTCTTTGAAAACTGGATAATATCGTATAAAAGTAACCAAGCAATAACCGAGTAATCGCCATTTTAGGTATTTTTCAAAGAAAGAAGAGAAGCAAGCAGTTCTAAGAAGCAACTGAGTGACTGACTGAGCGTATTTGCATACGCGAGGGAAGGAATGAAGGAAGCTGACGACGAAATGCGCCGCTTATATTTTTTCTTAGGTTAAGTTAGAAAGGGCGCACGGTGGATGCCTTGGCACTAGGAGCCGAAGAAGGACGGGACTAACTCCGATATGCTCCGGGGAGCTGTAAGTAAGCATGGATCCGGAGATTTCCGAATGGGGAAACCCAC
>NZ_MAYT01000031.1 GCF_001685015.1 Pseudobacillus wudalianchiensis
AAAATTTTATTAATGGAGAATGGCAGGCACCGGTCGGTGGACAATATTTCGAAAATATTTCGCCGGTGACAGGAGAAGTCTTTTGCGAGGTGGCCCGTTCACAGGCAGAGGACATTGAACTGGCGTTAGATGCCGCTCACGCGGCTAAAGATGCCTGGGGACGGACATCGGCGGCCGAACGAGCGAATATTTTAAATAAAATTGCCGACCGCATGGAGGAAAACCTCGAAACGCTGGCAGTCGCTGAAACGTGGGACAATGGAAAGGCAGTCAGAGAAACGTTAAATGCCGATCTTCCGCTGGCCATTGACCATTTTCGCTATTTCGCCGGCGCTATCCGGGCGCAGGAAGGGTCACTGAGCCAGATTGATAATGATACGGTCGCTTATCACTTCCATGAGCCGCTTGGCGTTGTCGGCCAGATCATTCCGTGGAACTTCCCGCTTCTAATGGGCGTTTGGAAGCTTGCGCCTGCTCTTGCTGCCGGCAACTGTGTCGTGCTGAAACCAGCCGAACAGACACCTGCTTCCATTCTTGTCTTTATGGAACTCATCCAAGACCTGCTTCCTCCAGGCGTTGTAAACATTGTGAATGGCTTTGGCCTGGAAGCCGGCAAGCCGCTTGCTTCCAATAAACGCATTGCCAAAATAGCCTTTACAGGCGAAACGACAACGGGCCGCCTGATTATGCAATATGCTTCCCAGAACCTCATCCCTGTTACGCTTGAGCTTGGCGGCAAATCACCGAATATTTTCTTTGACGATGTGATGGAAAAAGACGATGCTTTCCTGAATAAAGCGATCGAAGGATTTGTGCTGTTTGCCCTGAATCAAGGAGAAGTCTGTACCTGCCCTTCCCGCGCCCTTATCCACGAAAGCATTTACGACCAGTTTATGGAACGGGCGATTGAACGCGTCAAACAAATTAAGACCGGCAACCCGCTTGATACCGAAACGATGATGGGGGCCCAGGCGTCCAGCGAGCAAATGGAGAAAATCCTGTCTTATATCGACATCGGCAACCAGGAAGGTGCTGAATGCTTAATCGGCGGCGGCAAAAACACGATCGCCGGCTTGGAGAATGGCTATTATGTGAAGCCGACGGTCTTTAAAGGNGGTCGTTTCCGTTACGACCTTCAAGGATGAAGAAGAAGCGCTTGCCATTGCCAATGATACGCTGTATGGGCTCGGTGCCGGCGTCTGGTCCCGTCACGTGAACCGCGCCTACCGCTTTGGCCGCAATATTCAGGCGGGCCGCGTCTGGACAAACTGTTACCACCAGTATCCGGCTCATGCGGCATTCGGCGGCTACAAAATGTCGGGTGTTGGCCGTGAGAATCATTTAATGATGCTGTCCCATTACCAGCAGACGAAAAACCTGCTCGTCAGCTATAGTGAGAACGCCCTCGGATTTTTCTAATAAAGTAAAAGAAGCTGGCAGACATTCTGCCAGCTTCTTTATTTTTCATTTAGATAATAGCGGATTTGCCGTTTAGATAGTCCAAGTCGGGCAGCGGCTCGTTCCCGATTTCCGGCTGTTTCTTTTAAACTATTGTGAATCATGGCGGCCGCTGTTTTTTTCTCCATTTTTTTCATTTCCTTGATCAGCTCATTCAGGAGCATCGGATCGTCCCCTTTGTATACTCGCTCGACTCTATCGGAAAATTGACGCCACTCGTTGAGAAAATTGGCCGGAGACTCTTCTTGTATAGGCACTGAAAACGGTTGGGATTGGCCGCTTATCTTTCCAGGCAGCAGATCAGGAGTAATGATCATCCCTTCATTTGATATGGCAGCAGTGCGGCGGATCACGTTGGCAAGCTCTCTCATATTGCCGGGCCAGTCGTATTGAACCATTAGATCAATGCTTTCCTCGGCAAAAATTATCTTTTCATTTGTTTGTTCAATGAGCGATTGAATGAGAAGGGGAATGTCTTCTCGCCGTTCCCTGAGCGGCGGAATGATAAGCTTCACTACGTCGAGGCGGTACAATAAGTCTTCCCGAAAAGAGCCTTGATGACTGGCTTCTTCGAGGTTAACGTGCGAAGCCGCAATAATGCGGGCTGATGTCCGTCTTGGAATCGTGCCGCCAATTTTCATAAACTCCCCAGTTTCAAGGACACGTAACAGTTTTACTTGAGTAGCAGGGGTAGCTTCTGCAATTTCATCAAGAAATAGCGTGCCGGACGAAGCAGCCTCGAAGTAGCCGATCCGATCGGTTGTGGCGCCGGTGAAGGCTCCTTTCACATGGCCGAATAGCTCACTTTCAAGCAGTGATTCAGAAATCGCTCCACAGTTGATGCCGATAAAGGGTTCTTCCTTCCGGCCGCTTGCTGCATGAAGGTAATGAGCAAGCACTTCTTTTCCCGTGCCCGTCTCTCCTTCTATTAAAATGGTTATATTTTTAGGGGCGATTTTATAGGCGAACTCGTACAATTGATGCATGGCGGCATTCGTGCCCAGAAAGCAGTTGCGCCCCCGGGCAAGAGCAGCATAATCAGCCTCGCCGCTGTTTCCGCGAGAGGTATCAATTAGACGTTCAGCCATCTCTTCAATGGCTGATATGTCTTCAAACGGCTTTTCAACAAAGTCAGCCGCTCCGTTTTTAATGGCTTCTACGGCTGTCTTCACTGTGCCGTACCCAGTCATGATGATGCAAGAGCATTGCGGAGCCTTCTTTTTTAAGTCGTGTAAAATGTCAAGGCCGTTGCGATCAGGAAGACGAACATCAATAAAGGCGAGCTGAAAAGCAGCGTAATCGTCAATCTGGTCAAAGCGGTGGCCGTTCTCAACATGTGTCGTTTTATATCCTTTTAATTCAAATAACCTTGCCAAAAAACGGGCAACTTCTATTTCATCTTCAGCGATTAAAATGTGCTTCATTTACTCACAGCCTTTCATTTAAAAGGGGGATCGTTAGCGTGAACGTTGTTTTATGCGGCTGTATGCTTTCTGCCAAGAGCTGGCCGCCATGTGATTTGGCGATTCCAAAGCTGACTGGCAATCCAAGGCCCGTCCCGCTGTTTGCCGCTTTTGTAGTGAAAAATGGATGAAAGATCTCATTGATAATTTCTGAATCAATTCCTGTGCCGTTATCTGTTATGGCAAGGAAAGCGGATTGATCATCGGCTTTTGTTTCGATAATGATTTTTCTCTTTCTATCTTTTACCTCTTGGAGGGCATCTTTTGCATTAATCAGTAAATTAACCGCGACTTGGCTTAGCTGCTGTAAATTCCCGTTTATGTATGGAAGGGAAGAAGAAAGGTTTATTTCTAATTGAATATTTTGTTTTTCAATTTGCCGGCGCGTTAAGCTGAGTGCTTCGGATACAGCCTGGTTTAACGTACAAGGTTTAAAGGAGAATTCCTCCTGACGGGAAAAAGCAAGCAAGCTGCGAATAATCGTCCGGCAGCGCTTCCCGCAATGGTCAATATCATCCAGCAGCGGTTTTGTTCTTTCGTTGCTATCGTTCATGCGGAGAAGCAGTTGTGTATTTCCAATAATGGCCGTTAATGGATTGTTCAATTCATGGGCCACACCTGCCGCCATCTCCCCAATAGCTGCTAATTGTCCAGAATGAAGGAGCTGCGCTTCCATTTGCCGTTTTTCTGTGACGTCCTTGCTGTATACAATGACAGCATGAAGAGTAGATCCCTCACCGAAAAGTGGGTAGCAGGAGCAATCATAAAACTTATTTTGAAACCGCAGTTCGGCGTAGTGCGGCTTTTTGAACTTAACGGTTTCTTCAAAGGGATTTTTTGACGAGCGAGCTGCTTCCCGGATGAATGGCCGGATATCTTCATAAGAATCTAGCGGCCAGGCAGAGGCAGCAGCATTATTTTTTGATAAAACAGTTCCATTTGGAGAGATAATTAAAATAGCATCGGAGACGGCACGGAATGTCTCTTCCCATTGCTGCTTACTTGCAAAGACCTCCTCATACAGACGGGCGTTTTCAACACAGACAGCGATTTGGCCTGCTAAGTGCAGAAAGAAAGTCCGGTCATCTTCATCATATGAAAAAGGAAAGAGACTTCCAAGCGAGAGCACCCCAATAATGTTCCCTCGGCTTGTTAGGGGAAACAAAAAAACAGATTGGAGGTCGAGCTGTTGAAAAGCTTCTTTTTCAAAGAAGTCAACGGTGTCGTTATGGTGGTATATACGTTCCTCGCCGGTTGTAAATACATCATTATATAAAGAGCGCTCTTTAGGAAAAGGGGTCTCTCTTTTTAAGTAGAATGTTTCTTTAGGAGAAACATAGGACAGCCGAAGTTCCTGGCCATCAAACAGCGCAAGGCTGACCCGTTTGATTGGATAAGTACTTTTAAGTTTTTCCAGTGTGTCTTCCAGCATTTCCTGCACAGACATGTTCATATTAAAGCTTCTCATCACTTCATTCATAATTTCAAGCTGGCTGTTTCTTTTCTTTAGCTCCTCTACGGTTGTTTTTAGCTCAGTATAATAATTCTGCTTCGACGACCGAACCCCTGTTAATAATTCAATCATTTCTTGTTTTTTCATAGCGATCACCTATAAAGCTTTGCGGAGAAGAGCCGCAGCTTCTTCCGCCGTAATATCTCTTGGATTCGTAATCATACATGCATCTGATAAAGCCATTTCGCTTATTTCTGGAATAGCTGAACCTTCAAATCCCATTTCGGCTAATGTGAGCGGGGCACCAATATCAATTGAAAGCCTTCTGACAAAGTCGATTGCTTTTTCTCCAGCTGCAGCAGGGGGAAGTGACTGAACATCTTCTCCCATAAGAAGGGCGATTTCTTTAAATTTANCAAGAGCTGGCCGCCATGTGATTTGGCGATTCCAAAGCTGACTGGCAATCCAAGGCCCGTCCCGCTGTTTGCCGCTTTTGTAGTGAAAAATGGATGAAAGATCTCATTGATAATTTCTGAATCAATTCCTGTGCCGTTATCTGTTATGGCAAGGAAAGCGGATTGATCATCGGCTTTTGTTTCGATAATGATTTTTCTCTTTCTATCTTTTACCTCTTGGAGGGCATCTTTTGCATTAATCAGTAAATTAACCGCGACTTGGCTTAGCTGCTGTAAATTCCCGTTTATGTATGGAAGGGAAGAAGAAAGGTTTATTTCTAATTGAATATTTTGTTTTTCAATTTGCCGGCGCGTTAAGCTGAGTGCTTCGGATACAGCCTGGTTTAACGTACAAGGTTTAAAGGAGAATTCCTCCTGACGGGAAAAAGCAAGCAAGCTGCGAATAATCGTCCGGCAGCGCTTCCCGCAATGGTCAATATCATCCAGCAGCGGTTTTGTTCTTTCGTTGCTATCGTTCATGCGGAGAAGCAGTTGTGTATTTCCAATAATGGCCGTTAATGGATTGTTCAATTCATGGGCCACACCTGCCGCCATCTCCCCAATAGCTGCTAATTGTCCAGAATGAAGGAGCTGCGCTTCCATTTGCCGTTTTTCTGTGACGTCCTTGCTGTATACAATGACAGCATGAAGAGTAGATCCCTCACCGAAAAGTGGGTAGCAGGAGCAATCATAAAACTTATTTTGAAACCGCAGTTCGGCGTAGTGCGGCTTTTTGAACTTAACGGTTTCTTCAAAGGGATTTTTTGACGAGCGAGCTGCTTCCCGGATGAATGGCCGGATATCTTCATAAGAATCTAGCGGCCAGGCAGAGGCAGCAGCATTATTTTTTGATAAAACAGTTCCATTTGGAGAGATAATTAAAATAGCATCGGAGACGGCACGGAATGTCTCTTCCCATTGCTGCTTACTTGCAAAGACCTCCTCATACAGACGGGCGTTTTCAACACAGACAGCGATTTGGCCTGCTAAGTGCAGAAAGAAAGTCCGGTCATCTTCATCATATGAAAAAGGAAAGAGACTTCCAAGCGAGAGCACCCCAATAATGTTCCCTCGGCTTGTTAGGGGAAACAAAAAAACAGATTGGAGGTCGAGCTGTTGAAAAGCTTCTTTTTCAAAGAAGTCAACGGTGTCGTTATGGTGGTATATACGTTCCTCGCCGGTTGTAAATACATCATTATATAAAGAGCGCTCTTTAGGAAAAGGGGTCTCTCTTTTTAAGTAGAATGTTTCTTTAGGAGAAACATAGGACAGCCGAAGTTCCTGGCCATCAAACAGCGCAAGGCTGACCCGTTTGATTGGATAAGTACTTTTAAGTTTTTCCAGTGTGTCTTCCAGCATTTCCTGCACAGACATGTTCATATTAAAGCTTCTCATCACTTCATTCATAATTTCAAGCTGGCTGTTTCTTTTCTTTAGCTCCTCTACGGTTGTTTTTAGCTCAGTATAATAATTCTGCTTCGACGACCGAACCCCTGTTAATAATTCAATCATTTCTTGTTTTTTCATAGCGATCACCTATAAAGCTTTGCGGAGAAGAGCCGCAGCTTCTTCCGCCGTAATATCTCTTGGATTCGTAATCATACATGCATCTGATAAAGCCATTTCGCTTATTTCTGGAATAGCTGAACCTTCAAATCCCATTTCGGCTAATGTGAGCGGGGCACCAATATCAATTGAAAGCCTTCTGACAAAGTCGATTGCTTTTTCTCCAGCTGCAGCAGGGGGAAGTGACTGAACATCTTCTCCCATAAGAAGGGCGATTTCTTTAAATTTATCGGGTGAGGCCAGCAAATTAAATTCCATGACATGGGGAAGCAGTACAGCATTAATATCACCGTGTAAGAAAGGATAACGGCCGCCAATTGCATGGGCCATGGCATGGACAGCGCCAAGAATAGCATTGGAGAAAGCTAATCCCGCATGCAAGCTTGCCATAGCCATTTGCTCTTTCGCTTCCTTATTGTGCTTAGAAGCAACAGAGGGACGTAAGTAACGGGACGACAAAGCAAGTGCATTTTTTGCGTGAACGTCTGTAAGCGGAGTAGAAGCGATGCTGACAAAGGACTCGATGGCATGAGTGAGCACATCAAGACCGGTAGAAGCGGTCAGGTGCTGGCTCTTTGTAGCAAGTACGTCTGGATCGACAATCGCGATGTCAGGAACGAGTGACTTCGAAACAATGGTCATTTTTTTTCGCTGTGCTGTATCAACGATAACAGAAAATTGTGATACTTCAGATCCTGAACCTGCCGTAGTAGAGACCATGACAAGTGGTGGAAGTGGAGAAAAAATGCGGTCTACTCCTTCGTAATCGCGGATATGGCCGCCGTTCGTTGCCAGGATCGCCGCTGCTTTCGCGGTATCAATGGCACTTCCTCCTCCTACTCCAATTAAGGCATCGCACTCATTTTCAAGATAAATGCGGGCGCAGGCCTCCGCTTCTTCATCCTTTGGATTGACGCTCACATTAGAAAAAACAAAGGAAGAAAGACCGGCTTGCCGGCAGCTTTTTTCGACTAGCTCTGACCAGCCAGCTTGAATAACGCCTTCGTCTGTCACGATCAGAGCGCGCTTTGCCCCGAGACGGGCACAGCTTTCACCAGCTTGTTGGATGGAGCCGCTGCCAAAAATGACTTCGGGCATCACGAATTTATACATAAGGCCACCACCTTTTAGTAAATAGGATGTTTTTATTGTAACATCATAGGGGAAAATCTTTACATAATAAAAAAGCTTATTCAGCGAAAGACTGAATAAGCTTTTGATCATTGAGATTATTTATATACTTTTACACGTTCGCTAAGCGGCTGGAATTCTTTGTCGCCCGCAGGTGCAACTGGCTTGCCAAACGGCATTTGGGCATGCAGCTTCCAAGAAGCAGGAACGTTCCACTCATTGCGTACTTTTTCATCAATTAGTGGTTGGTAATGCTGAAGCGTAGCTCCAAGTCCCTCTTGTTCAAGAGCAGTCCAGACGATGTATTGAAGCATTCCGGATGATTGCAAGGAATACTCTGGGAACTTGTCGCTGTAAGTCGGGAATTGTTCTTGAAGTCCTCTTACAACTTCCTCATCTTCAAAAAAGAGAACAGTACCAGAACCTGCTTTGAATGATCCCATTTTTTCTTCAGTTGGACCAAAGTCTTTGGCAGGAACAATCTCACGCAATGTTTCTTTTGTTAAATCCCAAAGCTTTTCGTGCTGCTCACCAAATAAAACAATGACACGTCCAGATTGAGAATTAAAAGCGGTTGGTGCATATTTCACTGCAAATTCTACCACTTCTTGGATGCGATCATTTGACACAGGTTGCTCATTGCTAATAGCATAGATAGAGCGTCTTTCTTGTACTGCAGTGTAAAAATCTTTTGCCATCATGATTTCCCTCTTTCTAAAAAAGATTTTACTGTCCCTAAGGGCAGTATGCGTGTTAGTTGAAGAAGCTATCCTCATTTCACAAAATTCTAACTATGTGAAATGATCTTTTGTTACATTTCGTAACTAAATATAAAATAAAAATAAAATTGAGTCAAGTAACTTTGTTTATAAAAGTAATGAGATTTCCTTTTAAAGAAAAATAGGTATAATAATATAAAGAGGTGAAGGCGATGAATGATTTTCAGCTTTGTCCTAAATTTGAGAAAGGGATGAAGATGCTGGGGAAGCGGTGGACCGGATTGATTATTAATCAGCTTTTATTAGGGCCACAACGGTTTTCACATATTAAAGCGGAATTGCCGATCAGCGGAAAACTGTTGACGGAACGCTTGAAAGAAATGGAAGAAGAAGAGCTTGTCACAAGAAAAGTGTACGCAGAAGTGCCTGTACGAGTAGAATATGAATTAACGGAAAAAGGGAAGGCATTGAAGCCGGTCATGAAAGAGATTTCTAAATGGGCGGAAGAATGGGTAGAGCTGACAGAAGAAAATTAAGTGAGCCCTGGTTTAAAAATAGACAAACGTGGAAAAGAAGTATTGTTCTATTTTTAACGTAAAAGGAGTTCACACATGACACAGGACCAGCAGCAATTTTTTTTGGCTATGAGAGACGCCTATGAAGAAGCACAAAAACAAGACACAAACTTAACGGACATACTTAAATTAATTGAAGAAAAAGTCGGCTTTATTGTAGCACCCAATCAATAAAAAAAAGCCCGTCCAATGCTTGCGATTCTTTTGAAAAAAGAGTCGGGCTGTTGGCCGGGCTTTTTGATATGAAAAACTCTACTTCATATCAACTAGCGCTCCAGCAGTAAACCTGAAGCGCTAGTTGAAGGAGGACCTTCTTAATGGTCGTAATGCAAGTCGTCAGTAGAATCACTCAAAGAGACGGCTGAATTAGCCACTTCCTGGGAAGCGTGTTCAATTTCATCGACAATCCGGTTGAGCTCGGCCATCTCGCCTTCAATCAAATGATTTTGTTTTTTCGTATTAGCGATCAGCTCTAATAGCATATTGAAATCTTCGTCTGTTTTGCCCATGCTATCCATTCCTTGTATAACCAAATCATTCACTTTGTCGACAGAATGGCTCATTTGGCCGATTAAGTGATTTGTCTTCATGATATGGTCAGAAACATTCGATGTGGATGTTTTTGTTTGGTCAGACAGCTTGCGGATTTCTTCTGCTACAACGGCAAAGCCCTTGCCATATTCACCAGCACGCGCCGCCTCAATAGAAGCATTTAATGCCAGCAAGTTTGTCTGGCCGGCAATATTGCCGACAATCGTAATCACTTCTGTGATATTGGAAGCGATCTGATTTAATTCAGCAGAAAATGTTTGAATGTCGGTTACTGCTGTTTGAATTTCTGATAGCTTCTCTCCTTGATCCTTTAACATTTTTTGTCCGCGAACAGAGCGATTGGCAGAATCATCAGCAAGTGCCATGCCGTCTTTTGAAAGCTGAAGGATGGAATCTGACTTTGCGCTAAGCTCTTTTAAGGAAGCGCTTGTCTCTTCAGAAATGGCCGCCAGCTCTTGAGAAACAGAATGCACACTAGCAATCATCTCTTCTCTTTTTTGCTGTGCGACTGTGCGGAGACGTTCTTCTTCTTTCTCGTAGGCTTCAAGAACGAGCTGCTGCTCGAGATTCAGCAGCTTGGACACAGAGGTAATGGATTGAATTTTTTCAGCCGTTGTCTTGTCTTGCTCAGAAATAAGGGCAATAAGAGAGTTAAAAAGCTCCTGAAAAGCAGACATATACCATTTTGTTTTTAGACCGATACGTACGTGTACATAAGCAATACGGAGTCGCTTTTGAATAAACTCCTCATCAATTTCACCATTAAATAATTCTTGAATATGCTGTCTTAGGGTTTTCTTCAACCGGTTTACACTGCTATGATCCTCGATAATCTTTAGTAGATTCGGTTGTTTGCCGACAGCATCATAGAAGGTTGTGACGATGTCATCGAGATGCTCTTCGACAAGCGGTTGAAGTGTTTTTACGATAGCTAAATCTTTCTCAGTCAATCCGATCATATCTAGTTGGTTCATGAGGCTGCCGCCTGGCCGGATCGATAGCCGTCCGACTGCTGAGACAGTTGAAGCTGTTTCGGTCTCAACTGTGTTCTTTTGTCTTGTTCTAAAAAGTTTCATATCTCCACTCCTATATCCCTATCCCCAAAGCTGATAGAGTCCCATGGCTCTTTTTAAAAGCGTTATTTCTTTTGGTATCGGAAGTTTGTCAAAATTATTTATAGAAAATGTAAAAATGTTATGTCTTTTTTGTGCGTCTTCACAGAACATTCGTCTTTCTATCTGACTACATGCATACGGTATAAAAAGGAGGAATAAAGAATGAAGATAAGAGAGTTCATAGTCAATCCTTATATTTTAGCTGTGCTAGGTGTTTGGTTCTTTACTTCTTTTGTTATTATTTTTTATATTGATTGGACATTCGCCGGTGTCTCGCTGTTAGGGACTGTTTGTTTTTTCTTCTATATTTCAGCTGTTTATCGGTTCATTCTTTACAAAGGTGTTCCGTGGATTGAAAGAAAAGAAGATGACTTGTTCATGTCACTTTGGTACGCCTGGCCTGTGTACGTGCTCTCATCGCTTACTATTTTTTTGCTTGCTGACGAGTTATGGGCGTTTGCTTATGCTGCTGGAGGAGCAGCTGGAATACTACTTGGTGAATTTCGGCATGCTGGTTTGGCAGAAAAAGGGGAAAGGAAACAGATCGAGGCGCAGGCTCAGTGAAGGCGATTGACTAGGAATATATCCTGGATAAATAAGAAGATATCAAGAATCAGCCGATTAATATCATGAATTGTCGGCTTTTTATCAAGAAAGTTTGTATACTTATCCTAAATCAGCATAAAAAATCGCCCTGGTATACATGCCAGGGCGATAGCTAGTTAGACAGACTGTAAAAATTCGATAACTTGTTCTGGTGATTTTGCGTTGGCACTGTGAAGGTGTGCTTGTTTTTCGCTGTTTTTGAAAATCAAAAGGCTTGGAATGCCCATGACGTCATATTTTTCAGCGAGTTCCGGAAATTCGTCCCGGTCGATTTCATACCAGTCATATTGGTTGTACTCAGCAATGATATCACCGATGAACATGTCCATACGGCGGCAGTCCGGGCACCAGCCAGCTGTAAATTTCATAATAACTGGTTTCTCTTGTGAAATGAGTTGTTGAAATTGATCTGTGCTTTGTATTCTTTCCATTTTTCATTCTCCTTCATTTGTTGTTCTGTCTTCCATTGTATGAGTTGAAGCGGCTGGAGACAAATAAAACATTTCAATTTCTTTAAGGTTTTGTTAAATGGGAGTGAACGAAGCTTGCTTTTCCTATAATAAGAAGGAGTGTTTATCGTTGAGAGGAGAAGTATGAATGCATTTATCTTACGGAATTACGGGGTTTTATGAAAGTGGCGAAAATCCACCGCCGCGAAATAATGGCAAGCTCTTCAAAAAAATGTGTTTTGAAGCGGCCAGAACCATACAAGCAGAAGTGATTGCCTTTCATAAGCCAAAAGTAAACACGAACTTTTTTGAAGCTGTTCTTGATAATGGGAAAAAGCGGATTCATATATTAATGAACGCTCATTATCCAATTATTGCTTTTGCCGCCTCCGTAGAGTTCGAACATATTATATTTTATGATGAGCCTGCTTTAGAGGGAATATTTAAAGGTTTCTATATTTGTGAAGCAAAGGAACTAAGTCAATTATTAAAGTTAAAAGCCAATCCTGCACTCGCCGTTATGCAGGAAAATGATTTAAATCAGGCAGAAATGGGGCAAATCGCTCATTGGAGACCATGCACGGTTGGGGAGCTGGTATTTAATCACTGGAGTTAGGGATAGGAGAAACATCGCTTCATTTTATTTCCAGGCGATTTTCTCTTTGCTGGGCAATCTTAAACTGTTGTGAAATCATACTTTAACGTTATAATGTAAGATGTGTAATTTTATAAGAAAGAGGCATCCTTTCATGACTTCTCCAAAACAAAACTCCAGCCGTATTGATTACGGATTGATTCTTATATTGTTAATGTTGTTTATAACGAGCTGTGTCGCGATTTACAGCGCCCAGACGACCGGGCAGTATAATAGTAACTTCGTGATGAAGCAAATTCTTTATTATATGGTCGGTATCGGCATTATCTTAGTTGTCGTTCGATTTGATTCAGATCAATTAATGGGCATGTCTTGGTACTTATATGGGCTCGGTATATTTCTTCTCGCTTTCTTGATTGTCGCACCGTCTAGTATTGCGCCCGTTATTAACGGAGCGAAGAGCTGGTATCAGCTTCCGGGCTTGTCCTTGCAGCCTTCAGAGTTTATTAAGGTTTTTTTAATTTTGACACTTTCTCGTGTACTTATCGTTCACCATCAAAAAAACCCTGTTAAAACGATTCAATCAGATTTTTGGCTTCTTATTAAATTAGGGCTTGTTACCGCCTTTCCGCTGTTGCTCGTTATGCAGCAGCCAGACCTTGGAACATCCCTTGTGTTTTTATCCATTTTGCTCGGCATGATCTTTGTTTCAGGAATTACGTGGAAAATCCTCTTGCCGTTATTCGGTTCTGCCGGAGCCATTACGGCGGGTATTTTCTATATGGTGCTCTGGCATCCTCTCATTTTAGAAAAGTATCTTGGGGTTAAGCAGTATCAGTTTGGCCGTATTTATTCCTGGCTTGATCCGTATACGTACGAGAGTTCAACTGGGTTCCATTTAACCAGATCCTTGCTGGCCATTGGTTCTGGACAAACGATGGGAAAAGGGTTCGGCTATCGGGAAGTCTATCTCCCAGAAAGCCATACAGACTTTATCTTTAGCATTATCGGTGAAGAATATGGCTTTATCGGTGCAAGTATAGTCGTGAGTCTCTTTTTCCTATTAATCTATCATATTACGAAGCTCGCTTTAAGCACGAAAATTCCTTATTATACGTACATGTGTGCGGGTGTCATTGCGATGATTACGTTTCACGCTTTTCAGAACATTGGCATGACGATCGGACTCTTGCCGATTACAGGGATCCCGCTTCCGTTTATTAGCTACGGAGGAAGCTCGCTCATGGGTAATATGTTCGCTATTAGCTTGATTTTTTCGATGACTTTCAACGAGCGGCACTACATGTTTTCAAATGATAGATAGCAGGAAGTAAGTATTTCCAAAAAGACTGATCTAGGAAGGGAAATCCCTTTGTCCGGATCAGTCTTTTTTGTTATGTCACGATGTATAAACAAGAGCTAGGAAACCGAGAATAAGATACACAGACTGTTGGCAAACGCTCTCTTTTAATTAGCATGGGATATTGAAAATAGACTTTGTCTACACTCTCAGATACATACATAACGCTTATAGTGAAAGGTGTAAAGTTAGCGTGTTCGGCGATAGCTTGATAAATATTTCATTATGAATAGAGATTAGGTGAAAGAATGCAGCGTTCGACTAAAGCAACCGAGACAATTCGTTGGATAACAAAGCAGCTAAAACCAAACACAGATTTTGTAGAAAAAAACATGAAAATTGAAAGAAAAGAGGCTACGCTTCTATTTATTAAGACAGTGGTCGATGGCGATCAGCTTCAAAAGCTAGTCATTAAACCCTTTTTTGAAATGGACTCAGAAACCCATTATGAAGCCTACTTGCAATCACTTCCTAGTCAGCAGGAAATTACAACAAAAGAGAAGTTGATTATAGAGTTAACAAAAGGAAGCGTGATTATCGTTATCCGCGGACAGCTGATTATGCTGGATGTCAAAAAGGTTAATACAAATAATGTGCTGGAAGCCGCAATTGAAACAACGACACAGGGACCTCAATATGCATTCAGTGAGGACATCCAAACGAATATTAACCTTGTCAGGCAGCGGTACCACGAGCCCACTCTTACAGTGGAGATATTTGAGGTGGGGGCTAAGTCTCATCAGGCACTGGCTTTAATGTACGACAGGGAGACAGTCAGTCAAGAAGTGCTGAACAAGGTTAGAAAAAACCTAAAGGAATTAAAGGAGCCCATTATTCAGTCAACGGTAGAGCTAAAGAGAGTGATGAGCAAGAAAAAGTATACTTTATTTCCAAAAATGATGGTTACGGAACGGACAGACCGGGTCGTGTATAACTTATCCGGCGGAAAAGTCGTTATTTTACTTGATGGCGACCCATTCGCCATTATTGCCCCATGTGTCTTTTTTGATTTTTTATCAGCCATGGATGATAACTACTATCCATACTTTGTCGTAAAATTTCTCAAAGGGATACGTTATTTAGGAATGTTCTTTTCTCTCGTGCTTCCCGGTTTATATGTAGCGATTAGTTCATACAATCCAGAGATTTTTCGGGTGCAGCTCGCCTTATCTGTAGCCGGCAGCCGAGTCGGAATTCCCTATCCCTCCTTTATTGAAGTGCTGTTTATGCTCCTTATTATGGAATTGCTCATTGAAGCGAGTGTCCGGCTGCCAAAAGTAATTAGCGGAACAGCAACGACAGTTGGCGGTTTAATTTTAGGGACGGCTGCTACAGAAGCTGCTTTAGTCTCCAATATTATGATTATTATCGTGTCGGCAGTAGCCATTTCAAATTTTGCCATCCCGATTAATGAAATGAATACGGCAGTCAGGGTCATGAAATTTGTGTTATTATTCATTGCAACTATTTCGGGGATAGCCGGGTTAACGTTGGGGCTTATCGGTTTAGTGATGTATTTAACTCATCTCAATAGTTTTGGAGAGCCTTATTTAAAAGTATTTATACAAAAAAAAGCGAATGAAAATGAAGGGATATAGAGATGAACCGTTATTTTTATTACTTGCTCGCCGTTAATATGGTTGCTCATATCATTACTTCCGTTCCGATGGTGCTGTTCGAAGCTAGAAAGGGAGGGGCCATCGTATCCATGATTCTGTCCCTTATCTTGGGAACAATAATGATATACTGGATCACCAAAATATTTACCTGCTTTCCCGGCAAAGGATATCCCGAGCTATTAAAAGAATATACGAGCAAATGGATTTCTTTTCCGTTGCTTCTCTCTACAGCACTCGTCTGGTTTACAGCCGGCTTAATTACCGTTATCACGTATTCAGCTTTGTTAAGACGATTTTTAACTCCGGAGATGCCGCTCATGGGCATTATCTCCATGATAGTGCTTTTTGTTTCATTTGGAATATTGATGAATTCGAGAAGTGTTTTGTATACGGTAGAAATTGTAGCTCTGTTAAGTATCCCCTTCACGATTTTTATTTTCATCAAAATGTACTTGGATAAAGGCATGAATTGGGATTTTGTAAGAGAAGCGATGATGTACATCGGAAATATGCCTGATTATCCGTCCTTCTCTGCCTCCCTATATGTCATCTTGGGGCCGGCGAATTTAATTATTTTTAACCGTGTATTTACGGATAAACAAAAAATGACATGGAAACAGTTACTGATTATAGGTATAACGGGGGCGTTCGCTTTGTTTACTTCTTATTTCATTCCAATTGGCTTCCAAGGTTTTCAGCATATTAATCATCTTGTTCATCCTTGGTTTCTTACAGCGGACTCTATTCGAATGAAATTTGGGTTTATTGAGCGTGTGCTTTTCATATTTGCCCTTGTCAATTTGGCTGTTTCATTTTTAAGTATTCTCGTTCACTGGCACGTGACCACAGAATTGCTTAAAAATATAATATGGTTTAAGAAGTTTCAATGGAAAGGTTATAACCTGACTCCATTGGTCTTTGTGGTGCTGTTCTGGATTGGAAGTCTTGTGATTATACCTTATTTAACAGAACCCCAGCTCCATACGTATACAGAATATGCACTCAATTTCCTGTCCCCTTACGTCCTCGTTATTCTATTTAGTCTTTTATGGATAAAAAAGAGGGCGAGGGCATGAATAGAAAAATACTTTTTCTTGTCGTTGTCGTCCTAACCTCTATGACCCTCATATCGGGTTGCGGATTTAAAGATATTGATAAGAGGGGGTTCGTCGTGGCAGTTGGTGTAGATGGAACAAAGAACAAAAAGAAGCCTTACCGCCTGACGTTAAAATTAGCTGTGCCCACAGGAACATTTAAACAATCTCCGAAACCAACCTATGCTTATTTGTCTATCGAATCGGCTACATTGGCAGAAGGGATCCGTATATTAAAAACTCATACTGATAAGGAATTGGACTTTGCCCATGCGAAAGTGATCGTATTAGGGGAGAGCATTCTAGAGCGCGATATGAAAGAAACCTTTGATATTTTCCTAAGAAGAAGAGACTTCCAGGGAATTGCATGGATAGCAGTAGGAGAGCCATCAGCGGAAGGGATTTTAAAAACAAATCCAACTACCGATTTGCCGGGTTCTAATGCTTTATTTAATATCTTTTCAAATGAGGGAACAGAAAGCGCGTATATTGTAACGACCTACCTTTATGACTTTTCCCGCCGGCTGTTCGAAGCAGGTCTGGACCCGATTTTACCAATTATTCGAACAACCGAAAAAACGAACGAGTATCGGACGAATCAGGCCATTGTTTTCAAAGATGATAAGAAACAATTAAAGTTAAACACTGAAGACACGAAGTTTTATAATATCCTATCAGAAAACGAGACAAAAGCAGACATTGAGGTAAGTAAGAAGGAACTTCTCTTCGCTATCGCAGCGAACAATATAAAAGTGAATTATAAAATCCTCACCCCTGCTAATAAACAACCAGTTTTAAAAATGAATATCGACATTCAGGGAATTGTGGAGGAGTCAACAGAGCGTGTCACACCGGAGAAGTTGAAGGATTATAGTAGGGATGCGAGTGAAGTCGCTCAAAAGCGGTTCACCCATTTTCTGAAATTGCTTCAAGAAAACGAAGTAGACCCCTTAGGATTTGGTCTCCGTTACAAGGCGACAAGGCTACATAACCGAGATACAGAGGCGGAATGGCAACGTATTTACCCGCAGTTGAAATTCGATGTAAATGCGAAGGTTAAGGTGAAAAGTCCGGGGGTTATTGAATAAAAATCAAGCCGGTACAACCGGCTTGATCTCTTTTATATACTATTTATTTTCCTCGTTGTTTCGAACGATGAGCACATCACATTTAGCTGTACGGGTAATATGCTCAGAGACACTGCCGAGGAATAGACGCTCCATGCCGTGGATTCCAGTTGCTCCGCAAACAATTAAATCTGCTTGTACCTGATTGGCAATGCGATTTGGAATGAGCGATTTTGGTGAGCCTGTTTCCATGACAGTATGGACGCTTAGAGCTCCAGCTTCTTTTGCTGCTTGCTCGTATTCTGCGAGCAATTTTTTGCCCTGCTGCTCATTGTAGTCAGGAATGGAAGCATGCGCTAGTGCTTCGACTGAAGCGAAGTAACCATTATCTACAATATGTACAATGTGAAGAGCCGCTTCGTTACGTTTCGCAATGTCTATTGCTTTTTCGAACCCTTTTTTAGCTTCCTCTGATCCATCTACGGCAATTAAAATATTTTCGTATTTTGTCGTCATCACTTATTTCCCCCTTTTTCTTTTATTGTACCTAATTGTTCTAGGAGAAACAGCAGAAAAGAGACAAGATTTACGAACAATTTCCAAACAAATAGAAAATATAGAAAAATCCAGAGGACCCTGATAAATAGAGAGCAAATGCCCCGAATTCGTCCGGGGCATTTTTGGTTTGGCTAATAAAACTATGAAGTTGGCTAATAAACTGTCTAATTTAGCTGATAAAAAAGCATAGTAGGCTAATAAGCACGGCTAGTCCGCGAATATAAGAGCCTAAACGGCCAGTTAAACGATAAAATAAGCAAGAATAGATAAACAGATAGAAGTGATGCCCATAGCGATCAATGGTTTTAACGCTTTTGTTCGTAAATCACGCAGGCTCACATTCAAACCGAGTCCGACCATAGCTGCTGTTAGGAACCATGTTGTCATAGTTGCGATCCCATCCATCGTTCCAGTTGAAACTGGAATGGAGTGGCCAAGGACATAGCTTCCAAAGAGGCTCATGACAAGAAAACCGATTAAAAACCATGGGAATTCGACTTTTGCTTCGGATTGATTTTCTGCCGATTTCCGCTTCATTAAATACATAAAGATAAAACAAAGCGGAACGAGTAGAAAGACACGCCCTAGCTTGGCAAGTAAAGCGACCGCTAATCCGTCCTGGCCAGCCGGTGCCCCCGCTAAGGCAACATGAGCAATTTCATGCAGGCTGATGCCTGACCAAATACCATAATCAATTGCTGATAAAGGCAGGATCGGTCGTAAAAGGGTATACGCAATAGCGAATACCGTGCCGACTAGAGCAATAATGCCGACACTAATTGCTGTATCCTCATCGTCTGATTTGAGAATGGGAGCTACCGCCGCAATAGCCGCTGCTCCGCAAACGCCTGTGCCGACACCGAGAAGCAGCGAAATCATTTTATCTGCTTTGAGCAATTTAGCGATCCCAATTGTTAAAAAGATCGCAAACACGATGACTCCCGCATCTCGTACGAGTAATCCCAGTCCCTCATGCAGCACCATATCAATATTTAATTTTAATCCATATAAAATAATCGCCAATCTCAGCAATCTTTTAGAAGAGAAAGCAATACCTGAGCGAATGGCTTCTGGGTATCCGAACACTTGTCGATAGGCAACGGCGATGATAATCGCGCAGGCCAGCTGGCCGACATGATCAAAGCCAGGCACTTGAGCTAGTAAATATCCGAACAGAGCAATTAGAAAGGTAAACGCAATTCCACTAATCCACGGTATAAAAGAAGACGTCTCCTTCTTTTGCTGTACAAGCTTTTTCTTGACCTGAACGTTTTGCATAGCCATCTTAACACCTCCGTAAAATAGATTGTAATTCTATCTTAAAGGATGTTTTAATATAAGAAAAATAAATCATTGTGATTGTGATGATAAGTAAAATGCATGATACATGCAAAAAGGAGAGAGAAGGATGGATCAACTTTTGCTCGTTTTTATGACAGTAGCTGAAAAAAAGAATTTCTCCCGGGCAGCAGAGGAGCTGCATATGACACAGCCAGCGGTTAGCCAGTGCATTCAGACGCTTGAGCGTACCGTTGGATCCCGGCTGTTAGACCGTACGAATAAATATGTCCGTCTCAATAAAGCAGGTGAGATTGTCTACCACCATGCGAAAGAAATCACAGGGTTATACACTAAAATGCAATGTTTGGTGGATGATTTAACGAATAAAGCGAGTGGGGAACTATCGATAGGGGCCAGTTATTCATTTGGAGAGTATGTACTCCCACATATCATCGCTTATGCAAAAAAGCATTATCCGCTCATTAAGCCGGTCATTAAGATTGGGAATACGAAGGAAATTGAACGGTCAGTCGCCAACCGTCAATTAGATGTTGGTATTATAGAAGGGGAATTTCAGCACGAACGGCTTGTGTTTGAATCGTTTGCTGAAGATAAAATGTACGTGGTAGCCGCCGCCCATCACCATCTCGCTGGCAGAAAGTCCATTAAGCTTGCTGAGTTGAAAGAGGAGATGTGGATTGTTCGCGAGGAAGGATCAGGCACAAGGGAGGCAACAGAGAAAATGTTCCAGCTGTTGGAACAACCGCCAGACCAATTAATGGAGTTTGGCAGCACACAAATTATTAAAGAATCAGTTGAAGCTGGCTTGGGCATTTCCCTGCTGTCACAATGGGCTATCAGAAAAGAAGCAGCGACTGGATCGCTTGCCATTTTAAAAGTAAAGGAAGCCCCGATAACAAGAAAGTTCTCTTTAGTCACGACAACTGATCCTTTTCAGCCGAAAGTCGTTGAAATCTTAGGACAGTTACTACGAAATGATTTTGCAGACACTGTCCCAAAGGTGGAAATATAGTCATTAGAATATAAAAAAGGACAGCTATCTTAGTTGGCTGTCCTATTAAGGCTGTGAAAGCGACTAGCTTTCTAAATATCGATATAGCGTAGATTTGCTAATCCCCGTTTCTTCTTTTATCTCCTTTAAGCTATATTGCTTGCTTTGATACATCCGGATCGCTTTTTTCACATTTTCATCAGGCTTTCGCGGTCTTCCAGGGGCTATTCCTTTCTGTTTTGCCTCGTGAACGCCGCTTCTTGTTTTTTCACTGATGACATCGCTTTGAAAATCAACAAGGTGCTTAACGATATCGGTAAAGCGATAGCCGCCTGCATCGCTCGTGTCAATTCCTTCTTTTAGAGAGTGGATAAAAGCTCCCTTTGCTTCAATCGCTTCTAAAAGTTCGACTAAGTGGCGGGTAGAATCAGCTAAAATAAAAAGCTTTGTTACGATGATTTTATCGCCATGGCAAAGCTGGGCGATCATATTGTCAAGCTCTGTTCTTCTTTTTGCAGAAGAGTGCTCTTCTTGTAAAACTTTTTGACAAGGCCACTCTGCCAAATATTTTACTTGGCTGTCGCAGTTTGGATCTTCATAATACGGCCTCGTATATCCTATTAACATATAAATTCTCCTCACCTGTTAAAAATGATTTTCTCCCTACCATAAGAAAGTATATAAAAAATGTCCCAAAATGGTTCCTTTTTGGGACGATAAGTGATAAACTGATTTTTGTTTTTATCGGCCCGGCTTTTATGAGAGTTAAAAGCCAAAAAATTAATTTATGATAGGCGAGGTGTAGTAGAAAATGATCAGTAAAATAAAAAAAGATTGGTTTTCTAATATAAGAGCGGATGTTCTTGCTGGGATCGTTGTAGCATTAGCACTTATTCCAGAAGCGATTGCCTTCTCGATTATTGCTGGAGTAGATCCGATGATTGGCTTATATGCTTCCTTTACGATGGCTGTTGTCATTGCTTTTGCTGGCGGCCGCCCGGCTATGATTTCTGCGGCAACTGGTGCTATGGCGTTACTAATGGGACCGCTAGTAAGAGAATATGGGATTCATTATTTGTTAGCCGCTACGATTTTAACGGGTGTCATTCAGATCATATTTGGTGTATGTAAAGTGGCCAGGTTAATGAAATTCATTCCAAGGGCGGTTATGATCGGTTTTGTTAATGCATTAGCTATTTTAATTTTTATGGCCCAGGTTCCTCAGTTTATTGATGTTTCATCTACCACATACGTTTTTGTAGCGATCACATTAGTTATTGTATATGTTGTTCCGCGATTTGTTAAGGTCATTCCCGCGCCGTTAATGGCTATTATTGCTTTGACAGCGGTCGCTATTTATACGAATGCCGATTTACGTACGGTGGGCGACTTGGGACACATTAGTCAAACATTGCCACAGTTTTTTATTCCAGACGTTCCGTTTACATTTGAAACGTTCGCTATTATTTTCCCTTATTCTCTTGCTTTAGCGATTGTGGGTCTATTGGAATCGTTATTAACCGCTTCAATTGTTGACGATATGACAGGAACAGAAAGCAACAAGAACCAAGAAGCAAGGGGACAAGGCATAGCCAATATTGTCACAGGGTTGTTTGGCGGTATGGCTGGCTGTGCCATGATTGGCCAATCTGTTATCAATGTTAAATCAGGGGGCCGCAGCCGATTGTCTACTTTAGTGGCAGGCTCGTTTTTGATGTTTCTCATTATCGTATTGGGAGACCTTGTAGTACAAATTCCGATGCCTGTGCTTGCGGGAATTATGATTATGGTGTCGGTCGGCACATTTGACTGGTCATCGTTCTCTTATTTAAGGAAAGCACCGAAGACAGATGCGGCCGTTATGCTCGTAACCGTGGCGATTGTGGTCGCTACACACGATTTATCTAAAGGTGTAATCGCCGGAGTTATCTTGAGCGCGATCTTCTTTACTGCAAAAATTTCTAAAATGAAAGTGAATAAGCAGGTGGAAAAAGAACGGGTTTTCTTTGCGGTAGAGGGTCAATTGTTTTTTGCCTCTGTAGACAGCTTTTTAGACGCTTTTGATTTTACTGTGGAACATAAAGAGATTGTGATTGATTTTTCAGGCGCTCATATTTGGGATGATTCCGCTGTTGGGGCCATTGACAAAGTGGTCATGAAATATAATGAAGGACATAACAGAGTGACGATTAAGGGATTAAATTCGCCTAGCCAAAGAATCGTCGACAAGCTGACAGTACACAAAAATACAAAATTAATTATGCATTAAACGAGTGAATGGGGTGGAAGGATGTACAAAAAAGTTTTATTGGCGGTAGATGGCTCTGAAAATTCACTGCGGGCAGCCCAAGAAGCGGGGAGGATGGCTTCACTGGTGACCGGCTGCAAAATCGAAGTGGTGTATGTTGTGGACTTTGCTAAATCCAAGCGCGATACTCTTCACGTACAGAGCACAGAGGAGCTAGACTTATTCCGCCGACAAAATCAACGTGTAGAAGAAGAATTAAAATCTCAAAAAGCAGCTTATGAGGTGAAAATTCTGCATGGAGAACCAGGACCAGCTATTGTGAAATATGCAAATGAAGAAAAGTTTAATCTTGTTATAATTGGCAGCCGCGGACTGAATGCGCTGCAGGAAATGGTACTCGGCAGCGTCAGCCATAAAGTAATGAAAAGAGTCCATTGCCCGGCGTTAATAGTCAAGTAAGCGATTGTTCAAAAAGCTTGTCCAAAGATGGAACATCATCAATGGGAAGGCTTTTTTTTAGCAAAAGGAGCCGGGTATTGGGTAAAGATTTGTCATCGTGAAGAAATTGGCGAGAGTGATGAATAAAGCTGGAAGAGCGTGAAGAAATTAGCTAGAAAGATGAACAAAGACATCGGAGCATGAACAATCCTAATAGTAACAAACAAATTTCCGCGCTCATCAATAATACCGATAAAGAACATTGTGTATATAAGCATATTATTATAAGTTAATTAGGGAAAGAACGCGCTTGACAATGATAGTAGAAATTGAAAAAAGCGCAAATATTTTAAAGAAGAGAAATGGGCTTTCTTTCAAAGAGTGCGTGACGAAATCGGCGAAAGAATCAAGCAGTTTGCACAATGCAAAGAATCTGTTTAAGAAGGAGTTAAATAAGTGGTAAAAGCAGTTATCTTATTCGTTTTAGCCGGGTTAGCGGAAATTGGCGGCGGCTATTTAGTTTGGCAATGGCTGCGTGAAGGGCGTCCAGGCTGGTTGGGTCTCCTCGGAGGAATCATATTGTTTTTATACGGAGTTATTGCCACACTTCAAATCTTCCCTACTTTTGGCCGCGTGTATGCTGCTTATGGGGGAGTATTCGTCGCTCTTAGTTTGTTATGGGGCTGGTGGGTGGACAAGAAAACACCAGATGCCTTTGATTGGATCGGCAGCCTCATCTGTCTGGGAGGTGTGGCGGTAATCTTGTGGCCTCGCAGTTGATTCCGCGGCTGTTCGTTTAAAGCCTCGTTTCTTGGGAAAGAGTAATACTATATCATTACTTCACAAGGAAAGGAGAATAAACAAGTGCCGAACAGAAAAGAACCGCATGAAAAAATGACAGACAAAAGCAACGGATTAAGTGATACGCAAGAGGTTTTATATCAAAATGAATTTAACCGGGCCGATGCTGCCAACGAGGAAAAAAATAAGAAGAATAATCAGTAAAATAAACGAGGCTGTTTTGAGAACACGGATTCTTAAAACAGCCTTTTGTTTTTATTTATAATGATGCAGCAAGAAATTTTTAATATCGGCGTTGATCCATTCAAGGTGTGAATCGGAAGGAAAGTGTCCCATGTCGTAAGCACGCCATTCTAATAAATCACCGAAGAGGACAGCTGCTTTTTTGAATAATGCTTCCTCAGGAAAGAAAATATCCGTTTTTCCTGCAACGATTAAAGTGGGGGAGTGATAGTGCTTTAGCTCCTTTTCAGTCGTTAGCTTGGGCATGTCTTGTTCAAGAGAAACATATCTAAAAATCTTTCCAATTATTTTTTTATCGATCGACTTCATACTGCTTAAAGACATCGCATCAGCAATGGCTTTCAAATGTTTTTTTGAACCGCTCATTTTGAAAAGAGTCAAGGGAATGAGGATTTCTTTTATCATTTTGGTTTTAGAACCGAGATTGATACCCGCTGGAGCAGCTAATACAGCACAGGCAATTTTTTCAGGATAAAACGCAGCAAGCCGTAAAACGATCCCGCCTCCATAAGAGGGACCCACAAAAGCACAGCGCTCAATATGATAGTGATCAAGAAGATCGGTCACCCACAGGGCAAAGCTTTCGTCCTTACCGGATAGTCTCGTTTCATCACTATAGCCAGGATGCCCAATCGTGTCAGGCGCGTACACCTTATATTCACTCAGCAAGCCTTTGAACCAAGATAACGTCATCGGATTAATGCAATTCCCGCCTTGAAGAATAAATAATGGCTTTCCATCCCTCTTGCCCATCGTTAATACGTGTGTTTTTCCGAATCGAGTCGGTACATATTCTCTGTCGATGTTACAATTCAATGATTTGAGGTAAGCCTCATAGTGCAGCAAAATGAGCTGTCTTCCTTGCTCGCTCCTATAGATGGACTTCTGTTTCACGGTTACTCCCCCAGTATCAAAAGGTCTTTTCTATTCAGATTTTAACAGAAAGTACCATGAGTGAGGAGAGCTTATTTAGCGATAATGCCGAAGTAAAAAAGCCGCCATGTCTTTATTCATTCTGTCGATATGCTCTCGAGAAGGAAAATGCCCCATGTTATAAGCTCTCCATTCCAGCAAGTCTCCAAAGAGAGGAGCGGCTGTTTCGAAAAGCTTCTCTTCAGGGAAAAAGACGTCCTGCATACCGGCAATAATCATAGTAGGTGCACGGTAATGGTGCAGTTCTTGTTTTTCTGTTAGTTTGGGCAAATCGTGTTCGAGCGTCACATGCTGAAAGATGGTAGCGATAATATCCCGGTCAATGGCTTTCATTTTACCCGCAGACATGGCATCGGCGACAGCCTCAACTTGCTTCGTTGAATCGTTTAGCTGGTAAAGGGTAAAAGGGAGGAGCATTTTCTTCATTGTCCACCATTTAGAGAAAGGGATGATGCCAGCGGGAACCACGAGAATGGCGCAATTTATTTTCTCTGGATAAAAAGCTGCCAGACGCAATAAGATACCGCCCCCATAGGAAACGCCGGCAAAAGCGCACGTATCGAGCCCATAATGATGAAGCAAGTCAAGGGTCCATAAAGCAAAGCTGTTATCCTCAGGATCAATCCTTCTTTCACTGCTGAAACCAGGGTGACCGACTGTATCTGGTGCGTAAATTTTATACTCAGGAAATAATCCTTCAAACCAGGAGAGTGTCATCGGATTGAGACAGTTCGCTCCGTGAAAAATAAATAACGGCTTGCCATCTTTTTTGCCAAGCTTCAATACATGTGTCCGGCCAAACCTTGTTTGTACATAGTCTCTTTCTACACCACTAGGAAATAAATCTACATAATCCTCATATTGCTGCAAAATATAGTCTTTAATATGAGGATGTTCGTAAATGGACGAATGCTCCATGTAATCGCCTCCTGTCTTTCTTTTAGAATAGCCAACATCCTCAAGTGGTATAAGTTAACGCTTATGAATCGAAGTCATTAAGGAAAAATTAAGCGTGAAAGAAAGGTGAGGATCTTGAAAACATTATTTTATTGCTTGCCGCTCTTTATTCTTATCCTTTTAGGAAGTGTGACGAACACAGCCGCTCAGGAAGTAAGCCCCGAGGATATGGAGGAAGTGCTCGTTGCCCAATTCCATACCCAAATCTCCGAATCGATAAAAGCTGCCTATCATGTTAGATTCCCGCAATTTGAAAAGGCACACATTATTTCGATCAAAAAAGCCGCACTGCCGGAGCCTTCAGAGGAAATGAAGCCGGGTACAGAATATGAAATTATGCTGAAGGTAAACGTGCTAAATGTTCCGAGAAAGGAAAACGCCCTTCTCATTACAATTAGCAACAGCGAGTCGAATGGGAAATTTGTAGTGAAAGGAATAAAAAAGAGCGGTTTGTAGAAGAAGAGGGAGCACGGTTGTCCTATCAATTAGGCAACCGTGCTTAGATTAAATATGCTGCAAGTCGTCGTTTAACTTTTTTGCCTCGTGTTTAAAGTAAAGATAGAAGCAGACCCAGATGATCACATACATGCAGATAAATAAAGCCGCAAATGAGAGAACGCTTTTTATATTAAAGGCAATCCAGCCGACGCCTAAAGAGAGAGCAAAATAGAGCACAGCAACCGTAACAAAGTGGAGGGCCGTTTGCTGGGACAGACGAAGAGATTTTATTTCAAAATAGAGCGGAGTGACGGAAAAGAACCAGCCGCAAAACATCGTGGCGAAAGCATTTTTTATGAATAAATCTCCCTCAAGAAGTTCTTTGCCGCTAATATAAATAACAGCCGTCGTGACTAACACGCTAAGGAAGGCGCCAAAAAAGATCCCTGTTAAACTTCGGAATACGAAAGTCCTCATCGCTATTTCCTCCTGTTCATTTTCAATGCTTCTTTAATAGAACTAACGTAGTGCCGTGTGACATATTCTTTCTTACCTGATTTGAAATGGACACAAAGTGTGCCATTGAACGACGCTTCAAAACGGCTAAGCTCATATAGATTAGCGATAACTGATTTCGAAAGCCGGACAAATTGTCTGGACGAAAGCAGCTGTTCAAGTTCATAAAGCTTTTCCTTCACTTTAAACTCTCCATCGGCCGTCACGGCGAATACCTCGTCTTTACGTGAATAGAAATAGTGAATGTTAGCCGGTTTTAAGATATGCTGCATGTCTCCATCGCGGCCGACGATAAATTCTATCTCTCTCCCTTTTAGAAAATCAAGAATGTCTTTAATAGAATCATCTACCTCTTTGCATTGGATCGTTACTTTTGTTTCTTCGTAATTATCATCAATATCAACTGACACCTTCATTGTGGAACCCCCCTTGCTGCCGCTTTTCTAGTTCTATTGTATGATAAATGGAATGTCGTGTAGCTGTCATACAGACAAGACGTGTAAAAATTAATGTCACTTGCTCATTTTACTCGGCAAGATGCAGGGCTGGCATGCCGCGCGCGTATATTCGACAAAGCCACGCGTATTCGACAAAATTCTGCTCGTACAAGTTAAAACTCCGCTCATATATAAAAAACTGCCCAGCAGCTAGTCGTTTACTAGCTATTGGACAGTCCTGTTTGAATGGAAGCTTCTAATTGTACCTCAACATTTCCTTTTATTGCCCGGCTGATCATGCAGGATCTTTCTGCTTTCTCAGCCAGCTTTTGAGCTAGAGAGATATCTCTATCCGTGGCATCGGCTTTCAACACAATGTTTGGACGGTGAATGATGGTTTTGTACGTAATAACGCCTCTAACCACTTCAACAATGCCTTCCGATTCCATCGTCAAGCTTTCTTTTTCCAGTCCGCTGCGCTCCATCATGGCAGCTAGAGTAATGATGTAACAAGTAGCAGCAGCTCCAAGCAGCATTTCATCGGGATTTGTCCCGATACCTGGGCCGTCCATTTCTGGTGGAATGGATACTTCTGTTTTTAAGTTACCTGCTTCAATTTGCCCGACATCGTTTCGAAGGCCGGGCCAGTTTGCTTTTAAATGGAAATGGTGTAGTGCCATATGTTCGTCTCCTTAAGATTAATCTATTACTTTTATTTTTTTCACGAACTGCCGATTCGCATAAGAGGAGGAAAGCTCATATACGCCCGGCTCTATACCTTTGAGATCAAATTTAGCGGAGGCGGTTAGTTTTTCGCCGGTTTTTAGGACATGCTCAGCATAGGATTCTATACAAAAGTCCGGAGCCACGTCGCCAGTTCCAGGCACAACCGTATCCTTGTTTCTAAAGGACACTCCCAAATGACCTGAGCAGGGATTGCCGCCAAATTTGTAGTCTGTTTTTCCGGTGTTTTCGACAGTGGCGGTTACTTGAATCGTTTGACCTTTCTCAATTACTTCTAATTTTGGTGAGTTACTGAAATTTTTATCTGTAACATAATCGATAGCCAGCGTGTAATAAATGGTTGGAATGATTTCTTTTTTATAAAAGGCGGTTTGGGGTTCTTTTTCCTTTTGTCCACAAGCAGCTAACAACAAAATAAACAATAAAAAAAGGCTTTTTCTACCCATTGCCTTCCCCCTTAGATGAGTAAAAAGTTTTACATAAAAATCCTTCATATAATTGTCAAAATTCGACCGTTTACAACACGGTGAGGTGGTATATATTAAGAGTAGATAGTATTTTTCAGAAAATTCTATCAGAAATAATTTTTCTAATTTAATGGCTTACGGGCCAAATGATAGATAAAGGGGTGTAAAGAGATGCGCATTAAGCACAAGAAGTCTCTTGAAGAATTGATCCAAGAGAACAAAGAACAATTGCTGAAGGACAAACAAGCGATTGAGAAGATCGAAAAGCGTATTGAAGAGCGTCACGAGTTAAAAAGATTAGCTTAACGAGCTAGCTTCAGGCTGTTTCGAAACGATTGTCCTTATTATTGCTTAGCCTGCGCGCAGCGGCTATTCCCCCTATGGCTGCTGTGCTTCCCTTCAGGCTTAGCAGATTAGAAAACCAGCCTGACAAGATGAACATAGACTTTGTCTATACTTTCAAGCCAGCATAACAAGCTGGCTTTTTATTTTGAGAAGAAGATTAAGGGCGCTCTTTCCAAAGCTTCATTGGATTTTCTTGTCCTTCATCTAGCGGCATATGAATCATGGACAGGGTTCGTTCAGCTTTTGGTTTCTTTAAATCCCCATAGATCATGCCGGAAGTAGTTAGTCCTGCCGCCGCTGCTTCTTCAACCGCCGCGCAATAATAAACTTCCTTGATGCCCGCAAAATACATAGCCGCAAAGCACATTGGACAAGGTTCTCCACTTGCATACATCGTATAGCCTGATAAATCATTTGTCTGAAACTTTTCCTGAGCACGCCGGATGGCCAGCATTTCCGCATGGCCGCTTACATCATGTTTTTTATGCAGCTCATTTACTCCTTCTGAAACGATGTCGCCATCTTTTACTAGCACCGCTCCGAAAGGCTGGCCGCCATTTCGGACATTTTCGATTGCCAATTCTACTGCCCGGCTCATAAATGAATCCATGTTGAAAACCTCCTTTAAAATCTCTTTACCGTTATTATAAGTCATTTGCTCTTGTTTTTCTCGGGTAGGGGGTTACCTATTTACGTGTCATAAGAAAAAAAGGCTATCCCTTCACATACTTAGAGAAGAATGATTTTCACTGAATACTCAGCTTGTACGGCAAATATACTTGATTGTGGAGCCATCTTTTAATCAGAAAGGCGGGTGTTTAGTTTGCAGATCCATGTTGTTCGGCAAGGGCAAAATTTATACCGTATCGCCCAAAGGTATGGAACTTCTGTACAATCGATTGCACAGGCAAACGAATTGCCTGATCCCTCGAAATTAGTCGTTGGGCAGACGTTAGTGATTCCAATAACAGGACGTTATCATTGGGTGCAGCAAGGACAATCTCTTTCTGAAATCGCGAGAGTATATGGGACGACGGTTAGCGAGCTTGCTCGTGTTAATAATATATCTCCTTCTGCGCCTCTACGAGTAGGACAGCGGCTCTATATTCCTCCTGGACCGAAGCCGACGGCTGATGCGCTGCTGTACGTGGAACCGCGAACGTCAGTGAGTGAAGCGATGATCAGGGAAGTGCGCAATCGTGTCGGTTCTTTAACGTATCTAGCCATGTTCAGCTATCAGGTAAACCGCAATGGATCGTTAACGGCTCCTCCTATTGATAATATTCCAGCAATTGCTCGTGCTGCTCGAGTGACCAATGTGATGGTCGTCACTAATTTAGAAGAATACGAATTCAGTGCTGACTTGGCTCATGCTATCTTTACGAATGAAGCAGCACAAAATCAGTTGTTCGGAAATATTATTCAAGTGGCGAATACGGTTGGCTATCGAGACATTCATTTTGACTTTGAAATTATGAATCCCGAAGACCGGGAATTGTATAACACCTTTTTACGAAGAGCGAGGGATCGGATACACGCAGCCGGACTCATGCTATCAGCCGCCCTTGCTCCAAAGGCGAGTGATGTCACAACAGGCATTTACGGGGCTCATGATTATGCGACAATTGGGGGAATCGTTGATTTTGTCGCGCTCATGACATATGAATGGGGATACACGTACAGTACACCGCAGGCAGTCAGTCCGATTGGACCTGTCAGAAATGTCGTTCGTTATGCTGTGAGCGTCATCCCGCGAAATAAAATTTTATTAGGGCAAAATTTATATGGCTATGATTGGACGGCTCCTTATCCGCCAGCAGGAGGTCCTCCTGCAAGAGCGGTGAGCCCTCAGCAAGCGATTGCCATCGCCTTAAGGGAAAATGCCGACATTCAATATGATACCGAAGCACAAGCGCCTTTTTTCCGTTATATCGACGATGCTGGGCGGCAGCATGAAGTATGGTTTGAGGATGCCCGCAGCATTCAGGCAAAGTTTGATTTGATTAAACAGTTTCGTTTACGAGGGATTATGTATTGGAAGCTTGGCCTTGCCTTCCCGCAAAATTGGCTGCTGCTGCAGGATAACTTCACTATTGCAAAAAGAATGACATAAAAAGGCTCATAAAAATAACGTCTAAGGTTACGCTACTACTGACTACTTTTTGAAAAGGAGTACGTAACAGATGACTCATTCTAAACGAGAAGAAGAGCGGCAGTGGAGAGAGCGAAAGCAATCGCAAAATCCCCACGGAAAAGTTAAGTCGTTCGAGCAGCTAGCTGAAGACGCGGGAAAAGATCCGAAGAGTAAATGATGTGAATTTGATCACCATCCATAAGAAGGTCGATTTCTCTGTATGGAATCGGCCTATTTGCCTGCGGATAACAGGAAAGTGAAAAAAAGACCCGAAAAGCTATTCTAAATGGCTTTTCGGGTCTTTTATTTTGTTAAAACGTATTAGCTGCTGTGGCTGCTTGTCTTACGCCTTCTTCGATGATTTCTTCTGCTCTATCAGGGAATTGGTTATGACCTTCCACAATCACAGTCGTAATATCCTGTACGCCCCAGAAGCCAAGCATCGCTTTTACATAATTCATGGACATTTCTGCTGCTTGGGCAGGCCCTTCGGAGTAAACGCCGCCACGAGCTTGCAGAAGCGCCACTTTTTTATCAGTAAGTAAGCCAACAGGCCCTTCTGGTGTATATTTAAACGTTTTGCCAGCCTGTGATAAATAGTCTAAGTATGTATGCAAGGCAGCAGGCACTGTAAAGTTCCAGAGAGGGAAGGCGATAACGATTTTTTCTGCTTCAAGAAATTGATTTAAATACTTATTTACTGTGTTCACAGCTGTTTGTTCTTCAGCGGTTAGCTCTAAGCCTCTTGCTGCCTTAAATGTGCCATTAATCATCTCATTGCCGTAGTAGGGGAGGTTCTCGTTAAATAAATCTAGCTCTGTAATTTCATCATTTGGATGGCTCTCTTTATAGCTATCAAGGAAAGCATGATAGAGCTTGACGCTAACGGACTGATCGATTGGTCTTGGATTCGCTTTGATGAATAAAACTTTTGACATACAAAAAACCTCCATATCAAATGAGTAATTATTCCTATAAAGTAAAAAATCATTATATTTGTTAACTTTACTAGTTTAAGTTAAGGAAAAAGTTATTGTCAAATAATCGAAACTTTTATGTCAACAGCTTCATTTTATCCTTTTAGAGACTAGGCTACTTGAATAGTGTCTGGTTTTTTCGGCTTTTTATTCCCATAGTTTAACCAGGTTCATCATTAAGCAGCGTGTCCTCATTGCGGAAAGGTTATTGATTTAACTAGCTGTCTGACTGGCAGCCATCCCTACTGTAGCGCTGGACACATAGTTTGTTTTCTTAAATAAAGACACGATCACAGTCCTTGCTCTTTCACTTGTATCGCAAACCTAATTAAAGGAATTTTATCGATTTAACATTAGGTAACTTAGGGAAAGTACATAGGACAACACGAATAAAGGAGGAAGAGATTAGTGGCGTATCATAGCCCTCAGCAAATTGCCCAATTGGCAATAGAAGCTGGAACTAAAAAAGTTCATTTACCGTTTCCGAGCGTTTTATTGTTAGGTTTTTTAGGAGGAGCATTTATTTCGATCGGTTATCTTTTAGATATTCGGGTAGTTGCCAGTTTGCCTCACGAGTGGGGCTCATTCTCGGCTTTTTTGGGAGCGGCTGTCTTCCCTGTAGGGTTGATGCTCATCCTTATTGCGGGAGGAGAGTTATTAACAGGAAATATGATGGCCGTTTCGATAGCTTGTTTGGCGAAACGAGTTAACATAGCCCAGCTTATAAAGAACTGGTTCTGGATCACCATCAGCAATTTTATTGGAGCCCTTTTTGTGGCTTACTGTTTTGGCCATCTAGCTGAATTAACTACGACAGGTCCTTATCTGGACAAAACAATTGCGAGCGCGCAGGCCAAGATAGAGGCCAACCCGCTGGCGGCGATATGTTCTGCTATCGGTTGTAACTGGCTCGTTGGACTAGCTGTTTGGATGTCTTACGGCGCAGAAGACATCGGCGGGAAGATATTAGCGATCTGGTTTCCGATTATGGCGTTCGTTGCTATTGGTTTTCAGCACGTTGTTGCTAACATGTTTGTGATCCCAGCGGCTATTTTTGCCGGTTATTTTAATTGGGGAGACTACTTCTATAATTTTATTTTTGTATTTATAGGGAATGCCATAGGAGGGTCTGTATTTGTTTCAGCCATTTATTGGCTCTCTTATCGGCGGGAGCTTGCGCTAGATAGTCATTCTCAAATCAAGGGGCACTAAAGAATTGTTTTTAATGAGGACAGTATTCTATCAGAGTATAAGAGTGACACAGAAAAAGGGACTGTTTTAGCCTCTTTTTTATTTATGAATAAAGTAGTTGAGTATAAAAAGCAGGTTAAACGATAAAAAATTCTATTAAGATAGATAGGTTGGAAGACGGCATGGAAAATGGGACGGTTTTTCAAAAAGAAGAGCCTAAAACCATTCATTATTATAAGATTTTTATTAACCGTTATAACAGGAAGTTTACTTGCATTGGGATTGATCCATCATTTGGATTCCTTTTTCTTTAGAATAATTTGCTTTGCAATAGAAATAGGCTCTATGATTGATGGCATCGAATATTTTATTCAAGGAAGCAGTAAGAAGGTTTATCTTATAGATGGCGTACTTGTTATTGTATGGTTAGCTTTGGGATTTCAGTTTTTTGATTAGTTGTTGTAAAGCTAGAGGCACTTTCTCTATTTCTGAGAAAGTGCCTCTAGCTTTACATTTTTTTTATCGATGATCGGTTTTTCAATATAGATATTTAAATGAGGGGATTGCCTTCGACTCCAAATACGATTGGGGGATTCTTTTTTTCATCCTCCGTAATAGCAGACGCAGCGTTTAGGAAATCATATTGGATGTTTATTTGTTTACAGGATATATTGTCCCTATTGTCCCTCTTTGAATACAGAGTGTTTTCCTTATTTAGTCATCCTCTAATCTTCTGGTAAAATAGCATTATATAGTAGAGAGAAGGAGAGAAGACGATGCCTATCCACAACAAACTTGTGCGTGACCGAATACTAGAAATTATTGACCAAAGCGGAAAGAAATACAGCTCCCGTATTCTTGATGAACGAGAATACGAAGAGGAAGTCCGTAAAAAAATGAACGAAGAGCTGGCTGAATACGAAGCGGCTCAAAATGATGAAGAAGCGCTCGAAGAACTAGCTGATCTGCTTGAACTCATACACGCTGCAGCCGCTATTCATGGGGCTGATTTTAACGAGCTTGAGGCAATACGCCAACAAAAGGCTGAAAAGCGCGGCGGATTTAGCGAGCGGATTTTCTTAATTGAGGTAGAAGATGACTAAGCTGCAGCTAATTACAGAAAATTTTGTAGAGACAATTATTAAACTAGCGGAAGAAGCAGGAGAAATCTACATACTCACTTCTTTTGTCATGAAGTCAGGTGTAAAGCGGATTCTTCCTGCTTTACAGCTGGCTGCTTCGCGTGGAGCGGATATTAAAATTTGTACTGGTGATTATTTGTCTATTACCCAGCCAGAGGCACTTCAACTTTTGGCCACCGAACTGCCCGAAGCTGAAGTGCGTATGTGGCAGAGCGGCGGAAAGTCTTTTCACCCAAAAGCATATTTGTTTCGCTCTAAACAAGACGGGCACCTTATTGTAGGATCTTCTAATTTATCCCTTTCTGCTTTGACAGGCGGCGTAGAATGGAATCTTCATGCGCCGTCTGCACTTGATGAAGAAATCTTTGAAAAGGGGCTTTTTGAATTTGAAAAGGTATTTTATCACGATTATACGATTCCAGTGAATCTAGAAACAATTAGACAATATCAAGAAGCCTACGATCACTTTCACAAAAGTCAATCCATTATGAGAACCTTCACAGAAGCAGAGGAAACGGAGATGATGTTTTCCGAACCAAGTGATCAAGCCCAGATTGTGAATGATCCATCCGAAGCTTATACCATAAAATTAGAGCAATTAATTCCGCGCCCGGCGCAACAGGAAGCACTTCAGGCGTTGGAGGATACGCTGGAAGAAGAGTATGATCGTGCACTCGTTGTGATGGCAACGGGTCTTGGAAAAACATATTTAGCTGCTTTTTTTGCTCAGAGATTTAATAGAGTTTTATTTATTGCTCATCAAAAGGAGCTACTGGTGCAAGCTCGAAAGTCTTTTTTACACGTTATGCCTGAAAGAACTGCCGGTTTATTTAACGCTGACTTTAAAGAGAGAGAATCGGAAATGCTGTTTGCTTCTGTGTTTACGCTTGGCTTGAAGCAAAATCTAGGGGGCTTTGATCCAAATGATTTTGACTTAATTATTATCGATGAATTTCACCATGCCGCCGCCAAGTCTTATCAATCCATATTAAATCATTTTAAGCCAAAATTTCTTCTTGGTATTACAGCGACACCTGATCGAATGGATAATAAAGATGTTTACAGTATTTGCGGCGGCAATACGGCCTACCGAATCCATTTTATCGAAGCCATACAGAAGCAGTGGCTTGTTCCATTTATGTATTACGGTGTTTATGATGATACAGACTATTCAGCTTTAACGTGGCTTGGCACGCGATACGATGAAGAAGAATTGCTGCAAGTGCAGCTAAGGGGAGAAATGGCAGAAAAGATTGAAACAGCTTGGAACAAATATCGTCAGACGAGAACAATCGGATTCTGTTCATCTATTAAGCAGGCAGCCTTTTTAAGCAGCTATTTCAACAACAAGGGCTGGAGAACCGTTGCTATGCATTCAAAAATGAAAGGCTATTCTCGGGAAGAAGCTATAAAAGCATTAGATTCTGGGGAGTTAGACATCATTTTCACAGTTGATTTATTTAATGAAGGAGTCGACATCCCCTCTGTTGATACGTTATTGTTTGTACGGCCGACGCAATCACTCACTGTTTTTACCCAGCAAATTGGACGGGGATTGCGTATAGCAGAAGGAAAACCGCATTGTGTCATTATTGATTTAATTGGAAACTATCGCAACGCCGATATTAAACTGCAAGTATTTGATACGAGGGAAAAAGAGAAAGACGGCAAACGTCAGACTGTCGTTCCTGCTGTGCCGGAGAATTGTCGGATAGAATTTGATTTAGCAGCAATAGAGCTGTTGAAGGAAATGAACCGCAAAAGAAGTCCAAGGAAGGAACAGCTACGCTATGCTTATGAGAATCTAAAATTAGAATTGGGACGGCGGCCGACCTATCTCGAGTTTCATTTGAATGCTAATGCTGACAGCAAGACTATCAAAGAATACTACGGCTCCTATCCTGGTTTTCTGCAGGGGATTGATGGGCTGAGCGATAAAGAGGAGGAAGTATTCTCCCAATATAAAGACTGGTTTCAAGAAGTTGAACGAACTGTTATGACTAAGAGCTATAAAATGGTTGTTTTACTTTATCTCCTTTCAAAAGGATCGAATAAATGGCTAGAACCGGTTACCCCTGAAGAAGCGGCGCCATTTTTTCACAATTACTTAACATCAAAGGAGTATCGAAAAAATAAGGATTTAGCAGATAAACAAAGCAGTAGGCTTATCGAGTACGACGAGAGGAAAATGGCGGCGCTGATTGCTAAAATGCCCATGACTAAGTGGAGTGGATCATCAAACGGACTGGTCTCTTTTGAAGGTAACCAATTCAAGATTCAACTTAATGTTGAGAAAGAAGATGAAGAGATTCTTTTTGAGTGGACGAAGCAGATTTGTGAATACCGGCTGCATTGGTACTTTGAGAGAAAGGGGAAAGACCAATAGGGAAAACTTCAGTACATTCAGTTAGTGAGGATGCAATGCTATAATTTTTCAAAAGGACTTAACAAGAGAACTCTATGGAGGTTTACACATGGCGACAATAGATAAAAAAATCGAAGCAAAAGAAATCCTATTTAAGGATTTATTCGGTTCAAAATTTGCTTTTAAAATTCCTGGATATCAACGGCAATATTCATGGGAAAAAGACCAGTTGGAGCAATTGTTTGAAGATATAAAGGAAGCGATGGAGCTTAAAGAAGATAGTTATTTTTTAGGAAGTGTTATTTTACAGGTTATTGATCAAAAGAGCGATAATAGTGGCATGTATGACGTAGTAGATGGTCAACAAAGGCTTACCACTCTTACCATCCTCCTTGCAGTAATGCGTGATTTGATAACAAATCCAAAAGCTAAAACGACACTTCAATCTAAAATTTATCAGGAGGCAGACCCTTATGAGGATAAGCCTGAAACGGTTCGTCTTCGTGTGCGTGACCGGGATTATTCCTTTTTTAAGAAATATATTTTAGAAGAAGGGGGGACGAAATTAACGGTTAATGAGCCAGACTTAACTGAGTCCCAGGACAGAATGACAAAAGCTATACATATCTTTTCAGAGAAATTTTTAGAGAACGGGCAGCTGGATGAGCAATTAGTTGATAACATGATTCATTTTATCTTGAATAAGTGTATGTTTGTTTACGTAAAAACAGGTACGTTTACATCTGCTTTTCGCTTATTCTCGATCTTGAATGATCGGGGAATGCCGCTCAGTAATGCGGACCTATTGAAAAGTACGAACTTAGGGGCCATTGCGGAAACAGAACGGCTTCATTATCAAAATTTGTGGGAAGCAATGGAAGAAGAGTTAGGCAGAGAAGAGCTCGAGAAGCTTCTAGGCTATATCCGGCTTATTTTTGTAAAGGAAAAAGCCAGAAAAACTATTCAAGAAGAATACGAAGAAAAAATATTTGCAAAGAACCCTGATTTTAGAGGAAAGCAATTTATTGAATATGTGAAGCAGTTCGCTGATATTTATCGAGAAAAGGTGTTAAATGCTGACATTCAGACAACTGATAAAGAAATAGCTGTAAAATATCATGGCTTATTAACTCTTATGAGGGATTTCATTCCTTCGTCTGATTGGATTCCTGTGTTGATTCATTTTATCCAAAAGTTTCAGTCACCTAACGAAATTTACTCGTTCTTGCGAGTATTAGAGCGTAAATTTGTGATGAGCTGGATTAAAGGTATCACTCCTACCGGAAGGGTAACGGAGGTGGTAAAGATGATTCAGGCAGTGGATAACGCCTCAGATCCAAATGATGTAGCAAAAGAGAAAATTTTTCAGACTTCTGAGGACTATAAAGCTGTAAAAATCAATATTCAGGTAGATGATTTATACAAGAAAAAATACGCTAAGTATTTACTGCTTCGTCTAGATATGTCGTTAAATGAAAATGCTAACGTAAAAAAATCATATACAGGGGTTATCAGTGTGGAGCACATTTTACCCCAAAACCCTTCTGAAGGGAGCAGTTGGCGACAGGATTTTACAGAAGAAGAACGAAAAGCTTGGACGAACCGTCTAGGGAATTTAGTATTGCTTAGCCGCAAGAAAAATTCATCAGCTAATAATAGAGAATTCCCTATAAAACTGCAAAAGTATTTTTCAAATGGCATTACAGATTTCGAACTTACAAAAGACTTGAAAAAATTTCAGCAGTGGACTGTTAAAGAATGTGAATCTCGCCATGAAGACTTAATTGATAGGTTGATGGCAATATACTTCGATCCGGCCAAAGTAACCATAAAATAAGAGAAAGTTAGCGGTGAGAGCCGATTAAAAAACATCACTAAGAAAGGAAGAAAGCTATGCTCAAGAAATTCACATTAAAAACAAACCATCGTGACCAAATGATCGAGGTAACGCAGCAGGTGGAGGCATTTATTCGAGAAAAGGGGATAGAAGAAGGGGCAGCGGTGGTGTATTGTCCTCATACCACAGCGGGCATAACGATCAATGAGAACGCAGACCCCGATGTGAAGCGGGATATGATTCGCCGGTTTGATGAGGTGTATCCGTGGGAGCATGAGTTGGATCGGCATGCGGAGGGGAATACGGCGGCTCATATGAAGGCGAGTACAGTCGGTTCGTCGCAGTATGTTATTGTAACGGAAGGACGCTTGCTTTTAGGAACATGGCAGGGCATTTATTTTTGTGAGTTTGATGGACCGCGCACTCGGACGTTTTATGTGAAGGTTTTGTAGAAGACGGACAGCTGCTGAGCCTGTTTTTGTTTGTTTTGATGTCAAAGCTCGTCTCTGTTTAATTAAAAAGAAGGCTGTTTTTATTCAAAATGGGGTTGGGCAACCCAAAATTGAATAAAAGCGGCTTTTTCTTTTTGTTTTTAGCTGATCAGCTACAGGGGTCCAGACTAATGACACCCTATTTCTTCTCCATTTATCATATTTTTCAAAAGTGGCACATTTCTTGCTTTGATATTCAACAATACAAAAAGAAGGGGAATGTTCCAACTGAAGTTCCCTGCTTAGACCACTAAAAATGCGAAAGGGTGAAATAATATGGAGGTAACTTTCTTGATGGATGAATCTGAAATGCAATCAAATCGCTTCGTGTGCTTGATCACCGATCATCATCGTTACGACTTTGCGATTATTGATACGAAGCAATTCTCGGGCAATAGCATTGTCCTCTCTCTTCAAAACAACAGAATGATTTTAATGTGTGAAGAGGACATCGAGGATAGTGAATACTGGGCACTGAAACTAGGGGTAGAACAAGAGGATACGAAAGCTATTCAGGATTTCCTCTACACAGCATTAGGAAAAGGTGAGCCTGCTGCAGTTGTTTATTAAGCGAAAGGGTAGCTGTAATGAGCAGAAGTTTTCACGCACTCTCAAACGCATAAGTTTGAGAGTGTAAACAAAGTCTATTTTTAATATCCCGGCTTGATTAAAAAAGCTGGCCTTTCAAGCCGTACAGCTTGACGGATAACGAAGAAAATGAACGTTTGCCAACAACCTGAATGCATGAATTTACTAGGGATCTTTCCTTTATAATCTCTTTTTCCTTATATTACCGAATGGCGATATTCCCTACATATTGGGCGCTGCCTGCGGAATTTATAAATTCTACTTCCAGCACGTAACTCCCTTTGTTAGTTGGAAATTGAAATTCTCCATCATCCTTCAAGGCAAGTTCGAGTCGTTTGTTATCTTTTAATAGGGCAACGGTTATCTTGGGGTCCGTCCAAATATCTCCGCCATTATCTTCGTTCTCTTTAAATTCCAAAGACACTTTTTGACCTGGAAAGATCTTTATTTCATCGAGTGAGGCTGCGTATTCTTCGATGTTTTCTATTTTTCGCTGTACATCTTCACTTGCTGTATTCCAACTAATATTTGCTTCTGTTAATTCGACAGACATGATATCAAAATTTAAATGAGCAGTTGGAACTCCGACATCGTAATCTTCGGCAAAACATCCTGTTAATGTAAAAGCCAAAAATAATGTTATTAATAATTTTAAAAACGTCTTCATGTCGCACCACCTAATTTCAACATTACAAAATACATCCATTTCGTTCTTGATTTGACCATTCTTTTCATAATAAATATATTTATATATCCAATTTTAACATAAAATTACAATTACTTGAGGATTCTTAAACGTAAAACAGGACATACCAATTATGAGCCGCGCAGTGAAAACAAATAGAAGGAGAGCGGCATAGGGCTCTCCCTCTCCTTTACTTATTCATCTTTCTTCTTATCTTCCTTTTGCTGTTTTTGCAGGGCGATGATAATATCTTCAATGTCCATTTTTCCATCCCCGTTCAAATCTGGAATGGTATTCTTCTGTGTGGAAGCTACAGCCGTTTTTGGCTTCATCGCAAAGGTAAAGACCATGAGAAGAATAATGAGCAATGCAGCAACACCATCTACAATGTAGAAGATCGTTCGATAGTCAGACCAAAGGATTTTACTATCGTCTGCTTTTTTCTGGGTATTTGTAATGTATTGCTTAATTTCCGGATGATTAGGGAAGAGTCGCTGGACGGCTTCAAATTTTTCCAGGGCATTTTTGTAATAACCGCCCCAATACAGAGTTAAGCCTTCTTTGAAAAGTTGATCGGTTGGGCTGCTTGTATTTTTAGCCCCTGCTTGGTTGACGAATTCTTTTACAGTATCGACTGGAACAGCAAAATTAAATCCTTGCACTTCCTGGCCGTTCACCGTATCTCCTCTAAAGGTTAATAAACCGACAATTTCACCTTTTTCATTGATGACCGGTCCGCCGCTATTTCCATGTGTGGCGGCTGCATTTAGTTGGATAACTGGACTTCCTTGTTCTGTCTTTTTAGAAGTTGCTGAGATTTGTCCAGCGTTCATGGAAGAGACGAGTGAGGAATCTGGTGACAATAAATCAGACTCCGCGGCTGCCGGATAGCCCAGCACCCAAATATTGTCCTGATCTTCAATCGTTTCCGACTTTCCAAGTGGTAAGGTTGGGAGGTTCTTTCCTTCGACTTTCAGAACAGCTACATCTTTTCCTTCATTGATCGGAGCTCCGTAGCTTTTCACCTCACCATCTAAGACATCACCGCCCGGTAAAATAACTTTTAGTGCTCTCGTTACTTTCGTGTATTGCGTGTAGGTGACCATGTATTCATAGGCTTCATTGTAGTCTACCTGAAAATGCTCAGCTACGAGCGCAACAAGCTGTTCAAACGCAGCATTTGCCAGGTCTGCTTCTTGCATTTTAGCTCCTTCTACGACATGGGCATTCGTCACAATATAACCGTCTGGACTAATAATCGCCCCCGATCCGGACCCGCCAATAACGGTTTGGTAATCCAATTCCTGTAGAAGAGCCTCAACCTCTGGGTAATAATCGTTAAACTGCCATTCAACGACTGCGTAGTCGATAATTCGTACGACGGCTGGCTTGGAGTACTCTGACAGTTTTTGTGCTTGAGAAATACCTGTAGCATTCGGTTTGAGACTTAATAAGAAAAATGAGGTAACGATTACGGCGATGAGCAAAATGCTAATGGGCACGGTAAAAAGGGCTCTCTTCTTCAACGCTTTCACCTCTTTATCTCATCATGAGAATTCTAAATCCACTACAATATACTCATCTTTGAAGTGAAATGAAGGTTGTACGGTGAAAATAAACGACATATGAAGAGCTAAATATAATAATTTAGGGTAATAAGCAGCTATGCTTAGCGGTGTCGGCATATATCTTGCATGAATGTTTGTTGCATTTAATAAATAGGGAGGATGAAGTGAAATATGGAAACTGTAAACATTAGGCCTGCCGCTGAACGTGACATCCCGCAACTGATGGATTTGATGTATGAGTATATTGTTGGTTTTTATAAGTGTGACCGTCCAAAGGAAGAGGCACTTGAGAAATTAATGTTGCATTTAATTAAAAATCCTTACGAGGGTATTCAATTTGTGGCAGAAAACCCATCCCATCAACTCGTTGGCTTTTCCACTTTATACTTTACATTTAACACGTTGGAAGTAAAGCGCATGTCTCTTCTCTATGATTTATATGTAACATCAGCTGCAAGAGGGCAGCACATTGGTGAGAAGCTGCTTCACACATGTATTGATTATATTAGGGAGCATGGTTATTCTCATATGATTTGGGAAACAGCTCATGATAACTTAGCAGCTCAGTCTTTATACGATAAAGTTGGCGCAAGTAAAGCGATATGGCTAAACTATGAAATTAAGTAAGATTCTTATGACAAGGTGAATTTATTATTCATAAGGGAATAAAAATAGAGAAAAAAGTTTGAAAATTCTTTTTAATTTTTAATCTAATGATATACACTGTACGTGTAGAGAATTTAGAACAGGGGGAAAGGGCGATGGACGTTTATCAAGCAACACAGGAAGATTTAAATGAAGTAGCGGAGCTGTTTAATTCATACAGAATTTTTTACGAACAGCCATCCGATATGGAAGCGGCAAAGAGGTTTATCCGTGAACGGCTGGAAAAAAAGGAGTCTGTTATTTTCGTAGCGGTGGAAGAGGATAAGTATATGGGATTTACGCAATTGTATCCGTCCTTCTCGTCCGTTTCGATGAAAAGAGTTTGGATTTTAAATGATTTGTATGTCACCACGGAAAGCCGGAATAAGGGAGTAGGAAGAAAGCTTTTACATGCTGCAAAACAATTCGCTAAAGAAACGGAAGCGAAGGGGTTAACGCTTCAAACAGCAGTAGATAATACGACAGCTCAGCATCTGTACGAATCAGACGGATGGGTGAAGGATGAAGCATTTTTCTATTATGAGCGGAGTGTGTGATCTTTAGCTCAATAAAAGTTTTTCTCCAGTTTTAGGCGCTGCTTTGCCAAAATTTGTTTTCCTGTATAGGGAGTCCTTAAAAGTTTTTATATCGTATTCATCAGCAATTTATTGACTGTCGGAATATCAGCGGGTGCCCACTCTAACGAGCATAGCTCTTGAAGGGGTACCCATTTTATTTCGGCGTGTTCGTTTGCTTTTGGGGTTCCTTCGGCAATGGTTGTCCGATACGTTAACAGATTCACGATGATATTCGGGTATTCATGGCAAATATCTTCAATCAATTCATGCACCTCCACCGTACAGCCAAGTTCCTCTTGAATTTCTCGAACGAGCGATTCTTCAGGTGTTTCCCCTTTTTCTACTTTTCCTCCTGCGAATTCCCATAGGTTAGGCAAAGACATGTTGGACGAACGCAAGGCACATAAAACCTGCTCGTGTTCATTTATGCAGACGGCTGCGACAACTTTGATTGTTTTTTTCATAAAAGAACGCCCTCCTTTCATACAATAAGTAAATGTCATTACCTTCATTACTCTAACACAATCGTCGACACAAAAGGAGAGGGTTTGTGTTAGCTACTGGTTATGTCGAAAAAGAGAATATATTTTCTAAAATTCCCTAAAAGGGATATATTAATTGACTCTGAAATAAAATGTATGGTAAGGTTCAAGTGGTTCAAATATTTTGAATAATTAAAATTTTGTAAAAAGGAGGTTTTACAATGATTGATCAAGCAAGAAAAGTTTATTTGGAAAAGGATAAGTGGATTCTTGAGAACAACATAAAGCCCCTTATTACGGAAGAGTTAATTGAAGAGCATCGGAAAAATCCAATTGGCCGACACAGCAGTGAATTGAGCCTAGTACTGAACTACCTGCGCAGACACCACGAAGAAATTAAGGGGAAAGATTTGATTATTTGTATGGAGCCTCATAAAAAATGGTGTCTCGGCGAACATCCGGGTGAGCGGGGAGTTCCTTATAAAGTATTTGAGGAGGAGTGTTTTGGCTCACGCGAAGCAGCAGAACATGGATTGTTCCTAAAAAGATTAAAGAAGCATGGTCTATTAAACAATTAATCTACTCGATAAAGGAGACGATGGAGTATGAAAATTACTGGTTATACAGACCGAATGAGTGTCCAACCTGGGGAAAAGATTAAATTTATGGTTAATAGCCACTATAATAAGTATAAAACAGAAATTGTCCGTCTGATTCACGGAGACTCTAATCCGGAAGGTCCGGGTGTAAAGATTCACAAAGTGGAAGCGGATGTGAATAAAGAATACAGCGGCAGAAAACAAGACATACATATGGGATCTTACATCAAGTTCAATAATCAGTCGCTCTTTTCGCTGATCAGCAGTTTCTCATTACAAGCTATGATTTACCCAACTACTCCTGAATTAGGGATACAAGGAATCCTAACAAAGTGGTCACCTGTTAATAATACGGGGTACGGGCTGTTTATTGATGAGAAAGGCTGTTTGGCAGTATGGATTGGCGATGATAAAGGAAATGTTGAAAAATTAAGTACGGATATACCGCTCGTTACTGGCTGCTGGTATTTTGTGGGAGGCTCATTTGACGAGGAAAGCGGCAAATTGAGCATTTGTCAGGAAGTTGTACTTAATGGAACAAACAGCAGATTTTCACTGCCGTATGGAACAGATGAATTGAATGTAAGTCATGAAAGAAAGGTTAACATTAAGCCTTATGCAGATAACAATGCTGAATTTTTAATAGCGAGCATTCTCGGAAAGCAGCCGGATGGAAAACATAAAGTGATCAACCGCTATAATGGAAAAATTGACCGTCCGCGGGTAGCAAGTGTAGCGCTAAGCAAAGAAGAGATGAAGTCATGGATTGATCATCCTTCTGGAAAGGGACTGGTAGCTGCGTGGGATTTCTCTGAAGGAATTACCCGTAAAGGCTTCCGGGAGCTGGAGAAAATATATGATCAATCACCGAATCAATTGCATGGAGAAACCGTTAACCATCCGACTCGGGCTGTAACAGGATATAACTGGACATCAGAAGAGCAAAACTTCGTCCATGCCCCGGAACAGTACGGAGCCATTCACTTTCATGATGATGATCTAACAGATGCAAAGTGGGATGTAGATTTTGAGTGGAAAGTACCCGATAATTTACAGAGTGGCGTATACGCGGCTCACGTTTATGCCGGGGAAGATGAGGATTATATTACATTTTTCGTCAGACCGAAAAAAGGCAAGAAACCAACTGCAAAAGCCGTTCTCATTATGCCAACTGCCAGTTACTTAGCATATGCGAACAACCGCTTCCAAGACGTTCCGCTAGCTCAACTTATGTTTGGCCGAGCTCCAGTCGTTCAGCAGGAGGACATGTATCTTGGTGAGCATGCTGAATATGGGCTGTCTACGTATGATCATCATAATGATGGAACGGGGGTTTGTTTTTCTTCAGCCTTGCGTCCGATTTTAAATATGAGACCGAAATACCGTCACAATCTTTCACCTTCTTTATGGCAATTCAATGCAGATCTTCATTTAGTCGATTGGCTGACAGAAAAAGGGTTCGAGTTTGACGTTGTCACCGATCAGGATGTCCATTTCGAAGGGGCTGAGCTGCTGAATCAATACAAAGTAGCTATTACAGGCTCCCACCCCGAGTACTATTCTGGACCAATGCTCGATGCAGTGGAAGGCTTTCAAGATAATGGCGGCCGCTTTATGTATATGGGCTCGAACGGCTTTTACTGGGTTGTCACTTTCGATCCAAAAAATCCAAATTTAATGGAAGTAAGAAAAAATTATGGAAATCAAGGCTGGAAGTCAAAACCGGGTGAAATTCATTTGAGCATTACGGGAGAGCAAGGCAGCATTTGGAAACACCGCGGCCGAGCTCCTCAAAAAATATGTGGAACAGGCTATGCGGCGCAAGGGTTTGAGGTTTCTTCTTATTATCGTCGAACGGAAGAAAGCTTTAACCCAGAAGTGGACTGGATTTTTGAAGGTATTGAGAAAGGTGAGAAAATTGGTGACTTTGGTTTAGTCGGCGGTGGAGCAGCCGGATTAGAGCTCGATATCTATGATACAGAGCTTGGGACGCCACCACATGCGGTAATCGTTGCTTCTTCAGAGGGTCACACAAATGTTTACATGCCGGTAGCAGAAGAGCTATATTTTAACATTCCTGGTTTGTCAGGTGAACAAAATCCAAGAGTCCGAGCAGACATGGTCTTCTATCATACACCGAATGGTGGAGCTGTATTCTCTACTAGTTCCATTTCTTACTGTGGAAGTCTGTCTCATAACAATTATGATAATAACGTTTCGAAGCTTACGGAAAACGTGTTGAAGAGATTTTTAGCTGATCAGCCGCTTCCTGGAGCGGAAAAGAAACAGGTATTAACTAAATAATTGCTTGTTATGACAGAGCACGAATCTGAGTGGAGATGTTTATCTTTCAGGACATGAGAAAAGCGAACGTTTATCAACCGCCTGAGACCGAGTTAGCTCGGTCTTTTTTTGTGCTCAAAAGGCAAAAAATCCGCTCTGTTTCTTACTATAACAGGCGGATTTATAAAAACTTATATATTAGCAAAAACCACTGGCTTATTCCTCTACCTTGCTTAAGCAGTACTCACATTCATTATGATAAGACTCATGTTGTTCGATTATTTGCGCTCCGCATTGACAGCATTCTTTCCCTGGAATATTTCGATAAAATTCTAATGGCATCATTATGATGACCTCCTCGTTTTTTGATTTTTCAGATTTATTATTAAATTTATTGTATTATAACAGACTTATAAAGTCAATATCTGTTATACAATTGTTTTTTGTTTTTTTAGAAATTTAAAAAACTGCTGCCAAAGCTTCATCTTTCAAGCTTTGGCAGCAGTTGCTCAGCTAAACATATTAATCGTTGTAATAATGATCGGCATCGCGAACACGTCGATTAAGAAAGCGCCGACGATCGGAACAATCAGAAAAGCTTTTTGCGAAGGGCCGAATTTATTCACAACGGCACTCATATTAGCGATGGCATTTGGAGTCGCTCCAAGACCATGGCCTGTAAAGCCGGCGACCATCACGGCAGCATCGTAATCTTTGCCCAGCAGCTTGAAGAGGACGAAGATGCCGAACAGAGCAATAAACAATACTTGAATCATCACGATAATGATTAAAGGAAGGGCAAGGTTGGCGATTTCCCAGAGCTTGATGCTCATCAACGCCATCGATAAAAAGATGCCTAGCGTAATGTCGCCAATAATCGAAATGCTTTTCATCTGAATGATATTTTTATCGAATTGATCAAGGATATTTCGGACGATCACAGCGACAAACATAGCGCTTACATAATCAGGTAAAGAAAACCCAGTGAGATTCGTAAATACGTTTCCGAGATACGATCCTACAGCCATACACAACGTAATAATAAAGACTTGCATCATGAATGACTGGGATGTAACAGGGGCATCAGCGGTATCTTCTAAATTAGCCGATGCTGCATTCAATTCTGGTTCCGTTGGCTTTAAATTATATTTATTTACTAAGTATTTCACAATCGGTCCGCCTACTAAGCCGCCGGCTACCAATCCGAGTGTAGCTGCAGCTAGTCCGACTGATAAAGCAGAGTCAATGCCTGCTTTTTCAATCGTCGTACCGAAGGCTGTTGCCGCCCCGTGTCCGCCTTCCATGGAGACGGCACCGACCATGACACCAATAAGCGGATGAATATCAAGCAATTTGGCAAAAGAGATCCCGATCACATTTTGCATAAGAGCTAAGAATCCACAGGATAGCCAGTAAATAACAAGCAATTTGCCGCCAAGCTTAATTAAGCCGAAGCTCGCTCCTAAACCGACTGTTGTAAAGAATGTGAGCATGAATAATCCCTGCATAGAAGTATCTAAACTGATTGTTAAGAGGTCTAGGCTTTTTAAGATTGTTGCCACAATAGCGAATAAGAGTCCGCCCACTACAGGGGCAGGAATACAGAACCTGTCCAAAAATGGTAACTTTTTATTTAAAAACGTTCCAGCTATAAAGACAGCGACTGCTAAGAAGATCGTCGTCACTTGGTTGATTTCGGCTGTCATATTTTCACTCCTTATGATGTTGGTTTCTTGTTGAAATGGCGCAGTACTTCTGCTATTAAGTAAGCAGCGAGTCGGACTGTTCTGTCTCCCTCATCGTACACGGGATTTACTTCTGATATATCGAAGCTAAGTAAGTTGTCTTTCTCAGCTATATATCTTAGTAGTGTTTTTACTGTTTTTGGGTCTAAGCCAAATGGAGACGGTGCACTGACCCCAGGTGCTGCATACGAAATGATTGAATCGGTACATAAAGTTAAGATCAGGTAATCGTAGTTAGCGGCAAACCGATCGATTTCTCCAAATGTCTTTATAAAATTGTTAGCTGCTACATCCTCTTCATAAATATAGGTGCAGCCTAACCGATCAGCCGTTTGAAATAGGGATTCAGTATTTCCGAATTCCTGTATGCCAATACACAAGTAGCCTGCATGGGCATCTTGCTCAAGAATTTGTTTGAACATTGTGCCAGAAGAAGGAAGCGGCTCATCTCGCATATCAAAATGGGCGTCAATATTAATGATGCCTAATGAAGCATCAGGACCGATATGGTTTCGCGCACCTAAATAGTGACCATATAAGGTTTCGTGTCCTCCTCCTAAAATGATAGGAGTACAAGAGCTGCTGTACAGCTTATGAAGGTGACGGCCGAGCTCTTCTTGTGCTTTCTCAAGCTCTTGTCCTTCACAAGCAACATTCCCGGTATCCAGTAGTTTTCTTTCGAGATTATATGGAAGAGGAGATAAGAACTGTCGAATCTTGTTCGGAGCTAAAGCGGCTCCTAGTCTTCCTTTATTGCGTCTGACGCCTTCTTCGCATTCAAATCCGACAAAACCAAAAGCGCTTTCATTTTCCGTTAATGTTTCCACATCTTTTAACTCCATAACTTGATGGAGACGAAAAGCATTTTGATCATTCTCACTGTCAATTCTGCCACTCCAATACTGTTTATCTGGCAGGGTATACATAGTAATCACCTCATAGCTGCATTGTTATTAAATTCTGAAATTACTTATTTTTTATTATTATAAAATAAAGTAATGTATAATGACTAATATAGATAATGTATATTTCTATAGTTTTTATCTATAGGAGGGTAAAATATGGAAATTCGTCATCTTCAATACTTCATTACAATTGTAGAAAAACATACGTTTACTAATGCCGCTTCTGCTTTGCATATTTCCCAACCTTCCTTAAGTGCCTCGATAAAAAAGCTGGAAAACGAATTAGGTCTCGTGTTATTAGACCGCAGCAGCAGAGAAGTGCAATTAACAAAGGAAGGAAAGATTCTCTACCAGGAAGCGAAAAAGCTCGTGAATCATTTTGAGCACGTAGAAAACGAGATGAAACGGTTGAAGGAGCAGGGGCCGCTAGAGTTATCCATTGGGGTTATTGAATCCACCAAGTATTGGGTACCAAAAATATTGGCACGCTTTAAAGGGGAATACAAGTATGTAAGAATTCACTTAATGGACATATTAAGCCTGACAGATGTCGAAAAGGCATTGAGCAACTTCGATATTCATTTAGCGATAACGAATCAATATATTAATAGTGAAGAAATTGAAGTAATACCAATCTATGAAGAAAAGCTTGTCGCTCTTTTACCGGAAAATCATCCTTTGCGACATAACGAGACACTTACCATTGAAGAATTGAATCAAGAGCCTTTCATTATATGTAAAGAAGGATTTCAAACTCGTACCGATATTTTAAACGCTTTTCAGAAAGCAGGAATTAAACCGAACATACAATTTGAAATTGAGCGCTTTGAAACAGCGTGCCGGCTAGTAGAGGAAGGATTGGGTGCGACTGTCCTTCCAGAAAATTATGTGAAGTATTCGGAGACCACTCATTTTCACGTTAAGCCTTTAGAAGATCCTAACCTATCGCGAATCGTGTACGTAGCATTTGATAAAAACCGCTACTTGCCTCCGTTAGTGCTTCGGTTTATAGCGCTAGTTAAAGCATTTTTTGAAGAGGAGCAAGTGAAAGAATAGGGAGAACAACCTGAGGCCAATTCATTTGGTCTTTTTTTTATCAATAAAACATAAAAAAATCCGTTCTGTTCTGTCTCTTAAACAATCAGGCGGATTGATCAAAATATTCATTTACAAAGACCAATGTTTATTCCTCCGTTTTACTTAGGCAGCGTTCGCATTCGTTGTGATAGCACTCGTGTTGTTCTGCAATCTCAGCACCGCATTGGCAACATTGCTTTCCTGGGATGTTTTGGTAAAAGTCTAATGGCATCATATTGATGACCTCCTTGTTTTTTAATTATTCTGATTTCTTGTTGAATTCATTGTATTATAACAGAAAGTAAAAATCAACACCTGTTATATAATTAATTGAAAAATTTTAAAAAATAAATGAAGAGCTGCTTGTAAAACCAATTTGTTTGGTTTTGCAAGCAGCCCCCTTCATCGCATTTGGTGAGTTAACCGTTTTCGAATCATATGGACAAGAAATGTTTCATAAAGCCACAGTTCAATCATCAGCAAGAAAAAAATGATAGGTATGCCCGCTGTTAAAATAATAGATCTTACAGTAACGAACCAATCCATCTCTGGTTTTATAAGAGAGGTAAAGATGTAGAACATGACAAAAGTAAATAACCGGCTCCATTGAGTGACATTGTACGTCCAGAGTCCCTGTTTAAACCCATAGTGTCTAAGGCGCTTAATCAGCCGCCAAACTTCAAGTGATTCAACAAGGAGAAAGACAAGCGTAACAGCGATCCATAATAAGAGAATATAGGGCTTACCAATAGCACTGGAAACGATGCAGGCAAATCCAGTAATCGATAAAGCTCCATGTAAAATACAATTCGTGTTAGCCCAGTCATCTTCTATGGTCCAGCCTGGAGTAAACATGTGCCGAATGATAAAGAAGGCGCTCGCAGCATACAGAGTGAGTCCCATACTAATGAGCACTCGATCGAGTATAAGGGGAACATTACTGTGAATGACATTCAGGAGCAGGACAAGTGATTGCGTGCTGACAGTAGTCAGAAGTAAGATACCATGTACATTTAGCTCCAGATTTCTCCGTATTTCGTGAAAGGATTGGAACGACAGCCATAAATAATAAATCCAAAGAGCCACGTTAACGTATGAAAGAAAGAGGACAGCAGGCCGCCAGTAGCTGAATTGCTCAAAAATCAGAATAGCACAAATAGAAGTACCGGCAATCCACGTGCCGATACCGAACCGGTTTAACGGATGGACGATATGTAATGAGCTAAATCGCCTGTAGACGATTGATAAGATAATAGAAAAAGAAAATGCTGCCCAGAAAGTGATAGTCAACGCGCTGAGCATTTTAATAAAGAAAAAATGAGAATTCGCTAGGTGATACAGCACCCCATGAATAATAATCCCAAGAGCCATAACAATGGCCATGGTAGACGTTTTGATGAAAATCTTATGGTGAAAAATAAACAACATTAGGCAAACGGTAATGACAGTAAATAAGATAAAGAGCAACATAGTTTTCACCGCTTTTACAGAGTATTTTCATAGAATAACATGATTTTAAAGAAAGGGGAGAGTCATAAGAATAGGTAATTTGGTCTTTTTAAAAGGCTGAATTTATAGTGTTTTTATCCTGAAATTACAATGTTATCCAGTTATAGGAACCTTTCTTCCTTTTATTCGTGTAAAATAGATGGAGGATGATCGATGAGGAGGGAATACATATGAAAAAATGGACTAAATGGATGGCGGCGGGCGTGTTGACTCTTGGGCTTGCCGCCTGTGGGGAAACAGCAAAACCGACACCAGAAACGCCGAAGGAAGAGAAGAGTGAAATGGCGCTTGGAGAGGTGTTTAATCAAGCAATTAAAGCTTCTAAGGAAACAAAAAGCATGAGTGCGAAAGTCAATATGAAGCAAAAAATCAACTATCCAGCAGAACAGAAATCAATGGATACGGCAATGGACATGGATATGAACATTACGACAGAACCGCTCGCTATTTATCAAAAAGGTACGATGACTGCTTCAGGGGAAGGCAGCGAACAAATGCCATCTATGAACATTGAATCGTACATGACGCCGGAAGGATTTTATATGAATGAACCCCAAAGCGGCAAGTGGATTAAGATGCCGACAGAATTGTACGATCAAATAATGAACATGTCTCAGCAGCAAGTCGAGCCGGAAGAGCAGCTGAAGCAGCTTCAACAGTTTAAAGATGACTTTACATTTGAACAAACGGCGGATGAGTATGTATTGAAACTCGATGCATCAGGAGAGAAGTTTAATAAGCTGATAGAAACACAAATGGCACAAATGACGCAAGGAGCAACGGGTGCAGAAGCAGAGGCCATGATGAAAGAAATGATGAAGGCGATGAAGATTGAAAAAGTGAACTACACCATTTACCTTGATAAAGAGTCTTTCCAAACAACGAAAATGGATGTAGATATGGATATGGCGATGGATATTGAAGGCAATGAAATGAAAACATCTCAAATAATGAATGTTGTCTACAGCAACTTCAATAAGGTAGAGCCAATTAAAGTTCCAGAAGATATCCTCAACAGTGCTCAGGAAATGCCAGTGCCAGCTATGCAACAATAGCAAGCGTTTGTTAGTAGCCTGAGCCCTGCTGATCAAAGCGGGGCTCAGGCTATTTCTTTACTTTATCGGTCCACGATTAATCCTGCTTAACTCATCGTTCACTTCGAAAATTTGCCCATGAACTTCCGCAATCCCAAAGCCGTTTAGACGCTTAGTATGCTTCGATAAATAATTTTCAGCGTCAGCTTTCGTTTCAAACAGGTAAATGCCGCCTGCTTCTTTTGTTTCCTGATTCTCCGTCCAAATTTTCCAGATAAAGCCCTTTTCGTCATTAATGCTCTTCGCCAAATCGGTGAAGGCTGCTATCATTTCAGCGCCAAATGGTCCGGGATGATCAAAGTCTACTTGTAATAAATAAGCCACGCCTTACTCCCCTTTGTTTAGTTTTTTCTCTATATACATCTCCCCAAGAAGATGGTTTAATTCATACTCAGTTGGTGAAAGATTTTTTTGAATAAAAGATTCTGTCTCAGCTTGTTCTAGGTCATACATCGCTTCAATTTCTTTTGAGAACAATAATTTCTCTGCATCGAGAAGCTGGCGTAATTCCGGGAGCGGCTGTGGCTGCAATTCTTCATCCAAAGGGAGAAGCTGCTGTAGTCCCTTGACGTAGTGATCGAGTGAGCGAGCCCCGACAATTTTGATACCTTTGTTTTCTTCATTGACCATAATAATAGTCGGGAATCCGCGGACGCCAAGCTTTCGAGATAAGGCAAAGTCTTGGTCGAGCAGCTGTTGGCCAATAGGAGAATTTACTTCTTCGACGATTTTCTTTCCGTTAAGTCCAAGCTGATTGACGATGTCCATTAACACTTGAGCGTCGCCAATATTGCGGTTAAAGGCAAATACCGCTTCGCGTGCACGGCGCAAAAAAGCAGCGGCAAGCTGCTCGTTATCCCTTTGGATCAGTTTAAACACGCGGGAGGGAGGATAAGATGATTGAACTGGATTGTCGTACCACAATGATCCATCAATCGGCATACGGGAATGTTCGCCAACTTCTCTCCAATGCGAAGCCACGTTAGAAGGTGCTGAAATGCCATTTGCTGTATCGGCGAAACCTTCCCAGCCTTTCAGCAAACCACCCATCACAGTATGAATATTAAAATGATGTTTGTATTGTTCTAAAAATCGGCGCAGAACCGGTTCTAGGGCCCAGCAGTGAGAGCAGATGGGGTCCGTCACATAATAAAGCTCAATAGATTTTTTTACATGATCGAATTGGAAGATCTCCATCTCTTCATCATTGGCTGGACCACAAACTCCGGTTTCTAAGTCGCAGATCATATTAGGATTAGTCATTTGATTCTCTCCTTTTCTCTTCTAAGTTCATATGTTTTTGCGCCCACTGTTGAATGGGCTTCAGTGCAGCAGCGAGCGATTGGCCTTTCTCTGTTAACCGGTAAGAAATTACGACAGGTGATCCGCCCGTTACTCTCTTTTCGACTAAGCCGTACTCTATCAATTCAGATAATTTTAGTGAAAGAGCCCGCGGCGTAATGTCTAGAAGATCCCGCTTCATGTCAGTAAAGTGAGCGTCGCCATCGTTATAAAGGGACAAATAGTGAAGAATCAATCCGTTCCACTTCTTACCGAGTATTTGAAAGGAGCGCTCTAAATAAGGACAAATATCCATAAGATCACCTCTCTTTGATATAATAATTATATCTAGTATAAAAAATATATAAAGAGATATACTCATTTATTTTTTTATTAATTTAAAAAAGAAACAACTTGCTCTTTTTATATCAGCGATTTAAATACGGGTGTAAAATGATAAGAAGCCTAAGCGAAAGAAAGGTGATGTGAGTGAATGTGTTATTCGTGATGATTGGCGGTTTTTTTGGCGCTATCGGCAGATATTTAATAGGGGAGTGGGTGCAGCCAGTCCATGAATTTCCGTTAGGAACCTTACTTATTAATCTTATCGGCTGCTTTTTTCTTGGCTGGTTTTTGACATTTGTCAATCGCTATAAGAGGGTAAAGCCTGAAATTATTTTGATGATCGGAACAGGGGTAATCGGTTCTTTTACTACTTTTTCGACCTTTTCAGTAGAAACTGTTCATTTGTTTCAGGGAGGACATGCTTTTCTTGCTGTGCTCTATGTACTGGTGAGCACGTTGTTTGGTTTGCTGTTGGCCGATGCCGGGCGCAGATGGGCCTTATCTGGTGAAAAAGAAGGTCTGGAAGGATGATTTGGTTCATTGGAATAGGTGGTGCTTTAGGAGCGAGCTCTAGGTTTTTATTAGGAAATCTTTTAAATAAGAAATCGCTGTTTCCAGCAGGAACATGGCTGATAAATGTGACCGGCTCTTTTCTGCTTGGCTGGCTAGCCGGGCTTCATTTAGCTGGTCAAATTAGTGAAGAGCTATGGTTATTTGGAGGCGTTGGCTTTTGTGGAGCATACACAACCTTTTCTACCTTTGGTTACGAAACGATCACGTTACTTCAGTCTAAGAAATTAAAAACAGCGGTTGCGTACATCACAGCTTCATTATTAGCAGGAGGAATTGCAGCTGCAATTGGCCTGCTCATTTAAGGCTAATGGTTGTTTTATTTCAATATGCTCGTAATAGGATAAGGTATGGGGGTGCGGTTGTGAGTGAAAACAAAGAAACACCTGAAAGAAGAAGAGAAAGACTCAGACAAGAAGAATTAAAAAGAAATCCGGCTGGAAATCTGCATGATTCGTTTAATAGGGCTCATGCCGGAAGCCTTGCTGATTTAGTCGGCAGTTTAGGCTGGAAAGGCACTGGCATACTTATTCTCGTTATTATAATAGGGTTTCTCATCGCAGCTATAGTTATAAAGTAAGAAGATTTCTTTTTGAGGTTTTTACTAGCCGTCATTTTCTAGAGGGAAAGTGTCAATAATTTGAACATTCTAATAATTGATTGACCTGCTCAGAAGCCTCTTATAAAATGAGTACATATTAAATGAAACTGATCAATCTATGGGACTTCCCACAAGAAGCCGTTAGTAGATAAATGCCAGTTAACGCCAGTAATCAAAAGGCTGTTAACTGGCTCTTTTGGTTGCTGGAAAAATAAGAGAAAGGGATGATAGAATGGGGATTACTTTGTTAATGGATGAAAGAGAACTGCAATCGAGCCGGTACGTCTGTATCGTGACAGATCATGAGCTATACAATTTAGCGATCATTCATACAAGTCAGTTTTGCGGTAAAAGCCTAGTGTTTTCCATTTTGAATGCACAAATGGTGTTAATGTCTCAAGAGGACATCGAAGATACAGCCTATTGGATGGAGAAATTAGGCGTTGTTAAGGAAGATATTGAGGAAATTCAAGCCTTCTTTTATACGGTATTGGGAAAGAGTGAATCTGTCAGCGTTTATAATTAATAAATTTGTCAGCTGAAGTTTAATGAGAGGCCTGCGCAGCAAAGTGGTTGTATCCACGACTAGCTGCTCAGGCTTTTTTTGGTTTTAGACCATGATCTGATAACAAATTGCTATTAGACATAGAGCCTTATTGACTTTTATAATGAAATTGAAATATTTAAAAAATTACATAATAAAAGGGGGATCCGATGGAGCAGTTAGCAGCAAAAACAGAAATCGCAGTCGCGGAGAAAAAATATTCGCTGATGACATTCGTCTTTTTTTGCAGTGGGTTATTCATCGTTTCGGCTTTATTTTCAACTATTCCGTTAAGTCCAGTATTCATGGGGGAGTTTCAACTTACGGCCGAAACAGCGGCTTTAGCGACAAGTATTTGTTCATTTTGCTATGCGTTAGGAACTGTTTTTTTCGCGCCGCTTTCTGATCGGTACGGCCGTAAGCGTGTCATTCTATTCGGGTTGTTTGCGTTAACTGTTATTTCACCACTGATTGGCTTTTTGAAGAGTTATGAGGCTATTCTGCTGCTTCGAGGCATTCAAGGATTTGTTGCTGCTTCGTTTGCTCCAACAGCGCTTACCTTTATCACTGAATTATATCCTCCTAACAAGCGAGTAACGGCTATTGGTTTTATTAGCGCCGGCTTTTTGATGGCGGGAATAATCGGCCAGGTGTATAGCAGCGTGATTAATGATTTCCTCGGTTGGAAGTATGTGTTTTACATGCTGGGCCTTGTGTATTTAGTGATAGCGATCGGATTTAATGCTGTGATTCCAAGAGGTACACTTCCCGCTTCTGGAGAAAAGAGATCTGTCTTAGGGGCTTTTACTATTGTGTTGTCTCAACATTTCTTTCTCTTTTGCTATTTTATTACAATTTTACTGTTATTAAGCTTCGTGGGAACGTATACAACACTTGAAAATTATTTGCGTGACATCTATACACTTGAAGCGCCCCAAATCTTGCTCGTCCGCTCGGCTGGAATTATTGGTATGCTGCTGGCGCCGTTCGGAGGACGGCTCGCTTCCCGCTTTGGTACTTTTCCGTTAATGCGCGCTGGGCTTGCTGCAGCAGCCATTGGACTTTTCTGTATCGGCATTTCGGGAAATATCGTTGTGATGACAGTGATGAGTGTCGTCTTTACAGCTGGGATTTCTGTTACTGTTCCCTCGTTAGTTTCCTTGCTTGGCCAGTTTGGAGGGAGAGAAAAGGCATCGGCGATGTCATTGTATTCTTTCTTCTTATTTATTGGATCGACGCTTGGACCAGTGCTGGCTGTTTTCTTTATGAAAACAGGAAGTTATGTGCTGGCGTTCGAAGTGATTGCCGCTTTATTAGCGATCGGTTTTTTCGTTACGTTTCCCCTTGCGAAACAGGCGGCAGAGCGTTCTGAAGGATCATTTTAGAAAAATAAACCGTTCCGCGCAGGCTGATCATTGTGCCTGCGCGACGTTTTTTTAGGGGTGAATGTTTTGATTAAAATAAAGCTTGTTGTGCCGCGTAAAGGCTACATTAAACATGCCTTTGAGCGGTTTGAAGAATTCAATCGATTAGAGGAAAGAGAAGAGCATCATCATGAAGAAACCGTAGAATTTGAGTTAGAGGAGGTAGTAGTCGCTGCTGATAAGGTTGCCAAATTAGAATTGGATGCGGATGTCATCATCTCAAGAGGGTTGATGACAAAGCTTTTAAAAGAGCACAATGAATTTATGCCAATCGTTGATATCCCAGTACAAGGAATTGATCTGATCCGTTGTTTATCCGATTGTAAAGCACGCTTCGGAAGAAAAAAAGTAGCGGTGATTGGCGCACTCAATATGATTTATGGAGTGGAAAACTTGGCGGATATTGTTGATTTGCCTATTCAATCTTACATTTTAGAGGATATAGAAAAGTCGGCGAGCTTAGTAGATTTAGCTGCTAGTGAAGGATGTGAAATCGTCGTCAGCGGATTGAGTACGACAGAATATGCCGAGGCTACCGGCTTGGGAGCAGCTATTGTAGAAACAGGAAAAGAATCTTTTCGGCAGGCTTTAATTGAAGCGAAAAGGCTCGCGCTCGTTAGTTTAAGAGAACAGGAAAAAGCCGAGCGATATCAGACGATTTTGAACCATGCGTACGAAGGGGTCATTGCTATTGATTTAAAAGGGCAAATCTCGGTGTTTAACACTGCAGCTCGGGAGATTTTATCTATCTCGCAGAAAAGTCTAATTGACCATTCTATCTATGAAGTTTTGCAGAAGGGGAAATTTCGGGATTTGTTGCTGAGTGAAGGCGACTATCGGGAGGAGATCGTTTCTTACCAGTCTATTCAGCTTTCCGTCAAGAAAGTCAGCAATTTTTTAAAAGGGAAGAAAGTCGGGAATATGATGGCCTTTCAAGATGTGACAGGCATTCAAGAGATGGAAGGAAAGATCCGTAAAAAAATTCATTCCCGCGGACATGTGGCGAAGTATACATTTGAAGATATCCTGTTCCGCAGCACTGAAATTGAAAAAACGATTGAGACAGCGAAGCGCTATAGCGAAGTGGATTCCAATATTTTAATTATTGGGGAAACCGGAACCGGGAAAGAAATATTCGCGCAGAGCATTCACAACCACAGCAAGCGGAGAAACAATCCATTTGTCGCCATTAACTGTGCTGCTCTTCCTGAAGATTTATTGGAAAGTGAGCTGTTTGGTTACGCAGAAGGAGCGTTTACAGGAGCGATGAAAGGCGGGAAACAAGGGTTTTTTGAGCTGGCCCATCGCGGAACTATCTTTTTAGATGAAATTGGCGAGATCTCAGCTAAACTCCAAAGCCGGCTGCTCCGTGTGCTTCAAGAAAGGGAAATTATGCGCATTGGAGACGACAAGATTATTCCAGTCGATGTGAGGATTATTGCTGCCACAAATAAAAATTTGATCCATATGGTCAAGAAGGGAGATTTCCGGGAAGATCTTTATTACCGTTTAAGTGTGTTAGACCTTCATTTACCGCCTCTTCGGGAACGGAGGGCGGATATCCCTGTATTAGTGAATGCTTTTATTAGCAAGGCGTTTCCTGGACAAAGCCAGGTGATGATTACAGATGCAGCCAGTCAAAAATTAAGTGAAGCGAGCTGGGAGGGGAATGTACGTCAATTACAAAACTTTTGCGAGCGATTAACCGTTCTTTGTAAAGGAAGAGTGATTGACGTCTATGATATTGAGAAATATTTGCTGGGTGTACAGGAGGAAAGAGCCCACCCATCACAACAGGAAAAAGAGACAGTGGCGAGGGGATCGCACATATCCGAAAGGGAGCGGATTTTACAAGTTTTAAAGAGCTGTCATTATAGCAAAGGAAAAGCAGCAGATGAGCTGGGAATGAGCCGGACGACGCTATGGAGAAAGATAAAGGAATGGGGAATTGAAACATAATGAAACAATTTGGAACATTTTGTTTCATAGAGAAACAAAATGTTAACGATTTGTGTCTGATAAAAAGGGCTGAAAACGGCTTTTTAACGAATAAAAAGACATTTTTTAATATTGGCACAACTCTTGCAAATATATCATCAAAAGGATAAGGTAGACTTTCCTGAAGAATGAAATATCATTTTAAGACGAAAGAGGGGACAACGTGAGCTACCTGGTATATATTCCTCAAGATATTGAGCAAGAGGGAAAAGATTATCTATTAGAAAGAGGCTACAACCTAAAAATAGGCTCTGATTTGTCTCAGGAAATTCTAATGAAGGAAGTTAAGGATTGTGATGCTATCTTAACAAGGTCAATCGCTGTCATCAATGAAGCAGTAATCCAGGCAGGCAGAAACATAAAAGTGATTGCTAAGTATGGAGTAGGCTTAGACAATATTAATGTGAAGGCGGCTACAGAAAGCGGCATTTATGTAACGAATACTCCACAGGCAAATGCAAACGCTGTCGCGGAACATGTGATGGCTTTCATCCTAGCATTGTCTAAACAGCTTATCGCAGCTGATAAAGAGCTAAGAGGTGGAAACTATGGAGCTCGCCATCAACTTCCTAGTATGGATTTGGAAGGAAAGACGTTGGGCGTGATCGGCCTCGGGAGAATCGGTACACTGTTAGCACAAAAGGCAGCCAGAGGATTTGGGATGAATGTGATTGGCTATGATCCTTATTTAACGACAAGCCCGAGTGACGCTTTGGAAATCGTAACAGATATAGAATGGCTGTTCCGGAATGCCGATGTTGTGAGTCTCCATTTGCCGTTAACTGAAGCAACAAAAGGAACAATAGGAAGCCGGGAATTTTCCTGGATGAAAAAGTCGGCGTATTTTGTTAACGCTTCCAGAGGAGGAATCGTAAAGGAGGCCGACTTAATAGAAGCTTTGAAAGCAGGTGAAATTGCTGGAGCGGGAATCGATGTCTTTGAAGCAGAGCCGCCTCAGCGGGATAACCCTCTCTTTCAATTAGACAATGTGATCGTTAGCCCACATAGTGCAGCTTTAACGAAAGAGGCCTCCGTACGGATGGCAGTTCATGCTGCGATGCAGGTCGATCAAGCATTGAGAGGGGAGCATCCAGAATGGGCTGTGAATGATGTGCTGAATAGGAAAGTCTCTATTTAATAAAAAAGCGGAATCCTATTCTTTGAGAAGTAAACAAGTTTTAAAAAAACAAGGATGGTGAATGGATGAAAAAATTAGCGTTTGTGACCAGCATAATACCAGCGCTCGGCTCGCTTGTTGTCATTAATCGTGTAGAGCCCTATGTTCTTGGTATGCCATTTGTACTTTTTTGGGCGATTTGCTGGGTTTGCCTGACATCTTTGTTTCTGATCATTACAAACAAAATAGATCCTGCCAATAGGGAGGAGGAATAAGATGAATTCGGCCCTTCTTGTTATTCTTTTCTTTCTAGTATTGTGTATTTGGCTGGGACTTCAAGCGCGCAAAGGCAAAGATATGAGTTTAGAGCAATGGGCTGTCGGCGGGCGCGGTTTTGGAGGTGTGCTTGTCTTCTTCTTAATCGCCGGTGAGATGTTTACTACTTACACCTTTTTAGGAGCAAGCGGCGGTGCTTACCGGTCAGGTATTCCCCCTGCTTTATACGCTTTCAATTGTTTTTACTTTGTAATTGCATACTGGCTGCTGCCACCAATATGGAAGTATGCCAAAGCGAACAATGTCATTTCTCAATCTGATTTTTATGATAAGAAGTATAATAGCCCGGCGTTAGGAGTTCTAGTGGCCATTATTAGCGTTGTTTCTATTATTCCCTACTTGATCATGCAGCTGAAAGGGTTAGGAATTATTGTGGCAGAAACCTCGTATGGCACGATCTCTCCGAGCATGGCCATTGTGGTCGGTGTCATTGCCATTACCATTTACGTAACGGCTTCAGGTATGCATGGGGTAGCGTGGACAGCTATTATTAAGGATATTATGATTTTAGCAGTTGTCGTCTTTATGGGAATTTATTTTCCGCTTCATTATTACGGCGGCATGCAGCCGATGTTTGAATCTATCAATGCAGCTAAAGAAGGGTTCCTGATTTTTCCTAAAGAAGGACTGAGTATTTCCTGGTTTGTTTCTGCTACGATTATGACTGCACTGGCATTCTATATGTTTCCTCATATGCTGGCAGGAGTTTTCTCAGCGAAAAGTCCGAAATCGCTTCGCTGGAATGCGGGAATTATGCCAATTTATCAAGTTATTATTGTTTTTTCATTATTTATTGGCTTTTCGGCGGTTCTTCAAGTCCCTAATTTGCAAGGAGCAGATACAGACTTAGCGTTGTTTAAGATGGCAAAAATGTCATTTGACCCTTGGTTCGTAGGTGTTATTGGTGCCTCAGGAGCAATGGCTGCACTCATACCGAGTTCATTGGTACTAACGGCGATCGCTACTATTCTTTCTAAAAATATATACAAAGTGTGGAAGCCAAACACGTCAGATGATCAATTAGCAAGGTTAAGTAGAGTATTAGTTCCTGTTATTGCTTTAGTGGTCCTTTATTTTACATTTAATGGTGGTAATTCAATTTTTACTCTATATCTAATGGCTTACAGCTTCATGGCACAGTTGTTCCCGGCCCTGTTTTTCAGCCTGTGGAAGAAGAATCCAGTTACTGTGCAAGGTGCTTTTGCCGGAATGATTGTCGGGATTTTAATGGTTGTCTACTCTACGATTTCAGGAACAACACTCGCTACGCTATTCCCATCATTCCCGCAAGTAATTAAAGATCTCGATGTTGGCTTAGCAGTCTTGCTCGTTAATGTTGCCGTGACACTCAGTGTAAGTGTCATTACTAGAAAACCGGGTGTTAAGGGAGAAGAAAAAAACGAATGGACTGATTTAGCAAACTAACAAAATAGATTTTAAGATTAACAATATAACTTACTAGAGATAGAAACAGGAGGAGTACTTATGAAAGTTAGTGGAGGCAAAGCCGTTGTAGATGTCATGGTGAAAGAGGGGGTGAAGAAAGCGTTTTGTGTACCGGGAGAAAGTTATCTGGGTGTTATGGATGCCTTGTATCAGCACCCTCAGATTGAGTTGATCTCGACCCGTCATGAAGGAGGAGCCTCTTTTATGGCAGAAGGGTATGCAAAAGCGTCAGGCGAAGTCGGTGTTTGTATGGCAACGAGAGGTGTAGGGGCTACAAACTTGGCGATCGGTATTCATACGGCTGCGCAAGATTCTACTCCACTCGTAGCGCTCATTGGCCAGGTGGAACGTCCTTTTAAAGAAAAGGAAGCCTTTCAGGAGGTAGACCTTGCCGGATTTTTTAGTCACTTATGTAAATGGACGGTAGAGATTGACCGAGTTGAAAGAATTCCGGAATTGCTCCACCGGGCGTTTCATATTGCTCGCTCAGGCAGACCAGGTCCTGTTTTAGTGGCGCTGCCGCATGACATGCTGGAGGACGAAGCGGTAATGGCTGAGTATGCGCCATACATTTCAAGCCGTCCGCGTGCCCACAGGGAAGATGCTGAACGAGTAGTGGAAGAAATCCAAAAAGCCAAGCGGCCAGTGCTAATTGCAGGCGGCGGCGTAATCCATGCGAAAGCACAGCCGTTGCTTGTCCAGTTCGCTGAGAAAATGAGCCTGCCTGTTGTGACTGCTTTCCGCCGGTTCGATGCTTTCCCTAATACACACGCTTGTTATGCCGGCTGGCTCGGTTTTGGAACTCCTCGCGGTTTGCTTGATGAGATTAAAGAGGCAGATGTGGTGGTTGCTTTAGGGACGAGGTTTTCTCAAGTAGGAACACAGGATTATACTTTGCTCTCTGAACAGACAAAGTTAATTCATATCGATATTTGTCCTGATATTTTCGGAAAAGTCTATGCTCCTTCCCTTGCCATTGAAGCAGATGCTAAAAGCTTCCTAGAGCTGGCAGTAGAAGCTGCAGGTTCACAATCTATTCATACAGGTAAAGAGAGAACAGAAGAGTTACACAGAAAATATACGGAATTTTCTGAAACGAAATCAGACTATACAGAAGAGTTCACCGATATGGATGGATTCATGCATGATATTGTTGCACAGCTTCCAAAGAACACCATCATTACAAATGATGCCGGTAACTTCTTCGGCTGGCTATCTCGCTATTATCGATTTGAACAAGAAAACACTTATGTAGGGCCAACATCAGGAGCAATGGGATACGGACTGCCTGCAGCGATCGGGGCAAAACTTGCTCATCCTGATCGTCCAGTTGTTTCTTTTTCAGGAGACGGCGGCTTCATGATGACGATGCAAGAGATTGAAACAGCTGTACGGTATAAAGTGCCAGTTATTGCGATTGTCGTAAATAACAACATTTACGGAACGATTCGCGCTCATCAGGAAATACATTTCCCGGATCGAATGATTGGGACTGACTTAACAAATCCAGACTTTGCTGAGATGGCTCGTTTGTTTGGAGCTCACGGAGAAAGAGTCGAACGAAACGCTGAATTTGTGCCAGCGCTGCAGCGAGCAATCGCTTCAGGACTGCCGGCTCTCATTGAAGTAGTCACAAATCCTGAAATTATTTCTGTAAGCCAAGATAAGACGAAAGTACAAGGAAGACTCGTATCCAGTAAGTAATATTCATCGTAGGTATACCTTTAAAAAACAATCAATCTATTTTAAGAAGATCTTTAGGAGGTTTCATCATGTCAAAACCATATTTAGTCGTAGAGTGGAATGATACAGAAACAGATGCACAAGGCTGGCTTGTTGTTCATAATTTCGTGAAAGGCTATACAGGCGGCGGTACAAGAATGCACCCTTCCGTAACAAAAGAGGAAGTTGAAAGATTGGCTGAGGCAATGGCTTACAAGTATGTAGCCTGCGAGTGCGGTACGACTGGCGGTTGTAAAGCAGGTATCGCTTATGATTACAAAGCACCGGACGCTTACGCTGTGTTAAGAAGATTCTTAATTGCGATGATGCCCTATATTGATATCGGTGTGTCCTTGGGCAGTGATTTAGGCACGAAATATGAAGATGTCCTAAAAGTATTCAATGAATTTGGAATTGATATTCCGTTGACTAAATCAATGAAACAAAATCCAGCCGTTTTACAAGGAATAAAGGATTTTGATGAACTGTTGTCTACAAGAATTGACGGCTTGCTTTTAAATGATGTAGTCACAGGTTATGGGGTAGCCTTTTCAGCGGATGAAGCTTGGAAGTTCAAAAGTGGAAAAGAAGGAGCGAAGGTGGTCATTCAAGGCTTCGGCTGTGTAGGAGCAAGTTGTGCGTTGAAAATGTCTCAATTAGGCTACAAAGTTGTCGGAATCTCTGATGCTAACCTATTGGTAACGTGTGAAGAAGGGTTAGATATCCAAAAGCTGATTGACCATAAAAATGTATACGGAGAGATGGATCCAGCCTACTTTGAGCCTCACTACAAGGTAAGACCAAATACAGAATGGCTTGATGTAGACTGTGACATTTTAATTCCATCCGCGCTAGAAGATGTGATCAACGTATCCAATGCTGAAAGTGTAAAAGCAAGTTTAATTGTAGAAGCAGCCAATATTCCGATTTCTGCTGAAGGAGATGCCATCATCAAACGCAGAGGAATTGATATCGTCAATGATTTCGTTGCCAACCTAGGAGCGATCCGATTCTATGATGCGGTCATTTTCGGTCTAGTGGAACCAAATCCACAAGCAGTAATAGATGATATTGAAAAGCTATGCCGCAAAAATACAAACCGCTTGTTCACAGAAGCCAAAAATCAAACCAGATATCAAAGAGAAGTAGCGTACGAGATTTTCAAACCAACGATTAGCGACTTATTAGAATATGAAGAGCCTTCCGAAGCAGTAACGGCTCAACAGTGAAAATATCATTCGGAATAATAGAAACATTGGTGTGAACTTCCAAGCACAAAAGTAAGAGAATAAGTGGAAGGTTAGAAACGGGGGGAATGGAATGCACATAGAGCAAGAGAACCAACCAAAAGAGTTGCAGCGTTCGATGAAGAGCAGACATTTATTTATGCTTTCCTTAGGTGGAGTAATTGGAACCGGACTTTTCTTGGGATCGGGCTATGCAATTGGTGAAGCAGGTCCTGCTGGAGCTATTGTAGCCTATTTAGTCGGTGGTTTATTAATGTACCTGGTCATGGTTTGTCTCGGAGAATTATCCGTCATCATGCCGGTATCGGGTTCTTTTCAAGCCCATGCAGCGAAGTTTATCGGACCAGCCACCGGATTTGTCATCGGATGGACGTACTGGATGAGTTGGGCCCTTTATGTCGGGTTAGAATTTATAGCAGCAGGTTTGCTCATGTCTAGGTGGTTCCCTGACACACCGGTTTGGGTATGGTGTACGGTTTTTGCCTTGCTTTTATTTGGCATCAATGCTTTGACAACGAAGAGCTTTGCAGAAACAGAATACTGGTTCTCGGCTATTAAAGTGCTTACCGTTATTTTGTTTATCATTATTGGTGGGGCAGCTATGTTTGGGATCATTCCTATGAAGGATAATTCTGCTCCGTTTCTTACTAACTTTGTCGGTGACGGATTATTTCCTACCGGATTTACTGGCATATTTATCTCGATGATGACAGTGGTCTACGCCTTCCAAGGCTCAGAAATTATGGGTGTTGCAGCAGGAGAAACAGAAGAGCCAGAAAAGAACATTCCGCGGGCGATCCGCAGTATCGTCATCCGCATCTTGCTGTTCTATGTTCTTGCTACTTTCGTTCTTTCAGCTATCGTTCCGTGGAAAGAAGCAGGCGTATTGGAAAGTCCCTTCGTTACTGTATTTGAAATGACGGGCATTCCTTATGCTGCAGACATTATGAACTTCGTTATCCTAACAGCCGTTCTTTCTGTAGGAAACACAGGACTGTTCGCTTGTACGAGAATTCTTTTCTCGCTTTCTCAAACTGGAATGGCGCCTGCTGCCTTTGGAAAAGTCAATCGTCGCGGTGTTCCGATGAACGCTTTGCTTGTCACACTTGCTTTTGCCTTGTTGTCCTTGCTTACGAGTGTAGTAGCAGAGGAAACACTGTTTGTTGTGTTGCTTGCGATCAGTGGAGTGGGCGGCGTGCTGACTTGGATGGCCATTGCCTTTGCACAGTATAGATTCCGTAAGCAATACATTAGAGAAGGCGGGAAGGTGGAAGATTTAAAGTTCAAAGTCCCTTTCTTCCCATTCGTCCCGATTCTTTGTCTGATCATGTGTACAGGAATTTTCGTATTCACTGCTTATGATCCGACACAGCGAACGTCGCTATATTGGGGCTTCGGCTTCGTTGCTGTTTGTTATCTCTTTTACTACTTTAGATTCACAAGGAGAAAGGTGGAGGCACCCGCTCTTACAACAGCAGCGGAACAGCCTGATAAAATCGTTCATTAAAAAGTCGATAAGAGGGGACTCTTGGATCCCATAGCGATAAAAAGAGTCCCTCTTTCATAGAGAAAGATTATGCAGAATCAGAAAAACAGATTGCAGGGGGAGAAGGCATGCGTTATTTAAATTACATTAATGGCCAATGGAAAGAACCATCTACGGGTGAATATAGAGAAAATCTTAGTCCTCATAACGGAGCAAAGTTGGGAGAGTTTCCTTCCAGTGCAGCGGCAGATCTACAAGAAGCGGCAGCAGCTGCAAAACAAGCTTTTCCTGCATGGAAAAAACTTTCATTCCAACAGCGGGCTGCCTATTTACAAAAAGCAGCTGCTATTTTAAAAGCTAATATACAAGAAGTCGGGCAAGATCTGATAAAAGAAGAAGGAAAAACATTCACAGAAGGAATGGGAGAAGCAAATCGTGCGGTCAGCATTCTGGAATACTTTGCGGCAGAAGCAAGACAACCGCTCGGGCAGGTGATTCCTTCCGCAAATGCAGAAACCTTTTTATATACTTCGCGCACGCCTCTTGGACCAGTTGGGTTGATCACCCCGTGGAACTTTCCAATTGCTATTCCTGTTTGGAAAATGGCACCGGCTCTTATTTACGGAAACACAGTAGTGATTAAACCAGCTGATTTGACACCAAAGTCCGTCTACCACGTAATGAAAGCATTCGATGAAGCAGGCCTTCCAGCAGGTGTTGTGAACTGTGTATTTGGAAGAGGTTCGGTCATTGGCAATGAACTAGTCAAGCATCCAGATATAAAAGCCATTTCCTTCACGGGATCCAATCAAGTGGGACGGCAAATCCAAATGCAGGCGATCGAAAGCGGCAAGAAAGTGCAGATGGAAATGGGAGGGAAAAATCCGCTTATCGTTCTCGCTGATGCTGATCTTGAAAGAGCGGTTGAAATCGCAGTAGGCGGCGCTTTTAAATCAACAGGACAAAAGTGTACGGCAACGAGCCGTGTCATTGTTGAAGAAGGAATCTATGAAGCCTTCCGTGACCGCCTTGTAGAGCGGGCGAAAGGATTAAAGATTGGTGATCCTCTCGATGAAACAAATTATATCGGGCCGGCTGTATCCAAAGCACAGCGTGATGGCGTTCTAGAAATGATTGAAGTGGGAAAAGCGGAAGCGACACTTCTATGCGGAGGAGAAATTCCAGCAGAAGAGGAATTGCAAAATGGCTTCTATGTGCAGCCAACTGTGTTTGAAAATGTTCCACAAGACGCCCGTATTGCCCGCGAGGAAATCTTTGGACCTGTTATCGCTCTTTTTAAAGCGAAGGATTACAACGAAGCGGTTAAGATGGCCAACGATACAGAATATGGTTTGAGCGCGGCGATCTGCACGAATAATTTAACGATGGCGCACCGCTTTATCGAGGATGCTGAAGTAGGACTTGTCCACGTGAACTCCGAAACAGCTGGAACTGAACCGCAATTACCGTTTGGCGGGAATAAAAACTCAAGTACCGGCAGCCGGGAACAAGGGAAAAGTGCTATTGAATTTTATACAGAAGTGAAGACGGTTTACATGGATCGGATGTAATCCGCAAAAGAGAGAAAAAAATTTAATTGATTACGAATAATGAGAGGGGTCTTTACGATGACAGCAACAGAAAAATTAGAATTTAATTCAACACAGCCTTATTCACGTTATGTGGATCCAGCAGTATTCAAAGAAGAAAGAGAAAAGATTTTTGCGAAAAACTGGATCTTTATCGGGCATACGAGCCAGCTAGAAAAGCCGGGAGACTTTTTAACGATGGAGGTCGCTGGAGAGCCGATTATCGTTACACATGATAAAGATGGAGAACTAAGAGCTTTTTACAATATTTGTCCACACCGTGGAATGAAGGTAGAGCAGCGTGATCATGGCAACAAAAAAATACTGCAATGTAAATATCATGGCTGGACGTTTAAATTAGATGGAACAGTCAATCGAGCACCTAACTTTAAAACAACGGAGCTAGGAGCGCATAGCTGCATGAAACCAGTTCGTTTGGAGGTACATCATTCTTTAGCGTTTGTTAATTTAGATGAGAAAGCTCCGTCGATGTCAGAAGCTTATCAAGAGTTTTTAGAAGAGATGTCCAAGTATTCCTTCTTTGATTCTGTAAAACTCATTCGAGAAACGCGTCGTGTCGTAAAAGCGAACTGGAAAGCGGTCATTGATAATTATCTTGAGTGTGACCACTGTGCAATCGCCCATCCAGGGTTTGCAAAGTCTTATGATCTGTCCAATTTCTGTACAACAGCACATGATAAATTTACTCATCAATACATGGCAGCAAGCCAGAGCACGGATGAAAGTGAACTTGCTCGTTTTTACTGGATCTGGCCAAATATGATGATTAATGTGTATCCGGGAGACGGAAATGTCAACACCATTCAAGTAGTTCCGTTAGATGAAGAGACTTCACTCGGAATTTACCGTGATTATTCCCTTGATGAAACGATTACGGCAGAAAAAGAAGAATACTTCAAATTTGTCGATCAAGTAAGATTGGAAGATTTCGAATTAGTGGAAGAACTGCAGAAAGGTTTAGGATCGAAAGCATTCGCAAACGGAATCTTTTCCCCTACTGAAAATGCGGAAGAGTACTTTCACCAACTCGTTGACACAGCTTTAAAGGGCGAATAAGCTATTACTATACTAGTTAGGCTTTATGGAATCGGAGGATAAGAAATTATGGATCAAGGCAATAAAATTTACGACGTAACGATTATTGGGGGAGGGCCGGTTGGATTATTTACGGCTTTCTATGCAGGGATGAGACAAATGTCTTGTAAAGTTATTGAAAGCCTTCCGCAGCTCGGCGGCCAGCTGTCCGCTCTCTACCCTGAGAAATATATTTACGATGTAGCCGGCTTTCCAAAAGTGAGAGCACAGGAGCTTGTTGATAATTTAAAAGCACAAATGGACCAATTTAGCCCAACCATCTGCCTCGAAGAAGCGGTAGAAGAAGTGGAAAAACAGGAAGACGGTGTTTTCAAGCTCACAACGAATGCGGGCACTCACTTTACGAAAACGATTATTATTACAGCCGGAAACGGAGCGTTCCAGCCGAGAAAGCTGGAGCTTGCAGGATCAGAAAAATACGAAGGCCAAAACCTTCATTATTTTATCAATGATTTAAACCAGTTTGCTGGAAAAAAAGTACAAGTATTCGGCGGCGGCGACTCCGCTGTCGATTGGGCTTTGATGCTTGAGCCGATCGCGGAACAGGTCACGCTTGCTCACCGCCGTGATAAATTCCGCGCGCATGAACACAGTGTGGAAACGCTGCAAAATTCTTCCGTGAACATTAAGACGCCGTTTGTGCCGACTGAACTGATTGGCGAAGAGCGCATTGAACAGGTTGTCCTTCAAGAGGTAAAAGGGGAACAAAAAGAAGTCATCGACGTGGATGATGTAGTCGTGACGTACGGCTTCGTGTCTTCCCTCGGCCCGATCAAAAACTGGGGGCTGGAAATCGAGAAAAACAGCATCGTCGTCAATTCCAGAATGGAAACGAACATTCCGGGCATTTACGCAGCCGGCGACATTTGTACGTATGAAGGAAAAGTAAAATTGATTGCGAGCGGCTTTGGCGAAGCGCCGACTGCCATCAGCAATGCCAAAGTGTACATTGATCCAAAAGCGAAGGTTCAGCCGCTTCACAGTACATCTGTGATGGGGGAGAAAGAAAAAGTTTTAAATTAATGAAGGATATATCATGACGCGGAAGTGAGTTCCGCGTCATTTTTTGTGTGAAGGTTTTTTTCAAAAGGATGATTGTTTTTTAACTATTTATGGGGAAGTAACCTGTTGATAAAGAAGTTGATTAGACTGGAAATCAATAGCCCTGATCTACAAGCGCATAAAAAAAGGCTGTATGAATAGTCTTTGTTTAATTGGAGAAGTTTAACAAATATTGATTTTAATTTTCTGAAAAATCTATTAAGATAAAGGAGTAGGGACAAATACACTATCAGGGGATGAGAGAAATGAATGTACCACTTGTAGTCACGCAATTTCTTGATCGAGCTGTTACGTATTATGGAGAAAAAACGGCAGTTATTACTCAAACAAGTTCTCTTACTTATAAAGAGTTATTTGCCAGAGTTCAGCAATTGTCGCGTGGTTTAAGAGCAGAGGGCGTTCAAAAAGGAGATCGAGTCGCTTATCTTGCTCCTAACTCGCTGGAAATGCTAGAAGGATTTTATGGCGTCTTTCAATTAGGAGCAGTTATGGTGCCACTCAATATCCGTCTCAAACCAGAAGATTATTTATTTATCCTTAATCATAGTGAAGCGAAATTGCTTTTCGTTGATGATGAGCTTTATTCACTAATTGTACCAATTAAAGACAAGTTAACGACGGTAGAAAAAATTATTGTTCATGATAAAAAGAAGGATTGTCAGGAAACAGGCTATGAAGAATGGCTGTCACGCTTTTCTGAAACCGCTTTCGAAAGAGAAGAAGTTGAAGAAGATGACCTCGCCAGTCTTCTCTATACGAGCGGAACGACCGGTAATCCAAAAGGTGTCATGCTCACACATCGCAACAATTATTTACATGCGCTATCTTCTATGCACGCTATTCGTGTATCGGACAGAGACGTATATTTGCACGTTTTGCCGATGTTTCATGTAAACGGATGGGGAGCGCCATTCTATTATACAGCGAATGGAGCCACTCATATTTGTCTGAAGAAAACAGATCCGAAAACAATTTTTGAAGCCGTTGCCGCTCACAACGTCACGGTCATGCACATGGCGCCGACCGTGTTGAATAGTTTGCTTCAATACAATGAGGAATACGCTCCTGCTATTCAACAAAAGCTGCGGGTCGTCATTGCGGGGTCTGCCCCGCCGCCGGCCTTTGTTGCTCGTGTAGAAGAAGAGCTTGGCTGGGAATTTCTTCAGGTGTATGGAATGACGGAATCTTCACCGCTTAGCACCTATTCTGTTATTCGCCCTCAGTGTGATGACTTACCTTTAAAAGAAAGATATCGAATGAAAGCCAAAGCCGGCTTTGCAATGATTGGCAACGAAGTGCGCGTCGTGAATGAGTTTGGCGAAGAGGTCGCTCACGATGGACAGGCCATCGGCGAATTAATCGTTCGCAGCAACGGTGTTATGAAGGGGTATTGGAAAAATGAACAAGCAACGATGGAAGCTATCCAGAACGGCTGGCTGCATACAGGAGACATGGCAACGGTAGATGAGTATGGAAATATCGATATTGTCGATCGAAAAAAAGACGTCATCATTAGCGGCGGTGAAAATATTTCTTCCATTGAAGTGGAAGGCACCTTATATGAACATAGTAACGTATTAGAAGCAGCAGTCGTAGCGGTTCCTCACGAAAAGTGGGGGGAGACGCCACACGCTTTTGTTGTTAAGCGCCCATCCTCCGACTTAACCGAACAAGAACTCATTGATTTCTCAAGAAGCCGGCTCGCCCATTTCAAAGCGATTACGGGAGTGACGTTTGTAGAAGAACTGCCAAAAACAGCCTCTGGAAAAATTCAAAAAGTTCATTTGCGAAACGAATATTGGGAGTCTACAGGAAAATCTGGCCGTTTCGTTAATTAATAACGGTAAAAAAGAGCTTGCCGCCGGCTGATTGATTAGCAGGCGCAAGCTCTTTCCTTAGTTAGTTAACGATCCTTCCAGTGCCTCTCTTGTTTGGTAGAACTCTTGGAGGAAGGCTTGTTCATAAGCGTAGCCTGCACGGATCAGCAGCTTTTCATTAAAAGTAGCGGCTGCCAGCTGCAAGCCGGCTGGAAGTCCATTCTTAGTCAATCCGATTGGGAGGGATAGAGCCGGCTGCCCAGTGAGGTTAAAGACGGACGGATAGCGGATCATCGCATCAAAGGTCGGCTCCCTCCTGCCATCAATTTCAAATTCTTCAACGCCGATTTTTTGAGCAGTGGCCGGCAGTGTTGGAGATGCCATCACGTCAATTTGCTGGAACAGCTTTTCAAATTGCTCTGTGATTTCAGCTTTCCGCTTCAATGCTTTAATATAATCTAGAGCGGAGAAAGTGCGGCTTGCTTCCACAGCAGCACGGACATCGAGGCCGAATTGATCGATTGCCGTGTTGAGGCTCTTCTCATGAACGAAGCCGGCTTCAGAAATAGCAAGAACAGAGACTAAAGCAAGATCACTCTCTGTAAATGGGATGTCAATTTCAATGAGCACAGCTCCTAAAGACGCTAGATGGTTAAGGGCCTCTTGATAAAGAGCTAATATTTCTTTATCTATATGTTCATTAAAATAATGAACAGGTACACCTACTCGTAAGCCGCGAATATCCTCCTGTAAATAGTCCGAATAGGAGAGCCCCGTTAAAGCCTCCATCATCATAGCTAGATCGTCCACGTTTCTTGTAAGCGGCCCAACATGGTCAAGTGACCAGGAAATATTCGTAACCCCCGTAGCCTCCACTAAGCTATAGGTAGGTTTTAACCCTACAATGCCACAAGAAGCAGCTGGAATACGGATGGATCCGCCTGTATCAGTGCCAATTGACGCCATACATAAGGAGGCGGCCACAGCCGCTCCAGATCCGCCGCTCGATCCACCTGGTGTATACGCCTTATTCCATGGATTTCTGACTGGTCCATAGAAGGGATTGTTCGATGTTATTCCAAACGCATACTCATGCAGGCCTACTTTGCCAAGATTAATGGCTCCTTCTCGTTGAAGAGTGTGGACAGCGCCAGCGTCAGTTTCTGGAATAAAGTTCTCTTCAATTTTCGATCCGCTCGTTGTTCGGATTCCTTTTGTATATAAATTATCTTTGTAGGAAAGTGGAATGCCTTCGAGAAGGCCTGTTACGTCATTGGCTAAAAATTTTTTTTCGGAAATTTCTGCTTGCTTCAACGCCTGATCAGCGCACACTGTAATATAAGCGTTTAAATCTTTGTGCTGATTGATCCGTTCTAAATAAGAGTTCGTCACTTCAACTGGAGATAGCTCCTTTTTTTGATAATGAGCCTTTAACTCACGAATTGTTCTATTCTTCATTGCTTGTCTCCCCCTTTATAGTCCTGATCTCACTTCCTTATCTTACCATGAAATAATAAAAAAGATTGAATATTAAAAATTAATGTACGAAAAGCGAACTTTTTTGCCCAGTTTTTGTTCATTTTTTGATACAGTAGAGATACATACATAACAAGGGAGATGATGAAAAATGGAAAAAGCAGAACAGCAAACGTTGTTTAAAGAAGTGATGGGGAATTATCCAACAGGCGTTACGATCGTAACAGGGGTAACGGATGATGGAACGCCAGTTGGATTGACAGTGAATTCATTTGCTTCTGTATCACTTGATCCGCTCATGGTCCTATGGTCAATTGATCATGGTGTCTCGACTATTAAAGCTTTTACGGAAGGCGGCAAGTTTGCTGTCCATGTGCTTGCAGGCGAGCAGCAAGAGCTCTGCAAAACGTTTGCTACTAAAGGGGTAGATCGCTTCAGTCAGTGTAAATGGGAAATGTCTGAAAATGGGCTGCCAATTATTGATGGGGCCTTTGGTGTATTTGAATGTGAAACGTTCAAGGCAATAGAAGCGGGTGACCATACGGTTCTGATTGGCAATGTAACGAACATTCGTCTCGATAAAGAAAAAGATCCGATGTTATATCATCGCCGCTGCTTCGGCCCAATCCCAGCTGAATTTTATACAGAGTAATCTTCGCTCATCCGCTGTCCAATGGCAGCGGATGATTCTATTTTAATAAAATTCTAAGAAACCTGTTTGACTTTAAAAATGAATCATTATATAATAAATCTCGAATTCGAGATAATTTATAAAAGGATGGATGACGATGGCTTCAGCTAACGAACAAGACTTGTCTTTAAAACTATTCGTTGTACTGTCTCGAGCTGTGCAATCGGTAATGAAACGGGTAGAAGAAGATATAAAAAATTATGGCTTGAATCCTACTGAGTTTGCAGTACTTGAGTTATTGTTTAATAAAGGGGACCAGCCTATCCAGAAGATTGGCGAAAAAATCTTACTTGCAAGCAGCAGCATTACGTATGTAGTAGATAAATTAGAAAAGAAGAAATATCTCATACGGAAGCCATGCCCGAAAGACCGCCGCGTCACATACGCGTCTATTACCCCAGAAGGTCAGGAGTTAATGAGTACTATTTTTCCTGAACATAAAGAAGCCCTTCAAGAGATATTTGGTGGATTAAATGCCGAAGAGAAAGAAAACATGATAAAAAAATTAAAAAAATTAGGTTTTCATGCTCAAGAGCTGTAACTAATTTTTTTGAACAAATATCTCGAATTCATAATATATTAATTAGTGATAAAAGTTAAGGAGGAAGTAATATGATTGATATAGGTTTATTAGTGATCCGTTTAGTAATTGGCATCAGTTTTGTCGGACACGGGGCACAAAAGTTATTCGGCTGGTTCGGAGGACATGGCGTTAAAGGAACGGGCGGTTTCTTTGATTCCATTGGCATAAAGCCTGGTGTCACCATGGCTGTTTTAGCGGGTTTAGCTGAATTAATTGGCGGGGCTCTTTTTGCTTTAGGATTGCTGACACCGTTAGCAGCTGTAATGATTGCTGGAACGATGGCAGTCGCTATTATAAAAGTACATGGAGCTAACGGATATTGGGCCACTGAAAATGGGTATGAATATAACTTAACGATCATAGCTGTCGCGATTGGTATTGCTTTAACCGGGGCAGGACAATATGCACTAGACGCCATTATTTTCAATTAAAATAGGGATAACACAATAAAGAGAAAGAGGTGTTGTTGAAATGATAACAATTTATCCAGCAAACGCACGATACACAGCCGACCATGGCTGGCTTAAAAGTAACTTTAGTTTTTCTTTTGCAGAATACTATGATCCAGAAAATATGAGTTTCGGTCCGATGCGCGTCTTAAATGATGACATTGTTAAGCCGCTTCGGGGATTTGGCGCTCATCCACATCGAGAAATGGAGATAGTCTCGATTGTGTTGGAAGGCTATTTAAAGCATGAAGACAGTGCAGGGCATTCGGAGACCACAACCTTTGGCGGCGTCCAACGAATGTCTGCGGGTACAGGAGTTGTCCATTCAGAGGTCAACCCGTCTTCCACAGAGAATGTAAATTTTTTGCAGCTTTGGTTCGAGCCGGAACAACACCGTTTGACCCCATCCTATGAGAAAACCAGCTTTGATGTCGAGAAAATGCAAAATCATTTGCTCCCGGTTGTAAGTAAAGAGCATGCCTCTGATCAGACCGCTTACATTCATCAGGATTTGACGATTTATTTATCTGATTTAGAAAAAGATCGAAAAATCACATTTACTCAAAGAGAAGGACGTCGTATTTTCTTATTTGTAATCGAAGGAGACTTATTACTGGATGGTGAAACCGTCTTAAACAAACGGGACTCAGCCCGTATAACGGACATGAATAGGCTGCAGTTAGAAACAGAATCAGGTGCACGTTTTATGTTAATTGATTTACCTTAAAAAGAAGGGTGGCCGCGGGGCCATCCTTCTAATTTGTTGGCAAACGTTCATTTTTTTCGTTGCTCGCCTGACTGCGGTGCTCATGACCCATCTGGTCACGCCGCACGTTATCAGGTTTCGCGCCTCGAAAGCCAAGCGTTTTCATTCAACTTGGGGTAGGGCAAGGAGACTTTGTTTACACACTCGAAGAATGACCGCAGGACTATCCTTTGTTGTTCTATGCAGCTGTACGGATCTCTTTTTTTTCATTTCCAGAGACAGCGAAAAATTGAACGATCATACATAACAAGTTGATGAGGATAAGCCCTAGAATGGAAAACAAAAACCCTCCCGTTACATCATGAATCCAGCCAATAAGGATAGGCCCTGTCGCACTAATAACATAACCGGCTGCTTGGATCATCGCTGACCAGGCAGCCGCTTCTTGTCCATTTGCTGTAGCATCCATTGGAAGCAGCAGATTAAGTGAGAACAATGACGCTGCACCGATTCCGAGGAAGATAGCGGCGACCCAAGGAAAAGCAGAAAAATAAATCATGACAAAGCCCACTAGCTCCACGAACGAGAAAAATAGCAGCAACAAGAGTCTTGATGGAAAACGTCTAATCATAAAAGGCAGCGCTAAGTTTGCCGGGATTTGAGCAATGGCAAAAGTCGTTAGAACGTTACCGGCATATCCTTCTCCATAACCGAGGCCTTGGATAATGGGCGGAAGCCAGGCTGTGATCGAAAAGAAAATGATTCCTGACAGTCCGAATGAGAACGTCAGCAGCCAGGCTTTCGGATTTTTCCAAGGCAGCACAGTTAATGATTTTGAAGAAGCTGTAATCTTTGGTCGTTCTACTCCTCGCAGAACGAAAAGCCACCACAGAGGAATAGCGATAAAGGCTAAAACAGCCCAGATGGCAAGAGCCGCCCGCCAAGAATGCAGGCTGTTTTGCAATGGTGCGGCTAACCCAGACGCAAGAGCCGCACCCATCGTCATCGCAACAGAATATACACTAATCATCTTTGGTACTTGATTCGGAAAATGTTTTTTAATAAATCCAGACAGCAAGGGCCCCATCACCGCTGCCCCAATGCCTGTTAAAAACGCGGTACAAAGCAAGAAGAAAGCGGAATGTATAAAAAAGCGTAAAAACGTGCCAATACCAACTAGAATAAGAGCGCCGCCTAACATTTTTTCAATTCCGAGGCGATTTCCTAGCTTCGCAGCTGCCGGAGAAAAAATGCCCATGCAAAGCACAGGAATCGAAGTAAGCAAACTAGCTGTTGATGCATTAATCCCTAAGTAGTGCCTTAATGTCTCTAATAAGGGAGAAATCGAGTTGATCGCAGGGCGCAGGTTTAAAGACGCCGTAAATAGAGCGATGATCATAAGTGTGGCCCTAGAATTTTTCATGTTCTTCATCCTTTTTGTTCCTCATTTGAATTCAAGATTACCTGAAGACGAATGATTGAACAATTCAATAAAAACTATTATAATCATTGAGAAAAACAATGATTAGAGGAGAAGGGCTGTCGTGGAACTTAGGCAATTAGAATATTTTATGGTGCTTTGTGAGGAACTTCATTTTACGAGAGCATCAGAAAAAATAGGCATTTCCCAGCCGACACTTAGTTTGCAAATTCGAGCGATTGAACAAGAATTAGGTACGCCTTTGTTTGACCGGATTGGAAAGCGGATTGCTTTAACAGAAGCAGGGAGGATTCTTCTTGAACACGGCAGAGAAATCTTTCACAGCCTTGAAAATGCCGTCCATAAAATTGAGGAGCTTCGCGAATATCAGGGAGGACATGTATCGGTAGGTGTTTTGCCGGCAGAGCTGGATTACCGATTTACTCCATTATTCATCGATTTTCATAAAAGTTTTCCTGCTATTCACTTGAATTTATCGGCTTCTACTGTCGAAATTACGAAGCAAGTACTTGATAATGAGGTGGATGTCGGCATTACAATGCTTTTGCTGCCGGACAGCCGATTAGTCAGCATTCCGCTTTACTGTGAGGAATACGTTTTAGTCGTATCAGAAAATCATCCCTTAGCTCGTTATGAATCGATTTCTTTAGCAGAATTAAGAGACATGCCGATGGTGATGTATGCAAGGCAATTTTTAGGAAGAAAGCTGTTAGAGAATCATTGTCAAAAACACGGGTTTCAATTGAATGTAGTAGTCGAAACGACAACAGGCCCCTCCCTTTTCTATTTCGTAAAAGAAAACATCGGAGCCACTCTCCAGCCGCTGCCGCTATCTCAAGCTTTAAAAGATCCTGCTTTGCGGTTAATTAAGATTCATGACCACCCCCCTGAGCGTGAGATCGGTATTATCTACAGAGCAGATAAGCATCTAGGATTTGCCGTGCAAAAGTTTATTGAAACGGTAGAGGAGAAATTAAAACATAATTAACGATCTTTATTTCCAAGCGAGCCGGTTGTTGCGGCTGGCTTTTTTATTTGAGGTGCTTTCATAAATAAAAGGGAGTGGTTGATTTCCACTACAGGATGCTCGCACTTTCCGTTCATCATAGTTCTAAAATTTTTTATTTCTTATAGGGCATTTACAGAGATCACTCTACATGATAAATTAACCAATAAACCAATCATCCTACAAATTTGAGGTGAAAAATGAAAATCGAAAGAACGAACCGTATGTCGCTTGTCGATCAAGTGGTTTTACAAATAGAAGAGTTGATTGAGTCGGGTACTTGGACGGTTGGCACCCGGCTTCCTTCTGAAATGGAACTAATGGAACAATTTGATGTAAGCCGTAATACATTGCGTGAAGCCATTCGTGCCCTTGTACATAGCGGCCTTTTACAGACAAAGCAGGGAAGCGGCACCCATGTCTGTTCGACGAGCGCTCTCGGCGCGGCCATTGAGCGCCGGGTGAGTAAGTCACGCTTGCAGGAAACATTAGAGGTCCGGCATGCGCTTGAACGAGAAGCCGCCCGGCTTGCGGCTGCCCGCCGGAGTGAGGAGGATGTCGGGAGGCTGCGGCTGTACTTGGATAACTGCCGACAGGCGAGCGCGGTACGAAATCAGGAGGCTTATGCTGAGGCGGATATTCAGCTGCATCAAGCAGTTGCCGCAGCTACCCGTAACCATCTGCTTATTGAATTATACGAGCACATGACCGAGGCTTTGCATTCGTCTGTCCGTAATCTCGTTGAACTTTCTTTTTGCACGGATGTTCATGAGTATATTCATGAAAAGCTGGTGGAAGGCATTGCTGCACAAAATGAGGAGGCAGCAGCAGAGGCGGTTAATGAATATATGGCTTACTTAAAAGACTTGCTATCTACTAGTTTGGAGGAATGAAAATGGGGGAACCACAAGCAATTAAGCCTTTAGAAGAGGTAGACACAGCGAAAAAGTGGAGGGCGGCGGCTTTAATAGCCGGTATCCTATTGATCGGCGCAAATCTAAGAGCACCTTTAACCTCTGTCGGTCCTCTAGTGCCAGCGATCCGGGATAGCCTAGGGATAACGAATGCTGTTGCGGGTACGATTACAACGTTGCCTTTGCTTGCTTTTGCTCTTTTATCGCCATTTGCTCCGAAGATCTCCCGGCGGTTCGGAATAGAGTGGACTCTATTCGCTGCTTTGATCGCTCTGGCGGCGGGAATCGGGCTTCGTTCTTCTGGAGGAGTAGGAGCATTATTTGCAGGAACTGTTTTACTAGGGTTGGCTATTGCCATTGGCAATGTGTTGCTGCCTGGTTTTATTAAGCAGCATTTTGCCAAGCGGCTCGGTGTGATGACAGGTGTTTACTCTGTTTCGATGAATTTGTGCGGGGCGGTGGCCTCTGGCCTTAGCGTGCCGCTTGCCTCCGGTGCCGGCTTTGGCTGGTCAGGTGCGCTTGGAGTATGGGGAGGATTAGCGTTGATTGCTATTCTCTTTTGGCTGCCTCAGCTGCGCAGGAAGAAACAAACGGCCGTACTAGGCGAGAATCGTCCTAGCAGCCGGTTATGGCATTCTCGTCTAGCTTGGCAAGTCACCTTATTTATGGGGTTACAATCGTTGATCTTCTATGTAGTCATTACTTGGCTTCCGGATATTCTCCAGCAAAAGGGAATGGACGCTGGCTCAGCCGGCTGGATGCTGTCGATGATGCAATTTTCTGTTTTGCCATTTACCTTCATTGTTCCAGTGCTAGCCGGGCGGCAGGAGTCGCAGCGCGGCATGGCTGCTGCAACGGCAGCTTTATTTACGATCGGTCTTGTCGGTGTTCTGTTTGATAGCGGGATGCTTTTGCCCTTATGGATTATTTTAGTTGGGATCGGAGCAGGGTCCGCGTTTAGTTTGGCGATGATGTTTTTCAGCCTGCGCACGCAGAGCACACAGGAGGCGGCAGAGCTATCGGGAATGGCCCAATCATTCGGTTACCTTCTAGCCTCTATTGGACCTGTTTTGTTCGGCGGGCTGCATGATATGACAGGAAGCTGGACCCTTCCTTTAGCTACGCTTGTCGCTGCTTCGGTGCTGATTTTTATCATTGGATTATCGGTTGGAAAAAAAGGATATGTTACCTCGCCTGCTGAGAAGTAGAGAAGATATGACCGTTAAAAAGCGGATGATGACCAGTTTGTTAAAGGGTCTCATCCGCTTTTTTATTGTAGTGGCGTTCAGATATCCAGAGCCATGCAGCCCCTGTCAAAACGAAGAAAGCCAGCAGGAGCAGGGGGAGGGTATATCCAGAAAAATAATCGACAAGCCAGCCAAATAACGATGGAGACAGCATAATCCATAGTTGATTTAGCGTTAAAGCAAAGCTAACGGTCAACGTAGCAAAGTGGGGATTTGATTTTTCTGAGACAAGCACGACAAAGAGACTAAACCACCCGATTCCTAGAAAACCGATCCAGAAGCTTAAAAGGCTAATCCCCCAGCTAGAGAGATGAGGCGGCAGGAAAATCAGTCCCAGTATGGCAAGAGCAGAGGCCAGCATCGTCAATTGCAACGGTTTGCTGCGATTGCCTTTAAATACCCGGTCACTGATCCAAGCTAGAATAATTCGCCCAAACATCCCGCCAGCAAGGGCAAAGCTTAAAAAGGATCCAGCTGTACTAAGTTTTACGTGCAACGTGTTTGTAAAGTAACTCATGAAGTGGGCGATGATGATAATTTGCAAGGAAACCATTATCATCCCGATAAAGAATACAGGATAAAGAGCGGAGTTGCTTTTTATTTTGTTTAATTTTTCAATAAAGCGCTGCTTTTCCGTTTGGGATTGCTTTTGCTTGACATCTTTATAGAAAAGAAGAAAAATGATTCCTCCTATAATAGCGACCGTACCTTGTACAGTAATAGCGGCGATTAGACCGCTAGAGTGAAAGAAGAAGGGGAGCACTGCTGAAGCGGCCGCACCGCCAAGAGGAATGCCGGTTTGGCGGATGCCCATCGCCAATCCGCGATGCTGCTGTGGAAACCATTTCATAATGGCACTGCTTCCACCAGGCTGGGCCGTTCCGTACCATAGGCCGACAAAGGCTAAAATGAAAAGGAGCAAGGTATACTGATTGGTCAGGGAAGCGGATAAAATGCTTAATCCAAGAAAAACAGAGCCTAACCCGACGACCCACTTTTCCCCATGCTTATCCATTAAATCACCGAAGAATAACATTGAAAAGATCGGGCCTATATTGACGGCTGACACTAACAGACCAACCTCAAATTGTGAAAGATGATGCTCTCTTTGATAAAAGGCTGCCAGCGGTCCGATGCCGTACGTGACGAACGTAGCACATGCCTGTGAAAAAGTAGCAATTAACAGAATGATCCACTGATAGTTTTCTCTTTTTACAAGGAACATAGATTTCTCCTTTGAAAATGAGAGATTTGAATGCTGTCTTCATCATACCGCATAAAAAATGGAAGGACTATTTTTTTAAGGGTTCGGTCATCATTCTTACAAATGAAAATGACTGAACCTGTCTTTTTTATATGAAAAATGTCTGAGACATTACTTTGACAGACAAAGTAATGTGAAGTATAGTGTACTTGTAGGAGGGACGCATAATGGGTGCAAAAATATCATCAGATTTAATTAGAGGCCACACAGACACGATTGTCCTTGGAATCTTAAAGGAAGGGGACAGTTACGGATATGAAATTTATAAAAAAATCATTGAGAAAAGCGAAGGGCAATACGAATTGAAGGAAGCCACTCTATACTCTAGTTTTAGAAGACTTGAACAAGAGGGGTGTGTCACCTCTTATTGGGGGAGTGAGACGCAAGGAGGAAGAAGGAAATATTACAGTATGACGGCTTCTGGTGAAACACTTTATAAACGAAATCGTGATGATTGGGAGTTTACTAAAGAAGTCATCGATAAATTATTATAGAAAGGCTGTGAAAAAAATGAAGAGTCGCGTAAAGCAGTACATCGAGCAAGTATTTGCTGACTTTCCTCCCTCCAATCAATTAACAGAGCTGAAGGAGGAAGTAGAGGCTAATCTCCAAGAGAGGATTCAAGAATTTACTCATCAGGGGATGAGTGGGGAAGAAGCATTTCAGAAAGCAATCAGTCAGCTTGGAGATATCACAAAGGTGGCAGAAGACATCGGTATAAAAGCTCGCTATGAAGTGATTGATCATATGTACAACAAAAAGTCGCTTCCAAAAGTTCACGTCTTTGGATATGTTATCAGTATTGGTGTTCTTCTGTTCGGGATCATCACTGCACTGCTCGTCCATTTGCGAATGGAGGAATACTATATTACGGTTTCTACCTTATTTCCATTTGCCTTCGTTTCGATTAGTGCGCTCGTTTATCTAGGATTGACTCAAGAAACCCCTCATCACTTCGGAATGAAACCAATCCGGGCGGCAGGCTACACAGCAGCGACAGCACTGTTGTTGTTCGGTTTATTCACGGCTGGTATTGTTTATTTTCAGGGACAGGCGGAAAATGGCGAGTGGGTTGCTACTCTTCTTCCTTTTTCCATTCCTTCTATCTGTCTTTACGTTTTTCTTGGTCTGACAGAAAAGGATCGCAGAAAGCAAGATCAAGAGTGGATGCGATATACCGCTAAATATTATAATCCTGAATATCAAATGGTCCGGGGGAGTATCTCTGGTGCACTATGGATTTTTGCCTTTGCCATCTTTCTTATTCTCGGCTTTGCTGTTAGCTGGAAGTATGCATGGATCGTGTTTATTTTCGCAACAGGTATAGAAGTGCTCATTGGAATCATTCCTTTCAAGCAGAAGAGAGCTTTATAAAAGAAACGTACTTTATAGTGATTAAAAAGGAGAAGAGAAGTTAGGCATCTCTTCTCTTTTTTCTAAGTGGGCGTCTGGCTTTTCAGAAAAAACAATCATTTCGGCAATCTCCATTTTCTCCCTTATAATAAAAATAATTAAATAGTGGATGGGAGAAAGGGGAGATTAGATGCAAAATGTTCTGTTGATTTTGTTTGGCTCATTTTTAGTAGGGGTAGCCTATAACTTTTTTTTAATCCCGCATGAGATCCTGAGCAGCGGGCTCAGTGGAGTCGCTATTATGTTTGGTCTGATCACTCCTTTAAATACCGGCGTAGTGAACTTGCTTCTCAATTTGCCGCTTTTGATTATCGGTCTTATTAAACTTGGAAAGCGCTTTATTAGTTATACTATTTTAGCGGTAGCGGCTATCTCCTTTAGCCTCTATGCGATACCGATCGTGGAAGTGTCAACGGAGCCTGTTTTATCTGCTCTATTTGGCGGTGTGATGACAGGAGTTGGCATTGGGATGATATTTCGATCTTCGGGTTCATCCGGCGGGTTTGACATCATCGCGATGCTGTTGACAAAGAAAAAGGATTTTCCGCTTGGCTCGATTTTAACAGCTATGAATGCCGTCGTTGTATTAGCATCGGGGTTTATTTTTAGCTGGGACGCTGCGCTCAACACAATGATCGCCATCTATGCGACTGGAAAAGTAGTGGATATGATTCATACGAACCATGTGAAGCTGACGCTGATGATCATTACAGCTAAAGGGGAAGAAGTAAAAGAAAAACTTTTGGCGAATTTGTATCGAGGCGTGACGATGATGAACGGAGAAGGGGCTTATACAGGTGAAGGCCGGGCTGTGCTCGTCACTGTGATTACTCGTTATCAATTGACCGATGTGAAAAGAATGATTCATGATGCCGATCCGGGAGCATTCGTGAACGTTACTCAAACGGTCGAAGTCGTCGGTTCCTTCCATCGAGCTTCGTAAAAAAGCAAGCCTTTTCCCAGCAGGAAAAGGCTTGCTTTTTGATGTATCGACCACTTCAGCTGAATACAGCTCTAATCCTGAGGCTTGCTGCCCACTAAATCTTCACAGTATTCACGAATGAGCCGCGATGCTTTCGTTTGGCTGATGCCAAGATCATCTGCCACTTTTCTTGATGATTTATGCATTTGATAAGATCTGCGAATAAGACTCCGCTTCGTTTGATCAAGCGCTTCATCGAGTGTGTGGGGGAGGGATAATTGGGTAACAGTCCCTGCGTTTTCCGTAATGACAGCTGGCAGATCAGATACTTGAATAATTGAGTCGCTCGTCACGACTAATCGTTCAATTAAATTTTCGAGCTGACGTACGTTGCCTGGCCATGGATAATGAATCAAGATGTTTAGACATTCCTCTGAAATAACCTTATTCGTATGATATTTCTTATTAAATGTGTTTAAGAAGTTGTATGTGAGTGGAATAACGTCTTCCTTCCGCTCTCGCAGCGGCGGCAGATGAATGTCGATGACGTTAAGCCGGTAAAATAAATCTTCCCGGAACTTTTTATCTTTGACCATTTGCACTAAATTTTGATTCGTCGCTGCCACAATGCGAATATCTACTTTTTTTGTTTCACTGCCGCCAACTGGGATAAATTGCTTGTCTTGAATAACTTGAAGCAGTTTAGCCTGCAATGCGAGCGGCATTTCCCCAATTTCATCAAGAAAAACAGTGCCCCCATCGGCTGCTTCAATTAGGCCCGGTTTTCCTGCTTTGTTAGCCCCTGTAAAGGCGCCTTTAGCATAGCCGAACAACTCTGATTCCAGCAGCTCCTCTGGAATAGCTGCACAATTGATCGTTAAAAAGGGCCCCTTTTTCCGCTGGCTGATCTGATGAATAAAATGGGCGAACACGCCTTTCCCCGTACCGGATTCTCCTTCAATTAAAACAGTGGAGTCGGTTGGTGCCACTTTTTCACAAAATGAAATGATCTGCTTGATTTTGCCGCTATTTGTCACAATCCGATCTGCTTCTTCTTCGATGTGAGTTGAATTTGACTCGTTTGCATTTTCGTTTGCCTTCACCATTTTATAGGTCTGTGATTCTGTAGATGTAATGACGACTAATTCAATGTCTCCTGCCTCATTTAAAAGAGGGACAGCCGCTGTGAGCAGTTCTGCTCCAATATAGGTTTGCTGCTTCATATAACATGGCTTTTTTCTTCTATACACCTCTGGAACGATAGAAGGTCTCCAATAGCCTTTTTCAAATAATTCAATATTGTATTTGCCAATGACATCTGTCGGTTTTAATCCATAGTGTCGTTCGCACGCCTGGTTTACATAGAGAATGCGCTTTTCGCCGTCTAGTACGAAAATTTCATCGGAAGAGTGGTCGAGGATTTTCAATAAAGTTTTTAATGTCATCTCAACGCTGTTTTTGTCCTCTGTATGTTTCATGAAATAATCCTCCTTTTTGAAGCCTGTGAGTTATTTTTGACTAAATATTGGCTGTTTTGAGTTAAATATAACTCAATAATAGTTCCTTTTGAAAGAATTTTCTTTATTTTTTTATTAATTGCGCTACTTATAAACGTTGGCATCGTAATTGCATATATAAGAGCGACAGGCAATAAAACAACTTGTCTTAAGAATCAGTTAAAGGTTCAAGGAAATCACTTTCTACATCAAAGGGGGAATGATGGTGAAGCAGCAGTCTGAAGTATTTGACATTACGATTATCGGCGGCGGTCCGGTCGGGTTGTTTACCGCTTTTTACGCGGGTATGCGCCAGGCTTCAGTAAAAATTATTGAGAGCCTTCCTCAGCTCGGCGGCCAGCTGTCCGCTTTATATCCTGAGAAATATATTTATGACATTGCCGGTTTTCCAAAAGTACGTGCCCAAGAGCTGATTGATCAGTTAATGGAGCAAATGAACCAGTTTGCGACGACGGTTTGTCTTGAACAATCGGTAGAGAGTATTGTGAGAACAGCGGATGAAGTGTTTGCGATTACAACAAATGAAGAAACACATTATTCGAAAGCCATTATTATCACAGCTGGAAACGGTGCTTTCCAGCCGCGTAAGTTAAAAATGGAAGGGGAAGAAAAGTTTGAAAACGCTAACCTTCATTATTTTGTTCAGAACTTAAATCAATTTGCCGGAAAGAAAGTAGTCGTATTTGGCGGAGGAGACTCAGCCGTTGACTGGGCGATGATGCTAGAGCCAATTGCAGAAAAAGTAACGCTCGTTCACCGCAGAGATAAATTCCGTGCGCATGAGCATAGCGTTGAGCTATTAAAACAATCAAAAGTTGACATTCTAACACCGTATGTACCAGTGGAACTCATTGGGGACGAAAAAATTGAAAAAGTTATTTTATCAGAAACAAAGAGCAGCGAAACATTTGAACTCGAAGTCGACGACGTACTAGTGAACTATGGATTTGTTTCTTCCCTCGGTCCAATTAAAGACTGGGGACTTGAAATACAAGGCAACTCAATCGTTGTGAATTCCCGCATGGAGACCAACATTAAAGGAATTTATGCTGCGGGGGACATTTGCACATATGAAGGAAAAGTGAAACTCATTGCGAGCGGTTTTGGAGAAGCGCCGACTGCTGTCAGCAATGCCAAAGTATATATTGACCCGAGTGCAAAAGTACAGCCGCTTCATAGCACAAGCGTGATGGGTGAAAAAGATAAAAGTACCCAGTCGGTGTGATGCCGAGGGGACTCGATCCATTAGGAAGTGAACTAGGGTAACAGGAAGGAGGCAAGCAGTATGGCTAAATATACAATGGTAGATCAAGAGACATGCATTGCCTGCGGTGCCTGTGGAGCAACAGCACCGGAGCTATTTGATTATGACTTAGAAGGACTTGCCTTCGCTATTCTTGATAATAATGAAGGAGCTACAGAAGTTCCGGAAGAGCTGGAAGAAGATTTAGAGGATGCATTTGATGGCTGTCCGACAGACTCTATTAAAGTAGCAGAACAGCCTTTTTCATGTAATAAGGCAGCAGTCAGCTAAAACGAAAGCGCTTTATCACATCAACTATTCTATTTGGCAGTGCCAATATCAATTTAGCACAATTTTGAGGGGGAGAATGAATCATGGCTTATAATAAAGTGGAAAACGCGACAAACCGGACATTTGAAAGAACGATGACGTATGATTTGTATACAGATCCAAAAGTATTGGACAAGGAAATGGACCTTATTTTCTCAAAATCCTGGCAGCTTGTGGGCCATGTCAGCCAATTAGAAAAACCAGGCTCTTTCTTTACAACAGAAGTAGCGAAAGAACCAATCATTGTGATCCGCGGCCAAGATGAAGTGATCCGCGCATTTTACAACGTTTGCCCGCACCGTGCGACAAAGCTTGAGAAAAGTGACGCGGGCAAGAAGAAAATTCTTCAATGCGGCTATCATGGCTGGACGTTCAAATTAGATGGAAAATTAAATAAAGCGCCGAACTTCAGAGGGGAAGACGTTGCTTGTGTGCAAGATGCTTGCTTACGATCTGTTCGTATGGAAATCTTGGAATCTTTGATTTTCGTGAACTTAGATGATAACGCGAAGCCGCTTAGCGAGTCCTACGGTGATTTCTTTGAAAGATTAAGCAAGTTCCCATTCTTAAGTGAGTTAAAAAGAACAGGTCAAAAAACGCGTGTCATTAAAGCAAACTGGAAAGCGTTTATCGACAACTATTTAGAATGTGACCATTGTCATGTTGCTCATCCAAGCTTTGTTGCTACACTAGATATGGATGATTATCAAATTATTACATGTGAGAACTACTCCATCCAGGGATCAATCGTGAAGCCTGATAAAAATTATGGAGAAGTGGATTTGAACAACGCTGAAATGCAAGGCGGCACTTTCTATTGGTTATGGCCAAACTTGATGGTAACGATTTATCCAGGACCAGGAAACATGGCGACGATTCAAATGCTGCCAATCGATCATGAAAATACATTAGCTGTGTACACTTACTATTTCCGCGATGAAAACTTAACGCAGGAAGAAAAAGATTTAGTTGCTTTTGCAGAACAAGTTCGTCAAGAGGATGTGGATTTAGTAGAGCTTGAACAAATTGGTTTCCGCTCTCGTGCCTTTAATAAAGGTGTGTATTCTTCTTCAGAAAAAGCGATCGTTCAATTCCATGAAATGGTACTGGAGGCCCTCAATGAATAAAATAACGAGTGAAACAAAGTCTATCAAACAGTTTCTTTTGATCAATGGTGAAAAAGTAGAAGGTCCGGCCTATGCGCCCCTTTACTCTCCTTATTCAGGAGAAGAAATTGCTCAGATTGCCATGGCGGATAAAGAGTTGACAAAGCAGGCCATCACAGCTGCATACAATGCGCGTGGAGCCATCAGTAAAATGCCTGCTTATCAACGGGCAGAAATTTTGGAGAGAGTAGTCGCCCTTTTGAAAGAAAGAGCAGATGAGGCGGCTGAAATTATCTCTCGTGAATCAGCGAAGCCAATCGTATTTGCTAAAGCAGAAGTAGCTAGAACGATTGAAACCTATAAATTTTCTGCTGAAGAAGCGAAACGAATTCACGGTGAAACGATTCCTTTTGATGCGGCTGCAGGCGGCGTTGGCCGAATTGGTTATACAGTGAGAGAGCCGATCGGGGTGATTGGAGCGATTACGCCATTTAACTTTCCGCTCAATCTCGTGGCGCATAAAGTAGGGCCTGCTATTGCAGCAGGGAACACGGTTGTCTTAAAGCCGGCTTCACAAACGCCGCTTTCCGCTCTCTTTATTGCGGAGCTATTTGTAGAAGCGGGTCTTCCAGCTGGTGTGTTAAATGTGGTAACAGGGCCAGGCGGAACAGTCGGAGATGCCATTGTGGAAGATGACCGCGTCAGCATGGTAACGTTCACAGGCAGTCCAAGTGTCGGCATTGGCATCCGCAGCAAGGCTGGGTTGAAGAAGACAACACTGGAGCTAGGCTCTAATTCAGCCTTGATCATTGACAAAGATATTCAGATTGAGGACATCATTGATCGCTGCATTATAGGAGCTTTCTCCAATCAAGGTCAAGTTTGTATCTCACTTCAACGTGTATATGCTCATGAACAGGTGTATGATGAGTTCATTAAAAAGTTTACGGAAGCAGCGAAAAAGCTGAAAGTCGGTGATCCGCTTGATCCTGATACGTATATTTCTGCTTTGATCGCCAAAGGAGAAGCAGAGCGTGTGCTGGGGTGGATCGAAGAAACGAAAGAAAGCAATGCCCAAATAGCGACAGGGGGCAAGCTGCAAAATGGTATTTTAGAGCCAACGATTGTTACCGGTGCAGACAGTGAGCTAAAGGTATCTTGTCAAGAAGCGTTCGCTCCGGTTGTCGTCGTAAACAAAATAAGCAGCATCGAAGAAGCGGTAGAATTAGTCAATGATTCCCGCTACGGTTTGCAAGCAGGAATTTACACAAACAACATTAAAAATGCTCTATATGCTGCCCAGGAGCTGCATGTAGGTGGTGTCATGATCAATGACGTGCCGACATACCGCGTTGACCAAATGCCATATGGCGGAGTCAAAGAAAGTGGAACAGGGCGTGAAGGCATTAAGTATGCAGTCGAAGAAATGACTGAAATGAAATTAGTTGTTTGGAATCAAAGCTAAAAAAGAGGAGATTATTGTGGAGACATTTAAAATAGCGGTTATTGCCGGCGACGGCATCGGCCCGGAAGTCATTAACGAAGGGGTAAAGGTTTTAAATAAAGTAGCTGAGCTTGATTCAGGTTTTCAATTTGAGTTTACGTACTTTCCATGGGGATGCGAATTTTATACGAAGCACGGTAAAATGATGGATGATGACGGAATTGAGCAGCTAAAAGAATTTGATGCTATTTACTTAGGAGCTGTTGGGTTCCCGGGCGTTCCGGACCATATTTCACTCTGGGATTTACTGTTGAGAATTCGTAAAAGCTTTGACCAGTACGTCAATATCCGGCCTGTTACTTTATTAAAAGGCGCTCACCTGCCGCTTGTCGATGCTAAGCGTGAAGACATTGACATGCTCTTTATTCGCGAAAACAGTGAAGGCGAATACTCAGGTGCCGGCGACTGGCTGTTTAAAGGACAAGAACATGAAGTGGTATTGCAAAACAGTGTGTTCTCTCGTAAAGGAACAGAGCGGATCATCCGTTATGCATTTGAAATGGCAAAGAAAGAAGGAAGATCACTAACGAGTATTTCCAAGGCCAATGCTTTAAATTACTCGATGGTTTTCTGGGATCAAGTGTTTGAAGAGGTGAGTGCAGACTATCCGGAAGTGGACACCGCTTCTTACCTCGTTGATGCAGCAGCGATGCTCATGATCAAAGATCCAAAGCGCTTCGAAGTCGTGGTGACGTCTAACTTATTCGGAGACATTTTAACAGATTTAGGTGCTGCGCTGGCGGGAGGTATTGGGCTTGCGGCGGGAGCAAATATTAACCCTGAGCGTAAGTTCCCGTCCATGTTCGAACCGATTCATGGATCGGCTCCGGATATTGCAGGGCAGGGAGTAGCAAATCCGCTTGCATCTATTTGGTCCGCAAGCCAAATGCTCGACTTTTTTGGCTATGAACAGTACGGACGAACTGTCTTGGAAGCGATGGAGCATTTGCTTGTAGAAGGAGAAGTGCTGACGCCTGACATGAATGGTACAGCTTCTACTTCTGAAGTCGGCGACCGAGTCGTGCATATTATTGACTCGCTGATTAAATAATAAAATGATGTAACATTTGGCAACAGATGGAGGCATGGATCTTCATCTGTTGCCAATTAAATTAATTGAAATTTCGAATTATTTACAAGTTTTACCATTAATTTAATATATAGTAACCGCTTACATCGATAACGAAGATTTCGCTATAAAAAGTAACTCAACCTTATAGGAGTGATTGGATGAATAGCAAAAAAGCTGTCTTTTATACTTCTTTAGCGGCCAGCTTATTATTAATTAGTATTGGTGTATTTGCCCCTAAACAATTAGAAAAGTTCTCTAACTCATCACTGAGTTTTATTTATAACAACTTAGGATGGTTTATTCTTGGAAGTGTATTTATTTTCTTTGCTTTTTGCATGTATATTGGATTGTCTAAGTTTGGGCAAATTCGTCTAGGAGACGATGATGACCGGCCTGAATATAAAACAGCTACCTGGATTGGCATGCTTTTCAGCGCTTCTATTGGTATCAGTCTTGTATTCTGGGGTGTAGCAGAACCGGTTTCCTATTATATTGACCCTCCATTTGGCAAGGCCTCTTCTGAGCAGTCAGCAAAGCTCGCGATGCAATTTGTTTACTTGCATTGGGGCGTATCGGCTTGGGCCTGTTATGCTCTCGTAGGAGTTTCCTTGGCTTTCTTTCAGTTTAGAAAAAAACTTCCGTCCTCATTGAGTTCCGTTTTTCATCCTCTTATTGGAGATAGAATTAGTGGTTCAGCAGGTAAAGCAATTGATGTGATGGTCATTCTTTCGATTGTGATTGGAATCGCTACTTCACTTGGCTTTGGAACATTGCAAGTGAATAGCGGCATGAACTTCCTGTGGGGAATCCCAATGAATATTACAACACAAGCGATCATTGTGATTGTCGTTACTTTTATTTATGTAGGTTCCACCGTTTCAGGGCTGCAAGGAGCGATGAAGAATTTATCCAATCTGAATATGATTCTTGCGTTTGCTTTATTGGGCTTTGTGCTTTTTCTTGGGCCGACTCAATCAATCTTTAAGATTTTCTTCCAAGGAGTTGGCGACTATGTTCAAAATTTTATTGGAATGTCATTTCGGACAGAGCCGTATAATGATGGTTCCTGGATTGCCAGCTGGACGCTCTTCTATTTTGGCTGGTGGATTGCTTGGGCACCGCTTGTCGGCAGCTTTGTTGCCAGGATTTCCAGAGGCAGAACGATCAAGGAATTTATGATGGGGGCCGTATTCATTCCTGTTCTTGGTTCCTTCTTCTGGTTTGCGGTAATGGGCGGATCGGCTATTCACCTCATTCAAAACATGGGGGAAAAGGCGCTCGCCACGGCAGTATCAACGGATGTAACGTCTGCTTTGTTTAAGTTTTTCGAGTATTTTCCAATGAGTTCATTCCTCAGTATCCTGGCGATGGTTCTTGTGCTTGTCTTCTTTATTACATCAGCTAACTCGGCAGTTTTCGTATTAGGCATGATCAGTGAGAATGGAAATCCAAACCCAGCTCATCGGACGAAAATTATTTGGGGAGTAGTCATCGCGGCTATTTCAGTCGTCTTGATCATGACGGGCGGTTTATCTGGATTACAGTCAGCTCTAGTAGCAACGGCTGTCCCGCTTGCTGTTCTTATGCTCGTCATGTGTTACTCCACCTATAAAGGATTGAATGAGGAACTGTTCAACATGTCCGAAAAAAAAAATAAAGAGTTAAAAGAAAAAAAAGCCATTCCTGAAAAAACGGCTTTATAGAAGGAATTTAAAAGCGGACTTATTAAAGTCCGCTTTTAAGTTTATTTACTAACTAGTATAAGCTACCCTTCATCTTGTGCCGCTTTTTGGGAAGAGGCATTGAGCAGAGTGATACCAAAAATAATAAGAAACAATCCGCTGATTTTTAAGGCGCCAAAGCTTTCGCCGAACACCAGCACACCGATGATAGCAGTGAGGGCCGTACCCGCACCAGACCAAATCGCATAAGCGACAGACAGAGGGATGCTCTTCAGTGCGAAGCTAAAGAGAGTAAAGGCAGAAAGAAAGCCGACAGCTACCCCGATAGATGGAACAAGATTAGTAAATCCATCTGATAGTTTCAACATAGTAGAACCGAATATTTCAAGCAAGATTGCAAGTGTTAAAAATAGCATTCCTTTCATTTTGAAGCTCCTTAGCCATTTAATAGAATGAGTCCAACCACTAGCAGCCCTATTCCTAATACGCCTTGTCGATTGATCTTTTCTTTGAAAAATAATACACCTGCCACTGCTGTGAGAATCGTTCCACAGCCGCTCCACGTAGCATATACCACTCCTAGAGGCAGCGTTTTCAAAGAGATGGATAATAAATAAAAGGCAATCCCGAATCCGACGATGACGCCTGCTATTGGAGATAAACGTGTGAAACCATTTGAAAGTTTCAACATGGTTGAACCGAATACTTCTGACACAATTGCGATTCCTAAAAGTATGTAAGGAAAAATCAACTTCGAGCCCTCCGTATAAGTAAAAACTTTATCGTTATTTTAACACAGTTTGTTCCCTTTCTTGATAAAAAAGGAAACGTAGGAATTTTGTCACATTTCAGATGAAACAACGGTCTGTTTTTTTATAAAATGGAAGTAATTACATAATAGGAAATCAGTTAAAGGAGGGTTTTTATGAATACTGCCCGTTTGTCATCCACACAATGGAAATGGTTTTTAGCGTTGACTGGGATCATTGTGCTCGCTAACTTTTCTGCTCATCACTTAATCCCCCTTCCTGCCCATGAAATGAAATTCGTTACGATGGGATCTTTACTTGATTTTATCATTGTCATTCCGCTCCTTGCTTACTTCTTCGTTTTTAAGAAAAAAGGGCAGATAGCTCCTGTCATTGGCGTGGCGCTGCTCGGCTACTTTGTTGGAAAGTCGATCATTCCCAATGGAAGGCTTGCCGGAATGGAATGGGTTGGCTGGTTGTTAGTTGCAGGGGAAGCCGCTCTGTTTATAGCTGAGATTTGGATTGTCGTTCGTCTTGTGAAAACAGTACAGACCATCCGGCGAAAAGTAAAAGCGAACAAAGAGGAAGCTGCACTGACACTAGCTGTTTGGCAGCAAGCAGACGCTGCTTTTTCAGAGAATCGCTTTGCTAAAGTAATGATTTCTGAATGGATGATGTGGAAATTTGCATTGGCCAGCTGGAAGCAAAAAACACCAGAATCCAATCGGTACTTTACGGCCCATCGTCGCACGAGCGTCATTGCTTTTAATATCATGCTTATTCATGCGGTTGTACTGGAGACCATTGGGGTACATTGGCTCATTCATTCGATGAATCCCGCAATTGCGTGGGTTATGGTCATATTAAACATATATACGGTGTTCTTCTTTATCGGTGAAATCCAAGCGATTCGTCTTAATCCGATTATCGTGGAGCCCGACCAAATTACAGTTCCCATTGGATTAATGAAGAGGGTCACGGCTGTAAAAGGAAATATTCTCTCAATTCGCCGCGTAGTGCCTGGAGAATATAACGAGAAGGACAAAACAGCTTTTCATGGTATGTATGCCGATATAGAAAAAGGGGAACCGCAAATCGTGATTGAGCTAGAAAGCCCGGCAACCGTTCAGTATATATATGGATTCACTAAAAAAGCTGAAAGGATATACTTGCGCCTCGATCAGCCGGAGGAATTTATGGCGGCAGTAGAGGCGGAGGGGTTAAGCGAAACAAAGAGAAGAGACGAGCAAAACTAGCAAAGAAGTGAACAAAACTTCTAGAGTAACGACGATCAATAAACAAAGGAGACCGTGCATCACGGTCTCCTTTTTCATTAATCAATCAGGGTTTCAACCGGGTAGAACGTTTCGAGAAACCGCTCTGCTTTTTTAGATAAGTAGCGGTCTTTGAGCCAGATGATGGCAGATTCTGATTGAGTGGTACAGTCTTCAATTTCAATTACCTTCAAACCATCCGTTGGAAAGGAGAGGAGGGTTGATTTAGGCAGAAGAGCCGTTCCTAAGCCGGTCCGGACGAGCGATAATAACATTGCAGCGTCAGGGCATTCACAAATAATATTAGGGCTAAATCCATGTCTTTTACACTCATTCACGACGAGTTCATAAAGGCCCACACCACTGACCCGGTGCAATAGCATGAGTGGCATGTCCTTCAGATCATTCATCTGGATGACAGCAGGGTGATCCCATTTCTCCGGCATAACAGCAACAAATGGATCTGGCGGCAGAGGAAGATAAGAGAACTCATCCATTTCAAGCGGAAGCCGCACGATGGCTAATTCCACTTCACGTTGTTTTAAATAATTCGCTAATAAGAAAGAATCGCCTTCTTTCAAGCGGAATTTGACATGTGGGTATTTCTCTCTGAAATGAAGAAAGCGTTCTGGGATGTAAGAGAAGCAGGTTTTAACAGAGCCGATGGATAATACCCCTTTTAAACCGTCTCCGACTTCTTTGACTTCGATAACAGTTTCCTCCATCTTTTCTAAAAGATATTTCGCTTTCTTGTATAAAACTTCTCCTGCTTCTGTTAATTCAAGACTTCTGCCTTTACGTTCCAATAGCAAGACACCAAGTTCTTCTTCTAACGCTTTTAACTGCTGACTAAGAGGTGGTTGGGCCATATGAAGTTTTTTGGCAGCTTTTGTAATTTGACCTTCTTCTGCAATGGTGGCGAAATAGCGAATTTGTCGAATATCCAACTTTGGAACCTCCTTACAACTATGTATACTTTTAAAATATACCTAACCAATATTTTTAATATTTTTAATATTTTAATTCCTATGTTAAGTTATTTATGTAAACGATTCCACTATTTTTTCTAAATTTTTAAAACTTTCTTATTTAGTGAAAAAGGAATCCATAGAACGAATGAAGAAGTAGAATCGTTACTTCTTCGTGATGATGAAAAAGGAGCGAAGAAAACATGTCAAAAGTTCAGGAAGCGAAAGAAAAATTAAAAGGGTCGATTGCACCGGTCATTACTCCTTTTAAGCAGGACGAGAGTTTGGACCTTGATACATTTAAGAGCTTAATCAATTGGCAGATTGAAAGCGGCAGCCACGGAATTTCCGTTACGGGTACATCCGGAGAGCCAAGTTCCCTAACAGTAGAAGAGAGAGAGCTTGTCATGGAAACAGCGATCAAAACAATCGATGGCCGCGTGCCGTTTGCGCCGGGTACAGGCTCTGTTAATTTCAATGAAGCGCTTCGCTTAACGAAAGCAGCACAGGAAATGGGTGCTGATGCGGCAATGGTTATTGTTCCTTATTACAACAAACCTTCCCAGCATGCTCTTTACAATCACTATAAAACGATTGCGGATGCGGTCGATATTCCAATCGTCGTCTATAACATTCCAGGACGTACAGGGGTCAACCTAGAGGTCAAAACGCTAGCTCGTTTAGTGGAAGATTGCCCGAACATTATCGGTGCTAAAGAGTCCAACAAAGACTTTGAACATGTTAACCGTGTCCTGCTGAATTGTGGCAGAGATTTCAAATTATTCTCCGGTATTGAACTGCTTTGCTATCCGATGCTGACGATCGGCGGTGCTGGTTCTATCAGTGCAACAGCAAACGTTGCCCCAGCTCAAGTAGCAGAAATGCACAACGCTTGGATGGAAGGAAATACAGAAAGAGCACTTGAGCTTCACTACGAATTAATGCCGTTAAATGACGTTCTCTTTAAAGATACGAATCCGGCACCAGTAAAAGCAGCCCTCGGCATGATGGGCAAAATCGAGCCAGTTCTGCGCAAGCCAATGGCCTTGCCAACGCAGGAATTACAGGATGAAATTCGTGAAGTGCTAAAATCATACAATATTTTGCCAGAAGGCGTTTCAACTAACTAATTAATTGAACAAAAGAACGAATCAGCCTCTATGAAAAAGGTGGAGGAAATGGAAAAGGAGTGACCATGATGCAAGTACAAGCAGCTGGACAACAAGAGCTAACCCATAAACGAGTAGAGGATGTAAAACTCTATATTGATGGCCAGTTTACAGATGCCGAAGCAGGTGCCACATTTGAAAACATCAATCCATTTACGAATAAGGTAAATAACGTGGTGGCTGAAGGACGTGCTGAAGATATCAACAAAGCAGTAGCAGCTGCAAAAAGAGCGTTTGAAGAAGGGCCATGGGGAAAGATGAAAGTGGCAGAACGCATGAAGTATATCGAACGAATCGCTGATTTGATCGAAGAAAATGCGGAAGAAATTTCTTATTTGGAATCTCTTGATACGGGTCTTCCGATCAGCCAGACGAAGAAACAGGCAGCTCGCGCAGCAGAGAACTTCCGTTTTTATTCTCGCATGGTGCAATCGGTACTGCATGGAGAATCGTACCCAATGGATGATGAATTCATTAATTACACTGTATATAAGCCGCTTGGACCAATCGGGCTCATTACACCATGGAATGCGCCATTTATGCTAGAAACATGGAAAGTTGCTCCGGCTTTGGCAACGGGTAATACAGTGATCCTAAAACCGGCGGAACTATCCCCTTTGACAGCGAACAAACTGGCAGAAGTAATTGATAAAGCGGGCCTTCCAGAAGGTGTGTTCAACATCGTTCACGGCTTCGGAGAAACAGCAGGCGCAACGCTTGTGGCACATCCAGATGTAAAAGCCATTTCCTTTACTGGAGAAACAACAACAGGCTCTGTCATTATTAAGAATTCGGCAGATACGTTAAAGAAAACATCGATGGAACTTGGTGGCAAGTCCCCGCTAATCGTGTTCGATGATGCGGATCTTGACCGCGCTCTTGATGCAGCGGTATGGGGAATCTTCTCCTTTAATGGGGAACGCTGTACAGCGAACTCTCGTCTGTTCCTTCATAAAAACATTAAAGATGAGTTTGCAGAAAAATTAAAGAAACGTGTCATGAATATTAAGATCGGCGATCCAATGGATTCCAAAACACAGCTTGGACCGCTAATTGAAAAAGAACATTTTAATAAAGTTAAAAGCTACATTGAATTGGCTAAAGAAGAAGGCTGTGAAGTGATTCAGGGAGTAGTGCCTGAAGAAGTGAAAGCCGGCAACTTTGTGCCGCCAACACTTTTATTAAATGCCAAAAATGAGATGAGAGTGTGCCAGGAAGAAATCTTCGGGCCAGTTATGGCGGTCATTGAATTTGAAGACGAAGCAGAAGTGGTTAAAGCAGCAAATGATGTGCGTTATGGCCTTGCTGGATACGTGTGGACGAACGACATTAAACGCGGGCATCGTGTAGCCCAGGCAGTAGAAGCCGGCATGATATGGATCAATGCACAAAACGTCCGTGATTTAAGAATTCCATTCGGCGGAATGAAAGACAGCGGTGTCGGTCGAGAAGGCGGACGTTATGCACTCTTTGAATTTTATACAGAACCAAAAATCATTCACGTGGCCATTGGCGATCACCATATCCCGCAATTCGGAAAGTAAACAGAATAATTAAAAGAGAGGGCGCTAAGCCAGCGCCTTCCACTTTGAAGATTGTCTAGTTACAGGCGCTAACGGCTCGAGGTCGTAAGCCAAGCTGACTGCATGGCTGAAAAACGCCAATTCATCAGCCCGTCTTATGCTGGTCGCCGCTGACCGAGCGCCTTCCACTTTCATTAAAAAAGGAGAGAGTTATATGCCAGCTAAAACAGGTAAGGAATACATCGAAAGAGTCGATCAGGCTCAAGCGAACGTCTGGATTGATGGAGAGCAAGTAAAAGGAAAAATCTCCGAGCATCCTGCCTTCAAAGGGGTTATGAAAACACAGGCTGAGTTGTATGATATGCAGCATGATCCAAAGAAAAAGGATTTCATGACGTACGAGTCGCCAACGACTGGGGATCGTGTTGGTACGTCTTTTATCCAGCCAAGAACGAAAGAAGATTTGGAAATGCGCCGCAAAATGATGCAGGAGTGGGCGCGTCATAACAACGGAATGATGGGGCGTTCACCGGATTACATTAATGTTGGAATGATGGCCTACGGATCAGCATCTGAAATGTTCGGCAAGCAAGATCCTTTCTACGCTCAAAATATGTCGAAATATTATGAATACTGTCGAGAGAATGATTTGTCTTTAACGCATACACTTATCCAGCCGCAAGTAAACCGTGGTGTGAATGCTGCTCAGCTGCCAGATCCTTATATCGCAGCCCGCATTAAAGAAAAAACGTCAGAAGGCGTTGTGATTAAAGGAGCTAGATTACTGGCTACTCAAGGCGGCATTACAGATGAAATCATGGTATTCCCGTCTACCTTGTTAAAACAAGCGGAAGAAGAAAACCCTTATGCTTACGCTTTCTCTATTCCAAATAATACGCCTGGGTTAAAGTTCATCTGCCGTGAATCCTTCGATTACGGAAAGTCTAATTTTGACCATCCGCTTGGCTCACGCTTTGAGGAAATGGATACGATCGTTGTCTTTGACGATGTGGTAGTTCCGTGGGATCGCGTCTTTGCACTCGGTGATGTTGGCGTTTGTAACCAGGCCTATAACGAAAGTAATGCGGTCGTTCATATGACGCACCAAGTCGTTTCGAAAAACGTGGCAAAAACAGAGTTTATCCTCGGCTTAGTTCAGCTCATGATTGAAACGATTAACATTGGCCAATATCAGCACGTTCAAGAGAAAGCTTCTGAAATCATTATAGCGTTAGAAACAGTCAAGTCTTACGTAGCAGCGGCAGAAGCGAATGCCAAAGTTGATAAATGGGGTATCATGACACCGGACTTCACGCCATTGAACATTGCTCGCAACTACTATCCGAAGATCTACCCGCGCTTTAGTGAAATTATGCAATTGCTCGGTGCCAGCGGCTTAATGGCGATTCCAAACGAAGCAGACTTTAATTCAGAGCTCCGTCCGGATCTCGATAAATACTTACAGTCCGCTACTGGAAACGCTTACGATCGTGTGAAGTTGTATCGTCTAGCATGGGATGTCTGCATGAGTGCCTTTGGTACAAGACAAACATTGTATGAGCGCTTCTTCTTCGGAGATCCAGTGAGAATGGCAAGTGCCTTGTATAACGGCTATGACAAGCAAGAGTATGTAGATCGCGTAAAAGAGTTTTTAGACCGTTCTGAAGAGCTTGTTCAAAAATAATTCGCAAGCAAATTCTGCTGTACACAATGTCAGGCTCGTTGAGAAGGCTTTTCTTTCAAGACGAAATCTGGATGAGAATCAGGATGATGCAGATAGGTGAAGAGGGAAGAAAGCATGTTTCAACAGCCTGAATAAAAGATGACGATTCTTACAAGTGAAAAAAGGGAGGCAAGGGCAATGGATTTTAATATTATCCGCATTGCAAGAACAGTACTGAATGTAAAGGATCTTGAGCGCTCAAGAAAATTCTATGTAGATGCTTTAGGATTTATTGAAACAGAAACAAAGGATGACTGCATCTATTTAAGAGGCTTAGAAGAGCATGTTCATCACAGCTTAGTGTTGAAGAAGTCTGAAAAAGTCGGTGTTCACGCACTTGGTTATAAAGTAGAGAAGGAAGAAGATCTTGACAAGCTGGCAGCACTTTTCCAATCAAAAGGATTGAAAACAAAGTGGCTAGAAGAAGGTACACAGTATGCACTTGGACGTGCGCTTCATGTACATGACGTATCTGGCCTGCCGCTTGAATTCTTCTGCAAAATGGATAAAGCAGAGCGTCTGCTTCAGCGTTATGACCTTTATAAAGGAGCAAGAATTCAACGGATCGACCACGTGAACTGTGCTGTGGCGGACGTTCAAAAGGCATACGATTTCTTCATTAACGAATTAGGATTTGCCTGCTCAGAATATACAGCAACGGAAGATGAAAGCATTTGGGCAGCTTGGCTGCATCGCAAGCCAAGCGTTCATGACCAGGCGTTCATGAATGGAGAAGGTCCGCGGCTTCACCACTTTGCTTATTGGCTGCCAGATCCTTTAGCTTTGATTCATTGCTGTGACGTTCTTGCTTCCCTTGGATATGCGGACAGTATCGAACGCGGACCAGGCCGTCATGGTTTGTCTAACGCTTTCTTCTTATATTTAAGAGATCCAGACGGTCACCGTATTGAACTGTATAACGGAGACTACTTAACAAGTGATCCTGATTTTGAACCAATTCGCTGGGATTTAAATGATCCTCGCCGCCAAACATTCTGGGGAGCTAAAGCACCGGATAGCTGGTTCAATGAAACATCTCCATTCTTAGATATCGAAACAGGAGAATATGTGAAAACAGAAGCAGCGAAGCTTGAACAAAAGAAACCTGAATTTATCATTTAACGTAACGGGAGGAACACAGGATGGATGATCGTTTATTTCGCAACGCCATGGGGAAATTCGCGACAGGCGTCACAGTGATTACGACCGAGTTGGATGGAGAAGCACACGGCATGACGGCGAATGCCTTCATGTCCGTGTCACTCAATCCGAAGCTCGTCTTAATTTCAATTGGTGAAAAAGCAAAAATGCTTGAGAAAATCAATGAATCTGGCAAATTTGCTGTCAACATTTTAGCGGCGGAGCAACAGGAAGTGTCTATGCTGTTCGCTGGCCAGATTAAGGAAAAGCGCGAGGCAGAATTTGATCGCATTCAGGATGTGCCAGTCATTAAAGATGCGCTTGCCAATGTGGTTTGTAATGTTTATTCAAAGCAAGTAGCCGGAGATCATACACTGTTCATCGGTGAAGTGCAGGACATTGTCTTACGGGAAGGGTCACCGCTTACTTTCTTTGAAGGAAAATACGGCCAGCTTGCAGAAGGCCAGCTTGCTTAAGTAAAACGAAAGGGGACGTGCAACTGATGGAAACGATTCACATTGAATATCCAAACCAAATTCCCACACAAGCTGGATCAGCTCCTTGTGTACTGGCACTCGGTTTTTTCGACGGAGTCCATATCGGGCATCGCGGCATTCTTGAGGCAGCAAAAGCAGCAGCAAGAAAAAAGGGATATCAATTCAACGTTATGACTTTTTTTCCTCATCCGAAAGATATTCTCTTTCCGGACCAGGGGCCTATGACTTACTTGACGCCGCTGCCAGTAAAAGAAGAGCGTTTTCAGGAACTTGGTGTTGATCAATTATTCATTGTGAAATTTACTCCGGACTTTGCAAAGTTATCCCCTGAAGATTTTATTGAACACTATATTATGGGGCTTCACTGCAAACATGTAGTGGCCGGATTTGACTATCACTATGGCCATAAAGGAAAAGGCAACATGGAAACACTCACCGAAGCAGGACGAGGCAAGTTTGAAGTGACAACAGTTCAGAAAATTGAACAGCAAGCTCAAAAAATCAGTTCGACAGCGGTCCGTGAGTTGTTAGCTGCTGGGAAAGTAGAGTGTGCTTCAGAGTTGCTCGGCTATGCTTACGAGGTGAGAGGTGAAGTAAAGCAAAACTCTTTATTCTATAAGAACCATCAATTTATCAAGGCGGATATTGCGGAAGAGTACCGCTTGCCAAAGCTGGGTGTGTACCGCGTGGAAGCAGAAATAGAGGGCCGGGTGTATGAAGGTGTTTGCCATCAGATGTCTATAACAGACCGTCAGCCGTCTTTGCTTATTCAGCTGAAAGATTGTTTCACCGATACGTACGGAAAAAAAGTAAACATCAAATGGCTGAAATACATGTTTGGCAAGCAAAGTGAAACCTCTGAAGTGAGTGACTATATTCAACGAGATGAAATGGTCATTTAATGGCCGCTTGGTTAATAAATAAAAGAGAAACTAGGGGAGCAGTCATATGTCTCCCCTTTCACCCTGTCCAGAATTTCTTTATAAAAAAGTTCTGTTCACAAAGTTCCATGAAGAAAAGGGCTAGAAAGAATATTGCCAAAGGAGTGGAAGAAAGATGATAACAGCAAACGTGAAATTTCAAGGCACGCTGCAATCAGATGAAATTAATGTGAAACTGACGGAAGGTGTCATTGAAAAAGAAGGTCAGTCATTCAGCTTTGAACAATTAGCTGTTGATGCACCGGTTTCCGGAACGGTTTATGGCACGCTTTTAAACTATAAAGGAGCTTTGGAAGCACTGGGAGAGGCGGTGAATGAAGCGCCTTATAAAGCAGCTCCTAAAGCACCTATTCTTTACATTAAGCCAGCTAACACGATTAATAGCCATAATCGGCCGATTCTACTTCCAGAAGGAGTTGAAGCGCTTGAAATGGGAGCGGCACTTGGTATTGTTATTGGCCGTACAGCTACACGGGTAAGTGAAGAAGAGGCACTGGACTATGTAGCGGGCTATACGGTGGTGAATGACGTCAGCATTCCACATGAAAGCGTCTATCGCCCGGCAATCCGCCAAAAAGCACGCGATGGCTTTTGTCCAATCGGCCCATGGATCGTAAAGCGGGAAGCGGTTCAACATCCTGATCAGGTACATACACGCGTATATATTAATGGAGAATTGCGTCAAGAAAATACAACAGCAAACTTAATTCGCCCAGTTGCTAAATTATTGGCAGACGTAACAGATTTCATGACGCTGCGCGTCGGGGATACGCTTCTTGTAGGTGTTCCTGAAGAGGCACCGCTTGCTAAAGCGGGAGATGTTGTCCGTATTGAAATAGAGGGAGTAGGCGTGCTAGAAAATACGATTGTACCTGAAAAAGAACCAGCAGAGGGGGGCTTAAAATGAAGAGAGCGAAAGTGGCTTATGCAGGAGCGATTCATGAAGCTGTGGAGAAAGACGGCCGCTTACAGCTAAATGATGGCCGGATTGTCGAAGAACAAAATGTTGTATGGCTTCCGCCAGTAGAACCGAGAACTGTCTTTGCTTTAGGGTTGAATTATGCCGACCATGCTGCGGAGCTTTCTTTTAAAGCACCAGAAGAGCCTCTTGTTTTCTTAAAAGGGCCAAACACCTTTATTGGACATCGAGGACAGACGCGGCGGCCAGCAGACGTTGACTACATGCATTATGAATGTGAGCTTGCTGTTGTCATTGGCCGCCCGGCACGGAATGTGAAACGAGAAGAGGCCTATGAATATGTATCAGGTTATACCGTCGCTAATGATTACGCCATCCGCGACTATTTAGAAAACTACTATCGTCCAAATTTACGAGTGAAAAACCGGGATACATGTACACCAATTGGCCCTTGGTTCGTTGATAAAGCAGCTGTTCAGGATCCAATGAATTTGACATTGAGAACGTATGTAAATGGAGAGCTCACGCAAGAAGGCAACACGAAAGATATGGTTTTTGATATTCCTTATTTAATTGAATACTTGAGCAGCTTTATGACATTGAATGAGGGAGACATCATTTTAACAGGTACACCGAAAGGGTCGGTTGATACAAAAGTTGGGGATGAAGTCATTACGGAAATCGAAGGGATCGGCCGCCTGGTGAATACTATTGTTGGAGATGAAACCTTTGGCATCAAGGAGACTTCTAAAAAGGTAACGTCTCAGCAGACAACATAAAAGGGGGAGACCTGCATGCCGCATTTCATTATTGAATATACGGATAATATTAAAGCAGAGGCGGATATTCCGGCTCTGCTCAAGAAAATCAATCAAACGCTTATTTCCTATGGTGATGTGTTTCCAATTGGGGGCATTCGTTCAAGAGCTATTGAACTGCAAGATTATTTCATTGCTGATGGGACAGAAGATGATGCCTTTGTCCATGCTGCGTTGAAAATTGGCGCAGGCCGCTCTGAAGAAGTAAAAAAAGCGGTGTGTGATGAATTGTTTGCCGTTATAAAAAAACATTTCGCTGATCTTTTCGCTAAGCGTTATTTAGCACTGTCTATGGAGCTAATCGAATTTAGTGAGGCGGGCACGTATAAACAGAATAATATCCATGCTCGTTACAAAAAAACAGCTTCAGGAAAGTAGAATGAGACACATACGAAAGAGCTGAGAGCGCAGGCAGAGTGATCAGGCTGATTGATAGTTGTCTTTCGAGATGCAAACCTAACGAATAGCAGAGTGCCCATGAGGAGCATAAGCATGGCAGGCGAGCAAGGAAGAAAGCGGGCATTTATCAACAGCCTGAAAGCTTATTATAGCTTCTTTTCATTTTCGAAGAGGCAGAATAAAAGGAGGAAGTCGTCATGTTTGGTATGGAAGATCCAATCATTGCTTTTGCTTGGATTGGCACCATTTTATCGATGGTTGGCTGTGTTGTCTTTGGGGCAGTTATGTGGAATCGCGGAGAAGAGGAGTGAGGTAAGTGAATTTTGCTATATTAATCCCGATACTTTTACTTTACTTGGGCATCATGTCGGCACTTGCCTATTATGGTTATAAAACAACAAGGTCGGAAGCGGATTACTTAGTCGGAGGAAGAGGCATTAATCCTACTGTTATGGCGCTTTCTTACGGAGCCACTTTTATCAGTACTTCTTCTTTAATTGGTTTTGGCGGTGTAGCATCCTTATATGGCTTTGGTCTGCTATGGCTTTGCTTTTTAAATATTGTGTTCGGTGTTTTTGTTTCCTTTGTCTTCTTTGGGACGCGCATTCGAAAAGTGTCTGAGCAGCTGGAGGCTTACACATTTGCTGAGCTTTTAGGAAAGCGCTATCAGTCGAAATTCATCACTGTTTTTTCTGGTATTATTATTTTTGTCCTAATGCCGGCTTATACGAGCATTGTTTTAGTTGGGGGAGGGCGCTTTCTGCAAGAAACCCTTTCGATGAATTATAATGTGGCACTGTTGGTATTAGCCGTTATTGTCGGTTTTTATGTGTTAAGCGGCGGGATTAAAGCCGTTATGTATACCGATGCTTTTGCAGCCATTGTTATGTTTGTTGGGATGGCTATCTTCTTGTTTATGGGCTACAAAGCAGTAGGGGGCGTCATAGCTGGACATGCCGGCTTAACGGCAATGAAGGATCTCGTTCCCCAGTCCTTAGTGGAACAAGGACACCGCGGCTGGACTTCGATGCCGGAACTGGGTTCTCCCATTTGGTGGACGTTAGTCAGCACAATTGTTATGGGAGTGGGAATTGGTGTGTTGGCGCAGCCTCAGCTTGTCATGCGCTTCATGACGGTTAAGAATAATCAGGCTCTATACCGTTCAGTCATTGTGGGCGGAGTCTTCATTTTCTTCATGACGGGTGCCGCTTTTATGCTTGGACCGATCAGTAATCTTTACTTCCACGAGCATGTAGGAAAGCTTTCTATAGAGGCAGCGAAAGGAAATGTAGACCTCGTGATCCCTGCTTTGATTAATCACTTAATGCCAGAATGGTTCGTTTACTTATTTACTTTGACATTGTTATCAGCAGCCATCTCAACGATCAGCTCTCTTATACACTTACAAGGGTCTGCCTTTGGACAAGACATTTTGAAGAGTTTTGGGGTTACATCATTTTTTGGAATCGATGCTTCCCGCATTGGTGTATTAATTGGGATTGTAGCAGCTGTTGTGTTGTCTTATGTATTGCCGGGAGGGGTTATCGCACAGGCGACGGCTTTCTGGTTTGGCATATGTGCAGCCGGCTTTTTACCTGTTATGATTGGAGCGTTCTTTTGGAAAGGTTCCACAAGAGCAGGAGCAAAAGCAAGTATGATCGTTGGTTTCGCCATCAGTATTTTAGGATTTATCTTCTTGCATGAAAAGGAAGCAGCTGTTCTAGGGCTATCCAAAGCTTTATTCGGAAAAGATACGCTATTAGCTTATCCGATGACACATGTTGACCCTTTATTTTATGCGCTGCCGTTATCTGCTATCGTCTTCGTCATTGTAAGCTTGCTTACGAAAAAAGAAACAGCAACAGGAGAACAGCACGAAGAACAAGCTGGGTAATAGTTCAATAAATAAGATAGAGTAATCCCCTTTAAGTAGAATGCAACACTACTTGAAGGGGATTTAATTATTGATATGGCAAACTTGGAGTGTAAAGCAAGCGGTGTAGAAGGAGGAGGCCTTTAGCTAAAAGCTCTGTTAATGGTAAATGTTATTTTTTAGTTTTAATAGTTGATTAGAGTGGAAGGCGGCGATTTTAGCGGGAAAAACGTCTGCCTGTAGCAAAAATCAGCAACCAACTGCAAAAGAGCCTATCTAAAAGACGACCAGCCCTTTTATAAAAAGATCTGATCGTCATAAAGAAGGAATGGTATTAATGAGTAACAATAACGATTTTAGAAAAAGTTCTTATTTCACTACTTTTTTAAGAACCTTTGTTTTAATACTTGTTCTAATATTGCCCATTTTTTGGGTGCTGCTTTTTGGCATCGAAGTCTTAATAGATGAAGCTTTGCTGTCCCACTCTTTAACTGAAATTAAACCATCTTGAGTAAAAACGTGAACCTTTTTATTTTTTTTAGCTAATTTTTCAATTTTTTTAGCAGCTTGTTGAGATTTTACAGTTTCAGCTACTCCTACTCCTGTGATAAAAGGCCCGACTCCCGGAATAAAACCTGCCGCCGCCCACGCAACAGAAGCTTTCCAGCTAGAATTTAATTTAGAAGCATAAATGGCTGCATCTTTTGGACCCATAAATAAATCAATCCCGCGAGACTTACTGCTGTGTCCACCACCAGAGTATACAGACTCGGCTGCTACATAGGCTTTTTTAGGGCTTGCTGCTTCTGCTGAATGGTTGCTGACAAAAGAGAAGCAGAGCATAAATAAACTTATGATACAAAGAACCTGAAGGGTTTTTTTCATAGAAATGTACTCCTTTTTTCAAAGTTTAATAGGAAAATATATTCTTCTTGATGATGACGAATTTTATCATTATTGTAAATATTGCTAAAACAAAATGATAGAATCATACTAAAAGAGCGAATAAATTTTATGAGAAGAGCTTGATTATTAGTAATAAAGTGCAGTTTCCTGAAACTTCTTTTTTTGGTTTAATATGAAAAAGGATAATAAGATAGGTATTAGTTACTTGGTGAACTAAAAATGTAGAAGCATGAAATATGCAAGTGAAATGGAACAGACCATTGTGTTAAGGAGGGGGAGAAAGACAAATGGATAAGAAAAAATATTTTATTCTTTTGCTGCCAGCACTTATATTGCTAATCATACTAGTTTGTTATCTGCCTGCTGGAATGAAGCAGTATGCGATCATGGTACCTTTAGTATTTTGGGCTATTTATTACGGCTGGATACATATGGAGAGAAAGCATAACAGATCGTCATGAGATGTTGAGAACGAAATAGGAATGAAAAAAACGAGTGAACCTATTAAGGTTCACTCGTTTTTTGATTATTCACTTCTAGCTTTTCTAACTAAAAGTTAATTAGTCATTATCGCGTTGCTGAGCGCGGGCATTTCCGCCTTTTTCACCGATTTCTTCATAGAAATCCCGGTCGTGGTTTTCAGAAGTAGCTTCTCCACCTTTGCGTCCAATTTCTTGGTAGAATTCTTTATCATGATTTTCAGAAGTAGCTTCTCCGCCTTTACGTCCAATTTCTTGATAGAAGTCTTTATCATGGTTTTCAGCCGTAGTTTCTCCGCCCTTGCGTCCAATTTCTTGATAGAATTCTTTATCGTGGTTTTCGGCAGTAGCTTCTCCGCCTTTACGTCCAATTTCTTGGTAGAATTCTTTGTCATGGTTTTCAGCAGTAGCTTCTCCGCCTTTACGTCCAGCTTCTTCTACACTCATTTTTCTTTCGTTGTTTTCATTGTTGTTTGCCATTTTATCCAGCTCCTTTTTTAATTTAATGAATCATGTGGTTTATATTACCTTTTTATAAACTAATTAAACATTTATTTTTTTAATTTTATTCGTTAGATTCTCTTTGTTCAGCGCGGGCATTTCCGCCTTTTTCGCCAATTTCTTCATAGAATTCTTTACCATGTTTTTCAGCCGTGGCTTCTCCGCCCTTGCGTCCGATTTCTTGGTAGAATTCTTTATCATGGTTACGGGCAGTAGCTTCTCCGCCTTTGCGTCCAGCTTCTTCCACACTCATTTTCTTATCGTTATTATTGTTGTTTGCCATTTTGTATCCTCTCCTTAAAGTGGAATATTTGTTGTACGCTTCTTATATAGCCTCTTTAAATTAGTTAAAAACATATAATTATATAAAACGTAAAAACTCCTACTTTTAGCGTGAGTAAAAATATTTGTTTCCTTAAAATGTATAAATATATGTTTGGGATGAAAGGAATGGTGGTAAACACCAATTTCTTTTTGATAGGTTTATTTTAGGGGAAATGTGGATGTATTATAAGGTAAGAAGAGATATTATTTTCTGAAAAGGAGAGTGCGATGAATTTTACGATTGAAAACATTGTGTTAGCTTTTTCTATTCTTTTGTTAGTTGGTGTCATAAGTGCTAAGTTTTCTACTAGACTCGGATTGCCATCACTCGTGTTGTTTATTGCGGTCGGCATGGTATTAAACCAGTTTGTCTTCTTTGATAATGCCTGGCTCGCGCAATTGATTGCAACGGTGGCGCTCGTCATCATTTTATTTGAAGGCGGTTTGCAGACAAAGTGGAAAAGCGTGAAGACGGTGTACAAACCATCTTTATCGCTTGCTACCCTTGGGGTGATTGCTACTACAATCACAATGGGAATGGCCGCAAAATTTGTGCTTGATTTAACATGGGCAGAAGGTATTCTCGTCGGTGCGATTGTTGGATCGACTGATGCCGCCGCTGTTTTTAGTGTTCTTGGAAGTAAAAATGTGAAGCCTAAGTTGACAACCGTGCTTGAAGCAGAGTCAGCCTCTAATGACCCAATGGCGATTTTCTTGACAATTAGTTTAATTCAAGTGATTCAATCTCCTTCATTTGAACCTCTTACCCTCATTTTAAGTTTTTTCTGGCAAATGGGGCTCGGACTCATCCTCGGTATTTTGTTCGGTGTCATCTCTGTTTGGTTGATTAATAAGATTAATCTCGACTCCTCTGGTCTTTATCCGGTTTTATCTATCGCTCTATCTATTTTTGCGTTTAGTACGGTTACCATTATGAATGCGAGCGGATTCTTAGCTGTTTACGTAATGGCCATTGTCATTGGAAATGCTGATTTAACTTATCGCCATTCTATTCTTGGGTTTAATGAGGGAATGGCATGGGTGATGCAGATGGTCATGTTTATGATTTTAGGTCTTCTTGTTTTTCCGAAGGATCTGCTTGATGTGGTATGGCAAGGGATCACATTGGCTATTTTCCTTATGGTGGTAGCTCGTCCAGTCGGGGTTTTTGTCAGTTTGCTTTTTTCAAAAATAAATGTAAAAGAAAAGCTCTTTATTTCCTGGGCTGGTTTGAAAGGGGCCGTTCCGATCATTCTTGGAACCTATCCCTTGGTGGAAGAACTTGAGCACGGGCAGCTCATGTTTAATGTTGTTTTCTTCGTTGTGCTTTTATCCACTGTCATTCAAGGAACGACCATTTCTAAAGCGGCTGAACTGCTCAGGGTGGCTGGAGCAGGAAAGAGGTCACAGTCACCGCATAGCCTAGAGTTGATTTCAATCGGTAAAACAAATAGTGAAATGGTAGAAGTACGCATCCTGGAAGAATCGCCGGCAGCTAATAAACCAATTCAGGAAATTGATTTGCCGCCAAAAACATTAATTACAGCCGTCATACGTGACGATCAGCTGATTACTCCAGAAGGCGCTACAAGACTTTTTCCGGAAGATGTCCTATATGTATTAGTAAAGAAAGATAAGAAAAGGGAATTGAAGAAAGTGATGGTGAAAAGAGAAGAAGGCCAACACAGATGAGTGAGAAGGTTGGCCAGGACGAAAAGGACAGCATGCTTTTGCACGCTGTCCCTTCTTATGAGCCCCGCATTTTCTCAGGCAATGTTTGGATTGATTGAATAACGCCGTCCAGCTTTGTCTCAATTCGATATAACAAATAAAAGGTAACGGCAACCGGAAATCCTACCTCCTGAATAAAAGGCATAATTTGCTCCATTTTTTCTCCTCCTATAGAAGAAAGGAAAGCCAGTCTTCTAGCTTTCCTTTCTTCTGCTCATTAGCTGATGGGAATGGTTTCGACGCTTCGATCGACGAGGCTAGCGCCTTTAATGCCTGTGAAAGCTCCCGATGTGGAATTAAATACATTTGCTTCCACTATCGCTGCCATAGACTGTTTCACGATTAAAGGATCAATCGGCTCTTTCGGATTTTCAATGGATAGGCTAGCTGTTTTTCCAAGCTCTGTCGTAAATTGCAGTTGAAGTGTTTTGGCCATCGCTTATTTTCCTCCTAATTAATAGATTTCAAAATAATCATTTCGGGCAATGGTGACAAGCGGGGTGTCAGTTAAAGCGGCAATAGCTGCTCCGGCTGTTTCTAATTCGTCGGCCGTTGCTTTTTCATCCACATTAGTAAACGTTTTTGTTTTATAAAGCGGTTTTCCATCGCGATTGAATCCATGGTCGAATACAAGACTTAAGGTAGATTTGACTAGTATTGTTTGTGCCAACGGGATCACCTCCTTTCACTCTTTACATACAGAAAAAGAGTGATAAGGGTCACTTTTTTGCATAAACTTTATTGAGTAATATTTTTAATATTTTTGTAACAAAAGAAAAAGATGTGTATTATAATGGAGAAAAATAGAAAAATAGAAAAATAGAAAAATAGAAAAACCTTAGTGGGGAAAAAGGGGTAAGAGGATGAAAAGAAGATTCATGCTTATGTGTAGTTTGGTGTTGTTCTTTATTTGTGCAGGCGGCATGCCAGCTTATGCAGCTGAAAAGAAAAATATCTATATAGGACTTCATGATAAGATGCTTCCGTTTACTACCGGAGAAGCGTTTATGATTAAGGGGCAGGCGGTTGCTCCATCAGAAAAACTAGCGCACTACTTATATATCAAACAGACGGTTAATGAGAAAGAAGGAGTTTACACATTTGAAAAAAACGGACAGCAATTAAAAATTAACACCAAAACGAACACAGCCTTGCTGAACGGAAAAGCGGCTGCTCCCGCTGTTACCTATACGGAAAATGGGCGTTTTTATATCGGTATTCGTTGGCTTGCGGAGCAGTTTGGCTTTCAAGTAGATTACTTGAGCCAGCGCAGCACTGTCCGAATTTATACAAAGGTTGGCGCGAAGCTATCCAATCAAGAGTTTTTAACAGAAAATCAATCGTTTTTTGATCGATTTAACAGCGATTCGCCAGCTAAGACTCCAACGGTTTATGTTACATTTGATGATGGTCCTAGTCCTCAATCGGCCAGTATTCTAAACACCCTTGCTTCTTATCAAGTAAAAGCGACGTTTTTCTATGTCGAGCCTAATATTGCAAGATATGGAGTTGCTGCTAATAGAGCAGCAGCAGAAGGGCACTATCTTGGTTTACACAGTGTAACGCATAAAGTAAATCCGCTGTACAATTCACCTCAAAGCTTTATCGGTGAAATGGACCAAACGAATGGAACATTGAAAAAAATTACCGGCCAATCTTCGGTCCTAGTTCGCGCTCCATTCGGCAGTTCTCCTTATTTAAAACAGCCTTTTCGTGATGCGATGGCTAAAAGAGGCTACAAGTTATGGGATTGGGATATAGATAGTGAGGACTGGAAGTATAATGCTAGTTCCAAAGCCCGAGTTTTACAAAATATCCAAGCTGGAATTGCTCAGCAAAAGAAGAGAGGCGACCAGCACGTTGTGATTTTATTGCACGAGAAAAAAATCACTGCAGAAATGCTTCCGCAAATTCTTGATTATTTAAAGAAGCAAGGCTATCAATTTCAAGCCTATTCCCCATCCGCTCATGTCGTACAAAACTTTTGGAAGGATACGAGATTATAAAAAAATTCTGAAAATACAGTTGATTTTACTGTGCATTCACGTATAATAGAATTAAATTGAATAGTTATAACTAGGGGAGTCCAATGAGCTGGGCTGAGAAAGAAACGCATTGAAGTTTCTTGACTCTTGGGACCTGATCTGGTTCATACCAGCGTGGGGAAGTTAGAACAATTTCTTGTGTAATGACTACTTCTGCATACATATTAGCCGGGTCCATCCATTTATTGGACACCGGCTTTTTTGTGTATGTACATCCATTACTTTTCCACATGTTATGCATCCATCTCGTCCTAAAACGATTAAAACGTTAAAAGGGAGAGATTTTTTTATGTCTACGTCTTCATTAAGCGAAAAAAACATTTCCATCATGTCTAGCTTTACCGGAAGCAAAAAAGTGTATATTCAAGGCTCACGTCCAGATGTAAGAGTGCCGATGCGTGAAATTGAATTAAGCCCAACGACTGGTACATTTGGAGAAGAGAAAAATCCGCCAATACGTGTCTATGATACGAGCGGTCCGTATACAGATCCTGATTATTCTATTGATATTACGAAAGGACTGCCAGCTATTCGCAGCCCGTGGATTCAAGAGCGTAATGACACCGAGGGGTATCGAGGAAGAGAGATTAAGCCCGAAGACAATGGCTACAAGGAGCAAAATGACCCGCGGGCTAATCATCAAGTGTTCCCTGGCTTAAAGCGTCAGCCGCTGCGCGCAAAGAAAGGAAAAAATGTCACACAGCTTCACTATGCTAAAAAGGGCATCATCACCCCTGAGATGGAGTTCATCGCTTTAAGGGAAAATATGTCACCTGAATTTGTGCGTCAAGAAGTAGCAAGAGGCCGGGCGATTATTCCGGCAAATATTAATCACCCTGAAATTGAACCAATGATTATCGGTCGTAATTTTCATGTGAAAATCAATGCAAATATTGGCAACTCTGCTGTTTCTTCTTCTATTGAAGAAGAAGTAGAGAAAATGACATGGGCGACTCGATGGGGAGCCGATAATATTATGGATCTGTCTACAGGGAAGAATATTCATACGACGCGTGAATGGATTATCCGTAATTCTCCTGTTCCGGTTGGAACCGTTCCTATTTACCAGGCACTTGAAAAAGTGAACGGTGTAGCAGAAGATCTCACGTGGGAAGTATACCGGGATACATTGATTGAGCAGGCAGAGCAGGGAGTAGATTATTTTACTATTCATGCAGGTGTTCTTTTACGTTACGTTCCGTTAACAGCTAAGCGTGTAACGGGTATTGTTTCCCGCGGTGGCTCTATCATGGCACAATGGTGTTTATATCACCACAAAGAAAACTTTTTATATACTCACTTTGAAGAGATTTGCGAGATTATGAAAACATACGATATTTCCTTCTCTTTAGGGGATGGATTGCGTCCGGGGTCCATCGCGGATGCGAATGATGAAGCGCAATTTGCTGAATTGGAGACACTCGGCGAGCTAACGAAAGTCGCTTGGGAGCATGATGTTCAAGTAATGGTAGAAGGTCCAGGTCACGTGCCTATGCACTTGATTAAAGAAAATATGGACAAGCAGCTTGAAGTTTGCCAGGAGGCTCCGTTTTATACATTGGGTCCATTGACGACTGATATTGCTCCTGGTTATGACCATATTACTTCTGCGATTGGAGCGGCCATGATTGGTTGGTACGGCACTGCCATGCTTTGCTATGTTACGCCAAAGGAGCATTTGGGATTGCCGAATCGGGATGACGTGCGCACGGGTGTAGTCACGTATAAGATTGCCGCACATGCTGCTGATCTAGCTAAAGGGCATCCAGGCGCTCGCAAGAGAGATGACGCTTTATCAAAGGCACGATTTGAGTTCCGCTGGAGAGACCAATTTAATTTATCTCTAGATCCAGAGCGAGCTTTGGAATATCATGACGAAACGCTGCCTGCGGAAGGGGCAAAAACGGCTCATTTCTGCTCGATGTGCGGGCCGAAGTTTTGCAGCATGAGAATTTCACAAGATATTCGCAATTATGCAAAGGAAAATGAATTGGATACAGCTGAAGCGATCACAAAAGGAATGAATGAGAAGGCGGAAGAATTCAAAAAAGCTGGCAGCCGCATTTATCAATAGCGATCAGGAGGGATAGAGATGAATATTCATAAAATTGAAGAGGAAATCGACCAACTAAAAGCAAAGCTTCTGTTCCTGCAAAATCGTGTAAGAGTGATTCAACAAAACTGTGATCATCGTTTTAAAGGCGATCAATATTATGAAACTTGTATGAAATGCAAGAAAGTGAATGTGCTGTATTATTAATAGTCTAGATGGAGAGGACAAATTTTTGAGCGGCCGGGTGATTCCGGTCGTTTTTTTAGGATGAGAGAAGACTTTATGAGAGGGGGCTATGCGGGTGGGCACCGCACAGCCGTGTGCATATTATTCTTTCTGATGAGAGAACAGCAACGGGACAAGTATGCTGCTCACGTATTCATCATATTTTAATTGAGAATGAATGTCAACTATAATTGATAATGATTTTCAAATTCAACAAGTGGATGATGGTTGAAAAAGGATATAATCTTTTGCTTAAATATTTTATTTTTAAAATATTTAGACTTTTATATTGTAATAATAGATGATAATGGCTTAATAAAAAACACTTCTACAAAGATGGTGGCAAGGTGAAAGTCAGTTTATTTATTACGTGTCTAGTAGATATATTCTACACAAATGTTGGAAAGAGCGTGGTACAGGTATTAGAGAGAGCCGGCTGCCAATTATCATTCCCCGAAGGGCAGGTATGCTGTGGACAGCCTGCTTATAACAGCGGATATGTGGAAGATTCGAAGGCTGCCATGAAAAATATGATCCACACATTTGAAGAAGCAGAATATGTAGTCGCGCCTTCAGGATCATGCGCGGCCATGTTTAAAGAGTATCCGCATATTCTTGGAGGCGATCCTTTTTGGGAATTGAAGGTAAGGGAGCTTGCGGCCAAAATCTATGAATTTACTGAATTTCTGGTAGATATATTAAAAGTGGAAAATATCGGAGCGAAACTAAATGGAAAAGCAACGTACCATCCTTCTTGTCATACCTGTATTAACTTTATAACGGGGCCAAGTAACTCTGCTGATATTGAAATGAACCTTGTCATCGGTGTACACAGACCTGTAAAAACCGCGTACATTCTGATCCATGATTGTTAAACGTTTAGAAAACTGCTGTTTGTTTAGTATGGGCAGCAGTTTTTGGATTTCTGTAATGAAGTTTGAAAATTTTAATTTTTCCCTTTTTTATCGTTGCACCAATTGAAAGGTTGGGTTATATTAGTAATAGAAATAATGAATGAGCATTCATTCAAAGATGTGAAGGGGGAAAATCATGTTGGTTCAGCATATTCAAAAAGCTGCCGTTTTAGGTTCAGGCGTAATGGGTTCAGGCATTGCTGCTCATTTGGCGAATATCGGCATTCCGACTTTATTATTAGATATTATTCCGCGAGAGCTCACAAAAGAAGAGGAAGCGAAAGGTTTTACGCTAAACGATCCAGAAATCAGAGATAAATACGCTGCCGGCGCTTTAAAAAAGCTGTTAAAACAAAAGCCTGCTCCGCTCACATCCAAGGAAAATCTACAGTTTATTACAGCGGGAAATTTAGAGGATGATCTAGAAAAGTTGAAGGACGTTGACTGGATCATCGAGGTTGTCATAGAAAATTTAAATGTGAAAAAGCAAGTGTTTGAAACGATAGAGAAACACCGTAAACCGGGCAGTATTATTAGCTCCAACACATCGGGTATATCCATCGAGGCGATGGCAGAAGGACGTTCAGAAGAGTTCCGCCGTCATTTTCTTGGTACACACTTCTTTAACCCGCCGCGTTACTTGAAGCTGCTCGAAATTATTCCAACGAAGGATACTGCTCCAGAAGTTCTCGAATATATGAAGGCATTTAGTGAAGATATTCTCGGCAAAGGAGTGGTCATCGCTAAAGATACTCCTAACTTTATTGCCAATCGGATTGGAACGTACGGCTTATTGAAAACGGTTCAAGAAATGACGACTTCGGGACTATCAGCCGGTGAAGTAGATTCGATTACCGGCCCATTGATTGGCCGTCCTAAAAGTGCGACATTCCGCACGCTCGATGTAGTCGGTCTTGACACTTTTATTCATGTGGCTAACAACGTCTATGAACAGGTGGAGGGCGAAGAAAAGCAAGTATTCGACGTACCTGAATTTATGAAGAAAATGTGTGATAACGGCTGGATTGGTGCTAAAAGTGGTCAAGGCTTCTTTAAAAAGGAAGGTAAAACAATTTTGGAGCTTAACCCGGAAACAATGGAGTACGGTGAGCGTAAAAAAATGAAAACGGCTTCAATCGAACTGGCGAAGCAGCAAAAAGGTTTATCAGCAAAATGGAAAACATTGATCTATAGCGATGACAAAGCTGGCCATTTCTTATGGAGGATTATCGCACCAGTATTAGTCTATTCAGCTCGTCTGACAGGTGAGATTGCTGATGATATTGTCTCCATTGACCGAGCGATGAAATGGGGATTTGGCTGGGAGCAAGGACCTTTTGAAATATGGGATGCGATCGGTTTACAGTCCTCCCTGCAGAAGATGGAAGCAGAAGGATTAGCTGTTCCATCCTGGGTGAAAGAAATGGCTGCAAGTGGCCATGTCTCATTCTATAAAGAAGAAAATGGTGAAACATACTTTTATCATAACGGCGACTATCAGAAAGTCCCAGTCAGTGAAAAAGTGATCGATTTAAAAAAGCTGAAGAAGCAAGGGAAAGTTCTTAAAAAGAACAGTGGAGCAAGCTTAATTGACATTGGGGACGACATTGTTCTACTAGAATTTCATTCACCGAACAATGCCATTGGAGCAGATATCGTTCAAATGATCAATTACGCGGTAGAGGAAACAGAGAAACATTATAAAGGCCTTGTCATTGGCAATCAAGGGAAGAACTTCTGTGTCGGCGCTAATCTAGCCATGATTTTGCTGGAGGCACAGGACGACAACCTTTGGGAAATAGAAATGGTCGTAAGAGGCTTCCAGCAGGCGATGATGAAGGTGAAGTATTCGAGTAAACCAGTCGTGGCGGCTCCGTTTTCTATGACGCTTGGCGGCGGTGCAGAGGTTTGTCTGCCGGCAGCACATATACAGGCAAGTTCAGAAACATACATGGGCCTTGTAGAAGTTGGAGTCGGACTTATCCCAGGCGGCGGTGGAAATAAGGAGCTGTACATTAAACATTTAGAGAAGATGGTGAATGGTGTGCAAGTTGATTTACAGGCAGTCGCCAACAAGGTATTTGAAACGATTGCCATGGCTAAAACGTCGACATCAGCGGCGGAAGCAAGAGAGAATAACTTTTTATCAAAAGCAGACGGTATCAGCACCAATAGTGACCACCTGCTTCATGATGCAAAACAGGCGGCTTTGTATCTCTATGAAAATGGTTATCGGGCGCCAAGAAGAAAGAAAGTCCCAGTTGTAGGGGAAACAGGCTATGCTGCTTTGCTTTTAGGAGCGCGTTCCATGTTGAAATCAGGCTTTATTTCCGAACATGACTTTAAAATTGCCTCCAAACTGGCCTATGTGATCGCTGGAGGAAAGCTGCCATTTGGAACAGAGGTGGAGGAAGACTATTTACTTGATCTTGAACGGGAAGCGTTCCTGAGCTTAATCGCCGAGTCGAAATCACAGCAGCGTATGCAGCATATGCTCGTTAAAGGCAAGCCATTGCGTAACTAATCAACTCTTTTATTCTATAGATGAAAAAGCAAAGGGGAGAAAGCTGATGAAAGAAGCGGTGATCGTTGCCGGTGCCAGAACACCGGTCGGGCGCGCAAAAAAAGGCACACTTGCCACGGTTCGCCCAGATGATTTAGGTGCGATTGCAGTGAAGGAAACCGTCAAGCGCGCAGGGAACTATGAAGGGGAAATTGATGACTTAATTATGGGTTGTTCCATGCCAGAAGCAGAGCAAGGGCTGAATATGGCGCGCAACATCGGGGCACTTGCTGGTCTTTCTTATACTGTGCCAGCTGTCACCATTAATCGTTATTGTTCCTCGGGATTGCAAGCTATTGCATATGCGTCAGAGCGGATTATGGTGGGGCAGGCAGAGACCATTATTGCGGGGGGAGCAGAATCTATGAGTCTCGTGCCGGTCATGGGTCACGTTGTCCGTCCGAATCTTCGCATCGCTGAAGAAATGCCCGAATATTATATGAGCATGGGGCATACAGCGGAAGAGGTAGCGAAGAAATATGGCATCACACGTGAAGAACAGGATGCTTTTGCTGTTCGAAGCCATCAACGTGCTGCACAGGCGATTGCAGAAGGGAAATTTGCTGATGAAACGGTTCCGGTAGAAGTAACGCTTCGCCACATAGGACCGGATCGTAAGCTTGTAGAAAAGAAGATACAGTTTATACAAGATGAAGGGGTTCGTCCGGGAACGAATATGGAGGTGCTGTCCAAACTGCGTCCGGCTTTCTCTGCAACAGGCACCGTTACCGCAGGGAACTCCTCGCAAACAAGCGATGGTGCAGCAGCCGTTATGGTAATGGAACGGGAAAAGGCAGAAGCGCTCGGCCTAAAGCCGATGGCGAAATTTCGATCATTTGCTGTTGGCGGCGTGCCGCCAGAAATCATGGGAGTCGGACCGGTGGTGGCTATTCCAAAAGCGTTGAAGTTTGCTGGCCTGATACTTTCTGATATTGGGCTCATTGAATTGAATGAAGCCTTTGCTTCACAGTCTATCCAAGTCATTAGGGAAATGGGGCTTGATGAAGAGAAGGTAAATGTCAACGGTGGGGCTATTGCTCTTGGACACCCGCTTGGCTGTTCGGGGGCCAAATTAACATTAACACTACTGCACGAAATGAAACGTCGTGGGGAACAGTTTGGGATGGTCTCCATGTGCATTGGCGGGGGTATGGGAGCAGCCGGCGTATTCGAGCTCTTATAAAAGAAACGAACAAAAGGGAATGGGAGGAATTATACATGGCAAAACAAACAGAAAGACAGGCCGTCAAAGGTGGAGCGTTTTTAATTGAAGATGTCACGTGTGATCAAGTATTTACACCAGAGGACTTTTCTGATGAGCAAAAAATGATTGCCAAAACAACGGAGGAATATGTAAATAACAGTGTGATGCCGCAAGTTCCTTATTTAGAGAAGCACGAATTTGACCGTTCTGTAAAGCTTTTGCAAGAAGCAGGAGAACTCGGGCTATTGAGTGCCGATGTTCCGGAAGAATACGGCGGATTGAACTTAGATAAAGTCAGCTCCGCTTTAATCGCCGAAAAAATGGCGGTTGCCGGCGGCTTCTCTATTACTCACGGAGCTCACGTTGGCATTGGTTCGCTGCCGATTGTGCTGTTCGGCAATGAAGAACAAAAGCAAAAATACTTGCCAGCATTAGCTACTGGTGAAAAAATTGCTGCCTACGCATTGACAGAACCAGGATCAGGTTCCGATGCACTCGGCGCTAAGACAACAGCTAAGTTAAATGAAGCAGGTACGCACTATGTATTAAATGGAGAAAAGCAATGGATTACGAACTCGGCTTTTGCGGATGTGTTTGTTGTCTATGCTAAAATCGACGGCGATAAATTCTCTGCTTTTATCGTAGAGAAAGATTTTCCGGGTGTGTCAACAGGGGCAGAGGAAGATAAAATGGGCATTAAAAGTTCATCAACGCGGACACTTATTTTACAGGATGCAGAAGTGCCGAAAGGGAACTTGCTTGGAGAAGCAGGCAGAGGCCATGTGATCGCATTTAACATTTTAAATATCGGCCGCTATAAATTGGGAGTCGGTACGGTAGGAAGTGCCAAACGAGCATTAGACATTTCACTAAAGTATGCAAATGGACGCCAACAGTTTAAGACACCAATTTCCTCTTTCAATCTCATTAAGGAAAAGTTTGCTAACATGGCTTCCAAAATTTATGCGAGTGAAAGTGCTATTTATCGCACAGTCGGATATTTTGAAGACCGGATGAGCCAGCTTTCAGAAGAAGAGCAAAAGGACGGCTTAGCCATTGCCGCTTCCATCGCTGAATATGCCATTGAATGTTCATTAGGAAAGTTCTTCGGCTCGGAAGTACTTGATTATGTAGTAGATGAAGGAGTGCAAATCCACGGCGGCTACGGTTTTATGGAAGAGTATGAAATTGCCAGAATGTATCGTGATTCCCGAATTAACCGCATCTTTGAGGGGACCAATGAAATTAATCGTTTACTCGTGCCAGGCACGTACGTCCGTAAAGCCTTTAAAGGTGAATTGCCGTTATTGGAAAAAGCACAGGAGCTGCAAAACGAGGTAATGATGCTGATGCCGGAAGAAGTTGGTACAGAAGCACTTGAACAGGAAAAGTATTTAGTCAAGAATGCTAAGAAAATTGGCTTGCTTGCCGCGGGCTTAGCCGTTCAAAAGTACGGAAAAGCGCTTGAGAAAGAACAGGAAGTACTCGCCAATATTGCTGATATTGTGAACAATATTTATGCAATGGAGTCGGCTGTTCTCCGCACGGAAAAAGCCATTGCCAAGGCTGGCGAAGCAAAAGCGAAGCAAAAGCTTCTATATACTCAAATTTTTTGCCAAGAAGCATTTAATCAAATTGAGGCTGATGCAAAAGAAACACTTATTGCCGTTGAAGAAGGCGATACGCTGCGTATGATGATCTCTGTTCTACGGAAATTAACGAGGCACACGCCGATTAATGTGATTGCGAAAAAGCGTGAAGCAGCCGATCGGTTGATTCAGACAGAGAAATATACAGTATAAGATATTATGGAACAGAGTGCCCTAAAAATTCTTTTTTAGGGCACTCTGCTATTTAAACTAGCTTGCTTAAGAAGAAAGAAGCAATTGAAAAGTAGACGACGAGTGAGAAGATGTCGTTGATCGTTGTGATCAGAGGTCCCGAAGCGACAGCAGGGTCAAGATTGAACTTATAAAGTACAAGCGGGACGATCGTGCCGGCGAGGGTGCCGAGGATGAGTGTAAGTAAAAGAGAGCTGCCGACAACAATTCCAAGATGCATATTCCCTTGCCAAATAAAGGCGATCAGCGAAATGAGCAGGCCGCATGTGACTCCAATTATTAAGCTGACACGAAACTCGCGGAAGATTAACCGTGTCACTACTTTTGGGTTAATATCTTGTTCCGCCAAACCCCTGACTACGACCGCCAAGGACTGGGTACCCGTATTACCGGTCATTCCGGCAATAAGCGGCATAAAGAAAGCGAGGGCCACTACTTTTTCAAGGGTGTCTTCAAATCCAGCGATAATGCTTCCAGACACAAGCCCAATAAAAAGAAGAGCAATCAGCCAAGGAAGCCGCCGTTTGGCAGCGGTGACAGGCTTTGTGTCAAAGTCGATTTCTTTATTTACAGCGGACAATTTACCGATATCTTCATTGGCCTCTTGAATGACGATTTGCATCATATCGTCAAACGTAATCACTCCCAGCAGCCTTTCTTGATCGTCTAATACAGGAATGGCACTAAAATCATAGCGTTTGAGCAGCTTATTAATTTCCGCTCTTTTGGCCGTATAAGGAACTGAAATAATTTGCTTTAGCATAATGTCCTTCACTAAGTCATCTGGCTGGGCGATCACAAGATCTCGATAAGAGACAGTACCAGCCAGCCGGTTATTTTTGTCCAGCACATAAATAATAAATAATGTTTCAGAATACATGGCATGGACTCTTGCTTTTTCGACCGCAGCCGCAACCGTATCTTCAAGCTGCACAGACAAGTATCGATTGGTCATCATACTGCCAGCTGTATCCCGCTCATAGCTCATCATTTGCTTTAAGTATTGAGCTTCAGTATCATTAATTTCTGATAGAAAGCGATCCAGATCCGCTTTAGGAAAATGGCGTAAAAGAGAAGAAAGAATGTCTGTGTCTAAAAGAGCAAGTACTTTATTAGCTCTGGCAGGCCCAATCTTTCCGAGCAATTCCAGCTGTTTTAGTTGGTTGAACTTTGGGAGCATGCTGGCGATAGAGGCTTCATTCAGGTGCTCAAGCATGGAAGCTCGATGTTTTTCAGGAAGGTTCTGGAAAATGAAAGCTAAGTCATAGGGCTTCTTAGTCGTAAACATCTCGTTGATTTTGTCATATTTTTCTTCTTTTAGCTTTTCAATAACGAACAGTGCATCCTCCTGTATTTTTTTCATGATTAACACCTCCGTCATCAAGCCTATTCCCTAGAAAGGAATACAAAAACCATTTATGGATGATTTTACATGACAGTTCCTTGTTTAAATGAGAAAAAGGGCTTTGTCTTTTATTGAAAAAGAAGGTATATTTTAATAAAAGAGGCAGGGAATTTGAAGCTCATGTCGAAAAGATGTTAATGGCGGATGCTGTGCAAATAGGAGGCTGATGAAGAAATGACATTAACATTTTACTGGTATCCGAAGTGCGGGACATGCCGTAAAGCAAAGAAATGGCTGGAAGAGCATAATATCCATGTTCAAGAGATACATATCGTGGAGCAGCCGCCTTCAAAAGAAAAGCTGGAAGAACTATACAAGAGAAGCGGTCTTGAATTAAAGAAATTTTTTAATACGAGCGGACAGAAATACAGAGAGCTTGGGTTAAAAGACAAAGTAAGCACGGCTTCTGATGAAGAATTATTAGAACTGCTTGCTTCCGACGGCATGCTTATTAAGCGGCCGCTCACAACGGATGGCGAGAAGGTTACCGTTGGTTTTAAAGAAGAAGAATTTAAAAAACAATGGTTGTAAAGGATGCGTAAAGCTTATTTTCTTGCTTTATGCCTTTATAATAAGTAAAGTTTTAATTGAAATTAGGTAATGGAGGGATTTGGATGAGTACACCAAAAGAATTGCGTTATTCAGAAGAGCACGAATGGGTAAAAACAGAAGGGGAAAAAGTTCGTATTGGTATTACACACTTTGCGCAATCAGAACTTGGCGATATCGTATTCGTTGAGCTTCCGTCTGTAGGCGATGAAGTAAAAGCTGATGAGCCATTCGGCAGCGTTGAATCTGTAAAGACAGTTTCTGAGCTGTATGCTCCTGTCAGTGGAAAAGTCGTTGAAGTCAATGAAGACCTTGATGATAATCCAGAATTCGTGAATGAATCACCATATGAAAAAGCATGGATGATCGTTGTCGAATTATCTGATGCTTCTCAGCTTGACAACTTAATGACAGCTGAGCAATATGACGAAATGACACAAGAAGACTAATAACCAAAGAACACTTCCTTAACTGGAAGTGTTCTTTTGCAATTTCTTAATAAATAAAGGACAATAGTGTTGCGAGGCAGATATTCAGACGGTGGAGGGATGTTCATGCGTATGGAGAAAACCATCATTGTAGAAGGCGCTTCCGATCGGAAGAAAATAAAGGAAATTGTGAATGAGCCGGTAGATATCATTTGTACGAATGGAACCATTGGCCTAAGCCGGCTGGATGAACTGATTGAAAGCTTATACGGACAAGACGTATATATTCTCGTTGATGCCGATCGAGCAGGAGAAAAACTCCGTAAGCAATTTATTCGTGAATTGCCTGAAGCGCGACATCTGTACATTGATCGTGTCTATAAAGAAGTGGCTACGGCTCCTTACCGTCACCTGGCATCTGTGTTGCTCGGCGCCAATATTGATGTGCATGGAGAGTTTTTACAAAAGGATGGATGACATGCAGAGGGAACAAGACATAAATGAAATGATCAAGTCGAAACGCTTAGCAGCTGTTTACGCCTATACACCGCTGTGTGGAACGTGTCAGCTGGCTGGAAAAATGGTAGACGTTGCAGAAAAAGTAGTACCCCCATTTACATGGTTTCGTTTTGACGTCAATTATCATGAAGGCTTTGCTATTCAATACGCTATTGAAAGCGTCCCGTGCCTGCTTATTTTTAAAGAAGGGGAATTAATGGAGAAGATTTATGCTTTTCAGTCGGTTCCTCATCTATATGAAAAGCTGAACCAGTATACTTGATCAACTAAATAGCATATAAAAATCTGAGTTGCTTTCTAGATGAAAGCAGCTCTTTTTTGACGAAATATGCGATGGGAGCGGCATACTTTGTCGAGCGATTCATAAAGGATATTTCCTTTTCTGTTTGAAGTTTATAGATAAAGTGAACAGAGGGGGAAATAACATGAAAGAGAACTTGCTGGCTATGCAGGCTGCTTGTCGAGATAGAACGCATATTTGGCCGCTGCTTCCGCTTCAACCCGTCCATGTGCTTTTAGAGGGAGAAGGCGAGAGTTGGCTGCTTGTGATTAGTGATCAGGGGATGCAACTGTCAAATAGTCACACCGATCATTGGCACTTACGGTTAAGAGGAGGAGTAGAACCTCTTTTAGAAGGGCGGGGACAGCTGCGTCTTTATGAACGAATGGGAGCGGTGGAAGTGGCAGGGTTTTATCGTGTAAAGCTTTGGTTTGAATCATTTCTTTGGCTTTGCCGTCCTTATTATGAAACATCTGGAACAGCGTAAAAACATTTTTCTGCAGATGATTGACAATTTTCGAGAAATAATGATAAAATCAAATCCATTGAGAAGGACATATTATATACGACTCTTATCAAGAGAGGTGGAGGGACGTGCCCGATGAAGCCCGGCAACCGTCAACGGTGAAATGCTTGTTGAAAAGGTGCCAATTCACACAAAGCTTCGTGCTTTGGGAGATGAGAGAAAGGAACTGTTAAAGCACACCTTTCTGCTCATTTTGCAGAAAGGTTTTTATTTTTTCTGGTGGAATGGAGGAAAACCGCCGCATGATTTCAATAGAGAATGTAAAGAAAATCTTTTCCACAAGAAATGGGAAAGTGACGGCAGTAGATGATATTAACTTAGCGATAGATAAAGGCGAGATTTTTGGTGTAATTGGGTATAGTGGTGCTGGAAAAAGTACGCTGATCCGAATGCTGAACGGATTAGAAACACCCTCTTCCGGTTCAGTGGTTGTAGGTGGACGCGAAATATCAAAAATCCGGGGAGGAGAACTGCGCCAGGCACGCCAGGAGATTGGCATGATTTTTCAGCATTTTAATCTTCTTTGGTCAAGAACTGTGCGAGAGAACATCGCCTTTCCATTAGAGATTTCCGGAGTGCCTAAAGCAGAGCGGCTAAAGAAAGTAGACGAGCTGATTAAATTGGTTGGTCTTGAAGGCAGAGAAGATTCCTATCCTTCTCAGTTAAGCGGCGGCCAGAAGCAGCGTGTCGGTATTGCTCGGGCATTGGCGAATGATCCGAAGGTCCTTTTATGTGACGAAGCGACATCAGCGCTTGATCCGCAAACGACAGATGCGATTTTAGACCTGCTCGTTGATATTAATAAGCGTCTTGGGTTAACGATCGTCTTGATTACGCATGAAATGCACGTCATCCGCAAGATATGCCATCGAGTTGCTGTAATGGAAGCGGGGCGTGTCGTCGAAATGGGCCCGGTATTGAATGTTTTTAAATCACCGGAGCAGCCGATTACGCAACGATTTGTCCAGCAAGTAACGGAACTTGAAGAATCAAAAGAAACCATCGATCACTTGCTTGAGCAGTTCCCCGAAGGAAAAGTAGTCAAGCTCACTTTTATCGGAGAAAGCGCAGAGCAGCCGATTATTACTAATTTAATACGTCAATTTAACATAGCGGTAAACATCGTTCAAGGAAAAGTATCTCAAACGCAAAATGGTGCCTATGGCTCACTATTTGTTCATTTAACAGGAGACCAGGCAGAAGTGGAACGAGCGGTGGCTTACCTCGAAAAGCAGGAAGTCAGCTCGGAGGTGATTAGTCATGCTTGAACAATGGCTCCCTAATGTAGATTGGGAAAAGATGTGGGAAGCGACCACTGAAACGCTTTATATGACAAGTATATCCGTACTCGCTACGTTTATCCTTGGTATATTGCTTGGCCTGCTGCTGTTTTTAACAGCTAAGGGAAACATTTGGCAGAACAAGGTGGTTTATGGCGTTGTTTCAGCTTTTGTCAATATTTTCCGTTCGATTCCTTTTATTATATTAATTGTTTTATTAATTCCTTTTACAAAGGCTTTAGTCGGAACGATGATTGGTGAAAATGCTGCCTTGCCAGCTCTTATTATTGGCGCTGCCCCTTTTTACGCGCGGATGGTAGAAATTGGTCTGCGGGAAATTGATAAAGGCGTCATTGAAGCAGCAAGAGCAATGGGAGCAAAAACGAGCACCATCATCTTTAAGGTGCTGCTTCCAGAATCGATGCCGGCACTTGTTTCTGGTATTACTGTTACAGCTATTGCTCTAGTTGGATATACAGCAATGGCTGGAGTAATCGGCGCTGGCGGTCTTGGAAATCTTGCTTATCTTGATGGTTTCCAGCGCAGCCGCAATGATGTAACACTTGTTGCTACGATTGTTATTTTAATTATTGTGTTTGTAGTCCAATTAATTGGTGATTTAATCACTAATAAATTAGATAAAAGATAAATTTACAAGGGGGAAGAAAAATGAAAAAGTGGTTAATTGGTTTATTAACAGCGCTTGCTGTGTTTGCCCTGGCTGCTTGTGGCGGGGGCTCAGACGATAAGAAAGACGAGAAAGCAAAAGAAGGCGGCAAAGAAGATAAAGAAATCATCGTGGGCGCTTCTAATGTGCCGCACGCTGTCATTTTAGAAGAAGCTAAGCCGCTGCTTGAGAAGAAAGGCTACACGTTAAAGGTTGAAACGTTCCAAGATTATATCTTGCCAAATAAGTCATTAGAAGAGGGAGACCTGGATGCAAACTACTTCCAGCATATTCCTTACCTTGAGTCTCAGAAGAAAGAGCATGGCTATGATTTCGTAAACGCTGGCGGTATTCATATTGAGCCAATTGGTGTTTATTCTAAAAAATACAAAAGCCTAGAGGAACTTCCAAAAGGTGCCACAATTTTAATGAGCAGCTCTGTAGCAGACCATGGCCGTATTTTAACAATGCTTGAAAAAGAAGGTCTTATTAAGTTAAAAGATGGCGTTAAGAAAGAAGAAGCAACAATTGAAGATATTGCAGAAAACAAAAAAGATTTGAAGTTTGACTATAACTATGAAGCTGCTTTCCTTCCACAAGCTTATAACAATGGAGAAGGCGACGCGGTTCTAATCAACTCTAACTATGCAATCGATGCTGGCTTAAACCCGTTAAAAGATTCAATTGCGATTGAAGACAAAGATTCACCATATGTGAACGTCATTGCAGTTCGTAAAGGTGACGAAAACAAAGAAAAAATCAAAGCTCTTGTAGAAGTTCTTCACTCAAAAGAAATCCAAGATTTCATTTTGAAAGAGTGGGGCGGAGCGGTCGTACCAGTTAATAAATAAGAATAGAAGGCCTGCAGGTGATCCTGCAGGCTTTTTTATGTTTAGCTGCACATCTTTCTCCTTCTTTGAATAAAGCTTTTTTAGTTGCTGCATATTAAAAAAGATAAAAAATGAGGAGGCAATTCCATGGAAAAAGAAGTAATGACATCAACAGAGGCAGCATTGCTTGAATATAAAGAGGGACTAGGTGTATTCACAAAAAAAATGCCAGGGCTTGCTGGGCATTTTAATGCATTTACAGCAGAATGTTTTAAAGAGGGAGCAATCGCCCAAAAGGAAAAGCAGTTAATTGCTCTCGGAATCAGCGTCTATTCACAGGATGAATATTGTATTATTTACCATGTGAAAGGTTGTCTCGACCAAGGCTGCAGCGAACAAGAGATATTTGAAGCGCTCGGTGTAGCGGCAGCTTTCGGTGGCGGAGCAGCAATGAGCCAGGCAGTAACCCTTGTTCAAGAAGCGATGGATGAATTAAAAACACAGCATTAAAAAAGGGTATTGGTCATGTTTAAATAAACTTAACGATTAATAGGGGAAATTTTAGAAAATTAAGAATTGAGAAGGATAGGGTTTAAATTTTGAGAATGAGGCTATATAAAAGTCAGGAAGCACGTAAAATCACGCGTGAGCAGGTAAGAAGAGCATATATGCCTTTTGTGAAAAACTATAAAGCCTGTTACGATGGTTCCTGTAAGAAAAAATCTCATTCTAAAAATTGAAAGGATTGATTCCCCATTAACTCGTTAAACTCACTGAATTTGCAGTACACGGAAAGTATGGAAAAGGCTATGCATGGATCCCATGGAGTTGGATATGAAGTGTACCGCCAAAATCATGAAGTGAGAATGAATGTTGAACGTCAACGTCAAGAGGAATATGTGGAGAGCAGACGTATTGTTGCTGATCATAACCGTAAAATTACAAATCATATTTCATAATTAGGTTCTATAAAAGGTGAATGTTGTTCTTTAATAGTTGATTGTAGCGGAAGGCGGCGAATCCAGCGAGAAAAGCGCGTCCTGGTGAGACCAGACCCCTGCAAGAGCACACGCTAGGAGGAGGCTCAAGGACCACCCGCTGCGAAAATCAACAACCGCATATAAAAGATCCTGTAATTAAAATGTATATACGCAAACGAGGAAGAGCTGGCATTGATGCTGGCTCTTTTATTGTAGAGAGAACTTCCCGAACTGATTTAACTTTTGAAGAGTTTAAATGGAAAGCGGACATAAATATGGAGTTTTTTGGTTAGCTTTAAAAAAGAGAAACAGCTTGTAAATAAGATAAATGAACGAGGGAGAAGCTAAAAGAAATGGCTACCATTCCTCTTGATTTCATATAAAGGATGGACTATCATCAAATATCCGGAACAATTCCTTCAGACCGGTTGAATATAATTTTCATTTGTTATAAGATTGTAATGAGAATAAACTGAGAATGACAATAAAAATCGAGCATTTTCGATGATGACGGAGGTATGAGCATGACAGCTTCAACATTAAAGATTACAGATTTACACGTATCGATTGACGGAAAAGAGATTTTAAAGGGTGTAAATCTTGAGATAAAAGGTGGAGAGTTCCACGCAATCATGGGTCCAAACGGAACAGGAAAATCTACTTTATCTGCAGCTATTATGGGTCATCCTAAATATGAGGTTACAAGTGGAAGCATTGAACTAGACGGAGAAAACGTTCTTGAAATGGAAGTGGACGAGCGTGCACGTGCCGGTCTTTTCCTTGCTATGCAATATCCAAGTGAAATTAGCGGGGTAACGAATGCTGATTTCCTTCGCTCAGCTATTAACAGCCGCCGTGAAGAGGGCAATGAAATTTCTTTAATGAAATTTATCCGTGAAATGGATGCTAAAATGGATCTGTTAGAAATGGATCAGGACATGGCGCAGCGTTATTTAAATGAAGGCTTCTCTGGTGGAGAGAAAAAACGCAACGAAATTTTACAATTAATGATGATCAAGCCTAAAATTGCGATCCTAGATGAAATTGACTCAGGTCTTGATATTGATGCTTTAAAAGTAGTAGCAAAAGGAATCAACGAAATGCGCAGTGAAGAATTTGGCTGCTTAATGATCACTCACTATCAGCGTCTCCTTAACTACATCACTCCAGATCACGTACACGTAATGATGCAAGGACGCGTCGTTAAATCAGGCGGATCCGAACTGGCACAACGCCTAGAAGCTGAAGGATACGACTGGATCAAACAAGAACTCGGCATCGAAGACGAAACCGTAAGTCAGTAACATAGAAAAGCGAAAGGCGCTCGCCAGCGCGATAGCAGATTGGAGCTCTTGACGAGGAGTCGCTTTTCAGACTCCGACAGAGAGAGCGAAATCAGCATACGCGCTAGCGCCTGTAGCTGGACAAAATAGAAAAGCGTAGCCGACTGTACTGCCCCGACAAGCATAAGACGAAATGGCGAAGTGGCGTTCTTCAGTCATACAGCCAGATCGGCTTATGACCTCGAGGGGCAAGGAGGCGAAGCTGGACAAATAAAGAAAAGCTCCAGGCGCTCACCAGCGCCTGGAGCATGATAAGAAAAGTGTAGCCGCCTATCGGTTGCGATAAGCAAATGACAGGCTGTTAGAGCGGAGATTTTGCGATATAGCCGAAGCGGCTTTCTCTATCGATAAATGAAAGTTGGATAACTAGGAGGACGGACATGACTGTAGAAACAAACCTACCAGTAGACCAAGAGTATATTCGCTCTTTTTCAACAGAAAAAGGCGAGGGACAATGGCTAGCAGATTTGCGACTGGCAGCTCTTGAAAAAGCGGAAGAATTGCCGCTGCCAAAACCAGACAAAACGAAGATTACGAACTGGAACTTTACTCAATTCCCGTCTCACGTGGTAACAAGCGAGCCGTTTGCTTCTCTTGAAGAACTTCCAGAAGAAGTAAAGTCCTTGATTAACCTGGAAAAAGCGGATAAAAACCTTTATGTTCAGCGTAACCAAACGCCCGCTTATCTTTCTATTTCAAAGGAACTAGCAGAACAGGGAGTCATTTTTACAGATATCGCTACAGCTGTTCGCGACCATAGTGATCTCGTTCAAAAATATTTTATGACGAGCGTCGTCAAACCTGATGAACATAAATTGACGGCTCTGCATGCAGCTTTAATGAACGGCGGAGCTTTTCTATATGTGCCGAAGAATGTTGAAGTGAAAGAGCCGATTCAAGCTGTATATATTCAAGATAATGCTGAAGCGGCTTTATTTAATCACGTACTCGTTGTAGCAGATGACAACAGTGCCGTGACGTATGTAGAGAACTACGTATCGACTGTTTCAGTTGAAAATGGGATCGTTAACATCGTAGCAGAAGTTGTAGCTGGCACGAATGCCAAAGTGGTTTATGGAGCTGTTGATAACTTAGCTAGCGGTGTAACGACATACGTGAACCGTCGTGGAATTACTGGCCGTGATGCTCGCATTGAATGGGCACTGGGCATGATGAATGATGGCGATACAATCTCTGAAAACGTCACAAATTTAATCGGAGACGGCTCTTTTGCAGATACGAAGCAAGTAGTCGTTGGCCGAGGCAGCCAGTCTCAGAATTTCACAACAAAAGTTGTTCATTTCGGGAAACATACAGAAGGCTATATTTTAAAGCACGGAGTAATGAAAGAGGCAGCCAAGTCGATCTTTAACGGTATTGGTAAAATCGAGCATGGCGCTTCTAAATCAAATGCCGAGCAGGAATCACGCGTATTAATGCTCAGCGAGAAAGCGCGCGGTGACGCTAACCCGATTCTTCTTATTGACGAAGACGATGTAACAGCTGGCCATGCGGCTTCTGTTGGCCGTGTAGATCCTTTGCAGCTTTATTATTTAATGAGCCGCGGAATCAGCCAACAAGAAGCAGAACGCTTAATTATTCATGGATTCTTGGCGCCGGTAGTTGAAAAAATGCCAATCGAAGGCGTGAAAAAGCAGTTAACTGAGGTTATTGAAAGGAAAGTACGCTAATGAACGCGAAGGAAATTAAACAATATTTCCCTATCCTTGACCAAGAAGTGAACGGCCATCCACTTGTTTATTTAGATAGTGCAGCGACTTCTCAAAAGCCTGTACAGGTCATTGAAGCGCTTAATAAATATTACCGGGAAGACAATTCCAACGTTCACCGAGGAGTCCACACACTCGGAAATCGGGCAACGGATGCTTATGAAGGCGCACGCGATAAAGTGCGTAAATTCATTCATGCAAAAGCTCGTGAAGAAATTGTATTCACCCGCGGAACAACAACGTCTATTAACACTATTGCTCAAAGCTACGGGCGAGCGAATGTGAACGAAGGCGACGAAATCGTGATTACGTACATGGAACATCATAGTAACGTCATTCCATGGCAGCAGCTGGCTAAAGAAAAAGGGGCCGTGCTAAAATATGTACCACTTCAGGACAATGGAACGGTTTCACTTGAAGATGTAAGGGAAATGGTTACTGAAAAGACGAAAATTGTTTCCATCATGATGGTGTCTAACGTTCTCGGTACGATTAATCCGATTAAAGAAATTGCAGAAATTGCCCATGAAAAAGGGGCCGTCATGGTCGTAGACGGCGCGCAGACTGCTCCGCATATGAAAATAGACGTTCAGGATTTAAACTGTGATTTTCTTGCTTTCTCAGGGCATAAAATGTGCGGACCGACAGGCATTGGCGTGATGTACGGCAAAAAAGAACATCTTGAAAAGATGGAACCGATCGAATTTGGCGGCGAAATGATTGATTTTGTTGGATTGTATGAATCAACTTGGAAAGAGCTTCCTTGGAAGTTTGAAGGCGGAACACCGATTATCGCAGGAGCGATCGGTCTTGGAGCAGCCATTGATTTTCTCGAAGAAATTGGACTTGATGAAATTGAGCAATACGAACATCGTTTAGCTGATTACGCGATGGAACAGCTTAGCACCATTGAAGGCATGACAATTTATGGACCGCTTGCCGGTGAAAAACGCGCCGGACTCGTTACATTCAACTTGGACGATGTGCATCCACATGATGTGGCGACTGTGCTTGATGCGGAAGGAATTGCAGTTCGTGCAGGTCATCACTGTGCACAGCCACTCATGAAATGGCTAGATGTTTCGGCAACAGCGAGAGCCAGTTTCTATCTGTATAATACAGAAGAAGACATAGATAAGCTCGTTCAAGGACTCGTTAAAACAAAGGAGTATTTCAGCGATGTCTTTTAATAATTTAGACCAGCTTTACCGCCAAGTCATCATGGATCATTATAAAAATCCACGCAATAAAGGGCAAATAGAAGATGGAACGTTAACCATTGATATGAACAACCCGACTTGTGGAGACCGTATTCATCTAACAATGAATGTAGAAGATGGAAAGGTGTCAGAAGCAAAGTTCGATGGGGAAGGGTGTTCCATCTCCATGGCCTCTGCTTCGATGATGACACAAGCGATCAAAGGCAAAGACGTAGAAACGGCCTTACGACTTTCAAAAACCTTTTCAGAGATGATGCAAGGAAATGATTACCCGGACGACTTAGATCTTGGTGATATTGAAGCGTTACAAGGGGTAGCTAAATTCCCTGCCCGTATAAAATGTGCCACACTTTCATGGAAAGCCATGGAAAAAGGCTTAACTGAGAAGGAATAATAAAACTACAGGAGGAATGAAACATGGCTAAAAAAATGCCGGAGATCGGGGATTACAAATACGGCTTTAGAGATAAAGATGTTTCAGTGTATCGCTCAGAGCGCGGCTTAACACGTGAAATTGTTGAAGAAATCTCTAAGTTAAAAGACGAGCCAGAGTGGATGCTGGACTTCCGCTTGAAGTCACTAGAGCATTTCTACAATATGCCTATGCCACAATGGGGCGGGGATTTATCGGCTCTTAACTTTGACGAAATTAATTACTATGTCAAACCATCTGAGCGTGCTGAGCGCTCATGGGATGAAGTACCAGAAGAAATCAAGCAAACGTTTGATAAGCTGGGCATTCCGGAAGCAGAGCAAAAGTACTTGGCCGGTGTTTCTGCGCAATATGAATCTGAAGTAGTGTATCACAACATGAAAGAAGATTTAGAAGCACTTGGAATTGTTTTTAAAGATACAGACTCTGCTTTAAAGGAAAACGAAGATATTTTCCGTAAGTATTGGGCAACGGTTATTCCCCCAACTGATAATAAATTTGCCGCACTAAACTCAGCTGTTTGGTCAGGCGGTTCCTTTATCTATGTACCACCAGGCGTGAAAGTAGATACGCCGCTGCAAGCTTATTTCCGTATTAACTCTGAGAACATGGGGCAATTCGAGCGTACGCTAATTATTGCGGATGAAGGGTCTTCTGTTCACTATGTAGAAGGTTGTACAGCACCAGTTTACACAACAAACTCATTGCACAGCGCGGTTGTTGAGATTGTGATTCGCAAAGATGCTTATTGCCGTTACACAACGATCCAAAACTGGGCGAACAACGTATATAACCTCGTAACAAAGCGTGCAGTATGTGAAGAAAACGCAACGATGGAATGGATCGATGGAAATATCGGTTCTAAGTTAACGATGAAATACCCAGCGGTTATCTTAAAAGGTGAAGGAGCGCGTGGCTTAACCCTATCCATTGCGATTGCTGGTAAAGGCCAGCACCAGGATGCTGGTGCCAAAATGATCCACTTAGCGCCGAATACATCTTCCACTATCGTATCCAAATCGATTTCGAAGCATGGCGGAAAAGTAACCTACCGCGGTATTGTTCACTTCGGCCGCAAAGCAGACGGTGCACGCTCTAACATCGAGTGTGATACACTCATCATGGATAATCAGTCGACGTCTGATACAATTCCATACAATGAAATCTTAAATGATAACATTTCACTTGAGCATGAAGCGAAAGTGTCTAAAGTATCTGAAGAGCAATTGTTCTATTTAATGAGCCGCGGCGTTTCCGAGGAAGAAGCGACAGAAATGATCGTTATGGGCTTTATTGAGCCATTTACAAAAGAACTTCCAATGGAATACGCGGTTGAAATGAACCGTTTGATTAAGTTCGAAATGGAAGGGTCTATCGGTTAATTGTTCATCTGGAAGGGCAGCCCACGGGCTGCCCTTTTTTCTTCATTGTAAAGAGCTGAGAAGCAGAGGGCATGAACAATCAACAGCCAATAGTTTAGTTTCTAACGTCAAGTGGATAATAATTAAGGAATAGTCTTTATATGCTAAAATAAGAGCGAGGTGGATGCCGATGTTATACGTAGGTGTGACGGGATGGGGCGATCATGACACGCTATATAAAAGCGGGATTGCTGCTCGTGATAAATTAAAGGAGTATGGAGCTCACTTTCCAACGGTGGAAGTGGATGCAAGCTTTTATGCCGTACAGCCATTACGCAATATGAAAAAATGGGTCGAGGAGACGCCAGAGAGCTTTCAATTCGTTGTGAAAGCCTATCAGGGCATGACTGGACACGAACGGGGGGAAATCCCTTTTGAATCGAAGGAAGAGATGTTTCAGGCGTTTATCGAGTCGCTTGTACCAATGAAAGAGGCTGGAAAGCTGGCGATGGTACTGTTTCAGTTTCCGCCATGGTTTGATTGCCAGCGCAAAAATGTCGAGTATTTACGCTACTGTAAAGAACGGATGGGCGATGCGCCGCTTGCTGTTGAATTTCGCCATCAATCATGGTATTCGCCAGCTTTTCTTGAAAAGACGATTACTTTTTTAAAAGATGAAAAATGGATTCATACAGTTTGCGATGAACCCCAGGCAGGGGAAGGCTCTATTCCTATCATTTTACAAGCAACCGATCCGGAGAAAACACTCGTACGTTTACATGGCCGTAATAAACAGGGATGGCAAAAGCAGGGCAATAAAAATTGGCGTGAAGTTCGCTACTTATACCGTTATAATGAAAATGAATTAAATCAGTGGGTCGAATTTACTAAGAAACTGCAGCAGCAAAGCAAGCATGTCTACATGCTGTTCAACAATAACTCTGGTGGTGACGCCGCGGATAATGCTAAGCAGTTTATTCAGTTGGCCGGCTTAACCTATGAGAATTTGGCCTCGCGCCAGCTAGATCTGTTTTAAGGAGGGCCAGCTAATGGAGTGGATTGTACTAATAGCCATCGGTTTTGCAGCTGGCTCACTTGGAGCACTTGCGGGGCTTGGAGGAGGTATCGTCATTGTTCCCTCTCTTCTCTTTTTAGGGACATCGACGGCATTATTGACGACTATTTCCCCCCAACAGGCAGTCGGCACATCACTCGTCATTATGATTTTCACGGGTCTGTCTTCTACACTGGCTTATATGAAATATAAGACCGTTGATTATAAAAGCGGTCTGCTTTTTTTCATCGGAAGCGGGCCCGGAGGAATTGTCGGTGCCATTGTGAATAAAGAGTTAAGCACTCATTCGTTTTATGTTTATTTTGGTATCTTTATGATTGTGATGGCGATTGTTTTAATCTTTCGCTCGAAAATAAAGCCGCTGCCATCAAGGAGGACGAAGGGGATTACCCGAGAGTTTATAGAGAGGGACGGCAAGGTCTATACATATAGCTTTCAATCAGGGACAGCCATCTGTATTGCTTTTATTGTAGGGTTTTGTTCGGGCATTTTCGGTATTGGCGGAGGAGCGCTCATGGTGCCTGCGATGATTTTATTATTTGCGTTCCCGCCGCATGTAGCGGTAGCGACATCGATGTTTATGATCTTTTTATCAGCGATGGTCAGCTCAGTGACGCACGTCGCATTAGGAAATGTTCTCTGGCTGTACGCTGTCTTACTCGTTCCAGGCGCCTGGATTGGAGCGAAGTTTGGTGCTTTTTTAAATACGAGGCTGCAATCTAATGCCTTAGTGATGGTATTGCGGATTATTTTAATCCTTATGGGCATTCGATTAATTTATGAAGGGCTGGCTTAATACAGAAGGAGGGGGAGAGTTTGAAAGAGACCATCCATATTTATCATACGAACGATCTTCATAGTCATTTTGAGAATTGGCCGCGTATTCATCGTTTTCTGAAGGCCCGGAAAAGATGGCATGAAGAAGAAGGCGAAAATGTGTTGATCTTTGATATTGGCGATCATGTGGATCGGTCGCATTCGATGACGGAAGGATCGCTTGGCAAGCGGAATATTGAGCTGTTGAACGAGGCTGGCTATGACGCCGTTACAATCGGAAATAATGAGGGAATCACCTTGCCGAAAGAAGGGCTCGATAGGTTATACGATAATGCTCAATTCCCTGTTGTGCTTGCTAATCTTTATGATCAGATCGGTGAGCGTCCAAAGTGGGCTCAGCCTTTTCATTTTTTTCACTTATCTAATGGGATGACGTTGGGGCTCACGGGTGCTACTGCTTTTTTTTCAGGGGCTTATGAGCAGCTTGGCTGGAAGTTGTCCCAGCCACTTGATGAATTAGAGGAGCAGGTAAAAGAAATAGGCCTGACATCTGATATCGTCGTCGTTCTTTCCCATTTAGGGATTTATGAGGATGAAAAAATGGCCTACTCTCTCCCAGAGGTAGACGTTGTACTAGGTGCCCATACACATCATCTGCTTCATGAGGGAAAGGAAGTAGAAGGGACGCTGCTGGCGGCAGCTGGACGGTTTGGATATCACGTTGGGCATGTCATGATCGAAGTCGACACAGAAACGAAGCAAATCATCGGAAAACGAGCACGTGTGTACAATACAGCAGAAGAGTTGCCAGCTCCAGCAGATGAACAGCAGGAGATTGAAGAGTACGAGCAGGAAGGGAAGCAGATGCTTAGTCAACCAGTGGTCTCTTTGTCTCAGCCGCTGAAGAGTGACTGGTTTGCCCCTTCTGAATTGCCCCAGCTGCTTTGCGAAGCCCTAAGAGAATGGTGCAAGGCAGACGGTGCCTTGCTAAACGCTGGTCTTTTTCTCGGGGGTCTTCCGACGGGAACCGTTACGAAATACGACATTCACCGAATGCTTCCTCATCCGATTAATCCTTGTCTTATTGAAGTGTCAGGGGCGGAATTAAAGGAAGTGTTAAAACAGACAACAGACGACAAGTGGCCCCATTTAACGATTAAGGGGCTTGGTTTTAGAGGGAAAGTGATGGGACGTTTTGTATATGATCGTTTAGAAGTAGACATCAATCGTTATCGCTTTACGATTGATGGTAAAGAGATCATTAATGACCGACAGTATAAGCTGGCGACATTAGACATGTTTGCCTATGGACAGTTTTTTCCACAGCTTTATCGGTCGCCGTCCAAAAAACATTTTATGCCTGAATTTTTGCGTGATGTGATGGAATGGAAATTGCTTCATCACGAATTTGACCTTGAAGAATAAAACTTTGTTGCATGATCCTTTCTTTTTTTAGCATACATTAGCTAAGAAGGAGGGATTTTTTTGGCTGCACAAAAAAGGTGGAGATCGAAAAGAGGGCCACTCCCTCTTCGTTATGTATTTCTGATTACGCTTGTCTTATTTACCTTTTCGACTGCTGCTAGTTTATGGATCATTAATAAAAACGTCAAGCCGACATTGATTGGCTACGCTCATGCTGAAACGAAAAAGATTGCGGCCCTGGTCATCAATAAAGCCATTAATAAAAAGGTCGCCAGTGTAATGGATATTAATGACATTATCGAAAGTGATCCAAATAATCCATCAACTACAAAGCTGAATGCAAAGATTATTAATAGAGTCATGGCCGAAACAACGAATTTGGTTCAGTTAAACTTAAAAGAGGCCGAACGCGGCAATCTGCAGGCATTGGAATTGTTGTCTGACGTGGAGATTGAAACAGATCAGGAAGATAAAACGGAAGGGATTGTATATTACGTTCCGCTTGGGCAAGTCACCAACAACGTTTTATTAGGAAACCTTGGTCCCAAAATCCCGATTCGTTTTCATGCTATCGGTGAGGTAACGTCTAATGTAAAATCGAATGTAAAGCCATACGGTATTAACAATGCCTATGTAGAAGTCTTTATTGAAGTAGAAGTAAACGTACAAATTATTGTGCCATTTGCTACTGATATGACCACCGTTATACAGGATATTCCGGTAGCGATTGGGATGATTCATGGCGATGTGCCCGAGTTTTATAATAGCGGCGGGAGCATGACACCTGCTATTGAGCTGCCATCAAAGAAGTAGGGAGGGGAAATAGCAAAATAACAGCTTTCCACACGTCCTTTATGTCAAAAAGCCGGCTAGCTACTCAGGAGCCGGCTCTTTCCCATTGTCTTAAGTGCGGATAAGGATCAAAGGACCACTCTGTGCGTCCATTGTCTTTATACATTCCGTAGTGGAGGTGAGGAGGGAATTTTCCAGAAGTACCAGGTGGCCCGTACCCTGTACTCCCAACTCCACCGATTACGGTACCGGGTTTAACGACTTGTCCTAGCTGTAAGTCTTTTGCAAAGCCATTTAAGTGGGCGTAATAGTGGTACGTATTGTTAATGTCACGGATACCGATTCGCCAGCCGCCATAACGATTCCAACCTTTCATTTCAACAATGCCGTAAGAAGTAGAGCGGACAGGAACACCATAATCAGCAAAAATATCAGTCCCTTCGTGAATGCGGCGTCCACCCCATCCTCGTGCATCCCCCCATGTATTTTTAAATGTGTAATTGAAGCGGCGGGGAAGAGGAAATGCTTTTTCTTGAAGGTCAAGCTTTCCAAATGCTTTATACATCCTAGCATTGCCTATAATGATACTAACGGCTTTGTCTCGCCCGTAATAGCGCCAGAGGGCAATCTTAATGTTATCATGATCTGTTCCATACGCTAGCAAATATTTGCCAACAGCAGCAAGGACATCTTCTCCATTTAACCGATCAGCTTTTTGGTCACCATTTCCATCTGTCCCTAACCCTTGAAAAGCTGTAATCGTAGCTGGATTCATATCTTCTTGATTAGGATTTAAGGGTCCAGCCCATTTACTTTCAGGAATATAAATAGAAACCGTATCAGGTTCAGGCAAGTCTTTGCGGACAAAGCGTAAATTTCTCTCATATTGATCCATACCAGCGAAATAATACCAAGGAATAGACGTAGCAGCTTCCATTTTCTTGAACAGCTCTATTCGTGTCTTGTACATTTTTTCATCTTTTTTTGGGTCAGCTGCTTCAACAGGAAGGACCATTAAAGAAAAAATAATAAATAAGAGCCAAAGCGATTTTTGCAATATAATTCTCTCCCTTTTAGCGTTCTTGATTTATTTTGTGGAATTCTGTTTGTTTCATGCAGAAAAACGTCTAAAAAACATGAAAAGGGCTAGAATTGTGTTAGAATATGGACTGTGGTACAGTGGCTAGAGAATTGTTTTTCTTTTGGAAAATCAGCTATTTGGTCGAAGAAGAATGATGGGAGATGAAGAGATGGGTAAGAAAGAGGAACATTTACGCAAACCAGATTGGTTGAAAATAAAATTAAATACAAATGAAAACTATACAGGCTTAAAAAAGATGATGAGGGAGAAAAACCTCCACACAGTATGTGAAGAAGCGAAATGCCCTAACATTCATGAGTGTTGGGCGGTACGCCGGACAGCTACGTTCATGATTCTTGGAGATGTGTGTACTCGTGCTTGCCGTTTTTGTGCAGTCAAAACAGGCTTGCCGACTGAACTGGATTGGGCAGAACCGGAACGGGTAGCAGATTCTGTTCAGCTAATGAATTTGAAGCATGTTGTCGTAACAGCTGTGGCTCGTGATGATTTAAAAGATGGCGGTGCTGCTGTTTTTGCAGAAACAGTGCGGGCGATCCGACGCAAGAATCCGTTTACTTCTATTGAAGTCCTTCCTTCCGATATGGGAGGAGTAGAAGAGAATTTAAAAATGCTGATGGATGCACGGCCAGACATCTTAAATCACAATATTGAAACAGTCAAGCGCTTAAGCCCGAGAGTTCGTGCCCGTGCTACATACGAACGCTCCCTTGAATTTTTAAGAAGAGCAAAAGAAATGCAGCCTGATATTCCAACAAAATCAAGTATTATGATCGGTCTTGGAGAAACAAAGGAAGAAATCATCGAAGCGATGGATGACCTTCGTACAAACAATGTAGACATTGTGACACTTGGACAATATTTACAGCCTTCAAAGAAACATTTAAAGGTACAAAAATATTACCATCCAGACGAATTCGCAGAACTTCGTGAAATTGCCATGTCAAAAGGCTTTAGCCATTGCGAAGCCGGCCCGCTTGTCCGCTCCTCTTACCATGCGGACGAACAAGTAAACTCAGCAGCAAAAACCAAACAAGAACTAGGCGAAAAAGAAACACTCGAAGCGTGATAAAGAAAAGCGGAGCCGACTGTTCTGTCCCGACAAGCATAAGACGAAATGGCGAAGTGGCGCTCTTCAGCCACACAGCCAGATCGGCTTATGACCTCGAGGGACAAGGAGGCGCAGCTGGACAAAGAGAAAAGCGGAAGGCGCTCGATCAGTGCGATAGGAGGTTGGAGGAATTTCTGTGGGAGTCGCTCTTTGACTCCTGCAGAAATTTCGAAACCGCCGTACGCACTAACGCCTGCAGCTGGACAAACTAAAAGCACCCGGTCTCTAACGGTATCAAAGATTGATGCGAAGAGAGAAACCGGGTGTTTTTAGTTAACTGCCTCCGTTAGTAAAAGGGTTAGCTCGACCAGGTGTATGATCTTGATCGTCTGGTCCATTCGTCCAGTTTGTGCCTGGTGTACCTGTTGTTTGCGGAGTTCCAGTATTTTGTGAAGTGCCTGATTCGTTGCCATTCATTCCTTTATTGCCAGTCGTTCCGTTGTTGCCATTCATTCCATTTGTTCCGTTCATTCCGCCATTTTGATTATTTCTTCTATCCGCTTTTGTATAGCCTTGAGGCGAGTTTTGCTTCATTAGTTTTACAGTACGGCCGATAGAATCACGAGCTACGTCCATGCCGCCATTTGTTTGTGCAATATTTTCAATATCACGGCGTAAGTCGGTATCATCGGTCATGTACACATGGTACCAGCGCGGCACAACGCTTAAGGCTGTTCTTTTTACCTGTTCGGCTACTCCTCTGCGGTCTTTAGCATCTTTAGCATCGGTATTATAAGCGATTAATACTTCCTGATCTGTCACGAGTACAGAGGCATCATTCACCTTTGGAAGATCAAGACTCAATCGACCAATTGTGTCTGCTGTCCGTTCCCGGTCAAGAACATGCATGTTTCGGTAAGAAACAGATTGTCCTCGAACAGTTCCTTTTTGGTGGCGGACATAACCGAAGCCATCTTGTCTATTGTTGGTCATGAGGCCGCCTCTATCAGAACGGTCGTTTCTGTCCATTCCGCCAATTCTGCCATCTACGCCATTTCCACGATCTCCGTTATACATATCGTACCGGTCACGGTCATATCGGTCAGCAACGTTTATCGTATTACGGTCCCGATTGTTACCATCGCCGGCAAGGTTGTTTGTATCATTTGCATTACAGCCAGCCATCATTAAAAAACTGGCAACTCCCACAGTTAACAATGGTTTTTTCATGTTAACACCCCCTCAACACGTAGATTGCCCGTTTTTGCTTATTTTTTTCTTAGTAATTACTGGCTGATCGGCTATAATAAAGGAAGAAGAAAGGAATGAGGAGAGATGATTTGCATTCAAAATCATTGCTATGAGGTCATTGAAGAACGAAGCGATGGCTTTAATGAAGAGGTATTCCGAGAACGCTACAGCGACATCTTAACGAAATATGACTACATCGTCGGGGATTGGGGATACGGTCAGCTTCGTCTAAAAGGGTTCTATGAAGATACGAACCAGAAAGCGACATTTGATTCAAAAATTAGCACGCTAAAAGAGTACTTATATGAATACTGTAATTTTGGCTGTGCCTATTTCGTTGCTAAAAAAGTTCAAAAATAAAATCGAGCAAGATTACTCGATTTTATTTTTTGTCTTATGCTGCTTTGAAAGATAAGCTTCTGATTGGAAAAGCAATGAGAAAACCCCTATCATTCGCCGTCTTACATCGAGCCTTTTGCTCGATTTTTTATGTGTTAGGAGGGATATCCTGATATTCTCTTTCCTGATCTTTTTCTTTGTCATCATTAATAGGATGAGCTCCTGGGAATCGACGCGGCATCCCTTGATGAAGTGATCTATTTTCGTAAGTCGACGGTGTATAAAATTGCTGACCTTCTTCCCAAGGCGTAGATTTATTTTCCACGGGCTCGTCTTTTCCACGCGGTGCTCCGTAAGGGCCTTCCGGCGTTTGTTCCACTGTTAAAAAGTGACGCATTTTCTCCACATTAGAAAAATCGGTATATTCTTCATCATTAAAGAACATAATCATTACCTCCAGCTGCTTTATGATCATACAGCTTCAAATACCTCATTCTGCCTGCTAAAGCCCAATGAAGTGATAAAGCTTTCATTATTAGCATGCCCGGCAGCGCTTTGACTATGCTTTAAATGACTTCATATAAAAAGTCACGGAGCTCGGCTGCTTCCTCTTCAGTCAGCTTAAATGCATGCTCAAGATACCCTGGTTCTTCTAAATCATCCCGACCGATAATGGCAAAGCGGCTGCCTTGAATATCCAAAACAATACGCTTTCCAAAATAACGATCCGTCTGCATTAAAGCGAGATCAAAGCGTTGGTGCTCTCCCATGAAGCTAACATATCGTGTTTTCGTTGGTTCAGTTTCATCGTAAAGAAAAAATCTTTCTGTCATAGCGTGTCACTCCTGTCTATTTGTTTCGATTGTACCATGATTCACCTGGGACGAAGATGTGTTTTGTTTATAGATTCATGATAAAATAAAGAGGAAATCAAAGAAAGTTAAGAGAAGAGGTGCCCGTCGTGTATTTTGTGGATCGGGGGAAAATTGAAGAAATTCTAAAGTATATGGAGGCCAAGCTGTCTGTCTTTGCTGAACAGCCACAATGGGAAGCGGCCATTGAACAGGCGGCTTTAGAACGAATCGCTCATATCGTGATTGAATCTATGCTCGATGTTGGCAATGCCATGATTGATGGCTTTATTATGAGGGATCCGGGCAGCTATGAGGATATTGTTGATATCCTAGAGGATGAACAGGTTATTGAAAAAGAAGCGGCCGCTTCGTTAAAAGCTGTTGTAGCCTTAAGAAAAATGCTCGTTCAGCACTACACCACTGTTGATTACAAGGAAGTAAAGCGAGTGTTTGAAGAGAATTTTTCTGCGCTGGAACAGTTTCCAGCACAAGTAAGAGCTTATTTAACAAATGAATTAGGACCAGTTTCTGCATTTAAGCCATAACCATTTCGCGCTTTCATTATGAAAGCGTTTTTTGTTCATAAGGAGGAAACATGAAGACATATAAAGGATACTTGATTGACTTAGATGGTACGATGTATCGAGGTACAGAAGAAATAAAAGAAGCGCGTCATTTTATTAGCCGTTTAAAAGAAAAAAATATTCCTTATTTATTTGTTACTAACAATTCATCGCGTACACCAGCTCAAGTAGCAGAAAAGCTGAACCGATTTCACATTCCTACTGAGCCTGAGCAAGTATTCACAGCGGCCATAGCCACAGCTAACTATATTTTTGAGAGGCATAAACAAGCTGCTATTTATATGATTGGGGAAGAAGGGCTTCGTTCGGCATTGAAGGAAAAAGGGTTTACCCTCGTGGAACATGAGCAGCCAGATGTTGTTGTATGCGGGATTGATCGCCATATCCACTATGAAAAATTAGCGGTGGCCTGTCTTGCAGTGAGAAATGGCGCTGCATTCGTCTCGACAAACGGGGATATTGCTATTCCTACTGAGCGCGGTCTTCTTCCAGGCAACGGTGCTCTCACGTCGGTCATCGCCGTGTCAACAGAAACAGCTCCTACTTTTATCGGGAAGCCAGAAGCGATTATTATGGAACAAGCCCTCCAAGTACTTGGCACAACGAAAGAAGAAACATTAATGGTTGGTGACAATTATCAGACTGACATTTTGGCGGGGATCCGGGCGGGGATCGACACATTGCTTGTTCATACGGGCGTAACAAGGAAGGAACATCTCGCTGGAGTAGCAGAGCAGCCGGTTTATACAAAAAATAATCTTGATGAGTGGGAAATATAGAATGAGCCGTGTGACAGGCAGTCAAGACCGGTAAATGAAAAGAAATGGCTCGTAAGTTGCTTCTTATGGTCGGTACATCAATAAGAATCATCTGTACAAGATACAAGACACAAAACACCCGGTTTAGCATGAGGCTAAACCGGGTGTTTGTTTGTTATTCTGTGTTGGCCGCCTTATGAGCAAGACGGCTAGAGGCAGCTGCTGCGATAGCGCCTACGATATCATCGAGGAATGTGTGAACCTTACCAGTAGATTTATCATTCAAGTGCTCTAAAATGCCAGGCTTCACCTTATCAATGTATCCGTAGTTGGTAAAGCCGATTGATCCATAGACATTCACAATGGCAAGCGCTAGAATTTCATCCACACCATACAGGCTTTCATCGCTCGCAATGATAGATTGCAACGGCTCATCGAGCTGGCCTTGCTCCGCCAGCACGTCGAGCTGTATACCCGTTAAAATGGCATTTTGCACCTCGCGCTTTTGTAATACTTTTTCTATATTTTTTTTACATTCTTCTATTTCAAGATTGGGATGGTACTTTTTTTGCAAAAACATTACTAACTCAGCGATATCATCTACTGTTACTCCTCTTTCACCGAGCCAGCGGCGTGCCGTTTTTTCGGACATGCTCATTACTGATTTGTCTTCGAGAGTCATACGATCACCTTTTTCTCTAATATGTTAATAATGAATATTTTCCCTGTAATAAGAATTCCAGGTGAGACAAAGAAATTCCTTTTTTTTATTAAAAAAGTACTCTGTTACCTATATACCCTTAAGCTGTAAAGACTATTCAATGAAAATGAAGAAGAGGAGGAGGGAAAGCAAATGGATGGCAAGCAAATATTAATGAAGCATTTTAATATACAGGCAGAACGGGCACCATTTCGCTCAGAAGCAATGTGTTATGAAAGAGATGGGTTACTTTATCATATTATGGACGTTACCAAGAAGGAACAACAATATTTATATGAGCTTCATCAAATGTCCCGGCACATGGTGCAGCAGGGGGAAAAGAGAACGGCTGTATTTTTGCCTGCTGTAAACGGCCGATTTTTAATAACAGAAGAAAATAAAGATTTCGTTGTGCTTGTAAGCAAGCGGCCATCTTCGATGAAAGCTGTCACTGGCAGAAAGCTGGCGCATTTTCATTTAAGGGGTCAATCTCTTTCTTTTCAAATAAACTCAGCAAGCGAATTAGGCAAATGGAGAGAAAAGTGGGAGCAGCGGCTAGAAAATCTAGAAAAAGGTGTTAGTCAGTTAGTAAGAGAACAAGACGATCCTTTTGCGCGTCTGATCGTGGAGGCCTTTCCTTATTATATGGGATTAACAGAAAATGCCCTGCAGTATGCAGCTGATACGGATATTGATGCCCCCCCGCAACAATGGGATTCAGGGACTATTTGTCATTCTTTATTTAATGAACAGGCTTGGTTAAGGGAGCCTGCTGTTCATGTGCCGTTCAATTGGGTATTTGATTATCCTGCACGAGATATAGCGGAATGGATACGGTCTGAATATTGGAGAGGCTCTTTGTTTTACCGTACACGTTTTATGGACTTTATTAGGCAGTACGAGCAAGTTAGGCCGCTATCTTCCTTTTCCTGGCGATTGATTTATGCCCGTCTATTATTTCCGGCCCATTATTTTGATTGCGTAGAAAATTATTTTTCCGCTGCTTCCTTCCACCGAAGAAAAGAAAACGAAGAAATATTAAAGAAATACACGGCAAGTTCACATGAGTATGAGCAGTTTTTAGGGTTCTTTTATGAGCAAGCAGGACTGCCAGCTAATCAGTTAAATATGCCGATTATTAGCTGGCTCAGATAATCTTTTGCCGAAAAAGGAGCATTTATCTGAATTATGCTAAAATGAAAAGGTGAATAATAGAAGAAAGCAGGTGGAGATTTGAAGCCGCTCGTATATGTAACTCGAAAGCTTCCGGAAGAAATTGTAGCAAGATTAAAGGAGAATTATGAAGTCGACATGTGGTCAAAGGAGGACGTGCAAGTTCCTCGAGAAGTGTTGCTAGAAAAGGTACAAGAGGCAGATGCTCTTTTAACGGTAATTTCAGACCGTATGGATGAAGAAGTATTTGCAGCAGGAAAGAATTTGAAAGTCGTTGCGAATATGGCTGTTGGTTATGACAACATTGATTTGGATTCAGCGAGCCGTCATAATGTAGCTATCTGCAATACGCCGGATGTATTGACCGATACAACAGCTGATTTGGCCTTTGCCCTACTCTTAGCGACAGCCCGCCGGATGATTGAAGCAGCAGAGTTTGTGAAACAAGGCGAGTGGAAAAGCTGGTCGCCCATGCTTTTAGCTGGTACAGATGTTCATCATAAGACAATCGGTATTGTTGGTATGGGGAAAATAGGAACAGTCGTTGCCAAACGGGCTGCCGGTTTTGATATGGAAATCATTTATCATAACCGTAACCGCCATGAAGTAGCCGAGGAAATGCTCGGCGCTCGTTATTGCTCATTAGATGAATTGCTCGGGGAAGCTGATTTTGTTGTTTGTCTTGCTCCGCTGACAAAGGAAACAAAAGGCATGTTCCAGCGTGAACAATTCCAAAAAATGAAGAAAGACGCTATTTTTATCAATGCAAGCCGAGGGCCGATTGTGAATGAAGAAGCGTTGTATGAGGCACTTCAAGCAGGGGATATTGCGGCGGCTGGTCTTGATGTATTTAATGAAGAACCAATTGGTGCAGATCATCCTCTTCTTCAATTGAAAAACGTGGTTGCTTTACCTCACATTGGCAGCGCTACGAAAGAAACTCGGATTGCTATGATGGAAACATGCTGTGATAACTTAGAGGCCATCTTTGCGGATCGGGCTCCCAAAACCCTCGTTAACAAAGATTTTTTAAGCTATAGAAGATAGAAACAGCTACAGTGAGAGAACAGGGAAGATTTTACAACCCGAACGATCCTTTTACTTAATTAGAGATACATAAAAAGCAGAGGCTCCACATGTTGGAATCTCTGCTTTTTTATTTATCAGCTAAATGTAAAGCTTGTTTACCGCTTAGATTAAAATACTTGCTCTACTTCAACGACACCCGGCACTTCTTCTAAAAGGGCACGCTCAATTCCCGCTTTAAGGGTAATAGTGGAGCTTGGGCATGATCCGCATGCGCCAAGAAGGCGAAGTTTCACAATGCCATCCTCTATGTCTACTAGTTCACAGTCGCCGCCGTCACGAAGCAAAAATGGGCGTAATTTATCTAATACTTCTCGTACTTGCATTTCCATTTGTTGTTCTTCCACTATGATACACTCCTTTCTCATTCTCTCTTTTATTATAATGATTATAATGAGAAAAATCCATCTATTGATAAAGATTTGATCAATGGGAATTCTTATTTCTTTAGTATGAATTTTTCGTTAAAATAAAGATAATAAGGGAAGGGGGAGGAATGATGGAAAAGAAAGTCGAAATTACCATTTATGGAACAGAACAGCTTTGTCCGAGCTGCGTAAATCTGCCGTCTTCTAAAGAAACGTATGAGTGGCTTGAAGCGGCTATTTCAAGAAAATATCCGAACCAGCCGTTTACTATCAGCTATGTAGATATCCAGTCACCACCGGATGATGAGAAGAAAAAAGCATTTGCGGAAAGAGTCATTGAGGAAGATATGTTCTATCCTGTTGTGCTGTTAGAGGATAAGATCGTCGGAGAAGGAAATCCAAAGTTAAAAACGATTTACCTTGAAATGGAGAAGTACGGGTACACAGCTGTTCATGAGTAAGTCATGGATGACTTAAATAAGTCATCCATGACTTACTAAAAGACTGTCTATTCTTAATAATGTAAGTATTAACGCCTTTTTAAATGTTGGCATGCTTTTTGCATATAAGATCAGTGTAGAAATTATTTTTTAGAAAAGGGGTAAGAACATCATGACAAGAAAATTTGCGAAAGTTAACGGCAGCCTTCCAGGCGAAAAGGCAAAGAAATTATTAGAGAGAAGACAAAATGCTGTCCCAAAAGGCGTATCAAACGGTGTACCGACTTTTGCTGAAAAAGCGGAAGGCGCATTAATCCATGATGTTGATGGCAATACATTTATCGATTTTGTTGGTGCCATTGGTGTAATGAATGTTGGTCACTGCCATCCAAAAGTGACAGAAGCACTTCACAAACAAGTTGATCAATATATTCATCCTGGCTTTAACGTAATGATGTATGAGCCATATATTGAGTTAGCAGAAAAGTTAGCAGCGATTGCTCCTGGAGACCATGAGAAAGAAGTAATCTTTTTCAACAGCGGTGCGGAAGCAGTAGAAAACGCGGTCAAAATCGCTCGTAAGTATACGAAGCGTCCAGGCGTTGTTTCCTTCTCCCGCGGGTACCATGGCCGTACACTATTAACAATGACAATGACAAGCAAAGTAAAACCTTATAAATATGAATTTGGTCCATTCGCTCCAGAAGTATACAAAGCACCTTATCCATACGCTTACCGTCGTCCAGAAGGTGTAACAGAAGAGCAGTACGAAGATATGATTATTGAACAATTCCGTGACTTCTTTATCAACGATGCAGCACCAGAAACAATTGCCGCTGTTGTGATGGAGCCGGTACAAGGTGAAGGTGGATTTATCGTTCCATCTAAGCGCTTTGTTCAAGCTGTTTATGAAGAGTGTCAAAAACATGGCATTATCTTTATCGCAGATGAAATCCAAGCTGGTTTTGCACGTACTGGCCGCTACTTCGGTATTGAGCACTTTGATGTTGTGCCTGACTTAATCACTGTTTCAAAATCAATGGCAGCAGGATTGCCAATCAGTGGTGTTATTGGCCGCAAGGAAATTATGGATGCTTCTACTCCAGGAGAACTTGGCGGAACATATTCTGGAAGCCCGCTTGCTTGTGCAGCCGGACTAGCAGTTCTTGATATTATTGAAGAAGAAAACCTAAATGAGCGCGGAACAAAATTGGGCGAGACTGTCGTGAACCGTTTCCGTCAGCTTGCTGAGAAGTATGAAGAAGTCGGTGATGTTCGTGGACTTGGCTCTATGTGCGCAATGGAATTAGTAAAAGACCGTCAAACGAAAGAGCCTAACAAAGAACTAACAAACTTGCTTATTAAAGAAGCAAACGATCGCGGCTTGCTGTTAATGAGTGCAGGAGCTTACGGCAACGTATTGCGTCTCTTAATGCCGCTTGTTATTACAGATGAGCAAGCAGAAGAAGGATTAGATATTTTAGAAGACGCATTAGAAGCAGCCGTTGCTCAACTAGCTGTTCAAGCATAAATTCTAACAGGGAAAAACGACATGCTTATCTCTCGGGATAATTTTTGCTATAATGGAGGCAATTATTACCCGAGAGGAAGCTTGTCATGAACCCATCTCATGATCCTGTACGTGACGAATTATTTGATATTTTTGAATCATCTTTTGATGAAATTTTAGTAACAGATGCAAAGGGTGTTGTCATTCGCGTCAATGCTACCTGCAGAAAAAACTATGAACAGATAGCTGGCGGATTAGTCGGCAAGCATGTCAAGGACTTGGAGAAGATGGGGATCTTTTACCCCTCTGCTACTTTAAAAGTCATTGAAAGCTTACAGCCGATAGAGCTGTTTCAAGTCTCGAATACTGGCCGCTACTTTCATGTACGCACAAAGCCTGTTTTTCATTCAGATGGTTCTTTAAAAAGTGTGATCAGTTACTCGCGCGATTTAACAGAGCTTATGCAGCTGCGCAATAAAATTGAAGAAATGGAAGACGAACTGGCTACATATAAGAAAGAATTGAAAGAGCCGCTTGAATTCGAAGGTCTTATCTCTAAAAGTGAACAGATGGATAAAATTATGCTTCTTGTCCGCAAGATTGCCCGAGTCAATTCAACTGTGCTACTGCTTGGTGAAACAGGTGTCGGAAAAAGCAAGATCGTTCGCCTCATTCATCAATTAAGCAATAGACGGGATCAGCCGCTTAACGAGATTAACTGTGCGGCGCTGCCAGAACAGCTGATTGAATCCGAATTATTTGGCTACGAAGGCGGAACATTTACCGGTGCTTTTCGAGAAGGAAAAAAGGGGCTAATTGAATTATCCAATCATGGCACTTTGTTTTTAGATGAGGTAGGAGAACTGCCGCTTGCTGCTCAAGGAAAATTACTGCACGTTTTGCAAGAAAAACAAATTCGTCCGGTTGGCGGCCGGAGCCCCATTTCTTTGGATATCCGTATTATTGCTGCCACGAATAAAGATTTAAAAAACATGGTAGGCAGAGGCAGTTTTCGCAGAGATTTATATTATCGTCTCAATGTTGTGCCTATTCATGTTCCGCCGCTCCGGGAACGAAAAGAAGACATCGTTCCGCTCACCTACCATTTTTTAGATTACTTTAACCAATTATATGAAAGTAATGTCCGCTTCTCGCCGAAAGTGCTGCAGGCTTTTCTCGGTTTTGAATGGAAAGGAAACATTCGAGAACTTGAAAACATGGTAGAACGGCTTGTTGTAACAGGAGATGAAGTCGTTACTCTAAATGACCTGCCAACCGATATGTTGGAGCAGGAAATAACGGAGGCAGGGACGACTCTTCCGGAAGTGATTGAAGAAGTGGAAAGAAAGATGATTGTCCAGGCCTATAACAAAGATAAATCAACATACAAAATTGCGAAAATGCTCGGGATCAGTCAATCATCAGCCGTAAGGAAGGTCAGGAAGTATATTGAAGAAGAAAGAGATTAATAGAACAAGAGGAGGAGAAAAGAATGAAAAACTGGAAGATTTATATTAATGGCGAGTGGGTAGAAGCAGAAAAAACTATTGAAGTCATCAATCCAGCTACAAAAGAAGTGATCGCAACCATTCCAGATGGCGGCACAGCAGAAGCAGAGCGTGCAGCGGATGCAGCTTATGAAGCATTAAAAGGCTGGTCAAAGCTAACAGCTAATGAGCGTGCTGACTATTTAATGAAATGGTATCACTTGATTGATGCAAATAAAGAAGAAATCGGCAAGCTAATGACACAAGAACAAGGTAAGCCACTGCCAGAAGCAATTGGCGAAGTTAGCTATGCCAATAGCTTTATTTCTTGGTATGCAGAAGAAGGAAAGCGCATTTACGGCGAAACAATTCCTGCTTCTCATCCGAACAAGCGTCTATTCGTTCAAAAAGAGCCAGTAGGGGTTATCGCTGCCATCACTCCATGGAACTTCCCAGCGGCGATGATTACAAGAAAAGTAGGCCCTGCTTTAGCGGCTGGCTGTACAGCGATGATCAAGCCTGCTACTCAAACTCCTCTAACAGCGATTCGTCTTGTAGAACTAGCAGAGGAAGCTGGAATTCCTAAAGGTGTTATCAACATTGTAACTGGAAGCGCACGTCAAATTAGTGAAGCGTGGATGAAGGATGGCCGTGTACGGAAAGTATCGTTCACTGGTTCTACAGAAGTCGGGAAAACATTAATGCGCGGAGCAGCTGATACAGTAAAGAAAATTTCTCTTGAGCTTGGCGGCCACGCACCTTTTATCGTAACGGCTAACGCTAATATTGAGAAAGCAGCTCAGAACTTAATCGCTTCTAAATATCGTAATGCTGGCCAAACATGCGTATGTGCGAATAGAGTCTATGTACATGAGGCCGTCGAAGCAGAATTTGCGGAAGCATTTAAGCAAGAAGTTGCGAAGTTAAAAGTAGGAAACGGATTAGAAGAAGGCGTAACGATTGGTCCTTTAATTGATGAGCAGGCAGTCGATAAAGTAGTGAGCCAAATCGAAGATGCTAAACAAAAAGGTGCTAAAGTGATTGCGGGCGGCAGCACAGTTGAAGGAGCAAATGGTTATTTCCTTGAGCCAACAGTTGTCACAAACGTTACAGATGACATGCTGTGTATGAATGAAGAAACATTTGGCCCGCTTGCGCCAATCGCTACGTATAAAACGACAGAAGAAGTGATCGAGCGTGCTAATAACTCACCATATGGCTTGGCTGCTTACGTATTCAGCGAAAACATCACTGAAGCCATTACAATTGCAGAAGGGCTTGAATACGGCATTATCGGCTTGAACGACGGCCTTCCGTCCGTTGCCCAAGCTCCATTTGGCGGTTATAAAGAGAGCGGCCTTGGCCGTGAAGGCAGCCATTTCGGAATTGACGAATATTTAGAAATTAAATATATTTCTTTAGGCCTTTAATAACATTTTAAGACATCCGGGTTTCCCGGATGTCTTTTTTTATTCGATAATACCTGTATTCACAATATTTGTTTCTACTTCAACGTGAATGGGAACATTCGGATAAAGATTTTCCCATGAAGATTTAGGGAAATGGCGGAAATGACTTCGCACCCTCTCGCCAACACCAAGGGAATCTGTTCGTAATGTCTGCAGCTTGCGGATTAATTTTTCTGCCTTTGTTGTCATCTCTTTTCTCCATTCTTTTTCAACAGCATGGACTTTTGCTTTCGTATGTAAGGTAAGTCCGTAACCTTCCTGGACCTTTCCTCTCAAGGTGACATAAATGGTCACTCGTGGTTTTGCCGCTGTGCCTGATACACTGTATTGCACTTTAGATTGAAGATTTTCGATCGCGATGTAGGCATTTTTGTATTTAATTTCATATATTCCATGCTTAAATTTCTCATGAAGCATTTTAAAAGTATAGCCGTCCTGAACGGAGAGTTCGTCTACATATTTGTCATCCTTAAAAAGTGCCAGGCCCATATAGCGGATGTGGTCGTCTCGCTGCTTAATAATAGGCAAGAACGGTTCTTGGCCAAATCCGTCGAGCTGTGCTAAGAAAGTGTGCAGTTCCGTTTCTGGGGCCAGCCGGCTGATGCTTTCTTCAAGTAAATCTGAGAGATAGCGGGAAGTAACTTGGGAATTGGAATAGTCAGCAGTCAAGAGCTTTTCTGTGCTGCCATCAACGACAGCAAGCTTAATATCCCTTCCAATATACGTGCTGCGGCCAAGAGGATCAATCAGATGTTTGACTCCATGCTTGGCTACTTCTTTGTTAATTAAAAAGCTTTGCAAACGGCCCGCTCCTAGATTTCTTTGGGCTTCTCGTTGGTTCTGCTGTCTAATATTATGGATCGTATGCCCGGACGCTGTAAAAGAAGCGTTAATGGGCTTCACATCTTGGCCTTGAGGATAAAAAGGGGCATCTGTTGTTCCTCTTAACGTATCTTTATCTACATAATCATAACCCGTAGCTGTAATAATCTGAATGTCTTCCAGTACTTTTGTCTCCAAATTATAATTAAAGAGTAAAATAGCAGCAATAACAGTCCAGAATAAAGCTTTTTTCATTCGCTTCGCCTCATTTTTTTACTAATTAATTGATAAAGATAAACAAAAGGAACATAAGCAAAAACGATATAAAAGCTTATCCAGTCCACAAAGGTATTAAATTGCCTAATTTGAATCCCATTTTCAATAAGAGTGGAGGCAAAAACAGTGAGAAAGAGAAGAGGCATAACCATCTTTCTTTGCTGGATAGAAAACAATTGCTTCAATGCACGAGTGGCAGCCCACAAATACAGACACAAGTTTGGCAGCATGACAAACAACCAGATGGAAACCCCAACATATTCAAACCTTTCAAGAAAAGGGAAATCAACAATTTTCCACAAGGTTAAAGTAGGCCAGATTGTTTTTTCCAATTGACCTTCACTGAAATATACAATGGGAACCATTGTGGCAGCTAAATAAACAAATGTTGTAAAAGCAGTGCCGAATTGAGCCCACTTGTGAGAACGCTGTCCTTGTTTTATAAAAGGATAACAAAAAAGAATCACTTCAAATCCGGAAAAGATGATGGCCATTTGTTTTGTCCCCTCAAGGATCTCTATTGTTGAATGCTCCATAACCGGAAGTAAATAAGAAAATTGAGCATTTGCCAGCGGAAAGAGCAATGAAAGCAGCAAAGGGATAGTAAAAAAGAAGCTGAGTAAACATAAACCGACAATAACCCGAAACCCCCCCATCACATAAAGGTAGACAAGGATAGATAAAAGGATTCCCATATACCATGTTTGCAATTCGGGGAACATCCAGACTTGAATAACTTCAATATAAGCCCGCATTATAACAACAAATATAACCATTAAATAAGTGGCTAGTAATAAGGTTAACAATCCTCCTAGCCATTTCCCGAATAGCTCTCGATGGATAACGGTTATGTCATTATTTCCTTTGATAACAATTTGATAAGTCATCCATAAAATAAGATGGATAGCTGCCCCCGCAATCAAAACAGAAATCCAAGCATCGTGGCCAGCTTCTTTTACAATAGTACGTGCGAAGCTGAAAACAACTACTCCCAGTTGCATGCTATGGACAATATAAAAAGCAAGATAGGGAGAAACTTTCTTATCTTCAGACGGCAACGGCAGCATGCAACCACCTCCATTGAAAACTATTCATCAATATCCTTAGAATCCTTTTGTGAAGAGTGCTGTTGAAGTTTTAGAACATTTTGGGGGTGCATGAATAGCGGACGTGTTGCTTGTCTATTAAAAGGCAAACGAACGAGCGCGTCCTTCATATCTGTCAGGCGCAGTGGATAAACCGGCTCCAAAAAAGGACGACCAAGTGATGTTAATTTAAACAAATGAGCTAGGACCATAGCAGAACATACTGCCACCCCTAAGAGTCCGAGAAGCTGGGCAAAGAGCAAAAAAGGAAAACGAATTAGCCGAATAGCATTGCTCACTTGATAGACAGGTGTTGTAAAAGAAGCTAAGGCACTTAGGGCGACAACGATAAGTAGTACATTACTCGTTAAACCGGCTTGCACAGCAGCTGTTCCAATGACAATACCTCCCACGATACCAATTGTCTGGCCAACTTTTGTTGGCAGACGGGCTCCCGCTTCCCTGAGCAATTCAATGGTCAATTCCAGCACAATAGCCTCTAGAATTGGAGGGAACGGAATGCCTCCCCTTGAGGACACTAATGCAGTCAACAAGTCCTGTGGGATTACCTCGTAATGGTAAGTTAAGATGGCAACATACAAAGGGGTTGATAAAACAGAAAAAGTAACCGCAAATAAACGGATTAACCGAAAAACTGAACCTAAGCTCCAGACAATGAGATAGTCTTCATACGCCGAGAAAAACTCAACAAGTGCAGTAGGACCAGTTAAGGCACTAGGGGAACCGTCCACAAGAATTGCTACCTTCCCTTCCATTAACACGCTTGCCGTCCGATCAGGGCGTTCTGTATCCACCAGTTGGGGAAAAGGAGAATTGCCGTTATCAGCGATCATTTGGCTAATAAAAGAGGTATCGATAAGTTGATCATAGTTAATATCGTTAATGCGCTGGATAACAGTATTAACGTTTTCTTCATCGGCAATTCCTTTAATATAGGCAACAGCTACCCGGGTTTTAGATAGTTTGCCGACAGTTAATTCTTTTACTTGAAAGTCAGGTATAGGAATCCTTTTCCTAATAAGATTGATATTAGTATCTAGAGATTCTACAAATGCTTCTTTCGGTCCAACGACGGAATATTCAGTTTCAGGAATAGAAATTTGACGCTTTTCCATCTTAGAAGCCGAAATAAGCAGGCAGGAGGGCTGTGCTTCCTGTTTGTAAATAAGAATATTTCCGAGCATTACTCTTTGTTGAATGGAGGAAACATCAGTTGTAAGCATGATATTTTCTACATGAACGGCATCTTTTATTTCTTCTAAAGAAGTAAATTTACTTCCTTTTAGAATACTAAGGACATCTTGATGAACTATATTCTGGTCTACTAGTGTTTGAAAATAAGAAATATAAAAAGGGGAATCTTCATCTAACTTAAAGCTCATAAAATCTGCCGATTCACTACATTGGCTGATTAGCTTGCCGACATCACTGCGCTTAAAAGCAACAGGGCCTGGTCTATTTCTTTTTATCATCCTTTCTGTCCCCTTTCACACAAATAAACACCCTTATTATGTCCAAAAGAGGAAAGGATTATAATGAAAAAGTGGCAAATATAAAAAAGAACTACCGCAATATATTCAACCTATCGCGATAGTTCTAAAATTAATATTATCCGTTATGATAGCGATACATCCAAAGTACACCTGACTTTAAGAAGCGGGCTACACGGCCTGTGATGGCTCGGTCAGCTACAAAGCCGAAGCCTTGCTTTTTACCTAATGAACCGAGGATGCCTTTTAGTTTAATTTCCGGCAGTTCTTCTGGAAGAGGTTCACCTTTCCAGCGTTTTAAGAGAACTTGAACAATTTGTTCTGCTTGTTCTTCAGCCAGCTGAGCGCTTGGAGCGTGCGGAAGGCTGGCGCAGTCGCCGACAACATAGACATGCTCGTCGTTCGGCAGGTTATGATATTGGGAGAGCTTCACACGGCCGGAGCGGTCTTTTTCGACCGGCATCTCACGAACAACGTGGTTTGGCTGGATACCAGCTGTCCAGACCACTGCATTCATTGGGTAGGCCTCGTCATGATTATAGATTGTATGCGGCTCAACTTTTGTGATGTTTGCGTTATTAACCACTTCTACTCCGTGGTCAACGAACCATTTATGAATGTATTTACTTAAACGTTCCGGGAAATCCTTCAAAATACGGTGGCCGCGGTCAAATAAAATGATTTCAAGATCTGGGCGGCTTTCGCGAAGCTCACTAGCCAATTCAATTCCGCTTAGCCCGGCTCCGACAATGCCCACTTTTGAGCCAGCTGGCATGTTGGACAGCGTTTGGTAGGTCTTTCTTGACTTATCAATCGATTGGATGCTGTGTGTATATTCTGCAGCCCCAGGCACATTATGGTAAGTGTCTTCACAGCCAAGCCCAATCACAAGGTCATCATAGGCAAGAGGCTCTTTATCCTTAATGAAAACTTGCTTGTTTTCTAAATCAACACTTGTTACTTCACCAAACAGCAAGTTCAAGCGAGAGTGCTCAGGAAAACTAACACGTACCTCCTGGTCAGAGATCGTTCCGGCTGCTAAAGCATAGTACTCGGTTTTTAAAGAGTGGTATGGAAACTTATCTACTAATGTAATGGTGACATCTTCAGGCAATTGGTTTGGAAGCAGCCTGAGCAACACACGCATGTTGCCATAACCGCCGCCAAGCAATACTAAATTCTTCATCTGGATTTTCCTTTCTGTACAATATGTATTGAAACTTTAGGGTTTTTCAATCGATTGTGAAAGTAATCACAACTTTTTTATCTGCCACCCTGAGTATATCTAAATACAGCGTTTTTCACAACTGAGTTGAGAGATTTTCGTTTTAAAGTTTTCTGCTTTTCTCGGAAAGGAAAGGATAGTAAAATAAAAAGCAGAGGTGAACAAAGGATGAAACCGATTATTGAGTTTTGCATCAGCAATTTAGCGAATGGTGCGCAAAAAGCGCTTGAAATATTAGAGCGAGATTCTAACCTTGATGTAATTGAATATGGCTGTCTCGGTTATTGTACAAGATGTGCCGAAGGCTTGTACGCACTAGTCAACGGAGAGCCCGTAGACGGAGAGACACCAGAAGAGCTGGTTGACAATATATATGAATATTTGGAAGAGAATCCAATGTTCTAATCAAAAAAGAAGGAGGCTTGAACAGATGGTTGTTCAGAAGCTCCTTCTTTTTTATTTTCCATGTTTGCTTTAAATTAAACGGCGCTTGCTTCACTTTTTTTCATCTCATCACGCAATTCATACCAGCGATCTCTTGCCATTTCGATGATGTGCTTTTCTCTAGAGCCGCGCTGTTTTTCGAGTACTTTAGAGAAGTACTTTACAGCTTCGTTTCCATGACCAAGCCGTACATGTAACTCTGCCAGCAGATACATGACCTTGACATCTGACATAGGCGTTAAAGTCAAATCTTCATTTAAATAAGCTTGTTCATACTGCTCGGCTGCTACTGCGAGAAAACGCTGTTCTTCTTCTCTTGCCGCTAAGTCCCGGTAAAACCAGGCGATACGGAGAGCTAATCCTGCTAGAGTTAAGTGTTTTTCTTTTTTTAGAAAACCGGAATAGAAGGCTAGCTTATAACTATTGATCGCTTCATGAACCGTCCTAGATTGACCGTAATCTTGGGAAACCCAGTTGTCTGTGATTTTTTCTTTTAAAATATTCTTTGTACCAGGGGCAAAATATTTAGAGAAATCATCTGTAAAAGAATAGCCGCATTGTGGACAGACTTTTACGTTGTAAAGTGACGGATTCAATGTAGGATCTTCATAATTCGGTTTTAAATCTGTGTCCTGTCCTACAACTTTAGCAAAGCGATTTCTCAATTTCATGGACGAAAATTTTTGCTCACATAGAGGACATGTTTCTTGTTTTGCGTAAAGAGGAGAAAGGTTTTCCATATTAACTGCCTCCTGACTAAAAATATAAGTCGTTCTACTTATGATGTTATTGTTAATTATACCGTTTTTATGTAAAAAGAACTACGCCTATAGAACTTTTTGATGAATTTTTAATGACGGCTAGAAGCGAATTGGTTGAGAAGGTGTTTTTTCACGTATATACTAATAGTAAGAACAAAAGAATGGAGGGGTCCCCTTGCAAGAACAAGAAGTAGTGAAAGTTACAGAAGCAGCTGCTTTTCAGATAAAAGAAATGATGAAGCAAAACGAAGAAGAAGGAGCTACTCTGCGTGTGACAGTGCATGGTGGAGGATGCAGTGGTTTATCTTATGGCATGGGATTTGACCGTGACATTAAGGAAGACGACATTAAGCTTAATCAACACGGAATTGATATTGCTGTTGATCCAGAAAGTGCACCAATTTTGAATGGAACAGTCATTGACTATAAACAATCTTTAATGGGCGGCGGATTTACGATCGACAATCCGAATGCGATCGCTTCCTGCGGCTGTGGTTCTTCCTTCCGTACAGCAGTAAATGCGGGCAAGCCGGAGAATTGTTAATATTAGGATGATACAGGTATAAGTGATTGTTTTATGTATGAGAAAGAAAAGCTTGAGTAAAATAGTCGCAGGTAAAGCGGTTTAAGTTGATGAATATCGACTTCTTTTAACGGGATACAAAAATCGTTAAAAGAGGTCGTTTTTTATGGCTTTAAAATAAAAGAAGGAGATTGATCGTTCATAAGGAATTATTTTGTGGAGTGTATACATAAATAAAGGGGGACAACTTGGATATGTTACTGAAAGAGAGTGCGCAGCAGTTTCAAAATAAATTAATAGAAATGGGCCATACAAATAAAGTGATAGAATTGCCGGATAGTGCCCGGACTGCACAAGAAGCTGCTGATGCTATTGGCTGTGAGGTTGCCCATATTGCAAAGTCTATTATTTTCAATCTTAAAAGATCGAATCAACCTTTATTAGTTGTCGCCAGCGGAATCAATCGAATTAATGAAAAGCATATCGGAACCTATCTAAATGAAAAACTAGGAAAAGCAGATGCTGATTTTGTTCGGGAGCATACCGGATTCGTCATTGGCGGTGTGCCGCCTTTAGGACATGTAAAACCAATTTTGACTCTCATTGATGAAGATTTATTTCAGTATCAGAAAATTTGGGCTGCTGCCGGACATCCTAAAGCCGTATTTCAATTAACACCAGAAGAGCTGATCCAAATGACAAAAGGGCAAGTCACTTGCGTAAAATAGCGTCGGCTCAATTTTTAGTCGCTGTTATGCTACGGGGGAATGAAAATGAACGTTAAAAAAGTTTTCATCATTTCTCTTATCATGATAGCCATAGGTGGAATGCTTTTTTCGGCTTTATTTAGAAATGGGCTGATATTGGATATGGCGGGTATTCATCTAAACAGTTTATTCATCAAGAAGATAACCGTAGAGGAAAAGTATGCACGGGTTGATCGAAATGATAATGGTGTGGCAGATCCGATTGACGTAGTACAGGCAGCTAGAAAAGAAGCAGAAAATCGAACGGTGTACAAAAGTGCCTATTACGAAGGAGGATACCCGCCAGACGGAGAAGGGGTGTGCACGGATATTATATGGAGAGGGTTCATGGGAGCTCATATTAAGTTAAAAGATTTAATGGATCAGGATATTCAACGTCATCCTCATCTATATCCGCGGGCGAAAGAGAAACCCGATCCTAATATTGATTTTCGAAGGGTTCCTAATCAACATGTCTTTTTTCAACGACTTGCACAGTCTTTAACGACTGACATTGTTCCGGGTGATCGGGAGAACCTAGCAGAATGGCAGCCAGGAGACATTGTGGTTTATTTGGATGGTCCAGACCACATTGGCATTATTTCTGATAAACGAACAAAAGATGGAGTCCCTTACTTCATTCACAATACACCGCCTTTTGCCTCGGAAATTAAATTAACCTCTTATGACTCTCCTATAGCCGGCCATTTTCGCTGGAATTATTGAAGCTATTTTGACATCAATGAAAAGAACCTGCTTATAGGATTAAACAGAGCTAGCGTTTGCTGCTTTTGCGGGTGTGCCGATAATCAAACACTTCATGGGGAACATTTAGTTTATGATGATTAGTGAGGACTGTATCTTCATCGGTCCATTTAATAACAGCCTGTTCCTCATGATGATTCCAATAAATACTTTTCGGCTTTCTATTCTCCGTGTTGAAATGTAATTCTCCGCGGACAGCAAAATCTGCAGTAGCTCCTCCGCTCGTCATATAGGCTTTCACTGTATACTCTCCGTTAGGAGACTCCGCCTCCGAAATGAATTCTCCCTTTGGTAACCGGTTCATATCAAAAAAAGCCCAATAGACCCCATATCCTAACAATACAAGAATTATGAAAGGAATAATAATTTGTTTTTTCGCAATCCTTTTCCCCCTTCATACAATATTCCCGCTTGTTTTCTTATCATTTTTACCCCATTGATCTTTTAGGTAAATAAAAAGGATAGTTAGTCGTCTAACGGACTAACTATCCTGTAAATGGTTATCTTTCATTTAATCAAGCGGCTGATTTTTTTGCTCATTCTTATATTCTAGTTAACGCTTTGTTTATGGGGGTGTAGCCGCTAATAATTTCGAATACTTTTCCTTCCGTTTCCTTCATTGTCAATGATTCAACAAGTACATGGGCCACATCTTCACGTGGAATCGTGCCGCCCATCGGAGAGAAGCGTGTAGCTAATTCAATCATCCCTGTGCCAGGGTCATCCGTTAATCCGCCAGGGCGTACGATTGTAAAATTTAAACCGCTTTTAATTAAATATTCATCTGCGGCCTTTTTTGCTTCTAAATAAGGTACGAGAGAGGCCGGTGCTTCTTCTATTGTATCGGCTCCCATCGAACTAAGCATGATAAAGCGTTCAATTCCTTTTTCCTTTGCGAAATCCACTGTTTTCTTGGCGCCTTCCTGATCAACTGCAATCGTTTTGTCATGACCGGTAGATGAACCGGAACCTGCTGCAAAAATAACAGCATTGACATCATTTAAGGCAAAGCTAAAGTCTTGTTCTAAATCAGCTAGAATCGCCTTTGCACCTAACCTTTCCATTTCATCTGTCTGTTCTGCTTTGCGGATCATAGCTCGAACGAGATGCTGATTGCTTTCAGCTAGCTGCTTGACAATTTTTTTACCGGTTAATCCTCCTGCGCCGATAACGAGTACGTTCAAAAAGATCACCCTTTTCTTAAAGACATTTATTAAATAGTGTACCCTTATAAAGGTAAAAAAAACGGAAGTTACTATACTGAAAAGCAATTAAATGAAATCGGTTAAATGGGTTGAAAAACCATTATAAAAAGAATATTATTGAGGTAGATATGCCTTTGTTAAAACTTCATGACAATTTCTATTGTGTTTTTTTACAACTATTCGTGAAAAAAATCACATTTTCAACGAACAAGTGGCAGACTACTAAATATTCAAGCGAAATAATCGCAAAATATGTGCAGAAGGTGGCAGGGAACAGTATGAGAAAAACAAAAATTGTTGTTCTAGGTGCAGGTTACGGCGGATTAATGACAGTTACTCGGCTTCAAAAAGCATTAGGACAAGAGGAAGCAGATATCGTTCTTGTAAATAAGAATGATTACCACTATGAAACAACTTGGCTGCATGAAGCATCTGCAGGCACGCTTCACCATGATCGTGTTCGTTATGACATTAACAATGTCATCAACCGCAGCAAAGTAGAATTCATCCGTGCGGAAGTACAGGACATTAAAACGGATGAAAAGAAAGTCATTTTAAATACTGGCGAGATTGACTATGACTACTTAGTATTTGCGCTAGGCGGCGAATCAGAAACATTTGGCATTCAAGGCCTAAAAGAATATGCCTTCACGATTTCCAACGTAAACGCAGCTCGCCAAATCCGTGAGCATATTGATTATCAATTTGCTACATATGCAACAGAGTTAGAAAAACAAGAAGAGCGCTTAACAATCGTTGTCGGCGGTGCGGGTTTCACAGGCATCGAGTTTCTTGGTGAGCTTGTTAACCGTGTACCTGAGCTTTGCCGCGAATACGACATTGATTATGCAAAAGTACGTATTTACTGCGTAGAAGCCGCACCAATGGTTCTTCCTGGATTCGATCCTGAGCTTGTTCAGTACGCTGTAGCTCAGCTTGAGAAAAAAGGCGTTGAATTCAAAATTGGTACAGCGATTAAAGAAGCTACAGAAGATGGCATTAAAGTGGCTAAAGGCGACGATATCGAAGAAATCAAAGCAGGCACAGTTATCTGGGCAGCAGGGGTTCGCGGAAACAGCATTATTGAAAAAGCAGGAATTGATAATATGCGCGCTCGCGTGAAAGTAAATCCTGACCTACGCGCTCCAGGCCATGATAATATTTTCGTTATCGGTGATTCTTCACTCGTTATTAATGAAGAAATCAATCGTCCATATCCTCCAACAGCTCAAATTGCTATGCAGCAAGGAGAAGTGTGTGCTCGCAATATCGTGAAACTTGTTCGCGGCAGCGAGGGAGAGTTAGAAACGTTCAAGCCAGACATTAAAGGAACTGTATGTTCTTTAGGCGATGATGATGCGATTGGCGTGGTCTTCGGCAAAAAACTAACAGGTACTAAAGCTTCCTTTATGAAGAAAATGATCGACAACCGTGCTTTACTTATGATCGGCGGTCCATCACTTGTACTTAAAAAAGGTAAATTTAACTTTATTTAAGGATATAATGAGAGAGGCCAGCTAAAAGCTGGCCTCTCATGCTGTTGATAAACATCCGCTTTATTCGTTGTTTCCTTACCGTGGTGCTCATGGCCCTCTTGTAGTTACTCCAATCTTCGCGAGGTACTGCGATTCGAAAGCCAAACGTTTTCAACTAGCTTGCAACATGGACAATAGACTTTGCTTACACTCTAAAGGCAGCTTCCAGCTGGTTTTTATTTTGTTTCCACTTGCTGTTTGCCTTTGCAGCTCGGGCACGTCTCTGAACCGCCTAATAAAAGTTGAAAATAGCCTTGGCCTCCACAATAACTACATGGCTTTGTTTTTGTTTGAACAGACATAAAACGCCTCCTAATTAATAGAATTTTCAGATAATATATCATGTTCCTCCTAGCCAATCAATCTCCTTTTTCGCTTAAACTCATATCAAAGGAAGAACAGCTTTAACGTGCCGGGGACTGACCCCAACTCGTATGGTTGACGTTTTAGGTAGAATTGAGTACACTATTCAATAGTGATTTAGGGGGGAAACAGAAATGCATGTAGCCGTTTTACTTGTTTCGGTTTTGCTGTTTTTCGTGCTTTTTTTTGGCATCGGATTTTTGCTGAATATGCTGCTTCGAATGACTTGGATTATGGCGATTCTTTATCCGCTGGTGACGATTGCAATTGTGGATGGAATCAGCACATTTGACTATATTTTTAATGCAAGTGAAGCATTTAATACGTTAGGAACGAGAGCAGTTTCTTTAAAGCTGCCAGATATTATTATTCTAGCAAGTGGTTTTATCGGTGCGCTGACATCTGGTGTCACGATGAGGGTCTTGCGTCAAAAAGGATACCAAATGTTTTAACGGCCGATTGAGCGGCCGTTTTTTGTTTTTCAAATACAATTATTTTATGATCAAATAGGGCTATATTATGATTCAAAATTGTAATTTTTCATTCAAACTTGGTTCTTTATTATTTACCAAACTGCCCTTTTCGAGAAAGAGAGAATCTAGTTTAAGAGATTGAAATGCCTCCGGATGAACCATTTTCGCTAGCTTCTCTAAGCCAATGATGAGGCGTGGCGATGGCCGGCAGAAAAATTTTTCCTCCATTACAGCTATGCGCTGCTCTTTCACGGCTGTAAGTTCTCCCCATCCCGGCCGCTTCAATACAATAGCCGGATTGATCTTTTCAGTTTGAACTCCTACCCAAGAAAGCAAAATAAAGTCCGGATTTCTCTTTTTTACGTCTTCCCAATCAGTTTGGAAATTAGCTGTGTCTTGATCGGCAAATACATTATAAGCGCCAGCCAGCTCGCTCATTTCTGTTAGCCAATTCACTTTCCCAGGGGTAAAAACAGGTTTAGGCCACCATTCCCAATAAAGGGAAGGGCGTTTCTCAATCGACGAAGCAAGCGAGTGAAATTGTGCCAGCTGCGTCCGATAACGCTCAGCACCCAGTTTTCCTTGTTCTGAAACGCCGCATGCTTTTCCTATTTCTTCAATTGATTCTCCAATATCCGCTAATGACTGCGGGTTAGTGACAATATGAGGAATACCTCGGGCTTGCAATTTTTCTACATTTTTCTCCATGCCTGGAACACTTAATGAGGCAATGACTAAATCCGGCTGCAGAGCTTCCACTTTCCCCATATCAATATCAAGATCAGGACCGAGCCGAGGCAAGTGACGAACGTCAGCCGGCCAGTCAGAATAATCATCCACACCGATAAGCTGAGAAGTTAAACCGAGAAATTCTATTACTTCTGTATTACTTGGACAAATAGAAATAAGTCTCATTAAAACGCCTCCTTTTCTTCAATAGTAACAGATTCTCTCGTGTAAAAGAGCTGTTTAAAGATTCTTCTCTTTCCGTTTATTCAACCGCCATCGTGGAAAAGGGGAATTAAGTTTAGTATCCAACAGTGATTGGTCATATCACAAGTCTATTATTGGATTGAGAGATGCATACTTAAGCTGAAGGATGAATAAATCGAAAAGGGTGTGGCAAATGAAGGTAGCTGAATTAGTTGTGAAGTGCCTTGAAAATGAAGGAGTTGACTATATTTTTGGTGTGCCAGGGGAAGAAAATTTGGATATCATGGATGCACTTCTTGATTCAAGTATTGAATTTATTGTTACGAGGCATGAGGCAAGTGCAGCATTTATGGCTGGTACGTATGGAAGACTTACAGGCAAGCCGGGTGTCTGTTTGTCAACATTGGGGCCAGGAGCTACGAACCTATTGACCGGTGTGGCCAACGCCAATATGGATCATTGCCCATTGGTAGCGATAACCGGACAGGCAGGCCTGGATCGCCAGCATAAAGAGTCCCATCAATATTACGATTTAGTTTCTGTATACAAGCCTGTTACGAAGTGGAACACCCAAATCAAGACAGGAGAAATCGTTCCAGAGGTTGTCCGGAAAGCATTTAGAGTCGCTACTCAGGAAAAGTCAGGGGCAACCCATATTGATCTTCCAGAAGATATTGCTGGCATGGAGGTAGACGAAGCACCGTTAAATCTGATGGACCATACTTTAGCAGAAGCGAGTGAACGGGTTATTAGAGAAGCGGTTAATTTGATAGAACAAGCAGAGCATCCGCTTATTCTAGCTGGAAATGGAATTGCAAGAGGAAATGCGGCAGCCAGCTTACGCACGTTCGTTGAAAAAACATCTATTCCAGTTGTTCACACCTTTATGGGGAAAGGCGCCTTGCCTTGGAACAACGAACTCAGCCTGTTAACAGCAGGCATGGCGGGGAAAGATTACATTACATGTGGATTTACAAAAGCGGATTTAATCATCGCTATAGGATTTGATATGGCTGAATATCCTCCAGAAAATTGGAACCCCGATGGAGCTGTGCCTATTTTGCATATCGACACACAGGAAGCAGAAACGGACGCTTGTTATCCTGTGAAATTAAATGTGCTTGGGAATATCGATGAGAATTTAAAAGAACTAAGCTCTGCTCTATCATTCACAGAAAGAAATAATGGCTGGGTTTTAGAAGTTCGTCAGGAGGCACTGGCTGAATTAGAAGAATATAAAGACAGCCAAGCTTTCCCTGTAAAACCACAAAAAATTCTTTCGGATGTGCGGTCAGCTTTAGGTGAAGAAGATATTCTAATTTCTGATGTTGGCGCTCACAAAATGTGGATAGCGCGAATGTATCATACGTATGAGCCAAATACATGCTTAATCTCAAATGGATTAGCCTCCATGGGAGTGTCTGTTCCTGGAGCGATCGCCGCTAAGATGGTCTATCCGGATCGTAATGTGGTGGCGATATGCGGGGATGGCTCGCTCCAAATGTCCAGTGCTGAACTGGAAACGGCTAAGAGATTAAATTTGCCGATTGTTATTTTGCTTTGGAGAGACGGTGGATACGGGTTAATAGAGTGGAAGCAGCTTAAAAAATTCAAACGATCATCGAACATTAAGTTCGGCAATCCGGACTTTATCCAGCTGGCCAAGTCATACGGGTTTGAAGCAATCGAAATAAAAAAAGCTGAACAGCTGAAGCCGGCTATTGAAGAGGCAATTTCCCTAAAAAAGCCTGTATTGATCGACTGTCCGGTAGATTACAGTGAGAATATGAAGCTAACTGAAAAACTAGGCGATCTGCTTTGCTAGTATGGATCATGTTGATGCACTAAACAGATTGAATTTCCACTATTCCAACTCCTACTAGGGAAGACATTCGTTCCTTCAAAATCTTTCCTGTATAATGGAAATGGAGGTGTAAGGATGTTCAGTGTAAAAAAACAATCTTTTTATGATCAGAAAGAAGAAGTTTTACTTATCGGCCTTTATGACCGTCCTCTCAAGTTTGAAGGAGAACTCGCTAAGCTGGATGAGGCAATGGATGGACAACTAACTGAACTTGTGAAAGAAGGGGACATTTCTGCAAAGCTAGGTGAAACAGCTGTCATTCCTGTGCTAGGGAGAATTCCTGTTAAAAGGCTTCTTTTTATCGGGCTCGGCAAAGAAAAGGAAGCAGATTTTCATGAACTCAAAGAAGCGATCGGTACAGCCGCACAGAAAATGAACAAAATAAAGCTCAGCTCTGCAGCAGTCGCCCTCGATAGCTTTGTATGTGAAGCGATTGAGTATGACGAGGCTGCACAGGCTTTTACTGAAGCGTACGGTCTTGCTTCCTATCAGTTTAAAGGGTACAAGCAGCCTTCTAATGAGCCAGAGCAATGGATTGAACAAATTACAGTGTACACCGAAGCAGACTTAGAAGAGGTGAAAGCTGCTCTTCATGTTGGTTACGTGCTTAGTCAGGGAACGAATTCTGCCCGTACATTGGCAAATACACCAGCGAATCTAATGACTGCAGCTGACTTAGCAGAACACGCGAAGCAATTAGCTGACAAGTATGGTTTTGAAATTGAAATTCTTGAGAAGGAAGACATGGAGAAGCTCGGCATGGGTGCCTTGTTAGCTGTTAATAAAGGTTCCGTAGCGCCTCCTAAAATGATTACATTAAAATATCAGCCAAGGGAAGAGTGGGAAGATGTCCTTGGTTTTGTTGGAAAAGGAATTACTTTTGATACTGGCGGCTATTCTCTCAAGCCGAAGGACGGCCTTGTCGGCATGAAAATAGACATGGGCGGTGCGGCTGCTGTATTGGGAGCGATGGAAATTATAGGTGAATTGAAGCCGGATCAAAATATAGTGGCCGTTATTCCGTCGACAGACAATATGATTAATGGTGAGGCATTGAAACCAGATGATGTCATTACGTCTATGAGCGGCAAAACAATTGAGGTGCTCAATACAGATGCAGAAGGGCGTCTTGTGCTCGCGGACGCTATGACGTACGCTAAGCATCATAAAGCGGATTATCTAATAGATGTAGCCACTTTGACAGGAGGAGTAATTGTAGCGCTTGGAACAGACAAAACAGGTGCTATTACAAATAATGAGAAGTTTTTGGAAAAGGTAGTGGAAGCATCTAAAGAAGCGGGAGAATTTGTTTGGCAGCTGCCGCTTACAGAAAAAGATAAAAAACGGATTCGCAACAGTAAAATTGCAGATTTAAATAATTCTCCCGGACGTGAAGGCCATGCTATTATGGGAGGCGGCTTTATAGGTGAATTTGCAGAAGAGACACCATGGGTTCATTTGGATATTGCCGGCACGGCCGATACGAACAAAGCAGGAGCTTTAGGTCCCGCTGGAGCTACAGGCGTAATGGCACGTACACTTGCCTTGTTAGCTATGAGAACAACAGAGGAATGATGATCATAAGAGAGATGCCAAAAGGAGAAAGGTGTGCATCTCTCTTTGTCTAGTTTAAAAACAATTTAATGTTTCCGATTCCCTTTTTAGACTATAATAAGAAAAAAAGAAAATGGAGAAGTGAGAGACGATGACTGGCATTTCGAAAGTGTCTGCTTATTTACAGGAGCATGCGAAAGAACTAGCTCGTGACATTGTACATACGGTTGTTCCGAAATTTGAAACACACGTGCCTGAGCAGGAAGTTGAGGCCGCCATTCTCGTGTATACAGACTTCATCGCCATGTTAGGAGAAGCCATTTTATCTAAGAAAGGAAAGGTACCGGAAGGACTGCTTGAGTGGAGCCAAAAGAACGGAGAACGGACAGCTGCTCATGGAGAGAAAATTTCTATTATTGTGGCCCGGTATCCCTATACCCGGATTGTCTTTGTAGAAAAACTGACGAATGCCTCCTTAAAGTTCGGTTTAGCGACTGAGGAAGTGACATTTATTAATACTCAGCTGAATTACATGCTGGATATCAGTATGAATGAAACCGTTCTTGCTTTCGAAAGAGTGACAGCTGCGATCATTAAGAAAGCGCGCACAGAAATCATGGATTTATCGGCACCCATTGTTCCCCTGCGTGATGGTCTCGCTGTATTGCCGCTTGTTGGCTCTATAAATGAAGAGAGAGTTCAATATTTGGTAGAAAAGGCTATTCCTAAAATGGCTGAAATGCGATTAAGATGTTTGATTATAGACTTTTCAGGTATCCTTCAAGTCGATGCCATGGTCGAGAAGCATTTATTAGACGTTTATCACATTCTTGGTTTGCTTGGCATTAAAGCTATTGCGACAGGGATTCGTCCGGATCTGGCTCAGAAATTGGTGAATATTGGCTCCGACCTTTCTTCTATCAAGACCTATGCAACCGTTAGGCAGGCGATGGAACAGATCAAATAAGCATAGTCATTTTTTAAAACCTTCAATTTTTTGAAGGTTTTTTCTTTTTGAAAATCCATTGACATCAATCCCAAAAGTTTGTTATCTTACGTTTTAGTTCACTACCATTTTAGCATAGTAAAGTGAAAGGGGCATCTTAGATGAATGCAGTTGTAATAGCTGTTCTCGTTATGCTCCTCCTCAGTCTATTTCGTGTAAATGTTGTATTTTCATTGATTACGGGTGCGCTGATCGGGGGAGTCGTCGGGGGCTTAGGAATAGAAGGGACGGTCAGTGCTTTTACTGAAGGAGTTGGCGGCGGAGCGAATGTAGCACTTAGTTATGCAGCGCTTGGCGGTTTTGCGGTAGCTCTTTCTAGCACGGGTCTTCCAAAGGCGCTTGTAGAATTTGTATTAAAACGGATAGGGAAGAAAGAAGAGGCACGGAAGAAGAAATTACCTAAAGCGCTTATTATCTTTTTTATTTTGCTAGTATCTATTTCTTCTCAAAACTTAATCCCGATTCATATTGCTTTTATCCCAATATTGATTCCGCCGCTATTGCAAATTTTAAATGAAATGAAAATAGATCGGCGCTTGATTGCTTCTGTCATTACCTTTGGTCTCGTAACACCGTACATGTTACTGCCTGTCGGGTTTGGGCAGATTTTCCATCAAATTATCACGTCTAATATCATAGAAAGTGGATTAAAGGTAGAGATGGATGATGTGTCAAAAGCGATGATTTATCCAGCACTCGGTATGATCTGCGGCTTGCTGATTGCCGTTTTCTTTTCTTATCGAAAGCCGAGGGAATATGAAGAAAGAGTGACAACCGTTGCAGAGGCGGAGACAGAAGGTTATACAAAGTCAGGGATTGTTATAGCGATAATCGCTATTATTGCCGCCCTTGCAGCCCAGCTTTGGACTGATTCCATGGTATTTGGTGCATTGGGAGGCATTGCTGTTTTATATGTAACAAGAGTGTTGCGCTGGAATGAAGCAGACAGTATACTTACGGACGGAATGAGGATGATGGCGTTCATCGGGTTCGTTATGATCGCTGCTTCTGGCTTTGCGAAAGTAATGAGTGCCACTGGAGATGTTGAACGACTCGTAGAACAAGCAGCGGGTATTATCGGAGGTAATCAGGCACTTGGTGCGTTATTAATGCTGATTGTCGGCTTACTTGTGACAATGGGGATTGGCTCATCCTTCTCAACTGTCCCAATTATTGCGACGATCTTCGTACCGCTCTCTCTTGAACTTGGTTTCAGTCCAATGGCTACCATTGTTCTTGTTGGAACAGCCGGCGCGCTAGGAGATGCAGGTTCGCCTGCATCAGATAGTACGCTCGGACCGACAGCTGGTTTAAATGTAGATGGACAGCATAATCATATTTGGGATACATGTGTCCCAACGTTCCTGCATTATAATCTGCCTGTTATCTTATTTGGCTGGATCGCTGCGATGATTTTATAGAAACAGTATCCTTTATACGAAAGTATGATTGATAGAGCAGCCCATCCCTTTTTCTTTCTTCTCGCATAAAACATAGTAGGCAGAGAAAAAGGAGGCTTTTTAACAATGTATAGAAATGAACGGTTTCTTCCTTTTGTCGGCGGTCCGTTTGTTGGAGGACTGCTCGGAGGATTAATCGGTGGAGCGATTGCGCGCCCATTTTTCGGATATCGCCCTTTTTATCCTCCGTATCCGCCATATCCTCCTTACGGACCCTTTGGGCCTTACGGTTACTATTAATAAGAGAATAAAAGGACCTCCGCATCTATGTTCGGAGGTCCTTTTATTATTTACAGACAGACGCTGAGAAAAGAAAGATTAAAAAGCTTGAGACGTGCGGGCCAACTCTTTTTCAGCTGTTCCTTTCAGTGCTCGTTCCTCTGCATCTAAGCGATCGATCTCTTCCTGAGAAAGCTTTGTAATTTTAAAACCAGTGAAACCATAAAGAATCGCCATTAATGGGCTAATCAGGCATAATAAAGCATACGGCGCGTATTGAAAGGTTGAAACGCCGAGAGTAGCCGTCATAAAGGCTCCACATGTATTCCAAGGAACGAGCGGTGATGTCATTGTACCGGCATCTTCCAGTGTCCGTGATAGGTTCTTTGGATGAAGCCGGCGCTTTCTATAGGCTTTAATATACATCCGTCCGGGCAGAAGAATAGATAAGTATTGATCACATGCAATAACATTGGCGGTAATGCACGTAATAACAGTAGTCGTAATTAAGCTTCCTGTCGACTTGGCCAGTTTCAGCAAATTGTTGACGAGAGCCTCAAGCACGCCGCTTACTTCGAGGATGCCCCCGAAGCTCATAGCAATCATAACGAGAGAAACAGTATACATCATGGCTTCTGTACCGCCGTTATTTAATAAGTTATCCAGGACTTCATTGCCTGTATCCATTTCGAAACCATACACCATAATCGCTAATATTTCTCCAATAGCTACCCCTTGGACGGTAATGGCGACAATTCCTCCTAAAATCGAGCCAATGACGAGACCGGGAAGAGCCGGCGTTTTCATAGCAATCAGCGTTAGCACTACAATCGGAACGAGTAAAAGCCACGGGCTAATGATAAAGATGTCACTTAACTTGCTTTGAAGGGCAGTAATTTCATCAATTCCAGCCCCTTTCCCTTTAAAAGAAAGACCCATAAAGAAATAAATAACAACAGAAATCACTAAGGCTGGGATGGTCGTATACAGCATGTGACGAATATGGTCAAATAACTCCACCCCGGTAATTCCAGGTGACATATTCGTTGTTTCAGAAAGAGGTGAAATTTTATCGCCAAAGTAACAGCCGGAAATAACTGCACCAGCTACCATCGCCAAATTAACACCAAGGCCTGCTCCAATTCCCATTATCGCGATGCCAATAGTGCCAGCTGCTGTCCAAGCATTTCCTGAGGCAATGGCAACTATGCTGCAAATAACAGCGGCAGCCGGGAGGAAATAAGCAGGGGATAAAATGTCCAGTCCGTAGTAAATCATCGTCGGCACAATTCCACCGGCAAGCCAAGTCCCGATGATTGTTCCGATGACCATTAAAATAAGAAGGGCCTGCATCGCCAATGTTACCGCGTTAATGATCCCTTTTTCGATTTCCCGCCACGTATGACCGAGGTAGATGGCAATAATTGCTGCTACTACCGCGCTTAATAAAAGGGGAATATGGGCGTCTGCTTCAAAGACAAAAATACCAGTAAATAAGAATGTGACCATCGCAATAATGGGAATTAAAGCGATGGCAAGTGATGGTGTTTTAATTTTTTTCACTATCATCCCTCTTTTTTATTATTTTTTATATAATAGATTGCAAGAATCATACCAAAAGATAGAATTATCTGAAAAATGTTGAGTTTATGCGAAAAAAAGTAGCTTTATGCGCCAAAGAATAAGAATAAAAAATTATTTTTATGTTTTTTTGCATAAAATATTTAACTTTGCATAAAAGAGGTTTTTTACTTTAAAAGAAGAATGTAGTATAGTGAATCGTTATTCACTTTTTAGGAAGAAAGAGAGGAAGAATCAAGTGAAAGACACACACAACTTATCACACACATTAGGCATGGAATTTGTAGAAATTAGCGAAGGGAAAGTAGTCATGACAATGCCGGTTGATGAACGGACTCATCAGCCACTCGGCTATTTGCACGGCGGTGCTTCTGTTGCTTTAGCGGAAACAGCAGCAAGTGTCGGAACAGCTTATTTAATTGATCAAAAAACACAAATATGTTTTGGGCTTGAAATTAATGCCAATCATATTAAGGCTAAAAGGGAAGGGATTGTTACGGCTACAGCACAAGCTGTACACCGCGGCCGAACGACAATGGTATGGCAAATTGAGATTCGAGATGAGCAGGAGGAGCTTATTTGTCTTTCACGCTGCACAGTAGCTGTCATGCCAAAGAAAGCGTAGACGTTTCTAAAAAATAAAAACAGGGAAAAAGAAGGGTAACTCAATGAGCAGGAGGAAATAAAATATGCCATGGACTAACCAGGATTACCCTGATTCAATGAAAAATCTGCCCGATAAAGTACGGGAGAAAGCGATTGAAATTGCCAATGCCCTTCTAGAAGAAGATTATGAAGAGGGGAAAGTCATTGCCATCGCGATTGATCGTGCCCGCAGCTCGGTCGGCAAAGGGCATGGAAACGATGAGGAACGCCCGGTCTATCACTTGCAGCCAAAAGAGAGCGGCGAAGGCTGGCAGCTTGTGAAAAAGGAAACAACGCACAGCATTTTAGCAGATCAAACAAAAGAAGGGCTTTCAGATAAAGCGAAAGAGTATGTAAAAGAGCGCGATGGCATTCTTGTTGTTCATCATGCGGATGGGAGTGAAGAAAGACGTCTCTATGAGAATTAAGCTTCCAAAGACCATTCTATAAAAAAACTGTGAATGGTAGATGTTATTTTTAATAATTGATTGTAGTGGAAGGCAGGGACTCTGGTGGGAAAAGCACCTGCCTGCAGCGAAAATCAATAAAGAAAAAGAAAACAGCCAGTGTTTTTCCACTGGCTGTTTTCTTTTTCTAGGATTACTTTTTATTTTTCAAATCATCGCGTACGCTCTTATCCCACAGCTTGACACCGGCATTATAGGCTGCACGGCTAATTAAGTGTCCACCGACTGGAGCGGTAATAAAGATAAACGCAATTCCGAGCAAAACGCGCGAGCTGAAGTGCCCCTCGATTAAGTAGAAATATAAAAAGCAAGCGAGCAAGATCGACATCACTCCAAGTGTGGCACTTTTAGAGGCTGCATGGTTGCGGGTATATACGTCAGGAAGCCGAATAACCCCAAAGGCAGCCGCCAAAGTAAGAAAGACGCCGAATAACAGAAAGAGAATGATCACGAGCTCAACGATCACGGTCATTTTCAATGATCTCTCCTTTCTCAAGGAACTTGGAGAAAGCAGTCGTACCGATGAAGGACAAAATGCCAAGCAATAAAATAACATCTAAAAACGCATTCGTTTTAAATAGCATAGAGAGAATGGCAATCATGGCGATCAAGTTGATGCCAATCGCGTCTAAAGCGACAATCCGGTCAGGGATGGTAGGCCCTTTAATAAGCCGATAGATGAAGCCGAGCATCGCTAAGGTAATTAAAATAAGTGACAGTTTCATAACTGTTACTAACATCAGCGGCTCACCTCCATAATCGCTTTTTCAAATGATTCTTTTATGCCGTTGATCGCATCCTGTACATCAGGTACGTCGATCGCATGGACGTACAAGATCTTTTGATCATCCGATACATCGATGACTAATGTGCCGGGAGTTAATGTAATTAAATTAGCAAGCAAGGTAATTTCCCAGTCTGATTTCAGCTCAGTCGGCAAAGCAAAAATTCCTGGTTGGATATCAAGTTTTGGTTTTAAGATCACTTTTAATACGTCGATGTTTGCCATAATCAACTCCTTAAAGAAGAGAAGAGTTAAGTAAATGATGGCAAACACACGGCGCACGTACAGTTCTGTTTTAAAGAACCGGCGCATGCCGTAAATTAAAATCAAGCCAATTAAGTATCCGATAATAAAGGTTTTGCTGTTAATGGATACTTGTAGAAACATCCACAGAAACGCCAAAAAGAAATTAAGTAAAATTTGAAAAGCCATAAGACATTACTCCTTTAACACTGCATCAATATAGATTGCCGGATGTACGAGTGCATCAGTGGCTTGAGAAATGATCGGGTACATCAATTCCGCTCCTACACCGTAAAATGCCGATGCAAGCACGAGAATGGCTCCTGGCACCCATAAAGACATCACAGGCTGATTTTCTTCACCCGGATAGTCTTTTGGCGCTCTCCAAAACCCATTCATGAAGATCTTAATAACAGAATAAAGAACGACCAGACTGGATAAGAGAACAACTAAGGAACCTACATATTCTCCTTCCGCCAGTCCTCCACGTACGATTAACAGCTTTCCAACAAATCCGCTGAGCGGCGGAATACCGGCAAGTGCGAAAGAAGCAACGAGAAACGTCCAGCCAAGCAGTGGGTATTTCTTCATCAACCCGCCCATTTTTCGTAAATCACTTGTCCCAGTAATTTTAATCATGACTCCAATTAATAAGAATAGGGCCGCTTTTACAATCATATCATGAATCGTGTAAAAGACAGTTCCTTTATATGTTTCTTCAGTAGCAACAGAAATCCCGAATACGAGCACGCCGACTGCAATAATAATGTTGTAAATCACAATCTTTTTTACGTCCCAGTAAGCGATAGCGCCGATACAGCCGACGATGATCGTAATAATGGCTAGGATTCCTAGTAGTTCATGTGTAAAAGCCTGATCATGATAAAAGAACAGGGAATAGCTGCGTAAAATGGAATATACCCCTACTTTTGTAAGCAAGGAACCGAATAAAGCGAGTATCGGTACTGGCGGTGCATAATAGGAACCTGGAAGCCAAAAGTAAAGTGGGAAGATGGCCCCTTTTAATCCAAATACGATTAGGAATAATACCGCGATCACAGTCAGGATCGGCAAATGGCCAATTTCGGCGATACGCTGAGAAATATCTGCCATGTTCAAAGAGCCAACGACAGAGTACAACATAGCGACAGCAATAACGAAAAGAGCAGACGAAATAACATTCACTAAAATATATTTAATAGATTCACGCAGCTGGATTCTTGTGCCGCCAATCACAATCAATACATAAGAAGACATGAGCATGACTTCAAAAAAGACGAACAAGTTGAAAATATCACCTGTCGTAAAAGCTCCGTTTACGCCAACCAATAAAAATTGAACGACGGGATAGTAATAAAATCGTTCACGCGCCGTACCGATCGAGCGGATGGAATATAGAATTACACACAGTGTAATCAGGGAAGACGTTGTCACGAGCAGGGCAGATAAGGTATCGGAAACAAGTGTAATTCCAAATGGCGCGTCCCAACTACCAACGTTTACTGTTTGAATTCCATTCTTTTTAACGGTAAGCAATAAAATAATAGAAGCAGTTAATGTACCAATAGCAGAAATGACAGAAAGTATTCTCTGCGCTTTAAGAGATTTAGCTAAAAAAATCAACAAAGCAGCAGTTAGGAGAGGAATAAGCAGCGGCAAAACTAACAAGTTAATCATTTGCTTCATTACCTCTCATTTCATCCATATTATCGGTACCAAGCTCCTGATAGGCTCTATAGGCCAAAACGAGGAACAAGGCTGTAACCCCAAAGCTGATAACGATGGCTGTTAAGATCAACGCCTGCGGCAGTGGATCTACATAAGAGGCCGCCTTTTCACCGAGAAGAGGAGCAGCGCCTCTTTTTAATCCGCCCATTGTAATAATTAACAAATGAGCGCCATGGCTTAACAGCCCGGTGCCGATAATGATGCGCAGCAAGCTTTTAGAAAGCATTAAGTAGACTGAGCTGGCAAAGAGGGCACCGATTACGATTGACATTAAAATTTCCATTATTCACTCTCTCCTATCGTTTGAATAATGGTCATGGTCACACCAATGACAACTAAGTAAACCCCTAAATCAAATAGCATAGCAGTATGGAGAGAAGTTTCTCCGAAAAGCGGCAAATAGACATCGCCAAACACATGGGTGAAAAAAGGAACATTAAAAATAAGCGAACCGGCTGCTGTGCCGATGGCAAATAGCAAACCAACGCCGATTAAGATTTTATAATCAATCGGAAAACCTTTCGCTACTGTTTTAATATCAAAGGCGAGAAGAAGAAGGACGATCGCCCCCGACGTCATTAACCCGCCAACAAACCCGCCGCCGGGATGATAATGCCCAGCGAAGAATAGGTGGATAGCAAAGAGAATAATGATGAAAAACACAACTTTGCTCGTTGTTTGTAAAATCACATCATTAGTTTTCATCGGCTTCTTCTCCTTTCTTTGCTAACCGCAGCTTAATGAGGCCAAAGATTCCAAGGCCGGCGATTGCCAGTACGCTGATTTCAAACAATGTATCGAATCCGCGGAAATCAACAAGGATAACGTTGACCATATTTTTACCTGCGGCTTCTTTATATGTGTTGGCGATATAGTAATTAGCGATCGAGTCAAACATTTTATTGCTATGAGAGGAGATGGACATTAACGTGATAACAGCCCCAACTCCAACAGAAATAATAACATTACCGAGTTTAAAGCCCATGCGTTCCTCGTGGCGGTTAAGCTTCGGTAAATGATAAAAACAAAGCAAGAATAAAGCGACAGATACTGTTTCAATGACTAATTGCGTTAGGGCTAGGTCTGGTGCCCGGAAAATAACGAAGAAGAGGGACACCGTGTAGCCAACTGCTCCTAAGGCAATGATGGAAGTTAACCGAGATTTAGCAAACAAAATAGTAAAGATACCGGCAGCAATAATGATCACTAATACAATCTCATACACACCAATAGGAGCTAAGTTGCTCTTATCAATGGTCAAAGCATTTTGCGTCCACATCGTGAATCCAAGGATACCGATAAAGAAAACGAAAATGTAAACGAGATAGGTACGGATAAAGCCGTTCATATACGCTTTCGTAAGTGTATACGAACCACGCTCAGCTGCGTATAAGCTCGTATCATACAAGGCATTTAGTGTTACTTTTCCAGGAAATAGTGTATATAGCTTAATCCATTTGTTTAACGTTACGTACATTAAGATACCGACAGCCACAACGCCAATCGTCATCATGAGTTCAGGTGTAACCCCATGCCAGTGAGAAATATGGACCGGCAGCTGTTCACCAGGCGCGACTAACGAAGGAACGATAGCAGCAGCGGCTGGTTGAATGAGAGTATAGGATAATAAATTTGGAAACAGCCCGAACAAGATAACGAGTGCAGCGAGGATGATAGGTGAGATCAGCATGCCAATAGGCGCCTCGTGCGGCTTTTTTTCGAGTTTCTCCGGCTGATATTTCCCGGAAAATGTCTTAAATACAAACATCATGCTGTAAATGAACGTAAAGATACTGCCGACCCAAGCAAGTACAGGAAATAATAGTCCCCATGTTTGCAAATTGAGAATATCTAAGTCAAGAAGCTGAATCATGCCGGTAAAAAACATTTCTTTACTTAGAAATCCATTAAATGGAGGAAGACCCGCCATGGAAAAGGCTCCAATTACAGCGATTGTGAAGGTAATCGGCATAAAGCTGAGCAATCCGCCTAGCTTCCGGATATCCCGTGTACCGGTTTCATGATCGATAATGCCCACAACCATGAACAAACTGCCTTTAAATGTAGCATGATTGATTAAATGGAAGACGGCAGCAACAATCGCCGCAATGTAAATGTTGTCATTTAATGAATCAAAGTGTAAAGCGGCAGCTCCAGCGCCTAAAAGCGACATAATTAACCCGAGCTGGCTAACGGTAGAAAAAGCAAGAATTCCTTTTAAGTCTGTTTGCTTGACTGCATTAAATGAGCCCCAGAACATGGTGAAAATACCAATCGCCCCAACAATCCAAAACCAGTAGCTTGAAAAAGCAAAAATAGGGCTTAAACGAGCAACTAAGTAAATTCCGGCTTTGACCATTGTGGCAGAGTGCAAATAGGCACTAACAGGAGTAGGCGCTTCCATCGCATCAGGAAGCCATATGTAAAATGGAAACTGAGCTGATTTTGTAAAGGCTCCCAATAGAATGAGGATCAGCGCTAACAAGAAGAGCGGATGGCCATTTAATTCACCGGCTTGCGAGACGAGTTCGCGTATGCTAAAGGTATCACCCATGATAGAAAGTAATAAAATACCCCCAAGCATGGAAAGGCCGCCGAATACAGTTAAGAGCATCGATTTAAGCGCTCCATAACGAGAACGTTCGCGGTCATACCAGTAAGCAATCAATAGGAAAGAAGAAATAGATGTCAGTTCCCAAAACATATATAACGTAATGAGGTTATCTGACAGCACAACACCAAGCATGGCGCCCATAAATAACAATAAATAAACGTAAAAATTGTGAAGACTTTCCTTTTCCTTTGATAAATAAAAGATGGAATAAAGCACAACGAGTGAGCCAATCCCTGTAATGAGTAAAGCAAATAATAGGCCTAATCCATCTACATAGGCAGTAAAGCGGATACCCAATGATGGAATCCAATCAAATGATTTTTCCACTGCTTGATTATGACGAGTAACTGGAAGAAACCCGATAAAATAAGTGAAAAGCAAAATTGGCAAGATCAGAACAAACCAGCCTGTATGTATGCTTCGCAGTCCTTTATAAAAGAAAGGAACTAAAATAGCCATTAAAAAAGGAGAAAAGATGGCCAAATGCAGTAAAGACAAAAAAATCCCCCCCTCATAAATTAAATCTGTAAATGTGTATAAAAGAAGGACAAATGTTTGCAGGCAACCATTCCTTTTTCAAGCTAAGCCGACCGTTGCTTGCGCAAATTTTGACCTCCTAGAGCATTATAACGTAAAAAATTACTTCCTGCATTGTCTAAAAGGGAAACTTGCTGAAAAGTCGGTCAATAATAATAAATATGTAGGAACGTGGCATAATGGCTCATTAAAAAAATTTTTATCATACTTCTTGCCCGTAACTTTCTTGCCAAAAAATGTTTGTCGCTTCCAAAAATTATTAAAAAAGAACTTGTCTTTGTTTGCTGGCTCTTGCATAATAAAATGGATTGAACGGAACAGGAGCGTATATTGTTTATGAAGAATACTTATCTAACTGGTTATTTACCTCTGATAGCTATTTTATTATTTAGTTTGTCGTTCGCTTTATTTGTCCAAGAACTCATTATCTCGTTATTTAAGAAAGTAGGTTTGTATAATGAAATGCTAGAGCTGTTCACAGAGACAGAAGTCAATTTAGTGATCACTCTTTCATTAATGATTCTCTTTTTCTTTATACTTGCTGGCTTAAAAGTGATCGCTAATACGGTAAACGAGCTGTCTCTTTTGTTTTTTTCTAAAGACACTGAAGGGGAGCTGCTAAAAACTGTTCGTAACGGCTCTATCATCTTTTTTGTCGGTGGGCTGCTTTCCTTAATTAGTTTCTCTTCAATAATTGGGATTTTGGCTATCTTTCTATTAACAGCAGCTGGCTATCTCGTTTTTTTCGTGTACAAAACAAGTCCAGCGCTTTCTATAGCTAATTTAATAGGAATTATTACTTTCCAAATTGTCTCATGGTCAGCTTTAGGAGTTGCACTTGCATTACTCGGAATGAAAATCTACAACGGGCTGCTCGGCAGCTTGCCGCTTTAAAAACCGCTTTGGCGGTTTTTTTGTGGGGAATATCAAAAAGTGAGACAAAAATAGCGGGGAAGCGTGAAGAAAAAAGTGTGAACGATGAACAACGGCGAATGAGCACAAAGACAAGGCCGCCGCTGAATAAAGGGAAAATAGCTTTTTTAAGAAAATAAAAACAGCTGCAGGATACAAGCCCTGCAGCTGTTCTTATTTGTTAATGTTAGCGCATAATGTTACGCCAGATTAATTGATTTGGTGCGTAGCTTTCTAAGTAACGTATGCTTTCTGGCAAGTCCTTTCCTACCCAGACACTTGCCGTGTACTGATCTGTTAGGCCAGAGAACCAAAGGTCTTTTGTGCTGTTTGTGGTCCCTGTTTTACCGCCAGCATACGCTTTGCCAGGGTTAGCCTTTTTAGCGGTCCCGTTTTGGATAACACCTGCTAATAGAGCACGCATTTTATAAGTCGTTGCTTTCGACCAGACTGTCTGTGGCTCATCTTTCCACTCATAAAGTAAGTTGCCTTGACGGTCTGTCACCTTTTGAATCGCATGAGGCTTTTTGAATGTGCCATCAATAAAAGAGGTATAGGCTCCTGCAATTTCGAGCGTCGTCATGCCATGTTTGAAACCGCCAAGTGCTTTGCCGTATGAATTTCGGTCTTCCTCAGTCATTCTTTCAAAATCAAACTTTTCTAAATAAGAATAGGCTTTCTCATTCCCTGTTTTTACGAACAAACGCAAAGCAGCTGTGTTATATGAATTGGCTAAAGCTGTTTTTAATGTAACCATTCCATACTCTTTTCCACTGTAGTTTTTTGGACACCAACGGCCAACGCAATATTTGTCCGCGCTGACTAGGCTATCAATGCTAGCCTGGGTAGTATCAATGTATGGTGCATAATCAAGTAGTGGCTTAATAGTCGAACCAGGCTGCCGGAATCCTTGAAAGCTTCGATTAAATTGCGTGCGGTCAAAGTTTCTTCCACCGACAAGAGCTACAATATTTCGGGAATTATTTTGAATAACAGCCGCGGATGCCTGTACGGATGAGCCGCTAAGTACGGAGTTAACGGCATTTTCAGCTTTTTGCTGTAAAGCAGGATCTAAAGAGGTATAAACAATGATGCCTGATGATCGTACTTTTTCAACGCGATCCTTTAGCTTATGCTCAATCACTGCTTTTTCATCGCCTTTAGCATTTTTCAACTGTTGATCAAAGCCTTCCGTTTTAGCAATTAATTGTGTTAATTCGTCCTCTACATAAGTTGAATAGCTGGCATATTTATCGATTCGGTCCCTCACTTGGAGTTTGATGGGTTCCTTTTTGATTGCTTCTGCTTCGGATGCGGTAATGAATTCTTCCCGCTTCATCATGTCAATTAATCGTTCCTGGCGCTTTTTTGTATTGTTGAAATGCTGGATCGGATCATATAGTGATGGGTTGTTCGGAATAGCCGCAATAAAAGCAAGCTGTGCTTTTGTTAGTTCATTCACGTGTTTCTGGAAATAAAACTGCGAAGCAGCTTCTACACCGTATACTTGATGATTAAAATAAATAGCATTTAGATAAAGATTTAAAATTTCGTCTTTATTCAGCCTTTTCTCAAGCTCATAGGCATACAATATTTCTGAAACTTTCCGGACAAGCGTCCGATCATGATTCAAATATACGTTACGAGCAAGCTGCTGTGTGATTGTACTTGCCCCCTGTTCAATTCCATCGGCTTTAGCATTCACGAGCATGGCCCGCATAACAGCTGCCGCATTAATGCCGGAGTGTTCATAAAAGTGCTTATCCTCAGACTGCAAAAATAATTCTTTTAAAAAAGGGGGGATATTTTTACCGTCTGCTATAATCCGGTAAGGCTGATGAATCTCCAAATAAGGGTTGCCATCTTTATCAACAATTGTACTTGCCTGGGAAAGATGGACGTCTTTAATGACAATCTTGTCATCGACTACTTCATCAAAGCTCCTAACTTTATGTGCTTCTGCGTTTGCAACGTAAAATAAAAACACAGCTACCGGGAGGAGTAAAACTATTAACATATAACCAAAAACTGTCCTCATTCCGTAAACCGCCTTCTTCATTCTAATTTGTTATTCTTGTGGAAAAACAAGTAAAAAAATAATCCTTTCATCATCATAATCGAAAGCCGGCAATTTAGAAAGAGGCTATCAAGAGAAAAATAGGAAAATACGAGAAGCTTTGGTGGCTGGGTAAAAAAATAGATACATTAAAAAGAAGGTTAAGAAAGTATATCTATCGGAGTTTGCCAGCAAGACTCCAATTTAGAAATTTTCTCTTTTTATTCATTTATTATGTTGATTTTATGTTTTTCTTGCAGGAATTTTCACAATGACGGGAAAGTAAGTAAATAAGTCTTGTATATTTTTTAAAAGGCAGCGGGGTTTTTAGAATGAGAAACAAGCTGTTATATACATCATGAGCAGCTAAGGATTATAATAGAATAAATCAAGGACAGCTTATTTTGGTTAAAGGAGGAGGTTTCTGTGAGTAAGAGAATCTTTTTCATTGATTTTGAGTTTTCTATGCCGGATGCTAAGTTAACGGCACGAGGATTTTATCCTGAAATTATTGAAGCGGGTATAGCGGTTGCTGAGGGAGAGAATATCGTTCACACTTTTTCTTCCTATGTGAAGCCTTCTGCCTTTCCAAAGTTAACTGAAAGATGTAAGCGTTTTTTAAAGATAGAGCAAAAACAAGTAGATGAAGGATTAGCTTTTCCAGAACTAGTCTGTTTACTCGCGGAACTAAGCCAGAAAGAGAACCAAACGGTTGTTACATGGGGCAATATGGATATGAAGGTGTTAAGAAGGAACTGTGAAGAGGCTGGGCTGACATTTCCGCTCAAAGGCCAATTTATTGATTTATCGATGGAGTATAAAACCTTCTTCGGTGATCGTAACCAGACAGGGCTGTGGAAAGCGGTGCAGGAGTATGGGAAAGAAGGAACGGGCAAACACCATCGGGCTCTTGATGATGCTCTGACTACTTATCATATTTATAACCTCGTTGAGAAAGACAAAGAATATATGAAAAAATCAAAGCCGCCGACGATCGGCGACCTCGTTGACTTTTCTAAGTTACTTAACCGCATGGCCTAAGACCATGACAAATTGTACATGAGTTCGTACTCTCTTTTAATTGCTTGCAGCGCTTCAAGGCTTTTTCTAGAGAAGTCACTTTCTTCTTGTTCCAATCTGTGTTGAAGTGCGGCAACCGCTTCTTTTAGGGACTCATTATAATCAGGGATGCTTCCCTCATAAGGCTTGACAGTTGCTGCTGGAATGTTAGCTCTTTCTGTGTAGGCAAGCGCTTTTCTCTCGTGAAAAAATGGTACATCCACCTGTTTAGGATGATGAAGATCTCCTTGAGCGGGGTGACGCAGCACGGCTAATATTTTCACTGTGTAGCCGTCCGAATGAACGCCGCTAACTTCCCCGATATACTTTCCTGTTTTATAAAAAGCTGTCACGGTTTCTCCCGTTTTAATCACAATCTTCTACCTCCTCTGCTCTCTCCACTTTACCAGAATCAATCTGTGAAAGAAATATTAGGTGCCAGCAGGTGATTTTTTTTTATCAATCAGTTAAAGTAGAAAAGGCAGAGGTGAGAGGATGTATCGTTTATTTTGCATTCTATTTGTAACAACCCTCCTCTTGCTTACTGGTTGTGGTAAAGAGTCAGAGCCTAAAAAAGAATTGCCAGAATTGTCAAAGCCAGCAGCAGAGAAGGGTAAAGAACAGGAAGGAGATAAGAAAATGAATTATCCACAATTCACAACAGAAGTAGCAGAGAATGAACAGCTCGTTGAAATGAAAACAAGTAAAGGAACAATTAAAATTAAATTGTTCCCTGAGCAGGCGCCAAAAACGGTTGAAAACTTCATCACTCATAGTAGAAACGGCTATTATGATGGCTTGATTTTCCACCGGGTTATTCCTGATTTTATGATTCAGGGAGGAGACCCGAAAGGAACAGGAACAGGCGGGGAAAGCATCTACGGCCATGCTTTTGAAGATGAGTTTTCTCAGCAATTGTTTAACTTCCGTGGAGCGCTCTCTATGGCGAATGCGGGACCTAATACGAATGGCAGCCAATTTTTCATCGTGCAAAACAGCAAGATGGATCCTGGCTTTAAAGAGCAAATGGAAAAAGCAGGATACCCTCAAGAAGTTACGGACTTCTACATGAAAAACGGAGGCACTCCGTGGCTTGATTTCCGTCACACTGTGTTTGGACAAGTAATAGAAGGCATGGATGTAGTGGATGCAATCGTTAGTGTGCCAACGGGTGCACAGGACAAGCCGAAAGAAGACGTCCTCATTGAAAAGATTACCGTAATCGAATAAATAAGGCGTCAGAAGCCTGAACGTGCAAGACGAATTGATGAAGATCAGTTCGTCTTGTTTTTTGTGGATAGTTGGTTTGGGAAAGAGAACTTGATATAATAGAAGAAGGCACTTGATTGAAGAATTTGCTGTTTAGGCAGCGAAAGGAGACGGAATCGTGCTGCAATCATTTATGATGGGGATGTTTTTTTTGTATTTCCCTGAAGATAAGACAGAGTATATTCCCGCTGTTATTTCAATGGCCATTTTTACGGCAGCTGCTGTAGCTGTCTTTATGTACTTTAGAAAAATCTCTAAACGAGAGGAAGAGAAAGTCAATAAAAAGTACAGTGACATGAAAAAATAACAAACGGCTGCGCAGTATTTTTCAGATTGGCTAATTTGTGTTATAGTGTACAAGAATAAAAGAAAGAATTCTGCTTTAGGCAGGAGAGGTTCGCGAACTCCCTCTATAAAAAACTATGAGAAAAGCCTGTCTACGTCTAGACGGTTTTTTTCTATTGCCTAAAATAAAGGTATTTTAGAGTCACAGTTCTTGAATCTCTTTCTTCTTTTAGAGAAAAGGTTCTGTTAAAGGTAGAGATTGTTTTTTCAATAGTTGATTGCAGCGGAAAGCATCCGCCTGTATTGTAAATCAATCGCCCAATATAACAGCGCCAAATGAAAAGAAGGAAGGAAGATAAAGGATGAGTAAAGAAAAAGCAGTAGTTGTCTTTAGTGGAGGTCAGGACAGTACAACTTGTTTGTTTTGGGCTAAAGAGCGTTTTGACGAAGTGATTGCTGTCACGTTTGATTATGGACAGCGCCATCGCCTAGAGCTGGAATGTGCAGCTGACATTGCTAAAGATTTAAATATACCGCATCACATTTTAGATATGTCATTATTGAACCAGCTTGCTCCTAATGCGCTGACACGGACAGATATAGACATTACAGAAAAAGACGGCGAACCGCCTTCTACGTTTGTAGAAGGGCGCAACTTATTGTTCTTATCTTTTGCTGCGGTGCTTGCCAAGCAATACGATGCCCGCCATATTATAACGGGTGTGTGTGAAACTGACTTTAGCGGCTATCCCGATTGCCGTGACGTCTTCATTAAATCATTGAATGTAACGTTAAACTTATCCATGGATTATTCATTCGTCATTCATACTCCGCTTATGTGGCTGGATAAAGCAGAAACATGGGAGTTAGCCGATGAGCTTGGTGCGTTTGATTATGTAAGGGAACGTACACTAACTTGCTATAATGGCATAAAGGGGAGCGGCTGCGGGGAGTGTCCAGCATGCAAGCTTCGTCAAAATGGATTAAATAAATATGTAGCGAAAAGGGAGGCAGGATCAAAATGATACAGCAAATTTATCCGGTGCCTATGCACTCTTACCGCTATGAATTAAATAAGGATTTTCAGTTTGCTGCGGCTCATTATGTGCCTCATGAAGCAGCTGGGGCATGCCGCCGCCTGCATGGTCATACGTACTTTGCGAATGTGACCGTTGTTGGCAATGATCTAAATGAGTCAGGCTTTTTAGTAAACTTTCAGGATATCAAAAACTTAATCCATAAACGTTTTGATCATACTATTTTAAATGAGGATTCTCTATTTAATGAAATGGATCCTAATGATTTTCCGACAACAGAAGTGGTGGCACGGAAATTTTGGGAAGTGATCCAGGAATCGCTCAATAAATTGCCGAATAAGCCGTTGTGCATTCAGGTGTTTTTGAGAGAAACACCGACGAGCTATGTGGTGTTTCGGCCGCAAAAAGAGGATTTCCAATGAAAAAGATTCCGGTGTTAGAAATATTCGGACCAACTGTACAAGGCGAAGGAGCCGTAATTGGACGCAAGACGATGTTTGTCCGGACAGCCGGCTGTGATTATCGCTGTGCCTGGTGCGATTCCGCCTTTACTTGGGATGGTTCAGCAAAAGAGAGAATTCAATTGTTAACAGCCGAAGAAATTTGGGAAGAGCTGATCAAGATAGGCGGGGACACATTTGATCATGTGACAATTTCTGGTGGCAATCCGGCCCTGCTTCCGCAAATAGATGATTTGCTTGCTAAGCTAACCGAAAAAGGAATTAAAACGGCACTTGAAACACAAGGAAGCCGCTGGCAGGAGTGGTTTTACAAAATTGATGAATTAACAATCTCACCAAAACCACCAAGCTCCGGAATGGAAACGGACTTTGAACAATTGTCCCTTATTGTTGAACGTTTAATAAAGCAAGAAAAAGCCGTCAGCCTGAAGATCGTCATCTTTGATGATCAAGATTTAGCATTTGCCAAAAAAGTCCATCAGCTTTATCCGGATTTAACCTTCTTTCTACAAGTAGGAAATGATAAACTGCAAGAACAAAATCCGACGAACCTGTTATCTTATCTTGTTAGCAGATATGAGTGGCTAATCAATAAAGTTATGCCTGATTCTGATTGGAAGGATGTTCGGGTTTTACCCCAGCTTCACACCTTTGTGTGGGGGAATAAGCAAGGAGTATAGGATAAAAAAAGAGATGCCGGTCCGTTGGCATCTCTTTTTGGGTTGTTGATAACTATTTTTTAATCAGTTTGGGAAAGGGCTGTTTTTAATCTGTGGAGCCCATCTTCTACGAGTGGTCGTGGACAGGCAACATTCATGCGTACAAAGCCTTCTCCGCCGCTCCGGTATTTAGAGCCTTGCCCAAGAGCGAGCTTCCCTTTTAACAGAATTTTCCTCATTAACTCTTCGTCGCTGAGGCCAAGCTTACGGCAATCGATCCAGACTAAATAACTTCCCTCCGGCTCAATGGCTGTTAACTCTGGCAGCTCTCGATCGATAAATTCTTTTACGAGCCGAGTATTGCCACGGATATAGTCGATGACTTCATCGAGCCAAGGGCCGCCTTCACGGTAGGCTGCTTCCATCGCCGCAATACCCATCATATTCAAGGTAAAGAACCCTTGCTTCGCTAGCACTTTCTGAAGCTTAGCGCGTAATTCCCGATCAGGCACAATCATAGCTGAGGATTGAAGACCTGCTAAATTGAATGTCTTGCTTGGTGCGATGCATGTCACGACGATAGATTGAAATTGCTCCTGAATAGAGGCGATTGGTATATGCTTATGGGGTTCAACTGTCAAGTCACTATGTATTTCATCAGAAACAATGAGAACATTGTGTTTTTGGCAAAGCTCCGCAATGGTTGTCAGCTCTTCTTTCGTCCAGACACGGCCGCCGGGATTGTGAGGGCTGCACAGTAAAAAGAGCTTTACTTCCTCGCGGGATAACTTTTCTTCTAAATCTGCAAAGTCGATTTCATAGCGATCGTTTTCCAAGACGAGTTCACTGTTCACGACGAGTCGACCGTTGCGCTCGATCATATCGAAAAAAGGTGTATAAACCGGTGATTGCAGTAAAACAGAGTCCCCTAAATCAGTGAATGCTTCTATAGCTGTGCCAAGAGACGGCACAACACCATGGTGGAATAGCAGCCAGTTTGTTTCAATTTGCCAATTATGCCGCTCAGCCATCCAGTTCTTAATGGCTTCTCTCGTAGAATCGGGGATGACTGTATAGCCATAGATACCATGTTCGGCTTGCTTGATAACAGCTTCTTTTACGGCATCGGGCGCTTCGAAATCCATATCTGCGACCCACATTGGCAAAGCGTCTTCTACACCAAATACAGCTTTTATGTTGTCCCACTTCACCGCGTTTGTTCCTGTGCGGTTAATCACTCGATCAAATCTACTCATAATCTTCACCATCCTGACAAGTAATATATAATCATGTTAAATTATTTTAAGAAAAAAGGGCAGTATTTTGTTCTTTTACTTAAGGAGGCATAAAAGTATGAACAAAGATATTGAAAAGAATAGAGCATTTGACCGCATTCTCCGTGAATGGGACCCATTCAAAGAAGGAGGCGATTTTTACGACACAGAAACAGCTGATGCGATCCAAGCCGTGCATCAATTTGATAATAAGCAGGTATTAGCCCGAAAAATCCAAGAGATTTATGAATTCTCCTTTGAGCAGCCGCTTTCATTAACGAGTTGCTTGGAAGTGGCAGAGAGGCTGCTTCAAATAAAAAATAATTTATCTTGTGGATTATGACATAAAAAGATTTAACTTTTGGACGATAAAACAAATAGAGTAAAATTGCAGGCTGGTGGTAAACGTTCCTTTTCTTCATTAATCCCTTTTAGGTACTGCGCCTGGAAAGATAGGTGTTTCCAGATTCATTTCTTTATACCTATTATATTTTGCTTATAATCTAAAAGTGTTTTTTTCTATTTGAAGCTGTTGTTGGTGAAAAGTTGAAATTTCAAAAGTGTGACTCTTTATTTCAGAAAAGTAATTACAGCATATAAAAAAATATAACACACGACAAATAATGCTTTTCAAAAATGTAAAAGTTTATTAGAATAGCATCACGGGTTTTGTGAAGAAAGTAGCGATTTTTTGAAGTCAGCCAACAACGAAAAAGGATTGGAACATATGGCTATACAACAGGAGCATAACATCATGCAAGAGCCTGACCAAGAAGAACAGAAATTAAAGCGAGGGTTAAAGGCTCGCCATTTAACAATGATTTCTATCGGTGGTGCAATTGGTACGGGGCTATTTCTTGGAAGCGGTGCCGCTATCCATACAGCAGGCCCGGGCGGTGCATTACTCGCTTATGCCTTAGTCGGTGCAATGGTATTCTTCGTTATGACAAGCTTAGGGGAAATGTCGGCTTTTATGCCAGTAAGTGGTGCGTTTAGTACGTATGGAACAAAGTTTATTGATCCGGCATTCGGTTTCGCTTTAGGATGGACGTATTGGTTCAACTGGGCCATGACGATTGCCGCTGAGTTAACCGCTTCCACAATGATTATGAAGTTCTGGTTTCCGAACAGTCCGTCCTTACTTTGGAGTATGTCATTCTTAGCGCTTATTTTTCTTTTAAACTATTTATCTGTTAAAGGGTATGGAGAAGGGGAGTATTGGTTTTCCTTTATTAAAGTATCCGCAGTTATCATTTTTATTATTGTCGGTGTGCTCATGATTTTTGGCATCATGGGTGGCGAAGTAATCGGATTTAAAAACTTTACAGTAGATCAAGCACCTTTCCCTGGTGGTTTCCTCGGCGTATTTATCGTCTTCGTGGCCGCTGGTTTCTCGTTTCAAGGAACAGAGATTGTCGGGGTAGCTGCTGGGGAAAGTGAAGACCCAGCGAAAAACGTACCAAAGGCTATTAAAAGTGTATTCTGGAGAATTTTATTGTTTTACGTATTAGCCATCTTTGTTATTGGGCTTATTATCCCTTACACGAACCCTAACCTACAAAGTGAAGATATTATGGTCAGCCCATTTACAATGGTTTTTGAGAAGGCTGGACTTGCATTTGCCGCTTCTCTTATGAATGCTGTTATTTTGACGGCGGTTTTATCTGCAGGAAACTCAAGCTTATATGCGTCAACACGTATGCTTTACTCAATGGCTAAGGAAGGACAGGCTCCGCGTATTTTTGCTAAGCTTAACAACCGAGGTGTACCGTTTGCGGCAATCATCTTAACTTGTGTTGTTGGAATGCTCGCCTTCTTCTCTTCTATCTTTGGTGATGGCATCGTGTACGTATGGTTAATGAACTCTATCGGTATCACCGGTTTTATTTTCTGGCTCGGTATTTCTGTCAGCCATTATCGTTTCCGTAAAGCGTTTCTGGCACAAGGGCATTCACTTGATGAACTGCCATACCACGCAAAATGGTATCCATTCGGTCCAATTTTTGCGATCGTAATCGGTTTAATCGTCATTCTAGCCCAAAACTTCCAGGCGTTTCTTGCCGATAAAATTGACTGGGGAAGTGTAGTAGCAGCCTATATGGGTATTCCGCTTTTCCTTCTCTTATGGCTTGGCTATAAATTTATTAAGAAAACAAAAGTTGTTCCTCTTCATGAGTGTGAGTTTGATCTTGCTGATGAGGAAAAGCATAATTAAAATAAAAAAGGGCAACGCAGAAACTGCGTTGTTCTTTTTTGTGCAAAAAATATGAAAAAGGGGTCGTGTTATCGTAGGTGAATTTGATATAATTGTGTCATTCGATGAAAATTTGGAGGAATTGTTGTGAGAATAAACAATGACGAACGAGAGATACTAGAAATTCTTGAAAAAGATGCTCGTTTGACAGCATCTGATATTAGTAAAATGATAGGAAAAAGTGAAGAAGCTGTACAAGCAATGGTCAAAAAATTAGAAGAGGCAAAAGTTCTCGTTCACTATACAGCTCTTGTTGATTGGTCTAAAGTTGATGACGATCAGCGGGTAACTGCGATGATCGATGTGAAGGTAACACCAAAACGAGGAGTCGGCTTTCATGAGACAGCGGAAAGAATCTATCGTTTCAAAGAAGTAAGTTCTGTGTACTTGATGTCAGGAGCTTATGATTTGTCTGTTACCGTTGAAGGGAAATCTATGAATGAAATAGCTAGATTTGTTTCTGAGAAACTATCTGTACTGGAAGAGGTTGTATCGACAACGACCCATTTCCAGTTGAAAAAATATAAGCACGACGGCAGAATCTTTGAAGAAAAGCAAATTGATAATAGAATCGTGGTGTCTCCGTAATGTTAGGAACGAAAAGCTATATTGCTAAGTCAGTAGAGTCAATGCAGCCATCTGGTATCCGTAAATTTTTTGATTTGGCTGCCGGAATGGAAGGGGTCATCTCACTCGGAGTAGGAGAACCTGACTTTGTTACTTCATGGTCTGCACGTGAAGCGGCCATTTTATCACTTGAGCGCGGCCTAACATCTTATACGGCCAATGCCGGTCTATTGGAATTACGGGAAGAAGTATCAGGTTATATGAACAACCGGTTTCACGTTTCTTACCAGCCCAAAGAAGAAATTATTCTTACGGTAGGTGCCAGCCAAGCGTTGGATTTAGCGCTACGGGCCATTCTTGATCCTGGTGATGAAGTCGTGATTGTAGAACCTTGTTTTGTTTCCTATGCACCACTTGTTGAATTGGCAGGGGGAAAGAGCGTTACTGTAGAGACAACGAGTGACCAGCAATTTAAATTACAGGCAGCAGCGCTTGAACAGGCTATTACTTCAAAAACGAAAGCTTTATTGCTTTGCTCGCCTAACAATCCAACAGGAGCTCAACTTGATAAAAAGGATTTAGAAGAGATTGCCGTGATTGTAAAGAAGTATGATTTGTTAGTAATTGCCGATGAGATTTATGCCGAGCTCGCTTACGATATTCCTCATACGTCCATTGCAAGCTTGGAAGGCATGAGAGAACGGACTATTTTGATTAACGGTTTCTCAAAAGGCTTTGCCATGACGGGGTGGAGGCTTGGATTTATTTGTGCGCCATCTGAACTGGCAGCCGCTATGTTGAAAATTCATCAATACGCAATGATGTGTGCTTCTACTCCTGCACAATATGCTGCGCTTGAAGCATTAAAAACAGGAATGAAAGATGTCGAGGAGATGAAAAAAGACTATCGGCGCCGGCGCAATTATATTGTGCAATCTTTTAACGACATGGGGCTTGATTGCCACACACCGGGAGGAGCGTTCTATGTATTTCCTTCTATTCGGAGCACCGGTTTAACATCAGAGCAATTTGCGGAAGAGTTATTGAAGGAACAAAAAGTAGCAGTTGTTCCAGGATCGGTCTTTGGAAATAGTGGAGAAGGGTTTATTCGCTGTTCCTATGCTTCTTCAATGGAGCAGCTGCAAGAAGCGGTCAAAAGGATTAATTGTTTTATCAATAATAGATGAGAAGGCAGCTTAGCTGTCTTCTCTTTTTGTATTAACGCTTACTACTATAGGTTTCAAAGAAAGCAGGTAGTGGAAAAGAGACCATAATGCAAAAAAGGAGGGACATAGATGAATGTGATTGTAATCGGGGCAGACAGTCAGGTTGGTCAGTTCGTTATTCGGAATTTAACGGAAAGAGGCCATCAATCAATTGCTGTGATCAACGAGGAAAATAAAGTACATGACATGAAAAAGCTGGGCGCTTCAAAAATCGAGACGAATGGCCGAGGAGATTTTACTGCTGCTTTTTCAGAATGTGATGCTGTCATTTTCATTTCTGATTCCAGTCCTAAGACAGGAGCAGGTAAAACAGTCCTAGTAGACCATCAGGCGGTTCTAGATGCCGTCCAAGCTGCACAGCAAAACGGGGTTAAACGATTTATTATGATGAGTGCCGTGCGGGTGGGAGAAGGTCCGACAAGCAGTGAGGAGATGATTGGAGCAAAAGACAGACCGGATGAATGGATTAAAGAAGAAGACATTGTTCATACGATCGTTCGGCCAGCTCGTATGACAGATGAACCTGGCAGGGGGAAGGTAGCCATTGCGAATTCCATCACAGAAGGAGGTCAAACGATTCCTCGGGAAGATGTTGCTGCTCTATTAGTCGCTGTACTTGAAAGTGAGACCGCTCTTAATCAAGTGTTTGAAGTGGCTAGTGGGGACATGGCTATTGACGAAGCCGTACAAGCTATTGGATGAAAAGTGGAGAATAAAGGAGGATTTCTATGAACTTAACGTCAGTGCTCATTACGGCCCTTATTGTGTTTATTCTATTACTTATTGTTATTCCTATCGGCTTTTTTATCTATATTTACATTAAAGACGATAGACAAAAACAACATGCGATTTTACGTAATTTTCCTGTCATTGGAAAAGTTCGATACTTTACTGAACACATTGGTCCTGAATTGCGGCAATATTTATTTGAGGGTGACAATGAAGCCAAGCCCTTCTCAAGAAAAGAATATCAGGATATCGTAAAAGCCGGTAAATATAAGGAACGGCTAGTTGGATTTGGTTCCAAGCGTAACTTTACTGAAGACGGGTTTTACATACGGAATACATTATTCCCGAAGCAACGGGAAGAAATGAAAGTGGACAATACAGAAAAAATAAAAACACGTGTCTACAAAGTAGATTCGGATAATTTATTTACTCGCAAAGAGCACAGTGAGGAACGATTAATCGATCCATTCTATTTAAGAGACGAGGATGCCGTTATACTTGGCGAGAACACGTGCCGTCATCCATTTAAGGTGAGAGGGCTAGTTGGTCAATCAGGCATGAGCTTTGGGGCGCTCGGTGAAAGAGCTATTACAGCATTGTCCAAAGGGCTAGGGCTGGCAGGAGGTACGTGGATGAATACCGGAGAAGGGGGCCTATCTGAATATCATCTTGAAGGCCACCCAGATATTATTATGCAGATTGGCCCAGACTTATTTGGCGTGCGTAAACCAAGTGGTGAATTTTCATGGGAAGCGTTTAAAAAGAAGAGCGAAATTGAAAATGTAAGAGCATTTGAATTAAAATTGGCACAAGGAGCAAAAACGAGAGGCGGGCATGTTGAGGGTGAAAAAGTAACCGAAAAAATCGCTGCCATTCGTCTCGTGGAACCGGGAAAAACGATTAACAGTCCGAATCGTTTCTATGAATTTGACGATGTTCCGACTATGTTTGATTTCATTGAGCAGCTGCGTTCTGTTGGCGGTAAGCCGGTCGGGATTAAGATTGTTGTGGGAGATCTGGATGCTCTGGAAAATATGATTTCCTATATGAGGGAAAGCGGAAAAGGTCCAGACTTTATTACGGTTGATGGCGGTGAAGGAGGAACAGGGGCTACTTTCCAAGAACTCGCTGACACTGTAGGGCTGCCAATCATGTCGGCCTTGCCTGTTCTAGATGAGATGTTGAAAAAGTATGGTGTTCGTGACAGGGTAAAGGTGATTGCTTCAGGCAAACTGATTACTCCTGACAAAATAGCGATCGCTCTGGCTTTAGGAGCGGATCTTGTGAATATCGCACGCGGATTCATGATTAGTGTCGGCTGTATTATGGCTCAAGTATGTCATAACAATACGTGCCCGGTCGGCGTAGCCACGACTGATGAAAAGCTGCAGGACGGATTGGTTATCGAAGAAAAGTACTATCGTGTGTGCAATTATGTAGTATCACTTCGAGAAGGATTATACAATTTAGCGGCCGCCGCTGGAATTGACTCTCCAACTAAGTTCGAGCGAAAGCATGTTGTTTACAAAGATGAACTGGGCCGCCTTGTGCCGCTTGAGGATATTATTATGGCGGCAGAACGAGCGCAGCGAAAGAAGGAAGCTTAATAAGAAAGTGATTAAAGTGGCAGTCTTCATAGAGGACAACTTGTCTCTTTTGTTTTCAAAATACAATAGTTTAATGATTGAAAATAGACTCTTAGAGCAGCTGAACAAGCTGCTCTTTTCTTAAGACAGGCTCCATTAAATGTTGTTTTTTTAATATAGCTGATTGTAGCGGAAAGCGTCCGCCTGCAGTGAAAACCAACAACAAAATAAAACAGAGCCTAATCATAAAGAGGAAAGATAGCCGTTTGTACACAAACGAAAGAAGGCAGCTATTTTAGCTGCCTTCTCTAGTTAAGGGGAGAATAGGGAATGTTGCTCACTTTAATCATTCCCTATTTATCTATAAATTATTCTCCTTTTGTTAAAATAATTTAAAAAAATTCCAGTTGGCCGCCCGGCAAGCGAATGGGGAAAAGTGGCTATGTTTAGAAATTTGTGATGGAATATGTTATAATTTTACGATGCGTAGATAATGAAATTAATATTTAGGAGTGTTTGGATGGGAAATCAGATCGAACAAGGACAGATTATCACAGGAAAGGTAACGGGAATTCAGCCTTACGGAGCGTTTGTTGCGCTGGATAACGGTACGCAAGGACTTGTCCATATTTCAGAAATTACTCATGGGTTTGTAAAGGACATTCATGATTACCTTCAAGTGGGCGAAGAAGTAAAGGTAAAGGTAATGTCCGTTAACACAGATGAGGGGAAAATCAGCTTATCCATTCGAGCGACAGAAGAGGCAAAGCCGTCTGCTGTACAGCCAATCCGCCGTTTAAAGATTGATGAAAATAGTGAAGGATTCAACACGTTAAAGGACAAGCTGCAGGAATGGATTGATCAATCCGGAGAAGGCAAGTAACGCAACAAAATAAGTGTCAATTTAGACAACAGCAAAGATTGAAAAGCATGAGTGGTGAATCACTCATGCTTTTTTAGTGCTTATAGAAATAGATATAGATAAAAATTGCGAACCATGTATAATAAATTTAAATATTTAGAAAAATATTAAAGGGGCGTTGCTATAGAAAGATAAAAATTTTTAGCTAATGCTAGGCATACATATGATGACAATAAAGGGGAGTAGAGAATGAAAGAACAACACAAAGAAAAGCAAGAAGAAATCAATATGCCATTTTCCTTGGCTATTATTCCAATGATTATGATGGTTGTCGTAATGGCTGTTACCATTATTAAATTTGAGGGGAGTCCACATGTGCCGCTTTTGGTTGGTGCGGCTATCGCAGCATTTATTGCTACAAGACTCGGGTATAAGTGGGAGATTATTGAAGAAGGCGCATACAATGGAGTGCGTTTAGCCTTGCCGGCTATCTTCATTATTATGTTAGTTGGCATGACAATTGGTGCTTGGATCGGCGGCGGTATTGTAGCCACTATGATTTATTACGGGTTGAAAATTATTACACCTTCTTTATTCCTCGTATCAATTTGTGTGATTTGTGCCATTGTGTCCTTAGCTATTGGCAGCTCGTGGTCGACGATGGGAACAATCGGCGTTGCTGGCATGGGAATTGGACTTAGCATGGGAATTCCAGCTCCAATGGTAGCAGGGGCTATTATCTCGGGTTCTTATTTTGGTGATAAAATGTCTCCTTTATCGGACACGACTAATTTAGCGGCAGGTATTACAGGAACGGAATTATTTGATCATATTAAGCATATGTTGTATACGACGGTTCCCGGAATTGTACTAGCCCTTATCGTTTACTTTTTTCTTGGACAGAAATTTGCTGGTGCAGCGATTGATTCTAAGGAAATTAATGATGTATTAATCGCCCTGCAGAAAAATTTTGTTATCTCTCCGTGGCTCCTGCTCGTACCGTTGACTGTTATTCTGTTAGTTGTAAAAAAGGTACCTGCTATACCTGCGCTTGGAGCAGGAATTCTTTTAGGGTGGATCTGCCATGCTTTTGTGCAAGGAAGTTCTTTAGCAGAAGCGGTCAATACCCTTCATGATGGATTTGCCATTGAATCAGGTAATCAAATGGTGGATGATTTGTTCAACCGCGGTGGAATTGGAGACATGATGTATACGGTTTCACTTGCTATTATTGCCATGACGTTTGGTGGCATTATGGAGCGGACAGGGATGCTTAAGGCGATCGTGGGTCAAATTTTGAAGTTTGCCCGCTCGGCGGGAAGCTTGATTGCTGCAACTGTTGCTTCTGCATTTTTCACGAATGCAACCGCTTCTGAGCAGTATGTTTCTATTCTTCTGCCAGGAAGGATGTATGCCAAAGCTTATCGGGATAAAAAGCTGCATTCCAAAAATTTGTCGCGTGCCCTTGAAGATGGCGGAACGATTACATCGGCACTTGTTCCTTGGAATACGTGTGGTGTCTTCATTTTAGCAACATTGGCTGTCCATCCTTTTGCTTATGCTCCATATGCTATTATGAATTACTCCGTTCCGATGATTGCGATTATCATGGCTTTTATTGGCTGGAAGGTAGAGTTTCTAACAGAGGAGCAAGTGAAGGCGTTAGAAGCAAAGGAAGCAGGACAAACAGAAACTGCTTGATAGTAAAATGACTAACTCACAGAAAAGGAAATTTCCTTTTCTGTGAGTTTTGTGTTTAAGTTGTAAGTTCTCTATAAAATTTTGATTAAACCGCAAAAATATTTTGCGTGTGACTAGGGTTTTTGCGCTTTAGGTCGAAAAGTTAATTGCCCGAAGTAAAAAACACTTCTAGGTACTCCTAGCGGGTGTAGAAGACCAACTGTTAGCTAGTAAAAAAGAGCAACTGAGATCATTCAGTGCTCTGTTAGATGATTTTATAAATTGATCGCTTTGCCAATGTTATATTTCCGAATACGATATTGTAAGTTTTGACGACTCATTCCAAGGGCTTTTGCTGTTTTCGTTACATTAAAATCATGATGTTGCAGTGCTTTTGTAATATAGTATGTTTCAGCTTCTTGGATATAATCATCGAGTGGCAGAATGGCTTTGGCTGGTTGATAAAGAAAGCCTTCTACTCTCTCTAGATTACTTGGTAAACCGCCACTGCCGGATTTATTACGAAATTGAATCGGCAAATGATCAAAAGAGATGACCTCTTCATGATCCATTAAATTCATTGCACCTTCAATGACATGTTCTAATTCACGGATATTGCCCGGCCAGTCATATTCTTGAAAATAGTTTTTTACTTCTTCATTAACAGCAGATACTTCCATGCCGAATAAGTGATTGTATTTTTCAATGAAAACGGAAGTGAGCAAATCGATATCTTCTTTGCGTTCTCTTAATGGAGGAATAAAGATCGAAACAACGCTTAAACGATAGTAGAGGTCTTTTCTCAAACTGCCGGCTGCGATTGCATCAATTGGATCTTCGCTAATCGTAGCAAGAACGCGAACATCAACGAAAATGTCTGTTTTTCCACCTTCGCGACGTACTTTCTTCTCCTGAATGACTTTTAACAATTTTGTTTGCAGGGCCGGGCTAAGTGAGTCAATTTCATCCAGCAGAATTGTACCGCCATGCGCCTGTTCGAATAAGCCAGGACGTCCCTCTGTTCCCTCCCCTTCAACACCAAACAGCAAGGTTTCCATTAATGTATCTGGCAAGGCTGCACAGTTTTGTGAAAGAAATACTTCGTCAGCACGGGGACTGCCATTGTGAATACTATGGGCAAATAGTTCTTTTCCAGTTCCAATTTCACCAATAATTAGCACGGAGGAGGCAGTGCGGGCAGCCCGTTTGCCAGTTTCAATTGCTTCTTTCAATAATGGGTTTTCCCCAAGAATTTGATCGAATGTATAACGGATGTCGTCTTTCTTATACATATTTTCTTGGATCATTTTCTCTAGCTTTGTAACGTCTTTGGCAATTTCTACAGCGCCGATCACGATTCCATTCTCTTCAATGGGGAAAGTGTGGTTAATAGTTGTGATTTCTTGCCCTCTGTTATTGAAATAGGACTGCTTTACATTTTGAATGCTTTCTCCTGACTTTAACACTTGCAGTAAAGTGCTTTCTTGGGTAGCGCCAAAGTCAAAAACGTCCATTAAATTTTTATCAAGAACATCCTCAATATCCATTCCTTCAATTTCCCGCATTTTTTGATTATAAATGACCGTTCTTTCGTTAGAATCAATGACATGAACTCCCAGCTCGATTTTTTCTAGGATTTCTTTGTACATTGTTAATAGCGATTCTAAACTTTTTGCGTTCATAGAATCCCCCTCTTTAAAATATATTTCTATTTTAAGAAAAAACACTTGAAAAAAGCAATAATATTTTGCATTATAATAAATGTAAGGGTTTTGTTAGTGCAAAAATAATTTGCTCATAAAACGTATTCAGTCGCATAAAAAGCGGATTTTTCGCCCATCTTAAAGAAGAAAAGATATTGATTCCATATAAGCATGAACCGTTTGTTGACTTTTCAAAACCAGAAAAAAGAAAGTCTTTGAAGAAGCCCTTCAGCTTGTAGAAGGTTGTCTTGGCTAGGATTACCCGCTTGTGATCGCCGGAGTGAAGATCATAAAGGATGATAAAATTGTTTCTTGCAATCTTGCTGATAAAACAAGCAATCGGCCGCGCCTCTAAATTAAATGAAGGCCAAATCTGGTTAAAGCGTGTAAGTGCAGAAATGGGTGGGAAAGATACAAATCCGTATGGCTTTAATGGAAAGTTGCTAGTAGAAACCTGCACTTAGGAGACTATTAGAGCGAAACTATTGAAAATAAATGGAGGGAAAAAGATGGCTAACACAGTCCAATCACAAGAGATTATCAAACAAACAGAAAAATACGGAGCGCACAACTATCATCCGCTACCAATTGTTGTTTCTGAAGCAGAAGGCGTTTGGGTAAAGGATCCAGAAGGTAATAAGTATATGGATATGCTTAGTGCTTACTCTGCTGTAAACCAAGGACATCGTCATCCAAAAATCATTCAAGCTCTAAAGGATCAAGCAGACCGGGTAACTTTAACGTCCCGTGCATTCCATAATGATCAGCTTGGACCTTGGTATGAAAAAGTTGCCAAATTAACAAATAAAGATATGGTATTGCCAATGAACACTGGTGCGGAAGCAGTAGAAACAGCTTTAAAAGCAGCCCGTCGTTGGGGATACGATGTAAAAGGCATTTCTGACAACCAAGCTGAAATTATTGCTTGCGAAGGTAACTTCCATGGTCGTACAATGGGGGCAGTATCGTTGTCATCAGATGAAGAGTATAAACGTGGTTTCGGTCCAATGCTCCCAGGTATCAAACTTGTACCATATGGCGATCTTGATGCTTTAAAAGCAGCCATTACTCCAAATACTGCTGCATTTATCATTGAACCTATCCAAGGGGAAGCAGGAATCAACATTCCGCCAGCTGGATATATGAAAGCCGCTTACGAGCTTTGTAAAGAAAATAATGTTATGTTTATTGCGGATGAAATTCAAGCTGGGCTTGCGCGTTCAGGTAAGATGTTTGCTTGTGAATGGGAAGACTTTGAACCGGATATGTATATTCTTGGTAAAGCACTAGGAGGCGGCGTATTCCCAATTTCTTGTGTAGCAGCAAATAAGGATATTCTTGGCGTATTTAACCCTGGTTCACATGGTTCTACTTTCGGAGGAAACCCAATGGCTTGTGCGGTTTCTATTGCAGCTCTTGAAGTGCTTGAAGATGAAAAGCTGGCTGACCGTTCCCTCGAATTAGGAGAATATTTTGTGGGCAAACTGAAAGAAATTGATAACCCAATGATTCAAGATGTACGTGGTAGAGGTTTATTTATTGGTGTAGAGCTGAATGAGCCAGCACGTAAGTACTGTGAAGCATTAAAAGAAGAAGGATTGCTTTGTAAAGAAACTCATGACACGGTCATTCGTTTCGCTCCTCCACTCGTTATTTCAAAAGAAGAATTGGATTGGGCGATCGAGCGTATTCAAAAAGTGCTATCTGCAACAAACTAACGATTAAATAACAAAAGAGGCGAATTTCAAAATGTCGGAAAATCTAAATTTATTCACATCAACTCAGGATGTCATTAAAGAAGCTTTGACAAAATTGGGTTACTCTGAAGAAATGTATGAGCTCTTGAAGGAACCATTACGTATGTTGACAGTGCGTATTCCTGTGCGTATGGATGATGGTTCAACAAAAGTATTTACTGGTTACCGGTCACAACACAGTGATGCAGCTGGCCCTTCTAAAGGCGGCGTTCGCTTTCATCCGGATGTGAATGAAGAAGAAGTAAAGGCTTTATCAATGTGGATGACGCTTAAAGCAGGTATTGTTAACTTACCATATGGCGGTGGTAAAGGCGGAGTCGTTTGTGATCCTCGCCAAATGTCAATGGGTGAATTAGAGCGTTTAAGCCGTGGTTATGTTCGAGCTATTAGCCAGATTGTTGGCCCTACAAAAGACATCCCGGCTCCAGACGTTTATACAAACTCACAAATTATGGCATGGATGATGGATGAATATAGCCATATTCGTGAATTTGATTCTCCTGGCTTTATTACAGGAAAGCCGCTTGTATTAGGTGGTTCACACGGACGCGATAAAGCAACGGCAGAAGGCGTAACGATTTGTATCAAAGAAGCAGCGAAAAAACGCGGCATCGATATTGAAGGTGCACGTGTCGTTATCCAAGGTTTTGGTAATGCTGGTAGCTTCTTAGCTAAATTTATGCATGATGCTGGTGCGAAAGTTATTGGAATCTCTGATGCTTACGGTGCCCTTCATGATCCAAATGGTTTGGATATCGATTACTTAATTGATCGTCGTGACAGCTTTGGTACCATCACTACATTATTTGAAAACACAATCTCAAACCAAGAGTTGTTAGAAGTAGACTGTGATATTCTTGTGCCAGCTGCTATCTCTAACCAAATTACAGAAAAGAATGCTGCTAATATTAAGGCATCTATCGTTGTAGAGGCTGCTAACGGCCCAACAACAATGGAAGCGACAAAAATATTAACAGAAAGAGGCATTCTACTCGTTCCTGACGTATTAGCAAGTTCAGGCGGAGTAACTGTATCTTACTTTGAGTGGGTACAAAACAACCAAGGTTACTACTGGACAGAAGAAGAAGTGCATGAAAGACTTCATGAAACTTTAATCAGTGCTTTTAACAATATTTATGAAACCGCTCAAACACGTGGAGTAAACATGCGTCTCGCTGCTTATATGGTTGGCGTTCGCAGAACAGCAGAAGCTTCTAAGTTCAGAGGATGGGTCTAATTAGATAGAAACAAGAGAGAACAGCCTCCATAATTCAAGGCCGGTGAATATTCACCGGCCTTGTTTTTGTTACTAAGTGTTAGGGGTAGCTGTACGTCGATTGTCTGTTTCATTCCATGTTTTAAATAAAAGCCCCAGGTTGATTAGACCTGCTAATCCTACAAGGATGTAAACAATTCTTGAAATGACGGAGTCCTGGCCCCCAAACATAGCTGCTACTAAATCAAATTGAAACAGTCCGATTAATCCCCAGTTAAGAGCTCCGATAATGGTAAGCGTAAGAGCAATACGTTGAAGTGTATTCATATTCGTTTTCCTCCTTTCAACTATAACGATGTTTAGTATGTGCGAATTTTGTTTTTTCATACATAGAACAAAAAAGTGTGTTGTTTTGAAAAAAGATGGCGGGTTTATCATAATAGAATAAAGGAGGAGAAAGGATGAATCGATTTATTCAATATAACCCCGTTAAATGGATTTTTGGAAAAGGATCTATAGGCAGGCTGCAGGCGGAAATGTCTCGTTTCGGAAAGAATATCCTTTTGGTTTATGGAGGTGGCAGTATTAAAAGAAATGGCTTGTACGATGAGGTGATAGAAAGTCTACAGGCTATTCATACCAACGTTTATGAGCTGTCAGGTGTGGAACCTAACCCGCGGCTTGATACTGTACATAAGGGTGTAGAGATTTGCAAGAAAGAGAATATCGACTTTATTTTAGCGGTTGGCGGTGGAAGTGTCATTGATTCTGCAAAAGCAATTGCAGCTGGAGCAAAATATGAAGGAAATGTTTGGGAAGTTATTTCGCGAGGAAAAGTGATAAAGGAAGCCCTTCCGCTTGGTACGATTTTGACATTAGCGGCTACAGGCTCCGAAATGAATGCGGGGCTTGTGATTACAAATTTGGCCACTAGCCAGAAAATTGATTGGCACAGCCAGTATGTCTTTCCTCAATTTTCAATTTGTGACCCCTCTTATAGCGTAACGGTGCCACCTGAGCAAACGGTTTTGGGGATTATTGATATAATGTGCCATATTCTAGAGAATTATTTTCATAATGGTGAGCATACGGAATTGCAAGACAGCTTCAGTGAAATAACGTTGAAAACACTAATTGAGACCGCGCCGCGATTATTGGCGGAGCCTGATAACTATGATGATCGCGCGAAAGTCATGTATGCAGGCACCATTGCCCTAAATGGGACTTTGCAATCAGGCTATCGTGGCGATTGGACAGCACATATTATTGAGCATGCACTATCGGGTTTGTATGATATTCCTCATGCTGGTGGACTTGCCATTTTGTTTCCGGTATGGATGAAACATGCCATTGATTCTCATCCGGCACGTTTTGCGCAATTGGCCGTTCGGGTATTTGGAGTGGATGGTACGGGCAAGACAGAAAAGGAAGTAGGATATGAGGGAATTGAGGCTCTTCGAAATTTTTGGATGACTTTGGGTGCCCCAGCTCGTCTTGCGGATTATGGAATTGATAGCAGTCGCTTGGAAGAGATAGCGGAGCACTCCATGATGAGAGGGGAATTTGGGCGTTTTTATCGGATGGATAGAGAACGGATACTAGCTATTTTGCGTGATTCATTCTAATACATGAAATTTAGAAATTCTGCGGAAAACCGCGGAATTTTTTTATTATTGGAGATACTATAAAAAAGAGAGGAGATGATGACATGATTGAATTGCCTTCAGCTCTAGAAGGAAAAAGTTTTAATTTATATGACTTAGAACAAAAATTAAAGCCGATCGGTTATTCAATCGGCGGCAATTGGGACTATGATCACGGCTCTTTTGACTATAAGATGAATAACGAAGACGGGTACCAATTTTTGCGGCTCCCTTTTACTGCGATCAATGGCCAGTTAGACTCACCAGGTGTAATCGTTAAGTTTGGTTCCCCGTTGGTTCTCGCCCATATCTTTGAAGGAGGAATTGATGAATTAGCCTCTCCAGGAAATATAGGCGGTGCTTTTAATCAGTTTGCGGAGCCTAAAGATGCTGATGCTGACGTGAAAGAAAAATATTTAATAACAGGAAAGAGAATACTCGAAGAAACAGAAAAGATTCTTAATGTTTAATGACGAGCAATTGGTCGCTAAGGCTAATTTTGAAATTGAGCGGGGGATTAATTGTTATGTTTCCCGCTCTTTGGATGCCAATCAAGAGAACCCGATTTTTTAGAAGGATAATGGCCAGCTCCCCGAATGTGGTGTTATTCCACTCTAATTCTGGTGTTATAGACTTTAAGAATCCGCCGTTTTTAGGATCGATTAAATGCATTAAAGACGACGAAGCACCTTCTTGTTGGATGCTGCTTAACATGACAGAGCTTGCATGTTTATTCGTTTGAATCACTTCATCTGCTCCAGCCCGTTTAGCATTCACTACCTGATCGTTTGTTAAGATTTCTACGATGCAATGCAAAGCAGGATTGCTGCCTTTTACAGCTACTAGAGTTAAAATAGAGCTCATATCTGCGTGCATTTCATTTTTATTTTGGTCTGATGTAATTAAAGCAGTCGCAGCTTCTTTTATATTTGCTTTTCTCAACGTTACATCTTTGTAGGGAGCTCCTTGAATGAAGTGAACAATTTTTTCTGAATAAGGGTTTGTCCGCAGTGATTCGTCAACAAGAACGACGTGCCGAGAAAAGGGAAGGGTACATAAGTGGTCGATGATTTCTTTTGTACGTTCATTCCATCCAATGATGACTAAGTGATTTTTATTTGTATAAATGGCTCTCCCCTCCTGTAAAGAGTTTTGCAAAGATACGGCAGCAGCGGCTAGATTAATGAAATAAGCTGATAAAAAACCAGCCCCTGCAAAAATTAATCCGATCCCAAGAAGTCTTCCGGCTGTTGTTTTGGGAGCAAAATCTCCGAAACCAACTGTGGAAGCAGTAACAACAGCCCACCAAATTCCTTCGAAAACAGTTGGGAATGTATTAGGTTCTATAAGATGGACAGCTGTTCCAAAGAGAATAATGAAAAAGACTGCAATTGTAAAGATACGAAGTAAAAGAGGAGATTCGACAAATTTATAGTATATCGCCTGAAACATAAAGCTATCCTCCTTATACAAATTTTTAATATTCTTTTAAAAAAGGTATTGATATTTATAGTGAAATTAATATAATAGTCAATAGAGTACTGAGACGGGGCATTAGCTCAGCTGGGAGAGCGCTACACTGGCAGTGTAGAGGTCAGCGGTTCGAGCCCGCTATGCTCCATTATCATAAAGAGCCTGCAGACAATCTTGTCTGCAGGCTCTTTATCTGTTATTACACTTAATGGCCTATCCTGCAAGAAACATAATGGTAATAATGACAGCTGATAAAATTATTCCCCCGGTCATCCGTGTCCACTTTGTTGTCATTCCATTCTCCTCTCTTTGATGTCATGACGAAAAGTCTTTTTTTTATTATTCCCTGTCTCATAAAAACTATGCCTTAGCCGCTGAAAAATATGTCGTTCTCCCTGTTTTGATTCATTGGCTGGAAATTTGGCATAGAAAGCTTTAAAATGATAAACGGCTTTTGTTTACATCATACATCCAGATATTTCAAAGGAGGACGTCTATGGACAGTCCGAGGTTTAATCCTTATGTGGTTTTAATTATCGGTGTTTTCTTCGTTTCTACTTCAGCTATATTTGTTAAGTTGTCTACAGCTGATGCAGGAGTGATTGCATTTTACCGCCTGCTGTTTACTGTTTTACTCATGCTTCCTTTGTTTCTTGTTAAATACGTGGGAGAACTAAAGGAGATTTCAAAGAAGGATTGGTTCTTCTCCTTTATTGCAGGTGTTTTTTTAGCATTTCATTTCATTCTTTGGTTTGAGTCTCTAAATTACACTTCTGTAGCGAGCTCTACCGTGCTTGTTACTTTACAGCCGCTTTTTGCGTTTGTTGGTACATACTTTATTTTCAAAGAACGTTTTACATTAGGAGCTTTAATTGGCGGAGGAGTTGCCATTGCTGGAAGCTTTATTATTGGATGGGGAGATCTACGGGTTAGCGGACAAGCCCTCTACGGAGATGTACTGGCTCTTATTGCTTGTGCGTTGATTACTGGCTATTTGCTATTTGGTCAAATAATCCGTAAACGTATGTCATTAATCACCTATACGTTTATCGTTTATTTTAATTGCACGATTGTTTTATTCTTTTATGTCCTATTCAAACAAGAAGCTTTCTATCCATATCCAGCAAAGGAATGGTTATACTTCTTTTTGCTAGCCGTCCTATCAAATCTGCTGGGACATACTTTATTTAATTGGGCCATCAAGTATATTAGCACCTCCGCTGTATCAATGGCCATATTATTAGAACCAATCGGTGCCAGTATTCTTGCCTGGTGGCTGTTGCGGGAAAAATTAATGACTGCACAAATAGTAGGAGGGGCTATCGTGCTCGCAGGACTTTTATTATTTGTAGCTGATCCTAAGAAGATAAAAAATATAATCCATAGGCGGAATAGGGAGATTAACGAATAAATAGGGAGCTAAGGGAGCTCTCTATTTTAATTTAGAGAAGAGAGCAGAGAAAAAGATATTCAAAGGTTAATAGAAAGTGATAAAATAAAACGTGCTAGATTTTACTGGATTTATTGGGAAAATAAAAAACTTTTATTTTTTTTTAAAAGTACTTGCTATATTAATTTAAACGTGATATATTATTACTTGTCCGAAAGACAGGAACAAAAAACAAAAAAGTTTTTGACAGGACGAAATGAGTGTGCTAATGTTGAGAAGCACTCTTGATTGATCTTTGAAAACTGAACAAAATACATG
>NZ_MAYT01000032.1 GCF_001685015.1 Pseudobacillus wudalianchiensis
TTCCCCTTGTGAGAGTAGGACGTTGCCAGGCGAACTATGGGACATTTATTTAGTCAATATGTTCATCTGCAGCTAAAAAATTATTCCGCAGTAGCTCAGTGGTAGAGCAATCGGCTGTTAACCGATCGGTCGCAAGTTCGAATCTTGCCTGCGGAGCCATGCTTCCATAGCTCAGCAGGTAGAGCACTTCCATGGTAAGGAAGAGGTCACCGGTTCGAGCCCGGTTGGAAGCTTACTAGTTTTTAAGAATGGCCCCTTGGTCAAGCGGTTAAGACACCGCCCTTTCACGGCGGTAACACGGGTTCGAATCCCGTAGGGGTCACCATTTATGGAGGATTAGCTCAGCTGGGAGAGCACCTGCCTTACAAGCAGGGGGTCGGCGGTTCGAACCCGTCATCCTCCACCATTATATGTTATATTTACGTGCCGGTGTAGCTCAATTGGTAGAGCAACTGACTTGTAATCAGTAGGTTGGGGGTTCAAGTCCTCTTGCCGGCACCAGTTTCTTTCGGAGGGGTAGCGAAGTGGCTAAACGCGGCGGACTGTAAATCCGCTCCCTCAGGGTTCGGCGGTTCGAATCCGTCCCCCTCCACCAGTTTTATTAATCATGAATGAAACAAATAAAACTTGGGCATATTTAAAAATGTCCTTTTTATTTCGTCTTCACTAACATTGGGCTATAGCCAAGCGGTAAGGCAACGGACTTTGACTCCGTCATTCGTTGGTTCGAATCCAGCTAGCCCAGCCATAACGAGCCATTAGCTCAGTCGGTAGAGCATCTGACTTTTAATCAGAGGGTCGAAGGTTCGAGTCCTTCATGGCTCACTCTTTAAAAAGCTGTTTTAGTTAAGTGATTTTCCATTTAACTAAAACAGCTTTTTTCTTTAGATAAATGTGAATAATTATCCAAAAAAGTGTCCAGTTGAGTCAAGTTCTTTCTTTCGGTTAAAATAAGGCGAGCAACACGAAAGGAGAGTTCATATGACTAACGAAAAGAAAATATCAATCATTGGTGTTCCAATGGATTTAGGACAACTACGCAGAGGGGTAGACATGGGGCCTAGTGCTATCCGTTATGCCGGTATTAGCGAGCGCCTTGAAGCGTTACAATATGAAGTAGAAGACTGTGGCGATATTGAGATTAATAAGAAGCATGCGGTTCACAGCGAAAATACAAACTTAAAGAACTTGAAATCGGTTGCTGAAGCAAGCACGAAGCTGGCAGAAAAAGTGGACAATGTCATCCAATCTGGAAGCTTTCCGCTTGTACTTGGTGGTGACCATAGTATTGCGATTGGTACACTTGCTGGCGTAGCGAAGCATTATCATAATTTAGGTGTAATCTGGTACGATGCACACGGTGACTTAAACACAGCGGAAACATCTCCTACAGGTAATATCCATGGTATGCCTTTAGCTGTTAGCATTGGTCTTGGCCATGAAGCGCTGACTGGCCTTTACAGTCCGTCTCCAAAAGTAAAACCTGAAAATATCGTGATTATCGGTGCGCGCGACCTTGATGAAGGAGAAAAAGCTCTTATTAAAGAACAAGGCATTAAAGTATATACGATGCATGAAGTTGATCGTCTGGGCATGACAAAGGTGATTGAGGAAACGATTGAGTACTTGCGTGAAAAAACAGACGGAGTTCATTTGTCATTAGATTTGGACGGTCTTGATCCGAGTGATGCCCCAGGAGTAGGTACACCGGTTATTGGGGGAATTAGTTACCGTGAAAGCCATTTAGCTATGGAAATGCTTGCGGAAAGCGGATTAATTACTTCTGCAGAGTTTGTAGAAGTTAATCCGATTCTTGATGAAAAAAATAAGACAGCCTCTGTGGCGGTGGCCTTGATGGCTTCTTTATTCGGAAGCAAGCTTTTATAAGGCAGCAAGACGAAGGAACAGCTATAAAATAACCGGAGATCCTAATATAAAGTTAGGATCTCCGGTTATTTTAATTCCTCAAACTGATTTAATAATTGATCAAGGCGTGTGCTGATCTCTACTACCTTTTTATCTGAAAAGGATGTTTCCATAGCCAGCATCACCATGTTATGCCGACAAACCTCAATTTCTTCTAACAATTCCGCTGCAGCCATTGTGATCAATCAACTCCTACCGTCGTTTTGATTATGATCACTATACCCTTTTACAAAAATATGTAAACATTTCAACGTAATTTGTTATGATAGAGTTGTGCTTTTTTTGAAACCTTTTTTAGCTGATAATCGTATGGAAAGATACCTGCGAGGGCAGGAGGTAAAAAATAATGGAGTTAATTGTCCAAAGAAGGATTAAGCAGGTTCTCAAGGGCGACCAAAATGCTTTTGGTGAGATCGTAGAACTTTATAAAGATAAAGTGTATCAAATTTGCTTTCGGATGTTGTGGGATCGTCATGAAGCAGAGGATGCTGCACAAGAAACATTCATTAAAGCATTTGTTAATATTCATACGTACGATCCTGAAAAGAAGTTTGCAACCTGGCTCTACCGAATTGCGACAAATCTATGCATTGACCGGATTCGCAAGAAAAAACCGGATTATCACCTTGATGCTGAAATTGCTGGTACAGAAGGACTTAATATGTATTCGCAAGTTGCCTCTACGGAAGAGCTTCCTGAAGAAGCAGTGGAAAATTTGGAGCTGCAGGAGGTTATCCAGTCGGCTATTTTTAATCTTCCCGAAAAATACAGGTCAGTCATCGTCTTAAAATATATCGAAGAGCTACAGCTGCAAGAAATTGCAGATATCTTAGAATTGCCCCTAGGCACGGTGAAAACACGGATACATAGAGGGCGCGAGGCACTTCGTAAGTATTTGCGGAATATGTGAGAAGGGATGTGTGAAATCATGGCTTCTTGTCAAAAAGAGATCGTTCGCTTGATGCACAATTATTTAGATGGGGAGCTCTTTTCTGGGGAACAACAGAAACTAAAAGCACATTTACAAACATGCAATGATTGCCGTCAGCATTTTTTAGAGTTAAAAAAGACGATTGCACTTGTACAAAGCATGTCCCACATAGGAGCCCCTGAAAGATTTACAGAGGAGGTCCTGTTCGCCTTACCAAAAGAAACAAGGGTTATTGGCATTCAGCGCTGGATCAGAAGGCACCCGTTTTTTACGGCGGCTTCTTTGTTTTTAGCTTTAATGACCGGTGGCCTTTTATCGACCTGGCAACAAGAAGCGAATCATTTTGCTTTTACAAAGTATAACAATCTGCAGGTTGAAAACGATACAGTCGTTGTTCCTGCTGGAGAACAAGTAAAAGGAGACATTGTTGTAGAGAACGGTGATATTCGCGTCGAAGGAGAGGTACAGGGAGATGTGACCGTCATTAATGGCGAACAGTATATGGCTTCGGCTGGACGCGTTACAGGGGAAATAGAAGAAATCGATGAGGCTTTCGGTTGGATATGGTTTAAACTGAAAAAAGCAGTAACGGGAGTGTTCGACTAGCTACTACGAACACTCTTTTTTCTAAAGAATGGAGGTCTGCCCCCTTTTGGTTCGGACTTTTCGGCAGACTGTGTTATAATATGCTAGTTAAATAAAACACAAAGCCTCTGTACGGCTCCAGTCATTACATTATTGGAGGATGTAATATGCCGTTTTCAAACTACTTCGAACATTTTACTGCATTGGATTATTTATCCAACGCACTGGATATATTGCTTGTTTGGTTTGTTGTTTATAAACTTTTAATGGTTATACGCGGCACGAAAGCTGTTCAGCTCGTGAAGGGTATTTTTGTTATTATCGTCGTACGAGGCTTAAGCGGGCTGCTCGGGCTTGATACATTAAGCTGGATTATGGAACAGGCCTTAACATGGGGGTTCCTAGCGGTTATTATCATTTTCCAGCCTGAGGTACGCCGTGCTTTAGAGCAGCTTGGGAGGGGAAGTCTTTTTTCTAGGAATGTAGTGCAGGAGGATAAAGAGCAGCGCGATTTAATAGACGCTTTAATGAAGTCAGTTAGCTATATGGCTAAAAGACGGATAGGTGCTCTTATTTCCATAGAAAAAGAAACGGGCATGAATGATTATATTGAAACGGGAATTCCGCTGCATTCCTCTATTACATCGGAATTACTCATTAATATCTTCATCCCTAATACCCCGCTTCATGATGGAGCAGTGATTATTCAAAAAAACAAAATAGCTGCAGCAGCCTGTTATTTGCCTTTGTCAGAGAGCCCATTTATCTCAAAAGAATTGGGTACGAGACACAGGGCCGCAATGGGCATCAGTGAAGTGACTGACAGCATCACCATTGTTGTCTCTGAGGAAACCGGAGCCGTGTCCGTTACAAAGAACGGTGATTTGTTCCGTGATTTGTCCTCTGAGGATTTTGAAAAACTTTTGATGCATGAGTTACTTAAAAAGGAAAGTGATTCCTCAGGCCGGTGGATCTGGAGGGGGAGAAAAAGCGATGGATAAATTTGTGGAAAGCTCCTGGTTTGTACGTATCGTTGCTTTGCTTTTGACCATTTTACTGTACATATCTGTGAATTTCGGCGATTTTCAGTTAACTCAAAAGGCAGATGATTCTGCTCAGACTAACAGTGAAGTGATTACCGATGTCCCGGTTCAGGCATACTATGATACGGAAAACTTATTTGTTTCAGGCGTTCCAGATAAAGTGAAGGTCGAACTGAAAGGCCCAAAAAGCATTATTGAATCAACAAAGCGACTAAGAGACTTTGAGCTCTTCATTGATTTAACTAACACAAGTATAGGGAAACATCGTGTTCCCATTAAATACAAGCAGCTTTCCGATAAATTGAAAGTAACCGTTATTCCAGAGACAGTCGATGTCACAATTGAAGAGAAGGTTTCTGATTACTTTGTCGTGAGCCCAGAATTCAATGACAATATGTTGGCGGAGGGATATCAGGAAGAAGCCGTTTCTGTTGATCCGAAGCGCGTAAAAGTGACTGGATCAAAAGCGGCGCTTAATAAAATTGTTTACGTGAAAGCGACTCTAGATGTGAAAGAAAAAGTCGATAAAGAAACAACCGGCACCGCGAAAGTACAAGTGTTGGATGGTGACTTGAATAAGCTAGACGTTAAAATAGAACCTGAAACCGTTCAAGTATCCATTTCTGTCAAAAACCCAAGCAAAAAAATAGCGCTCAGGTTCTTCCCTAAAGGCACACCACCTAAGGGGATCAAAATTAGGTCTATTAAACCTGAGACAGAAGAAATTACGATTTACGGAAAAGAATCTATTTTGAGGGATATGGAAGAACTAGTTGTCCCGGTAGAAGTGGACAGTATAAAGAAAGACACAACACTTACTGTGCCAATTGAGATTGGCGAAGGGCTGAACTTTGTTTCCCCGCAGCTCGTAAAGGTAAAGGTGACAGTCGAAGGAAGTCCGGAAGGTGAACCAGAAAAGAAAAACGGTGAATAACGCCGTTTGAACAGAAGGTAAAACAAAGGAGAGAATCGATAAATGGGAAAGTATTTTGGAACTGATGGAGTAAGAGGAGTGGCAAATGCAGAATTAACACCCGAGCTTGCTTTTAAATTAGGCAGATTCGGCGGTTATGTGTTAACGAAGAATGCAGAGCGCCCGAAAGTCGTAGTAGGCCGTGACACTCGTATCTCCGGTCATATGTTAGAGGGAGCTCTTGTTGCTGGCCTCTTATCCATTGGGGCAGAAGTCATGCGTCTTGGCGTTATCTCTACACCAGGCGTCGCTTATTTAACAAAAGTGATGGATGCTCAGACAGGCGTAATGATTTCAGCTTCTCACAATCCAGTCGGAGATAATGGCATTAAGTTTTTTGGTCCTGATGGATTCAAGCTATCTGATGAACAAGAAGCAGAGATCGAAGCCCTTCTTGATCAAGACACAGATAACCTGCCACGTCCGACCGGTGCTAATCTCGGACAAGTGAGCGATTATTTTGAAGGTGGACAAAAATACATCCAGTACTTGAAGCAGTCAGTAGATGAAGATTTCTCTGGTATTCATATTGCACTAGATTGTGCCCATGGTGCTACATCCTCACTAGCTCCGCATCTGTATGCTGATTTAGAGGCAGATATTTCAACGATGGGAACTTCTCCTAATGGACTAAACATTAATGACGGAGTCGGCTCTACACATCCAGAAGCACTTGCCGCTTTCTTACTAGAGAAAAAGGCAGATGTCGGTTTATCCTTTGATGGCGACGGGGATCGTTTGATTGCTGTTGATGAAAAAGGAAACATCGTAGACGGCGACCAAATTATGTTTATTTGTGCGAAGTATATGCATGAACAAGGACAGTTAAAGCAGTCTGTCGTTGTCTCAACAGTTATGAGTAATCTCGGCTTTTACAAAGGACTAGAAGCGTTGGGCATTAAAAGTGTGCAGACAGCAGTCGGCGATCGCTATGTAGTGGAAGCGATGAAAAAAGACCAATATAACCTGGGCGGCGAGCAGTCTGGCCACATTATTTTCTTAGATTACAATACAACAGGTGATGGCCTATTAACGGGTCTTCAGCTTATAAACATTATGAAAATGACGAAAAAGCCTTTATCAGAGCTTGCGGCAGAAATGAAGAAATACCCGCAAATCTTACAGAACGTACGAGTGACAGATAAATACAAAGTAACGGAAAATGAAAAAGTGAAAGCCNTTATTATCATTTTCCAGCCTGAGGTACGCCGTGCTTTAGAGCAGCTTGGGAGGGGAAGTCTTTTTTCTAGGAATGTAGTGCAGGAGGATAAAGAGCAGCGCGATTTAATAGACGCTTTAATGAAGTCAGTTAGCTATATGGCTAAAAGACGGATAGGTGCTCTTATTTCCATAGAAAAAGAAACGGGCATGAATGATTATATTGAAACGGGAATTCCGCTGCATTCCTCTATTACATCGGAATTACTCATTAATATCTTCATCCCTAATACCCCGCTTCATGATGGAGCAGTGATTATTCAAAAAAACAAAATAGCTGCAGCAGCCTGTTATTTGCCTTTGTCAGAGAGCCCATTTATCTCAAAAGAATTGGGTACGAGACACAGGGCCGCAATGGGCATCAGTGAAGTGACTGACAGCATCACCATTGTTGTCTCTGAGGAAACCGGAGCCGTGTCCGTTACAAAGAACGGTGATTTGTTCCGTGATTTGTCCTCTGAGGATTTTGAAAAACTTTTGATGCATGAGTTACTTAAAAAGGAAAGTGATTCCTCAGGCCGGTGGATCTGGAGGGGGAGAAAAAGCGATGGATAAATTTGTGGAAAGCTCCTGGTTTGTACGTATCGTTGCTTTGCTTTTGACCATTTTACTGTACATATCTGTGAATTTCGGCGATTTTCAGTTAACTCAAAAGGCAGATGATTCTGCTCAGACTAACAGTGAAGTGATTACCGATGTCCCGGTTCAGGCATACTATGATACGGAAAACTTATTTGTTTCAGGCGTTCCAGATAAAGTGAAGGTCGAACTGAAAGGCCCAAAAAGCATTATTGAATCAACAAAGCGACTAAGAGACTTTGAGCTCTTCATTGATTTAACTAACACAAGTATAGGGAAACATCGTGTTCCCATTAAATACAAGCAGCTTTCCGATAAATTGAAAGTAACCGTTATTCCAGAGACAGTCGATGTCACAATTGAAGAGAAGGTTTCTGATTACTTTGTCGTGAGCCCAGAATTCAATGACAATATGTTGGCGGAGGGATATCAGGAAGAAGCCGTTTCTGTTGATCCGAAGCGCGTAAAAGTGACTGGATCAAAAGCGGCGCTTAATAAAATTGTTTACGTGAAAGCGACTCTAGATGTGAAAGAAAAAGTCGATAAAGAAACAACCGGCACCGCGAAAGTACAAGTGTTGGATGGTGACTTGAATAAGCTAGACGTTAAAATAGAACCTGAAACCGTTCAAGTATCCATTTCTGTCAAAAACCCAAGCAAAAAAATAGCGCTCAGGTTCTTCCCTAAAGGCACACCACCTAAGGGGATCAAAATTAGGTCTATTAAACCTGAGACAGAAGAAATTACGATTTACGGAAAAGAATCTATTTTGAGGGATATGGAAGAACTAGTTGTCCCGGTAGAAGTGGACAGTATAAAGAAAGACACAACACTTACTGTGCCAATTGAGATTGGCGAAGGGCTGAACTTTGTTTCCCCGCAGCTCGTAAAGGTAAAGGTGACAGTCGAAGGAAGTCCGGAAGGTGAACCAGAAAAGAAAAACGGTGAATAACGCCGTTTGAACAGAAGGTAAAACAAAGGAGAGAATCGATAAATGGGAAAGTATTTTGGAACTGATGGAGTAAGAGGAGTGGCAAATGCAGAATTAACACCCGAGCTTGCTTTTAAATTAGGCAGATTCGGCGGTTATGTGTTAACGAAGAATGCAGAGCGCCCGAAAGTCGTAGTAGGCCGTGACACTCGTATCTCCGGTCATATGTTAGAGGGAGCTCTTGTTGCTGGCCTCTTATCCATTGGGGCAGAAGTCATGCGTCTTGGCGTTATCTCTACACCAGGCGTCGCTTATTTAACAAAAGTGATGGATGCTCAGACAGGCGTAATGATTTCAGCTTCTCACAATCCAGTCGGAGATAATGGCATTAAGTTTTTTGGTCCTGATGGATTCAAGCTATCTGATGAACAAGAAGCAGAGATCGAAGCCCTTCTTGATCAAGACACAGATAACCTGCCACGTCCGACCGGTGCTAATCTCGGACAAGTGAGCGATTATTTTGAAGGTGGACAAAAATACATCCAGTACTTGAAGCAGTCAGTAGATGAAGATTTCTCTGGTATTCATATTGCACTAGATTGTGCCCATGGTGCTACATCCTCACTAGCTCCGCATCTGTATGCTGATTTAGAGGCAGATATTTCAACGATGGGAACTTCTCCTAATGGACTAAACATTAATGACGGAGTCGGCTCTACACATCCAGAAGCACTTGCCGCTTTCTTACTAGAGAAAAAGGCAGATGTCGGTTTATCCTTTGATGGCGACGGGGATCGTTTGATTGCTGTTGATGAAAAAGGAAACATCGTAGACGGCGACCAAATTATGTTTATTTGTGCGAAGTATATGCATGAACAAGGACAGTTAAAGCAGTCTGTCGTTGTCTCAACAGTTATGAGTAATCTCGGCTTTTACAAAGGACTAGAAGCGTTGGGCATTAAAAGTGTGCAGACAGCAGTCGGCGATCGCTATGTAGTGGAAGCGATGAAAAAAGACCAATATAACCTGGGCGGCGAGCAGTCTGGCCACATTATTTTCTTAGATTACAATACAACAGGTGATGGCCTATTAACGGGTCTTCAGCTTATAAACATTATGAAAATGACGAAAAAGCCTTTATCAGAGCTTGCGGCAGAAATGAAGAAATACCCGCAAATCTTACAGAACGTACGAGTGACAGATAAATACAAAGTAACGGAAAATGAAAAAGTGAAAGCCGTTATTTCCGAGGTAGAAGCAGAAATGAACGGAAACGGACGGGTGCTTGTTCGCCCATCAGGTACAGAGCCGCTTGTTCGTGTGATGGTTGAAGCGCAAACCGAGGAGCAATGCCAAGCATTTGTTGAGCGGATTGCTGCTGTCGTAAAAGCGGAAATGGGCCTTGCTGAATAAACAATAGGTTTCATCAGCAGGATATAGGGGAAAGAAAGAGAAGAGGCGCACATGTGCGTCTCTTTTTTCATATACATGTAATAATATTGGCATTCCATTACAAAAAAAATATCAGTTGACGACGAGAAATTGATTAGTGTATGATAATCCTGTTTTACAGAAACAGTAAAGAAAGGAGAGGAGTCTATTTTATAACTATTTGTTTTATAAAGCGCCTGAACTAGCAGGAGAGAGCCTAGCTAGTTGACGAGGAGGAGGTTTATCGAAATGTTCGGCGGATGCCTCCCGGTTGATGACCGCACAACCGACAGTCCTTCCTTAAATCGCAGGGGTAACCTTGCGGACAAAGGGAATGGAAATGCGGAGAGAAAAAAGAGAATATAAAAAAAGAAGAGCGGCAAATAAGCGCTCTGCTTTTGCCTGCCTTCTTTATAGGAGGAACTATTGTATGTGCGGAATTGTTGGTTATATCGGCTTTAAGGATGCAAAGGAAATCTTGCTGAGCGGTCTGGAGAAACTTGAATACCGTGGCTATGACTCTGCTGGTATTGCAATTAGAGATGCGCAAGATGTTCATGTTTTTAAAGAAAAAGGCCGGATTGCGGATTTACGGAAAGTCGTAGACGAAAATATTAGCACAGTAACAGGAATTGGCCATACACGTTGGGCTACTCACGGTGTGCCAAGCAGAGAAAATGCACACCCTCATCAAAGTTTTTCTGGGCGGTTCACACTCGTTCACAACGGAGTAATCGAAAACTATGAACAGCTTAAGAAAGAATACTTGCTGGATGTGCCATTGAAGAGTGACACGGATACAGAAGTAATTGTTCAATTGATTGAACTTTTTGCGCTAGAAGGCCTTGAAACAGAAGCAGCCTTTCGTAAAACGCTGCAGCTGCTAAAAGGTTCTTACGCCATTGGGATGCTGGATAGAGAAGAGCCAGACACGATTTTCGCGGCTAAAAACAAAAGCCCACTTCTTGTTGGACTTGGAGAAGGCTTTAACGTCATTGCCTCTGATGCTATGGCCATGATTCAGGTAACAGACCAATTTGTAGAATTGATGGACAAAGAGGTTGTCATCGTAACAAAAGAAAAAGTAACGATTGAAAACTTGAATGGTGACGAAATCCAACGTGCTCCATACACAGCGGAGCTAGATGCCAGCGATATTGAAAAAGGTACGTATCCACATTACATGCTAAAAGAAATTGACGAGCAGCCGCTTGTGATGAGAAAGCTTATTCAAGCATATCAAAACGAACAAGAAGAGCTGACGGTGGATGAAAATATTATTGAAGCGCTAAAAGGCGCAGACCGTTTATATATCATAGCTTGCGGAACGAGCTACCATGCTGGACTCGTCGGCAAACAATATTTAGAAAAACTCGCAGAGATTCCGACAGAAGTACATGTAGCAAGTGAATTTGTCTACAACATGCCGCTTCTGTCTAAAAACCCATTGTTTATTTTCATTTCCCAAAGCGGCGAAACAGCTGACAGCCGTGCTGTACTCGTAAAAGTAAAGGAAATGGGCTACAAAGCCTTAACAATCACAAATGTTCAAGGTTCTACGTTGTCTCGTGAAGCGGATTACACGCTATTGCTGCATGCAGGCCCTGAGATCGCTGTTGCTTCTACAAAGGCCTACACAGCCCAAGTCTCTGTACTAGCGATTCTAGCGAATGCTACGGCTGAATCACTCGGTATTAAGACAGAACTAGACCTTGTGCATGAACTCGGCATAGTGGCGAATGCAATGGAAATGCTTTGTGATACGAAAGATGAGTTCGAACAAATCGCTAGAGACTATCTCTCCACTACACGCAACTGCTTCTTCATCGGCCGCTCCATTGATTATTATGTTGGCCTTGAAGGTGCATTGAAGTTGAAAGAGATCTCTTATATACAGGCAGAAGGCTTTGCTGGAGGAGAGTTGAAGCACGGCACGATCGCTTTGATCGAAGATGGCATACCAGTCATTGCCATTACGACTCAAGAAAATGTAAACTTAAGCATTCGTGGTAATGTGAAGGAAGTAACGGCTCGCGGTGCGCACCCTTGCATTATCTCTATGAAAGGGCTAGAGAACGAAAACGACCGCTTCGTGATTCCGGCTGTTCATGAGCTTTTAACACCGCTTGTCGCTGTTGTGCCATTGCAGCTCATTGCTTACTATGCAGCATTGCACCGTGATTGTGATGTTGATAAGCCGCGTAACTTGGCGAAGAGTGTAACAGTGGAATAAAAGTAGGTTTTCATCAGGCTGTTTTTGCAGCTTTGAAATAAAGTCATAATGCATATAAAATGCAGTGAAAAAATACCTCTTTGGGTAAACATATCCAAAGAGGTATTTTTTGATTAAGAGAATGAAAATACTTAAAGTGGAAAAACGGCTGAAAAAGGATTAAGGAAAGAGAGTTATCATCCTTAACTCGGTTTCACTTCTTGAAGATACAATTCCATAACCTTACAAAGCTCCATAATCCCCTGTTCAAGCTGTTGATTCTCTAGATAAGAGTAACTAATTCTTAAGTGGTTATATTTTGGTTCATTTGGATAACAAGCCGAACTAGGCAAAAATGACAGGTTGGATTGTTGTGCTTTTAAAAGCAGTTCATCTGTATTGCCGCTGCCAGGCAGAGACACCCAAATATTTAGCCCTCCCTTAGGCCTGATCCAGGTCACTCCTTCAGGTGCATATTTCTCTAACAAGGCAATTGTTTGATCTCTTCTTATTTCAAGGGCGATACGCAGCTTTTCTAAATGTGTGTTCATTCTAGTAGAACTCAAAAATGGAATTAGCGCTTTTTGTGTTAAAAGTGGGCTGCCCAGGTCCGTACAAGATTTCGATGTTAACAACCGCTGATGAATAGTCCCGTTTGAAACCATCGCCCCAATCCTGCAACTAGGTGCTAAAGCTTTGCTAAAGCCCTTTAAATAAATCACATGACCGCTCGTATCCAAAGATTTAATAGTGGGCGGGGGCGGGTTATGATCAAAATATATTTCATTCCATGAGTCATCCTCTACAATAAGAAAGCCGTTTCTTTGTGCCAGTTCTACTAAATCTATTCTTCTCTTTTTACTTAAAACTGTGCCAGTTGGATTATGAAATGTAGGGATCGTATAAACAACTTTTGGTTTTTTAGTTAAACAGAGAGAAGCTAAAATATCTGTTTGCATCCCTTCTCCGTCTACAGGGATAGGAATAATGTGAGCTCCTCGATTTCGAAAAACATCGAGTGCTGCCGTATAGGTGGGCGCCTCCGTAATCACAATGTCTCCAGGACCAATAAAAGTTCTTGCTACTAGATCGATTCCTTGCTGCACACCACTTGTAATGATGATCTCTGAGCTTGTTGTTTTAAGCTCGCCATATCGTTGTAAATACTTTTTAATTGCTTCCCGAACTTCAGCATCTCCTTGAATAGGGCCGTAACGGGCTACAATTTGTGGGTCATCCTGCAAAACTTGGTTTATTTCTTTCGTCAAATAAGCGGAAGGGAGCAGTCCTGGATTTATAATGGCACTAGATAGTTTAATTGCATTTTCCGGTCCCAAATTTAACATGTATTGTGAACGCTGAATATAGTCTGGAATGGCTAGCTGCCAATCAACATTTTTGCTTGTTCTCTTTTCAATCTTTTTCCTCTGCTCTTTCCGCCGAACAAAAGCTCCCTTTCCATGCTCTAAGCGAATATAGCCATTCTTCTCTAAAAGGGTATAAGCTTTGCTTACCGTAACAAAACTAACTTGATTTTCTTTTGAAAAGTTTCGGATTGAAGGCAATTGACTGTCTTCTTCTACAACACCTGAACGAATTCTCTCCGCTAGAATGTTGGCAATTTGATGAATTAACGATTGATCTGATTGACGGTTAAGATTGATTTTCATATTGTCTCCCACTGTTATATTCACTCATTGACTGTTATACATATCACTATATATCGTAAAAACAATGAGGAACAAGAAAAATTTGTTAAAAGGGGAAAAGTAGAAGATGAATATCATGAACCAAGACCAAAAAGATTTTGAACGGATATTAACAGAAATCGTGCAGCATGCAACAAATTTTTATCAGGGCCTTGAAGAGAGAGATGTAGCGGTTCAATCCTATGACATGCCAAAAAATCAACTATCTACATCGGGTATTGGAGCAAGTGCAGCCCTTGAATATTTCACCCAACACTATGCTAAAGGCTTAAGCGCAAGTGCTGGTTCAAGATACTTAGGCTTCGTTACGGGGGGCTCTACACCTGCGTCCATTATAGGAGATTGGTTAGTTAGTATTTATGATCAAAATGCAGCTAGCTCACGGGATTCAATTGCCGGGTTGATTGAACTTGAAACGATTGACCTGTTAAAAGAGTTACTTCACTTAAGCCATGATTATAGCGGCACCTTCGTAAGTGGGGCCACCATGGCAAATTTCGTAGGTCTTGCTCAAGCAAGGCAATGGATTGCACATCACTATGGAAAAGATATTTCCATGGAAGGCCTGTACGATATTCCACCCATTAAAATTTTGAGCGGCGCTCCTCACTCCAGCGTTTTTAAAGCAGCTTCTATGCTGGGCATAGGGAGAAAATCTATTCATTCAATACCTTGTCAGGAAAATCGAGAGGCGATTGATATCGAAAAATTAAAGGAATTTCTTGAACAACAGAAAAGTGAGCCATGCATCGTTGTAGCCAATGCGGGAACAGTTAATACGGTAGACTATGACGATTTAGCTGCTATTGGGAAGCTTAAAAAGCACTACCGCTTTTGGTTACATATTGATGCGGCTTTTGGCGGTTTTGCTGCTTGTTCCCCTGCATATAGAGAATTAGTAGAAGGGATGGATGCTGCCGACTCTATTACAATTGATGCGCATAAATGGTTGAATGTTCCCTACGACTCTGCCATGCAATTTACTCGTCATAAGCAGCTTCAAGCGGAAGTATTTCAAAATAATGCTGCTTATCTCGGGGATGCAATTGAACATCCGGAGTTTTTTAATCTTACACCTGAAAATTCTAGAAGGTTCCGTGCCTTGCCAGCATGGTTTACGCTAAAAGCATACGGTAAAAGCGGCTACCAAAATCTTATTGAGCAAAATGTTGAACTAGCTAAACGCCTTGGGGAAAAAATAAACAACAGCCAGGAGTTTAAACTGTTATCACCAGTAAGATTAAACGTTGTTTGCTTTTCTTTAAACAAAGAATCTATCACTGCTGAAATGAACAACCAATTTCTTACTGCTTTAAACCAGCAAGGAAAAGTGTTTATGACGCCAACTATCTATAATGGCGTTCCTGCCATTCGTGCTGCTTTTAGCAATTGGCGCACAGAGGAAAAAGATATAAATATTATATGGGAAGCATTACGGTCAACAGCTCAATCCATGAAATAACTTTGTAAAAGAGAAGGGTTTGAATAGGATGAGAGAAGGGATAGAATTTCATTTCCTTGGAGCCATTTAATTAATCTTTTTGTGAAAATTAAACCTACTATTGTTATGATGGAGGAAAATGTACTTTCTAATTGTGGAATAAATGTAAACGCTCAGTTCCATGCAAGGAGAATGACGGCAGGAGTATGAAATCAATAGTTAGACACTAAATCAAGTATATGATTTGTCGTTCTTGCGGCAGGTGTGATTCATGCAAATCACCAATCTATAACAATACGTATCCTTTTTTGATGTGTTTGTTTATTTCAAGTATGATTATTAATTTGGAATAGAGGAACAGTAGGGAAAACAGCTGGTATGTATTCGACCCTGTGCTAATCATTAAGCTTTGTGGGTAAACTATGCTAGACTAAAAAATAGATCACAAGCTTGAAATAAAATGGAAAGAGGTAAACAATGTTTAAAAAAATATTGAAGCAGCTTAAGCATCTTTCCCAAGGAAGCAGCGAGCGGAGAAGTGGTTATTATCGCCGGGGCAGTAGCAGCAGCCGACGGTATAAACGGTCACCGATGAGTGGAAGTAAATATTACAAGCGGAAGGGTCGAAGCAGCAGCTAACTCTCTCCCTAACGGTTAATGAGCTTTCTCTTCCGCTTTGAGTGCAGCACAAACATCAGCTGAAATTTCATTAGTATTGGAGTAAGGTTCTTTAATGCGTAATAATCTCTTTAGTAAATAAACAGTGTCTGGTTCTAAAGAAAGTTCTTCTGTCCAAGGAAGAGCTTTTTTATTTTTAGAAGAGTAGGTAGTGTAAAGCAAATACAATAGGATCTCTCCTAGGTCATAGTAATCCTGTAGTTGCATCTCTAGGGTGCATTCTTGCTTATTAGATAGTGTGTGATGTGAGTCAACTGCCGCTCTATGCTTGGACAAACCAAAGTCAATTAAAAAGAGCTCCTTGTTTTTTATTAAAATGTTGGGAATACGTAAATCTTGGTGGTAAATATCTTTTTTATGAAGGTAATCCACTAATTCAAGCAGGTGTGAAACAATGAGTAAAGACTCTTTCTCATTAAACGTTTTTTTGCCTAAAAAGATCTGGTCTTCTAGATTATCCCCGTCAATGAAATTCATTACATAAAATAAATATCCGTCATGGGCAAAAGCTTCAAATAATGTGGGGATACTTTTATGGTTCAGCATGCGCAAAATAGCCATTTCATTTTTAAACAATTCAATGTCTTTTTTGCTACGCTTCTTGCTTGGACGGAGCTGTTTAATTACTTTATTTTCGCTTGTTTTTAAATCGTTGCATAGATAAACGATCCCATAGCTTCCCATGCCTATCACATGGACTATCTCGTAGCGGCCATTCAAGACCGCGCCTTTTTCAAAGGGTTTATCTACAAAAAACTGATAACATTTTCGAATTGCACGCAAAATTATAACGGTCCCTTCCTTCCCTCGCTGAATGTTAAGCAGTCAAACTTTTGGAATGGCGTTACCACAAGATATCATAATAAATCTAAAGGATGATAACAAATAATTTACACTATGGGGGAATGTATTCAGCGCTTTTGTCTGTTTCATTGGATCATCCTGAATTCTATTGATACAGAAAAGAGATTATCCCGCTAGCCCGGATAATCTCTTCTGGATATCAACTATATTCTTAATACACTGCTGGAAGACTCCTTCTCTTGCAGCTTCATAATGTGCTTTAAACCAGCATGAGCGTCACGGAATATCGGCATATCTTTTAATTCCCGAATGCTTAGAGCCAGCTCGGGCTTGATTCCGACTATAATGCACTTCACTCCAATCAGTTTTAGGCAATCAGCTAACTTTTGAAGATAATCCCTAACACTGTCATCAAAATGGCTAATCCCTCTTAGACTGATAAGAAAGTACTCAATTTTTTGAGAGGTGCATTCTTCCAAAACAGTGGACAATACGAGCTCGCCGCGATTCCAGTCTAGCACACCTGCAAGCGGCAAGACGATTGTCTTTTCCCATATGTTTAAGAGAGGTACGGACAAATCTTCAATGAGCGCGTCTTTTCTTTTCTCTTCTTCAGCCTGCGAGGTGACATCCAAAAGCATTACCATATAGCCTTCAACCTGCTCGTTATTTTGGCTGTTTTTGATAGGAGTCACGACGATATCGGCGATAAATTTATTCTTGATCGTAATTCTTGCCCGATGGCCTTCTTGCAACTGCTCCATCATAAGTTGCTGATGCTCAGGTTTTTTATGAAAAAAATCCATATTGAGCCCTATCATTTCTTCTGCGTTCGTTAGGCCATATAAAGGAGCAATAGCAGACAGGGACTTGGCTGCTTTCGTATTCATCCAAGTAATTTTATAGTCTGTATCCGCAATGATGATATTCTCCCCTATGCTATTCAAGGCATCTCTAGCTGATAGCTTCATTGATAGTCCATTCATAACGTTTCATCCAGTTCTATAATTAATTTATCTCATTATATAGCAAGCTTATGAAGCAATAAAAGAAGAAAGATATGGTTTTGACAGACTTAAAAATATTCAGTAGGAAAGGGCTATAGGAAGGTCTAATATATATAGGTCAAACTAATTTAAAGTTCTTACTCAATTTTCCTTTTTTAGATCTGTATGCTACAATGTCTTTACCAAACAATAGAAGGGATGATGGGTGGACGATGGACAAATAATCTTATTTTCTACATTTGAAATCGCATATTTCAAATCACACGAAATAGGATTAGTCTGCCCATTTTCTATATACTGTACAGCTATTGAATCAAATAGCTTATTTGAACAACGTAAAAATGCGGCTAATCCTTCCAAATCAATTGGGAGGATTTTTTTGTCCTCCCTTTAATAGAGAGGGATGAAGGGTATGAACGAGCTATTTAAATTGCAAAATGTTCGTTTTGAAATAATGGATCTTATGATATTTGAAGGGGTCAATGCCAGTGTCCAGCAAGGAGAAGTCATTGGAATCATTGGCAAAAATGGAGCCGGAAAATCTACTTTGCTTCAATTGATTCACCAGGACTTGATTCCGACAGCAGGGCAAATCCGATGGCTGCAGCCAAATTTGGAGATGGCATTCGTTGAACAGGAAACGGAATCCTGCTCTTCCGCAGAAGTGAGCCCTGCAGAAGAAGTGCTGCTAAGGAAATGGAAAGTACCGAACCGCCATTTTTCACAACTAAGCGGAGGAGAGAAATTAAAAGCCCGATTGGCAAAAGGTTTTTCAAAAGACGTCCATCTTTTATTATTAGATGAACCAACGAATCACCTCGATGAGAAAAGTACTGAGCTGTTGATTGAGCAGATGAAAGATTATAAAGGCACAATTGTCCTCGTTTCACATGATCGCTATTTTTTAGATAAGGTCGCTACAAAAATTTGGTCAATTGAGGGCAAAAAATTGATTGAGCATAAAGGGAATTACACAAGTTACATGGAAGCTCGCCATCAGAAGAGATTGACTCAGCAGCGCGAATATGAAAAGCAACAAAAAATGGTCGAGCGGATTGAATCCCAAATGCAAGAGCTCACGTCCTGGTCGAAAAAAGCCCATGCCGAGTCGACGAAACAGGAAGGCATCAAAGAACATTATCGCGTAAAGGCCAAGCGCATGGATGCTCAAGTAAAATCAAAACAAAAGCGTCTTGAAAAAGAGCTGGCAAAGGCCAAGGCAGAGCGAGTTGAACCGGAATATGAAGTACGCTTTTCAATGGAAGCGAGCAACAAGACGGGAAAGAGGTTTTTAGAAGTTAAAAACTTAACCAAGGTGTTTGGAGGATATCCATTATTTAAAAAAGCCAATTTTACCATTCAGCATGGAGAAAAGGTAGCGATCACAGGACCGAATGGCAGCGGCAAGACGACTTTACTGAAAATAATTGTTGGGGAGGAAACGGCAGAAGGAAAGGTATGGATTTCCCCTTCTGCCACGATCGGCTATTTAACGCAGGAGGTGTTTGATTTGCCGCTTGAACAAACACCGGAACAGCTGTTTTATCAAGACACTTATGAAGCGAGAGGCCAGGTTCAAAATTTAATGAAGCATTTGGGATTTACAGCCTCACAATGGAAAGAGCCCATTCAAAATATGAGTATGGGTGAGCGTGTAAAGTGCAAGCTGATGGCCTATATTCTAGAGGAAAAAGATGTATTAATTTTAGATGAGCCGACGAATCACCTTGATTTACCTTCACGTGAACAATTGGAAAATACTTTAGCCCAATATGACGGTACGCTGCTTGTCGTTTCACATGATCGCTACTTTCTCGAGAAAATAACCAACAGCAAGCTGGTTATAGCGAACAACAGCATCCATAAGCAATGGAACGAAATGACCCAGGAAAGAGATGATCGGGATGAATTGCGTTTAAAGCTCGAAACAGAACGACAAGAGGTTTTAGGAAAGCTTAGCTTTATGACGCCTGCGGATCAAGCATACAAGGAACTCGATTTGAGATTTAAAGAGCTGACGAAGCAACTAAAGGAGCTTTCATAAGGAAGAGAGTTCGATTGCATAGATAGGTGAGAATGGTAAAGAGCGAATAAAGTTATTTAATTTTAGTAGGAAAATATAAGAGCCTTGCTACATTTTATTGTGTAGCAAGGCTCTTTAAAGTTGCTTAGTTTCTATCCATCTAAGTGTATGTGCACTCAAACATCAATAATAAAGTCGTTTAATTCTTATTCAACTAAAGCCCCCGTCACTTTAACAAAAAAACCGTCCTCTAACAGTGGGCAAGGCACGAAAAAGACAGCCAACTAAAAACTGGCCGTATTTTTATTTTATTGATTTTCTTTCTTCACAGCTTCGCGAGTTAAACGTGCATTATTTAAGCCTTTATCGCTAAATGCGTTATCGCTATTCAGTTGATCTCCTATTGGTTCTCTGTCCATCTCGCCCTTTAGTACGCCTGGAGTTTTTCCATGTATATTTTCATGCTCTTGTGACATGATGTTTAACCTCCTTTTCATGTATTATCTGTTGCCCTTAACTTTCTTATACTAGGGCTAATACTGAGGATGTATCTCGATTTGCTTTTCATTTCTTCTTCCATTAACCTACCCCGTTAGTCTAATAAAAATTAAACAGCTTTATTATCACTTAACAAGAGGTGGTATCAAAACGATTCTTCCGCTATTTGTTGAAATTCCATAGTAAAATTTTCTTTTTGTGTATGTAGAGTAACAACTGATAGATTGATGTCTTTATGAGGTTGTTTTCCGTAATTAGGCAAACATAATTTGCAGGAACTAAAGGCAAAATGTAAATAACAAATTACTTAACTTATGGATTTTTGCGGAAAGAAAAGGTGATGAGATGGAACTATCTAACGAAAATCGAACGTATCAAGCTGGAGACATTGTCTATGTTTTTTATCGCAATCCCCATACTCAGGACGTAGCAAATATACAGGCGGCAGCGATCGTTAACGACCCGGATAATTCTGCTGGATTATCTTTGTTTTTATATGAAAATTACTATCCACTATCAAGTGAAATGGCGATTTATCCCACAGAGGAAGAGGCAAAGCAGGCTTACGAATACTATTACGGAATGGAATCAGAGGGGAGATTGGAATGAATAAACCATTCAACCCTAAGTTGGTGTATTTTGAACCCGATGCGCTGGATTATCCATTAGGCAAACAGCTTAAAGAGAAATTTGAAAAAATGGATGTTGAAATTCGATATACCACTTCTCATAATCAAGTGAGAAATCTTCCAGGTGAAAATGACTTTCAAAGGTACCGGGTTGCCAAATCTACACTAGTGGTCGGAATTAGAAAAACATTGAAATTTGACACTTCCAAGCCTTCTGCGGAGTACGCTATTCCTTTTGCGACGGGCTGCATGGGCCATTGTCATTATTGCTATTTACAAACGACCATGGGAAGTAAGCCGTACATTCGCACGTATGTAAATGTAGATGAAATTTTGGAAGCTGCTGATCAGTACATGGCCGAACGTGCTCCCGAGATTACAAGGTTTGAAGCGTCCTGTACATCTGATATCGTTGGGATTGATTATTTGACTCATACATTAAAGCGTGCGATTGAACATTTTGGAGAATCGGAGTATGGGAAATTGAGATTCGTGACAAAGTTTCACCATGTTGATCACCTGCTTGATGCAAAACATAACGGAAGGACTAGGTTTCGATTTAGTGTGAATGCCGATTATGTCGTTAAAAACTTCGAGCCAGGGACTTCTCCTTTAGAGAAAAGAATTGAAGCGGCAGGAAAAGTCGCCAGAGCGGGGTATCCGCTTGGTTTTATTGTAGCTCCTATTTATCTTCATGAAGGATGGGAGGAAGGATACCTTCATATGTTTGAGCGTTTGGATGCAGAATTGCCTCCAGAAGCAAGGAAGGATTTGACGTTTGAGTTTATTCAGCATCGCTTTACGAAGCCAGCTAAAAGAGTAATCCAAAAAAATTACCCTATGACAAAATTAGAATTAGATGAAGAGAAAAGAAGGTATAAATGGGGAAAGTACGGAATTGGAAAATACATTTATCAAAAGGAAGAAGAGGAAGATATAAAAAATCATCTTTATTCCTATATGAGGAAATTCTTTCCAGAGGCAAAATTAGAATATTTCACATAAAAGATGAAAGACCCACGAATAGATAATGAGTTTTGAGAATTTGCTTGCTAATGGTTATTGAATTCGTTATTAAAAATAATGCCCCTGGCTCCATTAAAGCCGGGGGCATTGTTTTTAAGCTAATTTTTTAATATTTATCTTTTGTCCTTGTTTGCGTCGCTCTCTGAATTCAGCTGTTGCTGTGAAGAGGACGTCTGTAGAGGAGTTAAGGGCCGTTTCGAAAGAGTCTTGGAGAACCCCTACAATAAAGCCTACCCCTACTACTGTCATCGCTACATCATTTGAAATCCCGAACAGGCTGCAGGCTAGTGGGATAAGCAATAAGGAACCGCCAGCCACTCCAGAAGCACCGCAGGCACATACAGCAGACAGAACACTCAAGATGATGGCTGTCGGGATATCCACTTGAATACCGAGTGTATGAACTGCTGCTAGTGTTAAAACAGAAATTGTTACCGCTGCACCGGCCATATTGATGGTGGCGCCTAACGGAATGGATACAGAGTAGGTATCCTTATCTAAGCCTAGTTTTTCACATAGTTTCATATTAACCGGAATGTTTGCCGCTGAACTGCGTGTGAAGAAGGCTGTAATACCACTTTCTCTAATACATTTAAATACGAGCGGGTATGGGTTTTGCCGCACAGCTAAGAACACAATAACGGGATTGACGACAAGTGCGACAAAAAGCATACAACCGATTAAAACGGCCAGTAATTTTCCATAGCTTAGCAAAGCATCAATGCCATTCGTTGTAATCGATTCGAAGACCAAGCCCATGATTCCTAGTGGAGCGAATTTAATGATCCATGTGACAATTTTAGATACGGCATCTGAAAAATTAGAAATGACAGTCTTAGTAGAATCTGATGCATTCTTTAAAGCAAGACCAAGAAGAATCGCCCAAGATAATATACCAATATAGTTAGCGTTAGTGATAGCGTTAAAGGGGTTATCAACAATATTCATGAGTAATGTTTTGAGTACCTCGGAAACACCGCCAGGAGCCGCTAAGTCTCCCGTAGCCTTAGCTAGCGTTAAATGAACCGGGAACATAAAACTTACAATAACGGCGATAAGTCCAGCTAAAAAAGTTCCTAAAAGATAAAGGACGACGATAGATGACATATTTGTTTTTTGACCGCTCTTGTGCTGAGCAATAGCGGACATAACCAAAAATAATACGAGTACAGGTGCAATCGCTTTCAAGGCGCCTACGAATAAAGAGCCTAAAATGACAACGGGTTTTGCTGCGTCAGGAATCGTTAAAGCTAGAGTAATACCAACAATTAAACCGATAATTATTTGCTTTACCAAGCTCAATCGATTCCACTTTTTTAATTGATTTTTCATAGATATCTCCTCTACTAATTTTAGAAAATGGCTATATTACATTACGCTGCTATGAGCCTGCTCTCCCTTCCTAAGATGGATCTAGTGACGGTTATATTGAATCAAACGATTATCTTAAAGGGTTATTTTTTCCATAGATGATGACCCTCACTCTCCGCTTTTTCAAGTGGACTACTAATCAATAAGATTATAGTGAATATTTAGATTTATTACAATAGTATTTTAGAAGAAAGAAAACGTTTGAATATTCTCAAAAGTATGGTTGCGTCCGAGTGAAAGTAAAGATGAGAAGCACAATGGGCTGAAGCGAATGTATTTACTATGTATGACAAAGAGACTGATACGGGAATGGTGTTGGACCTTGGAAGGAATTATTAGGTATATTAAAGACGTAAGGATAAAAATTATCTCTTTAAATCAAAGAAGGATGGATTCATAAATGAGTAGACGATGTGCGTGGGTAACGAAAGAGCCCCTATATATGGAGTATCATGATAAGGAATGGGGAGTACCCGTTTACGATGATCAACTGTTATTTGAGATGTTATGTCTAGAAGGAGCGCAAGCTGGTCTTAGTTGGTGGACCATTTTACAAAAAAGAGAAAATTACCGAAAAGCTTTTGATTATTTTAAAGCGGAAAAAATCGTCCATTACACGGACGAAAAATTGCAATCATTGCTAGAAGACAAAGGGATTGTCCGAAATAAATTAAAAATCAAAAGTGTGGTAACAAATGCCGAGGCATTTTTGCGATTGAAAGAGGAGTATGGTTCATTTGCTAATTATATATGGGGATTTGTGAATCACAAGCCGGTCGTCAATCACTGGAAAACAGCAGAAGAGGTTCCTGTTTCGGATGCCATCAGTGATAAAATGAGCAAACAGTTAAAGAAAGACGGATTTAAATTTGTGGGCAGCACGATTTGCTACTCTTATATGCAAGCAGTAGGCATGGTCAATGATCATACACTGGAATGCTTTTGTCATCCAGCTCACCAAAAATCCACTTTCAGAGAGTGAATAGAACAGGATCCGTTTCGATGAATTTTTTTAAAAATGAATTCTTTGTGTGTAAGATGACAGTTTTTATATTCCAATGAATAGATACAGCAGCCTTCGATACAGACAGCATGATAGGACTTAAAGCAGCGCCGGTTTTAACGAAGTAGGTTAGTATGATCGACAGGATGCCTGCCGTCCCTGATGTTGCGATGATCATTTGCCTTGTATGGTTATTTTCCGGCAAGGAACTGTAGTTTATAATCGTGAGGACTGCCGCTAAAACAATAGTATATAAATAAATTCACTTTCTGTTTTATTTTTGTAAGAAAATATTCTTCCTAATAGAGCAGCTAAAATCAAAGCTCCGAATAGTATTTGCCATAATTCCATCTACCTGATCCTCTCCAGGGTATTCTTCTATTCGCACATCATAGAGGATAGAGAAGAAATACAAAGGGCTGGATAGAGTTAGATAGAGATAAGCTAGAGCATAAAAATAATAAGAAAATGATGGATTTAAATGAGGATATTGTGTCAAAACTAATTAGTAAAGAATAACATAACTTCTCTTAGTCAAAAGAATTATTCCCAAGCACGGGTAAAATCTGGTTTATTCCTCCAGTTTTGCTCGTGTTTTTTGTTTTATGAACAAGAAGAATACAGTAATAAAGGATTAGTTAAATAACAATAATTTGAAAACTGTGATACAGTATACTTATACTTTCGGCTCTGTTAAAAATAAATGTCTTTTTTTCAATAATGGAAAATCAATATAACAGAACCATATTTTAAAAGGCATAAAGGTGTGGATGAATCATAATGAATTTAAACTCTCTTGGAGAGTTAGGAAACAGACTGTTATCTACTATAATAGTTTCGGCTCTCATTATAGTTCTATTAGTTATTGCTTCTGTAGCAGGTGTTCGTTTCTCCTTAAGTGCCAACATTAAAGGTCAACAAGCATTAGACAGTATTGAAGGATCAGCCATTGATTTATTTAAAGCTCTCGTCGATCAGGAAACGGGACAAAGGGGGTATAGCTTAACGAACGATGAAACGTTCCTGGAGCCCTATTATCAAGGAACAAAGCAATTTTCACAGAATTCAAAAGAGCTTATACAGAAAACCGAGAAATTTCCTGCCCTGAATAAGAAGGCAAAAAAGCTTATAGAAAGAGGGCAGCATTGGCAAAATCATTATGGAAAACATCTAGTAGAGTCGACCGAAAGAGGGGAACAACCAAGTGTTCGGTTACTAAATGAAGAGAAAGAGACGCTGGATGACTTCCGAAATCAAGCTAATAGCTTTTCTAAAAAGATAGAAGATCAAAGAAGTGTTGTTAGAAATACGATGCGAACAAGAATTAATTTGACTCTTACCGCATTAGTCGTCACTTTAATTATGATCATATTTATCAATTTATGGATTAATTACCGTCTTTTAAAATCCGTGATTAAGCCTATTATTGAATTAAGCAGCTGTGTGAAATCTTATGCGGAGCATGATTTTTCGAAAGACACGCCGACATATAGAAAGAAAGATGAGCTGTTTGAATTAATTAAAAACGTGGGGCGGATGAGGACCGAACTATCCATGAGCATTCATTCATTAAAGCTGAAGGTTCATTACGATGAGTTAACAGGACTTTATAATAGGCGTTATTTTAATGAATTTATCGTGAATGAATGGGAAGCAGCTAAGAAGAAATCAGAGAATTTTTCATTGATACTCTTTGATATTGATCATTATAAAAATTTTAACGACACATATGGACATTTAGCTGGGGACGAATGCTTAAGAAAGATCTCTGAATGTCTCCAGCCATACAATCAAGAGCCTTCACATTTTATTGCCCGGTACGGTGGTGAAGAATTTGCGGTGCTGCTTTTACAAAGAACGGAACGGGAAGCCTTATTTATGGCCGAGGAAATAAGAAAAGCGATACTTAATTTAAAAATCCCTCATAAAACTTCTCCTATTAGTAATTATGTAACAGTCAGCATAGGAGTTGCTTCAGTTGTCCCAACAGGAGAAATGATGCCTAATGACATTATTTCAGCTGCAGATCAAGCTTTGTATTATTCTAAAGAAAATGGACGTAATCAAGTTACACAATATGCTAATAGCGTAATCTAGCCGCTGAGGCTTTAAGCAGATGGTACCAGCCTGCTAAGTGATATCAATGAATGAGGCGATTGAACTGTGAGCGGAACTGTTTTGGAGACTTACTGTATTGAACGAGAAAAATAACAAAGAAAGTAACCGATAGCTGCAATAGCTGTCGGTTTTATTTTGTATAAATTGAACAAGAGACATAAACATAAAGGGATTTCATGAGGCTATTTCGTCGTTTTCAGGATGGTGCGGATGAAGCATGGTTTGCAATAAATTATTATTCTATAATGGCATTATTATGTATTTTCAGGAAACAAAGTGAAAATATAGAATGAGTAATAAATAGTTTTTTCACGCCTTTTCCCGGTATTTTTACAAAGTAGGAGGGTTTGATAGCATGAAAGAAATTATTGCAGTAAAAGAAATCACCCCATTTAAAACGCGTTCAGAAGAATTTAATCCATACGCTTGGTGCAAAGAGATGCTGGAGACGAATCCGGTGAGTTACCATGAGGGAACGAATACGTGGAATGTCTTTAAGTATGAAGATGTGAAGCGTGTGATCAGCGATTATGAGAACTTCTCGAGTGAGCGTACCCGTACAACTATTGCTGTTGGAGCAGATACGAAGGATGGCTTTGCGCCTGATAAGACGAATCTGATTGATGCCGACCCGCCGAAGCATAGAAAGCGTCGTTCGTTGCTATCTGCAGCCTTTACACCGAGAAGCCTTAAAAATTGGGAGCCCCGCATTCAAGAAATTGTGGATGAGCTGATTGGACAGCTAGGGACAGATACCGAAGTTGAAATTGTCCAGTCACTAACGAGTCAGCTCCCTATTATTATCATGTCTGACTTGATGGGTGTCCCATCCAAAGATCGGTTATTATTTAAAAAATGGGTAGATACTTTGTTTTTGCCTTTCAAAAAAGAAGAACAGGAAGACATTAATAACAAGAAGCAGGCAGCTGCTAAGGAGTATTATGAGTATTTGTATCCCATTGTCGTACAGAAAAGACAAAATCCGGCGGATGACATTGTCTCTGACTTATTGAAGGCGGAAGTAGATGGAGAGACCTTTACCGATGATGAAGCGATAAGGACGACGATGCTGATTCTAGGTGCAGGGATTGAAACGACCAGTCATTTATTAGCTAACACCTTTTATTCTTTATTGTATGATAATCCAAACGTCTATGAAGAGCTGCACCATCATCCGGAATTAGTTCCCCAAGCAGTAGAAGAAATGCTCAGATATCGTTTTCAATTATCTAAAATAGACCGCACGGTAAAAGAAGATAATGATCTGTTAGGAGTAGAGCTGAAAAAAGGAGATGTTGTGGTTGCCTGGCTGAGTGCAGCCAATTTGGATAAGGACATGTTTGAAAATCCGTTTGCGGTTAACATTCATCGGCCAAATAATAAGAAACATGTGACATTTGGGAATGGACCGCATTTTTGCTTGGGCGCGCCGCTTGCCCGTCTCGAAGCCCGCATTGCTCTCACTTCTTTTGTGAAGAAGTATTCACGCATTGAACCGGTAGCTGATTTTAATCTGGAAGATCATCTGACTGACTCAGCGACCGGCCAAACGCTGACTACTCTTCCATTTAAGGTATTTGTTTAACCCTATGCAGGAATTGCATAGGGTTTTCTTATGTGGAAATAGCTGCTACTTTATTCACTTGAACATCAATTTTTAGATAAATTATCCTTATGTTCAAGAAGTAAACAATTTCAAGGATATTTAACGCACAGTCGTTTAAATAGGTATCAGGAGAGGTGACAAAATGACGCAGTTTTATTATCTTTCTGCCAAACATCCTTTAGAGATCGGAACGTTTGGAGAAATAAAAAAACTTTCTAATAAAGGAAACAATGTATTTGCCAATACGGTGGATGAAGCCTCTATTACGATTAAAAAGTTAGCAGACAGTCCGCTCTCCAACCTGAGTTATCCCTGTCAATATGAAGTGATGGCGCATTTAGGAGACTTTGGGGCGAATAAGGATAAGGCAAATGAGCTGGACAAAAAGTGTCTGCAAACTTTATTGGAGTATGTCCAAATCGCCATTCAGAAAAGTTTTGTAGTGGAATTTTACACGGCATGGGCGGGAGAAGAAGAGTTAAGCGTGGAAGAGGTGCGGGAACTAACGATAGATGAGTTAACCGATTCTAGTCAATTAAAGCTTGAAAACAGGGGGAAGCTGATCATCTATCGTCAGAAATACTGAAATAAGCGGAGCAGCCTTTACGCTCAATGACGTTAAGGTCACGTTCCTAAACGAAAAAGCACCGTGCACATGAATACTATATTGATTGTCTTTTAATCTGCTGACGAGAGCCTATTCATTTCTTCTTCCATTATGGCGTGATACACTTTTATAAAGAGACGCAAAGGAGGAGTTGGACATGGGTCAATTACAAGGGAAAACAGCGATTATAACAGGGGCGAGCAGCGGGATCGGTTTGGCGATTGCGAAGGAGCTGGCAGGTGAAGGAGCTAATGTTGTGTTGGCTGCTCGCCGCATAGAAAGACTGAAGGATCTGGAAAGTGAAATTAACCAAAGCGAGCGTGCAAAGGCGCTTGCTATTCAGACAGATATGGTGAAAAAAGAGGACGTTCAGCAGTTAGTGGAAAAAGCGATAGACACCTTTGGGAACGTAGATATTTTCGTCAACAACGCGGGGCAAATGCGCGAGGCCACCATTCGGTCCGGAAAAGTAGAGGAATGGGAACAAATGATTGATGTGAATATTAAAGGAGTTCTCTATGGAATTAATGCAGTACTGCCGTCCATGCTGGAGCGGGAGAGCGGCCACATTATTAATATTGCCTCTGTTTCTGGCCTGGAAGTGACGAAAATGAGTACGGTCTATAGTGCAACGAAATATGCGGTTCGGGCGATTTCCACAGGCTTGGAAAAAGAACTTGCTAGAACAGGCGTGCGTGTAACGAATATCTCTCCTGGTATGGTAGACACTCCTTTAAGCACGGGGCGTGGCAGCAGCGATCGTAAAAAATTAGAAGCAGCAGATATCGCCAAAGCTGTTGTATATGCCGTCACTCAGCCTAGTTACGTTAACGTGAATGAAATCACTGTTCGGCCGGTTTAAAAAATTTATTTAGAGAAGTCCCGCCTTAAGAAGCGGGGCTTTTTTAGATGTATACAAATGGTGAGAAAGAAGAAATAAAGAATGCCGACATATCGGTATGATCCGTGAATAAAATGAAAGATGCTTTATCGATGGTTGTACATGTAAAAATAAAAGAGCAGCCGAAAAGAAATGAATATTTATATGAGTTACTTCATGGTAAAATATCACTCATAAAAATGTTTGGGGGAGTAGTATGGTTAATGAAAACAGTAATTTAAAGTTTGTAGTAACAGGCCTTCTTCTCGGTATTTTAATGGCTGCGATGGATAATACAATCGTGGCTACAGCAATGGGAACGATCGTTGCTGATTTGGGCGGATTCGAAAAGTTTGTCTGGGTTACTTCCGCTTATATGGTCACCGTTATGGCCGGAATGCCGATTTTTGGAAAGCTGTCTGATATGTATGGCCGCAAACGCTTCTTTATCTTCGGTTTGGCCATATTTTTAATTGGGTCGGCGTTGTGCGGAATCGCCCAGACGATGGACCAGTTGATTATTTACCGTGCCATTCAGGGAATCGGCGGAGGCGCTTTAATGCCAATTGCCTTTACGATCGTATTCGATATTTTCCCGCCGGAGAAGCGTGGGAAAATGACGGGATTGCTCGGTGCTGTATTTGGTACTTCTAGTGTGCTAGGACCGCTTTTAGGTGCTTATATTACAGATTGGTTTAGCTGGCATTGGGTATTCTATATTAATGTTCCGATTGGAATTGTTTCTGTCTTTTTAATTATTAAGTATTATCATGAATCGACACAGCATCGGAAGCAGCGTATTGATTGGGCGGGAGCGATTACGCTCGTGGCAGCTGTTGTCTGCTTAATGTTTGCACTGGAGCTTGGCGGTAAAGAATATTCGTGGGATTCCACTCAAATTATTAGTTTATTTGCGGGGTTTGCGGTCTTCTTTGGAGCTTTTCTGTGGGTGGAAACAAAGGCGGAAGAGCCGATTATTTCATTCTGGATGTTCAAACGCCGCTTGTTTGCCACTTCGCAAATCCTTGCTTTCTTATACGGGGCAACCTTTATTATATTAGCCGTCTTTATTCCAATCTTTGTGCAAGCGGTGTATGGCGGCTCGGCTAAGAACGCCGGTTTGATTTTAACACCGATGATGCTTGGTTCTGTCGCTGGGAGTGCCATTGGCGGGACTTTTCAAACGAAAACAAGCTATCGAAACTTAATGGTGATTTCAGTAGTTGCTTACTTTATCGGCATGTTTTTACTCGGAAATATGACGCCAGAAACGGCCCGCTGGGTATTAACGATTTACATGGTCATTGCCGGCTTTGGAATGGGCTTTTCTTTTTCCTTGCTTCCATCGGCATCGATTCATAATCTGGATCCGCGTTACCGGGGCTCAGCTAATTCGACGAACTCCTTTCTGCGTTCCCTTGGGATGACGCTTGGGGTCACGATCTTTGGTACGATTCAGCAAAATATTTTCACAGATAAGTTGAAAGACGCCTTTAAGGGAATGGGAGGAAACGGTGGTGCACCGGGTATGCAAATGAATGATCCACAGCAGCTGTTTGAGGCTGGGCAACGCGCCAAGATTCCTGATTTTATCTTGGATAAAGTCGTTCTCGCCATGTCGGATTCAATTGCATCAATCTTTTTATTTGCGCTTATCCCGATTGTTTTATCGGCGATCGCCATCTTGTTCATGGGGAATCAGCGAGTGGAAATCAACAAAAAAATAGAAAGTTAATAAAAGCCGGGGCAAATTGTCCGGGCTTTTTATTGTGCTTTTGTGAATCTGACTGCTCTTTCGCTATAATGAAGAAAAATATCTGTAAAGCGGGGGTTGGCAGATGAGAAAAATCTTAGTCGTGGACGACGATAAACATATATTAGAGCTCGTAAGCATTCATTTAACACGTGCTGGCTATCATGTGCTCAAGGCGGAAAATGGTGTGCAGGCAGTGGGTGTTTTACAAAGTGAGCTGCCCGATTTGGCAATCGTCGATGTCATGATGCCGGGCATGAACGGGTTTGAGTTAACGAAAAAGCTGCATGATGACTGGGACATTCCTGTATTGTTGTTAACAGCAAAGGGAGAACTAGAAGATAAGGAGCAGGGTTTTCTCGCCGGTTCAGATGATTATCTGGTGAAGCCGTTTGAGCCGAAGGAGCTGCTTTTTCGTATTGCCGCCATATTGAGACGTTATGATAAACCAGCGGATTCGATTCTGCAGGCAGGTTCGGTCACGATCAACCGCAAAAGCTTTGAGGTGACGGCGGGCTCCAGTACATTGTTGATGCCCTTAAAGGAATTCGAGGTATTGGCTTTGCTTGCTTCCAAGCCGAATCAAGTATTTCAACGCGCCGCTATTATGGAAAGTGTGTGGGGCTATGACTATGAGGGCGATGAGCAAACGCTGAATACACATATTAAACGGATACGGGAGCGCCTTGCCAAAATTGCGGCTGATGTTGAAATTGTGACAGTTCGTGGCATTGGCTACAAATTAGAGGTGCATCGCTCATGAAATCGTTATATGGCAAGTTTGTACTCATGACCGCCTTAATCATGGTGTTTAGCACGATAGGCGGCTTTCTCGTTACAAATACGTATTATCACCGTGTGATGAAAGCGCGTAATGATGAAAAAAACGTCGAGATTGCGAAGACGATTGTGGATCATATTGAAGAAACGCCGCAAGAGAACTTAGATGAGTATTTAAAGACCATTGGCAGGATCGGCTACCAGCTTTATGTCGTAGACGAACTAGGCAAGTCTTCGTTTTACGGCGGTGACTTCCGGTTGAAAAATCTAGACAGGAACTCTGTAGAGCAGGTGCTGGCAGGGCATGTCTATCATGGGATGAGGGATTTTCCACGCGAGACGTTTGTGACAGGTTTTTTCGCCAATGAAATGTCTAATACGATCGGGGTTCCGTTTAAGCATGACAATAAGCAATATGCGCTTTTTATTCGGCCAGATATTAAGCTGTTATTTAGTGAGGTCCATACGATTCTGGCAGGATTGATCATCGCCACCGCTTTGCTAAGCTTGCTTGCGATGTTACTAGTGGCAAAGATGCTCATTGTTCCGATTACACAGTTAACGGCTGCAACGAAACGAATTGCTGATGAGAAGTATGACACACAGCTAAACATTGACCGTCACGATGAGATTGGCCAATTAGCAGCAAGTTTCAATACGATGGTGGGCCAGCTTCAAGAAAATGATAAAATACGCAAGGAATTTATTAGTAATGTTTCACATGATTTTCAATCACCGCTATTAAATATTCAAGGCTATGCAGGCTTGCTTAAGGGAGGAAACATATCTGATGAAGAGCGTAAAAATTATGCAGAAGTGATCCAGTCAGAAACAAACCGCTTATCGAAATTAACACGCCAGCTTTTACTCTTAACCTCTCTTGACCAGTCTTCCCGGATGGTGAAATACAGAGATTATCGGCTAGATGAACAACTAAAAGCGTGTATCAACAAATATCGCTGGTGGCTCGAGGAAGACCGCCTTAACTTACACATGAAGATGGAGGCAACGACATATCGAGGGGACGAGGCTTTATTTGAAAATGTGTGGGAGAACTTGCTTACGAACGCAATTAAGTATAACCGTCCAGAAGGAGAAATTCATATTGCACTAGAGAAGAAGGATGGGTACATCGAGGTGATAGTGCAGGATACGGGCATTGGCATTTCAGAAGCGGAACAATCGCAATTGTTCAATCGCTTCTACCGGGCGGATACATCGCGCACAAAAGAGGGAACTGGGCTTGGATTATCGATCGTAAAGCAAATCATTGAGCTGCATAAGGGGAACATTCACGTAACAAGTAAGCCGGGTGAAGGCACGACGTTTACAATTAAATTGCTGAATTTGTAATACAGAGTTCATATAGAGTTTAGATTGACAGCGTAGTATAACCTTCAGAGAGATAAAAATGTATGGAGGTTAACAAAATGGAGAAAAAATGGAGTTTACGATTAATCCGTTTAGCGGCCATCTTTGGCTTAATCGGGGCGATACTAGGTTCACACATGGCAGGATCGGGGAGCTATCAATTCCGTCCAATCCACGCCCACATTTTAGTAGTAGGCTGGTTATCCGTCTTTGCATGGGGGATCTTCTATCGTGTCTACACCATTAAATCTGCAAAACTAGTAGCTGTTCATGGCTGGACAGCCGTAATCGGTTCAGTTGGTTTGACAGTCGGTATGTGGTTGAACGCCTTAAAGCCATTTAATATTAATGAAACGTTCGCTTTAGTCTTCTATATCGTTGGCGGTACGATCTTGTTAATCAGCTTTGGGATTTTCGTTCTCACAACATTCATGATTGATACGAGAGAAGGCAAGTAAGTATACTGCAAGAAAAATTTATTCATTTTAGCGGCTGCGTTTGCCGCTGCCATTGGAATTCTCATTGATCCCTTTATCGTTCGTCCAACTGTGACCCCGACATGAATCATCCTTTTAGTTAAATACAGCTTCTGGCCAAAGAAAGTAAAATAAGAATGTCCTTTAATCAATCAAGGCGGCAGTCTCTACTTTAGACTGCCGCCTTGAACTATTTTAGCGATTTAAACAGAAGAAGGTTGTTTTAACTCTTCTAATGATCTCGGTTTCCGAAAAAGATCCAATGCTTCCGTAATAAAGATGCCGCCTAAAATAAGAGAAATCCCAAGTACTGTATGAAAGGTTAAGGCTTCTCCCCAAAGCAGCCAGGACAGTAAGAAGGCAAAGACAGCCTCAAGTGATAAAAGCAAGCTTACGTGAGTAGGGGGAGAATACTGCTGGGCTTTAATTTGAACAATGTAAGCTAACAGCGTTCCGATTAACAAGTCAAACGTATAGGCGTACGAGCCGTAAGGAGATAAAAGTGACGGCAGCGGCTCCAGCGAAACGGCAAACGGCAAACTAAATATCCCTACAATGAACAGTTGAATTGTGATAAAACTGAGAGAATCAACCGATTCATTTTTTTTGTAGGCACGATCCACTAATATAACGTGAATGGCAAAAAAGAAGGCGCAAAGGAATGCCAAAATATCACCGAGGTTGACACCTGCCCAGCTGCCATCCCAGGAAAGGATGATAAGTCCTAGAAAGGTAAGCAGGCTTCCTAATACAGCTCCCCTTTGAACGGCTACCTTTGACCAGAAAAAGTAAAGGAAGGGAACGATCACAACCATGGTTCCGGTTAAGACTCCAGCCTTGCCGGGAGTTGTCAACTCAATCCCTAATGTTTGTAAGATGAATCCTGCCCATAAAGCGGTTCCGCTAGCAATGCCGTATTTCCACATTTGCTTTGGCATGTTTCTAATACCTTTCCACTTAAATAATAAGAGGATCAGTGCAGCAAGAAGAAACCTTGTGCTAATAAAGTATAAAGGCGTCATTTCAGCTAATACGTCTTTTGTCAGGACAAAGCTATACCCCCAGCCAAGTGCGATTCCAACTAGGGAAACATCCGCAATGATGACTTTCTTTTTTAACGACAAACTATCCCTCCTAAAATACAGCCCTATTCGGGTCTGTGTCCTATTTCTATGCAAGAATTGCACCAAATATAGGAAGAAACCAAGAAAAGCCCTGAATACTTAGAGAATAGAGGAAGGATAAACCGGGCAAGAGGAGTTCGTTTTCTTGTTGGAATATTCAAGAGTACATAATTTATTCAGTTAGGAATAAGGTGAGTTGAGAGGTTAACAGGACGCTATTTTGCGTCCGATCGCAAGGACGAAGCAAAAATAGCATTCCCGGAGCAGGAGGTTCTTTCCTGCTCCCTTTTTTACACACTTTTTAAACTTTGCTTTCGATGCTGTCCTGTTTAGCTGGCAGAAGCGGCTCTTCTTTTTCTTTCCAATGAGGAAGGCTGACACCAGCTAAAGTCAGGATGCCGCCGAATAGCGAAAGGACAGAGGGAATCTCCCCGAGCCAGATCCAAGCAATGATCATAGCGGCGACTGGAGTTAAATAAAGAGAGCTTGTTGCTTCTGCGGCCCCTGCTTTTGAAATGAGATAGGCAACCGCAAAGTACGGAACAATCGTTGGGATGAGCCCCAAGTATACTAAGGCATAGGTTGAAGAAGGGGCAGCCTGTGTGATTTCTGTGATTGTTCCAGGGAAAAAGAATAACATAAAGAAAGCTCCGGATAAGATCGTGTAAATCGTAAATGGGATAAATCCATACTTGTTTAAATAATTCGTTTGAAAAACAAAGTAACAACTTTCTCCTGCCGCCGCAACTAAGATAAGTAGAACTCCGACCGCAACAGCTGATAATGAACCCCCATTCCCTGCTGAAATGACGGCTACTCCCGAAAAAGCGATTAGGGAACCGATCCATCCCATTTTAGAAAAACGATCTTTCAAAAAAATAGCAGCTAGAACAGCGGAGAACATGGGTGTAATGGATATTAATAAGCTGGCTACTCCAGCGCTGACTGTTTCTTCACCTATGTTCAGCGCAGTATGATAGACTGTAAATCCTAAGAAACCCAGCAATAAAATGGCGGGTATATCTTTTAAATCCGGCATTCTTATCTTTTTGACCACTGCAAATATAATAAGCCCGGATGAGCCAATTAGCAGCCGCAGCAGAGCAAGATGCTCGGGACTGTAAGATTGTAAGGCAATTTTAATTCCTGGAAAAGCGGAACCCCACGCTATTATCGTCACACTGTAGGCAATGGCTATTCTCCAATTCATCATGATCCCCGTTCCTCTCATTTATTAAAATTAGTGGTAAATTTATAATAGAGTGAAGGATAATGGAAATCTCCAACCAATCGATCAGAAAAAAAACCAACAAAAGCAGGCTGTGAGCAGAGAGGAGACGTTCAGTTGAGCAAGATGCCTCGTTATCTTCAGATTGTCCATGCGATTCGCGAGAAAATAAATCAAGGGGAATGGGTGATTGGCAGCAAACTCCCTACCCAGCGTGCCATAGCAGAGCAGTTCCATGTCAATAGAAGCACGGTGATTACAGCGATTGAAATTTTAAAGGCGGAAGGTCTGCTTGAGGGAAAAGCAGGAAGTGGCATATACGTAGTGAATAATAGGTGGTCGCTATCGGCTGCTATTTCTCCTCCGGATTGGGAGGATCTCACTCAGTGGTCGCTGCAGCCCCCAAGTGATCATACTGTCCAGACAATCAATGAGCTGGAAAGCAGAAAAGATCTCATTCAACTAAGTAAAGGAGAGCTTGAACCTGATTTGTTTCCTAAAGCAGAAATAGCAACTGCCTTGACAAGGGTTTCAAGCCAACTAGAACAGTTTGGATACGGAAATGGGCTTGGTGATATCGGCTTGCGGATTGAGATTAGCAAGCACATGCAACAGTACGGAGTATGCACCGCTCCAGAAAGCATCCTGATCGTATCCGGTGCTCTGCAAGCTTTAACGCTTATTGCGGTCGGCATATTGAAAAAAGGCTCCACTATATTTTTGGAAAACCCTTCTTATTTACATTCCGTTAATTTATTTCGAACGGCCGAAATCGCCATCAAGCCAATCTCAGTCGGTGAAAATGGTTTGAATATCGAGGAGCTTTTTCAGCAAAAAATTATAAAGGGTTCATCGGCCCTTTATGTGAATCCTACTTATCAAAACCCAACAGGCACGACAATGTCATCCGAACAGAGAAAAGTATTGATGGACAAGTGCCGTTACTTTCAATTGCCAGTTATTGAAGATGATATATTTAGAGATTTATGGATTGACGAACGAGCACCAGCACCTTTAAAAACGCTAGATCCATTCGGGCAGGTTTTATATGTAGGCAGTTTTTCAAAAACGATTGATCCTGGTTTGCGGATTGGCTGGCTTGCGGGCCCGGAAGATGTCATTAAACGCCTTAGCGATGTCAGAATGCAAACAGATTATGGATCAAGCTACATATCTCAAGCTTTAGTTAGAGAATTGCTTAGTTCGGGGCTGTATGAGCAGCATTTGCAAAAAGTAAGAACCCGTTTAAAGGAAAAGAGAGAGTTTCTTCTTCAGTTGCTGCGTCTTCATTTAAGCGAGTATGCAACTTGGCGTGCTGCCACAGGAGGTTTTTTCATCTGGGTCTCCTTACATAAAAAAACGAATATGCATCAATTTTTCCGAACGTGCCTAAATAATGGGGTATTAATCAACCCAGGCTTTATTTACAATGACAGTCAGCCGGCTATTCGGCTTTCTTACGCCTATGAGGAAATCGGAAAAATGGAGGAAGCTATTATTAAGGTGAAGGAAATATTAAAAAATGGATGAAAATGATCATCCATTTTTTTATTTTTGTGCATGGGGATTAGGCAGGCAGAGAGCTTGTTTGATTTTTGGTAAAAATATTTTTATGAAGGGGATAAAATTTTTTACCTTTAGTTTAGTATATTCAAAACTACCTTGATAAAAAATATTTCTTTAGAGCCTTTTTAATAATGAAAAAACAAAGTGTTACTAGGCATAAATAATAAAGAGCGTACAAAATATGTTTTTTTGGCACGAAAATTGCAAAAGTGTAAAATAAGCTGAAAATCACCGATTTAAGCTCATACACCATGGGTCATTGATGGTGGAAATGAAAACGATTTCCCGGAGAGTGAAATTGGCAGAAAGGATGCAAACAACAAGATGAACAAAACATTGCAACATAGCCTCATATTGGGCTTTGCCTTATTTGCTCTATATTTTGGAGCAGGCAATTTGATTTTCCCGCCGTCTATCGGAAATGTGTCAGGAACGAATTGGGTTCCAGCACTTGCCGGCTTTACGGTTACGGGTATTATTCTTCCCTTACTAGCTGTAATCGCAATTTTGAATGCTGGCGGGAAATTTGAAGAGTTAACGAGACCAATCAGCCCTTGGTTTTATAAGGTTTTTAACCTGTTGCTTATGGTTGGGATTGGTATGCTTGTTACGATTCCGCGGATGGCCGCTACTACGCACGAGCTAGGCGTTCAAACTTTATTTCCTCAAGTTCCCTCTATCTTAACCATTATTATCTTCTTCGCCATCAGCTTTTATTTTGCGATGGACGAATCAAATGTTATTGATAAAATTGGTAAGATCTTAACACCGCTGTTAGTTATTATTCTTTTAGCAGTTGTAGGCAAGGGGATTTTTGATCCAATTGGAACACCAGCGGCAACGGACTTACAAACACCGTTCTCTAATGCATTTATTAGTGCTTATCAAACGGGTGATATTGTGACCGGGATTTTTTGTGCTCCTATTTTTATAGCGGCTATTACAAGCTACGGTTATAAAGGAGTTCAAGCAAGAAAATTAGCGATTACCGGTACGTTAATAGCAGGATTAGGCCTTCTTATTGTATACGGAGGATTGCTTTATATCGGAGCATCAGGCAGTGGAACGTTTGCATCAGGCATTAGCGATACAGCACTCGTTTCAGAATTAGTTCATACATTGTTAGGCAGCACTGGAACCGTTGCTTTATCGATTGCTATTGCGCTGGCGTGTTTAACTTCTACGATTGGAGTTATCGCTGTTATTGCTGAGTTCCTGACAAAGCTGACAAATGGTAAAATCGGCTATCGGGTTTGGCTGCTTATTATTTGTATTACTGGTACCGTTATCGGAACAATGGGTGTAGGGAAAATCGTTAATTATGCGATGCCGATCTTCTTAGCGCTGTACCCAGTAGCGATTGTATTAGTGTTCTTGGGTGTATTCCGTAAGTATATTCCGAATTCAGGAGCTTACAGAGGAGCGATTCTGTTAACATTTATTGTCAGTCTATTCGAAACATTAGGCAGCGTTTTACAGATTGAAGCTTTAAGCAGCCTCGTTTCTGTACTTCCTTTTAGTACAAATGGATTCTCCTGGTTTGTGCCTGCTATTGTCGGCTTTATCCTTGGGGCTCTTATCGATAAGGCAATGGGGAAGAAGAAGCATCATGAACCTATTTTAGGTCCTGTAGAGAATGATTAATAGGCAACAAAAAAGCAGGAGGGCATTCCTCCTGTTTTTTGTTGTTTAAATAGATGGGGTTAAGATTCTGTTGTTCGGTCAGTAGAGGCTTTCATTCGTTCCTGCGGATGAGTATTCGTCGTGCCATTCGCCCGTTTAGAGGCATACTTCGCTTTAGCACGTGCTTTTCCGCCTTCTCCAGTCATATTATCATCGGGAAAGTTTTTCGCTTTGTTTCTCATTGTTCTCCTCCACCTGCATAATAAAAATGTACGCTTTCACGTGTTATTAGTATAAGTAGAAGAAGTGAAAGTATAAGGGTGTTCTCGATGAAATTTGTGGGAGAAGCGAAAGGTTTGTTCCTTATTTAAATTACCCTCTTGTTGACTTTCGCTGCAGGCGAGCGCTTTCTTAATCAATTTTTGAAAAAACAACATTCCCTTTAATAGAGCCCATTTAAAAGAGTGGATCAAATTCAACAATTCCCTCACAAGTAAAGCGGACGTTTGTCGAGATTGAATTCTTTTCTCCTGTTTCTACATGAATAATACCGCCTGGTTGATGGACGGTTAATGGCTGGTCTTGGTTTTCTTGCGCTAAATGGATACCTAAAGCGAGCGTCCCAGAGCCACAAGCCCGTTCAAAAAACTTGCTGCCGGTTTCCTCCACATAAACGAAAGGACGGATTTCATAGTCCTGTTCCGCCAATTTCTTATAAGGAATAATGCCAATCGCTTTATCGTCAATTTTTCCGGTCAGTTCCTCTAGCACTGACTCATACTCTTCTTCATGAAGCCAATGATCCGTTAGAAAATGAGTGATCCCATCTAATTGCACGATGCTTCCGTGAATCATATTGCGGTCCAATTGGATGGACATGTCTTTGATAGAAAGAGGATGAGGCATTTCCGCTCTTGCTTCAAAGTGAGAAGGAGACTTTACTTTTACTTCACAGGCAAGTGGTGTTTCCGTACCGGAAGCTTCTAGGAAAAAGTTCTTTTTGTCGCTTAACCCTTTATAGCAGGAGTAAGCAGCAGCGGATAAAACGGCGTTGCCGCAAAACTCTCCTCCCGACATTTCCAATCGCAGGATGGAATTACTCGTCTTAGGCGGCACAATAAAGCCAACTTGTTCCGCGTTAAGGTATTCGTAGCCCATGATGATATTGGCAACTTCAGCATAGTGAACAGGCGCAACGTAATTTGTAATAAGAACCGTCATATTTTGTGAAGGGCTCGCTTTAACAAAATTAAGTTTCATGATAAAAACTCCTTCCTCTATAATCCTTTATGTATGTTAATGATCAGCAGGCCATTTCTTAGGCGGGTGATTCACCGTTTGGATAATTTTCCCTTTTTCTAGAAAAAGAATGGTATCTCCCAGTTTTTCAGCTTCATTCATATCGTGTGTCACGATAATAAATGGAATGCGCCAAATTTGATGAAGGCGCAGCAGTTCATTTTGGCACTCTATGCGTGTCTCTTGATCTAAAGCAGACAAAGGTTCATCAAGCAGTAGAAAGGATGGTTCAGTTGCGAGTGCGCGGGCGAGTGCGACTCTCTGCTTTTCACCGCCTGAAATTTGGTGGGGATATTTTTTTAGCAAATGTCCAATTCCAAGCACGCTCAATAATTGTTCAATCCGGAACGAAGAGTGATTGGCTGCTTTCTTTTTTACGCCGTAGTGGATGTTTTTTTCTACGGTCATATGCGGAAAGAGAGCATAGTCTTGAAAGAGGTAGCCGATATTTCTCTTCTGGGGGGAAAGCGGTTTATGCTGTGTATGAAAAAAAGCCCGGCCATTTAATGTAATAAAGCCGGAATCAGGGTGAGTAAGCCCAGCCATGCTGTTTAAGATTGTCGTTTTTCCAGAACCAGATGGCCCAAACAGAACAAGAATTTCATTATCCATTTCCCAGCTAACATCTAAAGTGAAATGAGATAGCTTTTTTCGAATTTGCACTTTAAGCATCTTAATCTCCTCTTATGTATGATCTTTAGCAAAACGACGAACATTGCGTTTTGTCCACCAGTTTAACCACATAATAGTGCTGAATCCGAGAGCTACAATGATCGTTACCCAAAAGGTCGCCGTTTCCATGTGGCCAGATTGAACAGCAAAGTAGATGGCCATGGGAATGGTGTCTGTTTTTCCAGGAATGTAGCCTGCCAGCATCAAAGTGGCGCCGAACTCTCCCAGGCCCCTTGCAAAAGAAAGAACTAATCCGGCAAGCAGTCCTGGCCAGGCCAGCGGGAAGGAGATGGTCCAAAATACTCTCCATTCGGATGCTCCCATCGTTCGTGCAGCGTTTTCTAATCTAGGGTCTAGACTTTCAAAGGAGGCAACGGCGCTTTGATACATAAGCGGAAAAGAAACAACAATAGAAGCAATAACGGCGCCTATCCAAGAAAAGACGACCTGGATATCAAACCAAGTTAAAAGCCAGCTCCCTACCCATCCATTTTTGCCAAAGAGAACGAGCAGGCCAAAGCCGACAACGGTTGGCGGTAAAACGAGAGGAAGAAGGAAAAATGACTCGAGAAAGCTTTTTCCAAAGAAATTCCTCCGCACAAGCAGATGGGCAAATAATACTCCTGCAATAAATACAACCGAGGTGGAGATAGCTGCTACTTTTAACGACAAAAACAAGGGTGAGTAATGTACATCATTCATGAGCCTTTCCTTCCTCGTCTTTTTTAGTTAAATCCATATTGGTGTAACACTTCTTTCCCTTCTGCACTAGCAAGATAATCTAAAAATAATTTGGCTTCCTTGGCATGTTCAGAATGAGAAGTAATAGCCCCCGGGTAGACAATTGGCTCGTGCCAGTCGGCTTTAGCTTCAGATACTACTTTTACCTTATCGGATGTTAGCGCGTCACTGGCATACACGACGCCTAGTTCAGCATTTCCTGATTCGACATAAGTTAGGACCTGACGGACATCGGAACCCAAGACTAGCTTGTTTTGCAGCGATTCCCATATGTTTAAATGCTCTAGCACTTCTTTTGTATATCGGCCGGCGGGCACACTTTCCGGTTCCCCCATAGCTAAATGGTCGATCTTCTCCCGATTGATTTCCTCAAAGGAAGAGGTCGAAGCTGATTGATCCTTTTTCGCAATGAGGACGAGTGAGTTTTTAGCAAACTCGAGACGCGAATCTTTTTGGATCAGTTTTTTTTCCTGCAGCTTGTCCATGTCCTGGTTGCTCGCAGATAAAAAAACGTCTGCCGGAGCGCCTTGTTCAATTTGTTGAGCTAATTTACCGGAACTTCCAAAATTAAAAGTTAAATCTATATCTGGATATTCATCCTCAAATGAAGATTGGAGTTCATCGAGTGCGTCCGTTAAACTGGCTGCAGCAGAAATGACCACTTCCGTTTTTTCATCGGATCCAGAAGCCGATTTTCCGCTGTTCGAACACCCTGAGGCGGCTGTGAGCAGCAGCGCTAAAAAGAGAAGAGCCCACCCCTTTTTAAACATAAGAAAACCCCCATGACACATTATTTTTATAAAAATACAAATATTTCTCTTATTATATAAAACTTATTAGAACTAACCAAGCATCCTGATAGCTGACTGCTATTTAAGGACAACTCGCTACATAGTTAACTAATTTCATTTTTTCACCTGGCTCATGATAAACGAAGTAGCTCCCAGGCTCTTCTGTATAACCGATGTCCTCTCTTTTCGTTATGGTCTGGTTGTTTTGTTTCACTCCTTTTTCCAAGTAATCAAGATGAAGCGCGTGAGAATTGGAAGAAGGGTAAATCGCCCGGATATTCTTTAACGACTTGGAGGAATCGTCATAGAAGGCGAAGCTTCCTATAATATGGGCATTTTCTTTTAAGTAAGGTCTTAAAATCGTAAATGGCGACTCACTATAAATTAAAGAAAACTGAGTAAAGGATGTGCTATCAATGAAGAAGTCAACAGATTCATGTTTCAGCGGGAGCCGAAGATCACTATTTACGATATATAAAACGGTTAAATTCGGATTGTGTTTCTCGATCTTCCTCTTTAGTTTTTCAATCATCTCCAAGGAATGGCAAGTAAAAATGTAGTAGGCTTTGTCAGAAAGGGATGATAAGTGTTTAGGCAAAAGCATTGAGACTTCGATATTAGTTTCCACAATGACTTTATGAGCTAAAGGGTGGCTCATTAATTCTTTGATCATCCACAGTTTTCCTTTTTCAAGCAGGCTAACGAAGCCTGGATTCCACTTTTTCACATCGATTTCATAAATAGAGTATTTATTAGGTGAAGATTTAATTTGGTTTGTCCGAAGGATTCCTTCTTTAATAATGGCCTGATAGCTGCACGAGCAGGACAGCACCCCCTCGTATATATAATGTCCGTACATAGAAGCCTGTTTTAAATTCAATAACTGGCGGCAATGAGGACAATAAAATAAAGGAACAAAAAATAAGGGAACACCTATTTTAGTCTGCTCTGGGAGCTTATTCGTATTGGAGTGAAGTTTGTCATCAATTAAATGAATAGCTTTAGAAATTTCTTCTTTTTCCGCCCTTAAATCAGCTTTTTTTTCAAGAAGAAGATTTGTAAAGTAGCTCGTATCCTCATTATCACTGCTGTTGGTTAAACGCTTAAGTGATAATATTTTATGAATTTCCTTCAAAGAAAATCGAAATTGCTTTAACTCGTGAATAAAAGCCATATCCTCTAGACAAGTTTGGTTCAAGTCATATTGGGTCTTTTCTTTTTCGGGGATTAAGAGACCTAGCTCAATATAATAGCGCACTGTATCGATCGAGACATCAAACCTTTTGGCGAAGTTTCCAATTTTCATACCGCTATTCCTCCTGGTGATCCGCTAATGTAAAAAGTAGAGTATACTCCACGTTTTTATCGAAACTTTGATTAAAAAGCTTATTGACATCCTGTTTACACCACTGAATAAACTGATTATACGGAAAAGTTAAAAGAATTTATACTATTCAAGAGTGGGTGAGGAGGAATTTTTTTATGCCAGTGAAACAAGCTTCACTAAAAGAGGAAGTGATTTCATGGAGAAGACATCTTCATGAAAACCCGGAGCTTTCTTTTCAAGAAATCCAAACTTCCGAATACGTGTATAACCATTTAACAAGCTTTCCTGGATTAGAAGTGACACGACCAACCAAAACAAGTGTCCTCGCTGTACTGAAAGGATCAAAAACATCTGTAGGAAAGCGGCCTGTCGTTGCTTTTCGCGCCGACATGGATGCGCTTCCAATTCAAGAAGAAGCCGATATTGACTTTCCATCTAAAAATCCAGGAGTCATGCATGCGTGTGGACACGATGCCCATACCTCTGTGCTATTGGGGGCTGCAAAAGCACTTTCTGGAATGAAAGAAGAGATTAGCGGAGAGATCCGGTTTATCTTTCAGCACGCTGAAGAAATGCCTCCGGGGGGAGCTGTGGAGTTGGTTGAAAAAGGTGTAATAGACGGAGTGGATTATGCCTTTGCTCTTCATGTGACGCCGTATGAACAAGCGGGTAAGATTTGCATGAGAGAAGGTGTACTGTGCGCAGGTAACTCTGATTTTGACATAAAGATCATTGGCTACGGCGGTCACGCTTCTACTCCAGAATTAACGGTTGACCCGATTATGGTCGGGGCAGAAATAGCCATTAACATCCAGCAGATCGTATCAAGAAAGCTGCCGGCTTTAAAATCACCGGTCATCTCCGTTACAAAATTTAACGGCGGAAGCGCATTAAACGTCATTCCAGAGACGGCAGAGCTCGGCGGCACCATCCGTTCACTCGATGATGATATCCGCTTACAGGCAAAGGGTTATGTCAATCAAATTGTAAAAGGAATTACAGAAGCGCATGGCGCCCGCTATGAAATCATCTGGCATGAAGGATACAAAAGTGTAGTCAATGACAAGGAAGCAGTCAGCATTACGAGAGAAGTAGCAGAAAATATAGTTGGCAAAGAAAACGTCATTCATGTAGAAGAGCCTCTATTCGGCGGCGAAGACTTCTCGGCGTTCTCTCGAAAAGTGCCAGCTTCCATGCAATTTATTGGTGTTCATAACCCAGACTTTGGTGAAGCCTATCCACTTCATCATCCAAAATTTAAAATTGAAGAAGAAGCATTGAAAATTGGTGTGAATTATTTTATCGGCATCGCTAAAAAAATATGTTGTCAGTAAAAGAATCGTCTATGCGATCAAAGAGACGCGGTCAATGAAAAGAAAAAACGACAATGCCCTCAACATTCCTTGCTCTAATTATTGAAAGCGTTTTATTTACTCTAAAGGAAACTAAAAAACGAAAAAGGGGAAGCGATACGAATGTTGAAAGACCCGGTTATTGCCACTATGATTATTTTGTCTTTAATAGTTGTCGGAGAAATTGTCTCAATTAAAACAAGAGCTCGGGTACCAATGCTGGCCATTGCATTATTCGGCTACTTAGTGCTCATTTGGGTTGGAGTATTCCCGGAAGATCTTTTGGACCATTCAACACTTGCGACGCTCGGTGCTTTAATGTTTGCGCCTCTAGTTGTGCATATGGGGACACTGATTCCTATGAAAATGATTAAACAGCAATACAAATCCGTGATCATTGCACTAATCGGTATCGTCATTTCAACCGGAACGATTTTATTAGTCGTTACACCTATTTTCGGCTATAAAATTGCTGCTTCTGGTGTTGGGCCAATAAGCGGTGGCGTCGTTGCCTTTATTATTACATCAGATAAATTGCATGAACTAGGCTTGGCCTCTCTTGTGACGGTTCCAGCTGTTGTTCTGGGTTTGCAAACATTGGTTGGGCTGCCATTGGCATCGTTTTTTCTTCGGCGGTACGCTAAAAAGCTTTCAGCAAACTTTGATCAGGAAAAATATCTGGTTGCTACGAGTGACGCTGCTTTTGTAAGTGGAGAGATCGATCAGGAGGAAACGAAAGTAAAAGGAAAGCAATGGCTTCCTGATAAGTATGCGACGGCTCCTATTTTAATTTTCCAATTGTTTATCGGCGGCTCTTTGGCTGTTATTTTGAATAAAGCAACGGGTATCAATTACGCTCTTTGGGCGCTGGTGATTGGCCTGGTTGGCACATATGTTGGTTTTTATCGACAAAGCATGCTCGAGAAATCTAATTCTTTCGGGATTGTTATGCTAGCTATTGTGTTCGCTATTATTCAATCCATGAATGGCGTAACGTTTGATATGCTGTTAGAATATTTCCCTGCTGTTATGATGATTCTTGCTATCGGGGCTATCGGCATTATTCTTGGTGGCTTTATCGGTTCCAAGCTTGTGAGATGGGATATGGATAAAGGAGTTCCAGTGGCTTTAACGGCAATGTTCGGCTTTCCAGGCGATTACTTAGTTTGTGAGGAAGTAAGCCGGAGTATTGGGAAAACGAAAGAAGAAGAAGAGTACATTTTTAATGAAATTTTATCTCCCATGCTAGTGGGTGGATTTACAACGGTTACGACCGCTTCCATTGTGATTGCTGGGGTTGTCATGAGCACGCTTTAAAAGAGAAGCTTGTTCAAGGACCAACCATTTATTTGAGTCTTATGCGCCTTGTCATGCTGCCTCTCCTTGGTTTTAGGGAGAGGCCTTTGCGGTGAAGCATGCTATATTTATTCCTTGTTATACAAGGTTGTCGATCTTGTTTTTATGTGATATTTTGTTCGATGTACACATTAATTGGAGGTGGAAGCTATGAATAAGAAGGCTTTTTGGATGGCAGCTTTCACCATCATCGTATGGGGGTCGTCATTTGCTGCTATTCGTGCAAGTTTACACGGCGGTTACTCGGCAGGTCATTTAGTTCTTTTGCGTTTTCTGATTGCGTCAGGCATTTTTGCGATTTATGCTCTGTGGCCCGGCACTCAATTCCGGTTGCCGAAAAAAGAGGACTTCATTAGAATTTGTGCTCTTGGCTGGATCGGCATTAGCGTCTATCAGTTATGCGTAACATTCGGAGAAAAGACGGTTTCAGCGGGTACAGCCAGCATGTTGATTGCGGCAGCTCCCGTGTTTACTGCCGTCATAGCCGTTATAGTATTAAAAGAGAAACTAGGACTATTCGGTTGGGTTGGATTGTTTGTTGGTTTCATCGGTATTTTTCTCATTACATTGGGAACAGCAGGGTCCACATTTGGCATTTCGGCAGGAGCCTTTTTAATATTAGTCGCATCCATTGCGACATCTGTTTTCTTTGTTTTTCAAAAACCACTTTTGTACAGCTACCAACCTATTGAGTTGACAGCTTATTTTACTTGGGTCGGCACTCTGCCTTTCTTCATTTTCTTCCCTGGCCTCTTTCAAGAAATTCAGGGAGCGACAACAGAAGCGACTATGGCAGCGATATATGTTGGGATTTTCCCAGCTGCCCTTGCCTATGTAACATGGGCCGTCGCTCTTTCGTTAGGTGAGGCAAGCGCGGTTACGAGTATGATGTACATTGAGCCGGTGTTTGCTATTCTCGTTGCTTGGGTGTGGCTTAAGGAATTACCGAGCACGTTGTCTGTCATCGGAGGCATCGTGGCTATTTTAAGTGTAGTAATTGTAAATGCTTTAGGAAGAAGGCGCCGCGAAACGCTGCTCAATGAGTCAGGAAATGGTAAAAGCGGAAAAGGGATAAAATATGGATATTCACTTAGTAGCAAAAGATAAACTAGAGGCACAGGGAATCCGGTGGGTGATTGAGTCTCATCTAACTGGAGTCAATCTTATTACATGGAATACTATCGAGGAATTTGAACAGATGATGGAGAGCCAGCGAGTTGCGTTCGTTATTTTGAACATGGACGGATGGTCGGATGAAAAAACAAAGCTCGGTGAAGCGTTAAAGCAAAAAAATGTTCGCTGGTTAGGTATTTCCTCTGAAAGAATCTTTCAGACAGCTTATCGAGCCTTGCGTTACCGGGCGGAGGACGTCCTGTTTCGCCCATTTTCTCCATTGGAATTAATTAAACATATTCAGCAGCTGCGTTATCAATTGCGAAATGAGCCTTCCTATTTGAATGATGATGCGAAAAATGAATATGCGGATATGGTGGACTATCCTGACCTTTTCTTAACAGAGCGCCAGTCTGGCGGCCCGATCACGATGGCCGCTTTTTTAATCCCTCAGCCGCTCATGCTGCCATTAGTCTATGAACAGCTTCTCCAGCATGCTTTTAGTGGAAGGTATCGGATTTTTGCCTTATCTGATTTTATTTTATGTGTACAAGAAACAAAAGATGCTGAGGTTTGTAAAGAGGAGTATCAAGCTTTTTTAGCTACATGGAAAGAGCGGATGGATGAGCCATTGGCTATCGTCATTCAGACAGCTTCTTCTGAAGAGTCGTTCAAAAGTATTTATCAGAAAACACGGGAGTTGACTCGACAAGTTTTCTTTCAAGGATATGATATTATTTTGGCGGAAAACGGATCAGCACATTCTCAGGAAATGGACCCATTTCTAACCCCTTTAGAGCAGCGACAATGGATTGAAATGCTCGAAAAGAGAGAAACAAAAGCGATTCGTCATTGGATGGAAAGCGCCTTTTTAACCTTCCAGCCGCCTTATCCTGATCCGGAGATCGTCCGTATCCGCTTGACGAGCATTTTGGCACAGGTCCGCCGCCATATGAAGTCACATGAACTTCAAAGTACTCAGCTAGAAGCGGCCTATCATGAGGTGTTTCAGAAAATTATCCATCAGCCAGTGATGTATCAAATTATTGAAGAGCTGCTCTCATTTGTTGAAAAATTGCTTTACGAGGATCGTGGACAACTAGAAGGGGGAGCGCGTTCTCTTGTGGAAAAGACGAGAGAACTAATTGAAGCGAATTATTGGGATTGTAATTGGAATCTAGCTGCTTGTGCAGAGGCGCTTCGTATAAATAAAAGCACGCTCAGTCGTCGCTTTGCTGCTGAGTCTGGCCAAACCTTTCGCGATACGTTGCATCAAGTGCGATTAAGGGAAGCCAAGCGACTTTTAAAGGAAACGGACTTACCATTGGAAGAAGTGGCTCGCTTAGCAGGATATAGCCACCAATCCTACTTTAATGCAAAGTTCAAATTATATGAGTCAGTCACTCCATCAGCCTACCGTTCCGGCTATTGAGAAAATTCGTGTTCTCTATTGCTCGTTCATCTCTATCCTTAGCGATTCAGTCCATACTGAATCGCTTTTATTTTTGGAAAAAGCGCTTTTCTAAAAGACTATTGTTTGTTCATTATCTTTGAGAAGCAAACTGTTGATAAAGAAGCTAATTAGAGCGGAAATCAACCACTATCTGCTTTTGCTAACTAGCAAAAAATAAATTTAAATTGAAATGAAATATAATAATAGAGAATATAATGAATTGTGTGCAAACAAAACATAAAATAATCATTAAATTATAAATAATAAACAGAATTTTCATTATAAAATAAAAGTAACAAATAAAGGAGGATGGAAAAAATGAATGTGGTGTCAAAGGAGAAAGTCAAACGTTATCGAGGAACAGAGCTAAACACAAAGGGCTGGCAGCAGGAGGCGGCACTGCGCATGTTAATGAATAACCTAGACCCTGATGTCGCGGAACATCCGGATAAACTTGTCGTCTACGGAGGAATCGGGAAAGCAGCCCGTAACTGGGAAGCGTTCGATGCCATCGTGGAAACGTTAAAAAATCTTGAAGCGGACGAAACGCTTCTTGTTCAATCAGGTAAGCCGGTTGTCGTCTTTAAAACACATACGGATGCTCCACGTGTGTTGATTGCTAATTCGAATATCGTTCCAGCTTATGCGAACTGGGAGACATTTCATGAGCTCGATCAAAAAGGATTGATGATGTATGGGCAAATGACAGCAGGAAGCTGGATTTATATTGGCTCTCAAGGGATTGTACAAGGAACATACGAAACATTTGCCGAGCTCGCAAAGCAGCATTTTAACGGTACGCTCAGAGGCACTATTACCCTGACAGCTGGTCTTGGCGGCATGGGGGGCGCTCAGCCGCTTGCTGTGACGATGAATGGCGGTGTTTGTATCGCCATCGATGTAGACGAAACGAGAATTGACCGCCGTATTGAAACTCGCTATACAGATGTGAAAACCAATTCATTAGATGAAGCCATTCGGCTGGCAGAAGAAGCAAAAAGAGAAGGAAAGGCGCTATCGATCGGTGTAATCGGAAATGCGGCAGAGCTGCTTCCAGAAATGATCGCACGAAATTTTATTCCAGATGTGTTAACAGATCAAACATCTGCTCATGATCCGTTAAATGGCTATGTCCCATCAAATATGTCTCTGGAGGAAGCAGCGAAACTTCGGGAAGCCAATCCTGAAGAATACGTGAAGCGTTCGAAAGCATCGATGGCCGTTCATGTCAAAGCGATGCTTGACATGATGGAAAAAGGAGCCGTTACATTCGATTACGGCAATAATATCCGTCAAGTAGCTAAAGATGAAGGAGTAGAAAATGCTTTTGCTTTTCCTGGATTTGTTCCGGCTTATATTCGTCCGCAATTCTGTGAAGGAAAAGGGCCTTTCCGCTGGGCCGCCTTATCAGGGGACCCGGAAGATATTTATAAAACAGACGAAGCCATTTTACGTGAATTCGCAGACAATGAGCATTTATGTAACTGGATTCGGATGGCACGGGAAAAAATTGAGTTTCAGGGGCTCCCTGCCCGCATTTGTTGGCTTGGCTACGGTGAGCGCGCCCGTTTCGGTAAAATTTTAAACGATATGGTAGCGAGCGGAGAATTAAAAGCACCGATCGTTATTGGACGTGATCACTTGGATTCCGGATCAGTTGCTTCCCCTAATCGTGAAACAGAAGCGATGAAAGACGGATCAGATGTAGTATCCGACTGGCCGCTTCTTAATGCCATGGTTAATGCAGTTGGCGGGGCAACATGGGTCTCTCTCCATCATGGCGGTGGTGTAGGGATGGGGTATTCCCAGCATTCTGGTGTCGTCATTGTTGCGGATGGCACAAAAGAGGCCGAAGCTCGCCTCCAGCGAGTTTTAACAACTGATCCAGGAATGGGTGTTGTTCGTCACGCTGATGCTGGTTATGAACTCGCAAAGAAAACAGCACGTGAAAAAGGAATCAAGATGCCAATGTTAGAAAGAGGAGATCAGTCATGACAAAGCCAATCTGGATTAAGCATGCAGCACAGTTGGCAACGCTAGCTTCAGATGTGAAAGGGCCGCGTTCAAAAGAAGCGATGTCAGAGCTCGGTTTAATAGAGGATGGCAGTTTATGGATTGAGAATGGAGAGATCAAGGCGGTCGGAACAACAGGGGAACTGGCAAAGCGTTATAAGGACAGAGTAGACCAAGCGGAGGAGGTAGATGCCTCTGGTCGCTTGGTTACGCCGGGGCTTGTTGATCCGCATACTCATGTCGTGTACGGGGGAAGCCGGGAGCGGGAATTTGAAATGCGTCTCGAAGGTGCAACGTATATGGATATTATGAATGCAGGCGGCGGCATTCATGCGACCGCCCGCATGACCCGGGAAGCGACAGAAGAAGAACTAATAGAGCAAACTACTCGCCGTTTAGATTCATTTTTAGCCCATGGAGTGACCACGGTAGAAGGCAAGAGCGGCTACGGTATGAATATAGAGACAGAGCTAAAGCAATTAAGAGTAATGAAGACGTTACAGCAACAGCATGCGATTGATCTCGTCCCGACCTTTATGGGCGCACATGCTGTCCCTCCAGAATTCAAGGGGCGGGAAGATGAATTTGTCCATCTTTTGATTAATGAGATGCTGCCTGTCGTGGCGAGCGAAAAGCTGGCCGAATTCAATGATGTATTTTGTGAAAAAGGAGTTTTTACACCAGAGCAATCTGAAAGAATACTAGAAGCGGGAAAAGAGTATGGATTAGTTCCAAAAATACATGCAGATGAAATTGAGCCTTACGGTGGAGCGGAGCTGGCAGCCAAAGTGGGGGCCATTTCAGCGGAGCACTTATTAAAAGCATCGGATGAGGGGATAGAGGCGATGGCGCAAGCAGGAACGATTGCCTGTCTCTTACCTGCAACCGCCTTGTATTTAAGGGAAGAAGCGGCAAAAGGCCGAAAAATGATTGATGCAGGTGTACCGGTAGCGATCTCTACTGACTGCAATCCAGGGTCATCGCCGACTACCTCTATGCCGCTCGTCATGAATCTAGCTTGTATTTCAATGCGACTGACACCGGCAGAAGCTTTAACAGCCGCTACGTATAACGCTGCCTGCGCCATTAGTCGCCAACAACAAATCGGTTCGCTCGAAGTCGGAAAACAGGCCGATATCGTGCTATGGAACGTGAAGAACTATCAGGAGCTGCAATATTTATTTGGTGTTAACCACGTTCATTCTGTCTGGAAAAAGGGCATTCAAGTGGTGAATCAAGAAGAAAAAGAGCTTGCTGCAAGCCTTCGTACGGTTACAAAATAAGAAGAAACGTTTCACGTGAAACATTTTTCAATACGACAAAAGGAGCTGTCTATATGAGCTATAGACAGCTCCTTTCTTATGAAAACCTAATAAGAAAACTTTCTCGCCCGACTTGTATACAAGCGATATAGCATGAAAGCAATGACGGAAAGGATGATTCCTGAAATATACGGCAGTCCGATGGCGATGGAAAAGAGCCAGCCGCCTAATGGTGGACCTGCAATTCTGCCGAGTGAATCAAATGATGACAGCAGGCCAGTCGTACTTCCGTGGCCGCTCTTGGATATTTTCGTTAGTAAAGCGGAGACCCCGGGGCGAATCATGCCGTTGCCGATTCCAAAGATCGTTAGAAAAATAGCCGCTGTGGCAAAGCTATCCGTAAGCAGAATCAATCCAAAGCCAATGGCTGAGATGAGAATGCCTATTTGAATCACAAAGCCTTCACCAAATTTTTTCGTTAATCTGCCCACTAATCCCCCTTGAACAAAAGCACTAGCGAATCCCATAATCATAAAAATGTAACCTAAGTTCACACTTTCAAGACCTGCTTTTTTAGCACCGTAATAAGCAAAGGTCGCTTCTAAACCAGATAACGATACTGAAATAAATAATTGCAGAATAAACAAAATAGATACGGCTCCACGTAAAGACTGGCGGAGTGACTGCTTCTCTTTCTGTCCGTTATGTCTGTTCTCAGCCGTCAGCGATTCTTTCAATAAAAAGAGAACGAGAAAAAACGTCAAAAGAGAAGAAAACCCAGCAATGTAAAAAGGCATACTTAAGCTTGTTTTCGAAAACACGCCGCCGATCGCTGGGCCAAAAATAAACCCCAATCCAGTAGCCGCCCCGATGACTCCCATTCCTTTTCCGCGTTCTTCCGGAGTCGTAATATCCGCCGCATATGCCATCACGGTAGGCATGTTAGCGGCGGATAAAATACCGCCAACGATCCTTGCCACAAACAGCATCCAAAGGGCAGAGGAAAAGCCCATTAGAAAAAAGGAAAGGGAAAGGCCTAAAATGCCGATCATAATAACAGGTTTGCGGCCGATACGGTCAGAGATCCGTCCCCACATAGGTGCAAACAAAAGCTGCATTAAAGAATAAACCGCCATCAGCAGCCCTAGCTGTGTAGGCGAAGCCCCAATGTTTTCGGCGTAAAACGGTAAAACAGGAATAATGATGCCAAAGCCAACCATGACGAGAAACATGACGACAAACAAAATAGGCAAAGCTTTTTTTGTTTCTAACATAATGTTCACTTCCATTTCTAAATGTGATAAATACTGAAAATGGCTATTACGCTAAGCCATATGATAAAGCTGGACGGCAATATAAAGAGCCACTCCCCAAATAATAAGAGCCGATACTTTATTGAGGAGCTTCAAAAATTTCCCCTCTGTATCTAAACTGCCAACTGCTCTGCCTGCTGTGGCAAGACTAAAAAACCATATCCAAGAGACGATAATACAGGCAGCAGTAAAGGCGATTTTTTCTGCACCGGAATACCCCAAGGAGCTCATACCAATGACTCCTACTGTATCAAGTATAGCGTGAGGGTTAAGTAAAGACACGGACATAGCAAAAAGGATCTGCTTTTTAGGCGACATGGCTGCTTTCTTTGCATCCAAGTTTGCAGGTTCACTCTTCCAGACAGACCACCCCATATACATTAAAAATAGCAGTCCAATTAAATAAAAAATTACTTGTAATGCCGGAATAGACAATACAATGACAGAGACACCTAAAACAGCTAGTAAAATGAGCAAGGTGTCACAAAGTGAAGCAGTAATAATAACGGGAATGGCTCCTCTAAATTTAGGCTGCGAAGCCCCTTGATTAAAAACAAAGACGTTTTGGGCACCAAGAGGCAAAATTAACCCGAAGGCTAAAGCAATCCCGTGGAGTAAGGCAGCTAACATGAACATTCTCCTTCGTTATTCAACCAAATAATCTAATTAAAATAAAATTGTTCTGTGTTTTTATACAATATATCATACACTTCCTCTGCTTCCATCTTTTTAATGAAAGCGATCTCTGCTATGGTGCGGTGAATCATCTGAGGATGGGTTATAGCTTTTGAAAAGGGCCCGGCAAATGGCCAAGGCCCATCTGTTTCAACCATCATTTGAGACAAAGGATACTGCTTAACGATGTCTTGAATTTCTCGTTCATATAAGATGTCGGGCGTGATGGAGATAAAATAACCGTTAGCCGCCATGCGCTTCCTGGTTTCTTGGCTTCCCTTGAACCAATGAAAATGCTCCTTCGTGATGGAATGCTTTTCTAATAGAGCACAGACAATGGGCGCATCTTCGTAAACAGCGTGAAGAATAATAGGCTTATTCAGTGCAGCTGCCTGTTGAATGAATTGTTCTAGAAGTTCAATATACGGTTCTATTGGAATAGCAGCGTCTTCTTTTCGTAAATAATAGGGCAAGCCTACTTCACCGACAGCAATCATTTCTGCCTGGTGCTTTTTCATAAATAACAATAGATCTGCTAACTCATTTTCTGTTAGAGGGGCTTGTTCCGGATGAAAACCAAAAGCTGCTTTAATCCTTTTGTCTTGCTGAGATAGTGCTAAGTTTGTTTTAGAAGAAGCAAGGTGCTGGGAGACCGAAATGAGCGCTTTAACATGATGTTTTTCCATGTCTTGCAAAATGATAGCTTGTTCTTCCATGGAATATAAGTCTAGATGGATATGAGAATCAATGATCCACTTATTCATTTGATTCCTCCACTTTATGTTTCATATGTAAAAGTATTCTGTACATGGATCTTCTACAGCCATTATGAATCATTTTTAATGTCTAGGGAATAGACAGGTGCCAATAAAGCAATAAAGTCTGCCTAATGCTGCAGATTTTTAGGCTGTCGGCAAATGCTCACCTTCCTCATTGTTTTTGCTTGTCTTCATAAAGAGAGTGATCCTCTTACAGGGGCTCAAAATCAGGGCTAGGAGCCGCTGTCTAAACTTTTTTGGAAAAGGGAAAGAGCTGATTTCATCATAATATTAGTAAAGAAAAGCCTGTTCAGGAAGTTCCTGAACAGGCTTCATTCGCAGTTAATCAAATATGTAAGCAAGGGCCTTCATTGCCTGATCCACATTTTCAACGGTGACATTGGCTTTTCTAGATAGTTCTTTTAATGGGTGATGCAAGGATTCAGGACGGATCAAAATAAGCGGTTTGCCGAAAGTAACAGCAGCGCTTGCATCCATTGCTGTATTCCATTGTTTGTATTTCTCTCCGAACAGGGCAATGACTAGATCTGCCTTTTTCATGAGTACTTCGGTACGCAAGTTATTAAGACTTGAGGCCGCTGCGTCACGGAAAATGGCATTTGGCTGCTTACCTAAAATTTCTTCACCGATATCATCAGAGCGGTCATGGTTTTCCATCGGACCGACAAAGTCAATTGGAAGTTTAAGGGCTGCCGCTTTTTGCTTAATTTCTTCTCGCCAAGAGCTATGGATTTCTCCAGCCAAGTAAACAGTTAATCTCATCATGCATCCTCCTAACACATATTTCCTTCAGTATAGCATCCTTTTAACTTTTAATTAACTGAACTCACATTCAAAGAATCACGATCATGGAGTTTTAAGACGAAAGGGACATGAGGTACAGAAAAATAACTTCTAAGAAGAATAGCTGTTTTAAACTGATTACGACTTTCTGCGTCTGCGGGTATGCTGATGAATCAGTGAAAGGTCTTCTATCTTTTTTTCTATCTTTGTCAATCTATTTCCTAGAGAAGTGAGGTGGCTGTTCATGGAGGTGAGCGAGTCTAGGATTTCTTTTAAAGTGGGCTTCTGCATATAATCTCCTTCTTTCTTGGAGTAAGCTGCTGCTCCGTTATAGATTCAAGGAAATAGATGATCGTTAGACATTTGCCTTTTTTTGTTATAGATAATGTACTGATTCCCTGCCTAGGAACAATAAAACATTGGGAACAAAGAACGAAGCTGTTGTTTTGCGGGCATTTGGATATGAAGTATAATAAAGGAGAATCTTAAAAATAAAGGTGGTTTAACAATGACAAACGAGAATGAAAACCTAAATTTGCCTCCAAAAACATGTACAATTGAACGGTTAGTTACGGTTCCGGCAGATGTTGAAAAAGTATTAAATGGAAAAAAAACAGCCACACGTCGTAACGGCAGATATGCAGACATTGGCGAGATTATGACACTTGAAGGTCAAGAATTTGTTGTTGAACGTGTATATTCACAATCCCTTGGAGAGTTAACAGACGAGCAAGCAAAGCAGGAAGGGTACGAAAGCCTGGAAGAATATAAGGATTCTATTTTATCAATGCATCCCGGCATGCCTTGGGTGCCAAGCATGAAGGTATGGGTTCACGAGTTTAGTCCTGTGCAGAAGTAATTTGTAAAAAATGAATATTGCATACCAATTTCTTTTGTATACACATATTTTGAGCGCTGTCGCATCCATCGGTCCGTTTTTTGTCCTGCTCGCTTTAATTAAAAAAATGCGAGTAGCCGAGGCTGATGCACAGCAGGCCTATATACACGTATTTTCTTCTTCCGTGAGACTAGTTAAGCATGCGGGCCATGTGTTGGTGGCTTCAGGCGTTTTACTTATCCTAAATGGGCCGTGGTCATGGAAAACATCTTGGGTTGTGATGACAATCATCGTCATGTTCAGTTCCATATTTTTCCTCGCGCGGGCCTTTTCCCCGACATTGAAGGGATTTAATGAGCCAGGGGCTAATAAGCAGGCACTTGTGGACAAACTGCATCGGTCTGTCTGGATTTATATCTTTTTGTTGATGCTTATGCTGTGGTTTATGACGATGAAGCCGAATTTATGGTAAGTTGTCTGCCTCTATCTTAGAACTTATTAAGATCAAGTGAAGCTGAACGCTTAAAGCGTTTGTCCTCACTTGATCTTTTTTTGTTGCTAAGAGCTCTTTACTCTGATAACGTGGTAATATACTAAAATTTTCCAAATTATAATTGACTCTCATTTTAGGTTGAGTTTATAATAATAAGCAAGCAACCAATTATTTTTATTTTTAATGTAGGTGGTGGTTGAATGGCGCAAGCAATACAGATTGGGAAGATTGCCACCTTACTTGCTATGCTGGATGATGAAGAGAGCCGCATGTTTGAAGCGGCATTTAGTCAAGTGTCATTTTGCCAGGGAAAAGTAGGATCGATGAATACCCAAAAGGTCATTTCAGCTGTTGAAACAGCAGTGAAAAGACACCAGTTAATTGAAGAAGATGTATATAGGGAAACTCATGCTTTATATCATGCGATTCTCGAAGCGTTAGAAGGGGTAACGAGAGGACGCCTCGCCATTGGTGAAATGATGAGAACCGTTGGCCTTCGCTTTGCTGTTGTACGGGGAAAGCCGTATAAGGAAGCGAACGAGGGTGAATGGATTGCGGTTGCTTTTTACGGCACAATCGGTGCTCCTGTAAAAGGGTTAGAACATGAGGCAATTGGCCTTGGGATTAATCACATTTGATTCGGCTGTTGGCAAACGCACGCTTTTTTCGGTGTTCACCTGTCTATAGTGTTCATGACTCTGTAGTCACTTTGCTTCTCGCCAGGTTTTGTACCTTAAAAGACAAGCGTTTTCATTCAGTGAATCATAAAGCATGCTTATTTATAACACAAGCCACAAATGAAGGCAGCTGATGCGGGAAACTAGTTGCATCGACCTTCTTGTTGAGGGCTGTACCTTTAAACCATCCAATTGAATAAACTAAATCATGACCTATAGTAACGAGACGTTAGGAGGTGATGATGGCTTATTTTTATATGCCATCGTCACCTCTTTTTATGTTTTTGAGCTAAAAAAGGAGGAATTACAAATGGCAGTCGAATTAACAGGAAATTCTTTAACAGTTGAGCAGTTAAAAAGAGTTTGTTTAGAGCAGGAAAAAATAAAAATTTCAGAGGAAAGCATGGAACGGGTACAGAAAAGCCGGTTAGCAGTAGACCGAATTGTGTCAGAAAAGAAGACGATTTATGGGATTACGACAGGCTTTGGGAAGTTTAGTGATGTCGTGATCAATGAAACAGACGTACAAGAGCTGCAGCTCAACTTAATCCGTTCTCATGCCTGCGGTGTGGGCCATCCTTTCCCGGAAGTGGTATCCCGCGCTATGATGGTGCTGCGTCTTAACGCTTTATTAAAAGGTTTTTCAGGTGTTCGTCCGGTGTTAGTTAATACGCTGGCAGAGCTTATTAATCAGTCTGTTCATCCTTATATCCCTCAACAAGGTTCTTTAGGGGCATCGGGTGATTTGGCACCGCTTTCCCATCTGGCTCTAGTCTTAATTGGTGAAGGCAAGGTGCATGGAGAACATGGTGAACCCGTTGATGCAGCTAGTGTGTTAAAAGATAAAGGCATCCAGCCGATTGTTTTGCAGGCGAAAGAAGGGTTGGCGCTTATTAACGGTACACAGGCTATGACGGCTATGGGTGTAATCAATTATATAGAGGCAGAGCAACTCGCTTACGACAGTGAATGGATTGCTGCTTTAACGATGGAGGGGCTAGAAGGAATCATTGATGCTTTTCATCCGGCTATTCATGAAGCACGAGGCTATCCACAGCAGCTCGCTGTTGCTAAACGGGTGAGCGAATGGGTAGAGGGGAGTCAGCTGATTACACGACAAGGGGAAAAGCGTGTACAGGACGCTTACTCGATCCGCTGTATCCCACAGGTGCATGGTGCTTCGTGGCAGGCACTCGATTATGTAAAAGAAAAGCTGGAAATCGAAATGAATGCAGCGACAGATAATCCGCTTATTTTTGAAGATGGGGCGCTTGTTATCTCAGGCGGTAACTTCCACGGTCAGCCGATTGCACTAGCGATGGACTTTATGAAAATTGCGGTTGCGGAGCTCGCTAATATTTCCGAGCGCCGGATTGAAAGGCTCGTTAATCCGCAATTGAATGATCTTCCTCCATTTTTAAGCCCACAGCCTGGTTTGCAATCTGGAGCTATGATTATGCAATACGCAGCGGCTTCGCTTGTATCAGAAAACAAAACATTGGCCCACCCGGCAAGTGTTGATTCGATTCCTTCTTCTGCCAATCAGGAAGACCATGTCAGCATGGGAACAATCGCTGCTCGCCACGCCGGTATGATTATCCAGAATGTTCGCCGCGTGTTGGCTATCGAGTGCATTTGCGCTATGCAGGCGTTAGAATACAAAGGGATCGAAAAAGCTTCGCCGAAGCTGCGTACTAAGTGGGAACAGCTGCGTAGCATCGTGCCAAGCATGGCGAAAGACCGCGTATTTTCCGAAGACATTGAAAGGCTGAACCAAGCTTTACATCCAATCACTTGTGACCGGCTTAGAAAGAGAGTATCTGATCTTGCTTAATATGTATGAAAGAGTGTCAGCTCGTTAATAAAGAGCTGACACTTTTTCTTTTGGCAGCGGTCATATGATATGATCGAAGTAATAAAAATTCGGACAACTTCCTAGCTCTTCTATACATCTTGAATAAAGGAGTCGATAGAGTTGAACCAGTTCATGACCCTTTTGATTTGTTTGATCGGCATGCCTATGATTGGTTTTCTTGTTTATACTTCACTTGAGCGTTTTATGAGTCGCCTGAATGATAAAGAAGAAATAAAGTCAGAACTGAATAGACTAAATCAATTAGCGGAATGCAGCAGCTGCGGGCGGCTAAGTCGAACGTATCAAAGAGAACTTGCCCGCTACGATTTGCTTTTTAATAGGGGTGTCCTTCATAAAACAGAGTTGTCATGTCCTCATTGTAAAAAGGAAAGTGATTTTCTTCCCATTACAGTGAATTTATCCTTCCACGATACACATTTGGATTGTTTGTCTTTACAGAAGAGCGAGTATACTGAGTTTAAAAAACAAAGAGAGCAATACGAGGAACTCTTATATTTATCAAAGGTGGACAAGTCTTTTAAAAATAAAATTCAGCAAACAGAATCGGACTGCTAGGAAATTTAACTCTTGGATGAAGGTACCTTCTACTTACTGTACCCGTTTATAAAGTAAATGGACTAACTAAACTTAAGGTTATAAAGAAGAGTTCGTAAGCAGATTTCTTGGGAAATAAATTGTTAAAATAATGATAAATATTTAAAGTTTGATCGCTAAACATGGAGGTGATGGAGTGGGAAATGAGGGAGAACTACAGCCATTCACAGCTGAAGTTATTCGAGTGTTGAAGGAAATACCATCTGGATATGTTGTAACATACGGACAAATTGCGCGAATAGCGGGCAGCCCGCGTGCGGCTCGGCAAGTAGTGCGGATTCTACATTCGATGAGCAGGAAATATAAGCTGCCCTGGCACCGGGTGGTAAATGCCAAGGGAGAGATCGCTGTTCCAGATGAGGAATCTCGTGAAGTACAGCGAATGCTGCTGGAGCAGGAAGGGATTTTGTTTACGGAAGATGGGCGTGTGGATTTAAAACAGTTCGATAAGAAGAAGCAAACCTAATGCAAAAAAGGCATGAAACAATGGATCGTTAAATATATAGTATAAGCGGAATGTAATAAAGGCGATAATAGAGGTTCTTATCTTACGGTGAGAAAGGAGCTGATCGGAGCAGACAGGCGGTCTCCCTTTCCAAAACAGTTTTTTTTGGCTAGAATGGAGAAGGGAAGAAAAGTCTTCCCGCTCGGTTTTTTAATAATACGATAAACGTAATGAGGTATGAACATATGCTGAATGAAGAAATTTATCAAGAGCTGATTGCTATTTGCGGTGAGAAAAACGTGCTTCGTGATGAGCCGCTGAAAGATCATACTTTAGTAAAAATCGGCGGCAAGGCAGACTTTTTAGTGATGCCTGACACATATGAAACCGTCGCACAAGTTATTCGTCTAAAGGAAAAGCACCAATTGCCGTTTACTCTGCTTGGAAATGGCTCAAATGTAATCGTCCGAGATGGCGGCATTCGTGGCATCGTGCTGCAATTTAAACATTTAACCGAACTGCGTGTTGAAGGAAATGCATTAATCGCCCAAGGCGGTGCGAATATCAAGGATGCTTCTCGTTTAGCGTACGAACATAGTTTGGCTGGATTAGAGTTTGCTTGTGGAATTCCGGGATCAATCGGCGGAGCCATGGTGATGAATGCCGGCGCTTACGGCGGTGAAGTAAAGGATGTTATTGACCACGTGAAAGTGGTGACGCAGCAAGGTGAGCTTCGTACGTTACAAAAAGATGAACTGGAACTTGGCTACCGTACAAGTATCATTAGTAAAAATAAAGACATTGTACTTGAAGCTGTTTTCGCTCTTGAAGAGGGCGACCAAGCTGTCATTAAAGAGAAGATGGATGATTTTACTTTCCAGAGAGAATCAAAACAGCCGCTTGAGTATCCTTCTGTCGGCAGCGTATTTAAACGGCCTCCAGGCTATTTTGCAGGGAAATTAATTCAAGATAGCGGTTTGCAGGGCAAAGGAGTCGGCGGAGCTGAAGTATCAACGAAGCACGCTGGATTTATCATTAACAAGAACAATGCGACAGCAGCGGATTACATTGCCACTATTGAAATGGTTCGCAAGAAAGTAAAGGAAACGTTCGGAGTAGAACTTGAGTTAGAGGCTAAAATTGTCGGCGAAGAAGTGAATTAAGCTTTATTAGACAGTCCTGGATCAGGGCTGTTTTTTTAGTGGGAAATATTCGATGGGTTTAAAAAAGAATAGCCATTTTTTAAGGGAAAAGATAAAGTTTAAATGAATAAACTGATAAATAACAGTTTTTTTAAATTAGATTAATAAGACGAAGAGATAGCAGGGGGAGAAAATGGTTTTTCTAAGTTTTTTAGTAACGATTATCTGTCTGATTGGCAGCATTACAGGATTAATGTCCAACCCAACAAATAGTGAAAGAACCATCTTAATTGGATGGCTTGTATTTGGCATTGTCCTATTTATAGTGACTGTTTTTTGGTATCGCAAAAGGAGGAGACAGGGGAAAATAGATGATCTGTCGGACTGCTGTGATTGTCCACCAAGCACGTTTAACTTAAAAGGGTTTGATTGCGATAAGGATGGGGACTGTGATTGCAGTCCGGATTGTTCATCATGAAAAGTTTTTTCATCGATCTTTTCACGTTGCAATTTATGCCCTGTCACCGCAAGCCAGAGAGATCGCTTGTAATAAAAGAAAAGCAATTTCCTGTTTGCTTTCGGTGTATGTTTTTATTAATTGGGCTGCTTTTGTCTGGACCGCTGTCTATTTATGGGCTATCTTGGCCGCTCCCGCAGTCTTTTGCTGTCGCTATTCTAGCTTGCTTGCCGCTGCTCGCAGATGGTTTTACGCAAAGATGGAAAATACGTGTAAGCAATAATATTCTACGCAGTGTAACAGGGCTGGCCGCCGGAATCGGCCTTGCGCAATTTGCTGTAGTGGCAGCAAACATTGGTGTCGCGCTAATCTTATCTTGACATCATTATAATTATCATAAAGAAAGCTGTCTTTTTGCTTAAAAGACAGCTTTAATGATGTTCTTTGATGACCGGCGGCTCTTTCAAAAGGCTGCCAATCGCTGCAATGATTAATAGTATCCCTGTAAAAAGAAAACCTTCTGCTATAGTCAAGGCAAGCAGGCCGGTTACACCTGAGCCGGCAACGACTCCGAATGAAAAGAAAGCATAGAAGTAGCCATATGCCTTGCCGCGGTGGGCAGGAGCTACAGCCTCCACTAGCAGAGAATTAAGAGAAGGGAATAAGAAAGCAAAGCCAATACCGTACAGTGCCATACATACATAAAGGAATGAAATGTCTTTAACTTGGCTGGCTAAAGCAAGGCTTATCCCCATCATCGTCATGCCGAATGCCAGCGTTGAGGTTGATTGAATCCGGTCAAACACTCGATTAGTTGGCAACAGAAAAATTAGAACTGCCACGATTCCAAACACACTCAACAGCATTCCGCTTGTTTGGGAATCATAGCCGAGAAGAATAACTTTCAATGGCAGCATATAGGCAAGCACACCTTGAGAAAACATCAGCAAAAATGCACCAATAAATGCTTTTACCACGTTAGTGCTCTTGAAAAAATCCCGTACTTTCATGCGATCGGCCTGTTCTGCCTTTTTCTCTGCTTTTACGTTTGTGCGCAGCCGAAATAGTGTTAGTACTCCAAGAAGAAGAAGTGCCAAAGCGGTCACGGTTAATACGGTCGTTTCATTCGTTCTGCTGGCAACAATCCCGCTGAATGCCGGACCGATGATGGCGGCCATGCCGACAAATGCACCTGAAATAGCGGCACCTTTTCCTTTCTTTCCTTCCTCGGCTGCATTAGCTAAATAAGTGAATGCAGCAGGGACAATGAGCCCAGCGAGCAAACCGTGCAGGAAGCGAATGGCCAGAAGCGACCAGGCATCTACAACGAAGTGATAAAGCAATAGGGAAGCTCCCGTTAATAACAAGCCGGCAAGTAAAACCCGAAAGGCTCCTTTTTTGTCGGTGAGAAAACCTGAAAGGATGTTTCCGATTGTATTAGAGAAAGAATACATACCGACAGCCAGTCCTGTTAAAAAGGGCGTGGCGCCGAGAGATTCTGCAAAAGGGCTCATGATCGGCAGCTGGGTAAACAAATCAAAAAACGAGAAGAAAATAATCACATAAACGAAAATACGCATATTTTAGCCGCTCCTATCTTGTTGTCCTTTCTACTATTCTTCTTTTCGTCTAAAGTTTTGTCAAGGCAGCTTATGGCTTTTGACGTATTTCTATCTTTAATTGTTGAGTCTTTGCATAAAATGCTTCAAAATAAGAGAGTGTATGGACGACGTCTCGTCTCCATGTAACCGATAAGCAGGTTTCTCTCTGTTAAAGTATAAAAAGAGGAGTTTTTGTGATGAATAAAGTTTTATTTTGGCTTTCTTGGGGACTTGCCTTTCTCATTATAAATCTATCTACTCTTCCCATTGCAGCCTTTATATTATACGGTCCAGAAGACGAGGCAGGTGTGTTTTCCACTCCTTTTATAAGAGTGGTCGGTCTCTTTTTTATCATTAATTTGATTACCCTGCAGATGTTTATTGCGGGCCGTAAAGAGAACAAGAGAGGTTTTGCAGTTGGGTTAAGCATTGCCGTTCTGCAAGTGGCAGGCATTATTATTTTTATGTCTACCATTTCAACGACAGCTGTCCTTTTTGTTATGCTTGTTCTTGTTATAGCAGCCGTCTTGCTCGTGAAGGAAATACGGCGCAGAGCTTACTACTAAGGTGTTAGGCTAGGCTGCTGGTCAAAGAGAATAAGCGTCTTTGGATAAACTTTGTCTAAAAGGGCAAAGTTTTTTATTTGTTAAATTTTGAGACCTTTCACCCTTTGTGCTATCGTTTAGTAAATAAGTTATTTTATGTAAAAAAATAAATTGTTTGCGAAGAGGGAGAGGTTGTATTATCTATGAATCATTCTCAGAACGATCGCAGCTTTATTCCATTTACAAAAGAATTCACGAAGAACCCTTATCCTGCTTATAAAAAATTAAGAGAAACAGACCCTGTGTACCGGATTATGCTGCCTGACGGTCAGAATGGCTGGATGATTACGACATACGAAGCAGCCGTTGAAGCCCTAAAGGATAAACGATTTATTAAAGACTTTTCTAAGCTGTTCGGCGGCAGTATGGACCACGGAAGTGTGTTTACTCAAAATATGCTATTTTCTGATCCGCCTGATCACAAACGGCTGCGTGGGCTCGTTCAAAAAGCCTTTACTCCAAATATGATTGCCGGCATGAGGGGACGGATTCAAGAAATTACAAATGAACTTTTAGATCAAGCAGCCAGCAAGGAAAAGATGAATTTAATTGATGATTTTGCTTTTCCACTGCCCATTATCGTTATTTGTGAAATGCTCGGCGTTCCTTCATCAGATCGTGATAAGTTTCGCCTTTGGTCTAATTCATTAATTGAGGGAGCAAATGGAGAGAACGCTCAGAATATTTACCAGCATATGAATGAATTTATTGAATATCTCGGTCAATGGTTTGAGAAAACCCGGCAGCATCCTGGAGATGACTTGATTAGCCAGCTCATTCATGCCGAGGATGAGGGTGACCAACTGACAGAAAGAGAGCTATATGGAGTCGTATCGCTTCTCATTATTGCCGGCCACGAAACAACCGTCAATTTAATTGGAAATGGCATTCTTGCCCTATTGGAACATCCTGATCAATTCAAGCTGCTGCAGCATAATCCGGATTTGATTCACACCGCAATTGAGGAACTGCTTCGCTTTAATGGGCCTGTTGAATTTAGTACCTCTCGTTGGGCGGGCGAAGACTTAGAGTTCAAAGGGAAGTTCATGAGAAAGGGCGAAGTGGTCATGATTGCCCTTAATTCGGCCAATCATGACCCTTCCCAATTTAAGGACCCTGACATTCTTGATATTACGAGAGAAAAGAGCCCGCACTTGGCGTTTGGAAAAGGCATTCACCTTTGTCTCGGTGCACCGCTTGCCCGGCTGGAAGGAGAAATTGCCATTAATAGCCTGCTTCAGTGCTTTCCTAAATTAAAGCTAAGTGTTCATCCTGATGAGCTGGAGTGGAGACCGGGAATGATTGTCCGCGGTGTAAAAGAAATTCCTGTTGTTTTGCGTTAAGTACGAAAACGTTCCTATTCCCCGGAGAATAAAAAGAGATATTTGGGCAACCGGCGAATACGCTAAAGTAAAGGAGGGAGAAAATTGGATATTTTGATTTTGGGGGGTACGCGTTTTGTTGGCAGATTTCTAGTGAAAGAGGCTCTAAAAAAGGGACATCGGGTAACATTGTTTAACCGGGGCAGCCATTCAGCTCTAATAAATGGGGTGGAGCAGCTAGTAGGTGACCGTAACGGAGATCTGCAGGCACTTGCAGGCCGGCGTTGGGATGCAGTGATTGATACGTGCGGCTTTGTTCCGAGAGCGGTTAAGGCGTCGTGCCAGATGCTTCAGCACACAGATCACTATACATACATTTCAAGTCAGTCCGTCTACGAAGATATGGCAAAGCCAGGCTTGGATGAGAAGGATGCCGTACTAACAATGGATTACGATAAAGTAGAAGAGATTACAGGGGAGACAGCAGGGCCTATATATGAATATTACGGTCCATTAAAAGCGCTGAGTGAAAAGGCAGCGGAACAAAAGTTGCCGGGAAAAGTGCTGGTTGTACGTGCTGGCCAAATTGTCGGACCGTATGATTATACGGATCGGCTCCCGTACTGGGTGAAACGTGTAGCAGAGGGCGGAGAAGTTCTCGCACCTGGGCGCCCTGAGCGTCCTATACAGCTTATTGATGCCCAAGATTTAGCCAAATGGATTATTTCCTGTATAGAAAAAAACATCACCGGTACGTTTAATGCGAACGGTCCAGAAGGTTTTTTAACGATGGGAGAACTGTTAGCAGAATGCAAGCGGGCTAGTCAAAGTGATGCGGTGTTTACCTGGGTATCAGAGGGATTTTTAGAGCATCACCAAGTAGGAGCGTGGGGAGAGATGCCGCTTTGGCTTCCGGAAGACTATCCTTTGCCGGGGGAGGAAAAGCCTTGGAACGGCTTTTTTACTGTCAATAATACAAAAGCGATACAGAAGGGATTAACCTTCCGGCCGCTTGCTAATACAATCAAAGACGTATTAGAATGGGAAACTTCTCGTTCTGATGAAGAGCGCAAAGCCGGAATGAGCAGAAAGAGGGAGCAGGAACTCCTGCAAGCGTGGCACCAACAAGTACATCCTGCTTTATAAAATAAAAAGAGGGTGTTCCAAAAGTAGGCTTTTGGGACACCCTCAGGTTTTTATTGTTGTGGCTGCTCGTTCAGCTGTTTGACTCTTTCCTGCCATTCTTCTTCCGAAATTCCATGTTCTGCGACATATCTGTTGCGTGGATGGACGCGGCATTCATGAGAGCAGCTGCGTAAATATTTATGTTCATTTTCTTCTGAGGCTAGAATTTTTTGATTACATTCCGGATTTGCACAGTTCACGTAGCGCTCGCAAGGCTCTCCGGAGAAATAGTCGCGGCCGACAATCACGTGTTCTTTTTGATTAACAGGAACACTGATGCGTTCATCAAATACATAACATTGTCCGTCCCATAATTCGCCTTGTACTTCTGGGTCTTTTCCGTAAGTGACAATTCCGCCATGCAGCTGGCCAACATCTTCAAAGCCTTCTTTTAACAACCAGCCAGAAAACTTCTCACAACGGACACCGCCTGTGCAGTACGTTAAAATCTTTTTGCCCTCTAATTTTTCTTTATTTTGACGAACCCAGTCCGGAAGCTCACGGAAATTTCGGATGTCCGGTTTGATGGCTCCTCTAAAGTGGCCGAGATCATATTCATAATCATTGCGAGCATCGAGAATAACGGTGTCTTCTTGCTGCATTTGTTCAAAGAATTCTTTAGGCTCTAAGTACTTCCCAGTAAGCTCTAAAGGATTCACATCTTCCTCTAAGCGAAGTGTCACAAGCTCTTTCTTCGGGCGAACCTTCATCTTTTTAAACGCATGGCCTTCCTCCTCGTCAATCTTATATACCATGTCGGCAAAGCGAGGATCTTTTTTCATTTCGCTCATGTATTTCTCTGTTTGTTCCACAGTTCCTGATACGGTTCCGTTGATCCCTTCATGAGAAACTAAAATGCGCCCTTTCAATCCAAGTTCTTTGCAAAACTCCAAATGCTTGGCAGCGTACTCTTCCGGATTATCTATAGAAACATAATGGTAATACAATAAAACTCTATATGGTTTTGTGGTAATCAATGTTCTTACCGCCTTTTATTAAAATAATTTTATCGTGAAAAACAAAAGAGTCTTTTGTTTTATTTTTAAACATACATTACTATTTAAACAATTTTTCAGCAAGATAGCAAATGTTAGTTTTTTCAATTAGCCAAGCAGCTATTGGTTTAAATGAGGCGAAATATTCTGTATAATTATAATGGAATAATAACTATACTAACAAAAGTAGATGGAGGAATAAAATGGGTACTATTGACCTGCAGAAAAAAAGTTTGAAAGTCGTTCTCGAAAAAAAGCAATTAACGACAGTGACAGCACGTGTCGGTTTGGTGCTTGATATTACCGGGTCGATGAGGGCGCTTTATAAAAATGGCACAGTTCAAAAAGTGGTGGAACGGATTTTAGCTGTAGCTGCCGAATTTGATGATGATGGACTGCTTGATATTTGGGTATACGACAACGAATTTTCCCGGCTTCATCCAGTAACAGAGAAGGACTTTGACGGATATGTTGACCGTGAAATTTTACATAACGACAGTGTGCACAAATTTGGCAGAAATGAAGAGCTGCCTGTTATGAAAGATGTTTTGACAAAGTATTTGCAAGAGGAGCCTGCAGAGGAACCAGCTTTTATTGTGTTCATTAATGACGGTGGCTGTCGGAAAAATATTAAGTCGCTTATTGAAGGATCAGCAGACAAGCCGTTATTCTGGCAGTTTGTCGGCATTGGCAACGGCAACTTTGACTTTTTGAGAAAGCTCGACACGTTAGAAGGAAGAGTGACAGACAATGCCAACTTCCTTCATATCGAAGAAATCGAAAAAATCTCTGATGACGAGCTTTATGATGCGCTCTTAAATGAATTTCCAAGCTGGCTGCAGGAAGCGAAACAGAAGGGGATTTTAGTAGAAAATGCTGTAAAAGAAGTGGCAGCAGCAGAGCCGGAACCCGAGTCAGCACCTGAACAAAAAGAACAGAAAGGGTTTTTTAGCAGGCTGTTCAATAGATAAACGCACAGCGCTGGATCATGAATCCAACGCTGCCTTATTTATCAATCCTGCTTTTTATGTGTATCGGCATAAATAGCCATTGCCTCGCACATAAACTTAGCAAGCCCTTTGCCGAATTGGTCGATGTTTTTAGTGAAGCGTTCATCAGCGACATACATTTGGCCGAGCCCTTTAAAAGCATCAAGCGAATAGCTTCCCATCTTATTTAAAAAAACGTACCATTCCTGAATAGCTGTTTGGGCTTCTTCGGAATGAGGCGGATCATGGCGGAGAGCGGCAAGTTTCGTATAAATCGCATTCATGCTTTTAGAGAGATCACTTTGCTCTTCTTTCGACATGTTTGCTAGTTTAGCGTTTGATTCATCTACCGCTTGATCTCCCCAGCGTTCTCGTGCTTCTTGTTCATAAGGATTTTCGCTAAAATCAAAGCCTTCAAACTTTTCTTTGTTTGACATCGGAATGTCTCCTTTCATATGTTGAATGGTTTTTTCGACAGTGGCAATCATTTGATCAAGCCGACGCCGTTTCTCGACCAGCATTTTTTGATGCAATTCTAACGCTTCCTGGCGATCAAATGAAGGGCTATAAATAATTTCTTTTATCTTCTTTAAAGGGAAGCCGATCTCTCTAAAAAACAAGATTTGCTGCAGTAATTCAAGATCATCATCTGTGTAAAGGCGGTAGCCTGCTTCTGTCGTATTAGTCGGGGACAACAGGCCGATCTGATCGTAATGGTGTAGTGCGCGCACACTAATTCCGGCTATATTCGCGACTTCTTTAATCTTCATTACCATGTGATTGCCTCCCTTATATGTGTACTATAAAGTATGACGTAACGAGAGAGTCAACGGCAAATTCGAGAGTTATCATTTATTTTTTTAAGCACTCAGATAGAAAAAGAAATCATTTTAAAGGAGAGGGTTAGATTGATTTCCATTGATCCAGCATCCAACAGTGTAAAGGATAATTACAAACTTTTAATTGGGAGCATCGTGCCAAGACCCATTGCCTTTGTGACGACGAAAACTGAAAAGGGAACGTTAAACGGTGCCCCATTCAGTTACTTCAACATCATATCCGCCAATCCGCCGATGGTATCTTTGGCGATCCAGAGAATTGGAGAAAAGCAAAAAGATACCGCCCGCAATGCTATTCAGTTGAAGGAATTCGTTGTTCACATTGTAACAGAGTCCAATGTGGAAAAGGTGAATGAGACAGCAGCCCTTCTTCCAGCTGAGGAAAGTGAGATTGAGCTAGCAGGCTTAACTCCGGTCGAGAGTCTAAAAATTTCCGTGCCAGGTGTTCAAGAGGCGGGTGTTCGGATGGAATGTGTGCTCGAGCATGCCTTAGAATTAGGAGGGGGAGAGGCGCCATCCAGCGATCTCTTAATTGGAAGAATCGTTCTTTTTCATTTTGATGAACAGATTTATAAAGAGGGAAAAATTGATTACAGTGAGTTGAAAGCTGTCAGCCGGTTAGCGGGTGCTGATTATGCAAAAATAGGCGAAATATTCTCTTTAGAAAGACCAAAATAATGAGGAAGAGGTCTCTTTAAAAGTCAGCTAGCAGCGGCTTTGAAGAGACCTTTTTCGTTAGCAAACTTTTAAATTGACATTCATTAGTTGACCCCCTAAACTTATATAATGTTTAGGGGGTCAACTAATGTGAAAAAGCAATTAAGAGAAGCGGTGGAATTATTTGAGGAAGTCATTATTTATGGAACGGAGCGGGTGATCAAATCGGTCGATAATCCGCTCTGGCGTGAGTATTCACCGGAACAGATGCAATCGCTGAAGATTATTAATAAACATGGTCCTATCGCTTTAGGCCAATTAGCAGCGATGCAAGGGGTCCATAAAAGTGCGATTTCTCACCGTTTAAAGCAGCTAGATGAAAACGGACTGATCCGGACGGTGAAAGCGGAGGGAGATCAGCGGACAAAGCTTGTGGAATTAACAGAGGAAGGAAGGGCCATTGTTGAGCAGTCAGACAAGGTATTGTACGACTATATTGAGCAGCTATTGTCTGATGAGGTGGAAGAGCAGGAGATCGAACAATTTGTTAAGACATTCCGAAAACTGAAGGATGTTTTAAAAGTGAAGGGAGTGTAGTGAATGAGAAGTGTGATCAAATGGAAATGGCCGATTATGGCGGTGATCCTCGTCCTGACAGCGGTTCTTTTTATGCTGGCGCCTAACTTAACAAAGCAGGCGGAGGACGCAGGCACGTTTCAGCTGCCGAAAGAGGCTGATTCCCAGCGGGCTGCTGAGATATTAGAAAAAGCAGGAGCCGGAGAAAATACGATATCGCTCGTCTTTCCGTTAAAGGAGAAGCTGGATGATCACTCCAGGAAAGTCATTGCAAAAACAGTGGAGAATCTCAATCATTTAGGCGCTCCTGTAAAAGATGTGCTCAATCCTTTTGAAAACAAAGACTTGGAAGAGCAGCTTGTTTCAGAAGATAAAAAAACAGTGCTCGTTCCAATTACGGTGGACGGCACAGATGAAGAGATTAATAAACTGGCAGAGAAGATCCGTTCGACGGTCGTGCCGAAAGACCGGACTGTTTATTTAACAGGGGAAGCGATTATTAATCATGACGTGAATGTGAGTGCCCAGGAAGGACTAAAACGGACAGAGGTTATTACCGTTGTCCTGATTTTTGGTTTGCTATTAGCGGTATTCCGTTCACTCGTTACTCCATTTATCCCGTTGCTGGCTGTCGGTATTACGTATTTGCTTAGCCAATCCTTTGTCGCTTTTTTTATTGATTGGTTCGGTTTTCCGGTATCCAACTATACGCAAATTTTCTTAGTAGCCGTTCTTTTTGGTATTGGTACAGATTATTGTATTTTGTTACTGAGCCGGTATAAAGAAGAGCTGGTTGCTGGGCATACAGTCGAGGATGCGATCGTAAACACGTACAAAACAGCAGGAAGAACGCTCTTAATCAGCGGGTTAGCAGTCTTTATCGGATTTTCTGCTATCGGGTTTGCACAGTTTCCTATTTTTAAATCAGCTGTGGGGGTAGCTGTTGGAATCATTGTATTGCTATTTGTGTTATTTACGATTATGCCGTTCTTTATGGCGGTGCTGAAAGACAAATTATTCTGGCCTTCGAAAAAATCAGCCGCTCATCATGACAGTAAATTGTGGATCTTCATGAGTTCTTTATCCGTTAAACGGCCGCTGTTATCGATGCTTGTCGTCGCAATCGTTACTGTGCCGCTGCTTTTTACGTACAACAATGAACAATCCTATAATACCGTAGAAGAGATTGGCAGCAGCTATGAATCTGTCAAAGGGCTACATGCGATTGAAAAGGGATTTGGGAAAGGTGATTCCCTGCCGGTGCAGGTTATTTTAAAAGAAGAGAAAGACATCGTAACAGAAGAAACGGTCCCGTATGTAGAATCCATTAGCCGAGAAATCGAAAAAGTGAAGGGTGTCGAGGAAGTTAGAGCGATCACTCGGCCGACTGGCAAGGTTATTGAAGATTTATATGTAGATCAGCAGCTCGGAAAGCTGGCTGAAGGTTTGACAAAAGCGCAAAAAGGTCTTGGAGAGGTTCAAGGCGGATTAACGAAAGTACAAAACGGGCTTAATGACGTGACGAAACAGCTGCCTGCTGGAGATCAGGCTGCTGCCGGAGCGGGTGGACTTGGGGAAGCAGCTAAGGGGCTTGGACAGATTAATGAACAAATTGGCCTTGTTTCACAAGGGCTTCAGCAGTCACAAAACATCCCGCAAACTGTGCAGCAGCTGGGCATGCTTCAGCAACAGCTCGGCCAAGTACAGCAGGGAATCGGCCAGGCTGCCGGCCAGCTGGAAAACTCAGCAGGCCAAATCAGCGAGCTAAAGGGCGGATTAACAAAGCTGTCTGAAGGTGTCGGGGCTGCAAATAGCGGGCTATCCGAAATTAAAAAAGGATTGCAAACTGTGGCTTCCATGATGACGGACATGAGTGAAACAAAAGGTCTGCGCGATACAGGCATCTTTATTCCAAAGGGAACACTTGAAAATGAAGACTTTGAACAAGTGTTAGATCGGTATACGATCGATCATCAAACGGGTGTGTTGTTTGAAGTCATTCTCTCCGACGATCCGTATTCATCTGAGGCGATTCAGTCGGTCGAAAGAGTAAAAGAAGCAGTTAAGCGTGCGACAATCGGAACTCCTTTTGAAAAAGCTGAAACGGCCTATAGCGGAGTATCCAGTATGAACAGTGATTTAAAAGAGATTGCATCTGATGATTTTACACGTACTGTCACGATTATGCTTGTTAGTTTATTTGTTGTTTTAACCCTTTTATTCCGCTCCGTTATTATGCCGCTTTACATGATCGGTTCGTTACTGCTAACTTATTTCACTTCTGTCGCGGTGGCAGAGTTGATTTTCGTTAATGGACTTGGTTATGACGGCATCAGCTGGGCGGTCCCATTCTTTGGCTTTGTGATGCTTGTAGCCCTTGGAGTGGATTATTCCATCTTCCTGCTTGATCGATTCCGTGAAGAAGCGGCGGATGGTGTGACGGTGCCACAGGCAATGGCAAAATCAATGGCTAAAATGGGAACGGTTATTATTACTGCAGCTGTGATTCTCGCTGGTACATTTGGAGCGATGATGCCATCCGGTGTACTCAGTCTGGTGCAAATTGCTACGATTGTTATTACTGGTTTGCTGCTATATGGCTTAATTATTTTGCCGCTTCTCATTCCCGCTATTACAGTTTCTTTTAATAACGGAGTCTGGTGGCCATTTAAAAGGAAACCATCATAATGGAAAAAAGAAAAGCTGTTTGGAGTCATGATCAGAATGACTGCCAGGCGGCTTTTTTAATTTAACTAGATCAACTGACTGCTTTATAAATGACCAAAAATGAAAAAAGTCAAAAGTCGAATTGTGAAAAATAGCAAAAATATTTTGCGGTAAATCACGTAAAAAAGAGGTGAAAAGTCGCTGGAATAAGCAAAAATAGAGTCTTGATTTCCAGTTTTTTTAGAGAGGGAGAGAAGAAAAAAGGGCAAAATCTCCAGCGGGAGAAGTATTGATACAAATAGGTTTATGCATAAAATATGCATAAAAATTTATAAAGGTTCAGTCGGCAACATTATCACGCAATACCATTAGTATTTTAGAATAAAGAATCCTAGAATCACCTTGTCGAATTTTGTTAAAGAAAACATCAAGATCTGTCTAATCGCTTCAAACATCCAACATTTATAGACAGGGAGAAAAGAGGAAATGTGAGCTGGTTCGGCAATCTAAAAAGCCTTAATATTACTCAATTTGGAACCGGTTCCCTAAAATAGTGTAAAAATGCGATTTTTGTTCCAAAATTAAGGAACCGGTTCCGAAAAGGTGGATAAAAATAAGCCCTGGCCGGCTTTAAAGGAGCGTAAATTCTTTTTTAATAGAATGGTTGCTTGTTTCCTCGGAGTGTATGGATAACCCATCGAATGAATGCAGCGATCAGCCAGGGACAAATCGTTTGTCGACACTTTCTCTTGCGATGATCTCGAAATTAGAATAAGTAAGCTTAGGAATGTCTTCTCCATTCGCCAGTTTAATGATATTTCGGGCAGCTGTTTCACCAGCTTCCATAAAGTGAAGTTTGACAGTTGTTAAAGCGGGATTCATCATTTTTGTAATCGCATAACCGCCGAATCCAGTAACGGATATGTTTGCGGGCACGTGCATCCCTTTTTTATAGGCAGCTTTCACCGCCCCAATCGCAATATCGTCAGTTGCACAAATAAGGGCAGAAGGGAAGTAGCCTTCAAAAACGGCTAAGGCTCCTTCTGCTGCTTCCTCCATTGTAAAGCCGGTTTCGAAAAAGTGGACTTCACAGCCATTTGCTTCTCTAACGGCTCGTTTAAAGCCTTCTTTTCTTTTTATGCCAATTGCTTCATTCTCCTCGCCCACACCTAAAAAGGCTAGACGGCGGTGGCCTTGTTCAATAATATATTTTCCAATGGCATAACCGGCTTCTTCATCATTATGGACAAGGCTATGCACTTCTTCGTGCTGCTGGCCGACTAAAAGTACGGGAACAGTTATTTCGTTAAATGCCTGTAAATGTGCGTCCGTAATTTGCGGTGCTAACAAAATAATGCCGGCGACTCTTTGTTTTGCCAGCATATAAAGAATTTCAATTTCACGCTCTATATTTTGATTTGTATTCGTAACAAGCATGTGGCAATTCCACTTTCGCAGTTCATTATCAATGCCCGTCAACGTTTGGGATATTTCATAAGAATCAAGGTGGGGGACAATGGTGCCGATCATGTTTGTTCTTTTTGCTTTCAGGCTTTGCGCAAAAGTATTTGGCGTGTACCCAGTTTCTTCAATAATAGCTTCAAGCCGTTGTTTCATCTTTTCACTGACTGAACCGCCATTTAAGTATCTTGATACAGTACTTTTAGCAACACCTGCCAGCTTGGCAATATCCGCGATCGTTTTCATTTCGTCACCCCTGTTTCGCTGTTTGTTCGTCCTTATTATACACCATTCTGAAAATAGTCAGGAAGAAGGAGTCATAATCAGGGCAGTTAGTGTATAACAATGACATGGTGTATGATGGAAAAAAATGACGTAACTGCTGTCATGAGGAAGAGGAGGAGAGTGAATGAAACAATCTGCATTGCAACCATTGCCGCGACAGGAGGCGATACGACAGCCTAATCGGTTATGGATGATTCTTTTGCTTGGATCGCTGTCAGCATTTGGTCCGTTATCGGTGGATATGTATTTGCCGGCTTTGCCCATTTTGGCAAATGATTTGAATGCCTCAGCATCCGTTGCTCAGCTTAGCTTGACCGCTTTTTTAATTGGCCTTGCTTTTGGTCAGGTCATCGCGGGGCCGTTGAGTGATGCAAACGGAAGAAGAAAGCCGCTGATGGCGGGTCTTATGATTTTCACTGCTGCTTCTATTCTATGTATTATAATGCCTTCTATTTGGGGGCTGATCACGATGCGGTTTGTTCAAGGTGCGGCAGCTGCAGCGGGAATTGTTATTTCGCGGGCAGTTATTCGTGATCTTTATTCCGGTTCGGAACTGACGAAATTCTTTGCCTTGACGATGCTTGTGAATGGGGTGGCGCCAATTGCTGCACCAGTGATTGGCGGGCAGCTGCTTTCTTTCGTGTCTTGGCCTGGAGTATTCGGTGTGCTGGCCATAGTGGGGGTGGTGACGCTGTTTGCTGTTTTTTCGGGTATGCCGGAAACCCTCTCCATCGAGCGCAAATCGGCAGGGGGATTAAAACAAACACTGTTAACGTTTAAACTATTAATGACCGATAAAGTGTTCATGGGCTATTGTCTTGTGCAAGGGTTTGTGATGGCAGCTATGTTTGCTTATATAGCGGGTTCACCATTTGTATTGCAAGACTCTTTTGGATTATCCCCGCAAGCTTTTAGTCTGTGCTTTGCTGTAAATGGCTTGGGAATTGTCGTCGCTACTCAGGTTACCGGCCGGCTCGCTGGGAAAATAAGCGAATCCACTTTATTGAAGGCTGGCCTTTTTATGGCGTTTTCAGGAAGCACGCTGCTGCTTTGTATGCTTGCAGCAGGGGCTCATTTGATCGCTGTCCTTATTCCATTGATTTTTGCGGTATCAAGTGTAGGAGTAGTATCAACAACATGTTTTTCACTGGCGATGGACAACAAGGAAAAAACGGCGGGAAGTGCATCCGCATTCCTTGGCCTCATGCCTTATATTTTTGGCTCTGCCGCCGCTCCATTAGCTGGCATTGGGGCTGGGAGTACAACATTGCCAATGGGAATCATCATGGTTATCTGTCATTTGGCAGCACTGTTTGCTTATTTCTTTCTGTGCCGGAGAAATAGCTAAAAAAGTCCGGGAAGCAGCTGCTTTCCGGACTTTTTGGTTTAATCGGCACCGCCTCCACCACCGCCATCTCCTCCACCACCGCCGCTATCACTGCTGAAAAAGCCGCCGCTATCATAGGACCCACCTCCGGATGAGCTGTCAGTGCTGACTGCTTTGCTCCATTTCCACGTATTTTCTAAATAAGAAACCGGATCATGATCTTCAGATAAAAGAAAAGCGAGAGGGGCAAATGAGAATAAGTCTGCTTTCACAGCGGCTATCTCTCCAAATGAAGAGCGCGATTGCCGAGTTTTTAAAATTAATGAACGAACCGCCCATTTCTCCAGCTCTGCTTCCGGTAGATGAAGCGGCAGTCCTTGTTTCCTAACTTGCTTGCGAAACTGCCGGATATCCTCGTAAAGCATGGCTGCTTCACTTGATAAGGTCATTCGCGGTGTTAGGAGGTACAGCAAAGCAGCGGCAGGGATCAAAATAGCCACCTGTTTTACTAAAGCGGCGTCATAAAGCATGAGAGCTGCAATAAATGACGCAAAGAAAAAGAGCAGTGATCGCCATCTCTTTGCGGGATTTCGCCAAGCAAGCCAAAATAGTATGGCTGCGATGATTGAATAAGTGAGCATCGCCCCTTTAGAAAGAGAATCCAGCATGTAGCTGTAAAGAACAACTGAAAACACTATAGCCAGCAATAAAGGAACGAGCAGGCGGATGAGTTTGTCACTCATTAGTCCTTCTGCTTTCATATGGTGAAGGGCGGCATCCAACCATTCTTTTTCTCCTTGTTTAAACAACAGCTGTTTTCCCTGGTAACCGAGCAGCTGCCGCTGTTCATCCTTTTCTTTTTTGGTTGTTCCTGCTGCATTCATCATCGAGAAGGAATTCTTGCTTTTCTTTCCTAGTTTTTTAAAAAGCCAGGAGATCAGCTTGTTTTCATGGGGCTTAAGTGAAACGGATGTGTCTTTTAGTGTAAATAAGAGCTGATAATCGGGAGCCTCAGGATCATGTTGAAATCGTTTTGATGTTTTATCAAGCTTCACTTTAGCAGCCCCTTTTTCAACGAGTGAATACAAAGCAGCAAAGTAGCCGTAACGATCTTTTTTTCCAAGGCGATGGATGAAGTACAGCACTAATGGATCAGTGTGCAGTAATTCCTTCATACTGCCACTGCTTCTTAGACGCCGCAGGAGTGAAAGGGTCATCAATATAAGGCACCCCACCCCCATCACAATCGTCAGGTAAGGTAGTGCGTGCTGCAGCTGTTCCCGTTTTTGTTTATTTCTAGCCATTTGTTTTGCTAGCGTTTTTTCCTGTTCAATTGCTTTTTCAAGCGAAACAGGAGCCGCTATTTTTTTCTGTTCGGTCATGACGGAAGAGGGAAACAGCAGCCTCGTTTCCGTAAGAGAATACATCGGGGAGATCGGTGTGGTAAAGCGTACGACTACTCGGTCCTTTTGAATGTTTCCTGTTTCCCGGTCATGCAGAAAAGCATCATAATGGCCAGGTTCTATCTCCTCAGGGAAAACAAAGTCGATCGTTACGTCATGCAGGTCTTGATCGTGATTGCTGCCAGTTCCAAAAAAGGGGACAACAAGATCACTGTATGTTTCATAGGATTTTACTGCATCCTTTAGGTGGTAAACGAAGAACACAGTTTTTTCCTCGTCTTCGGCGGGGAGGGCAGCGTAATAACTGTTGTCTTCTTGTGTAACCTTAAGTGCTCGTAAATCTTGTTCCTTTACAAACCCTGGTTCGGCATCTGGATTTAAGAGTTCGTATGCGTAGAAGCTGGTTACTCCCTCGTGATGATCTGTCTGTATCGAACGTCTAACCCGATGATAGTCTCCTTTAAACGTATACTTAAACACTTCGTTTAGAAGCAAGTCGCCGTTCGGCTGGATCCATGCGCGAATATGTACTTTATCGATTGTATAAGAGTCAGCGAAAACGGGCGTGCTAAAAGCTAAAAAAAATAGCATGGTCATCAAGATGATTCGAATATTCTTCAAGTTTTCACCTCACAAACTCTTTCATTAATTCCAAATAATAACACACTACTGGAAATAGAAAATGGAGCGAAGGAACTGCTTCATTCGAGAAGAAACAGGAAATAAGGGCTAGTGCTAGCTGCTGCACCAACTCTCTTTAGTCGAATTCAATCGTTTTAGATTTTTGCCAGTGGGGTAATGCTGAGAATAGTTGGTCGACAATAAGTCAAGACTATGGAGTGTTTTAGCTAGTGAATAACGAGAGAGAAAGGAGACTAAAAGCATGACAAATGTAAAAGCAGCTATTGTCTATTACAGCTCAACTGGAACAAACTATCAATTAGCGAAATGGGCGGAAGAAGGGGCCAAAGCGGCAGGTGCTGAAGTAAAATTATTAAAGGTGCCAGAAACAGCTCCGCCTGAGGCGATTGAATCGAATGCTGCCTGGAAAGCCCATCATGAAGAAACGAAAGATGTGCCTGAAGTAACGGTCGATGACTTGGTATGGGCAGATGCGATCGTCTTTAGTATACCGACTCGTTTCGGAAACGTGCCTGGTCAAATGAAACAATTTTTAGATACAACAGGCGGGGCATGGGCTAAAGGAAAGTTAGCAAACAAAGTAGTGAGCGCGATGACATCTGCTCAAAATGCACACGGCGGCCAAGAGCAGACAATCTTACAATTGTATACTTCGATGTATCATTGGGGAGCGATTATTGCAGCGCCTGGCTATACGGGAGAAGCAGTATTTGCTGCTGGAGGAAATCCTTATGGTACCTCTGTTTCCGTCGACCAGGAAGGCAACATGAAAGAAAACGTTGAAGAAGCTGTGAAGCACCAGGCAAAACGAACGGTGACAGTAGCTCAAGCAATAAAAAGTGGAATGCAATAAAAGAGAGAAGAAGAGGTATCCGAAAATCTTTATTTTTCGGATACCTCTTTTTTTAAAAACAATTAATCGTTATCACTGAACATGTTAAATAGCCCACCGATGCCGCTTTCTCCTTTGGCACCACCGTTCTGTGGCATCGCCGCGAAGACGCGGCTTGCGAGGCGGCTAAATGGAAGGGACTGAACCCAAACAGTTCCCGGACCGCGGAGCGTCGCAAAGAATAAGCCCTCGCCGCCGAATAGGGCTGTTTTAATACCTTTTACTGCTTCGATGCTATAATGAACGTCACTTGTCATCGCAACGAGACAACCTGTATCAATTCGCAATACTTCGCCCGGAGCTAATGTCTTTTGGTGAATCGTTCCGCCAGCGTGGACAAATGCCATGCCGTCACCTTCAAGCTTTTGCATAATAAACCCTTCGCCGCCAAAAAAGCCGACACCTAGTTTACGCTGTAATTCGATACCAACAGAAACGCCTTTTGCAGCTGCGAGAAAAGCGTCTTTTTGACAAATCACTTTTCCGTTTAGAGCACTTAAGTCCATCGGAATAATCTTACCTGGATAAGGAGAAGCAAAGGAAACATGTTTTTTTCCTTGTCCTTCATTCGTAAACATCGTCATAAATAAGCTTTCTCCAGTTAGGACACGTTTACCTGCACCAAGCAGCTTCCCCATTAATCCGCCGCCCTGACCAGAAGAGCCATCGCCGAAAACGGTTTCCATTTCAATGCCGTCTTCCATCATCATTAAGCTGCCAGCCTCCGCGATGACAGTTTCTTGCGGATCCAACTCGACTTCGACAAATTGCATATCATCTCCATAAATTTTGTAATCAATTTCATGGTTATTCATCAAAATTCCTCCTTTTCACAACAGGTAGTACGGCTAGTGATAAAAAAGGTTTCGTCGTTTTAAAAATATTTTGTAAAAGAAGGGAAAATAATGATCTTTTTTACTTAGCTGCATCTTCTGTACTTTTAGGCTCTTGGGCGTCTGTCCATTCAATCTTGTACAGCAAGGCAATTTCTGTTTCCTTGATCCCTTCTGGAAGCTCCCCGTTTTCGCTGCTTAGGGATCGCATACTATCTTTGGTTGTGCCGGACCAGCCAGCTAAATAGATTGGTTTGTTTTTCTCTAAAGTTATCTTATCACCAATGAAATTGCTGAACGACCAGCTTGTCATGCTGTGTTCAAATTCGGTTGTATTTAACCCGTTTGGCACTCCTTCAAGTAGTTTAAGGGATTGATTGTCTGTGCCTATGTCGCTCGTGCCGAAAGAAATGATCTCATCTTGAAATCTACTCTCCAATTCTCCAAACGACAAAAGGAGGTTTTGTTTGAATTTCCCTTTTTCGTATAGCGCGATTGCATACTGAATAGCGTCTCCTTTCTTCAAGGTGCCATTTAGTTTGAAAAACTTAGTGTTCGCTGCGTCCGTTTTGCTGATTAGTTCCTCTTCTTTTTCAGTTAACAGATAAGGCTCAACAGTCAGTTTCGTACTTGACGGTGCTTGTTCTTTGCATCCGGTGACTAACAAAATGAAGATGAGAAGAATTCCTCGCTTTATTAAATGTCTCATTTGTTCTCCCCTTAAAATGCTTTTGTTGTTTTTATATTCCATTATATATCAAAAAAGTATGATTGAGGAAAGGTGGTGTATAAGTCATAATGATAGGAAATAGGTCTTTGGATGCAAAAAAATTTTTCGAACTATTAATTATCATGTAATGGCGCCGATTAAAGAAAAGAGAAAACATGGTTTATAAAGAAAGGAGTAGGATGGGTGAAAAAGACAAAAAGTATTACGTGGAAGCTGTCTGTCTTGATTATTGGTCTGTTTTTACTGTTGTTTCTGGTGTATTCAATTGTTACAAGTACGATCTTATATAACAAAAGTGTGGAAGATTCAGAAAAGTATGCAAACGATCATGCCAAACTGTATGCAGCTGAACTAAGCCAGCGCTTCGGTCAAACGAATAATACCTTATTGACTACGAAGCATATGTTAGAGTCTTTAGATAATAGTGGCAAGATGACCGCCCAGACGGCTTTGCAGATGGTTAGAAAAAATCTTAAGGAAAACCCGAATATCTTTGGGATAGGACTCTTGCTTGAGAACAACACCGTACCTATTGAGGGGGAGGTAAATAGAGCACTAATTGATGAAAAGGGTCGTTTTGTCCCTTACTCGTATAGAGAGGGAGACTCTATTCAAACTGAGGCTATACAGGTGTCTGAAAGTGAAGGAGACGGTGACTGGTATTTAATACCCAAGAATGAGAGAAGAGTTGTTTTCACTGAACCTTATCAATACAAGGCTGGAGGTCAGACAATCTCCATGGCAACGATTTCTGTCCCTTTGTTTTCTAAGGAAAATGAGTTTATTGGGGTTATGGCAATGGATTTTTCCATTGATTTTCTAAATGACTTAGTGAAAAATATGAAGCCAGATGGCGGTTATGCGGGTATTATTTCAGATAGAGGATTTTTAGTAGCTAACAGTATCAATGAAAAGTTAATTGGAACGAATATGGAAGATGCAGTTGATTGGAAAATGATTAAGTCTCGTTTGGAGGACAGAAAAGTTTCTACCCTCTATGTAGACTCAAAACAGCTGCAAGAAAAAGCATTCAATACCTTTGCTCCTATATCTATTGAAGGAATCAATGAAACATGGTCTGTACAAACAGTCGTTCCAAAATCGAGTATCCTCCGAACATTTAAGGCAGTTCTGCTCTTAACGATTGCGGCTGCTGTGCTTATGATCGGCTTGATGGCTACTGCTTCATCTTGGTTTATTCATAAGCAGTTAAAGCCGTTAACGTCATTAAGAAGGTCAATTGAAACAGCTGCATCGGGGGATTTAACAAATAAGGTTGACCCATCTGAAATTCGGCCGGATGAAATTGGTTTAGTGGCCACGGCTTTTAACGATATGCTCACTCAGACAAATGAAGCAATAAATACAGTAAAACAATCATCTTTACAGTTAAATAGTTCGGCTAGTCAGGTGNTACTGCTTCATCTTGGTTTATTCATAAGCAGTTAAAGCCGTTAACGTCATTAAGAAGGTCAATTGAAACAGCTGCATCGGGGGATTTAACAAATAAGGTTGACCCATCTGAAATTCGGCCGGATGAAATTGGTTTAGTGGCCACGGCTTTTAACGATATGCTCACTCAGACAAATGAAGCAATAAATACAGTAAAACAATCATCTTTACAGTTAAATAGTTCGGCTAGTCAGGTGCATCAAGCATTTGAAGAGGTGTCAGCTGCGAGTGAAGAGGTATCAGCGGCTATTGATGAAATTGCCCAAGGTGCTTCCCAACAGTCCATGGACACAGAAGATGTGAATCAACGAATAGCAGATCTGTCAGAGCAAATTGATTCGTTAGCTGCTCTATCCAACAGCATGAATCAATTGTCGGTAAAGGCGGGGCAGTCGACGAAGCAAGGAATGGACCAGGTCCAATTGTTGCGTGAACACAATAAAGATACCGATCGGATGAATGAAAAGGTCCAACAACAGATCCAGACGCTGTCGAATAAAATCGCGAATATTGATATGATTATTGCTTCTATTCATGGTATTACTGCACAGACGAATCTGCTTGCTCTGAACGCGAGCATTGAAGCGGCCCGCGCAGGAGAACATGGAAAAGGCTTTGCCGTTGTAGCGGAGGAAGTAAGAAAGCTGGCAGAGCAATCACGCCAGGAAACAGATGTTATTCAAAAAACGGTTCAGGAAATATTAGAAGAATCAAAACAAACGGTTGCGATCATTACAAAAAATATTGAGTTAGTCGAAGTGAAGAACCAGTCCGTTGTCAGCACGGAATCGGCGTTTAAGGAAAATGCCCAACTAGCCAAACAACTAGGTGAATCGATTGCCGAGCTATCCACAAAGTTAGACGAGATGATGGAGTATAAAGAACAAGCAATGGAATCGATTCAAAGTGTATCGGCTATTTCAGAAGAAACGGCCGCCTCTGCTGAACAAGTCAGCGCTTCCGCTGCCGAACAAAAAAGGGAAATGGGACGAGTCGCAGTATCGACAGAGAAGATGAATAACATTGCAGGAGAATTAAAAGAAGTAGTTAGCCGTTTTAAAGTGTAACGGTCTTTTAAAAACAAGTGAATAACAGAACAAAAAATCGGAAGATTCACACGATGATGTGTTCAATCTTCCGATTTTTATTGTTTTGAGCCGCTTTTCGACTTAATCAAAAATTGGAGTATTATAAATATTTTAACTAATTTTATTAAGTAAACAACTAAATGTTAATTTTATACTTATTTTTGTAAAAAAGTATTCCGACCTATTAACTATTTTTAGACTTAGCCGATTAAATGATGGGGCAGCTTATGGAAAGGGAGCGAAGAGGATGAGGAAGATGAGAAAAACAAAAAGTATTGCATGGAAACTGTCGGGATTGGTTATCGGTTTGTTCTTATTGCTTTTTGTAGTGTATTCTATTGTGACGAATACCATTTTATACAATAAAAGCGTAGAGGATTCGGAAAATTATGCGAATGAACATGCGAAATTATATGCAGCTGGTCTAAGCCAGCGCTTTGAACACACAAGCAAAACATTAATGACTGCAAAGCATATGTTCGAAGCTTTAAATGATGAAAAAAAGATGACAGCACAATCTGCTTTAAAGATGGTCGAGAAGAACCTTACCGAAAACCCGAATATTTTTGGCATGGGGCTCATACTTGAAAGCAATTCAGTTCCTATTGAGAGTACGATGAATAAAACGCTAATCGATCAGCAGCATCGTTTTATCCCTTACTTGTACAAAGAAGGAGATACTATTCATACCGAGGCAATCAATGGATATGAGACAGAGGGGGACGGAGACTGGTATCAAATCCCTAAGAAAGAAGGACGGCCGATTTTAACAGAACCATACGATTACGAGGCTGGAAGCGAGACCATTCCAATGGCGACCATTTCTGTGCCTTTATTTTCAAAAGAAAATAAATTTATTGGAGTCATGACAGCTGACTTTTCCATTGAATTCTTGAATGATGTAGTGAGAAGCATGAAACCGGATGGCGGTTACGCAAGTATCGTCACTGACCAAGGTTTTGTAGTAGCTAACAGTATTAATGAAAAATTAATTGGGACAAACATAGAAGAAGCGTTGGATTGGAAGAAGATTAGATCTGATTTAGGAGAGAGGAAAACCTCTACTCTATATGTCGATTCAAAGCAGCTAAAAGAAAAAGCATTTAATACATTTGCTCCTGTATCAGTTCAAGGAATTGATGAGATTTGGTCCGTTCAGACGGTCGTACCAAAGTCTAGTATTTTACAGACTTTTAAAGCCATTTTACTCTTAACAATCGTAGCGGCAGTATTAATGATTATTTTGATGGCAGTTGCTTCATCCCTATTCATTCACAGGCAGTTAAAGCCTTTGGTTTACTTAAGAAAGTCAATTGAAACAGCCGCATCCGGTGATTTGACGAGAAAAGTGGATCCGTCACACATTCGCCAGGATGAGATTGGGATGGTAGCCTCCGCTTTCAATGATATGCTCGATAAAACAAATCAAGCTATAAATGTTGTAAAAGGTTCCTCTGTGCAGTTAAATGATTCTGCTTCCCAAGTGCACCAAGCATTTGAAGAGGTGTCAGCTGCGAGTGAAGAGGTATCAGCGGCTATTGACGAAATTGCCCAAGGTGCTTCCCAACAGTCCATGGACACAGAAGATGTGAATCAACGAATAGCAGATCTGTCAGAGCAAATTGATTCGTTAGCTGCTCTATCCAACAGCATGAATCAATTGTCGGTAAAGGCGGGGCAGTCGACGAAGCAAGGAATGGACCAGGTCCAATTGTTGCGTGAACACAATAAAGATACCGATCGGATGAATGAAAAGGTCCAACAACAGATCCAGACGCTGTCGAATAAAATCGCGAATATTGATATGATTATTGCTTCTATTCATGGTATTACTGCACAGACGAATCTGCTTGCTCTGAACGCGAGCATTGAAGCGGCCCGCGCAGGAGAACATGGAAAAGGCTTTGCCGTTGTAGCGGAGGAAGTAAGAAAGCTGGCAGAGCAATCACGCCAGGAAACAGATGTTATTCAAAAAACGGTTCAGGAAATATTAGAAGAATCAAAACAAACGGTTGCGATCATTACAAAAAATATTGAGTTAGTCGAAGTGAAGAACCAGTCCGTTGTCAGCACGGAATCGGCGTTTAAGGAAAATGCCCAACTAGCCAAACAACTAGGTGAATCGATTGCCGAGCTATCCACAAAGTTAGACGAGATGATGGAGTATAAAGAACAAGCGATGGAATCGATTCAAAGTGTATCGGCTATTTCAGAAGAAACGGCCGCCTCTGCTGAACAAGTCAGCGCTTCCGCTGCCGAACAAAAAAGGGAAATGGGACGAGTCGCAGTATCGACAGAGAAGATGAATAACATTGCAGGAGAATTAAAAGAAGTAGTTAGCCGTTTTAAAGTGTAATGGTCTTTTAAAAACAAGTGAATGACAGAACAAAAACTCGGAAGATTCACACGATGATGTGTCCAATCTTCCGAGTTTTTATTGTTTTGGCTCTATAAAAGGTAAATGTTGTTTTTTTAATATAGTTGATTGTAGCGGAAAGCGTCCGCCTGGAGCGAAAATTAACAACTAAGTATAACAAAGCCATTGTCTTAAGCCGCTTCCTAATTTATTTTACTAATCGATCATTGCAGAAATAGGACTGTCAGATTGCCGCAAATATGCATTTTATAATTTAGTGGATAAATAATAGGTGTTTCAGGGTAAAACAATAAAAAAACAGGGAGGCGGAATATGGGTTTTATTCAATTATTAAAAAAAGGGAATACATCATCAGGCATTGCGGCCATTGGCAATACAGTATTGGCGATTTTGAAGGGGATAGCAGCTGCATTTAGCGGCAGCGGTACGATGTTTGCGTCTGCCGTGCACTCACTGGCGGATGCTGTTAATCAGGGGTTTGTTTACTTTGGCAGCGCTTTGGCAGAAATGAAGCCGTCAAAAAGATTTCCGACCGGATTTGGCAGGCTGATCAATATTTTTTGCATGATAGCTGTGATCGTTGTAACCATTATGGCTTATGAAACGATCATGAAAGGATGGAAGCTTTTAAAGCATCCGGCCGAATCAAGCGATTTTCTATTGAACTTCTTTGTACTGGTAGCGGCTATTGCAGTCGATGGATTTATTTTATTTAAAGCGATGAAAGAAATTGCTGAAGAAGCCGGCGTAAAGGAAAAAGGCAATATCATGGCTACTGCTTTTAAAAATGTAAACAAGGCTTCTCCCGCTACGCGGTTAGTGTTTTACGAGGATTTGGTAGCCACATCAGGAGCCGTCCTTGCTTTAATCGGGATCATCCTCGCCCAGTTCTTTGGTGTGCTTGCTGCCGATGGTGTCATTACGATCCTAATCGGTTTGCTGATGATTTTTGTCGCTTTCCGCGTCGGCTACGATAACATGGTGGGACTAATCGGTGTTGCTGCCCCGAGCGATGTAGAAAATAAAATGGCAGATGTATTACTGGCTGATCCTGATGTAGTAGACATTTACAAGATGAGAATTATTCAGGAGGGGCGGGTATACCACATTGACGGTATTGTTGAATTAAGAAAAGGTCTCTCGCTTGCTCAAGCAGATGATATTAAATTTCGAGTGATGGACCGGCTGCTTCGGGAACCGGAAGTAGCCGATGTGACACTCGGCATCATTGAAGATGATGAGAAAAGAGATTGGAAAGGGATGCCGGAGCCGACATAAATCATTGACCATGGCGCCATTTGTTGCTAAAGTAAGGGCATATCAATTTAAATAATTCATGCTTTCTAGGGTTCCGCGGGTAAATCAAATCCGGCCTGGTCCGAGAGAAGGCACACAGATAAATGCTGTGACACGGAGGGATAAAAGCCCGGGAGATTACCACAATATGATCGTGGAATCTTTCGGGCTTTTCTGTTTTTAAAAGGAGGAGAAATAGATGAATAAAGAATGGATGAAGATATTCGTCGCAGCCTGTTTCGAAGTTCTTTGGGTAGTCGGCTTAAAGCATGCCGATAACCCTTGGGAGTGGGCAGGTACAGTGGTAGCTATTATCGTCAGCTTTTATTTATTAATTGCAGCGGGCAATAAACTGCCAGTTGGTACGGTATATGCGGTTTTTGTCGGGCTGGGGACAGCAGGAACCGTTTTATCAGAAATCATCTTTTTCGGCGAGCCGGTGAAAATCGCCAAGCTGTTGTTGATTGTCGTGCTGCTCGTTGGAGTCATTGGATTGAAGCTCGTTACAGATGAGAAGGAAGGGGAGAAGTCGTCATGAGCTGGGTATATCTTATACTTGCCGGTATTTTTGAAATGATCGGTGTCGCCATGATCAACAGTCTGTATAAAAATAAAAATTGGCAATCCTTCGTTCTGATGCTGGCTGGCTTTGGCGGTAGTTTTCTCTTTCTTGCTCTCGCCATGAAAGCATTGCCAATGGGAACCGCTTATGCCATTTGGACAGGAATTGGTGCTTCCGGTGGCGCCATTTTAGGTATGCTGCTATACGGAGAGTCAAAAGACTGGAGACGAGTTGTTTTCATTGTGATGGTACTCGGAGCAGCTGTTGGTTTAAAGCTTGTCTCTTAATGTACGAGCGCTTCTTCATGGAGCGGCTCGTATTTTTAGATTAGCGGTCAGCATTCCTTCATTTATTGTCAGTAAAGGAAAAAATAAGCATAACTAAGCGCTAAAATTTGAACCGTTTCCTGAAATTTGAAACAATATCGGTAAAAGGGAAAGGAGTGAGCGAATGAAAGTATTAGTTGTGGGTGCGAATGGCCAAATTGGCAGACAGGTTGTCGAGCTTCTTCAGGAGAGTGAAGAACATACTGCACGAGCTTTGGTAAGAAGGCAGGAACAGGCTGAATCATTTGAAACGTCTAGAGTAGAAGCGGCGGTGGCCGATCTTGAAGGTAGTGTGGAAGAGATCACGGAAGCAGCAAAGGGATGCGAAGCTGTTATCTTCACTGCGGGTTCTGGCGGACAAACTGGATGGGATAAAACACTTCTAATCGACCTAGACGGGGCAGTAAAAACGATAGAGGCCGCTCAAAAGGCGGGGATTAGCCGTTTTATTATGGTCAGTGCGCTTCAGGCTCATCGCCGGGAACATTGGAACGAAGCGATTAAGCCTTATTATGTAGCCAAGCATTATGCAGACAAAGTATTGCAATCAAGCGGACTGACGTATACAGTTATCCGTCCGGGCGGGCTGCTGAATGAAAAAGGAACGGGGAAAGTAGCGGCCGCGGAAAGCCTGGAACGTTCCTCTATCCCGAGGGAGGATGTAGCAAAAACGGTTGTCGCTTCACTTAGTGAAGGCCATACGTTTAATCGTTCTTTTGATCTTGTTTCAGGAGAGGATCCTATTTCAGAAGCGCTAAAACGTATATGAATTTCTAGGAGAGCAAAGCTGTGGGAACAGTTTTGCTCTCTTTTTATTTATTGACAATCTAAAAGGAAGTGTAATATTATTATGAAAAATAGACGATAGTAAATAAAACATAAAAGAGGTGTTGGGGTTGGAAAATCAAAAAGCAATCGCTCATTGTTCATTTTGTGATTCAGAAGATGTGAACAAGCTGTCTCAATTTGGCACAGCTCAACTCGTTTCCCAATTTTACTGTAATAACTGTCAAAGTGTTTTTGAGTTTATTAGATGGCAGGATGAAGTACACAATAGAGAGAAATGATAGTATAAAAGAATCATTATTTATACGTTTTTATAATTATCGTTAAAAAAATGAAAAAAACTATTGAAAGTTATTTGAAAATTAAGTATATTATGTATTGTGAACGACAGATAATAAAACATAAAAACCAGGAGGGATAAGCATGACACAAGCAGTAGAAACGAAAAAACAAAACCTGACGATTGTAAAAAAGGAAGGAATCGCCGAAATTCATTTGCATGTCAACAAATCCAACTCTTACAGCCTCGAATTCTACCAGGATTTGAATGCAGCGATCGATGAAATCCGTTTCGATAAAGACATTAAAGTCGCTATTTTAATGAGTGACATGCCGAAATTCTTCTCCGCTGGTGCTGATATCAACTTCCTAAAATCCGCTGATCCGAAGTTCAAAACGCAATTCTGCCTGTTCTGTAACGAAACATTAGATAAAATGGCACGTTCCCCGCAAATTTATATTGCCTGCCTAGAAGGCCATACAGTCGGAGGCGGCCTGGAAATGGCGCTGGGCTGTGACCTGCGCTTTATGGGAGATGAGGCAGGACAGATTGGACTTCCAGAAGTGTCACTCGGCGTGCTGGCCGGAACAGGGGGCACACAGCGTTTAGCCCGTCTCGTCGGTTTCTCCCGCGCGCTTGATATGAACATTACCGGCGAAACCTTATCGCCAAAAGAAGCACTGGATATCGGCCTTGTGAACAAAGTGTTCCCTCAGGCAGAAACGAGAGAAAAAACATTAGAGTATGCTAGAAAAATTGTCAACAGTGCGACCTATGCCGTGTCGAACATTAAGCTGTCCATTATGAATGGAAAAGAAATGCCGCTCAACGCAGCGATCCGCTATGAAGGCGAGTTGCAAAACCTATTGTTCCGTTCGGAGGATGCGAAAGAAGGGTTGAACTCGTTCCTTGAAAAACGTCCGGCTAATTGGCAGGGGCAATAAGGGATAAAACAGCTTCATCCTTACACAATATCGGCCTTGAATGGTCGATATTGTTTTTTACTGACGCCTCTTCTTCGATGGCCAGCAAAGAAAAAGTTGTATATTTTGGTTCTCATCAGTGATAATTGTAGTCAAGTAAAGAAAATGGGAAATGGGATGGTAAAAAATGAAACCAAGATCACTGATGTTTACCTTATATGGAGAATATATACAGCATTATGGGGGAGAGATTTGGATTGGCAGTTTGATTAAGCTCATGTCCCACTTCGGTATATCTGAGTCTTCCAGCAGAGGGGCTACCTTGCGCATGGTTCAGCAAGGATATTTTAATGCTAGAAAGATTGGCAATAAAAGCTATTATTCTTTAACGAATAAAGGAAAGAGAAGCATGCTGGACGGCGTTTCTCGGGTGTACTCCGTGAGAAGTGTAAAATGGGATGGCTATTGGCGCATATTGACTTACTCTGTTCCTGAGGAAAAAAGAGAATTAAGAAATCAAATTCGCAAAGATTTAAGCTGGACGGGGTTCGGTATGATCTCTCCGAGCACGTGGGCGACTCCTAACCCGTTGGAGAAGCAGGTAATGGAACTCATTATGGAACATGGGTTAGAGGACTATGTTATCCTTTTTACCTCCAGTTCAATCGTATCGCATGATAACGAGGAAATTGTGCGCAGAGGCTGGAATTTAGAAGAGATTGGTATTGCCTATGAAGGATTTATTGAAGAATACCGCAAGAAATATGAAATATTAAAAGACCGGGCATGGAATAACGAATTGACGGATGAAGAATGCTTTATTGAACGAACAGAACTCGTTCATGAATATCGAAAATTTTTGTTCCTGGACCCTAATTTTCCTGTTGATCTTTTGCCGGAGAATTGGAGCGGGGCGAGAGCACGCGAGCTGTTTTACAATATTCATCAGCTGTTGTCTATTCCTGCGATCAGGTATTTTGAATCTGTATTCGAGCAGGCTTCAGACGGTGAAGTTGTATCAGACCGAAACCGGGCTATTAATCCCTTTATAAATATGATGTAAAAAGCTATTAAGCAGGTGGAAGAACATAGTCGCTATTTAAAGAGAGGGGAGAAAAATAGGATGAATCACTTTAAATTTATAAAGTTTAAGATAGAAGAAAAAGTCGCTTTTCTCACTTTAAACCGGCCGCCAGTTAATATATTAAATATTGAAATGATGAATGAAATTTCAGAAGCCCTTATTAGCATCAGAAAAAGAGAGGATTTGCATGCCTTGGTGATTCAGGCAGAAGGCAAGGCTTTTTCTGCAGGGGCTGCTGTCGAAGACCACATAGGCGATAAAGCAGAGCCAATGCTTCATGCGTTTCATAAAATGTTCCATCTGCTCGTGGAAATTCCTTGTCCAACCGTTGCTGTTGTGGAGGGAGCCGCTCTTGGAGGAGGCTGTGAACTAGCTGTTTTCTGTGATATCGTCTACGCGACTGAGCGAGCTAAATTTGGCCAGCCGGAAATTAACTTAGGGCTGTTTCCGCCAGTGTCCGTCGCGGTATTCCCTTGGCTGACCGGCTTCAATAGAACGATGGAGCTGTTGCTTACAGGAGACACAATTGACGCCCAAAAAGCATGCGAATGGGGACTCGTTAATCGCATTGTTTCACACGAGGAATTAGAAGCGGCTGTTGAACAGCTGTTAAATAATTTAAGAAGCAAAAGTGCCCTCGCTCTGTCCTTGACGAGAAAGGCTGTCAGAGAAGCGATGGCGTCCAGCTTTGCGGCGTCTATTGGCAAAGTGGAACAAATTTACTTCAGAGATCTCCTGCCTTCAGAGGACGCGCAGGAAGGATTGCATTCATTTGTAGAAAAAAGAGAGCCTGTATGGAAAAACTCATAAAGGCAGTGGAATAGATATCATTGCTTTGAGGGGAGGCGTTTGATTGGATATTCAACGAATAGAAGAGACGATTTACCGGATTCCCATTCCTGTTCCTTTTCCGATGAAGTATGTGTTTTGTTATCTGTTTAAAGAGGAAAATGGTTGGACAATCGTGGATACGGGTCTTAATTATTCTGAAGCGAGAGAGGCTTGGACGGATGCTTTTGCAAAGATTGGAGTAGAACCTGCTCTTATCCAAAAAATTTATTTAACCCATTTTCATCCGGATCACTTTGGGCTTGCCGGCTGGCTGCAAGAGCAGACAGAAGCCGATGTTTACATTAGCCAAAAGGATTTTCAAATGGCTCATCGGGTGTGGTCAAGAGAGAGCGTACAAGCAGAAGAGATTATGGAGATGTGTCAGCGACATGGCATGCCGGCTGATTTATCTGAGCAAATTAAGAAGCAAATGAACCAGCTCCATCGCTATGTGCTGCCTTTACCGAAGCTGACTGTTTTGCAGGAAGCAAAAGTAACGTTGGGCGGCTGTTTGTGGGAGGTTATTTCTACACCAGGCCACAGCGACGGCTTAGTTTGCTTTTATCAGCCGGAAAAGAAGCTGCTTTTGGCTGCCGACCATGTGTTGGATAAAATCACTCCTAATATTAGCTTATGGCCAGGCGCAAGCGTGAACCCGCTGCAGGATTATTTTGATTCGCTTCAAAAGATCCGTTTCTTAGATGTAAACAAAACACTCCCAGCTCACGGTCAAATGATCGATCACCTTTCCCAGCGGGTGCAAGAGATTATAGAGCACCATCACAGCCGGTTAAAGGAGATGTCTGCGCTAGCTAAAGGCGGCTGCACAGCTTATGAAGTAGCGCAGGAGGTGTTCAGCCATAAAAAACTCAATGCACACCAATGGAGATTTGCCATGGCGGAGACACTGGCCCACTTAGAGTTTCTCGTTTCAACTGGAGAATTAACTAAAGTAGATGGAAGGACAGCTGTCCAATATATGGCCCCTTCACCTATCGGCACATAGCAGAAAATGCTATGTGTTTTTGTTATGTATTTTTTTCGTTGGTTTGAAAAAGATGTAGAATTTTAGAGTTCTAAACATTAGGAGATTATCTCTTTATCTGTTTCCACAAAACGAAGCCGTAAGAAGGAAGCTGTGTTATAGGGGATTAAAAGGTATTTTCCATACAAATAACCTTTTAAATTATTCAGAATATTTTATTAGTTTTTTATTGACAAAAAAACAAGGGTGAATTATATTATAAATAACAAACGATAGTTTAAAAAACGTAATATAAAAACTTTGGTGTAAATGAGGTGGAAAATATGGATCAAGCAGAAGTTCTAAAAGAAAAGGTTCAAGAAGGCTTCATGGTTGAAGGGATAGACGATATGAATGAAGAGTATTTGAAAGCGCTTAAACAAACTTTAACCATTGTAGGAGATACTGAGCTTTTGAGCGTGCCGCCATTGCTGACGGTTTATGATCAGGCACCAACGTTAAACAATAAGATTACAGCTTTAGCCATTATGCAGGACGAAATCGGTCATGCTCACATTGCGTACCGCCTGCTGAAAGATTTAGGGGAGGATACGGACGGACTTCTATACAGCCGTGAACCGAATCGTTGGAAAAACCCTTACGCTTTCGACTTTCAATTATCAAACTGGATTGAGCTCGGAGTATTCAATGCATTGTTTGACCGGGCAGGTTACACGCTGCTGGGAGATGCTGGGCAACACACTTCCTACGGCCCTTGGAGACGGGCGCTCGTAAAGGTTGATAAAGAGGAGTTATTCCACTTAAGAAATGGCGAAATTATTATGAGGTCAGCGATGAAGGATCCTGAGTTGAGAGGAAAAGTTCAAGAAGCAGTCGACTGGATGTTCATTATGGCGTTAGAGTTTTTCGGTGTGGCAGATAACTTGAAGAGCCGTTCACAGCAAATTGAATACAAATTAAAGGGCAAAACAAATGACGAACTCCGCCAAACATGGCTTTCGACCGCTGTTCCATTTTGTGAATCGATCGGTGTAAAGGTGCCGGCGCACTATGATGAAGAAACAGAAAAATTTGTGTTAGATGTCCCGTTCCCTTGTAAGTTTGATGTAGAAAATAAAAAGTGGTTATTTGACCAGCCGGACACTTGGGACAATGTTATTAAACGTTTTAAAGCACGCGGACCTCAAAATCAGCAGTTTGTTGAAAGAATTCAGCAGGGAGCAAAAGAACTCGAGAAATTGAGAAATGAGGCGGTATCATGACAGCAGTTTCAACCAATACACAAAAATACTGGGAAGCCTTGAAGGAAGTAATGGACCCAGAGTTTCCAATCAGTGTAGTAGACATGGGGCTCATATATGACATTCAAGAAGAAGACGGTGTAATTGATATTACGATGACATTTACAGCTGTAGGCTGCGCCTGCACCGAATGGATTCAGGGGGATATCGAAAAAAGGCTCATGGAAGAAACAGAGATACGACAAGTCAACATCGAGGTTGTCTGGGATCCACCTTGGACGGTCGCCAGACTAAGCCCAGAGGCGCGTAAAAGAATGAAAAGCTGGGGGGTTAGCTCACGATGATAGAACAGCTTGAAAAAAGAACGACATTCGATGTATTCACCCGCATTAAGCGCGGAGACAATCTCGTCCATATCGGTACAATTGATGCGGAAACGGCGGAGCTGGCGAAAGTATATGCTGCTTATACGTATGATGAAGAAGATTGGGTAGAGATGTGTGTGGTTGAACGGAACCAGTTAAATTGGGTGAAAAAGCCTAAAGGGCTGTTTGCCGGGAAAGGAGCATAATGAACATGGCAGAACAAACAGCGGGTTTACAATCATTTATTGAATTAATTGAAACCATCGCAGATAACAAATATGTGATGGGAGACCGACTCGTTGAAGTTGGTGTAAGCGGTCCCAATTTAGAAGCCACACTGGCTGCTATTGCAATGGCTCAAGGAGAGTTGGGTCATGCCAGACTTCTGTATAATTGGAGCTTTGATCTCAAAGAGCTGAAAAAAAAGCCGGATATTGAAAGTCAAACCGGAAAAGCTTTTCCGGCTATCGTTAATGTGAATAATTGGATTGCACTCATTGCCTCTCTTTATGCAGCGAACGTAGCCATCGATCTTGTCTTAAGAGCCGTCCTCGATTCGGGACAATCAAAAGCTGCTTCGCGTATCCAGAAATTAATCAATGAACAAAACGAGCACCTCATTTACTCCGAGAACTGGGCAAGGCAGCTGTTAAATGATAAAGGAGCCATCCCGAGCAAATTTAAAGAGGCTCTAAGTGAAGCCGTTTCTCAAGCAGAAGCATGGTTAAAGTATGTCGAGCAGCAAACAGAACTAGCAGAAGCCGGATATATAGCTAAAAATCTTTCCCTTCAACAAGCCTTCAAGTCGCAAATCGATCAATTAAATGTTCAAACCCTTGTTAGCACCAAATAAGTATTGAATGCTTATTGCTTATATAAACAGTTATCCAGCCATTGGCCAAAATAAATCATAAATAGTAGGAGGAATACACATGACACAAGCAGTAGAAACGAAAAAACAAAACCTGACGATTGTAAAAAAGGAAGGAATCGCCGAAATTCATTTGCACGTCAACAAATCCAACTCTTACAGCCTCGAATTCTACCAGGATTTAAATGCAGCGATCGATGAAATCCGTTTCGATAAAGACATTAAAGTCGCTATTTTAATGAGTGACATGCCAAAATTCTTCTCCGCTGGTGCTGATATCAACTTCCTAAAATCCGCTGATCCGAAATTCAAAACGCAATTCTGCCTGTTCTGTAACGAAACATTAGATAAAATGGCACGTTCCCCGCAAATTTATATTGCCTGCCTAGAAGGCCATACAGTCGGAGGCGGCCTGGAAATGGCGCTGGGCTGTGACCTGCGCTTTATGGGAGATGAGGCAGGACAGATTGGACTTCCAGAAGTGTCACTCGGCGTGCTGGCCGGAACAGGGGGCACACAGCGTTTAGCCCGTCTCGTCGGTTTCTCCCGCGCGCTTGATATGAACATTACCGGCGAAACCTTATCGCCAAAAGAAGCACTGGATATCGGCCTTGTGAACAAAGTGTTCCCTCAGGCAGAAACGAGAGAAAAAACATTAGAGTATGCTAGAAAAATTGTCAACAGTGCGACCTATGCCGTGTCGAACATTAAGCTGTCCATTATGAATGGAAAAGAAATGCCGCTCAACGCAGCGATCCGCTATGAAGGCGAGCTGCAAAACCTCTTGTTCCGTTCGGAGGATGCGAAAGAAGGGTTGAACTCGTTCCTTGAAAAACGTCCGGCTAATTGGCAGGGGCAATAATAAGCTAAAGACACATCTATTATTCTGACAATTACCATCGATACTCTTGTATAATAAATAATTGAATAATTTCTGTAATCCACCGCCCAAATGAATAGGAAAGAGATGACGACTTTTCTTCTCTCTATACTTTGGGCGGGTTTCTTTAAGATGATAAGTTTGAAAATTTAAAAAACTTATGCAGGAAGGTGAATAATCAGATGGATTTGCGCGGTGTTGGCATACCTTACAATCTTACTCAGCAATTTATTGAGGAAAATATTTTCCGGGGGTTTGGAGATAAGACAGCCATTTATTATCAAGATGAAGAAATTACCTATCATATGTTGAAAGACAAAGTGCATCAGACAGCTAACATGCTCCAGGAAATTGGAGTAAAGATGGAAGAACGTGTGCTGATCAGCTGTCATGATACGCCTGAGTTTATTTACTCATTTTTGGGAGCGGTCAAAATGGGGGCCGTATCAATCCCGGTAAATACAAAGATGCAGCCATCTGACTATGAATATTATTTAAACGACAGCCGCGCCAAAGTATTTATTGTACATGACGATATTTGGGAAAAAATTGCCCACTTAAGAAGCCGATTTATCTTTCTAGAGCATGTCGTTATTATCTACGAGAATGCTACGGAGGAATTTAAAAATACAATCAATTTTAAACGCTCCATTATTACGCAGAGCGTGGAGTTTACTTCTCCATATACTACCGAGGATGATGCAGCATTTTGGTTATATAGCTCAGGAAGCACTGGAAATCCAAAAGGCGTCATTCATCTGCAGCATGATATAGAATTTGCCGTTAGGACGTATTCGAAAACGGTCTTGCAAACGACCTCAGAAGACCGCTTTCTTTCCGCTTCCAAGCTTTACTTTGCTTACGGATTAGGAGGAGGCTTGTATTTTCCGTTAGCTGAAGGGGGTTCGACTGTATTGATTAAAGAGCCTTCATCGGCTGAAGCGATGTTTAAGGCGATAGAAAAGTACCGGCCAACGATCTTTTTAGGCGTGCCTACGCTTTATGGCGCGATGCTTGAACATGTCCAAAAGAGCGGCAAACAATATGACTTGTCTTCGTTAAGACTATGCACATCAGCTGGAGAGGCATTGCCGTCTTCCTTCATAAAAAAATGGAAAGAGCTTTTTCAGGTTGATATTCTAGACGGCATTGGTTCAACGGAAGCTCTGCATATCTTTATATCCAATCGGATTGGGGATATTAAAGAAGGAAGCACAGGGAAAATTGTCCAAGGCTATGAGGCGAAAGTAGTGAATGAACAAGGTATTCCACTTCCGCCAAATGAAATCGGCGATTTAATTATATGCGGTGACAGTATTGCTCACGGATACTGGAATTTGCATGAGCAAAACAAGCAAAAGTTTATCGGCAGATGGCTGCATACCGGAGATAAGTATTATATAGATGAAGAGGGCTATTTTTGGTACTGCGGCCGGACAGATGACATGCTGAAAGTAGGCGGAATTTGGGTTTCACCTGTGGAAATCGAAAATTGCTTATTGGAGCATGAAGCGGTTCTAGAAGCAGCTGTCGTAGGGGAAAAAACGGAGAATAACCTTGTTGTCCCGAAAGCTTATATCGTTTTAAAAGAGCAGTGGAAGGCCTCTAAAAAGCTGGAAACAAGCATCCAAGAATTCGTCAAGCAGCAGCTGGCTCGCTATAAATACCCCCGCATCATTCAGTTTATTGATGAGCTGCCTAAAACAACAACAGGAAAAATCCAGCGCTACAAACTGAGAGAACTAATTCAAGACGGAACGATAAAACTATAAAATAAGCTCCCGGCAGATCAGAGAAAGAGGAGAAAAGAATGAAGAATGAATTCCAAGTTCGTGTGAATTTCGGAGATACAGATGCGGCAGGCATTGTCTATTATCCTAATTATTTTAAGTGGTTCGACATTGCCGGACACCAGTTTTTTAGAAGTATAGGCTTAGCTCCTGCCAAGCTGACTGAAGAACAAAATATCATCCTTCCTCTTCTTGATGTCCGCTGCACATTTGAACATCCGCTGCATTATGACGATGTCATTACCATCCGAACGAGTGTAGCAGAAGTAAATAATAGAACCATTAAGCTTACCCATGAAGTATATAAAGAAGAAACAAAAACGGGCTTCGGCTATGAGCTGCGGGGGTGGGTGAAGAAAGAAAACGATCAAATTGCTGCTGTGCCTATCCCTGCTAGAGTAAGAGAATTACTTCAGCAGGAAGGATTCGGAGAAAATAAGCAGATAAATCCATGGTTGAATGCGTAATATAAATCCAAAAAATAGGTTCCTTTCCTGATAGGTGACGCCTTTACAGTCTGCTTAAACGGTGTATAGAAAAGATTTATACACCATTTTTGCATCACAGTATGAAACGTAAATAGAAGGAGGAGGGTGATGGCAGTGAAAACAAAAGCGACGAGAGCAGAATTAATTGAAGTGGCTCAAGGGCGACGGCCTGCTGATTTATTTATCAAAGGCGGTACCGTTATCAATGTATATTCCGGAGAATTTCTAAAGCAAAATGTAGCAGTCTATCAAGATTGCATTGCCTATGTCGGTGACAGTGAAGCAGCGATCGGGCAGCAAACAAAGGTTATTCAAGCGGAGGGGATGTATGTTTCTCCGGGTTTTATCGAAGCACATGCCCATCCGTGGGTCATGTATAACCCTATCAGTGTAACGGGCAAGGTACTGCCGCTTGGCACGACGACGACGGTCAATGACAACCTGTTCTTTTATTTGCATATGGGGGCCGCTGGATTCAAAGAAATGGTTAAAGATTTAAAACAACTGCCAGGTAACTTCTTCTGGCTGGCAAGACTCGTCTCTCAGGCCGACTATCCTGGGGAAAGAGAATGGTTCAATCAGGCTGATATTGGCGAGTTGCTTGAGCTTGATGAAGTAGTGGGAACAGCCGAAGTCACCCGCTGGCCTTTATTGTATAACGGTGATCCGTTTCTGCTCGATACGATGGAGGCGGTGAGAGAAAAACGAAAAGTAGTAGACGGACATACAGCCGGCTGCTCTTATGAAAAGTTAAATTCTGTTGTTGCTTCGGGGGTCAATGCCTGTCACGAAGCTATTACAGCCAAGGAAGCATTTGACCGGCTGCGGTTAGGAATGTGGACGACGCTGCGAAACAGCTCGCTGCGCCCGGATCTTCCTGAAATTATTAAAATGATAACAGAGGGAAATGTAAATACGAGCCGTATTTTAATGACAACGGACGGGCCTCATCCCGCATTTATAGAAAAGGAAGGATTTGTAGACGGTCTTGTGCGGCAAGCAGTAGAGCTGGGCATTCCTCCTATGAAAGCCATTCAAATGGTCACCATCAATGCGGCTACTTATTTACGCCTTGACGACTTTATCGGAGGGGTCGCTCCCGGAAAAAAAGCAGACCTTCTTCTTCTTCCGGATCTTGTTGATTTCCGTCCAGACATAGTCATTGCTGGCGGGGAAGTAGCAGCTGAACATGGAGAATTACAAGTGATGATGCCGGAAGTCGATTGGAATAAATACGTGGTTAGAGAACCATTTTCCTTTTCAAAAGAACTTTTGGAGAATACGAATTTATACTGTTATCCGCACATGTATCCGAGTGAACCTGTACCCGTTGCTTACTTCCGCAGTAATGTCATTACACAGAGAAAAGACATAGAATTACCTTCTATCAATGGTTATACAGACTTATCGAATCATGAAGGGCTTATGCAAGCCGTGTTAATTGACAGAGGCAGCGGGTGGGTATCCAAAGCGATTCTTGAAAGGTTTGCGATCAATTTAGATGGCATGGCGTCTACCTATAATACAACGACTGAGCTGCTTGTCATTGGGAGAAACCCTGAATCGATGGCAAAAGCAGCAGCCAGAGTACATGAAATGGGTGGCGGAATCGTGATTGTAGACAAAGATGAAATCGTTTTGGAAATTCCGCTGACATTTACAGGCATGATGACGACAGATTCGTCATTTGACACAGCAGTGGAATATCATGATGAGCTGTTGGCAGCTATGCAGAAACGTGGATTTCCATTCCATGATATTTTATATACCTTGCTGTTTTTAACGTGTGATTTTCTTCCTGGTCTTCGGTTAGTTCCTCATGGGCTGTATGAAGTCAAGACGGATGAGATTTTGCTGCCTTCCGCTCCTTTATCCACCTTTAAATGCGGGATAAAAAGCTAAAAGGCGCTCATTTACTACGAGAGGGAGAAGATGCAATGACAAAGTATACAATTATTGACCAGGATACTTGCATTGCCTGCGGGGCATGCGGGGCTGCTGCACCGGATGTGTTTGATTACAACGAGGAAGGGATTGCCTATGTCATATTAGACGATAATGAAGGTGTAGCAGAAATTCCGGAAGAGCTGCTTGATGATGCAGAAGAGGCATTTGAAGGCTGCCCTACGGAATCGATAAAGTTAGCAGATGAACCATTTCATGGCAAAGTCTATTCATAATTGATCATATGAAAGGTTGTGATTCTCCTCATCCATTTTGGTGAGGAGTTTTTGTTTGAAAAGCCTGCTGAGAACGGTTAACCCCATTTATTCGCAGCGTAAATAATAGTGTTTACTTTTGTTTTCATTAAAATAATGATTGTTTCTAGCCTTAAAGACATGTTACTATCGGAATATACAAAATATTTTAAAAATAAAAAACGATTAGTCAGCCTAGGAGGGGAACAAATGAAAAAGTGGTTAATGGTCGTAATGATCGGCTTGCTGCTTGTATTGACGGCTTGTAATTCAGGCAGCGATGAAAAGAGCGGCAGCAGCTCTAATGGGGAAGACCAAACAAAAAAGAAAGCAGTAAAAGTGGGTATTACACAGCTTGTTGAGCATCCGTCTTTAGATGGAGCAAGAGAAGGATTTATTGAAGCATTGAAAGATGCTGGTTATGAAGAAGGAAAGAATTTGACACTTGATTACCAAAATGCACAAGCAGATGTAAATAACAACATGACGATTGCCCAAAAGCTTGTGAACGATGAGAATGACCTGATCTTGGCGATCTCTACACCAAGTGCCCAAGCTGCTTTGCAAGCAACAAAAACGATCCCAATTTTATTTACAGCTATTACCGACCCAGTAAGTGCAAAGCTTGTTAAAAGCATGGAAGAGCCGGGCGGAAACGTAACAGGTACATCTGATACGCATCCGGATGCGATTAAAAATACAATTGCTTCTATTAAAGAATTTTTCCCAGATGCTAAAAAAGTAGGCGTTATCTACAATTCGGGTGAACCGAATTCAGTCGTGAACGTGGATAAAGCAAAAGAAGCTATGAAAGCGAATGGATTAGAAGCAGTAGAAGTAACTGTTTCGGCTAGCTCAGAAGTAAAGCAGGCGGCTGAAACACTTGTTGGACGAGCTGATGTCCTTTATATCCCGAAAGACAATACAGTCGTTTCCGCTCTTGAATCGGTTATCACAGTAGCGAATGCGAAAAAGATTCCGGCGTTTGTTGGAGAAAGTGATTCAGTTAAGCGGGGCGGATTTGCTTCTTATGGATTTGAGTACCATGACCTTGGTTATTCAACAGGAAAAATGGCTGTTGAAATTCTAGAAGGCAAAAAACCAAGTGAAATTCCAGTGGGAGTTCCTGAGAATCTAGAGTTAGTTGTTAATAAGAAAACAGCTGATATTCTTGGTGTGAAGTTAACCGAGGAACAACAAAAGAAAGCTAAACTAGTAGAATAACACGTTAGAAAAGGTAAGCTCCCTGCAGGTGATGGTCATCTGCAGGGAGTTTTTGTGTCGTCGAAGAATTGGACGAATTAGTTTAGCAGCAAATAATAAATTTTTTATAAAACTTTTTCCCTTCCAGTTCGTATGGCTAGATAATCGAAAAAAGGGCAACTATGATTAAAAGTGGCACAATTACGGGATAACAGAAAATAGCTGCTGCATATACTTAGCAAAGACAGCAAAGAAAACAATAAGTATGAACTAGTAATCTTATGAAAGGATGAAGGGTATATCTTGTGAATGAATTCCATTGGAAAGAGATCGTTCTATTGATTGAAGCAATTGAGGTAAGAGCAGGAGAAGGAAATGTACCGGTAGAGATTGGATCTGTGCCTGAGGAATTACAATGTGTAGGAATAGGAACGGATGCTGCGGTGTTTGTCCACTCCTTTAGCCCAAGCTATGCATTTAAAGTATATGCAGAAGGAAAAGAACAAAAGAAAGTCAACGAAGTACGGGCCTATGAGAAACTCGCTGATTCTAGCTATTTCCCTGTTTTCTACGGGGCGGGGAGCAAATTTATTGTAATTAGCTTTGAATCGGGAATGAACCTCTATGATTGTCTAGTAACAGGCACTTATATTTCTCCTGAAGTGATCGAACAAGTGGATAAAGCTATAGAGGAGGCGAGAGTTGCTGGCTTAAATCCACGAGATATTCATTTGAAAAATATTATTTTGCAAGAAGATAGCATTAAGCTGATTGATGTCTCGGAATATGTAAAGCCGGGAAACGATCAACGATGGGAGCATTTAAAGGAGGCTTATAGACTCTACTACCCATTGATTGCTTCCAAGCCAGTTTCTCCTAAATTTTTAGATTTTGTAAAAGAGCAATATAACAAATATAAGCATCATAATTTCTCTCTTGGAAGGTTTGGCAGATTGTTCACCGCTTTGCTTGAGAAAGAGAAAAAGTAAACACGTAAAAACTTTTGGCTGGAGAAATTGAATGGTATACATTCCTTCTGTTCAAGAGCGGAAAGTTGAAACGATATAAATGAAAATCATTATCAATTAAAACAAAAAAGATTATTTTAATTGGAGATGATAAATATGTTTGTCCAGATGAGAACGATCAAAACAACTGAAGGAAATGCCAGGCATGTAGTAGAGCGTTTTAGTGGCGAGGGAATCGTTGAAAAGCATCCTGGATTTGTCGATCGTACAGTTATGGTAAAAAAGTGCGCCGCGGTGAAGAAAAGTGGTTGTAATGATTCGCTGGCAGTCCGAGGACGATTGGAAGCGCTGGGAAAAGAGCGATGCTCATATTGCTGGTCATAAGGTGAATCTCGGCAAGCCGAAGCCCGACTATATCATAAACTTAGACGGTGCATTGTATGATGCAGAAGCTGTTGTTCAAGCTGCAGAACAAGCCTCAAAATGAAAAAATAAAGCCTGGACCAGCATGAACATGCTTGAACAGGCTTTATTCTGATTAAGAAGCAGATGATACTTTTCCTTTAAAAGCATTAATTTTCTCTAGCGTATCCTTAATTAACGGTGTCATCTTTTCAGCATCAGGCTTGTCCTTTTTAGTCTCATCAATCAGAGGGTACAAGCTATCTTCAATGTTTTTATAGTCATCTGGATATTTTTCTTCAACTTGCTCTTCAATGGCATCCCATTTTTCTTCTACTTTTTTGCCGGTAGTTTTTAACTGATCAGCATTTTGCGGCACCGTATCTACATTGCCTTGCAGTTCTTGTAGAGCAATAGACACTTCTTCAAGACCACTGGAAAGGTCAGCCGGCTTTTCTTCTTCTTTTTCCTCAGCCGCTTCTTTCTCCCCTTCTGAAGTTACTTGCTGCTTTGGTTCATCCGTATTCGTTGAAGCTGGCTCAGCCTCTTTCTTAGAACCGCATCCGGCTGCTAATAACAACATAAAAATCATCATGATAAATAAGTAACTGAATTTTCTCATTTCACTCCTCCTTCGCCAATATCATTCCCAACTGGCTTTTTCTTTAAACCCGGAGCAGTGTATTCATAACTTATATTGAAATATTTAATAAATCCCTGCTTTAAAAGAGTTATATCAAGTGATTGCTACAGTATATTGATTGGTTCACAAGTTGAATTTATATAAGGCTGCAATTTCCTGACGATACGGTTCAAATGCTGGTATGTCTTTAAAATTTGAAAGCATGCCTTGAATAACCGGAATTCGCGGATTTTCTTTTACGGCTTCCTCCATGAGCACTTCTAACGACGTATTTAGACTAGTCGGATTTTCCATGTTCTCCAACTCTTTTTTCATGGCATGTAAAATGGTATAGATCGTACTGTTGCCTTGTAAGAAGAGGGCCTTTGTTTTGTGTAATAGGTCAGCTACTTTTTGTTCGGAAAGCAGGGGCGAATCATTTGAAAGACCAGCTGCCAGGTTATCCATTCTCTTCATAATATACTCAGCAATGTCACGAGAATCAAAGTCACTGTCAACTAAGATTACCTTCATATAAGAATGGAAGATTCCATCAAGCATCGTTGATAAATCCCAAACGAACGGTTTGATTTGTTTTCCATAGATGTCCAGCAAGCTATCACGATAAAACTTGTGTGATTCCATATGCATGCGGAAGAGCAGTTCTTTCACTTCGTCATTTAAAGGAATGGCCTGTTCACGTGCTTGCATAATGATAAATTCTTTATGTTCACTTAAAGTCTCAATTAATTCTTTTAATTGATATACAAATTTCTCTCGAGGCAGTAATTTTTGATCTTCGTATAGAGAAAGTCTTTTTTCGATAATATCAAAGTAATATTGAAGGGTGGAATATAGCAGCTCATCTTTAGATTTAAAGTATAAATAAAAAGCTCCTTTCGATATGCCAGCTTCCTCCGCAATTTCTTGAATGGAAGTAGAGGCAAATCCTTTCGCAGCAAAGAGCTTAATAGCCGTTTCAATCACTAATTTTTCTTTCTCCTTCAATGCGCTCCCTCTTTCACTATTATTTAGGCGGTCGATAAACGTTTGCATTCTATCCTATTTATGCCTATTTTCACGACTTTGTAAAACTTTTCTCAACTTTTATAAAAAAATGGTAAAAGCAATTGACTTCTGACTGACTGGTCAGTTACATTTAAACAGTCAAATTATATAGTGTGAAAGGGCATGGAGTCAATATGGCAATAGAAGGAGAATGTGCATGCAGAAAATCATTCAATTTTCTTTAAAAAATAAGTTCGCTGTCTGGTTAATGACGATCATCGTGGCAGTTGCCGGTTTATACGCCGGCACAAATATGAAGCTGGAGACAATTCCGGATATTAACACGCCGCTCGTTTCCGTTACAACCATTTATCCTGGAGCTACACCAGAGCAGGTAGCCGAAAAAATATCGGAGCCCATTGAAAAAAGAGTCCAGAACATGGATGGAGTGGCAAATGTAAGTTCTTCTTCTTTTCAAAATGCTTCCTCGGTGCAAATTGAATACAATTTCGATAAAGATATGGAAAAAGCACAGACTGAAGTGAAAGAAGAATTAAGTAAAATAGATTTACCGGATGGTGCGGGTGATCCCGACGTATCTCGTCTTAGCATCAATGCTTTTCCAATCATGTCTTTAAGCATTTCTAATAGCAAGCAGTCATTAGCAGAGCTGACGAAAACTGTGGAAAATACGATTTTACCAGAAATTGAAGGCATTGAAGGGGTCTCAGCCGTTCAGGTTTCAGGCCGTCAAGTGTACGAGGTAGATATTAAGTTTGACGACGAGAAAATGAAAAAGTACGGACTTGATGAAGAAACAGTTAAAAATATTATTAAAGGTTCCACCGTTACTATGCCGCTCGGCCTTTACACATTTAAAGACACGGAAAAATCTGTTGTAGTGGATGGAGAGATTACGAGTCTTAAAGATTTGAAAACACTTAAAATTCCAGCCATGCCAGCTGCCGGTGGACAAACACAAGCTATGATGGCTAATCCAACGCCAGCAGCAATAGCGATTCCAACCGTTGAATTGCAGGATATCGCCAGCATTAAATTAACTGGCAAAGCGGATTCGATTTCTAAAACGAATGGTGAAACATCCATTGGAATGCAAATTGTCAAATCAGCAGATGCCAATACAGTAGATGTGGTGAATGCCGTAAAAGATAAAATGGCTGACTTGGAAAAAGAGATCGATGGCCTGAAAGTAACGCCAATTTTTGATCAGGGAAAACCAATTGAGCAATCAGTAGAAACCATGCTAAGCAAGGCGATATTCGGGGCCATTTTTGCGGTCATTATTATTTTGCTGTTCTTGCGTAACTTCCGTACAACCGTGATCTCGGTCGTTTCGATTCCATTGTCACTGTTAATTGCCATTTTACTGTTGAAGCAAATGGATATTACGTTGAATATGATGACGCTTGGTGCCATGACAGTCGCTATTGGCCGGGTCATTGACGATTCCATTGTTGTCATTGAAAATATTTTCCGCCGGATGTCTTTGAAAAACGAAAAGCTCAGCGGCAAAGAACTGATTGTCGCAGCTACGAAGCAAATGTTCATCCCTATTTCTTCCTCAACGATTGTCACGATCGCGGTTTTCCTGCCGCTTGGTCTGGTAAAGGGACCGGTTGGAGAAATGTTCCTGCCATTTGCCTTAACGATCGTGTTTGCCTTGCTTGCTTCTTTATTAATTGCGATTACAATTGTACCGATGATGGCCCATTCGTTATTTAAGAAAGAACTGGCTAATGGCCTTCATCACAAAGAAGAAAAGCCAGGCAGATTAGCTGCTTTTTATAAAAAAGTGCTGAATTGGTCGTTGAATCACAAAATTATTACATCAGTCATCGCCATCTTGTTGTTAGTCGGCAGTTTGGCGCTCGTACCAGTAATTGGTGTCAGCTTCCTGCCATCTGAGGAAGAAAAAATGGTAGTGGCAACGTATAAACCAGAGCCTGGACAGACACTTGCAGACGTAGAAGCGGTCGCCGGAAAGGCAGAAGATATGCTGAAGGACCGTGATGGCGTGAAAACGTACCAATTTTCCGTCGGCGGAGAAAATCCGATGAATCCGGGAGATTCCAATTCAGCGATGTTCTTTATTGAATATGATCCTGATACGAAAGGGTTCGATAAAGAAAAAGAAGCTGTCATTGATGATCTGCAAGAGTTAACGTCCAAGGGAGAATGGGCTAGCCAGGACTTCTCAGGCATGGGGTCAAGCAATGCCTTGACACTGCTCGTATATGGTGAAGAAACAAAAGATATTGAGCCAGTCGTTGCTAAGCTGGAGAAGGTTCTTCAAGAAAATAAATCGTTAACTAACGTAAAAACGAGCTTAGCTGATACGTATGAGGAATATACACTCGCTATCGATCAGGAAAAATTGAGCCAGCTTGGTTTAACAGCAGCTCAAGTGGGAATGGAGCTTTCTGGAGCAGGACAAAATCAAGTCTTAACAACGATTAAAGAAAACGGAAAAGAAGTAAATGTGTATGTTGGGTCAGAAAAAGAAGATTATCAGACTATTAATGACTTAACGAAGAAGACGGTTCAATCACCACTTGGAATGGAAGTGCCGATCAAGGAAATAGCAAAAGTAAAAGAAGGCAGCACTTCTGATACGATTACCCGTCGTAATGGCCGTATTTATGCGCAGGTCAGCGGGGAAATTACGACGAAAGACGTAGCAAAAGTATCGGCGGCTGTCCAAAAAGAAGTAGATGAAATCAAACTGCCGTCCAATGTGGAGGTTTCCATGGGCGGTGTGACAGAAGACATCGCTGAGTCATTTAAACAGCTGGGTCTTGCCATGCTTGCCGCTATTGCGATCGTGTACTTAATTCTTGTGATTACATTTGGCGGGGGACTTGCTCCATTTGCCATCTTGTTCTCGCTTCCATTTACCATTATCGGCGGGCTTGTTGGCTTGTTAGTCGCTGGTGAAACACTGAGTGTGTCTGCCATGATCGGTGCGTTGATGCTAATTGGAATTGTTGTCACAAACGCCATTGTACTCATTGACCGTGTTATTCACAAGGAACAGGAAGGATTGTCTACACGGGAAGCGTTATTGGAAGCTGGCGGAACACGCCTTCGCCCAATTCTGATGACAGCCATCGCGACAATTGGCGCCCTGGCACCGCTTGCTGTTGGACTTGAAGGAAGCGGGTTAATCTCTAAGGGACTCGGTGTTACCGTTATCGGCGGATTAACAAGCTCCACACTATTAACGTTGCTGATTGTGCCGATTGTTTACGAAAGCTTAATGAAAATAAAGAACCGAAAAAAGAAGAATTAAAACAAGCAAAAAAGCCCGCAATCGGGCTTTTTTGCTTTTTAGAAGATAAGCGATTATTCGTGAATAAAGTGTCCAGAATGATAAACAACGGATCGCGAACGTGAGCAAAGCATCTGGAGCGTTGAACAGCTGCAAACGAACATCAAGCTTGCGAGGTGATGGGATGCTGAAAGGCTGCTGGAAGTGATAAATTGTCTTTAGCACGGATAAACAGTTGATCATTGGTCGTGTAAAGCTGTTTACGCAGCTTGCTAGCTTCCAGGTCAGGAGTGAAGTAAAAAGAGACCTCGGTTGTATGCTCATCTGCTAGCTTGCTTATTGTTTCTTCTATATTGATTGTTTTTTTACTGATCAAGTCATAGATTTTCAATTGCTGCTCTTGCTTTTCGAAAATAGCGATCATGTCTTCCTCAGGCAGGTAATAAATATATTCCGGGAAGACGTTTATACAATGAAACATAAACAAATCCTCTGCTTGTACAGTCCCAAAAGTTTGCGAAACGGGCACACGTGCTGCAGCAAATTGATAAATAAAGCTTAAGTCTTCAGAGTTTGTCCCATCGAGCTGCTTCATAGAAACCGGATTTTGCCTCGATGAGAGCCATTCCATAGAAAAATGGTAATCATTTATTGGGGAAAAACCGAATTTCGGATAATAGTCCAGTACAGTTTCATTAGCAAATAAATACATGAAATCGCATTGATCCTCGTATTCGTATAAAATCTGATTCATTAATTTTGCTGAAAGGCCTTGATTGCGGTAATCGGGATGAGTCATCACAGTGCCAATTTGAATGGCCTTCTTTTTCTGTCCTTCTATTATGGTATTCAAGATATTGACAGATACATTGGCGACAATTTGATTGTCTGCGACATAAGAGAATGGAATATAGCGGCTGCCCCAGTATCCTTTTTCATGCCAGTTTTGCAAGTTTAAGCCGAACACAGAGTGAGCAAGTTGAAAGAAGCTGTTCCGCAATTCCTCATTTTCCTTATAGTCTTTTATAAATTGTTCCCCCATTTCCACAATCCCCCTTTTTAAAAAATAAGAATTAACTAGGAATAACAGGCAAGAGGAGTCCTCCAATTGCACCCGTCAGCACAACTATCCACGGAGGCAGTTTCCAGTACATCAGCATGCTGAACAGAATGGCTGCAAAGGCAAAGTCAATCGGTTTTAATATAGAGCTTGTCCAGATCGGATCATAGAAAGCGGCAATCAAAATACCAACGACCGCAGCGTTAATGCCCATCAAGGCTCCTTGAACATGTTTGTTGCGACGAAGAGCATCCCAAAATGGCAAAGTTCCTAAAATCAGAAGAAAAGCCGGCAGGAAAATCGCAAATGTCGCAAGCAGGCCGCCTTTCCAGCCGCTGATGACCGCGCCGATGTAGGCAGCAAAAGTAAACAGTGGTCCGGGAACCGCCTGTGTCGCTCCATAGCCAGCGAGGAATTGTTCCGTACTTAACCATCCTCCAGATACAAATTCTCTTTCAAGTAAAGGCAGAACAACATGCCCGCCGCCAAATACTAACGATCCCGCTCGATAAAAGCTGTCTGTCATGGCTAGCCAGTTCCAGGAGACACCTTCTCTTAACAGCGGTAAAGCGATAAGCAAGCCGAAAAATACTGCTAAGCAGGCTGCTCCAAATGCTCGGGATATTGGAAAGGAAAGCGGCAACAGCTGCTCGTTGCTTGACTGTTTATATAAAAGGTAGCCAACAAGTCCGCCAATTAAAATAATGAGAACTTGTGTAAAAGCGGTTTGCCAAAGCAATGAAGCTATCAAGGCGAATAATACAATGCCCTTCCGGTATAAATCCGGTGCCAGCTTTCCGGCCATTCCAGCGATAGCGTGAGCAACAATGGCTACGGCAACCAACTTTAAACCATGGATCCAGCCGATATGCCCAAGTTCTAAACCTTGCAAGATAAGAGCGAATATGACTAAAGCAAGAGCGGAAGGAAGGGTAAAGCCAATGAAAGCGAGAATGCCTCCAAGCATGCCTGCACGCATGACTCCAATGCCAATACCGACTTGACTGCTTGCAGGACCGGGCAGGAATTGACACAAGGCTACTAAATCAGCGTAATCCTTCTCACTGAGCCACTTTTTTCGACGCACATACTCGTCATGAAAATAACCTAAATGGGCAACGGGGCCTCCGAAAGATGTTAAACCAAGCCGAGTGGAAATCAGCAAGATTTCCAGCAGTTTGTTCATTCCAATTTTTTTATTCATTCGCTTCAATGGATCAAACTCCTCTCTATTAGTCTTTAATTTCTTTAAAAAGTTCATAAGCTTTTTTTCGAGCCTCGACTAATATGCTTTCTCCTTTTTCGGTTGTCGTATAGTATTTGCGGATTTTCCCTTCAGCGAGCTGATCTTCACGGCTTAAGAGCCCTTCCCGCTCCATTGAATGCAAGATAGGGTAAAGAGTTCCAGGGCTGATTGAATAGCCATGATCTCTTAATTCCTCTACCATCCACGCTCCAAAAATGGGCTGTTCCTTAGCATGATGTAAAATATGAATATGAATAAAGCCCAAAAATAATTTTCTTAATACTTTTTCTTCCATAGGGTGTCACCTCTTTCTGTTATTTCATTGATTACGGAAATCGATATCGAAAACTATGTCTGATTGTAGTATGGTCTTTATGATAAAGCTATTGAATAATGATAAATTTACAAAACCTTTACATCCCTGGAAAAAATGAAAACTTTTCTTATATAGACAGTAGAAGGAGAGGGGAGAGTTGTATGTATACAAGAATGCTTTATAATTGAAGAGGCAGCATGAAAGTGAATCTTTCTTGAATGTTAAAATAACAATAGTGGCAAGGTAACAGTAATTTCCACGAACCTTCAAGAGAGCGTCACATGTATAACCGATGATATAATACGGTGTAAAAAATCTAAAAAACAACTTTTCATTTATAACCGAGAGATTGAAAGGAGACTTCACGAATGAAACAGGATCATGTGACAAAGTCCCAGATTGATGTGGGCGGCATTGATTTCCAGTGGGATACTGAAAAGGGGATTTTTAGTTATAGCGGCGGAGAGGCTGTTCTTTTTTGGATCACGAGCGCAATGAAAGTGTTTTTCGACACAATTGAAGAAGTATCTGGAGAAGAAGCAGCAGAGGTCGTTCTAGAAGCAGCTGGTTTTCGCCAAGGCCTCGTTGTGAGCGATTATTTCAAGCAAATAAAGTTAACGATTGAGCAGGTTGCAGAAGTACTGCCGATTACATATGCTTCAGCAGGCTGGGGGCAAATTACGGTTAGCCGCTTATGTGAAGAGGAACAGCTTGCCACTATCCAAATTAAGAATAGCTGGGAATATAGAATGAATGTAGAGCAAGGAAAAACGGAATCGGGCTGCTTTATACCAGGTCACTTTGCGGGGATTCTATCCGGTCTGTTTGATAGACATATGGCATATCGTATCATAAAAAGCGAGATTAAAGGCGATGAGGCATGTGAGTTTGAGTTTTTTCCGGCCGAGCACTCTATGGATCAAAACATCCATACGCTAGCAAGAAGAAAAGAAGCAGAAGAGATTCAAAAGCTCGAAACGGTTGTGGAAGAAAGAACAAAAGAGTTAAATGAGTTAGTCAAAGAGATTTCTTCTCCAATTATTCCAGTGTTAGAAGACATCGTTGTTGTGCCGCTGCTTGGCAAATATGATGAAGCGCGTTCACAAGAGTTAATTGAGAAAACACTAACTAATCTTCCGAAACATAAGGCTCAATACCTAGTGCTTGATTTAACAGGATTGGATGCAGAAGTCAGCGAGATAACAGTAGACTTTATTGGCAAGCTGAGTGCAGGTGCTTCGCTGATCGGAACGGAAACCATTCTTGTTGGTATATCCCCTGAGATGGGGATTGCCATTGCTTCATCTGATTCAAACTTATCTTCATTTAATTGTTTCCGTAGTTTGCAGCACGGTATTTTATTCGCTTTGTCCCAACAAGGAAGACAAATTATTTAATAGAAAAATCATGAGCTTTAAAAGAGCTTTTATGCTCTTTTAAGGCTTTTTTTATTGGAATTAAATAGGTCTTTATGTCCCGAAAATTACATATTAAAACAGGAAATAATTACTATCTATTCCATCTTGTTCTATTTAGAATGATTATTTATCATGGAAAGAGGAGAAGAAATACCAGGAAAAAACAACTTATGCAACTTATGTAGAGGGGAGAACGATGATGAATAAGAAAATTGGTGTATTAGCACTCATGCTTTCTATGATGCTTGGGCTAGCCGCTTGTGGGGAATCCGATGCAAAAGAAACAAGCGGAGAATCAGGCAAAAATAAAGTAGCCGAAGTTTCTATCGAGAAAGCAGAATACATACTAGCAGGAGACGACGGAGAATCTGAAGACGGAGAAGCAGGATTGCTCGCTGTCGATTTGAAAGTAAAAAATGATTCTAAATCTACGATTAATGTATCTCCGTATGATGGCGTCTATTTATATGATGGGGATGAACAATTAAGCCCAGAAAAGAGTGTTTATACGAGAGGGATCGACTTGAAAGACGGAGGAAGCAGCGATATTGGCGCTGGCAAAGTAAAAACACTTCCTTTTTATTTCAACGTTGAAAAAGATAAAAAGTATGAAATTGGCGTCACTCCAAGTTTGTCAGAACCGGGAGAAAAAGCGGATGAGATTTTACTCGTATTAGACACAAAGAAATATGCAGAAAGTTTTGAAGAAATTCAAGACCCTGCAAAAGCATTAACCGCTTATATTGACGTGATTTACTTCGGGAAAGAAAATAGCGACTATGAGAAATTAGTAACAGCAGATAAAGAAGCAGTTCAACAAACAGCTAAAGGCGAATTTAAGAAAGAGTTAGATATTTCTCTGCCAGATATGGTGACGGATGCTGATATTGAAAAGTATTATAGCAGTTACAAATCTGTTTTAGGAGAGAAAGCGGAAATAGAGGCAAAAACAATGGCTAAAGCAGGGGATAAAGCAGTTGTGAAGCTTGATTATTCTACGGTTTCAACAGACAATCTTTACGATAAGCTCTATAGTTTCCAAAAAGAATATCGGGAAAATACGGGCGGCTATGATACAGAGAAAGAAAAGCAATACGCTCTTTCAAAGTTTGATACAGTCGTTCAATCTCTGGAAGTAGTAAAAAGCCAAAATGGAGCAGAAATTAGCATGATCAAAAAAGACGGAAAATGGACAGTAAATAATGCAGATCATTACTCTGACTATCTTGTGCAGGCGTTCGCTGAAGGAAGAGCTTACTAGATAGGGGAGAAAGCTATGAATAAAAAAAGCTTTATTGTGATTCCAGCTGTTATCCTGCTTCTGGCAATTGGCGGTGTGTTTTTTGCCTTAAAGCAGGCAAGCGCACCAGAAAAAACTGTCGAAACGTTAAAAGAAGCGGTGGCTAATGATGATCCTTCCTTGCTGCAAGGTCGGATCGTAACGGATCATAAGCAGGCTGTCGTCAACAAAACATCTGTTCAAGCGCTCATTACGTACTTAAAGGAAAATAGCAGCAGTTACGACGTCATTAAAGAGGGGCTTGAGGAGCAAATAAAAAAGGATGACTATACGACTACTACTCAACAAGTGACCTTAACAGAAGCCGGAAAAAAGTGGGGCATGTTCCCAGAATATAAGCTAAAGGTAAAGACGGCTGTTATTAAAATAACAGGACAAAATGAGGACGACCATGTTAGTTTAGCTGCTGGCAAGTCGGAACAAGCCATTAAAAAGCAAAAGAACAATGAGTATGGACCTGTTATGCCGGGAACATACGATTTAAAAGTGAAGCTCATGAATGATCTTGGTACGTTCGAGAAGAAAGAGAAAAAGGAAGTATGGGGCAGTTCCGAAGTCAGTGTAGTAGTTGACAGCAATGCTTTGGCAAGCGCTGATAAAGCGATTCAAGCAGATGTTATGAAAGCGATGGATGTCTTTAACAACGATATAGCCGTCTATCAAACATCAGGCTTTAACAAAACGAAACTGACTAATGTAACAGATGAGATTCTCGAAGGGTCTTTCATGCTGCAGGAGAGCTTTGAAGCGGTGCAAGGGTATATTGATGAAATTCATGCCCAATATGCGGGGGCGGTCGTAAATATGGATGACTTTTCTGTCCATTATTTCGACGGACGCTGGTCAGCTGACGTAACGGCTCTCATCGCTTATAACAATAAAGTAAAGTACCGCAATATCCAGGAATTTGAAGATACCTCTTTTAAAGCGGTGAACACGTATTCTTTATCCTATGATAAAACAAAGAAGCAGTGGCTGATCGATAACGTAAAAAATCGTGAGCCGGTTGGAAAAGAAGAGGAGTATTGGAAGAACAAACAAGAAGTAAAAGTAAACAATCCGCCAATCTTAAAGTGGAAGCGTGAAGGCGGTACAGGAACAGGCGTTGCCTTATAAGAAAAGGACAGTTTTGAAAGCATAGCTTTCAAAACTGTCCTTTTTCTTTAGCAAAGAAGGTAAGAGAGAGTCCTTCGGCAGTTATGATTTTTTTCACTTCTTTAAATCCGCACTGCTTATAGAATTGAACAGCTGGACGATTATTGGTACCGGTAGATACGATGATCTTTTTGTCACCCCCTGCTAATTGCTCAATATGCCGAACGAGAGCCCGGGCAATTCCTTTCCTAAAGAACTGAGGATGTACCATTAGACGATGAATATCGAGCTCCTCTTTTGTCATTTTAAAAGAAATGACTCCAGCGAGCTCATCTTGGATGAATCCGCCATAGAAGGTTTCTCCGCATTGCTGCAGTGAGGCTGCTGTTTCTTTAAGAGGAGGGAGATTCCAGTATTGAATAAGCTCAGCCTCCGCTTTATAAGCGGGTATTTGGATGCTCCATACTTTTTGAGCTGTCTCAAGGGCTTTGATATCCAGTTCTTGAATGAATAATTTGCCGTGTTCCTTCTGCATCTATACAACCCCCATTATTCTTTGCAAATTGAGTCAATATGGCTTGTTAGGACACCAAGAAGCCTTTGCCGGTTTATACGATTAGGATCGAGCATAGCATGAAGAGCTAAACCATCAACAAGCGCATACAGCTTTTCTGTTTCCAGGTCAACATCAAGTCCTTCTTTTAGGAGCTTCGTTTTATACAGATAGTGAATCATATGGCTAATCCCATGCAAAATTCCGTCTTGTCGAGCGTCAAACCCCGCTTCTTTATGGCGGCTATAAGCGATAAAGGCAAACCAAACTTCCATTTCTGCCATCGTTTCCTCAGTAGCCGGAACAAGCTCCATCAAGATCTTTACAATCGTTTCTTTCGGCGGCAAATCTTCTACTACAATTTGGTTAATTCTTGCTTCTGCTTGTTCTTTGACAAGCTCCATGGCATAGACGAGCAAGTCATCCTGTGTAGAAAAATAATAACGCAAGGCGCCTAGAGAAATTCCGGCTTCTTTAGCGATATTTCGTACCGTCGCTCCTTCCATTCCTTGTTCGAGGATGACCCGCCATGTGGCTTCAGCAATATGTTTTTTTCGTTTATCGTGATCAACTAATTTTGGCATAACTTTATCTTAGCAGGAGAAAAAGATAGAAGCAATTTTATAATACAGTTGTATTAACAAAGAGGAGGTGATACAATCGCTTTAAATAATACGTTTGTATTAAAAAAGGGGATGCTTTATGGACGTGATGGTTTGGCTGATTGCAGCGTGCGAGATTGCATTTTGGGCAGCTATTATTTCAGGACTGACAGCGCGATATATATGTAAACGAAAGAAGCTCGGACTTTGGCTTTTAGCTTTAACCCCGTTGATTGATTTCATTTTAATGGTAGTCACAGGAGTTGACTTAGCCAGCGGAGCAACGGCTACTCAAGCTCATGCACTGGCGGCCGTCTACATTGGTGTTTCTATTGCTTTCGGGAAAAGTATGATTCAATGGGCAGATGAGAGGTTTTTGTATTATATAGTAAAACAAGGATCAAAGCCTCCAAGAAGATATGGGGTGGACTATGCCAAACGTTATTTCTCTGGCTGGCTTCGGCATGCAGCAGCTTATTTGATTGGCGGCGTTCTATTAGCAGGGATGATCTTTTTCATTGCGGATCCTTCACGAACAGAAGCGCTGAGCGGAATCACAAGAATATGGTCACTCGTCTTAGGAATAGATTTTTTGATTGCGATGAGTTTTTTTGTTTGGCCAAAAAGAATAAAAGTATAAGCGAATGATAGCTGGCTGCTGTGTGTAAGCCGGCTGTTTTTTTTGAGTTTAATAACCCCTTATGTTGAATTTTACAAATTTGCGTGTGTGATACAATATTGTCAAGATTCTCAAAAAGGAGCCATTGTACAATATGTCCTTCATCACTCGAATCACTCTGTTTATCCTATGTTTGGCGGCAGTGGCTAGCCATATTCCAAGCTCAGCTTCAGCAAGCTTCATCAATAGCCCTTCCTATCAAATGAATAGCCGGGAAGAGAAAAAGGTATATCGAATTGCAGGAGAAAAGCACCTTCCGCCTTTTTCTTATGTGAATAAAAGTGGAAAATTCACAGGCTTTAGTGTAGAGCTGTTTCGTTCTATTTCTGAGGAGGAAGGGGTAGAGTTTCAGTTTTATCCGATGAATTTTTACGAAGCGGAACAGGCGCTGAAAGCGGGGAAAGTCGATGCTGTCATGGGGATGAAGTATTCTGCTGAACAAAGCGAGCGTTTTCAGTTCTCAGAATCCTATTTTACAATGGCTGATGTTCTCGTTGTACCGAAGGAAGCGACAGAGGATATCAAGAACTTAACAGATTTACGTGAGAAAACGATTGTCATGCAGGAAGAGCCAGCTGCATTTGATTTGTTGTTAAACGTAAGGCGGGTAGAATTTCAACTGGCGCTTAACCCAAGAGATGCGTTTCATTTCTTATTAATGAAAAGAGCAGATGCTTTTTTGACAAATAAATGGACGGCGGAGTTTTATTTAAAACAGTCAGGCGAGCAAGCAAATTATCAGGTTCTTGAACATATTGGCATCCCTTCCGATTTTGCCGTAGCGGTTCGCCCAGGAGAAACAAAGCTGTTATCGCTTATTAATGATTCACTAGCGAAAATGCAGACGAATGGGGATTATCAACTTTTATACTCACAATGGTTTGGGCTGTATCCTGATGGCCGGTTAAAGGAAATGCGTAACTGGATTATTGTTCTTACTATTCTCATAGGCTGTGCGGTAGCGGTTCTGATTTTCACATATTTATGGAACAAGCGGTTACAGAAAGAGGTCGCCAAGCGGACAACGGCTCTCGCGGAGGCGAATGATCAATTAGAGATTCAGCAGCGTGCTATATCGGAGGCTCATGCCTTTAAGACACAAATCATTCATCATATGTATTATGGTATTTTAACATTTGATGATTCTCTAAAACTAACGAGCATCAATGAGCGAGCCAAAATGATGCTTGGCCTGAAAGATAGGAAACAGGTAGAGATAGAGGACGTTATTAGACAGCCGCATATTGCTGATATTGTTCGCCATTACGAGGATTTCGAGGATAATAGGGACAAGCAGATATTTTCAGAGGAAGTAGAATTGGAATTAAATAGAGAGAGACGGTTTATTTTGTGCCGCCTGATTCCCTTGTACGAAGAAAACGGGAAAAAGAATGGATGCTTATTGACACTGGCTGATCGCTCAGAAGCGAAGATGCTAGAGGAGAAGCTGGCAAATCAGGAGAAGATGCGGGCGCTCGGACAGCTTGTAGCAGGAGTCGCTCACGAGATTCGTAATCCGCTCACTTCAATGAAAACATTTGTCGATCTTTTGCCAAAGAAATATGAAGATCCGGCATTTCGGCAGGAGCTGGTAAAATATGTGCCAGAAGCATTGAAAAGAATGAACACGATAGTGGAATCGCTGCTCGATTATGCCCGTCCAAGGCATCCGCAAAAACAAAGGATTCGGGTCGCTGCCTTTATCAATTCCGTAACAGCTATTATTGAGCCAACGCTTAAGAAGAATCATATTCACTTGGAATTAGACATAGATGAAAAGCTAGACATTATTTGCGATCCCGATCAGTTAAAGCAAGTGATGCTGAATTTGCTGCTGAATGCATTGGATGCTATGGAGGAGGAGCCGCAGAAGCATTTAACGATTAAGGCTGAACCGCAGGGAAAAGCGGGAGCCATTCAGGTGATGGATTCGGGCATTGGCATGGATAAGGAGAGCGTTTCTCATATTTTTGAGCCTTTTTATACGACAAAGCCACACGGGGTAGGCCTTGGATTGGCTCTATGCTACCAATGGGTGAAAGAAAATAACGGTGATATGCGAGTAGAGACGGAGAAAGAAAAGGGCACCACTTTTACCGTCACACTGCCCGTTGCATAGAAGGAAAGGGGGGAGAAAAATGAAGCCTGTTGTGTTAATTTTAGATGACGAGCCGGCCATCGGATCCTCATTGCGATTTGCCCTTGAAAACGATTATGAAGTGATGGCCGTTACAAAAGTCGAAGAAGCGATAAAAGTGCTGCAAGAAAAGCAGGTGCACGTCATGCTCTTAGACTGGAGGCTCGGCGGATCAGATGGGCTAGACGTACTGGCTGAAGTAAAAAGCATGTATCCACAAACATCGGTTATCATGATGACAGCTTACGGTACAATCGAGTCGTCGGTTGAGGCTATTAAACGGGGAGCCTACCATTACATTACAAAACCACTTGATATCGAGGAGCTGGATCTGCTGATTAAGAAAGCGCTGGAACACCAGACGCTGTACAGTAAAATCCGGGAATTAAACGAAACGATTGAAAAAATCAAAGGGTATGATCAAATGATCGGTGAAAGCCCGGCCATGAGAAATGTTTTTTCCATCATTGAGCGTGTTAAAGACATTGATTCCAGCGTGTTAATCTTTGGGGAAAGCGGGACGGGAAAAGAATTAGTTGCCCGTGCCCTGCATAGACAAGGAAAGAGAAAGGATGGACCGTTTGTGTCTGTCAATTGTGCTGCTATACCTGAAGCTTTGCTAGAGAGTGAGCTGTTTGGATACGCCAAAGGGGCGTTTACTGGAGCGGTCGGCAATCAAGAGGGGAAAGTGGCAGCGGCAAATGGCGGTACATTATTTTTAGACGAGATTGGCGATATGCCGGCCTCGCTGCAGGCTAAAATGCTTCGTGTGCTGCAGGAAAAAGAATTCACGCCACTTGGTTCTACGGAAGTAAAGAAAGTAAATGTCCGGATTATTAGCGCTACGAATAAAAACCTATCCAAAATGGTGGCCGAAGGATTATTCCGGGAAGATCTATTCTTCCGTCTGAATGTCATACCGATCGAACTGCCGCTGTTAAGTGAAAGAAAAGAAGACTTACGAGCATTGATTCCGTACTTTCTCAAAAAGTATGCGGAAGAGATGCAGCGTCCGCTTCCCTCCCTTTCACAAGAGGCATGGGATCGTCTGTTAGCTTATGATTATCCCGGAAACGTTCGGCAGTTAAGCAACATTCTTGAGTATGCCGTAGCTATGGCAAAAGGAAGAGTGATTGTAGAAGAGGATTTGCCGATCAGTGTCCGTTCTGAAAATAGCCTGGTAACACCAGCATCTCATTCTTCAGCCGCTATTGTTCCTGTTCCAATTGGCGCCACTATGAAGGAAGCAGAAAAAATGATGATCGAAGCTGTGTTGAAGCACTGCGAAGGAAGCAGAAAAGAGACGGCCAAAGTGCTCGGCATCAGTGAAAGGAGTCTCCGTAATAAGCTTCAAATTTACAGAGAAGAAAATAGTTAACAGAAAAAAATGCCGGTTAGGAATAATTTGCCGTTCCTAACCGGCATTTTTTGCCGCTTTCAAAAACCAATGCTTCATTTTACTGAATTTTAAAAATGGTATGAATGTTGCATTATAAAGAGCAGAAAAGATAAAGAGGTGAGGAAATGAAGCAACGTGCAGCACTTATTTTATGTTTAACGATCATTCTTATTGTTATGTCTGCCTGCAGCAATTCTGCTTCTCTAGAAAGCGGGGAGGCAGAAGGAAAGGCCGCCGGTCCTTTGGCAGGACAGCCGGTCACGATTTTAACAGGGGGAACTTCCGGGATTTATTTTCAGCTTGGCAATGCACTTGCCAAAATTTACGGAGAGGAGCTTGGTGCTCAGACAAGTGCACAGACAACAGGGGCTTCGGCTGAAAATACAGCTAAACTTTCTAGAAAAAAAGCGGAACTTGGCTTTGCAATGGCTGATACCGTAACAGATGCATATCTGGGAGAAGGAAACTTCGCTAAAGTGGGAGCGCTTTCTAACGTTCGAGCGGTCGCATCGCTTTATCCAAATTATATGCAAATCGTTGCTCCTAAAAAGCTTGGGATCAAGACACTGAAGGATTTAAAAGGAAAGGACCTTGCAGTGGGCGCTCTTGGAAGCGGTACCGAAATTATGGCGAAGCGAATTTTAGAAGAGGCCGGCATTACTTATGATGACGTGAATGCAGACTTCTTGTCTTTTTCAGAAGGAATTGAGGGCATTAAAAACGGAACGACAGATGTCGCCTTTCTCTCTTCGGGCTATCCGAACTCCGGTATTATGGAGCTGGCTGCTACGGATGAAGTAGAAATCATTCCCGTGCCGAAAGAAATCACAAAAAGTCTTCAAAAGAAATATCCAGCCTTTGAAGTAGGCAGTATTCCAGCTAATACGTATAAAGGTGTGAAAAAAGACAGAGAAACGGTAAAAGTAAACAATCTATTAATCACTTACAAGGATTTACCGGATGAAGAAGTATATTTATTGACGAAAACGTTATTTGAAAATCTCGATCAACTTCAAAATGCACACAGTTCGGCTAAGCATATTGAGCTTGAAAAAGCAGCGGAAAAGCTGCCATTGCCACTGCATCCAGGTGCGGAAAGATATTTTAAAGAGCAAGGTGCTTTGCAATAAAGAAACAAGGGAGGGAAACGTAAATGGCAAATGCAATAAAGGAAATTCCTGAGACAATAGAAGGACAGGAAGACATTCTGCAAAAGTATGATAGTGAATCACGCTTTCGGAAAATCGATCATGGTTTTTGGCGCTGGGCTATTTTTGCCTTAAGTGTTGGCCTTGCTGGTTATCATTTATATACGGCTTATTTTGGCCCGCTCGATGCACTGCGCCACCGCTCGCTGCATACAGCTGTCATTGCAGCGCTCGTGTTCATTTTATACCCTGCTTTTTATAAAAGAGGATCTAATAAAGTAACACCTATTGATATTGTCTGGATGATGGCCGCGCTCGCCACAGGCGGCTATATGATCCTTGATTATCAAGGCATTGCGGAGAGAATGTCGATTTATATGCCAAGCGGAATGGATATCGCCTTTGGGCTGCTGACCATCGCGGTGGTAATCGAGGGTGGACGGCGTGTGGCAGGGAATGCTTTAACGATTTTAACGGTCCTATTTCTCGTCTATGCCTTTTTCGGCCAGTATTTCCCTAATTTATTCAGACACTCCGGAAAAGATCTAGAAGACATCGTGACGTATATGTATTTATCAACCGAAGGGATTTACGGTATCGCGATTTCCGTCTCTGCGTCTTATATTATTCTCTTTATTTTATTTGGGGCTTTTTTAAACCGCTCAGGGATGGGCCAGTTCTTCACTGACATTTCACTTAGTGTAGCGGGACATACGTCTGGCGGTCCAGCAAAGGTAGCTGTTGTTTCAAGTGGATTGTTAGGCTCTATCAACGGCAGTGCGCTGGCGAACGTCGTGACGACAGGGGCTTTTACGATTCCGCTCATGAAGCGTGTCGGTTATAAACCAGAGTTTGCTGGTGCGGTAGAAGCAACTGCCTCTGTTGGCGGGCAAATCATCCCGCCGGTTATGGGAGCAACGGCATTCATCATGGCTGAAACGCTGGGCATGCCGTACAATCAGATTGCGCTTGCGGCGATCTTGCCAGCTTTTCTTTACTACCTTGGCATCATTTGTATCGTTCATTTCCGGGCAAAAAAGTTAGGCCTTCGCGGCATGTCAAAAGAAGAGCTTCCGAACTTATGGCAAGTATTTAAAAAGGGCGGTCACTTATTGATTCCTATTGTTGTATTGATCGGGATGCTCATAGCGGGAAAAACGCCGCTATATGCTGCTTTTTATGCCATCGTTCTTTCTGTCGTGGTCAGCTGGTTCAATAAAGAAACACGGATGGGATTGAAAGAGATATTAGGCGCAATGGAAGATGGGGTTCGCTCGGCGCTTGGGGTTGCTATGTCCTGTGCGATGGTCGGCTTGATCGTTGGAGTCAGCACGCTGACAGGATTAGGTCCAAAATTAACTCAATCTATTCTTGTGCTTGGACAAGGAGAAATGTTCCTGACGCTCATCTTTACAATGATCGCCTGTATTATTATGGGGATGGGGCTTCCATCGATTCCGACCTATATTATTACAGCAACAATGGCTGCCCCAGCTTTACTTGAGCTTGGTGTTGCACCGTTTGTTACTCATATGTTCGTCTTTTATTTCGGTATTTTAGCGAATGTAACGCCACCGGTTGCTTTAGCTGCGTTTGCGGGGGCTGGCATTGCTGGTGCGAGTCCGAATAAAACGGGATTTGAAGCATTAAGGCTTGCCCTATCGGGGTTTATCATTCCTTATATTTTTGTCTTCTCGCCGGTTATTTTAATGCAGGACGTCACCAGTCCGCTTGAAGTGATTTGGGTGACGATTACAGCCATTATTGGAATTCTTGGATTGAGCGCAGCACTTGAAAGATATTTAATTGCTGACTTGCCGCTGCCACTTGCTGCTCTGTGCTTTGCCGGTTCGATTACTTTGATCATTCCGGGCATATGGACAGATATTATTGGTTTAGGTGTACTCGCTCTCGTTCTCACCCAGCAGTTTCTCGCCCGCATGAAAGCTCGGCAAGATATACCAACATCTAAAATAGTTTAAATCTATTTCAGCCGCAAGGAGTACTCCAGCGGCTGTTTTACTGTGGATAAAAACAGAGATTAAAAAATCAATGCGTTTCAAGTATGCTGAAAGTAGTTTTTATCTTTCACAGATAGGGGTTCAGCTATTGAATAAGAAAAAGAGATGGTCCACATGGTTAATTTTTGGGATGATTCTGTTGCTTAGTGTGATGTCACTGTCATTTTATTTACCGAATGCTAAAAAAGAGCGGGCAGAAGAATCTCCGCGGAAAGAAAAAGAGAAAAAGGTGGAAACAGTAGAAAGCGGGGGAAGTGACCTTTTACAAGAGTCTGGTCAGAAAGTGAGAGTGAAAGATTGGGCTACTCTTGAATTAATTGATCGTTTCAAGGTAGAAAAAGAATATATTGTCGATCGTATGCAGATTTATGTGAAAGAAGTGAAGCTAATTAAAATGACAGATATTATGAACGAGGAAAAAGAGTACTTAAGTTATTTTAATAATAAAACGAAAAATGAATTGCTGAGAGAAGGCAATAAATATGCTGATTGGGAAGAGCTTAATGAAGCAGTGGACCGATCAGGTTGGAACGTTGAAGAAGCTGCGTATTATATAGAGATTGCTTATAACGTGACGAATAAGTATGAAAAGGAAGTTCAGTTTTTCAGCTTTCTTGATGTTCAGTTTGGAGAAGAATTATTTTTTGTACCAGGCAGAAACTTCATCGCGAGTGACGATACATTTGTAGGAGAGAGCAGTTTTTCTAGGATCGACTACCGTAAAGGAGAAACAAGAGAGGGGGAAATTGGTCTGCTGCTGAAAAAGCTGCCTAAACAAGCGGACACAGTACAGTTTTCAACCGACGATGTGCTGGATGGAGATACCCATGAGCTGATAAGCCAGGGACAAACCTTTCGAATTTATTTAGAGTAGACACAGAAAGGAAGGTTAAAAGAATTTTTGAGTAGGCGGACAACGGATGGGTATATATTAATCATAAAGAGAAGAGGCTGAATGGCAAGGCAGATATCGATCGTCGAACGGGATTTTTTCCATTCTCTGCTTCTGAAGGAGTCCATAATGAGCCGGAAAGGAGAAATACACAATGCAAATACCAGAATGGCTTGCTGAGATCGGCAAACAAAGAATTTCCCCTTACCCAGTGGAAGGGTTTGTATATGGAATGGGACCCGAACGGCCAAAACTGATGCTCGTTGGAGAAGCGCCAGGAGAAACAGAGATCCATAATGGCATTCCCTTTAGCGGCAGGGCTGGGACGGAATTAATGAAGTTTTTGGAAAGGGCTGGTGTTTCCAGAGAAGAAGTGTACATAACGAGTGCAGTCAGAAGCCGGCCTTATAAGTGGGGAGAAAAACGAACAAGAAGCGGTGAAATGATCAGAAGAAAATACAACCGTGCCCCATCTTCAGCAGAAATGCTGGCCCATGCTCCTTTGCTCGATTACGAGATTGAACACGTCAAGGCTCCTGTCATTGTTGCCCTTGGCAACATTGGCTTAAAACGTTTGTGCGGACCAGAAATGAGAGTGACAGAAGTACATGGCCGTTTTATTAAGCAGCCTGTCAGACGGCTGAAGGACATGGAGAGCAGTGAGTATACATGGACGGAAAAGGAATATTTAATCTTTCCGACCTTTCACCCGGCTTCCATTTTTTATAATCGTCAGCTGCTCGAACTTATCCACGAGGACATGGACAAGCTCGGCAGCTATTTAAGAAGTCCCGATAGTGCCCTTACTTTATATACGAATACGACGATGAACGATGAGGCCGATCAAAACGAGCATCATTAAGGAGCCCAATGCTGTGCGGCTCGCAATGTTGCCGTAATCAGCGAGAAGAAGGGTGATCGTACCGTATAGAAACGGGCCGACCATAGCAGAGATTTTGCCGGAAAAGGCAAATAAACCGAAAAATTGGCCTCTTTTTTCCTCGGGAGTGTTTTCAATAATAAAGGTTCTAGAGGTGACCCAAACGGCTCCGAGAGAAACACCAAACAGACTGCCGGCAGCCCAGAACATCGCTTCATTTACAGCGAATGTACCAATAAATAAAGCAATCAGCAGGATAATCCCGACGACGTTGACAGCTTTTTTTGCTCCAAGTGCTTTTGTAATGTAGCCGAATAGAAAAGATCCGATAATGCTCGCGATTGTTGAGACGAGATAAAGCAGAATAAACTGGCCTGAAGAAAAGCCAACAATTGCCTTGGCATAAACGGCCATCATCGCAATCGCTGTCGCAATAGCATCGTTTAAGAAAAAATAGACAATCATAAACAGAAAGATCATCCGGTGAGCTTTCATTTCTTTAAAAGTAGCGATGACTTCATGATAGCCGCTAATAAAAGATTTTTTCTCAACAACAGGAGATAACTTCGCTTCGTGGCCCGTAAGCATGAGCGGCAGGGAAAAAATAAGAAACAAAATAGCTGTTGGAATAAATGCCTGATGGAACTGGCCATCTCCGATGAATGGATAAACGGCAAGTCCTGCCAGCGTGCCAATATAGCCGACAGCCACCCCAAAACCAGATAACAGCGGAATTTCTTCTTTCGTTCCTAAGTCGGCGAGCATCGTATCATAAAAGATTAAGCTGGAATGATAGAAAAACTTCGCCGCCACAAATAAAAGAACAACGAGCATAAGGGAAGCAGGCAAGCCGAATATATCTTTTTGAAAATCAGTGGAAGCGGCAAGCCCCATGAATATGGTGCAGGCCACACAGATAAGCGTAAAAGGAATAATGTAGCGTTTCTTTTTACCAGTCCGGTCAATGAGAACGCCGAAGAGCGGGGAAAATAACACGAGCAATAAACTAGCAGCCGCATTGGCATAAGAGATAAACGTACTGGCAATTTGATTAAGCTGCTCATTGCCGCCGATGGTTTCTTGGAGATAAAAAGGAAAAAAGATCGTTATAATATTCGAGGAGAAAATCGTATTCGCAAAGTCGTAAAGCGCCCATGATAAAACAGGAAGAGAAAAGTAAAGCCCCCATAACGGCCGCTTTGCCGCTGTTTTACTTCGCTCTATTTGAGCCATCATCTCACCCTCTTTTTAACAGTTTCCTTTATTGTAGTAAAAGCTTCGTTAGAAATACTAAGAAATTTGTCGAATAAGAAAAAGAGTTTTAATTAAAAGAATCGGGGAAAAGGATTTTATAGAACATGAGAGGAGGAGAAGCAGATGTTTAATAATGAACGCAACTACCTCAACGAACAGGAAAAGAAAAAACAGAAAGAACAGCATGAAAACGAATTTAAAAATCAAGCCCGCCAGCCGGATCAGCAAAATCGTCTAAAGGATCAGGAGAATATGAGAAAATAGCTTACTAAAGGCTGTCTCGTACAGCCTTTTTTATTTTGAATAAAAGCGTTGAGTAATTTCTAGAAGCAGGAAATAGCTGTTATTAATCCGACTAAAACAATAAAATTAATAAAATTTAGAAAGTTGACGAGAAATTTTAGCGGATTTGCGTTAAAATAGGGACGTGAAGTGAAAGCGGGACTTCTCGAGTGCCGCTGCCTATTATTTAGATAAGTGAGGAGTTAAATAATGAGTAAAGTACTTATTTTTGGCCACAAAAACCCCGACACAGACTCAATTTGTTCTGCTATTGCGTATGCTGCCTTGAAAAAAGAGCTTGGAGTAGATGTTGAGCCTGTTCGTCTTGGCGAGTTGAACGGCGAAACAGAATATGCCCTAAAGCAATTTAATGCTGAGCTTCCGCGTCTCATTAGCAAAGCGGCACCAGAAGCGGCGCATGTTATTTTAGTGGACCATAATGAGCGTCAGCAAAGTGTAGACGATATTAACGAAGTACGCGTCCTTGAAGTTATCGATCATCACCGTATTGCAAACTTCGAAACAAGTGATCCGCTTTACTATCGTGCAGAGCCAGTAGGCTGTACAGCCACTATTTTGAATAAAATGTACAAGGAAAATGGTGTCGCTGTTCAAAAAGACATCGCTGGATTAATGTTATCAGCGATTATTTCTGACTCACTCTTATTCAAATCTCCAACTTGCACAGAAGAAGATGTAAAAGCTGCACAAGAACTAGCAAGCATTGCAGGTGTTGATGCAGAAGAATACGGATTAGCGATGTTAAAAGCGGGTGCGGATTTAAGAAGCAAATCAACAGAAGAGTTAGCAACGCTTGATTCTAAAGTATTTGCTATGGGAGATTTTCAAGTGGAAGTGGCACAGGTAAATGCCATTGATGTATTAGATGTATTGGCGCGCAAAGAAGAAATTGAAAAAGTCTTAGAGAATAAAATTGCAGAGAAAAATCTTGATTTATTTTTGTTCGTCATTACTGACATCTTAAACAGCAATTCTGTTGCGATTGTAGCCGGAAAAGAAGCAGCAGTAGTAGAGAAAGCATACAACGCCCCAATTTCTGACGATAGAACGATCGTCCTTGAAGGCGTCGTATCACGTAAAAAACAAATTATCCCGGTTTTAACTGATATTTTTCAGGGTATGACAAAATAATATAAAGACCGAGCATGACCAAGCTGAAGCTTAGGTCATGCTTTTTTTGTTAAATGTTTAAAAAAAGAGAAGATTGTTATTATTTCGAAATAACTTTATTCGATTGACAGTTTAAGTTAAATCAGATTATCATAAAGTAGTTTAATTTTTCTTAAATAATTTATACCTATTGAATTTTTTGATAATACAGGAAAATTAAATGGGTAGAGAGGGGAGTTTTAATTGGACAGTCATCAGAAGCGAAAAATTGTCCAAAGTGTGCCGCAGAAAGGGTTTTTTGGTCAACCTAAAGGGTTGTTTACACTATTTTTCACAGAGTTTTGGGAGCGCTTTTCATACTACGGAATGAGAGCGATCTTGCTTTATTATATGTATTACGAAGTAACAAAAGGCGGTCTGGGCCTTGATCAAGGAACGGCTGCTTCAATCATGGCCATTTATGGTTCACTCGTTTATATGTCAGGGATTATTGGGGGCTGGCTGGCAGACAGACTGCTTGGAACGTCTAAGACGGTATTCTATGGCGGTGTGCTCATCATGCTTGGTCATATCGTTCTTGCCTTACCTGCTGGTGTAAGCGCATTATTTATCTCTATGGCATTAATTGTTATCGGTACGGGTCTTTTAAAGCCAAACGTATCAAGTATTGTCGGCGACCTTTATTCCGATGAAGATCCGCGCCGTGATTCTGGATTTAGTATCTTTTACATGGGGATCAATGCGGGAGCCCTTATTGCACCGTTAATTGTCGGAACAGTCGGTCAGCAATATAACTTCCATCTTGGCTTCAGTTTGGCCGCCGTCGGAATGCTGCTTGGTCTTATTGTGTTTATGATAACGAAGAAGAAAAACCTTGGTTTAGCAGGAACTTATGTACCAAATCCGTTAACTGGTGAGGAAAAGAAGAAAGTCTTCAGCCGTCTTGGTATTGGCGCTCTTTTAATTGTGATTTTAGGTGCTGTTAGTATTTCAACAGGCTTATTGACAATCGACCGTTTTATTTTCATGGTTAGTATTTTGGGTATTGTGATTCCAGCTGTTTACTTCCTTGTGATGTACCGCAGCTCTAAAACAACCGAAGTGGAGCGTTCTCGCCTGCTTGCCTACATTCCGCTCTTTATTGCAGCGATGATGTTCTGGGCGATTCAGGAACAGGGCTCTATTATCTTGGCAAGATATGCCGATGAACGTACCCAATTAAGTTTTGCAGGAATGGAATTACAATCTTCCTGGTTCCAATCATTGAACCCGTTGTTTATTGTAGCGCTTGCTCCTGTTTTTGCTTGGTTGTGGGTAAAGCTTGGCAACCGTCAGCCGACGACTCCGCGAAAATTCTCGCTCGGTTTATTATTTGCCGGTTTGTCCTTTATTGTTATGATCGTACCTGCGTACGTAAATGGAACGGAAACACTCGTGAACCCAATGTGGCTTGTGCTAAGTTTCTTCCTCGTTGTGCTTGGTGAGCTGTGTTTGTCTCCTGTTGGTCTTTCAGCCACAACAAAGCTCGCTCCATCTGCTTTTACGGCACAAACGATGAGCTTATGGTTCTTAACGAATGCTTCCGCGCAAGCAATCAATGCGCAAATCGTCCGCTTTTACGCCCCGGAAACAGAGATCATTTACTTCGGCGTTATCGGCGGTATTTCCATCATTCTCGGATTAATCCTTTATTTTGTTTCGCCAAAAATTCATGGAATGATGAAAGGCGTTAACTAATTAGGGGCGATCCCGCTGCTTTAAAGTGTTAAAAAGCCATTTGCTAGTTTGACTAGCAAATGGCTTTTTTTGTATTTCTTTTGTTATAGTAGAGGAAAGAGAGCGTGATAACGAGGTGAGTGAAGTGACAGAGAAGCTGTTTTATGAGGATGCCGATATTCAGACTTTCACTGCCCACGTAGTGGAAAAAGGGATGGATGAAGAAGGACGGAAGTTTGTCGTTTTGGATAGAACGGCTTTTTATCCGGAAGGCGGCGGTCAGCCGTATGACACAGGGACGCTTAACGGAGTGCGTGTAATAGATGTACAAATCATGGATGGAGTGATCCGCCATTATCTTGAGAGAGAGATGGAGGATGAAAAAGTAAACGGCCGGATCGATTGGAACCGCCGTTATGACCATATGCAGCAACATGCAGGTCAGCATATTTTATCCGCTGCGTTTGAAGAGTTGTTTGGACTCCGTACGACAAGTTTTCATTTAGGAGAAAAAACGGTAACGATCGATTTAGATACCGACTCCTTAACTGACGAGATCCTTCAGCAGGCAGAAGAAAAAGCTAATGATATTATTTTGGAAAATCGTCCGATCGAAACGGAATGGGTGACGTTAGAAGAGGCTTCCCGCTACCCGTTGAGAAAGGAACTGGCAGTGACAGGTGATATTCGGCTTGTGATTATTCCAGAATTTGATTATAACGGCTGTGGAGGAACCCACCCCCGCCATACAGGGGAAGTTATGGCGATTAAGCTTCTGAAGTGGGAGCGGCAGCGCAAACAGGCTCGTCTGGAATTTGTCTGCGGCGGCCGGGTATTAAAGCAGCTTGGAGAAAAGCAAACAGTGATTCGAGAGCTTTCCCGTCTGCTCAACAGTCCTCAGGAAAAGATGATAGAGGCGGCGAGTCAGCTGCTAGAGGAGAAAAAGGTTCTGCAAATCGCACTCGATGAGATGCAGGAGCAATTGCTTGCGCACGAAGCCAATACGTTGCTGCAAAAAGCGGTACATAAAGAAGGATACAAGCTCATCGTGAAGGTGTTTCAAAACCGGTCCATACAGGAGCTGCAAAAGCTCGCTCGGCTGACAACTGAATCTAACATGGCTGTTGTTGTGATTTTTGTGGCTGAACAAGAAGACAAGCTCCAGCTAACAGCGGCCCGCGGAAAAGAAGTCAATGAGGTGGATTTGAAGAAAGCGGCGGCCTCCATTTTTCCGCTTATCGAAGGCAAGGGCGGCGGTCAGCCTCACTTTATTCAAGGCGGCGGCCAACGAACAATGTCAGGTGAGGAATTAGCAAAGGTGTTCGTGGAAAGCTTATCCCCCACTTCAGGCTGTTGACAAGCGTTCGCTTTCATCGTTGCTCGCCTGCCTGCGGTGCTCATGACCCTGATGGTCACTCTGCTCCTCGCCAGGTTTTGCGGCTCGAAAGACAAACGCTTGCAATCGGCCTGGTGGTATACAAAGTCTCGTGAAGCTTTCTGCTTTTTCATAAAGCTTCGTTAAAAGGCAACATGGATCAGAGCGCAAATTAACAATCGTATCTAGAACCTTTATAAAAGAAAGCAAAGGGGAGGGAGATCAGTGGTGGATAGGGAAAAAGCTAAACAACTGGCAAGTGAGTTTGCTAGAGAGTATGAGCAGTTGGTGAATGCGGTAAGCTGGGGAGTTGATAAGCGCCAGCTATTGTCCATCATTGCCCAGTATGCAGCGGCAGGACGGTCATTTTCGGCAAAAGAGTTTTTGCAGCTGTCTGATCATCTAAAGGCAAATTCAGGCTGGTTTTCAGGATTGAAAGGCTCCTTTAACTATTCAGTTACGGCTCTATTGATAACAGGGTTTGATGATCCGTATAAGGGATTTGAGGACATGCAGAAAAGTTATCAACTGCTGGTCGAGACGGGGTTTCGGAAAACGATATTTACTTATATTACGGCTATTACCTTAATCGCAACGGTGGAAGCTGGCGAGGAACGAAAAAAAGTTGCCGTGCAGGCAAAGGAAGTTTATGAAAAAATGAAAAAACACCATTATTTTTTAACTTCCCATGACGACTATCCGCTGTCTGTTTTGCTGGCCCAGCAAGAGCAGAGTGAATTGATAGAGAAAATTGAGTTTTATTATACAGAATTAAGTAAAGGGCCGTTTCGAAAAGGAAACGACTTGCAATTGTTATCTCACATTCTTGCACAAAGTGCCAATCATGATAGAGAAAGGATCGTTGAACGAGCCATTCGTTGGTTTGAAGCACTTCGCAGCTCAGGATTGAAAGTGAAGGGTCTTCACTATCCGTTAATAGGATTGCTTGTATTAGTCGATTCACCTGAAAGGCTAATCGGAGAAATATTCGTCCTAACGGAGGTATTCAATCAAGAAAAGCTCTTTAAATGGTATAAAGATATGGGCTTATTAATTGCAGGGCAGATCATCGTGCGACAAAAAACAACTAGCGATACAGCGGCTTCCACAAGCTTGGCGGTCTCGATTGAAGCACTGCTGCAGGCCCAGCAGGCGGCCATGACTGCGGCTATTTCAGCTGGAGCGGCCGCTGCTGTTTCTTCAGGTGAATAAAAAATTAATTGACAGAAAAGTTAATCACCTGTAAGATAAGGGTATTAAATGAATAGTAAGCGGGCATGGAAAGTCACTTCTATAAAGACTTCCTCTTTATGATCAAGTGAAATGGCCATTCTGCTGTAATATACGTAGAAACTGTCAAATCTGCTTTAGTCTCAAGAAAAGGAGACAAGGGCGCAGATTAAGCCAGTAATATCTTCTGTTATAGGGATATTGCTGGCTTTTTTCCGTTTCACTTTCCATCATAAAAATTCGAGGAGGGAAAAGAAACATGTGTAAAAAAACGGGTTGTGGAAAATGTAAAGACTGTCCAATGTTAGCTGCTCAAGAAAGAAAAGCTCAAAGGAAATTAGCTGCTTTAAAAAATGAATCTAAATAATTGTATCCAATATTGCTTAAAACAGTCACCTCTCTTTAGGAGGTGGCTATTATTTATCTCTTTGTTTCCTTGTATTAAAAGCATTTATAAAATATTCTTGCAATTCTATAATTTCTATGATAAATTTTTTGTATCCAATATCCAATGTGGATGAGGTTAATTTTTAATCAGGGGGTCCATTTATGAAATTTCAGCCCTCGAAGGACAAAACAACTGTCGTTAGTTATGTAACAAAAAACTTAAGACAGGCCATTTTAAATGGAACATTTAAGAAGGGAGAGAGGCTGATCCAGGAAGATTGGGCGAATACATTAAATGTTAGCCGGATGCCGATCCGGGAAGCGCTGGCCCAACTTCAAACTGAGGGACTGGTGAAGCTTGTTCCGCATAAGGGAGCAATCGTCACTCCAATTACAAAAGAAGACATTGAAGAAATTTATCATTTAAGGTCTTATTTAGAAGGGCTAGCTGTTGAAAAATCCCTTCCTTTTTTAACAGAAGAGGATAAGCGGGAATTGAGGGAAACAGTAGAAAAAATGGAAGCCCTGCAACTGACAGATGAAACGAATGACACCTATATTGCTTTAAATGAGAACTTTCATAAATTGCTGCGAAAAGGGTGTCCGTGGTCCAGATTAACAAAAGCGGTGGAAAACCTGGGGATCTCTCCAATTGCCCCTAGTTTGCTTGCAGACTACTACTCAGAAACGCAACGAGAACATCGGTTTATTTATGAAGCGGCTGTCAGAAATGATCCTGCTGAGCTTCGGGCTGCAGTAGAATACCATCTTTTACGAACAAAAAATAATTTGATTTCCTACATGGCTGATTTAGAGTCGGCCGATGAGAAGTCATCCAAACATTAAAAATAGACAATAATAAAGGGGAAGATACCATGTACGACTTCGCTATCGTCGGCGGTGGAATCGTTGGATTGTCTACCGCAAAAGCTTTATATGAACGTTATCCAAATGCAAAGGTTCTTTTAGTGGAGAAAGAAGCTGAATTAGCAGCCCATCAAACTGGTCACAATAGTGGGGTTATTCATTCAGGTATTTACTACAAGCCGGGAAGCTATAAAGCTCGCTTTGCTCGCCAAGGCAGCAAATCTATGACTGAGTTTTGTAAGCAGTATGATATTGAGCATGATATTTGCGGGAAAGTAATCGTCGCAACGAAAGATGAAGAACTTCCACTTTTAGATAACCTCTATAAGCGCGGTTTGGAAAATCAGTTGGATGTAACAAAAATCAGCAAAGAAGAATTAAAAGAGATTGAACCGCATGTAAACGGAAAAGCAGCGATTAAAGTAGCGGCTGCCGGTATCGTGAACTACAAGCAAGTAACGGAAAAGTTTGCTGAGATTGTGCAAGAAAAAGGTGCAGACATTCGTCTTAACACAAAAGTTGAAAATATTCATGAATCAAATGATGGCATTACAATTGAAACGAATAAAGGTTCATTTAAAGCAAGATTTTTAATCAACTGTGCCGGACTGCACAGTGACCGGGTTACGAAGCTTGCGGGTTATAAGACAGATGTCAAAATCATTCCGTTCCGCGGGGAGTACTATAAGCTCATCCCTGAAAAAAGACATTTAGTCAAAAACTTGATTTACCCAGTTCCAAATCCAAAGTTTCCTTTCCTCGGTGTTCACTTTACACGCATGATTGGTGGAGAAGTAGATGCCGGACCAAATGCTGTTCTCAGCTTTAAGCGGGAAGGATACAAATTATCCGACTTTAATTTAAAAGATTTTGCGGAAGTAATGGGCTATCCGGGATTCTGGAAGCTTGCCAGCAAGTTCATGGGAGAAGGACTGGAAGAGATGGCTCGTTCTGTCAGCAAGGCGAAATTCGTAGCAAGTCTCCAGGAGTTAATTCCAGAAATTCAATCAGAAGACTTAGTGCCAGGACCAGCAGGTGTACGCGCTCAGGCTGTTAAAACAGACGGCGGCTTCGTTGATGACTTCCATATGATCAATGGAGAAAACAGCATTCATGTTTGTAATGCGCCATCACCAGCGGCAACGGCTTCGATTGAAATTGGAAAAGAAATTGTCAGCCAGATTGCTGAACAGCACCATTTAACAAGCGCAATTAGCTCGTAAGCGGAAAGGGGAATTTTTTATGATTAACTCAAGAGTAATGTTTATCGCAGGACACGCACGTCTGCCGCAAGGAATGGCGGCGAAGAGTGTGTTTGACACATTAACGATCACCGCAGAAGTAGACACCAAGTATGGAGTGATCATTGAAGCTTCCTGTACGCTGGCAACTGAACATGGCAGAGAATTTATCGGACAGCTGTTAAAAGGTGTTAGTTTGAAGGACGGAATTGACGAACCACTCAAACAGCTTCAGCACTACTACAAAGGAAAAGCCGCTAATGCACTCGCTGCAGCGTTGAACGATCTGCACCTGCATTATCAGCAAGTAGCGAAAAATTCAAAATAAACAAACAAATATATTGACAATTATGTGAAGGCTGCGTATAATAAAAGTAACCTAGAATTAAATATTCGCCTTATGAAAACAGCCTTTTCAATAAACGCGAATACTATTATAGAACGAATGTTTGAGTTGGAAAATAAAATAACAAACTGAAATATTTACTGTGACTCCATTTCCATGGAGCAATGAAGTAATTATTAGCCAGTTTACTATCCTTGGACACAAAGGGAGTAAACTGGCTTTTTTATTTTTCCGCCCAGACAACACCATTATCACGAAATATATAGGAGGAATTATGAATGAGTACTCTAGAAAAACAAGGTAGAAAATTTATCCAAAAAACAGCAGCTTATGAGGTGAAATCTCATCCGCAAAGCGATCGCTTATACCATATTGAATTGGATCCTAAAGTGATCAGAGAATTTTTGGCGAAAATAAAAGAAGAAAAAGTTTCTGTTCAGCATTTAGAGTATACGCCTTACGCAAGACTAATCCTTGCTGATTACTTGCTTCAATTAACAGGAAAAGAGTTCCAAGACATTTTAAGAGGCATCGTTCATGATCGCGAAACAGGCGGTTTTACAATTGGTCTTCAAGAAGAAACACTTGATACAGATGACTATGTTATTTTCTCTACAGCTCTAACTCATATTGTGGGGACACCAAATTTTGACTCTATGACAGGGAAATACTATGCAAGATTTACGGTTGCTCATACTGACAATAGTGACTCATACCTTCGTCAAGCGTACCGCTTGTTCACGCTTCATACAGATGGAACATTCGTTGATGAGCCAACTGATTGGTTGTTAATGATGAAAATGAAAGAGGAAAATGCAGTAGGCGGCGAGTCCCGTTTGCTTCACTTGGACGATTGGAAAGAGCTTGAGAAGTTTTCAACTCACCCGCTTGCGACTCATAAATTCACGTATAAAGCACCAAACAGTAAAAATGTTAGCCAGGAAGTACAACGTGCTACATTCTTTAATGACAACAATAAGCCTTGCATTTGCTATATCGACCAGTTCGTTTATCCAGATACAATCGATGAAGCAAAATACTTGAAAGAGCTTTCTGATTCTATGGAAAATGATCAAAGTGTTATAGAGTTAAAACTTCCAGTTGGAGATCTTGTTATGTTGAACAACTTGTTCTGGTTACATGGCCGCGCTGCATTCGAAGTGAATCCTGAGTTAAACCGTGAACTTTTACGCCAACGCGGAAGATTTGCTGAAATTTAAATAAAATAAATAAGTGAAAAAGAGAATGCGGAATATAGCCGCATTCTCTTTTTTGTTATATAGAAAAAATGATTGTATGTGGAACAGAATTATTTATGCACTACTGAATAAAAAATAAATTATTTCTCTAAGAAAAATGTATTGATCATCCTCTTGTTACATTTTAATCCCAAATTCTTGTTTATTCTATAATAGTAAAAAAATAATTAAGCCTGTTTTAAACCGTTTATTGTTATTTTTTGAAAAAAATATGGGTGCTTTTTGTTCTTTTTTGTAATTTTGGCACGAAACTTGAATGAATATTTTAATAATTGACATTTTAAGCGGTTACAAACAGGAGGAATGATATATGCAAGAAACGGTTCAATTAAAGAGATCTTTAAGCTTATGGGCAATTGTCATGTTAGGGGTCGGCTATATGACGCCTATGGTGGCATTTGATACGTTTGGAATTGTATCGGAGGAGACAGGCGGACATGTGCCGGCTTCCTACGTTATCGCTTTAGTTGGAATGTTGTTTACAGCTGCCAGTTACGGGAAAATGGTTAGAGTTTATCCGGTGGCCGGCTCTGCTTATACGTATACACAAAAAACAATTAGTAAGAAGTTGGGGTTTTTTGTCGGTTGGGCCGCGTTGCTTGATTATCTATTTTTGCCAATGGTCAATGCGCTTTTAACAAAAATCTACTTATCCGCATTGTTTCCTGAAGTGCCTGGCTGGATTTGGGTTGTTGGCTTTGTAGTCCTTGTGACGATTGCAAATTTATTTAGCGTAAATCTTGCAGCTAATTTTAATAATTTTCTTGTTCTTTTTCAGTTTTTAGTGATCGTTGTTTTCGTCGTACTTGTTGTGAAAGGGCTTAACAGTGGGGAAGGAGCAGGAACTGTCTTTTCATTCGTTCCATTTGCGGAAGATGGCATGTCTATCGGCCCGTTAGTAGCAGGAGCGACCGTTTTATGTTTTTCTTTCCTTGGGTTCGATGCGGTTACGACACTATCAGAAGAAACACCTAATGCTGTTAAAACCATTCCAAGAGCTATTTTCTTAACAGCGCTTGTCGGTGGCGTGCTTTTTATTACAGTATCTTATTTTACGCAAATGTTTTTCCCGGATGTATCGCGTTTTTCCGATCCAGAGGCGGCTTCTCCTGAAATCGCTTTATATGTAGGCGGCAAGTTGTTTCAGGCATTCTTCCTGGCGGGAACACTCACAGGAACGCTTGCATCAGGACTTGCTTCTCACACGAGTGTGTCGCGTCTGTTATATGTAATGGGGCGAGATAATGTTATTCCTTCGAAGTTCTTCGGATACATTCACCCGAAATGGCGGACACCAGCGTTAAATGTTGTCTTAGTAGGTTTCATTTCATTGATCGCGATTTTCCTAGACTTAGAAACAGCTACTTCTTTAATTAATTTCGGGGCACTCATTGCCTTTACATTCGTTAACTTAGCGGTTATTTCGCATTATGTCATTAAAATGAAGAGATATCGGACAATCAAAGACTTTATTAACTATTTAGTATTCCCTGTTGTTGGCGCGAGCATTGTTATGGTATTGTGGGTACACTTAAATATCCATTCTCTTATCCTTGGAATCATTTGGTCTGTTGTTGGAATGCTGTACTTAATGTACATCACGAACTGGTTCCGTTCTCCTGTTCCGCAAATGCATATGGAAGAAGTGCATGAACTATAAAATATAAAGGGTGAAACCGGGACGGCTAGCAAATGGGTGCGCTAGCTAGTCCTGGTTTTTTTTATTTCTTAGACCAATAAATCCTTTTATGCGTAAAATAATAGGCTATGCAATTAAGCATAAAAAGGGCGTGGATAATGGAAATGACAAAGCCTTCAAAAGCCCATCTAGTATAGCGAGAATGAGATTTTTAGTTTTTTGAAGCTTTGGCACGGAACTTGCTTCTTAATAGGTAACAAATAAAAATGAGGTGTTATAAATTGAGTACGAACGTACAGACAGCAGAGGCTAAGAAAACAACAGGACAACATCCTAAAGATAATCCGCAAGAAGAATTTAAATTGATTTTAAAAGAAGCGGTAGATATTCTTGGTTACTCTGAAGAAGTATATGACTTTTTAAAGGAGCCGATGAGATTTTTAGAGGTGAATATCCCTGTCAAAATGGATAATGGCCAGACACAAGTCTTCAAAGGCTACCGTGCTCAGCATAATGATGCGAACGGACCAACAAAGGGAGGCATCCGTTTTCATCCGGACGTAACAGCAGACGAAGTAAAAGCATTAGCTGGTTGGATGAGTTTAAAATGCGGCATTACCGGTCTTCCTTATGGCGGAGCGAAAGGCGGCATTATTTGTGAGCCACGGAGCATGAGCATGAATGAGCTTGAGCGCTTAAGCCGTGGATATGTTCGGGCGGTGAGCCAGCTTGTTGGGCCAACAAAGGATATCCCGGCACCTGATATGTATACGAATTCACAGATTATGGCTTGGATGCTAGATGAGTATGACCATATTAGAGAGTTTGATTCACCAGGCTTTATCACTGGAAAGCCGCTTGTACTAGGGGGATCAGAAGGGCGTGAAACAGCGACTTCGAAAGGCGTTCTCTACACGCTGCAAATGGTCAGTGAATTAAAGGGTATGCCGCTTGAAGGAATGAAAGTCATTGTACAAGGATTCGGAAATGTTGGCGGTTACCTTGCTTACTACTTACATGAATTAGGAGTAAAGGTAGTCGGCATTTCAGATGCTCTCGGGGCTATTTATGATCCTGAAGGACTTAATATTCCAGACTTGCTTAGCCGCCGTGATTCATACGGTATCGTTACGGCCCAGTTCGAGAATGTCATTACAAATGAAGCGCTGATTGAACAGGAGTGTGACGTACTCATTCCAGCAGCAGTAGGCGGAGTGATTACAACGGAAAATGCTGATAGACTGAAATGTAAATTTGTCGTTGAAGCTGCTAATGGTCCAACAACGAGAGATGCGATTCAAATGCTTGATGAACGCGGAGTTCTAGTCGTTCCTGATATTCTTGCTAATTCGGGCGGCGTGATTGTTTCTTACTTTGAATGGTGCCAAAACAACCAAGGCTACTATTGGACAAAAGAATTAGTAGAAGAAAGATTGAAAGAAAAAATCCATGCTAGCTTCTTAAATGTTCAGAATACTGCTGAACAATTTGGCATAAATATGAAGACTGCTGCTTATGTAGAAGGTATTCGCAAAATTGCTGAAGCCTCTGGATTGCGCGGTTGGATTAACCTTAATTAATTAGACAGCCGCCAAAAGTTTAAGGGGTGAGGTGGTCGAATCAGGACGGCTCCGTTTCGGCATAGAAGGCAAATGATCGGGAAGTCATTGGCAGAAGGCAGAACAAATGGGAAAAATGATGCCAGCGGAGCAGCAGCTGATTTGATCCAGGGCGGGTAAATGTTGTAAAAAGCGGTTGTCCCACTTATATGAGGAAAAGGAGATGAGTACCATTGTTTGAAGAATTGATTACAAGTCCGTATAACGGAGTAGTTCAGCAAGTTCTCGTGAAGGAACGCGTAAGAATCTATGAATGGGAGCCGCTATTTATGATTAAGAACGACAACGGAGAATTGCTTCCGGTTAAAGTGGGTGTCAGCGGAGAAATTCAGTCGCTTGAAGTCCAAGAAGGAGACAACGTCATTCCTGGCATGGTACTCGCTTACGTGAAAGAAGAATTAGTTGTGAGTGCTTGTGATTGATAAATAAGTAAATGGAGGAAGATGGTGTTTCCATCTTCTTTTTCTATTATTCTGTAAAAAGTTTGCTAAAATAATAGAAAGGGGACAGCTAAGAGGGGGATCGAAAATGTTTACGATTGATGAAAATAAATTAAATCCGATTGTTTCTATTGCAGTAGAGGATCAAGAGGATGGCAGCTTCATAGACATCAGTACAATCAAAGAACCGTTTATATTTATGAGTGAACATGGCAAGCTTACTTCTTACGTTCATTTAAAGAGTAACCGTCTAGCACACAAAGGACAAGTAACCTTCCAAACGCTGTTGTCTCAGTCCATTCCGATTGACCAAGTGTACCATGTGAATAAAATCATTTCATTGCCTGTTATTTTCCAAGTGATTGGTGAACCGTTAACGATTATTAATGATGAAGAAGGAACTCCAATCGGTTATTTAAAACGAGAAGAATTGTTGGCGGAGTTGTTTAGACAAGAGGAACAGGGCGTTAATTTATTTAAAACCTTGCTCACCTCTATTCCGATGGGCATGTTTGTAGTAGACAGGGAAAAGAAGATCATTAACTGCAATGACGCTGGTTTGAAGATGATTAAGTCCACTGCGGAAAAGGTCATGAATAAGCCTGCTGAGTCTATCTTTGACAAGGAGCATATTGAAAGCGTCTTTGAGACAGGGAAAACTGTGTTAAACCAAGTCCAGTTGACAGATGAGATGGGTGTTTTGCTGGATTATTGTCCGATCTCGACGCAGGATCAGAAGATTGAGGGAATGCTGATTGTTGTTCAAGATATTCCGACCATTGAAGATATGGCAATGGAGATTGAAGATATTAAAAACCTCAATACGGATTTAAATGCGATTTTATCTACTATTTATGATGAGCTGCTCGTTGTGAATAGTAAAGGCGAGCTCATACGCTATAGTGAAACTGTAATTAGTGGATTTTGGGATACCGATTTAAAAGACATGATTGGAAAAAGCGTTCTTGAATTAGAGAAGAAAGGCTTGTTCAGTCCGTCTGTCACAAGACTAGTGATGGAAAAAAAGAAAAAAGTATCCATTGTTCAAGAAGCAAGAAGCGGCAGAAAGGTACTCGCAGTCGGCAATCCTGTTTTCAACGAAAAGGGAGAGATTGACCGTATTATTATTGCTTCTCGGGACATTACAGAAACATCGCGCTTAAAAGATGAACTAAAGGAAATGAAGAAAATTTCGGAAAAGTATAAAAAAGAGTTAGATACTTTCAAAAATCAGGACCGTACGCTGAAAAAACTCATGTATCGTAGTCCTAAAATGGAAAAGATTATTCTCCAGGTACAGAAGATTGCTGAATTTTCTTCTACCGTGCTCATAACAGGTGAGTCAGGGGTCGGGAAAGAAGTTATTGCCCAAGCGATCCATCAGCTTGGCCGGCGCTCAAACAAGCCGTTTTTAAAATTGAATTGCGGGGCAATCCCAGAAAATCTGCTTGAAAGTGAACTGTTTGGCTATAAGAAGGGAGCTTTCACCGGGGCGGATAAAGAAGGAAAGGACGGCTATTTTAAAATGGCTGACCAGGGTGTGCTTTTCCTAGATGAGATCGGTGAAATGCCGCTCCATTTGCAAGTGAAGCTGCTGCGTGTGCTGCAGGAACAGGAGGTCATTCCAGTCGGCAGTACTGTCGCAGAGAAAGTAGATGTGCAAATTATCGCCGCGACGAATAAAAAGCTCGAGCAAATGGTAGAGCAAGGAACCTTCCGAGAGGATTTGTTTTACCGGCTAAATGTTATACCGCTTCATATTCCTCCGTTAAGAGAACGGATAGAAGATATTTCAGTCCTCGCTTTTCATTTCCTTCAGCAGTTAAATGATAAGTATAACAAAAGCTTTTATTTAACACCTGATGCGGTGAATGTGCTTGAGTTTTATTCTTGGCCAGGAAATGTTCGGGAGCTGCAAAACATCATTGAGCGGCTCGTTGTGTCGGCCGATGACCAGGCGATTGATGCGGAGTTTGTCAGCCAGTTTTTATCACTCGGTTATGACTTTAAGAAGGCACGTCCTATTATTACGAGAGTTGTGCCGTTGCAGGAAGCGCTTGAGGATGTGGAGGAGCAGCTGATCGTATTGGCGATGAAGCAATATAAAACAACAACAAAAGCGGCAAAAGCGCTCGGCGTCAGTCAATCATCTGTCAGCCGGAAATACCAAAAGATTATGGGAAGCAGAAAAACTGAAAATGAAACTTCTCTCTACTAATATTAAGCTGTTTAAAAGTCCATCTATCGTGACTTTTGAGCAGCTTTTTTTGTATAAAGTAAAAAGTGTCTAAAATGTGAATAAATAGATCGTTTATTCACTAATTCATACATTATGCAAATTAGCATAAAAATAATGAATAACCTAATTTTTTCCTTATAAAAAAAGCCTGTTAACACGCATTTTTGAGAAATATTTTAAAAATTTCAACTTGGCACGTTAATTGCATTATATAAAGCAAACGGAGAATAGGAGGATGAAAAGCATGTTAGAAATGCAAGCAGTAAAAACTCTTGATTTGAAAATGTACATTAATGGGGAATGGACAAACTCCAGTGACAATAAAACACGTGAAGTATTCAATCCAGCTACTGGCGAGGTAATTGCTTACGCGGCTGAAGGTACAGTTGAGGATGCTAGAGCAGCTATTGCCGCTGCTAAGGAAGCATTTGAAAGCGGTGTCTGGTCAGATCTTCCGACGGTTGAACGTGCTGCATACTTATTAAAGATCGCAGATAAAATTGATGAAAAAGCTGAAGAATTAGCAGCCTTGGAAACAATGAACAATGGTAAGCCGCTTCGCGAAGCAGGATTCGATATGGGAGATGCGGCTGCTTGTTTCCGTTATTACGCAGGCATGATCACTCAGCCGGACGGTGAAACGTACCATGTAGCAGATCCAATGCAAGCGATGGTTGTGAGAGAACCAGCTGGCGTGTGCGGATTAATTGTTCCTTGGAACTTCCCAATGCTTATGAGTGTTTGGAAAATTGCACCAGCACTAGCTGCAGGGAACACAGTGGTTTTCAAACCTTCTGAAGTAACACCGGTTACACCGACAAAATTAATTGAAATTATTGAAGAAGCAGGCGTGCCAAAAGGCGTTATCAACATGGTACACGGTGCGGGTCCTGTTGTTGGAAACGAAATTGCTTCTCACAAAGATGTAGACATGGTGTCTTTCACTGGCGGTACAAAAACAGGAAAACACATCATGAAAACAGCTGCTGATACGATGAAGAAAGTTTCCTTGGAACTTGGCGGGAAATCACCAAATATCATCTTTGCTGATGCTGATTTTGAAGTGGCAGTAGATTACGCATTGTTCGGTATTTATTGCGGATCAGGCCAAGTATGTTCAGCTGGTTCAAGAATTCTTGTAGAAGAAAGCATCTACGATAAATTCATTGAGCGTTTCACAGAGCGCGCGAAACAAATTCAAGTGGGCAACGGAGCAGACCCAGAAACAGAAATGGGACCACTTGTAAGCCAGCAGCACATGGAAAAGGTATTAAGCTATATTGAAATCGGTAAAGAAGAAGGAGCTCGCTTGTTATTCGGCGGAGAGCGTTTAACAGAGAACGGAATGGATAAAGGCTTCTTCGTAGCACCAACAGCGTTTGCCGATACAACACAAGAGATGAGAATCGTTCAAGAAGAAATCTTTGGTCCGGTTGTAGCGATTCAAAAATTCAAAGATGAAGCAGAAGCAATCCGCTTGGCGAACGATACAGATTATGGTCTAGCAGGAGCAGTCTTCACGATTGATGGAGCAAAAGCACTTCGCGTAATTAAGAAATTGCGTGCAGGTATTACATGGATTAACTCTTACCATCCAACGTATAACGAAGCTCCATGGGGCGGTTATAAGCAAAGTGGTATTGGCCGCAGCTTAGGAACGTACGGATTGGATGAATTCCAAGAAATCAAACAAATCAACATCAACTTAGAAGTAGAACCAGTAGGCTGGTTTAAAAACTAATCAAACTGCAGGAGTGGAGATATAAATGAGTACAAAAACAGAAGTGAAAAACAACGAGCAGATGGCACAAGTTAACGAGTATATTAAGCAAGTACTTGATATAATCGAAAAACAAGAGGTAACAGCAGAAGAAGCACAATGGGTAACGAAAGAAACAGTGGATAACTTCCGTGACCACGTAAACCCAGGCTTCCTTTCTTACCGTAAAACAGTAACAGAAGGCGGACAATTCGCAGCAGTTGAATGGTCTGATGGCGGTTCTTGCTTTACTGACATTAACGGCAAACAATACATTGACTGTCTTGGCGGCTTCGGTATTTACAACGTCGGCCACCGCCATCCAAAAGTAGTAAAAGCTGTAACGGATCAATTAAACCGTCAAGCGCTTCACAGCCAAGATTTGCTTGATCCGCTTCGTGCGATGCTTGCTAAAATTTTAGCAGACATTACACCTGGCGATCTGCAATACTCTTTCTTCACAAACAGTGGAACAGAAAGTGTGGAAGCCGCATTAAAATTAGCAAAAATGTACAGTGATCGCTCTACGATCATTTCAACAACACGCTCTTTCCACGGAAAAAGCTTAGGATCGCTTTCCGGTACTGCTAAAGGAGTATTCCGTAAGCCGTTCCTTCCGCTTATCCCTGGATTCCGTCATGTGCCATACGGCGATATCGACATGATGAGAAAAACATTTGAATCTTGTGCCCTTGTCGGCGAAGATGTAGGCGCGGTAATCTTAGAACCAATTCAAGGTGAGGGCGGTATCATTATTCCTCCAGTAGGTTACTTGAAACAAGTAAGAGAATTGTGTGATGAGTACGATGTTGTCTTGATCTTTGACGAAGTGCAAACAGGTATGGGCCGTACAGGAAAAATGTTCGCGGCTGAGTTATATGAAGTAACGCCAGACATTATCTGTCTTGCAAAAGCGTTCGGCGGCGGTGTAATGCCAGCTGGAGCAGTCGTTGCAAACGAAAAAGTATTCAAAAATTTATTCGACAATCCATTCATGCATACAACAACATTCGGTGGTAACCCACTTGCATGTGCGGCAGCGATCGCAACAATTGGTGTATTAATCGAAGAAAACCTTCCAGAAAGAGCAGCTGAAGTTGGCGAGTACTTCTTGAAAGGCTTGAAAGAAGCAGCAGCTGAGCATGGAGATAAAGTATTAGAAATCCGTGGCCAAGGCTTAATGATCGGTATTGAGTTCCATAAAGATGAAATCGGCTATGAAGTATCAAAAGGTATGTTTGACCATGGCATCCTTGTAGCTGGTACACTAGTTAACTCTAAAACTATTCGTATCGAGCCGCCATTGACAATCAGCTACGAAGAAGTAGACACAGTTATTAATACATTCAAAGAAGTATTAGCTAAAGTAGCTGTACAATAAAAGAGAAAATCCCCGGTCTGAGCACCGGGGATTTTTTATTTAGGAGAGAATGGGACAATCCTAGATAAAATAATTTTTATTTTAGATAAATGAATCTACTTTACGGAGTATCACTGATCTTTCATGATAAAGCCGCTGTCATGACTGAAAAAACGACCCTCCATGCAGGAGGATCGTTTTTTAAGAAGTAAATTTCAATCCGGCCACGCCTAGCACAATAAATAAAAGTGAAACAAATTGAAATTTATTGAGTTTTTCTTTAAACCAGATAATGCTGACGAGCGTAATACCGACAGTGCCGATACCAGTCCAGACGGCGTAGGCAATTCCTGCAGAAAGCTCTGTCATCGCTCTTGATAAGCAATAGAAGGAGAAGATAAAGCCGATGACCATGACAGCGATCGGCCATTTCCTTTTTGTGCCGTTCACATATTTCATGGCAATCGTCGCAATGACTTCCTCAAAACCAGCTAGAACTAAAAAGACCCAACTCATTGATAGTCACCTCTGCTTTGGTCTTCCCTTGTAGATGTAGATAATTTCATGCCGGCTACTCCGGAAAGCAGCAAAGCAACAAATACTAACTGAATGAGGGAGAAAGGTTCTCCTAAATAAATTCCCATAAAATATGTTCCAGCGGTACCGATGCCGACGAAAACAGTGTAGGCAGCTGCCAGCGGGATCGTTTTATATGAACGAATGAGCAGAAGGAAGCTGGTCGCAATCAGCACTGTGACGACTGCCCAATCCGTTAGAGAATCGGCATGCTTCAAACCTGTAGCCCAAACGACTTCTAATACACCTGCAATTAATACGATAAACCAACTCAATGTAAGCACCTCAGTTATGAATGAATGTCATTCATTTTTTAATTAAAATTGAAACGCTTCAGGAAGCGTCTCTATTATTTAGCGGGAAAGTGATCGCTGTAAAAAAGAAAAGGTTGTTTCTTTACAAGCAGCTAAATCTCTTTCTTCTTCAGCAATATAAAAGCGTTCAGCAGCATTTTCAATCAAGTTAATAATGAGCCGGGCGGTCCAGTTAATATCAATGTCCGGAATGATCTCTCCCTTGCTGACGGCTGCGCACAACACATCTTCTAACCAATCGTAGTATGGAGTATAAATTGTTTCCCATTTTTCCATTGAATGCACGATGGCAAGGCCAGAGTAACACAAAATAATAACATCTTTATAGGACTGGGTTAATTCAAACGTTTCATCAATCAGGGTTTGAATGATTTCCCAAAATTCGCTTTTATGTTTTGTTTCGCTTTTAATTTTCTCCAGCGTCAAGCTAAGTAAATCCTCTGCAATAGCAGGGATTAAATCTTTTTTGGAGGGAAAATACAAATAAAAGGTTCCTTGGGCCACTCCCGCCCGTTTCACAATGTCTGTAATTGAAGTTTGATCTAACCCCTTTTCAGAAATGACCTCGATCGCCGCTTGAAGAATCTTATTATACTTCCCATCACTTTTCACCCGCATATTGAATCCCCCGATAATAATGACTGAATATCATTCATTTTACAATATTTTCTTTTAGCTGTCAAGTTCACTAAAAAGATAAACTTCTACTTGAGATTTCTCGAGTATATATTATAATGATAAACTGATTGTAAACTTATAGTTTCATAAAAATAAACTTTGTTTACTAGAAGTTTACTAAATATAAACAAATCGAGGATTAAGAGGATGGAAATCGGAAAGAAAATTAAAAATCTGCGATTAAAAAAGGGGTTAACGCAAGAGGAGCTTGGCGAAAGGACAGGTTTAAGCAAAGGATACATTTCCCAGCTGGAACGGGATTTAAGCTCTCCTTCAATAGAGACATTTTTTCACTTGCTGGAAGTGCTAGGTTGTTCTCCGAAAGACTTTTTTGATGATGAGAAACGAGAACAGAAGGTCGTCTATGGAGAGGAAGACCAAACAGATTACATCGATGAGGAAAAGGGATACGAGATTCAGTGGCTTGTTCCGGAATCAAATGAGAAAGAAATGGAACCAGTTAAGCTTAGTCTGCAAAAAGGCGGTCAATTTAAAAGATTTGAGCCGTCATTAGCTGAAACATTCGGTTACGTATTACACGGACGGATTAAGGTGCTGCTTGGCAAGCAGGAATACATAGCTAAAGCAGGGGAAGCCATTTATTTTCAATCATCCGAAGACCATCAAATTATGAATGATTTTGATGGTCCGTCTGAACTCATTTTGACAGTGACTAAATCCTATTTATAGGAGAAAAGGGAGGGCATTATGGAAAAGGAAGTCATCATTCGCTTTGATAATGTGACGAAGCGCTACGATAGCGACACGGTGGTACTAGATCATGTGAGCTTTGAAATTGAGCGAGGAAAGTTTTATACACTGCTTGGGCCTTCGGGCTGTGGCAAGACAACGATTCTGAGGCTGATTGCCGGCTTTACAGAAGCATCAGAAGGAGACATTTACTTTAATGGAAAAAGAATCAATCAAGTGCCTGCGAATAAGCGGCAGGTGAACACAGTCTTTCAGGATTATGCTCTTTTTCCACACTTAAATGTGTATGAGAATGTCGCTTTTGGATTGCGGATTAAAAAAGTGAAACAAGCGGAAGTGGACCGCCGGGTGAAAGAAGCCCTTCGTTTCGTAAACTTAAGCGGCTACGAAAATAGAGAAATTACCGAAATGTCCGGCGGGCAGCGTCAGCGGGTGGCGATTGCTCGGGCGATTGTGAATGAGCCGGAAGTGATTTTGCTGGATGAACCATTGTCTGCGTTAGATTTAAAGCTGCGAACTGAAATGCAATATGAGCTTCGTGATTTGCAGAAGCGTCTCGGTATTACCTTTATTTTCGTTACGCATGATCAGGAAGAGGCGCTCGCTATGTCGGACGAAATATTTGTTCTCCATGAAGGCCGAATCGAGCAAAGCGGTACGCCAACAGATATTTATGATGAGCCAATTAATCGCTTTGTCGCGGATTTTATTGGTGAATCCAACATCGTTCCCGGTAAAATGATCAAAGACTTTGAAGTAGAATTTGCAGGGAAGGTATTTGAGTGTGTCGATCAGGGGCTGAATCCGAATGAATCGGTGGAAGTGGTCATCCGTCCGGAAGATTTGGAGATTACTTCATGGGATAAGGGCAAGATTCAGGTGAAAGTAGATTCCCAGCTTTTCCGTGGCGTTCACTATGAAATGCTCTGTTATGACGAGGCAAAGAACGAGTGGCTCGTTCACTCCACGAAGAAAGCAATAGTAGGCGAAGAAATTGGACTTAATTTTGAACCGGAAGCGATTCATGTCATGCGTCTCGGTGAAACAGAAGAAGAATTCGACAAGCGGTTGGAATCCTATCAAGAGGCCAGACATGAACAGTAAGACGCGTCTGTTTTACTTGCTGCCGTACGTACTTTGGATTGGTCTTTTCGTCGTTACGCCTATTCTGCTTGTTGTCTATTATTCTTTCTTTGATTTACATGGAAACTTTACTTTCGCCAATTACGAGAAATTATTTACGTTTGTTTACATGAAAATGATCGCCAGTTCTTTCTGGTATGCCTTTTTAATCACAGTCTTCTGCCTGTTGATTGCTTATCCTGCCGCTTACTTTATTACGAAAACGAAATATAAGCAGCTGCTGCTGTTGCTTGTTATTTTGCCTTCATGGATTAATTTATTGTTGAAGGCATATGCTTTTCTTGGCATTTTTAGTACGTATGGAGCAGCGAATAACTTCTTAGAAGTGGTCGGCATCGGGGCACAGCAAATCTTGTTTACTGATTTTAGCTTTGTGTTTGTTTCCGTTTATATTTTCATTCCATTTATGCTGCTGCCTATTTTTAATGCACTCGATAAACTGAACCCAGCTTTAATAGATGCTTCACGCGACTTGGGAGCTTCTGCGTGGACGACATTTCGGAAGGTGGTCTTTCCGCTTACGTTAAGCGGTGTGAAGTCAGGCGTGCAGGCTGTGTTCATTCCAGCATTGTCTCTATTTATGATTACCCGCCTGATTGCCGGTAACCGGGTAATCACGCTCGGCACAGCGATTGAACAGCATTTTCTAGTGACACAGGATTGGGGAATGGGATCAGCCATTGCTGTGTTTTTGATTATTACGATGTTTGTCATTATGATTGTGACCGGAACGAGAAAGCGGGGGATTCAATAAAATGAAAAAGAAGTCCATTTGGCCAAAAGTCTATTTGGCTTTTATCTTTATCGTTTTATACGCTCCCATTTTTTATTTAATGTTTTATTCCTTTAACAGCGGCGGTACGATGAATAACTTCGAAGGCTTTACGCTCGATTGGTATAAGGAGCTGTTTGGTGATAAAAGATTATTGATTATCGTATTAAATACGATCATTGTGGCCCTTTTATCGGCCGCTATTGCAACGATGATTGGTGTGATCGGTGCCTTATCCATTGTATACATGAGAAAAAAGACAACTAAACAAGCGCTTTTATCGTTAAATAACGTGTTAATTGTGAGCCCTGACGTTATTATCGGTGCCTCATTTTTGATTTTGTTTACCATGGCTGGCATTAAATTAGGGTTTACATCCGTGCTATTATCGCATATTGCTTTTTCCATTCCGATTGTCGTGATTATGGTACTCCCGAAGTTAGAAGAGATGAGCATGTCTTTGATCGATGCGGCCCGTGATTTAGGGGCGAGTCCATGGGATGTGTTATCGAAAGTCATTCTTCCTTATATTTCACCAGGGATTTTTGCCGGCTTTTTTATGGCCTTGACGTATTCACTTGATGATTTTGCGGTAACCTTTTTTGTAACGGGTAACGGCTTTAGTACATTGTCAGTAGAGATTTACTCATTGGCTCGCCGTGGTATTTCTTTAAACATTAATGCGTTATCTACATTGTTATTCCTATTTACAATTATACTGGTGGCCGGCTACTACTTCATTATGCAGCGGAACAGCCGGGCAGCTGAAGCGGGGGTGCGGAAATGAATAAATTAACCCGTGCATTCATCGCTGTATTTGTGGTCGCCTTTTTACTCATGTATGCAGTTTCCGAATTGAATGGATCAGACAGGAAAACAGCGGGAAATACATTAACGATCTATAACTGGGGAGATTATATTGACCCTGAACTGATCGGTCAATTTGAGAAAGAGACCGGCGTAAAAGTGATCTATGAAACATTTGATTCGAACGAAGCGATGATGACAAAAATTGAGCAAGGCGGTACGGCTTATGACATCGCTGTGCCTTCTGAGTATGCGATTGATAAGATGAAAAAAGCTAATCAGCTTTTGCCGCTTGACCATTCAAAGCTGCCGAATTTGAAATATATCGACAAACGGTTCATGGATCTTCCGTTTGATCCGCACAATAAATACTCGATCCCTTATTTTTGGGGAACAGTCGGTATTATTTATAACAAAGACCTAATGAAGGGCAAAGAAATTAAAGCGTGGAATGATCTCTGGAGCCCAGAGCTGCGCAACAATATTTTGCTTGTTGATGGAGCCCGTGAAGTAATGGGAATGGGCTTAAACTCCCTTCATTACTCATTGAACGACAAGAACAAGGAGCATTTACTAGAAGCAAAGAGAAAGCTTGACGAATTGACTCCTAATATCAAAGCAATCATCGGTGATGAAATCCGTCTGTTGATGGAAAATGATGAAGCAGCTGTGGGGGTTGTCTGGTCAGGAACGGCGTCAGAAATTATGTGGGAAAAGGATAACCTCGAATACGTAGTACCAGAGGAAGGATCGAATCTCTGGTTTGATAATATGGTCATTCCGAAAACAGCTAAAAACCTGAAAGCCGCCCATCAATTCATTAACTTTATGCTTGATCCGAAAATAGCAGCGCGAAATGCAGAGTATGTAGGCTATTCAACACCGAACCAAAAGGCGCTTGAGCATATGCCGAAAGATGTGGTGAACGATAAACGTTTCTATCCAAGCCCTGAACAAACAGAGCATCTTGAGGTATATGAAAACTTGGGAGCCGATATGTTGGCTTACTATAACGAGCTGTATCTCCAATTTAAAATGCATAAAAAGTAATTCTAAAGCGTCCGAAGTACTAGCTCGGACGCTTTTTTGCTGTCTTGTCATATGCCTGCCGCTCCAGAGCAGTCGGCTCCGCCTTTCTCTGTCTAGCTGCAGGCGCTAGCACGTAAGCTGATTTCGCTCTCTCTGTCGAAGTCTGAAAAGCGACTTCTTGTCGAGAGCTCCAATCCGCTATCGTGCTGAGCAAGCACCTTTCGCTTTTCTATTTCCTCGGTCTTAAGGATGAGGGAAAGTTCCATCTCAGGCTCGTTATAGGAAAGGTGAAAGCGAGGTAAGATGAAATCAAGATATCGAAGGGAGGAAATACAAATGAAAAAGGTGATGTTATTTTGTATCGGAGGGCTTGCAGCTGTCGTAGCCGTTGCCAGCGCAGGACCGGTACTTGGCCTTGTCGCATGTGCAGCCATTATGTATGTAGCATGGAAGCAGTACAAACAAGCTTCTACGAAAGGAATCAAGTTCTTTTGGGGGGCAGCAGGGATCATCGCATTTTTAGCAACAGTCGGCAACGTGCCAGCTCTGCTTGGCGTTGCCGCTTTAGGAGTTCTGTATATGGTTTATAAAAAATGGCAGGAAGATGATGAAAGCTTTGTGGGCGTCGCAAGAGAAGAAGATCCATTCATGAATTTTGAAAGACAATGGAGCCAATTAAAAAAATAAATCGGTGAGGAGAGATTGAGATGACAGGAATTTTCACAAAAATTAAACGGACGATCGAGGCAGAGCTGTTCGATATAGTAGAACAGAAGGAGCAAAAAAATCCAATTGCGATGTTGAATCAATATTTACGGGAAGCTCAAAAGGAAACAGACAAAACCATCAAGCTGCTAGAGCGGCAGCAATTATTGAAAAAGGAGTTTGAACGTGAATGCCAGGATGCCGTTCGCATGCGGGATAAGCGTTTAAAGCAAGCTCAGCTTGCGGCTGAGGCGGGAGAAGAGCAGCTGGAGGAATTCGCTATGCGAGAAGCAGAGGTGTATAAAGAGCGAGCTGCTCGTTTGCAGCACTCCATCACAATCGTCGATGAGCAAATTATAAAGCTTGAAAGCAAGACCGAAGAAATGAAACATAAGCTGAAAGATATGAATGTTCGCCGCCTTGAGTTAATGGGCCGTGAAAATGCAGCGCGAGCGCATTACAGCATGAGCAAAGTGTTAAATGAAGACTTAAATGATCATCCATTTGGCCGATTTGAAGAGCTGGAGCAGTATATTGATGAATTGGAAGGAAAAGTGAATAAGAAGTACGAAACATCATTAATGGATGCTCGTCTTGCTGAGCTGGAGCGCCAATTTTACCGGGAAGAAAAGAACACACAGCAGGCCTAAAACATGCTATGATTAACAATTGAAGAGAGTGAAACAAACCCGTCATGACGGGTTTGTTTTTACATTGCTGCATCGCTGGATCGAGGAAGGAGGAAAAAGAATGTCACCATTTAAAAGAACCGATATGTTTACCGTATTTTTACTTGCTGCCCTCATCATTATTTTAATTGAGGCGACATTTTTTCATAGTGATTTTGTGTTTTCCCTCTTCTTCGGAGTAGCTATGATTTATTTCGGAAGAAAATGGAATGCTAGCTGGTTTGGCAAGCTGTTATTTTGGTTTGGAGTCTTTTTATCCGTCATGATGATTCTAAGCATGATGAGTTTACGAATGCTTGTTTTAGCCGCTTTGATTTATATGTTGTATCGCTTTTTCCAATCAAAGAAAGAACCGACACGTTTCACCGCATCAGTAGACACGGTTAATTCTATGCCGATGGAGCCGGGTGAATCCATTAAGCATTCTTTTTTAAAAAATAAATTATTCTCTGTTCAGTCTACCCCAGAGCATTCATATGAATGGAAAGACATTCATATTCAAGGAGCGCTCGGCGATATTACGGTCGATGTGAGCAATACTGTTTTGCCGAAAGGAACCGCTATTATCTCCATTAGACAGATGATTGGGAAAGTAAAGGTCGACATTCCGTATGAAATTCCCGTGCGCATTCGCTTTTCGACCATTGTAGGTAACGCTCATTTGTTTCAACGTTTCCCCGTTCCTCTTTGGAATGATACGTTATATTTCGAAGATGAACATTATAATGAGCAGGAAGGTGCAGAAACAACAATTGTTCTTCTCATTTCCACTGTGATCGGCGATGTGGAGGTGAATCGGGTATGAACATTTTTGCGAAGCAAATTCGGCAGGTTTTTTTAGCTGTTCTTTTTGTAAGCGGCGTTCTCATTGCCGCCTTTGAAATGAGCTTTCCACACCCGACATGGAGGGACTACTTCGAGCAGAGGCTGTTTGACCTTCCGCTTGCGGTGTTTATAGCGGCGGTGGCGGTCGGCACCGCTTTCTTGTTTGGTGCATTGTACGGATGGGGCCAATGGATGTCTTTAAAAACACTCGATCAACGGCTTGATTCGCTTATTTCTGGAAAAGAGGCGGAAGAGAAAGATCGCAATATGCTGTCCGCTGATTTTTCAAATATTGAACAAAAGTTTCAGCAGCTTGAGCGTGTTGTTGCCGAACAGAAGCAAGCAGCCCGCCGTCTTGCCAGAGAAAAGGCGGAAAGCCAGGAAACGCTCATTCAGGAGATGGTTTCGCAGGAAAGACAGCGGCTTGCGAGAGAATTGCATGATTCGGTTTCGCAACAGCTATTCGCAGCCTCCATGATGATGTCAGCTATTAACGAGAACCGTGATTCCGCGCCATCAATGGAAACGAAACAGCTGGCCATGGTAGAAGAAATGATCCAGCAGTCCCAATTAGAAATGCGGGCGCTGCTTTTGCATTTGCGGCCGGTTCCATTGAATGGAAAGTCTCTAAAAGAGGGGATTGATGATCTTCTCGTTGAATTGACACAAAAAGTACCCTTGGCTATTCACTGGACGACAGAAGACATTAGCATGGACCGGGCAATGGAGGACCACCTTTTCCGAATTGTGCAAGAATCGATTTCTAATACGCTGCGCCATGCTAAGGCCAGCCGACTAGACGTGCTGAACGTATGGAGAAATGGTTTTGTCATTTTACGGATTAGTGATGATGGAGTCGGCTTTGATCCGGAACAGACAAAGATGGGCTCTTATGGCCTGCAAAATATGCACGAGCGCGCCATTGAAATTGGCGGAACATTAAAAATCGTTTCATTACCGGCTCAGGGAACGAAGCTCGAAGTCAAAGTACCGCTCTCACAGCAGCACCCAGATCAGACACAAACCGAAAAATCAGAAGAAAAGGTGGAAATGAACGAATGATAAGAGTTCTTCTTGTAGATGATCATGAAATGGTGCGCATTGGCGTGTCTGCCTATTTAATGGCCCAGCCGGATATTCAGGTAGAAGCCGAAGCGGAGGATGGGGAAAAAGCAGTGTCGGCTGCCCTCGAACTAAAGCCCGATATTATTTTGATGGATCTAGTTATGCCAAAAATGGACGGAATTGAAGCAACTAAACGAATTGTTGAAAAGTGGCCTGAAGCCAAAATTATTATTGTGACAAGCTTTCTTGACGATGAGAAGGTGTACCCGGCATTAGAAGCAGGAGCAGTGAGTTACATTTTAAAAACCTCAAAAGCCAGTGCCATCGCAGAGGCCATCCGCAAAACATACGAAGGGGAACCGGTACTAGAGCCAGAAGTAACTGGTAAAATGATGAAGCGCATGCGCCAAGGCCAAACGGTTCCCCTTCACGAAGAATTAACGGAAAGGGAACGGGAAGTGCTGCTGCTGATCGCCCAAGGAAAATCGAACCAGGAAATTGCCGATGAACTGTACATCTCTTTAAAAACAGTGAAGACCCATGTGAGCAATATCTTATCGAAGCTTGAGGTGAACGATCGGACACAAGCTGTCATTTATGCTTTCCAAAACAGGCTTGTCCATTAGGAGTTAAGGAATTAAATCGCCAATGGAACGAAAAAGGAACCGGATAAACATCCACAAAATCCGAAACGGCCATAAAATAATTTGAAATAGAAGCTCTTCAAATAAAAACTCAAATAGTTCAGACGCTCCTTCACGGATGCGTCTTTTTTTCTTTTTAGGGGATGTTTGAGACATCGTTTTTCAGTCCTTTGTATAGTTTGTCTCTCTATACGGCTGATCGGAAAAAAAGTTTCGCTCGTAATCAGGTAGATTTGGATAATAAATCCCCGGTTTTGGCTAATAAAAACCTATTTTTCGATTATAAAATCTGTACATCATTCTTTTGTGGAAAGTGTACGGATTTTCCCCTTTATTTTTTGGGCATTTTTGTACAAAAAGACCATAGTTTATAAATGTAAAAGAAGATAGAGTAAAGATACAAAAAACTTTGCTAAGACAGCAAGAAGAATGGAAGGGATGGTGATCCATTTTCATGCGCTATCAATCGCAAAGAATTGCCCAAATTCCGCCGTACATGTTTGCTGAATTCAATAAAAAGAAAAGGATGATGCAAGAAGCGGGAGTAGATGTGATTGATTTAGGGATAGGAGATCCGGATCTGCCGACTCCGCAGCATATTACAGATAAGTTGGCGGAAGAGCTTGCCTATCCGGAAAACTTTAAGTATCCCAGTTTCATTGGCTGCCTCGATTTTAGAAAGGCAGTAGCTGAATTTTACAAGCGGGAATTTAACGTGGATGTAGACCCGGAAACAGAAGTGCTGGCTTTGATTGGTTCAAAAGAGGGACTCGCCCATTTAGTGCCGACAGTGATTGATCCGGGAGAAGTTGTGCTTGCGCCGGACCCCGGCTATCCGCCATATCGTATGGCAATTTCTCTTGCAGGCGGGCAATTATATACGATGCCGCTCCTGCAGGAATATAATTTTGAACCTCAGTTTCAGAATATTCCTGAAACGATTGCTAATCAAGCTAAGCTGATGTTTTTAAATTATCCGGGTAATCCAACCGCTGCGACGGTTGACACAAATTTTTTTCGTCAAGCGGTTGCGTTTGCAGAAAAGCACCAAATCGTCATTGCTCATGATGCTGCTTACAATATGGTGACCTTCGGCGATTATCGGGCACCGAGTATTTTACAAGTGGACGGAGCAAAAAAAGTCGCTGTGGAGTTTGGCTCCTTATCAAAAACGTACAGCATGACGGGCTGGCGGATTGGCTATGTGGTGGGCAATAAAGAAGTCATTAAAGCGTTGTCTATCTATAAAAGCAATACAGATACTGGCCAATTTACTCCGATCCAGAAAGCGGCCGCTTATGCTTTAACGGGCAGCCAGGGGTGTGTGAAGGCAAACAATGAAGTGTACGCTGAACGGATGAAATCGATGACGACGGCTTTGAAAGCAATCGGCGTCAAGACAGAGGAAACACGCGGCACGTTCTTTATTTGGGCACCCGTGCCAGATGGCTACACATCAGCCGAATTTGCCAACCGTGTCCTAGAAAAAACAGGCGTGATTATCACGCCGGGTGATGCGTTTGGAACACATGGCGAAGGCTATTTCCGCCTTTCGTTGTCTGTGCCGACTGACCGATTGACAGAAGCGATTCATCGCATGAAAAAAGAGCTTACCATTATCACAAATTAAGGGGAGAGATCATTTTATGAGTAATCAAACAGTAAAAGACGCAGCTCAAAAAGAGACAGCAGTGAAAAGATATTTAAACTTTATTAACGGTGAATGGGTAGAGTCTGAATCCGGAAAATACACACAAAACACGAATCCAGTAAACGGCGAAGTACTGGGCGAAGTCGTCGCTTCTACAAAAGCGGATGTCGATAAAGCAGTCCAAGCGGCAAAAGAAGCACAAAAGAAATGGCGCCTTGTTCCAGCTCCTGAGCGTGCTGATCTATTATATAAAGTGGCTGATTTATTAAAAGAGCGCAAAGAGGATTTAGCTCAAGTGTTAACAACGGAAATGGGCAAAGTGATTGCGGAAGCAAGAGGAGAAGTGCAGGAAGCGATTGACATGGCATTCTATATGGCGGGTGAAGGCCGCCGTATGTTTGGCGACACGGTTCCGTCTGAGCTTCGTAATAAATTTGCGATGAGCGTTCGCGTTCCGGTTGGAATTGCGGGATTAATTACGCCTTGGAACTTCCCAATCGCGATCGCTTCCTGGAAGTCACTGCCGGCGCTTGTCACTGGAAATGCTGTTGTCTGGAAGCCGGCGTCTGAAACGCCATTTTTAGCTGGGGAATTTGTGAAAATTTACGAGGAAGCTGGGCTGCCAAAAGGACTCTTAAATCTTGTCTATGGCTCTGGAAGCGAAGTAGGAAATGCCATTGTAGAGCATCCGGATATTGATATCGTTTCATTTACGGGCTCTAATGAAGTCGGCAAGCAGATTAATGGCCGTGCCGGTGAGCTCTTAAAACGTACATCCCTTGAGATGGGCGGAAAAAATGCTGTCACTGTACTTGAAGATGCGGATATTGATCTTGCGGTAGATGGGATCATCTGGAGTGCATTTGGAACGAGCGGACAAAGATGTACAGCCTGCAGCCGTATTATTGTTCATGAGTCGGTAAAAGCAGAGCTGGAGCAAAAGCTGCTGAAACGCATGGAAACATTGAAAGTCGGTGACGGGCTTGATGAATCCGTGGATGTAGGGCCTGTTATCAACCGTGCATCTCTTGAGAGAATTCATGAATATGTGAAAATCGGCAAGGACGAAGGAGCCAAATTGTTAAAAGGCGGCGAGATCCTCACTGAGAATGGTTTGGATAAAGGAAACTTCTATGCGCCAACTTTATTTACAGATGTAAAATCTGATATGAGAATTGCCCAGGAAGAAATCTTCGGTCCGGTCGTTTCCATTATCCCGGTGGAAAGCTTAGAAGAAGCGATTGAAGTGAATAACAGCGTAGAATTCGGTTTATCAAGCTCCATTTTCACGGGTGACATAAATCGTGCGTTCCAAGCGATGAGAGATTTGGATACAGGTATTGTATACATCAATGCCGGAACAACAGGGGCCGAAATCCATCTTCCATTCGGAGGAACAAAAGGAACTGGAAACGGCCATCGTGATTCAGGTGTTGCTTCATTAGATGTTTATACGGAATGGAAGTCTGTTTATGTAGATTATAGCGGCAAGATTCAACGTGCCCAAATTGATAACTATTAATTTTTCCTAGACTACACAAAAAACAAGCAGGAGTGCCTCGCATAAAAGCGCGATTGCATTTCTGCTTGTTTTTTCACAAAGACATGACTAGGTCGTGCGAGCGGGCTGTTCATTTACTTCTTCGTAACAGCGAATAGCCATGTAAAGCAGCATGCAATCTTGAAAGCTGCCTGTATCGATTGCGGTTGCTTCGCTGATTTTTTCTAATCGGTAAATAATCGTATTGCGGTGAATAAACATGTTGCGGGCTGCTTCGCTTAAATTTAAATTGTATTGGCAGTATGTTAAAAAAGTTGCAGCTAGTATATCGTAATTATCCAGCTCAGTGAGCGGCTGAATCATGTTCAGGAGTTTTCTTTGGAGGTCAGGTGTAATGTCTTTCGGCAACAGCTGGAAAGTTGTCTGCTTTTCATTGTAAATAAAAATGCCTGATTCGGCAGCCTTTTTTCTCCCGAGAATCATCGCTTTTTCAGCATTCCGAAAAGAGTCCGCAATGCCGCTAATCCCCTTTTGAATGTCACCGATGGCGATGGAAGCAGACAAATGATATTTTGTCTCCAAAAAGTTATTTAGCTTAAGAAGCTTCTGCTCTAAAGAGGAAACGAGAGCCTTGTAGCTTTGTTCGGCAGCAGTAGGTTTTACAATGAGCAGCTGCTCAATATTAATAAAGGAAACAATATCTTCTTCGGAATCACGAAAAATTAAATAAAGATAATCCAAGAGGTCCCGTTGAAAGTAGGGGAGTGAATAAGGATCCTGAAGTTCGTTGGAGACCGCTTGTGTATGTATAGGACGATGAATATCTATTAAAATACAGGTCCGGCAGAGGTTTTGATTATAACCGAGAGTTTTGGCATATTGAATCATCCGTTCATCTTGCTCATCCGTCTCATAATGGATAATTTGCTGAATAAACACTTCGACCATTTTAGACTCTAGCTCTTTCATTTCTTTATGGAAAGCATCCTGGCACATCATTTCCACCTGGTTTTTCACAAGGTGAACGTATTTTTCAACTTCTGCAGGTTCTCCGACAATGCCCAGTACGCCAACCGCTTTGTTGTTAATCATAATAGGCACAGAGACGCCAGGAAGGATTGGTCCAATTCCTTCATTGCGGCAATTAATTAATCCTTTTTTTCTAATAACATCAAGGGAAGGACGGTGGAAGAGTCCTAATCTTTCCTTATCAGTGGACCCGATAATATACCCTTCATTGTCTGTGATGCTGATGGGATAACCTAAAACAGCACTTGTTTTTTCCGCGATGTCTTGAGCGATATGCTCTAAAATTTTCACTGACAGCACCCCTTATTGGTAAAAATGCTTGGTGATCAAAAATAGAATATTGACCAGATTATATCATATTTTCTGTTGTGAATAGACGAACTATTTAGAATTTTAAAGAGAAGGCAGGGAATGAAAATGGTGAATTTATCCGGTGGTCAGGCAATCGTAAAAGTAATGGAGAAGGAGGGAATAAGAAAAGCATTTTGTGTACCAGGCGAAAGCTATCTAGGAGTGATTGATGCTCTTTATGAGCATCCCTCTATTCAACTGATTTCCACCCGTCATGAGGGAGGCGCTTCTTTCATGGCAGAAGCTTATGCAAAGGCATCAGGCGGGACAGGGGTTTGCATGGCGACACGAGGACCGGGAGCGGCTAATCTTTCCATTGGCCTGCATACCGCCATGCAGGACTCCACACCGCTGGTTGCTTTAATCGGTCAAGTAGAGCGGCCGTTTAAAGGGAAGGAGGCTTTCCAAGAGGTAGACTTTACTGCTTTTTTCAGCCACTTATGTAAATGGGCAGTAGAAATCGAATCTGTTGAACGTATTCCTGAGTTGCTTCATCGGGCATTTTATATAGCGAGATCCGGCCGGCCAGGACCAGTCGTTGTATCGCTTCCTCATGATATGCTCGCGGATACGGCTGAATATATCGAGCAGCATGTGCAGCAGGAATCAGTACCTGTGCCGTCAGATGCAGCTGTCCGCACAGCACTTGAAAAAATTCGAACAGCGGAGCGGCCTATTATCATTGCTGGAGGAGGCGTGACACGAACGAAATCAGCTGATTTACTCGTCCGCTTCGCTGAAACGATGAATGTTCCCGTTGTGACAGCTTTCCGGAGGTTTGATGCTTTTCCGAATAGCCACTCTCATTATGCTGGCTCGTTAGGTTTCGGTTCAGATAAAGGGCTGCTTGACTACATTAAGCAGGCCGATCTCGTCATTGCATTAGGCACCCGCTTTTCGCAAGTGACGACACAGGACTATACGCTGCTTGGAGAGCAGACAAAGCTTATTCAGGTTGATATTTCACCAGATAGCATTGGTAAAGTATATTCTCCTATTCTTGGTATAACGGCAGATGTGAAACAGTTTTTACAAAAGGCAATAGAGGGGGCTGTTCCCGTAAAAGATGAAGAAAGAGAGCGGGCAGTTGTGAATTTGCATGCAGCGTATCTTTCTTTTTCCTCTGCGCCAAAAGATTACGCAGACCAATATGTTGATATGGACGGTATGCTTTATGACATTGTGCAAGCATTTCCACAAGACGCTATTTTAACGAGTGATGCCGGCAATTTTTTCGGCTGGCTCTCCCGTTATTACCGCTTCGATCATCAAAATACGTACATCGGCCCGACATCGGGAGCAATGGGGTACGGGTTGCCAGCTGCCATTGGGGCTAAAATAGCCCAGCCTGATAAAATGGTCGTTTCTTTTTCTGGAGACGGCGGCTTCATGATGACGATGCAAGAACTCGAAACAGCTGCTCGTTTCAATGTTCCTGTAATAGCCATTGTGGTGAACAATAATATGTATGGAACGATCCGGGCCCATCAGGAAAAGCATTTTCCGGGCCGAGTCGTGGCAACAGAACTGTCCAATGCCAATTTCGCCGAACTAGCCAAATTATTCGGCTGCTATGGAGAGCAAGTAACGAAGAATGAAGATTTTTTGCCAGCTTTAGAAAAGGCAAAAGCGAGCGGGCGTCCAGCGGTGATCGAAGTGTTGACGAATCCAGCCATTTTGTCCGCCAGCCAATCAAAAGTGATTCATTCAAATGCAGAAAGGATAAATTAATAACATGGGTAGGCGGTACTGGAGACAAGTACCGCTTTTTTTGCTTTCTAGAACAAGATGATAGATTAACAGGAAGTGGTAATGATAGAGTAGTATATATGGAAAAAGGGGGATTTGCTGTGTATGTAGTTCACTCCACATTCTCTGTGAGGGATAACCAGGCAGAAGAAGTGATTTCAATTTATCAAAATCGTTCACGTTTAGTAGATAAAGCAGAGGGGTTTCAACATTTTTTGTTATTGCAAAATGATAAAAAGCCTGGTGAGTTAACGGTTCAATTGGCTTTTGAATCAAAATCCTCTTATTTAGCATGGGTCCGAAGTGAAGAATTTAAAAAAATTCATGAGCTAGAAAAAAATTATCCGGATAAAGAATTATCAGCCGTTATTCCAACAGTTCGCCAGTTTCAAGTGGTGGCAACATGAAGCAGGATTGGAAAGTGTCATTAGCTGAAAAAGCAACGGCTGAAATTTATAAGCGTGAACCTGCTCTTCTTTCTCGTTTTGGAGAGAAGGGGAAGGCGAAATGTTTAGAAGATAACGAGCATCATATTAAACAATTGGAAACAGCTTTGCTGTTAGACAACAAACAATTCTTTATTGATTATGCCATTTGGCTGAACGGCATCTTAACGAAGCATGGCATGAATAGCCAGCATTTGATTGATAATTTTACGATTATTCAGCAGCTGTTAATGGAAAATGGAGGAGAAGAAAACGGAAGAGGTCTTCTTTATTTAGATGAAGCTGTGTTAGCGTTGCAGCAATGAATTAGGTTGTTAACTGCTAGAGAGGTAGGTGGGGAATGAACGAGGAAGTACGAGAGTTTGCCGATTATTTACTAGAAGGCAATGCACTGGCATCCATAGACTTTATTAAATATAAGCAACAGATGACTACGTTAGAGATATTTGACCAGTTTTTCACGCCGGCTATGAAGTATATAGGGAAGTTGTGGGAGAACAATGAAATTACCGTTGCTGATGAACATTTGGCTACCGGCACCTGTGATTTTGTCTTATCGAGATTATTCCCTTGGCAAGAAGAACGGTCTTCAGCGGCTAAGAAAGCGATGTTTTTGTGTCCGGAAGGGGAGCGTCATTATCTTGGATTGAAAATGGTCAGCAGCTTGTTTGTTGAGTCAGGCTGGAGCGTGCGTTTTTTTGGGCCTGACTTGCCGTTGGATTCAGCTTTGAAAGCGGCTGAGAAATGGCAGCCGCACGTCGTTGGCTTATCGATTGCCATTGTCTATCATCTTCCGCTTTTGCGAGAGTATGTTCAGCAATTTGCTAATTTATCTGCCCGCCCGTCAATTATGCTTGGTGGAAGGCTGGCAGGAATGTACGATTTAAAGCCATATTGTTCAGAAAGTACGATCATTTTTGATGATTTGCATGCTGCTCATCTGTGGCTGGAGAATGTGAAGGTAGAGGGGGAGTCTAATGCTGCCTTGTAATCAGCCATTCCCAGTCCCTTATATTCAAATCGACAAAACAGGCAGCATTTTAGCTTATTCAGAAACAGCCGCTGAGCTTTTTAGCATGCAGGAAGGCAATGTTTTAGCTTTAGTGGATGAGGCGAGCAAGGAGAAGGTAAGAAAGTTTATGTTTGAGCAGGACGAGTCTCTTACAGTCGAAGCCAATTTAAAAACAAAAATAAATCCCATACAGCTATTTGATCTTCATTTGTCATGGGATGAACAAGCTACAGGGCATATCGTGCTGCTTTCAAAAGAACAGAGGAATGGACAGCTGGAGGATCGCCTTTTAGCTCTGCAAGAGCGGCTGTCTTCAACGAACTTTGAATTACTTGAGAAAAAAGATGAACTAGAAAAAACGTTAGTCCGTTTACGAGAGCTTTCTGGTCCCTTTATTACCTTGTCTGCAGGATTGGCTTTTATTCCCCTCTTCGGTGATATTACAAAGGATAAAATTGAAGCGATCATGGGCCAGGCATTGCGGTCGGCTTATGAAGGCGAATATAGCCGCATTGCCGTAGATTTTACGGCTGTTGGAAAAATAGAAAAAGAAGGGGTAAACAAGCTGCTTGAGCTGTTTAAGATGCTTAAATATATGAACGGAGCCCAAGTTGAGGTAGTAGGCATGAAGCCGCAGCACTCTCAAATAATGAACTCCTTTCAACGTGATTGGCCTTTTTCGTTTGCGCCTTCTTTAGCGTATATATTACAAGAGAAATAGAAAGTGCCGGGCAAAAGCCCGGCACTTTAGGCTGTTAGCAAACGCTTGCTTCCTTCGTTGCTCATGACCGTGGTGGTCACTCCGCCCCTCGTCGGGTATCGCGCCTCGAAAGACAAATGTTTTTAACTAGCCTAGGTTATTGAGAATAGCCTTCTTAAAATTCTACTTGTACTTGCTGCAATTCTTCCTCTGTCTTTTCTGTAAAGGTATAGCCGAGTTCTTTTAACTGGTCACATATCGTTGGAGCAACCGAGTCATCGACGATCAGAAATGTTTGGTCGAATTGCATTTTATCTTTAATGGAAGCGAGTAAATCGAACAAAGCACTCGTTCTTTCTTCTTTAAGAGACTTCGTTAAAGCGGAAGTTTCGGTTGTAACTGGTACAATCCAAAGTTCACATTGATTAGGCACCTTGAGCAGCTGTTCAAATACTTCTGCTTTCTCAAGCGGTGTTCGCAATGTTTCATCATGAATTTCATATACACGTTTAGATGACAAATCTTTTTCTTTAAATGGAAAGTTTCCTTGTTCATCGAATACTTTTATCTCTAATTTAGAAGCCTGAGGCATTTGGTTTTCCTGCGCATTTTGTTTTAAATGGCTGGTCATGTTTCTCTCTCCTTTTCCTTCTCCCCCTGATATGTATAAAAGGGATCTGCTATACTATTCCCTTTTTGAGAAGAAGAAAACCTATTAGACACTTGCTAATTTTTGGAGAGTGTCGGCCACTTCACTAAGTGTACGGACTGTATAAGTCGGCTTGGCGCCTTCTACTTTTCTATCATCGCCATGGTCAATGAGGATTGAATCCATGCCAACGCGAGTGGCGCCAAGAATATCTGTTCCTAAGTTATCACCGATCATGATCGCGTCTTCAGGTGACACATCCATTAGCTTAAGCGCATGGACAAAAATAGAAGGATCGGGTTTTCCGAATCCAAAGTTTCCAGAAATAACGATATGCTCAAAATAAGGCACAAGTTCTGGGGTCATCGTTAACTTTTCCAATTGGAGCGATGGAGCGCCATTCGTTAAAAGCAAAAGACGGAAATCATTTTCTTTCAGTTTATCAAGGACTTCGATTGTATCATCATATAAGAAGGGGGAATAGCGGCGCACTTCCCGGAACCGCTCTCTTGCCCATTCTTCTGCTCCCTGAATGCCGACGGACTCTAAGCCATTTTTCCATGTGTTTAATTGATAATCGCTAATATCTTTTCCCATCTGGCGCAGCTGCCAGTGATGTACGTCCCCGAAATCTCCCCAAAGCCCCTCAAACGGATTAATGCCAAGGTGAAGCGTGACTGGGTAAAAAGAATATGTTTGATATTGATCTCTTGCCGCTTGTCTAACAGAAGATTCAATCGTATCCTTATTCACTCCGTATTTCTGTTCCAAGTCACCGCACGTTACATCAAAGGCGGTCTGAATGCTTTTGCGATCATTTAAAAGTGTGTCATCTAAATCAAAAAAGACTGCTTTTTTCATTCTATAAAGGCTCCCTTTCAAACATAATGTTGAACCTAATTCTACACAAATGTCAAAACTCCTGCAAAACAAAATTAAAGACGCCTAATGGAAAGGCGGCTGAAGATTATAGAGAAATTCTACTCTATATACGATTAGGCTGATTGAAAGCATTTGCCTTTTGAGGCGCGAAGCGGAGTGATCATCAGGGTCATGAGCACCGCAGGCAGGCGAGCAATGAAGAAAGTGAACGTTTGCCAACGGCCTAAAGCCACCTAATTAAAAGTGGCTTCATTCTTTTTCCCTCTAAAAAATGAAAACAAAGAGGGAATTCGATATTTAGGCGGTTCTCTTTTGATTGCTGGAGGCTGCAGGCTGTTTAGCAGCAGGCGATCACGAATGGCTATTTCTTGATGCTCTAATTTTTCCTGCATCCATCTCTGGTGCTGGGCAAGTTCTTTGACGAGCTCCTTATTTACTGCAATTAACGTCTCCTGCTGTTGCTCGAGGCGGGCGATCCGTTCATATAATTCATGGTTTTCAACTGGTGCCTGTATGGGTTTCACCGGTTCTTCCTTCTTTTCAGGTTCCATTTTCATTGCCAGCTCAATCGCTGCTTCAAGTGTCATATTTTGTTCTTGTATAAGTTTCAGCAGACGCTGGACGGCAATAATATCCTTTTGATAAAAGACGCGGGAGTTATTTAACCCTCTGTCGAAGCGATAACCGGCAGCTTCTAATGCTGATGAATATTTTCGCAGCGTACTCGCGCCGACCCCAAGGCTTTTGGCTACTTCTGAGCTGAAATAAGCCTGTTCCATTTCCATCCCTCCGTTAAATAGTGGTGTGACCTTCCTCAAGCGGCTGTTTCCGGGACAATAGACTGTTATTAACTCTTTCCATATAGACTTCTGAATTCCTTTCACTAGTTTTGTTGATTGATCAGTAGTTTTGTCGAGAAGAGCTTAAAAGAATTTGCTGATCTTCTCTGTTGAAAAAGTAAGGAAAAGGGTATATATAAAGGGTATTAATCTAATAGTGGGTGGACTGCTTATGAGGCTGAAGAAATGGACGTATTCCCGGCGGTACAACATTAAAGCTATTTTTGATAAATTTCCTCATTCTAACGTTATTTTTCGTACAATTAATCAGTTTTATTTTGTTTACATCGTTAACTGGTCAGAGAAAGATCCGGTCGTAACGAGAGCGGATTTAGAACAAATGGAACAGTTGTTAAATGAGGAGATGGGAACTGCGTTCTTTTATCACCAGCGAAAGTCGCAGATAAGGAAGACGGAGCGAATGGAGGAAAAGCCGAGTGAAAAAAGCAATGATTATCGCTAATCCCTCTTCAGGCAAGGAAGAGGCAGAAATATATGTGAAAAGGGTCGAGCAGCAGCTTACGTACAGCGGCTATCAAACTGAAGCGAAGTTAACGGCTAAAGAAGGAGACGCAGCAGCATGGGCAGCAGCAGCTTGTGCCCGTGGATATGAAACGGTTATTTCCATAGGGGGAGATGGGACTGTTAATGAAGTGGTTAACGGCCTGGCAGAAAAAGAGCAAAGGCCATCACTCGGCATTGTCCCGCTTGGCACAGTGAATGATTTTGCCAGAGCCTTGAATGTCCCGCTCGAGCCCGAAGAAGCCATTACGATTATTGGACAGGGAAGGCTTCAAAAAGCAGATATCGGCAAGGTCAATGATCGTTACTTTTTAAATATCACAGCACTCGGAGATATGGCTGAATCGACAGCAGAAGTATCAGCTAAACAAAAAACAGCTCTTGGCTCGTTTGCTTATTTTTTAGAAGGAGCTAAAACACTTGTCCATAAACATCCGATCGATCTAACAGTCAGGGGTGCGGAACGAGAGTGGACAGGGAGAGCCTTGTTGTTTCTTGCTGCTTTAACGAACTCTGTCGGCGGTTTTGAACGTATGGCGCCTAACGCAGAAGTAGATGATGGGAAGCTCCACTGTTTCATTATAAAAGACACTTCTTTGCCGCGGCTTGTGCGGATTGCTGCTAATCTAATAAAAGGCGATTTAAAAGAAGATCCGGATGTCCTTTATTTTCGTGCCAATCCGGTAACAATATCCTCCAAAGAGCCTTTAAAAGCTAATATAGACGGTGACATTGGAGGGGAAGTGCCGCTTACTCTCCAAGTGCTGCGAAAACATATTGCTGTATGGGTCCCTTAATGGGATGTAAAGAAAAAACGGATTGAAAGTCTAGGACGATCGACTTTCAATCCGTTTTTTTATCCATGATTAGCTAATGCTCTTGGTTGACACGTCGTCTTCTTTTAATTTTTTTACATCAGCGGTACTTTCCTTGGCAGGGAAAAGCAAGCTGAAAATAACTCCAAAGAAAGCGGCGATAAAGAAGGTCGTAAAGCGGGAAGAAATGATCGCTTCGAGCGGCGTCGAAATCCAAACAATCGTGCTGATAAATCCAGCAAGGATCGTGGCGATAACGCCGATTCCGGAATAACGCTTCCAGAAGAAAGTGAGAATAATAGCGGGCGATAGCGTACAGCCGACTCCTGCCCATGCCCAGCTGACAACGAGATAGACAAGAGATTTAGATGTTAACGCAATGAGCAGTCCAAGTAGCCCGGCTCCGATAATCGCTAGTCTTGACACCATGACGAGCTGCTTCTCTGTCATTTTCTTGCCAAGTGCGTTGTTTACGATATCTTCACTGACGGAACTTGTAATAACAAGGAGCTGAGAGTCAGCGGTGGAGATAATCGCTGCTAGGATTCCTGAGAGTAAAATGCCAGCTATCCATGGTGGGAATAGGTCTAACACCATAAAGGGTAAAATCGTTTCTACATCGGCAAAATTCTGTCCTTGATATAAAGTGAGAGCGGTCAAGCCGATCATAAAAGCACCGCTATACGCAAGAATGGTCCAAATGATAGCAACTCGGCTGGCTGTCTTAGCTTCTTTTTTATTTTTCAAAGCCATAAAGCGGGCGCTAAGCTGGGGCTGGCCGCCGAGAAAACCAAAGAACCAGGCGAAATTATTAAAGAGCAGAAGACCGAGAGCAAATCCGATGGCTCCGCCTGTCCACGAGTCCATCGTTGGTCCGGCAGCGGTTAAGGCTGCACTGATAGACAAATCGTTTGCGTGAATATGGAAAAGGGCGACGATTGGCAGCACAACGAGAGTGACAAGCATCATAAGGCTTTGAATCATATCCGTCCATACAACGGCTGTGAATCCACCGAGATAAGAGAGGAGAATAACGATCGCCAGACTAAGAAGAGCACCTACAGTAGGATTGATATGAAAAACAGTAAATAGAGTTTTACCGGCACCGGCAATTTGTGCACCGAAATAAAACATCATAAAGCTGACGATCAAAATGGTAGACATCCAGAGAATGATTTTTCCGTGGCTTCCGAAACGTTTGGCTAAATAACCGGGCAAGGTCATGACCTGATGTTCTTCCGCTTCCTTCATAAATCGTTCGGCTAGAAATAGCCAGGAGAACACGATTCCTAAGGAGATTCCGACAGCTACCCATATACCGGAAAGGCCAGTAGCAAATACAAAGCCGGTATAGCCGAGGAGGAGCCAGGCTGACTCTCCAGTCGCTCTTTCTGAGAAAGCGAGCGCCCAGCCTGGCAGCTTTTTGCCGCCAAGAAGAAAGGAAGCATGGTCCATTTCCTTGCGGCTAAATAAGTAGCCGGCACCAAGCATAAGCAAGCAATAAAGAATGAATTCAACCATTATGATCGTATGCATATCTCTTCAGTCCTTTCAGAGTTTTTAATGGTTTTTTATAGCTCTACTTTTAGACCGATTCCTTGCTCGACAGCTTTTTCATAGATGACGGAAGCGGCAATTACATCAAACAAAGCCATGCCAGTTGATTTAAAGATGATTGGTTTCTCGGTGCTTAATGGAGGAGTTACTTTGCCTGTGACGACACTCGAGAATGGAATCACTTGTGACTCTGTTAGCCAGCGGCTTTTCAATGGATCAATTACGTCTCCCGACTCTTGGATAGCATCAAGCGTATCAATAAAAAGATGATCCGCTTTTTTGAAAAGTTCTTCAGGAAGCTCACGCATGTTTGACTGAAACGAACCAACACCGATCACTAGCTTGCCATTATATAAATCTGGATCATTTGGCAGAACGGGTGTATGAGCGGTAGTAGCAGTGACGATCACGTCAGCCCGGCTAATGATTTCATGAGGTTGATGTTTAATATGAATGTTGACATGGGGTGAAATGTGAGATTTTATCTTTTCCGAAAAGGCTATGGCCTTTTCGGGTGTCCGATTAAACAAATAGATGTCTTGAATAGGGTATTCCAGGCATATGGCTGCTAACTGGTAAAAGCCTTGTACACCGGTACCGATTAATCCGATAGAGCGGGCATCGTCTGGGGCTAAATAACGGGCAGCCAACCCTCCTAGGGCTCCTGTGCGGAGACCAGTTAAATAGGTGCCGTTTAGTAAAGCTTTTGTTGTACCGTTATTCCCGTCAGTTAGGATCATCATTCCTTGTGTAACAGGGGAGGAGCGATTATGCGGAAATACACTGACGATTTTAGTGCCGAATGATTGATTGGCATAGCAAGGCATGAGCAAAAGTGTATTTTCGTTATGAGACAGGTGTGTTCTGGCATCCATTTGAAACTGCTCCTTGTCATAAATCTCATAAGCTGTTTTCACTGCCTCCATGATGTCTGCCATGCTGGCAGCTTGCTGCATGTGTTTTTCGTTTAGTAGTAGCAAGAGATTCACTCCTTTATCCAGATGGTCAATTACACAATAGCGTGCTCTAACACTAAATCATTTTCCGCAAATCTTTCTACACGAAGCGGAGCTAAATCAAGCGTTTCATATGCCCCTTTGTAAATAAGTTCTGCCAATCCGAGTCCAACGCCGGGGGCCTGCTGCATACCATGCCCGCTAAATCCAAGAGCTACATAATAACCTTTCATATCAGGATGCTCCCCGATAATGGCATTTTGATCCTCAGTGTTAAAGTCATATAAGCCTGCCCAGCCGGTTTCGAGTTTGACGCTTTCGAAGTTTGGAACACGGTGGGCAAGAACAGGCCAAAGTTCTTCAAAATAAGATCGTTTCCAGGAAAAGTCAATTCCTGGTTTTACATCTTCCGAATAGCCTGTAATGACACGGTCTCCTTCATGGCGGAAGTATACGCCGGTTGGATCAATCGTCAACGGCAGGGGTTTTTTTAGTGGAACGGCCGGATCAAATTGGAATATCTGTCTTTTTAAAGGGATGACTGGCAAGGAAAGTCCGATTTTCTCACTCAGTATCGCTCCCCAGGCTCCGGCACAATTAATGACGATCGGTGCTTTGCATTCTTCTCCATCGAGTAAGCGAACCCCTGCGATTCGGCCGTTTTCTGTTAAAAAGGTATCCACTTCTTTGGAAACATAATCAACACCAAGCTTTTGCGCATTTTTCTTATAGGTCTGCATGACGGAGTAAGCATCCAGATAACCATCTTCAGCGCAATAAAGCCCGCCTGCCAGATCCTTTATTTGCAATTCCGGTATAATCGAATGAAGTTCGCTGGCAGAAAGCAATTGAGAAGGTACACCAAGCTCGTTTTGAAGCCGTCTTTGACTTTCAATGGCTGGAAGCATTTCTTTTTTGGCTAGAAATAAGTAGCCTCTTTGCTGGAAATCAATTTTTGCTGGTTCGCCATCTATCGCCATGTCTTTCGGAAAAGTCTGGTACTTCTGCAGGCTAAAACGGCTTAATTTGATGTTAATGGCTGTCGTAAATAGCTGCCGGATACCGCCTGCACTGCGGGGGGTAGAGGAAAACTCATAAATAGGGTCTTTTTCAAACACTTTGATGTCGCCTTCAAAACCAATGTTACGCAAAGAGTAAGCGGTACTCGAACCCATCACTCCGCCGCCTACAATAATAATATCTGCTTGATTCATATAAGAACCTCCTTTGTGCCAAACCAGCACTTTTTGAATTATTTCTCATTATATTCAGTAAGCGCTTTCATACAATGTGCAAATTATACAAAAATATGGTAAAATAACTAGGTGAATTAGTCTGAATATTGAGAATAATATGTTGAAGTGAAGTGACGACCGAGGTGAAGCAATGAAATTTTTTGAACAAATTGCCCAATCAATTGTAGAAAAAGCATCAGCTGCCTTAGATGTTTCGATGAGTATTACGGATGCAAAAGGGACGATCATTGGCTGTAACAATGTGGACAGGTTAGGTTCTTATCATGTTGTGACAGAAGAAGTAACCAAAGCTGGGCGATCTGTTATTTTTACGAAAGAAAATGTAGCAGGCAGGGAAAATGTATTGCCTGGTGTGGCTACACCCATACGCTTTCAGCAGCAAATTATTGGCGTACTAGGAATCATTGGGGAACCTGATGAAGTGGGGAAGTATGTAGAGTTTGTCAGGACTCATGTAGAGATGCTGCTCCAAGAGTCTTTTCGGACAGAAACGTTCTACCTTCAAATGAAAACAACAGAGCTGTTTATCCAGCATCTCATTCACTTTAAGGAATGGGACAATGAAGGAACACTTCAAAATTATTGTGAGATGTCAGGCTTTCATTTTGACCGGCCCCGCATGTGCATTTTGATTGATATAGAAGCACTGCAAACAGCAAAAAGAGAGAAAAAAGCAGTAAGGATTTCACAATATGATTTGTTTCAGATTATTAGCAACTATCTCGAGGATCACGCTCAGGATATTATTAGTCCGATTAACCCAGGGCAGTGGATTGTGCTAAAGTATATCGATCACTATGATCTGTCGAAAGCTAGACGTCAATGTGAACAAGCGCTGCGAGCTCTGAAGAAGTTTCTTCAAAACCAGAATGCTCCTAGTTATGTCTCGATCGCTTACGGAAAAAGCTATGAAGGCTTTGCAGGGGTTAGTCGATCGTATCAGCAAGCGTTACAAACATTATCAACGGGCAAGCAAAATAAAAAAAGTGCATCCGGAGTTTACGCTTTTGACGATTGGACTATTTTATTAAATGCACTCATCCAGGAAATCAAACCGGCCTTTGCTGAAACACTTGCTGATTATGTTGAAAAGCTCCTGTCTCATTCGAATGCACCAGTACTTGTTGAAAGTTTTCTTGTCTACTGTGAACAAGGCTTGAATGTTAGCAGAGCAGCCAGAAAGTTATTTGTTCATCGCAATACTCTCTTATACCGCCTGAACCAATTAAACGAAATTCTCTCTATCGATACCCAATCTTTTGAACAAAGCATGCTTTTATACATGGCTCTCAAACAAAACAAGGCTATGAAACAACCCATGCAAGTGACATGAAAAAACTGTTCCGCGGCAGGCGAAACAGTTTGTAAGGCTACAGTGCCATTTCTGTTTGGGCAGGGAGGAGCTTTCCGGGGTTTAAAATATTGTCAGGGTCAAGCAGACTCTTGATGCTGGCCATTACAGCTAGTGCTTCTCCGTGCTCTTTTTGCTGGTATTTCATTTTACCAAGGCCGACGCCGTGCTCGCCTGTACAGGTCCCTCCAAGTGTTAAGGCAAACGTTACAATTTCTTCATTCAACGATTCTATCTTATGAAGTTGTTCCGGGTCCTGCGGATCAAATAAAGTAAGAGTATGAAAGTTTCCATCCCCAATGTGTCCGAGAACAGCGCCATCTAATCCGTGTGCTTTAATCCGTGTCCGTGCATAGTCGACCATTTCGGCGAGCTTGGATATGGGCACACATACGTCCGTGTTGATAGTATGCAATTTTGGATTGCTATGGCGGAAAGCGTAGGATAAGTCGTGACGGGCTTTCCAAAGCTGGGCTCTTTTCAAGCTATCCTTCTCGAATGTAAAGGATCGGCACTCCTGTTCTGCCAATAATTCTTGAACGAATTGGGCGTCTGCTTCATTTCCGGCATCATTGCCATGAAACTCAAGAAATAAAGACGGCTCTTCAGGAAAGCTGGTTCCGCTAAAAGCATTTACCTGAGCGATAGAGCGATCATCAACAAGCTCCATACGGGCGATTGGAATACCGGCTGTTAAAATAGAAACAGCGGCTTCTACACAGTGCTTTACAGTAGGAAAGCAAGCTCTAGCAGCCATGATAGATTCAGGGATGCCATGCAGCTTCAAAGTGATTTCAGTAAATAGTCCAAGTGTACCCTCCGAACCAGCAAATAAGCTATTTAAATGATAGCCAGAGGAAGATTTTTTGGCAAGTGAGCCGGTGTGAATAAGCCTGCCATCGGCGAGGACGACTTCTAGATCAAGAATTTGATCTTTCATTACGCCATACCGTACTGCTTGAGTACCGCTTGCATTCGTAGCTGTCATGCCTCCGATTGTGGCATCGGCTCCAGGATCAACCGGAAAAAAGAGCCCATGCTTGTTCAGTTCCTGATTTAATTGCATTCTTGTAACACCGGGCTGCACCTTTACAATCAAATCCTCCGGCCGCAGTTCAATAATTTGGTTCATTTGACTAAAATCGATAGAGATTCCGCGATGCACAGGAATAGCATGACCTTCAAGGCCGGAACCGATGCCAAATGGGACGACTGGAATTTTATGCTCTTTGGCAAATAGAACCACCTTTTGCACGTCTTCTGAAGAGGCTGGAAAAACGACAACATCAGGCAGAACAGGCTCAAAATGTGACTCGTCCTTACTGTGGTGCTCTAATATCGTTTCGTTTACTGTTACTTTTCCTTGACCAATTAAACTGGTTAGCTTTTCAACAAGGCTCATTTTTCCACCGCTTTCGTATAAAGAATTTTTAAAATATTCATTTATTGGAATGATAGCATATGAAATAATGACTGTATACTGAATACTGTCTATAATTCCCAAATGGTGGCTGTGTTGCTTCTGTTCATATACTCAAAGTTTTAGAGATGGCGGTTTACAAAAAAATCGCCCGATTTAACGGACGATTTATGAAAGGATAAACGATAGACAAATCGAATTTATTCAGAAAGGGCAGCAAGCTTTTCATTGAGCTCCTGCAGCTCTTTTTCCATGCGTACTAGCTGTTCTTCAGCTTTTGTGACGCCATGCCCTGTAGATTCAAGCTTTTCAATATCTCCTTGGACACGGATATAGTCCATTTTTAATTCAGCGATTCTAGATTCGATTTCAGATTTCGTCATGACTTTTCCCCTTTATCATTTTCTTATATATTAAGGGAGAGAAAGAGCCAATAGCAACTTTAAAAAAACGGAGGGTGACTATGCTTGGATTAAATATAAAGCTGCCCGTGTGGCAGGCACCGATGGCCGGAGTGTCGACGCCTGAGTTAACAGCGGCCGCTTCAAATGCTGGTGTGCTTGGCAATATTGGCGCCGGTTATTTATCAGGAGAACAAACAGAGGCATTTATCCAGCGTGTGAAACAGCTGACAAATGCAGCTTTTGGCATCAACTTGTTTGTTCCGGAACGCTCAGAAGCAAGCCAGGAAAGAGTGGAAACCACTCACCAGCTGCTTTCTCCGTACAGAGAGAAGCTCGGTATAAAAGAAAAGGCCAGTGACGTAACTTTTGGACCTTCAACTTTTGACGAGCAGCTTGCTGTTGTGCTGCAAGAAAAAGTAAAAGTGTGTTCCTTTACCTTTGGATTGCCTCCACAGAAAGCATTGGAGCAATTAAAAGAGCGCGGAATCGTCACCGTTGGAACAGCTACAACAGTAGCCGAAGCTGTTGCTTATGAACAAGCAGGGGTAGATGCCATTGTCGTACAAGGAAGTGAAGCAGGCGGACACCGGGGCGCCTTTCAGCAGCCAGAAAGCATGATTGGATTGATGGCTTTGGTTCCTCAGGTCGTGCAAGAGGTGCAAATTCCTGTTGTGGCAGCAGGAGGAATCATGAATGGAAGAGGTGTAGCAGCTGCTCTCTGCCTTGGAGCTTCGGCTGCACAGCTTGGTACAGCATTTTTAGTAACAGAGGAAAGCGCTGCTCATCCGCTTCACAAAGAAGCGATTTTGTCCGCAGATGAAACGGATGCCGTATTTACAAGAGCCTTTTCAGGGAAGACAGCCCGTGGCATCTCCAACAGGTTTATTAAAGAAATGAAGGAACACGAGGAACAGTTTTTACCTTATCCGCTGCAAAATACGTTAACACAGGGGATCAGAAAGCAGGCGGGAAAACAAAACAATAAAGAATATATGTCCCTTTGGTCAGGTCAAGGAACAAGGCTCAGTAAACGACAAACTGTTCAGGGATTGGTTGAAAGGCTGAAGGAGGAAACGGACGCCGCTTTGCTGGCAGCTAACCAGACATTACAGAATATAAAGAGAAGCCGCTTAATGAAACCGTGATAAAATGAAAAAAGATCAGCCAGTCAACGGCTGATCTTTTTTCATTATGGATAAACGCTCGCCTCCTCCGCTGCTCAAGTCAAATTTCACACTTTGAAAGTAAGCGTTTTCAACAGGCCTGGTGACATACAAATTATTTTTGTCTGCGCCCCAGACGAGTCTTTTAAGTATATGAATTAATAAAATTGTACAAAGTCGAAGGCTAGATTTAAGAAGAATAGGGAATGAACAGCGGCAAAGATTAATGCTTGCTTATTTAATTTTTTTGTGATTGCTGGATTCATAAATATCACCCCGTTAAAAGTTTGTAGGTTTATTATATAACCATTTTCACAAAATTTCAAAACTTTTTTAACGAATTTGTCACATTTTTTTTGATTTGGGACTTGACTTATTTTTGATATGGAAAACATCTCCCTTTTTTACAAAAAGAAAGACAAAACCGAAGGGGAAAGAGCCCTTTGATTTTGCCTTATAAGATAGGGGACAGCAATCTTGAGATAGATTCTTTAAATTTAATGAAGGTTGTGCGGTTTTTATATAATTCAGGCGTTAGCTCAAAGCACAATTCCATATCTTTTTCAAATATCTTTGCTAGTTTCTGACCTGTTTCATGGTGGTAAATAAAAGCATTCACTTCAAAATTCAGGCGGAAGCTGCGCACGTCAATATTAGCGGTGCCGACAGAGCTTAGTTTTTTGTCCACAACAATAGTCTTAGCGTGAATAAAGCCAGCATCGTAAATATAGGTTCTCGCACCGGCTTTAATCAGCTCGCCGATGTAGGAATAGGTAGCCCAGTAAACAAACGGATGATCCGGTTTATTAGGAATCATAATTCGTACATCCACTCCCGAAAGCGCAGCAATACGAAGAGCATCTAGAAGGCTGGCATCAGGAATGAAGTAAGGTGTTTGAATATAAACAGACTCTCTTGCCGATGAAATCATTTTAATGTACCCATTTTTAATTTGTTCCCACTCTGAATCCGGTCCGCTCGTTACAATTTGCATCGATACATCATTATGAGAGGGGTTATGTGGAAAATAAGTATCAGAATAATGAAAATCATGACGCTGTGATGCTTGGTTCCAATCCAAAATAAACCGGGTTTGAATGGAATGAACAGCTGTTCCTTCGATCCGTAAATGAGTATCTCTCCAGTAGCCGAACTTTGGGTTAAGCCCGAGATACTCGTCGCCGATATTGAACCCGCCGACATAGCCGATTTCACCATCAATAATAACAAGCTTGCGATGATTACGGTAATTGAGGCGCAGATTAATAAAAGGGATTTTAGAAGGAAAGAAGACTTCGACGATGCCGCCAGCTTCGATTAATTCTTTGAAGTGTTTTTTGTGTACACCACGTGAGCCCATTTCGTCATATAAAACTCTTACTTCTACACCTTGCTTCGCTTTTTCTGTTAACAGCCGGACAATTTCGGAACCGAGATGATCCACTCGGAAAATATAATATTGCAAATGAATATGCCGCTTTGCCTGCTTAATATCGTGAAGCAGAGAATTGAACTTATCCTTGCCGTCGATGAAAATGTCTACATGATTATCCTCTGTTAGGACAGCATCATTATTACGCAGCAGCATATAGACTAAGTCTTCGTTTTCTTCCGTGTGAGGATTGCGAAAGTGGAACAATTGATTTTTAATGTCGTGCATTTGATTTTGGATTGCTGATTCAATGCCAATTTTTACTTTATCTTCCCAGTCGAATAAATGCCGTCTGCTTAAATTTTGACCAAAAATTAAATAGAGAATGAAACCGAGGATAGGGATGAAAAATAAGACCATCAGCCAAGCCCAGGTCGCGGCAGCATCACGTCTTTCCATAAAGATGACGATGATAGAAAAAGAAAAGTTCAAAAGCAAAAGAGCATAAGCGACCCAGCTCCACATGTGTAGTTCCATGATTACCACCAGCTTTATCAATAGAATGAAAAGGAATAAACAGTTGCTTAAATCTATGTTAACAAGGAAAGCATATTATTTCTAGGAACTAAAACTAACGAAGAGTATTAAAAACCTACTTGACACATAGGAATAGATGATATAGGCTATTCGTTAGTATAAAGGAGGAAGGCATCTATGAACTTATTTTTCATCATTGCGAATGTAGTCGCTCTGCTTCTTTTGGCGGGCGTTTTATATGTTATGCAAAAAAAACACATTTCATTTTCAAAACGAGTATTTACCGCACTAGGGATGGGGGTTATCTTTGGCTTTATCCTGCAGATGATTTACGGGCTAGAGTCGAAAACGCTACTGCAATCTACAGAGTGGTTTAGCATTATTGGTACAGGTTACGTTAAGCTGTTGCAAATGGTTGTCATGCCATTAGTGTTTATTTCGATCGTTTCTGCTTTTACAAAGCTGACACTGACAACAAATCTTGGAAAAGTGGCCGGGTTGATTATTGGCTTGCTTGTAGGTACTACGGCGATCGCGGCTGCTATTGGGATAAGCGCTTCTCTCGGGTTCCATCTTGAAGCTGTTCAAATTCAAGGAGGGGAAACGGAGCAGGCGCGTGGAACGGAGATTGAGCAGCAATATTCAGAAATTGAAAATCAATCTTTCCCACAAAAAATTATTGAGCTTATACCAGCTAACCCATTCCTTGATTTTACAGGCCAGCGCAGCACCTCTACGATTGCTGTCGTGATCTTTGCTGCTTTTGTAGGCTTTGCTTACTTGGGTATTAAGAGAAAAGAACCGGAGCATGCTGAATTCTTTAAAAAGATGATTGAGGCCATCTATAGCATTGTAATGCGCATCGTTACGCTTGTGTTACGCCTTACACCTTATGGAATTTTAGCGATTATGGCAAAGACAGTTGCGACGAGCAACTTTGCGGCGATTGCAAAACTCGGGGAATTCGTATTAGCCTCCTATGTAGCACTTGCCATCATGTTTATTATTCATTTGCTTATTTTAACTTTAGTTGGATTAAATCCAATGATTTACGTGAAAAAGGCATTTCCAGTCTTATCCTTTGCCTTCACTTCTCGTTCTAGTGCAGGTACATTGCCGTTGAATATTAAAGCGCAAACGTCATCACTCGGGGTACCTGAAGGAATTGCCAACTTCGCAGGTTCATTTGGACTATCGATCGGTCAAAACGGCTGTGCTGGTGTGTATCCAGCTATGCTAGCCGTTATGATTGCGCCAACTGTAGGAATCAATCCGCTCTCTCCAACCTTTATCTTGACGTTAATCGCGGTAGTAGCGATCAGCTCATTTGGGGTAGCTGGCGTTGGGGGCGGGGCTACATTTGCCGCTATTCTCGTTTTATCAACGATGAACCTGCCTGTAGCACTTGCCGGTCTCCTTATCTCTGTAGAACCACTTATTGATATGGCACGGACAGCAGTGAACGTAAGTGGCAGTATGACAGCAGGGGTTGTCACAAGCCGCATTACGAAAGAGCTGGACACGACTGTTTATAACGAACAACAAGAAGTAATGAATAGCTAAAAAAAGAAGCCGGCTTCCGGCTTCTTTTTTTAACGCTGTTATATTTCGCTGCAGGTGGCCCGGGCATTGTTGGCGAAGCTTTCTTAAAATAAATTTTTAAATTTAAGGGATTAACTACTAAAGAAAGGGGAATGTTAAAATTAAATAAAGTGATAAATTTTGAAACCATTTTTTAATAGAAGCCGTAGAAGAAGTAACAAAAAATTTTTTAAAGAGGTGTGTAAATTGGGGAAAGACCATGAAAGAGTGTTAAAAATGATTGACCGGCTCACTCAATTGGGTGTTAAAGTATCAAAAACCAAATCCCGCATCGAAGTGTTCAACTCTTTAAAAAGCTATCAAGACTTAGCGGACCATGTAAAGGCCTGAAAATAAACGAAATACATAATCAAAAAATATCCCGGCTGAGAAAAGAGCCGGGATATTTTTCAGCTTAAATGATTGCATTTCATTTAGGTCTTTAATCGTCTAATTTTGTATAGTAATTAGGCGGCTTGCTTTCTTTTTTGGATGAAACGGTAGACAAGATAAATGACAACGATGAGCAGTCCGCCTACAATCGTGATCATAGTAAAATTTTCTTCGATAAATGGTTTGGCTCGTTCGCCAAGCCAGAAAATAATGATCCCTTCAAGGAAAAATCGGAGCCCGCGTCCGATAAGAGACCAGATAAGAAGAACTCTAATGCGAATTTTTGCAACCCCGGCAAAGATGGTGAATACTTTGTAAGGAATCGGGGTGAAGCCTGCAATAAGAATAGCGAGAGGGCCGTATTTCTTAAATAGGTGTTCGACTCTTAGAATTAATTCTTCAGAAACAAATTTCAGTAAAATAGGACGGCCAAGCTTGCGACCGATAAACCAGCCAAGCAAGGCGCCGAGGACAGAGGCAACTGTCGTATATAGCGCAAAGAGGAGGGCTCGGTCAGGATCGGCAAGAGCTAAAGGCAGCAGAATAACATCCGGAGGAATAGGGAAGAAAGAAGATTCTGTAAAAGCAACGAGAATCAATCCTAACACTCCGTATTCTAGCAGCCACTCTTCCAAATGATGAATCAACTCAGTCATGAAAAAGAATTCTCCTTTAATTAAATTAACCACAAAAATTATATCATTATTCATTTAGATGAACCAGCAAGAGCACATTAAAAAAATCAGCCGAGATAAGGGTCCCAGGCTGATTTTTTTAATGAAGGGGCATAAACGGACTCTTTGCTTTTGAAAATGGTTAATAAACTGTTTTCAATTTCGTCATCTTTTTCAAGCTGGTAACAGGTTAGACGTTTATGCCATTTATTCATTTCCACTTCATTGCTGATTACCTTGATTATTTGCTGTTCAATTGGCTGATGCATATTGAGCTCATACACAAGATGCTGCTCTTTTAAGTAATGGCAATTGATTTCCTCTTGCCCCGGTAATCTATCGAGAATAAAGACGGGCAGAGATTTTTCCAGCACTTCTGTAATGGTAATTCCGCCTGGCTTCGTAATAATAGCTGAAGCTTCATCGTAGTATTGATTCATTTGCTTCCGGCAGTTCGTATAAGGAATGGCTTCTATTTTTTCATGCTGAAGAGAGCGAACCCATTCATACAGCTTCTTATTATGCCCGCACAATACTTTATAGGAACACTGGAGCGGAGCAGCAGCCAGCTGTTCAATTAATACGGTTAAATTACCGAGACCGCTATTGCCGCCGGCTATTAAAATAGATCCTTCAGACGACGAACGTGAAGGCTTGCGAAAGAAAGGGTGAACCGGTATACCGGTTACAAATATTTGTTCTTGCTTTAACGAATAGCGTTTTATTAGCTGCTCTTTTGCTTCCTGATGCGGCACAAAATGAAAATCAATGTATTCTTTTCCCCATATATCATTCATAAAGAAATCTGTATATACGTTCACGACAGGGACATGAATTTTCCCTCGTTTTTTAAGATAATTAAGAAGTTTAGAAGGATAACAGTGAGTACAAATAATAACATCCGGCTGTTCCTCTTCAATGAATTTTTCCATCCGCCAGGCAAGATAGTTATCCCAAAAACAAAGGGAAAAGCGGGAAGAAGTATGTTTTTTTTGATTAGATGAATAAATAAATGAATGATAAAACTTACTATATAGAGCTGGCTTGCGATTGATCCATTTCAAATAAGTATTCGAAATGACCATCTCTATGCCGCTGTGAAAATGACTTAAACAGTCAACTGTCTTCACTTCGATTTCCGCTTTGATATTAGATAAATAGCCGGCGATTGCCTCAGCTGCCTTATGATGTCCGGAAGGCATACGGAAAAGGGGCAGTAATAAAACTTTCATAGGCGAAAACTCCTTTAGTGTTCGATGCTAGCAGCTTTATTTTTAGACTTCCTCCATCTATATAGGAGTTGAATCAAGAAGCCGATGAAAAAAATAACACCGGCGATCGTTACATAAATAGGCTTGATGGTAATATAAGAGCTCACTGTGTAGCCAATCATTATATAGAACAATACCCATATACATGAGCCCAAAACAGAAATAAAAAGGAACAAAATGAAGGAGAATTTGGATAAACCAGCAAAATAAGGATTGAACTGTCGTATACCTGGGATGAAGAAGCCAGTGAATAAAGACTTCTTCATATCCCAATGAAGGACGAGTTTCTTCCACCTGCTTTTGCTCATACCTACATACTTTCCATAACGATCGAGTAAAGGCTTTCCGATTTTGCGGCCAAGCAGGTAACTTGTCAGCATGCCGGAAAGAGCACCCGCCGAGATCGCCAGCCAAGCCGAAGTGAGAGGAATGCCTTGGTGCCTAGCTAAGATTCCGATATAAACGAATAAGCTTTCCTCCGGTACGGGAATACCAACAATTCCAAAAAAGCCAACAATGAATAAAATAGCGAGTCCGTATTGTGATAGGTAATCCAGAATTTGCGATTCCATGTTACACCTCGCTCTTTTCAGGCTGATGTAACATCGTATGAATGTTTACAAAGTGGTAGTTCGCCGAATCTTCATCTGCCAAAAAGAGTTCCAGCGCTTTCAAAGTATTAGCAGGAGCCCGTTCATCGGCACCTAGTGTTGTGCCGCTGTCATGCAAAGTGATAATGGCACCGTTTTTTCTCTCTTTTCTTAATCGGTTGGCAAGCTCCTCAGGGTGAACGCTTTCTTTCCAATCGCCGGGGATCGCTGTCCACATAATCGTTTGCAGGGGCTTCACAGCATATAAGGTCAATGCATTAAAATGTCCCCAAGGCGGCCTGTAGTAAAAGGGAGGTTCCCCTGTTATGTTTGTAATAGTCGATTGTGCGCGGCGCAATTGTTTTTTAAAGACAAAAGGAGAAAACAGCCAGTTGGACCGGTGAATATCATTATGTATACCGATCGAGTGGCCTCTTTTACGAATGTCTTGAACGATATGTGGATAAGTACGTGCTTTAGACCCTACAATGAAAAAAGTAGCTTTTGCCTTATGCTTTTCCAGTAAATCAAGCAGTTGGGGGGTATATAGCGGATGGGGACCATCATCAAAAGTCAAAGCGATCATATTCTCCCTTGTCCCGCGTTTATAAATTCCTATTCCGAATATCCGGATGAACACCGTAGCTCCGACCGTATAAATAAAAAGGAAAAGTAAAATCAGGGCTGCTGTAATTAACAATGTTATCATTCCTTTACAAACAAACTGTTGGAGCGACTTTTTTAAAATTCGCCCTTTTAGAGAAATCTCCTGCTAAACAATCTGGCTTTGAAAAGAAAAAGAAAAAGAGAATGAACCGGCTAATAGGATCCGGTTCATTCTCTTCTCATAACGGGCAAGTTATATCGCCTTTGATTCGGTCAGTGGAAGGGCGGGCTGTTTGTCTGGAAGAGGTTGTTCCTCTAATTTCACTGGCGGCTTTTTTCGCACTTCCACATACTTAATTTGATGATCTTCCATAGCTTTGATGGTAAAGAGATAGTCCTCGTAATCAATGCTGTCTCCCTGAACCGCTTCATAGTTCTCTGTAAGAATCCAACCGCCAATTGTATCGATATCTTCATCTTCCATGGAGAGGTGGAGCAATGTATTTACTTCATTAATCAATACTTTACCGTCCATAATATAGTGGGTATCAGATACTTTCTGGATGAGCGGCACTTCGTCCGTATCAAACTCATCCTGAATTTCACCAACAATTTCTTCTAAAATATCTTCGATGGTCACTAAGCCGGATGTTCCACCGTATTCGTCCATCAACACGGCCATATGAATGCGTTCTTTTTGCAGCTTAACGAGCAATTCATGGACCGGAACAGAATCGATGACACGGATGACAGGCCGTACGTAATGCTCAAGTGAAAGCGGGCCGATTTCTTTTTGTTTTACATAGTCAGTGAGCACCTCTTTGAAGTTGACGAGACCAATAACATGGTCCTTGTCGCCATCAATGATAGGATAGCGTGTAAATCGCTCTTCTCGTACAACATCGATGAACTCCTGAATCTTCATCTCCTTAGACAATGTCACCATTTCCGTACGTGGAACCATAATCTCTTTTGCAATGCGATCATCAAACTCAAAAATTCTATTTACATATTTAAATTCAGAAGGGTTAATTTCGCCGCTTTTTAAGCTTTCCGATAAGATCAAGCGAAGTTCTTCTTCTGTGTGTGCTGCTTCGCTTTCAGAAACAGGTTTTATTCCGAATAGGCCGGTAATTAACCGAGCTGTTCCGTTAAGTGTCCAGATAAAAGGATACATCGCTTTATAAAATATAATTAAAGGCCGAGCAAAGAGAAGAGTCAGCTCTTCTGCCTTTTGAATGGCCAATGTTTTGGGCGCAAGCTCTCCTACCACTACGTGAAGGAAAGTAATAATGAAAAAGGCTGCCCCTACAATGATCACATGGGACAAAGAAGCAGGGACGTGAAGAAAATCCATAAGCGGTCTTAACAGGCCAGCCATAGCCGGTTCTCCGATCCAGCCAAGTGCAAGAGCTGTTATCGTAATACCGAGCTGACAGGCTGATAAGTATTCATCCAGGCTGGAAATGACAAGCTTCGCAGCTGGCGCTTTCGAATGACCTTCTTCTAGCAGCTGATGAATCCGCGAGCTGCGGACTTTAACGATAGCAAATTCTGAAATAACGAAAAAAGCAGTTAAAGCGATAAGGATCACGATGAACACCAGGTTAAATATGTCCAAATAGTTTCCTCAGTCCGTCTTTAGACGGACAAGGAGTCACCTCCTGTAAAGTCAAGTTACCTGATTGACGAGCCAATCTTTCACTTCAACAAGCCGCATCTTTAGGGAGGCTGGCTTATGGGAGAACTCATATTGAACCTTCATTGTCCCATCGAATCACCTCTTACCGAACTAAAATGATTATTAATAGTATAATGAATACTGATTTTTCAGTCAAATCAAAGATACTATTTTATATGTTCGTCATAAGGAGAATATGCCTGCTTACACTTTACATTAGTTGCTGTAAAAACCAGGAGGCAATAGAAAAATAAATAATTAATGAAAGGATGTCATTAATTGTTGTAATCAATGGGCCGGAAGCGACTGCTGGATCAACATTTAGTTTGTATAAAATTAATGGAATCACTGTGCCGGCAAGTGTGCCGATAATAAGAGTCAGCAATAAGGAAGAACTGACAACCACTCCTAATATGGCATTTCCTTGCCAGAAAAATGCGATCAAAAAAATCAAAATGGCACATACAATACCTATAATAAAGCCTACTCCAAACTCTCGGCCTATAAGACTTAACACAGTTTTCATATCAATGTCACGGGAGGCGAGACCGCGTACCACCACAGCGAGTGATTGAGTACCAGTGTTACCTGTCATTCCGGAAATCATAGGCATGAAAAAGGTAAGGGCTACTACTTGCTTTAATGTATCCTCAAAACCAGAAATAATGCTTCCAGAAACGAGACCAATAAATAGTAATAGAATGAGCCATGGCAGCCGGCGAAACGCAGCAGTGGAAGCTTTCGTATCAAAATCGATTGATTTACCGGAAGCAGAAAGCTTCTCAATGTCTTCATTTGCTTCCTTGATAACAATATCAAGGATATCGTCAAACGTTACAATCCCGACAAGCACATCATCTTCGTTAACGACAGGAATAGCGAGAAAGTCGTAGCGCTCAATCAGGCGGGCAATCTCTTCCTGATCCGTGTAAACAGAGACAGAAATTACTCGTCCATACATGACATCGCTCACTTTTTCGCTAATATCTGCCAAGAGCAGGTCACGATATGAAACAACGCCGACAAGTTTTTTTTGCCCGTCAATCACATATAAATAGTTGATTGTTTCTGCAAATTCAGCAAAGGTTTTTAATTTATCCACTGCTTCACGCACAGTATAGGTATCTCGAATCCAGACGAACCGGTTTGTCATCAGCCGTCCGGCTGTTTCTGGCGGGTAAGCCATCATGCTTTCAATAATAGTAGATTCTTCTTTTTTCATTCCCGCTAAAAACGACTTTATTTTTTCAGGGGACATGTCATCAAGCAACGAAGCTAAGTCGTCGTTGTCCATGTCATCAAGAACTTTACGCGAACGCTCTTTTCCTACTTTTTTTAGTACAGCTAGCTGATCTTCATTATCAAGCTCCTGAATCATATCCGTCAAAATAGGAATGCTGAGCTGAAGCAGAAAGCGTGTTTGATGCTTTGCGGGTAAGTTTGTATAAATAGAAGCCATGTCATAAGGATGAAGTTCATCCAGTAACTTTTGGAGTTCTTTCTTTTTTCCTTCTTTTAATGCTCTTATGATCAGAAGCGTCATTTGATCTTCAGTTAAATTTGTCAGCATGGGCATCCCTCCTCGGTGAAAAAAATCATTCTTTCCCATTATAAAGCGAACGGAAAAGGAAAGTGAAAAAGAATCTTTCATATTTATTAGATTTTAACATACGAGTTTTCGAATTCTTTTGCTAAAATAGAAAGTATAACATATTGATGCGGAAAAGACGTTGTAATTTCGAGAAAATCGGGGGTCATCGCTTTGAAGAGCCAAGGGACTATGAAAGAGCTGATTTATGTTCACTTGAATACAGCTCACCAGTATGCAATTTCATATGGAATTGATTTTCATGATTTTGTTCGGAGCCTCTCCCAGGAGCTGAATCATTTATTGCTGTTAAAGCACCAATACAGCGGGGCGGATTTTAATATGCACACGAGGTTTAATTATGTGGAAGCAGAAGAGGTTAAGAAGTTACTGAAGGAGCCGATCGCCGAATACGGAGACTTCTGTTGGCTGGACTTTGATGATATGGAGGGGCTGAATGAGCTGGAGGGCCGGGAGATTGCCGAACTGCTTTACCTTGGCCATTGTAAGCACCATTTAAGGGTTCCGTTTTACAGTAAATTGAACAATCGCTACGCCTATCTTTCCGAAGAGGACGAATGGTTTAATAAAACATATTATCGTTATCTACCTGATTTTTATTCTATGCTGGGACAGGCGATTTCGTTCAAGCTCGGTTATTTCCGAAGTGAGAAAACGATTTTTTCTTTACGGAAGGGGAATTTATTTCCAGCTATTCCGAAAGAAATGGTAGCTTCTTTTACTGATAAAATGAAAGAAGGCATGGTTATTTCTTTAACAAAAACAGTTCAAAGCCGCACAAAGGTGGAAGTGCCTATTTGGGTAGTAGGCGACTATATTAATATGGATGAAATGTTCGACGAGTATGTAAAGTGCTACAAGCAGGCACCTGATGGGCATTTTGAATTTGATAAAAAGACTCGCGAATGGAGCGTGTATTTTTAAAAGAAACAAGTCTTGAATAAGTTGATGAAAGCTTATTCGGGGCTTCCTTTTGCGCCATGTGGTTTTGCCGTTAATAATGTCCAATCCGCCTTTACATACGGTACATACATAACCGAACGAAAAGCAGCCCACAGGCAGTTTCTCTTTCTAGAGTAGACGAGAAGAATGCTCTTAGCTTTTTCAGCCCTTTACAATGGGGGTTATATAGTGAACTGAACGCATAAGCAAGAGAGATAAAGAATAATCATGATAAAAAGTAAAAGCTTGATAAGCGTTTGGCAATATTTGCTTAAAAGAGGGGCAGAAGCCGGTGGTGGGAAGGGGTGTAAATCGGGAGGATAGTTGCATGTAAATTTAGTTTTTCTTTGCTTAAAGCATGATAGAATGGAAACAATGAATTTTTTCATTTACTTATTTGGAGGGTTAATATGAGAACGAAACTGTGCTTATTATATGGAGGCAAATCCGCTGAACATCAAGTGTCTTTACAAACAGCAAAAGCGGTTATTGGAGCACTTGATTTAAATAAATTTGATATTTACCCTATTTATATTACAACAGAAGGAAATTGGATTGAAGGGAACCAACTGACTGCTCCAGTAGATCAAGTATCCGAGCTGCAGTTTGCGAGCGATGGTCAGTCATCTGCAGTGGCGCACAGTTTGATTTCTAAAAAATATGATGTTATTTTTCCGCTTTTACATGGGCCGAATGGTGAGGACGGTACTGTTCAAGGGTTACTCGAAGTCATGAACCTTCCATACGTGGGCAATGGAGTACTGGCATCGTCAGCAGGCATGGATAAAGTCATTATGAAAAATATCTTTGCTCAAGCCAATTTGCCTCAAGTTAACTATGTATGGCTTACTCGAAAAGTATGGATGGAAGATAAAGAAGCGGCTTATGAAAAAGCGGAAAAAGAGCTTGGTTATCCATGCTTTGTCAAACCGGCTAATCTTGGATCAAGTGTCGGTATTAGTAAATGCACAAACCGCGAAGAGTTAGCGGCAGCTTACGAGGAAGCGTTCCAGTTTGATCGTAAAATTATTGTAGAAGAAGGAGTCACAGCCAGAGAGCTGGAAGTTGGCTTATTAGGTAATGACGATCCTAAATGTTCCGTAATCGGGGAGATTGTTCCGAAAAAGACTTTTTATGATTACAAAGCAAAATATGAAGATGGAAATACAGCTTTAATCATTCCGGCTGAAATACCAGAAGATGTACAAACTAATATGAAAAAGATGGCGGTTACGGCTTTCCAAGCATTGGATTGCTCAGGACTTGTCCGAGCTGACTTTTTCTTGAATGAAAAGGGTGAGCTGCTGATTAATGAAGTAAATACAATGCCTGGATTTACTCCTTTTAGTATGTTCCCTTTGCTTTGGAAGCATGCGGGCGTTGAATATCCTCTATTGATCGAAAAACTAATCGAGCTTGCAAAAGAACGATATGAGGAAAAACAGCAACTTAAATATACTTTTTAAAGGTGGACATTGATTTTATGATGCGTAAGACCATTGAACAAATAGTTAATATAATAAAGGTAGAAAATAACGTCGAAGCATTTAAAGACCGACTCGTGGAAGGGGTAGTCATCGATTCCCGAAAAGCGGTAAATGGTCAGTTGTTCGTTCCTTTTAAAGGGGAAAATACCGACGGTCACCAGTATATTAGGCAGGCCATTAAACAAGGGGCAGCGGCGGCTCTTTGGCAAAAAGACCGGCCTAACCCGCCTGCCGATTTACCAGTGTTAGTAGTAGAAGATACGTTGAAAGCATTACAGCAGCTAGCGAAAGCTTATCGGGAAGAGTTGAACGTAAAAGTTATTGGCATTACTGGCAGTAACGGAAAAACCACAACAAAAGACATGACAGCAAGCCTCCTCTCTCGAAAGTTTAAAGTACAAAAGACAGAGGGCAATTTCAATAATCATATCGGCCTGCCGCTTACGATTCTCTCTTTAAAAGAAGATACAGAAGCAGCTGTTATTGAAATGGGGATGAGCAATAAGGGCGAAATTGACTTATTGACGAAAATCGCTGCTCCAGATATAGCGATTATTACAAATATCGGAGAATCTCATTTACAGGACTTAGGCTCAAGAGAAGCAATCGCTGAGGCGAAACTTGAGATCGTAAACGGTCTTGCAGAGGATGGTATATTAATTTACCACGGAGATGAACCGCTTTTAACAGAAGCCTTACAAGAGACGGAATTAAAAACGCAAACTTTCGGATTAGATGAAAGCAATGATATGTATCTGCTCTCGATTGAAACGCTTCAAGAAGGCAGCCGCTTTCAGGTCAATGGAGCGCCTGGTGTAGAATTTTTCCTTCCTATTATAGGGAGACACAATGTGTTGAATGCGATGGCGGCTATGCTGGCGGCGCGTAAACTGGGCGTTTCTTTCCAAGAGATCAAGCAAGGACTAACATCTATCGAATTAACGAAAATGCGAATGGAAATGACGAAGGGCATCAAGGGATCGAAAGTGATCAACGATGCGTACAATGCAAGCCCTACTTCAATGAAGGCAGCGATTGAGCTGACTGAAAAAATGCCTGGTTTCGAACGAAAGATCCTTGTGCTTGGAGATATGCTTGAGTTAGGACTGGATGAGGAGCTGTTCCACTATCAAGTCGGCCAAGCGGTGAACGGAGAATTTATTGACTATCTCTTCACATTCGGGCGATTAGGCCAATTCATTGCCGCTGGAGCAAAAAATTCTCTTGGAGAAGATCGCATCTTTGTCTTTAACGATAAACAGGAACTAATTAAAAAATTGAAGTCCATTCTCTCGACCGGCGACTTGGTTGTAGTGAAAGCATCTCGCGGTATGAAACTCGAGGAAGTTGTAGAAGCGCTTGAAAATGAGTAACCCCAAGTCATAGGCAGGGGAGCAACGGAATAAGAGGAGCGTTTGTCAACGGCCTGAAAGCGATTTGAATAGACTTCGTCTCCATTCTTAACGCCAGGTGAAAATCCTGGTGTTTTCCTTTTGAAGCGGGAGGAAAAGGGGTAATCATTACCGTATATGAAAAGAAAACAACGCAGAAAAGGAAATGGTGAAAAAGATGATTGGTTGTTTATGCATCCATGGTTTCACTGGAGCCCCTTATGAAGTGGAACCACTCGCTGAATATTTGCATGAAAAAACCACTTGGAGAATCGTTGTACCGACATTGCCTGGCCACGGAGAAACACTTTCGTTAAAAGGGATTACGTATAAACAATGGATTGAATGTGCAGAAAAAGAAATGGAAAAGCTGCTTGTTGAATGTGAGACTGTCGATGTGATTGGATTTTCAATGGGCGGGTTAATTGCTGCTTATTTGGCGGAAAAATATCCTGTAGAAAAACTTATATTATTGAGCGCTGCGGCTAAATATATTAATGTGGGACAGCTGCTCAAGGATATCAAGCAAATGTGGAAAGATATGAGAAGCGGAACGTTAAGCGAAAATGAACTGTTTTTGCGTTACAAGAATAAGTTTTTGTTCACGCCGATATCAGCAGCTTGGCAATTTCGGAAAATGGCCGCTTGCAGCAAGCCGCTTTTTGCTAAAATCCAGACACCGACCTTCATTGCTCAGGGGTTGGCAGATGGGATTGTGCCGCCTAAAAGTGCAGAATATATTTACCGCCGTCTGCCGTCTCGCCACAAGGAAATTTATTACGTGCCGCATGCGAAGCACCATATTTGCCATACGGGGGAAAAGGAGCAGCTGTTTGAAAAAGTCTTTACATTTTTAAAGGGAAGTAGTAGAGTAATTTAAATATCGATTGTGTTGTAATAAACCAACAAAAATGGTATGATGACAATAACTTTTGCTCTTCATGTGAAGGGTATTTTTTGTTTGATACGGCAATCGAAATAGAAGGAGAAGAAAATATTGACGAAATTTAAAGATCTAAATTTAAGTGAAACCACTTTAAAAGCTATTGATAAAATGGGATTTGAAGAAGCAACACCAATTCAGGCACAGACAATTCCAGCCGGCCTTGAAGGCAAGGATATTATTGGTCAGGCACAGACAGGAACAGGAAAGACAACTGCTTTTGGAGTGCCAATGATTGAAAAAATTGATACAAACAACCATACAGTACAGGGATTAGTTATTGCTCCAACAAGGGAACTAGCTATCCAAGTATCAGAAGAACTATATAAAATTGGGAGCGGCAAGCGCGTCGGTATTTTAGCTGTATATGGCGGCCAAGACATTCAACGCCAAATTCGCGCGTTAAAGAAACGCCCACACATCATTGTAGGTACACCTGGACGAATCTTAGACCATATTAACAGAAAAACGTTGAAGCTTGATAGCTTGCAGACACTCGTATTGGACGAGGCAGACGAAATGCTGAACATGGGCTTTATTCAAGATATTGAGGCTATTCTTTCCCATATGCCAGCCGAACGCCAAACGCTATTGTTTTCAGCGACAATGCCTAAGCAAATTCGTGCGATAGCCGAGAGATTTATGAATGATCCTGTAACGATCCGTGTGAAGACAAAAGAAATGACTGTTTCCAATATTGAACAGTACTATGTGAAGGTGCATCAGCGTGATAAGTTCGACGTGCTTTCTCGTTTGATTGATGTTCACTCACCAGAGCTTGCCATTATCTTTGGTCGTACGAAAAGACGGGTTGATGAGTTGGCTAACGCCTTAAGTCTTCGTGGTTATCAGGCAGAAGGCATTCATGGCGACTTAACTCAAGCGAAACGTTTAACTGTTCTCAAGCGTTTCAAAGAAGGGAAAATTGATGTGCTTGTGGCAACAGATGTAGCTGCCCGCGGACTTGATATTTCAGGTGTTACACATGTGTATAACTATGATATCCCGCAAGACCCGGAAAGCTACGTTCACCGAATTGGCCGTACAGGCCGTGCCGGCAAAGAAGGTGTCGCTATTACATTCGTTGAGCCGAGAGAAATGAGCTATTTAAAAGAGGTAGAAAGAACGACGAAGAAAAAAATGTCACCAATGGCTGCGCCTACGTGGGATGACGCATTAGTTGGCCAGCAACAAGCAGCAGTAAATGAGCTAGAAGAGTCTGTTGCTAAGAATGATCTTTCTCAATATAAAGCACTAGCAAAAGGCTTGCTTGATCAGTACGATGCTGAACAGCTCGTAGCTGCTGCGTTGAAATTGATTACGAAAGAGCCGGATCGCACACCAATTCATATTACGAACGAATCTTCTCTTCCACAAAAGAAAGATAAGTTCCGTTCTAAGAACTCAAGCTCCAAAAAGCCGTATGGCAACCGTCAGGGCGGACGTTCATCTGGTGGTGGCAACCGCTCTTATAACCGAGATCGCAAAAGCAATCCAAGAAGAAAACATACTTCTCAATAAATAGTTTATGATAAGGGACTGTCCCATTAAGTTAGTGAAATGCTAACTTTTGGGCAGTCCTTTTTTAATAAGCAGATGTATGAATTTAGATAAAAAGATGAACAGAATGAAACTTTTACCTCTACTGAAACGTTAGAACAAGAAAACCATAATGAAGGCTGTGGATAGGCAATGAAAGAGCCGGCGAAAAGAATTTCAACAAAGGCTTTACGAGTTTGGCGAATATCAGGAGTCATAAGCTCGGTGTTTTTATGGCTGCTGCTAATCGGGGCGAGTGTCGCGATTTTTATGAATCAGTGGCCGCTCTGGATCTTTTTTATTCTTGTGGCTGTGGGGGTAGCAGAAGTACTGATTGTGGTTGTCATTCTGCCAAATATGCGCTGGAAGAGATGGCGGTATGAAGTACGGGAGCGGGAGATTGAGCTGCAGCGAGGAGTGTTTATTGTTCGCCGCACGCTTATCCCTATGACTCGTGTGCAGCATGTAGATACGAAGCAGGGACCGCTTTTGCGAAAATATGGACTAGGGGCTATTCACATCTCCACGGCTGCGACGATTCATGAAATACCAGCCGTGGAGATAGAAGAAGCAGAGGAGATGAGAAAGGTGATTGCAGCTCTTGCAAGGGTAGAAGAAGATGTCTGATCCTAAAAAGCTCCATCCTCTTTCTACATTGCTCACTTTTTTTCGAGAACTAAAAAGTCTTGTCCTGCCGATTGTCTTTCTCTTTTTTATGGGAAATGGCGAAAAACATAACATTTGGGATTACGTACCGATCATCGGGATAGGAGCCGTTATTTTGTTTGTTCTCGTTTCAGGTGTTGTAAAGTGGCTGCGCTTTACTTATCGACTAGAAGAGAATGAGCTCAAAATTGAATATGGTCTTTTTGTAAAAAAGAAGCGATATATCCCGGTTGAGCGTATTCAAAGTCTAGATCTATCCGCAGGAATCCTCCACCGGATGTTTGGCCTCGTTAAAATAAGAGTGGAAACAGCCGGAGCAGGCGGTGGATCAGATTCAGAAGCCGAATTGACAGCGATTACGAAAGCGGAAGCGCAGGCTCTCCAGCAATTCATTAATGAGGAAAAAAGCCGGAAGGTCTTAGCGAATAAGCAGGATGCCCGTTTCGAAAAAGCAGAGAGTCGGAGCGATAGAGATATTTTTTATCAAGCGGGCCTATTTGAACTGCTGCTGTTAGCAGCCACCTCAGGCGGGATTGGTGTTGTTATTTCGGCTGTCTTCGCTTTTTTATCGCAGTTCCAGGATATGATACCTTATGAGAAGATTTTTAAAGAAGCAGCTCATTTTATCGAGATGGGAACGATCGTAATCGCCATACTTGTTTTTCTCGTTCTGTTTGTTGCTTGGGTGATTTCTATTGGATTAACCCTGCTAAGGTATGCCGGGTTTGCGTTGAGCAAGGAAGAGGGAAACGTGGTGATTCAAAAAGGGCTGCTCGAAAAACAACAGCTCACGATTCCGATGGACCGCATACAGGGAATTACTATTTTAGAAAACCCACTTAGACAAATGTTAGGGTATTGCTCTGTTCATCTTGAAAGTGCAGGGGGAGCAGGTGAAGAAAAAGGCAGCGCAAGCATGGTCATTATACCAATGGTGAAAAAGAAAAAAGCGTTACAAATGCTGGCGGAACTATTTCCGGATTATTGTTTCTCAGCCAGTTTGACACCTCTTCCACTAAGATCAGCCAGCAGATATATTGGAAGAGCGTGCTTATTTGCCACTCCTCCTGTCATAGCCGCAGCCTGGCTGTTTTGGCCGTTTGGGTTATGGGGGCTTACTGCCTTTTTGCCTGCTTTGCTTTATGGATTTGCCCGTTTTAGAGCAGCAGGGTGGAATGTTAGCGCCGGCCAGCTTACCGTAAGAACAAGGGGTGTTTCCCTGCAAACGGTTTTTATGCTCCGTCATCGTATTCAATCCCTGGAAATGATCAAAACATGGCGGCAAAGGCAGAGAAAGCTAGCATCTGTTCATTCGGTTGTTAAAAGCGGAGCAACCGGTAAAAAAATAAAAGTGACTGATGCTTCAGCTGCTGATGCAGAAGAAATATATCAGTGGTACGAGTTAAGGAAGAAGGGATAAGAAGATGATACAAGGCATTGGCATGGATATCGTAGAAATTAGCCGAATTCAAAAGCTCATTGAAAGGCAGCCGAAATTTATTGAACGTATATTAACGAAAAAGGAGCAAGAAATATTTCACAGTAGAAAGGGCCGCCGGCAATATGAATACGCTGCTGGACGCTTCGCAGCTAAAGAAGCTTTTGCCAAAGCGCTTGGAAGCGGAATTGGTGAGACTCTTTCTTTTCAAGATATTGAAACGGCAGCAGATGAATATGGAAAGCCTTATATTGAAGCGCCTTTTTCTTCGGGTGTACATTTATCAATCACACATAGCCAAGAATATGCGGCTGCCCAAGTCATCATCGAAAAATAAATAAAAAAGAACAGCCCCTTTCGGACAATCATATTTTGGAAGGTTGTCTCATATATTTTTAATGCGAAAGGGGTTGTGGTGAAATGACAAAAAGAAGGTTAGTCTGGCTCTTATGCCTGGTTGCTTTATTTGTTCTTTCTGCCTGCGGAGCAAAATCTAAGGAGGATGTGACGAAGGATTTAAATGAAAAAGCGGAAGAGATGAAAGGGTACAAGGCTACCGCGAAGATGACGCTGCAGACAGGAGAGGAAAAACAGGCGTATCACGTAGAAATTTGGAATAAAGACAATCATTTTTACCGTGTAGAATTATCGAATGACAAGAAGGATCAAAGTCAGATGATCTTGAAGAACGAATCGGGTGTATACGTTTTGACGCCATCTTTGAATAAGAGCTTTAAATTCCAAAGTGATTGGCCAAAAAACAGTAGTCAAGCTTATTTGTTTGAGTCGCTTGTCAAAGATATTAAAAGTGACCAGGAAGCAGTATTCAAAGAAACAGACAAGCATTATGTATTTGAAACAAAGACAAGATATCCAAACAGTCACATGCTTCCTCTTCAAGAAATTACGTTTAATAAGCGTGATTTAGCCCCAGTTTCTGTTAAAGTAATGGACCCGGACCGCAAAGCGGTGTTAACGGTCAGCTTTACGAAAGTAGACTTTAAGGCGAGCTTTGAGAAATCATCTTTTGATGTAAAAAAGAATATGACTGGAGCTCAATTAGAGATGCCGGTGCTTGCTCAGGAAAAGGATGAGGAGTTTACGGTTTTTTATCCGCAGGCAGAGGTTGTAGGAAGTCGTTTAATTGAGGAAAATGAAATGTTAACAGCGAATGGCAAGCGGATTGTTCTCACGTATGGAGGGGATAAGTCGTTCACCGTTGTGGAGGAAAAAGCGGCATCGCTGTCGGCAGCCTCGATCGAAACAGCGAGCATGAACGGCGAAATGGCTGATCTTGGCTTTGCTTTTGGAGAAATAACCGATCAGTCACTTTCCTGGTCTTATAAAGGCGTTGATTATATGATTGCTTCTAAAGATTTAAGTGAAGCCGAAATGATTGAAGTGGCCCGATCAATGCAAGCGGAAATGGAAAAGTAAATAGAAATGGCTGCATCAAGCTTGTGATAGATGCAGAGGGGTTTGGGAACGGGAATTCGACGTTCCTTTTTCTTTTGAATAAAAGTCTAGGCGAGTGTAAACAACGAAGCCTGAACGATGAATAATCTCATTTCTAGATCAGTCAGGGGGTTTTTACCGCGACAGCCCTTGCTGTATACTTAAAATAAGGTTGGTGAGAAATTGAATCTTCCAACTTCACGTATACAGATAGGAAAGAAGGGGCAAGTGTTGACAGTAGAGACTAAGTTTTATCGTGATACATGGGCAGAGATCAATCTGGACCATGTTTCGTACAATGTAAGAGAAACGATTAAGTTGCTTCCTGAGGGCAAAAAGTTATTTGCTGTGGTGAAGGCTAATGCTTATGGGCATGGGGATGTGCAAATCGCGAGAACAGCTATAGAAGCGGGTGCGCAAGGGTTAGCTGTTGCTTTCTTTGATGAGGCACTTTCTGTAAAGAAGGCGGATCTCTCCGTTCCACTGCTCGTGCTGGGAGCGAGCAATCCGGAAGCAGCCCAAATAGCGGCTGAGCAGCAAATTTCGTTAACCGTCTTTCGATTAGAATGGTTAAAGGAAGCAGAGAAATACTTAGAGGATGGCCAAGTGCTTCGTGTGCATATTAAGTGCGACACAGGGATGGGAAGGCTTGGCGTCAAAACCGTAGAAGAACTGAATGAATTGGCCGCATTTATTGATGAGTCACCGAAGTTTTTCCTAGAAGGGGTATTCACTCATTTTGCTACAGCGGATGCTCTAGATACGGATTATTTCGAAGAACAATATCAGACCTTCACGAAGATGATAGATGAGCTTAAAGTGAAGCCGGCTTTTGTTCATTGCGCCAACAGCGCCACGACGCTGCGTTTTAAAAAAGCCTACTTTAATGCTGTTCGCCTCGGTATTTCGATGTATGGGCTCGCCCCGTCTAATGAAATGAAAGAGGAGCTGCCGTTTCCGTTAAAACAAGCTTTTTCCCTCCATACGAGAATCGTTCACATTAAAAAGCTGAAAAAAGGTGAAAAGATCAGCTATGGCGCCACCTATGAAACACAAGGAGAAGAATGGATCGCAACATTGCCGATCGGTTATGCAGATGGCTGGCTGCGGAAGCTTCAGGGACAGGAAGTATTAGTCAACGGTAAAAAGGTGCCGATCGTGGGCAGGGTTTGTATGGATCAATGCATGATCCGTCTGCCGGAGGAAATGTCGGTTGGAACTCAAGTGACGCTTATCGGGAAACAGGGAGAAGAAGAAATTACCATGGATGATATTGCCCGAAAGATGGACACAATTAACTATGAAGTTCCTTGTATTATTACCGCACGCGTCCCAAGAGTTTATAAGCAGAACGGCGAAACTATCGAAGTAATAAATTCTTTGTTGAAATGAGAAATTCAATCTATATTTATCGGCGTTTTTTGGAAAAAAATTAGTGAATTTGCGCTTTTTTCTTCTGTTATTTTAAGATAACGGCTAAGAAATCTGAATTCGCCTTCCCTTGCAAAAGAAAAGATGTTATGATGAAAATGACAGTTAACGAGACGGTGTAGTGATTGGTGGAGGTGTAGTTCGTGTCTGAATCAAGCGCAACAACAGAAGTGTTAATTCGTTTGCCACAACAATTTGTTAAAGAACTAGACGGGTATGCTGAACTTGAAAAGATTAACCGTAATGAATTTATCTACAGAGCAACAAAGATGTATCTTCGTGAAAGAAAAAAACGTCAGATTAGAGAATCTATGAGACGTGGTTACATGGAAATGGCGAAAATCAACTTGGCTATCGCTTCAGAGGCCATGCAAGCTGAGTATGAGGCTGGTAATACTGTAGAACGTTTAGTAAGTGGAGGATAATCCGTGTGATAGTTAAGCGTGGTGACGTATATTTTGCAGACCTGTCCCCTGTTGTCGGATCCGAGCAAGGCGGCGTGCGGCCTGTGCTAGTGGTTCAAAACGACATTGGGAATCGGTTCAGTCCCACTATTATTGTTGCTGCTATAACAGCGCAAATTCAAAAAGCTAAGTTGCCTACACATGTTGAAATTGATGCAAAGCGTTACGGCTTTGAACGTGATTCCGTTATCTTACTTGAGCAAATCCGGACAATCGATAAACAACGCTTAACGGATAAAATCACTCAACTTGATGAGGAAATGATGGAAAAAGTGGACGAAGCCTTGCAAATCAGCTTAGGTCTTATTCAGTTTTAAATAGACGCCCGCTAGGTTACACTAGCTGGGCGTCTTGTTTTTTTAGCGTAATTTGCCGATAGACGGTACTCTCGCTTTTTTATTATCGAAATAAACATTATAATGTTTATTAGTGACGATAAATATTAGCGGTGCGAAAAAATGGAAGTGAAAATCAGTTTAGTTTTATGAATGAAGTTGTTAAAATTGAGAAAGCAGATTTGGGAATAATAAACGGACGGGGCTGCCCGGCATATAAAAATAAATTCCTTCAACCTTCTTGCATAGGGACCTGGTAATTACTATGCTTTGAACGAAAGAAAGGAGCCGGACCGTTTAGAGGACAGTCTCTACATAGAGCGGATGCGTGATCACCGAAAAAGAAGAATTGGAGTTGTCTTGATGCGTAAATTAATTTTTGACTATGTGCAAACTCATAAAAGCGAAATATTAAAAGAATGGATTAGCCAGATGAAGCAGGATGCCGATGAGCGTGCTGTTCAAACGATGTCTGCTCAAATGTTTACAAAAACGAGCAGTGAATTTATTGAATTGCTGATTTCTAACTTTACTGAAACGGAGGAAGAGTTTCAGTCGAAGGTAGTGGGATTCGCTGAAAAAATTGTCAGATTAGGGTGGCCGCTGACTATTGTAACACTCGGGCTGCGTACGTTCAGTCATATCGTAGCAGAAGGATTGCAAAGGGAAGAATTAGTCGGACAGCATAATTTTATCGAGTATTCTTTTGAGTTTGAGCGCTGGATGTTCCCTTTGTATAACACTATTATTGATACTTACGCTGACACATGGGAGCGCACCGTTTCTTTACAAAAGATTGCCTTGCAGGAACTATCTGCTCCTCTTATCCCAGTTTTTGAAAAGATATCAGTCATGCCCCTTGTAGGGACGATTGATACGGAAAGAGCTAAGCTTATTATGGAAAACTTGCTGGATGGGGTTGTGAAACACCGTTCGGAAGTGGTCTTAATTGATATTACAGGCGTCCCGGTTGTCGATACGATGGTAGCCCATCATATCATCCAGGCGGCGGACGCTGTTCGACTTGTTGGTGCTAAGTGCATGATTGTCGGCATTCGGCCGGAAATCGCCCAAACCATCGTCACTCTTGGTATTAATCTAGATCAGGTTATTACAACAAGTACGTTGAAAAAAGGAATTGAAGAAGCCTTAGAGATGACGGAAAGAAAAATCATCGAAGTGGAGGAAGAACGATGAGAATACCAATTTTAAAACTTCATGATTGTTTACTAATTTCGATACAATGGGAACTCGATGATCAAACCGCCCTGCAATTCCAAGAGGATTTATTGCATAAAATCCACGAAACGAGCGCAAGAGGGGTAGTAATTGATTTAACCTCGATTGACTTTATTGATTCTTTTATCGCGAAAGTGCTCGGAGATGTAATTAGCATGTCAAAGCTTATGGGAGCGAAAGTAGTGATCACAGGAATTCAGCCAGCCGTTGCTATTACCTTGATCGAATTGGGTATACGCCTTGAAGATGTCTTGACAGCTCTTGATTTAGAAAAAGGTTTGGAGAAACTTCAACGGGAACTGGAGGACTAATCTATGGATTCTTGCGTCAAGATTACAAATGAATGGGACATCGTAGCTGCAAGGCAGCTCGGCAGGAATGTAGCCAAAGACCTAGGATTTGGCACGGTCGACCAGGCCCGTATCACGACAGCTATTAGTGAGCTGGCGCGTAATATTTACCTTTATGCCGGTCAGGGCCAGGTATGCATAGAAAAGACAGAGGCTGCTGGAAAAGTCGGATTAATCATTATTTCAGAAGATCAGGGACCTGGTATTCAAGATCTTCGTAAAGCGATGGAAGACGGTTTTTCTACCTCTGGAGGACTTGGAGCCGGTTTGCCCGGCGTGAAACGCCTTGTAGATGAGTTTACGATTGACTCTACTCCAGGGGAGGGTACACTTATTAGGGCAATCAAGTGGCTCCGTTAAGGAGGGCAAGTATGGAATTTAGGGAAGTAATGCAGGAAAAATATAAAGAAATTCTTGAGAGTTACATGAAGGACCAGAATGAGCAGGCATTGTATCTCAGTCAAAAATTCAGCAGGAAATCCATTGAGCACAAAATCTCTCCTGAAGAAATTATTAGCCTTCATAAAACAGCTCTATTAGATCTTGGAATAGAGTTTTCCGAGGCGATGCTCCCTTCTTTCGACATTTTGCTTGAAGTCATGATGGCATATGGTCTTGCTTATCGTGAGCATCAAAATCTGCGCACCATTCAGCAGGAGTTGAAAAGTGAGATCGAAGTGGCAGCTAATATGCAGCAAACACTTTTGGGGACACAAGTTCCTGATGTGGATTGTCTTGATATTGGGGCCATTAGTGTACCAGCAAGACAAATGAGTGGGGATTATTATCATTTTGTCCAGGATGAACAGGGCGCTGTCAGTGTTGCAATTGCGGATGTTATTGGAAAAGGAATACCAGCAGCGCTTTGTATGTCTATGATTAAATACTCAATGGACAGTCTGCCAGAGGGACAATACGAACCGAGCCAGGTACTTGAAAGCTTAAATAGAGTAGTAGAACAGAATGTAGACCCCACAATGTTTATTACGATGTTCTATGGAATGTACAATACAGTAAATCATACATTCTATTATTCTTCTGCAGGTCATGAACCCGGCTTCTTTTATGACCACAAGACAAAGGATTTTAAAGAGTTGTACGCGAAAGGCTTACTGCTTGGCGTAAGTAAGAAAACAAAGTACCGTCAATTCGAGAAGAAAGTGGAAGTAGGAGATATTATCCTGCTTATGTCTGATGGTGTAACGGAGTGTCGAACAGAGGAAGGCTTTATAGAAGTAGATACCCTAAAGGGATATATTCAAAAGTATATTCATCTAGAAGCCCAGGAAATTGCGGATAAAGTATATAAAGAGCTTGAGTTTTTGCAAGGTTTTCAGTTGCGTGATGATTTTACCTTGATTATTTTAAAGAGAATCAAATAAGGAAAGGTTTATGTTCTTTTAAGCTGGGTATACTTTAAAAACAGTGGAGTAATAAAGAAGAGGTGGGTTTAAAATGAACATTACAATTGATGTGAAAGAAACAGAACTACAAACAAAAGTGAGAATCGCTGGAGAAATTGATGCATATACAGCACCAAAGCTTCGTGAGACTGTATTTCCATATACCGAGAGAGAAACATCTAACATAGTCGTTGATTTATCAGAAGTATCTTATATGGACAGCACAGGCTTAGGAGTATTCGTGGGGCTTTTCAAGAGCTTAAATGCCAACGGAGGTACTCTGCAGTTGATTGGTTTGTCAGAACGCTTAAGAAGATTGTTCGATATTACCGGCCTTGCAGATATTATGAACATTAATTCCGAAGTAGAAGGTGGCGTTTGATAATGGAGGCGTTTGATTACATCGAAATGAAAATCCCGGCCAAACCGGAATTTGTGGGCGTTATTAGGTTGACGCTTTCAGGAATTGCGAGCAGAATGGGATTTACATATGATGCGATTGAAGATTTAAAAATAGCTACTAGTGAAGCGATCACCAACGCTGTTCAACATGCCTATAACGGCGACGAAGAAGGCGAAGTGGTGGTTGGCTTTGCTCTTTATGAGAAGCATTTAGAAGTGATGGTATCTGATAACGGTAAAAGTTTTAACTTTCGAGAAACTAAAAAAGCTTTGGGCCCTTACAAGGAGAATTCTGTGGAGTTTCTGCGTGAAGGAGGCTTAGGTCTATTTCTCATCGAAACACTAATGGACGAAGTGAAGGTTCATCAAAAGGAAGGGGTTACTTTGTTCATGACAAAGTACCTTGAAGGAGAGCAGGTGGAGAGGGATGCAGAAACCATCTCAACCTAATCAAGATGTAAAACAACAAGTGATTGAATGGATTAAAGCTTTTCAAACAGAAAACGATCATGAAGCCCAAGAAAATCTCGTAAAGCATTACCAGGGATTAGTTGAATCGATCGCCCGTAAATATTCTAAAGGCAAATCTTATCATGAAGATATTGCCCAGGTCGGAATGATGGGTCTTTTAGGAGCGATTAGGCGTTATGATGATTCTTACGGTAAGAGCTTTGAAGCCTTTGCCATTCCAACAATCGTTGGTGAGATCAAGAGATTTTTAAGGGATAAAACCTGGAGCGTTCACGTCCCGAGACGTATTAAAGAGCTTGGTCCAAAAATTAAATCGACAGTAGAGGAATTAACTTCAAGCTTGCAGCGGTCTCCAAAGGTAGATGAAATTGCACGTTATCTTGATATTTCCGAAGAGGAAGTCTTAGAAGCGATGGAAATGGGTAAGAGTTATCAGGCTCTATCTGTCGACCACTCAATTGAAGCGGATTCCGATGGCAGCACAGTGACGCTGCTTGATATTGTTGGTAACAAAGAACAAGGTTATGAAAGGGTAGACCAGAGGCTCGTGCTTGAAAAGGTGCTTCACGTATTGTCCGATCGTGAACGTCAAATTATCCAATATACTTATTTAGAGAACATGAGTCAAAAGGATGCAGGGGATAAATTGAATATTTCTCAAATGCATGTATCGCGCCTGCAAAGAAGAGCTATCAAAAAGTTGAAAGAAGCAATTGATGCTGAATCAATGACATCGGAGCGATTGACTTAATGAACTATTTTGAAAATGAACAGCTCGAAATCTGCGCCAATAAAGTGGCCAAAGGTGGCCAGCCTTTTTGCGGAGACAGCTATTATATCCATACAACGGATGATTATTTAATCTGTGTACTAGCAGATGGACTTGGCAGTGGTGAATTTGCTTTTCACTCCTCATCTGCAGTAACAAAGATAGTAGAAGAAAATCATCATGAATCGGTCGACCTTTTAATGAGCTTAAGCAATAATGTTCTTTATCAAAAACGGGGGGCGGCCGTCGCAATTTTAAAAGTGTATTTCCATACTCGTGAATTTGAATACAGTTGTGTTGGCAACATTCGCTTTTACTTGTATACAGACAAAGAAAAATTAACTTATCCATTGCCGGTAACTGGTTATTTATCAGGCCGCCCACAAAAGTATCGGACACAGCGCTTCACTTATGAGGCGAATTGTAAGTTCCTTCTCCACTCAGATGGAATTAACGTTTTGAATGTTAAGGCACTGCTGAGAAACCGTTCTATCCAGCAAATTGCCTCTATCCTTCAAGAAGAAACAGCCAAATCTGGGGATGATTCTACCTATATTATCGGAAGCCTGCTTTAATAAACGCGGGCTTTTTTCTTGTGTTAAAATAGAACATGGAAAAAGGAGGGATTAAGATGCCGGTTCAAGAGCTTTTTGGAAAAGAAAGCTTGATTAGAAAAACAGCTCAGGATGAAAATTTAGAGGTAAAAAAAGTGAGAGCGGTTATTAATCTAATTGAGGAAGGAAATACGGTACCATTTATTGCCCGCTATCGAAAAGAAATGACGGGAGCGCTTAATGAAGTTGAAATTCAATCACTTATCAACCGTTGGAATTACTTGCAAAATTTATCTGCCCGTAAAGAAGAAGTTATTCGTTTGATTGAAGAACAGGACAAGCTAACAGCAGAGTTAAAAGCGGATATTTTACGCGCTGAGAAGCTTCAGGCTGTAGAAGACCTTTACCGTCCTTTTAAACAAAAACGACGAACAAAAGCAACGATCGCTAAGGAAAAAGGTTTATTGCCATTAGCGGAGTGGCTTCTTGCTATGCCAACTTCGTCTGTAACGGCACAAGCTGAAATATACATATCTACAGAAAAAGGCATTGCTTCCGCGGAAGAAGCGATAGAGGGAGCTTTGCACATTATTGCCGAGCAAGCAGCTGATGAGGCAGCCATTCGCCAATGGGTCCGTGATGAAACATTTCGCAATGGGGTGATTCATTCTGCTGCTAAAAACAGTGAGTTGGATGAAAAGAACATCTATGAAATGTACTATACTTACGAAGAACCAGTGGCAAAAATTGTTCCGCACCGTATCTTAGCCCTGAACAGAGGGGAAAAAGAAGATATTTTAAGGGTGACGATTCAGACAGACGTCGATAAAATTGTTCGGTATATGAGTAAACAATACAAGGTAAATGATCAAGTCAAATCTGGAGTATACGTACACGAAGCACTCCAAGATGCTTATAAACGGCTTATCCAGCCATCTGTTGAGCGGGAAGTGAGAAATGAATTAACAGAAAAGGCAGAGGATCAGGCTATCCATATTTTTTCCGAAAACTTAAGGAAACTGCTTTTGCAGCCTCCTTTAAAAGGAAAAGTCGTTCTTGGTGTTGATCCGGCTTATCGAACAGGTTGTAAGCTTGCCGTAGTAGATGAAACGGGTAAGGTGCTATATATAGGCGTTATTTATCCGCATCCTCCAAAGTCGAAGAGAGATGAGGCGGGAACTCTCGTTCAGCAGCTTTTAAAAGAATATAGTGTTGAAATTATTGCCATCGGCAATGGAACAGCTTCGCGGGAAACAGAGCAGTTTATAGCGGACATTATTAAGGAAAGCAAGCAGCAAACATCCTATGTAATTGTCAATGAAGCAGGGGCAAGCGTATACTCTGCCTCCGAGACAGCGCGCGAGGAATTTCCGGATCTTCAGGTCGAGGAGAGGAGTGCTGTATCGATTGCAAGGAGATTGCAGGATCCTTTAGCAGAGTTAGTTAAAATCGACCCTAAATCAGTAGGGGTAGGACAGTATCAGCACGATGTTTCTCAAAAAAAGCTAAATGAATCTTTAACATTTGTAGTAGAAACAGCTGTTAACCAAGTTGGGGTGAATTTAAATACAGCCTCTTCTTCACTCCTGCAGTATGTTGCGGGATTAAATAAAACGGTAGCAAATAATATCGTCAAGTTTAGAGAGGAAAACGGGAAATTTAACAATCGCTCACAAGTAAAAAAAGTTCCTCGTCTTGGTGCAAAAACATTTGAGCAATGTATAGGGTTTTTAAGAATTATAGATGGTCAAGAGCCGCTAGATAAAACAGCTATTCACCCTGAAAGCTATCCAGAAGTAAAGAAACTGCTTCAAAGCGTAGGATACACGACACAAGATGTAGGAACGAAAGAGCTCGCGGAAGCGTTGAATAACATTGCCATCGAGCATGCGGCAGAAGAGACGGGTATTGGTGTTCTGACGATGCAAGATATTACGGACGCTTTAAAAAGACCTGGACGCGATCCGAGGGATGAATTACCAACGCCGCTCTTGAAAACAGGAGTCATGAAACTTGAAGATTTAAAGCCAGGTATGGAAATGCAAGGGACTGTTAGAAACGTCGTAGATTTCGGTGCGTTTGTTGATATTGGTGTAAAAGAAGACGGCCTTGTGCATATTTCAAAAATGAAAAAAGGGTACGTTAAACATCCGCTCGACGTTACCGCAGTCGGAGATATTGTCACTGTCTGGATTGAGCAAGTCGACGAGAAAAAAGGAAGAGTCTCTTTAACAATGATTCCTCCTGAAAAATAAAAAAGAAAAAGGAGTGGGCGGCTAATGACTAACGAAGAACTTCAATTGCTTACAGAAAAGATATCAATCGAACTGTTCGGCCGCCCATTTCTCCACAAAGCTATATTTAATTCACGCTTAAGAACAACTGGCGGCCGTTATATGCTGCGATCTCACAATATAGAAGTAAATAAAAAATATTTAGAAGCCTACGGACAGGAAGAATTAGAAGGCATTATTAAGCATGAATTGTGTCATTATCATTTGCATCTGGAAGGCAAAGGCTATAAACATGGCGATCAAGACTTTAAGCAATTGCTGCGAGAAGTGAACGGGCCGAGGCATTGCACGCCATTAGAGAAAATACAGCCCAAAAAGAGAACTCGTGTACTGGTTTATGAATGTTCTAGCTGCCATCTTGTTTATAAACGGAAAAGAAAGATTAACACTGGCCGTTATGTTTGCGGTAAGTGCAGAGGGGTTATTGTATGCAGGGAGGAAATAGAATCAAATGGAGAATAATACTTTAAGGAGTGGTCGATTATATAAGAAGGTCAGTAAATGACATGAACAGAGCTTTTTATATTTTGTTCAACAAAAATGTTGACTCGCGTACTCCGCTTTAATATAATACAAATTGTCGATAAAATAATTTTCTATTCCGCAGTAGCTCAGTGGTAGAGCAATCGGCTGTTAACCGATCGGTCGCAAGTTCGAATCTTGCCTGCGGAGCCATTGTTTTTTATGGGGAAGTACTCAAGAGGCTGAAGAGGCGCCCCTGCTAAGGGTGTAGGTCGCGTAAGCGGCGCGAGGGTTCAAATCCCTCCTTCTCCGCCATATTTTAATCTTTATTAAGGCCCCTTGGTCAAGCGGTTAAGACACCGCCCTTTCACGGCGGTAACACGGGTTCGAATCCCGTAGGGGTCATTGTTTTCTTTTTAATAATATTGGGCTATAGCCAAGCGGTAAGGCAACGGACTTTGACTCCGTCATGCGCTGGTTCGAATCCAGCTAGCCCAGCCATAATGAGCCATTAGCTCAGTCGGTAGAGCATCTGACTTTTAATCAGAGGGTCGAAGGTTCGAGTCCTTCATGGCTCATCATTTGCGCGGATGTGGCGGAATTGGCAGACGCACCAGACTTAGGATCTGGCGCCGCAAGGCGTGGGGGTTCGACTCCCTTCATCCGCATTGTACATGACGAGCGGCTTGCGTTGTGCAAGCTGTTTTTTTATTTGTAAAATCGTTTGAGAGTCCACATCAATAGAAGAATTAGTAAATGATTTATTTTTTAAAAAAACAGTTGACTAATTGATCATATTACTTTAATATATTCCTAGTGACGCTAAAGCGCGTTTGGAACATTCTTTTGAAATGATAGAAAGCTCTTAAAGAGAGCTAAAAGTCATTTTAAAAAACACTTGACTTGATAAAGATCACGTGTTACAATTTAATTCTGTTGCAAGAAACGTGCGGTCGTGGCGGAATGGCAGACGCGCTAGGTTGAGGGCCTAGTGGGGGCGACCCCGTGGAGGTTCAAGTCCTCTCGGCCGCATCACTATTGCGCCCGTAGCTCAATTGGATAGAGCGTTTGACTACGGATCAAAAGGTTAGGGGTTCGACTCCTCTCGGGCGCGCCATTATATTGATTAACGGGAAGTAGCTCAGCTTGGTAGAGCACTTNCAAGAAACGTGCGGTCGTGGCGGAATGGCAGACGCGCTAGGTTGAGGGCCTAGTGGGGGCGACCCCGTGGAGGTTCAAGTCCTCTCGGCCGCATCACTATTGCGCCCGTAGCTCAATTGGATAGAGCGTTTGACTACGGATCAAAAGGTTAGGGGTTCGACTCCTCTCGGGCGCGCCATTATATTGATTAACGGGAAGTAGCTCAGCTTGGTAGAGCACTTGGTTTGGGACCAAGGGGTCGCAGGTTCGAATCCTGTCTTCCCGACCAGGTATATAATATATGCGGGTGTAGTTTAATGGTAAAACCTC